>NZ_JASKUT010000001.1:0-3605000 GCF_030167925.1 Paenibacillus silviterrae
GTGGCGATGGCCATCGGCGGTACGATCCTGTTCATCGGCGTCATCCTGATGATCGTCAACATCGTGCTCTTGTTCCGAGCGCCTGTGGGTGAAGAGGAATTCCCAATTGCAGAGGTTAGCGACACGGCGGAAAAGACGCCTGCGATCTTCGAGCGCTGGGGACTGTGGGTCGGCGTGCTGGTCGTACTGATTCTCGTAGCCTATACAGTGCCGGTCACCGACTTGATTACGAACCCTGGTGTCGGCTCCAAGGGATTTGTCACTTGGTAAAATAATAGTAGCCCCTGCGCAGCTTAAATGGCTGTGGCGGGGGCTTTTTTGCGCTGTATAGAAAGATCTTGTCTCTCTTTGAAATCTGGTATATGATACCATTTAAAACTCTTTACTACGGGGGCGTTAAGGATGGAGATCCGGTTTGATGCGTATGTCATCAGCGACGAGAAAGCAAAGCTGAAGGTAGAAACGATTCTGGGCTTCTTGGCGAGGAGCTATTGGGCGGATAAGCGGGTAGAGGCAGCGATCCGGCGCTCCATCGAGACATCGCATTGCTACGGCGTGTATGAGGGGGAGAAGCAGATTGGCTTCGCCCGGGTAGTGACGGATTATGCTACGATGTATTATTTATGCGACGTCTATGTGGATGAAGCTTACCGCGGACAGGGGATCGGAAAGCGGCTCGTCGATGCTATAGTCAACTCGGAAGAATTGAAAGGCTTGTCCGGGCTGTTAGGAACACGGGATGCGCACGGACTGTATGAGCAGTACGGCTTCGCACGGGAGCCGGAGAAAATGATGCGCAAGAGGCCGGTCGGTTAAACCGGCTCCGCTTCATAACGGTCGCCTCGCGTCTGCGGGTGGGAGATCACAAGAAATTCCGCTTCGGTATCCGAGGCGTTTTTCATTTGGTGCGGGACGCCGGGCGGCACCTCGACGCCTTCCTGCGGGCCGAGGATGATGGCGCAGCCATTCAGCTCCAGCTCAGCCGTACCTGAGAGCACGAAGAAAAATTGGCGGGACTGCTTGTGGTAATGCCGCACCTCGGCGGTGCCGGCGGGCATGCGCTCGTGAATGACGCTCAGCTCCGGCTGCTTCACTAGATGCCAGCCGTCACATGCGGCTCCCCAAATATAATGCTCGGCGTTTTGTTTGCTTATTTTCATATGGGATGTTCAACTCCTCCATTTATTTGAGCCAGCCGGGGCCACGGGGCCCGGGTTCCCGGCTTGAGGCTTGCTGAAGCCAGCGAAGCCGGAAGCAGTTCATCCCTGTCTGACCCAGCTCATCGAGCAGGCCGTAGTTCGCCCAAGCGCCGACAACCGCTCCGATGCCGGGGACAAGCTGCAGCATTTTGCGAAAATCGATGGTGTCCCGGTATTCCTGCTGCAGCTGGCGCCAGTCGATGTGGTGCACGTAGGAATCGGCTGAAGGAAGGGAGGCGGAGGTCTCCGGCCAGTCATGAATATGGCGAAGCATCTCGGCCTTCTTGCTCTGACTGGAGAAGGCGACCTGGAACACGTTCAGCAAATACAACCGCTCCCGGTAATCCCGGGTGGAATGCCCGTACACATGAGACAGCTCGAACAGCAGCTTCATCTTGATGCCGATCAGGATCGGAAAATCGGCAAGCCCGAGCAAAATGCCGCCCGCTCCGGTTCCCGCTCCTTCCGCGGCGGCGATTTTCTTGTAGAGCGAGATGAGCTCCTCTGCGCGTTTGTCCCGGATCGCCAGGCTCCCTTCCCGGAGGGGCTCGCTCTTCGGAATGTAATCCATGCTGAACAATGAGGTTTGCACAATGCCCTTCACCGCGCCTGTAATCGTCTCGTGAACCTTCTCCGGAATGACCTTGTTAATCCGCGTTGAGACCGCCTTGGACGTAATCTCCAGAAATCCCGGAGGACGAAGAAGCTCGTGCTCCCAGAGGCTTAGCTGCTTGAGGATCTGCTGCTCATAAACCGTTAAACGATCATCCATACCGCCACCCCTTATCTACCTGTAAAAAGATTATATCGCGGCATACGAAGAGGAGCAACATTGGTTTCAGAAGGCAAGGGGCGGCGGGACGGTTACAGCTTCAGTACATGCTCGGCATAATAGCGTCCCCAGTGCGGACGTGTTCCGTCAATATCCGTGAAGCCGTATTCGTCCGAAAGCTCCCAGGTGCTTAGAGCGCGTCCGCTTTTGGCGGAGACGTCAGGGGCTGCCGCGAAGGCTGCCACGGCTCTGCCGATGTAGTAAGGCGTTTCGGAGGCGATAAAATGAGGATCCTTCTTCGCCCCATCCCGCCAGTTGGCCTCTGAGACGCCGAAAAGCTCAAGCATCGCCTCCGACCGTAAAAAGCCGGGGGTCAAGGCGACGGCGGTCACCCGGTGCGGCTTCAGATCGGCCGCCATCGCTTCCGCTAAGTGAATGGCGGAAATTTTGGCAAGGCTGTAATACAGATTGCCGCGGTAGCTGTAGCTGTCCCCATCGGTAATCTCAATGATCAGTCCCCGCTTGCGGGCTACCATGAGCGGCGTGCCGTAATAGCTGGTCATCATATGGGAGTGCACGGCTTGGCGCTGGATTTGGAGCCCGTTCGCCAAAGAGTGCTCCCAGAAGGGCTGGTCCCAAGCCGTTAAAGGATCGCCGCCCCACAGATCATTGACCAGAATATCAAGCTGACCGTTCTGTTCCTTCGTCACTTGCTCGAACAGGGCCTTGACGTCCTTCTCCACCGTATGGTCGGTGCGCACGGCGATCCCGCGGCCGCCGCGGCTCGTCACGAGCTCCGCCGTTTCCTCGATCGTTTCGGGGCGCTGCATCGGCGAGGTGCTGCTGCGGGTGGTGCGGCCGGTAACATACACGGTTGCTCCCGCCTCGCCCAAGGTAACGGCAATGGCCCTGCCGGCTCCGCGTGTCGCTCCGGCAACTACGGCTACTTTGCCTTGCAATGGCTGTTTCATAAAAAAAACCTCCTGATGATGGAATGAAATCGATTGACTACAAACTCAGTTTATCCAATAATAATGACAACGATTGTCATATTAGACGGGTATAGTGGCATGGAAGAGTTCCATTTGGAGGGAGGTAGAGGCTCATGCGGGCGGATCGTTTACTATCCATTCTGATGCTCCTGCAAGTACATCGTCGCATGACCACGCGTCAGCTCGCAGAGCGGCTGGAGGTTTCCGAGCGAACGGTGCACCGCGACATGGAGGCACTCGCCTCAGCGGGAATCCCGCTCTACGCCGAACGGGGAAACGGCGGCGGCTGGCGGCTGCCAGAGGGTTATCGCACGAACCTGACCGGCCTTACCCGCACAGAGATCCGGAGCTTGTTCGTGCCCGGCGCTTCCGCCGCGCGTCTTACGGAGCTCGGCTTAGGGGAAGCGGCCGAATCGGCACAGCGCAAGCTGTTCGCGGCGCTTCCCGCAGGCTCTTTGCCGGACGCGGAATTCACGAGGCAGCGAATCTACGTCGACGGGGCCGGCTGGTACGACGCAGCGGAAACCGTGCCGCTGCTCCCGCTGCTGCAGGAGGCGGTGTGGCAGGAGAAACGGCTGCGCATCGATTACCGCCGCCGGGATGAGGAGCATGAGCGCGCAGAGCGGGTTGTCGATCCTTTAGGTTTGGTGGCGAAGGGAACCGCCTGGTACTTGGTTGCCGCCGGGGCCGAAGGCGAGCTCCGCTCCTTCCGGGTATCCAGGATAGCTGCGGCAGAGGTGCTGGAGGAAACGTTCCACCGGCCGGCGGGCTTCGATCTGGAGCAATACTGGAAACGGTGGATCGCGGAATTCAAGGAGAAGCTGCCAAGCTACAAGGCGGTGCTTTTCGTAAACAAGGCTGTCCTTCGAAGGCTGCGCTACGCAAGGTATGTCACGGTTCTGGAAGTGTCGGACAAGACCGATCCGGAGGGACGTATTCGTGTTGTCGCCGATCTGGAGACGAAGGAGTATGCGTTGGAATTGCTGCTGGGATTTGGCGCATCGGTCCGGGTCGCGGCTCCGGAGGAGCTTAAGGCTTCCATAACGGAGGCCGTTCGGGAGCTGGCCGAGCTGTATGGCACGACTGGAGATAAAGGAGGAGAGAACAAGGATGTGTGAGACGGACGGAAAACAGCGGTGCGGGTGGCTGAACGGGGATCCGCTATATATCGCTTATCATGACGAGGAGTGGGGACGCCCGGTGCATGACGATCGCCTGCTGTTTGAAATGCTGACGCTGGAAGGGGCGCAGGCGGGGCTGAGCTGGTTTACGGTGCTGAAGAAGCGGGAGCATTATCGCAAGGTGTTCGATAACTTTGATCCGGCAACAGTGGCCGGCTACGGCGAGGCGAAGCTGGAAGCGCTGCTTGAGGATCCGGGCATTATCCGCAACAAGCTGAAGGTGCGGGGCACAGTGCAGAATGCGCAGGCCTTTCTTCGGGTGCAGCAGGAGTTCGGCAGCTTCGACCGCTACATCTGGCGGTTCGTCGGCGGGGAGCCGATTCAGAACCGATGGGCGTCGCTGCAGGAGGTTCCCGCTACGACCGCGCAATCCGATGCGATGAGCAAGGATTTGAAGAAACGGGGCTTCACCTTCGTCGGTTCAACGATCTGCTACGCTTTTATGCAGGCGACGGGAATGGTGAACGACCACACGGTGAGCTGTGAGTGGCATCCCGAGTTCACTGCTATGGGGAGCAAGTAACGGGGGTACATACAAGAATAGGGAGAGAATAATGATGGAACAACGTTATGCAAGAGAATCGCGCTGCTACAAAACCGCCCGTATTTTTCCGACAGACGTCAATAATCACAATACGTTGTTCGGCGGCAAGCTGATGGCGTACATCGACGATATTGCCTCGATCGCCGCCTCCAAGCATTGCCGATGCTCCGTTGTGACCGCGTCCACGGACTCGGTCGACTTCCTTGCACCGGTGAGAACGACGGACTCGGTTTGTCTGGAGGCATTCGTGACCTGGACCGGCAGAAGCTCCATGGAGGTGTTCGTGAAGGTGATCACCGAGGATTTGCGGACCGGGGTAAGGGACATTGCCGCCACCTCCTTCTTGACCTTCGTCGCGTTGGATGAGAATAAAAAGCCGGTGACGGTGCCTCGCGTTGTACCGGAATCAGCGGAAGAGATCCGGCTGCATGAGACGGCCGTAGGCCGCGCTGACATGCGCAGACAACGGAGGGAAGAAAGCAAGAAATTTGCGGATGTACTGACCACGACGTTTCCGTGGGAATAAATTCATGACAGCGGTCCATGGAGGCAATCTCTATGGGCCGTATTTTATTGCCTTTGTCATCGATTTGCGGAATTTGGATTGTTGCTGCCAAATCATACAAACTAAATGGATGGGTTGTACATATACTAGAATCAAGACTAGTAGAAGGAGGGGGTACCATGGCAAGCAAGTATTTGGACGGCAGCACAAAATCGGCTATCCGCAAATGGATCAAACGGGTAAAAAGAAAAGATTATAAAAAAGGGAGAACAGCAGGGCTGCGTGCGGAGAAGAAACTGAAGCTGTCCTACAAGGTTCTTGGTATAGGAAATTATCGGATTGTTTATGAAATGGACGACGGCTATGTGCTCAAGGTGGCAACGTGCAAGCAGGGAATCGTAAGTAACCAAATCGAAAAGCATATATATAAAAACTCCCCTCAATCCGTCCGGTATCATCTGGTTAAGGTTAAGAAGGGAGGAAAGGGCTGGATCATTGTGGAAAAAGCGGAAAAGCTCCCAAGGGAGACACGATATATCAGTAAAGTTGCAGAGCTTAAACAGAAGTTTGAGGACGTAGGTATTATCGCGGATGATATTTATGAAGGGAGACCGAATTGGGGGAATCTCGGTATCAAAGCTAAAGAAATCGTGGTGGTCGATTACGGCAAATTTAAATTTCATCGCGAAAAGGATGCCCAATAAACGGCGACATCCTTGTGTGAGAGGGTCCTCGAAGGCTGGAGGGCTTTTTTTGTGCCGAAAATGAGTGCAGTGGAGAGCCGCTCATAGTACCCTGCCTTCCCAGGTTGAATACGATACATAAAAGGCTCAAACGGAAGGAGATGCTCGGGGTGCTAGACAGAGAGCTGTTTGAATCGAGGTGGACCTTAACGGGAGAAGCTCAAAGGAAGGCGTTATTGGACCAGCTCGGTTTGACTGGAGCAAAGATCATTCTGTATAGGGGGATGGACCCCTCAGAGGAGAAGCTAAGCCTTTTATACGAGTCGATGCTGGAAGTGGTCTCACTCGAGCCTAAGGCTCGGCTGCTTATCATTAACGGAGAGCCATCGGTGATAAAGCACATCCGGAAATTGAGGGAAGCCTTGGCCGAAGAGCTTTACGGCTATGTTTGGCATATTCCCGGCATTCCCTCGGTCGAGTCCACCGGCTGGTACCTGCTTGCCGATGTCATTGTGCTGCTGTCAATGGATGAGGAGAGTATCCGGGCTGCCCGGAATTACGGTGTTCCCGTTGTCGCGCCACGCCTCGACGCCATGGATGAATGGATCCTGAACGGGAGGACGGGTTGGCTGATTTCGCCGGAGCTGCTGGAACGTAATTTGGCTCCGACCTTGCTGGAAGTGCTTCAGGATCAAACCGTCGCCCGAAGGATGGGGGAGCTGAGCAGGAGTTACGGTCAGATAAAGTCGTCTATTAAGCCCAAATTGACCGGGAAAAGTAGCCCATAGGCAAGTCATTGCATATGTTGCAAATGACTAGTATTTGGAAGGAGTCGTCTATGAAAAGGCAAAAAAAAAAAATATGGGCACAAAAGCCGTCTCGGACAAAAAAATCAAGTCACATCAATGAGCTTAGTTTCCTGGATTATCTGGATGCAAATGAAATAAAGTCGCCAACCTATGATATCATCGTGCCGCAAGATACGGTTGAAGAGCCCGACGTTGCACTTCCCCGGAGCCAAGTGGAAGAAGAAGAAAAAGCGCGTGCCGCCTCTACTCAGCTGATGGAGCAGCCGGTCCTGGAGCCGGTTCCTCTGCCGGAAATCACTTCGGAACCTGAAGCCAATCCGAATAAGAAACAGCTGCTTACCCGTAAGCTCCCTGTGAAGCAAGGGCCGTTTATCTATACCGATGATATATCCGATGCGGCGATTACGCAGGAGAAGGTTGCCAACCGGGCGATCAGCGGGGAGAAAATCAAGCTGAACACGATTACAGCTCCGCTCATCGTAGATTTTGCCATCGTTACCTCTAAGCTGGCAGACCATAGTGTAACCCAGCAGAAAATTGCACGTTCCTCCATCATAAACGAGCATATCGGCGACCAAAGCATTGCGGGAAGCAAACTGATCGACCGATCGGTTCCCGGAGAAAAGCTGCTCGACAACAGCATTACGTCAGAGAAGCTGGCTGACAAGATCATTGACTCCGTTAAGATAGCCGAGGGGTCGATCGAGGCTAAGCATTTATCCGAGCAATTGATATCGGAGGAGCTCATTCAGGACCAAGCGGTCACCTCGGATAAAATCAAAAGCGGAGCTATAGAGGGTGTTCATCTGGCCAATGCATCCGTTGATACGGCCAAGATCGCCGATGATTCCATAACGGCGGAGAAGCTGCGTGACGAGGCTGTATCGGAGAATAAGCTGGCCGATGGCGCTGTGACGGCAAGCAAGCTTGCAGATCAAGTCATTCATGCCGGGAAGCTGGCTGACGGAGCTGTCTTGCCGCAGAAGCTGGCGGATCAAGCAGTCACCGAAGAGAAGCTGGCCGACGGCGCAGTGATCACTTCCAAATTAAGTGCTGGGGCCGTAACCGCGGAGAAGCTTGCTCCAGGCTCTATCGCTTCGGGGCATATCCAATCTGGGGCGGTAACATCGGATAAACTTGCTGACGGCAGTGTAAGCAATCGTCAGTTGGCCGGTCAGAGCGTTACCTCAGACAAGATAGCCAACAACTCCATAGTGACCAGCAAACTCGTCGACGGAGCGGTTACTTCCGATATTTTGGCTTTCGAATCGGTGTTGTCGCATCACATTGCGGATGGTGCCGTTCTATCCGAACATATCGAGTATGAGGGGGTTGCGACAGAGCATTTGGCGGATGGGGCTGTAACGACCGATAAGCTCGAGGATGCATCGGTTACCTCCTCCAAGCTGGCGAAGGATGCGGTTGTCAGTCAGCACCTGGCGGCGGGTTCGGTGGGGGAGAACCACTTGTCTCCTCGTGCGGTGAGCTCCTCCAAGCTCAGCCCGGGAGCGGTGACGGATATTCATATCGCCGACCAAGCCATTTCCTCCGGTAAGCTGCAGCAGGCGGCTGTCCAAACGAGCCATATTGCCGGCGAAGCGATAACCGCAGCCCACCTTGCGAAATCCGCAGTGGGGAGCGAGCACATTGCGGCGACAGCCATAGGGTCGGAGCATGTCGCCAACGGGGCTATTACCGATGTGAAGCTCCAAGACGGGGCCGTAACCTCCAGTAAGCTTGGGCAGAACGCCGTAGGAACCCAGCATATCGCACAGGGGGCCGTAACCGAGGCGCAGCTGTCCGAAGGCAGCGTGACCTCCTCAAAGCTTGCGCCGAATGCGATCACGCCGGATCATCTGTCCAACAACTCCGTTGAGTCCTCCAAGCTCAGCCCAGGAGCGGTAACGGAGATTCATATCGCCGACCAAGCCATTTCCTCCGGTAAGCTGCAGCAGGCGGCTGTCCAAACGGGCCATATTGCCGGCGAAGCGATAACCGCGGCCCACATTGCGAAATCCGCAGTAGGGAGCGAGCACATTGCGGCGGCGGCCATTGGGCCGGAGCATGTCATCAACGGGGCAATTACCGAAGCGAAGCTTCAAGACGGGGCCGTAACCTCCAGTAAGCTTGGGCAGAACGCCGTGGGAACTCAGCATATCGCACAGGGGGCCGTAACCGAGGAGCAGCTGTCCGAAGGAAGCGTGACTTCCTCAAAGCTTGCGCCGAATGCGATCACGCCGGTTCATCTGTCCAGCGGCTCCATCGAGTCCTCCAAGCTAAGCCTGGGAGCGGTAACGGAAATTCACATCGCCGACCAAGCCATTTCCTCCGGTAAGCTGCAGCAGGCGGCTGTCCAAACGGGCCATATTGCCGGCGAAGCGATAACCGCGGCCCACATTGCGAAATCCGCAGTGGGGAGCGAGCACATTGCGGCGGCGGTCATTGGGTCGGAGCATGTCGTCAACGGGGCTATTACCGAAGAGAAGCTTCAGGACGGGGCCGTAATCTCCAATAAGCTTGGGAAGAACGCCGTGGGGACTCAGCATATCGCACAGGGGGCCGTAACCGAGGAGAAGCTGTCCGATAACTCGGTCACTTCTTCGAAGCTTGCCGCGGGGGCGGTCAACACAAGTCATATCGATGAAGGCGCTATTACGGGCAATAAGATCAAGGACAATACCATTGACGGCATGCATATTATGCAGGAGTCCATTTCCGGCTATCATATCATTCCGGGTACGATCTCAGCACTCCATCTGGAGCATAAGCTGGCCGATCAGCTTAAGCAAAGCATTCAGCAGAGTGTCGAAACGGTTGTCTCCTCCGTCACGAGCGTGTTGTTGGCCGATGGGACTGTAACCGGGTCGAAGCTTGCCTCCGGTGCCGTAAACACCGAGAAGCTATGCGACGCTTCCATATCAAGCGATAAGCTTCAGGATGCGGCCATCACCGAAACCAAAATTGCAGCTGGAGCGATTCGAACGGAGAAGCTGGCCGACGGCGCGATTGTTTCGGGCAAGATCGCGGACCGTGCCGTGACGGCTGATAAGCTGCAGGAGCACGCCGTCCGCTCCGAGCATTTGGCCAAAGGGGCCGTAATCGATAGCGTCATTGCTGATGGTGCCGTTACCGGGGCCAAGGTGGCCGACGGTAGCGTGGACAGCGATAAGCTGAGTTTAGGGGCGGTTGGAGCGAAGCATCTGCAATCGGGAGCTATCGGAACGGAGCATCTCCGCGAAGGAGCGGTAGCGAGCCAGAGCATCCTGGACGGAGCCGTTAGCGAATCGAAGCTTACAACGGGCAGCGTCACCGGCAGCAAGATCGCACATGGGGCAATTCGCTCCGAGCATCTGGCGCCAAACCTCATCGATGCCCGCCATCTGCAGCCTGGGGTAGTTTCGTGCGATTTGCTCAAGGATGGTGCGGTCACGGGCAGCAAGCTTGCGGACGAAGCCGTAACAACCTCCAAGCTTGAGGAAGGAGCCGTAACCGCGGAGAAGCTGGCTGCGAAATCGATCCGTGACCGCCATATTGTGAACGGTGCGGTCACGGAGATCAAGCTGGCCGACGGTGCTGTGACCAGTGCGAAGCTGGCGGATGGAAGCATCAGCGGCAGCAAGCTGGAAGCGGGCTCGATCGGAGCGCTCCATCTGCAGAAAGGCAGTATCACAGAGGAGGTGCTGGCCGACGGGGCTGTCACAGGAGGGAAGCTGGCGGACGGGTCGGTCGGCAGCAGCAAGCTGGAGCCCGGCGCTGTCGGGACTGCACAGCTTCAGAGCGGAGCCGTTGCCGGAGCTGTCCTCGCAGATGGAACGGTAACGAGTGCGAAGCTCGCTGAAGGTGCCGTCGGCCCGGCTCACTTGCAAGCGGGTGCTGTTGCAGGAGAAATCCTGGCGCCAGAGGCAGTGACCGGCGCTAAGCTGGCAGCCGGCAGTGTAGACGGTACAAAAATTCAAGCCGAAGCGATAGGAACAGCTCATTTGCAAAGCGGCAGCGTTCAAGGTGATATTCTCGCGGATGGGACGGTAACGCAAGCGAAGCTGGCAGACGGCAGCGTCCACGGATCGAAGCTGGCGGAGGGCGCCGTGGGAGCGGCCCACCTGCAGAAAGGGTCCGTTGCCGGGGATATCCTTGCCGACGGCAGTGTGGGGAGCGATAAGATTGAAGCCGGCGCGATCACCGCTGTTCATTTGCAAAACGGATTAATTGTAAGTGATCATATTGCAGCGGGTGCTGTAACCGGCGATAAGATACCGAACGGAGCCATCGCGGAAGGAAAGCTGGAAGACGGAAGTGTGACCGGCGGTAAAATCAAAGCGGGCTCCATCCGATCCATTCATCTTCAAGGCGGAGCGGTCATGACCGTTAATATCGCGGAGGGAGCGGTTACCGGCTCGAAGCTGGCGGATGAAGCGATCACCGGGGAGAAAATTGCTGAGGCTTCTATCGGGGCCGCACATCTCCAAACGGGTGCGATTGCTGCCGAAGCGATCGCTGACAGCGCAGTGACGACAGCGAAGCTGGCCCAAGGGGCGGTGACGGGCCATCAGCTGGCAGCGGGATCTGTAGGCGTCGATAAGCTGAATTTTCAACCGGTGCAGGCCGTCAAGGCCAAAACATTGCAGCAGTATGGATTGGTGCCCTTCGAGTTTAAAGCGGAGGATCAATCGATAGAAATCCGAGTTTCGCTGGAGGAAGCCTTCGCGGATGAGAACTATGTTTGTGTTGCCTCAACGAATCATGCCGCCTGTTATGCCGTCGTCCTAAGCAAGGACCCGCAGTATGCCGTCGTCCAGATCGTACGCAACAAGTTCTCGTCGGATTTGAACGGAATATTGAATTGGATTGCGATCGGCAACAAATAACATTAGGCTTAGGCTCCGTACCCTTGCTGGGTGCGAAGCCTTTTTTTTCAGGATGAACTGTGACTGTTGCCTGGGTAAATGCATATGTTACCAATAACTAGGTGTATGGAAGGAGCAATCCGATGAAGAAAAGGAGAAAATCTTCTTCGACAAAACCAAGGACGCTCGGTTCGCGAATCAATGAACTAAGCTGGTTGGATGAGCCGCCTAAGAGCAGGTCATCCATGCCGAGCAAGGAGCCGCCGGTGCTGGAGCCGGAGCCGATGCCGGTCGAGCCGGTCGCCAGGATTCACGAAGCGGTATTGGTGGAACAAACGAGTCTACTGCCTGCCATGGAAACGGTCGTCGTCCTCGAGAAGGGGGATGCCGGGTATCGGGAGAAAAAGAAGCCGTCCGAGCCCTTGCTGCTTGTGAAGGAGCGCCGGCTGCCGAACCGGCCGAAGCCTTTTATCTACTCCGATGATATCACCGATGAAGCCATCACAAGGGAGAAGCTGGCCGCAGGTTCGATCGATGCAACCAAAATCAAACCGGGCAGCATCGGGACGCATGCTCTCTCAGACTACGCGGTGGATTCATCCAAGCTTGCGGACCGGTCCGTTGCGGGCTCCAAAATAGCGCTGGAGTCCATCTCAAGCGAGCACATTAGTGATCTTTCGATTGCGGGAAATAAAATTCAGAACGGCTCCATCGGGGGAGAGAAGCTGAAGGACGGCAGTATTACCCCGGAGAAGCTGGCGGACAAAATCATTGATTCCATCAAGATCGCGGACGGCTCCATTCAGATGAAGCATCTGGCGGATCAGTCCATCAGCGGAGAGAAGCTTGCGGACCGGTCGATTACGGCGGATAAGATCCATATCGGTGAAATTCATACGGAGTTATTGGCCAACGAATGCATCGACACCGCCAAGCTGGCGGACGAAGCGGTAACCACATCGAAGCTGAGAGAGGGGGCTGTACAAACTTGGATACTGGCGGACGAGGCCGTCACGACCCCTAAGCTGGCCGAGCAGTCAGTCACTTCAGAGAAGCTGTCGCCTTGCGCCGTAAGATCGGATCACATCGGCTACCGGGTCATCCGATCCGGCCATCTGGATCGGGGCGCGGTAACCGCCGATCATATTTCCGCTAACGAGATCGGTGCCGAGCACATTCGGCCTCAAGCCGTACTGAACGTACATGTCCGCGATGGAGCCATTACCTCGGATAAGCTGGCTGCGGATGCGGTGACCTCTTCACATCTCGGTGCAGGCTCCGTCGAATCGGTGCATATAGCAGAGCGGGTGATCCTTACCGGACATATTGCCGAACAGGCGGTGACCTCGGAACAGCTGGCTTCCTGCTCTGTCCGGACGGACCATATGTCTCCTTCCTCCGTGACAACGGATACGATAGCTGACGAAGCCGTCATCTCGGATAAAATCGCACCGTCTGCCGTCACCTCAGGTCACATCGGCAACCGGGTCATTCAATCGGGCCATCTGGACCGGGGTGCAGTGATCGCCGAACATATCTCCGATCATCAGATCGGTGCCGGGCACATTCAGCCTCAAGCCGTGCTGAACGTACATGTTAGTGATGGAGCTATCACCTCAAATAAGCTGGCTGCGGATGCGGTGACCTCGTTTCATCTGGGTGCAGGCTCCGTCGAATCGGTGCATATAGCAGAGCGGGTGATCCTTACCGGACATATTGCCGAACAGGCCGTGACCTCGGAACAGCTGTCCTCCTCCTCCGTTCGGACGGAGCACATGTCTCCTTCCTCCGTGACAACGAATACGATAGCTGATGAAGCCATTGTTTCGGAAAAAATCGCACCGTCTGCCGTCACCTCGGATCACATCGGCAGCCGGGTCATTCAATCGGTGCATCTGGACCGGGGGGCAGTGATCGCCGAACATATCTCCGATCATCAAATCGGTGCCGGGCACATTCGGCCTCAAGCCGTACTAAACGTACATGTCCGTGATGGAGCCATTACCTCGGATAAGCTGGCTGCGGATGCGGTGACCTCTTCTCATCTCGTTGCAGGCTCCGTCGATTCGGTGCATATAGCTTATAGAGCTATTCTTGCCGGGCATATTGCCAAACAGGCCGTGACCTCGGAACAGCTGTCCTCCTCCTCCGTCCGGACAGAGCATATGTCTCCTTCCTCCGTAACAACGGATACGATAGCTGATGAAGCCATCGTTTCGGATAAAATCGCACCGTCCGCGGTCACCACACAGCATCTGACACCCGCTTCGGTGGTCACGGAGAAGCTTGCCGATGCAGCGGTAACGACGGAAAAGCTGAAGGATGAGGCTATTACCTCCCGGAAGCTGGGCATCGCCTCCGTCGGCAAGGAGCACCTCTCGGAAGCTGCGGTTACCGAGAAGAGCTTGGCCGAAGGCATTGTGAGCGGCAGCAAGCTGAAACCCGGTGCCGTTGCAGGGCATCACCTTCAAGACGGTGCTGTCGGCAGAGAGAAGCTTGCCTTCAGCTCCATCACTGGCGATAAACTGCAGGAAGGGACGATTACAGGCGAGAAGCTGGCGGAGGATTGTATCAAGAGCATTAACCTATGTAAGGATTCGGTCACGCCGGAGAAGCTTGCACCCGGTGCCGTAAGTGAAGAGAAGCTGGCGAACGCTGCCGTAGGCGCCGACAAGCTGAAGGACGGGGCGGTGATACAGGAGAAGCTGGCCGACGAGAGCGTGACCTCTAGAAAAGTGAAGCCCGGTGCAATAGGGGGAAGCCATATCCGGGAGGGGGCGATAACCGGAGTGCATCTGGCTCATGAGTCCGTTACGCAAAACCATATCGCTGACGCAGCCGTGACGGGGAAAAAGCTGGCCCCAGGGGCGGTGTCCGGATTTCATCTTACAGGAGCTTCGGTAACGTCAGACAAACTGGCCGGCGGTTCCGTCACGGAGGCTAAACTGGCGGATGCCAGTGTAACGGGCGCCAAGCTGCCGCCAGAGGTTATTGAGGAGCGGCATCTGAAGGACCGCAGCATAGGGCTCGACAAGCTGAACTTCATCCCCGTTCAGACGGTAAGGAGACCCGTGCTTCAGCAGTTCGGTCTGTGTCCCTTCCAGCTCAAGCTGGAGGATGAAAGCATGGAGCTGACGATTCCGCTTGAAGAGCCCTTTCCAGATGTCCAGTACACCCTTGTTGCCACGACGGACCATCCCGCTTGTTACGCCAGCATTAAAGAGAAGAAAACGGATTCGGTGACGATACAAATCATTAGAACCCGTTTCTCGCCGGAGCTCGGCGGCGTGATTAACTGGAATGCGGTAGGCTATATCAACTAAAAAAACGGACTGTTCCCCGAGCGCGACTGAAGCGGAGGGAGCAGTCCGTTTCATTGCTTATTGAAAGAGCCGTTCTTCAGCAAATAGCTGGCATAAGCCATAGGGTTCTCATACGTGGCTTTCCAAGCATCGACCAGCCCGGCCTGCTTTAACGTGTAACGCTGATCCTTGCCGTTGCATTCAATGAATAACGGTTTGGCTTCTTGATCCAGCCCGATATCGAGGCCCAGGTCGGCAAGGTGGGGCATTTTGTTACCGAGGAGAAGCACCACGTCCAGCGCAAACCGCTCAATCCCTGCGATAAGACAATCCACGTTTCCATCGGGGTAAACGGATTGCAGAAGCGGCTCTACCTGATAAGGTGTCCCGCCCTGCCCCACGTTCGTAAGGAAAGCATCCTTCGCCGCCACTCTTGCGATCATCCCCGTAACCTGCCACTCTCCGTTAGCCCCGCGTTGGACGGACACCCTAAGGTCAAAGGGACGACCTTCGTAGGCAGCGAGAGGCAAGCATTGCTGCACGATATATTTGGTTTTTCCGATTCTGCGCAGAAGCACTTTGGGGAGCCTGAAGCCTCTCCAGCTAATGGTATGCCAAGTGGTATTGCTGATGCTGGCGGCAGCCGGATAGGAAAGCTTCCAGCCCTTCTTCGTTCGCCAAAGCTTCATGATGCCCCGGCCGATGCTGCTCCGGTCGGGTTTAATGATCAGCGCGTTGAAGCTGCTCATCATTCCTAATATGTTCTCTTTGGTGGCGCGCATGGTTTCGGGCAAATGAGGCCGCAGGGTCCGTCGTGACCAGAGCAAGCGGTGGATATACAGCTTACCGTATCGGTTCCAGCGGTTAAAGAGCTGATATCCTCTGTCCGCCCAAGCCTCCAGCATCCTCTTTTCCTTCCTGCCGGGGTATATAGCCCGGTTATGAATGACTTTGGGCACAGGAATGTTTTGCTCCACATAGCTGCCGTCACGGCACACAAGCGCCTTCAGTTCATCGGCTCCCCGTTTGTAATCCTGGAGCCGGAAGAAACAGGGCTGCGTGCCGAATTTGGCGCAGAACTGCTCATATAAGGCGATTTCCTCATAATGGGTTTTTCCCGATGGAATGCCGTGGTACAATCGGTCATTGACGAGAATACCCACATAGGGAGGAAGCATGGATATCACTCCTTTCCATTTGCATTAGTATATGAAAAAAAAGCCCGAAAGCCATAGGCCAACGGCTGTAAACGCTTAAGGGCTTATGACCAAACGGAATTCCGAAAGGGCTGCTCGAGCTTCTCCCGGTAAATCCTTTGATAATGAGCCATCTTATCGATAATGGCTTTCCGGTTGGCCCCGATACGGAGGGAGACCTTCTCAAGCTCTAAGTGAAGACCCGGAGCATCCGTAGAGACAATATAATTGGCAAGCCCAACGGATTGCGCGTAGTCGAAGCATTTGAAGCGGTAGCCCAAACAGATGAAAGGGACTCCAGCAGCGTGGGAAATAATGTTGGCATGCAGCTTAAAATTGACGGTGAACTCAAAGCCCGAGATCGTTTCCATGACCTCTTGTTCGTTCAGCAGGCGGTTTTCCAAAGTCACCCGGTCCGAGTTCCCGATTTTGGCGGCGAGCCGGCTGCTGTGCTCACGGTCCGGTCCCCACATGGAATAAATATAGATTCGATAGCCCTCACGTATCCATTTTTTTGCAAATTGGACAAGCTCATCCTCCAAGTGCCGCTCATTGCCCCCGTACAGCTTGTTATAGGTCGTTCCCCAGTTGATGCCGATCGTCTTCTCTGCCGGACGGTTCGAATGTTCGTGGCGAAGCAGCAGGCCCGGATCCCCGCTAATCCGAACGTGATCCATCGGAATACCGGAGGTCTCCAGCACCTTATGTGTCCAAGGGCCCCGAACGCCGAAGTAGACGGCTTCTTGGGCGATGGAAGTCAGCTGCTCCGCCATGGCCGCCGAATAGGTCGGGAAGCTTCCAGCCCCGGCCTTCTCCATCGTATCGAAGCCGCTTCCCCATACCATGACCGGTTTCCCGGCTTGTAGGGCTTTATATAACAGATCAATATATCCCGGGATGAGCAGCGAGCCTCCTCCCATGACGACAGCGTCATAATTGCCTACTTCCTTGTAGGGAGTGCCGGGTAGGGAAGGAATCGCCCAAAGGCCCTTGTCCTCGCCGTATTGCTTCATCTTATGTTCAAAGACGCGCCACAAGAGCTCATCACCGAGATTATTGAAGCCGATCCAGCCTAAATATAAAATGCTCTTCATTCCATCAACCTGCCTTCATCTTGAATTGCCTGCTCATAAACCTTTACGATTTCCTTGCTGACATTCTCCGCGTTGAAGGCTTCCAGCACCCAGTCACGTCCGGCCTGACCTACCTTATGGAGATGCGCTGTATTATGCAAGCCTCTGCGCAGCGTTTCCGTCATCAAGGGGAGAGTACAGCTTCGCAAGGACTGATGATCTCCAAAGTAGCAATCCCAGGCCAGCTTGTAAACGCCGGGCTCCACCCAGCCGAAAAAACCGTGATTACCTGCGGCAAGCACCGGCTTTCCGCATGCCATGGCCTCCAGCGCAACTCTTCCGGTGCCGACGACGGCATCGCTCATCCGGTAAAAGTCCGGCATTTCCGTGCTTTGTCCGACCAAGTGGATAAACTTCCGGTTCAGATATTGTTCAATGCGGGTGGAGAGCTCCCGGATTTCCGGCCATTGAGGACCTTCCCCTACCACGAGTACCTCCAACTGGGTATGGTTGGCGATATGAAGCCCCTTGGCGGCGCGCAGCAGCATTTTGCAAATCGTCCCCTTCTGCCAGGCCAATCGGCTGACATATAAGAGGACGAACGCATCCTTCGAGATGCCGAAGCGTTCGCGTAAAGCAGGATCGGCAGACGTTGGCGAGTATTCGGCAATATCCACGCCGTTCGGAATGACTTGGGATGCAAAGCCTAGACCCTGAAGGTATTCTTGAATCGGATTGCTTACGCTGATGACGGTTCTCGCTTCCTGTAACAGCCGAACGAGCTCACCCTTGGGGTAATAGGTGCCATGCACGGTAAATAAGAGCGGAATCCCCAGCTCCTTCGCCGCAATGGCTGCCAGCAGTCCCGAGGGCGTCTGGTGAACATGAACAAGAGAGATGCGCTCTTTGGTCATGATGGCTTTGTACTTACGGATCCACTCTTGTTCGGGTGCCTTGCTCCAATCGTAATCCGTAAGATACGTTTTGAAAAAACGACTATAGACGGCTTCAAACGAGCCGGGATTCCCGACAATGGCCACTTGGATACCCAAGCCCTTGAGCTTTTTGGCTATGCTCAGTACGTGGGTTTCGGTTCCGCCGCTTGCCATACTGTCCAAAACCATAAGGACATTCATCGATTACTCCCCCCTTTGTTTAGAATAAAATTGAAGCGATCTTTGCTGAGGGTGCAGCCGATAATAATACAAGATCTCAGGCAAATTCTCGATTTGAGATTTATGATTCAGAAATTTCACAATAAACTCGTAGTCTTCAGCGCCCTTGATTCTTCTAGTCGGTCCGCCTAGGATATCGAATAAGGCGGCGCGGAACAGAATGGTCCCATGGCAGACGCAGTGACCTCCCTTGGCATACGTCTCTCTAATTTTTGGGCCGTAATGAATCCAAGTCTCCTTCTTCGGATGATCCGGTATGCGATCCTTAAAGATAGCGTAGTTGGTACCAACAAGGTCGATATGAGGGTGCTGCCTCAGATAGTCAACCTGCCTGGTCAGCCGCTCAGGATGCGAAAGGTCATCCGAATCCTGGACGGCGATAAATTCTCCTTTAGCCATAAAGAAGCCCATCGTTAAAGCTCCGGCAAAGCCTACGTTTCGGGGCAGGAACAAGGCATTACAGCCTTCCGACGGCTTGTGATCCTCAATCCATTCCAGAATTTGCTGTTTGGAATGGTCCGTCGACGCATCGTCCACAATAATGATTTCGTAGGTGTTGTAGGTTTGTTTCCGGATACTGTCTAAGCATTCTTGTATATAGCTTCCGTTGTTGTAGTTTGTAATGACGATACTGACGAGATTTGGAATACGCGGATACAGCATGACCGCTCACCTCCTAGTGGTTTCGGTAATCCAACACACTATGCAGCGCTTCTATATGATCCCCTACGATCTGGTTGATCGCGGTTCCTGTCAAATGCTTTTCCGGCCGTAAACGGTTGGCCTTCTCCACGTTAACACGGTGCGGCAATACGATTCGCAGAGCGTGACGCACAGAAGCGGCCAAGGCGCGGGGCGGACAAAGCAGGCTCTCCCAGCCGATGGCATTCAGCGCTTTACGGCTTAGGCCGAAGGGGACCATCACCATGGAGGAGGTGCCGAGAGGCTTCTGATCCAGGGCCAGGTTAAGCGCATATACGGACGGAAGGATGGACCTAAGGGGAAATTCTCTTTCTAAATGATAATTTTGATCGTTTAACGCGACATCGTAGCCTTGTCGAATAGCTAATACGAACGGATAAAGATCATGAGCTGACAAAACCATATCACCATCGACGAACAGAAGGATTCGTCCAGTGGCGTGGTAGGCGCCGAGTGCGCGTCCCGTATCGGTACCGAGAGCGTCGGAAGAGAGGACAACGGTGGCTCCGTGAGCCAAGGCCAGCTCGCAGGTACGGTCTTGGGAACCGTTCACCACGACGATCAACTCCGCCGGCTCCAATCTATGAAGCTGTTCCAGCAACGGAGCTATGGTCGCTTCTTCGTTCCGTGCCGGCACGATGACGGATAGGGCACGTTCATTCGGTCTAGCGGTATCTGTGCTCATATGAGAATTCGATCTGACGACCTTAAAGGAAGTTATCCCGTTGCGGAGCTTCTCTATCAAGTCCCGTCTGCGATTACCATCAGGAAAGCCTCCTCTTGGTTTGGCAATGTAGCTCGCAAAGGCCTGCAGGTAGCGGTCAATGGTCTTCCGTTCATAAGGTGAAAGCTCGTATTGAACAGCGCCATGCTCCTGCAAATTCGTATACCTGGATTTCGTCACAGGTGCAGAGTAGCTGTAACGGGCTATCTTTAAGCCGCTTTTCATTAGAGCAGCATAAGCTGCAATGGGGTTTTGGAGTCCAGCCGTTCCCAGCACGGAGAGGGCATGCTGCGTAAGAGCATACGGAGTATCATTCATACTGCAGGCAAGCAAATCCTCGCGATTCATTAGCCTGTTGAAGCATGCAGCCCATACTTCCTCCGTCTGAGGCAGGCAGATGTCTTCCTGCAGTGGCTTCCGGTGCGGCGTCACCGCATGGGCTGAACCGTAAAGAACGGGTTGAAGAAAAGAGAGCAGCTGCTCCGGTTCTAGCCGGCAATCCTGCTCCAAGAATAAGACCGTTGTTCCTTTGGCAGCCTTTGCGCCCATAACGCGACGGTCATCGACGGATACGGCTTGATCGACGGCATGTATGGTGCAGCCTGCTTCTTTGGCTTGAGCGATCACAGTTTTCCTGTGCCGATCAAGAACGACGATGAACTCGTAGGGCCGCAGGTAACGGCACCTCTTGGTCATATCGAGAATCCAAGGATCAGGGGTAGCTTCCACCGTCAAAACGATGATTGAAAGTGTATGCTCTGGGGGCGTTACCTGCTTCATCCCTACTCATCCTTACTTTTGTTTAATTAAACGCTTTGTACGCGGACATAGGAGATCGAGCTGAGCAGAACAGTGATCTCTTGTGTACCATACCCGGGAACGTCGCCGACCCGGATAACAGCGAAGCTCGCATTGACGGAAACCAGAACACCGATGATCGTATCTACCGTTAAAAACACTTGCAATTCACGTCCGATATAAGTGGCGAGATGTTCAGCAAATGTCATTCCAATCACTCCAATCCTGTAGGTTGAATGGCTAAGGTGTTGTCGAGGTTGACTACAACAACGGATCCGCGAGGCTCACGGACGACAATGAAGTCTACCCCTACATTGGTGATGATCCCCTCCACGGAGCCGGAAGGTGTCAAGACACTAACCGGAATTTGTTCCTCCATGTACCTCCTCGCCAGCTCGGCCAGCGGCTGCTGCGGCTGGCCGATGATCTCTCTCAGGAAGCGCGCGAACTGCTCCGAGTAGAGTATACCTCTTACCTCATTACGAATGGTGCTGGCCAGAAGACGCCGGAGGTCACGCCGAACCCGTTTACTCACATCCTTGTCGAGCCCGCTTAATAGGCGGCGAATTTGCTTGCGGATTCTTCTTTCCACTCTCCGGTCTCTTCGAACCATGATCTCTAGCAGCATTTTGACAACGCGATCTGAACTCATGTGAAAACCTCCTATACTACTATTTACTGACGGTCCCAGACTTTTCTTAGCAGAACTAGAAACGCAGTACACTCCTAAGGTATCGATATAGCCATGCTCCCGTTACGGTCAATCGTGGATTTTGGTACGAAATTGATTTGAAAGTCTATGAAAAAGGTAAATATTGGAATTTAGAAGACTTAGTGATAACAGAATCGTCTATTAGGCGTCTAACCAAACCCTAGTGTTTGCCCACGCCCTTTGCTGTACATGTGCATAGTCTGATATGAGAGTGCGTGGAATTCATAACAGGAGCAAAGAACAGCGAGGGATCAGCGTGAGTCGACGAAAACCAAAAAAGTGGCTGAAAACGGTGGAGGTCATTGCGAGGATCAAGGCAGCCATGGAAGAGAAAAAGCCGTTTTCCCTAGTCCGCGTGGGAGACGGCGAAAACCTTTGTTTAGCCCAGTACAAAATTTGGCCCATTCGTAAGGTGTTGGCTACCAGGTGGGCCCAGCTATCGCGGACCACGAATTTGAAAGGAGTGAGGCTACCGAATATCCGGCTTCGAGATCAGATGATCACCGCCATCAAGAAGGCGGATCTTGTGGGCATTCCTCACAAACAAAACAAGGAGATTCTAGCCAAACAATCGCATCTGCGCCCGCTGACCGATGCCTGCTTTGCCAAGTACAATATTAGACCTAAGGATCTATGCCATACGTTTGTCAACCGCCATATGGTGGAGTACCAGGAATTTTGGGAAATGCTGAGAGGCAAGAGGGTAGTGTTCATCTCCCGTTGGGCTAAGGATTTTAAAAAGCTGGTAAATGAAAAATACAACGTGTACGATATCAAATTTATAAAAGCCATCAAAATGTCCCACTATCAAGAAATTCCAAAAGTCATGGCTCAGATGAAGTCCGTTCAGTGCGATATTGTTCTCATCTCAGCCGGCGTCAATGCGGTGATCCTTGCCCAGAAGCTGGCGGAGGAGCAGGGACGTGTTGCCATCGACTTTGGAAAATCAGCGATTTTTATGATCACTAGAGATCCGAAGGTCAAACCGTTCGATCCAAAAGAGCGATCTCAGGAAGGCAAGACGGAACAAGGGGGAGAGCAGGCTTGAAGGTAACTGTCATAGGTTCAGGATATGTAGGAACTACGACGGCATTGGTCTTAGCCGAGCTGGGGCATGAGGTTATAGGCTATGATGTTGATCCTGCTAAGGTAGCAAAATTAAACAGCGGCATCGTGCCCTTTCGCGAGCCCGGCTTGGATGATCTGCTCCGGAAGGTGCTAGGCCAGGGCAATATTGACTTTACGACGGACAGCCGCAGGGCCATTACCGAAAGCGACATATTGATGATCTCGGTCGGTACCCCTTCCAGCCCAAGCGGAGGTGCCGATTTGACCTATCTTCAGCAGGTGATTGATGCAATCGCCACCCATATTGATGCTCTCAAAACGGTAGTAACGAAGAGCACGGTACCGATCGGCACAAACCGATGGATTCAAGGAGAGCTATCCAGGCGATTGGAGGGGAAGCCATATCAAGCCAATGTAGTATCTAACCCTGAGTTTCTGCGGGAGGGGGTCGCCCTTCAGGATTCCCTTCATCCGTCCCGAACCGTAATCGGAGGGGAGAACGAAGCGGCTATAGAGGTTGTCAAGAAGCTGTACGACGGACTCCCGACGTCCTATTTCATCTGCAATTATGAAACCGCCGAGATGATCAAATATGCCTCCAACGGCTTTCTTGCCGCCAAGATTTCATTCATTAATGAGATGGCACGGCTGGCCGATCGGGTTGGGGCCGACATTCAGGCGGTGTCGGCAGGAATGGGGATGGACCCGAGAATTTCGCCGCATCACTTGTATGCCGGGATCGGCTATGGCGGCTCCTGCTTCCCGAAGGATGTGGATGAGCTGCTTTATTCGGCGGAGCAGCAGGAGATCGAGCTGGGGATCCTCCGTCAGGCAAAGCAGGTGAACGCTTCGCAGATCGACTGGTTCGTAAGCAAGGTGGAGGATCAGCTTCCCTTGCTGGGCAAGACGCTGCTGGTCCTTGGCGTTGCCTTCAAAGAGGATACCGACGATCAGCGTGAGTCGCCTGGCGTTCGGCTGATCGAACGGCTGCTGGAGCAAGGCGCGGGGCAAATTCGTGTGGTCGATCCCACAGTACGCAGTGTTGGCGACATTCGCTGGACCCGGCAGCCGAACGCCTCACTGCTTGAGCGGGTTAGCGTATATACGGATGCTGAAGCTGCCGTTGACGGGGTTCACGCGGTGCTTCTTGCAACGTCATGGCCGCAATTTTCCGCTTACCCCTGGGCCGAGTGGTCGCACAAGACGCAGTCCGCTTTCTTATTCGACGGACGTAACTTTCTGAATGCGGAAGCTATGAAGCGCGCCGGCTGGCAGTACATCGGCGTGGCCAGGAGATAGAACAAGGAATAAACGAACCCTAAAGGAGAGATAGGTCTTGAAGATCATACAAATTTCCACGAATACGATTCCCGTTCCTCCCAAGGACTATGGCGGCACGCAGCGCGATATCCATTACTTGACGGAGGAATTGGTTCGGCGTGGGCATAAGGTGATTTTATTTGCGAAGAAGGGCTCCCGAACTAGAGCCACCAAGACATATGTGTATCCGTCCAACAATAAGAGGAAGCAGCTCCGATTCATTAAGAGGCACATGCCGAAGGATGCCGATATCATTCACGACCATTACGGCATCGTAGCCCGGGCGAATCCGCCGATCCCGACGATCGGCAACTCCCATTCCAAGGGCAGGAAGAAGGTACAGATTCCCGTTTATGTCAGTAAGACCATTCTCCGCAAATATGGAAAAAATAAGGGTTATTACGTGCATAACGGGATCCGGCTGCGCGATTACCAATTCAAGGTGAAAAAGAAGGGCTATCTGCTGTATTTAGGCAGAATCATGAAGGAGAAGGGTGTCCATCTGGCGATTAAGGTCGCCAAGAAGACCAAGAGAAAGCTGATCATTGCCGGTACCCTCAATAACAATCCTAAGTATAGGAAATATTTTAATTCCAAAATCAGGCCGCATCTCGGGAAGCGGATCCGCTTTGTAGGCCCGGTGGCCGGCAAACGAAAAAGAATGCTGCTGGCGAATGCAAGATGCGTCCTGTTCACCTCCACCTGGGATGAACCCTTCGGTTTGGTGCTGATTGAGGCTCTTGCGAGCGGTACCCCCGTATTGGGCTTTCGTAAGGGGGCCGTACCGGAGGTGCTTAAGGGACTTCCCGTGCTGTTATGTAAGAATACGAAGCAAATGGCCAGGAAAGTACGGAAGCGTAAGAAGCTTCTCCCTTCGGCAAGGAAGTGCAGAAGGTATGTTCAGAAGCGTTTTTCCGATAAGGTGATGACCAATAATTTCCTGAAGCTGTACAGGAAGATCATCCGACGTAGAAAGTACAAAAAGCTGCGTCATTCCCAGTGGAAGAGGATCAGGGTCTAACCTCCATGTAAAGGAGTTGAACCACGTGGTTACGATCATTACATGTACTATAAGACCTGGCTATTTCAAGAATTTGTTGAACAACTATAATCGGCAGAGATGGAGAAACAAGGAGCTTATCATTATCCTGAATAAAAATAGCATGAGTCTGCGCAAATATAAGCGCAAGGCGAGAAAATACAAGCGGGTTCGAGTGTATAAGCTTCCTCAAAGATATACGCTGGGCCGATGTCTGAACTATGCCATCCGAAGGGCTAGAGGCAATATTATTGCCAAGTTTGACGATGACGATTTCTACGGCGCGCGTTATCTGAGGGAGTCCGTTCGTGCGATCAAGCGGGGGAAGGCATCGATTGTAGGCAAGCACACCTCCTACATTTATTTTGAAGCCAAGAAGGCGTTAATGCTGTTCCGGACCGGCCGCCAGAACAAGTACGTTAAGAGGGTTAAGGGAGGTACGCTTGTCTTCAAAAAAAAGGTATGGAAAAAGGTCAAATTTTCGAATAAGAAGGTAGCCGGGAGCGATGCAAGGTGGCTAACGAATTGCAGGAAAAAAGGGTACCGGATCTACTCCGTCTCCAAGAAAAATTATGTCTGCATCCGAAGAAAAAATACGAACTCCCATACCCAAAAAAGAAGCACCAAACAGTACATGTCACGATGCAAAATGGTAAAGCGCACTAGAAATTACAGGAAATACGTTACACGGTAAAAGCATGCAGCGGTTCCGCCCGCCCCGCTTGCGGGGTGGGCGGGTCGCTTCAGCTAGAATGGGAGGGACGATGATGATTGGCATTTTATATCCCCGGACCATACTTCGGCGACTTATGAAAGGCGCGAAATCCTTCGAGCGGCCCGCCTTCTATATGGATGCGGCAAACCGGGTGGGCGAGGAGGTCATCTTCTTCTCTTTGTCGGATATTGATTGGAGGAAGGGAACGATCAAGGGATGGACCGGGTCGGGCAAGGGCCGGACCAAGTGCTTGCTCCCTCCCGTTGTCATCAATCGGACTAGGACGAACCTGGGTTCGGTCAAACGCACGATTGAGCGGGTCAAGCAGCGGGGATGTATCGTTTTTAACGAGCATAATGTCGTATCCAAGCTGGAGATTCATCATATTCTTTCCAACCATCGGAAGCTTCTGCCTTATCTGCCGGCAACTCACACGGTGTCAGAGCAATCCGTTAGGGATTTGCTGAATCAGAATGCTTGTCTGTTCCTGAAGCCGGGTACTGCTTCTGTCGGCAATGGGATCATCCGGATCCGAAGGGAAAAGAAGGCTCTATTGGCCGAATTCAATCAACTTGGTCGAACGAAGACCAGAAAAGTAGGGCTGAAAGCGATTGTAAAGATGGTGAGGAAGCAGCGAGGCAAAAACTATTTGATCCAGCAGGGTATCTCCCTTATGAAATACAAGGGGAACCCGGTCGACTTTCGAGTGTCTATCCAAAAGGACGGGAGCGGGAGATGGCAGTATACGGGAATGGTGGGGAAGATCGCGAGGAAGGGGGCGATCGTGACGAATCTGCATTGCGGGGGCACCTCCATGAAGGCTGCGGAGCTGTTTAAGCACTGGGGCTGGAACCAAATGCTGATCGAGTGTAAAGTCGCCAAGCTTGGTTTACGGGTTGCTAGAGCGTTGGAACGGGAGCTTCCACATATCGCCGATCTGGGCTTGGACGTGGCCATCGACGATCAGCAGCATCCTTGGTTTATCGAAGCGAATTTCAGGGATTTGCGGGTCACCTTCCGCGATGCGAGAGACAAGGAGACTTGGCGGCAAACCTTCGCCAATCCTATCTATTATGCAAGCTATCTGCTGCAGCAGCGGCGCCTCCAGGAGGAATGCGCATCGTTGCAGGCGCAAACGGGAGTGCTTGAAGAATCGGATACAACGCTCCCGACTCCTTCCGGATAGGAAAACCGATACCCCCCTCCCCTTACCCCCTCGGAAGAGGAAGTAAGGGGATTTTTGGCTTATAGTGACTTGAGATAGTCCATGAGGGGCTGCTGCAGCTTCTCTTGCTTCAATGCATACGCAAGGATGGCCTTTACATAACCCATGTGATCGCCGACATCATGCCAGACTCCGCGAATTTGGCTGGCGTACACGGGCTCCTCTTGGTTGAGCGTCGCAATGGCATCGGTTAATTGAATCTCCTCACCGACTCCCGCCTTCTGATATTTGAGTATATCGAAGATGGCCGGGGTCAGAATGTAACGCCCGATCATGGCCATGGTGGATGGCGATTCATGCGGCTGCGGCTTCTCCACCAGCCGGGTCACCTGGAGAATGCTCTCGTTAAGCTGCATTCCCTCCACGATCCCGTAGCTTGACACCGCTCGCCTATCTACCGATTGAACACCAAGAATCGAAGCCTGGTACTGGTTATAATACTCGATCATCTGCTTCAGGCAGGGAGTGTCTGCATCCAAGTACGTATCGCCGAGCAGAACGGCAAACGGTTCATGGCCTATGAACTTTCTTGCGCACCAGATGGCATGCCCCAAGCCTCGCGGCTCCTTCTGACGAATATAATGAATATCGATCAGACGAGAAGGCTCTTGTATTTTGCTCAGCAGGTCCAGCTTCCCTTTCTCCTTCAGGTGATGCTCCAGCTCGAAGTCTGTATCGAAATGATCCTCTATCGCATGTTTGCCTTCCCTCGTCACAATGATCAGTTCCTCAATGCCCGAGGCGACCGCTTCCTCTACTATAAATTGGATGGTTGGCTTATCGATAATAGGGAGCATTTCCTTTGGCATCGCCTTCGTCGCAGGTAGAAATCGGGTGCCGAGTCCGGCTGCTGGAATAATCGCTTTTCGGATAGTCATCCGGTTCACCTTCCTTTAGACGAGATGAGATATTCAATGCTAGCGGATAATCTATTGTATGCTGTGTTGTAGAGGAGGAACATGGACAGGAAACCCCCTTTACCAAAAATAGGTCATTGACTATTAATAGTCCTCTTAGAACAAACATTTCTTGGTAGAACTAATACATATGCCGTTACTCCCTATGGATAAATCTCATACTCTATGGTGTATAGTCCAGCGGCTTTAGCGAGGCACAGCGTGAGTAGGAGTTTGGGACGAGGGAGAGTGTACGTGTGAAAATAGTTCAAATATCTACAAACTCGCTGCCTGTTCCCCCTAAGGATTACGGGGGTACTCAGCGCGATGTGTATTATTTGACCGAGGAATTGGTAAGACGGGGACACGAAGTGATTTTGTTTGCTAAGAAGGGCTCCAATACCCTTGCAACCGCAACCTACGAATACCCCAGTAACAGCCGTAAGGAGCAATTGAAATTCATCATGCGCCACATGCCCAAGGATGTGGATATCATTCATGACCACTATGGAATTGTCTCCAAGGCGAGCCCTCCGATCCCCACAATACGAAATTCGCATTCAAAGGCAGTCAGGGGCGTCCAGCTTCCGGTATATGTAAGCAAAACCATCCTCAAAAAGTACGGTAAAAACAAAGGCTATTATGTCCATAACGGCATACGGTTGAGTGACTACGTGTTTCGGGAAACAAAGCAGGATTATCTTTTGTTTTTAGGTAGAATTATGAACCCCAAGGGGGTACACCTGGCCATCGAGGTTGCCAAAAAAACCGGAAAGCAGCTGATCATTGCAGGTACCCTCAATAATAACACTATGTATAAAGAGTATTTTCGAAAGAGAATAAAGCCGCATTTGAACGATCAAATTTCCTTTGTGGGACCGGTTGGAGGCAAGATGAAGCAAGAGCTCATATCGCAGGCAAGCGTCGTCCTATTCCCATCCACCTGGGATGAACCATTTGGGTTGGTCCTGATTGAAGCCATGGCATGCGGAACACCGGTATTAGGGTTTAAGAAAGCAGGAGCGGTTCCTGAGGTACTGAAGGGAATGCCGCAGCTGCTGTGCGACGATGCCGCGGACATGGCCGACAAAGTAAAATCGCGCGAAGAGCTTCCGTCGGCGCAGGAATGCCGTGCTTATGTCGATAAGTATTTCTCCGATAAAGTGATGACAGACAACTTTTTGGACCTGTATAACAAGGTCATTGACGAGAAGCTCTATAAGATCAAGCGGAATACCGGGTGGATTAAGCTAAAGAAAGCCATGCGGAAGAAGCCGATCAGGAGAAAGGCAGGTAGATAGAGCCTTGGTTTCGATCATAACCGTTACGATGAGACCTGAATATATGGATGACGTCCTTTTTAATTACGCTAGGCAGGATTGGGAAGACAAAGAACTGATTGTGGTTTTAAACAAGGACAATATGGACCTGAAAAAGTGGAAAGAGCGGGCTAAGCTTTTCGACGGAGTTCGTGTGTACCAGCTCCCCGAGACATACACACTAGGATACTGCTTAAATTGGGCTATAGCTCGGGCCAATAGCAAGATCATTGCGAAATTCGATGACGATGATTACTATTCTCCCTATTATTTAAGGGAGTCTATGAACGCCATGAATAAGGGAAAAGCCCCAATTATCGGCAAACACAGCTCTTATATTTATTTTGTCAAGAAAAGGGCCCTTACGGTGTATCGAAAGGGAAATGAAAATAAGTATAAGAGTAAGCTGAAAGGCGGCACCATCGTCTTCAGAAAGTCTGTATGGAATCATGTGAAATTTAACGAGAACAAACCAGCGGGCAGCGATGCCCGCTGGTTGACGGAGTGTGCCAAGGCGGGGTATAAAGCCTTCTCCGTCTCTAAAGAGAACTATGTTTGTGTTAGGAGAGAGAATCGAAAGACGCACACACAGCAAAAAAGCACAAAACAATATATGGCCAGCTGTAAGGTTATTTGCAAAACCCGTAACTTTGTTCCCTATGTGACGAAAAAGGTGAAATAGAACTCTTCTAATTTCCGAAACGAAAGGGGATGCAAGGCATTTGAAGATCATACAGATATCCAACAATAGACTGACGGTTCCACCGGTCGACTACGGAGGCACACAGCGTGATATTTACTATTTGACCGAGGAATTGATCCGGCAAGGTCATGAAGTGATATTATTCGCGAGAAAGGGCTCCAAAACTCACGCAACAAAAATGTTCCATTATCCATTCAATGAGAATAGCAGCGATAAGATGTATCGATTCATCCTGAAGCATCTTCCCGCGGATGCGGATATTATCCATGACCATACCGGCATTGTTTCTCGTACCGAGCTATCCATTCCAGCAATTCGAAATTCTCATCTTCGAAAGGGAACGGGTGGATCACATCCTGTATACGTAAGTAAGACGATCTTGCAAAAGTATGGGGGAAATAAGGGGTATTACGTCCATAACGGGATTCGGCCCGAAGACTATACGTTTCGAAGGAAGAAAGGGGACTATTTACTCTTTCTAGGCCGATTGACTCCGGAAAAGGGAGTACACCATGCCATTGAGGTCGCCAAAAAAACGGGACTTAAGCTCATCATCGCCGGGCCATACCACCATAATAAGAAGCAACTGAAATATTTTAATAAGGTCATTAAACCCCATCTGGATAAGCAAATTCAATACGTAGGATCGGTAGGGGGAGAGCGAAAGCAAAAGCTGTTGTCCAAGGCACGCTGTGTCCTCTTTCCATCCACGTGGGATGAACCGTTTGGGCTCGTATTAATTGAAGCTTTGGCTTGCGGGACTCCAGTGCTTGGCTTCAAGCGTGGGGGGGCAGTGCCGGAGGTTTTGCACGGTCTTCCGCAGCTTCTATGCGATAACGTGACGGATATGGCCATCAAGGTGCTAACCCGCAAGGACTTTCCATCCGCCCAGGCATGCCGCCGGTACGTGGAGCAGCATTTCTCGGATCGGGTCATGACGGATAACTTCCTTAAGCTGTACGAGAAAATAATCAAAATTCATAAAGGTGAAACAAGCTGAGTCTGAGTACTGATAGCTGCGAAAAGGGGATGGCTTTAATGGTTACTGTAGTCGTCTGCACCATGAGACCCTCCTATATCGATAACGTTTTTGACAATTACCATAGGCAATCATGGAAAGAGAAGGAGCTTATGATCATTTTAAATAAAGATGATATGGACATCGGGGAGTGGTATGAGAGAGCGAAGGACCACAAAGATATCGTTGTGTATCAGCTGCCGCAAGAATACACCTTAGGCAAATGCCTGAATTGGGCGATAAAAAGAGCTAGCCATTCAATCATCGCCAAATTTGACGATGACGACTATTACGGCCCTGATTATCTTAAGGAATCCATGCATGCCATGAAGAAGAAGAAAGCTCCTATCGTAGGGAAAACGACATGTTATATGTATTTTGAAGCAGAGAATGCACTCATGCTCTTCCGCAAAGGCAGGGAAAAACAATACCGGCCTAAAATTAAGGGTGGGACACTGCTGTTTAAAAGGTCTGTTTGGGACAAGGTCAAGTTCCCCGAGAATCGGATATCAGGTAGTGATGCACGCTGGTTACTTAACTGTGGCAAGGCGGGATTCAAAGTGTACTCTGTTTCCAAAAACAATTATGTATGTGTTCGCAGAGGGGATCTTACCACCCATACACAAAAGAAGAGTACAAGTAATTATATGGCCGCATGTCAAATGATTGCATTTACAAGTGACTTTATTCCGTTAATCACTAAAAGGTTTAAGTCAAATAAAGACTAGCGCCAAGCTATAATACGAAAAGATGACTCCTGAACTTGTCGAGGGGTCATCTTCGTTTAAGTGACTATTACTGATTTTCCAACCATTGTTCAGGAGGAACGTCTCTTAATTTCTTAGCCGGCGTTCCCGCAACGATTTCTTTGGCAGGAACATCACGCGTTACTGTGCTTCCTGCAGCGACAAGACTGTCCTCCGCAACGATTCTCCCCGGAAGAATGGTCGCATTGGCCCCGATTCTTCCACCCCTTTTGATGGTTGCACCCTTGAATTTACCAAAGCGCTCTTTCGTCCTAGATACATAGTTATCGTTAGTCGTTACTACACAAGGAGCAATAAATACAAAATCCTCTAGAGTTGAATAAGCGCATATATAGCTATTGGTTTCGAGCTTGCAATTTTCCCCGATGGTACAATTGTTCTCTACTGCCACGCCCCTGCCAATTATGGTTTTACTGCCGATAACGACCCTTTCACGTACAGTTGCAAGGTCAGCCACGAATACATGATCACCCAGATGTGCATCGGCATAAATGATTGCAGACGTACCCACCGTACAATAATCGCCAATCGTTGCGGGAGGGAGATTGTTTGGGTGTTGGGTCGTGGCAGAGTTCAATGCTTTCATCGGTTTCTTGCCAATGACGGCATTATCGTGTATCACGACATGACTACCGATCACTGTCCCATCATAGATAATAACATTGTGTCCAATCACAACATGGCTTCCGAATGTGACGTTATTCCCAACGACGACATGGCGGCCCATAGTTACATGACCGTACATTATCCCACCTCACGGTTTGGCGATTTCAAATACTTTCTCCACTATATAAGTTTGATCTTTCATTGTTAGATGGGCATGCATTGGAAGTGCAAGTGCACGCTCGCATAATGTTTCGGAGACCGGCAAATCACCTGGCTTGTAACCAAGGGAGGCGAAGGCATTTTGAAGGTGCAGCGGGCAAGGATAATAATGTCCGGTTGAAATACCTACTTGCTTTAAACGAGATGCCAATTGCATACGCTTAGAAGATTCAACAATGAAGAGATGAAATACATGGCTTACCTCAGGGGATATAAACGGAAGACCGACTACGCCTTTCAAATGTTGAACATAATAAGCCGCTTTCTGCTGTCGAAGCGTATTCCACTCCTGAAGTTTACGCAGCTTCACCCGAAGTATGGCAGCTTGGAGAGAGTCTAATCTACTGTTATATCCGATGATATCGTGATAATATCTTCTGTTGCTACCGTGTAAACTTAATAATCTAACTTTGTCGGCGATGGAATCGTCATTCGTTATGACCATGCCGCCGTCTCCGTAGGCCCCCAAGTTTTTTGTTGGGAAGAAGGATACACATCCGACTGTTCCGAGAGCTCCCACCGGCTTTCCCTTATAGCGCGCCCCTAATGCCTGACATGCGTCTTCGATAATGTGAAGATTGTAATTGTGAGCCAGTTCATGAAAAGCATCCATATCCGCCGGCTGACCAAAGATGTGGACAGGAATAATGGCTTTTGTTTTAATAGTGATTTTTTTCTCCGTTTCCTTCGGACATAGATTATAGGTGCGAGGATCTATATCGGCAAATACAGGGGTAGCACCGACTCTGGAGATAGCTTCTGCTGTGGCAAAGAAGGTGTAGGGGGTTGTGATGACCTCATCCCCGACGCCGATGCCGCACGCTTCTAAAGCCAATACCAAAGCATCGGTACCGTTGGCAGTAGAAACTGCATGCCGTGCGTCGGTAAATTCCTCCATTTCCTTCTCGAAGGCTTGCACTTCTGGCCCGGAGATATAAACGCCGCTATCGAAAACCTGTTCTGTCACTTTCATAATTTCATGTTTCAATTCTAGGTATTGTGCACGCAAATCGATGAGAGGTATCACGGTTGCTGCCCTCCTTTATTGTTATTCATTTCCTCTAGATCGAAAGAATCTAATGGAAGCCCCACCGGTGCTCCTTCCTTTATAGACTTATATATTGCTAAAACAACCTCTAGGGAGTGAAGAGATGACTTAACCGACACAAGAGGAGACGTATTGGATTGGATTGCATGGATTAAATCCTTGTAAAGTGGCGTATACGAAATTTCTGCAGTATGAGGGATGTGATTCTCTTTGTCTTTGTCTGCTTCGAAGATCCATTGGCTGAACTGACTTAGTCTATCGCCTTCTAGGGATACAGTACCTTTATCTCCAAATAGGCTGATCGAAGTAAGTAGGCTTCGGGGATATACAATAGAGGAGGCTTCGATAAGTCCAGTTGCACCATTTTCAAAGTGTAGTATAGCTGTCCCCATATTTTCCACTTGCAAGGGTTGCCCGATTGTACTCGCTGCAGCATAGACAGACGTTACACGTCCTAGCAGCCATTGGAGTAAGTCAATGTAATGAATGCACTGATTAATAAACAATCCCCCACCTTTAGGCCAAGAGTTTCTCCAGGGGCTGCTGTGGTAATATTGGAGGTTGCGGTTCCAGCGCATGGAAACAACAGCATGAACCATTTTACCAAAGCGCCCCTCATCAACGCACTTCTTCATCGCTTGCAGTTGAGGTAAGTACCGGGTTTGTAGAGATACTGCCAGTATTTTACCGCTCCGTTCCGCTTCTTCTGCTACTTTTCTCGCATCTGAGATTGATAATGCCAGCGGTTTCTCAACCAACACATGATGGCCGGATCGAAGAGCTGCGAGCGATAACTGAGCGTGAGTATCGGTACTAGACGCAATAACAACAAGGTCAATATCATTGCTGCGCAAACACTCATCGAAATTCGTATAGAGTGCCAGACATGGGTTGTTGGACATCCCGATTCGATCCCGAAAGGAATTGAGCCGCTCTTGATCAATATCACAGAGAGCAACTAATTTCGCTTCGGCCCCAATTTCCGATATCGCACGAACATGTTTCTCCGCAATAAAGCCGCACCCTATTAAGGCGATTCTAACGGGTTTCAACGGGAAGCTCCTCCTCATGCCAAAATTAAATGACAATATATTATATGGCATGTAACTCTAGATGGAATGGACGAACACCAAGTTGAAAGAAATAACGCGCAAATGGGGGTCATTAATCTTAGACTAAACGTTACGAATACATTGATGACTCATTTTTGGGGCCATAATGTATTTCGATGAAGTGCACTCTAGCGTCACCTGGAGCGATGGTACAGCGTTTTGAAGGCCTATTCATGCTGGAAAATGGTTTAAATGGTAGATGCCGTGCCTTCCTCTCACAGATTACATAGAATATTATGTAAGAAAAATAGCATTGGTTTCCGTTATCGACTTCTGAAAATACACATTGAAAAACGAAATAAAGTTCCCGTAACAATTATAGGGCTGTCGAATATTGTTGCGGTGTTTAGTCTAGACGGCGTTTACAGGAAAAAGAATATACAAAATATATTATGGAGTGAGGATATGAAAAAAAAGGCATTAATTACTGGAATTACAGGTCAAGATGGTGCTTATTTAGCGAGATATTTATTAAATAAGGGGTATCAGGTCCATGGGATTAAACGCAGAGCATCGTCCATTAATACACAGAGAATTGATCATTTATATCAAGAAAATTATGAGAGAAAAAGAAATTTCTTTTTGCATTATGGCGATCTTACCGATACGACAAACTTGATTCGTATCATAAACGAAATACAACCCGATGAAATTTATAATCTTGCCGCGCAAAGTCATGTCAAAGTATCCTTCGAGACGCCGGAATATACGGCAAACGCTGACGGGCTAGGTACTTTACGCCTATTGGAAGCGATTCGGATTTTGAAATTAAACAAAAAAACGAAATTCTATCAAGCGTCCACAAGTGAATTATTCGGTAATGTCAGAGAAACACCACAAACGGAATTAACCCCTTTTTATCCGCGCAGCCCTTATGCTGCTGCAAAGATTTACTCTTATTGGATTACTGTAAACTATCGTGAAGCTTATGGGTTGTTCGCATGTAACGGGATCCTGTTCAACCACGAATCGCCTTTACGCGGAGAAACCTTTGTTACTCGAAAAATTACCCGTTCTGCAGTTAGGATAAAATTGGGTTTACAGAGCAAGCTTTATCTTGGGAATTTGGATGCCAAACGGGACTGGGGCTATGCCAAAGACTATGTAGAAGCCATGTGGCTTATGCTTCAGCAGGAAACACCGGATGATTATGTTATTGCTACAGGCATGACCCATTCTGTACGGGAATTTGCTGAATTAGCTTTTGCCGAGGTTGGAATAAATATCGAATGGACAGGAGAAGGCATAAATGAAAAGGGGATTGACAAAAAAACTGGAAACGTATTGATAGAAATTAGCCCGGATTATTTTCGTCCGACTGAAGTGGATATTCTACTCGGTGATTCGAGCAAAGCCAGGGAGAAACTGGGGTGGAAACCAAAGGTGACTTTCAAAGAACTAATAAGCTTAATGATTAAGAGGGATCTTGTAGAAGCTGTAAACGATTCGATTATTAAAACAAATAATTATCGAAGCAGACTTGACGATTAAAGGAGGGGAATTTTAGTTGAAGAGACATGAGAAAATTTATATCGCTGGTCACAAGGGATTAGTCGGATCCGCGATCAGGAGAAGATTAGAGCAGCTCGGATATGAAAATATGGTTTATTATTCGAGCAATCAGCTTGACTTGCTTGATCAGAAGGCTGTAGATACATTCTTTAAGAAAGAGAAGCCCGATTACGTCTTTCTGGCAGCGGCCAAGGTAGGCGGGATTTATGCTAATTCAACTTATCCGGCAGAATTTATATATAAGAATCTTGTAATACAGTCCAATGTTATAGATGCATCCCACAGGTATGGAGTGAAAAAGTTGCTTTTTCTCGGAAGTTCATGTATCTATCCCAAGTTTTCACCCCAGCCGATGAAGGAACAATATTTATTAACAGGACAGCTTGAACCGACGAATGAACCTTATGCAATTGCGAAAATCGCCGGAATCAAAATGTGTGAAGCTTATAATCGCCAACATAATACAAATTTCATTTGCGTCATGCCGACAAACCTTTACGGACCGAATGACAATTTCGATATCCTGCATTCTCATGTTGTACCGGCATTAATACGTAAGTTTCACGAAGCGAAATTACAAAAGCAGAAGGTAGTCGAAGTATGGGGGACGGGATCGCCAAAAAGGGAATTTCTGTTTGTTGACGATTTAGCGGAAGCCTGCATTTATCTCATGAATAACTTTGATTATGGAGATATCGGTCCATTTATTAATATTGGAACAGGAAAAGAGCTGAGTATCAAAGAGTTATCTCAAAAAGTGAAGGATATTATTAATTTTACAGGTGATCTTGAATTTAATAATCAAAAACCCGACGGGGCGCCCCGTAAACTCCTTGATGTTTCTAAAATGAATGCTTTGGGATGGAGTGCAAAAACATCATTGGAAGAGGGGCTTACGATTACCTACCACTGGTACTTAAATCGATTAGCAGGCGGTGGGAATACAGTTGGCGAAAGATAAAAATGATGTGATAACGAAGTCAACACTTGGTCTGGAAGGCCGGTTTGGAAATCAGGTATTTGCGTACGCTTTTATGAAGATCTATGCAAAACACTATAATTTAAAAATCGAAACACGGGATTGGATCGGACAATATTTATTCGGTCATAAAGATCCACCGATAACAAAGGAATTACCGATAGTTCGTCCTAGAGAATCTGATTTAAGGAAAATATTTGAAAGTAAAAAAAATGACGTAGCAAAGCTGCGGCTTAAAAATGTTGATCTTAAGGGATCGACCAATTATTATTCTAAATATTTTTCCAAGTATAAAAAATACTTCCGATCGCTATTCGTACCCGTTCCTCAAATTGAAAATGAAATGAACAAGGGTCTGGCTATATTAAGATCAAAGGGGAATACCATAGTCGGTTTGCATTTAAGAAGAGGAGATTATTTGGATTATAAGGGACACTATGCTTATTTTGTTGCTCCGGCCAGTTGGTACATTGAATGGCTTGACCGGATTTGGAAAAAACTTGATAAACCTGTTTTATTTATTGCTAGTGACGAACCACAAAGCGTTATTCACGACTTTGCAAAATTTCGACCAATAACATCCCAGGATTTAAATATGTATGGAAAACTTAAACCGGAGGCAAATTTTTATCCTGATTTCTATTTATTAAGTAAATGTGATATTTTGGCCATCTCCAATAGCTCCTTCTCGTTCTCAGCAAGTATGCTTAATACTAGATGCAAATTATTTCTCCGTCCGCAACAATCAACTCAAAAACTGATAAAATATGATCCTTGGGATGCCCCGGTGAAATTAATTGAAAAAAAATAAAAAATCGCCCTGTAAAACGAGACTCAGACGCCGTTTCCGACAAACAGTATATACAAAAATATTCATTAATAACTCGAAAAGTAAGAGGTGATAACGTGATCGTAAAAGGTTATCCCAAAATTAAAAACGCAGCTTCAATATCGAAACAAAAAACTAAAAATCTTAAAAGAAAACTAAAAAAAAAACGATTAAGAAAGCGTCGAGAACACAAAAGCACTAAAAAAAAATTGAAAAAAACCACAAAAAAAACAATGAAAAAAACCACAAAAAAAACTGCAAGCAAAGGTAAAAAAGTGGTTGCAAAAAAAGTTACAAAAAAGACCTCAAAGAAAACCTCGAAAAAAACAAAAAAAATCATAAAAAAAGAAGCGGATATCCGGATAAAAAAAAAGAATTTAAGCAGCATACCCCCGGGTATTTATCCACAATATTTAACTGCGGCTAGGGATTTAATCCGACAGGAACGATTGAGAATATTGGTACTAATAAAACCGTTTAAATCCATGCAGGGAGCACAGTATCATCCAGTAATCGAGGCCATGAAGAAGTATGCAGAGATTCGTTGTTGGTCATCAAATGGAAATATTCAAGTGATACTGGAAAAACTAAACTGGAAGCCGGATTTTATCTTCATTTATGATTATGAAAGCAGCGTTTATTCCCCTTTCATTGCCGATTTGCATAAGGTTGACATCCCTAAAGGTTGTTATGTGTTAAATATACATGATCGTCCGGAACTTCGAAGGACATATATTTTAAAGAATAATGTCGATCTCTTATTTGCGTCATCGAAGCAGGAATTTCTGAAGATATTTCCGGAAAGCGAGGATAGATTCAGAGGGTTGCCTTGTTCAATTCACCCTGAATATACGAAAGATAGAATGAAATCATTCAATCAATGTGCTCACCAGTTAATTGCCTATATAAAAGACTGTGTAATTATGAAAAATTTTTCGAAAAGGATTAAAACAGGGGTTATTCCGCAAAAGAAGAAATTGAAAGTATTGATGCTTATTAAGGAGATTGACAAATTGATGCCAAAACATCAGCACAAATACGATATGATCAAGGCTATTCAACAATTTGCGGATGTTTATTACTGGCATAAGAACGGAGATATATTAGAAATATTAAAAGAAATCAAAATTACTCCGGATTTTATTCTCCATTATGATATAGAGTGGAACTATTTTTTTTCTCCTCAGATAACGAATCTGGCTAAAGTAAAGATACCTAAGGCATGCTATGTCCTTGACATTCATTGGAGACCCTATAAAAGAAAAGCATATTTTCATGAAAATGCAAAACCGGACATAATCTTCTCGGCAACTAAAAACCCCTTCTTAAAAGCTTTTCCCGAATGCATTGATCGATTTAGATGGGTGCCGTTTGCAATAAATACTGATATTATCACGGACTATAGGTTAAAGAAAGACATTGATTTTTCTCTCATGGGCCTGCTCCATCCGCCTGGGCGGTATCCATTTAGGGAAAGAGTACTGGAAAGGATGAATAGAGTCGATGGTTTTGTCCATTTCGAACATCCGGGCCAAAAAGTTCAACATAGCCCTGGAGTTTTAATCAATTCGGAATATGCCAGGACTATTAATAGGACGAAAATGTTTTTTACATGTGGCAGCGATTTTGAAATTCCTGTAGCAAAATTTTTTGAAGGGCCTGGATGCAAGTCCTTATTAATGGCAAAGCCCAATCAAGATATTTTAGAACTGGGTTTTAAGGATGGAGTAAATTTCATAGCCTGCGACGAAAATAACCTTTACGAAAAAGCAATGTATTATCAAACCAATAACTTGAAGCGAGAGCTGATTACTCAAAATGGCTATAACTTTATTCAGACTTTCCATAATAACCAATGGCGCGCCTATCAAATTGTATCTGCTATGAAAGAGTTTCTGAAACGAAAGTAGCTGCATATTCGTTGTTTCGTGGCATTTCTAAGGAGGGGGATTATTTGAGAATTTGCATGTTAATTAGAAGGCATTCATTTCTTGATGCCCGTGTTTTTGAAAAAGAGGCTAGAAGTTTGGCTAAAATGGGGCATTTCGTGACGATTATGGCGCCGAAGCATCGCGGACATTTATTAACGATTGCTAATACCCCTAATCTCGATAAAGCGTTCCAGAAAGAAAGATTTGTACATGAGGGTATAGCCTTTTCTACGTATAACGCGAATCAGATTACAGATAAAAAACAAGTTGCATTGATGCAGCAAAGCATGTTACAGAACATTAATAATGGTGAACGCTCTTATTTTGTAGACTCATTGTGGGCGACCGCACTGCACGAAAATGCAGATGTGTATATAGCTCATGAATGGGAGACGCTTTACGAGGCAATTCAGATCAAGAGATGGTTCAATAAGCGAAGTCGTAGAGTAAAGATTATATTTGACGCTCACGAATTAGAGGATGATAACCTACTTCTGAAATCGCTCATGCGGGAAGTTGATCACATAATAACTGTTTCAGACAGTCTCAAAAATATATACGCAAGAAGATACCCTAATATCCCTATTACGATCATTTACAACTCACCTCCTTTTCAAGAGCAAGCGGCTTCGTTTGTTCATAAAAACAAAGGGCTCACAAATCCCGGCACATCTTTTACGATAGCCTATGAAGGAAAGTTGTCCAAAAAAAAGGGTGATCCTTACAAAATCGTGGAAATCGTCAACCTTTTAAACAAATCAGGAATGAAAGTGAAATTCAAGATATTAGGAAATGTTTCTATGGCAAATAAACTGGAAACGGAAGAGGTTATTACTCAACTAAGATCTCATCCCAGCATTGAATACGGGTGGGTTGATTTCAAAGATTTACCCCAGCATTGGGCAAATGTTGATGCAGGTTATATATTCTTTGATCTAAGTAATCAAAATCGCGTGCATGCGCTACCCAATAAATTTTTCAGTTATTTGAACAGCGGAACTCCGGTTGTCGTCAATGCCGCCGCTGAAATGGAAAGATTCGTAACCAAACATCAATGCGGAATTGTTATTAAGAAGAAGAATCCCACGGCTGCCGATTACGCTGTCCATTTTTTAAGATTGCATAGAAACAGGAAGTTGCTCAACCAATTAAGCCTAAATGCAAGGGAAATCATGCGGAAAAGTTTTAGCTGGGAAAAGATGGGGGAGCGACTTTTTGGAATTATGAAATCGTTGAAATAAGGAAAAAGAAGAGGACACGAACCTACACGGCTGTTACAAGTCATAAAATCAACACAATATAAAAGCCAACCTCAACGGTTGGCTCTTTATTGTACTAGCGTGCCCAGAAGCACGCATTCTTTAGCCGGTGACTTGGGAGATTCGAGGGACAGAAGAAGGGACCTTGCAGGGTCCTTTGAGTTTGCCCTTAGTGAACATCCTATCCTATTGGACGAATTGGACAAAGAACAAACCCGAAGAGGGCTCCGGTTCCATATTTTGAATTCCCAGTCCCCCTTTCTATCTCATAGGTTCCAAAAATGCTGTTTTTTCAGCCGAACGACCATCGCCAAATAAAGGAGGGTGTTGTTCCGGCATGACCAGATGGCGTGTGGCTTTTAATATGCCTTGGGTATCCACGCCGGTAATATGATTCCATCCCGCTTGGACGGTTTCTACCCATTCTGTTTCATCACGGAGGGTTAAACATGGAACTTTAAGCATGTACGCTTCCTTTTGAATTCCTCCCGAATCGGTTAATACTAGCTTTGCATTATGAATGAGATTCAGCATATCCAAATAGGAGAGAGGGGGAGAGATTATAATGTGTGGAGCCTTCAAGAGATCTTGTAAATTCCATTGATTGATCAGCTTAGCCGTCCTGGGGTGTAATGGTATTACTACCGTCTCATTTAAATGGCGTAACGCTTCTAGAATATTCTTAAGCCTTTGGTAATCATCGGTGTTTTCTTGGCGGTGTATTGTAGCGAGGTTGTATCTTTTCGGAGTTAAACCGAATGTATCCATGATTACCGATTGTCGAAGTGCAATATCCTTATAATGTAAAACGGAATCAAACATGATATCCCCAACCCAATGAACATTCCTTTCAATACCTTCATGCTGAAGGTTTTTGATAGACTCCATTGTGGGACAAAATAATATGCTGGACATATGGTCGGTTAGGATTCGGTTGATCTCTTCCGGCATTCGCTTGTTAAAGCTGCGTAATCCTGCCTCAACATGAGCAACAGGAATATTAAGCTTGGCTGCAGCCAAGCTTCCGGCTAAAGTAGAGTTCGTATCCCCGTACACCAATACCAAATCAGGTTTCTCTATTTCCAGTATGCTCTCCATTCCTTCTATTATTTTAGCTGTTTGTTTCCCATGAGTACTCGACCCCACACCCATATAATAATCCGGAGTAGGTAGTTGAAGCTGATCAAAAAAAACTTTGGACATGTTATCATCGTAATGCTGCCCCGTGTGAACCAATATTTCTTGAGAAAACTCTTGTAGTACTCTGCTTAAGCTAGAAGCTTTGATGAATTGCGGACGTGCGCCTACTACCGTAACGACCTTCACTTCGTCTCACCTCTTCGGTATACCATTAGTTTATTCTCATTATTAACCAATGAGTGTAATATTCGTATATTTCTTTCATTATTGATACAGGTTTCATAAGAGAACAATAGTTTCTTCATAGGTACGAAAATAGGCCAACCACAAAATTATCGGCTGGCCTTTTATATGAATCTACCCACCTAATTGCATTATTTTTGTATGGTTAGCACTCTCCTTAATTACATTGCGTGTATCAAATATAAATTTGGCCGAAGAAACTATTTTCTGGATCGGTATAGTGGAATGGTCCGTTAATATCAATACGCAATCGGCAGCGTATAACACTTGATCTGTCAGCTCCTGGCTATGAAGCTGCTCTCCCCCTACCTGGAGAGAAGGTATATAAGGGTCGTGATACGACACCGCTGCTTCTGCGTTTCTGAGCAAATTCATGATTTGGATTGCCGAAGATTCCCTCGCATCGTTAATATCTCGTTTATAAGCCGCCCCGTAAATAAATATATTGGCATCTTTAAGCTGCTTATTAGGTAAATGTTCAGCTATTTTTTGGACGATATATTCTGGCATTTGATTGTTGATTTTTTTAGATAATTCAATAAAAGAGCTTTTTACACCGAGCTGTTCGGCTTTCCATTGCAGATATAAAGGATCAACGGGAATACAATGCCCGCCCACCCCAGGCCCTGGATAGAAAGCAGAGTATCCAAACGGCTTAGTTTTTGCAGCTTCAATAACTTCCCAAATGTTTAATTTTAGCGAATCACATATGGTTGCAAGCTCATTCATCATGGATATATTAACGAATCGATAAGTATTTTCTAATAGCTTCGTGAATTCGGCTGCTTCTGTAGAAGAAACCATAAAGAGCTGGTCGAAAACTTTACTGTATAATTGGTACACCGCGTTCGCACATGTATCCGTCACGCCGCTTATGATTTTAGGGATTTGCTCAAGCGAAAAATGCTCATTCCCCGGATCAACTCGTTCAGGCGAATAACCTAGGAATATATCTTTTCCCACAAGCAATTTACTTTTTTCCAATATTGGCTGCAACACTTCTCTAGTAGTACCTGGAAAAGTGGACGATTCCAATACTATTAATTGTGATTGCTTGATTCTACGGCTAATTTCCTCGCCAGCTTGTATTAAGTAACTTAGGTCTGGTTGATCTTCAGAGTTCAAGGGAGTAGGCACGCATATTACTATCGAGTTCGCCTTTTCTACCGGGTCGTAACGATTAGAAGCGACGAAGCGACCTGTGTCAAGCATGGAACGTAGTTCGGGATCGTCTAGACCAGTTAAATAATTAACCCCGTTACGCAAATGGTTTATTTTATTCAAATCAGTATCAATACCAATAACACGAAAGCCTTTTCTTGCAAAAGTCATCGCTAAAGGAAGACCCACAAAGCCTAATCCGATGACAGCGACGGTTTTGTTGTGATTCATAAGGTCACTGTTCAATCTTTGGAGCACCTCCTGTCTATAAAACGAGAAGTTAGATACTCACAAAATATGTCCAAGATGGTAAAGTGAAACGGCTTACGTCCTATGCATTCATACAGTTTATGTCGGAAAAGCATTTTATTAAAAATAGGTAAAGAGAATCCCACTACTTGTCTATACCTTGCTTCACCTTAGCACATATAGTATATAAAATAGTTTTATTTTGGTCGTCAACTCACCTGGGATTACCATCGCTAATATTCGGGCTGCGAGCGTATGAAAGGAGAACTATTATAGCCAAAGGGGTGTGTTGTTGTGGGGAAGAATACCAAGAAACTAAAGATACTGATCCTTATGACCCGTTTTTGGGAGAAGTATCCAAAGCATAAACAAAAATACGATATGATTCAGGCCATCGAAGAATTTGCGGATGTGCGATATTGGCATAAGGAAGGAAAGCTATCTAAAATTATAAAGAAGCTAAAATTCAATCCGGATTTTATCATCCATTATGATATAGAATGGGGTTACAAGTACGCTCCGAAAATTAAAGGAATGAACAAAATTAACATTCCGAAAGGATGCTTCGTGCTTGATCTTCATTATTCAATACAACAAAGAACTAAGTATATAGAAAAAAATAATATGGATCTTATTTTCTCAGTCACAAAAAAACCTTTTCTAAAAACCTTCCCGCAATATGCCAAAAAACTCAGATGGGTTCCATGGTCTATGAACCCTGATGTGATAAAGGATTGGGGGTTAAAGAAAGATATTAAGTTTCTGCTTATGGGACAATTCCATGTTCAAGATCCTGATTACGCTCCCAAGAGAAATCCGCGTAAAGGGGCCTATCCGTTCCGGGAATCGGTTTTTCAAATAATGAAAGGTGTTGACGGGTTTGTATATCATCCGCACCCCGGACATAAGGCACGTCCATCCGAGAACCTTCTTGTTGATGTAAAATATGGCAAAGAGTTAAATCGTTCCGAGATATTCTTCACCTGCGGGGGGGAGCAGAAGGTTCCAGTGCTCAAGTTTTTTGAAGCTCCGGGCTGTAGGACATTACTTCTGGCGGAGCCAAATGAGGATCTGTCCGATTTGGGTTTTAAAGACGGAGTGAACTTCGTAGCCTGTAATGAATCCAATTTATATGAAAAAGCCATGTATTATTCACAAAATAAAGAAGAAAGAAAACGAATCACGGAAAACGGATATCGCTTAATTCACAACCATCATACCAATCGTATCCGGGCGAAGCAGCTAGTACAGCATATTAAGGATTATTTAAAAAGAAAATGAATGCAATAGATAACGAACGATTTCGGTAGGGCCGAAAGCCGTTTAGCACGAAATACGTTCGTTATCTCGATAAACGGGATTTTTTTAAATTCCAGTTACTGTGTTCTCAACATACCCATCGTTCAGTTGAGCCCCCGCCATGTCAACAACAACCCCGCATGCACCAGACCACCGCCGAACCCATATAGCATAAGCGTGTCACCGTCACGGATCAGGCCTTGTCGCACACCTTGGTCCATTGCTAGCGGAATTGTCGCCGCCGAAGTGTTCCCATACTGCTCGATCGTATGCAGCGTCTTATCCAGCGGTATTCCTGTTTTCTCACAAACGGATTCGATGATCCGCAGATTGGCGCTGTGCGGTATGAACCAGTCCACATCGCCGTAAGTCAGCCCGGCTTGCTTCAGAAGCTCCTCTGTCCCCCTGGGAACCGTTTGAACAGCAAACTTATACACCTCACGACCGTTCTGCACGATTTTGCCTGTATCTTGCAGCGTCGTTCCGTTCAAGCAGCTGGAGGTTCCTGTGCGGTACAAATGGATGCCGCCGCTTCCATCCGTACCTGCACGGTAGGCGCCAAAAGAGGGGTGCTGCTCATCGCGTTCGACCAGCACAGCCCCGGCACCGTCCCCGAACAAGATGCAGGTGGTACGGTCCGTATAATCAGTAATCTTGGAAAGAGCATCGGCTCCAATGACAAGCACTTTGCGGTGCAGACCGGAGGTAACCATCGCATCGGCTACATGCAGGCCGTAGACGAATCCGGCGCAGGCGGCGGACAGATCCATAGCACTTGTTTGCGGGATGCCGAAATGCGCTTGTACCAGGCAGGCTGTGCTCGGAAAGGAGAAATCCGGCGTGCTGGTGCTGACGATGATCAGTTCCACACCCTCCAAGTTGACAGGATAACGCTCAAGCATATTTCGGACGGCGGCAATGCATAGATCGCTGGTGTGCTGATCGGGAGCACAAATGCGCCGTTCCCGGATCCCCGTCCGTTGGACGATCCAATCGTCCGAGGTATCTACCATTTTCTCGAGGTCTGCATTGGTTAGTCTTGCTTCCGGTACGTAGCTTCCAATGCCGGTAATACGTGCTTGTGACATGGTTTGCATGAGCAACTCACCCCAATGGTTTAATTTAGTACCAAGTACTAATACTAGGTTATAATTATTGTAATGGGGAAGGAAGCCTTTGTCAATGAGGCGAATGACAGATCAAACAGGCAAGATCTTCTGTAAACTTTCACTCGAAGCTTTTCGGGGCAAACAGTATAATAGACTGGAGAGTAAAACAAGAACATGAGGTAGAACCTATGCTGTCTTTACGAACCTTAAAGCTTTTCACGATCATGCTGCCCCCCGTCCTCATTGGGGGTTTTGAGTACATTCGGCATGATTTTCTGCTGGGTGTGCTTTCTATGGAGACAGGCAACCTGTACATTACGCTGCTCACGCTCCTCCTCTCTTATCTATTCGCGACGTGGATGTTCCGGAGGATCGGGAGGACGAATGAGCGACTAGCCGCGGAAGAAGCAAAGCGTGCCGTATACGAGGAACGGGAGCGGCTTGCCCAAGAGCTGCATGATAACATTGCGCAGATCTTATTCTTCCTGAATGTACAGCTGCGCAAAGGGCAGATCGATGAGGCCCGTTCCGCCGTATCGGAGCTGGACCATCAGCTTCGGCAGGCGATATTTAACCTGCGTACGGTTCCGGAGGAAGGGGGAGGCTTCGCCGCGAGGCTGGAGACGTGGCTCGAGGAGTGGAGCGCGATCAGCGGCATTGCCGTAGAGCGGAGTGTGGAGCCCCATGCCATCCAACTAACACCGGCGGCCGAGGTGCATTTATTCTCCGTCATTCGCGAAGCCTTCACGAACATCCGTAAGCATTCGCTGGCCGATCATGCGGCAATCACCTTGGATCAAGATGCGCAGCAACGCTGGAGACTGAGAATCAGCGATAACGGCATCGGTATGGAAGCCTTGAAGATCCCGGAGCATAGCCGCAAGCAATATGGGCTCGCGATGATCCGCAAGCATGCCCAGGCGCTTGGAGCGCAAGTAGCATTGCATCAAGTGCCGGATGAAGGGGTGGAGCTGCTGCTCATCGGACCGGAGCCGGGGAAGGAGACGATATGATATATCGCGTACTTATAGCTGATGACCACCCTTTGTCCCGGCGTGCCGTGATGACACTGCTGGCAGGGGAAGAGGATTTTCTATGTATCGGTGAGGCGGCGAATGGCCAAGAAGCGGTAGAGCTGTGTGAGAAGCTGCTGCCAGATCTGGTGCTGATGGATATCCGCATGCCGGTGCTTACGGGACTGGAGGCGGTGAAGAGGATCAAGTACCGTATGCCGCACATTCGTATTGTTATGCTGACGGTTTCCGACGATGCCGCCGATCTGTTGGCCGCCATCCGCTACGGGGCCCAAGGGTATCTCCTTAAGAATATGGACCCAGACGATTGGATGTTGTATCTGCGCGGTTTATTAAACGATGATGAGAGTATTACCCGGAGTATGGCAGACCGGCTTCTGCAGCCCTTCCTGCATGCCAAGCCAAGCAGCACGGAAGCGGAACCCGGAGTCCTCTCGCAGAGGGAAACGGAAATATTGACTTACGTGGCGCGCGGCCTAAGTAATCGGCTGATTGCCGAGGAGCTGGGCATTACGGAGAACACGGTCAAAAATCATATGAAAAATATCCTGTCGAAGCTCGGTCTGGACAATCGAGTGCAACTTACAGCATACGCCGTTCGCCATGGCCTGTCACATATCGGTCATAAACCTGTCCCGGAATAGCCCGGTTGGGTCATACCCTGCCTGACCCGTTTGCGATACATTGTTTATGGAAATAATGATCGCTGGAAAGGCAGGAGTTTAGAAAATGAAAAAATGGGCTATGATCCCCGCTTTAACGCTATTGATGACTTTGCTGGGAGCCGGCATCGCCAGTGCGCATGTCACCGTGCTGCCCCAAGAAGCTACACAAGGAGCTTATGAGAAATTTACGGTACGGGTCCCTTCGGAGAAGGAGTCTGCGACAATAAAGGTGGAGGTGCGCTTCCCGGTGGAGGCGGTAACCGTCTCCCGCTTCGAGCCGAAGCCGGGCTGGACCTACGAGCTGGCACGATCCGCAGATAATAAAATCACCGGAGTCACTTGGACCGCCACGGGAGACGGTCTGGGAGCAACGGAGTTCGGCGAGTTCAATATGTCAGGCAAAGTAGCCGACAACGCCACCGCCATTTCATGGAAGGCATACCAAACCTACAAGGACGGCAGCGTTGTGGAGTGGGTCGGTGCGGCAGGCTCGGATAAGCCCGCTTCCGTAACGAAGGTGCTTCCGAAGCCGGCGGGCGCGTCGGCTGACAGCCACGGGCATACGGCTGCACCGGCAGCTGATGCGGCGCATCAGGAGACGGCAAGCGGCAGTTCGCAGCTTCCGCTTTACCTGTCCGTTGCAGCACTAGTGCTGGGGGCGCTCTCCGTTGTTCTTTCGCTGCGACGCCGATAAGTGAAGATGAGCATTCTAGGGACTGGCTCCGATGGGGCCGGTTCTTTTTTTTGACTAAAATTTCGTCGATGGGGGAAGCTGGAAATGATGTATTTCGACAAATCATGACCAGGAGGCTTACCCTATGTTTCAACACTTACGTACGAAGAAAACCGTCGTCCTGCTGTTAGTGAGTTTGCTGCTGTGTTTCACTGTTGCTACATCGGTATTTGCTTTCGGCAAGGGCGCTAAGGGCTCCGATGTGTATGCTGTGCAAGCGATGCTGAAATCGCTTGGATATTTTCAGGGGGATATTACAGGTTATTATGGAACGGCGACGGAATCGGCCGTCAAGAAATTTCAAAAGGCCTACGGCCTGCCTGTAACGGGGGCGGTGGATTACAAGACGCTGGAGTCTATTCTGTGGGCGTACGGGAGTTCCAAGAAGCCTCAACAGCCTACTCCCGCACCTACTCCAACTCCTGCACCGACACCAACCCCAGCTCCGACGCCGGCCCCAACTCCGGCCCCAACGCCAGCGCCAACGCCAGCGCCAACGCCAGCGCCAGCGCCAACGCCTCAGCAGCCGACCGAGAATCAATTGTCTGCCGAGGAGCAGGAAATGATCGCTTTGGTCAATCAGGCGCGGCAAGCGGCCGGACTTCCTCCTCTGAGTGCGGATCCGCTGCTGTCCAAGGTGGCCCGGTTGAAGAGTCAGGACATGGCGGACAAAAATTATTTCTCTCATCAGTCCCCGACCTACGGTTCGCCTTTCGATATGATGAAGCAATTTGGCGTCACCTATCGCACAGCCGGGGAGAATATCGCTTGTAACCAGAATGTGGCGAATGCCCATCAAGCGCTTATGAATTCGCCGGGTCATAAGGCCAACATTCTAAGTGCGGAATTCACGCATATCGGCATTGGGATCGTCGACGGCGGGCCATGCGGCAAAATGTTTACTCAAATGTTCATCGGCAAGTGATTGCGGACTCAAGCCCGAAGCGCAACGAACTAGTTGTGCTTCGGTTTTTTTCTGTTACAATAACAACCATGGCGGGTAATAGCATAAAGTATGGTAGAGGAGGACAAGCTAATATGCTGGCAACATTAATCAAGGAGTTTAAGGAATTCGCCGTTAAGGGGAACATGATTGAGCTTGCGATCGGGGTCATTATCGGAGCGGCCTTCGGTAAGGTCGTTACTTCCATCGTCAACGATCTGATCATGCCGCCGGTAGGACTATTGCTTGGAAAGGTGAGCTTTACCGATCTTTTCCTGAGCCTTGACGGGAATGCTTATCCTTCACTCACGGCTGCTAAGGAAGCAGGCGCACCGACGCTGAACTACGGAATCTTTATTAACACCATGCTCGATTTCCTCATTGTATCCTTCGTTATTTTCCTGGTCGTTAAGCAGCTCAACCGGTTCCGGAAAAAACAAGAGAAGCCGGACCCGAAGGCAGGGCTCAAGGCTTGCCCGGAATGCTTATCCGATATACCTAAGGAAGCGGTCCGCTGCAAGTATTGCACCTCGCCGCAGCCTGCGAGATCTCCGGGTCTTAACCAATAGCTGAGCTTTTTTATGCTGCCCTTCATGAAATCATCGTGAAGGGCTTTTCTCATGTGCTGGAGGATGGGATTGACACTTAGCTTTGCTTCTGCTAGATTATACGTGTATTATACAACAGTTGATTATATCATCAATTGGGAGGACGTCAGATGCAGCGAGAGGATGTAGTAGAGCTCCGATACGTGATGCAGCAGTTTATCCGATCCTTTGGCCTTTTGGAGCAAACCAAAACACCGTGCGGTTTTTCTTTATCGCTGTCCCAAGTGTTCGCTCTTCAGGAGCTGGAGAAGACGACGCTTACGATAACGGAGCTGGCGGCAAGGCTTCAATTGGAACGGAGCTCCGTCAGCCGACTCATTGAAGGTCTTGTGAAGGGCGGCTTTGTTTCAAGGGAGCTGAATGAAAGCAATCGCAGGGAAGTAGTGCTTACTTTAACGGGGAAGGGGAAAAGCTCCATTCACAGAGTGCGAGACCAATCCGTGGCATTCTATCAATCCATTCTTGCTAGAATGTCCGAGGAGGAGCAGGCTCAGTTCGCGGCAAGCTTCAAGAGGTTCACTGCGTCTCTGACGGACGTTAGGAAAGACACTGGCGAAGCGGGTAGGGCTGCCGATGCTGAGGGGGGAGAAGTATGATGCGTCGGCACATGCCCAGCAAGGAGGCCGCGGGAACGGTAGCCGCCTCGATTTCATCGATACTACTGTCGGTTATCGCTTCGTCCCATCACTGGCTTCACATGGGCATCCTGCTGCTGCTAGGCGGATCCGCTAACGCGTTGGCTTCTATGACCGGCATTCTGTGGATTCGCCGGGCGATGATGGCAGCGACAGTCATTACAACGGTTTTTGCTTTTTATCGTCTGATGCAGCGAAAGCACATGCCTTTGTGGATGAAATGGCTTTCCGCCATATCCATCGGGGTCTCGGTTGGTTTTCTAGGCTATACTCTTGTCCAATTCGGCTGGTAAGCTCAATGACAAGCTGCGAACCCTTGGATTCTCAATGGAAACGCCCATTTTTCATAGGATGAATCACCCTGTGGTGCTGCCCTTCATAAACTGAATTTGACTGTATCCCTAGACCTTGTAATTAAACAAATACCCGGGCAAGGAGGGGTGGCATCTTGAAGGGCAGCGACCATAAAAGCAAATTTTTGCTAACAAACCGCGAGCGCGAGGTTTTTGAACTGCTGGTGCAGGACAAAACAACCAAAGATATTGCGCAGCAGCTGTTTATCAGCGAAAAAACGGTACGTAACCATATCTCCAACGTCATGCAGAAACTAAACGTCAAAGGACGTTCGCAGGCGGTTGTGGAACTAATCAAACTAGGGGAATTAACGATCTGAGGATTCTCCGATAACGAACCGATCCGGCCTTCTCTTTTTGCCCCGAATGGGGCATGAAGAGAAGGTTTTTGGTGCTTGTGGGGGGATGTGGCAAGAAGCATATGCCCCAATCGATGGTTATTTGCGATAAAACCATAGGTAGAAGAGGTGCGACATACTAAACGTAACGAGCAGGGTGATCCAGGACCAGAGGCCGGTCCAATCCAAGTACCGGATGAGCTCGGTGTAACGCTCGATCAACACTTCCACGATACTCATCCAAGTCGGCCAGATCAGGTACCAACCGACTTTATTCATCCAACCTTTGGTATGGGGAAATCTAAGTATAAAGATGACACAGGTGGCAGGGTAAATAAAATATTCAAAGGCAAAGCTGCTTTTCGTTGCGTACGCGAATTCCCGGATAGGATATTCGATGAGTTTAAGCTCTGCGACGATGAGGCCGAACAACCAAGTAACAGCATGCGTAAACAAAAAAATGACGAGGGCTTTGCGAATTTTACCCCTGGGGGTAAAGATGACTACCAGAAGTGCTGCTAGAATCCAGCAGGATAGTAATACCGTTCTATTCATTAGCATGAATGCCATGGTTTTTATGCTCACTCCCGCGAAAATAGGCAATGAGTCTTATCTTTACCATAAACTAGAACTTTATTCGACGTTTCCCCAAACGAATAAAACCACTCCGGAAGAGTGGTTCACCAAAAAAACAGCTTTAAGGACAAATACACCATCACGGCTAGCAGCGACCAAACGAGCAAGAACTGACCAGGGGTTAGCTTTTCGATGATTCGCATAGCCTCAGCTCCTTCAGAAAAGGGTATAACCATTGTAGGTGATAACCCGGGAGCTTACAACGAAGAGAAATGTCTACTTTTGTAAGGTGACAAGATGTATCGATTGCCTGTAAGTCGTCAAGTGATTCTGATTGCGGTGATTAGGGAGCCTTCCGTTCCACCCGTACAGGGTCCTTTTCCCCGGTAGCTTCCTTCTTAAGGTTATTGATAACGGCCCCCACGACATCGCTTATCCCATCAGTCGCAGCAACACCGGGCTCGCCCTCAGGGATGCCGAAATTCGCATTGTCTTTAATATCATCCATGCAGAGCACTCCTTCCATTCAGCTTGAGAATGCTCTTAGGGTTGCCAACATTCTACACCTTATGCATACATGGGGAAGCGCTTATACGTTATAATCCATACGGGCGTCCGCGGCAATGATGAGCTTTCGCTCCTCCTTGTTATATGTGATGGCGCCGTCCGATGAATAGTACCATGATTTCTGGTTTTGCCGATCCTCATCCACTACGAAAATATTCAGCTCCAGCCGGTTCTTCATCAGCTCTTCGGCCAACTGCTCCTCGGCGAGGTCGATAGTGAATGTCCAGCCGTTCTCCGAACGCGATAAATCAAAGGCTGTTTGGTGCTTCTCCGAGTCCAGAAAAAGCCGTCCTCCCACCGCATGGCGTATATACATTCGCATGATGCCGGTCCCCCCTGTTCAGAATTTGTTGTGTACAATTGGAAAGTAACTTGACGAAAGTAAGTGTATCACATTACAATGCAGGCATAAAGGAAAAGCTTATACCCAAATCCATATGGACCGAAGGAGCATCCTATGATCAAAATTTACCCCGCCGCCTCACGTTACTCGGCCGATCACGGCTGGCTGCAGTGCAACTTCAGCTTCTCTTTTGCCGACTATTACGACCCGGAGAATGTGCAATTCGGACCGCTGCGGGTCTTTAACGATGATTACATACAGCCTATGGAAGGCTTCGGTACCCATCCTCACCGTGATATGGAAATTGTCACCTTCGTCGTGAAGGGCCAGCTCCAGCATGAGGACAACACCGGGGGCAAGGAGGTGCTGCGACCGGGCGAGGTGCAGCGCATGACCGCAGGCACCGGGATCCTCCATTCGGAAATCAACTCGTCGCTGGATGAAGTGGCGAATACGCTGCAGCTGTGGTTCCTCCCAAGCGAGAGGGGACTGACTCCGTCCTATGAACAGAAGGCCTATGATGTTCGGTCAGCGTTGAACGGTCTGCTACCCGTCGTATCCAACAGGATTCGTACGGAGAGTACGGTTCATATTCATCAGGATATGACCATTTATATGTCACAGCTGGAAGCGGGGCACGAGCTCTCTTTCACCCAGCAGCCGGATCGCAAGATGTACCTGTTTGTCATTGAGGGGGACGTGACGCTGAACGGAGAAGCCAAGCTGAGCAGAAGGGATGCCGCGCGCATGACCGATCTGTCGGAGCTGTCGATCGCGACGGAGTCGGGCGCTCATTTTATGTTTATGGATCTGCCCGCGTAAGCTCTCCCAGTAACGCATGCACGTCATATAAAAGGAAAGCGAAGCCTAACCCAGCCATGCTGCGGAAAGCTTCGCTTTCTTTATTAATACCCGTCCGTACGCTTCCCGGCCTGTGCCGCCAGCTGTGCGCCTTCATCCATAGATGACATTTCGTTCTTAACCTTCGAAAGGCCTTCCGACACCCGGCGGCCGTATTCCGCATCGGCTCTAGTAAAATACTCGACCATCTTATTTTGGATTTGCGGATGGCATACCTTTAGCGCATTCACAAGGTTGGCGACGAGCTCGTCCTTCTCCCAATCCTCGAACCTCCGATAAGTGTCTCCTGCCTGTCCGAAATCATTCGTCCGATCGAGCGTTTGACGCACCAGCCTCTCCCGATAGGCCGGTTCATGCTCTTTGCCGGCAGGATGGGCTTCCTTCAGACCGCCGAGGAGCGACGGCTCGTAGTTGACATGCGGATTTTGGCTCGGACCGCGATCAACCTTGAACTCCATCTGCCCACCGCGCTGATTCGTGGCGACATGCGTCTTCGGTGCATTAATCGGCAATTGCAGGTAGTTCGTGCCTACGCGGTAGCGCTGCGTGTCCGAATAAGAGAACGTGCGCCCCTGCAGCAGCTTATCGTCAGAAAAATCGAGGCCGTCCACGAGTACGCCTGTGCCGAAAGCCGATTGCTCCACCTCGGAGAAATAATCCTCCGGGTTCCGGTTCAGCACCATCCTGCCGACCGGCAGGAACGGCCATTTCTCATGATCCCACAGCTTCGTCGGATCGAGCGGATCGAAATCCAGCTCCGGGTGCTCGTCATCGCTCATGATTTGAACGCACAGCTCCCATTCCGGATAATCGCCTCGCACAATCGACTCGAACAAATCCTGCGTGGCATGGGACGTATTTTTTGCCTGAATTTGCTCCGCTTCCTCTTGCCGCAGATTTTTCAGCCCCTGCTTCAACGGCTCCCAATGATACTTCACAAGCACCGCTTCGCCGTCCTTATTGACCCACTTGTAGGTGTTCACTCCAGAGCCCTGCATTTGACGATAGTTCGCCGGAATTCCCCAAGGGGAGAACAGGAACGTCACCATGTGCGTCGCTTCCGGCGAATTCGCGATAAAATCAAACATTCTTTCCGGATTGGACAGATTCGTTACGGGATCCGGACGGAAGGCGTGCACCATATCAGGGAATTTCAGCGGGTCACGGATAAAGAACACCTTCAGGTTGTTCCCGACGAGATCCCAGTTGCCGTCCTCCGTATAGAACTTCACCGCGAAGCCGCGCGGGTCGCGGAAGGTTTCCGGGGAATGGCCTCCGTGAACCACGGAGGAGAAGCGGACAAAGACAGGAGTTTGCTTGCCCTTCTCTTGGAACAGCTTGGCCCTCGTGTATTTGGCGATCGGCTCATCGCCGACGGTTCCGTAGGCTTCAAAATAGCCGTGCGCACCGGCGCCGCGGGCATGCACGACCCGCTCGGGAATGCGCTCCCGGTCGAAATGCGATATTTTCTCCAGAAAATGATAGTTTTCCATGGTTACGGGCCCGCGGCTGCCGATCGTTCTTACATTCTGATTATTCGAGATCGGGTGCCCTTGGCGGTTGGTTAACGTCATTGATTCGGACTGTCCGTTGTTGGTTTCCATGACCTTGCCTCCATTAGCTTCTAGTCCATTCCATTTTCTGCCTTTGGAGGGAAAACTATTCATAAACAGAGAACTTCTGATGTAATGCAACAATTGGCGTCTAAGTGCAGTCTTTCAAATGGGAAAGACCCGGCTAGCAGGCCAGGTCTTTCCCATCAAACTTAGTCCTTTTTCGTATAAGGCACCTTCACATGGACGAACAGCCCGATGATCACCAGCACGGTAAGGGAGCCGAGTGCAATACGGCTCGCAAGATTGCCGCTGTCGGCGAGCAGCAGGGTGATCGTACCGTACAGCAGCGGTCCGACAATGGAAGACACCTTGCCGGAGAAGGCGAACAAGCCGAAGAATTGGCCCCGTTTCTCCTCCGGCGTCAGCTCCACGATCATCGTTCGCGAAGTCACCCACATGGCGCCCATCGCTACGCCGTATAAGCTTCCGGCCGCCCAGAATACCGGCTCATTCGTAGCGGTAGAGGCAAGAGCAATCGAGATGATCATGATGACGGCAACGGCACTGACAGAGCGCTTAGCGCCGACGCTTCGGGTCACGTAGCCGAAGACGAACGAACCGATGATGCTCGACACCGTAGATACAAGGTAGAGCAGAATGAATTGGCCGGTAGAGAAGCCGATGACCGTTTTGGCGTACACGCCCATGACTGCGATGGCCGTAGCTACCGCGTCATTGAAGAAGAAGTACGCGATCATGAAGAGGAACACGGCACGATAAAGCTTCGCTTCCTTGAAGGTAGCGTAAATTTCTTTATACCCGCTGAAGAAGGAAGGCTTCTTGCCGGATGCAACCGCCCGGGCGGGCTTCTCCTTATACATGAAGAAGATTGGCAGCGAGAAGACGAGATACAGCAGAGCCGTAGGGATGAACGATTCATGAAAGCCGTCATTGCCGATGAAAGGATACACGGAAAGTCCCATCAGCGTACCGATATAGCCGACTGCCACGCCGAACCCGGAGATAAGCGGTATTTCCTTCTCCTGCCCCAGATCGGAGATCATGGCGTCGTAGAACACGAGACTGGAGTTATAGAAAAATTTGGCTACCATGAACAGGAGCAGCACCATACATAGGGATGCCGGCAGGCCGGCCCAGGTCATCGATGTGTTCCAAGAAGCGAACAGTCCCATGAGCAGCGTGCTGAAGATACTGATGAGCGCGAAGGGGACGAGAAACTTCTTTTTACGTCCCGTCCGGTCGATCCATACGCCGAACAGCGGCGACATCAGCACTAGAAAGAAGCTGGCGAGCGCATTGGTGTAGGACACGAAGGTGCTGGCAATTTGGTTCATTTTCTCGCTGCCCCCAAGCACCTCCTGCAAATAAAACGGAAAAAAAATCGTTACGATGTTCGAGGTGAAGATCGTGTTGGCAAAGTCATAAAGGGCCCAAGCCAGAACGGGAATGGAAAAATAGAGGCCTATCCCCGATCGGGCGGGTGCGGGCTGCTGCAGGGGCGCTTTTGGGTTTGTCATGGATTCTCTCCTTCGATGCAAGAATGGGTACTGAAGGAATTCCATTGCGACAGCCGGAATTCCTCTTTCTTTACACGAATTTTATAGGGCGGTCAGCTTAAGAAGTTTTCACCATTCTGCCGCCGCTGCCATGGTACAATAGTGATGTCATTTTACGAATTAGAGGGGATGTTTATGTCTGCATTTCGTCGTTATGCTTCCGTAGTAACTATTGCAACGCTCTTGTTCTCCAGTCAGCTCCCCGCACCCTCCGCGAGCGCGAATGAGTCGGAACCGGTTGCTCCGGTGTCAGTGCAAATTAACGGTACGCTCCAAGCCTACGAGCAGCCGCCGATCATCTTGAACGGCTCCACCCTGGTACCGCTTCGCGGCATTTTCGAAGCGCTGGGCGCCACCGTCATCTGGGACGGCAGCACCCGTACGGTGAGCGGGTTTAAGGATACAACGCGCGTGATTCTTGGTATCAATAAGAACGAAGCGGAGATCAACGGCAAGGCCGTTCAGCTGGAGCAGCCTGCCGTATTGATAAGCGGCAATACGCTGGTGCCGGCCCGCTTCGTCAGCGAATCACTCGGAGCCCAGGTCGCCTGGGATGAAGCGACACGTACCGTACGGATCACGACAAAGCCTCAAGGGTCTTCAGCCGATGCGTTCGCTAAGGCGTCGCATCAGCTGCCGCTAACGATCAACGGCATGGAGGATTATAAGCTGCCTTCTCCGCTGCCGGCCATTCGGACGAACGTCGGGACGCCTCACACGTTCAAGGCGAAGCAGTCTTGGAAGTCGTTCAGCACCAAGTATTTCGATATATATTACTTTGCTCAAGAAGAAGATGTGCTCCGGATGTCCACCCGGTTTGATCTTATTCAACAATTCCTGCTGGAGCGGTTCGGAGTACGGCCGTTTGGCGAGCGGATCCCGGTATATTTTCAGGATGAAGAAAATTACACGCATGAATCCAGGCTGTCCTTCGGTCATGCGCGCTGGAATACGAACGAGAAGGCAATGTTCATTCAGCTGACGGAGGATACGAGCATTGACCGCGTGCTGGCGACGTTCAAGCACGAGCTGACGCACGCCATGACCTTCAGCCATCCTGAGAGCAAGCTGGACGCGAGCACGTTCCTCGGCGAGGCTGCGGCAACCTACTATGAGCAGGCGGAGCCGCATCCGAACTTTGTCCGTCACTCCGTGCTTTATGAGGCGTATAAGGGGAACCGGCTGCTGCCCTTCGCCTCGATCCCGGACAATAATCAGGAATGGAAGAAGGAGCAGATCTCGCTGATCTACGCGCAATCGCAGTCGTTCTACACTTATCTGGTCGAGAGCTACGGGGAGACGAAGATCAACAACCTGTGGTTCGTCCGGGGAGAATGGAAGGATGTCATCAAGCAGGTGACCGGCAAATCGGCAGAGCAGCTGGAGCAGGATTGGAAGAACAGCCTCAAGGGAAGGTTCGAGCAAAACAAAGCGTACCGAGGCGTCCTGTTCTACGATGACGGGGCCAAATATATCGGAGAGCTGCGGAACGGCCTGCCACACGGTCAGGGCAAGCAATTCTTCAACGGCCGTTTGCGCTACGAGGGAGGCTTTGCCGATGATAAATACCATGGAACCGGCACGTACTATCACGACGAAGGGGCCAAGTACGTAGGCGAGTGGAAAAACGGCGAGCAGGAGGGCCGGGGCAAAGCCTATGCGAACGACGGGGCGCTTATCTACGAGGGAGACTTCGTGAAAGGAAACTTCAACGGGCAAGGCACCTACTATTACCAAGGCGGCCAAAAGTATGTCGGGCAGTTCAAGGACGATAAGCCGAACGGGATCGGCACGGTGTACTCCGCATCCGGGGAAGTGCTGTTCTCCGGAACCTTCAAGGACGGAGATCCGGTTCGATAGGCGATGTTTTCCGTCTTGTCCGCAAGAGGCGGTACGTGGTAAAATGTGGTCCAGAAGATGCCGTATAACGGAGCTGTCCTGCAGATGAACAAATATGAAGCTGAATTCAGCAACTTGGTTAAGGCTTACCGCAAAAGGCATATGGGCAAGGGGCCTCGTGAAATCCGCACCACCTTCTGTAAGAACTGGGCGATTTGCGAGATGGAGGGCAATCTCTCCCCGGTGGAGAAATTCATCGCTTCCGCCGTCGACGGGAAGCAGGTGCTGCGCTCCGCCCGCACGGAGATGGTGAAGGAAATATACCGCACCCATCCTCCCGTGGAGATGGAGGAGCTGCTCGGGGCCAAATTCCTCGAGCTGTATGTCGATATCGATTTGGATAAGGATTTTGGAATGAGCATCTTTGTCTTCGATCAGAACATTGAGTTAAAATTCTCATAAACAGAATACAATGATCATGTGCCGTTGGCACTTGGCAGCGCTCCTGCTCAAGACTAACCGCCGCAATCGACGTAACACCTACCCCTGTATTTCGTACGGGAGCTATGGGTTATGTTCGTTGCGGCTTTTTTCTTGGAAATTCATGGGGCAGCGCTTACAAATGTATGGACAAAAGGGGTAGTGAACATGGGAACAACCAAACATTCGGGACGGGTGAAGCTGCCGGGACGGCCGGACCCGAGCCTGTGGGTCAGCAAGGTGCCGTTCGGGCTGCAGCAGCTCAAGCCCAGACATATACGCGATACGCTGAAGGTGGCCTGGGAGAATCGCGATCAGCTTCCTTATGCGTACCGTATCCTTACGCAGGGCGTATGCGACGGCTGCGCGCTGGGCGTGTCGGGCTTGTACGATCAGACGCTGGAAGGACCGCACCTGTGCACGACAAGGCTGAACGTGCTTCGGCTGAATACGATGCCGGCCATACCCGAGAAGACGCTTCATGCGGATATTGAGGAGCTGCGGAAGCTGGACAGCACGGAGCTGCGCAAGCTCGGCCGCCTGCCTTATCCGCTGATCAGGAAGAAGGGCGAACGCCGCTTCCGCAGAGCAAGCTGGGAGGAGGCGCTGGAGCTGATCGCAGGGAAAATCCGCGCGATCGACCCGAAGCAGCTGGCCTTTTATTTGACGGCCCGGGGGATTACGAATGAATCGTATTATGCAGCGGCTAAGGCAGCGCGATTTCTCGGCACGAACCATATTGACAACGCTTCCCGAATTTGTCACTCGCCATCCAAAACGGCATTGAAGCGCTCGGTGGGCATCGGCGCCTCGAGCTGCAGCTATAAGGATTGGATCGGCACCGATGTGCTGGTCTTCTGGGGCAGCGTAGCCGCCAATAATCAGCCGGTGTCTACCAAATATATGTACGCGGCGAAACGGGCGGGCACGAAGATCGTTGTCATCAATCCTTATCATGAGCCCTCCATGGATCGCTACTGGATTCCTTCGATTCCGGAGTCGGCATTATTCGGTACGAAGCTGGCCGACGATTTTTACCAGGTCAACATTGGCGGAGACATCGCCTTCATGAACGGCGTCATGAAAGCCTGGTTCGAGATGGAGGAGGAGCAGCCGGGCTCGGCTGTAAATCATGAATTTGTAAAGGAGCATACGAACGGCTATGAAGAGCTAAGGGCTCACATTGCCGCTTTGGGCTGGAGCGAGCTGGAGGCCTCCTCGGGGATGAGCTGCGGACGAATGCGGGAGTTCGCCCGGCTGCTGGCGGGAGCGGGCTCCGCCGTCTTCGTCTGGAGCATGGGGCTGACCCAGCACCGCTTCGGGACGGACAACATTTCGCAGGTGGCGAATCTGGCGCTGCTGCGCGGCTTCCTAGGCCGGGAGCATTGCGGCCTGATGCCGATTCGGGGGCATAGCGGCGTGCAAGGCTCCGGTGAAATGGGGGCGGACCCATTCAGTCTCCCTGGAGGCGACGATACGGAGGAGAACCGGCGGCGCATAGAAGCGCTGTGGGGGTTTCAGCTGCCCGGCTGGCAGGGGGACATCGTCGGGGTATCGCTGGAAAATGCGCTGCTGCCGGAGGAGCATGAGCGTAAGCTGAAGGTGTTCTACACCTCCGGAGGCAATTTCCTCGAGACGATGCCGGATCCTGCGTTCGTACGCCGCTGTCTGGAGGCTACCGAGCTTCGCGTGCATCAGGACATCATCTTGAATTCATCTACGCTGGTGGATGCGCAGGAGACTGTCGTCGTCCTTCCGGCGATGACCCGCTATGAGCAGCCGGGGGGTGGCACCTCCACCTCGACCGAGCGCATGGTCTATTTCTCGCCGGAGATTGAAGGCCCGAGACTGCCCGAGGCCCGTCCGGAATGGCGGATTTATGCGGATTTGGCGGCACGGGTGAAGCCGGAGTCGGCTGCGCTGGTCCGCTTCGATAGCGCCGAGGCGATCCGAAGGGAGATAGCACAGGCTGCGCTGAACTATGACGGCATCCAGCATCTGAAGGCTCGCGGTGACGTGTTTCAGTGGGGCGGCGCCTGGCTGTGCGAGGGCGGGATATGTCCGACGGCGGATGGCCGAGGCCGGCTCCTGCCGATCGAGCTGCCGGAGCGCCGCAAGCCGGAGGGACATTTCTATGTGACGACAAGGCGCGGGAAACAGTTCAATTCCATGATCTACAGCGAAACGGATCCGTTCAACGGGGCGGACCGGTATGACGTTCTGCTTCACCCTGACGATGCTGCGGCGATCGGTGTCCGTGAGGGAGACGCCATCGTGGTTTATAACCGCTTCGGCACGTTCCAGGGACGGGCGAAGCCGGAACGGGTGAAGGCGGGCAATATCGAGGTGCACTGGCCGGAGGGGAATGTGCTGCTGCCGAAGGGGGTTTACGAGCCGCATGCGGGCATCCCGGAATATAATACGGCCGTTATCGTTGAGAAGGCGGAAACGTTTCATGCGCTTAAGGACACCAAGTATGTGGAGAAGCGAATCGATGAGCTGGAGCTCGAAAGCGAGTGAGGACGATGGAGCGGGAGATGATGTCCCTAAGGCCGATTTGGCGTTACGAAGGAGGGGAATTTACCTTACGGCAGGATGCCGTTTCGACGGAGCGGCCGATTACCGTCAGCATCGGCGGGGAGGAGTTCGCCACGATCGTTTGTACGCCTATCGATATCGAGGAGCTAGTGATAGGCTTTCTGGCCTCGGAGGGGCTGATTCGTACCGCCGACGAGCTTCTTTCCCTGCAGCTGGATGAAAGCAAGGGCTTCGCCTATATCGAGCTTGCGAATCCCGGCATGCTGCAGCTTGCCGATCACTCCAAGCGGCTGATCGGCTCCTGCTGCGGCAAGAGCCGCCAGTTGTACTGGCGCAGCGATGCAAGGACGGCCAAGACGATCCGCTCCCGCGACCGGCTGACCCCGGAGCAGTGTGTGAAGCTTATGCGGGAGCTTCAGGAGCACTCCGTCGCCTTTCAGCTTAGCGGGGGGGTTCATAACGCGGCGCTGTGTACCGCGGACGAGCTGCTGCTCTGCCGAACCGATATAGGCCGTCACAACGCTTTGGATAAGGTGTACGGCCATTGCTTGCGGCACCGGGTGCCGATGAAAGGGAAGGTGCTGGCTTTTAGCGGGCGCGTCTCGTCCGAGGTGCTGCTCAAGGTGTCCAAAATGGGGATCGGCACCCTGCTGGCGAGATCCGCACCCACCGAGCTGGCGCTTCAGCTGGCGGAGGACTTGGGCATTACCGTGGTCGGGTTTCTTCGCGGCGAGAGCTTCAACGTATACACACATCCCGAACGGCTGGGCTTGCAGGCTCCTATGTGAGGTATCGGACTTATGCTATGATGGTGGATAGGAGAAAACTACTTTCTGCCAGGAGGCGCTGATGACCTATGGGCGTTACGCAAAATGCCAAGGGAGATTTTCAAGGCCAGTCCATCCTGCCGGCTGTCCGCAAAATGAAGGACATGGAGCGTTTGCTGGACACTCCCTATACGTGGATCGTGCTGCTCGACAGCCATATTTCCCAGCTGATGAGCATCGCGCAGCTGGCGAGAAGCCACCGCAAGCAGCTGCTCATTCACGTCGATCTGATCCAGGGTCTGAAAAATGATGATTATGCCATCGAATTCCTCTGTCAAAGCGTTAGGCCGGCCGGTATCATCTCCACGCGAAGCAGCGCGGTCGCTACGGCGAAGAAGCATGGGTCTCTAGCCATTCAGCGCCATTTTCTGCTCGATTCGGGTGCGCTGGAGATGTGCTACAAGCTGGCGGAGAAGATCCGCCCGGATTACATCGAGGTGATGCCCGGCGTCATGCCGCACATCATCTCCGAGCTGAGGCAGCGTCTGGAGGTACCGATTCTCGCGGGGGGACTCATCCGGTCGGAGCAGGATGTGAATTTGGCGCTGGAGAGCGGTGCCGTAGCGGTAACGACCTCGCGCAAGGAGCTTTGGGATGCTTTTTCCCCTGCTGCCCCCGCAGCCCCCGCCCCGAGAGGCGGCGTATGACAGCTTACTGGGATGACAGGCATCGGCCATGGCCCGTACCGGACCTGCCCTGGATCATGAAGCAGACATGGAACGATCTTCTGTTTGCCCATTGGCCGATTCGGCCGGAAGCGCTGCGCCGGCTGGTTCCGGGCAGCCTGCCTATCGATACCTACGACGGGTGGGGCTGGATCGGCGTCGTGCCCTTCGATATGACCGGCATTCGGATGCGCGGATTGCCGCCCATCCCCTTGACGGACCGGTTCCCGGAGCTGAATGTACGGACCTACGTCACAATCGACGGCAAGCCGGGCGTCTATTTCTTCAGTCTGGACGCCGCGAACCGGCTTGCCGTGAAGCTGGCTCGGGCGTTCTATCACTTGCCCTACATCTACGCGCGTATGGAGGTTAAGCGGCGGGGCGAGGTTATCAGCTACACGAGCGTGAGGGCGGACGGCACCCCCGGCGCATTTCAGGCGTCATATCGGCCGATATCCGATACGTTCTTGGCCAGCCCGGGCTCCATCGAGGAGTGGTTGACGGAGCGCTACTGCCTGTATACGCTGAATGGCTCCGGACAGCCCTGCCGCTGCGACATACTGCATCCGCTATGGCCGCTCCGATTGGCCGAGGCGGAGTTCTCCTTAAATACGATGACGTCAGCGCAAGGAATAGCCGTGGAGGAAACGAAGCCGCTGCTTCACTTTGCAAGCACGATCGATGTGCGGATTTGGCCTCTGCTTCGCGTGCGTTCCTAACGAACACTTCATAAAAGCCCCTGCTTCGGGGAATGTTATCCATGTAAGGTACAGGATGCCATTCTTTGGAGGAGGGGTTCTTTTGATGGATTCGGCCGTGTGGGAGCGCGTGAAGAACAGCCTTCAAACCTCACAGGATGTCATCTGCAAGGAGTTAACCAGTGCCTCCCGGCAGATGGAGCTGCTGTATATTTATTTCCTCATCGACGATCAGAAGATGTATTTCCAGATCATCGAGCCCTTTTTCCGCTTGGCGGAATCGTATCCTCAAGCCGTCTCCTCTCTTCCTGCTGCAAGAAAACCGAAAGACTATCAAGATGTGATGGGAGCTGTTCTTGAGGGACAAGCGGCCCTTCGTATTGAGGACCAATGGTGGCTCATAGACGTACGCAAATACGAAGCCCAAAAGGTGAACGACACGCAGGTGGAGACGGTCATTCAGGGACCGCAGGATGCCTTCAGCGAGAACATCCAGATCACTCTGAACATGCTGAGAAGCAGGTACCGCGTGCCGTCGCTGAAGATCGAATCAATGAAGATCGGGGAAAGCTCCCGAACCACCGTGGCACTAGTATATGATGACGAGATCATCGACAAGAAGATGCTTCATGAGGTCAAGAAGCGCCTGGGCTCGATTCGGGTGAACCTTCTCCAATCTGCCGGTGAGCTAAGTCAGCTGCTCATGGAGCAGAGGTGGACACTGTTTCCAAGACACATGATTACGGATCGTCCGGACCGGGCTATATTAAATTTATCCAATGGTAAAATCATCCTTGCCGTAGAATCGACGACCTTCGTGCTCGTACTGCCTGCCGTTTTTTTCGATTTCTTCTCATCGATGGACGAGCCGACGCAGCTTCCGTTGATCGGGTATTTTTTGAAGTTTCTGCGTTACTTCGGCTTGTTCATTACTGTGGCGCTTCCGGCCTTTTATGTGGGAGCAACCTCCTACAATCCGGAGCTGTTTCGTGTCCAGCTGGCTTTGATGGTATCGGGCAGCCGCTCGGCCGTTCCTTACGCATCGTATTTGGAAATTATCATCATGCTGATTATGATGGAATTTCTAATTGAGGCTAGTATCCGTCTCCCGAAGTCAGTAGGCTCCACCGCAACGACCGTCGGCGGGCTGATTCTCGGGCAAGCGGCAACGGAAGCGGGATTGGTCGGCAATATCATGATTATTATCGTGGCGGCCGTAGCCATATCCAACTTCGTCATACCGATCAATGCCATGAGCTTTGCCGTCAGGGTCATCAAATATCCTCTTATCGTGCTGGCCTCTTTGTTCGGGCTGCTCGGAATTGTTGTCGGGCTTGTATGGCTCGTCATGTATTTAAGCAGCCTGCGCAGCTTCGGCCAGCCTTATTTGAAGCTATTCCAGCCGGGGGTCATCAAGCGTCATCAAATAGGGCCGGGAGGCACAAACAAAGGACGGTGAGAGTGTCCGGATGGCACCGAGATATTTTTATTACCTGGTATTCATCAATGCCATGCTCAACGTCATCCAGTATGTGCCGAGCGTACTGATCAATGCGCGCTTTGACGGAGCGATCATCGCATGTTTGCTCTCAGTGTTTATCAGCACTGTGCTGATGTATCAGGTAGTCAAGCGGCTCGGGGAATTTCCCGGCGAAGGCTTGCCTGAGCTCATGAAGCTCTACATGCCGAAAGCCGTCAGCGCTTCGATTATCGTCCTATGCATAGGCCTATGGTATACCGCCGGGCTGTGTACACTGCTGGGCTTCACTATGCTGACGGTAGAATACATCGACCCGTCGTTGTCCGAAACCGTCGTCATGGTAACCTTCCTCTTGGTTGTTTTGGCTGTTGCCCGAATGTCCTCGGATAGCGTATTGTACGGCTCTGAGATGCTGTTTGTCGTCAATCTGCCTTTGGTATTTTTTATATTGTTCAAAGCATTGACCGGAGACGGCATACGATGGGACACGATGCTGGATGTGCTTACCCATGCACATAGCTGGCCGCCCTACAACACCTTTGCAGCGACGACCTTTATTCTGAGCGGTTATATCAATATGGTCGTTTTTAACCGGGTATTTAGTACACCGATCCAAACCAAGTGGCTCCCTTGGATCATTGTGCCTACCTGTATGGGAGTTGTGCTGACGACCTTCCTTATCCCGTTTCTCTATCATGGTACTGTTACTATCGACCGGTATTTATTCCCCTGGATCATGACGGCGGATGCGATCCGAATGGACTTCTTTCTGGTAGAGCGATTGATGTTCATTTTTTTGCTGGTCTACGTATCGATATCGCTGATCAGCATTTCGATACACTGGCATGTCGGCCTGGAATTTGCCAAAAGCCTGCTGCCGTATCGGGAAGGCAGCAAGCTAAGCTCCTATAGCATCGGCGGGGTACTCGTGCTTTTCGGAACGATTGCCCTTTGCCTGGTGCCGCTGAACAGCCTTCAGATAGAGGATTTCAATATCGCCTTCCAGCTGGTCCGATTGCCGGGGGAATGCTTCATTCTGCTCGTCATCCTATATCTTCAAAAAAAGAGGCGGTCCCTTTGAGATTACCCTGCGGTAAGGATACGACCTTTCGTCCATATGCTCTTCTGCTGCTACTGCTCGTGCTGTTGACGCTTTCCGGCTGCGGCTTCAAGGATATCGACAAGCGTTTCTTTGCGGTTGTCCTGGGGCTGGATGCCCCGGAAGGCGACCCGAAAGGAGTTCGTCTTTCGCTGAAGATGGCGATCCCTCACTCCGAGCCCAAGTCCGGCCAGGACAAGTTTCAGGTGTTCACCCAAGAAGCCCGTACGGTAAGCGAAGCGATATCGATGATTAAATCGAAGGTTGATAAGGAACTGGATTTGGGACATATCAAGGTCATTATTTGGGGAGAAGAGCTGATGAAGAGAGGCGGTCTCGAGAAGGAGCTCGACTGGGTGATGCGGCAGCGCGACCTCCAGGGGATCGCTTGGGTTGGAATCGGGCGCCCCACGGCGAAGGAGGTCCTGTCGCTCAAAACGTCCTATGAGAGATATCCGGGAAACGCGCTCTTTCTTTCCTTCGGCAACACAGGTGTGGAATCGAAAAAAATCGTTTCCCAATACTCCTTTTCCTTTTTCCGGGATTTGGTGGAGCCGGGCACCAACGCAATTATGCCCATTATCGAAGCGCAGAAGGACCATTTTGTAATCGACAAAAGCGGCATTGTGGACAAGAAAGGCAAGCTGGTGATGCTGCTTACGCCCGATGAGACCAAGCTGATCAACTTTTTCAATAAAAAAACCGACGAAATGTTTTTGCTGGTTGAACAAGAGCACCAGAGCTTCTCTATACTCTCGCGGGACATTAAACTTAAGTATCATGTTCTTGACGACGGGGAAGGCGGTGTTCGAATTGCCGCGCGTTTTGACATCCTGGGGGTGATACAGGAAAGGCATGACCATGAGCCAATCACGGATGAACAATTGCCGGAGCTGGAGAAGCTTGCCGAGCGGCAGATCGAGCAGCAGCTGACGAAGCTTCTGTTGAAGCTGCAGAAAAACCGGCTGGACCCGATCGGCTTCGGCCTTCGTTACAGAGCTGCACGCTGGGACAGCTACGAACAGGAGATCGAGTCCTGGGAACGGCTCTATCCGAGGGCGGTCTTCGAGGTAACCGCCAAGTGCCGCTTGGTTGACACAGGCTATATCCGCTGACCCGGGATCGGGATCGGCCCTAAAGCCAAAAGGCTGCAGCTCCCCCATGGAGTGCCGCAGCCTGATCGGTTTATTCCGTTAGTCCAATACCACATCCGCTGCTTTAAGCAGCGCCTGCAGTTCCTTGACGTCAATCTGACCCGGCAGGACACCATGTTGAACCGCAAGACCTGCTGCCGCCCCGGCCGCTTGACCCGTTGCCATACAGCTTGGGGTTAAACGCGTGGTAGCCAGTGCTTCGTGGGAGGTAGAGATGCAGCGTCCCCCTACCAGCAGGTTCGTGATCCGCTTTGGCAGAAGACAGCGGTACGGGATGTCGTAGGCGCCGTCCCCCTTTACCCATGCAGCTACGACGCCTTTCCCTGAGGGATCATGGATATCGATCGGATAGCCGCTGCGCGCAATCACATCCTCGAAGCGCCGTCCTTCTATGACATCATTCGCTTGCAGCGAGTACTGTCCGTCGATCCGGCGCGTTTCGCGAACTCCGATCTGCGCGCCGACCTGCGACAAGGACGCCTTCTCGAAGCCGGGCAGGTTCTTGGTCATGAATTCCGCTACCTGAAGCACCTGCTTGCGGCCAAGCTCCTCCGCTTCGGTGAGATCCTCGACTTTCGTTCCGTCCAGCCCTTGGACCCTTGTCGTATTGACGAGCACTTCGTCCTCATTCGGCCCGGTAAAGAACAGCACCTGATCGCGATTGATCGGCAGCGCCGCAGCCTTCCAGTGCTTAAAGAAGCCGAGAACGCCGCTAAGCGGCAATTCGGCGAGCTCATCGATCGGTGTCTTTTTGTAAAATTCGTCCGGATGCTCCAGCATGTACTGCTTCACCTTGGCCAAATCCACGCCGCGCATGCGGAACTTCATCGTCATCGGCTGCGTCAGGCTGTCTCCCTCGCGTCCTCTGAAGCAGGGCGCCCCGCTAAGGTAGGCTACATCCGCATCGCCCGTCGTATCGATAAACACCTTCGCCTCTACACGAATCCGTCCGGACTTGGTGGTCAGCTCTACCGATCGAATCCGGTTCTCCTCCGTTTGCACCTGATCCACAAAGCTGTGAAGCAGCAGTTTGACACCGGCCTCCTTCATCATGTCGATCGCAAGCACCTTGTACACCTCGGGATGATAAGGGGTGATCGTATTTACGAAGCCGACGGTATCCCGCACGTGACCCGGGGAGGCGTTCATGCTCATCAGGCGATCGATGATCTCCTGTCCGAGTCCGCGAATGACTTGCTTCCCTTCCGTCGTATGGAAGGTCATCCAAGGGTACACCAAGGCTGCCGTAGACATTCCCCCGATGAAGCCGTATCTTTCGACTAGAACGGTCTTCGCTCCGCTTCGTCCTGCTGCAATGGCTGCACATACGCCGGCAGGACCTCCTCCGATCACCACGATGTCTGCTTCCATTTGACGAAGAGCTGCTGTGTTCATGGCCATGTCTCCTTTTGTTCACGATTTTTTATTATTTTATAATAAAAATCGCTTTAAATTTAGTATCATTTTTGTTTAAATTATAAGGAATCCGTGTAAAAGGGTGAGTACGCCATGCCTAGAAGGAAGTCGGTTACGTTACAGCACTTGGCGGAAGAGCTGGGCTTAACGATCCAAACCGTGTCCAAGGCGCTGCGCGGACATTCGGGGATGTCGGAGGAAACCCGGCAGCTGATCCTGCAGACGGCCTCGCGCCTCGGCTACCGAACCAAGGAACAGCTCCGCCAGCTGGAGAGCGACAGAATCTCGCCTTATCCGTTATATCAGCGCAGGTTTCTGTTGGTGCTCAGCGAGCAATCGGTTGCCTTCAACCGGCTGCTGCTGCAGGGCTTGCATGAGCGGTTCGCCGAATTCGGGCATCGCATCGATACGCTTCTGCTGCCCGCGAAGCTGAAAGCGGCGGACTATGAGGAGTGGCTGGAGGAGCACGGTGTGCTTTATTGCGACGGCATTTTCATCGCACCGCGAATTACGCCCGATCAGATGGAGGAGAGGCTTCTGGCTCTGCCGCTTCCCCGCATCCTGTTGAACTTTCCCCCTCCCGGTGCAAAGGTGGACAGTGTCGTGTGGGATGTGTATGAGGCGATGTATCTCGCGGTCCGGGAGCTGGTGAAGGCAGGCCACAGGAACATCCTGTACTGCGGCGACATCCTTTCCCAGCGCGGCTACGTGCTTCGGTGGCAGGCCTTTCAGGAGGCGATGAAGGAGCATCGGCTGACCGTGAAGAAGGAGGAGCATGCCGTTCATGTGAGGGGTGCTGGATCCCCATGGCTGGAGCAATTCGAGCGGCAATGGCTGAAGCGGAGGCCAACGGCTGTCATTTGCGGGATCGACGAAGAGGTTGCTCCTGTGTATTACCGGATACAAGCCTTTGCCAAGGTGCCGGATGAATGCTCTCTTATCGGCTTTGTGAATGAACAATCCGATTGCCTGCCCCTGCTGGACCGTCCGGCGCTGCTTATACGCGAAACCGGGTACCGTGCCGCCGATCGGATGCTTTGGAGGATCGCCAATCCGCAGCGTCCTTACGAACATATTCGCATTCAAGGCGAATATGTAACGGGAAACACCGTGATTCGGAAACCATCAAGCGAAATTCGTAATAAATTAAGCGAAAACCATCATATTTCTTGAATAAAGCTGAATGTTTCCGTTCGAATCGGTGTATAATGGAGCTATATGAACCTATTCTAGTAAATTCTTGCAGTTGCTTTAACAGGGAAGGGTAATCAAACGATATATATTTTAGGAGGAATTCACATTATGGATCCAATTTCGTCTCTGTCGGAACTGATCGCAGAGCAAAAGGCGTCTTCCTTCGTGGAAATTCCCGGGGTTGTTTCGCGTACCTTCGGCCAGACAACGCTTTCAACGACGCTGCCGATGAGCAAGCTATTTTCCATTTACGAAGTAGACTTAGAAGTACAGCGTTCCATTGTTCCGCAGAATCTGTCCAAGCTGATGGATTACATTATGCTGTATTTGGATCACCAGCAGGGGATTTACTTCCCAGGCATTATTCTTTCCGCCCGCGGAGCAGGGGAATATGACGAACAGTCCGGCGTATATCGCCTTCAGGCGATCGAGAAGCTGTACTGCGTTGACGGGCAGCACCGTCTGGCCGCCTTCCGCCGTCTGATGGAAACGCTGCAAAGCGCGATGGCCCGGGCCAAGGACCGGAGAGAATACGACCGGATGGAAGAAATTACGGAGAAGCTTCGCAAGCTGTACGCTTTCCCGGTATCCGTCATGATTTATCTTGACATCAACGCTAGACAGGAACGCCAGCTGTTCTCCGATATCAACAAGCTTCCGCGCAAAATCGGCGGCAACCTGGCCGTGCTTCGCGAGCAGCGCCGTTTCTACCATGTCCTGGCTTCACGCCTGGTTGAAGAAGCGCCGGTGATGAAGCAAATTCCGGTCGACATGTTCACCGAGCGGGGCAAAGGACCCGAGTATTTATTCTCCTACCATTTGCTGATCGAGATCATGATCGGTCTGTTCGAGGGACGTCTGAAGTCGGCGGCCCGCGGGAACGGGTACTATTTTGAGGAGAAGGATTTGGATGAGCATTTGAAGCTGGCCTCGATCTATTTCGAGAGCTTGCTGAATTATCTTCCGGAGCCGGAGAAGGGCGAGCTTTGCTGGTCGGAGAACCTGCAGATTGCGCTCGCGATGTTCTTCCACGACGAGGTGACGAAGACCGGCACCTTCAACAAGTACGCGCTGGATTACTGCGTCAAAATTTTACCGCACATCGATTGGAGTGCGATCTATACCGGAGATGAGAAGGATCGTCTGCCACGACGCTCCCGCATCATGAAGGCATATCAGTTTGTGAAGGACTTTTTCGAGGAGCATCACGTATTTCTCATCCGTGACAAGGAGGACGTAGGCTAATGGACGGACTTTGCCTGAAAATGACGATTCACCCGTTTTGCGATAAATTCGGCCTGGCAACGGTGCCGATTCAAGTTCAGGATTTGCTGAACTATACAATGATCGACCCGATGGTGCAGCGGAAGCTGAGCAACGGCCAGCGCCGCAAAATCGCCAATTATTTGCAGGAGCGCGAGATCGACCGCATCTTCTTCGGTCCTGTCACTTTGAGCCTTCGTGATGTCAGCTCGCTGGCGAAGGCGGACAACGGCTTGTTCCTGCGTCCCGGCTCGAAGCTGAGCATTCTTGACGGACAGCACCGGATTCTGGCGCTTGGCTATGTGAACGAGCAAATGCTCAAGGAGGTGCGCAGTCTGGAGAAGAAGATTGCCGCCTTCAAAATCAAGGTGCGCAAGTCTCCCGACAATGCCGAGGTAGCGCAGGAGCTGGAGCAATTCGAAGGGCAATTGGTGGCCCTGGAGCGCCGTCGCTTGGAGCTGATGGAGAGTGAGCTGGCGGTACAGATCTACATCGGTCTCAGCGAGGAAGAGGAGAAGCAGCTCTTCGGCGACATCAACTCCAAGGTGCAGCTTGTAAGCAAGGAGCTAGGCCATTCGTTCGATTCCATCGATCCGCTTAACCTGGTCATCCAGCAGGTGGTCGACCACAATGTCTTCCTGAAGTCCGCCGGCGTCGAGCGCCGTGCGAATCTGACGGCATACAATAAGAACTTCACTTCGTTCAGCTGGCTGTACACAACGGCTACGATGCTGTTTACCGGCAAGATGCAGCCATCCTACGAGCTGGCACGCAAAATCAAGCAGGATCCTTCGACCTACATCGAAATTCTGCATCAATTCTATACGACGCTGCTTCCGCTCATGCCGGAGCAGCCGGGACTTCCGCAGTACAGCTCCTCGGCGCGGGCGATGCAGGAGAGCATTGCGCTTTATGCGCATCGTCACCTGTTCGCGGACGGCAAGTATGTGAAGAACTGGAACAGCTGCATGAGCATCTTCGAGAACTTCGACTGGTCGCATGAGAATGAGCACCTGATCGAGCGCTTCGGTGTGCTGGATAACGGCAAGCTGAACCTGATTCATGAAAAATCGCTTCGCAAGCACGGCAAGCTGGTTCAGCTCTTCCAGGAGCTGCACGGCGATCCGGTAGAGGACGAAGCTACAGCATAAGCAAAGCAAAAGCCACCCATTCCTGAGCCTTTATGGCCGGAATGGGTGGCTTTTACTATTTTCGTGCCTTAATGTGTCGAGCAAGGGACGCAAAGCTGCAAAAGCGCAGAAATTTATGACCCTAACTGCGCTTTCGCAGAAATGTGCCCATCAAAGAAAGACCCTTGTTGCGTTAAGAGGTGGCATGCAGCTTGTTAATCACCATGACCGCCGCACCGGTCACCAGCGCCTCGTCGCCTAACGCGCCTTGGCTGAACACCACCTGGTAGGTGGGGTAGTGGTACGTATTTTGAATGGCTACCCGGGTGGCCGTATGGAAGAAGCTCGGATGGCTGGAGACAAGCGAGCCGCCGAGAATGACCTTCTCCGGATGAAGGATGTTGAGCAGGTTGGATAAGCCGATACCGAAATAGGTGGCGGCTTGGGTGAACAGCTCGACGGTTAACGGGTCGTTCGCCTGGAGCGCTTGCTGCAGATGCGAAAAGCTGAGCCTCTCCGGCTGGGGCTCCAGCCTGCGCAGCAGCGTATCCCGTCCCTGCTTCACGCGGGACTGGGCCTGCAGCTCCAGTGCATGGATCGAGGCGTACGATTCCAAAGCGCCGTAATTGCCCTCGCCCCATAGTCGCTGACCGTCCGTCTGGATGATCATCTGCCCGATGGAGCCTTCCATGTCGACGGCGCCGTAGACGATTTTGCCATCCGACATCATGGAGGAACGAAGCCCTACCCCGGTGTGGACATACAGAAGATGGCGGTAGTCCCGATTGCGGTCCATCCAGGATTCGCCGATGATGGCCGTGTTCGCTCCGTTATCCAGAAGGACTGGAAAGCCCAGGGCATCCCTCAAATACAGAGTAATCGGGATATTACGCCAGCCGGGCGCCGGGAAATGAAGCGGCTCAAGGATCGTCCCGTTGAAGCGGTCGAGCGGACCGACCGCGCCGATACCCATGCCGATGACGGCGCGGGCCGGGATGTGATGCGTGCTCAGCATGTCCTGAACGGAAGCGATGATGTCCTTGAGCAGAACCTCAGGGGTCGACGCATCTGTCATCGGGAAGCGGCGGGAGTCGATTTTATTCATATGAAGGTCGCATAAGATCAGTTTGGAATAAAGCCGGGATATATCGAGACCGAACACGTAGCCGTAATAAGGGTTCGTCTCGTACAGAATCGGCCTGCGGCCGCCGGTAGAATCGCCGAAGCCCGCCTCCAGAATCAGCCCCTGCTCCACCAATTCATCCAGCGTTCTAGTGAGTGTGCTGCCCGTGAGACCGCTTTGCTCAAGCAGATCGATTTTGGATACGGCGCCCTGCTTGCGAATGAGCTCGTAAATTTCTTTATGCTTGCGTCCGGCAATTCGCTCCTCTATTTGCATGTGTTCCATAAGCTCCTCCGACGATTGGAGATGTAAGTCAATCCTCCTCATTATACTCGCTGCTCGAATTCTGGTAAAATAGGGAATGGTAATTTTCTTAGAAAAACCAGCTGTACTATCAATGGACAAGAAGGTGAGCCGGATGAGTGATTGGTTTACGAAAAGCTTCGGAAGCGATTATATGATTGTATATAAGCATAGGGATTTGCAGGGGGCGTACGATGAGGTCCGCAAGATGATGGAATGGCTGGAGCTGCCGGAGGGCTCCGAGGTACTCGATCTGTGCTGCGGCATGGGCCGGCATTCGATGGCCTTGAGAGATTTCGGCTTCCGGGTTACCGGCGTCGATCTGTCCGGGGTGCTTCTGGAGGAAGCAAAGCGGCTCGACGCGGGCGGCGAGGTGCGCTGGCTGCAGGGGGATATGCGCGCTGTCCCGCTGGACGAATCGTTCGATGCGGTCGTTAATCTGTTTACGTCCTTCGGCTATTTCGACGAGGATGCCCAAAACGAAAAAGTGCTGGGTGAAATTCACCGTTTGTTGGGGCCGGCCGGCCGGTTTATTATTGATTATTTAAACCCGGATGAGGTCAAGCGTACCCTGGTCCCGTTATCGGAGCGCACCGATGCAGATCTGGCCATCAAGGAGATGCGCCGGATCGAGGATGGCTTCGTCCGCAAGACGATTGAAATCAAAGATCAGGAGACGGGAGAATTGCGTACCTATGAGGAGCAGGTGAAGCTGTATGACAGCAAGGCCTTTCTTGCAATGCTCGAGAGGGCGGGGCTTCAGGTAGAGCAGCTTTATGGCGGGTATGACGCTTCTTCTTATGATGCTGCGACGTCCAAACGGATGATCTTCGTCGGTCGAAAGGGGCAAGCGTGATGGCAGGCGGAGTGAAGCTAACCGGTCCCGGAACGTGGGTCAGGCATGAGGATGTCGTGCAGGTCAAGGTGCCTCTTCCGTTCCCGCTGCGATGGGTAAATAGCTATTTGCTTGAGGCCCCCGAAGGCTTTACGCTGATTGACCCGGGGCTCCGGACGGCGGAGGCGGAGCAGCACTGGGAGGCGGCGCTGTCGGAGCTCGGCGTCGCCTTCACGGACATCGAGCGCATCGTGCTGACCCACCACCATCCCGACCATTACGGTCTGGCAGGGTGGTTCCAGCAGCGCTCGGGCGGCGCACCCGTCCTCCTGTCGGGGACGGGGCTGAAGCAAGCCCGTCTCCTCTGGGGAGACGGGCAGCCCATGACGGAACAGCTGCTCGCGCTGTTCCAAAGGCACGGCCTGCCGGCGGAGCTCGCTCCGCAGCTGCGGGAGCACATGGACGGCTTCGTGCCGTCCGTGTCTCCGCAGCCGCAGGTGACGCTCGTCCAGGCAGGCGAGACGGTACGGCTCGGCGGCGCGCCGTACGTGGCGATCGAGACGCCCGGCCATGCGGCGGGGCATCTCATGTTCTACGCAGCGGACTCGAGGAAGCTCTTCTGCGGCGACCATGTGCTGCCGCAAATATCGCCCAACGTCAGCTACCTGCCGGGCGGTATCGACGAGAACCCGCTGGCCAGCTATATGGCCAGCCTGGAGCAGGTGAGCCGGCTCGATGTCGCGCTGGCATTCCCGGGGCACCGTGAGCCGTTCAGTCATTTCGCCGCACGGGCGCGCGAGCTGGTCCGCCATCACGAGGAGCGTCTCGGCCTGATGAAGGCGCAGCTCGCCGAGGCGAAGAGCGCCTATCAGGTATGCCGGGACACGTTCGGCGACCGGTTAAGCCTGCACCAGCTGCGCTTCGCGCTGGCGGAGACGCTCGCGCACCTCATCTGGCTGCGCGAGGCGGGACAAGTCCGCGAGACGGAGGCAGAGGGCCAGGCGCGGTTTATTGCAGGAACGGACTAATCGTTAGGCGAATGTGAAGTCGCTATTTCACGATAGGATGCCTTGATACGGCTCCCACGGCGAAATAGCGATTTTCTGCATTCACGCTACAACCGCTTTCCATGCCGGCTCATGTAATTCACACACATATCACTTTGCCATAATCGAGAACGAACTACATCTGCCTTCAGCTGGCTGCAATTCCGCAGCCGCATACTTTACAAACGTCCCCATGCGCGGCGCTTGCTCCGCAGCTTCAACGCCTTTAGCACCTTCAACCTTACTTTGCATATTTTTCGCATAAATGGGAAATAGTACATGGGATGATAGGATTACCATGTGTAACCGGAAGGGGGGAAGGTTGGTGCTTAGAAGCCGAAGCGTCCGTCTTTTTGCCGCCGTTACGCTCTCTGTAGCACTGGCGAGCGGGTGTGCGGAATGGGAGGGTCCCCGTATGCGAACGGCGGAGGCACCGGCGTTTACCGCAGCGGGAATCGATGAAGCGAACGGCGGTATCCGGGTAACGACCTACCAGGCTGAGCGGCCAGGCCAGGTACAGCTGCTGCAGGAGCCCTCGTATCGCTCGCAGACCTTCACCTCACTGCAGGATGCCGCGTGGCCTTGGGAGCGCAAGCAAGCGCCCGACTGGATCGTGATCGGGCAAGCCTGGGTGGAGCGGCATGGCTTCTCCTCCGTATGGGCAAGCCAGCTGCACCGCATCGGCGTGAACCGCGGAAGGGCGCCGCAGGTAGCTGTTGTCGGAGGGACCGCAGAGCAGTATTTGAACCGCAGGGAAACGGCAGACCTCGGGTTTCAAAGCGTTCAACAGCTTGGCCTGGCGGATTATACAACGTGGTCGGTCGACGGACGGATCTCTCATGAGGCGGATGTCGTTCTCCCATTTTTGGAGCAAAGTTCCAGCGGCCAAGGGGTTTCAGTACAGGCTCTTGTGTTTAAGAAACAACAACGGGTCGGGCTTCTGACTCCGTCCGAGACACAGCTGCTTGCTTGCCTCCAGGGCGCTCGCAAGCTGCCAGAGCTGACGCTGCCCTCGCATCCCGGTAAGCTGGAATCCGTCTCGTGTCAATCTACGATCAGCAGCAACGGGGATCTTCAGCAGCCTAAGCTGCGAATCCGGCTGCACATTACGTCCTCCGGCCAAGAGGTTCCGGTGCAGGCGCTTCGTCAGGAGGTGCAGCACTTGCTCGGCTGGCTGCAGGACAAGCAGGCCGACCCTCTGCGCTTAGGCGATTCCATGCGAAGACAGCATCGCGGTTATTGGTCGGACGAGCGCTGGCGTGAGGTATACGCTAAGGCTCCGATCGAAGTCGAAGTGGCGACAACTTATCAAGGAGGTATAGGGAAATGACTACACGAAGCAAGCTTTTGCAGCATACATTATTGGCCATCGCCCTTGCTGCAGTGATTAGCGGCTGCCAATCGAACAAGGCGCCGGAGGCGGCGGAAGGGACTCCGCCCAAAGCATCCACACCTGCGGAGACGCCGGGGCAAACGACACCCCCTGGCCAGGCTGCCCAGCCGGGCGGTACGGGTACGACGCAGCCGGGTACGGGACAAGCCCAGCCTGCCCAGCCGGCTCAACCGGCGGCACCGGTTAAGCTTACGCCGATCACATATCAGGATGTGGATAAGCAAAGCTTGACGGAAATCGCGAAGCTCGTGAATCTCAAAACCATCTATCTTCCCCAGCAGGGTGCAATGGATGATAAGATCGATCAGATGGGGACTACAGGTGATGGGCATCTCGTAGTCACCTATTACAAGATGCAAGTGACTCTTTCGACCAAAGCTTTGGAGCCGGAAGGCGACAAAGGAACTCCCGTGCAGCTGAAGAACGGCAAGGCGACATGGCACACGCCGAACGGGCAGCCGACGCTTTACTTGAAGCAAGGGGATACGAACATTGCGCTCAGCTCCGCCAAAGGCTTAACTCAAGCGGATCTGCAGGCCATTGCGGAAACCATTGCACCGTTGAAATAAACGAAGCACCCTGGAGGCCCATTCGTTTGCCGATGGGTCTCTTTTCCTACATTATGGTATAATACAACCATCTTACATAGTAAGGCAGGTGAAGCCGATGAAGACGTTCTTGAGGGAAAAAGCGCTTATTTTTCAGGAAATGCGGGAGGAAATATTCAAGCAGTATCCGCAAGCAGCGATTGAGAATGCGGTCACCCGGCTTCTGGTAGAAGTGAAGGGGATCAAGAAAATTCCGGACGAGCTGATTACCGAAACGCTTCTTGGCGTACTGAGCAAGACGGAGACCTATAACGTGATCTCGACGCTCCTCGAGCTGGACAAAAGGGTGAAGCACGATGCCGAGCTTTTAGCAAGCATGAAGGACCCTTCCTATAACGTGCATCGCACGATTGCGCTGTCCATATGCAACCTATACGGGAGCGGGGCTACCTCCTTATTCGGATTTATTGACTGCAAGTTCCGGTTCTTCTTTCCGAGCAAGCGTCCCAAAGGGTTTCTGTCGAAGGGGATTTGCGCGATCGTTGCCTCCACGGCCAGCGTGGTAATTTCTGATAAGGTTACAATGAATTATGCAGACAAAAATGTGGAGCTGCTCGCATCCCGAGGCATCCCTCTGGACAGTCTGGTTGAGCTGCTGGACGGTCTGCAGCGCCCGTATAATCCGACCCTGGATCGTCAGCTGTGCGTGGAAAATATATTGGCTGTGCTTCGCAAGCAGCAAACCTATCATGCGATTCAGCTTGCCGTCAAGATGGACGAGGCCGTGGAGAAGGGGCTGCTGAATGAACAATACAGCCATATTGTCGGCAATGACGAAGGCTTGTTCGGCGTGGATGAGTCGGTGGCTACGGCCATTCCTTTAATGTACGGGACGATTGCGCTCACGAACTTCGGCTATCTTGACAAGGAGAAGCTGGGAATTATCGGCGAGCTGGATTCCGATCATTCCGAGGGCAAATGCAACACCTACATGGACGACATCGTCTGCGGGATCGTCGCTGCCGCCTGCGGCCGGCTGGCTCACAACAATACGCCTCAATACAGCAAGCCTCTTAAGTAAGCCCAAACAAAAAAGAGCCTGGTACCCGCCTTCGCAGCGTACCGGGCTCTTTGCATTTATCAGCTGTCCCCATGGGAATAGAGGAAGTAATTATTTTTTCCAATCTTCTTGGCCTCATACATGGCATTGTCGGCACGCCGGAGCAGCTGCTCGCCGTCCGTGGCATCCTCGGGAAAGCTGGCTCCGCCGATGCTGCAGGTGACGCGTATGGTGTAGCCGTTCAGCTCAAACGGGTGATTCAGCGCTTCGATGACACGTACTGCAATCCTGCCGAGATCCTCCTTCGTCTCAAAGCGCTGAAGCAGCATGACGAATTCATCCCCGCCTACGCGGCAAACCGTATCCGGGTCCCTGATGGAATGGTGCAGTCTGGCTGCCACCAGCCTCAAAAATTCATCCCCATAGCTGTGCCCGTATCGGTCATTGATTTGCTTAAAATCGTCCAGATCCAAATACAAGATGCCGAGCCGGTGGCCATAACGCTTGGATGATAGCAAAAGCTGGGAATATCGATCCTGAAACAGCCGGCGATTCGGCAGCCCTGTGAGCGCATCGTAATACGCGAGCTTCGTGAGCTGCTCCTCGTGCTGCTTTAATCTGGAAATATCCCGCGAGTAGATAGCGGCATAAGCTTGGGGGTCGCCGGAAGGAAGCACGGTCCCTTTGCCTTCTAACCAAAGGTAAGTTCCATCAGACAGTGGCAGCCTGTATTCTTGTGTGAAGGGCTGTCCGTTGCGTAGTAATCTGAGTACGGATTGCTCCAGGACGGGGCGGTCATTTTCATGAACCCAATCGATCCATGCGGTTCCTGTGTAAGCTTCCGCCGTCCTTCGGAAGAAGGTGGGCAGTGAGGGGGAAACATAGCTGATCCGGCCGTTCGAATCCATTACGTGTATAAAATCGGTCGAGGTCTCCACCAGCAAGCGAAACAAATCATCCGATGGCGGCCGAGGGTGAGATTGATCCATGAAAATCACCTCTTTTTGGAAAAAAGACAACTTTATTATATCACCACACCGCCTGGATTATCTACAGCAAGTACCCATTGAACCTTGTTTTGGGTGAAACTTCACAAAAATAGTTACGGCTTATCCTTGGAGTAGGACAAATTGTTGTCATAAACGGGGTTACCTGCTTGTATACATAGGAGTAAAACGGACAACACCCCAACAAGGCGGATGCTTACAAAGCAAGCTTTGCTCCGCATAACTCAGAGGAGGAATCAAGATGAAACAACAAAAATGGACACGATTGGCAGCGGTAACGAGCATTGTGGTCATGCTGGCCTCGGGCTGCTCGGTATTAGACAAGAAGGAACAATCCCAGCAAATTGATCCTCCGCCGACAGGTGCGGCAGAAGCGGGCGCGGTAAAGACGGTAAGTGCTCCTATTACGAATCCGATGCAGATCACCGTATTTGCCAAGGACGAGAAAGGGCTGCTTGCCCCGATCGCATTGCAAGTGGAGAAGTCGGAGAGCGTAGCCAAGAAGGCACTGGAATATCTGGTGGAGGGCGGTCCTTCGCAAGGGAAGCTGCCGGCCGGGTTTACCAGCGCACTTCCTAAAGGAACGAAGATTAAGGACATGAATATTAAAGACAAGCTGGCAATCGTCGATTTCTCGAAGGAGTTCACGGACTACAACCTGCAGGATGAGCGTAAAATGCTTGAGGCCGTAACATGGACCTTAACCAGCTTCCCGACGGTGGAGAAGGTAGAGTTCCGCGTGGAGGGGAAACGCCTGTCGGAAATGCCGGTTGGCGGAACACCGCTGGATGAGCCGACAAGCCGCGCGATGGGCATTAACCTGGAGAAGCAGGAGGGCGTAGAATACGGTCAAGCAACGGCTGTTACGCTGTATTTCCTGAGCCAAAACCAGGAGGAGTTCAAATACTACGTACCGGTTACCCGAATGGTGAAGCGTACGGATAATGTTGCCCAAACGGTCGTTGAGCAGCTGATTCAAGGCCCGGATCAAGCGAAAGGTTTGGCGGCCGTCATGGCGCCGGGGGCGGAGTTGATCAAGGTAGGCAAGGAAAACGACGTGATCACCGTCAATTTCTCGGATAAAGTGCTTGGACCGGACAAGAAGGCTCCGGCCGAAGCGATGAAATCCGTCGTGCTGTCCTTGACAGAAAACGCGGGAGCTTCTACGAAAGTGCAGATTCTCGTCAACGGCGAAGCCAAGGTAAGCTCGACGGACAATCAAAGCTACGCGAAGCCGGTCAGCCGTCCTTCTACGGTCAATCAAATGAAACTTTAAGCGATACGACGGCTCCCCCTCCTTCGATCCGGTTCGAGCTTTATTGGGATCAAGGTATCGGGGAGCCGTTTTTTTAAACGCAATCTGGGTCGCGCATCCCGGAAAGGCCTAGGGCCTAAATTGAAACATTTCTTACCTATTCAGGGTATACTAATAGATGGTAAGAAAGCATAAAATTCTCTGGGAATTTTAACTTCTGTGCCATACCTCGGATGGAATTATGCGGATTGGCGTGATTTTCCTGAATGGCTTTGGTACAATGAATCGGTAACGCAAAAGGAGGACGGAGATAACCGATGAGACACGATGGAAGAGCGGAGAATCAAACAAGGCCTGTTAAGATTACTCCCCATTATAGTAAGCATGCGGAAGGGTCCGTATTGATCGAGGTAGGGGAGACAAAGGTCATATGTACCGCTACGGTGGAAGAAAAGGTGCCGCCGTTCATGAAGGGCCAGGGGAAGGGCTGGGTAACGGCCGAGTATTCGATGCTGCCTAGAGCGACCGCTGTCCGCAATCAACGCGAAGCAGCCAAGGGTAAGCTTGGCGGAAGGACGATGGAGATTCAACGCTTGATCGGACGGGCGCTCCGGTCGGTTGTCCAGCTTGATGCCTTAGGCGAGCGATCCATCACTCTGGACTGCGATGTCATTCAAGCGGATGGCGGCACACGGACGACGTCAATTACAGGTGCTTTCGTAGCTATGGCCTTTGCCATCGATAAAATAGCAAGAGAACGCAATCTGCCGAGGTTTCCGATTACGGATTTCCTTGGGTCGGTCAGCGTCGGCGTGGTCGATAACAAGGCTTGTCTCGACTTGGATTATGTGGAGGATTCCAAAGCCAAGGTGGATATGAACGTTGTTATGACAGGAGACGGCAAATTTGTTGAGGTGCAGGGCACCGGGGAAGATTCACCTTTCACGAGACAGGAGCTGGACGAGCTGCTCGCGCTTGCCGAAGGCGGGATCCAATCGATGATTCGGGAGCAGGAAGCGGTGCTCGGACTGATCGGACAGAAGATTCGGGGGACGGCGCATGCTGCGGCTAGGCACTGAGGTCGTCATTGCAACCCGCAATGCGGGCAAGGTGAAGGAATTCGAAGCGATATTCGCCGACAAGGGAATCCGGGTCCGGAGTTTGTTGGATTATGACGGGCTCCCGGATATCGTAGAGGACGGGGATACCTTCGCTGCGAATGCGCTGATTAAAGCGCGGGCCATCGCTCAGTGTTTGCATATTCCTGTTGTTGCGGACGATTCCGGGCTGTGCGTTGACCGCTTGGACGGTGCGCCAGGTGTATATTCCGCCCGCTATGCTGGAGAAGGAGCAGGCGACGAGGCTAACAATCGCAAGCTGCTCAAGGAGCTTGCCGAAGTGGGGGAGCCGGAAGCAAAGGCAGAAGGAGTAACCGTCCTGAGCCCTGCGCGGTTCGTCTGTGCCATCGCGCTCGTGGATTCATCCGGTCAGCCGGTGGCCGAGGTGCAGGGCGCGTGCGAGGGGGCCATTATCTCCGAGCCGCGGGGAGCGCAGGGCTTCGGCTATGATCCGCTTTTTTATGTGCCGGACAAGCAGCTTACGATGGCAGAGCTATCCATGGAGGAGAAAAATGCCATCAGTCACAGAGGCCGCGCTATCGAAGCCTTGTGGAGGGCGCTGGAAACGGAATAAGCGCTGCCGGTGATTCAGTCGTCGAGCGGCATGTAACGAAAGGACCGTCCTCATTGCGAGGACGGTCCTTCAGCATTACCTGATCGAAACATTATACTTGCGAAGCCACGTATCCACCTGTGCGAGGTAGGCGAACAGCTGCGGCCCTGTCATCAGCTGACCGAACCATGGCAGCGTGAACCGGCTGGCGTCCTCGGCGAGGGCGCGGATCTTGGCCACATCAATGAACTGCAGCAGCGGTGAGCTGGGATCATCCAGTATTTCCAGCACCCAGGAACGGACGGCGGCTAAGTAATTCGGATTGTGTGTCTTCGGGTAAGGGCTCTTTTTGCGTGTCAGAACATCCTCCGGAAGCACGCCCTTCAGAGCTTTGCGCAAAATCCCCTTCTCGCGGTCGCCGGAGGACTTCACTTCCCAGGGTACATTCCATACATATTCCACCAGACGGTGATCGCAGAACGGCACGCGTACCTCCAGGCCGACAGCCATACTCATCCGGTCCTTGCGATCAAGGAGTGTCGGCATGAAGCGGGTAATATTCAGGTAGGACATTTCCCGCATGCGGTTTTGCTGGGCATTTTCTCCTGCCAGGCGGGGAACCTCGGATAAAGCGGAGCGATAGCGGTCCTGCACATATTGCTCCGGACGCACCCACTCCACCAGCTCCGGGGAGAGGAGAGCGACCCGGTCCTTGGTGTTCAGAGCCCAAGGGAAGGTATCCGCGTTCAACGACTCCTCCCGGTGAAACCACGGATAGCCCCCGAAGATTTCGTCGGCCGCTTCGCCGGAAATCGCCACTGTGGCGTCCTTTTTGATTTCACGGCAAAACAGGTAGAGGGAACCGTCCACATCGGCCATACCCGGCAGGTCACGGGCGTACACAACGGTTTTCAAGGAATCTACCAGCTCGGGGGTATCGAACTCCATATAATGATGCTCGGTGCCGAGAAAATCTGTCATTCTCTTAATCCAGGGGGCATCCGAATTCGGTTGAAACGCGTTGGCTTTAAAGTTCTTATCGTTATCGACGTAATCAATAGAATAGGTGTGGAGGGTGCCCAGGTTTCTCTCTTTGTAATATTGAGCCGCAAACGTAGTAAGTGCGCTGGAGTCAAGTCCTCCGGACAGCAGGGTACAAATCGGCACGTCCGAGGCCATTTGACGTTCTACGGTGTCCTTGAGAAGCTCGCGGATTTTCTCGGCCGTCGTCTCCACGTCATCCTCATGCGGCTTGCTTTCCAGCTTCCAGTAGGCGTGAATGCGGAAGCCGTTACGGTCCATCACCGCGCAGTGGCCGGGCTTCAGCTCCGAAAGATTGCTATATACGCCATGGCCTGGCGTTCTCGCCGGACCGACAGCGAAGATCTCCGCTAATCCTTCCCTGCTGACCTCGACTGAGAAGTCCGGGTGGGAGAGAATCGCTTTCGGCTCCGAGCCGAACAGGAGGCGTCCCTCGCTGTACGAATAGAACAAGGGCTTCACGCCGAGCCGGTCTCTTACCAAGTACAGCGACTGATCCTGCGAATTCCAGACGCCGAAGGCGAAAATTCCGTTGAACCGGTCTACGCAGGAGCGGCCCCATTCGATGTAAGCGACCAGCAGCACTTCCGTATCGCAGGTCGTTTGGAACCGGTGGCCTCGCAGCTCAAGCTCCTTTTTAAGCTCGGGAGCATTATAAAGCTCACCGTTATAAACAACGGTATATGTCGTCTCTCCAATTACTCGGGTCATAGGCTGGGCGCCATTGGCCGGATCCATGACACTCAAGCGGCGATGACCGAGAGCGCAGTGTGACGTTATCCAAGTACCCGAGGCATCCGGTCCGCGGGGGGTCATGGTATCCGTCATACACTCGAGAATGGACGGATACTGCGTCAGATCCTTGTTCCAATCAATCCATCCCGTGATTCCACACATAGCCTTCATCCTCTCTCTTATGTCGGCGTTGTTCAAGCACCGTAATCTAGGGGCAGCGCGATGATAAAGGGTATGCGGATTAGGCTCGAATAATGTCTGTCCATCTGACATGAGCCTGCGAAAACGATGACGAACCCATGGACAAACCGTCGAAGAAGCGATACACTACCATGTGACGGTTGGGAATTTTTCGCAAGTCTATGAATAAGATTAGGTTGTTTTGTCCCACTCTATCCATAAGGAAGGCGAGAAGGGACTAGGCTGAAGCTTAAGATCGAACGGCTTATTGTTCTTGCGAAAGCGACTTCTGCGGCCTTTACCGATAGGGGCTTTGCTCAGCCGGGTACGGGAGTTGAATCCACTCATGGATTTGTTGTACCATAAGGGGACGGGCCGGTTGATACGCGAAACAATGTCCAAGATTTCCCATACATAGCTCCTTCGACATTCTTTGCCATGAACAACCTGTATCTATTTAGCTGTTTTACTGCTTCATACCATTGGATTATACGCATTTGTACTTTAGAGGTTAGCGTGTACGTAACGCAGTCGATCAACATGAAAGGTGGTCAAACGTATGAACAAAAAATTGATGTCCGAGCAGCAGAGCGAATACAAGGCAGCGAAAGAACACTTCGAAAGCGTGAATAAGGATTTTGAACAAAAGCTCGCTGCTACCAAAAAGCTGGGTAAGGTGAATCAGGAAACCCTGGAGCGCTTATCTGAGGACACAGGACTCCAGAAGGCTTTGAACCGCTTAACCTCAGCGGAGAGCGCTCTCCTGAAATGGTCTCACGAAATGATCCAGAACGAGCGGGATTATTTGAAGAATAAAAATTCTGTCGACCGGATGTATGCGTTTATCGATCAGAATCCGGCAATCAAGGCGCAATTGATTAAAGCTGCGATGGAGATGGGCTAGTCTCACAGGACAGCTGCAGCAGAAGGTGCAGAAGGGAAATGTCCCGGCTGCGCTTTTTTTGCTTTCGCAGACCAAATGGGGTAAACTGCTTTCAAGAATGGCAAGGCCGCGGAAAGGCAGGCGGTTTCATGACGGAACAAGTGAATGACAATGTAATCTTATTTCCCAAAACAATCGAGTACTACCAGTACGAGCTGACCCGGATGCTGGAAGCGGAGCGTTACGGGGAAGCGGTGCGGCTGCTTCGGTTTTTGCTGAATTGCCGCCACCACGACCACCGTGTGCAAGGGGAATGGCAGTCGCTGCTGGATTGGCTGCAGATGATGTTTCCGGAGGAACAGTTTCCGCTCGAAGACGAGCAGGAGGAGCTGACGGAGGAGGAGCTTCTGCGCGAGCAGCTTAGGCTGAGGGGCCGGGAAGGCGAGGAATATGCGGAGAAGCTGTTAGCCGCTCTGGAGCAGCCTTACGAGGTGGACAAACAATTGCTGGCGTTGGAGCAGCTCGCCTTGGTAGAGCATCCCCGTGTTAACGACGTGCTGGAAGAATGGGCTACCCGTCCGAATTTACATCCAATGCTTCAGTTTAAGGCGCTTCAAACCTTGCAGAGACGTGGAGCCACGGGCAGCGTGACCTTATACAAGCTGAACGAGGAGACAGTGGTAGATTTGGAGGATACTCCGCCTACCTTCGATGATTTTCCCGCACAGATCCATGAGATTATGCTGAGAGTTCAGGAGATCAGCGAGACGCAGCATCCTGCGCTCAGCTACTTTGCCCAAGAAACCTGGAATGAATTTCTGGCGTTCATCTACGGCACTTCGCAATATCGCCAAATGCTGCGGCAGGATTCCTCCTGTATCGATGTGTGGGCCGCAGCGCTGCACTTGACCTTGCTGGAGCACGTGTTTCACAGCGGCGACAGGGAGGAGCTGCTCGATTTGTACGGCATCACTTCACACCTTCTATTTCAATGGGAGCAGGCGTACCGGGTGATGAAGCAGTTTGCCGCAACGATGTTTTCCGGGAGGATGTAGCGGCAAACGGCGGGTCTGCCAGGATGGGTTGCATTGATTGTTGAAAACGCGATATATTATGGTTATAATAGAATGGTTATATTGGCGGACGGGACATGCCGTCTCACTGTTCGGGCCGTCAAGCGCGTGACTATCATGTTGATTAATGGACAATTTTTGGAGGGGAAAGCATAAAATGAAAGCAAGCTGGGAAAAGATAGAGAAGAACGTTGGAGTTCTTGATATTGAAGTAGACGCGGAACAGGTGGCCACCGCTCTGGACAAGGCATTTAAGAAAGTCGTCAACAAGGTGAATGTTCCGGGCTTCCGTAAGGGCAAAGTGCCTCGCTCCATTTTTGAAGCGAAATTTGGAGTGGAAAGCTTGTATCAAGACGCTCTTGATATTATTGTTCCTGAGGCTTACGTATCCGCTGTTCGCGAGACAGGGATCGAACCGGTAGACCGTCCTGAAGTAGACGTAGAGCAATTCGGCAAAGGCCAAACGCTGAAGTTCAAAGCGAAGGTTGTTGTAAAGCCGGAAGTTGAGCTCGGCGACTACAAAGGTATTGAGCTTGAGCACCAAGCGACGGAAGTAACGGCTGAAGAAGTGAACGAAGAGCTTAAGAAATTGCAAGGCCGTCATGCTGAGCTTGTTCCTGTAGAAGAAGGCGCAGCACAGAACGGCGACGTGGTTGTTATCGACTTTGAAGGCTTCGTAGACGGCGTAGCATTCGAGGGCGGCAAAGCGGAGAGATATTCTCTGGAGCTTGGCTCGAACAGCTTCATCCCTGGCTTTGAAGAGCAAGTGGTAGGCCTTGAGAAGGACGGCGAGAAGGACATCACCGTTAGCTTCCCTGAAGATTACCATGCAGAAGAGCTGAAGGGCAAAGAAGCGGTTTTCAAAATCAAGCTGCATGATATCAAGCGCAAAAACCTGCCTGAGCTGGACGACGAGTTCGCGAAAGACGTCAGTGAATTCGAAACGCTGGATGAGTACAAGGCAGATCTCGAAAGCAAGCTGAAGGAGCGCAAAGAAAGTGAAGCTAAGCGCGGGCAAGAAGCCGAAGTGGTAGAGAAGGTTTCTGCAGCGGCTACTGTCGACATTCCTCAAGTGATGATCGATGACGAAGCGGAGCAAATGGTGAAGGAATTCGAAAACCGTCTGCGCATGCAAGGTATGAACATCGATATGTACTACCAGTTCACCGGTCAAAGCGCTGAGGATCTGAAGGGTCAAATGCAGGAAGACGCTCAGAAGCGTGTTCGCAACAACCTGGTGCTTGAAGCGGTAGCGAAAGCGGAAGGCATCGAAGCGACACAAGAAGAAATTCAAGCTGAGCTGGAGAAGCTGGCTCAAATGTATGGCCGCTCCGCGGATGAAGTTGCAGCGATCTTCGCTAACAACGGTAACCTGCAGACGCTGGTTAATGATATCGTAACAAGAAAAACCGTTGATTTCCTGATGGAAAACAGCAAAGTCGCTGCAGCGGTTTAATAATCACATAGGATGGCAGGGGCACGTGTATTCATGCGTGCCTTTGTTTTACCCATCCGCATTCCCGAAATGTGTCGAAAGTACATACATATCAGCAAGATGCAACGCAGCTTGAAACGTGATACAATAATGTGTAAGGCTTTTTGAGCGGAAAGCTTGAGGGGTCTATCTCACGAAGTAAAGGGGTTGGAACGATGAGTCTGGTACCTATGGTTGTCGAGCAGGAAGGACGCGGTGAGCGATCCTATGATATTTACTCCCGTTTGCTCAAGGACCGCATCATATTTTTGGGTAGCGCGATTGATGATGACGTCGCCAACCTGATCATTGCGCAGCTCTTGTTCCTGGCTGCTCAAGATTCCGAGAAAGATATCCATCTGTACATTAACTCTCCCGGTGGTTCAGTTACAGCGGGCATGGGTATATATGATACAATGCAGTTCATCAAGCCGGATGTATCAACGATCTGCGTAGGTATGGCGGCCAGCATGGGCTCCTTGCTGCTGACGGCGGGGGCACCGGGCAAGCGCTTCGCTTTGCCGAACAGTGAAGTGATGATTCATCAGCCGCTGGGCGGAGTCCGCGGGCAAGCTTCGGATATTAAGATCCATGCCGATTGGATTATTAAGACGAAGCAGAAGCTGAATCAGATTTATGTTGAGCGCACAGGTCAGCCTTACGAGAAAATCGAACGAGACACGGACCGGGACAACTTTATGAGCGCCGAAGAAGCGAAGGCTTACGGCCTTATTGATGCGGTTATCACTCGGAACGAATTGACTTAGGAATGGAGTGATTCCATGTTTAAATTTAACGATGAAAAAGGTCAGCTGAAGTGTTCCTTCTGCGGTAAGTCGCAGGAGCAGGTCCGCAAGCTGGTCGCTGGACCGGGCGTTTATATATGCGATGAGTGTATCGAGCTTTGCACGGAAATCGTTGAGGAAGAATTGGGTCACGAGGAAGAGCTGGATCTGAAGGATGTGCCGAAGCCGAAAGAAATTCGCACGATTCTTGACCAGTATGTTATCGGGCAGGAGCAAGCGAAGAAGTCGCTTTCCGTAGCGGTATACAACCACTATAAGCGGATCAATTCCGGCCAGAACAAGCTGGAGGATGTAGAGCTTCAGAAGTCGAATATCGCCCTTGTCGGACCGACAGGTAGCGGTAAGACATTGCTGGCACAGACGCTGGCCAAAATTTTGAACGTTCCGTTCGCCATCGCGGACGCAACTTCCTTGACGGAAGCCGGTTACGTAGGCGAGGACGTTGAGAACATCTTGCTCAAGCTTATTCAAGCGGCTGATTACGACGTGGAGAAGGCGGAGCGCGGCATTATTTATATCGACGAAATCGATAAGGTAGCCCGTAAATCCGAGAACCCGTCCATTACTCGCGACGTTTCCGGTGAAGGCGTGCAGCAGGCTTTGCTGAAAATTCTTGAAGGCACGGTGGCTTCCGTTCCTCCGCAAGGCGGACGTAAGCATCCTCATCAGGAATTTATCCAGATCGATACGACGAATATCTTGTTTATTTGCGGCGGTGCCTTCGACGGCCTGGAGCAGATCATCAAGCGCCGTATCGGTAAGAAGGTCATCGGCTTCGGAGCTGACGGCAAGGTGGCTGATCTCAAGCCGGGCGAGTACTTGTCCCTCGTGCTGCCGGAAGATCTGCTTAAGTTTGGCTTGATTCCTGAATTTGTCGGTCGTCTGCCGGTCATCTCTACACTGGAGCCGCTGGATGAGGCTGCCTTGGTACGCATCCTGACCGAGCCGAAGAACGCTCTCGTGAAGCAGTACCAAAAGCTGCTGGAGATGGATAACGTGTCGCTCGAATTCGAGCCGGAAGCACTGGAGGAAATCGCGAAGGAAGCGATTAAACGTAACACCGGTGCCCGCGGACTGCGTGCCATCATCGAGAGCATCATGCTGGAGGTTATGTACGAGGCGCCGTCCCGTACGGAAAATTCCAGCTGCGTGGTTACGAAGGAGTCCGTTCAAGCGAAGATCGCTCCGCCGATCACTTCCAAGGACGCTCAGTCGGTGAAGAAGAAGGAAGAAAGCGCCTAAGCTCGAATCGAATATTTATACCGGACACCTCCAATCCCTGCGAAGGGAGCGGAGGATGTTTGGTATCATGGGAGAGAATACACATATGTTCCACAGGAAGGATACCATCCCCGTTAAAGTAGGTAACTTGACCATTGGCGGCAGCAACGAGGTCATCATTCAGAGCATGTGTACGACCAAGACGGCAGATGTCAAGGCAACCGTTGCGGAGATCCACCGTCTGGAAGAAGCCGGCTGCCAAATCGTGCGGGTGACGGTGAACAACAAAGAGGCGGCCGAAGCCATTAAGGAAATCAAGAAGCAGATCTCGATCCCCCTTGTTGCGGATATTCACTTTGACCACCGTCTTGCCTTGATGGCGATTGAGAACGGCATTGATAAGGTTCGTATTAATCCGGGTAACATCGGACGCCGCGAGAAGGTAGAGGCGGTAGTGAAGGCTTGCAAGGAGAGAGGCATTCCGATTCGGATCGGGGTCAATGCGGGCTCTCTAGAGAATCATCTGCTTGAGAAGTACGGCTATCCGACGCCGGAAGCCATGGTTGAGAGCGCCCTCTATCATATCGGCATTCTGGAAGAGCTGGACTTCCGGGACATCATTGTGTCCTTGAAAGCCTCCGATGTGCCTATGGCGATTGCAGCGTATACGAAGGCGGCATCGGCTTTCCGGTACCCGCTGCACCTTGGCATCACCGAGGCAGGAACCTTGTTCTCCGGCACAGTGAAAAGTGCTGCAGGGCTGGGTGCCCTTCTAAGTATGGGTCTTGGATCGACGATCCGAATCTCGCTTAGCGCGGACCCGGTGGAAGAGGTAAAAGTGTGCCGCGAGCTGTTGAAATCGTTCGGCTTAATTACGAATGCGGCTACGCTTGTTTCCTGTCCGACCTGTGGACGGCTGGACATCGACCTGTTCTCGATCGCCAACGAGGTGGAGGAATACATCTCCAAGCTGAAGGTGCCGATCAAGGTGTCGGTGCTGGGCTGCGCGGTGAACGGACCCGGGGAAGCACGCGAGGCCGACATCGGTATTGCCGGTGCCCGCGGCGAAGGCATGCTGTTCCGTTACGGGGAAATGATTCGCAAAGTTCCGGAAGAGGAGCTCCTGTCCGAGCTGAAGAGGGAAATCGATATCATTGTAGCGCATTTTGAGCAGACGGGAGAAATCCCGGGCCGAAAGCATCATGAGATACAAGCATGATATATCAAGAAGTCCGCAGCCTGCTGCGGGCTTTTTCTATGCATAAAGAAGCCTTTTTTGGAAAATAACAAATAGTATTCCCATTCCAAGAAGGAGTACTGCTGAATGAAACGTATCGCTACATTACTGACTACCTTGATTCTGACGGCTTCTGCCGCCGGAACCTTGTATGCTTCGGCTCCGATAGACCCGCCGCCGCTTCCTCCCAAGCAGCCGTCCAAACAGATTGCGCTCGTTATTGACGATTTCGGCAACGATATGCTGGGAACGAAGGAGATGATGGAACTGCCTATTCCCTTTACAGCAGCTGTAATGCCCTTCCTGCCTACAACCAAGCGGGATGCGGAATGGGCTCATCAGCTGGGACGTGATGTGATCATTCACTTGCCCATGGAGCCGAAGAGAGGCAAGAAAAGCTGGCTCGGGCCCGGTGCCATTACGACGGATTTAACGGACGAAGAAGTTCGAGAGCGTGTGCTGGCTGCTATACAGGATGTGCCTCATGCCATTGGTATGAACAATCATATGGGCTCCAAGGTTACGGCAGATGAGCGAATCATGCGTATTATCTTGACGATCTGCAAGGAAAAGGGACTCTTCTTCTTGGATAGCCGTACCACAGATAAGTCCAAGGTAGGTCAGATTGCTCATGAGCTGGGTGTACCGACCGCCGAGAACCATCTGTTTATGGACGATATATACTCCAGAGGCCATATTATAAAACAAGCCTTGAAGGTGCAAAAGCATGTGAAGGAGCATGAGACAACGGTGGTCATCGGGCATGTGGGTCCTCCGGGTAAGCATACCGCTGCGGTGCTTAAGGAATCTATCCCGACGCTTCAGCAGCTGGGTGCCACCTTCACTCCTGTTTCCAAGCTGGTCAAATAATGCCGAAAGCCAGGCCGTTCTAGAAACGTCAGCCTGGCTTTTTCTCTTCCAAATACCGCTGCACGCCATCGCTAATTCGCTTGGCTATATCCTTTTGTCCTGTAGGCTCAAGCATACGCTGCCGGTCGCTCGGATTGCTTAAGTACCCGACCTCAACAATCACGGAAGGACATTTCGCGTGTTTCAACAAGTAATATGTTTTTCCGTAAATGGGTGTCTCTTGCGCACCGTAAAGCTGGTTAAGGGCTTGTTGAAGCTCCTTGGCCAGTCTCTTGCTTTCTTCTGTTTTCTGGTGAAGGAGAAGAGGGCCGCTTTTGCGTGTGTTTCCTGCAGTATTGACATGAATGCTGATCAGCAGCTTGGGATTAATTTCGTTTGCAAGATGCGTACGTTGAGCCAAATCCTTGATATGGCGGGAGTGAATCCGCAGCCAGTGATTTTCCGTGCTAAGCGCATAGTCCCCGTTACGGTTCATCATGACCTGATATCCTCTCGCTTGAAGCTCCTCATATACCTTCGTGGCTATGGCAAGGTTAATATCCTTTTCATAAATCGTCCCCAAATGAGTCCCGCTGTCCACTCCGCCATGACCTACATCGATCATCACATCCACGTCCTTTAGAATCGGGTTTTGCTGAAGTGAGCTTTCGGATCGGGCGTTAGCCGAACCCTCGGACGAGAACATGCCGATCCCGATCAGCACTAGCATTAACATTAGCAGCAACCATCGGCGAGCAATAATCACATGAATCACATCCTCGACGTGAAGACTTGAAATACGGTCTTAGCCTTGCTTACGGTACTTCGCCGTATCCGTGCACCAAGAAAAGTTTCTTTGGAAAATCGGGATTAATGGCACCAACGCAGGGCAATACTACCAATTATTATGATGTTTGGAGGTAGGCGGGATGAGCATAAGTGTGATTTTAATGGTAATCCAGTTGTTTTTTGCGATAGTGATCGGGTTGTACTTCTGGAATTTGCTGCGGAATCAGCAGACCAACAGAACGGCCGTTGATAAGGAATCGAGAAAAGAACTGGAGAAGCTGCGCAAGCTTCGTTCCATTTCGTTAAATAAGCCGTTAGCCGAAAAAACAAGACCATCCTCCATGGATGATATTGTAGGTCAACGGGAGGGGCTGCGGGCGTTGAAGGCCGCACTGTGCGGTTCGAATCCGCAGCACGTGATTATTTACGGTCCTCCCGGTGTAGGGAAAACGGCGGCTGCACGCGTCGTTTTGGAGGAAGCGAAGAAGAATGTGGAGTCTCCTTTCCGTCCGGATGCCAAATTCACGGAGATCGACGCCACGACCGCCCGCTTTGACGAGCGGGGTATAGCGGATCCGCTGATCGGCTCGGTTCATGATCCGATCTACCAAGGGGCGGGGGCAATGGGTGTTGCCGGTATACCGCAGCCCAAGGCGGGAGCTGTCACGAAGGCTCACGGCGGTATTCTGTTTATTGATGAAATCGGTGAATTGCATCCTCACCAGATGAATAAATTATTAAAGGTGCTTGAGGATCGTAAGGTATTTTTGGAAAGTGCATACTACAATTCGGAAGACACGAACATTCCGGGCTACATTCATGATGTGTTTCAAAACGGGCTTCCTGCCGACTTTCGTTTAGTGGGGGCGACGACTCGTAATCCCTCCGAGCTCCCACCTGCCATTCGTTCGCGCTGTATGGAAATTTTCTTTCGTCCGCTGCTTCCTGATGAGATCAGCCTCATAGCTTCCAAGGCACTGAAGAAAATCGGGATGTCTGAGAATGAAGCGGCCATTAACGTGGTGAAGAAATATGCTACCAACGGCAGGGAGGCGGTCAATGTCATTCAGCTGGCAGCCGGGATGGCGCTCACGGAAGGCAGAAGAGAGGTATCCGCTGCCGATGTCGAATGGGTTGTGAACAGCTCCCAAATTCCGCCGCGGCCGGAGAAAAAAATTCCTCAGCAGCCTGCCATAGGCTTGGTCAACGGTCTTGCCGTATATGGTCCGAATCTAGGGACGCTGCTTGAGATTGAAGTAACGGCGATTCCTGTGATCGGCACCAATCATGGCCAATTCACCATTACCGGAGTGGTGGATGAAGAAGAAATGGGCGGAGGCTCCCGTACACTTCGCCGCAAGAGCATGGCCAGAGGCTCGGTAGAGAACGTGCTGACCGTGCTTCGAAGACTCGGCATGAACCCTTACGGCTATGATCTTCACATCAATTTCCCGGGCGGCATCCCGATTGACGGTCCTTCTGCGGGGATCTCTATGGCTACGGCGATCGCTTCGGCAATCCATCAGATTCCGGTGGACAACCATATTGCCATGACAGGGGAAATCAGCATCCATGGGAAGGTGAAGCCCGTTGGCGGCGTCATTGCCAAGGTGGAGGCGGCATTCCAGGCCGGGGCAACGAAAGTGATTATCCCAAAAGAGAACTGGCAGGAAATTTTCGCGGGATTGAACGGGCTTGAGGTCATACCGGTAGATTCCGTACAGGAGGCTCTGTTCCACGCCTTGGGAATGGAGCTCAGCGAGCAGACCGACTCCTTTGCTCTGCCGCAAGACGGCTTGCCTGGAGCTTCGGTTACGGTTTTGCATGCGGACGCTGTAGAATAAGGTGTCCGCAGGCGCCTTCATTGGTGTTTTCGTATGGATTTTGATAAAATGTTAGCAACGCTGTTAAGCGAAGAGCTTGTTACTAGAAGTCTGGAGGTGCTCGTGGATGGGACCTAACAAGAATAAGGTGCGCCGCTTGCCGCTGCTTCCGCTGCGGGGTCTGCTCGTGTATCCGAGCATGGTGCTGCATTTGGACGTCGGCAGGGAGAAATCGGTGCGGGCACTGGAAAAAGCCATGGTCGACGACAGCATGATTTTGTTGTGTACGCAATCGGAAGTGAATATAGAAGAGCCCAAGACGGAAGATATTTACCGTGTTGGCACCATTGCCCGGGTTCGTCAAATGCTGAAGCTGCCTAACGGAACGATCCGCGTCCTCGTGGAAGGCGTTGTCCGGGCGGAAATTACAGAATTTTTGACGAACGAAGAGTACTATGAAGTAAATGCGAAAGAGCTGCCCGAGCAGGAGACGACCGATCCGGAGATCGATGCGCTCATGCGAACGGTGCTAACTCAATTCGAGCATTACATCAACTTGTCCAAGAAGGTAACGCCGGAAACGTTGGCCGCCGTATCGGATATCGATGAGCCCGGACGTCTTGCCGATGTCATTTGCAGTCATTTATCCCTTAAAATTAAGGATAAGCAAGAAATTCTGGAAACTGTTGATGTCCGCGAGCGGCTGGAGAAGCTGCTGGGGATCCTTAACAACGAGCGGGAAGTGCTGGAGCTGGAGCGCAAAATCAGCCAGCGAGTCAAGAAGCAGATGGAGAAAACGCAGAAGGAATACTATCTGCGTGAGCAAATGAAGGCCATCCAGAAGGAGCTCGGCGAGAAGGAAGGCCGCGCGGGCGAAGCCGAAGAGCTTCGCAATCAGCTGGAGCAGGCGGAAGTGCCTGAGAAGGTCCGGGAGAAAATCGAGAAGGAAATCGACCGTCTTGAGAAAATGCCGGCAACCTCGGCGGAAGGATCGGTCATTCGCAATTATATCGACTGGCTTCTGGCTCTTCCTTGGAACAAGAAAACGGAAGACGATTTGGATATCGGCAAGGCAGAGCACATTCTCAACGAGGACCACTATGGCTTGGAGAAGCCGAAGGAACGGGTTCTTGAATATTTGGCGGTACAGAAGCTTGTGAAGAAGCTGAAGGGGCCGATTCTTTGCCTGGTAGGGCCGCCAGGGGTCGGGAAAACCTCCATTGCTCGCTCCATTGCCCGTTCGATGAATCGTGAATTCGTACGGATCTCCCTCGGCGGAGTGAGAGATGAAGCGGAAATCCGCGGTCACCGCAGAACGTACGTAGGAGCTATGCCGGGTCGCGTCATTCAAGGGATGAAGACGGCCGGAACCAGCAATCCGGTGTTCCTGCTAGACGAGATTGACAAGATGTCCATGGATTTCCGTGGAGATCCGTCCGCCGCGCTGCTTGAGGTGCTGGATCCGGAGCAGAACAGCACGTTCTCCGACCACTTTATCGAGGTGCCGTTCGATCTTTCGAACGTGATGTTCGTAACGACAGCAAACGCGCTTCACAACATTCCGCGGCCGCTGCTCGACCGGATGGAGGTTTTGTACATCCCGGGTTACACGGAAGTCGAGAAGATGCATATCGCCCGCAACTACTTGCTTCCTAAGCAAAAGCGCGACCATGGTCTGGAAGACGGCCAGCTTCAAGTGGAGGACGGAGCGCTCCTGCGAACGGTTCGGGAATACACGCGGGAAGCGGGAGTACGGAATTTGGAGCAGCAGGTATCGTCGATCTGCCGCAAGGCGGCGAAGCTCATCGTGGGAGGCCACGGTTCGGTGCATGTGCATCCGGATAACCTGAAGGACTTCCTTGGGCCGGCCAAATTCCGATTCGGAACGGCGGAGGAGAAGGATCAGATCGGAGCGGTAACCGGCCTTGCCTGGACGGAGGTAGGTGGCGATACGCTGGTAATCGAGGTTTCCATCATGCCGGGCAACGGCAAGCTAACCTTGACAGGGAAGCTCGGCGATGTCATGAAGGAATCGGCCCAAGCCGCCTTCAGCTATACACGATCCCGCGTTCAGCAGCTGGGCATTCAACCGGACTTCCATGAGAAGTTCGACATTCATATCCATATCCCGGAGGGCGCCATTCCAAAGGATGGTCCGTCAGCAGGGATTACGATGGCTACAGCACTCATCTCTGCCCTGACGAATATCCCCGTCTCGCGCCATGTTGCGATGACCGGAGAGGTTACCCTGCGCGGCCGCGTGCTGCCGATCGGCGGCTTGAAAGAGAAGGCGCTGGCAGCCCACCGGGCCGGGATTCGTACGGTTCTTCTGCCGCAGGATAATGTGAAGGATATTGAAGAAGTACCGGAGAGCGTGCGCAACGAGCTGCGTTTCGTTCCGGTATCGCATATGGATGAAGTTTTGGAGCATGCACTAGTGAAGCCAGTAGGCGTCTAAATAACGGAAAGAGTTGATTTTACCATGAAGGTCAATCAAGCTGAATTTATCATCAGCGCGGTTGGTCCGAGTCAGTACCCTACGGACGCCTTGCCGGAGATTGCTCTGGCAGGGCGTTCTAATGTAGGCAAATCCTCATTGATCAACCGGATGATCAATCGGAAGAATCTGGCCCGTACCAGCTCCAAGCCCGGAAAAACCCAACAATTGAATTATTATCGGATCAATTCGGACTTATATTTTGTAGATTTGCCGGGGTACGGTTATGCCCAGGTATCGAAGACGGAGCGCGAGAAGTGGGGTAAGTTCATTGAGGCTTACTTGACGAAAAGAGAACCGCTCAAGCTCATTTTACATATCATCGATTTGCGCCATCCTCCGACGAAGGACGATCAAGCGATGTACGACTGGCTGAAGCATAACGGGCTGCCGGTCTGCGTGGTAACGACCAAAGCGGACAAAATTCCAAAGAGCAAATGGCAAAAGCATATGAAGATCATCCGCGAGACGCTGGAGATGAACAAAACGGATCCGATCATCATGTTCTCGTCCGAATTGGGACTGGGTAAAGATGAGCTGTGGCAGCTGATTGAAAAGCACATCGGGTATGCCGACCCTGCCGGAAAAGCGGAACCGGAAGCCGGAAACTCCGAGCAAACGGAAGAGAATAAGAGCAATAGGGAAGTACAAATATAGGAAACAGCCGAGGGAACCGGAGAACTTCCGGCAGGAAACCGAGGTTTTAGCATGATTTATTTGAATCCTTCAAGGAAAACGCGAAATTTTCTGAATTTCCCCCGAATTCACTGCTTGAGCGGCAGGAATATTAAATAATTATGTAGTATACTGTATATAGAACAAATGAAAAAAGACTAGGCTGCATGGTTCGAAAAAAATGAATCGAGGGATTTTTATGGCAAATAGGTTAGCGACCGAATACGTCAAAACCTGCCTACAACTGACGGAAGCCGAGATGGCCAAGTTTATCCAGCTGTTTGTCGATCATGGTGCCGCTCTGCAAGTCAAAGTGTTAGAAAACGGGAATCAAGAGGTGGTATTGCTCGACGATGCGGGCCAAGAGGTGGTCCTGTCGTTCGAACGGAAAATGAATTTGTATGTATGCCAGGGAACGTGCCGAATCACCAACAGAAAATTGGTCGATGGTATGCGCAAAGCGGTCTCGGCCTTTAAGGGAGATGCTGTCGTTCATCGGATTTATTCGTCCTATATCATGGAGTATACGTACAAATATGGTGCTGTAGTGCGCATTGTTGAGAAGCGCGCCGAGGGTGAGAAGCTTGTTTTCGAATACAAGGATACCCTGGGGCAATTGGAGCAGCTGTTCAGAAAAAACGAGGTGGAGCAGGAAATTCTAGCGATTCACGCTCAAATCAACAGCCTGCTGGATCTGCGAAATGAATTTGGAGATGACGCGGTTCGCGAGCAAATTGATGGCCGTCTGAAGAAGTTGACTCATCGCTTGTTCGTACTCGAAGCTTAATATAACCTACTGACGATAGAGAGGAACTCTTCCGATCAAGCGCCTGACAGGGCTTGCGGAGGGGTTCCTTTTTTGCATAAATATGCAGTTTTATGGTATGAGCATGGTATAATGGGACAAGCAGCAGGTCGGTTAATAAAAGAGACAAGAACGATCGGTGGAAAGAAAATTGCGGACTAGGTCGAGGACTTTGGGCTGCTGGAAAAGGAAATTCCTGCACCACGGAAGGGCTCAGGGCATATTGTGTTCATTGTGTGAACGCCACAGGGACGCATTCCCCGCCTGGCCCAAAAAAAGTGTTGCATTTCTAGTCGATTGATGTTATTTTTATTCTCGTTGAAAACAAAATAGGAACCAGGATTCACTCAGGACATGTAATGTTGCGAGAGATTATTCCCTCGAGAAGTGAATGACGTAGGTCCTAGCGGATGAAATTTTCAAAACATTTTATTCCTAGGAAGGGGGAACCGAAAGATGGAATACTCAACTTTCGGAAGACACGTAGCTGTAGACACTTGGGGAGCAGACTTTGATAAGCTGACTAACGCGGAGTGGCTGCAGGCACAAATGGTAGAAGCTGCTGAGGCATGTGGAGCAACCGTATTGTCTGTACAATCCAAGCAATTTGAACCACAAGGAGCCACTGTGCTCGTATTACTGTCGGAAAGTCATCTCTCCATTCATACGTATCCTGAGAGAGGATTCGCTGCACTGGACTGCTACACATGCGGCGAGACCGTAGATCCGCAAGTCGCGATTGACTACATGATCTCCGTATTGAAGCCGGAAGTTGCACATGCGAAGAAACTGGTTCGCGGTATGGGTGAGCTGAAGGTAGAAACTCCTGAAATTAAGCTTGCTGAATTGGTGAAGTAATCCATTTGTGAACGGACAGCAATGAATATATCGAATGTTCCAGCCACGGAGTAATCCGTGGTTATTTCTTTTATAGCCTTCCCATACAATCTTAGATGAAGCTTGTATACGGAAGGAGAAATCCAATATGCGCAACCATCGGAAAAAATGGTTTATGTATGCCATTCTCGCGCTGCTTATTGTTTGGCCCATTTCACAGATTGTGGGGATGCTGCAAACCGACGCCCACCGGGAAGAAGCGGATAAGCTTCTTTATAAAGTATCCTTTTTCCAAATGGAGCTGCTCGGAAGCTATCTCCAGGACGCGGGAGTCGTCCGGGATACCGAATCTCTCGCTGCCCTTCGCCAGTCGCTGTACACAGCCAACTACACTCACGACCACCTGGTGCTTGCCTATGGAGAGTCGGCCCTAACGAAGCTGGAGTCGCTTTCCCAGCTTATGCAGTACATTCTGCGATTGCAGATTGGCGGACAGCGGCCGCTTAAGACCGATGAGCTTCAGACGCTGAGCGAGGTCAATCGGCTGTATGCGGACCTTTACGATGCGTACGGCAAGCTTCTGTCCGGCGGCGATATCGTTTCCTCGGAGAACACCCGGCTCGCCAAGGCGGATAAAGCGATTGCCGAGCTGCTAAAGAAAAAGCAGCTCCAATAAAGAGCGCGGCTGTTTAATTGGCATACATTAGGTATAGGATTATGTAATAGGCAGAAAATAAAGAAAGCTATGAATGGTGTGATTCTGCGCACAGCGGAAACGCATGCTAAGAGGCTAAAATGATAAGGAATTGTGACACGGCTCCCACCCGTTTAAAAAATATTCATATTTTGTGTCGGAAAAGCTCGTTACATTATGCTATAATAATTACATCATTTTTGGAGGAGGCAGGTGAACCAAGATGCATATTATCGTAGCGGGCTTAAACTATCGTACGGCTCCCGTCTCCATTCGTGAGAAATTCGCTTTTGCCGAAGCCGATTTGCCGCAAGCGGTCATGGAGCTCAAAAATACCAAGAGCATCATGGAATGCGTCATTGTGGGCACCTGCAACCGAACGGAGCTGTACGTTGTGGTCGACCGCCAGCATTTGTGCGGTCATTATTTGCGCGGATTTTTGGAAAAGTGGTTTGGCGTACCCCGCGAGGAGTTCGGCAGCCACATGTATATATATGAAAACGAGCAGGCTATCGAGCATCTGTTCCGCGTTACCAGCGGCTTGGATTCCATGGTCATTGGCGAGACCCAGATTCTGGGTCAGGTTCGCGACGCTTTTCTGCTGGCTCAGCAGGAGAAGACGACCGGCATTGTGTTCAACACGCTGTTTAAGCAGGCGGTTACGCTGGCGAAGCGGGCTCATACCGAAACAGGCATAGGCGAAAACCCTGTTTCGGTCAGCTATGCGGCCGTGGAGCTGGGCAAGCGCATTTTCGGAAGCTACGAGAAGAAGAAGGTATTGATTATCGGTGCCGGGAAAATGAGTGAGCTGACGGTGAAGCATCTTTATGCCAGCGGCGCCGATAAAGTCATAGTGGTCAATCGGACGTTTAGCCGCGCCCAAGAGCTGGCGGAGAAGTTCAACGGCATCCCGAGCACCATGGACAAGCTGCTTCAGCACTTGGAGGAAGCGGACATCGTGATCAGCTCGACAGGGGCGAAGGATCTGGTGCTGACGAAGGAGCAGGTGGCGTTCGTGCTGCAGAAGCGCCGTTCACGTCCGCTCTTCATGATCGATATTGCGGTTCCGCGCGATCTGGACCCGGCGCTGGGACAGCTGCCGAACGTCTTCCTGTATGATATTGACAATCTGCAGACGATTGTAAATAACCACTTGCTTGAACGCCAAAAGGCGGCGGTGATGATTGAAGAGATGATTCGTACCGAGATGGATGTGTTTGAGCAATGGACGAAAACGCTGGGCGTCAGCCCGGTGATTCAGGCGCTGCAAACGAAGGCGAATGCGGTGCACGAGGAGACGATGGACAGCTTGATGAAGAAGCTGCCGGATCTGAGTGAGCGCGAGCTGAAGGTGATTCACAAGTTAACGAAAAGCATTGTCAATCAAATGCTGCGCGACCCGATCATCCGCATCAAGGAAATGGCAGCCGAACGAGACGGGGACGAAGCGCTGGAGTTTTTCACGCAAATTTTTGCACTCGAGCAGCAGCTGGAAGAGCAGAAAAGGGTGGAGGAGGCCAAGCTTCAGCAGGAAGCCGTCGCTTCGCAAGAGCGGATAAAGGAAGAGCTGCTTAAGAAGGTAACGATCAACACTGCCGACGCTCTGGCCTAAGCCTGACCGGAAAGGAACGCTATGGTCACTCAAAGCTGGTTGTATGATGCTATTTTGTATATTTACGCCCTGAGCCTCCTGTTTTACTTCTCGGATTTCGCACATCCGAATCGAAGTGCAAAACGGATGGGGACAGGGTTGCTTTCTTTTGTATGGATTCTTCAAACGGCGTATTTGATTTATGGATTGGTCACCCACGAGGAGGCTGCCGCCTTTTCACGGTTTGAAACCCTGTTTATGTTTTCGTGGCTGTTGGTGACGGTTTCGCTTGCGGTGAACCGGTTTTTCCGGATCGAGCTGTTTGTTTTTCTCGTCAATGTATTCGGGTTTGCGATTCTCGCCTTGAATTTCTTCAGCAATCCGAATGTATCGCCTACCCTGGCGCATTGGAACATTACGGATGAACTGCTCTTCATACATATTTCGCTGTCCCTCGTGAGCTACGTGGCTTTCGTCATATCGGTCGTGTTCTCGGGGATGTATTTGTTCCTTCATCGGAAGCTGAAGGAACGCCAATGGTCGCAGCAGATGCAGCGTATGCCGAGCCTCGAGAAGACGGATCGGTATGCCTTTCTGGCGGCTGTGGCAGGGGCTCCGCTGCTGCTTATGGGCATGTCGCTTGGCGTCGTGTGGCTGGCGCTGGAGGGCGAGGCCGACTTGTTTTTTGATCCGAAGGTGATCAATTCCTGGTTCGTCCTGCTGGCGTATATTTTTTACTTGTTCCAGCGTCTGGTGCTGAAGATGCCGGGGAACCGGCTCGCGCTGTGGAACATCGCGGCTTTTCTGATCATGGCGGTGAACGTGATCGTGACGAATCTGATGCCTTCGTTCCATCAGTGGGGCTGACGATGAAGCATCGGGACTATTTGCCCGTGATGCTTGATGTGGCCGGCCGCCCGTGCGTTGTCGTGGGCGGCGGGCGCGTAGCGGAGCGCAAGGTCGACGCGCTCCTGCAGGCCGGGGCTCACGTCACCGTCGTGAGCCCGCAGCTCTCGCCGCGCCTGGAGGCGCTCGCAGCCCAAGGCTTGATACAGTCGCATCGCGACCTGTATCAAGCGGGGCTGCCGGCGCTGGCCGCGGCGCGGCTGGTCTTCGCCGCGACGGACGACGCGGCGGTGAACCGGGCCGTCCGCCTCGAAGCGGAGGCGCGCGGCCAGCTGGTTAGCGTCGCCGACGATCCGGAGGCGAGCGCGTTCGTGCTGCCCGCCGTCGTGCGGCGGGGGCGGCTCACGCTGGCCGTCTCGACGGCCGGCGCCAGTCCCTCCGTAGCCGCGGCGGTACGCCGGCAGCTGGAGGAGACGTTCGGCCTCGAGTACGAGGCCTATCTGGATCTGCTCCACGAGCTGAGATTGGCCGTACAGGAGGCGCTGCCGGATTCGGGACAGCGCCAGCAGCTGTTCCGCGGCATGCTCGATTGGCCGCTGCTGGCACTGCTGCGGGACGGCCGGTTCGGCGGGAGGGAGCGGGAAGAACTGCGAAAGCGTACGCTTTCGGCCCGGACACCGGAGGATATCGAACGGCTGGGGAGCTGGCTCGGCTCACTCCGCCAATGAGGTAGAATCGGCGGAGAATCGGTAATAATGGGAAGTACGACTGTTATCTTCGGGTGACATGGATATAGAGGGAGTGAAGCAAGCATGCGCAAAATCGTCGTAGGCACAAGACAAAGTGCACTTGCTCTGACACAAACCGGGCAGGTCGTTGACCAGCTGAAGGCATTGTGTGAGGAGCGGGGGCTGGAGGTAGAATTCGAACTGAAGAAGATCGTGACCAAAGGCGATCGGATCCTCGACGTTACCTTATCCAAGGTAGGCGGCAAGGGACTGTTCGTCAAGGAGATCGAGCAGGCATTGATGGACGGTGAAATCGATATGGCCGTGCACAGCATGAAGGACATGCCGTTCGAGCTGCCGGAGGGATTGACGATCGGCGCGGTGCCGAAACGAGAGGATCCGAGGGATGTTCTCATTACGAGGTACGGCGGAGGCTGGGACAAGCTGCCCCAGGGGGCCAAGGTAGGCACCAGCAGTCTGAGGCGTTCCTCACAGCTGCAGTACGCCCGACCGGATTTACAGATTGAAGCGATACGAGGCAATATCGATTCACGCTTGCGCAAGCTGGAAACCGAAGGCTTTGATGCGATACTTTTGGCGGCAGCGGGGCTTCACCGGATCGGCTGGCAGGAGAAAATCAGCGAGTATTTGCCGGCTGACGTATGCCTGCCTGCCGTAGGGCAAGGAGCACTGGCGATCGAATGCCGGGCGAACGATGAGTTCGTACTGAGCCTTCTGGAGCCCTATCGGCATGAAGAAACGGCTCGCGCCGTTGCGGCGGAGCGGAGTTATCTTGGGCGCCTGAACGGTGGCTGCCAGGTACCGATCGGGGCTTACGGACAAATTCAGCAGGACGGGACGATCGTGCTGACAGGCATGGTCGGCTCGCCGGACGGCAAGACGCTATTGAAAGAGACAATGACCGGAACCGATCCGGACAAGCTGGGACTGGCGGTCGCCGATGCGCTGATTGCCAAAGGAGCGTCGGAACTATTGGCTTTGGCCGTGGAATAGGGGAGAATCGGTTGTGGAGAAGGGTGTCGTCTATCTTGTAGGTGCGGGTCCGGGGGACCCGAAGCTGATTACGGTGCGTGGCTTGGAGGCGATCCAGCGGGCGGATGTCGTCGTATATGACCGGCTCGCCAGCCCGAGGCTGCTCAAGCATATGAAGCCGGGCGCGGAAAAAATCTTCGTCGGCAAGCTGCCGGACAAGCACATGATGAAGCAGGAGGAAATCAACCAGCTGCTCGTGGATCTGGCGCTTCAGGGGAAAACCGTAACGCGGCTGAAGGGCGGAGACCCGAGCGTATTCGGCCGCGTAGGGGAAGAGGCCGAATTGCTGGCGGAAAACGAAATTCGCTTTGAAATCATTCCGGGAATCACCTCGGCGATTTCCGTCCCGGCTTATGCGGGTATTCCCGTGACTCACCGGGACTTTACATCCTCCTTTTCTATCGTGACCGGACACGAGTATAAGAATAAGACGTACAACACGGTCAATTGGGAAAATTTATCCCAGGCATCAGGGACCCTCATTTTCCTTATGGGTGTGGCGAATCTGGAAACCATATGCCGGCAGCTGATCGAAGGAGGCAAATCGCCGGACACTCCGGTGGCGCTGATCCGCTGGGGCACCTGGATGGAGCAGGAGACGCTCACGGGGACGCTGACGGATATCGTGGAGCGGGTGAAGGCAGCGAATTTCCAATCGCCTGCGGTTACCATTGTCGGGGAAGTGGTGAAGCTTCGGGAGAAGCTGGCATGGTTCGAGAAGAAGCCGCTTTTCGGCAAGCGCATTTTGGTGACACGGGCGCGATCGCAGGCAAGCGAGCTGGTGGATCAGATCGACGAGCTGGGCGGAGAAGCGGTTGAATTTCCAGTCATCCGTACACAGGCGCCAAGCGATCCTGCAGCGCAGCAGGCGCTTCACCAGGCGATGAAGCGGCTGAACGAATACGACTGGGTTATGTTTACCAGCGTGAACGGGGTGGAGCATTTCTTCCAAACGCTGCGGGAGCTCAAACTGGACATTCGTTCCATGTACAAAGCTCGCATTGCCGCTGTAGGTCCGAAAACCGCGGAGGCACTGGAGCAATATGGATTGCAGCCGGAGCAGGTGCCGGCCAAGTTTCAAGGCGACGCTTTGCCAGGTGCGCTGGAAGGCGAACTCAAGGAGGGGCAGCGCGTGTTGCTGCCGACGGCCGATATCGCGAGGGAGACGCTTCCGACGAAGCTGGAAGAACTGGGACTTCAGGTAACGAAAGCGGATGTATACGAGACTGTGCTGGAGACAAACGGCGGGACCGATATCATAGAGCTGCTCGAGCAAAACAAAATTCACATCATTACCTTTACCAGCTCGTCCACGGTGACCAATTTGCTGAAAGCGTTGCGAGAGCTGGGCGTGGAAAAGCCGCTTGAGCTTCTGGGCGGTTGCCAAATCGCCTGTATCGGCCCGTTGACGGCCCAAACCGCAAGGGAAGCCGGAATGCAGGTGGATTACTTGGCTGAGGAGGCTACGGTAGCCTCGCTGGTGAAGAGCATGTACTCGAAGAAATAAATAGACGACATCACTGGGAGGGAATGACCATGAGCTTTCCGCTGATTCGCGGCCGCAGGCTGCGTACATCGCATGCGCTGCGCAACCTCGTAAGAGAACATACGGTTACGGTGAACGATTTGATTTATCCGATCTTCGTTACCCACGGCACCGGTGTGAAGGAAGAGATCGGCTCCATGCCGGGTGTTTATCATTTGTCTTTGGACTTGCTGGAGGAGGAAATCCGCGAGGTCGTCTCGCTTGGTCTGCAGGCCATTCTGCTATTCGGCGTTCCTCACGAGAAGGATGCGCACGGCAGCTCGGCTTACGATCCTAACGGTATCGTGCAGGAGGCCACCCGCCGGATCAAAGCGATGGCCCCTGAGCTTCTGGTCATTGCCGACACCTGCTTATGCCAGTTCACGGATCATGGTCACTGCGGGGTCGTTCATTATGACGAGAAGAAAAACCGTGCCGATGTGCTGAACGATCCTTCTCTGGAGCTGCTTACGAAAACAGCGGTATCCCAAGCGGAAGCCGGTGCGGATATCATTGCCCCGTCCAACATGATGGACGGCTTCGTTCATGCGATTCGACAAGGCTTGGATCAAGCGGGCTTCGAGCATGTGCCGATCATGTCGTATTCGGTGAAGTATGCTTCCGCGTTCTACGGCCCGTTCCGTGAAGCCGCTCATTCGGCACCGCAGTTCGGCGACCGCAAGACGTACCAAATGGACCCTGCCAACGCACGTGAAGCCATGCGGGAAGCCAGAGGCGATGTGGCGGAAGGAGCGGATATGCTGATGGTCAAGCCGGCGCTTGCATATATGGACATTATTCGTTCGCTTCGAAACAGCTTCGATCTTCCGATTGTTGCATACAACGTCAGTGCCGAGTATTCGATGGTGAAGGCGGCTGCGCAGCAGGGCTGGATTGATGAGAAAAGCATTGTTTTGGAGACGATGGTCGGCTTTAAGCGAGCCGGAGCGGATATGATCATTACGTATTTTGCAAAGGATTTGGCCCGTTGGTTGAAGTAATAAATCGGATGGCAGGTAGAACCGTGCTAACGTTCCATACCCGGAGCGGACCCACGGTTCTTTCTCTATGAACAAGCGCTCGCATAAGCCCGCTGCCGAATACTGTCATACTTTTGTCGGAAACGCACGGGGCCTTTAGTTGTTACAGTCTTCCAAATAGGGCATAATGGGTAATAGATTAAGGGATGTTACGGAAAGAGGGTTGCTGGATGACTTACAATGACACATTCTTAAGGGCCTGCAAAAGACAGGCCGTCGACACCTTGCCGGTATGGTATATGCGCCAGGCGGGACGGTATGACCCGGACTATCGGAAGATTAAGGAGAAATACAGCCTTCTGGAAATTTGCCAGCAGCCGGAGCTTGCTGCCGAGGTTACGCTGATGCCAATCAAGAAGCTGGGCGTCGATGCAGCCATCTTGTACTCGGACATCATGAATCCCGTTGCTTCGATCGGGATTGATTTTGATATTGTCAAAAACATCGGCCCGGTAATTCATAACCCGATCCGCTCTGCAGAGGATGTGCACCGGCTTTGCCCGATTCAGATTGAGCAGGACTTATCCCATATTATCCGCACTATTGAAATTTTGGCTGCAGAGCTTAAGGTTCCTTTGATTTCGTTTGCCGGAGCTCCTTTTACAATTGCGAGCTATCTGATTGAAGGGAAGCCTTCCAAGAGCTATATCCGTACCAAAGGGCTGATGTACGAAGAGCCTGCGGTTTGGTTTGAGCTGATGGATAAGCTGGGCGATATGGTCATCGCCTATCTCAAGGCTCACATCGCTGCAGGCGCCAAGGCCGTTCAGTTGTTCGACAGCTGGGTGGGCTCCTTGTCTCCGAGAGACTTCCAAACGTTCGTGCTTCCGACGATTCAGCGAATTTTCCGTGAATTGAAGCATTTGGAGCAGCCCAAAATTTATTTCCCCGGCGTAAGCTCCGGTGAGTTGCTCCCGTATTTGCGCGGCTTGGACGCCGATGTGATCGGATTGGATTGGCGTGTGCCTATCACGGAAGGACGCAGCCGGCTAGGGTCGGAATTCGCCGTACAGGGCAATCTGGATCCTTATGTGCTGACGGCCCCAATGAACGTCATCAAGGAGCAGGCGAAGGCGATTATCGACGAAGGCGTGAAGGAACCGGGTTATATTTTCAATCTGGGGCATGGCCTCTTCCCGGAAGCATCGCTGGATAAGCTGAAAGAGCTGACTATGTTTGTACATGAATATTCGCGCGAAGCTTTGCGCAATCAAGGCGCGGCGAAGCAAGAAAGCGGGGTATAACGAAGAATGACAGATCGTCCGCAAATCGGAGTCTTGGTCATGTCCTACGGGACGCCGGAAAGCCTCGAGCAGGTGGAAGCCTATTACACCCATATCCGTAGGGGAAATCCTCCGAGCCCGGAGCAGCTGAAGGATCTGACGGATCGGTACGAAGCCATCGTCGGAGGCGTGTTCCCGCTGCGCGAGAATACGAATAAGCAGGTGCAGGCGTTAGAGGATCGGTTAAACGAGCAATATCCGGAATACGAGTTTCGCTGCTACCAGGGGCTGAAGCATGCTGCGCCCTTCATTGAGGACGGCGTAGACAGCATGGCGCGTGACGGCTTGAAGCAGGCGGTAGGCGTTGTTCTGGCTCCGCATTATTCAGTTATGAGTGTCGGAGGATACATCAAACGGGCACAAGAGAAGGCACAGGAACACGGGCTCGAACTTCGCTTTGTACGGAGCTATCATTTGCATCCGCAGTTGATTGAAGCATTAGCTGAGCGTGTTACCGAGGCGCTTCGCAAATTCGATGCGCCGAGTGACAAGGTGAAGGTTATTTTTACAGCCCATAGTCTCCCGGAAAAAATCCTGGAAATGAGAGACCCTTATCCCGAGCAGCTGCTGGAAACGTCAAGGGCCATCGCCTCGAAGACCGGAGTGACGAACTGGGAGTTCGGCTGGCAAAGCGCAGGTCAAACCGGAACCCCATGGCTCGGACCGGACATTCTGGACGTATTGCAGCGCATCCGGAAGGAGCAGGAAGCGCAGCACGTGCTGGTATGCCCGATCGGGTTCGTATCCGACCATCTGGAAGTGCTGTACGATCTGGATATCGAAGCGCAGAAGACAGCGCGGGAGCTTGGGCTGCATTTGGAGCGGACGCGGTCTCTCAATACCGATCCGTTGTACATATCAACGCTGAGTGACGTTGTGTATGCCGAGCTGCAGAAGGCGGAAGAGAAGCAATAGCTTATCGAAAGACAAAAAGGCTGGAGCCAAGTACAGGTACTTGAGTCCAGCCCTATCGTTACCCTCGTAAGCGGGCAAGATCCAGCTTCATATCGACACCGGTGAAGGTGAGAATTTGTCTCTCCTGAAAATCGCGGATAACCTGCATCAGCACCGGCTTCTGAACTCCGGCCATTTGGGACAGCTCGTCGTAGTTAAGCATCATCCGGATAGTGATGACGTTGCCTTGGCGCTTTCCGTTCTTATTGGCGAGCTTGATCAGGCTCTTGATTACGCGTGTTCTGGCGTCAAGGAACGTGAGATCGTGCACATGCTGGTTCGTATCGCGCAACCGGTCGCAGAGCTCTCTCATGATCACCAGCGAAATATCGAAATTGCTGCGGAGCAGCTCAAGGAAATTTTGTGCGGCTAAGGTGATAAGCACGCTATCCTCCAAGGTTTGCGCAGATGCCGAGCGCGGCTTGCCGTCAATTAGCGAAAGCTCACCGAAGCTGTCGCCTGCGTTGAAGGTGGACAGAATCTTTTCTTCGCCGGTTACTGCTCTCGTATATACTTTCACGGAACCCGAGTATACAATATAGAAAATGGAGCCTGGCTCCTTCTCCTGAAATAGGATTGTCCCCGTCTTAAACGACTTTTTGGAGCAAATCGCTCCAATCGATGCAAGCTGGTCGGTATTCAGGTTAGCAAACAGGGGAACCTTGGTTAAAAAGTCTATCATGGCGTCTCCTCGCTTATAATCAAGAGTGCGTCTTCTGCCTGTAACTCGGGGTTCAATTCGTATAACTTCGAATCATTATATATCGGCTGCCAGCGGAATGGCAAGTTATTTTATAGTCAAAGGGTGATATGATGAGCAACCAACGCAAACGTTCTGACGCACGATCGGCACAAGCCTTCGCGGAGGCAAAGCAGTACATTCCAGGTGGGGTTAACAGCCCTGTAAGAGCCTTTAAATCCGTAGGCTTAACACCGCTGTTCATGGAAAAAGGCAAGGGATCCCGTGTCTACGATATCGATGGAAATGAGTATATCGATTATATCGGTTCCTGGGGTCCTCTGATTGTAGGGCATGCACATCCGGAAGTGCTTGAGGCGATTCACAGCACGGCGATGCGGGGGACAAGCTTTGGAGCGCCGACCGAGCTGGAGACCGAAATGGCCAAGCTTGTCATTGAACGGGTTCCCTCCATCGAGATGGTACGGATGGTCAACTCCGGTACGGAAGCAACAATGAGCGCTCTGCGGCTTGCACGCGGTTACACAGGGAGAAGCAAAATCGTCAAGTTCGAGGGCTCCTATCACGGACACGCGGATGCGCTTCTCATTAAAGCAGGCTCCGGTGTAGCGACGCTGGGACTGCCGGATAGCCCGGGGGTGCCGGAGAACGTAGCGGTTAACACGATTACGGTTCCGTATAACGATTTGGAATCGCTGCGAGTGGCCTTCGAAAAATTCGGCGAGGAGATCGCGGCGGTCATCGTCGAGCCGATCGCCGGAAACATGGGGGTTGTGCCGCCTTTACCGGGGTACTTGCAAGGAATGCGCGATTTGACGACGCAGTATGGCAGTCTGCTGATCTTCGATGAAGTGATGACCGGCTTCCGGGTGGGACTGCATAGCGCGCAAGGGCTGTACGGGGTTACTCCGGACCTGACCTGCCTCGGCAAGGTCATTGGTGGGGGCTTGCCAGTCGGCGCCTATGGCGGGAAGCGTGAAATCATGGAAAGAATGGCGCCTGCAGGACCGATCTATCAGGCGGGTACGCTTTCCGGAAATCCGCTGGCTATGGCAGCCGGGTATACAACATTGAAGCTGCTTGGGCAGCCGGGAGTTTATGAGGAGCTGGAACGAAAATCGGCAAGGCTGGAAGAAGGCTTCACGAAAAACGCGGCCGAGCTCGGCATTGCCAGCACGATCAATCGGGTTGGCTCCATGATCTGTCCATTCTTCACGGAGCAGCAGGTCATTAACTATGAAACGGCGAAAACCTCGGATCTTGGTCGGTTCAACCGTTATTTCGGCGCTTTGCTGGATTTGGGTATCAGCATTGCCCCGTCGCAATTCGAAGGGATGTTCGTTTCGACCGTTCATACCGACGAGGATATTGAAGCTACCATTGCAGCACATTATGAAGCACTGAAGCAGCTGTAAATAAATTAAGAAAACCGGGCGGCTAAAATGCTGCCCGTTTTTTTTAATGATAATAAAAGTATAAATTTTAAGCCATGTGTCAAGCAAGGGATATCATGCTGCTATTGTGCAGAAATTCACGATACCAAATTAAGGTTTAAAGTTGATTTGTGAGAATAGGCAGCTTTAAGTGAGCGCACTAGCTTTAAACGAGGCAAACGGCCCTGGAAAGTTGTATTTACGCAGAAATCTTCTAATTTTTTGATTCAAAATCGTAAAAAAGTTGCATATTTGCAGAAATGTGCTGTCCCGACCCGCATGTGAAAAGGGCGTATGATAACCGTTGGTTTAGGTCATCATACGCCCTTCCATAGAGCATCCTATGTAATTGTTATGGTGTTGTCTTCGTACCGGCAGCAGGTGTTGTCGTTGGTTGCTGCGTCGGTGTTGGGGCCGGACTGCTCTGCGCAGGCTGCTGCCCGGTTGTTGTCGGTGCTGTAGTACTCGGTGTCGATGTTGTCGGAGCCGGCTTCGTTCCCGTATCCGTCGCGGGCTTGGTTGGCGTCTGACTAGGAGCAGTGCCGCTCGTGGACCCCGTAACGGGGGCCGGAGCGGTTGTTCCTGACGTACTGCCTCCTGTCGCCGGAGCAGGAGTTACTGCCCCGGTTCCGGTACCGGTTGCGGGGGTTCCGGACCCTCCGCTCGCCGGTGGCGTTGTCGTGTTCGGAGCTGTAGGAGCAGTCTCCGTCGCCGGTTTCGGCTGCTCGCCGTTGCCAGTTGTCGGCGCCGGCGTTGGGGTCGGCGCAGGCTTGGTTGTCGTTTCCGTCGCTGGCTTGACCGTATCCGTCGGTGTCGGTGTCGTCTGTTTAGGCGTCTCCTGCTTCGGTGTTTCCGGTTTAGGCGTCGTTGCAGGAGTTGGATTTTGCTGCTGCTTCGCTTTCTTCTCCGCTTGCTCCTTTAGGAAGTCGGGATGATCGTGCGAGCCGCCGGCATCGATCTTATCTACACCGTCCCATGGCCGTGGAGCCTTAACGGCATCCGGGTTATCATAGACGAGGAAGGCGGAAGGAAGTCTGCGCTCTCCATAGCGGCTGGACGGCTTGGTGATCAGCTGGCCGTCCACCACAAGCTCGGAAGATGCTCCACCGTCGAGATTCCCTGCATTAATGACGCCCTCTTCCATAAAAATATCCTGCATTTCTTTCAGCGTAGCGCCGACAGAATGAGCTTGACGACCGTCGATGACGAGGAAAATAACGGTACCGTCCGCTTTTTGTCCGACAGCCGTTCGGGGACCGCGGCCCCAGCCGCCGTCGCCGCTCGTAATCTGCGGCTTGCCGTTGGCGATCAAGCGCGGCCAGAAGGACACCGCATCGGTTACGCCCATCTTCTCCAGCTCGAACATGTCATACTTACCGACAACGAGCAGCCCTTCGTTAGTAAAGCCGACAATGTGCTGTGGGATGCTTCCGTCCTGGTCGATGAAGACGATCTCTCCGCCGGACAGGATCGCTCCGATGGCGGCAAAACCGTTGCCAAGTCCCTCGGGATCATCGAAGCCGCCTCCGTTAACCCCGGCTACGGCGCCGGTACGTTTCACCATGGCGGAAATTTTCTCCCCCTCGCCGGATTTCACGGGGGTCATGACCCGAATCGTCTTCGGATCGTAAACCGTGAGCTTCTTACCCTTCCAGAATTGGCCGGAGATGTCTTCGACCTTAATCAGCTCGTCGATCGAACGCTTCTTGCGGTTGTCGTCCTTAATGTTGATCATGCCGAAGTTCTGCTTCTCGGCAGCGGCCGTCTCGTAAAACTCCTGCATCCGCTTGACCATCTCATCGCGCTCGGCTGCTCCAACGAAGATCCAGGCCCAACTGCGGTGCTGTGTCGAAATGACGGTCTCGGCCAGCTTCTGGCGGATGAAATTTCCCGGCCCGGTCAAGAACAGGAAGCTCGAGGTGAGGAAGGTGAGAATCGTGAAGGCGAGCAGGCTTCGCTTCAGCCAGCTCCATTGCGATATTTGGCGTATGGTTTGCAAGGCGGTATTCAATGGAACACACTCCTGTAGTTATCTATCGTTTAGTTTACGGAAACATTACAGTTTCTCTATGAACCTATCCCATAATTCTATCATATTTTGTCTAATTTTAATAGAGTGAGGCCTCTTGCAAGTCGTACCCTTTTTGGTAATGAAACCGATTGCTTTGTGAGCGCTCCTCCTTTTTGCTAAAATACGAAATAGCTAATGAGAGCGGAGGCTGAAGAATGCTGGAACGATATAGCTTTTATGGCGTTACGCTGGAATTGATCCTGGTCATGGGACTCTTCTTTGCGGTATTCGCCGTCATTATGGGGGGGACCTATTGGTATACGGTCCGAAAGCCCGATCAAGGTGATGAGACATGACGAGAAACGGACGGCGAAAAGGGGAATGGCTGGAGTGGTTGGCGGACCAGGAGATCAACGTTATAGAAGAACTGGAGCCGATGCTTCCGGTTCAGAGTCCTTATCTTCGCAAGCTGGAGCGGACGGGAGGTCTTTCCTTCAAGGGGAAGCGGGTTCGTCTTCGCTTGTTTCCGGAAGAGCCGCTACAATATATGCCCGAGTGGTCGGAGATAGACGTATTATATGAGGATGATTTTTGTCTGATCGCGGACAAGCGTGCCGGGATGAAGGTGCATCCGACGAAGACAGGAGAGACGGGAACGCTGCTCCAGGCGGTTGGTTGGCATGTTCAGGCAACCGGCGAAGCCTGCAGGCCGCGCCATATTCATCGGCTCGATGAGGACACGACGGGTCCGGTGCTTTTTGCCAAGTACGATTGGGCGCAGCTTCAGCTGGATGCGGCGATGCGGGAGAAGCGTATTGACCGTAGGTATGTTGCGATCGTGCATGGCGAGCTCCGGCAGGCGAAAGGCAGGATCGATGCCCCGATCGGAAGAGACCGGCATCACGCCACCCGGCGCCGCGTCTCGACGACCGGAGATCCGGCAGTGACGCACTATGAGCTCGTGGAGCGGCTGCAGGGGGCCAGTCTTGTCAGGCTGAAGCTGGAAACCGGCCGAACGCATCAAATCCGGGTACACCTGAGCCATTTGGGTCATCCTCTGATTGGAGATACGCTCTACGGCGGACGCAAGCAAGGACTTGAACGGCAGGCTCTGCACGGGGAGAAGCTAAGCTTTCCGCATCCTTGGACAGGACAACCTATGGAAACGGAAGCTCCGTGGCCCGCCGATTTTGACGCGCTGTACCGCTTTTTGAAAAAATAGTAGTCATGCTCCTCCCTCTAAAGCCATATAGATTGTAAAGACGATGACGCTCATGCTCTTTCTTTACACAAGAAAGGTAGCTATATGGAGGGAGGATATCAGCTTGACAAACGGACAAAGCGGTTTGCGATTCGATATTTATGAGAGAGTGCAATTGAACGAAGGTGTAGCTCCTATTCGTGAGCTGGAGGGTGTAGAGCTGACACCGCATATTCAGGTGATACCACAGGGGGAACAAGCTCTGCTAAGGGGCAATTTATTGCTTTCCGGCACCTACGTGGACGATCAGGAGCGTGGTGACCAAACACTGGAGCATTTGATACCTGTGGAGATTACATTGCCGCTTAGCCGCGTGCAGCGAGTAGAGGATATTTCCGTAGAAATCGAAAATTTCGATGTAGACCTGCTGTCATCCCGCAGCCTGAATATTACCGGCGTGCTTTCACTGAATGGCGTTGAGCTGGCGTCGGCTCCCGAGGAGAGCGAATGGAGGGAGCAGGAAGAAGAGGTCGTTTTCATTCACGAAGCGGCTGCCCCTGAGAAGCCTCAGCAGGAGATCGTCGCTCCTGCGGAGCCTGCGGCCAGAGAGCAGGAATCGGCGTTCTCCGCTTGGACAACACCTGCCGAGGTTCGCGAAGAATTCGTGCAGGAGGAAGCACCGGTTGGTGCGGAGGCACCGGAAGAAATTGCAGCGGACGATGTCATCGACGTGGGCGCAGAGGCGGAGGAGCTGGAAGAGGAGGAGGCCATAACGGTTGCGGCTGCTCCTGCACAGGATGAGAAGAAGGAGATGAAGATCGCCTTCGGCAGCAAGAACGGCACGGTTCCGCTGGATGTGCCTGCCTCAGCGCCTGCAACCTCCGGCAGCTTCGGTCTCACTACGCTGCTGAAAAAAGCAACGAGCGGCAATTTTGAGCCGCGCCAGCAGGAAAGCGCCGTCGCCGCACCTGAAGCGCCTGTAGAGAAGGTGGAATGGAAGAAGCTGCTCCTGAGCTCCATGAATGAAAATCAGGAGTTCCGCCGCGTACGGATGTATATCGTTCAGAAGGATGATACGCTGGAGACGATTGCCAAGCGATATGAGCTTAACCCGCGGGAGATCGCGCTGTTTAACCGTTTAGGGGACAGCGAGGTGTCCGCCGGACAAATCGTTTACATACCCAAATCGTAAAAAAAATCCCCGGCTGGCCGAAAACAGGCTTGGCCGGGGATTTTTTTGGCAATAATATCAGTGTACGAATATTGACTCTACAGGTAATGTTGTTTATCATATCTACAAGAATGAAATATTTGCTTAAAAACGTCGAAAGGGAATAGTAAGCCGTTGCCCCTTCAGAGAGCGGAAATGTTACGCTGAGAGTTTCCGCAGGATCAGGCACCTGCCCAAGTCGCCCCGGAGTTGCCCTATCGAATTCAGATTCATGCATGGCATGATGCTGATTAGAATCAGGCCGGCTGCAGCCGTTATCTGCTTAAGTGCCGTAGGATGACCGCTAACGCGGGTAGCGTTAGTTCATTGTACGGAATAAAGGTGGTACCACGGAAGATCAGCTTTCGTCCTTTGCGGCGAAGGCTTTTTTTGTTTTTAGAACGATTCGTATGGAGGTAGCTAGCAATGGAAGAAAAAACAACAACCGTTGGCACGACGATGCCAACGACCTATGACCCAAAGGAAGCGGAGCAGAAATGGTACGATTACTGGTTGAAGGGTGAATACTTCAAAGCAGGCCAGCGTAAGGATGCGAAGCCGTATACGATTGTTATTCCGCCGCCGAACGTAACGGGGATGCTGCATATCGGACATGCGCTGGATTGTACGCTTCAAGACATTATGATTCGCACCAAGCGGATGCAAGGATACGATGCCTTGTGGCTCCCTGGCTCGGACCACGCGGGAATCGCAACGCAGACGAGAGTGGAACAGAAGCTCCGTGAAGAAGGCGTAACCCGATATGACCTCGGTCGCGAGAAATTTCTGGAAAAGGTTTGGGAATGGAAGGAGCACTATGCGGATGCCATTCATGCCCAATGGGCGAAGATGGGCTTCTCGCTGGATTATTCGCGTGAGCGGTTTACATTGGATGAGGGACTGTCGAAGGCCGTTCGCGAGGTGTTTGTCCGTCAATACGAGAAAGGCCTCATTTATCGCGGCAACTATATAATCAACTGGGATCCGGCGGCACGGACGGCGCTTTCGGATATCGAGGTCGAATACAAAGAGGTTCAGGGCGCTCTCTACCATTTGAAGTACCCGGTGAAGGACAGCAATGAATTCATCGTAGTGGCTACGACGCGTCCGGAGACGATGCTGGGGGATACGGCCGTGGCTGTGCATCCTGAGGATGAGCGCTACAAGCACCTGATCGGCAAAACACTGGTGCTGCCGATCATCGGCCGGGAAATTCCGATTATCGGAGACGAGTACGTGGAGAAGGAGTTCGGCAGCGGCGCGGTCAAAATTACGCCGGCGCACGACCCGAACGATTTCGAGGTGGGCAAGCGCCACGATCTGCCTCAAGTGCTCGTAATGGACGAATCCGGTACAATGAACGCGAATGCGGGTAAATACCAAGGGATGGACCGCTTTGTCTGCCGCAAGCAGATTGTTGCCGATATGCAGGAATCCGGCGTACTGATCAAAATTGAGGAGCACGTGCATCAGGTAGGCCATAGCGAGCGGAGCGGCGCTGTCGTTGAGCCGTATTTATCGACGCAATGGTTCGTCAAGATGAAGCCTCTCGCAGAAAGAGCGGTAGAAGCTCAAAAGTCCGGCAACGGGGTGAATTTCGTACCGGAGCGTTTCGAGAGAACTTACCTGCATTGGATGGAAAATGTACGTGACTGGTGTATTTCCCGACAGCTCTGGTGGGGTCATCGCATTCCGGCATGGTATTGCTCGGATTGCGGAGAGACGACGGTTTCCCGTGAGGACGCAACGGCGTGCTCCCATTGCGGCGGAACCCATCTGCGCCAGGATGAGGATGTGCTGGATACCTGGTTCAGCTCGGCGCTGTGGCCGTTTTCTACACTCGGCTGGCCTGAGGAAACAGAAGATCTGAAGCGGTTCTACCCGACTAGCCTTCTGGTTACCGGTTATGACATCATCCCCTTCTGGGTATCCCGGATGATCTTCAGCGGTCTGGAGTTTACAGACCAAATTCCGTTCAAGGATACACTGATTCATGGTCTGGTTCGTGACAGCGAAGGACGCAAAATGTCGAAATCTCTTGGGAATGGCGTGGATCCGTTCGATGTTATCGAGAAGTATGGTGCGGACGCAATGCGTTTCATGCTATCGACGGGCTCCACTCCGGGTCAGGATCTCCGCTTCCGTTGGGAAAAGGTTGAGCAGGCGAGAAACTTTGCCAATAAAATTTGGAACGCTTCCCGCTTTGCCTTGATGAATCTGGGCGATTTCAAAGCATCGGATATCGATCTAAACGGACAGCTCGGCACGGCGGACCGCTGGATTTTGCATCGCTTGAATGAAACGGTTCGAGACGTTACTCGTTTGATCGATTCTTATGAGTTTGGCGAGACAGGGCGTTTGCTGTACAACTTCATCTGGGATGATCTTTGCGACTGGTATATCGAGTTCAGCAAACTTAGCTTGTACGGTACGGACGAAGCGGCCAAGAAGACTACGAAGTCTGTACTGGCCTATGTTCTCGACAGAACGCAGCGCTTGATCCACCCGTTTATGCCATTTATTTCCGAGGAAATATGGCAGCATTTGCCGCATGATGGCGAAACCATCACACTGGCATCGTGGCCGGTGTACGACTCGGCATTTGAAGCGCCTGAGGCGGTTCGCGAGATGGAGCTGCTGATGGACATTATTCGGAATGTGCGTAACATCCGTGCCGAAGTGAACGTACCGATGAGCAAAAAGATCGAGCTGCTCGTGAAGCCGTCCGGTGAGGATGTCGAAGCCATCCTGAAGCGGAATGAGGACTATGTACAGCGCTTCTGCAACACCTCTTTGCTGGAGATCGGCACGAATGTCGCTTCGCCGGATAAGGCGATGACCGGTATAGTGACAGGCGCTGAATTGTTCCTGCCGCTTGCCGGGTTGATCGACATTTCTCAAGAGGTGGCACGGCTGGAGAAGGAGCTTCAAACCCTTCACGGAGAAGTGGAGCGGATTGAGAAAAAGCTTGCGAATGCGGGCTTCGTAGCTAAGGCGCCTGCCAAGGTCATTGAAGAGGAAAAAGCGAAGCTGGCCGACTATGCCGACAAGCGCGACAAGGTCATCGCGCGGATCGCTGAGCTGAAAGGGTGAACCGGCCATGAGTCAGTTTGAATCGGCGAGGGAAGCCGTTGATTGGGTAACTCGCTTTATCCCTACAGTAGGCATTAAGCCGGGGCTAAAGCGGATGGAGCGTATCATGGAGCTGCTGGAGCATCCGGAACGGAGGCTGAAGTTCATTCATGTAGCCGGGACGAACGGGAAGGGCTCGGTATGCGCATATTTGACTGAGATTTTGAAAACGTGCGGTTATCATGTGGGGACGTTCACGTCCCCGTATATCGAGAAATATAACGAGCGTATCCGCATCAACGGCGAGAACATTTCGGATGAAGATTTGCTTGCTACCATTAACAAAATCAAGCCGGCTATCGATGCCGTTGCCGCGACCGAGCTTGGTCAGCCGTCCATGTTTGAAATTTCGACGGTCATCGCCATTGAATATTTTGCCCGTGAGGCGTGTCCTGATTACGTCGTCTGGGAGACCGGGCTGGGCGGGCGTTTGGACTCTACGAATATCGTAACACCGGTCATCTCCGTCATCACTAATATCGGTCACGATCACATGGATGTGCTCGGAGATTCTTTGGAGCAGATTGCTGCGGAGAAGGCGGGCATTATTAAATCGGGCGTGCCGGTCGTCAGTGCTGTGGAGCAGCCGGAAGTCATTCGGGTCATTGAGGAGACGGCGAAGGCGAAGAAAAGTACGCTGTACCTCCTAGGACGCGAATTCCATTTCGAGACGCTGAGTTCGAAAGAGAACGATCAACGCTTCCGGTTCCAAGGAACATTCCGGAATGTACCGGAATTAAGCATTTCCATGAATGGGGCGCATCAGCTGAAGAACGCTTCCGTAGCATTAATGACCATCGAGGTGCTGCGGCAGTATTACGCATTGATTGTGGAAGATGAGGATTTGCAGAAGGCGATGAAAGAGGCCTTCTGGCCGGGGCGGCTGGAGCTGGTGTCGAGGGAGCCGCGCACCCTAATCGACGGCGCTCATAACCCTGAAGGGGCCGAGGTGCTGGCCGGCGCGCTGAAGGACACGTTTTCCTACACAAAACTCCATTTTATGATGGGCATGCTGGGGAATAAGAATCATACAGGCTATTTCCGGCATATACTACCAATAGTGGATACACTTATCCTTACCGAGCCGGATTGGCATAAGAAGGCACAGGCTGCCGAACTCGCCGGGCTGGCCAGGACGCTGCTTGCGGAGATCGGTCGCACCGATGTGGAAGTGATCGTGGAACCCGACTGGAAAACGGCGCTTGAGCTTCTGAAACGTCGTACGGCACAGGACGACCTGGCCGTCGTTTCCGGCACGTTATATTTGATAGGGGATGTTCGATCCTGGATCAACCATCAAACCGATTCTGAAAAAGGCTGGTGAGAGCGGCGTGAATACAGCAGAGCACATCCATTTTATCGGCATCGGCGGCTATGGCATGAGTGCCATTGCCAAGGTCATGCTGGAAATGGGCTACCAAGTTTCGGGATCCGATTTGGCGCAGCAGGAACTGACGGAAAAGCTGGTCGCCAAGGGGGCGCAGGTGTTCATCGGACACGAGGCGCAAAATGTGAAAGGAGCCGACGTGGTCGTTTATTCAACCGCATTGTCTAAGGACAATGTAGAGATGGTCGCGGCGGAGGAGCTGAATATCCCGATTCTGCACCGTTCACAGATGCTCGCCAGGCTGATGAATGCGAAGAAGGGAATCGCCGTTGCGGGAGCGCACGGGAAAACTACGACATCCTCGATGATCGCCTTGGTGCTGGAGAAAACGGGGACGGACCCGACCTTCATTATCGGCGGCGAAATTATGAATGTCGGAAGCAATGCCAAAGCGGGTAAAGGCGATTGGGTCGTAGCGGAGGCCGATGAAAGCGACGGTTCTTTCCTGCAGTATCAGCCTTTGATCGCTCTAGTGAATAATATTGAAGCGGATCATCTGGAAAACTATGACGGAAGCTTTGAAAATTTGAAAAAAGCGTACGCTCAGTTTTTAAGCCAGGTTAAGGAAGACGGCAAAGCCGTTGTCTGCAAGGACGATGCGTTTTTGCAGGAGATGATTCCTCAAATCAAAAGCGAAGTGATAACGTACGGAATCGATACCGATGCCGACGTCATCGCCCGTAATATTGAGCTGGGCGACCGGAAGGTTGCCTTCGAGGTTGTTCGTAACGGCACGCCGCTGGGTACCATCCAATTGTCGGTGCCGGGCCGGCACAATGTTTATAATGCCATGGCTACCTTGATCACGTGCATGGAAGCGGGACTCACCTTCCAGCAGGTGGCGGATGCGATAACGGATTTCCGCGGCGCCAAACGCCGCTTTCAGGTGCTTGGCGAGGTGGATGACATTCTGGTCATCGACGATTACGCTCACCATCCGACGGAGATCGAAGCGACCATTCAAGCGGCCAAGGCGACAGGAAAGCGCATTATCGCCGTGTTCCAGCCTCAGCGCTATACGCGGACGTACTTCCTGTTCGAGCAGTTCAGCCGGGCGTTCCCGGATGCGGATGAAGTCATTATCACGGACATTTACTCTCCGGCGGGAGAAAAGCAAATCGAGGGCATTACCTCGGCGAAGCTGGTCGAATTGATCCGGCAGAACAGCAACACCAATGTGAGCTACATTCCGACCAAGGAAGAGGTTCAATCGTATTTGCTTCGTCATGTGCAAAGCGGAGACCTTGTTATTACCATGGGGGCCGGGGATATATGGAAAGCGGCGCATGGGCTTGCTCATGCGTTGGAGGAACGGAACGCACCCAACTAATATGCTTCTAAATGCCTTCTTCAGGTAGACCCATGGGGTTGCTGGGGAAGGCATTTTTTGTTTTTTCTCTCCCGGGAGAAGTTCTATTTGTAGGACAACTCTCATAGTCTAGTAACACAAGAACGGACAAGGGAGAGTTGAGGCAATGAACAACGCTAAGATGACATTTCGATTCGATCACCCGAAGGGCAAGCCGGAAAAGCGAAGGGAAACGGCGCAGGAGGCTAAGATCATTCCGCTCCACGTGGAGGAGTATCAGGTGCATGAAGAACGTGCAGAGCGAGTTGAGTATGCGGAGAACAAAAGCTCGGTGCCCGCGAATCGGGATTTTATCGACGCGCAGACGCTGAATCAATATACGAGCGATTTCGGCGGGTGGCAAAGCTCGTTCGATGCCGAAACCCAGCGCATTGAGCAAATGATACGCAAATCAGGGGGCGCCGTCTCCCGAGAGCCCGGCCATACGGACCGCCGCGAGCATCCTCTGGGGGATGAGCCGCTGCGTGATCACCGGTGGTACGAGCCGGAGGAGCCGGCACCTTATACAAGGCGTACCGGCGGCTCTTGGCTGAAGGTGACGGCATCGGTAGCCGGCGCGGTCGTGACGGGAGTAGCCTTTGGATTTTTCGTGCTCTCCATGTTCTCCGAGAACGGAGGGCAAAATCCGCTGAAGCCGCTGGACGGCGTAGTCGTGAATCAGCAGAAGGATCCGAAGGCGGCAGGAGCGGGCACGACGAATGATGGGGCCGGTGGGGCAGCGGCGGGGCAGGGAACGGGAACCCAGACATCCGCACCCGTAGCTGCGGCGTCAAGCTCGACGGCTACCGCGAGCGTCATTTTGGCCGCCAAATCGTATGCGCTGCTCCAGGGCGGCGTCTTCAGCACAGCGCAGAGCGCGGAGACCGCCCAGGCCGACTTCCGGAAGAAGGGATTAAACGCCGTTAGCGAAGCGGGGGAGAAATATCCGGTCTATGTAGGGGTTGCGATGAACAAAGAGGAAGCGAAAGGATTGACCGCGCATCTGCAAACAAAGGATGTGCCGGTCGTCGTAAAGAGCTACGAGATCCCCGGTGCGACGAAAATCCGTTGGAACGGCAAGCAAACGGAAGTGTTCCAAAACTACATGTCCCAAGGGGATAAGCTGGTGCAGCTGATTCTCGGCCAAACGCTCCTGCATGCGACCGAGGCTAAACCGACGCCGCTGGATGAGAAGGCCCTGCAATCCATCAAGTCTGCGCATCAGGCATGGTCCGGTTCCGTCTCAGCCGTAAGCGACGGCTTGGGTGAGGCTGGAAAGACCGCGCTGCCGAAGATGAACAGCGCATTGAATACGGCGGTGAATTCGTTAGACGAGTATAAGAAGAACCCGTCGAATGCTATGATGTGGCAAGCTCAAGCTTCGCTTATGCAGTATATCGTAGCGGAGAAGGAACTGCTGAAATCGATCACGGTACAGTAAATCAAAAAAACCTCCAGGAGCCTCAAGCCTTAGGGCTTGGTCCTGGAGGTTTTTAGTTTTTATATTCGGTCATGTGACAATAGCAGCTCGTGAAGCTGCGGCGCTACTTCGCGCCGGCCTGCTTCCGGCTCTGCACATAGCGGTCGAGCAGCGCCGCGGCCTCGGCCCGCGTCATGGTCTTCTCCGGCATAAACCGCGTCGCGGTTACGCCGTCGACCCAGCCGGCCGCCTTCAGGCCGGCAACAGCCTGTGCCGCCCAGTGCCCGCGCGGCACATCCTCGAACGGCTGCGCTCCCGCGGCAGCCGAACCCCCCGCCAGCGGCCCCGCGAGCCGCTGGAGCATGGCGGCCACCTCGGCCCGGGTCACGGGCCGGTCGGGCCGCAGCGTGCCGTCGGCGTAGCCCTCCAGCACGCCGGCCTTCACCGCCTTGTCCAAGGCGGCGAAGGCCCAATGCCCCGCGTTCACGTCCTTGAACGCGGAGGCTCCGGCGCTGCACGAGGCGGCATCGCCGTACACCTGGCCGGCTACCGTCGCGCCGGCCGAAGAGCCTGTCCCGCAGCCGGCCGGCAGCGGGAACAACCGCCCCAGCAGCGTCATCCATTCCGCGCGGGTCAGCACACGGTTCGGCTCGTATTTCTTGCCGACCCCTTCCACGATACCCTGCTCCTTCAGACGCAGGATGGCTTCACGGGCCCAATGTCCCTTCGTGTCCGGGAACACATAGCTTGGATCATCGGGCGGCAAGTACGCCTCGATCCCTTTAGCGATCGCTTCCGCCATCTGGTCACGTACCTCCGGAGTCGCCAGCAGCGCCGCATCGGAGGCATTGGAGAGGAAGGCCGTCTCTACCAGGATGCTGGGAATGGTACCCATACGAACAACATACACGGCGCTTGGGAGCAAGCCGCGATTTTCCGTCCCTACGGACTCGACGAACGCATCCAGCACCTTCTGCGCGGCATCGCGGCTTTGAGGAGTGAGCTGTTTCATCTCCTCGCTGGCCGGGTAACTCTCTTGAGGGTAAGCATCATCGTAGTACAGCACCATCGTGCCGCGGACATTCGAGCTGGGATAGGAATTTGCATGAATGGACACGAACAGGTCCGCATTCTGGGCATTCGTGAATTCAACCCGTTCCTTAAGCGATAGAAACACATCCGTATCGCGGGACATGACCACCTCGTAGCCCCGGCTGACAAGCAGATCCCGCAGCTTCATCGATATATCGTAATTTACTGTTTTTTCCTGCAGTCCGTTCACACCAATCGCACCCGGATCATACCCCCCGTGACCGGCGTCCACTACGATCTTCGCAGCGTCCGCAGACATGGGCGATGTCAGTAAGCTCAGCGACAGCAAGGCGCTCAGCATCCATGATTTCCGCATGTGTGGCATCACTCCTTCCGTTTCATTTTACTTGCTTGCAAGACTCCTGTAAGCAGGTAAGATTGTCCAAGACAATCTCCCAAACATTGCCGCCGATATGCTAAAATGAGAGAATCATCTACCCGATGACCGGGGACGTTTGCAACATCATAGAAAGAGGTATCCTATTCATGAAAAAGAATACTTTTACACTTCTCCTCCTGCTGATTATCGGTCTGGTGGCCGGCACCTTGCTTGGACAATTGCTGGCCCCCGTTCCGGGAGTAGCCTTCCTAACCAAGACAGTGGATTTATCGTGGGAGCCGAAGGCCGATCTGCTGGTGATCAAGTATGATTTGACCTTGCACATCCGTCTTAGCCTGATCAGCATTGCAGGGCTGGCGGCGGGCTTCTGGCTGTACCGGAAGCTGTAGAGCCTGATTGTACATAAACCCTAGAGAACGGGTATCATTCGACAATATTCGAAACGAGGTTTCATTTTATGACGACGAAAACGTTAATTTTGGCATCCTCCTCGCCGCGTCGGCAGGAGTTGATCCGATCCTTGCATTTGCCTTATGAAATTATCGTAAGCGATGTGAATGAGGACACGGAGCCGGGTCTGTCTCCGGAGCAAATTGTCGAGCAATTGTCCCGACGCAAAGCGGAAGCGGTCTACGAACGTTGTAAGAGGGAAAAGGACAGCATTCGACAAGGCATCGTGATCGGCTCGGACACGATTGTCGTTTTGGACGGAGAAGTGCTGGGCAAGCCTGCGGATGAGGAGGATTCTTTCCGCATGCTGCAATCGCTGCAAGGACGACCGCATCAGGTGTTCAGCGGGGTTGCCTGCATCGATCTGGCTACGGGAGAGCAGCTTGTATCCCATCAGCGAACGAACGTGTATATGAAACCGTTGACGGAAGAGCAGATCCGAAGATACATAAGCACGGGAGAGCCGAAGGACAAGGCCGGCTCCTATGCGATTCAAGGGCTTGGGGCCACGATCGTGGAACGGATTGAAGGGGATTATTTCAATGTCGTAGGACTCCCGATGTCGCTGCTGAGCGATTTGCTCGGCCGTCTGGGCGTTACTGTCATTTAAAGGCTCGGCATGCTATAATGGATGCTCAGCCATTTTTAACGAAAGAGGGGAATGCATGGAATCGCACAATATGACATTGCGCGATGTCCCAAACGAAGAACGACCTAGAGAACGCATGATACAGTATGGGGCTGCGGCATTAAACAATGCGGAATTACTCGCCATTTTGCTGAGGACGGGTACGATTCAGGAATCGGCCGTTCACCTGGGCCAGCGCCTGCTTGCCCAATCCGGAGGCTTGCGAAGCCTGTCGGATTTGAGTCTTCAACAGCTGATGGAAATCAAAGGGATCGGAGCTACCAAGGCGCTCCAGATTATGGCCGGCATTGAGCTCGGACGGCGCATGGCGCGAACGACCCTGGAGGAAACCGTGACGATTCGTTCACCGCAGGATGTAGCCAAGCTTCTCATGGAGGAGCTTCGTTATCTGAACAAAGAGCATTTCGTTTGTTTGTTTTTGAACACGAAGAATCACGTCATCGGGCAGGAAACGCTGTCCATGGGAAGCCTGAACGCTTCGATCGTGCATCCTCGTGAGGTATTCCGCGCCGCGATTAAACGAAGCAGCGCTTCCATCGTATGCGCGCATAATCACCCAAGCGGAGATCCTACGCCAAGCCAGGAGGACATTCAGCTGACAAGGCGGCTTGTAGAAGCCGGGGAGGTCATCGGGATCGATGTGCTGGATCATATCGTTATCGGCGATCACAAATTTGTGAGTTTGAAGGAACTTGGTTTGATGTAATATAATAGTACAATGGTAACGGTTAGAAGGGAGCAATCACCTCATGTTCGGTGGGTTTACCAAAGACCTGGGCATTGACCTGGGAACTGCGAATACATTAGTTTACGTTAAAGGAAAAGGAATCGTCGTACGGGAGCCGTCCGTTGTTGCGATTCGTACGGATACAAAGACGATTGAAGCGGTCGGTGACGACGCGAAGAAAATGATCGGCCGTACGCCGGGTAACATTCGCGCCGTTCGTCCGATGAAGGACGGCGTTATCGCCGATTTCGATACGACGGCTACGATGATTAAATATTTCATCAGACAGGCCCAGAAGCAGCGTTGGATGTTTCAGCGCCATCCCAGCGTGATGGTATGCGTGCCTTCGGGTATTACGGCTGTAGAGAAGCGCGCCGTGGAGGATGCTACAAGACAAGCGGGTGCGCGTGATGCGTTCACGATTGAAGAGCCTTTCGCGGCTGCAATCGGCGCAGACCTTCCCGTATGGGAGCCGACAGGCAGTATGGTCGTTGACATCGGCGGGGGCACCACCGAGGTGGCGGTCATTTCCCTCGGCGGGATCGTAACCAGCCGTTCCATTCGTGTGGCCGGAGATGAAATGGACGAAGCGATCACTCAATACATTAAGCGCACATATAATCTGATGATCGGGGAGCGAACCGCGGAGCAGATCAAGCTTGAGATCGGTTCGGCACTGACGATGGATCCGGCGATCAAGTTCGAGATTCGCGGACGGGATCTGGTCAGCGGCTTGCCGAAGACCATGTCCATCACCTCGGACGAAATTACCGAGGCGCTTGCCGATACGGTCAACAGCATCGTCGAAGCGGTTAAAGTGACGCTGGAGAAATGTCCTCCCGAGCTTTCGGCGGATATTATGGATCGCGGCATTGTACTTACCGGCGGCGGCGGTCTGCTGCGCAATCTGGATAAGCTGCTTTCCCGCGAGACGGGAATGCCGGTGCTTGTCGCGGACAATCCGCTGGATTGCGTTGCGATCGGCACAGGACGCGCCCTGGAGAATATTCACCTGTTCAGAACAAGATCCGGTCCTACAAGCAAGTCCAAACGATAAGGTAACAGAATGCAGGGAAGCAAGCGAACAAGGTTTGCTTCCCTCTTTTCGCGGGAAGGTGTAAGGATTGAAACTGCTGGGGAACAAGAGGCTGCTCATATTGATGCTCGGCCTAATTTTATTTATAACGATTATGGGGCTGACCTTCGGCAACCGGCAGTACATGAGCTGGCCGGAGAAGTTTCTGAAGGACACGGTAGCCTGGACGCAAGGTCTGCTGTATAAACCCGCTGGTTATATAGCGGGTTTCTTTGAGGACATCCGCACGCTGGGTACGATTCACGAAGAGAATAAAGCGCTCAAGCAGACACTGACCAAGTATGCTCGGGATACGGCGCGGCTGAACGATCTGGAACAGCAGAACAAACGTTTGCAGGAGGCGCTTAACTTTACGGAGCGTCAGAAGCAGGCCAATAATTATCGTTTCCGTATTGCCGAGGTGTTGTCCTACAATCCGGACCAGCTGAACAATACGATCACGATCAATCTTGGCGAGCTTGACAACATCAAGCCGAATATGGCGGTTATGTCCGTAGAAGGGCTTGTCGGCCGCGTCGTTCGCGTGTCCGCGTTCTCCTCGGACGTGCAGCTGCTTGTGGGCATTGATGACACGGCTGCCTCCGAATCGAAGGCGATTTCCGTTACGGTGAAGGGCAAGGAAGAATCGTTCGGGGTTATCGAATATTTTGACAAGAATGAGACGCAGTTTCTGGTTATGTCCCGGATTGACCCGAATGATAAGCTCGCGGTCGGGGATACGATCATTACGTCCGGACGGGGACTTCTGTTCCCGCAAGGAATCGAAGTCGGCAAGGTAATGGAACGAAAAGAAGGCAAATTCGGTATCGCTCATGAGGCTTACATTCAACCGTTCGCCAGAATGGATCGCCTTCGCGAAGTGTTTGTCGTTGAAGTGCCGGAAGGCTGAGGTGGGGTGATCAGATGAGCCGCATATGGATTTATATTGGTCTTGCCGTCACCTTTCTTCTGGAGGGCACTTTGCTGCAGTGGCTGGTGCCTTCTGCTTGGCGCTCTCAGATTTATGTTTCACCGCACTTTTTACTAGTACTTATTTTGTATATCGGACTTTATATGAACCGGCATACGGCACTGATCTATGGGCTTGTCATCGGCTTGCTCCAGGACTTTATCTATTACTCGCCCATGCTGGGACCTATTTCGTTCAGTATGGGTCTAACCGGCTATTTAGCCGGTCTGATGTACGGCAGAGTATATTCCAGCATCGTGGTAAGCATGATGGTGATGGCTCTCGGCAACATGGCGTATGATTCGATCATTTATATGCTGTACCGTTTGTTCCGGGTTACCCATGTGGACCTCCAGTGGGTGTTTTTGCATCAGATTTTGCCAAGCATGCTGATCAATTTGCTGTTTGCCCTCGCCATCTACGTACCCATCCGCAAATACTTCGAGAGCCTGCCGCTTCGGTCCTCCGAGCAAACCGAATAATTTTTGCTTTCAAGCAGGAGAACGGCGACAGAAAGCCGAATTGTATACGCTTAGGGGGTAGGAGCGTTTATGTCGGCAGTCAAGCATCATGTGACGATCAAGGGCGTGAAGGACGGCCTGGTGTTTCTTTTGGACGATACGTGTGAGTTTGCGGAGATCATCTCGGAGCTTCAGCATAAGCTTGAGAAGACGCATCAGCAGATTTTAACCGGACCCATTATCCATGTGCACGTCAAGCTCGGCAACAGATCCGCCACAGAGGAGCAGAAGGAACAAATCCGCAGCATCATTAGTCAGAAGGGCAACCTGCTGATTCAATCGATCGAATCTCAGGATCCGGCGCATACGATTGCGCAGCCGGATTTTACCAATGTTAAGATCGTGCGCGGCATTGTAAGATCAGGACAAACGCTTGTGCATGAGGGGAACCTTCTTTTCTTAGGCGATGTGAACCCGGGGGGGGCCATCCTCAGCACAGGCAGCATATATATTATGGGTTCCCTGCGCGGGATGGCCCATGCAGGTGTAGACGGCGACGAGCATTCGATCATTGCCGCCTCCCACTTACGGCCGACCCAGCTGCGAATCGGAGGCGTCATCAGCCGGCCTCCGGACGAGTGGGGCTCCGGCGAAGCTTATGAGGCTTACATGGAGTATGCCTATGTCAAGGAAGGCAAGATGGAGATTGACAAGATCCATCAGCTGCACAAGCTCATATAAATCAAAACACAGCAATAGAGGAGTGAAACCATGGGAGAGGCAATAGTAATCACTTCAGGCAAGGGCGGTGTAGGGAAAACGACCACGTCGGCCAATATCGGAACAGCCTTGGCTCTGCAAGGGAAGAAGGTCGTCATGGTGGATACGGATATCGGCTTGCGCAATCTTGACGTGGTCATGGGACTCGAGAACCGAATCATCTATGATCTCATCGACGTGGCTGAGGGCAGATGCCGGCTCGGTCAGGCGCTGGTGAAGGATAAGCGTTTCGATGAGCTGTACATGCTGCCCGCGGCACAGACGAAGGACAAGAACGACATATCGCCGGATGCCGTTCGGCAAATTATCCTTGATCTGAAGAAAGATTTCGAATTTGTTATCATTGACTGTCCTGCAGGCATCGAACAGGGCTTTAAGAATGCGATTTCGGGTGCGGATAAAGCGATTGTCGTAACAACGCCGGAGAACGCGGCCGTTCGTGATGCAGACCGCATCATCGGGCTGCTGGAGAAGCAAGAGGGCATCGAATCACCGAAGCTGGTCATCAACCGGATTCGCGCGAACATGGTGAAGAAGGGTGAAATGCTGGATATCGATGAGATCTGCAGCGTACTGGCCATTGATCTGCTCGGAATCGTTCCGGATGACGAATACGTCATTAAGGCGGCTAACACCGGTGAGCCGACCGTGATGAATCCGAATTCCCGCGCCGCGATCGCTTATCGCAATATCGCACGACGCATTTTGGGCGATTCGGTACCGCTCCTGCCGATGGAAGAGAAGGCGGGCATGCTGCATAAGCTCAAAAAGTTCATCGGGATAGGATGACGCAAGGTGCTGCACAAGTTTAAAAAGTTTGACCTTTCGATCTTCGTCATCCTCGTTTTGTTTATGGTGTTCAGTACGTTTCTCGTATACAGCGCCACCCTGCACGATCCCAAAATCGAATTTAATCTCGAGAAGACGATCATTATTTACGTCCTTTCGCTAATTGCGTTTTTTGCGGCTTGTCTGTTTGATTACCGGATGCTCGTGAAAGCCTCGCCGTATCTTTATATTACCGGCGTTATCCTGCTGGTGGCCGTGTGGAAGTTCGGGATTGAGCGCTACGGTGCCAGAGGCTGGTTCAGCCTTCCCGGAGGACTTGATTTTCAGCCGGTAGAGCTGTTTAAGCTGATTCTTATTATTACTTTGGCCGCCTACATCTCAAGAAGGAAAGGCGAAGCCCTTGAGCTGCTGAGGGACGTCATTCCGATCGGCGTCATTGTGCTGATCCCCTTCCTTCTCGTTGTCATTCAGCCCGACCTCGGAAACGCGATTATTTTCATTTCGATTCTTGTAGGAATGTACTGGATCGGGAATGTGAGGCTGATCTACGTTCTCAGCGGGATAGTGATCGTCGTAGGCGGGCTGTATTTGTTCCTCTACCTGTTCCAAACGTATCACGACCCGATTACGGCCTACTTTGAATCGAAGAAGCTCGGACACTGGGTAGAGCGGATCAATACGTTCGTCAATCCGGATGAAGCTTCCATGGACTCTAAATGGCAGGTCATGAACTCGATGAGAGCTATCGGTTCCGGAGGCTTGACGGGTGAGGGGTATCTTGCCGGGACGTCGATTCACAGCAACTTTATTCCGGTTGCCTATACGGATGCAATTTTTGTCGTAGTGGGTGAGGAATTTGGTTTTGTCGGCGCCTCTCTGCTGCTCTTGATGTATTTCGTGCTGATCTACCGGATGATTCTCATCTCGATTTACTCTAACAACTACAGCGGCTCGTATATTATTATCGGGATTGTGTCTATGCTGGTGTTCCAGATTTTCGAAAATGTCGGCATGATGATCGGTATTATGCCGCTGACCGGAATCACCCTTCCGTTCATCAGCTACGGCGGAACGTCACTTTTAATCAACATGCTGGCCATGGGACTTGTTATGAGCATTCGAATGCACGATGACGTTCCTTTGGAGGAAGCGTAATGTTACAGTCGGAATCTGCGGATTCCGGCTTTTTTCGTTTGTCGGGGATGGTTGTGCGGTAAATCGGATCAATTGGGGTACGCTACCTGTAATGGAGGTGATAGGCTTATGTCCTACGGATGTCCTGTATGCAACGGGCTGGAGGAGCTGAGCTTCCCGTGCGAACAGTGCCGGGAAGCTTTGGACGACCAAGGCAGATTGTCCGATTTTTATGATCCTTATTCTCCCTACCGGCCGATAGACGACATCAAGCTGACGAACGGCTATGAGGATCTCAGTACGCATCAATGCATTCATTTGGGTCGATGCAGCCATTGCCATAGAAGCTACACCTTAGCGGTACAGGAGCAGCAGCTGTAAGCGGAGAGAGGCCTCGGATTTCCATACGAAACTCGCGGGACAAGGACTAAATGGGCGTACAAGCTCATAAAATGAACTAAACAAGCCTTGTCTTAAGAAGAATCGTAGTTCGGGGGAGGAGCCGCTGGCCATGAGCAGCAAAAATAGCAGAATTCGCGAACGCCGTTATGATCGTATTCGCCAAGTGATGGAAGGGCATGCAGATATTTTGCCTCCGCACCGAGAGATACCAAAGTCCGGACGGCCGGAGGAGGTACCTCTGGTGCTGGATCCCGAGGTGGAATGGAACCGCAAGTGGGAACGCGACTGGCAGGAATATCGACGATATGGGGAGGATCCTCCGAGAGACGACCGATGGGTACCCGGAAAAAGCCGGATACGGCTCCATCTTGTGCTTAGCGGGGTTCTGTTCGCGATGGTTTGGGGAATATTTCAGGTGGACCACCCGTTGGCGGAGAAAGGGCGCAGCTATGTCAGAGCGGCACTGACCCAGTCGATGGACTTGAATGGTGTTGCCGCTTGGTATGACAAGACCTTTGGAGGTAGTCCGTCGTTCTTGCCTGCAATGAACCCGCTCAAGCATCAGGAAGCCGAGAAGGTGGCGGTCACCGCCAAGCATTACTTTCCGCCCGTTCAAGGGAAAGTAACCGGTATGTTTCAACCGGATCGGGAGGGAATCGTGCTCGAGGCGAAAGCAGGCAGTCCGGTGTCGGCGCTGGATACGGGCCGGGTCAGCTTTGCCGGTACACGGGAGGGCAGCGGTTATACCGTCATTCTTCAACACAGCGGCAAGATGAAGTCCGTTTACGGTAACTTGGAGCCGGGCGCCGTTCAAGTAGGCGACTGGATCAAAGGGGGGGAAACCGTAGGCGTAATGGCGAAATCCAATGGAGCTGCTGCAGGGCTGTTTTTTGCGGTTTCGAAAAACGATAAATATGTGAACCCGGCGGACGTGGTTGCGCTTGATTAAGCGGGCGGCACAAATATGGCAGGATTGGTTCGGTGTAAAATACCGGTTTCATCCGCTGTTTTCCATCATGATGCTTATTTCCGTTTTGACAGGGTATTTCGTCGAAATGGCCACCTTATTCGTTATCGTGTTCATTCACGAATTGGGACATGTTGCCGCGGCCAAGCAGTTCGGGTGGCGAGTCAAGGAAGTGAAGCTGCTTCCCTTCGGAGGTGTCGCTGTCGTGGATGAGCTGGCCAGTGTGCCGGTAAGGGAAGATGTCATCGTTGCACTTTCGGGCCCTTTGCAGAATGTTTGGATGACCCTCCTTGCTTATCCGCTCACCGTATATGGCATTATCCCGGCGGAGTGGGGACTTTATTTCATGGAAGCGAATATTTTGATCGCCCTCTTCAATCTGATCCCTGTCATGCCGCTGGATGGAGGGAAAATTCTTCAGGCGCTGCTCAGCTCCTGGCTGCCGTATCAGCGTACGATTCGCGCGGCAGCCTGGATCGGTCTCTTGTTTAGCTTAGGCATGATCGTTGCTGCATTTCTTCATCTGCTCTGGGGTAGCGGAGGAATTCAATTGAATTTTTTGATGATCGGATTATTCCTGTTTTTCTCCAATTGGTATGATTTGCGCGGAACCCCGTTTCACTTTATGCGGTTTCTGGTGCACCGGGAGGCTTTATTCCGCCGATTGCTGCACAAGGGAACGCTTGCCCAGCCCATTGTGGTAGGGGGAAGACGAAGGGTGAGCGACATTGTCCGCATGTTCATGAGAGAAAAATATCACTTGATCTATTTGCTCGACGAGTATGGAATGATACGCAAAGTCATTCCGGAACAGCGGGTTTTGGAGACGTATTTTGACGAAACCAAGCGAGGAAGCCCTATGGAGGAGCTGTTTCTTTAGTTGCACTGACGGGCATTCATCCCGGGAATATGGTACAATAAGGCCGAGGTGTTGCGGGCATGAAACGCATTTTGGTGCAATGCGATGAGGATATTACCCAAGTGGCCGTCTTGGAACACGGTAAGCTTGTGGAATTTTATAAAGGTGACCGGGAGCAGAACGGACAGCTTGCCGGCAATATTTATATCGGCCGCGTCGTCAGGGTGCTGCAGGGAATGCAGGCCGCATTCGTGGACGTCGGCTTGGACAAAAATGTGTTTTTGTACATCGATGATCTCCTCCCTGCACATCTTGAGAAACAGCCGAAGGAAAAGCCCCCGATTCATGATTTGGTAAAGGTCGGTCAGACGATCATGGTGCAGGTGGTCAAGGAGCCGGTCGGCGGCAAAGGAGCACGGGTTACGACGCATTTCTCCATCCCTGGCCGCTTTGGCGTTTTTATGCCGCTTGCCGATTACATCGGAGTTTCCCGTAAAATCGAGAGTGCCGCCGAGCGCGAACGGCTCAAGAAAATAGCGGAACGCCAGCTGAAACCGGGCGAGGGCTTTATCGTACGTACGGCAGCCATGGGAGAAGCCGAAGAGGCGCTGGCGGCGGATTTGTCCGAGCTGCGCCTGCGCTGGCGGATGATCGAACAGGCAGGCTTGCAGACGGGCGCGGTCCCTCGCAGAATCTATACGGACCTGGAGATGCTGCCGCGGCTTGTGCGGGATTTGTTCCGTGACGACGTCACCGAATTAGTCGTCAATTCACAGTCGGCGTATCAGCAGATTGAAGCATACGTCATGCCGGGGACCCCCATGCTAACTAAGCGCATCCGTTATGAAGCGGAGCCGTATTTACTCAACCGGCACGGTGTGATGGATCAGCTTGAGCAGGGCTTGAAGCGGAAGGTCTGGCTGGATAACGGCTCTTATCTGATCATTGATAGAACCGAAGCGTTAACTGTATTCGACGTGAATACCGGTAAATATACGGGGTCCGTCGATCTGGAAAGGACGGCCTTCGATACCAATATGGCGGCGGCGCGGGAGATTGCGAGATTGCTGCGCTTGCGCGATATCGGCGGCTTGATCGTCATTGACTTCATCGATATGGCTTCCGAGGATTACCGCCAGCAGGTGCAGGACGAGCTTGCACGCGAGGCCAGCAAGGACCGGACGAAAACCGTCGTGGTAGGTTGGACGAAGCTGGGGCTTGTCGAGCTCACGCGCAAGAAGGTGCGGGAAAGCAAGGAGACCACCGTGCTGGAAGCATGCGCGCACTGCGGCGGCAACGGCTGGATTGCAAAAGCCAAGCCGTTGAAGTAGTTTTCTTTTGCAAATATTCGTTGCTTTTTGTCAGGCGGTTGTGGTAATATGTTTGAGTGTGTTGCCGAAGGCGCATGCTGTAACCGCTCGAAGCGGGTTTTAAGAGCCGGCTCTTTTGGGTCAAGCCACCTGGCTATTAGGCGAGTCTGAGACATGAGGAGGTGCAACAAAATGTTTGCTATTATCGAGACAGGCGGTAAGCAGTACAAGGTTCAAGAAGGTGATGTTGTTTACATCGAGAAGCTTGAGGCTGCTGCCGGCGATGCTGTAACTTTTGACCGTGTTCTGGTTGTTTCCAAGGAGAGCGGTCTGGTCGTAGGTTCTCCGGTCGTTGCCGGTGCTTCTGTAACTGCCAAGGTTGAGAAGCAAGGTAAAGGCGAGAAGATCATCGTTTTCAAGTACAAAGCGAAGAAAAACTACCGCAAGAAGCAAGGTCATCGTCAGCCTTACACAAAAGTTGTGATCGACAAGATCCAAGCGTAAGGTGAGATTATGATTCGAGTTGCGATTCGCAGAGAATCGGGCGGTCGTATCCAGCGATTTCAGGTGGACGGCCACGCTCAGTATGACGAGCCGGGCAAGGACATTGTCTGTGCCGGCGTATCTGCTGTCACCGTGGGAACCGTGAACGCCATAGAGGCGTTGCTCAAGGTTCAGCTGAAGACACACATGAAGCACGGGCTGCTGAAGGTGGATATTCCTGAACTGGAAGAGCCGCTTCGTGACCAGGTGCAGCTGCTACTGGAATCGATGGTTGTTATGCTGCAGTCGATCGAACAATCGTATGGTGCATATATAGCATTGAAAGACACTAATCAAGCAAGGAGGTAGACTGACATGTTACAATTGAATCTTCAATTGTTCGCTTCCAAGAAGGGTGTAGGTTCCACAAAGAACGGTCGTGATTCCATCGCGAAGCGTCTTGGCGTGAAGCGTGCAGACGGCCAAGCCGTAACTGCAGGAAGCATCCTCGTTCGTCAACGCGGAACGAAGATCCATCCAGGCAACAACGTAGGCATCGGTTCCGATGACACGCTGTTCGCATTGGTGGAAGGCGTTGTGAAGTTCGAGCGTCTTGGACGTGACCGCAAGAGAGTGAGCGTCTACCCTGTAGCCGCTGCTCCGGTAGCTGCGACGGTGGAAGCGTAATAACATCACGAAGCATAAACCCTGGCGAGACTTATGTCGCCGGGTTTTTTTGTACTTGTGACGGTCGGCCGGCGAACTCATCTTTGGAAAGTAACCCGATGTCGTGGTATAATATAATTTGGTGAAGTTTGCCGCTCACCGTGGTATACTTTGGAAACCAAAGATGAACGGAGAGGTAAGCGGAAATGACGTCGAAGACGAACGAAGCTACGAGGGAGGATGGCTTAATGGAGCCTTCCGACACGGACCTGCGCATGCTGCGCCTATTCAATCACTACCGTCATGATTGGATGAATGACATCCAGATACTGTTTGGTTACGTAAAGCTTAAGAAATATGATAAATTAACCGATTTAATGGAAAAAATAAAAGAGAAGGTGCAGCAGGAGAGTTATATCTCCAAGCTGGGCGTTCCTTCGCTGATCATGGCGCTGCTGTCATTTAAATGCGAAGTGAAGGAGTTAAAGCTGGACGTCAGTATGGATCATGAATTCTCCATCGGTGATATGGCTTTTGCCCGTTCGGTGGAGGGTTGGATTCTGGGCCTACTGGCAGCTTTTAAGGTGGAAGCGTCCCTGCTGCCCGATGAAGAACACGAGCTTGTGCTCACCTTTTCTTTATCGGACGGCTTGCTCCAAGTAAAGTCGGAATACCGAGGCGGATATCGTGAGGAACAGCTGGAGACCGCGAAGCAGGAGCTTGATCGGGAATGGCTCGGTCCGAGCGGCGCTCAATCGGTGTTCGAGAATCGGGAAGGGATTGCAGTTTGGACGGCCGCATGGCGAACGGTGACGGATACATAAAGAGGTGACTTGATGTTTGTTGATAAAGCGAAAATTTATGTTAAAGGCGGGGACGGCGGGGACGGACTTGTGGCGTTTCGCCGCGAGAAGTATGTTCCTGAAGGAGGCCCTGCCGGTGGTGACGGCGGCGACGGCGGCGATGTGATCTTCCGCGTGGATGAAGGTCTGAGAACGCTGGTCGACTTCCGGTACCAGAAGCATTTCAAGGCGACGCGAGGCGAGAAGGGCCGCAATAAAAGTCAGCATGGAGCGAATGCGGACGATATGATCGTTCGAGTGCCGCCCGGCACGGTAGTCATTGATGATGACACGCAGGAAACGATTGCGGACTTAACACGCCATGGGCAAGAGGTAGTTATTGCAAAGGGCGGTCGCGGCGGACGGGGGAATACCCGTTTTGCTACGGCGAACAACCCGGCTCCGGAAATTGCGGAGAATGGCGAGGAAGGTCAGGAGCGCTGGGTGGTGCTCGAGTTGAAGGTCATGGCGGACGCAGGGTTGGTCGGTTTCCCGTCTGTCGGGAAATCGACGCTGCTCTCCGTCGTATCCGGAGCCCGTCCGAAGATCGGAGCCTATCACTTTACGACTTTGACCCCGAACCTTGGAGTTGTTGATGTAGGGGACGGACGAAGCTTTGTGCTTGCCGATTTGCCCGGCTTGATCGAAGGCGCGCATGAAGGCGTCGGGCTTGGACATGAATTTCTGCGGCATGTCGAGAGGACGAGAATTATCGTCCATGTCGTAGATATGGCAGCTACCGACGGCAGAGATCCGTTCGAGGATTGGCAGAAGATTAACGAAGAGCTGAAGCTGTACAACGCGCAGCTGGAGGACCGGCCGCAGCTGGTGGTCGCCAATAAGATGGACATGCCGGAGGCTGAAGAGCATTTGGCGGAATTTCAGCGGCGGCTGTCGGAGCAGCGTCCTGACATTACGGTGTACCCGATCTCTGCCGTGGCGCGCAAGGGTGTTCAGGAGCTGATGTACAAGATCGCGGACCTCCTTGAGACGATCCCCGAAACGCCTCACGTGGAAGAAGTCACCGAGGTGCAGGAGCGCAAGGTGTACCGCCTGGAGAAGAAGGAGGACGATGACTTTACGATCAAGCGTGATAACGACGTATTTGTCATTGAGAGTCCGAGCATCGAGAAGCTGATCAAACGCACGAATTTCAGCACTCACGAATCTGTGATGCGATTTGCGCGGATCCTGCGGAAGAAGGGCATTGATCAGGCTCTGCGGGAACGCGGGGCGGAGCATGGACAAACCATTCGCATCGGTGATTTTGAATTTGAATTCGTAGAACAGGAATAATGAAAACCCGTTTCTCACATCAATGTAACATGTGGGTGACGGGTTTTTATTTTTCTAAACACGTACATTTATTTTATTGTGTACAGGCAATGTTCGTAAATGTCATGTATAAAAAAGCCAAAGGTGAATGACGCGAAGAAAACTGCATAAAAACATGAACAAATCACAAAAAACCCATTGATCTTTTTGGATAGCGGATGTATAGTGTATGTAAATAAACATAACACAAATACAAAGAGAAGCTATTTAATTTGGGAGGTAATGTGGAATGGATGTAAAGAATTTTAAAAAAGCAGGTCATTTTCCAAGTTTGATGTCAGCATTTCTCTACTTTGATGTTAGCTTTATGATTTGGGTTCTTTGTGGAGCGTTGTCACTTTACATCACGAGGGACTTCGGACTCACGGATGCTCAGAAGGCTACCATGGTTGCCATCCCGACCCTGGGAGGCTCGATCTTCCGGATCCCTATGGGAATTCTCGCCGATCGGATCGGCTCCAAGAAGGCAGGTATGATCGGGATGTCGCTTACCATCCTCCCTTTGTTATGGGGGTGGCTGGGCGGTGTCAGCTTAAATCAGGTATATGCCTTCGGCTTCCTGCTCGGTATTGCCGGTGCAAGCTTCGCCGTATCCCTGTCGCTTGCTAGCCGCTGGTACCCTCCGCAATATCAAGGTTTGGCCATGGGGATCGCAGGGGCGGGGAACAGCGGAACCGCACTCGCTACCTTTTTCGGACCGCAGCTGGCTAACGCCTACGGCTGGAATAACGTATTCGGTATGGCAATCATTCCACTTCTGCTCGTTATGATCGCTTATGCACTTATGGCTAAGGATGCGCCGAATCAGCCGGCCCCTAAGAGCTTGAAGGATTATCTTTCCGTATTGAAGGTTCCGGATACTTGGTGGTTCAGCATTTTCTACGCTATTACGTTCGGCGGTTTTGTCGGATTCTCCAGCTACTTTAATATCTTCTTCTACGATGTGTACGGGGATAAAGTGATGGAAGGCGGCTTGACGAAGGTACAGGTAGGGTACCTCGTAACGATTACGGTGATAGCTGGGAGCTTCTTCCGTCCGATCGGCGGATATATTGCGGATAAAATTGGCGGCATGCGATTTATGCTGCTGTTATACAGCATCATTACCATTTGCGCTTATGGAATTTCCCTGATGCCAAGCTCGTTTGTTGTTATGCTGATCATCACCAGTATTATGATGGCTTGCCTGGGGATGGGGAACGGCTCGATTTTTCAAATTGTGCCCCAGCGTTTTTCCAAAGAAATCGGCGTTGTTACGGGAATTGTCGGCGCGGCGGGGGGCCTGGGCGGATTCTTGCTTCCGAATAACGTGCTTGGACCGCTGAAGCAGGCAACAGGCAGCCACGTAACGGGCTTTCTCGTGGTAGCATCGATTGTGCTTATTGTAACGCTTGTATTCTATGCGGTAACGCGAAGCTGGCGTAAGGCTTGGGCGACGGCGGATTCCGGAGTGAATTTCTAATCAAAGGCTAGAGAGTAAGGTGAGTGAGCAGAGATGAGCGAGTTTCTTAAAGCGTTTCAGAAGCGTCAGGCAGAGCAGCCTCCCCGGGAAAAGACGACCCAAACCGAATGTCCCTACTGCAGTGTACAGTGCACAATGAATTTGCATGAGGAAAAGTCGATCATGGTGAGCCGCTACGCTGTGTCCCCGAACAAGGAGGACCCGGTCACAGACGGCAGGCTGTGTGTCAAAGGACTCAATGCTCATGTGCATGCTACCCATGATAAGCGGCTGAAATACCCGATGGTGCGTGTGGACGGAAGGCTAACGCCCGTTTCCTGGGAGGCCGCGCTGCAGCAGGTCGGTGACAGAATCCGTGAGCTTCAAGCACGATACGGGAAGGATACCGTCGGTGTTTACGGGGGCGGCTCACTGACGAACGAAGAATGTTATCTCCTCGGCAAATTTGCCAGAATTGCGCTTCAGACCAAATATATCGATTATAACGGCCGCTTCTGCATGTCGGCGGCGGCCGGCGCGTCCAACTTGACCTTCGGGGTAGATCGGGGCTTGACCAACCCCCTGGAAGAGGTGCCTCTGGCGAAATGTATCATCCTCGCAGGGACCAACATCGCGGAGTGCCAGCCGACAATTATGCAGTATTTTCGCAAAGCGCGTTCGGAAGGAAGCAAAATCATTGTGATCGACCCCCGAGAAACGGCTACCTGCTCCATCGCCGATCTTCATCTGCGCGTGAAGCCCGGCTATGATGCCGCTTTGGTGAACGGCATGCTGAAGGTGCTTGTGGAAGAGGGCTATGTGAATCGGGATTTCCTTGAGGCGCGAACCCATGGATACCAGGAGCTGGAGGAGCATGTGAAGCAGGTGTCGCTTGCCGAGGTAGCTGCGTTGACGGGGGTACCCGTCGAGCATATCCGCGAGGCGGCGCGCTGGTACGGAGCGGCGGAAACCGGCATGATTTTCACGGCGCGCGGGGTAGAGCAGCACGCTAGCGGCGTAGCAAACGTGAGAAATTTTCTCAACATGGTGCTGCTGACCGGGAAAATCGGTAAGCCGGGCTGCGGCTATGGGGCCATCACAGGTCAGGCTAATGGCCAAGGCGGCCGGGAGCATGGACAGAAGGCCGATCAGCTGCCGGGCTACCGGCTGATTGAGAATCCCGAGCACCGGGCCTATATTGCCAAGGTTTGGGGAGTACCGGAGGAGGAGCTGCCCCGCAAAGGCGTCTCTGCTTATGAGATGATGGAGGCGATCGACCGCGGCGAGATCAAGGGCTTGATCATCCTCGCCTCCAATCCCGTTGTTTCCAACCCCAACAGTCATCTGGTCGAAAGAGCGATGGCAAAGCTGGAATTTTTGGTTGTTATCGATTTGTTCGAATCGGAGACGACGAAGTGGGCGCATATGCTGCTGCCCGGCTCCGCCTATTTGGAGGATGAGGGGACGATCACGCAGCTGGAAGGGCGCGTCATGGTGCGAAGAGCGCTGAAGTCGCTGCCCGGGAGGGCCAAGCTGGATTGGAGGATACTTTGCGACATCGCGCAGGTGCTGGGCAAAGGGCAATATTTTCAGTACAACCATGCTGAACAAATTTTTCAAGAGCTGTGCCTTGCCTCCAAGGGAGGACTTGCGGATTACTCCGGCATGAGCTATGAACGGATAGAGAAGGAGCACGGGATGTTCTGGCCTTGTCCGGAAGAGGGCCATGCGGGCACACCTCGGATGTTCGAAGAGCGGTTCGCTCATGCCGACGGCCGTGCGAGGCTGGTTCCGATCGAGCATCAGAATCCGAAGGAAGTGGCCACGAGGAAATACCCTTATCTGCTAACGACAGGCAGGGTGCTTCAGCACTATTTATCCGGGGTTCAGACGCGGAACACGTCGGAGCTGAATTCCAAATATCCGGAGCCTTTACTCGAAATCCATCCGGATACGGCAGGAGTCATTGGTCTTGTTAACGGCGGTCACGCCAAGGTGGCCTCAAGGCGCGGCTCGATCCGGCTGAAGGTGAAGGTTTCCGCGAAGATTCGCCAGGACACGGTCTTCGTTGCTTTCCATTGGGGCGAGGAGCAGTGCATCAATCGTCTCACGAACCCGGCACTTGATCCAACCTGTCGGATGCCGGAGTTCAAGGTTTGTGCCGTTCAGATCGCGCCGGGATAGCCGGTTAAGAGATGCAGCATGCCTATACTTGGAGGTTCTGATCATGAAACAGTACATCAAGGCAGTCGGAACGGGGAAGCTAGGGTCAAGAAGCTTGTCCTATGATGAAGCGGTAGCGGCTGCCCATGCCATCGCCAGGGGGGAGTCAACGGATGCCCAAACGGCAGCGTTCCTTATGGCGATGCGGATGAAGGGCGAAGCCGACGAAGAAATGATGGGCTTTATTGATGTATTTCGCAAGTATTCGCTGCCGTATCGGTCATTCTCACATTCTCTAAATTGTGCCGGCCCCTATGATGGTCGGCACTATTTTCCGGTTACGATTCCCGTAAGTCTGCTTCTTGCCTCCGTGGGATTTTCTCAGGTGCTCCATGGCAGCGTGGCGCTCCCGCCTAAGCTGGGGCAGTCCGTGAAGGAGCTGCTTGAGGGACTCGGTGTCCAAGTGGAGCTGGAGGCGAAGCTATGGGAAAAAATTTTCGTTTCTCTCCATATCGGATTCATCTGGACGGATCTGATTTGTCCTCCGTTCGGAAGGGTGAGGCACGTTCGGGAGCAGATCGGGCTGCGCACTTTCCTTAATACAGTGGAGAAGATGATCAATCCGGTTCATTCGCTGAATATGGTCATCGGTGTGAACCATAAGACGGCCATGGAGCACTTGATTCATCTGCTGCCCAAAACGGGCTTCGAGACCGCGTATATTGTCCAAGGGATGGAGGGGTCAGAGGATCTCCCCCTTCATAAGAACAGCTCCATACGGAAGGTGACGCCTTGGGGAGATGAATCAAGTACAATCGATCCCAGTACGTTCGGTTTCCGCGGAGCTCCTCTCGAGAAGTGCACCAAGGAGGTTCAGCTTGAGTTATTGTCCCGGGTCATATCCGGTGATGATTCCGAGGAGGTGCTAAACGAGCGCGACCATGTCATTTTCAACGCAGGGCTGCGGCTTTATTGGTTTGACAAGGTGGGCTCGTACGAGGAGGGCTTTCAGCTGGCCGCCTCGCTGCTCCAGCGCAAGGAGGCGCTGAAGCTGCTGAACCGCTGGATTGAGATGAGCCGCCCGGGAGACGCGCAGACCCGCCTTCAGGCAAACGCATAAGCATACAAGCCACGCTCTTTCAAGAGAAGCGTGGCTTTTTTGGCTATCTCTTCTGCGGGTCCACCAGCTCGGTCCAATGTACGGCGGACCGACCCTCTGCATCGAAGCCGGCAGTGCCCACCCATATATGAGGGGAAGGGCCGTAAGTAAAGTAGTGCTCCAGTAGACTGTGGAAAATAAAAGGAATTTCACGGTCCAGCACCTTCTCCTTCGGAATCCAGTGCAGCTCCCCTTCTTCCGTCTGAATCACCTCACGCCGTTTGGCGGTTGCCGTATAAATAAATTGCTGCCTTATTTCCTTCTGGTTCTGACGAATCAAAATATATTGCAGGTGAAGATTCTCAAGCTCTTCCGTCGACAGCCCCGTTTCTTCGTATATCTCTCTTAGCATGGCCGTCTTTGGATCATTGATTTCCTCCGGCTCCAGGTGACCGCCTACCGATGCCCACATGCCGGGGCTTAACGTGCGTTTCGGAGAACGCTTCATCATCAGCATATCGTTGCCGTTAAACAGAATGGCCGTTGCCATCATCCGGGCTCGCAAAGTAGACAAAGAGAATAACTCCTTCCGTTCTGTAGGTAAGTAGGGATGTACGTTTCCACTGTACCACAAAAATTTGAGCTGTGCCTATTGCAGGTCTTATGAGAAGTGCGCTATAATGTCCACTAGGTGAAAACAATCGTCTTTCTAGAGAGGACTGCTGACGTGCCGGATAATACAGGGATGCAAGGTCTCCCGGACAGCCGGGAGCGTTACTACTTGGTGAGGGAAGATATTTTGCCGGAAGCGCTGGTGAAGACGGTGCAAGCCAAGGAGCTGCTGGCCCGCGGAGAGGTGAAGACCATTCATGACGCGGTCGAGCAGGTGGAGCTGAGCCGGAGCGCTTTCTATAAGTACAAAGACGGCATCTATCCTTTGAGTAAGCTGGAGCGGGAGCGAATCGTTACGATCTCCATGGATTTGGAGCATCGCTCGGGTATACTGTCTCGCGTGCTTGCCATGATTGCCGGCTTAGAAGGCAATGTGCTTACCATTCACCAGACCATTCCTCTGCAGGGGGTAGCCAATGTCGTCATCTCCGTGGAAACCTCGTTGATGAGTGAGAATGTCGCTTTTCTGCTGAACAAGCTCCGATCGCAAGACGGCGTCACGCGCGCCCACCTCGTCGGGCAAGGCTAAATTAAATATAACATTGATTTTCAAAATGAATCGGGATAGGTAAAAAGCAGCCGTAGAGTTTACGTGTCGGCCTTTGAAAATGAGGTTTATCCATCAACTATGATATAATAAAAGCTCATTTTCACCGGGGTCCCCGCAAAGTAATCGGATTATGCTTCTAGGTGATTGCTTCACTTTGTGGGGTGTAGATAGACCGAAGGCGCTTTTTACCGGGACCGACCTGATTTTGAAAATCAATCAAGGAGGAACCATATGAAACCAATCAAAGTAGGCTTACTAGGACTAGGAACGGTCGGTACCGGTGTGGTACGGATCGTGGAAGGGCATCAGCATGATCTGGCAAGCCAATCCGGTTCCGCCATCGAAATCGCCAAAATTCTGGTGCAGGACACAAGCAAAACCCGTAATATTAACGTTTCCGCCGATAAGCTGACAGACAATCCTAACGATATTATTGAAAACCCGGAAATCGATGTTGTTGTTGAGGTTATGGGCGGCATCGAGCTTTCGAAAAAATACATTCTGGATGCGTTGGAACACGGTAAGCACATTGTTACGGCCAATAAAGACCTGATGGCGCTGCATGGGCCGGAAATATTGGCGAAAGCGGCGGAGAAACGCTGCGATGTGTTCTATGAAGCGAGTGTGGCTGGCGGCATTCCGATCATCCGTACGCTGATCGAGGGCTTTACGTCCGACCGGATTACGAAAATCATGGGTATCGTCAACGGAACGACCAACTACATTTTGACCAAGATGAGCCAAGAGGGCGCAGCATACGACGACGTGCTGAAAGAGGCGCAGCAGCTCGGTTATGCCGAAGCGGATCCGACCTCCGATGTAGAGGGCTTTGATGCGGCTCGCAAAATGACCATCCTCGGCACCCTCGGCTTCCGGACTGAAATGGCTCTGGCTGACGTGTCGGTAAAAGGTATCTCCAAGGTATCCAAGGAGGATATCGCCTACGGAAAGAAGCTTGGGTACGAGGTGAAGCTGCTCGGAATCGCGGAGCATCAGGATGATCGCATCAGCATCAGCGTTCAGCCTACCATGGTGAAGATGACCCACCCGCTTGCTTCCGTGAACGGCGTATTCAATGCGGTTTATGTATATGGGGAAGCGGTTGGCGAGACCATGTTCTACGGTCCGGGTGCAGGCGAGCTGCCTACGGCAACATCGGTCGTAGCGGATCTTGTGGCGGTTGTCCGCAACCTGAAACTGGGCATCAACGGGCAGCGCGGCTTCGTTCCGTACAAGGAGAAGAAGCTGAAAACCGACGAGCAGATCGTTTCCAAAAACTTCATCCTGCTGCACGTTGCGGATAAGGCTGGAGTACTTGCTCAAATCACGCAGGTATTTGCTGAACATGAGGTGAGCTTGGAATCGGTGCTTCAGCATCCGAACGCGTCGAACCCGGCAGCTGAGATCATCATTATTACGCATGACGCGAATCAAGCGGCAATGAAAAATGTACTGAAGGAGTTCGAATCGATGGACGTCGTTCATTCGATTAAGAGCGTATACCGTGTCGAGGGCTAACCAAGACGAAATGAGCTATGCAGAAGCTGGAAGCGTAAGGAGAACGTAACTCTCATGATGATAGATAAAAGCCGCAAGGTACGTGTGAAAATACCGGCCAGTACGGCCAATTTGGGCCCGGGCTTCGATACGCTGGGGATGGCGCTGGGTTTATATGCGTGGATCGAGATGGGCTTTGCCGATGAGACGAAGATCACGTTGTTCGGCGATCAAATGCAAGGGATCCCGACGGATAAGAGTAATTTGGTCTATGAAGTGGCGCAAATGGTATTTCAGCGGGGAGGGGTTTCCTGCCCAGAGCTGGACATTGCCATGTACAGCGATGCTCCGCTGACACGGGGCCTCGGCAGCAGCGCCTCCGCCATCGTAGGCGCACTCGCTGCGGCGAACGCGTTGATCGGCAGCCCTTTGACGAACGATGACCTGTTCCAAATGGCGACCGAGCTCGAGAAGCATCCCGACAATGTCGGAGCATCGATTTTCGGAGGCTTGGTAGTTGCGTTCTGGGACGGGGAGCGGGCGGAGCACATCCGGGTCGAGCCGGACGAGCGGCTGGAGGTGCTGGTCGCCATTCCGCATTTCCAGCTGTCGACGGAGAAGGCGCGCCATGTGCTTCCCCGGGAGCAAAGCTTGGCTAACGCAGTGTATAACGTCGGGCACTCGAGTGTTCTCGTAGCTGCGTTCTGCACAGGCAGACTGGATATGATCTCGCATGCGATGAAGGATGCGCTGCATCAGCCGTATCGTGCGCCTTTGGTGCCGGGGCTCGGCAGGATTTTGGCGGAGGCTACGGACCATGGGGCGCTGGGTGTCGCGCTAAGCGGCGCGGGGCCAACCATACTGGCGCTAGTGGACCGGAGCAGCTCGCAGAAGGCTGAGCTGGAAGCGTTCATGAAGGAGACGCTGAAGCAGGAAGGCATCGAAGCCACTACGATGTGGCTTATGCCGGACCGGGCGGGTGTGCAAGTAAGCGAGGTGTCTCCTGCGGAGCGGGAGGCAAGCTTGTTCGACAACATTAAAGGGGAGATCCGGATATGAAGCGAATCGCGCTCTTAGGTCCGGGCACCTTTACGGAGGAATCGGCGCATTATTTTCTGGGCAAGGAAGCGTACGAGTATGTGGGGTGCAAGCTCATCGACGATGTTTTCTTGTCCACGGTGAACGGACAAACCGATTATAGTGTGATCCCGATCGAGAATACGTTCGACGGCTCCGTTAGTCTCCATTTGGATTGGATTGTCCATCAGGTGGACTTGCCTTTTCGGGCGGAATGGGTGTACCCGATCTCGATTAACCTGTTAGCTGTGAAGGATGCGCCGAAGGACTTCTCGCGAATTCAAAAGGTGTATTCTCACGGCGTGACCTTATCGCAATGCCGCCTGTTTCTAAAGGAGAAGCTGCCGCACGTGGAGCTGGAGCAGGTAAGCAGCAACGGGGAAGCCGCGCGCTTAGTCCGGGAGCTTGGGGAGCCTGGGGTAGCGGCACTTGCGCCTATGACGGCGGGAACGCTGTATGATTTGCAGACGCTTGCAAGCGGAGTTCAGGACCATCAGGATAATTACACGCGCTTTGTGCTGGTTGGACCTGAGGTACCTAAGCTAAAGCAAGCGGACGGGGTGAAAACGACGATCCTCGTCACCTTGCCGGAGGACTATCCGGGTGCGCTGCATCAGGTGCTGTCCGCATTCGCGTGGCGCCGGATCAATCTTTCGAAGATCGAGTCGAGACCGACAAAGAAAAAGCTCGGCAGCTACTACTTCTATATCGACATTAATGCGTCCTTGGATTCCGTGCTGCTGCCGGCCGCTTTACAGGAGATTGAGGCGATCGGATGTCAGGTGAGAATTCTCGGCTGTTATCCTACGTTTGCTTATAAATAAACGGGAAAGACCCTCGATGGCCGCTGCTTAGGAGCGACCTTCGAGGGTCTTTCGCATCTTCGTTAATGCAGCCCGCTAATCTGCTCTATCCCCGCAGAGCTATCCTTACCCCACTCTAAGTCCGCAGTGCCGCCATGCTTCTCTGCGGCCGACGGCTGCTTCTTCGCGTAGGCGATGCCGTACACTCCCGTTACAAACAGAGCACCGCCCACGGCATTGCCTAAAAAAACGGGGACAAAGTTGGCGATATATTCCGCCCAAGTAGCATGTCCGGCGAAAATCGCAGCAGGGATCAGAAACATATTCGCGACAACGTGCTGAAAGCCGATCGCCACAAAGGCCATCGTAGGAAACCAGATGCCGAACACATACCCGGTGCCGTCCTTCGAGCCGTATGCCAGCCAAACCGCAAGTGCCACAAGCCAGTTGCACCCGACACCCGAGAGGAAGGCCGCGAGGAACGGTTCCTCGAGCTTTCCGTGAGCTAAAGCCAATGTACGGGTCAGATACTCGCCTTGCTCTGTCAGGCCGACAAGATGGCCGAATACGTAAGCGACGAAGAGCGCCCCTGCGAAATTGCCGATAGTAATCCAGAACCAGTTGAAAGCAACGCGATAAGCGGGAATTTTTCCTTGAAAACAGGCCATCGATAACGTCATCATATTGCCGGTAAGCAGCTCTCCTCCTGCGGCCAGCGTGAGGATAAGCCCAACGGGGAATACGGCAGCTCCAACAGCTCCGGCGAGGCCGCTCCACGCCGGAGGCAGCCCTGCGCTAACCCGGATGGCAAGAAGAAAGCCGAGGGCGATATACGCGCCCGCGGCGAAGCCCAGCGGCAGTTGTTTAGACAGAATGGGGTAGTATGCCTTTTTCCAACCGGTTTCTCCCGCAGTCAAAGCGATCTGTTCAGGCTTCATGAAGCTCATAAGTCATCACTCCTATGCCATGTTTAGAAGCCGATGGCGTTCGATCGATTGGCTAATGCGGCAAGAAGCTCTTCTTCTTTATAAAAATGCTGATACAGGACGTCGTAGGCCTGAAGCAAGTACGATGCCATCAAGCGCGCCTCCGAACGGGGGACGATTTGGAACATTCGCTCCGCAGCATCCAAAAATGCCGCAATATACTGCTCAGCAATTTCATGCTCCTGCTCCATTTGGGTAAATTCATCCATGGTTTCTCCAAAGTACCAAGCGACCATAGGGAAGAGGGTATTCTCCTCCCAAACTGAATGCTGATGCAGCGTCTCCATGAAATGCGTCACCTTTAGCTTCAAATCCTTCAGCGAACCGATCCAGTTAATGACGTCCTCATCCCAGCCGATCGCCTCGGCCATTCCATAAAGCTCCAACAGCTGCTGCTGCAGCAGGGTATGCTCGTCCTGAAGATGCTGGATCGAATCGTTCAGCTCCTGCATGGGAAATCCTTGGCGGGCATACATCACTTCTAACGGTACATGCGGTTTCATAGCTCATCCCTCCGATTATAAAGGCTCTAGCGCCTCTTTGGATGCCTTCAGTATAAAGTAAGTTCACGAATGAGTAAGTGAAAATAATCACAAGTGACAAAGGTTTTTCTCTTTCACAAAAAAGATGTAATTCTTTTCGTTAAGCTGCGACGTAAATCACAGGCACGCTGCCGAATCGGAGTACAATGAAGTACATAAGCCATATCTCACAGGAGGAATGTTCCTATGAATCGATTGCAAAAGCCCGCAACCCAGCGTCCGGAAAAAGTGCTGCAGTTCGGGGAGGGTAATTTTCTTCGCGGTTTCGTCGACTGGATGCTGCATCGCATGAACGAGCAGGGACAATTTAACGGTCAGGCCGTTGTCGTGCAGCCGATCGAGGCGGGGCTAACCGATTTAATTAACGAACAGAACGGGATGTACACGCTGCTTCTGCGCGGAATTCAGAACGGAGAAACCGTCGACGAGGCGGAGCTTATTACTTCCATTCGGCGCGGAATCAATCCGTACAAAGACTACAAGGCGTTCTTAAACTGTGCATTGAATCCTGAGCTGCGTTTTATCGTTTCCAACACGACGGAAGCGGGGATCGTCTTTCAGCCGGATGATTTGCTTACAGACTCGCCGCCAAGCTCCTTCCCGGCCAAGCTGACGGCATTGCTGCATAAACGATTCAAAGCGTTTCATGGAGATCCTGCAAAGGCGCTGGTCATCCTTCCTTGTGAGCTGATTGACAGGAACGGCGACCAGCTGAAGTCCATCGTTCATCAATATGCCCGCAAGTGGAAGCTGGGGGCGGATTTCCAGCAATGGCTGGAGCACTGTCACTTCCTCAACACTCTTGTCGACCGTATCGTCACAGGGTATCCGAAAGAGGAGATTGAGGCGCTTTCCGCCCGGTTCGGCTACGTCGATCGCTTGTTCAACACTGCGGAGCCTTTCCATCTTTGGGTCATCGAGGGCGATCCCGAGCTGGCGAAGGAGCTTCCGTTGACAGAGGCAGGCTTGAATGTCGTGTGGACCCGGGACATGACCCCTTACCGTACACGAAAAGTTCGTATTTTGAACGGCGCTCATACTATGACGGTGCTGGCTGCCTATTTAGCCGGGAAAGAAACCGTTAAGGAATGTATGGATGACGAGCTGATTGCAGCATACATGCAAAAGGGGCTGTTCGAGGAGATCATTCCGACGCTGGACCTGCCGGAGGAGGAGCTGAAATCCTATGCGAACAGCGTGCTGGAGCGGTTCGCGAATCCTTTTATCAAGCATTACCTGCTCAGCATTGCCTTGAATTCCGTGTCCAAATACAAGACCAGAGTGCTGCCTTCCCTGCTTGAATTTGTTTCGCGCAGACAAGAGCTGCCGTCCGTGTTATGCTTTTCCTTAGCGGCTCTGCTTGTATTTTACCGTGGGGAAAGACAGGGCGAAGCCATTGCTCTGCAGGATGACGCCCCGCATTTGGAGAAGTTCAAACAGCTTTGGTCCGAAGCGGACGGAAGCCCGTCATCGATTGACCGTTTAGTAGAAGAAGCGCTTCGTCATGAACCGTTCTGGGGGCAGAGCCTGCTGGAGGTCAAAGGGCTTCACGCCGAGGTGGCCGCTGCCGTCGAAGCCATTCTGGGGCTCGGCATGAGAAAGGCGATGGAGCAAGCGTTAAAACGGAGGAGATAACGATGGACCAAACCCATCAAATTTTGCGCATTCATGAATCCGATCAGGTCGTTGTAGCTCTATCCGCCCTAGAGGTAGGAGATACATTTCGGATCAGTAATCAGCAGGTTACGCTTACGGAAACGATAGCGCGCGGTCATAAAGTGGCGGTCGAGCCGATTCCCGCCGGGGCTCCCGTCATCAAATACGGATTTCCTATCGGTCATGCTAGGGAGGACATTCAGCCAGGGATGTGGGTGCACACGCACAACGTGCGTACCAATCTGGAAGGGACGCTTGATTACCGCTATGAGCCGGCTCCCGGCAATCCGATTACGGCGGTAGGGGAGATACCCGAATTTATGGGCTACGTCCGCGAGAATGGGGACGTGGGGATCCGTAATGAAATCTGGATTGTGGGCACCGTCGGCTGCATCAACAAAACGGCCGAAAGAATAGCTCAAGCAGCGAATGTAAGGTATGCCGGGAGAACGGAGGGCATCTTCACGTTTCCTCATCCGTACGGCTGCTCCCAGCTCGGGGACGATCAGCTCGATACCCAGCGGATATTGGCGGGCCTAGTCAGGCATCCCAATGCAGCCGGAGTGCTTGTGCTCGGTCTGGGCTGCGAAAACAATCATATCGGGGAGTTCCGAAAGCTGCTGCAAGACGTTGATCCGAAGAAGGTTCGATTCCTGTCCGCCCAGGAGACGGAGGATGAGCTGGAAGCGGGACTTGAGCTGATCGGCGAGCTGGTGGAATACGCGGAAGCCTTTCAGAGGGTACCGTGCCCCGTATCGAAGCTCGTTATCGGGCTGAAGTGCGGAGGGTCCGATGCTTTCTCCGGTATTACCGCGAACCCGCTGCTCGGGCAGGTTTCGGACCGGTTGATCGGCTATGGAGGCAGCTCCGTGCTTACCGAGGTTCCTGAGATGTTCGGCGCCGAGACGATACTCATGAACCGCTGTCGGAACGAATCGGTATTCGAGGATACTGTCCGGCTCATCAATGATTTTAAAGATTATTACGCCCGTCACGGCCAAGTTATTTATGAAAATCCGTCCCCGGGCAACAAGCAGGGGGGCATCACAACCCTGGAGGAGAAATCGCTTGGGTGCACACAGAAGGGCGGCACAAGTCCGGTGGTGGGCGTCAGCTCCTATGGAGGAACCGTGAAGGGAAACGGACTCCATCTGCTGGAGGGACCGGGGAACGACATCGTTGCCGTAACCGCATTGACAGCGGCGGGCGCCCATCTGGTGCTGTTTACTACTGGAAGGGGGACCCCGCTTGGGGGGCCGGTGCCTACGGTGAAGGTATCCTCCAACAGTGAGCTGGCGGAACGCAAAAAGCATTGGATCGACTTTGACGCAGGCCGGCTGCTTACCGGTGCGGGTTTTCCCGAAATAACGGACGAGATGATGAGCTATATTACCATGCTCGCCTCGGGAGAGGTCCGGACCTGCAACGAACGCAGCGGCTATCGCGAAATTGCCATTTTTAAAGACGGAGTTACGCTTTGACCTTCTGTAACCGGTGCGCCCTCCTGGCGGCCGGTTACAATTTTTTTAGGGAAAACATGGTCAAATGCCCACGTTGCTGCATAAACTGTATTGTTATTTTCAGATTCGTTGCTCGACTGGGAACTAGCAATACTTAGAGGAGGTTTGTGCAGTGAAAATCCATATGGTCAAAAAGGGCGACACGATGTATGAGATCGCGAAAAAGCATGATATTGATCTCAATGTATTGATTGCCGCCAACCCGCAAATTGCGGATCCGAATGTGCTGGATGTCGGGATGAAGGTGAAAATCCCGAACATGCCGAAGCCGGTAACGCCGCCGACGGAATTTCTGTATAAGCACACGGTGGTGCAAGGCGATTCCTTATGGAAAATCGGCAAGGCATGGGGGATTCCTCTCGCTGCAATGATTGCGGCCAACCCGCAGCTGAAAAATCCGAATATCCTGATGACCGGAGATGTCGTCTACGTTCCTAAGATCAAGGCGGAGCCAGCCCCTGCTGCTGCCGAACAGCCGCCTTCAGCAGGTGAAGTGCCGCCAATGGAAGCGCCGCCGGTAGCCCCGATGCCGGAGGCAGCGGAAGGGCCGCTTGCAGCAGAGCTTCCGCAAGTTCCCATGGAAATGCCTCCGATGCCAAACATAGAGCATGCACAAGAGCCTCCAAGCATCCCTGTGCCGGTACAGGATCAGGGGATGCCGTCAGAGGTGCCGCCTCTGCCGCAGCTGCCGCATCAAAATCTGTTCGAGCAATTCCAGGTGCCGGCAACGGAGGTAGGAGGCATGAATGTGGAGTTTTCCGTCATGGAAACGAACATTTGGCCGTTGCCGGAGCCTCCGCAGTTCCCTGAGATGCCGACAGACGCAGGGATGATGACTCCTAACTACCCGATGATGCCGACAGACGCAGGGATGATGACTCCTCATTACCCGATGATGCCGACAGACGCAGGGATGATGACTCCTCACTACCCGATGATGCCGACATACCCCACTGCCGGCGGAGACTGCGGCTGCGGAGGCAAGGACCCGTATTTTTCAACGATGCCGTGGGTAGATCCTGCCCTTACCTCGTACGGACCGGACATGAGCGCCGGTATGCAGCACCATGGCGTTCAGGCAATGCCGCTGCCGGGCTATACCCACGGGTTCGAGCCTCATCAACATGGGTTTGGCTATCAGGGGATTATGCAGCCTTATCATGGCGGGATGACTTATCCGGCCGGTACGCTGGGTATGCATGCAGGTGTCCCTTACGGATTCCCTTATGCACCGATGGAAAAGGAGGATTGCGGCTGCCACGGTAGGGAAAAAGAGGCGGAAGCTCAGGAACGTTCGGCTGAGGAAGCAAGCATTTCCGGAGCGTCGAAGACCGCTGAGTCCGCAGTCCCTTCCAAGCAGAAGAAGCGGAGGAAGCCGGAGACAGCGAAAGCCGCCATCCGCAGTCTGATCGCGCGTCATAAGCGTCAGGCCGAGGCGTCGGCAAGAAGATCAAAGCGCAATAAGCCGTGGATCGGCTAGGATATAAAGAAAAGGCCGGATGCTCTCAAGAGAGCTTCCGGCTATTTGTCATTGTGCTTTGAAAGGTTACTCCCCCAGCTTGACGCCGAGTACATGATCGAACGGGATAAACCCAAGATCGCGGCTATCGCGGCTGTTGTTGCGGTTATCGCCCATCACGAAGATATGATCTTCAGGGACAACCCATTTCATATCCGGCATCGGACGCATCGCTTCGCGGATATAAGGCTCTTCGAGTACGGCTCCGTTGCGGAGCAGCTGCTGGTTGCGAAGCTCCAGCACATCTCCCGGCTTGCCGATGACTCGCTTCACATACATGATCCTCTCATCCTCTTGGCCGTAAACTAAAGCCAGTAAAGGATGCTCCATAAAATCATCAAGCAAGGAACGCTTCCGTTCGACTCGGCTGTCGATAATGACGATGTCCCCATAATCGGGTACGGTACGAAAGGTATGTCCGAGCTTCGATACGTAGATGCGTTGTTCATCATGTAACGTGGGATCCATGGAATGTCCGGATACCTTGGTTGGCTGAATGACGAAGACACCGATAAGGAATGTAAGGATAATGGCGGCTGCGATGGACTGTGTCCAGGCCATAGCTTCCTTCAGTACGCTTTTCATGAGTCGCGAGTCCCTTCCTTCATTCAAAGATATGTCCCAATTATACCACGGAGGGCCGGTTGTTTCCACGAACTGAATAAATGGAAACCGTCATGGCAAATATAGTTAATAAAACATGAGCTTGTACCATCAAATCATGACTAGAAGGGGATCGCTATGACTGTGCTCAGCTTCTGGAATCAAGTCAAGAGAGAGTTGAAAAAAAGGCTGCGATGGAAGCGCCGGTGGATTCATCTGGCAGGCATTGTGCTCGCGATAGGTGCGGCCTCCGCATGGTGGATGCTGCAGGAGCACCCGGATTCGGAGCAGGGAACGGATGGACAGCAGGAGCGCATGGTGCTGGGAAGATCGATTCAAGGCCCGGCGCAGCCGGAGGAAGAGGTAAGGAAAATGGTAAGCGGCATCGAAGGAGAGCGGGAGGTTTACGCGAAAAAAGCATATGTATGCGGAGAAGAGCTGCAGCTGCTCGGAAGGATGAACTCGGCCCAAATATTGGCCTATTACAAGGAGCATCCTTCGATGACGGTGAGCCTGGCTGACGGAGGCAAGGTAGTTTTCACGGAATCGGTCAGCGATCTCTCGCCGCAATGCAAGCACAATGCTTACTTCGGTCTGGACGAGCAGGGCAATCTGTCCTTATTTGAGGGGGTGCCGGGTTCGGCGGACCGGAACGTCATTCGTACCTTTTTCCAGCTCAATATCGAGTATCTGGAGAGCAGCTTGCCTAGGGAGACGCTGAAGCAGCTTTATCAAGGCATTCAAGTCAGCGATCTGGACGAATACAACAGCGTGCTTTCCACCTTCAGCGATTACGCAGTGGAGGAGACGGAGAAGGTCATGCAGGTCGCGCCGATACAGTAAGAGCAAACATGGACACTGGATCCGTCTGGACCGGTGTCCTTTTTTGCTTGTCATACCGTGTTCATCAGGTATAATATCTGTTATAATGGGAAAGTGAACACATATGTTCGCTTTCTTTTTTTTAGCCTCTTCTGCCACATGTTGGGCAAGGAAGACGATGCTGCTGTAGGGCAGAAATCCGCGATTCCAAACGAGGTTCAGAGCAAGATTTGTGAGAAAAGGCATCTTTGAAGAAGTGGAATGACTGAAACCGAAGTGAATGGCCTCAGAATGTTGTATATTCGCAGAAATCTCCTTGATTTCGAGAGAATCGGTGGTAAAAAGTTGTATTATCGGCACAATTATATTGTTTAAAGTGGACAGGCCTACGGAACAAAAGTATGTGTTTGCCACGCAGAGAGCCTTTAGATGACGACGTAAGGCGTATTGTTAACGGCCAAGGAAATGGGAGTGTACGCTGTGAGAATACTTGGGATCGACCCCGGGATCGCGATAGTAGGTTTCGGATTCATTGATAAAATCGGGCATAAGCTGGTGCCGGTGCAGTACGGCTCCATTCAGACGGAGGCCCATACGGATGACGCCGTTCGGCTGCGGCAGGTGTACGATTCGATCGTACAGCTGATCGACAAGTACAAGCCGGATTCGGTTGGCATCGAGAAGCTGTTTTTCAACCGCAATGTGACCACCGCGCTGACGGTTGGGCAGGCTCGCGGCGTCTTGATGCTGGCCGCGGAGCAGAAGGGGCTGCCCATCGGGGAATATACGCCTCTTCAGGTGAAGCAGGCGATCGTCGGCTATGGGAAGGCGGAGAAGAAGCAGGTGCAGGAGATGGTGCGCATGTACTTGAATCTGTCCGCCGTGCCGAAGCCGGACGATGTGGCGGATGCCCTGGCGGTTGCGATTTGCCATGCGCATTCCTCCGCGTTACAACAAAAGATAAATGAGGTATCGAAGCGATGATCGATTTTCTAAGGGGAACGGTGGCGCACCGGGAAACGGAATTTGTCGTCCTCGACGTGCGGGGTGTGGGATACCGCGTGTTCTGCGCGAATCCGTATGCCGTGCTGCCGGGCAAGGATCAGGACGAGGTTACGATGTACATACATTACCATGTGCGGGAGGACGCCCATCTGCTGTTCGGCTTTACCTCCCGTGAGGAGCAGTCGATGTTTCGGCTGCTGTTAGAGGTCAGCGGCATCGGGCCGAAGGTTGCGCTTGGCGTGATGAGCGGGGGCAAGCCGGAGGTCATTGCGGCGGCCATCCAGCAGGAGAACCTGAGCTTCCTGACCAAGCTGCCGGGCATCGGGAGGAAGACGGCCCAGCGGATGGTCCTCGATCTGAAGGACAAGCTGGGGGCGGTGAGCGCAGGCTCCGAGCTGGAAGGCTTCGGCCTTGGCGGCGCAGCGGTGCTGGCTGCGCCGGCCGGTGGAGGAGCCTGGGCGGAGGCGAAGGCGGCTCTGCTGGCGCTCGGTTATACCGAGGCGGAGGCGGACCGGGCCGGCCAGGCGATCAAGCCGAAGCTGAAGGGCGACGAGACGACGGATGTAGTGACAAAGCTGGCGCTTCAGGCGCTGTTTCAGCAATCGCTTAGATAGGGAAGGGAGCAAGCAGCATGGAAGACCGCATCATATCAGCCAACCTGATGATGGAGGATCAAGCGGTGGAGCTGAGCCTGCGACCTCGCTACTTGGCGGAGTATATCGGGCAAGCGCAGGCGAAGGAAAACCTGAAGATTTATATCGAAGCGGCCAAGATGAGAAAGGAAGCGCTTGACCACGTTCTGCTGTATGGGCCTCCGGGTCTCGGGAAAACGACGCTCTCCAACATTATCGCCAACGAGCTGGGCGTGAATCTGCGCACCACCTCCGGTCCGGCAATTGAACGCCCCGGGGATTTGGCTGCGCTTCTGACCAATCTGCAGGAGGGCGACGTGCTGTTCATCGATGAGATCCACCGTCTTCACCGGACCGTAGAAGAGGTGTTGTATCCGGCGATGGAAGACTACGCGCTCGATATCATTATCGGCAAGGGACCGAGCGCCCGTTCGGTACGCCTGGATTTGCCCCCGTTCACCTTGATCGGAGCCACGACGAGAGTCGGTCTGCTGTCGGCGCCGCTGCGCGACCGTTTCGGTGTCGTAAGCCGTCTGGAATATTACACGGTGGATGAGCTGTCCTATATCGTTAGCCGGGCGTCCGAAATTTTGCAGGTGCCGATCGTCGGAGAGGCCGCTCATGAGATCGGGCGCCGTTCCAGAGGCACGCCGAGGATAGCGAACCGGCTGTTGAAGCGGGTGCGGGACTTCGCACAGGTGAAAGGCGACGGCATCATTACGCTGGAGATCGCGCGGACCGCGCTGAGCAGCATCCAAGTGGACCCGCTCGGGCTGGATGAGATCGACCACAAGATGCTTCGCTCGATCATTACGAGCTTCCAGGGAGGTCCTGTAGGCTTGGATACGATCGCCGCCTCCATCGGGGAGGAAAGCCAAACGATTGAGGATGTCTACGAGCCGTATTTGCTGCAGATCGGGTTTTTGCAGCGTACGCCGCGCGGGAGGATGGTTACGGCGCAGGCTTACAGCCATTTGGGGCTGCCGATGCCGAACCGTTCGTAGGTTTAATGGGGAGAGGAGCTGTCATAACGACATGTTAGCGATAAAGAAGGCGGCGCTGCTGATGGCGCTGCTGGGTATGGGGAGCGGGGCGCTGGTTGCCGGAGCCCCGGTCGTGCAGGCCGCTGCGGTGCCTAAGCTGGAGGTCATCCGTGTCGCGCTGTTCATCGACACAGGCAAATACAGCGCTGCGACTTCGGCGGTCACGCTTGCTTCGGAGGCCGGCCTGCACATCGGGCTGCGCGGCGCAGGCGGTGCCGTACAGCCTTTGACTTCGGCAGCGGCGAAGGAGCCGGTCCGCGTATACGCGGACGGCTACACCGTGAAGCTGCCGGAGACGGGCGACGCCGCGCAGGCGAAGACGCTGGCGCAGAAGCTGGAGGCCGGCGGTGCCGACGTGGCGATCGTGCAGCGCACGAAGCAGGGGAAGACGGCCTGGCAGGTTTACCTTGGTCCTTACGCGACCAAGGAAGCCGCAACCGCCGCCGCCAAGGGGCAGGCCGGCGCCGTTCTCGGCGGCCCGCTGCGCTGGCACGCCGGCACCTACGCCTCCGAGACGGAGGCGCAAACCGCTGCAGCCGCCCTGGCACAGGCCGGCTTCGAAGCGGACGCCGCGCTGCTAAGCAGCGGCGCGGCGGCGGCGCCTGCCTACGCCGTCCTCATCGGTGGGGCCACCGATGAGGCGGCGCTGCAGGCGCTCAAGGCGCAGCTGGCCACCGCTGCGCCGAACGTGAAGCTGCAGCCGCTGGACGCAGCTGCAGCCTATGTGCTGCTGCGCGCCGAGCAGCAGCTGAACGCGGGCGCACTCGAAGACGTGCGCGGGCTCGCCTTCGGCGGCACAAGCGCCAAGCTGTGGGCCGCTCCCGCGGCTCCCGCCGCCGGCGCTGCCGCCGCCGGCGTGAACGTGCGCGAGCGCTCGAACCGCACCTATCGGGGCGGCATCGAGCTTTCGAAGCTGAACGGGAAGCTGGCCGTGATCAACGAGCTTCCCTTTGAGCAGTACCTGTACTCGGTGCTCGGCTCCGAGCTGAGCAAGGAATGGCCCGCCGAGGCGCTGAAGGCGCAGGCGGTTGCCGCCCGAACCTACGCGCTCAAGCAGGGCGTCAAATATACGATTGCGAACGTGACGGATACGACGCTGGATCAGGCTTATAAAGGACTGACCGCCGAATTCCCGGCAGCCGTAGCGGCTGTGACGGCGACGGAGGGGGAAGTGCTGACCGACAAGAACGGGCTTGTCACGCCGGTGTTCTATTCCAATGCGGGAGGTATGACGGCTGATCCGACAGAGGTATGGGGCAATCCTGCCGCCTACCTCAAGAGCACGGCGAGCCCGGACGACGGGGCGGCGGCCGGCAAGAAAACATGGTACCGCATGGTACTGCCGAACGGCCAAACCGGCTATATTCATTCCGACTATGCACGCAACACAGGCCGGACGAATCCGGCGGGACTTCCTTATTACGAATCGACGACAACCGGCGTGAACGTACGCTCCGCGCCTTTTGTAGACAATACGAACAACCCCGCTCTGTTTCAGGTGAATATCGGCGATCAATTCGTGGTCATTGACGAGGAGCAGGAATCCAATGCTTATGCATGGATTCGCGTCTACGAAGGCTCCGAGCTGAAGGATAAGCTGAACGCAGCGAGCACGGGCGCCGTAGCGGGAAGCTTGCACCGTCTGGAGGTTACGAAACGCGGCCCTTCAGGACGTGTCATGGAGATAACCGCTAACGGCAAGCAGGTTAAGGTAGCTTATCCGGATGCGCTTCGGACGGCACTCGGCGGCTTGCCGAGCACCCGGTTTGAAATTGAAGAGACGGGACGATATACTATACTCGGAGCGAACGGTACCGTAAGGGCCCAATCTCCGGAGTCAGGTCCGATCTACATAGCGTCCGGCAGCAGCGCAGCCGAACAAGCGCAGGATCAGCTTTTCTTGCTGAATGCGCAGGGAGAGGTACGTCTGGCGACGAAGAAGGCAGGCTTCATCATAAGGGGGACGGGCTTTGGCCACGGACTCGGGATGTCCCAGTGGGGCGCCAAGGGATACGCGGAGCTCGGCTTCAATTACCAAAAAATATTGCAGACCTACTATGTAGGAGTCTCGATAACCAAGGGATGACTTGATACGATGCAAGTGGATTTGTTTGATTACCATTTACCTGAATCGTTGATCGCACAGACGCCGCTGGCCGACCGTACGGCCTCGCGGCTTCTGACGCTAAACAAGCAAACAGGCGAGATCGGCCACCATATGTTTGAAGAGCTAGAGAACTATTTGCAAGCCGGGGATGTGCTCGTATTGAACGATACGAGAGTCATTCCAGCCCGGCTATTTGGCGTGAAGGCGGACACGGGTGCGAAGGTGGAAATTTTGCTGCTGAAGCAGCTGGAGGGAGACCGCTGGGAAGCGCTGGTACGTCCCGGCAAGAAGGTGAAGACGGGTGCCACGATCCACTTCGGAGGACAACCGGAGTCTGCGGAAGCAACCGGGACGGCGCCTCTTCTAACGGCAACGGTAGAGGCTGAAGGGGAGATGGGCAGCCGAACGCTGCACTTTCAGTATGAAGGGATCTTCAACGAGCTGCTCGACCGGCTCGGATCGATGCCGCTTCCGCCTTACATCAAAGAGCAGCTCCCGGAGAAGGAGCGCTACCAGACGGTCTATGCCAAGCACGAGGGATCGGCGGCGGCGCCGACGGCAGGGCTCCATTTTACCAAGCAATATTTGCATAGACTGGAACAAAAGGGTGTACAATTAGCCTATGTCACCCTGCATGTCGGATTGGGGACGTTTCGTCCGGTTTCAGCGGAAAAGATCGAGGAGCACGAGATGCATGAGGAGTATTACGAGGTGTCGCAGGAAACGGCTGACCTGGTGAACGAAGCCAAACGCAAGGGCGGACGCGTCATTGCAGTCGGCACGACCTCGTCGCGCACGCTCGAGACCGCAGCGACGGAGGAAGGGATTCTTCAAGCGGGCCGCGGCTGGACAGGTATTTTTATCTACCCCGGCTACCGGTTCCGTATCGTCGATGCGCTGCTGACCAACTTCCATTTGCCCAAATCTACGCTGCTCATGCTGATCAGCGCTTTGGCCGGCAGGGAGCAAATTCTTAAAGCGTACCATGAAGCCGTAGAACGGGAGTACCGGTTCTTCAGCTTCGGGGACGCCATGTTCATTTACTAGCATCAGACCGACTTAAACCGAAAGAGTGATTCTATTGGCTGTGACCTATGAATATATTAAAACGTGCAAGCAATCCGGTGCCCGTCTTGGACGAGTCCATACGCCTCACGGCGTCATCGATACCCCAACCTTCATGCCGGTCGGGACCCAAGCCACCGTCAAAACGATGGCTCCTGAAGAACTGAAGGCGATGGATGCGCATATCATTCTGAGCAACACGTACCATCTGTTCCTGCGTCCCGGCCACGAAATCGTGAAAGGGGCGGGCGGGCTGCATAAGTTCATGAACTGGGATCGCCCGATATTGACGGACAGCGGCGGATTTCAGGTATTCAGCTTGAGCGAGATGCGGAAGATCAGCGAGGAGGGCGTACAATTTCGCTCTCACCTGAACGGGGACAAGCTGTTCATCTCTCCGGAGAAAGCGATGGAGATCCAGAACGCGTTAGGCGCCGATATCATTATGGCGTTCGACGAATGTCCACCTTTCCCGGCGGACCATGCGTATGCGAAAAACTCGCTGGAGCGTACTACACGCTGGGCGGAACGCTGCTTGAAGGCGCACGCACGACCTAAGGAGCAAGCTCTGTTTGCTATCATTCAAGGAGGCATGTACGAGGATCTGCGCAAGCAGAGTGCGGCCGAGTTGACTTCCATGGATTTCCCGGGGTATGCTATTGGAGGATTAAGTGTAGGCGAACCCAAGCCTTTAATGTACGAGGTGTTGGACTATACCGTTCCGCTAATGCCGGAGAACAAGCCGCGGTATCTGATGGGCGTCGGCTCGCCGGATGCCCTTGTCGAGGGCTCGATTCGCGGGATCGATATGTTCGACTGCGTGCTGCCTACCCGTATTGCCCGTAACGGTACGGTGATGACCAGCTCCGGGCGGATGATCATCCGCAACGCTAAGTTTGCCGACGATTACGGCCCGCTTGATCCGGAATGCTCCTGTTACACCTGTAAGAATTATTCCCGGGCCTATATCCGCCATTTGTTGAAAGCGGATGAAACGTTCGGCATTCGACTGACGACGTATCACAATCTGCACTTCTTGGTGGAGTTGATGAGAGGCGTTCGCCAAGCGATTCGGGAGGACAGGCTGCTGGATTTCCGCGACGAGTTTTTTGCCAAATACGGCATTGATGAGAATAGCAAGGGGTTTTAATGTAATACCACATAGAACCAGATTTGAGCGAAAGGGGGTACAGAGCGATGTTTTTAGCCAGTCAACCGGCTGCAGCGCCGGGAATCGAGGGCTACCTCGTGACTTACGGACCACTCGTCCTGATGTTCGTCGTCCTATACTTTTTACTTATTCGCCCACAACAGAAGCGTCAGAAGACAAGGACCATGATGCTGAACTCTTTGAAAAAAGGGGACAAGGTGGTTACGATCGGCGGTCTGCACGGCACGATCCTCGAGCTGACGGACGATACGGTCGTCCTACGTGTCAATGATGTCACGAAGCTGACGTTCGACCGTTCCGCGATCAACTCGGTCAGTGCTTCGGCAGCAGCCGAGAAGTAAGCAAGCGCCGAAAGCGAGGCCTGCATCCTTCGGGATGTAAGCCTCGCTTTCTTTTTTCCCTCATCATAAAAAAAAGAACCTCCGCCGCTGCCGACAGAAGTCCCTATCGCCTTACCTCTTCATATTTACCCCGACAATACCGCCGAATGCACCGCCGACCACTGAGATCAAGGTCACATATAAGGTCTGCTCCGTCATCCCTGCATCGTAAGCAAGAAAACCGATGATCCAGACGATGAGAGCGTAGAGTAGTCCGAGCAGCATCCCGTGATACCAGCCTTTCGTTCCCGCGCGTTTGCCGGAAACAAACCCTCCTGCCAACATAGCCAGTCCATGAATTCCTAGTGTTAAGCTTACCCAGGAATCTTCCTGCATCGACGTGAACACCAGCAGCATCGATCCAAGCACCGTGCCGGCCAGCATGAAAATCATGGAATACATAAGACCTGAGAACATAGGACTCCGGTTCATCCTCTTTTTCCTCCGTTCCATGCGGTTTGTACCATTGTATGGGCCCGTACCACAAAATAGTACAGGTTCTCTGCATTTCTCCGACCTTTCGGCGCATTTACCAGCAATTCACCCGGATGTGCAAAGCCGGAGGGGGTCACAATAGTCATGGAACTGTCCGAAGGAGGCTAAATCCATGATGACTCTTCTCATACGCACGATACTGATGTATTTTATCGTTTTTATGACGATGCGCATTATGGGTAAACGGGAGATCGGCAAGCTTTCCATGTTTGATCTGGTGATTTCCATTATGATTGCTGAGATTGCCGTCTTCGTCTTGGAGGACTGGCACAAGCCGATGATTGCCGGTCTACTCCCGATGGGAACGCTCGTGCTGATTCAAATCATCATTGCCCAGATCTCTCTCAAAAATGAGAAGCTTCGGCGATGGTTCGAAGGAACGCCGGTCGCCGTCATTAAGCACGGGAAGCTGGACCGGGAAAGAATGGAGAAGGAGCGGTATAACCTGGACGATCTGCTGCTCCAGCTTAGAGAAAACCGGATCAGGAACATTGCCGATGTGGAATTCGCGCTGCTGGAGCCTTCAGGAAAGCTGACGGTCATAGAGAAGCAGAGGCCGGAGGGGGAAGCGAAACAGGAAGATAAGGAAGGCAAACCGCTCTTTCGGTATGAGGGCTTGCCGGTTCCGTTGATTATGGACGGGAAAGTGCAGGATGAAAGCTTGGAGAAGCTTGGAAAAACCCGTTTCTGGCTAAAGCGCGAGCTGCAAGCGAAAGGGATTAAGGACTTCAAGGAAGTATTTTTCTGCTCGCTGGATTACCGGGGACGATGGTACATCGATAAAAAACGATAAGCCGGCGCATAGCGCAAGATCTATTTGACTATGCGCTTGCTCAAACGAGTAAATCGAAGCAGATCGTTCCGATTGATCAATCCGAAAATCAAAGCGAAAATTAGATAAAGAGCAACCCCTGCTGCGGAGGCGGTAACAAACCGGATAAAGGCGTAGTCCGACCAAGAGGTATACATAGTCAAGTAGCTAAGCGCACCTGCCGGTGTCATGGCAAATAGTACCTTAACAAAGTCAGAGCTGTTCATGCGGAACTTTAACAGTCTGACAAGACTGTTCCAATGCAGTAACGTAACCAGCACGATATTGACGTTGATAGCCATGACGACCCCGAGAATTCCGTATTCCGGACGGCTCGCAACAAAATAAATGATCAGTAGCTTCGCACTGGAGCCGATGAAGGTGTTGATGAGCGCGCTTCCCGGTCGCTCCAATGCCTGCAGGGCTGCCTGCAGCGGTGCCTGAAAGTAAATGAAAAGGGCAACAGGAGCCATCATCTTCAGCATGGTGCCGACCTGCTGCTGTCCGTACATATAGAGGCATAGCGGTTCGGCCAGCACGAACATGATGACGGCGAAGGGCGCGCCGGTAACGAGCGCCAGCTTGAGAGATTGATGCAGTCTGGCGTGAATGGTCGCCATATCTCCCCGGGCTTTCGCATCGGACAGCGAAGGCACTAAGGAAACGGACAAAGAGTAGGTAAGCGCACTCGGTAGGAGCAGCACGGGGATGACCATCCCTTGCAATGCGCCGTATTGTGCGGTTGCTACGGCGGTGACGATGCCTGCTGCAGCCAGGGCTTGGACGGTTAGGATTGACTCAAGCAGGTAAGAGGCGGAGCCGACCAGCTTGCTGCCGGTAACCGGTACGGCAAGTCCAAGCAGCTGGCGCAGACCGTAGAGTCTTCCCGGAGCCAGGCTGGATCCTATCTTGGCCTTGGGACGGGTCGGACGAATTTTCCGGTCTGTTTTATAGTGGTAAGCCAGGACAAGAAGTGCACAAATCTCTCCGATGAGAACGCCTACCATGGCTCCCGCAGCGGCAAACTCCAGCCCGTATGGAAGCATCAGGTAGGATAATATCAGAACGAAGATGATCCGAAAAAGTGTCTCGACTACCTGGGACATGGCTGTGGGAATCATGTTCTGGCGTCCCTGGAAGTAGCCCCGCAGCACAGCGGAAATACTGACGAAGAAGATAATGGGATTCATGCATAGGAACGTATAATATACCCGTTGATCCGTAAAAAAGTGACGGGTAATCCAGCCTGCTCCCAGATAGCTTAAGGCTGTAAAGAAAAGCCCCAAAGCACACGAAAGCAACAGGGCCGTGCGAAAAATGCGTCTCACTCTCGCTTCATTCGCCTCCGCTTCCGCCTCTGCGACCAGCTTGGCCACTGCAATAGGAATCCCGCCTGTGATGAAGGTTAGAATGAGGATGAGAAACGGGTACCCCATCTGATACAAACCGACGCCCTCAGGTCCGATGACTCGGGGAAGGGTGATTCGCGGGATGAAGCCCAATATGCGGTTGATCATGCCCGCGGCCAGCAGGATCATCGTTCCCTTAATAAAGGATTGTTTGGTCACGAATATTCCTCATTTCTATACGACAATGGATGGTTAGAGACCGGACTACTAATGGATATGCTGGACCTGTCCCATCGCATGCTACAATTTTTATTATGCGGTAGCGCCTATCCCCGGCAGGAATTCCACGGGAAGAGGGCGAATGTAACATCTAGCAAGCTGCTACGCAGGGGAGGGGTTTCATGTGAGCGACGACGATGCAAAACGCGACAACGAGGAAAGTGCGGAGACAGAGCGTATGTCGGAAGGGACATCGGACAATGGCCGGCAGCCGGAACTGCCAGGAGATGTACCTTATATGGAACGCTTCTTTGGGGGAACGGTCGGAGATGCCGCGAAGCGGACGATGGAAAATGAGAACGGCGCAATAGTGGACGATACAGCAGAGGTTGTTCCATCGGAGTCGGAACACACGGAGATCTCTATGCTGGAGGAGGAATCGTTGGAGCTGGCACGGACGCAGGAACCAGACGCCATGTCCGATGAAGAGCTCAATCGCACCATGGAAGAGATTTGCCTTAGTAAAGCCCAGGAATTTCGGATGCTGGGATACGAGCAGGTCTCGGGAATGGATATTTGGGAATGCGTGAGCGACAAATATCATAAGACCGGCATGCCGCCGCTTCACCGCGTGGTGAACGATATTTTATCGCTTAAGGTGACGCAATTTATGAATTGGATGACCATTTCGATGTATAAGAAGGGCTGATAGGCGTTCGTCAACATGTCCATTTGTTGAAAATGGGCATTTTTTTGTGTTATCGGTGGGAATTCACCCTCTTTTCTTCAAATTGACTCGTTTTTTGTAGGAAAGTATAATAGGACTATTGAGTTAAGGAAGGAGAACGTTATGGACATCAAAAGAATACTTTCTTTTTTCGCCATCGTATTGATCCTGCTAGTATCCATTACGGTGACAAGTCCGCAGCTGGTTAAGAATATAAAGCTCGGTCTGGATTTAAAGGGCGGTTTTGAAATTTTATTCGTTGCCGAGCCGATCGAGGCCGGGAAGCCGGTGACGCGCGAATCTCTGAATCAAACGGCGCACAGTCTCGAGAAGCGTGCTGACGCGCTGGGGATCGCCGAGCCGGAGGTAACTACAGAGGGCTCCGACCGCATCCGGATTAAGCTGGCCGGTGTGGAGAACGAGGAAGAGGTACGCAAGATTATCAAGAAGCCGGCCGAGCTGACGTTCCGCGGTCCTGACGGCACCAAGGAAATGCTCGGAAGCGATTTCGTTGAAGGCGCGGCGAAGGTCGAGTACGATCAAGCCAACCGTCCGGTCATCTCCATTCAGGTGAAGGACGCTGAGAAATTTAAGAATGTGACACAGAAGCTTATCGGTCAGAAGCTGTCCATCTATTTGGATGAAGCCATGCTGTCCGATCCTGTGGTACAGCAAGTATTGCCTGACGGACGGGCGACCATTACGGGTAACTATACCTATGATCAAGCCAAGCAATTGGCCGATACGATCAACCTGGGCGCGCTGCCGCTCAAGCTGACGGAGAAATACACCCAAAGCGTTGGTGCATCTCTCGGACAAGCGTCTCTTCATCAAACGGTGGAAGCGGGGCTCATCGGCTCCGTACTGATCCTGATTTTTATGCTGGTGTTCTATAGAATCCCCGGTATCGTGGCATCGATTACCATTCTTACGTATGCGTGGCTGCTGCTGCTCGTATTTGACCTGATGAACGCAACCTTGACGCTCCCGGGTATCGCTGCCTTCATTCTGGGGATCGGTATGGCGGTAGACGCCAATATCATCACGTATGAGCGGATCAAGGAAGAAATCCGCAGCGGCAAGAGCATTCTTTCTTCCCTGCGCTCCGGCTCCAAGCATTCGTTCCGTACGATCATGGATGCCAACATTACGAACATTATCGCTGCCGTTGTGCTTTACTACATCGGGAACGGAGCGATTCGCGGCTTTGCCCTGATCAACATGCTCAGTATCGTGCTCAGTATTTTGACCAACGTCTTCTTGGCTCGGATCCTGATCCAAATGCTGATCCGCGGCAACCTGTTCAAGAAGCCAAGCTATTTTGGTGTGAAGGAGGCTGAAATTCGTGCCCTCTAACGAGAATACAACAAAGATTCGCTATGATTTCGTCAAGAACCGCAAGCTGTTCTACACCATTTCCATGGCGATTACGATAATAGGTTTGGTCATGCTTTTGGTCAGCGGTATGAATTATGGCGTTGACTTCAGCTCCGGTACGTCCATGGACATTTCCGTAGGCAAAACGTTAACGAAAGAGCAAGCCGAGAAAACCTTAATGGATGCGGGAATCGAGAAAGCCGTTGTCACGGTTGGCGGCGAGAACAGCGATCGGGTATCGGTAAGAATCAGCGATACCTTGTCCGAGGATGCCGTTAAGAAAGTGAAGGATACGTTCTCGACCGCCTTCGGACCGCAGGTTTCTCAAGAAGTGAATGCCGTTACGCCGGATATGGCGATCGAGCAGCGCAATAAGGCGATCCTTGCGATCGGTATTGCGAGCATCGCGATTTGTATTTATGTCAGCATCCGTTTCGAATGGCGTTTCGCTATTGCCTCTATTATTGCCATTCTGCACGATGCTTTTGTCGTTATTGCCTTTTTTGCGATTTTCCGGTTCGAGGTGAATTTGCCGTTTATGGCGGCCGTATTGACCACGATCGGTTACTCCATCAATGATAAAATCGTTATTTTTGACCGTGTGCGCGAGAATCTGCGGTTTGCGAAGCTGAAGTCCTCCGAGGACCTCGCTAAGCTTCTGAACGATTCGATCTGGCAAACGATGGCTCGTAACATCAATACGGTTATTACAGTATTGATCGCGGCTGTATGTCTCTTGATCTTCGGCAGCGAGTCCATTAAGCTGTTTGCGCTTGCCAAGCTGGTCGGATTGACGAGCGGAGCCTATTCTTCGATTTGTATCGCAGGTCCGCTTTGGTACTACTTCAAAAACAAATCGCTCAGCAGCAGCAAAAAGGCGAAAGCGGTGGCTTAAAAGCACTTACTTGGCCGCTGGAAACGGCATGTTTTCAGCGGTTTTTCTTTTCCGCTGCTTTATTAGGGATAAGATACATAAACATGGAGGAGTGCCTCGTGACGGACGAACGTTTCAAGCAAGCGACAAGAGGCGCCTGGGTCGGCTTGATCGGCAATATGGCGCTGGCGCTTATGAAAGGGATCATCGGCTTTGCGGCAAATAGTAAGGCTCTCTTGGCGGATGCCGCTCATTCCGCTTCTGAAGCGGCCCGTTCGCTTAAGGAGTGGAGCGGCAACCAATCCGTAAACCAGCCATCGGTGGAGGATCCGACCTCTTTATCCGGGAAGGCGGGCAAACGATGGGATCTTTTAGCACCGGTCCTATTGATGGTTCTCGGTCTTGAGATCGCTTTGTCGTCATTGAAATCAATAGTTTCCGGCGTAACGGAAGCACCGGGCATTTTGGCTCTCATCGCGGTAGGTGTTTCCATTGTCGTAACGGAAGCCATTTTCCAGTATAAGTATCGGACCGGGAAAAAAACCGGCAATGCCATGCTTGTGACGAATGCTCTGGAGCACCGTACGGATGTGGCCACTTCGGCCGCCGCATTTATTGGCGTTGGGGGTGCCATCCTAGGTACATATTTGGAAAGCAATCATTGGTATTATTTGGACCCTGCCGCAGGGTTGTTCATTTCGTTCGTCCTTTTGAAAAAAAATTACGGGCTGATGGCGGCAACGTTACATAGCTCATCGGATCGGCTGCTTCAGCAAGAGGATGCGGCGGATTTGATAGAGACCGTACAGCGGATCAAAGGTGTCATTGCGGTAGATGATTTGAAGGCGAAAGAGCATGGGCACTACGTCCTCGTCGACGTGAGGATTAGTGTAAACCCTCGTATTACCGTACAAGAGGGACATGACATTGCCCGCACGGTGAGACACGCGCTGATGAAGCGATTTACCCATGTATCCGATGTAATGATCCACGTGAACCCCTACGACCCAGGATATCCATACAAGAGTCAAGCGGCGGAACAGGACGATATGCCGACCGTGCTGCATTGACAGGCGAAAGGAGGAAGGCACGACGTGCTTAAAGCAAAGGCAAGATGGAACATGGGGGCTGCGGATGAGGCGCGGGTTCAGGAATGGGTGGAGCAATTCAACATTTCGCCGCTGCTCGCCCGGCTGCTCGTGGTTCGAGGGATGACACAGACAGAGCATGTCGCTGACTTTCTTTACGGAGGAACGGAGCAGGCTCACGATCCATTCCTGCTGGATGGCATGGCTGCAGCAGTGGAGCGGATCCGGATGGCCATTCGGTTGGGAGAGCGGATACGCATCTACGGCGATTATGACGCAGACGGCGTTAGCAGCACTACGCTTATGGTGCATTTGCTGCGCCAGCTGAACTGCCAATTTGATTATTACATACCGCACCGCGTGCATGAAGGCTACGGATTGAATGAAGGCGCTCTGGACAAAGCGGATGCCGCGGGAGTCACGCTGCTGATCACGGTAGACACAGGGATTAGCGCGGTTCAGCAAATTGCGTATGCGAAAACGCTGGGCATCGATGTGATTGTTACGGATCACCACGAACCTCCGGAAATACTGCCGGAGGCATACGCACTGATCAATCCGAAGAAGCCGGGCTGTCCGTACCCGTTTAAGCAGCTTGCCGGCGTCGGCGTTGCGCTTAAGCTGGCTCAGGCGCTGCTGGGCAGATGGCCCGAGGAGCTTGCGGAATATGCCGCTATCGGCACGGTGGCGGATTTGATGGCTCTCCAAGGCGAAAACCGCATCATCGTGAAGCAGGGATTGAAGGCAATGCGGGCAACCTCGAATTATGGAATTAAAGCGCTGCTCGGTGTAGCCAACGTTCCCGTCCGAGAGGTAAACAGCACGCATATCGGCTTTGCTCTGGCGCCGCGGATTAATGCCAGCGGGCGTCTGGAGAATGCGGATGCCGCCGTCCGGTTGCTTACGACGGAGTCGGAGCAAGAGGCTGAGCAGCTGGCGTTCGACCTGGACCTGCTGAACAAGGAACGGCAGAAGCTGGTGGAAGAGATGACGAAGGAAGCTGTTGCACTGGTAGAGCGGAGAAAGCAGGAAACCGGCGAGCTCCCTCCGGTCATCGTCGCCGCTCAAGAAGGCTGGAATGTCGGTGTGATCGGTATTGTTGCTTCCAAGCTGGTAGACAAGTTTTACCGGCCGACGGTTGTGCTGGGCATTGACCCAGCGACCCGCATGGCCAAGGGGTCCGCTCGATCCATTGCCGGCTTCGATCTGTACCAGGGCCTGTCCCGCTGTCATGATCTGATGGACCATTTCGGCGGCCATCAGATGGCTGCCGGAATGACGCTTTCGCAGGAACATCTTCCCGAGCTGGAGCGCAGGCTCGGGGTGCTGGCACAGGAATGGCTCGAGCCGGAGGACTGGTCTCCTTTGCTGCAAGCCGATTTGGCGTGTAGCCTTAGCGACGTAACGGTTGATGTTGTTCAGCAGCTCGAGCAGCTCGCTCCATACGGGATGGGCAACCCTTCTCCGAAATTTGTTTTCACGGACCTTCTGCTCAGCGATATGCGGACCATGGGAAAGGAGCAGCAGCATCTAAAGCTGTCTCTTCGCTCCAAGCAGCGTCCGGAGGCAGGATCGTATGATGCGGTGGCCTTCGGGAAAGCGGGGGTAACGGACTGGTTAAGCTCGGCTGCCCCGATTGAGGTGCTGGGCGAGCTGTCGATCAACGAATGGAACGGGGTGCGGAAGCCGCAAATCATGGTAGCCGATCTTCGGGTGCCTGCCGTGCAAATCTTCGACTGGCGAGGAACGACGAAGCCGGAATCCAAGCTAAGCGAGCTTTGTGCGCGACTTAAGTCGCCGGTATGGGGAGAGCCGTTCGATATCCCGGCCTTGATCCTGTTCAGCGAGCCGGAGCCTGCGGCGTTGGCCTCCAGTAAGTGTGCCTATTCCTTATGGGGGATGGATTCAGCCGGAGCCGTAGTTCCCCTCAATGCAGAGGCCGGGAAGCGGAATATCGAGGAAGCAGCCGATATTGTGCTTTATGCTTTGCCTGACGATCTGGGGCAGCTGAAAGCCTTGGGGCAGCAGGCTAAAGGCGTGCAGCGCTATTATGCGGCATTCGGAGGCTCGGAGCCGGAGCGCGGGGCCGGTGTGGTCCCGGGGCGAGATGGCTTCAAGGCGGTTTATTCCGCTGTCAGTGCCTTGGGCAAGGATCCGGAACGGAAGCTTCCGCCTTCCGCCTTCGTGCAAGCAATTTCCAAGCGGTCCGGATTGTCACCGGGCGCGATTGGGTTTATACTTGACGTGTTTGAAGAACTTGGTTTTGTTCAACGCTCGGAAGTCGGATACCGTCTTGTACCGTCGCCAGCGAAGAAGGATTTGACGGACTCTGCAGCCTACCGACGCCGGCAGAGCCGGTCCGAAACGGAGCACACGCTGCTGTATTGCTCTGCAAACGATCTAGCCTCCTGGTTGGTTGTAAATAAAGCCGAAGATAAAGAAATGTTGGAGGGAATTGTATGAATTTCAAGGAACACATCCGGGTGATTGAGGATTTTCCGCAGCCTGGAATCAGCTTTAAGGACATTACGACATTGCTGGGCAATGGGCCGGTTTACAAAGAAGTGATCAATGAGATGGTACGCCGTCTGGAGGGCATAGAGATTGACGTGATCGCAGGTCCCGAGGCCCGCGGCTTCGTTATCGGTGCGCCGCTGGCGGTTGCGCTCGGCGTAGGCTTCGTACCGATCCGGAAGAGCGGCAAGCTGCCGGGCAAGACGATTGAAGCGGACTATGCGCTGGAATACGGCAAGGATAAGCTGGCGATGCACGATGATGCCATTCGTCCCGGCCAAAAGGTGCTGATCGCTGACGATCTGCTTGCCACAGGAGGTACGATCTCTACCTCGATCAACTTGGTGGAGCAGCTCGGAGGCAAGGTCATCGGGGCAGCCTTCTTGATCGAGCTGCTGGAGCTGCAAGGCCGCGAAAAGCTGAACGGCGTAGAGGTATACTCTCTCGTTCAATACTAAGGTTTAGGGACCCGGAGCGCCATGGGAGGCGGCTTCGGGTTTTTCTGTTCTCTCCCCGCGGGATGGAATCTGATCCCATATGCAGCGAATCCTTGACGTAGTACCATGTTCACAGGCATAATGAATAAAAATCGAACTAAGGGAATGGATGGGCCGATGGGGATAGAGCAGCTTCTTGAGAAGGCATCCACATATATTAAGGACAGCGACCTGATTCGGATCCGGGAAGCTTATGAATTCGCGGACCAAGCCCACTATGGCCAAGTCCGCAAGTCAGGGGAGCCGTATATTCTGCACCCGCTCGCCGTCGCTGAAATTCTTGTGAACATGCAGATGGATACGATCTCCATTATTGCTGCGCTGCTTCATGACGTAGTGGAGGATACTACGGTTTCGCTGGAGAGCGTTCAGGACCGGTTCGGTCCGGCGTGCGCCAAGATTGTCGACGGCCTGACCAAGCTGGAGAAGATCAAATTCAAAAGCAAGGAAGAGCACCAGAACGAGAACTATCGGAAAATGTTCGTGGCGATGGCCCAGGACATCCGTGTCATATTAATCAAGCTTGCCGACCGGCTTCATAACATGCGTACGCTGAAGCATCAATCGGAAGAGGCGCAGCGCCGCATTGCGGACGAGACGCTGGAGATTTTCTGCCCGATCGCTCACCGGCTCGGGATTTCGGCCATCAAGTGGGAGATGGAGGACATCGCCCTGCGCTATCTGAATCCGCAGCAGTATTACCGCATCGTCAATCTGATGCAGAAGAAGCGGACGGAGCGCGAGCAGTATATCAACGATGTCATCATGAACGTGAAGGATAAGCTTCACGAAATGGGCATTGAGGGAGACATTTCCGGTCGTCCCAAACACATTTACAGCATCTATAAGAAGATGACGGTCCGCAACAAGCAGTTCAATGAAATTTATGACCTGCTGGCCCTTCGTATCATCGTTGATAACATCAGGGATTGCTATGCTACACTGGGGATCATTCACACGTTATGGAAGCCGATGCCGGGACGGTTTAAGGACTATATCGCCATGCCGAAGCCGAACATGTACCAATCCCTTCACACTACGGTGATCGGACCGAAGGGCGAGCCGCTGGAGGTGCAGATCCGCACCTTCGATATGCACCGGACCTCCGAGTACGGGGTAGCCGCCCACTGGGCGTACAAGGAAGGTACGGCTACCTCAGGAGCCGATGCTTTCGGAGATAATCTTAACTTTATCCGGGAAATCATTGAGCTGCAGAATGAGGCTCAGGATGCGTCGGAGTTCGTAGAATCGCTAAAAATGGATTTCTTTTCGGACCTGGTATTCGTCTTTACGCCAAAGGGTGAGGTCATTGAGCTTCCGGCCGGCTCCGTGCCGCTTGATTTTGCCTATCGGATTCATACGGAGGTCGGCAACCGCACGATCGGTGCCAAGGTGAACGGGCGGATCGTCCCGCTCGATCATAAGCTTAAGACGGGGGACATCATTGAGATCCTCACCTCCAAGCATTCCTATGGCCCGAGTCAGGATTGGATCAAGATTGCCCAATCCTCCCATGCGAAGAGCAAGATTCGTCAATGGTTCAAGAAGGAGAAGCGCGAGGAGAACGTACTCAAGGGCAAGGAGCTGATCGAACGCGAGGTCAAGCGACTTGGGTTCGAGCCGTCGGTCATCATGAAAGATGATGAGCTGATGGAGGTAGCGAAGAAATTTAATTTCAATGAAATCGAAGATATGATGTCGGCGGTCGGCTTCGGCGGAATTACGGCGGCACAGATCGTTACCAGGCTGACCGAGAAGGCCCGCAAGGAGGCCGAGGAAGCCCAGCAGCAGGCGCTGCAGCTGACGAACGAGATCAAGGAAGTGAAGGCGCCGAACCCGGAGCGGCGCGGAAGGCCGACGAACGGCGTTCGCGTCAAGGGTGTGGACAACCTGCTCGTTCGCTTCGCACGCTGCTGCAATCCGGTGCCGGGTGACCGGATCGTCGGTTACATTACACGTGGCCGCGGGGTATCGGTGCATCGGCTTGACTGCACGAACATTCCGGCCCCGGATATGGGCGAAGAGGGCAATCGTGTCATTGAAGTGGAATGGGCGGATGATATCGAAGCCAACTACAATGTGGAGATCGAGATCACCGGCCACGACCGGAGAGGCTTGCTGAACGAGGTGCTGCAGGCCGTCTCCGAGAGCAAGACCGTCATTTCGGCAGTTTCCGGGCGTTCCGATAAGAACAAGATGGCGATGATTCACATGACGATTCTGATCCGCAATATCGATCATCTGCACTCTGTGGTGGAGAAGATCAAACGGGTGAAGGACGTTTATTCGGTAACACGCATTATGCAATCGTAGAAGCTTAGGAGCGTTAGCAGAATGAGAGTAGTCATACAGCGCAGTAAAGCGGCACAGGTTATCGTTGAGGGCGAGACGGTAGGCCGGATTGAGCACGGGCTTGTCCTTCTGGTCGGCGTTACGCACGAGGATACGGACAAGGACGCCGCGTATCTCGCGGATAAAATAGCAGGCTTACGAATTTTCGAGGACAGCGAGGGCAAAATGAACCTTTCCGTAAAGGAGACGGGGGGGCAAATTCTTTCCGTCTCGCAGTTTACCCTATACGGGGATACCCGCAAGGGCAAGCGGCCTAACTTCATGGCGGCGGCAAGACCGGAGCAGGCAGAGCCGCTCTATGAACGGTTTAACGAGCTGCTGCGGGATCAGGGCTTTCAGGTGGAGACGGGACGCTTCGGCGCCATGATGGACGTTTCACTGGTGAATGACGGCCCCGTAACGCTGATTCTCGAAAGCAGGTAACGGATAGGAACGGCTTCTTTTGGAGAAAATAGGACTTAAATGATGCCTATTGGGCCGAAGGAGTTAAGCGCCATGTACCGTTCCTCGAAAGAACAGCTTATGACAAAGCCGGAGCAGCAGCTGTCCATGGGTGGACTGGAGGAGGCGTTAAGTCTCCAGACCTCCGGCTGGGACCCCGCTGAGATGAACAGCATGTACAGTTCGGTAAGCGAAGGGTTGAAGATGATGCCGCGCAAGACCGTTCGATAGCTGAATACAGTATTTTGGAACCGCAGGATAGCCTTGAGTAGGGCTGCTGCGGTTCTTTATTTTCCTCGGGACGGCAATTGTGCTAAACTAGTCATAGTTTTGTTTTGGGCTTCCAGGAGGTGCATGGATTTGAAAATACAAATTGAACGGATCGGTTTTACCGAGCAATCGACCGAAATTTTTCATATAGGCAAGCTGTTCTTTGAGGAGGTCGAATTGACGTTCGATCCGGCGGATGATGCGGACTTGAGCGCAAGGATTGAAATTACTACCGACTTGGAGAAGCAAGTCGTTCGTGCGGACCTCCGGCTTACGGAGACGGCGACGGGCAGCGTGCTGCAGAGCAGCCATCAGCGTAGCTTGGACACCCGGAAGGAAGGACTGAAGCGGACGGTCAAGCGAGCTGTCGGCTACGGACTGCTTCAGGTGTTACAGCAGTACACGGGCATGGAGCAGGCATGGGGAACGCTAACGGGTGTCCGGCCGACCAAGCTGATGCACAATCTCATGATGAAGCACGATCTCGAGTACTGCAAGCAGCTGCTGCGCGAGGAGTATTTGGTTACGGAGCCGAAGGTGGAGCTTCTGGCAGGCATTGCGGAGAGACAGCTGCGCGTCATCCCGGACTTGTTCCAGCTGGATCGCGAGATCAGCGTGTATATCGGCATTCCGTTTTGCCCGACCAAGTGTGCTTACTGTACGTTCCCTGCCTACGATATTCGAGGGAACAACGGCTCCGTGGAAGCCTTCCTCGAAGGACTGCACTACGAGATCCGCGCTATGGGCGATTGGATGAAGGAAGCGGGTCTTACGATTACCACGATCTATTGGGGCGGGGGGACGCCGACTAGTATTACGGCCGAGCAAATGGATGCGCTCTTCGTCACGATGCATGAGTCGTTTCCGGCGATGGATCAGGTGAGGGAGCTGACCGTCGAGGCCGGCCGTCCGGATACGATCACGGAGGATAAAATCCGCGTCATGCAGAAATGGAACGTCGACCGCATCAGCATCAATCCGCAGAGCTTCACGCAGGCGACGCTGGATACTATCGGCCGTCATCACACCGTCACGGAGACGCTGGATAAATTCCGGCTGGCGCGCGAGATGGGCATGAACAACATCAACATGGACTTGATCATCGGCCTCCCGAACGAAGGAATGACCGAGCTTCAACGGACGCTGGACCGTACGACGGAGCTGCTTCCGGAGTCCTTGACGGTGCATACTCTTTCCTTCAAACGGGCTTCGAGAATGACGAAGAACAAGGAAGATTATGAAGTAGCCGAGCGCGACGAGATTACGGAGATGATTCGCTCGACTGCCGAGTGGACGGAGGAGCATGGGTATCAGCCGTACTACATGTACAGGCAGAAGAACATTCTCGGCAATCAGGAGAACGTCGGTTATTCGCTGGAGGGCTACGAAAGCTTGTACAACATCCTCATGATGGAGGAGCGCCAGACGATCATCGGATTGGGCTGCGGCGCCGTAAGCAAAATTCTATACCCGAAGGTCGAGCATGAGGATGGAGAAGGCTACGAGCAGCGCATCGAACGATTCCCGAATCCGAAGGAGCCGTCGGCGTACAACCAATCGTACAAGGAATACATCGATAAGAAAATCAAGCTGCTGAACGATGCGTATATGGCTTCGGCACAGAGCTGAGGCGGTAGCGTTATAAATTCACGCTACACAGCCTAATCAGAATGTATGTTCTAGTGTAAGGTGAAAAAATCATCTTACATTGGCTTAAAGGATGAACCATGTTCGAATTCTGGCACTGTAAGCATATTTCTTCACCTTATCCTCCACAAAATACCGTAGTTAGTGGGCTTTAAGATGAATCATTCATCTTAAAGCCCTGCAATTAAGCAATTATCCATTCCATACGAGGTGTATCATGTCTTCCAAAGCAAGGAAAGCCAAGACGATAGCCGTATTGTACTTAATCTTTATGATCCTGTTGGTGGGAGCCGTTGGGGCTGCTTATGTTCTGAAGAGCAAGGGATACATCAAAAGTAAAGGTCAGGTGGGCCAGGCGCAGGAGCTCACCGCAGTCAAGACGGTCAAAGATCCGAAGGACAGCTATGACGTCATTGTTGTAGGTACCGATCCGGAGGGGGTTGCCGCAGCGGTTTCGGCCGCAAGGAACGGTCTCAGCACGCTGCTGGTCGACGGCCGGGACCGGGAAATTCTCGGGGGCCTGATGACCCTTGGTTGGCTGAACAGCTTGGACAACAACTATGAGCCGGACCGGGGCGTGCTGCATAAGCAGGAGATTTTGAACCAGGGCATTTTTACGGAGTGGTACAAAAAGGTGGAGGGCGACTCCTTCGACGTGATTACAGCGGCGAATGTGTTCAATCAGCTTGTCGCCGAGCAGAAGAACATCGACGTCCATTTGCTGGCCAAGTCGATTGAGCCTGTTCTTAACGGCTCCGCCATGACCGGCGTAAAAATTACGAAGCAGGACGGCTCGGTCAAAACCGTACAATCACGCGCCGTGATCGATGCGACGCAGGATGCGGATATCGCCGCTGCTGCCGGGGTCCCGTACACCTACGGCCGCGAGGATATCGGCGATAAGAAGTCCAAGATGGCGGTAACGCTTGTATTCCGCTTGAAGAACATCACGCCGGAGGTTTGGAATGCCATGTCCAAGCGGATGGAGGCCGATGGGGATGAGGGCACCGGCGCGAACGCGATGAGCGTGTGGGGCTACAAGGACATGAAGGATTACCCGCCGGTGAACAAGGATCGCGTCGCCATGCGAGGACTGAATATCGGCAGACAGAACAACAACACGATGCTGATCAATGCGCTGCAAATCTTCGGGATTGACGGAACGGATCCGAAATCCCGGGCGGAAGCGTTCGAGCTTGGCAAGAAGGAGCTTCCGCTTATCGTCGACTACATGAAGAAGAAGTATCCCGAGCTTGCCGGCATTGAGCTGGACGCTACGGCGCCGGAGCTGTATGTACGGGAAACCCGCCATATCCAAGGGGAATACCGCCTGAGCATTCTGGACGTGATGGAAAATCGCGATCAGTGGGACCGCATCGGGTTCGGCTCTTATCCGATCGATATTCAACGGTTATCCCCTGCCGATACGGGCTCGGTCGTAGGCGTGCCGCTTCAGTACGCCATTCCTTACCGCAGCATTGTCCCACTGAAGGTGGACGGGCTGCTGGTTGTCGGACGTGCTGCGAGCTATGACACGCTGCCGCACGGCACGGCTCGGGTGATTCCGGTCGGAATGGCCGCCGCTCAAGCGGCAGGCGCTTCCGTGAAGATCGCGAAGGAGCAGAATATGACATTCCGTCAGCTGTCCGCCTCCAAGGAATCGATTGCTAAGCTGCAGGATACACTGAATGCACAGGGTGTTGTGCTTAAGCCGTTTGATATTAAAGCAATGAATCTGCCGGAGACGAATAAAGCCTACAAGGGCTGGAAGACGTTCATGGAGCATAAGTCTTACGAGGGCCTGAAGGTGGCGATGTCGCTAGGTCTTGCGGGCGGCGGTTACTCTAATGATTTCCAGCTGGATGCGAAGTCTAACCAGCAGCGATTTATCAATCTGCTGGAGGGGTCGAAGAAATCGAAGCCGGATGTGCTGACAGGCTCGCCTTCAGCGGCTATAGCCAAAGGAACCGATGCGAAGACACTGCCCGTCACGCTGGAGGCTGCAGCGCAGATGGTCGCCCTGGTTACGAAGCAGGAAGCCCCGCAGGGCTCAGCCGTTCAGGCGATGCTGAGCAAAGGATATTTGACGCAAGCGACCGTCGACCTGATTGCTAACAAGCAGGAGCTGACCAATGGCGATACCTATATGGTGCTGAAGGATCTTTTTGCGAAGATCCGAAAATAGGTGCCGGAAGAAGTCGAAATTACACCTTTTTTCTTGACATTGGAAATGGGTATCGGTAGAATAGAACCTAATTATCACAATGTGATCCGTTGATGGGACAAAGTACTTCGAGTTGGCGCTTATCCAGAGAGGGAAGCCTTGGGCTGTAAGCTTCCTTAAGCGAATCGGACGAACAGACCTCCCGGAGGACGAACGGGGAACCGAAGCTTACCTTAAGCTTTGCAGTAGCCGTTTGCGTGCGCGGGCGTTAACCGTATGAGTGTGAAGAAGCTTTGGTTTCGTGCCGCTTCTTCGAATCGTGGGTGGTACCGCGGGAGCTAATGAATGTTGCGTTCAAGTCTCTCGTCCCTGACATTTGTTCAGGGGCGGGAGATTTTTTATTTTCACAAAGGAAGGAGCGGTTTACAAATGAGCATTCAAAAGCCGAAAGGCACACAGGATTTGCTGCCGGGTGAAATCGAAAAGTGGCAGTATATCGAGTCGAAAGCAAGAGACATCTGCCAGCGTTTCAACTACCGCGAAATCCGCACACCGGTGTTCGAGAACACGGAGCTGTTCCAGCGGGGCGTTGGCGAGACGACGGACATCGTGGAGAAGGAAATGTACACCTTCATCGATAAGGGCGACCGGAGCATGAGCTTGCGTCCGGAAGGAACCGCCGGCGTGGTGCGCGCCTATGTGGAGAATAAGCTGTACGGAGAGCCGGATGTAAGCAAGCTGTATTACATCGGACCGATGTTCCGTTATGAGCAGCCGCAAGCGGGACGCTACCGCCAATTCCATCAGTTCGGGATCGAAGCCTTTGGTTCGGTGGATCCAAGCATCGACGCGGAGGTCATTGCTTTGGGCTATACCTTCTACAAGGAGCTTGGGCTGAAGGACGTAACGGTGGAGCTCAACTCCGTCGGAACGCCGGCCGTAAGAGCCGCCTACCGGGAGCACATTCAGAAGTTCTTCGCTCCGGTGAAGGAGCAGCTGTGCAAGGACTGCCAATCTCGCTATGACCGCAATCCGATGCGGATACTCGATTGCAAGATCGACCAGAAGTATGGCGAGGGCGCGCCGACGATTACGGAGCATCTCGATGAGGAGTGCCAAACTCACTTCGAGGCCGTTCAAGAGCATCTGAAGGCAATGGAGATTCCCGTACGTCTCAACCCTCGTTTGGTCCGCGGACTGGATTACTATACGCATACCGCGTTCGAGTATAAGGCAGCCGGTATCGGTGCGATCGATACGATCGGCGGCGGCGGACGCTACAACGGGCTCGTAGGCCAAATCGCCGGCGGGAACAACGATCAGCCGGGTGTCGGTCTCGGTCTTGGCATGGAGCGCATTTTGCTGGTGCTTGCGGCGCAAGGCGTTGAGATTCCGGGCGTGAAGCCGCTTGACGTGTACTTGATCGGGCTTGGCGAAGCGGCGGAGAAGGAAACCGTGAAGCTGCTGCAGGGCTTGCGTCTTGCCGGGCTGACGGCGGAGAAGGATTATCTCAACCGGAAGATCAAAGCGAAGATGAAGTCAGCGGACCGCTACCATGCTTCTTATGTGGCGATTCTCGGGGAAGATGAGCTGGCCCGAGGTGAGATTACCCTGAAGGCGATGGCGACAGGGGAACAGGAAACACTGCCGCTCACAGCCTTCGTCGAAACGGTGAAACAGCGGATACACGTATAATTCTTATATAAATTTACTACACTTGGAGGTAACAGGTATGTTGTTAAAAACACATCATTGCGGCGCGCTAAGCAAAGCGAATGTAGGAGAAACGGTTGTATTGAATGGATGGGTGCAGCGCCGGCGCGACCTGGGCGGCGTCTTGTTCATCGACCTTCGTGACCGCAGCGGACTGGTTCAGATCGTATGTAACCCGGAGTTCTCCGGAGAGGCTCTCGCTATAGCCGATCGCGCTCGTAACGAATATGTGCTTGCCGTGAAAGGAAAGGTCATTACCCGCGACCCGGAAACGGTGAACCCGAACCTGCCTACCGGCGAAATTGAAATTCAAGTAACCGAGATCGAAATTTTGAACGCAGCGAAGAACCCTCCGTTCTTCATCGAGGATGGCATCGAAATCGACGAGCAGCTGCGCCTTAAGTACCGTTACCTGGATCTTCGCCGTCCGGAAATGCAGCGCACGCTGATGCTCCGTTCCAAGGCAGCAAAGCTGTTCCGCGACTTCTTGGACGACAACGGCTTCGTTGAAGTGGAAACTCCGATTTTGACCAAGAGCACGCCGGAGGGCGCACGTGACTATCTCGTGCCAAGCCGTGTGCATCCGGGCGAATTTTTCGCACTGCCGCAATCTCCGCAGATCTTCAAGCAGCTGCTGATGGTCAGCGGGATGGAGCGCTATTATCAGATCGCCCGCTGCTTCCGCGACGAGGACCTGCGTGCGGACCGCCAGCCGGAATTCACGCAAGTGGACATTGAAACGTCCTTCCTGTCGCAGGATCAGCTGCTCGAGCTGATGGAAGAGCTGGTGGCGCGTTTGTTCAAGGAAACTACCGGAACTGATATTCCTCGTCCGTTCCAACGGATCAGCTATGCCGATGCAATGGGCAAATACGGCTCCGACAAGCCGGACCTGCGCTTCGGTCTCGAGTTGAAGGATGTATCCGACATCGTAGCCGCTTCCGGCGTTCAGGTGTTTGCCAATGTCATTAAGGGCGGCGGCCAAGTGAAAGCACTGAACGCAAAGGGCTGCGCGAGCTGGAGCCGTAAGGAGATCGACGATCTCGGCGTTTATGCGGCACGCTACGGAGCGAAGGGTCTCGCTTGGATGACTTACAAGGAAGGCGAGCTGAAGGGTCCGATCGTGAAGTTCTTCAACGAGCAGGAACTGGAAGCGCTGAAGGAGCGCCTGGAAGCACAAGAGGGCGACCTGCTGCTGTTCTCGGCCGATAAGAAGAAGGTGGTTGCGGATGTTCTCGGCAACCTGCGTCTGAAGATCGGTAAGGATCTCGGTCTCATCAACGAGAGCGAGTTCAAATTCGCATGGGTTGTCGATTTCCCGCTGTTAGGCTGGGATGAGGAAGAGAAGCGTTATGTGGCGGAGCACCATCCGTTCACTCGTCCGAAGGAAGAGGATCTGCATCTCTTCGATACCGATCCGGGCGAAATCCGTGCGCAAGCATACGACCTGGTATTGAACGGATACGAGGTGGGCGGCGGCTCCATGCGGATCTATAAGCGCGAGGTTCAGGAGAAAATGTTCCAAGCGCTCGGCTTCTCCAAGGAAGAAGCGCAAGAGAAATTCGGCTTCCTGCTGGAAGCGTTCGAATACGGCACGCCTCCGCACGGCGGTATCGCCTTCGGCTTCGACCGTCTGGTCATGCTGATCGCGGGTCGCACGAATCTGCGCGAGACGATCGCCTTCCCGAAGACGGCCAGCGCTACGGATCTGCTGACCGATGCTCCGGGGCCGGTCGAAGACAAGCAGCTTGAGCAGCTGTCCATTCGTTTGGCGCTCAAGCAGCCGTCCTCGAAATAACCTTTACTCGATAAGGAGTCGTTACGATATGCTCCATCAGTTTTCCCGTACGGAGCTCGCAGTCGGGCCGGAAGGCTTGGAGGTTCTGAAAAACAGCTCGGTGGCGGTGCTTGGCATCGGCGGCGTCGGTTCGATCGCGGCCGAGGCGCTGGCCCGCACCGGAATAGGGCGAGTGATTTTGATCGACAAGGATGTCGTGGACATCACCAATATCAACCGCCAGGTCATCGCCTTCCTGTCCACCGTCGGCCAGCCGAAAGCCGAGCTTATGAAGGAACGCATCGCCCAGATCAATCCGGAATGCGATGCCGTCGCCTTGAAGATGTTTTATACCGAAGAGACGTACGAGCGGCTGTTCGAATACCCGCTCGACTACGTGCTTGATGCTTCGGATACGGTGACCTATAAGATTCACGTGATCAAGCAATGTCTGGAGCGGAAAATTCCGATCATCTCCAGCATGGGCGCAGCCAACAAGATGGACCCGACCAAGTTCCAGGTGGCCGACATTTCGCAGACGAAGATCGATCCGCTTGCACGTGTGATTCGCCATAAGCTGCGGAAGGAAGGCATCAAGAAGGGCGTGAAGGTGGTTTACTCTACCGAGGAGCCGTTGAAGCCTCGCGTGGATGTCACGCAGCGCATCGTGCCTGAGAATGCGCCGGAAATCCGCAAGGCGCAGCAGCCTCCCGCCAGCAACGCCTTTGTACCGCCGGTAGCGGGGCTGATCATGGTCAGTGTCGTCGTTCGAGATTTGTTGAAGAAAGCCGGAATTCAATAAAGCCAAAGTTTGAATAGAGCATGCCTCCCGATCCGCCATTCGATGGATCGGGGGAGCGTGCTCTTTTTCTTGACAAAATTTAGTTTGGAGTCGATAATCTTATATATGAACATATGCTCATATTATACATATAGTGAAGAGGCGGGATTACGTATGGAAGCAAAAGAACACTCGTTTCTAAAACCTCAAACGGTAGAACAAGTATCGCAAATATTCAAGGCGTTATCGGATCCGACCCGCATTCGTATCCTGCACATGTTATCGCAGGAGGAATGCTCGGTGAACCACATGACAGAGGTGTTGGAGATGTCTCAATCCGCCGTATCACATCAATTAAGCTTCTTGAGAACGATGAGGCTGGTGAAAAGCCGCCGCGAAGGCACGACGATGATATATTCCTGCGATGACAGTCACGTCATTTCTCTGTTGAATCAAGCGATTAGCCACTCGGAGCATACTTAGGAGGGGAACATAATGAGTACGCATGATCACAAGCACGACCATGGCGATTGCGACCACAAGCACGAACAGGGTCACAGTCACGATCACAAGCACAGGCACGACCACTCGCATCATCACGATCACGGTCATGGTCATGGGCATCATCATGGACACGGACACCACGGACATCACCACCATTTTGACCCGAACGGAAATAAAAAAGGACTCACGATTGCTTTATGTATTACGGTCGGCATTATGATCTTGGAGTTTTTCGGCGGTTTGATTACGAACAGTCTGGCGCTTTTATCCGATAGCGGACATATGCTGAGCGATTCCAGCTCCCTTGTGCTTAGTCTGGTCGCTGTCTGGTTCGCGGCCAAGCCGGCTTCGCCGAACAAAACCTACGGCTTTTATCGTTTTGAGATTTTGGCTGCCCTTTTTAACGGGATCACACTGTTCGTTGTGGCAGGATTTATCATATGGGAGGCCTATGAACGCTTCCTGCAGCCACCGGCGGTAGCCAGCGGCTCCATGATGCTGATCGCATCGGTGGGACTTTTGGCCAATATTCTTAGCGCTTGGGCTTTAATGAGCAAAGGCGATGTGAAAAACAACATCAATCTGCGAAGCGCTTATCTTCACGTGCTTGGCGATGCCCTAGGGTCGGTTGGCGCTATCGCGGCCGGTTTGGTGATGCTGCTCTTCGGCTGGTATATTGCGGACCCAATTATCAGCGTACTGGTGGCGCTGCTCATTCTTAAAGGGGCTTGGGCTGTGATCAAGCATACCGTTCATATTCTCATGGAAGGCGCACCGGTCGCCGTCAACCCATCCGAAGTAAAACAAGCATTGGAAAGCATCGAGGGAGTTCAAGATGTTCACGATCTCCATATTTGGACCATTACGTCAGGCTTGGATTCCTTGAGCTGTCATCTCTTGATTAATGACAATCAAGATAACCAGCGAGTTCTGCAGGAAGCGATCCGGCTGATTGCCGAGAAATTTCACATTCAGCATACGACGATTCAAATCGAAACTTCGGCCATTCACCACGAAGAAATGAAAGTATAGCACAACTCATTTGAAATATCGGCAAAGGAACGTGAGAACATCATGGACTTATTTACTATGGCAGCGGAGCAAAGTCCGGAGGGCAAGCTGCTCGCCGACCGGATGCGGCCGCTGACCCTGGAGCAATATATCGGGCAGGAGCACATCGTCGGTCCCGGCAAGCTGCTCCGTCGTGCAATCGAGGCGGATCAGGTGACCTCCATCCTGCTGTACGGACCGCCGGGTACCGGGAAGACGACCCTCGCCAACATCATTTCGCATCGGACCTCGGGCATCTTCGTAAAGCTGAACGCAGTGGATGCTACGGTGAAGGACGTTCGGGAGGTCATCGATCAGGCGAAGCAGAACCGGGCGCTGTACGGCAAGAAGACGATCCTGTTCCTCGACGAGGTACACCGTTTTAATTCCTCCAGGCAGGATGCTTTGCTTCCGGCTGTGGAGCAGGGGACGATCATCTTCATCGGAGCCACCACGGAAAATCCGTTCCATCATGTGAACGGGGCCTTGCTGTCCCGTTCTACGTTGTTTCAGCTGGAGTCGTTAACCCACGAGCATTCGCTTATCGCGATGAGAAGAGCGTTAGCCGATCGAGAACGCGGTCTTGGCTTTCTTCCACTTCAGGTAGAGGAGGCGGCTTTGGAGCACCTGGCCTTCATGGCCGGCGGAGACATTCGCCGCGCCTTGAACGCGCTGGAGCTGGCCGCTTTAACGACCCCTCCGTCCAACGACGGCACCATTGTCATTACCACGGAGGTAGCGGAGGAATCGATCCGCAAGCCGACGATTAAGGCGGATGAATCGACGCAGTACGACGTGCTGTCCGCCTTTCACAAAAGCCTCCGCGGCTCCAGCGATGCGGCGCTCTTCTGGTTTCTCCACGCGGTGGAGCGGCTGGGGATGGATCCGATGACGTTTCTGCGCCGCTTGATCGTCATGTGCAGCGAGGATATCGGATTAGCGAACCCTCAGGCTATGGTCCAAGCTGTGACGGCAATGGACGCCTATCATAAGATCGGCTGGCCCGAATCGAAATATGTGATTGCCCAAGCGATCCTGTTTGCTGTCGAAAGCCCCAAATCCAATGCGATCCCGATGGCGATAGACCGGGTGATGCAGGCCTTCGAAGGGATCCGCTCGGCTGAGGTGCCCCTGCATTTGCGCGATGGTCATTACAAAGGATCCGTTCAATTAGGCCATACGGGCTATTTATATCCCCACAATTACCCGGGGCATTACGTGGAGCAGCAATATTTGCCGGATCCGATCAAAACCGCGCATTTCTATGAGGCGACGGAGCAAGGGATGGAGGACAAAATCAGGCAAAATCAAGAGCGGAGGAGACGAACGGGCCATCGGTAACATTTTCGGAAGTTTTCGTTCTAGTCTGACAATTTCATATATAAAATGAATAATACATCTGAATGCTGAGGGAGGTGGTCCTATTCATCCCGGATCCGTAAGGCACGCTGCTCGAGGGCTGCAGGTCGGGGGGAATAGGGAGCTGTTTGGACAGTGATTCGTTACCGATGCTGATCAATGTCAGTTTAGTGCTGCTGCTGGTGTTCTTGAACGGCTTTTTCGTCGCCGCGGAATTTGCCATGGTGAAGGTGCGAAACAGCCGGATTCACTCCTTAGCGGAGGAAGGCCATCGAAACGCCAAGCTGGCTCGATCGATTATCAACAACCTGGACGCTTATCTTTCCGCTTGTCAGCTGGGCATCACGCTGGCATCGCTCGGACTGGGTTGGATCGGGGAGCCTGCGATCGCTAAACTGCTGGAGCCGGTTTTGGAACCGCTGCACTTGCCACAGACGGTTATTCATACGATTGCCTTTATCATCGCTTTTACACTCATCACGGTGCTGCATATCACCTTAGGCGAGCAGTTTCCCAAAACCTACGCGATTCGCAAATCCGAGCAAGTCACGCTGCTATCTTCTTTGCCCCTGGTTTTGTTTTATAAGCTGATGTATCCCTTCATCTGGTTTCTGAACGGGACCTCGTCCTGGATGCTTCGCCGGGCCGGTATCGAGCCTACGGAGGAGCAACATTCCGCCCATACGGAAGAGGAAATTCGCGTGCTGATGAAGGAAAGCAACAAAAGCGGCTTGATTGACAACACGGAGCTCGCGCTGATGGATAACATCTTTGATTTTGCGGAAACGAACGCCCGGGAGATTATGATCCCCCGAACGGAAATGGTGTGTCTGTACTCCCAGCTGTCCTATGAAGCCAACAAGGAAATCGCCATCAGCGAGATGCACACAAGATACCCGGTGTGTGATCCCGATAAGGACAATATTATCGGCTTCGTACATATCAAGGATCTCTTGAAAACCGATAATCCTGTAAGCGGTATTACGAGTCTGGTGCGGCCATTGACCAAGGTGCCGGAATCGATGCAGATCAGTGCCCTGCTGAAGCTGATGCAGAAGAAAAAAACGCAAATGGCGCTGCTGATCGACGAATACGGCGGTACTTCGGGACTTGTCACCTTTGAGGACATTATCGAGGAAATTGTAGGCGAAATTCAGGACGAATTCGATGAGGAACGGCCTCATATCGAGAAGCTGGAGGACGGGACCCATACGATCGACGGAAGACTGCTCATTGAAGAGGTTAACAGCTATTTCGGGCTGGAGATCGAGTCGGACGATTACGATACGATAGGCGGCTGGGTCTACTCGCAGGTGGAGATCCCCCCGAAGAAGCACCAGAGCATAAGATATAACGACACTTATGAATTTATCGTTCATGAGACGGATCAGCTAAGAATCGCAAGGATTTTGGTTCGAAAAATGGAGCAGGGCAGCCATGCCGCTCCGGAAGCGGCTGAAGGATAGAAAAAACGGCGAGCAGGATGGACCTGCTGCGCCGTTTTTTGTTAGACATAAAGAGCACGTGCTACTTGACCATCTTATCGATCGTTGCTCCGCCGAGACATACCTCACCGTCGTAGAAGACCACGGATTGACCGGGAGTGATCGCCTTTTGCGGCTGGTCGAAGGTAATCTCGGCCGTGCCCCCGGGACCGAAACGAACGCTGACGCCTTGATCCGGCTGGCGATAACGGAACTTGGCCGTGCACTTGATCTCGGCAGGAGCTTCGCCGCTGATCCAATTCACGTCCGTGGCAAGCAAGCCGCTCGAGTACAGGCTCGGATGCTTCTCTCCCTGTACTACGTAAAGGATATTGTGCTCAAGGTCCTTGCCGGCCACGAACCAAGGCTCCCCGCTGCCCGAGCCGCCGATGCCCAGCCCTTGCCGTTGACCAAGGGTATAATACATCAGTCCATCGTGGCGCCCTTTGACCTCGCCCTCCAGGGTGCGCATTTCTCCCGGCCTTGCAGGAAGGTAGCCGCTGAGAAATTCCTTGAAGTTGCGCTCTCCGATGAAGCACACCCCCGTGCTGTCCTTCTTCTTAGCGGTAGCTAGTCCGGCTTTCTCGGCAAGGGCTCTTACCTCCGGCTTCGGCAGATGCCCGATCGGGAACATTGCCTTGGACAGTTGATACTGATTCAGGGCATTCAGGAAGTACGTCTGATCCTTGTTGTTATCCACTCCGCGGAGCAGCCGATACTTTCCATCCTTGTGATCGACGCGGGCATAGTGGCCGGTCGCGATATAATCTGCGCCGAGCTCCAGCGCCTTTTGCAGAAATTCACCGAACTTGATTTCCCGGTTGCACATGACGTCCGGGTTGGGCGTCCGGCCCTTACGGTATTCATCCAAAAAGTAATTGAACACCTTGTCCATGTATTGTTTCTCAAAATTTACCGTATAATAGGGAATGCCGATTTGGTCGCAGACGCGGCGGACATCCTCCGCATCCTCTTCGGCGGTGCAGTGACCGAATTCGTCGGTATCGTCCCAGTTTTTCATGAACACGCCGATGACTTCATAGCCTTGCTCCTTAAGCAGCAGGGCCGAAACGGAGGAATCAACGCCTCCGGACATGCCTAAAACAACGCGCGGTTTGGTAGCCATCTATATCAATACCTCTCTTTGCTTCATAAAGTATAGCTTGTATTATACATAGGATTCCCCAAAGAATAAAATATTTCAACAATATGTCAAGGTTTTTCACCCACTGCCGGGGGTTTTATGATAACATAATAATGATACAAGTATGTATGAAATGTAAAGTAAATGAGGTGCTCTGATTTGAAGATTTCAACGAAAGGCCGCTACGGATTGACGATCATGATGGAACTGGCGACAAAATACGGAGAAGGGCCCACCTCACTGAAAAGTATTGCAGAAAAGCATCAGCTTTCGGAGCACTACTTGGAGCAGCTGGTCGCTCCGCTTCGCAATGTCGGTTTAGTTAAGAGCGTACGCGGTGCTTACGGTGGTTATATATTGTCTAAAGCGCCGGAAGAAATTACATCCGGTGATATTATTCGCGTTCTGGAAGGGCCTATCAGTCCGGTGGACTTCACGGAAGAGGACGACCCTGCCAAACGGGATTTGTGGGTAAGAATTCGCGACAGCATTGCAGCCGTTCTGGATTCGACGACGCTGGCCGACTTGATTTCCTTTAAGGACAGCGGTCACAGCGATAATTATATGTTCTATATTTAGCGGAACTCGTGGTGAATCATTTGGAACTTATCTATGTCGACCATGCCGCGACGACGCCGGTGCATCCGGAAGTCATCGAGGCCATGCTCCCGTTACTGACAGGTCATTTCGGCAATGCCTCCAGCACACATCAGGCAGGACGGGAAGCCCGGGCCGCCTTGAACCGGGCAAGGGACACTATTGCAAGCTTCATCGGATGCAATCCCTCCGAGCTGGTGTTTACCTCCGGGGGGACGGAGAGCGACAATTCCGCTTTATTCTCCGTCGCTGAAGCCTATCAATCTCGAGGGAAGCATATCATCACAACGGAAATCGAGCATCATGCGGTACTACACGCATGCGAGCACTTGGAACGAATGGGCTATGAGGTAACCTATCTGCCTGTAGACCAGAGAGGCCAAATTCGATTGTCCGATTTGGAAGCGGCCATTCGTCCCGATACCATTCTGATCAGCGTGATGTACGGGAACAATGAAGTGGGTACGCTTCAGCCGATTGAAGCCATTGGCGAGCTGGCCCGCAGCCGGGGCATCGTATTTCATAGTGACGCAGTGCAAGCCTTAGGTCATGTGGATATCGATTTGCAGCGGCTGCCGGTGGATTTGATGAGCTTTTCCGCGCATAAGCTGGGTGGCCCCAAGGGGGTCGGCGCGTTATATATAAGCAAGCATGTCCGGTTCCAGCCGCTGCTTTACGGTGGAACCCAAGAACGCAAGCGCCGTGCCGGAACAGAGAACACGGCTGGCATCGCAGGCTTCGCGAAGGCTGTACAAATTTATAGCCGGAGCAAGTATGAATTGCAACAAAACTTGGAAAAACTACGTCAAGGATTCATACAGCAGCTTGAGGAACGGCTTGGCAAAGAGGGGTTTGTCGTCAACGGTCACCCGGAAGAGCGTCTGGCCCATATCGTCAATATCAGCTTTCCTGGGATCTCAACGGAAACCATGCTGATGAACCTGGATTTGGCAGGCATTGCGGCTTCCAGCGGCTCCGCTTGCACTTCCGGCTCTCTAGAGGTGTCCCACGTGCTTAAGGCGATGCAGCTGCCAGATGAAGTAACCCGTTCCGCCATTCGTTTCAGCTTCGGCGGAAGCAACGATTTTGAACAAATTGTGTACGTTGCCCGGCAAATTGAAACCATCACGGGACGTCTGCGTAATACAGTTTAAGCAAATGTTTAATTAATATTTTTCTTTGCGCGACAGGGGAGCAGGGGATGGGTCGCAGCCATTTTAAGAGCGACCGGAGACCCACCCCTCTTCCCGAAGCCCGGCAAAGAAAACGAGTAATTTAACATTTGCGCACAGGAGAGAACCGCCAGTGAAACGAGCAAGGGATGTCATCGGACTACCGGTCATATGCGTTCAAACAGGCAAACAAGTGGGCAATGCCCGAGACTTCTTGCTCAGCGACCGCTGGGAGATCGAAGCACTGCTTCTTGAGACCAAGCATTGGTTCTCCGAAGCAACGTGCATTCATTGGAAAGACGTGATCGCCCTGGGCGAGGACGCTGTTACGATTGAGAATGCCGACGTCATTCGGCCCGTTGAAGAGGCGCCGGAAGCAGCCGCATCGCTGCTCAGCGGATCACGCAAAATTAAAGGTCTTCCCGTTCTTACGGTGAACGGTCAACAGCTCGGTGTTATCGAGGATGTTTATTTGGAACCGGAATGGGGTAAAAAGGTAATAGGATATGAATTAACCGAGGGTTTCATTTCTGATCTGAAGGATGGCCGCAAATGGCTGCCGCTCCCTGAATCGGTTACTGTGGGTGAGGACGCGATCATCGTCCCCGTACACTGCAGCGAAGCGTTAGAGGAAATCTTCGTACCAAAAGAAGAATAGGGTGATGAGGATGTTACGTTGTCCAAATTGTAATTCCAAAGATATTGGGAAAATCGGCTCGCATCAATTTTATTGCTGGGGCTGCTTTATTGAATTGACGGTCAACGGCGAGAAGATGTCCGTATTCCAAGTGGAAGAGGACGGCACGTTGAGCTCGTTGGACGATTTGTTTTTTGAAGAGGAAATGCCGCAGGTTCACGCCAACTAGGCGAAGCCCGCTTATTTTTAGTCATAACGCTTGTATCGATCTTTACACCGCTCTGCAGTCCTTCTGCAGCAGCGGTGTTTTTTGTTATTATTTTATTCATGCACATGGGGGGATATGTCCCTTTTCCAGGAAAAGCGGCCAAGGGTTAAAGTGGGCGGGTTGTACATATACTGTAAAGAGCCCGGAACTTAGAGCCAAAAAGGCTCAAGCGTGTAGGAGGTGCCTATGGACCGTTTCAAAAATAATCATTTGTTTACAGGAATGATCTATACGCTGCTTGCACTCTTTATCCTGTTCATGCTCCTCCAAATCAAACCGATCATTGTCAGTGTGTATGACTTCCTGCGCGAGGTGCTCACACCCTTCGTGATTGCGATGATCATTTCCTACGTGCTGAACCCGGTGGTTACGCTGCTTAATGCCAGGAAGGTGCCGCGCACGATCGCCGTATTACTAATCTATGCATTATTTTTTACATCGCTCACGGTGGTCATGATGAATATGATACCCATTTTTCTCAAGCAGCTGCAGGAGCTGAACGAGCATATGCCGGATCTGGCGTTTAAAGCGCAGAGTCTGGTAGACGACTTGAATGACCTTCAATTCCTGCCGGACAGCGTTCGGCTTGGCATTAATACGTCGCTTGCCAAGGTGGAGGACGGGATCTCACTGGCCATTGCAGATTATATCAAGGAAATCGGAACGACGATCAATACGCTGTTTCTGATTTTCATCATCCCGTTTGTGGCTTTCTACATCCTGAAGGATTTTCAATTGATTGAGAAGACGGCGCTTGCCATTGTGCCCAAGGCGCATCGCAAGTCGATCGTGACCATGCTGGTAGATATCGATACGGCTTTAGGGAATTATATCCGCGGCCAGTTTCTTGTTTGCGTCATTATCGGCGTGTTGGCCTATATCGGTTATTGGCTGATCGGCATGCCGTATGCGCTGCTCCTTGCGTGTGTAGTCGGCATCTTTAACATCGTGCCTTACCTTGGTCCGTTCCTGGGCGCCGCGCCCGCGCTAATTGTGGCCTCCACCATCTCGATCAAAATGGTCATGCTGGTTGCGCTGGTGAATTTAGCGTGCCAAATCTTAGAAGGGAATGTCATCTCTCCCCAAGTGGTCGGACGCTCACTCAAGATGCACCCCTTGCTCATCATTTTTGCTCTATTGGTAGGCGGGGAGTTTGCCGGGGTAGTGGGACTCATCTTGGCCGTTCCCTTCTTCGCCGTAATGAAAGTCATCCTCCAGCACGTGTTTATGTATTACATACATCGCAAACCGACTTGACAAAAAAAAGGATAAGCCTTTATAGTAATTCTGGACAAAATACAAAAATCATAGCTTTTTTTCATGGAGGAGCCTGTCACCAAGGGCTCTTTCTGTGTTTTTTGGCGGATTTAAGGAAAGAGGGAGTAAGATGGAACAGCAGGCTTGGATCGCAACGGCCTTATTTTTATTGGCGTATGGCTTCATTATCTCGGAAAAGGTTCATAGGACCATCATCGCAATGCTCGGAGGAGCGGTCATGGTGGTGCTTGGGATCGTCAGTCAAGAGGCGGCCATGCATCACATTGATTTTAACACGCTGGGACTTCTCATCGGGATGATGATTATCGTAGGGGTTACGGCCGAAACGGGCTTGTTTCGTTATATTGCCGTTTGGGCCGCGAAAAAGGTGGGGGGTCATCCGGTACGGATCCTCATCGTGTTGAGCATCGTAACGGCCGTAGGGTCGGCCTTCTTGGACAATGTTACCACCGTGCTGCTTATGGTTCCCGTCACATTCAGCATTACGCGGCAGTTGAAGGTAAATCCGGTTCCGTTCTTGATCTCTCAGATCATGGCCTCTAATATTGGAGGAACCGCGACGCTCATTGGGGACCCGCCGAACATCATGATCGGCAGTGCCGTGCCGGAGCTGACGTTCATGGCATTCATCGAGAACCTGAGCTTGATCTCCTTCCTGATCTTGTTAGTTACGATTCCGTTCTTCGTGCTGTTTTACCGCAAACAGATTCAAACAACCGAACAGCTGCGCCAAAGCCTAATGACGCTGGACGAGAAGGCGGAGATTCGGGATCATGCCCTTATGAAGAAAAGCATCACCATTATGGGGCTTACGATCTTCGGCTTTTTTATTCACCAGATCGTTCATCTGGAATCGGCAACCGTCGCTTTGACCGGCGCGTTCCTGCTGCTGCTTTGGACAGGAGAACACACCATGGAGAAGGCGCTGCATAAAGTGGAGTGGACAACCATCTTTTTCTTCGTCGGCTTGTTTGTGCTTGTTTCGGGCTTAGTGGAGACGGGGGTCATTGCCAAGCTGGCGAAATATGCCATGGAAGTGACCGGGGGCGATTTGGTTGCGACTTCCTCCCTGATTTTGTGGTTAAGTGCGATTGCTTCCGCCTTCCTGGATAACATTCCGTTTGTGGCGACGATGATCCCGATGATTCAAGAAATGGGCGTTATGGGGATGACGGACCTGGAGCCGCTCTGGTGGAGCCTTGCGCTCGGTGCGTGTCTTGGGGGGAACGGTACTTTGATCGGTGCAAGCGCGAATCTGATTGTCGCGGGTCTTTCCGGGAGGGAAGGGCATCGGATTTCCTTCATGGCGTATTTCAAGGTGGCGTTTCCGTTAATGATTCTGTCCATCATCATCGCTCACGCCTATGTTTATTTACGCTATTTGATGTAAAATAATAGAAAATAGAGAATAATGCCCGAAATGAGCAGGAAAGAGGCGAGAGCAGCCGATGATAAGCTACGAATACGATGAAACGTTAGTAAGGATAGAAGAACAAAAGAACGGGGACGACGTGGATGTCTGGCTGCGTTTCCCGGCAGTGAATGCGGAGGCGGAAAAAGCCGTCAAACGGATTCGCGATGAGTTTGAGGCCAATGAGGTCATGACGGATGTGCTGTTCTACGCTCATTCCGATGGCTATCAATGGGTTGTCCGCAACGATTATTATCCGGACTTTCTCATGCAGCTGTTTAAGCATAAGCTGATCACGTCCCTTCGCTGGACGGACTGATCCAAAGCAAAAACCTCTCCCATGGCGTGGAGAGGTTTTTGCTGAGGTTTGAGGGAAGGGTTCTTCTTTGAATGAGAATGATTTTCATTTGATGTTTTTATTGTATTACGAATGAGAATCATTGTCAATTGAAAACTGGGTGTAGGAGTAATTTTTTTATACCGAATCCGTCAAAAGGCGCGCCGTGTTGACAGTGTCCCTCCCGGACGTTTATAATTTGAGCATCTAGCGTAAAGCGTTGATGAAATTATAGTAGGTCAGAGCCCTTTAGCCAGAGAGAAGGCTTGGACGGAGTCCTTATGGACGACGTACCGCTGCGAAAGCCTTTCTGAAGAAGAATGACCGAACGCTCATTTCGGAGCGCGGATGAACTCCGCCGGTTGGACCCGTTATTCGTCCGTTCTAAGGAGATTGCGCGTGGGGCAGGATAGACACGTGCAGTAACCAGGGTGGTACCGCGATTAACATCGTCCCTGTATTATAGGGGCGATTTTTTTATGCCGTCAGGCTTGCGGGGTTTGCGTTATTTTTTCACTTTACGGCGTAGAGATGACCCGATCTGGCGGGTAATAACATGATTTTTTAACGTTACAGTATGCGTATCAGGTATGCTGGTGTCAAACCCGGCGGTGTAACGTCATATTTTCACCTTACCTCTTGGTTGACAGTAAGTTTGTATTCCATTAAGAAGAAAAAATAGCGTTATGCAGATCTGTCGGGTACATCCGGACAGAATTAAAAATAGCAGGAGGTTTTATTCTCATGAAAGCAAGTGAAATTCGCTCCAAGTGGTTGAAGTTTTTTGAAAGCAAGGGTCACAATATCGAGCCGAGCGCGCCGCTCGTACCTCATAACGATCCTTCCTTGCTCTGGATCAATGCAGGGATGGCGCCGCTGAAGCCTTACTTCGACGGACGCATCGTTCCGGAAAACCCCAGAATCGCCAACTCCCAGAAGTGTATCCGCACCAACGATATTGAAAACGTAGGCAAAACGCGCCGTCACCATACGTTCTTCGAAATGCTGGGCAACTTCTCCATCGGCGATTATTTCAAGGAAGAAGTTATCGAGTGGGCTTGGGAGTTCCTCACCTCCCCCGAGTGGATAGGCTTCGATCCGAACCGCCTGTCTGTAACGGTGTATCCGGAGGATACGGAAGCGGCGGAGTACTGGAAGCGTCTTGGCGTGCCCGAAGAGCGCATCTACAAGCTGCAGGAAAACTTCTGGGATATCGGCGAAGGCCCTTGCGGACCTTGTACCGAAATTTTCTACGACCGCGGCGAAAAGTACGGCGATCTGAACGATCCGGAGTGCTGGCCCGGCGGCGAGAATGAGCGCTTCCTTGAGGTATGGAACCTGGTATTCTCCCAGTTCAATCACAATAAGGATGGCAGCTACACTCCGCTTCCTCAGAAAAACATCGATACCGGCGCGGGCCTCGAGCGCTTCGCTTCGATCTTGCAGGACGTTGACTCGAACTTCGATACGGACCTGTTCCAGCCGATTATTCAGAAAACCTGTGAAATTACAGGCGTGAAATATCACGAAAACGATGAGCATGACGTAGCGCTTAAGGTCATCGCCGACCATATCCGGACCGTAACGTTCGCCGTAGGCGACGGGGTGCTGCCTTCGAACGAAGGCCGCGGCTATGTCATCCGTCGTTTGCTCCGCCGTGCGGTTCGTTACGGGAAGGTACTGGGCATGGATAAACCGTTCCTGTATCAGCTGACACCGATTGTCGGGGAGATTATGGGCGTTTACTACCCTGAGGTGGTTCAGAAGCGCGAATTCATCGAACGCGTCATCCGCACCGAGGAAGAACGTTTCCATGAGACGTTGTCCGACGGCTTGAACATTCTCGCCGAAATGGCGGAGAAAGCCCGTAAGCAGGGCAGCTCCCAAATCAGCGGGCAGGATGCCTTCAAGCTGTATGATACGTATGGCTTCCCGTTCGACTTGACAGAGGACTTCGCTGCCGAGAAGGAAATGACGGTGGATCGCGAGGGCTTCGACCAGGCCATGCAGGAGCAACGCGATCGTGCGCGTGCCGCTCGTCAGGAAACCGACAGCATGAAGGTGCAGGGCGGACCGCTGGCTGACTTTACGGTTAAAAGCGAGTTTGTTGGATATAATGAATTGGTAACGGATGCCATCGTCCTCGCCATAATCCATGAAAACCAAATGGTAGACCTTGTCGGTACGGGCGAAACCTGCCAAGTGATTCTGGATCGGACCCCGTTCTACGCAGAGAGCGGCGGTCAGGTCAGCGACCACGGTACGATCACGTCCGGTGCAACGATTCTTAACGTGGAGGACGTGCATAAGGCGCCGCACGGCCAGCATGTGCATACATGCGTCGTTGCCGGGGGTGTGCTTCGCAAGGGCGACAAGGTACAGGCAACGGTAGCATCCGATGTTCGTGAGGATATTATTAAGAACCACACTGCAACCCATTTGCTTCACAAAGCGTTAAAAGAAGTGTTAGGCGATCACGTCAACCAGGCAGGCTCTTTGGTAGCTCCGGAGCGTCTCCGCTTCGACTTCTCCCACTTCGGCAGTATTACAGCGGAAGAGCTGCAGGACATCGAGGAACGCGTAAACCGTCAGCTGTGGAACAGCATCGCTGTCGACATTTCGCTGAAGCCGATTGCGGAAGCGAAGGCGATGGGCGCCATGGCGTTGTTCGGGGAGAAATACGGCGACGTCGTACGGGTGGTTCGAGTAGGCGAATACAGCTTGGAGCTTTGCGGCGGCTGCCATGTGCAAAACACAAGCCAGATCGGATTGTTCAAAATCGTCAGCGAATCCGGCATCGGCTCCGGTATTCGCCGAATTGAAGCGGTAACGGGCCGTAACGCTTATCAGTATCTGGACGGCCAGCTCCAGCTGCTCCGTGATGCCGCCGCCCTGCTGAAGTCGAACATTACCGACGTTCCGAAACGGATCGAGGCGCTGCATGTCCAGCTGAAGGATATGTCCCGCGAGAACGAATCGCTGCGCGGCAAGCTGAGCCAGATTGAGGCAGGCTCTCTCACCGATCAAGTGAAGAGCGTGGACGGCATCTCCTTGCTGGCCGCTCAAGTCAGCGCAGCTGACATGGAAAGTCTGCGAAACATCGTTGACCAGATGAAAAATAAGCTCGGCTCCGGCATTATCGTGTTGGGCGCTGTTTCCGAAGACAAGGTGAACTTGGTCGCTGCGGTAACGCAGGATTTGGTAGCCAAGGGCTATCATGCGGGCAAGCTTATCAAGGAAACGGCGGCACGCGTCGGCGGCAGCGGCGGCGGACGTCCGGATATGGCGCAAGCCGGCGGTAAGGATGCCTCCAAGCTGCAGGAAGCACTACAAGCTGTGGAGCAGCTGATCCGCGCTTAACAAAAATAATTTTCCCTGTCAACAGGAATTTTTCGACAAACGGCGAATAAGAATGTATGATGTATTTGAGGGGGTGCGACACATGAGCTCGATGGATAAAACGATGAAATTCAACGTAAAAGCGGAAGAGATCGAAACCTCACCCAAAGAAGTTATTTTGGCGGTGTACGACGCACTTCAGGAGAAAGGCTATAATCCGATCAATCAGATTGTCGGATACCTTCTTTCCGGAGACCCGGCTTATATTCCAAGGCATAACAATGCACGGAGCATCATTCGCAAGCGTGAGCGGGACGAATTGATCGAGGAATTGGTTCGATCCTACCTTCAGCATTACAAGGCTTAAGCGTTAACGGCGGCGAGCGTGACAAGGGATGACCTGCGGAAGCGTTCGCCGCTTCATTTCATTCGTGGCAGGAGAGCTTATGCGTTTACTCGGGATGGATTATGGGGATAAGACGATTGGGATCGCGGTAAGCGACGAGCTGGGATTTACCGCCCAAGGGCTTGAAGTCATCCGCCGGACTACGGAGGAGAAGGATCTTGCCCGCATTCAGGAGCTGGTGCGACAGTACGGCGTTACCGAACTGGTAGTCGGACTCCCTAAGAACATGAACAACACGATTGGCCCCCGTGGTGAAATTTGCATGGCATTCGCCCAAAAGCTGCAAGATATACTACAATTGCCGGTGCATCTGTGGGATGAGCGTCTAACGACGGTTGCGGCCACGCGGACACTGCTTGAAGCGGATGTCAGCCGCAAGAAGCGCAAGCAGGTCATCGATAAGATGGCGGCGGGGCTGATTTTGCAAGGCTATATGGATTCTATATCGAAGAGGTGAGGGACCATGTCCGACAAGGATCAAGTATTGAGTCAAGAGCTGTTGGAAGACGAAGAGCCGGAAATTATTTTTATCCCGGACGAAGAGGGCAATGAAGAAGAGTTCGAAGTGATAATGAAATTCGAGGTTGACGGTTCTGACGCCAAGTACATGATGGTTGTACCTGTCGATGCCGAAGAGGAATCCGATGAAGTCTATGCATTCCGTTATGAAGAAGACGGCGACGATTTGCAGCTTTACACGATTGATAACGAAGAAGAATGGAATATCGTGGAAGAAACCTTCAATACGCTGATGGAAGAATTTAACGGCGAAGAGGAAGAGTCCAAGTAGCACCCGGCTGTGGGGAGGAAGTTTCATGGATGCGGCAAGCGTGAAGGAGACGCGTCAGTTGCGCGATGCGTTCGGAGATGATATTATTTTGTATGATGAGCGCGAAGAATCCGTTGTGTTTCGCATCGTTTCGGAGTTTCTGGTGGGCGATCAAGGCTATGCCGTGCTGGAGAAGGAGAACCCGCAGAAGGATGAGGGCCCCGAGATTTTTCGGGTCGGCCGTAATGCGGCGGGGGAACCGGAGCTGGAATCGATTGTGGACGACGAGGAATGGGAGAATGTCTCCGAGCTCTATGACGAAATGACGTTTCCGGACGACGAGAAGTTGTAAGGCTAACCTTGTTTATGTAATGAACAGCCTGAGCGGAGATATCCGCTCTTTTTCGTTTGTTTGGGAATGCCTGCCGCGAAAGGGGCGGTTGATATAACGAGAAATTGGTGGAAAGCAGCTCTTTCCGCAGTCCTGGTCTTGGCTTGTATCCTATGCGGCTTCGTCTGGTATTTGGGTGCCCTTATGCATCCGACGGCTGCCTCGGAAACCGGGGTACGGATTTCCTACCCTAAGGGAACGGGATTACAGGAGCTGGCTGCACAGCTGGAAGAAAAAGATGTTATTCGAAATGCCAAGGCCTTTATCCTTTTTGTAAAATATAAGGGGGAAGGGACCCGCTTTCAGGCAGGGGAATATATGATGTATCCCGGCATGAAGCTGGAGTCCATCGTGAGCCAGTTAAATCGCGGCGAGACCGTCAAGGAAGAAACTGTACGCCTTACGGTTCCTGAAGGGTTTACGATCCGTCAGATCGCAGAGAAGGTGGCTGAGCTGGGCATGGATGCGGATAGCTTTGTCACGGCTGCACGCGACTATCAAGGCGGTGAGGGACAAGCCATTCGGCAAATTCCGGCCAACCCGGCGATTCGGGAACGGTTGGAGGGGTATCTTTTTCCTGAAACGTATGAATGGAAGAAGGGCGCTTCACCGCAGGACATGCTCGACCGGATGGCCCAAGAGCTGGACAAGCGGCTGCAGCAGCTGCCTGCGGACTGGCAGCAAGTGATGGCGCAGCGGAAGCTGAATTTGCATGAAGTGATGACGATCGCCTCGTTGATCGAACGCGAGGTGGTGCTGGATGAGGAGCGGCCGCTGGTGGCAGGCGTTATCCACAATCGGTTGAACAAGCGCATGCCTCTGCAGATCGACGCCACCATTCAATATTTGTTCGATAAACAAAAGGACAGGCTGTTCGAGAAGGATCTGCAAGTGGAAAGTCCTTATAATACGTATTTGCACACAGGGCTGCCTCCGGGACCGATTGCGAGCCCGAGCCTTGCCTCGATTCGGGCGGCGCTTTATCCCGAGGAGACGAAGTTTCTGTTTTATGTAACGAAAAAGGACGGCAGCAAGGGGCATCTGTTCGCAGAAACCTACGAGGAGCACTTGAAGAATATAGCTGAGAGTAAAAAGTGAAGCGGGTGATCGGATTGAAGAAACCGGAATTATTGATTGACGCCGGCTCCGTAGAGGAGATTCGGAGATATATGGAAGCTGGGGCGGATGCTGTGCTTGTAGGCGTGCATGCCTTCGGCTTGCGATTGCCCGGGGAGGTAAGCGCTCAGGAGCTGGCTGGCATCCTGCCATGGGTTCGGGAGCGCGGCGGAAAGGTGTATGTGGCCGTCAACCGCATCATGGAGAACGGGCTGCTGGCCGAGCTGACCGATTACGTAAGAAGCATGCATGAGCTGGGTGTCGATGCGTTTGTATTCGGCGACCCTGCGGTGCTGATTGCTCTCCGTTCGGCTGGAGTAAGCGGCGTACCGCTGCACTGGAATGCAGAAATGACGTCGACGAACTATGAGACGGCACGCTACTGGGGACGCAAAGGCGCGACTCGGATGGTGCTTGCCCGCGAGCTCAACTTGGAGGAAACGCTGGAGATCAAGAGGCAGTTCGGCGATGAAATGGAAGTGGAGTCCCAGGTACACGGAATTACGAATATTTATCATTCCAAGCGCAGCCTGCTGACCAACTACGGTGAGCATCTGGGCCGCTCAGAGCTGAGGGAGCTCGGCACGGGACTGGATGAAGGGCTATTCCTGATCGAGCAGGAGCGTAAAGACGAGCGCTTTCCGATCTTCGAGGATGCCAGCGGTACGCATGTGATGAGCTCGGATGATATTTGTATGCTGGAAGGCTTGAATGAGCTGATGGAGGGCGGCATCGACAGCTTTAAAGTGGAATCGCTGCTGAAGTCGGTCGAATATAATGAAACGGTGCTTCGCAGTTACCGCAAGGCTATTGACGCTTACGTTCTGGACCCGGAGGGGTATGTGTTTCAAGAGGAATGGGTTGACGCGATCCGTGAGCTGCAGGATCCGCGGCGGGAGCTGTCGTTTGGATTTTTCTATAAAGAGCAGGTTTATTAATTCAATAGGGAGAGAGGTGATTGATTATGACTTTGGTCAAAGAAGAGCTCCTTGGCAAGCGAGTTCGTTTGGAAAAGCCGGAGCTGCTGGCACCAGCCGGGAGCTTGGAAAAGCTGAAGTTTGCCGTACACTATGGTGCGGATGCAGTGTATATCGGCGGTCAGCAGTATGGATTACGTTCGAATGCGGATAACTTCACCTTCGAAGAAATGCGGGAAGGCGTAGAATTCGCAAAGAAGTATGGAGCCAAGGTGTTCGTAGCAACGAACATTTATGCTCATAATGAGGATCTGGCGGGATTGGAGGATTATCTTCGCGGGATCGAGCAAGCGGGCGTCGCCGCCATCATTGTAGCGGATCCTGTCATCATTGAGACGTGCCGGAGGGTAGCGCCAAGTCTGGAAATCCATTTAAGCACGCAGCAATCGACGATGAACTGGCAAGCGGTGCAGTTCTGGAAGGAAGAGGGCGTAGACCGGGTCGTTTTGGCGCGGGAAGCGAACATGGAGGAAATCGTCGACATCAAGAAGAACGTCGATATCGAGATCGAAGTATTCGTCCATGGCGCCATGTGCAGCTCCTGGTCCGGCCGCTGCGTGTTGTCAAACCATTTTACGGATCGGGATTCGAATCGCGGGGGCTGCTGTCAGTCGTGCCGCTGGAAATATGATTTGTTTACGACCGAGGAGGATGCTGTGGAGGCGGAGGCTGCCCGGATCAAGGAGCTGCCGCTCTTCCAAGAGGGCGATAACCCCTTCTCCATGAGCTCCAAGGATTTGTGCATGATTGAGCATATTCCGGCGATGGTCCGCTCCGGTGTCGACAGCTTCAAGATCGAGGGCCGGATGAAGAGCGTCCACTATGTGGCGACCGTCGTGAATGCGTACCGTCAAGCCATCGACGCTTACTTCGAGGATCCGGTCGGCTATGAATTGAAGCAGGAATGGCTGTACGAAATTCAGAAGGCGGCCAACCGTCCGCTGAATACGGGCTTTTTCTTCGAGGATCCGGGCCATGAGGACCACATCTTCGAACCGGAGGAGAAGGCAGCGCCTTATGATTTCGTCGGCGTTGTTATGGATTACGACGCGGAGACGGGAATGGCGCTGATCCAGCAGCGTAACCACTTCAAGCCCGGGCAGGAGGTCGAGTTTTTCGGACCGAAGGGCACCTTCTTCAAGCAGTCGGTCCCGGCTATTACGGACGAAGCGGGAGCTTCGCTTGATGCGGCACGCCACCCGCTGCAGCTGATTCGCATGAAGGTGGAGCAGCCGGTAAATCCGCACGACATCATGCGTAAGAAGATGGGCAAAAAATAAGCTGAAGCAAGCCGCTGACACCGGGGACTTAGTCACCGTGTTCAGCGGCTTTTTCGTGTGCATCAGGCTTAGGCATTCCGACACTACCCGAACTTTCTGCGGTAATGCGCAACTGCTAGCAGCGGCCAAATGTAATTGTAGCTATGGTAACGCGTATAGAACAAGCCCGGCAAGCCTGCACCGGTAGGATAGGCCCAAGCCTCAGGGCTTGCTTCCTTCCCCTCTTTAATAAACCGCAGCAGCGCCTTCAGTCCCTTCACCAGCTCCGGCGTAGGCCTCTCATGGGCGGCGACGAGGGCATCCAGCGCCCAAGCCGTTTGGCTCGGCGTGCCGAAGCCGAGAGGAACGTACTTGCGCACGACATCGCTTCGGCACGATTCGCCCCAGCTGCCGTCGGGAAGCTGCTGCTCCAAGAGCCAGGATACCGCTTTGCCGACGGCTCTCTGCTCTGACGGCACCCCGACGGCGCACATGCCGGTTACGGCTGCCCAAGTACCGTACAAATAACAGACGCCCCATCGGCCATACCACGAGCCGTTTCCCTCTTGGTGACTGAGGAGCCAGTCTACGGCTTTGCTAATGAATGGCAGCTTGATGGTAAGATCTGCATAGGAGCCGAGAAACTCCAGCGTCCTTCCGGTCAAATCGGCCGATGAAGGGTCGATCGTAGCGTCTGCGGCGTTGGGAAGCGGCAGCCAGGTAAGCAGGCTGAGGTCGGTGTTCTTCTCGAAGGCCGGCCAGCCTCCGTCGTCATTTTGCATCGAGATGAGCCAATGAAGTCCGCGGTTCCAAGCTTCCCGGAAGGGCTCCTTATGCCTCAGCCGGGATAGAGCGCGCAGTGCGGCGCTCGTATCGTCGATATCGGGATTGATCGTGTTGATATCGGAAAAGCCCCATCCGCCGGAGTAGGCGTTGGCATTACGGAGATACCAGTCCCCCAGCTTATGCTGCTGCCGCGACAATAGATAGTCCGAAGCGCGGGCGAGAGAAGGGTGCTCGGGAGACACTCCCGCTTCCTGCAGTGCGCCGCTAAGGAGAGCGGTGTCCCAAACCGTGGAGGTTGAGTTCTGGATATGGGGATCGTCCTCGCAAGGACAGGCTAACGACAGGAGTCCTTCAACCGCTCGAAGAATCACGGGATGATCAGGGGCGTAATCCAATGCCCGAAGCGCATAGATCATAAGGAAGGTAGCGCTGGCATAGCTGTACAGCGTCCCGTCGCTTTCGATCCGGGAGAGCATGAATCGTTCGGCCTCGTGTAATGCCTTGCGATGCAGCTGCTCCGGGAACGAAGCAAGCTTCGCCAGCTGCTCCTGAACCTGCTGCAGGAAGGAGCCTGAGCGCATTTGGGGTGCTTCGGGCGGGGAAACCGTCCCTTCCCGATTCGGATGAAGCGAGCTTATATCCGGTGTCCATGGAGTGGAAAGCACGAAGCGACGATCGGCAAGGACGAGGACGGGAGCCATATGAACACGCGAGAAGCCGACAAAGTCGTAAAAGCTGACAGGCGCTTCATCGGGAATCAGCAGCAGCTCGACCGGTATCTGAAGACGGGGCCAAGGATACGAACCGGTTACCGCAAGCAGCACCTTGGTCAGCAGACTGTTCACGGAGGCCAAGCCGCCTCGGGATAATATATAGGCATGAGCACGGGTTAGGGGTTCGTCTGTCGGCTTATAGAGCCCCGAAAAGAGCAGCGCATAATAGCATTCCACCGATGCGGCAAGGTTTCCCTCCTCTTCGTCGGCATACAGCTTCCACGCTCCGCTGCTTTGCTGACAGCTGAGCAGCCTCCTGCACCATCGGGCGATATTCCCGTCTTGGTTATTCATTCCCAGGCAGCGCACGGTAATAATCAGGAAGGCCTCCGTTAAGGTTCCTGATTCAAAGCAGAAGCGCCAGGCTCCGTCGGGCGACTGGCGCTCGATCAGCCGGTGCTCGAATCCGTTCCATTCGTTAGGGTCCCACAGCATATCATTCACGGCGGCTCCGCTCCTTTTAGGCAAAGCGTAATCTGTTCCATATGTATGACGGGAAAACGGCAATCATTCAAGCCGAGGACGCTTATATGACAGTTATGGAAGCATTTACCGTGAGGCTTTAAAAAAATGATGCCGAGCAAATAAAGGGAAAAGAAGAATTATGTCGAAATCAATAAGTATACATATCAAGGACTATTTTCCTGTATAGGTGGTGTCAGCAGTAAAATTTTTGAAATGAAAACGATTTATTGAAGGGATTTAGCTGAATGTGTCGAATAGTACAGTGGCAAAGGCTGAATCCTCCATATCGAGCAAACACATCAATTAACAGATCAGGGTGGTGGTTCCTGTGAAGAACTGGCGTTCCGTGACGGGCGAGTGGCTTCAGAGAACTAAGAAAGCAGCAGCATCGGTAAGCGCAGCAGTCGGACAAAAAAGAGGCGGAGCAGCTGCGGGGACAAAGGCGTCGGGACAGGCGCTAGGAGCGGACAGCTTATTGAAAAACCCTGCGCAGTCGGTGGGCATGAAGCTTTTCATTATTTTCTTTATCAGCATCTTGTTTTTCGTGCTGACCGTGGGCTTAACGTCCTACAATATTTCGGAAGGGGTCATTCAGAAGAAAGTTTCGGAGGCCTCGCTCCAAACGATTAAGCAGGCAGGTCAGAAGCTCGATCTGATGTTCGGTCAATATGAAGATCTTTCCATGCAAATTTTGCTGGACGATGAATTGAAGAAGCAGCTCGCGGAAATGGACAATGTGAACAAGGGGAGCTACGATTATTTGCAGCTGCGGCAGAAGATCGGCGATAAGCTGAACGTATACTCCTATGCCAATAAAACCCTCAAGGCGTTGCACCTGTTCCGTGCCAACGGCGAGGCAGTAAGCTCGGCAGGCGGCAATGTCAGCCAGGATCTTGTGTCGGGTGCGGATTGGTTTAAGCTGATCATGGAAAACAACGGCCGTGCGGTCTGGCTCGAATCCCGGACGAAGGGCTTTGTAGAGTCGGCGGCAGGAAGCGGCGCACCGACCTTCGCTATCGGTCGCGTTCTCAAGAACACGAATACGAACAACACACAGGCTATCCTTCTGATGGAGATTAATCTTGATACGCTTACCAAGGAATTGGGCGATATCGATATGGGCGAGGATGGAACGATCGCTGTGGTAACGCCACAGCTTCTCAATGTGTGGAGTAATAAACAGGATGAAATTGCGAAAAATTCCGGTTTGCAAATTCAGAAGGAACAGCTGTCCGAGGATTCGTCCACGTTACTGGATAATACCAAGGATACGCAGATTGTTTATTACAAATCGTCCAAAACAGGCTGGTACCTGCTTGGCGCAATGCATGTCAATGAGCTGGTAAAAGACGCAAAGGCCATCTCGAATATGACTTGGGTTATGGCGGGGATTGCCGCAGTGATCGCTGTGTTGATCGGATTTTTTGTTGCTCGCATGATCGGCCGTCCGGTCGTCACGCTTCGCGACCTGATGAAAGAGGGCGAGCAGGGCAATCTGCGGGTTCGCATGATCGTGCAATCCCGTGACGAGATTGGACAGCTGGGTCACAGCTTCAACCAGATGATGGAGAAAATTACGCAGCTGGTCCAGCAAACGAACCGTTCCGCCAGAGAAGTGCTTGAAACGGCCGGGGAGCTTTCCGATGCCTCCAAGAAGACCGCGACCTCCGCAAGAGAGATCGCCGTGGCAACCGAGGAGATCGCAAGCGGGGCTTCGAGCTTGGCCGTGGAATCCGAGCGGGGCAATGAGCTGACGCATCATATCGGGATTCAAATGAAAAACGTGGTACAGTCCAACGTGGAGATGGGTACCTCCGCTTCTACGGTGCAGAAGTCTTCCGAGCAAGGGATCGAGTATATGTCCGAGCTGATCAACAAGACGAATGCAACGGAAGCAATGACCCGATCGATGGTTGAGAAAGTAGATAACCTGAAGGAAAGCACACGTTCCATCGTGAAAATTCTCGATGTGCTCGGCAATATTACGAAGCAGACGAACATTCTCTCGCTGAATGCCACGATTGAAGCGGCTAGAGCTGGAGCTGCAGGCAAAGGCTTCATGGTAGTTGCCGATGAGATCCGCAAGCTGGCGGATCAATCGCGTCAATCGATTGCCATCGTAGGGCAGATCATTGAAACGATCCAGCGGGAAATTGATGAAACGGTCAACGTGCTGTCGCAGGCATATCCGATTTTCCAAGAGCAAATCCTCTCGGTAAAAGAAGCGGATACGATCTTCAAAGAGGTACAGACGCATATGGGCGGTTTCATTCAGCAGCTGTCCGAAGTGACGGAATCGATCAGCCAGCTGGATGCATCGCAGAACGTGCTTTCCGATGCAATGGCCAATGTCAGTGCCGTAGCGCAGCAATCGTCTGCGACATCGGAGGAGGTAGCCTCCTTAAGCTCCGAGCAGATGAGCATCAGCAATGGTCTGGTGAAGCTGTCGGACAAGCTGGAGGAGCTGTCGAACTCACTTCAGGATTCGTTATCCAAATTCCAAGTCTAATGAAACGATGATGGTTACAAGAGGTTGTTTCTCTAAGCTGAAAGGGTCAGCTTGGGGAGGCAGCCTCTCTTTGTTGTGCCATGGTTTGCAGGAAGACAATTCTGCTCATACTGGAAATATGAAGGAACTGATAGCAGGAGGAGGCGAGACAAGCGTGGACAATGAAACGATACCCAAAAACCGGTTGTTTATCGTGCTGCTCATCGTCATATCCATCCTGCTCGCATGGAATGCCCGGCTCTTCTGGATTCAGATCGCCGCCTCCCGAAGCTTTAGCGACCGCAATATCGATTTGGTAGAAAATTCCGTCATTCAACGGGAAGAGGGCATTGTACTGGATACCGGAAGAGGAGATTTCTATGACCGGGACGGCCGCTCGTTAACAGGCGAAACGCTTTCGGTGCTGACGATCTTTCCCATACACCGGGAGGAACGATCCGATCCGGCCACTGTGGCAAAGATCAAGAAGGCAGGCGCCATTCTTGGCGTGTCGGCAGAACGCTGGACCCATTACTTAGAGCTGGTCGCCTCGCCGCAAATATGGTCCGAAGCGGGAAAGCCTGCGGCGCTTAGTCCAAAGCAGGCGGATCAGCTTACTGCGCTGGGGCTTCCGCACATTCGCGTCATGCCGTACCGTGTCCGTTACCACACTCCGCAGGCAGCGTCTCAAGTGATCGGCTTCATCAGTCAAAATCCGGAGAGAATGAACCGGCTGTTCACGAATCAGGTGCACAGCGGCGAGCTGCAGCTGAGCAGCAAGATCGGCAATGCCGGTCTGGAGAAAACCTTCGAGCCCTGGCTGCGCGGCATCGGGGTGACCTCCGTTTCGCTATTTACGGATAGCGCCAAGAGGCCGGTGGCCGGATTAAATGTGCGTATCCATCAGCCGGAGAACCGGTACTACCCCCTGAAGGTCGTCACCACGCTGAATTTGCCGATCCAACAAAAAGTGGAGCAGGCAATGGAACGGCTTAAGATCGAGGAAGGAGCTGTTGTCGTTCTGGACATGGCGACGGCGGACGTGGTGGCCATGGCCAGCAAGCCGGTCTATAATCCTGAGCGGATTGATCTCTCGCAAGGCGGATGGAGCAACCGGGCGACCAAATCTGCCGTGCCCGGATCCATCTTCAAGACGGTTACCGCAGCGGCGGCGATAGAAGAGAAGGTAGTGGGAGCACACGAAACGTTTCATTGCGACGGTGAGCTCGGCCGTTATGGATTCACGTGCTGGAAGAAGGAAGGCCACGGCACGTTAACACTGGAGGAGGCGTATGCCCATTCCTGTAACATCGTCTTCGCCAAAGTAGCCGAACGATTGGGCGGAGCGAAGCTGGAGGAATATGCCAAGCGGCTTGGCGTGACGGAGCCTGTGGGATGGAGGGGAGACGCAGCGGGCATCGGCTCCTTCCGGCAGTGGGACGCAGAGGATCAGGGTCAAGTGTTCGCGGCAGCAACCGATCAACAGGACCATGGCGTGATCGTGCAAACCTCTATCGGACAAAGGGATGTAAGAATGACTCCGCTTCAGGCAGCCAATCTGGTTGTTACATTGCAGCATGAGGGGCGCGTACAATCTCCAAGAATCGTGAGTGAAATCCGTTTTCAAAATGACAGGCTCTATGAAGCGTTTGCGAAGCAAGCACTGGATACGGGGATGAAACGGATTAAAGCCTCGACGGCCAAACAACTGCTGAAGTGGATGGAGGAGGTAGTGGAATACGGTACGGGCAGTGCACTGAAAAGTGCGTCATGGGAGGTTGCGGGCAAATCCGGTACGGCCCAGATTGTGCTTCCGAACGGCAAGCCCGGGGAAAATCACTGGTTCATCGGGTACGGCCCAGCCGAGAAGCCGAGATATGCCGTTGCCGTGCTGATTCAGAATCGGCCGGAGGGAGTAAGCAACAAATCCACTACCCTGTTTAAAGAGGTAATGGATTTGTTAGCCGTTCAGTGATATGAGGTATGGCTTAGAGAGGGAATCAGCAGGGAAAAGCACGTGCCGCGTCCGACCTCGCTGGTGACATCGATTCTGCCTTGTATATTTTGAATGACTCGGTAGGTAACCATCATCCCGAGGCCGGTTCCTTTGCCGCGCGTGGAATAGAAAGGATTCCCAAGGCGGCTGATCTCCTCTGTCGTCATGCCGACGCCTTGATCGATAATATCAATGCATACGGTTTGGCTTTGCAGTGCTCCGTTAATTTGCAGCTTGCCTCCTGAGGGCATGGCTTCAATGCCGTTCTTGCACAGGTTCACGATACACTGGAAAAATTTTTCGGGATTCGCGCTGATCATCAGCTTATCGCTCAGGTGCAGTTCGACTTCAACATTGCGGAGCTCCGCAAAAGCATGAAGCGACTCCGCGGCATGAAGGATCACCTTCCCGGCATCCACCAAGGTGATGGCTTCCAATTGAGGCTTGGCGAACGATAAATAATCGTTAACAATGGATTGGGTCTTTTCCAGTTCTTCGAGCACCATTTGCGTATAAATCTGCCGCTTCTCCTCCTGAAGCTCCTGCTGGTTCATCATTTGGACAAAGCCGCGCGCTACCGTCATCGGGTTGCGAATCTCGTGAGCGAAGGAAGCGGCCAGTTCGCTAAGCACATTCATCTTTTCGCTTTGCTGCGTGAGGCTGCGCTGCATCCAATTGTGCTTTATCTGCTCCATGACATACGTCACCAGGCCCATGGTGAATCCGTGCAGGACTATGAAGAGACTGAAGAATTTCAGGTCATCGGCAACCAGCTCCGGCCCTTGCCACATGCGCAACCCGACTGAGGTGACCGCGGATATGAGGGCGATTAGGATTCCGAGGACTGCTCCGGCCAAGGTCTGCTGCAGCCTTGTTGCCTGAGTGGAGATATGCCGTTTATAGTACGAGAGCATGACGAGGTCCAGCACTATAGCGATCGGCATCATATACATCCCTGCTCCCCCGATCATTACACGGTACAGCAGCAGCAGGACCGAGAGTGCAAGCGCATGGCGCATTCCCGCATATAGGAAGCAGGTGGCGATAGGAATAAATCTCAAGTCGTACTTGAACCCCGCCGACAGCTCGAAGGGGAACGACATGCAAAGGAGCATCATGATCCCGCAGGTGGCAGCCAACGCCGTCTGATTGGTTCTTTGCGTATGGTTCGGTGCACGATCCACCCAAAACACTTGATAAAGCAGCAATGGGGTGATTAGAAGGCACATATTAATAAATAATTGATTCCATAAATTCACAACACGTATCACCTAAGGTTAAGTAGTTCGACTGCATGCTTTTCTTATTCGACAATATCTTTAAAATTCCTACATAAACAATGAAAAAATTAGGAAGGGCCGATTATGAATCGAAGAAAGCTCGCTTTGGCAATGACGATGACCATCTGGCTCGGGTTTTCGTTCTTAGGTGTGCGGCCCCAGCTTGGTGCAGCCAAGGGTCCCTTGTCATCGGTAGACAGCTATACGATCTACTACGGCCCTTCAACCTTCGAAGCAATGAATAGAATGAAGAAGCTGGATATGGCTATCCTTGAGCCGACGGCATACACCAAGGAACAAATACAAGAGCTTCAAGCCGCCGGTACGATGCTGATCGGTTATATCAGCGTAATGGAGTCGCCGGTATGGAATACCGGACGAATGCAGCGGCTGGCTCCCGCGCATTATTATCAGCCGAACGGTCAAAAGGTCCATTTTACCGAGTGGGATTCTTATTTGATGGATTTACGTGATCCGATATACCGTGATGTTTTGCTTGAGGAAATACAGCGCTCTGTCATTGATCATGGGCTGGATGGGATTTTCTTGGACACGGTCGGTGACATCGACGAGTATGTGAAGCATCCGGGGGTAAGGCAAGAGATGCGCGAAGCTTACCGAACGTTATTGCAGCAGATCACCGGGCGATTCGGGCCGATTCCGATGATTCAAAACAGGGGCTTCAACAGCCTGGAGCTCGCCGCGCCTTACATTGAGGGGATATTGTGGGAAGACTGGAGGGCAGACTGGGAGCAGGACGCCTGGACCCGCAGCAGGGTAGAGAAGGTGCTTCAAGAGCAGGGGAGGGGACTGAAGGTTTTCTCCGTGTCCTCCTCCTCTGATGTAAGAAACGGCAAGTCGGCAAGAAAGCTGCGATTTGTTCACTTGGACGCGCCGGGTGGCTACGGAAGCAAAGCGCATTAGCTGCCTATAGCAGCGGAATATCCCAGCGGGCTTCCTGGATCCAGCTGCGGTCGACAAATTCGCGTCCGCGAATAACCACCTTGTGAGGGTACACCTGCACGTACATGCCCTGCGCCGTCGTTCCCGATGCAGCTCGAGTACGGCCGACGGAGGCGTTATTGAACCAATGGAAGGAATTTTGCCAGTTGTAATGCTCCTCCCCGTAAAAGGTGCGGTGGGAATGCCCCGATAGCACAAATACGTTCTTATAAGGCTCAAGGATCGCGCGGAATTCCTTCGCCCGGACCAGCCGGTGCGTTCCTCCGTCCGTCCCGGGATCCGGCAGGGGCTGGTGAATGAAGACGATCGCAGGCTTCCGGTTATTGTCGTGCTCCTGCATTTTTTGCTTAAACCAAGCCATTTGGGCATCTGAGTACCATGCGCCTTCGCCGACCTCCGGCTTTTCCTCGAAATAGGCCTCTTGAGAGAGCATAATCAAATGCACGCCATTCAACCAAACGTCAGTATACGGCTTATCGGGATAACCGATGAAGTCCATAAACCGCTTGCGGCTCATCGCGTCGGTTTTGCCGTTAGGAGCCGTCTCCGTTGAAAACTCCCCGGTACGGGTCAGCCAAATATCGTAATAATCGTGATTTCCCATATTCGCATACACCGGCGGAAGCGTATATTGGCTCATAATGCTCTTCAGCAGGCGGTAATCGGAATCGCGTGCAAAGTCCGTCAGATCCCCGCCGAGCAAAAGGGCGTCCACGCCGGATTCGAAGCTCGAAATATCCTTGAGCGCATAATGAAGCCTCTCCGTCATGGAGCCTTCGCTTACCGAGATATGCAGATCGCTGAGTAAAAAGAAGGACAGCAGCGGAGTTTTCGGCGTTCCGTCAACGGCCCCGGCTCTCTTGACAGGTAACGGGCCGGGCTCCGCCGCCTCTACGGACGTTTTGCGGGTGGCTGCCCATACAGCAGCTCCCCCTCCGGAAACCAAGGCCAGGAGTCCAAGCATTTTTTTGATAAAGCTGCGTCTTGATACCATACATTCGACAACCCCTTACGATCTTTACCTTGATTATAAATCAAGGGGGGAGAATTGAAAATGAAAAAGCAATAAACGGGTACCCGAAGTGCAGGCTCGTTTATTGCTTTTTCATTGTATGTCTGTACGTCGCGAAATTTTAGCGCCCCCGGCGTCGAAGCCGAGCCCCGAGCACTCCTGCAAGGCCGAGCAAGCCCAACCAGCCGATCGAAACCCTGCTGCCGGTCGAATCTTCCGTTCCGGCGGCACGCATCCGGTACATCTCGTCGGCCGTGCCGGTGGCGCCCCAGCGCCCGCCGGAAATGCCGAGCATATCCACTTGGCGTCCGTCCGCTTCAATTTTGATTCCGGGTCCGTGGATTACCTGGGGGGGAGCCGCGGTAGACCAGGGCAGCCCGGCACCGGCATAAGTGCCGGGCACAGCCGGTTGCTGCTGATGCTGCGCCCAAACCGGCGTGCACCAGAGGAGACCCGTCATAATCATTGCAAAGAGCTTTAGCATCTGCTATAACCTCCTCAACCTGTATAGGTTCAGTATTAGCTATAGCATGCTCGACAAGAAGGGAAAACATGAGAATTAATCAAACCATCCCTTTCTTCGAAACCACGAAAACATTCCGAGACCGATACCGAGCATGAAGCTCAGCGCAACAAAATATCCCCATTTCCATGTCAGCTCCGGCATGTACTGAAAATTCATCCCATAGATGCCGGCAATAAAGGTCAGCGGCATGAAAATCGTCGTAATGACGGTTAAGGTTTTCATTATGGTGTTGGCCCGGTTGGAATTGAGAGATATATAGTTGTCCCGCATGTCCGAGCTAACCTCGCGATTCGTTTCGATGATTTCTCCCAGCTTCAGCAGGTGATCATAGATATCCGTGAAATAGAACAGCTGGTCCTTTAAGCCGGAGATCCGGTCGGAATTCGTGATCCGATACAGCAGCTCCCTCATCGGAACGATCGTTCGGCGGAGCTTCAGCAGCCTGGAGCGAACCTCGAAAACCTCCTTCATCAGCACCTGTACGGAGGCTTGCTTCGTTTCGATCTCGTTCAGCTGGTCTTCCACCTCATAAACACAAGGAAAGTAGTGATCCACAATCTTGTCCATAATCAGGTAAGCCGCGTGAATGTGGCCTCTGGCACGGAGAGTGGATTGCTCGCTCATCCGCTTCCAGGCCTCCTCCACTTCGAGAGATATGTCGTAGTGGAACGAAACCAAATATGCAGGCCCCAGAAACAAATTCACCTCGGAGGCCTTCAGGCTAGGGGTTTCCAGCGCATGCAGGACGAAGAAATGGACCTCCTCGTAATGCTCCAGCTTCGGACGCTGCAGCAGATGAAGGCAATCCTCAATCGCCAGCGGATGAAAATGAAAATGATGCTCCAAAACGGAGGTCTCCTCGGGTGTGGGATCCGATAAGTCCACCCAGTACCAGGCAATATCGTCCCGTTGCCCTATCTGCTCCAAGGTGATCCCGGAGAGCAATTCTTGACGTTGATTCACAGCTAATACACGGATCATCTGTACTACCCCTCGTTGGCTGAGTGAATTAGGAGACGGGAGGAGCTGCATATTTTCTAAAGGTTATCAGGGTGGAGAACAGTCCGGCTGCCGTCACAGTTATAAGTGATAATACCACTTCCTTCTGATGAAGAACAAGCATCCCGGTGGTGAGGATGAGCAGGTCGAACAGGTAGATCAGCATACCTGCGTTCATCTTGAATATTCTGGACAGAAGCTGGGCAAACAGGTCCAATCCTTCCGAAGTGATATCGTTCAGAAGCATCACGCCGATCCCGGTACCGATCAGTATCCCCCCGAGAATTGCGCTGAACAGCGGCGAAGTCTGCAAGGTGAACGAAACCGGTTGGAAGAACGTAAGAAATACGGCGGAGATCAGCAGACCGATCACATTGGTATAAAAAAAGGAGCGATTGTAGAACCAGGCGAGCACATACACCGGGAAACTGCAAGCAAGGATAACGGCTCCGATATTCCAGCCGAGAACATAATTGAGGATGAGGCCGATACCGATCATGCCGCCGTCCAAAATTTGAAAGGGCACAAGGAACTGATGGACCGCAGTGGAGATCAAGAAGGAGCTGAGGAGTACGGCAAGCGTTTTTTTGAGCAAGGATCTGCACCTCCGTTCTTCAGGACACTCCCCATATGTATGCGTTCGGACTGGAGAGAATAACCGGTTTGTCCTCCGGGTTCCGCTTGGAAGTGTTTGACAAACGAAGTATAACGTAATAAAATATTTTTACGTACAGAAAAAGTGTTAGGTGGTTGGTCGTGGTGACCTTTGAGATTCAAGAGAGCCGAATGGTCGAATCCCCGGAGCAGGCAATCGCTTTGCTGCATCCGCTTCGAGCAGATATCGTTTCCAGACTTGCCGAGCCTGCCTCCGCCGCAGAGATCGCAAGAGCGCTCGGAGAGGCCCCGCAGCGGATGAATTATCATCTTAAGGCATTGGAGAAGGTGGGCTTGATCCGGAAAGTCGGGACTCGGCAGGTGCGTAATTTGGTCGAGGTGCTGTACCAAGCCATAGCCAAAACCTTCATCCTTGCGGAGTCGCTCAGCCTGCCGCCGGAGACCTTGGAACGGCTGAAGGAGCATGGATCGCTTCTGCAGCTCGTAACAACGGCGGAGCAGATGAAGAAGGATGCCGTGATGCTGATGGAGGAGGCGGAGACAGCTGCGGAAACACCAAGCGCTACGCTCCAGTTTCAGGTACATCTCAAGGATGGGGAGGAGCGGCAAGCCTTTATCGAGGAATATGCAGCAATGGTGGAGCAGCTGGTGAATAAGTATCATGCAAGGAAGCAAGGAGCCGCGGCCTATCGGGTGCTGCTGGCTGCCTATCCTAAGCCGGGTGAAGGAGGAGATCGGACATGAGCGACAAAGATCATGTATTGCTGAAAAGGTCCGCCGTGAAGGAAGGGAAGAGGGACGGAGGGATGCCGATGCCGTCAGAAGAAGATTTGGTATCCAGCAGGCTGCTTCACCCTGGAGACGAAGACAGAGAGCCAGTTCGGCTGCTGATCGTCACATCAGGCTTCGGACGCACCGGAGGAAGCAACAGAGGAAAGAACGCCGATATTTGCAGTATGGCAGCATAGGGAGTTGAATGAATTGTGACGGAGGTGCCAAAAATGACATTTGTGCCTATGGTTGTGGAGCAAACGGGACGCGGAGAGCGCTCCTATGATATTTATTCCAGATTGCTGAAGGATCGGATCGTGTTCCTGGGTACGGAGGTAAATGACCATTCGGCCAATGCGATCATTGCGCAGCTGCTGTTCCTGGCGGCAGAGGATCCTGAGAAGGATATTCACCTATACATTAACTCTCCCGGAGGATCGACCTCGGCGGGTCTCGCCATATTTGATACGATGCAGTTCATCAAACCGGACGTATCGACCATATGTGTCGGCAGTGCCGCTTCCATGGGAGCTGTCCTTCTTGCCGCAGGGGCTCCGGGGAAGCGATTGGCGCTGCCAAATGCCGAGGTCATGATTCATCAGCCCTGGGGAGGAGCGCAAGGGCAGGCGGCCGATATCCACATTCGGGCACAGCACATTCTTAAAACCCGTCTGATTCTAAATCGGATCTTATCCGAACGTTCCGGACAGCCGCTGGAGAAGATCGAGCGTGATACGGATCGGGATTACTATATGACCGCAGCGGAGTCGGTAGCTTATGGGTTGATCGATAAAGTAATCGAGCGAGTGTGAGAAGAAGGCTGAAGAAGACCGGTCCATCCGTGAAGGGATGAGGCCGGTTTTTTCAGGTTCTGCGCGAATACGCGGCAAATTGACAGGTACTAGAAAAAGATAGTACTTTTTTTCCATGTCTACAGCTGTATACTGGAGATATAACAGGTTGCCTCTACAGGCAAGTTGAATAAGGGGTGAGCAGGATGAGCAGAAAATGGGTGGAGAAAGAAGGCCCGCGTTGGGTGGATAAGGGAATCGTCACCCGCGAACAGGTGGAGCAAATTACACGCTTGTATGAAGATAAAAAGCATGCTGTAGGGCTGCTTCCGATTCTCGGAAGCCTGCTGGTAGGGTTAGGGATTTTAAGCTTTGTCGCGGCGAATTGGCAGGAGATTCCGCAGCTGTTCCGTCTTGCCATGATGATGGCGGTTATGGCCGGCTTCTACGGAGCGGGGGAGAAGCTGATCCGGAATGGACAGGACCGGCTCGGCCTGGCGTTGGTAAGCTTAGGTCTCGTCAGCTTCGGAGCCTCCATGGTCTTGATCGGCCAGATGTTCCATCTGATCGCGTATAACGCGGGAACGTTCATCCTATGGGCTTGTGCGGGTGCAGGTCTCGCGTGGATTTATCGGAGCAGGTATTTATACTTGATTGCTCTGTTGCTCTTTACCATAGCTCAGTGGTATGCATCAACCGAGCTTCACGGCTTCAGCTATACTTCGATCGTACTGATGGCGCTTAGCTTAGGCGGCTATCTGTGGAAAAGGCCTGATTCGCAGCTGATGTCGGCTTTCAGCATCAGCTTCGTGCTTCAATCCATCATGTGGGTAGGGGCGGAGGATTTCAGGTTCGTGTGGGCCTTCCTGCCTGTGATGGCACTGTATGTGCTTGGGGACTGGTGGAAGGAACGCAGGCCGGCATTCGCCCTGCAAACGGCCCCTTTAGCGCTGGCCTTTGGCTTCGCCCTGGTGATGGTGCTGTTCCCGGAGGCGTATACCGGCGGCAGTTATGGCATGGAGCGTAACACGATACTCATTTCGCCGTGGTATGTGGTGCTTCTGGTCGTCTTATTCGCCGTCTCCTTCTTCGGCAAGCTTCGGCAAAAGCAGGCGGCAGGTGCGTTTGAATGGATTCTCCTTGCTCCTTTCTTTTATTTGCCGGAAGGAATGAGCGTGCTGTATTTACTGGCGATGTTCTTTTTCTCCTTCTACGTATTATGGCAGGGGTATTTGGAGGAATGGCGCTTTAAAATCAATGTAGGCACCTTCTTGTTCATTATTAGCACGATGGTGGCTTACGGGAAGCTGACATGGGATTTTATGGACAAATCGCTGTTTTTTATTCTGGGAGGGCTGCTTCTGCTGCTTCTTAGCTGGTTCCTAAACCGGAGGAAAAAACAGTTCTTCGAACAGATGAAGGAGGACAAAGAGCATGAATAGGGAGAGCGTGACGGTAAGGCGACGTCCGATGTGGATGACGGTTTCGACGATGCTGCAGCTGCTCGTGCTCGCGGGCATTGCGATATCGTACTATGCGGTCGGCTGGTTCGGTCAGGATGTAAGATTGAAGACGGTGCCTGTGGATCCGCGAGATATTTTATACGGGGATTATGTAACGCTTAGCTATGATATCAGCAGGCTTTCTCCTTCGTTATGGAAGGAAGGGGGAGAGCTTCCGCAGCCGGGAACGCCGATCTATGTAGTTGTTAGACAAGGGCCGATGGAATGGGCTGAGGTTGTTGGGGCTTACCGGTCGGAGCCGGCGGTTGCCGAAGGCGAGGTCGTCATTAAGGGCCGCGTCGATTACAGCTGGGACGAGGAGATCCGGGTCGATTACGGTATCGAGCGTTATTACGTGCCCGAGAATACGGGCAAGGTGCTTGAGGATAAGGCGGATCGCTTGACGGTGAAGCTGAAGGTGGCTCCTTGGGGGCAAGCGAAGATCGAAGGCATCGAAGAGCGAAAGTGAAGCGATGTCGCCAATCGTAAGACATCGGGTGTTTGCTTGCCGCGGGCCTGCCCCTTACAATAAGGAATAGACAAGACGGACAGGGGGCGGCAGTTACGCATGAGTAGGGAGCTTGAGGGGAATACCTTTCGGAAAGCGGAAGATGAGGCAGCGCTTCAGCTGCCGGGCAGCATGTTACTATGGGATCGTACAGCACATCTGGAGGAGCCGGATGTGCTGTATCCGTTCGCGCTGGAGGAGCTTCTGTGCAGGCATGTGGGTGAGGGCGGAGTCCCTCTGGTGCATTTATGGAGGCATCCGAAGGCGTTTGTCGTGGGACTCAGGGACAGCAGGCTGCCTTATGCGGCGGAAGCGATACGCTGGCTGGAGTCGGAGGGCTACTCGGCCACGGTCCGAAATTCCGGTGGGGCGGCAGTGCCGCTGGACTCGGGCGTCGTGAATGTGTCCCTAGTGCTGCCCAAACGGCAAGGCGAGCTTGATTTCCACGATGATTTCGAGCGGATGTATCGGCTGATTGCCAGAGCATTATCGGAGTCCGACGTGGCTAAGGGCGAGATTGTGGGAGCGTATTGCCCGGGAGATTACGATTTAAGCATCGGAGGCCGTAAGTTTTGCGGCATCGCCCAGCGGCGTCAGGCCAAGGCCTATGTCATTCAAGCCTTCGTCGTTGTGGAAGGGAAAGGGCAAGAGATGGCCGCACGGGTGCGGGAATTTTACCGTAGGGCCTCCGGGGGCTCGGAAGCGCTGGATTATCCACGCGTTACGGAGAACAGCATGGCAAGCTTGGCTGAGCTGACGGAACCGTCCGGCACCATGACGGCAGAGCGGTTCATTGAAGGGGTAAAGCGCGTGGTGCGTGAGCGGCAGAAGCAGGAGCCTCTGGATGAAAAGACCGTGCTGCTGCCTACCCGGGAGCAGGTCCTCGAGATGGCGGACATGCTCCGGGCAAGGTATGGAGTAACATAAACCAAGGGTGCGCTGTAGTGGCAGCTGGCTATCAGCGAAGCATGCGTATCAGCATCGCCGGTAATTCAATTTGCCAGAAGCCCCATAGGTGCTTCCCCGGCTTTTCTTCATAATGAACCTGACAGCTTCTCGATACGAGGAGCTTTTTTGCCGTTCGGTTCGCCTCAAGGAAGTCAAAGCTCCCTCGCTCCGTGCGCACCTCCGTTTCCTCCAGTCCGATGACCATGTCCACCTGCAGGTCTGACAAGTCGGTTTCTATGGCAATCCGGTCCTGCGTTGTTTGTAAAAATGCGCCGGATAAGGATATTACTTTCCGAAATAGGCTAGGATAATCTAGAGCAAGATGCAAGGAAACGGTGCCGCCCAGCGAATCACCAGCAAGAAGACGGTTCGCAGGCTCCCGGCGGATGGGATATTTGTTCTCCAGAAAAGGGATCAGCTCCTCGGCAAAAAAGCGACAGTAGGCCGAAAAGCGGTTGCCTTCCGGAGCATATTCGGAAGTTCTCACAGCTTTGTCGACGTCCACTCCTACGATGATGGCCGGTTCCACGCCTTCGTCGTAGATAAGCCGGTTCATTGTGGTGACGATTCTGCCGAAATTAAAAAAGTCTTCTCCATCCTGACAGTAAATGACAGGATAGGAGACAAGCTCGTTATAGCCCGGCGGCAAGAAGACGCGAAGCGAACGTTCCTCGCCCAATAGGGCGGAAGCGAGCCGTTCTTTGACAATGGTTCTTTTATAGTACAAGCTGTCGTCCATCAGAGAAACCTCCTGTGTATTATAACAGCAGAATCGACATATTTTGAGTGATGCTCAAGGATTCTGATGCTCCCAGCTGTGCTGCTGTCTAAGTAAGCTATGCAAACTGTATTATATATTTTGTGAAACTGTTATATACATAATTAAGTTATAAATGCGGATGAAACAAGTATTATCTTGTGTTATTCACGAAAACAGGTTTATAATATTACTATAACAGAAAAAGAAGTTTTTCGTTACCTATTCTAACTAGAGGTGAATATACGATGAGCAAGCCATATGTAGTGACTTCGCCGGACGTAACCCCGCTGCAGATACTGGGGGAGGACGGCTCCGTTGTAAATCAAGAGGCGATGCCGAACCTTTCGGATGATCAATTAAAAGAACTGATGCGCCGCATGGTGTTTACCCGAACTTGGGACCAGCGCGCGGTGAACCTGACACGTCAAGGCCGTCTCGGCTTCTATGCTCCGGTATCCGGACAGGAAGGAACAATGATCGGCAGTGAGTTTGCCCTGAATCAAGATGATTTCGTCTGTCCGGGCTACCGCGATATGCCTCAGATCGTATGGCACGGGCTGCCGATGTACCAGGCGTTCCTGTATTCCCGCGGACACCAGCATGGCGGACAAATTCCTGAGGGCGTGCACGTTCTGATGCCGCAGATCATCATCGGCGCTCAGATCCTTCATGCCATGGGCGTTGCGATGGCGTTCAAGAAACGCGGCGAGAAGCGTGTGGCCATTACGTATACCGGTGACGGCGGTTCCTCCGAGGGCGATTTCTACGAAGGCTTGAACTTCGCGGGTGCCTACAAGCTGCCTGCCATTTTCGTCGTGCAAAACAACGGCTATGCCATCACCACGCCGTTCGCGAAGCAAACGGGTGCCCAGTCCGTAGCGCATAAGGCGCTGGCTGCCGGTATCGCCGGTGTGCAGGTGGACGGAATGGACGTTCTGGCTGTAGTCAAAGCCGTTCAGGATGCTGCAGAGCGCGGACGCAACGGCGAAGGCGCGACACTGATCGAAGCATTGACCTACCGGTTCCTGCCGCATTCCATGTCCGGTGATGACCCTTCCAAGTATCGTACGAAGGAAGAAACGGCTGAGTGGGAGCAGAAGGATCCGCTGCATCGCTTCCGCTTGTATCTGCAAAGCAAGGGCTTGTGGACGGACGAAGAAGAAGCGGCTGTTGTTGAAGATGCTAAGAACACCGTAGCCGAGCAGATCAAGAAGGCCGAGGAAACCGAGAAGATGACCGTTCCGGGCCTTATCGACAGCATGTTCGAGACGACACCTAAGCATCTGGAACAACAAAAAGCGGACTACCTAGCGTAAGGGCACAGGAGAGGGAGGAATAGCAATCATGGCTCAAATGACAATGATTCAAGCGATAAAGGATGCAATGCGCGTCGAGCTGCAGCGCGATCCGAACGTAGTGATTTTCGGGGAAGACGTCGGTAAGGTCGGCGGGGTATTCCGCGCTACCGAGGGACTTCAAGGCGAATTCGGCGAAGAGCGAGTATATGACACGCCTCTGGCCGAATCCGCGATCGGCGGTATGGCTGTAGGTATGGCGATTCAGGGCTTCCGTCCGATTATGGAAATTCAGTTTGTCGGCTTCTTGTTCGAAGCGTTCGACCAGATCGCCGTACAGGCTGCCCGCATGCGTTTCCGTTCCGGCGGCCGCTATCAAGCGCCGATTACCATTCGTATGCCGTTCGGCGGCGGTGTGAAGGCAGCTGAGCTGCACACGGATCCGCTGGAAGGCTTGTTCGTTCAAACACCGGGGCTGAAGGTGGTTGTCCCGTCCAACCCTTACGATGCGAAGGGGCTGCTCATCTCCGCTATCCGCGACAACGATCCGGTTGTGTTCATGGAGCACTTGAACCTGTACCGCTCGTTCCGTGCCGAAGTGCCGGAGGGTGAATACACGGTGCCGATCGGTAAGGCAAATGTAGTGCGCGAAGGTACGGACGCAACGATCATTACTTACGGCGCTATGGTTCACACTTCCTTGAAGGCAGCGGAAGAAATCGAGAAAACCCGCGGCGCGAAGGTGGAGGTCATCGATCTGCGCACCTTGATGCCTCTTGATATCGAAACGATCGTGGAATCGATCAAGAAGACCAACCGCGCGATCGTCGTTCAGGAAGCGCAGAAGACAGCCGGTATTGCGGCTGAAGTGATCGCTCAAATCAACGAGCAGGCTATTCTTCATCTGGAAGCGCCGGTGCTGCGCGTCGCACCTCCGGACACGGTGTATCCTTTCGCACAGATTGAGGATCAATGGCTTCCGAACCCTGCCCGTATTATCGCGGGATTGAATAAAGTATTGGATTTCTAAGCTGACGGAGACTAGGAGGTTTGCGGGTATGGCGAAGTTTGAATATCGGTTCCCGGAGCTTGGCGAAGGGATTCATGAAGGCGAGATCGTCAAATGGCATGTAAAGCCAGGCGATACGGTAAACGACGAAACGATCCTGATGGACGTGCAAAATGATAAATCGACGGTGGAGGTTCCTTCTCCGGTTGCCGGTAAAATCGTTGAGCTGAAGGTTGGCGAGGGAACGGTTTGTACGATCGGCGATGTGATCGCCGTGCTTGAGGTCGAAGGCGAGGTGCCTCAGCAGGCGCATGGTCATGAGGCTCCGGCGACCACCCCGGCTCCGGCTGCAAGCGAAGCGCCTGTGCCGAACTCCGGAGGCAATCCGGCGGCGAACACCGGTGCGGCTCCGGCGGCAGCTCCAGCACCGGCGGGCGGCCAGGTGCTGGCAACCCCGAGCGTGCGCAGACTCGCACGCGAGAAGGGCGTGAACATCGCTAGCGTGCCTGCGACCGGTCGTAACGGTCGCGTAACGCGCGAAGATGTTCTGGCCTTTGCGGCCGGCGGCGGTGCAGCAGCGCCGGCGGCGGCAGCTGCGGCGGGCGAAGCGCCGGCAGCAGCGGCTCCGGCAGCGGCGTCGGCGGCTGCCGTAACGATCGGCGAGCGCGCTGAGGAGCGCGTGCCGTTGAAGGGCATTCGCAAGGCGATTGCGAATGCGATGGTCAAGAGCGTGTACACGGCTCCGCACGTGACGCTCATGGACGAGGTCGACGTCACGCAGCTCGTCGCACTCCGCAGCCGCGCGAAAGCAACGGCCGAGAAGAAGGGCATCAAGCTGACGTACCTGCCGTTCATCGTGAAGGCGCTCGTGGCAGCGGCACGGGAGTTCCCGGTGATGAACGCCATGATCGACGAAGAGAAGCAGGAGATCGTCTACAAGAAGTACTATAACATCGGAATCGCTACGGATACGGATAACGGTCTGATCGTACCGGTGATCCAAGATGCCGACCGCAAAAATATTTGGACCATCGCTACGGCGATCAAGGATCTCGCTACCCGCGGCCGTGACGGCAAGCTCGGTCCGGCAGAGCTGAAGGGCTCTACGCTGACGATTACCAATATCGGCTCCGCAGGCGGCATGTTCTTCACTCCGGTGATCAACTTCCCTGAGGTAGCCATCCTCGGAACCGGACGCATTACCGAGAAGCCGGTAGTGAAAAACGGGGAAATCGTAATCGCACCGGTTATGGCCCTGTCGTTAAGCTTCGATCACCGGATCATCGACGGTGCTACGGCGCAAAACTTTATGAATTACATTAAGCAGCTGCTTGCAGATCCAGAGCTGCTCATAATGGAGGTGTAATCCGGCCATGGTAGTAGGAGACGCTTCTGTAGAAATTGACGTGCTGGTTATCGGCGCGGGTCCGGGCGGCTATGTAGCGGCCATCCGGGCCTCCCAGCTCGGGAAGAGCGTATTGATCGTAGATAAGGCGGAGCTTGGCGGCGTATGCTTGAACCGCGGCTGTATCCCGTCCAAGGCGCTGATCTCTGCCGCTCATCAATACGAAATGATGAGCCATGCAGGCTCCATCGGTATCAGTGCAGAGAACGTGAAAGTGGATTTCGGCAAGGTGCAGGAATGGAAAAGCAATATTATCAAGAAGCAAACCGGCGGCGTCGGCGGGCTGATGAAGGGCAACAAGATTCAAGTGTTCCACGGTGAAGCTCTGTTCATCAATGACCATGAAGCCCGTGTGTTCAATGATAATGAAACGGCCCGCTACCGCTTCAATCACTGCATCATTGCTACGGGCTCCCGTCCTATCGAGCTGAAGACGTTCCCTTACGGCGGACGCGTTCTCTCCTCGACCGAGGCGTTGGAACTTCAGGAGCTTCCTGAGAGCATGGTCGTGATCGGCGGCGGTTATATCGGCATCGAGCTTGGGCAGACGTTCTCCAAGTTCGGTACGAAGGTAACTGTGCTGGAAGGCTCGGATTCGATCCTTCCTGGCTTCGAGAAGGAGCTTACACAGCTGGTAGCGCGCAACCTGAAGAAGACGAACGTAGAGGTGTTTACCGAAGCTCTGGCTCAAGGCTGTGAGCAGACGGATAAGGACGTTACGGTAACGTTCACGGTGAAGGGCGAAGAGAAGAAGGTGACGGCACAGTACGTACTGGTTACCGTCGGACGCCGTCCGAACACGGATGGAGATCTGTCGCTGGAGCTCGCCGGAGTGAAGGTGGGCGAGCGCGGCTTGATCGAAGTGAACGAGAAGTGCCAAACCAGCGTGCCGCATATTTACGCGATCGGCGATATCGTAGCGGGACCTGCGCTTGCGCATAAGGCCTCCTATGAGGCGAAGGTAGCGGCCGAATCCATTGCGGGCATGCCTAGCATAGTGGACTACAAAGCGATTCCTGCCGTCGTCTTCTCCGATCCGGAAATTGCCGGCGTAGGCTATAGCGAGACGGAAGCAAAGGCGAAGGGCATGAGCGTGGTTGTCGGCAAGTTCCCTTACGGAGCGAATGGCCGCGCGCAATCCATGAACGCTACGGACGGCTTCGTCAAGCTGGTGGCGGAGAAGGACAGCGGCATTCTGGTCGGCGCGCAAGTGGTCGGTGCGGAAGCCTCGAACTTGATCGCCGAGCTCGCGCTCGGGATCGAAATGGGCGCTACGCTTGAGGACATCGCGCTTACCATCCACGCGCACCCGACGCTTGGCGAGATGGTGATGGATGCGGCGGAAGGCGCTTTGGGCCATCCGATTCATCAGCTGGGTAAATAATGCGAGAAAAAGGACTCTTCCGAGTTACAAGGAAGAGTCCTTTCGTTTGTACTTGGCATAAACGTTCCAACAAGGGAGGAAAAGCTGCAAAAGTGCAGAAATCCATGATTCCAATTGCAGTTCGGAAGGGGATTTGTGAGGATAAGCTTCTTTGAGAGAGCGCAACGGCTGGAATCGAGGCTAATGGTCTAGGAAAGCTGTATATACGCAGAAATCCTCTTATTGTGTTGCCAATTGTGGGAAAATGTTGCTTATTTGCAGAAATGTGACTGTAGCAGGACCCGGACGCTGAAAGGGATGTACCTCCATTTCATAAAAAAGCTCGAGTCGGACACTTTCGTGCGCCGTGCACGAGCAAGGTCACATTATTTTACAAATTGGACAATCGCCTTAAAATAGTCTCCATCCAATTCGATCGTCAGCCGGCCGCCTTGCAAGTCGACGATGCTTTTGGCGATAGCCAGTCCCAGCCCGGAGCCTTCCGTATGTCTTGATTGATCGCCGCGTTTAAAGCGCTCGAACAGCTCCTCCGCCTCGAAGTCGATAGGATAAGCCGATACATTTTTGATCGTGAACAGTACGGAGGTATCGGTTTCCTCTAACGTCAGGTGCACCCTGGTATTCGGCATTGCATACTTTAGAGCGTTTCCGATCAAATTCTCGAATACACGCCATGTCTTCTTGCCGTCCAGAGTAGCGTACACCTTGTGATCGGGCACCTGTACTTTGAAGGTCAAGTTTGAGGCGGCGAACCGGTCGCTGAATTCGGCTAAAGCTTGGCTGAGCAGCGAGCTGACGTTGACCTTCTCCAGCTGCAGCTCAACGGCGCCGCTGGCCATCTTGGATGCTTCGAACAAATCCTCAATGAGCACCTTCAGCCGGTCCGTTTTCCGATCCAGCACCTCGATATAGCGCACGGTCTGCTCTTGGGTCAGCTCTTCGTTCTTCAGCAAATTTATATAATTAATGATGGAGGTTAACGGTGTCTTAAGATCATGCGAGACATTGGTAATGAGCTCGGCCTTCAGTCGTTCGCTTCTCATCTGACTGTCCAGCGCTTTCCTAAATCCGTGCTGCATGCTGTTCAAATGATGGGCAAGCTGCTGCAGGTTGCCGCTGCCGGAGAACTTTACAGTGTGATGCAAATCGCCCGCCGCTACAGCTTCCGCCCCTGTAAAAATCGCATGCAGGGCTGCGATCCGTTTCATCACATAGGGCACGACGATAAGAAGATAAAAGCCGAAGTACAGGGAACAAATCGCTGCCAGCCCCCCGGCTCCGTCATCCAAAGCAATGATAAGCAGAACGGCGATGAAGCCGAGCAAGGCGGTCAGAATGAACAGGAGCGCCGCTTTATACATGATTTTCTTGTAGGCTAAGCTCGAGCGGACCAGCTCAAAGGCTCTTCCGGTCAAGCTGGCTTTGCACTGTCGGATGAGCTCCTCCCGGTTGCGTAAGAGATCCCGGGTGTGCTGCGTGTACAGCAATAAGCATAGGACCATCAACAGCGGAAGCAAGAAAGATACAAGCTGCATCCCCGATACAGGAAGCCTGAAAATCGCCGAAGGGGAAGCAAGTCCGAAGGTTAGTGCCGCCATAACGAGTGGAATGGCATAACGCAAATCGATCGGGATCTGCTCGAGACGCTGCGATAGCCGCTCCGTTTCGTTTTGCTGACCTAAACCAGTTTTACGCATATATAGGTAGGTCGAGACGGCGATGAGGACCGCTGCCGCCAGCAGTATCAATTCCTTCATCAATCTCTCGCGAACGGAATCGTAGTAAGCAATGTCCACCCGAAACTGGTTGTAGCCTATATCCGTACTCGGAATGATCAGCCAGCCCTCCAATTGCCGCTGCTTCAGTTCGTTACCGATTGCCTGGAGGAACGGCTGCTGCGGATAGCTGCCCGGAAAGGACATGGCGTACAAGGCATCCTTCAATTGTGGTCCATTCGGCGCCGAAGGCAGATTGGTGTAGACCTCGCCGGATAAACGGTCCTTCAAATAATAGTGCAAGCTCTGGCTGCGCTGCTCCAGACTTCTTCGGATATCGCGGTACTCCCCGTCCTGGTAGTCTACGATCCGCTGCTTCTCCTTCTCGAGCTGCTGATCAATGAGGCGGAGAGCCTCAACCGCTTTCTGCGTTTCCTCTTGCTCAAGGCGGGCTAGCCCCTCGGCGGCACCTTTGCTGCGGGCTTCGGTACGCTTCTCACGATACTCGCCGGCAAGCTCATTCTCTTTCTGCTTTCGGAGACTGCTGTAATGCTGCTCCATCCGGGTCAGGCGGTCCTGCCCGATCTTGTCCGCGGCGGTCCACTCCGAATAATTTTTGTGCGTAACATGAATATACTTGATCAAGTTGTAATGGGTTGAAAGCTGATTCTGAAAAGCTTGACTATGAAAATAAAAGTCCTTATGAAACAAAGCTCTATGCTGAAAAATATCCCATGCCGTCAGGACGGCAAGCAGAGAACAGCTTGTAAGCAACAGCCACGCTGCGTAAGCGAAGCGGTTATTTTTCGATTTTGTAGCCAATGCCCCACACCACCTTTAAATATTGCGGATCCTTCGGGTTGATCTCAATCTTCTCCCGTATGCGCCGAACGTGAACGGCAACGGTATTCTCCGCATTGATATACGGCTCCTTCCAAACCTTCTCGTAAATCTCGTCAATGGAAAACACCCGGCCCCGGTTCTCCATCAGAAGCTCCAAAATTTTGTACTCCGTTGCCGTTAACCGAATCTCCTCATCGTGAATAAATACCGTCTTCGTTTGCTTGTTCAACGTCAGGCCGCGCACGTGGATTTCGTCCGCCTCCTGCTTGTAATTGCCGAAATGGGTATACCTGCGGAGCTGAGATTTTACCCTGGCTACGAGCTCAAGCGGGTTAAAGGGCTTGGCCAGGTAATCGTCGGCTCCGACGTTCAACCCAAGTACTTTGTCGGCATCCTCTGTTTTGGCGGAGAGCATGAGAATCGGAATATTGCGGCTTTCCCTGATTTTGAACGTGGTCTTAATTCCGTCCAGCTTGGGCATCATGATGTCCAGAATGATAAGGTGAATGTCCTCCCGCTCAAGCACCTCGAGTGCTTCCAGTCCATGGTTTGCGCGGAATACGTTCATGCCTTCATTTTTCAAATAAATTTCGATAGCCTCTTGAATTTCCGTCTCGTCATCAACAACGAGAACATTGTATGTATGCAAGTCGTTTTCACCTCGTGCTTAATAGTAAAGGATAGTGCTAACGAATTACTGCTCAAATTCCTTACAAAATTATGAAGATCGCGCGATTTAACAACCGTCCGCGTTTCTGTGCGTATAGTATGATACGAGAATCTTGGTGAAAAGGAAAGGAGGAGTGTGATGACGTCGAAGAATTTGAGGAAGCTGCTGTACGGCACGGCGGCGCTCTGGCTGCTGGTTACGGCGACGGGCTGTTCGGAAGGGCTCGAGCGGTTGAATCAAGTAAAAGAGCAGGTCAGCACGGCGGTAGTAGAGCTTAAGGAGGCGGCGGGGAAAAGCGTATCCTCCATAGAACAGGTGAATGAGGTGCTGGTGAAGGGCGGAGCCGGTGTCATCGGCCTTCTGAAGGAGCTGAATCTGGAGATCGGCTATCAGGAGAACGGCATTTCCTTCAAGAATGCAAGAGGACTCAGCGGATTGCTGTCGGTGGAGGGGAATCGGCTTGTGCTGAATATTGCTTCCCAATCGAACGATGCGGATACCGTGAAGACGATACTTAGGCTTGCCAATGCTTTCTCGCCGGAAAATTTGCTGGAGCAGCGGCTGGAGGCATTCGTCGGGAAGGATCAGGCGCAGGAGGTGCAGCTGCAGAACGGGTTTATTCGTTCGGACGGCAAGCTGCTGGAGCTTCATCTGGAGACGCCAATAATATAATAAGGAGACCTGTTGTTCGGCAGAGGATCAGTTTCTGTCGGTAACGGGTCTTTTTAATTCGTAAATCAGCCTGCTTCAAAAAAATTCCTATAAACGGCTTGAAAAGGGAACGTGCGTTCTGTATAATGGGGACAAGAACAAATGTTCGATAACTTGAGAGGGGTGTTGACGATGAAAGTTAAAATTGTGCGATTTATTGAGCGGGATTACCGCAGGAAGCTGCTGCTAACGAGCAATGAGAGCATGACGGAGGACCAGGCGGACGCGTTGCTCGATCAAATGCCAAGCCGCTTTATGGATGTGACGTTTACGTTCTATGGCAACGGTACTCTGACCATCGTTGATAACCACACCGAGCTGCGGGTACCTCTCAAGGAGCTGCAAGGGGCGGTATATGACTTTTACGTAAGGCAGCGCATACAAATGATTCGTGAGAATTTAGAGGAGAAGATTCTACAGAGTGCTTCCTAAGGATAGAAGGGTAGGACTCGGGCCAAGTGTCAAGGCTCGTACCCGAGCAGCCAGTGTAATTGTTGTGCAGTAATGCTTGAAGGCGTAAGACGAAGAAGGGTGTTCCGCAGAAAGATGCCTGCTGGGGAAGTTAACTGCACCATCCGTGCCATTCGTCGGGAGTGCCGTACGACTTTCGTTGTCCGGGAGATGCGGTTGCCCTCATACTGTTTCAGTGCCTCGGGGATGTCCGGATTGTCCTGAGACAAGCATCTTGCTAATTCTAATGCGTCCTCCATTGCTTGTGCACCCCCTTGCCCCAGATTCGGAAGCATCGGGTGAGCGGCGTCGCCAAGCAGTGTAACTCGTCCGTGACTCCAGCCGGGAAGCGGGGGACGGTCATATATATCGTGGGATAAAATAACGTCGGGATCTGTGGAGGCTATAACCTCTTGAATCGGCTTCATCCAGCCGTTGAAGTGTTCAAGCGCCCATTGGCGGCGTTCGGAAGCAGCCGGAGCCGTTCCTTCCGGAGAAGTGATCGCGGCGAACCAGAAGTATCGCCCTTGTCCGATGGCGGACAAGCCGAACCGCTTACCTGAGCCCCACGCTTCGAAGCCTCCCCCGCTAGCTAGGGAGAAGCGGTTGCGGGAAAGCTCGGTAATACCGCGAAGCGCCGTATATCCGGAATATCGAAGCTTCCCTGACGGGAATGGAAGCTGGCTTCTGACTGAGGAGTGCAGTCCATCGGCACCAACCAGGACATCGGCTGTTACCACGACACCGTTGTCGAAGACAGCCGTAACATGGGTATTGTGCTGTTCCCATCGAACAAGCCCATGGCTTAGATGCAAGCGGTGGGGGGGAATCGAATGCACAAGGCTGGCTTGCAGATCCGCTCTATGGATAAGGTAGCTGTAGGTGCCGTACCGGCGAGCCTGTTCCTCTACAGGAAGACGGGTGAGCAATGAGCCATTCCAGGAATGAATGAGAGCCTGCCTCACCGGGGCACCGAGCCGCCGGACTTCCTGATCTGCATGCAGCTTGTGGAGCGCCCTCATGGCATTGGCAGCCAGTACGATGCCCGCACCGGTTCCCGTTAAAGCTTGCGCTCGCTCGTAAATCTCAACGTCCCAGCCTGCTTGGGCCAGTGCGATTGCGGCAGACAAGCCGCCGATGCCGGCTCCGATAATGATGGCTTTCCTTACGGCGTTTTTTGGATGGCTCATAACCGCGCCTCCTTCGCTATAGGCTGGCTTAACGCTTTCGAATATCGAAAAATTCGCATTGGTTTCTTTGATGATATGACAGGTCGCTTACGCCGGATTGTACGACTACGGTGGACTCGTCGAAGCGGATAATAAGTCCGCCGGAATCAACGATATGATCATTTTGGAAAACACGGATTTTCACCTGCCGGTCCATGGCTTCCTGAAAGTCCTGGTCGGTAATGAGTCTGCGGTTTAGAGACATAACAGGCTCCTTTATTCATAGGGATTTGTTTTGTAACTTATTCTACGTTGATTTGAACTTTAGGGCAAATCATTATATGATGATCGTATCGCATCACCCGGCAAGACGGTGCCCATCATGTTGTATTCTAGAGAAAGCGAGAGTATTCGTTATGGCGAAAAAACGCAATTCCACCACGGCTCCAGCCCCTAAAGCCGCCCAAGAGAAGCAGGCAACCCTGCAGGATCTGCTTAGTCGTGATATTGTTGATAAACTGAAGGCACAAGCTAATGAAATGAAGGCAGAGGAAGCCAAACAGAAAGAAGAAGCCCGCAAACGGGTGGCAGAAGCTCAAAAAGCCGAGCTAAAGCGGCTCGACAATGATTTTGAGCATCTATTGAATAACAGCAAGATGGACTGGAATCAGTTCAAAAAATAGGTAAGTTATGATTGCGACTGCTACTCCGTGCCCGGTTCAAGAGTTTCCTCGCACTGGCTATGCGAGGGGAGCGAGCCCTCTGACGCACGGAAATAACCACTTGACGCAGCGCGGCTGCGGTTAATCTCTTGCGCAGCCTTTTACGTTTACGCAGCAGCATGCTGATATCCGTTGTTGCGGGCCCCAGAATGGAGAGAACCTTCGTTGCTTGGTTATATTCCATGAGGAAAGGTTTCCCGTCTTCGAGCCCGTACTGGTTAGCCAGCAGCGGAGTTACTCGAAATTCTCCATTCAGTTCATTTTCGGGAACGAACAGTCTGATTTTTTGCGAACGCGTTCCTTTCTTTAATAAGATTTCGGCAGGACGATTCTCAGCTGCTCCTAATAAGCTTAACAGTGCGTAACCGACCGTTAGGCTAAGGCTGCTCTTTGAACGACTGCGGCCAACGGTGACCGTAGCACTTACCTGTGTTGCGGGCATGCGAATAAGCTCTAGCGTATTGGACTTCGGATCATACTCCAATGCGTAACGTGTGCCGTTTCGTATGGAGAGCTTTTTCGCCAGCTTCGGATTGATCTCCGCAAACTGAAATGGAGATTCATCCCCATACTCCTTTCGGATGCTTACCTTCGCATCATGAGGTCCCTTTTTGAGCGTCAATGTTACCCCCTCTTGAATTTCCTGCAGGTCCTGCGGGAGCCCTCCATCTCTGTCGGTTACGAATGTAACGACATTCTCCTCCATTTCTTGTAGAACCAAAATATCCACGATCCCTTTAGACAATTTCATCCACTCCCGTCCCTGATAACAAACAGTATCTGTTTTCATACAGCTTCAGATATATTCGTGCCTCTGTGTTTATGGTATGAGCACGAATACCCTGCTGATTGTATCGTTGTCCCTAGTAACATACCACGAAGGTGTTTTTTTGAAGTGGAGGTAGAAATAAATGGTATAATGGGGTGATGATTTGAACGGAGTAGGCGAAGCTGGAGTTTTAATTGTTCCTTATATGGCTGTACAAAATGCTATTAGAAGGGGGGGATGCTATGCGAACCTATATCGGTATCGATGGCTGTCCTTTCGGCTGGGCCGCCACCGTTTTTCGTATGGATAACTCTACTGGACAAGTCTTCCTGTATAAGCACATAACGGAGCTCTGGGAAGCTCATCGGGATGCGGAATTGATTCTGATTGATATGCCGATCGGGCTGCCGGATACACGGCATGTGCGGCATTGCGAGTCGGAGGCGAGGGCCCTATTGAAGCCGTACCGGGCTTCGAGCATTTTTCCCGTTCCGGTACGCGAGGTATTGGAAGCGGCCAATTACGATCAAGCCGGTGAATGGCAGCGAAGGCTGTCCGGGAAAGGTCTTTCCAAGCAAACATGGAACATCGTCCCGAAGATTCGAGAGCTTGACCGTCTAATTCGTTCCGAACCCCTCGCCAAGCTGCGATTTCAAGAGTCCCACCCGGAGCTGGCTTTTGCCGCTTGGTCCGGTGCCCCGATGAGAAATAATAAAAAGACGGAATCCGGTTATAAGGAACGAATGGAAATTTTGTCAAAGCTTTATGCACCATCGGAGCAGATCGTTGTGGATACGCTCGCACGTACCCCGCGAAGTCAGGTCGCCCGGGACGATTTGGTGGACAGCTTGGCCCTCGCTGTATCGGCGCTACACGGATCGGATGGGCTTGCGTATGTGCCGAATGTTACCCCGCCGCCGGAGGACGGGGAAGGTCTTGTCATGCGCATTGCTTATCCGATGCGGAGGATGATTTACTAAACTTTAAATTCTTTAGCGATTCTTTACTCAATGTAACGACATATTTCGACTATAATGAGACAGAGCGGAGGTGGACGAATGGCGGGAAGAGAGCAGCGGAAATATCAATATAAGCGACTGTTCCAAGACGAGCTCCAGGTGCTGGATCAAGCCAAGGAAGCGCTGGATAAAAATCGATGGGCGGATGAGTCTCGCGAGCTGTATTCCGAATTGATCAACGATTACGAAAAGCTGTTAAAGACAGCTATGAAAATTTCTCGAATCAGCGACATTCAAGGAGAAACGTTGAAGAAGCAGGAACAGGAGCTGCATGAAGCCCACAACAATTTAAAACATCAAGAACAAATCAGGCGGCAGCTGATCGCGGATATTTCCCATGAGCTTGGTACCCCCATGTCTACGATACAAGGCTATATTAAAGCCATGCTGGATCGTGTGATCACCGCTGACGATAAATATCTGCGAATGATTTATAACAAGATTTTGACGGTGAATCACTTGATCAAGGATTTGTTCCTTTTAACAAGCCAAAAGGCTCAAAATATGCCCTATTACCGGCGGCCGCTTAAAGCGAATGATTTGCTCGAGCGCTTATCGGAGCACCATGCCCAGCTTTGCAAGGCGGCTCTTTACCCTGAACGGGTTTCAGCCATCGTTCCTATTGCTCATGCAGAACGGATTATGCTCTGGCTTGAACCGACATCGTTAACTCATGCCCTGGTTATGCTGTTCGAGCGGCCGATGGAACAGGTGTTATGGGGCGCAAACATACAGATAGACATCGATTATGAACTGCATCATCATGATTCAAGAATCGGTAAGCTGTTCGTTCGGGTTACTTGGGCAGAGGGTGTCCAAATCGAGCAACTTAAAGACAAGTCTGTAGAAAGCTTCGTAGGCGGGCTTACGGTTCAACTGGGGGAGAAAGCTTCCTTACTTACCATCCCAATACAGCTGAGCCCAGAAAATTTCGACAATACTTCCCGGAAGGAGAATCTGCATGACCAATCACCTTTATGAGGTTCAGAGCTTTTTAAGGCAAAAGAAAATCCTGATCAGCTTTTCCGGGCGACTTTCGCAAGGGCTGATCGAGGAATACGGGGCTGCAGTTCGCAAATATTTGGAGGATGAAGAGCGCCCGACCAGCGAAATCAGGGAAATCTTCTCGATCTTCATCGAGCAAACGCAAAATATTAAAAATTACTGTTTAAGCAAGCAGGGAAGCCCGTCTTATGAAAGGATTGCTTCTTCCAGTATTGTTACGATCGGAAAGGAAGAGGACGGAAGCATCGTTAGCTCCGGAAATCTCGTGGAAAACAAGGATGTGGAAGAATTAAAGGACAAGCTTAAGCATTTGATCGGGCTCGACAAGGCGGAGCTGAAGAAGCTGTATAAGGAGCTGCTGAAGCGGGAGCTCCCCGACGGCTGCAGCGGAGCAGGGATCGGTCTCGTCGAGATGGCCCGAAAAACCAGCAAGCCATTGGAATATACGGTTACTCGGATTGATGACGAGGTTTCATTCTTTACACTGAAGGCGGTGGTTTAGTTGAACAGCCTGTATATCGCAGCTACCAAGAGTACACCTGAAATTGCCTTCGAGCCTACATTGCATCGATTGACTATGAAAGGAGAGTCTTATCCGGAGAACGCTTTTAAATTTTACGAGCCGATCTTCGCATGGGTTGATCAGTATATCGGTACGCTTCAAGGCCAAGAGGCGGTTACGGTATCTTTGGAGCTTCCTTACATCAATACCAGCAGCACGAAATGCATGATGATGTTACTGGAAAAATTTGAGGAGGCTTACCAAGCGGGCAAGAACATCAGGCTCGAGTGGTATTGCAACGAGGAAAATGACAGTGAATTGGAATGCGCTGAGGAGTTCCAGGAAGATATGAGCATGCCATTTGATATTCTGATGATAAAAGAAGCGTGAACCGATGAAACACTATGATAAAGGGACGCTGAAGGTCATTGGCTTTGCCAGCGTTGTCATCGTGTTTTCCATGCTGCTGATCGGCGTGATCACCTATGGATTCACGGAAGATGAGCTCGTGCGAAAGTGGAAGGATAAGGATTTGGTCCGTATCGTGGAATCGATGGCGGCCAAGGTGGACGGGCATATCGAGAAAGCGAAGGAAACTTCGCTCATTATGGCTAAGGATCCGCAATTGATCCGCTGGGTGAACGGCGGAGAAGCGGATGAAGCTCTCGGCAAGGATGCTCTGCAGAAGCTGGCGCTCCTTGCCAAGCAGTTCGGCTACAGCAATTCTTTCGTCGTTAGCGCGTTGACCCGGCATTACTGGTCCGAAAGCGGCCGTATCATCGATACGGTAACTCCGAGTGATCCCGACGACCGATGGTTCTTTGACCTGATCGAAGCAGAGAAGCTGATTGACGTCCAAGTGGACTATAACGAGGAGCGCAAGGATACGTTCGTCTTCGTGAATGCCATGATGAAGGATGAAAGCGAGAAGCCGCTGGCGATTGTCGGTGTCGGAATGACGCTCCAGCTGCTTTCCAAGCAATTTCAGGAGTTTAAATACGGGGAGAACAGCAATCTTTGGCTGATCAACGACAGTGGAGAGATTGTGCTCTCCGACCGTCAGGAGCATTTCGGTAAGCCGATTCACGACTACGTCGACTCACTTCTGTTAGGGCAGCTGAAGAATGATGGGAAAATTCATGTGACGGAGAGCGAAACGGCAGAAGGCGGCTTAATGGACATGATCAGCTATCCTCTAAGTTCAACCGGTCTGCAGCTGCTCTTTCGGGTGGAGCGGAAGGAAACGGTATCGGTACTTCAGAATATCAAAACGAACACAGCCATTGTTTCCCTTTTTACCTTTATTATGATTTTGGCTCTCTTTTATTTTATTTCGCATCGGCTGGCCAATCCTTACAAACGGGCGCTTCAGCTGAACCAAGAGCTTGAAGCTAAGGTTCAGGTGCGAACAAGAGAGCTGGCCGAACGCAATGACCAGCTTACCGACAGCATTGATTATGCCAAGAGAATTCAAGAGTCACTGCTGCCGCAAGCTGCACAGTGGTCCGCGGCTGGGATCCGCTCTCATGTAAAATGGCAGCCGCGCGATACGGTCGGCGGCGATTTTTACTGGGTCAAGCCTGTTTCCGGCGGTGTCTGGGTCGCCTTGGGGGATTGTACCGGTCATGGCGTACCGGGAGCCTTCATGACGATGCTGGCGATCTCCTTGCTGGACCGGGTTGCGGAGCAGGAAGAGGTCCACGGGCCCGGAGAGTTTCTGCGGCAGCTGAATGGGCTGGTCAAGCAGACACTGCATCAGCAAACCGGCAACGGAATTACCGACGACGGCTTTGATCTGGGTCTTCTCTTCATCGATCACCGCCGCTCCCGATTGTCGTTCTCAGGGGCGAAGCTTTCTCTTTACGTGAAGGATGCGGATGGTCTTCGCGTTCTGGAAGGAAACCGCAAAAGTATCGGATATCGTAAAACGCCCGAGCACTACGTTTATCAAGAGCATGAGACGGAGTTTGGTCCCGAGAGCTCATTCTTCATGGCTTCCGACGGCTTCTATGATCAAAGAGGGGCTGAAACCGTCTACGGCTTCGGCAAGAAGAGATTCCAGCGATTGCTGGAGGAGAGGCAGGAGCTGCCTGTATCGGAGCTGGTTGCAGAGCTGTGGCGAGAGCTGGAGGATTACATGGGGGAAGCGGCACAGCGAGACGATATTACTCTTCTCGGCTTCCAGATCGCCGCTTCCGACGTGGAAGCCTCAGCCTCCGAACGGCAGCCGAAGCTCAAGCGAAATATCGTGTGACAACCAGCATCAGACCTGGAGCTTATAGCCAATTCCCCGTATATTCAGGATATATTCCGGTACGGCGGGGTTGGCTTCAATTTTTCTGCGAATGCTGCTGATATGCACCTGAATCGTTCTGGTGTCACCCATGCTGTCTGCACCCCAAACGCCATAGTATAATTGATCGGAGGTCAGCGTACGGTTCGGGTGCTTCACCATATAGAGAAGCAGCTGCATTTCCTTCGCGGTTAGAGAGATGCTCGTACCGCCAATATGGACGCGAAGATGCTTCGGGTCAATGACAAGGTCCCGTATACGAACCAATTCATCCTCGGTAACCATAACGGGATTCGAGACTTGTCCGATGGGCGCTCGACGCAGGTTGGCAATAATGCGGGCTACAACCACAGCGGGATCGAAAGGCTTCTCGATATAATCGTCTCCACCAAGCTCCAGACCTCGAACGATATCCTCTGAGGAGGTGTTACAGCTGATAAAAACGATCGGCACATTCGACTGCTCCCGAATTTTACGGCATACCTCATACCCGTTGATATCCGGAAGATTAATATCCAGAAGTACGATGCTGGGCTGCACCTGGCTGAATTTCTCTAATCCGCTGCGGCCGTCCTCGGCCATTGTAACGTGAAACCCGTTCGGCATAAGGTATAAACGAAGAAGCTCGCGAATTTCTTCCCCGTCCTCAACAATCAAAACAGGTATGCTGCTCATGCCCATGACCCCCTTCTCATGACTTATGTACGCTGGCCGACGGCAGGAATTTGTAGCCGACCCCACGAATGTTGTGGATATAATTGGAAATTGGTGAAGCGGGCTCCAGCTTCTTCCGGAGATTACTGAGATGAACCATGACGGTTCGGGTATCGCTGTTGCTGGATTGGCCCCAAACGGCGGAATAGAGCTCTTCAAGCGAGAATACTTCCCCAACATGCTTGGCAAAAAAAAGCAGCAGCTGCATCTCCTTCGTTGCCAATGGAATCGGTTCGCCGTTCATGGAGGCGCTGTAGCTCTCCAAATCGAGCACAAGCGGACCGAACTGCAGAACACGGGGAAGGTGTTCCTGATTTTGTTCAATCATATCTCTTCGAAATATCGAGGAACGGCGCAGGTTGGAATGGATTCGAGCCATTACAACCTTAGGGTCGAAGGGCTTTGCAATGTAATCGTCTGCCCCCAGCTTGAGTCCCTTGATGACATCATCGTTATCGGTGCGGCAGGTTAGAAAAATAATAGGTACGTTCGAATATTTTCGAATCTCTTCACATAGCTTATAGCCGTCGTTGCCCGGCAGCTGGATATCCAGCAGCACGAGGTCGGGATTGACAGCGCCAAATAAGGGCAACGCTTCTTCCGCATTGTCTGCGATGTAGGTTTGAAACCCCTCGGCCTTTAAGTATAACAATATCAACTCTCGAATCTCCGGTTCATCCTCAACGACCATCACACGTTTGTTATCCGATGACATCCGAAAGCTCCTCCTTTTCATCGCGAAGCGGTAGTGTAAAGTAAAAGGTGCTGCCCTCCTGCAATCGACTGGTTACACCAACTTGGCCGCCGTGCTGCGTTACTATTTCCTTGACAATCGACAGGCCTAAACCCGTTCCGTCACGATTGAGCGGCTTATGGCGCGCGCCTTTATAGAACCTCTCAAAGACATGCGGGATTACGTCTTCCTCCATCCCTACCCCTGTGTCCTTAACTTCAATCAGAAGCTCGGATCGGGCGGTGCGGGAAGCGCGGACCGTAATGCTTCCGCCCTCGGGTGTAAATTTGACTGCGTTATACAGTAAATTCGTCATGACCTGCAGGATGCGGTCCTGATCGATAATCACGTTCGGATTCTCATGGGTCAGCCGTTCGTCCCGGAACAGCTCGAATTCGTAGCCCTTGCTGCGGATATCCAGCTGGAACTGCATAAGCACCGAATCGAGAAATTCCTTCACGGGAACCGTTGTAAAGGCAAACTTGATCTGATTGGACTCCAGCTTCGACAGCTCGAAGAGATCCTGCACAAGGCGCCCGACAAACAGAACTTTACCGTACACCATTTGCAATGGCTTGGAATCATTCATCGGCACAATACCGTCGATCATCGCTTTAATGTAGCCCTGGATCGTCGTCATCGGGGTTTTCAGCTCGTGCGAAATGTTGGCAATGAGCGACCGACGAGATTCCTCCATTCGGTTCAGCTGGTCATAGGCAATGCGAAGCTCGGTATGGCTGGCTTCCAGCTCGTGCGTTCTCTCCCGAATCCGCTCCTCAAGCTTTGCGTTCCAATCCTTAAGCTCTTCCGACATTCGCTCCACCTTATATTGAAATTGAGAGTAGCGAAAGGCGATAATCAGCGTTTGGGCAAATAAGTAAATATATATTCCCAATGGTGAAAAATCGATGGATGTTATCACATGGTTATGATATAACATATCGTTTGTTACGCCAGCAATCATAAGCAGAATGACGGAGCATTGAAGCCGAGCGTGCTCGCGGCGCCGATAGGCGGCAACGATGAAAACACCGACAATGTAGGTGAGTACTAGCGCCGTATAGATTTGAAAAGCACTCATGGTGTAGGTAAACACCCGTGCCGGAAATACTAGGACCGTCGCACAAAAAACGAATCCGACGAGAAGCGTGATACGAGTGACCCATGCCGTAGTTTCTTTAGGATACAGCTCGCGGACAAACAGCATAAACAACGGTATGGACAAATAGGGCGATAAATATTCGACCTTTACCATGAGCTCCCAATCAAGCTGAGGCAGAAGCCGGACGAGAATGTTGTCTCCAAGAAGCATCGTACGGATCGAAAACAGCAAGCTGCAAATAGCCATGTAGAAGGCGATCTTGTCGCGCTTTCGAAACCAATAGAGCGCCAGATGGTATAAGCCGATCAGGAATAAGCCGCTGGAGATGAAGGTCTGCAGCGTCATGCTCTTCTCACGGGCAAATAGAATGGAGTCCGCTTCGCCTAGCTCGATCTTCTCCCATATCCCGCCCTTGCGCTGGACAAAGTTCGATACTTGAATGACAATCTCAAGCTCCTGCTGCTTAGGCTGAAAGACGGCAACCCGCGAATAATGCTTAGGGCTCATGGAGGTTTGATCCGTTCCCACGACCCCGTTCTCAAGCAGGAGCTCTCCGTTTACCCACAGGTAGTAGGCGGATGCGATGCCGTGAATATAGATTCCCTTTAGTGTAGAAACATCGTCGGGATGGAGGGTCATCGTCATGCGATATGTTGCATAGCCTTCATTAGATGGAGCGGTTTCGCTGCTTTTCCAAACATGGGGTACCTGAACCCAATGGAAAGCTGCCGTCCGATCGTTGAAGGAAGAAGGGCTCAGCAGCTGCTGCCAGTAAAATTGCCATTCTCCGTTCAGGTATAGCGAGCTTCGATTATGTAAGCTGGTGCCGCTGGCATCCATATGACCTAAGCGAAACGGGACCGGATTTTCATGGAGGGCCGTCGCCTTAGGGGCCGGAAGAAGAATCAAGATAAGCAATAACAAGAGCAGCAAGCGGCGAATAGGATGAAACACAGCTTCAATTCCTCTCGAAGGGGAAATTCTAAAGACTTTACTAAAAAATATTATACAACTTTTTCAAGTTTATTTTGACACCATAAGAGAATAATTGACAAATATTTAGGAAGTTTATGAATATTTTAGACAAATTTTTTCGAAATGAATTTATTTTTTTTCGTGAAAGATCATATTGACGCTGTGTACGGTTAACGGTAAAATGAGGCATATCCAATTATCTTAACTATTCAAAGTGAAATAGTCGGGAATACTCCACGAGGAGCTGAACTGCGTGACCTTTACAGTAATTGCAATCCTTATCGCCCTGTTTTTTGCCATGAATATCGGAGCGAGCGGCGCCGCGGCGTCCATGGGCGTTGCCTACGGCAGCGGAGCTATTAGGAGCAAACGAATTGCGTTAATATTAGTAGCCATTGGCGTTTTCATGGGGGCGTATCTAGGTGGGGGAGAGGTCGTCAAGACCTTAGGTAAAGGCATCATTCCGTCAAATATGCTGACGGTATATCTCGTGATCGTTATCTTGTTGTCGGCTACCGTAACCCTGTTCACCTCCAATATGATGGGCATTCCGTTGTCCACCAGCGAGGTGACGGTAGGCGCTGTGGTAGGTGTCGGAGTAGCCTATGAGGTGCTGTTCGTCAAAAATGTATTGTACATCGTATCCTTCTGGGTCATCTTCCCGGTAATCGCCTTCACGCTTGCTTGGGGAGCCGGGTATCTGATCCGTTACCTAGAGCGGAAGGATCCGAAATGGCGCGGTGTCGGAAACGGCAAATGGAAGCGGGTGCTGATGATTCTCGTCATCCTGGCCGGGTTCATGGAAGCCTTCTCCGCGGGAATGAATAATGTGGCCAACGCTGTGGGGCCGCTGGTGGGTGCCGGTCTCATGAGCGCAGGCTCCGGAGTCTTTTGGGGCGGTTTGTTTGTTTCCCTTGGTGCCATCCTGCTTGGCGGCAGGGTGCTTGATACGAATGGCAAGAAGATTACCAACATGTCGCTGCTGCAGGGAATTTTTATCTCGGGCACAGGGGGGGGCTTGGTCATTATTGCTTCACTCCTGGGGATTCCTGTACCGTTAACACAGATTACAACAACGGCAATTCTTGGTATCGGTACAGCGGATCATGGCTTTAAGCTGTGGCAGAAGGGGATCATTGCAAAGATCATGAAGGTATGGATCGTATCTCCACTGCTTTCCATGGTTGTCTCCTTCGTTCTTGTGAAAATCTTCTTTGAGCCTTCCTTCTACACCTTGTTCGTTCTAGCCTCGCTACTGATTGCAACGGTCGGTTTGAAAAGTCTTTATGACGCGTCGCAAGCGGAAAAACGAAACTTCAATGAGGATGGCGCTGGAATATAACACCTATGTCGTCATAACAGGTATCCTTTGCGGGTACCTGTTTTTTTATCTCTATAACTTAGATCACATCGGAGATGATTTCCTATCGTTTATAATAAAAACAGAACAAAACGGATAGAAACGGGTGTAAACAATAAAAAGAGGTGAGAGGCATGCATTCATTACTTACGCATCCTGCGGATCAAATTCTGCAGATGATGGAGCGCATTTATCATTACGGGATGACAACCACTTCCGGAGGAAATGTCTCGCTGCTGGATGAGAACGGGGATATCTGGATTACACCGACCGGAGTGGATAAGGGAAGCTTAAGGCGTCAGGATATTGTTTGCGTTAAGCGGAGCGGTGAGGTGGTCGGCTTGCACAGGCCCTCCAGCGAATTTCCGTTTCATCAGCAGATTTATCGGCAGAGACCGGATTTGAAGGCGGTTGTCCATGCTCATCCTCCGGCGCTGGTAGCCTTCAGCATGGTTAGAAGATTGCCGAATCTTTACCTGCTTCCGAACGATTACCAAATCTGCGGCGACATCGGCATGGCGGAGTATGCTCTTCCCGGCAGCGAGGAGCTAGGGCAGAACATCGCGTCAGTGTTCTCCAGGGGGGTGAATGCGGTGATGCTCGAGAACCACGGTGTTGTGATCGGATCCAACACCTTGTACGAGGCCTTTAACATCTTCGAGACGCTGGACTATTGTGCAAGACTTGAAATTAAGGCGAACCGGCTCGGCATACCGCTGCCGCAGGGGAAGGAAAGCATCGGTAAGAAAATGCACGCCAGTTTGGACGAATTCTCGCCGGTGACGTTCTCCGCCAAAGAAAAAGAGCTTCGAAGAGATATGTGCGAACTGATCCACCGGGCGTATGATCAGAAGCTTTTTACGAGCACGCAGGGGACCTTCTCGCAGCGAATGGAGGATGGCTCCTTCATCATTACACCCTATGCGGTAGACCGGAAACATCTGGAGCCGGAAGATCTGGTGAGAATCGAGCACGGGAAGAAGGAAGCCGGTAAAACGCCGAGCCGTTCCGTGCTGCTGCATCAGCAGATTTACGAGACGCAGCCGCATGTCGGTTCGATCATTATCGCACATCCTCCGAACATTATGGCGTTTGCCGTAACGGATAGCGACTTCGACTCCAGAACGATTCCGGAGAGCTATATCCTGCTTCGGACCATTCCTAAGCTCCCATATGGAATGACATTCCATTCGCCGTTGGAAACAGCCAAGGTGTTTCGCGAGGATACGCCACTTGCCCTAGTCGCCAATGATTGCATCATTGTGACGGGACAAAATCTGCTGAATGCCTTCGATCGCCTGGAGGTGGCGGAATACAGCGCTAAGGCACTGATCTCGACACGCTGTCTGGGCGAGATCGTTCCGATCGACGAAAAAAAGATCAAGGAGATCGATATCGCTTTTAAGCTAAGCTAGCCTATAGAAAACCCGTACTGCGCCCTAATGAGCACGGTACGGGTTGTTTTACGTTATCAGTGCTATGTGCGATGAAAGCTTCTGATTTTACCGAGGAAGGGCTGCGGGTTCGGATGGATCAAAGGATGCGTTAACGCAGCTACGCGCGAGCCCGATAACAGAAGTGTTATGGTGACCCCTAAGATGACCATAAGGAGAACCGTTGCCAAAGGAGGCCATGGAGCTTCATAGATACCTGCAGCTGTCAGCACCTTGATGACGGCTCCGTGCAGCAGGAACACATAAACGGTGCGCTCCCCCCATGTCGTGATTCGACCGTATTTGGTGCTTTGGAGCATCAGGAACGCTGCTGAGGCTACCAGTGCGAATGCATAAACGGCGATTCGGCCCAAGCCGACATACCAATGGCTCAGGTTCATTTCGTGATAGGTGCGGCTTCCCAGCAGCCAATCTATCGATAGATGGAAGGTTCCTGTATAAAATCCGGCAGCGACCAGCGCCAGCAAGAGGACTGCGGCCAGCTTTAAGCGAAGGCTGCGCGCGGCTTTCGTCAAAAAATTACCTTGATAATAGTAACCCATGAGGAAAAACGGAAAAAACACAAAGGTCCGGCTGATGCTTGCCCAGAAGCCGTCGAAAGGCAAATATCCGACAAGGATACCCAGCATCCAAGCCGTGAGAAGCGGGTGCTTCAGCTTTCGAAAGACGATTAGGAGCAGCTTCCAGCCTAGGTGGCTGAACAGGAACCAGAGCATCCAGTAGGGTGCCCAGAAGGAATAGACGGTATGTGCAGTACGAAAGAAGAAGTAGTCCAAAGCTGAGTAAAGTGTTTGGAAAATCAGATACTGTAGAAGTATGCGCAGAAGCACCTGCTGCAGCTGCGGATCCTCGGGGAAGCCCTTGGAGAAGTATCCCGTGATCAGAACGAAGATCGGCATATGAAAGGTGAAAATGGTCATCACGATGGCCTGCGCCTCCGCATGGGTGGATAACAGCGGCATCAGAATATTACCCAGAACGACCATAACGATTAAAAGGAAGCGCGTATTGAGAAAAAAGATGTCCGTGGGGTTCAAGGTGTGATTGCTTTCTTGTTTCATTTTGGATCCCGGCTTTCGTAGAGAATGAGTTAATTCACATGGATTTGTGGCTTACAGGCCTAGTATAATACGGTGTTGATTTCAGGTAAGTGATATATTTCACAAACAAAAGCGGAGTAATGCCCCATCAGAATAAGCGCGAAATTTCGGCGGTACAGGCACGTATGGGCGGCAGCCCACATACCATAGTAGTAATCTCATCATGAGGCTCTGGGGTTCAGACTATTGGGAGGTGTTGTTCGTGCCCGGATTTTTCTCAGCGGTCGCCTTGTTCATCAAAGAATTAATGCTGTTGGTTTCATATGTCAAAAACAACGCGTTTCCCCAACCGCTCGCGGAGGATGAAGAGGAAAAACACTTGCGGTTGATGGCCCAGGGAAATCAGCATTCGCGTAACCTGCTCATCGAGCACAACCTCCGGCTGGTCGCGCATATCGTCAAGAAATTCGACAATACCGGGGAGGACCTGGAGGATTTGATCTCGATCGGCACCATCGGCTTAATCAAAGCGATCGAATCGTTTAGTCCCGACAAAGGGACCAAGCTTGCGACGTTTGCAGCACGCTGTATCGAGAATGAGATTCTGATGCATCTGCGGTCACTGAAAAAGACGAAGAAGGATGTCTCGCTTCATGACCCCATCGGTACGGACAAGGAGGGAAATGAGATTTCACTGATTGACATCCTCGGGACAGAAGCGGACGATGTCGTGGATAAGGTGCAGCTGAAGATAGAGAAGTCGAAGATCTATAAGAATCTGGATATCTTGGATGAGCGGGAGCGGGAGGTCGTGGTTGGTCGCTTCGGGCTCGAGACCGGCGGCGAGGAGCGGACGCAGCGGGAGATCGCGAAGGAGCTGGGGATCAGCAGGAGCTACGTATCCCGAATAGAGAAGCGGGCGTTGATGAAGCTGTACCATGAGTTTTATAAGCAGAAACGATAATATAAAAGTGAAGGGCCTGCTGTGTTGGCAGGTTCCTTTATATTCACGGGGTGGACGAGCATATTATTGGTGAAAAAATGATGTAAACATATGTATCAAATATATCATTGTACAAATAGGGCGACGATGATTACGATGCATTTTATTTTTGCCCTAGAATCTATACGCGACGAATTGGAACTGGATGGCAGGTAATGGATCTGTCAGGGTGGTAGGTCTATATTTATTTGATATTAAATAAGCATATTCCGGTTTCAAAATTTGCGTGAGCAACGCACTTTTTTGCGCGCTTTTAATCCTACGAGCTGCTTATAATTATATTTGAAACTAATTTGGCGTGATCGATAGAGTGTGAACAGATAGGGGGTGAGATATCATTGAATATGTAAAGGGTATAGGCCGCGAAATCCTTTGTCTCAGCACAGTCTTCGAACAAAGCTAATAACCAAGACTGAATAGGTTACCGACAAAAAGTAACGCTGCAAGAGCAAATTGGTAAGGTTAGTCTTAACGACAAAACAGACCTGTGTCTTGGTTCGGGTAATTTTAGTGATTATAGATGCAGGAGAAAGTCGTTACTATGATCGGTTAAAAAAAATAATTATTCAATTGAGTGCGCACATGTATACATAGCTCTTATTTTTTAACTTGTACTACTAAAATGGAGGGCTCATAATGGTTCAAATTCCTCGGTATAATGTAGGACTACAACACTTTGACTTTAAGTATAGAGTTGTCGATTTCAGTGCAAAAAAAAATACAACGGATTCATTATCTCCTCTACCTAAACCGTCTTTTATAAGGGAACAGTATCAGGAATTAAGAAACAACCGTACTGCAGGAATTTATAGTTTAAGTCAAATACATCAGAGAATGATAGAAGCGACACGTAACCCACAGGAGGTAGAGCGTCAAAGCTCATCGACCTCAAAGGTAGAATCAAAAAGCCTGTCGTCAGGAGAGGCTGTAACATCAAATGCTGCAATAGCCATTACCGTAGATGACATCGTGTTATCAGATGGAACTAACACCTATTCCTTGGGCAAAAATGTTAATATAAAAATTGATGACGGAGAACTGATAATTAATAATACTGATCATTATCAGTTTAATGAAGGATCAAGTTTGAAAATTTATCAATTAATGTCGCCCGATGCTAGCGGTACAGTACAGCAAAATGAGATACTAGTTATAAACAACGGAGTAGTTACTGTTAATGGGGCAGCTAGTTTTGATGTATACGACGATGGTGTAATCAATAATCTACCAGGAGCATACCGACTTCAAATTGGCATCGTTGAGGGACAATTACCGGGTCAAAGTTCCATCGATAATTCCTTGTTATATGGAAACGGTACTGACAGCACTCCAGTAGGAACCTTAATAACCCATGGAACAGATTTTATGCTCATTACTAATGATAGTACGGAAATGATATTTTCCTTGCAGGATGATCGAGGGGAGTACTTTATCTGGCAAGTTCACGGTGACCCTAACAAGATAACTTCCGCATTTAATGATATTCATAATCGCGCCCAAAGTGGAGCAGTTAGCTATGACCAGCTACAGGACATCACAAGATCATATGGTCTTTAAAAGGAGCAGTGTCGTAGTGTGAAAGGCTTATACTTTATCCTTTAACACTAAATGTGTAATCACTTTGAAAATGGCGAATCGTTAGACCCTGAAGCCCTCGATTTTCCCAATAGGAAAGTTTGAGGGCATTATTATTAATACCCGGGGTTTCCCAGCTCCGAATAAAGATCAAAAAAGCGGAAAGAAAAATGCCGATTCAAGTAATGACGTTGTAAAAAAGCGAAACCTAGAAATGATCAAGTAGAAAACTTGGAGTGAAATTTAATGAAATCAATAACATTGACAAGAGTCGTACTGATTTTTAGTACGTTTTTTGCTTTAGCGATAAGCAGCTGTAGTCAAAGTGATATAACGAATGAAGGTTTACTAAGTTTCCAAAATTCATTAAAGATTCCTCCACTTCTTGAGCCAACTATAGACTTGAATGGGAATAAACATTATGAATTAACAATGCAAACCGGCACAACCGAATTTTTGCCTGGAAAGCCAGCTGAGACATGGGGGGTCAATGGAAATTATCTTGGACCCACCATTCGAGCTTCGCGTGGAGACCAAGTTTCCTTTACAGTGAAGAATCAACTTAATGAACCATCGACATTACATTGGCACGGTATGCGGCTGCCCGCCGTTATGGATGGTGGTCCTCATCAAATGATTGATTCGGGTGCCTCATGGACACCTTTCTGGATGATCGATCAGCCCGCGGCTACTACGTGGTATCATCCACATTTGCATGGAAAAACTGCAAAACATGTGTATCAAGGATTAGCAGGCTTGTTTCTTATCGATGATCCAGATTCGAAAAAATTACCTTCAAAATACGGTATTGATGATATTCCACTAATTATTCAGGACAAACAGTTTAAAGAAGACGGATCGTTTACAATGGATACTAACAGTGCCTTCGGTCTCTTGGGTAATCACATTCTCGTCAATGGAACCCATGATCCGTTTCTTGAAATTGAATCAAAACAAATCAGATTCCGATTGCTTAATGCTTCGAATGCCCGGACTTTTCATTTTGGGTTCACTGACGGACGTTCCTTTCATATCGTTGGGAACGACGCGGGGTTGCTTCCGAAAGTGGTAACTGAAAATAGGATATCACTGAGTCCTGGTGAGAGGGCAGAAATTGTAGTAGATTTTAAACCCGGAGATCAAACGACTCTGCATAGTTACAAGGGGAGCAATGGGGTCGATAATGGGGAATTCGATCTACTGAAGATAGTTGCTGGAAAGGAATTAAGTAATGGCTCATTATTACCCGAACAACTTACAACTGTCGCTCCCATTGATGCACCATTGGATGCCAAAGTTCGTCAATTTATATTAACTGGTGCTTCAAGAATCAATGGCAAAGAGATGGACATGTATAGGATTGATGAGGTGGTGCCTGCTGAATCGCGTGAAATCTGGGAGATTAAAAATACCGGTTGGGCGCACAACTTTCACATCCATGAAGCAGCTTTTCGCATTATTGAAATGAATGGACAACCGGCACCAGCCTATATTAGCGGGAGGAAGGATACAGTTTTTCTTCCTAGTGGAACAACGGTAAGACTAGCCGTTGAGTTCGGCCAATATGAGGATCCGTTCCACGCGTATATGTTTCACTGCCATATACTTCTGCATGAAGACGAAGGGATGATGGGACAGTTCGTGATCGTTAAACCTGGAACAGAGGCAACTGTTACGAAGCGATTGCCTATTGCCAACACAGGGGAAGTTCATAGCGGGAAGCACTAATGAGACATTTATTTAGCATTTTACGTAGACAGTTTGTTGATGTTAAGAAGAAAGGCAGGATTACATTTTGCCAAAAATATTAGTGGTTGATGATGATGCTCATATTCGAGAACTAGTTCGTTTATATCTAGAAGACGAGGGATATGAAATAATTGAAAAATCAAATGGAGAGGATGCTTGGGAATATGCAGAGAACCATCCCATTGACCTGGTGATATTAGACATCATGATGCCTAGAATGGATGGCTGGACCCTGTGTACTAACCTTCGGGAGTATTTTGATGTTCCATTACTTATAATCACTGCTAAGGCGGAGGCACATGATCGAATAATGGGATTTAAACTTGGGACGGATGACTATTTAACAAAGCCTTTCGATCCTATTGAGCTTGTTTTAAGGGTGAAGGCTCTGTTAAAACGATATCTTATTTCTAGTACAAGTTTAATTCAGCTCGGAAGTATTGTGCTAGATCGTAAGTCTTATCAGATTACTTATCAAGATGGCAAGGCCGCTTCCATCCCCATGAAAGAATTTGAGTTGCTTTACAAGTTGGGAAGTCATCCAGGACAAGTTTTTACGCGAGAAAGCTTAATAGAGCAAATATGGGGTATTGACTTTGAAGGTGATGAAAGAACCGTAGACGTGCACATCAAAAGGTTGAGAGATCGTTTTGAAGATTATGACTCTGAATTTCGTGTAGTGACTGTTCGTGGTTTGGGTTATCGCCTGGAGGTGTATAATAATTAAGTCACTTTATACACGTATTGTTTTTATTTTCATAGTCATAGTCATCATAAGCTTATTTATGGCTTTTCTTGTATCTTCAATGTTATATCAAGATCGAATAAGAAGCGTACAATATGATAGTTTACTTGAGAAAGCCGAGAACATTATAAAAGTATATCAATCTACCCCAAAAAATGAATTATTCTATTTAACAGAAACCTTATCAACATTATCAAATGTAAAAGTACAGCTATTTAATAAGGAAGGCCATCCCCTATTTCCGGAGAGAGTATGGCTGAACAAGATTACTCAAAAACACGTGGAGGATGTAATTGTTAATGGTGGCATCATCAGAGACATGGATACAGGTGAAATTCACCCTCCGATGGTGGGTGTAACCTTTGAATTGGAAGGGGAGGTTTACGCATTATTCTTGGTAATGGATATTAATAAGATTGACGCGGAAGTCAACAAATCTATTCATGTCATCTATGCAATTATTTTATTATTCGGTAGTATTATGATTCTTATTGCCGCGCGCTATGTCGTAAAACCTATCATTCAATTAACCATTGCTACAAAGAGAATGGCATTGGGGAATTTTAATATTCAATTGAACATCAACCGAAAGGATGAAATCGGTGGTTTAACCAATAGCTTTAAAGAAATGGTAAAACAATTGGTTAAATTAGACCGAATGAGAAATGATTTTGTTTCCAGCGTTTCACATGAGATTCAATCCCCCTTAACCTCTATATCCGGTTTTACCAAAGCATTAAAGTACAAAAAATTGAGTGAAGAAAGCCGTCTTCATTATTTGTCTATCATTGAATCTGAAAGTGAGAGACTATCGAGGCTATGTCAAAATCTACTATGCTTCTCTTCTTTACAATATGACCAAAAGTTAAAAGTAAGTATTTTTCGACTAGATGAGCAACTTCGGAATGTGATTATTAACATGGAGCCCCAGTGGGTAGCGAAAGATATTCAAATTGATATCCAGCTTCAACCTATGACTCTTCAAGGGGATGAAGATCAACTTAATCAAGTTTGGATTAACCTGATTAGTAATAGCATTAAGTTTACACCGGTGAAAGGGAGAATAGTGGTCAGGGCACATACAAAAAGTAACATGGCAATTGTGTCTGTAACAGACAATGGTATAGGAATTCCTGAAGACGAGAGAACGGATATATTTAAACCTTTCTATAAAGTAGATAAAGCAAGGGACTCTACTGTTAAAGGAAATGGTCTTGGTCTAACTATAGTAAAGAAAATTATAGATATGCATAATGGCGAAATTATTGTAACCGGTAGCCCGGGAACTGGGGCAACCTTTATAGTGAAGTTGCCAAATTAGGTCATACTGCTTTCGGATGGGAGCAGTATTTTTATATATGTATTTGTGAAAATCGAAACAATAAGTTGTTCGTTCATATGGAGTTCATACTACAATCTTATATTCATAAATGAGTTAATCAAATATAGTGTTAGGAGCATTCTGATGAAGAAATTTTTAGTTCGAATGGTTATTTATTTTTGTAGCTTTATCGTCATAGTAGGCGGAGTGGGATTTGTTGGGTTTAATAGCTCTCAGAAAAGCTTTTGGGGTGCCATACGCGAGGATTCGACTCCACCTCTGGAAGGGCTAAATAAGCCGCAGCATGACCCCCAAAAGCCAACAGTTGCCATTCTGTTGGGCAATGAGATAACGGAAGGATTGGATTTCACGATTCCTTTCGAAATGTTTTCAAGAACTGGTGCATTTAATGTATATGCCGTAGCTGCCGACAATAAGGTTAAGTCACTGTCTGGTGGGGTTGATATTGTACCACACTACACATTTAAAGAACTAGACGAGTTGTTAGGAAAAAAAAGTCCCGATATTATTACAATCCCTTATATAACTATGTATAGGAAGGGGTCATATGAGCCGCTGCGTCAATGGATATTGCAGCACTCAAATACAACGTTTTTAAGTATTTGTGCCGGATCGGGGAATCTTGCTGCTACTGGCTTATTAGACGGAAAATCAGCTGCAACACACTGGCAAACCTATTCAGCCCTAACAAGGCAATATCCAAATGTGGATTGGGTTAATGGTCAGCGATATGTGATCTCAGATAAAAATATTGTTTCGTCCGCGGGTATATCTTCTGGAATAGACGCCGTGTTATATATGATCTCACAAAAATTAGGCGAACCGGCGGCGGAGAAGGTTGCGAAAGATTTAAAATACCCTTCCTATCACTTTCTCAAAAATCCAACGGTAGAACCGTTCAATATGGATTGGAAGTTTTCCACTTATCTATTGAATAATGCGTTTCAGTGGAGCAAGAAAAAGATTGGTGCTATGTTATACAATGGCATGGAGGAAATGGCGTTAGCTTCTGTTTTTGATATTTATTCAGATAGTGGAACAACCAAAGTATTCTCGTTCTCCAATTCAGGCGCGCCTATCGTAACAAAACACGGCTTGACTCTAGTGCCCCGATACACAACTTCAAATGTTCCTAAACTAGATAAAATGATCGTGCCTGGAACGGAAGCGAAAACACTGGTAATGGAAACCCTAAGGGATTGGGAGGAGAAAGACATCGCTAAGGAATTTCAGTTTGTTCATAGCGACTCTATAGATAAATTCATTTTTGAAGTCCAGCTTGAAGATTTAGCCAAACAAGAGGATATTGAAACTGCAAGACATGCTGTAAAGCGGCTTGAATATCGTGCTGATGATGTTCAACTTGAGGGCAAAGCATTTCCTTATGAAACTTACGGGAACTTGTTATTGACTATCATGATTGCAATGTTAGTGGCTATGTTTCTTGATAGAAGAGTAAGTAAGATAAATAAAGCTACTCCATTAAACAAAACTGTATAGAACAAACATTAGATAAAGTAGCACCCCAAAAATCTTACAGAAAATATCTTTAAGATTCTTGGGGTGTGATTGTATTTCCTTGTTTTCCGATATCCCGATACATGACCAGAAACAAATCTTCCCTCCAATTAATCCTTTCGAGCATACCTATGTGTGTTAGAGTGTCAATCGCGATAGCATTGCCCCTCCTTCAACTTCCAAAAAATAATGCATCTTACCCCAAGCTTTTGGAATAACCCTTAAACTCAAATCAGGATAGTAGGCCAGTACTACGGATGGTGAATAATTATTCAGTCCGAAGAAAACCAGATATAGTTCGATAGAACTAATTAAACAAAAATTAAGGTTATTAAATACTATTTTAAGTAACGTTTATGGTAGAATAATGTTATAAAATGTTGTGGTTTGGCCCGCCAGCGAAATACACTTTGCTGCTTATTTATGTTTTAAAATAAAATTACAGATGGAGGAAAGGGTAATGAATAATCAGGAGATAATTGTGTGTGCTCAACTATTATTGAAGAACTCACCGAATCCAGTATTTATTCTTGATCTCCATGATCAAATCATTTGGTGCAATCATGCGTTTAAGAGCAGTTTTTGTACTACCGATGATTCATTTGATTTAAATGAAATCAGACCCTTAGATAGAAGCACAATGTTAAATTTTGAAAAAAGTAGAATTTCAATTACAGATGGAGAAAATAAAGAAATAGGGTGTATTGTTACTCTAAAAGATGAACTATCCCAAATTGATCTGATAAAAGTACTTGAAGAAAAAGAAAGGTATCAGATCATTGCAGAGAATACATATGATGCAATTGTTTTAGTTGATTCCGAATCTACGGTGCAATATGTGTCTCCTTCTTTTGAATCTTTGTTCGGTTATAAGATGGAAGAGTACCTGGGAATGGACGCGTTTGGTGTTATACATTCTGATGACAGGGAATACGTTTCTTCGATACATTTAAGCGCATTGAAAAGTAGACAAGTTAAGAAGCTAGAATACAGAGTTATACATGCTGAAGGTAATACGGTTTACGTAGAATCGCATGTGAAGCCTGTTCTGGATAGCCGTGGAAATGTGAAGAGTGTTGTAGTTGTTGTGAGAGATGTCACTGAGCGAAAAACAGCAGAAAAGCTGCTAGAGAATATTCTCGATAACATAAATGCAGCTGTTTGGACGTCGGATAAGGACTTTTCTCACTTTACTCTGTGTTCCAAAAGTATTGAGAAAACATTTGCAATCCCGAGAGAAGAGATTATGTTGAATCCGAAACGGTTACACGATCATATTCATTTTGAAGATACCGAAATGATTATGGGTAAAGTGAAAAGTACGCTAGATAAAGGAACACCGGTTATCAGGGATTTTCGTTGGATTCATATCCAAAACGAAACCCGATGGGGAAGACTAATTGTTCATCCATATATCAATTCCAACGGCGAAGTTGAACGGCTGGATGGTATGATACTGGACATAACAGACAAGGTTCTTTCAGAATTAGCATTAGAAGAAAGCGAACAAAGATATAGGTCATTATTTGACAATAATTTAGATGGCGTGTTTTCTGTTGATCTCAACAATTTCTGCTTTGTCAATTCAAACCATGCGTTTGAACTGATTACAGGTATGAAAGATATTCAATTAACGAATTCAAATTTTCTAAGCCTGATTGTTGAAGAAGATCGCTCTATGGTAAGTAAAACACTATCGGAAGTAATGAGACAAGGGCAACCCAACGATATAGAGTGCCGGCTCATCGGTTCACTACTTGATGAGAAAATCGTTAGTATCACATTCGTCCCTATCTTCCTTAAAAATAAATTAAATGGTATCCATGGTATAGTAAAAGATATTACCCAGAGAAAAAAAGAAGAGAGGGAATTAATCCAAAGTGAAAAGCGATATAGATTCCTTCAGCAGAGCATTAACCGATTCTCAACGGATTTAGCAGATGTAATGAAGGTAGCGGAGCTAGAAGGTAGATTAATTGAAGAGGTACAATATGTGCTTGAAAGTGCAGAAGTAAGTATAGAGGAAGTACCTAGTGATCAGAAATATATTCAAACGAATAATAATGATAAGTGGATTAAAATCGGCGAGAAGCAACAAAAGGTGTATTTGAGGATTAAAATGGAGCATACGTTGCCTAAAATGGAAGAAGAATGGTTAATGACAGTAGTTCATTATGCGACTATTCTTTACGACAACCTCCAGCTTATCGAAGGCCTTATGAAGCGTTTAGAGAACATGGTAAAGACAAACGAAACACCAAAGTGGATGCTAAGACTTCTATTTAATTTATCTGAAAAGGAACGATCTTCACTCTCTAGTGACTTGCATGATTCTGTTCTTCAGGATCTAATCATATGGTATCGCAAGTTAGAATCAATTCGCTCCTTCGGCAATTTCGATGCACCTCTGGAAAATGAGCTAAAGCAAATCGAGGAAGGCCTGTTGGATGCAATTCATCAGATTCGAATCACTTGCAACGAACTGCGTCCTCCATTTCTTCTAAAAATGGGACTAGTTGAATCATTAAAAAGCCTGTTTGAACATAAGCGGCTATTTTGTAATTATGAGATTGAGTTTATTGTACATAATTTTAATGCTGTGCTTAATGAAGAACAGATTCTAGGTTTATATCGTATTGTTCAGGAATTGCTCAACAATGCATCAAAACATTCCAAAGCTGAACAGGTAAAGATTAAATTATTAAATCAAAAGGATCATATTTATTTTTCTTATTCTGATGACGGAGTTGGGGTTGATTTATCGGCGTTCACTGGTTCATTTCAGAATATGGGTATTGCTGGACTTGAGAAGAGAGTAATTAGTATGGAAGGAAAAGTGGAGTTTCACTCTGCCCCACAACAAGGTTTTCATGTAGATATCACTATACCCATATTTTAATATTAATAAAATACATATCAGCCTACCACGTGAATTGCATGGTAGGCTGATGCTTTTCTCCGAAGGAAATACTTCTTGGGTGCTCGCCTCACTTTATGCGATCAAACTTATATGCTAGGACGGCCTCTGACGTTATCGTTTCTAAACAATGAAATAGATTATTGCGCGGACACCTCTATTTTTTGCGGGGTTTTACTAATTTTATGCGGATTGCACTAATACTGAATAGTGTATGATGGTTAATAGACACAGCGTTGATCCTTTGCAAATCCAATAAAATGTACGCTTAACCTATGGTAAACGGAGTAATAACCGTGAGTCCAAATATATATCTGTAGGTGTGGGGTCTATGATCGTAAATAAAGATACTAGATGCATAAATGATGTCCAAAACAATCAGATAGTTCATTTTTATTCCGATATGCTGCAGATCCTTTCAGAGCATACAATAGACATTATTAGCATTTGGAATAAACAAAGTGAGTTAATTTTTTCTACTTTGGCACTGGAAAGCGGTATTATGAATGAAATGCCAGCCTCTCTTGATGAGCTAATTAATTATATCCATTGGGATGATTGTGATTTATGGAAACAAAGGATCGAAGAATCTATGCTAAGTGGAAAAAACTCAACGCTCATACATCGGTTATTAAAAGAAAATCAGATATATTTTGTGAAAACACAGTTTCATTGTATTTTGGATATGAGTGGAAAGCTGGATTATCTAGTTATCGCAATACGGAATATAACGGATTACATACATTTGCAAAAAAAAATGAAAGAAAACGAACAAATTTATCATTTATTATTTAATTCAAGCCCTGACGGAATTTTCGTACTTAATTTAGCTGGGGAATTTACTCAATGCAATGAAGAATGCTCGACAATTACAGGATACTCGGTAAACGAATTAAACAACATGCATTTTTCCCAAATTGTCAATCAATCTGATTTTCGAAATTTTATTAAGGCAAGACGTAAATTTCCACTATCTGTAGATATGGGTATCGAGCATAAAGATGGAGTTGTAAACCTTGTTAGAATAAAAATCTTGCCTATTATCGTTGAAAAACAAATTAGGGGTTATTTTGGGATTGCCCGGGACATTACTTTAGCTAAGATAACAGAACAAAAATTTACTAGTCTTGCATATATAGATCATCTTACTAATATTCCAAACCGTTCTTTTTTTGATGAAATGGTTTCACAAAAGATTACAAAAAGAGAGCCGTTCACATTATTTATTGTTAATATTAATCGGCTAAAGAGTATTAACGATAATTTAGGACCAAACTATGGGGATGTTTTACTAATAGAGTTTTCCTGCAAATTAAAATCTATACTGAGGACGGACGATATCTTAGCAAGATTAACCGGTAATGAGTTCGGCATTTTATTAAAAGGGACTCATAAGCAGTCCATTATTAAGAAATTTATGAGAAATGTGTTTTCACTGCTTGATAAGCCTTTTATTATTGGAAAGCAAGAGATTAGCTTACAGACATGCGTTGGGATAAGTAGATTTCCTGAAGATGGTTCAGATAGAGAGGAAATCTTAAAAAAGGCAGGGATTGCAATCACGACTGCAAAAGAGGAAGTTGGTAATAGTTATAAAATCTATTCAAATACTATGGGGCAGCAAATATTTGAAAGATTCTCATTAGAAAAAGATTTAAGGAAAGCTTTTGAACGTAGAGAGTTAGAAGTTTATTACCAGCCTCTTGTGAGCGTGTCATCCCAAAATGTCATAGGCCTGGAAGCATTACTTAGATGGAATCATCCAATAAAGGGATATATCCCACCGGTAGAGTTTATCCCAGTCGCAGAAGATTCAGGGTTGATGGAAAGCATAAGTGAATGGGTATTAAAAAAAGCGTCTCTAGATATTTTTCAACTTAATAATCATCATTTGACGGATTTATTTGTTACAGTGAATATTTCAGCGCCCCATTTTCGCAAACCCCAATTTATTAGTACAGTAAAAAAGATTTTAAAAGATGTAAATATAAATGAAAGGAATATTAAGCTTGAAATAACTGAGAGTCTCTTGATGAAAGATATTGAACACACGATTAGAATTTTGTTGGAGCTTCAAAAAATGGGAATAGAGGTTTACATTGACGACTTCGGCACGGGATATTCCTCACTAAGTTATTTAAAATCGCTCCCGATTGCTGGATTGAAAATTGACAAATCTTTTGTAACAAACTCACTACTGTTGGAGAAAGATAAAGCCATCGTGAAGGCGATAATAAACTTAGCACAAATATTAGATTTGAAAGTAACGGCTGAGGGGGTAGAAACCAAAGAACAATTGAAGTTGTTACAGATGTACCAGTGTGATTATTTCCAAGGTTTCCTTTTCTCCAAACCGGAACAACTAGGTAAAATCGGCCGATTTATAACAAAGTCCTTTTGCCCTTGACTTAGGAGGTATGCTTATTTATATAATTTCTACTAATGAAAAAAAGGAAAGTCACAGATCGATTAAAACTAGAAAAAATCTATTGAATCGGCTGAATAGGATTGAAGGTCAGATTAGAGGTCTCAAAAGGTTAATCGAGAGTGATGCTCATTGTGATGATGTATTAATCCAGATAGCGGCCGCACATTCAGCATTAAATAATGTTGGCAAATTAATCATTGCAGAGCATATAAGAGGCTATGCTATGGAACGAATTAAGTCCGGTGACGACAATGTAATGAATGAACTTTTAGTGACTTTAAGTAAAATATAACAAAGCATAAAATAGTTTCCCAGTTAAGATAAAACAAAATTATATAGAAAGGTGAGCTAAATGGAAATATTATTGGTCGATGACCATCGCTCAGTGATTGAAGGTACAAAAATGTTAATTGAGTCGGAACCGGGTATGAACGTAACGATAGAGACGAATGTTTTTGGCGTACTAGACCTTGTTCAACATTGTACGTATGACGTAATGTTGTTTGACCTATATATGCCACATATTAATGGTGTTGATTTGGCAAAACAAGTTCGGGACATTGCCCCTAGTGCAACAATACTAATTTATTCCGGTTCTGATATATCACCCCATTTCAATATGTTGATGGAATCGGGAATTTCAGGTTTCATAGCCAAAACCTCTACCCGTGAGCAACTAATTAATGCAATAATTTGCGCTGCTAGAAAAGAGGCAATAGTTCCTATGCACCTTCTTAGCCAATTAAGAAGACAAGAAATCATCATTCAGGGGGATAAAGGGCAGGAGCAGACGATTATATCAAGAGAGGAATATAAGTTACTGTCTGAAATAGCCAACGGGAAAAATAATAAAGAAATTTCAAAGGCGTTGATGATAAGTCAACGATCCTTAGAGTATAGTTTAACTGAATTGTTCCATAAATTACATGTTACTTCTAGAGCTGAGCTTATTAGGAGAGCTAAGAATTTAGGTGTTCTTCCGAAAGAAGAGTTAATTTAAACAGAATGTCAAAAAGTTAAACAATTTTATATCAGGTAAGGTGTTTGCATTATGGGAGTATTCGCAGCTAAAAGGAATATTGAAGTGATGACAAAATTCAATACCAACTATGAGTTGATAAGCAGAATCCTAGAGGATCAAAAAAGAGATATCAGAATAATTAATGAACTACTGAGAGACGACAGCAATATGACGACCGAAGACCTTATAAAAATTCATATGTTAAGCATGTCCATTAATAAGTTTCTAAATCCGATAGCAACGTTAATAGCAGTTATTATTGAGGATAAAGAAACCATGATGGCGATGATCGAGTCGGAAGCAATTAATCCTAATGTAGGGTACCAATCGTTAAGTACCATGACAAATAAAATAACCACAATTAAAAATAGTATGGCTAGGGTATTGGAAAATCTTAATTTCATTAATGAGAGATTATTAATGAAGAAGCAAGTAGATATCATACATTAAGCAAATCCTTCATTTTATTCATATTGAGTTCACAATGCCGGGTTATACTTTCGCAAGGGTGGCAACGGACGGAACTCAAATATACAAAGTGGGGAATACTGCTATGATAGATGTTTATACCAATGATGATCTTAAACCGAACACATCCACAAAGCTTCTTTATGTTTACTATTAAATTCATATGATTATTTTGCACGTTCTATCTTCACCGGAACTTTTTAGCGTTGTTTCCTCTGGCTATAACTTAGCTAAGAATACAATTGTATTCGCGAATATCGGAATGACACTTTATTGCATTTTCGACTCATTAAGAACAAAAAGAGTAGCAAATGATTGTATGGAACTAACACCTAAATGAATGTTTAATGTAATGGATAGAATGCTTAACTGGATGCAGAGACGGATGGGTCATAATGCTATGCGCATTATGATGATACTAATGGATTTGATTGTTATTTGGATGTGTGTAGCATTCACCCTTGCTTTATTATCTTCCTGATATATAGCAATTATTTTTGATAGGAGGTACAACGAGTTGATCAAATTAGTACTTAGATTTTTGATTTATTTATCTTTATTTATTCTGTTTGTAGGGGGAACGGGCGCTGTCGGGGCAGTTAACTCGCGTGCTAATTGGCTTTCCTCTCGTGACACTAGTACTTCTTCACTTCAAGGCGTTAATGTGGCTAAGTATAATCCATCTAAACCTACTGTGGCTGTTGTATTAGGTAATCCAGTAACTGAGGTATTTGATTTTATGGTGCCATATGAAATGTTTGCGATGACTGAAGCCTATAATGTTTACGCTGTTGCCCCAACAAAACAAATCACTTCCTTAACTGGCGGACTGGATATAGCACCACATTTTTCATTTGAAGAAATGGATAAAATGCTTGGAAAAAGTCCAGATCTTATCGTAGTTCCTTATATTCCTATGGTTGATGAAAATAAATATCAGCCTGTTAAAGAATGGTTACAAAAGCATGCTAACACCCAAATATTAAGCATTTGTTCCGGATCCATGAATCTTGCAGACGCAGGGTTGTTAAAAGGGAAAACATCAACCATACACTGGAGAATTGTTAACTCGGTAAAAAATAAATATAAAGATACTAATTGGGTTAGAAATCAACGTTATGTTCAAGATGGAAACATCACTGCTTCGGCTGGACTCACATCGGGAATCGATGCGACTTTACATGTCATTTCTCAGCAATTAGGTGAACCTATAGCCGAGAGGGTTGCCAAAGAATTAAATTACCCTTCCTATCATTTTGTAAAGAATCCTAAAGTAGACCCTTATTATATTGATAAGACCGAAGTCATTTATTACTTAAACCTGGCATTTCAGTTAAACAAGAAAAAGATAGGCGTGTTACTTTACGATGGAATAGAAGAAAGTGCACTGACCTCAATATTCGATACCTTCGCCCCACTTGGAACAACTAAGATCTTTACTATTTCGGATTCCATAAGGCCTATCGTGACAAAACATAACCTAAATCTGATTCCAAGGTATGCAAGCTCTGCAGCACCTGAAATAGATAGATTATTTGCTACAGGCGCGGAATCGTTAACCTTATCAACAGAAGAAGTAAAACAGTGGAGAGAGGTAAACAATAGAGTAGAGCCGGAGTTCATTCATAGTGACAATCCAACCAGATTTGTTTTTGATGCGGCGCTACAGCAGCTGGCTAAGCAAGAGGATATTCTAACCGCCAAATGGGATGCTAAACGATTAGAATATCGTGCAGATCAACTTAAGCTTGAAGGCAATAAGTTCCCTCTAGAATCATTAATGAATTTATGTTTACTTGGTATCTTAGCATTTTTATCCGCTTTTTATATTGATAGACGTTTTATTTTAAGAAAGATTAAATAACATTTGCGATATCAGTGACTTCTGAATTTTAGGGGTCTTTTTTTTATTTTTATAAGATAAAGCAAAATTCATAGTAGATTATAGGAAAAATTCCTTTCATCAAGTCAAATTTTGCGTGAATACCTAATTTTTTTGCGTGAGATTGCTCATAAATTGCGGAACAAGGTATCTCAATATGGTGTACGATATTCCTATATAAAAATAAAGATTGAAATGAATATAATTGGAAGGTGATATTCATGGAAAACGAGCTCACAATATTGGAGAAGAAGCAACTAGAAGAGGTAAAGAACAATATATCAACTAGATACACAAGGATACTTACTCATTCAGAGCTGGATCAACTACTGTATGCTATCGAGGAGAACTTCAAGTATTCCATTAAGAAAGCAAAGGAGTCCATAAAATTTAATTTTTAGAAAGACTACTAGGGAGGAGAAGGATGGAAACAAAACGGTTGTTAGTCCAAATGGAAAATTAAGAAAAAGTATTTTTTAAAAAAGGAGTGATTTATCATAAATGAATATAATTCGAACTTTAGAAGAAAGCTGGGTTCATACAAACAATATTAATCAAAAAATGATGGAGGTCGAGAGACTCTCTATCCAAATGAATATGCTTCTATATACGTTTTCTAATTCAGTATTTATTAATTTTGCCAAAGAATACTCGCTTACAAAGAGGGAATTGGAAATCACTAAGTTACTTGTCGTTGAGGGGTTACGGGATGAAGATTAAGTAACCATCTGTATGTTACAGAAAAGACAGTACGGAACCATCTTTCGAGCGTTAGGAAAAAAACAGTTACTAAATCGTGTCGCGAACTACAAGCACTTATATCGTTATACCTTCGAATTTATTACACGGCTAAAATTAATGCAGTTGATACCATCTAGCATAAAAGAATGAACTTGGTATGATTTTGTATTTTTTTTCGAGCAGGGGTTTGTCAAGAATTATCGGTTAGACAATCTGAGAAATTAACAACTACCGTAAAGGTTTAAAATGTTGTGAGTAAAGGGGATGGATTCCATGGACCAAGATAAGGAGCTACAACAAATCAAAGAAAGATTGAGCACTATCGAGAAACAGATTCAAGAAAAATCTCGTTCCTCTAACGTGTCTAAATTTATAATAGGATTTGTTGTAGTTTTTATTCTTATGATGTTTTTAATTGGAATTGTTCAATTTATAAGCACACAACCGTAATTGTAAAAACTCAATCGTCCTTTTCATAGGGCGGTTTTAATTTGAAAGAAAGTCAACATATATTTAGTTATAACTATAGCCAATAATATAGAAAAGAGCAGGATACGTGTGACTCCTACTCATTTTAAGGTGTTAATCGATTTTCAGTTGTCTCTGAGTCTGTAAAATATTCTGTGTAAACTCTCAAACCGAATTTAGATTACAATAAGAGAAAGGTTGGTTTGAGAGGATGGCACCCATGGCGAGATTCAGTAAGGAACAAGTAAAGGCGTTTGTGAAGGAGAATAACCTCAAGACGATGGACGATGTTCAATCCGCACTAAAGGAGTTGTTTGCAGAGACGCTGCAATCGATGCTGGAAGCGGAATTGGACACGGAACTAGGCTATGAAAAGCATGACGTGAAGAGCAAAACGACGTCTAACAGCCGTAACGGTAAGAGCAAGAAGACCGTAACGAGCGAGTATGGAGACGTCGAGATTAGCGTTCCACGCGACCGTAATGGTGTGTTCGAGCCTGTTATCGTGAAGAAGCATCAGTCCACGGTGACCGGCATTGAGGACCAGATCATCGCTATGTACGCCAAGGGTGTCAGCACACGGGATATCCAGGATCATCTGAATCACCTGTACGGCATTGACGTCTCTCCAACAATGATCTCGAACGTAACGAACAAGATTGTACCCCTCATTAAAGAATGGCAGAATCGGCCGCTGCAGAGCATCTATGCGGTCGTCTTTATGGACGCCATTCACTACAAAGTGAAGCAAGACGGCGCCATTGTGAACAAGGCGCTTACATGGTCATTGGTATTCGATTTAGACGGCAACAAGGACGTGCTGGGCATGTGGATTGGGGAGAACGAGTCTTCGAAATTCTGGCTCAGCGTACTTAACGACCTTCGTAACCGTGGTGTTCAAGACATTCTGATCACCTGTGTAGATAACCTGACGGGCTTCTCCCAGGCGATTTCCGCCTGTTATCCAAATACGGAGATCCAGAAGTGCATCATCCACCAGATTCGTAACTCTACCCGTTATGTATCTTACAAGGATTTGAAAAAGGTAACTGCTGATCTGAAGCCGATCTATAAAGCAGTTACCGAAGAAGCAGCCTTGTTGGAGTTGGATCGTTTTGAAGACACATGGGGCAGCAAATACCCCCTCATTGTCCGTTCCTGGCGCAACAATTGGGAGGAACTCTCCACCTTCTTCAAATACCGGCCAGAGTTCCGTAAGCTGATCTACACGACAAACATGATTGAGAGCTACCATCGCCAGCTTCGCAAAGTCACAAAAGGAAAGAGCATTTTCCCAAGCGATGAAGCGCTGCTGAAAATGCTCTACTTAGCGACGATGGATGTGACTCGCAAATGGACAGGTCGTGTACAAAACTGGGGGCAGATGCTCCTCCAGCTCTCCGTTTTCGTCCCCGACCGGATCGGTCATTATTTGCGTTAGAATTTTGCTTTAAGAGGGTTTACACAAAATACTGGACAGACCCTTGTCTCTCGTAAGTTGAACATAGTATCTGACTAAGTGGATGATTCTAACGACTTTCTTAGCTCATCTATAGAACTTTTAACTCCGTCTAATGCTTCCACTGAAGATTGAATTCGACTTGTTTCTTCTTCTACACTTGCCAGTACCTCTTGAGTTGCTGCTGATGTCTCTTCCGTAACACTAGATACAATGCTTATCTCATCTACAATGACTATTGAATTATTTTTGAATTTTTCCTGCTGCTCTACAACAGATTTCATAACGTCATTAATGTTTGTGATAAAAGTACTAAGTTCATCAACGTTAGAATAGACGGTTTCCAATATTTCACTATTATCTTTTTGTACAGATTCACCTCGTATTATTTTATCTTCGATGACTTCCGCTCTATCCATAATAACTTTTAAAATTTCCCGTATATTCTGTGCGGATTCTTGTGATTGTTCAGCAAGCTTCCTTACCTCACCTGCTACAACTGCGAAACCCTTACCATGTTCGCCGGCTCTGGCTGCCTCAATTGCGGCGTTTAAAGCAAGAAGGTTAGTTTGTGATGCAATATCTGTTATAAGCTTAACAATTGCATTTATTTTGGCAGATTCTGCATTCAGGTCGCGAACGATTTGTCCTGTCTCATTTACAAGATCTGTTAAATTTTTCATATTATCTGCAAAGGTATAAATGCTGGTTTTACTGCTATTGGCCAATTCCAAACTAACAATAATATTTCCAGCGACAGACTTAATTCGTTCCAGAATGCTCTCAGTAATTGTTTGCATTTCGTTTATTTTGTAAGCTGATTCGGTAATACTTTCGGCTTGATTTTGGTTACCTGCCGCAATTTCCCTGAAGGCCATTTTGATATCTTCGGTTGATTGAGAAGTTGTTTTCATATTCTCGCTTAGAGTATAAAAACTACTTTGTAGTTGTTTCACATTATTCCCAATGGTTAAATAAGTCATTTGTAAATCGTAGTTTTTTTGACTGGCTGTTTCCTTTTCCTTTTTCATAGCTCTGGTAATGAACTCCCCAATGAGGGTAGTAGCCCAAAGTATAATCGTTGTTTGTAACACAAGACCTTCAGAAACATTAGATGTTTCTACTGCTCGCATCGGCATAAAGATTTCATGCCAAAACTTGTTGGAAAGTAATGTGAAAATCCAGAGTGACATTCCAGTAAAGAACACTAGTCTGCTATTTAAATATACGACAGAGAGTGCAATAGTAAAATAAACAATTTCATATACAGGTGCCAGTGTATTAAACAGCCATAATTGAAGAATAGTAATAACCAAATTTCCACCAGTTATTATATATTTATAAGATGCTTCAAACTTCTTAAGCCGTAGGACTATTAAAGACATTATTAATAGAATAACGGTGAATGATAAAAAAATGATATTAGTAGAACTAGTAAAAGGTAATCCACCGATCAGTACATTCATTTCCCCATAACCATACACAATAAAAAATATTAGGGCTACAAGTTTATTTTTTCCCTTATCTGTATCTAGATTACTTAAAAACGTTTGTCTAAACCAATTAATCATTCGGAACATTTTTTTAGACTCCTCTCATTTGATAAATAGATTGAATAAACTAGCATGAGCAATGTTTCTTTATAACAATCTCCTCCGATTCCGATATTCCCGAGAGTTAGCAACAGGTCTAACTTGTTTGCCGGTTATACAAATATCCTACACTATGCGAAAGTCATTTATCCCGCATATTATGAGTAACTCCCCGCAAAAAAACGTGGTATTCCCGCATTATTTGACACAGTTCTACAATTCTTGCATAACAGGTTGCATAGTTAATGGGGGGATGCGGTTGATTCTCTTCAAAAAGAAATAGTCCGCCAACATAAAAATTCATCAATTTGCGTGGGCACCTTATTTTTTTGCGTGGATATGCTAATAAAATGCGGATTAGGCATGTTTGTTATAGTGTAAAATTAACTATAGTATTTAACGAAGATTATCAATATAAGAAGGTGTTTGGGGAGAAAAATTATGCATAAACAAGAAGCTGATATCATAAAACGAACCGTTGTAAAATCAGGCCTTATTCTTACCATAATTAGCTTAGTAACCTTTTGCGTTATATTTTACTTGGTTGGGAGTAAATTTGACCTTTCGCAAAATGAGGAGATAACGTCTGTCACTGGTCTTATTACTAGTGCTATAGAAGCTACAGATACAGCAGCAGATACTTATGAAGAACTCGTTGGATTGCGTATGTTAGCTATTTCTAAAACGATAGCAAAACAATTGAGTGGTCGGAGCGTTTCGACGATTAGTGAAAAGGAGCTGATAAAACTAAGGGAGGAATGGGATTTGTCTGATATTTCTTTATTCGTTCAACACAAGGGAGACATCGTTGTAGCGAAGTCATCAGACCCCAAAGAAGTAGGGTTAAGCAGTAGGAGTTGGGGATATTGGTTTAGTGCTTTTGAACAATTGTTTGATTTACAACCTGTACGTGTTAAGGAGGGATTTAGAAGTGAGCATTTTTGGGTAGGTCCATTGGTAAAGTCCGTACTGTATAATAAACAATTTCTATACGCTTATTATTATGACGGTACAACAGACTTTATCATTAATCCTTATATCTCAGCCGCCGATGTACAAATATTTATTGATGCCTACGGACCTAGCAGATTAATCGAAAGCATGATCAAGTCATCACCTGATATCGTGGAAATTGCAGTTATTAATGTTGAACCATATTTGAATGACACTAAAAATAGTGTGGTTGAACCCAAAAAGGACTTGCCAATTCTCTATGGTAAGCACACCTACATGCTTAAGGAAGACAAGACTGTGATGGGTGACAGCTTGCTGCTGGGAAGTATGCAGACAGTTTCCTTTAGGGAAAGTGGAACAAATTACAAAAAAATCTTTGTCCCTTTACCCGAAAATAGATTAATAACAATAGTTTTGGATACTTCCAAAAGAGATAAGATAATATATCAAATACTTGCTATGATGATTCTGGTTTATTTAGCGGCATTCTCTGTTCTTTATTTCATAATAAAAAAAATAGGGTCACGAATTTTCATTTTGGTAGAAAAAATCAGACGCTTTGCATACTTTGACACATTGACCGGACTTCCTAATCGAAACCACTTTCATGAATATCTTAGTTCGCATTTAAATAACCATGAGATAAATAAAAAATTGGCTTTATTTATTATCGATCTCGATAACTTTAAAGATATTAACGACACCTTAGGTCACGCAGCTGGGGATAGGTTCTTAATTGATGCTTCGAAAAGACTAGATAAACAAATAAATAAAAGAGGATTTCTTTCACGTATCGGTGGAGATGAGTTTACCCTTGTTTTACCAACCGAAAATGTAAAGGAAGCTCAGGATCTTGCATTGGAGTTAATATCAAGCTTTCGAATGCCCTTTCAACTAGAAGGGAAAGAATTGGTTGTCTCTATGAGCATAGGTATAAGTATATATCCTCATGATGGAACTGATGTAGACTCATTAATGAAATGTGCGGATACAGCACTCTACTATGAAAAATATAAAGAAAAAAACAACTTTTCCTTTTTTGATCCTATTATGCAAATAGGCATTAGGAAAAGATTCTGAAGTTAAGTTAGGACGAAAGGAAGATGATGTCTTGGTCAACGAGATAGGTAAAAACATTAATTTAGAAATAAAGCAGTGGTTAGGCGATGAGCTAGCAGAGGCGTTGTCAGAATTATTATCATTAATGTCCTCTGAGGAACTACTAGAATTATCTGAGTCTTTGAACTTAATCCATCAATATATGATTGAAAATTCAATTAAAGATCATCAGCAAAAAGTATAGGGCAATAGATTTGTGCGTCATCCGCAAATGCTTGCGCGATGTCTATTCGTCCAAGTAATTCAGCGAAGTCATTTGAAGATGCTTTTGACTTTCTTTCCATTAAAGATAATAGTTTATATAATACAAATTGGAGTGTTATTTTTGAACAATATGATTGGCGGAGATGCACTAAAGACCAAGTTTATAGTCACGGTAATGGTGCATAGAGGAGAAAATATTAAATTTGAATATTTCCACGTTTTATTAAAGACGGGAGAACAGCCCAACATAGGGATTTATACGAAGCTTATCAGGGATCAATTGATGATTGACGTAGAAATTAAAGAAATAATTGAAGGCAGTTGTGTATTTTCAGTTATTCCTCACCAAAACACGGATATTACGAAAATCATAGTGGTAAGACAAATGAAGGATATTACCTACATAGCAACGAGTAAAAATAATTCATACTTTCAGAATTAAAACAAAGAGTGCCCTCATATGTTTTGAGGGCTTTTCACTTAATTGAAGGCTACGTGTACCCCCGTTTACTTGATTAACTTACTTAATTCGATAAATCCTAGTAGAAGATAGACGGTTATGAATTGTTGTAGTGATTATTCGGAAGCGATTGTCTTGAGCTATGATTTTTTCAACGAATGGAAGACTTGGTGAATACGCAAAACAACCATCTATTTTAAGCGAATGAAGTATATGCATAAACATTCGAGCATAATCGGCATAACGTCCATCGTTACGTAAATGGTGATGATGAAAATGGTTTGTAAACGCCATATGAGAAGTAATTGTGCCCCAACAATCCAATCCGTAGTCCATGGTCAACCAGTCACCAGTTATAACATATTTATAGCTTCTTTCCCGACGATCAAGGCCATATGCTTCCTTATGTTGCCGGTGAAGATATCGGACAAGGTTAGCTTCCCGACCGCAGCCAATGTCAAGAATAGGTGTAGATATATCATTAAGACCCAAACCCAATATCTGAAGTTGAAATCTTGCTGTGTACTCTGAATTTATCACAAATGGAATTTCAGGGTTGGATTTGTAAGTTTCAAATAAGTCCTTACCGTTGCTTTGGATTAAAAACAATCGCAGCCTATGGTAATGATCATGGAAGCAGTCCATAATGTGTTCATTTGGAAGGTTTAACTTCTTGATACACTGATAAATTGCCTCAATTGAATTATGATATAAACGTTCCAACTGAAATTGATCACTTTTGCTCAAATGTATGTATTGGTTTGCTTGCAGTAGGCTAGCAATACAGGCTTTAGATATATATGTAATGGTTCGCTGCAATTCGTTAGATGTAGTGGCTTTAAACCATTGGATGAAATCAAGCCTATATTGCTTTAAAAAAAATAATGTTTCGTTAGTTGCGGTTAATGGAGAGTTGCCCTCATTGTCCAAATAGAAAATACTTTTGTATCTATTATGTATAAGCTGATTTTTGATTAAGTCTTTTAAGGCTTCGGCAACTTGCATTTAGCATACCTCCATCTGGACAAGATTGACCGGCGGTCGGTCCCCATAGTATCATACATTATATACCGACTGGTGGTCAATCATACATGAATTAATTGAGAGGCAGTGGGATTTTGAAACGAATCATTAAACAACCTGAGGAACGCAGACGCGAAATTATGAATACATCTAGAGAACTATTCATTTCTCAGGGGTACGAGAAAACCAGTATTAATGATATTATTCATAAAATGGGTGTGGCTAAAGGGACATTTTACCATTATTTTAAATCCAAAGAAGAGATTGCTGATGCAGTAATCCGAGATGCACTGGAAAAAGTCATTGAAGCTTTCCATTTAATTCGCTTAGCGTCCGATTTGAATGCAATTGACAAATTGAACAAGATAATCCGTTTTTTTTTACAAGAAGCTACCATACATTATCACACCGGTTTGATGAAATATTTGCATCGCGAAGATAACATAAGACTTCATAAGAAAATGAAGGTTGCTTTAATTAATGAGTTCGTCCCAATTATATCTGAAGTGGTTATGCAGGGAATTGACGAAAAGGTATTTAATACTGACTATCCTCAGGAAACTACGGAGTTTCTGTTGATTGGAATGAACTTTATGCTTGATCCGAGTTATTTTTCATGGTCTGAGCAACAGTATTTTACAAAGCTTGATGCAGTTATTGAGATATTCGAGAAAATTCTAGGGACTCCCAAAGGCAGTTTTCCCCTGGTTAAGGAACATTTAAAAAAAATGCTTTAATGGCAGAAAAAAGGTTTTTTTCGTGCAAACCGCAAAAATTTGCGGACATGTGGGCAGAATTTGCGCGCCTCGTTACTCGATTTGGGTATATCATGAATTTAGGGCTCTTGTTGGATCACTTTGAAGAAGGGTCCTTTGAGTGCAAAATCAAAGGAGGAATATCATTGAAGGAAGCTAATAAATTAGTCGTTTTATTTGCCTTGCTAATTGGTGTTTTTATGGAAAATCTAGATCATACCATCATGGCAACCGTCGTTCCTTCCGTTGTCGCCCAACTGGGAGGGATGAGCATATTTTCCTGGGTGTTCTCTGTATATCTACTAACATCAACCATTTTCATCCCTATTTTTGGGAAACTAGCTGACCAATATGGCAAGAAGCCTTTTCTAATCATTGGCTTCTTTACTTTTATTGTGGCATCAGCATTGTCAGCGAACGCGGAATCAATGGGACAGCTAATTATCTATAGAGCACTTCAAGGTCTAGGTGCTGCCCCCTTGATGCCAATAGCTTTTAGTATGATATTTGATCTGGTCAAACCAGAGAAGCAAGGGAAAATGCAAGCCTTATTTGCGGCGGTAAACGGGATATCGCTCATTATTGGACCGCTCCTTGGCGCATACGTTACAGATCATTTCTCTTGGCACTGGGTCTTTTGGATGAATATCCCGTTGGGAATATTAGCCCTAATTATTATCTGTATATTCTACAAGGAGCAGAAAGTACGTCAAAAGGGATCGGTTGATTTTGCCGGGGCCGCTTTACTCACTGCTGCCATTGCTCCACTTATGCTTGGTTTGGTAACAGGTGGTAAAGAATATGCTTGGGGTTCATGGCAAATCATTTCATTATTTTCATTAAGTATTGTTTTTGGATACATATTTTTACGTGTTGAGAAGAAAGCGCAAGCTCCAATTATTGCTATTCAATTATTTAATAGAAAGGTATTGTCCTCTTCTGGAATTGGTTTCTTCCAGGGTATTGTAATGATTGCAGTTATGATCTACATTCCTTTCTTTATTCAAGGGGTTATGGGAGGTACTGTAACTTATGTAGGAAAGATCATTACTCATATGATTGTTGCTATGATTATTGGAACAGGGATCGGCGGTCATTTATTAGAGAAGGTCAGACCAAGGACAATGGCGTTTGTTTCCGTTATTTTTATTGGAATTGGCAGCTATATGCTGGCCCAAATCGATTTTCAAACGGCAGATATGTACTTTTTTATAGCAATGATTTTTATGGGGTTGGGAATGGGGCCGCTTCTTCCCATGACCACGTTGTTAGCTCAAACGGCTGTAAATCACGAGCAAATAACAAGTGTCACCTCTTTGCTTAGCTTCTTTAGAAATATCGGAATGGCTGTCGGCAGTAGTTTATTAGCGGTAATAGTTAATCATCAGCTAATGATTAGTGCAGACTCGTTATCAGTTAATCTGACCTCAGAGCAGACAAAGCTGTTAAAGGACCCGAATTTGTTAATGGACTCTAATTTACAAGCATTTATTCCGGCCCAAACGCTGCATGTCCTGCAAAATTCGTTAAATACAGGGATCGTACATGTGTTTACGGCTACAATTGTCTTCTCGTTCATCATGCTGTACTTTAGTATGATGATCGGTAAAGACAAATTGGTTGCATCTAACGGAGGTAAAAAGTTAGGTTTCCATTAATAGATTTTATCTTAGTAAATTGGGAGGATTACATGAATTTCGAAACGTTTCCAACAGTAGAAACTGAACGGTTTATCTTGCGTCAGCTAACAACCGAAGATGCTCCAGCTGTTCTTAAACTATTCTCCGATGCAGCTGTTACAAAGGATATGGGAATTGATCCATTCACCAGTATTACAGAGGCAGTAGGATTAATTCTTTTTATGAATGAGTTGTTTAAGGAGAATAAGGCATTCAGATGGGGAATATGTAACAAAGCTGATCAAACCCTGATTGGTACTTGTGGTTTTAACGGGTGGGAAACTCAACGAGGCGCTCGAGGGGAAATTGCGTATGATTTAGGAAGGGAATATTGGCGACAGGGCTACATGACTGAGGTTTTAAAAGAGGCTATTTCTTTTGGTTTTAATATGATGGGACTACACCGTATTGAAGCATTTACAAACTTGGATGCTACACCCTCATTGAACTTATTAATCAAACTTGGGTTTAAAGAGGAAGGAGTATTACGTGGGTATTCAACGATTCATGGGGAATATGCTGACCAGCGGTGTTTCTCTCTTCTAAAGAATGAATGGGAATAAAATAAACAGCAGCAGTTTTAAAGGGGGGATTATCAGTGAAGACTTACGATTGTACCGTTATCGGCGGGGGACCTGCTGGACTCAATGCAGCGTTAGTATTGGGCAGGGCGAGAAGAAGTGTGGTATTGTTCGACGACAATCTGCCCCGAAATCGAGTGACTCATGCTTCGCACGGTTTTCTGACCCGTGACGGAGTGACACCAGCTGAATTTCGGCGAATTGCCTATGAAGAAGTGCTTCACTATCCTTCAGTGGAGCGCCATTCCGTCAAGGTAACTGATGTTCGAAAGCTTGACTCTGGATTTCTGGTCACCGCGGAAAACGGTGAAACGGTCCGATCTCGAAAATTACTGATCACCGCCGGTCTAAAGGAGGAGCTTCCGCCTATTCTTGGACTTAAGGAACTGTACGGCAAAAGCGTGTTTCACTGTCCCTACTGCGATGGGTGGGAACTGCGGGATCAGCCACTCATCGTTGTGATAGATCATCCACGAGCTTACCACATGGCTAAGCTAATTTATCAATGGAGCCGTGATCTTGTGGTTTGTACCAACGGCCGGAAAGTATTGACATGGGAGCAGAATCATGCACTTTATCACGCAACATAGTCGTGACAGAGCAAATGGTGGCGTCTTTTCATGGAAGCAATGGACAATTGGGTCACGTGGAATTTACTGATGGAACGCAAATTGAGCGGACTGGAGGGTTTGTGCTGCCCCTGTGGCGGCCTTATGTTTCGTTTCCTGACGAACTCGGCTATGAAACGACGGAATGGGGCGGAATCCGAACCGATGTGACGGGCAAAACCATAATTCCCGGCTTGTTTGCTGCCGGAGAGGTTGCTTCCGGGGTGCCATCACAGCTAATCGTTGCTGCAGCCACTGGGAGCATTGCGGCTATCGGTATTAATGAGGAGTTAGTGGAGGAGGATTTTTCCTAGAAAAGAACGGGGGCTCGAAGAATGATCCGCGAGCTTGAAATAACTAAAAAAGAGGTGGCTGAACAAGTCCTAGCGGTTCAAATTCCTGCTTATACAGTTGAAGCTGAGATTATCGAATTTCACGGCATTCCCCAACTGAGTGAATCAATTGACTCGTTATCTAAAAGCGATGAAAATTTTTACGGATACTTTTCCAATGGAGAATTGATAGGAGTCATTTCTTATACAGTTGATATTGAGATAATTGATATTCATAGACTGGTGGTACTTCCTAGCTTTTTTCGAAGAGGGATTGCTAGAAAGCTATTAGATTTCATTGAAGCTTTGGAGAAAGATGCAAATATATTTCTGGTTTCTACCGGAAAGAAAAACATACCAGCGAAAAATCTTTATTTAAGTAATGGTTATAAACAAATCTATGATAAAGAGGTTGCTCCAGGTATTGCTTTGTCTTATTTTAAAAAGAAAAAGGCTTAAAGCACGACTATCCTTCCATCAAAGATTGTAAATTTCGGGGTACTGTACATCATTTTCCCACTTTACAATCTTTTTGTTTTCTTGGTCTTACAATTCTCTTATAACCACTTTCTATTAAGCAATAGAAGCATGCAAATCTTATTTGATATGGTAAGTTGGCACATATTGTAAGCGGCTTTCTAGCTCTATGCATATTTTGGATTCCGATCATATCCCATTAAAGATACATAACAGTGTTGGTTGGATCCAGGGTTCATTAGTACTATGCTATCTCAATCTTTTTGGAGGAAGATTTACATGAACAAGCTGTGTTTTACCTTTATTAGGTGCTACCTATGAGAAGAATCGGCGTTTTTTTACTTTGCTGTGGATTCTTTCTCCTTCTCTTATCGGCTCCGTCCCTATTTCTGCACTTTCGAGAATATTTTCTCGCCCACTCTTTCGAAACTCGGTATGAATTGCTCCCGACAAAGGAGCCCGGAATGTCTGCATATGCAAATAAAACAGATTTTCATGGTAATCGAATTGCTTTTTCGGACTCGATCGTAGGTAGAGATGAAGAATGGAAAAATGACAATGTGCGAATCACAGTAAACGGCGTTGATTATTCTCATTCGGCTGATGTTGTAATTCGCCCAAATTATCGTGACTCCAATAGATACCACGGATATCTTGCCTTGATTGAACTTGTTGATAAGAAAGAGGGAACCAGCCGGATGGCTGTGATCCAAAGAATTGACAGCTTGGAAAGTCCCCCGCAAATGGAAAAGCTGCGATGGCGACTTTTATTCGTTTCGATAGATGGAACTGTCGAGGAGGAAATTTTTTCGTATAAGGATCGCGGCTCTCCGTTATATCGGGCGAGGCTCGCCAATTTTGCTACTCCGATTGCGGTTGGCTTCCGATCGGATGTCCTATACTTCTGGCCAACCATTTTCTATCCTCTCTTCTATCCTTATATTACGGCTTTATTCGGTTTCTTGTTTTTGTTAATGGGTTTCATCCTTTGCATTAGAGCCAAAGGGCTAACTTGATCTGTTTGAGCCGTAAGATGTTAGGCAGGAGGAGAAGCAGAACGTATACAACAGGCGACAGCTCTGCCAGCTTACTTTACCGGATAGACTGCTTCCCCGCGCCCGACTTTGTTTAGTTAAACTCGGTCTTAGGGCGGCCTTCGTTGCACTTACGGAGTGTAACGACATGGTTAAAAAAATTGGTTGTTCTGAATAAGTCCTTGAAAATCAAGGACTTGTTTAGGAAGCACAATTTTGCCGCGGTAAATTCCATCACACCCAACCCGATACCCCATAGAAACCTGAAGGCAGCAGCCAGCCGTTCAGTGGGCAAGGTCCCAAACACAACTAGCCTTCCATCAAAGATTTTAAGTTTCGGGTACTGCACATCATTACCCACTTTACAATCTTTCCGTTTTTGTTTGAGAAAAGCAAACTGTTTAGAAACTACTCTCCGAGCACTTGTCGGATGCAAAAAAAAGAAGACTTACTACTGAACAGGGGAATTTAGTAAAAATTTTCTTATGTGTCCCTTACCATGTCTTGCGTGTACAACGCAATATTTTGCGTAAGGTTGTTTCATAATTGCGCGAAGTTATAATTTCATTCCTGATAAAATCAATTTAGGATGTTTATAGATCGTAAAGGAGATTAAATTAATTATGACTATTGAACTATTGGAGTGGGGATTATTTTCGTTTATGCTTGGGCTGGTCTTGTCTCTTCCACTTGCAGCTGTCCATTATCAAGACTCCCCCAAATGGACTAAATTGTTCACGAATCCCCGGAAACTAAAATCAGCTCATCTCGATTTTTTTACACAAGCTTTCGCAGCAGGCTTTGCATACTTGTTGGAAATAGCTTTAGAAATTAAATTTCCTGTATATGTTATAGTCCCATTAATTTTTGGAACGATCATGAATCCGATGTTGCTCTTAATTGAAGCGACCCCACTTCACCGTTCAGGATTGGGTTCACTAATATATTTATTACTTAGGGCAACAAGTCCTGTTTCATTATTGTTTGCTTGGTTCTTTATTGCATGGAATACCTTGCCTACCTCCTTGATCTATTTATTCGCTGTCATGATCATTATTGGATCATTGCTTATAATGAAGTTTAAATTACAGACAAAACACGACACTAATATCTAAAGAAGGAGCAATTTTGAAGTGAAGAACCTCAATGTACTCATAACAGGTGCCAGTGGTGGAATTGGTCATGAATTAGCTAAAACTTTCGCGGAAAACAACAACAACCTAATACTTATAGCAAGAAACATCAGCAAATTGAAGGAGATCCGATCGGAGCTTTTAAAGCAGAATATTAGTATAACTATTATACAGAAAGATCTCACAGAGCCGGGTGCTGCTTATGACATTTATGAAGAGATGTCTAGGAGAAAGATACGGATTCATGTTCTGGTAAATTGTGCTGGAGTAGGTGTTTATGGTGATTCTCTTGAGTGCACCATTCAGCAGAAGTCTCAAATGCTAAAGATAAATATAGACACTTTGACGAACCTCACGCATTTATTTGCTAAAGATATGGTTGATGATAAATTTGGTAGAATATTAAATATCGGATCTATATCCTCAGTTATGCCAACCCCATTTATGAGTTTGTATGCTGCAACGAAAGCGTATGTATTATCTTTCTCAGAAGCATTAAACAGTGAACTGATAAGAAAAGGGGATATTGCTGTGACCACACTTTGTCCTGGTTTTACTAAGACAAATTTTATCACAGAGGCAAATCTTGGGCATATGGAGACTTTGTTAAACAGAATTGCATTGTCCCCATCCGTTGTAGCGAAGCAAGGTTATAATGCACTCAAAAAAAAGAAGTCAGTTAAGGTTGTCGGGAGACTTAACACTCTCATGCTTATCATGATTAGAATATTGCCAAGAAATTGGGTCCAATCGTTGGCTTTTCATTTGCTTAGGGACCATTCTAAACTTAAGTCGAATCCACAACAAAACCCAGATTAAATGGTTGCAGCGCAGCGATAAGGCTTTCAGATGTTAAATTAACTGTTGTGCACCCTATCCTCCTATTCTATTCCCTGACACGAACTAGAGCGTTCTTGTAACCAATCTGTGAGCTCTACTGTGAAAAAGGCTTAGATGATAGGCATCAGCGAGGCTTGTCGGATTTTTCGTGTCCCCGAAAGGTGGAATGATCCATATGGATAAGGAAAAGTCTTACAGCAAAACCGATTGTAGGAGGTCAAATGATATCGACCCAAAAAAAACTAATCCATTATTGAGGAAATGACAACCCTTGTCCATCGGCGGATACTTTTGGACCTAGTAGATCGTACTGCCGTAAGTCCCGTAGAGCAGTGATTGTCCAAAGAAAGAAATAAGAGAGAGCAAAACATTTTACGCGGCTGCTTCTTTATCCGGTATAGAAAGGGTCTATGAAAATGAGAATAGGTATTGTTCGACATTTTAAAGTGAAGCTGGCTTACCCGGAGCAAAGATTGGTATCGGCAGCGGAGGTCAATGAGTGGTTTGACCGGTATGATCGAGCGGAGGTGGAGATGCAAGAAGCGGAGCTCGGAGGGCTGCATTGGGAAGTATGCTACACCAGCGATATGCCACGTGCGGTTCGAACTGCGAAGAGTATTTACCATGGGCCGGTGGTTGAATCGAGTAGTCTGAGGGAGTTGCCGCTGCCTGCCCTTAGCGGTCGCTTACGTATGCCATTCCTGTGGTGGGCCGTTGCCGTAAAATGTATGCAGCTGACGAGCCCGACAAACCGCAAGGAGATTGAGCAGTTACGAGAAGGCTTTCGCGTATTCTTAGATGAAGCGATGGGACAGGGCTACGAGAACATTTTGATCGTAAGCCATGCCTCCATGATGAGGGAGATGCGTAAAGAGCTTCAAAGCAGGGGATTCAGGGGGCCAAAGTTTTCGTATGCGGAGAACGGAAAATTGTATGTCTTTGAGAAGTAAAACATCCCTTCCTTGCCGAGCAAGACGGGATGTTTTGCTGTCGACAAGTCATTTTTTCAAAATGGGGGGCCCAAATTTTACATCGGTAGTATGATTGCGTGCTTTGTTCGGACAGGTGGCTAAAGCTTATTATAGTAGTTCTAGAAGGGGGATGCTCTTGTTATGTATTTGAAGCTTTACGTACATTTCCTTGGCTGCAGTGACTTGGCAGCCGTCGGTATGGGCATCTGACGGAAGACATTCGATGGTGATCTTGTGATCACTTTTGATAAAGATAGAGAAAAATCTCAGGATTTCGTCTTGCATCTACTCCTGCTAGTTGCATTTGTAACTGCTAGTTAAGCTCTGCACGATACCACTCCCATTGAATAAGTGAATGACCTTCAGACTGTCAAAACCATGCTCGTCGCTTCCTCTGATGCTTTATCTTTGCCAGCGGGAGAGCTGGCAAGTTGCCTAGCGGCGTGTCAGCCTCTAGTGCTACCGTATTCTGCTGCTGGACGATAACGTCGATTATATTGGAAGCCTCGTATTATGCTAAAAATATTCTTATGGTTACATCGTATCGTGTACATATCGTCAAGAAATTCGACAATACCGGGGAGGACCTGGAGGATTTGATCTCGATCGGCACCATCGGCTTAATCAAAGCGATCGAATCGTTTAGTCCCGACAAAGGGACCAAGCTTGCGACGTTTGCAGCACGCTGTATCGAGAATGAGATTCTGATGCATCTGCGGTCACTGAAAAAGACGAAGAAGGATGTCTCGCTTCATGACCCCATCGGTACGGACAAGGAGGGAAATGAGATTTCACTGATTGACATCCTCGGGACAGAAGCGGACGATGTCGTGGATAAGGTGCAGCTGAAGATAGAGAAGTCGAAGATCTATAAGAATCTGGATATCTTGGATGAGCGGGAGCGGGAGGTCGTGGTTGGTCGCTTCGGGCTCGAGACGGGCGGCGAGGAGCGGACGCAGCGGGAGATCGCGAAGGAGCTGGGGATCAGCAGAAGCTACGTCTCTCGGATCGAAAAGCGGGCGCTGATGAAGCTGTATCATGAGTTTTATAAGCAGAAACGGTAATTTAAATGGGGGCATGCTAAATCGGCAGGTCCTTATATCTTAATTGTGTGTGATGACTGGCGATGACCGATTTCTGGGAGTCGCTGCATCGCTAGTCATCATACCACAGAGGCATCATTCAGCCGTAACACCGCAGTTTCATAAAATCGTGTTTGGGAGAGTATTCAATACTACTGACAGACTCTTCGGAACATTGATACAATATGTACTGTTATTATCCAACTTTATAAATTAATCCTTCAAGTCTTTCTAACGTTTTTTCAAATTCTTCTTTTTTCTTAAATGTCAATTTTTTATAAGCAATTGTTCCAATTTGTTTTTTAAAATTTCTGATTAGCTCACTAACTTCAGTTACAGCTCCCTTTGTAGTGTATAAACTTTGTGCTTTTAATAGTAACGATTCTAGATAGAAACTATACATTGACATATCTCTTTCGGTCGGTGTTATCCTGCAAAGTTGAATAAATTTATTAACATTTGTTAAACATGTTTCAGGTGTATGCCTGTAATATCTTGCCGAAAATATTAAATATTTTTTATATAAAAAATCATCTCTAATTTTAGACCAATCAATGTGTTTTAATTTTTCTAAGTAATTCCCACACTCTTCAGGATTTTTCCCTGCCAACTCACCAATTTGATTGACATATATTTCACATTTGGTTTTCTGCATAGCTCTATCTTCAATTAAATAATTTTCTGCATGTTGCAATTCTCTTGCGCCAATTAGAAAATTACAAATGTAAATTCTGGTTTGTATATCGAGAATCTTAGTTTTCATACAAGCAAATTTTTTCTCTAGCTGTTGGAATGTTTTGTACAACTCGGAGGATCTTATACTTGTAGTTTTTTGTGTATTATTTCTTTCTTTCATTAGTTGTTTTTTAATTTCCTTAAGAGAATTGACTATTAATCTAATTAAAGTTTGTTGTTTCTGCGCAAGTCTAGTATCATTAAGTTCGCGAGCTGTTAGTTTATCTATTAACAAAAAGTTATTATATATTCCAATCGGTTCTGACTTTTCATATAAGTAAATTAAAGTATCAATTGAAGGATTACTTTGAAACGCTTTTATCATATACTTAATATCTTTTGAAACTCTAAATTTACTAGAATAAATAGAGGAGAGAAGCTCTGGTAAGTTCATATCCTTGTCAAATTGAATATCATTAAATAATTCTGTAAGTGACAGGACTTCTTTAAAAATCTCAGCTTGTTTTAGACTAAATACATTAAATACATCTTCTGAAAAATTACCATTGATATATTCAACAATTAATTCATTAACCGTATAATAGGAAGAGTCTTTTATTTTCTGACAAAACCCTATGTTGACAAGTAATTGTGATCTTAGATACCGATCACCATAAAGTTTATTTAATCTTAATTCCTCTTTAATGAAATTTAGTAATTCTTCATTTATTTGATAGGTATTGGTATCGGCACAAATAAAACAAAGTATTGCTAAGTATATTTGAGTTTCCTTAGGCATACTTTCAATGGTGTTTTCAAAACAGAAACGCATGAATTCCTGTGTTTGTTCTACAATTTCAGTTACTTCCGAGGTGTAATCAGTTTCATAGTCTATGCGAATATCTTTTATTGTTTTAATTGAGGTACGTAGAGTATTACTTAAGGAAATAATTAATCCTGGATTTCCAAAAGACGTCTTTTGAATCCATTCCCAGTCTTCTGCGCTTATATTGTTTAATTTTGTCCGTTGATCCTTCATAAAAAAATATAAGAGTTGTTTGGTGCCTTCTACATCGAAATGATTCAAAGGATATGGATTATCTCTTTCACCCAATCCATATCTACTCGTAATAATTAGTCTTGAAGGTGATAAATGTTTCTTCATAAACTTTCGGGCAATGTCGGAGAATTCTGCAAGATTACTCTGTACTATTTCTGTCTCAAGGTTATCAAGTATCAGAAGTGTTGACTTATCAAAAATGTTATCCCATACTAACGATTCAACATCTTCAAAAGTTTTATCTTTAATATCTATAGCCATGTAATAAGCAAGTTTATAAATCAGGTCCTTATGGTTACTAATATTTTTTTCAAATCTTTTAGTTTCACCGTGTTCGAACATTGTGTTTTTAAAACTCATTAAATAAATCCTATCGAAAGGTCTGTCAGGAGAGTACATTAAATCTTCTATCAGTTGCAGTACTAGAGCAGTCTTGCCAAGTCCACCGATACCTATAACAGAAATAGGTGCAGGAATTGTAAGTTCTTCTTTTAAATTACGTAACTCTTTATCTCTTCCTATAAGTTTATCGAAATTTTTCCCGCCAGGATACTCGAGATATACCAATGGAACTTCGTAATTTTCGATGTCAACAGTTAAAAATTGATGCCATTTTGCAAGATACCGATCTTCACTTAGAGCTTCTATAATTGTCATGCACTGCTCTTCAATTTTTTCTAATTCATCGTATCCAATGATCCTTGAATGCATGATGTTGTTTCTGAGTTGAATTAATAAGCCATATTTAACATTTAAGATGTTGTTTCTTTTCTTTCTATTAATACTCTTAATACTGTCAAGTAGTTGACCCAAGTGTAAATACTTCAGTAAAGTTCCATAGGGAATAGGAAGTTCGATACCATTATTAACTGCATTTTTTTCAGCCTCAGCTAGTACTGTAGTGCTAATATCACTGGGTTCGGAAAATTCCGTTAGATACTCTCTCAGTACGTTCTCCAAAAAGAAAATCATTTTGTAGCCATTTGAATTTAGCACTAGTTTCCACCTCAACTAAGGATATAGAACTAATTATAGTATAAAATATTACATAAATCACCAAAAATTACTTTTCGATATATGAAAATACATAATTTCAAGTTTTTTTCATCGTACCGTGTACACATCGTCAAGAAATTCGACAATACCGGGGAGGACCTGGAGGATTAGATCTCGATCGGCACCATCGCCTTAATCAAAGCGATCGAATCGTTTAGTCCCGACAAAGGGACCAAGCTTGTGACGTTTGCAACACGCTGTATCGAGAATGAAATCCTGATGCATCTGCGGTCACTGAAAAAGACGAAAAAGGATGTCACGCTTCATGACCCCATCGGTACGGACAAGGAGGGAAATGAAATTTCACTAATCGACATCCTTTGTACGGAAGCGGACGATGTCGTGGATAAAGTTCAGTTGAAGATCGAAAAGTCGAAGATATATAAGAATCTGGATATTTTGGATGAGCGGGAGCGGGAGGTCGTGGTTGGTCGCTTCGGGCTCGAGACGGGCGGCGAGGAGCGGACGCAGAGGGAGATCGCGAAGGAGCTGGGGATTTCGCGATCGTATGTGACGCGGATCGAGAAGCGAGCGCTGATGAAGCTGTATCATGAGTTTTATAAGCAGAAACGGTAGAATGTGAAACTGCCACGTCCCTTTGAATATTGGGGGTGGCAGTTTTAGAATTCACCTGGAAACAAAATAGCAAGGACTATGATTTTGTTGTCTTGTTTCTGATAGTAGATTCTGAATTTCTTAACAACTACACGAGATAAACCTGCATAAGTTCTACTTTCTTCTATATACGATTTACTTAATATAGGGTTGGTTAACAGTGCCTCTGTTTCTAAGATAAGGCTAATGATAAAATCATATGTCTCTTCTGGTGTAAATCTATCACTTCGAAATCTGACCAGCTTTTTTCTTACCGCAGGTAGCCAAACTAAAAGGTAAGGATCCATTATTCGAAATCCTCTTTCGAAAGAGATTTTAGTAAATCGGATGTTGAGATCCCTAGTCCTTGCTTATATTCACTTTGGCTTTGGGCGATCATTTCCTTTAAGTCCTTATTTGCCAGAACATCTGCTTCAATAGTACGATTGTCTTCTTCTTGTAGTACTATAGTAAATTTTCCTTTACCGGGAATAAAGAACTGGCCGACGGAATTATTTCGGTCAAGATTAGAAATGTAGTCCATTAATTCTTCTGAAGTATTCAGTTTTTCCATTTTGTTCACTTCCTTTTATCATATTAATGATGGATTAATTCATTATATCACAATGCAAATAAATACGAACATCGACAATCTATGTACTTGAGGATTACATCGTATCGTGTACATATCGTCAAGAAATTCGACAATACCGGGGAGGACCTGGAGGATTTGATCTCGATCGGCACCATTGGCTTAATCAAAGCGATCGAATCGTTTAGTCCCGACAAAGGGACCAAGCTTGCGACGTTTGCAGCACGCTGTATCGAGAATGAGATTCTGATGCATCTGCGGTCACAGAAAAAGACGAAGAAGGACGTCTCGCTTCATGACCCCATCGGTACGGACAAGGAGGGAAATGAGATTTCACTGATTGACATCCTCGGGACAGAAGCGGACGATGTCGTGGATAAGGTGCAGCTGAAGATAGAGAAGTCGAAGATCTATAAGAATCTGGATATCTTGGATGAGCGGGAGCGGGAGGTCGTGGTTGGTCGCTTCGGGCTTGAGACGGGAGGCGAGGAGCGGATGCAGCGGGAGATCGCGAAGGAGCTGGGGATTTCGCGCTCGTATGTGTCACGGATCGAGAAGCGGGCGCTGATGAAGCTGTATCATGAGTTTTATAAGCAGAAGAGGTAGAATGGATGCTAAGGGCTTGAAGGTATGCGGAAGTCGTGTTACGATAAGAATAACAAAAGAGACGTGCGCCAACACGTCTCCCTGCATAACAGTTTGGATGGGGCTACCCTCCAAAATCGTATGGAATCAGAGAAGTAACCCACTACCTGGCGTTCAACTAGGGTGGGTTACTTTCTTTTTTCGATATATGTCAAAAGCGCCAAAAGGAAAGTTCCGAAAGCGATAAAGGACATGATCGTTTGGAAAGTATCCATCGCACCACCTCCTCTCAGGAGGGGACCGATCCACCACAAGCTGGTTATGCGTGTCTATTATACCATAGTTTTGATTCTAGTAAATCTAAAATAGTACATACGTTCCTGTTTCGCCATGAATTCTATTGTGTCTTATCAAACAGAGTCTCATCTGATGATAGTACCAAGAAGGTAATGATATATTAAGAAATTGAGTTACAGAACAGTTAGTGGAAGGGTTTAAATCTGATTCATAAGTGGACCATAGCAGAAAAATTGTTTGCATGGTTCTTTTTGGTTGCCACAAGTTACATCGTATCGTGTATATATTGTCAAAAAATTCGATAATACCGGGGAGGACCTGGAGGATTTGATCTCGATCGGCACCATTGGCTTAATCAAAGCGATCGAATCGTTTAGTCCCGACAAAGGGACCAAGCTTGCGACGTTTGCAGCACGCTGTATCGAGAATGAGATTCTGATGCATCTGCGGTCACAGAAAAAGACGAAGAAGGACGTCTCGCTTCATGACCCCATCGGTACGGACAAACCTAACAATGTGACCTTGATTACATCCAACTTGCCGTTTTCAAGATACCATGTAGTTGAAATAAGAATACGTGAAATCTAAAAACAAATGTGAATTAATTCACAAATGACAAGGAGATGTTTGGGATGAAAGAATGGATGGAAGGGAATAAGTTTATGGCGTGGCTGATGGTTTTTGTACTGCAAGCCGGGGTTAAATGAGATGAAGGCAGCGCCCGATAAGACAGGTTAACGAAGTAGTATTGAACGGAAGGGTGAAGTCGATGCATAGGCAAGCTAAAAAAACAAAATATGTGTTCTAAACAAGTATTTGGAAAATCAAGGACTTGTTTATTTTTTTAAACATAATTTTGCCGATGAGTATGCTTGTCAAAACGGCAGCCTAATGGGTTAAGTGACATGTAAACGGTTGAGAAAGACTGTAATCGAAAGTTGCCCATTGAGGAAACAAAATAAATTACATTGTTTAGTGTACACATCTCAAAAAATTCGATAATACCGGGGAGGACCTGGAGGTTTTGAACTCGACCGGTACGATCGGATTGATCAAAGTAATCTAATCGTTCATCCCCGGCATAGGGACCAAACACGCCACCTTCGCTGCACGCTGTATCGAGAATGAAATCCTGATGCATCTACGGTCGATGAAAAAGATTGGCCTCCGCCATCGTTTACAGGTTAGGCAATCTGCGTTACTCTAAGAGTAATGAAAGGCGGAGATACCCTTGCAGTTTATACAAACTGTGCTGCGTTACTTTATGGTAAGCAAACGAATGTTCGGTTTATTTATATTGTGCATTCTCGTCGAAGTTGCATATGCGGTCGCAGCTCCCTTAAGCCTCAAGTATTTCGTGGATGATGCTTTTGTCCCGAAGAATGTACACGTTTTTGTCATCATTCTGAGCTTATTAATCGGTGGCGGTTCGCTCAATATCTTGGCAAATCTCTACGGTGACTACGCGCTGGGCAAGCTCAGCGGGGAAGTGATTCGGAAGCTGAGGCTGGAGCTGTTTGACCATGTGCAGAAGCAATCGTTTTATTTCTTTCATCGTTTCCAGGTCGGCGATCTAGTCACGCGTTTCATTTCGGATATGGGTGGAATGGAGAAGGTGATTCGCGGCTCCTTTCCTTTTACGATAAGGGAGTCCTTAAGCATCTTGCTCGGATTAATCATGCTTTTTTCTATTGAATGGAAGCTGACTCTGGCGATGCTGGCCTGCTCGACACTGATGTTCATCGGTCCAAGGCTGCTCCAAGGCCGAGCGGAGTCCGCCAATATGAACTATAAGCTGGCACAGGAGCGGTTCTCCAATACGATCGATGAGATGGTCAAGGGCCACAAGACCATCAAAAGCCTGCATTTGCAGGGCAGGCTCAAGCAAGCGGCACAAAAGAACATTCAAGAGCTGTTCTCTTTCGGATTCCGGCTGCATGTTACAAATTCTTTAATGGAGCGGCTGCCCTTAACCGCTTTATTGATTCTCAATGGGATCATGCTCAGCTTCGGGGGATACTTGATTTTTCAAGATGAGTTGACGGTCGGAGGGTTCATGGCCTTCTTTACCTTGTTTATGAGTGTGGGTCAGGCTGTATCCAATCTATCATTTCTCATTCCGAACCTCATTGAATCGAGCATTAGCTTCGGACGCGTCGGGGAAATTCTCGATTATAAACCCGATGTGCCTGAAGCATCGGATGCCGTTCAGCTGCCTGTTTCCCTGCAGCCGATTCGAATGGAACAGGTTTCCTTTGGCTATACCGAGGATACCCTTCAATTGCAGGAGGTCAGCCTTCAGATTGAAGCGGGAAGTTATGTCGCATTCGTCGGTCCTAGCGGCTCAGGCAAAAGCACCGCGCTGCAGCTGTTATCACGTTTCTACGATCCGAAGCTGGGCACAGTCTCCATCGGCGGGCAAAACTTGCGATCCGTAAGCGAGGCTTCCTTAAGAAGACATGCCGTCTTAGTCACGCAGGACACCTTCTTGTTTAACGGAACCATCCGGGAGAATTTGCTGCTGGATCGTACGGAACTAACGGAAGAGGATCTCACGGAAGCTGTAAAGCAGGTGGACATGCATCGCGTTATCCAAAGCTGGCCTAACGGGTATGATACGCAGGTTCAGCAGGGTGGTGGAACGTTATCCGGCGGGGAACGTCAGCGCCTGTCGCTGGCACGTGCACTCCTGCGAAGACCGAAGCTGCTGCTGCTGGACGAAGTCACATCGGCATTAGATCCTGCTGCAGAGGCAGAAATCAATCGGGTGATTGAGAGGATTCGCCGCAGTCAAACGATTGTCTCCGTCACGCATCGGTTAGCCTCGGTTGTTGGCGCTGACCGGATATACGTGTTTCAAGAGGGGCGTATCGTAGAATCCGGTACACATGAAGAGCTGCTGCGATCCGGCGGCCTTTACAGAAGCCTGTGGGATAAACAACACGGCTTTCATCTTTCCCATGACGGCCTGTATGCAACCGTGGATGCGGAAAGACTTGCCCAGCTGCCCTTTTTTGCAGGAATCGAGCCGTCTTTGCTTCAGGATATTTCCGGTCTTTTTGCAACGGAAACCTGCCATGAGGGCGAATCGATCGTACGTGAAGGTGAGGAAGGCAACAAATGTTATATCATTGTACGCGGCAAGTTTGAAATTTTGAAGCAGCTCACGGCCGGCGATCCGACGCGGGTGGCGGTTCTGCAGGATGGCGACCACTTCGGGGAAATCGCTTTGCTGAAGGACATTCCACGGACAGCTACGGTGAGAGCCCTAGTCCCCTCCGTCCTTTTATCCATAAGGCGAGAGGCGTTTGCTAAATTATTAAGCGAACACCCTCATATTCGCAAAACGCTGGAACAAATTCTGGTGAGCCGCATGTGAGGAATCGGAACCGAGAAAGGAGCTTTCCAATGACAACCATTGTCAAACGGTGCGTCAGCGACGAGGCTTTGGCCGCCGTCAGTTTATTTGCTATTGAGAACAGACACGAACTCCACCCTTCTTTCGGCACCTTGGATATGGTCTCCCTCTTATGTTCTCATATTACGCAAGGTCATTTGATTTATATCACGGATGCTGACCATCGAGTGTTCGGGATGATGACTTACTACCACGGAACGCCTGATAAAGAATTCAATGATAAGGAAATTGCCTTCGTTAACTTTGCCATAATGGACAGGGCCTACAGAGGGACACGCCTGTTTGCCAAAGGGCTTTACTACATGGTGGAGTTGATCATCGAAGCACATCCGGATGTACAGGAGCTCAGATTCAACGCATTATCGGAAAATGCATACTTATGCAGACTGTATTCCAAATTTGCCAGTGCCACCTATACTCAGGAGAGTAAACTTGGAGAAGAGACCGTATTTTGTGCGAAAATTCACCAATTAAGATCTACCTTATCTCGATTTTTCAAGGTATAATTAGGAAAAATAAAGGTTTTATAGAAATGGAGGATAACACATGTTTTTGCCACCACCGAACATTGATAAGAAAACTGGCGGTAAGTTAGGAAGATTTGCCATTCTCAATGACACCTTAAGAGCAGTTCCGCAAATTCAACCACAACCGCAACCGCAGCCGGCGAAGTAATGTTCTTCCTATGTCGACCGTGCACCACGGAACTGGACTATGAGGGGTACATGAAGTTTCTGCTCCGGCACTTTACGGATCTGAACTTGCCGTATGCATTTGCCGTAAAGCTTAGCTTTGTTAGTAGCCCGCTCCTTTTCGGCAAGGCGATGCTGATCCTCTCGGACGACGATTACGATGTTGTTGGAGTTGCCGGATTCGTCTATGGAACCGGTACTAACAGCTATGAGGATCGGCATATTTGCCAGGTGGAGGTCGCTTATCTTCGTCCGGAATATCGGCGTACGACTTTGTTTATGCAAGGTCTGCTGACGCTTCTAGGCGAGATTAAAGCGGGAAGTCCGGAGGTCGAGAAGGTTCAGTTCTGGGTAGCAGAGGGTCAATCGGAGGAGGAAAGGCTCTTCTCTAAATTTACCGCCTTACCGGGATCAGAACGGCATATCGTGAATGGTCTGGCGTGTCATCAGATACCGTTTCGTGGGCTGGAGGACTATTGCTCGAGGTTCCAAAGACGGTACGAGACGGTCGAAGGGTCAAAGTGAATACCAGTCACAGCAAAAAGGCACTGACTTTACAGTTCAGTGTCTTTTTGCTGTGTGTGTAAAGCCCCGGCTCACAACGGAATATCAATCATGATAACCGTACCCCAATTCGGCTTACTGCGTATGGCCAAACCCTTCTCGAGCCCGTAAGTAAGCTTTATCCGCCGATTCGTGTTGGCCAGCCCGATATGATCGGCCATCTCCGCATCCGACTTCAGGCTGTCCCGGACCTGACGAAGCCGCTCCTTGTTCATGCCGATGCCATTGTCGATAACGGTAACCCGGATACTGCCGGCATACCGGACGCATTTGATTTTGATGCAGCTTCTGCCTTCCTTTTCCTTGATCCCGTGGTAAATACTATTTTCGACCAACGGCTGGATCATAAGCTTCACGACGCTGTATTTTTTTACATCTTCAACGTCATACTCCCAAAGGATATCGAACTTGTCGCGGTACCGGATTTTCTGGATTTCCAAATAGCTTTTCGTATAATTGATTTCCTTCTCCAGCGTGACGATTTTGTTAGGCGCATCCAGCGAGTATTTCAGCAAATCCGATAAATGCTCGAGCATATGGTTCGCTTCGTTGGGCTTACCCGTTAAACCCATCACCTTCCAATAAATCGTTTCCAGCGTGTTAAAAAGGAAGTGTGGGTTCATTTGCGACTGTAAAGCCGCCATTTCCAGCGCCTGCAGCTTATACTTTTTCTCAGAAAGCTGCACCTGCAGGTAATTTTGCTCAATGAAGTTTTTAATTAAGCGCTGGGTGATAAAATCATATTCATTCGCCCCTTTGGTGGCGGTTAGCTCCGGCAGGGGAAGCCCTCTTTCTGCGGAATGAATGATGGATACCATGTTACGGATATGCTTAAGGTTTCGTTTGGTCAACAGATAAGTGAGAGCGAGACCGAGCAGAAACGATAATAGCACGCAAAAAATCGTAAACGTGCTGAGCCAGAATGGAATTTTACTCAGAGAGCGCTGCTCGGCAATGGAATAATATCGCCAGCCGTACTGATTCGAGTAAGAGGAGGGCGTCGAGATATAATACGTTTCTCCTCCGGCACGAAGGGTATAGGACGTGTGGCCCGTTACCACTTTGTTTAGATCGAGTCCGCTTAAGTTGTCGAGAGATCGGCTCTTCAGCACAATACGGTCAAGCTCGTCTACGATTAGGATATGCTGGCCGGGGTACACCTCGATATTCCTCAGCAGCTTCTCCATATAGTCCGAATAAATATTCAGGACGATGACTCCGATCGGTTTCGTTCCCAGCACGGAATACAGATTTTTATAGAAGGTGGTCACTGGAATAGGCTGCTGAAACGAATATTCCTGAATATATCTAGGCTCCGTCCATATTCCGGTATTTTCCTGGTTTTGCTTAAAGCTTTCGAACCATGCCACATCGTGAAACATATCGAATTTCACCAGCCCATTTGCGCTTGCCAGAAACTGATTATGATCGTTATTGACATATACGTAAATGGACTGCATATAAGGTTTGGAGTAAACCGGGACGTTCATGTCGTTCTGGACGGCTTCCATTAGTCGCAGATTCTCCAGAGTGAGCTTCTGGGTGCGCAAAATTTCCTCAAGTCTGTAAAGCACCTCGGGACTGCCGAATTTCATCTTTAGCGAGTTCATCTCATTAAAAATCGATTCGACATTCCGGTCAATTTGATTGAATACATTCTGAGTCGCTTTGCTCATTTCGCCTTGAATATAGTGCTGGGTGATCATAAGGCTAAGTGTCCCCAGAATGGTGATTGGGATCAGCAGCGGGAAAAGAAACAATAGCAGATTTTGCAAAAATAGTTTATTCTTCATTGCGGCTCTCATCCGGTAACCGGCTGTTGCGGAACTGTCTCGGGTTCATACCGTAAAATTTTTTAAACGTTCTCGTAAAATTTTTCGCCTGGCTGTAGCCGATTAGCTCACTGACCTCGTAGGTTTTCAATTTGATGTCCATAAGCAGCTCGGCCGCCTTCTTCATCTTCACCTCGACGACGAAATCGGAAAAATATTGACCGGTTTTATCCTTATAATATTTACTCACATAATAAGGGTTCATATGGACAAGAGCAGCGGCGTCCTCCAACGTGGCATTCGCATAATGCTGTTCGACATAAGTCTTAATCGCGGCGATCACCTTCTCGTCGAAGGTTGCGGCGGCTTCCCTCTTTCCGTCGGCGGGATCCTCCGCTTTCGCTTTGTCCAGCTCGATCTTTAAAGCGGAGAACGTTTCGAGAAGCTCTTTGTATTTGGTGGGCTTGACGATATAGCCTTTCACATCGTAAGCCAAAGCCTGCTTCGCAAATTCGAAGTCCTTGTATCCGCTTAAAAAAATAATTTTTGTTTTATTTCCTATACGATGCAGCTCGCCGGCTACCTCCAAACCGGTCATAACCGGCATCATAATATCGCACAGAATGACGTCCACCGGGTTCGCGAGCACATAATCCAAGGCCTTACGGCCGTTATCGAATTGCGCTACAATGTCGAAGCCGACCTCATGCCATGGGAAATATTGGGACAAGCCGTTGCGTATTTCAACCTCATCGTCAACCAGTACGAGCTTGTACATATGCTGAGCCTCCCCATGCGCTAGTTTGTATCAAGAATAAATGATTAGTGCTTATTTACACAAGACCGCATGAGTATTTCTTCTTCAACTGAGTAGAAATCACAAAAAATGATACCTTTAGAGTAAATCGAATAAATAGTGATACCAAAAGTGAGTTTGTAAGCCTTTCCATAAGGGGGCGTTCCATTTATTCTGAATATAGCTCCAATCGATTAGGGTAAGTCAACGTAAAAAGGGGGAACTTTCATTGAAGCTGTTAAAAAAATGGATCAGTGTGCTGAGCGTCGTATCATTAGCCGGGGCGATAGCAGCAGGCTGCGCACCTGGAGAAGAGGGGGCACAAGCTCCTGCTTCATCCGGCGGAAGCGGGGAGAAGCAGCAGGTGACGCTTCGTTTCTCCTGGTGGGGCTCGGAGGGCCGCCATAAAGCTTTGCTTCAGGCTATCGATTTATATATGAGCAAAAACCCGCACGTTACGATCGAGGCCGAATACAGCGGCTTTGACGGATACTACCAGAAGCTGGTGACGCAGTTTGCAGGCGGAACGGCCCCGGATTTAACCCCGCTTTCGGCGGATTGGATTGATGATATTGCCATCAAAGGCGATCTTGTACTCGATTTGAACACCCAGAAGAACAATATCAATCTGCAGGCGTTCGATCAGCAGTTTCTTTCCAAATATGTAGTGATTAAAAACAAGCTTGTCGGTCTGCCGATGGGGGTTAACGGCCTCGTTACCGCTTATAACAAAGACTTCTTTAAGCGGTTTGGCATCCAGGAGGATACGAAGTGGGATTGGAACAAAATTCACGAAATAGGAAAGCAGGTTCATCAGAAGGATACTTCGGCCTACCTGCTGGGAGCTTTGGAATTCCGTACGTTCCTGCAGCCGTATATAGCGCAAAAAACAGGCAAGCAGTGGATTAACGACGACAAAACACTCGGCTTTGATCAGGCTGTTCTTGCAGAAGCGTTCACATACTACAAGAAGCTGCTGGATGACGGAGTGATCCAGCCAGTAGCGGAAAGCAGTCTGTACCCTGACTTTACCAAGAACGTGGCGTTCCAGAAAGGGAATATCGGTATGGCCTTTGCGCTTGCCTCCAGTATCACGAGCTTAAAGCAGTACGTTCCAAGCCTGGATGCCGCCCAGTTCCCGATTCCTGCGGATGCGAAAGCCTCGGGCGTCCTCGTCATCCCAAGTAATCCGCTGGCGATTAACAAGCAAACGAAGCATCCGGAGGAGGCGGCAAAATTTGCAAGCTGGCTGCTGACCGAACTCGATTCGGCTATGATCGTGAAGGATAATTACAGCGTACCGCCGTCCAATACCAATGCTCAGGCGTTGGCGGAGAAGAATTTGATTGACCCTACCGTAGCCAAAGCGGTGAAGATCGCACTGGAGAAGCCGGGGGACCCTGTCAATGGGATCAGCAACAATCAGGAAATCACCAAGCTGACCAACGATTATATGCAGCAGGTTGCCTTCGGGCAGTCCGCACCGGAGAAAGCGGCAAAGGAACTCGTCGACAGATTGCAGGATAAGCTGAAAAGCATTAAGTAGACGGTATCAACCGTTTACGGTTGAAGGAAGGGGCCGCTCAGACGGCTCCTTATACTTTTCCGGATTGAAAGGGTGGAGATAAACCATGAGCAAGCAAACGGCGGCTATAGCTCCTACTGTTTCCGTACGGTCCCGATTAAGGCGGAATAGCAAACGATATATTGGCTTGCTGTATATCAGCCCTTGGCTGATAGGATTTCTGGTCCTAACGTTATACCCCTTTGTCGCTTCTTTGTATTATTCCTTTACCGACTACAGTATGGTGAAGCAACCGAGCTTCGTCGGTCTCGCCAATTACGTGGAAATTTTTACGAAGGACCCTGATTTCTACAATTCCTTGAAGGTCACATTCCTGTATGTTTTGATGGCCGTACCCGGCAAATTGGTCTTCGCTCTGTTGATCGCCATCATATTAAATGTACAGATAAAGGGTATTAACTTTTTCCGTACCGTTTATTATTTACCGTCGATTCTCGGGGGCAGTATCGCGGTTTCGGTATTATGGCGGTTTCTGTTTATGCGCGAAGGTCTTGTGAATAAGGTGCTGTCCTATGCTTCCATCGGTCCTATCGACTGGTTGGGTAACCCGAAGCTGGCTTTATTTACGATTTCGCTGCTGCCGATCTGGGAATTCGGTTCCTCTATGGTTTTGTTTCTTGCTGGCCTAAAGCAAATCCCGAAGGAGCTGTATGAAGCCTCCAAGGTGGACGGTGCATCCAGGCTCCGAACGTTCTTCAGCGTAACGCTTCCGTTGCTAACGCCCGTTATTTTGTTTAATCTCATTATGCAAATGATTAATGCATTCCAGCAGTTTACGGCTGCGTTTGTCATAACCGGCGGGGGACCTGTGAAGTCAACGAATCTGTACGGGCTTATGCTGTATGAGAACGCGTTTCGTTTCTTCAAAATGGGGTATGCTTCGGCTCTCTCGTGGGTTTTGTTCATCATCATTCTTGTGTTTACGTTTGTGCTGTTCGGAACCTCCAATCGGTGGACCCATTATGAAGACGGGGGGGATGGCAAATGACAACAAGCCGCAAAATCGCTACGATCGTTCTTCTCTCTGTATTCGGGATTCTGTTCGTGTACCCGTTACTGTGGCTGATTTCCGCTTCCTTCAAGCCGAATAAAGAAGTGTTTACAACGATCGGTCTGATCCCGACGGAAATCATTTGGGATTCGTATATCAGAGGCTGGGTAGGAATAGGGAGAAACAATTTTAGCGTATTTTTCATCAATACGTTTAAGCTTGTGATTCCGGTCGTGATCTTTACGGCGCTGTCCGGCGTCATCGTAGCCTACGGCTTTGCCAGATTTCAATTCCCATTGAAACGGTTTTTATTTATTATGATGATATCGACGCTCATGCTGCCCGACGCCGTAATTATGATCCCGCGGTACATTTTGTTTAAAAATTTCGGCTGGCTTAACACGTACTGGCCGTTCTATGTCCCAGCCTTGCTAGCGGTTAACGCGTTCTTCGTCTTTCTGCTGATTCAGTTTTTCCGCGGTATTCCCCGGGAGCTGGACGAGGCTGCGGAAATGGACGGCTGCAGCAGCTTCGGTACTTTGGTGAAGGTGCTGCTGCCCTTGTCCAAGCCGGCCCTGTTTTCGGTTTGTATTTTTCAGTTCATATGGACGTGGAACGAATTTTTTAATGCTTTGATCTATATTAACAGCGTATCGAAATTTCCGGTGGCGTTAGGCTTGCGGATGGTGCTCGATAACGAAGGGGCGGTCAACTGGAACCAGGTCATGGCCATGTCCGTCGTAACGATCGTTCCGTGTGTGGCCGTCTTTTTTATGGCGCAAAAATATTTTGTGGAAGGCATATCTACCACAGGTTTAAAAGGATAACGGGAGGGCTTATACATGAAGAAGCCGAATGTCATCGTATTTTTTACCGACCAGCAGCGCTGGGACACAACGGGGGTTCATGGCAACCCGCTTGGTTTGACGCCTAATTTTGACCGGATGGCGCGCTACGGCACCCATCTGGAGCATACGTTTACGTGTCAGCCTGTGTGCGGACCGGCCAGATCAAGTCTGCAAACCGGGATGTACGCAACTGCGACCGGCTGTTACAAGAACGGTATCCCTTTACGGGAAGATTTGCCGACGCTCGCCCATTATTTCAATGAGCACGGCTATGAGACCGGCTATATTGGCAAATGGCATCTGGCGGCTACCAGAACGGAACCGGTGCCCGAGCATTTACGCGGCGGGTACAAGTATTGGCTTGCGGCCGATTCGCTGGAGCATACTTCGGATGCATATCATACTGTGCTTTACGATAACGACAACAATAGCGTTAAGCTGCCGGGGTACCGCGTGGATGCCATGACGGATGCGGCGATCCGATATATCGATGAGAAGAAGAAGGAGCCGTTCTTCCTGTTCCTTTCCTACCTGGAGCCGCACCACCAAAATCATCGGGACGATTATCCGGCGCCGCTCGTTTACCGGGACTCTTATACGGGACGTTACATACCTCCCGACCTGGCTGCGCTCAGCGGTACGGCTCATCAGCATCTCGGCGGCTATTACGGCATGGTGAAGAGGCTGGATGAGGCGCTCGGTCGTGTGATGGACGCCCTGCACAGCTTGGATCTGGCCGAAAACACCATTATGTTGTATACGTCCGATCACGGATCGCATTTTAAGACCCGGAACGCAGAATACAAACGATCCTGCCACGAAAGCTCCATCCGGATTCCTACCGCCCTGTATGGAGCGGGCTTTACGGGAGGCGGCACGGTTCGCGAGCTGGTCAGCCTTGTGGACCTGGTGCCGACGTTATTGGACGGTGCAGGTGTAGCCGTTCCTGAGCATATGCAGGGCAAATCGGTCCTTCCTCTGCTGCACGGAAATAAGGAAGGGTGGCAGGAGGAAGTGTTTGTGCAAATCAGCGAATCCCAGGTGGGACGCGCCATCCGGACGCAGCGCTGGAAATACTGCGTCAATTCCCCGGATCACGACCCGGTGAAGGATTCAGGCTCTGACCGTTATGTGGAGCAATATTTGTACGACCTTTACGCCGACCCCTATGAGCTTACGAACCTGATCGGTATGGAATCCCACCGCCCGGTAGCCGAACGGCTGCGCGATAGGCTGGTACGCCGTATGGTAGAGGCCGGCGAGGCGGAGCCGGTCATCGAGGCGGCACCGATCCAGGCACACGGACAGCGGAAAGTATACGAGCACGAGTGGATGGCTTAATAGGAGGTAAACTTAGGGGCGCTGGTTGCGCCTCTTTGCTTTTTTCGGAGTGATGCCTAAAAGCGGAGTCGGTCTGACAGACGGGTCAGTGTATACCCAAAAAAACAAATTATTGTATAATGATGTAAATAACTGCTTTGAAATCAATGGTAAGTTAGTATATTGAAAGGAGGTCACAATGAAACGATTTCCGATGATGCTTCAGCTGGCATTAATCCTGTTCTGCGTCATGGCTGTTCCCACGGGTATCTTAACATGGTACAGCGGCGACCAAATTTTGCGGGATTCGGAGTACGCCATTGCGGAATCCTCGCTCGCCGGCTTGAACGCAAGCCGCAATTTGAAAGAAAACGCACTGAACGTCATGTCTCAAAACACAATACGTCTTGCCGATACCCACATCTTCGACCGGATCCGTCCATACAAAACCTATACCGAACTCAACTCGAACTTTACTAACATCAGGGACGCGCTGGCCGTGCACCAGGACCTGTTAGATTTAAACAAATCGGTTGACGGAGTCTATTCCTCCTTCTTCTACCTCAGCGACTCGGACTACGTGGTATCAACAGACAAGGGTATCACCAGATTGGACGGGTACGAGTCCTTCGCTTGGATGCAGGAGGCGCTGGCGAGCCGCGGGGGGATCACCGGCGTATGGTATCCGCGGAAGCTGGATTCAGGAATTCATGTCGTATCGTACGTGTTTCCTCTCAACCGGCTGTCAACTACAACGCGAGGCATCATCGTTGTGAATTTACGGGAAAGTCAAATCGAGCAATATGTGCATTCATCGGAGGCGGACGAAAAGGCCTATTTCCTCATGGATGCAAACGGAACCGTCATTTCCCACAATGACAAAAGCCTTCTGCTTAAGAACGGCAGTGAGGTGCCGTATATGCGTGAGATTATGGAGAATGTATCGCCGGAGGGATATGTATTCCACGAGCTTGAGGGCGAACGTTTACTGTACACGTGGTCCAGGTCAAAGCAATTCGGATGGCTCAACGTGAACATTTACTCGGTCGACGGACTGATGACCAAATCGCATACCTTGCAGCGCAAGATTATCGTGCTGACTGCCATTATTATTTTTGTCGGGACGGGTCTGACGGTGTTTCTCGCGACGTGGCTGTCCAAGCCGGCTAGAGAGCTGGTTCGGACGCTGCGCAGGCGCGGCAATTTGGATATTAAGGGGAGGAATGAGCTTGCTTTTCTCGATGCAGCGTTCCGGCGCATGCAGGAGGATGAGGAGGTGCTCCATAAGCTGCTGAACATTCGCGAACAGGATGCCCGAAGTTTGGCGGTCCATAATCTGCTTCGAGGCGAATTTCATCCGCAGGCTGCTGAAATTTTTCCTTTCGCTTACTTCCTAGTGGCCGTTGTCTCCATCGACAGATACAGGAAGTACGTGAGCACGAACAACCCGGAGACACGCAGCTACCACCGTTACCTAATGCTCTCCACCTGCGACGTGCTGTTCCCCGAAGGAGTCTATGCTAGAGGCGTTTACCAAGGTGACGGCTGCTTCGTATTCGTGATCAACTACAGTCAGGAGGAAACTGAAAGCGGTTGCATCGGCGTTCATTCCGCGCTTAGCGAGCTTCGGGATCAAGCGGCTGAGGTGCTTGGCCACACCGTCACCATCGGGGTTAGCAGCCCGGCGAATTCGATGGATATGGTCTCCGAACGTGCTGCCGAAGCGATGGAGGTGACTAAGCATCGCATGATCGCGGGGAGCGGGGGCATCTCTTATTGGAAGGAGAAGGACAGAAGTGATAAGAAGTATATTTATCCCTCCCATAGCGAACGGCGCATCCTTAACTTTCTGGATCAGGGCGACCTTACCAGCATTCTTAAAGAATTGGAGACCATCGGCGGTGAAATCCGTTCGGCTGAATACATCTCTTACGATAATATCTTATTCATTTATAATCAATTAGCAGGTGTCACCATTAAGCACCTTAGAGAAAATCACGTCAGTACATCACGCATTTTTGCAGGAAGGGGCAATATTTATGCTTCCCTTGCCTCCATCGATACGTTAGATGAGCTTGAGGAATATCTTACCAAGTTTTATACGGACATTGTTCAGTACATTGCCCGCACCTCGAACGAAGCCAACAAGTACAGCAAGCCGATCATGGAGTATTTACATGAGCATTACCGGGAGGAAATTGTGTTTGAGGAAATGGCGAAGGAAATCGGCATCAGCTACTCTTACATGAGAAAGATCGTGTACGAAATGACAGGCATGAGCTTGATCGATCATCTGAATCGATTGCGTATTGAGAAGGCGAAGCAGCTGCTGGTGGAATCCAAGCTTACCATTTCGCAGATAGCGTTAGAGGTAGGATACTACAATGTGAAAAGCTTCAACCGTTTTTTCCGTAAATTCGAAGGCATGACTCCGAGCGGCTATAAGACAGTGAAGTCTCAGACAATGTAATCAAAATAGTGCAACGATCACAAAAAAGGATAAACGCATCTGCCAGCTGTCTTTTTCAGTATTTTTACTGAAGGAGACAGTTATATTTTTGCTCATCAGGGTACAAAAGTGATCATTAGTGCGAGTCAAATCTCAGGATACATAAGGGATGAATCAAATATGGCAAGTCATAATCAATACTGTCGATTTACCGGCCCGCCGAGGTGAGGGTAAGATAAGTGCGAGCTCGGAATCATCCGGAGTGGATGGAATCGAAGAGAGACCTGCATAGAGGAGGTGAATGTGTGAAGGCCATATCTACACCCAATTCCACAAATGAAACCGCTTTATTAGTGAAAAAACAGGGGATCATGTACTATTTGCGCCGGGATTGGCAGCTCTATAGTTTGCTGGTTATCCCTTTAGTGATGGTGCTGGTCTTTAAGTATGCCCCTATGTTCGGACTTACGCTGGCATTTAAAGACTATAAGATCGCAAAGGGCTTTTGGGGAAGCGAATGGGTTGGACTTGAAGTGTTTCAAGATTTATTTGCCAAACCCGACTTCATTCGCGCCATTCGGAATACGTTAATGCTGAATATTTTAGATCTCCTGTTTAGCTTTACAGCGCCAATTGTGCTCGCTTTGCTGCTTAATGAGATTAAGGGTATCAAATTCAAACGCGTGAACCAGACGTTGCTGTATTTGCCGCATTTCTTGTCCTGGGTTATTATCGGCGCCATCGCCTATCAGCTTCTGGCGGAAGGCAACGGTATGGTTAATAACGTTATTGCGGCGCTAGGGGGTGAACGAATCCCCTTCCTGCAGGAGGACACCAATTGGCTGATCAGTTATTTGCTGATCGGCGTGTGGCAGAGCATGGGATGGGGCACCATCATTTATCTGGCTGCGATGAGCGGCATTAACCCGGAGCTATATGAAGCGGCTGTCGTTGACGGTGCAGGCAGGTGGAGGAAAGTATGGAACGTTACGCTGCCCTCAATACGAATGACGATCGTGACCCTGCTGATCCTGAGTTTAGGCAATGTCATGGGCGGATCCTTCGAGCGAATACTAGCCTTGGCGAATAAGGCGACCACCGAATTCACAACGACCATTCCCGTTTTGGTGTACCGGTGGGGGATTGAGAGCGGTAACTTTAGCCGCGCAACCGCACTCGGGTTGTTTCAGGCCGTCATCGGACTGGTCCTGGTTTTACTCGCTGACAGGATTGCGAAGAAGCTAGGCGAAGACGGATTGATTTAGGAAAGGAGGCGAACCATGAAAACATCTGATTACACCAATTCCGTACAGCGTCGATGGCGTCTGGATATATGGGATTTGCTGATTCGCTTCGTACTGATTGTCGCCTCCCTGGCTTGTACGCTGCCGTTCATTCACGTCGTTGCCAAATCGTTCAGTGACGACGCTTATGTAATCGCTAACAAAGTATATCTTTGGCCGGCTGGCTTCACTTTGGGGGCATACGAAAAGATTTTTGCCGACGCCAGCATCATGAGATCTCTTTACGTCTCTGTCCTTGTAACGGTGCTGTTCACGATTTTGGGGATGATCGTAACGATTTGCGCGGCCTACCCGCTATCGCGCAAGCAGCTTAAGGGCCGCTCGGTGCTGACCTTCCTCTTTGTGTTTACCTTATATTTCGGAGGCGGTATTATTCCCGATTATATGCTGGTGAATAGTCTGGGGATGCTTGACACCATATGGTCGCTCGTGCTGCCGCTTTCGTTCAGCGCTTTCAATATGCTGATCTTACGAAGCTCGATCGCCAGCAGCATCCCGGTTAGCTTGGAGGAATCGGCGAGGATCGACGGGGCCGGACATTATCGAATCCTGTTCAGCATCGTACTTCCGCTTTGTAAGCCGATCCTTGCGACGTTGTCCTTGTTTTACGCGGTCGGTCGCTGGAATGCTTATCAAGATGCGCTGTTCTATATTAAACAGAATACCGATCTGCGGCCATTGCAGCTGAAATTGTATTACTTGGTTATCCAAGCAAGCGAAACCTTCCAGCTCGAGGCTACCAACGTATCGCTTAGCAATCCGGAGGTGCTCAAGGCGTCGGTTGTCGTATTCGCGACACTGCCGATCATCTGTGTCTATCCGTTTATCCAGAAGTATTTTGTTCGGGGAGCCATGCTTGGAGCTGTCAAAGAATAGCTTAAAATCATTGAAATGGGGGAAATACAATGGGCAAAATGAAAGTGATTCCTATTCTTATGGCTTCCGTGATGAGTGTCGGATTGCTCGCGGGCTGCACGGCAGACAAAAACGAGAGTCAAGGAAATTCCGCAAGTTCCAGCTCTAGCTCGACGGACTATTCGAAAGGCTTTACGGAGACGGTCAATCTCGATATTCCGGTCTATGAACGTGCGTTCGAGGGCTGGAATGTAGCAGACAATTACTATACTCGATGGATCCAGAAGGAATTCGGCGACAAAAATAACATTAAAGTGAATTTTGTGCCGATTACGCGAAATAACGAGGTCAGGGATTTCCAACAGCTGCTCGCCGCTAACAAAGCACCGGATATTATTTTCCATTATGACATGCCACAAGCGCTTGCTTACTATAGCGAGGGCGTCATGCAGCCGCTGAATCATGACGAGATCAAGAAATATGCTCCGACCTACTGGAAAAACATGAGCAAAACCATTGAACAATACGGTACCGTTGACGGAAAGAAAACGTTCGTCTTCGCCGCCCGCCCGAACTACAATAACTGGGTTAGTATTATCCGGAAAGACTGGGTCGAGAAGGTCGGCATGAAGGTGGAGGATCTGACGTCGCTCGAGAAATTCAACGAGATGCTCGCCAAATGGAAGCAAGCCGGTTTGGGAGTCGCAGGCGGATCCTTAACCAGGAACGTATTCAATTACAGCTATGCCTTCCGTGATTGGCCGATCGATCCCAAGTACCGCGCGCTTTATTCCGATCTAGCCGTCGCGGATTTCACAACAGCCGATACGGAACGCTGGCTGCGTAACTTGAACTACCAATATAATAACGGTCTTATCGATAAGGAATTTTATCTTCGTGATGACGACAACAAGGTTAAGGCCGAGTTCGTTGCAGGTAAGACGGGCACCTATGGATTCTACATGGCGAGCAATACCGACGTATTCGCCGCTACGCTGAAAAACAATCCGGGAGCCCAGTTTGCTGTGGTGCCTCCTGAAGCCGGCGTGCCTCAAGGACGCAAGCCGCAGGGCCGCGCCGACTGGCCGTTCGGACTCATCATGGGCATTAATCACAAATCGTCGGAGAAGGAACGCGCAGCCGTCTGGATGTATCTGGAGTGGATGAGCCAGCCGAAGAACTTGTTCTTCCTGCAGAACGGCGTCGAAGGACAGAACTATACACTTGAGTCCGATGGCCTGCCAAAGAAAGCTGCAGACTTTAAAGGCGAGTCGAAGCTTTCTCAAAACAACAACAAGGATTACTGGGCGCTTGTGACCGAAATTGCCGAGTTCTCCACACCGGAGTTGACGAAGAAAGCGAATCTACGCAACTGGTCGCCGGCCGGATATGAGCAGCTGGCAGAGCAGCTAGTGAAAAATTGGGATGCTACCAGTCCATATCGCACGCCGGACGCGATGTTCACCGTAGTACTCAAGAAGGTAAACGAGTACAAGGCGGACCTGAACGCCCTCTTCCAGGAGCAGTATTTGAAGGTCGTCCTCGCCCCTACGGACAAGTTTGATACGGTGTACGCGGAGGCTAAGAAGAAGTTCCTCGAAGCCGGCTACCAAGAGATTTTGAATGAGAAGCAAAAAGCGATCGATGCCGGCCAATTCCGGTAAGCATAGAATCGATTAACCTCCGGGGCCCTTGCTATAAGCTGGGGCCCCGGATTATTTAAAAAAGTGTAGGTCCGTGCTAGTATGGTACGGGCTTTTTCTGGTGTTATCGCTGGAGGACAACGTCCAATTTACAGGCCTTATAATCGTTAAATTCAAGATATAAAGTTAAATTTATCCAAAATTTTTCCCCGAAAACAGGATTTTCGACAGAAGATAATGAATATTTCTTAGTCAGCAGATAAGTTGAATGATGCTTTTTAACTAGCCGGTAAGGGTGTGTTTCGGGGGGAGGATGGCTCAAGGCAGCATACATAACTTTACGTGGAGATGCAAAATGGAGCGGAGCGTGTTGACGTCTTAGAGAGACAGCTTGGAGTTAGAAAAAGGAGTAACGAAGTGATTTGGAGGTTTTTCATGTGAGGATATTTATGATAAGGCTAAGGGCAGTATTGATGCTATTCCTGGTGCTTACGCTACTTACAGGGCAATGGAGATCGCCTGTGAAGGTGTTTGCGGCGGGCACGAGCATCTCTAATGTGACAACGGGAGGGGAATATAACTTTAGCGGAGTTACGCTGGGAGCTACAGGGGAAGCCGGCTTCAGGACGCTGGGTAATAAGTTTTGGGTATCAGACAATATGGCGTTGGCTTCGCCGCAGATCTTCGTGAATGATATAGATACAATTAATAACAATCCAGCGCAAGTTGTATTTAAAGCCAATGGCACTGCTGCTAAAAATTTTACGTTTAACAACATGTCTGTAAGTGCAACGACTACCGGTGTTGTAGCGGATGATACAAGGTCTTTCGAGTACTTTAACGTTGCGCTAAAAGATGAGTATGGCAATACTGTTGCCACCTTGAACAGTACCGACAAAATTGTAGGTACTTCACCTATTTATATTAGCAATTTTTTCGGTTCTGCTTCAGACTTCGCTTATGATTATGTTGCCTCAATTGAGGTTTCTTTTCGGTTCAAGAATCAAAAGCCGGGGAAAAGCAACTCCCCTGGAGAGCTAAGCTTTGAAACGCTGAAAATTTCAAATGTAAGTACGGTATCCAAGCCGCTTGATGCCCATACGGCAACTTCATCCGCCGCCCTAATGTCGTTGGTTGCGGGTGCAAGCAATACCATCACGTTGACGGTAAAAAAATCAGACAATACCACGGACACGGCTTTTACTGGAACAAAAAATGTAACGATCACAAGCGTGGAGCAGGCGCCGGATGGCACGTACGGAAGCTTCGCGGGTGTACCGCTGACAGCGGCAGCGGCAGGAGCCGGGCAAACGGTCAGCGTGACCTTCACGAACGGCGTAGCTGCGCCGGTGCTGACACTGAATAAGGCGGATGCCCAGACGGTCGGCTTTAGCATCGCGGAAGTCACAACACCGTCGGCGGGAACGCAGACGATTACGCCTACAGTGGGAGCCTTAAGTAAGCTGATGCTAACTCAGGACATTACGGCGCCGGTGACGAACGGAGGCGCGTTCGGTCAGCAGCCCATTGTGCGCTTGGTGGACGCGTATGAGAACGTCCTGACCGGCGACAATACGACGGTTGTTACCGTAAGCAAGAAGGATAACGGCACCACCTGGACGCTGGGAGGGACGTTGTCGGCGACAGCCGCTTCGGGTGTAGCGACGTTTGCAGGCCTGACGGCGGCGAGCGATGCGGCGGTAACCGGAGCGCAGCTTGCGTTCAGCGCTTCAGGCGTATCCGAGCTGCTGAGCGCGGCGGTCAACCTGCCGGCGCCCCCAACAGCACATACGGCGGTGTCTGCGGCGGCGACGCTGACACCGGTAGTTGGAGCAAATAATACGATAACGTTAACCGTCCGGAATACGCTTGGAAATACCGACGCGACGTTCAATGGAGCGAAGAATGTCACGATTACAGGAGTAGCACAAGCGCCGAACGGCACGTACGGCAGTTTCGCAGGTGTACCGCTGACAGGGGCAGCGGCAGGAGCAGGCCAGGCGATCAGCGTGACGTTCACGAACGGCGTGGCGACGCCGGTGCTTACGCTGAACAAGGCGGATGCCCAGACGGTGGGCTTCAGCATCGCTGGCGTCACTACACCATCGGCAGGTACGCAGACAATCACGCCCACGGTAGGAGCTTTAAGCAAGCTGATGCTGACGCAGGACATAGCGGCGCCTGCGACGAACGGAGGCGCATTCGGTCAGCAGCCCATTGTGCGCTTGGTGGACGCGTATGAGAACGTCCTGACCGGCGACAATACGACGGTTGTTACCGTAAGCAAGAAGGATAACGGCACCACCTGGACGCTGGGAGGGACGTTGTCGGCGACAGCCGCTTCGGGTGTAGCGACGTTTGCAGGCCTGACGGCGGCGAGCGATGCGGCGGTAACCGGAGCGCAGCTTGCGTTCAGCGCTTCAGGCGTATCCGAGCTGCTGAGCGCGGCGGTCAACCTGCCGGCGCCCCCAACAGCACATACGGCGGTGTCTGCGGCGGCGACGCTGACACCGGTAGTTGGAGCAAATAATACGATAACGTTAACCGTCCGGAATACGCTTGGAAATACCGACGCGACGTTCAATGGAGCGAAGAATGTCACGATCACAGGCGTAGCACAAGCGCCGAACGGCACGTACGGCAGTTTCGCAGGTGTCCCGCTGACAGGGGCAGGCCAGACGATCAGCGTGACGTTCACGAACGGCGTGGCGACGCCGGTGCTTACGCTGAACAAAGCGGCTTCTCAGACGATAGGTTTCAGCATCGCTGACGTTGCTACGCCATCGGCGGGTACGCAGACAATCACGCCGACAGTGGGAGACTTAAGCAAGCTGATGCTGACGCAGGACATTACAGCGCCAGTGACGAACGGAGGCGCGTTCGGACAGCAGCCGATTGTGAGCTTGGTAGACGTATATGAGAACGTCCTGACCGATGACAGCACGACAGTTGTTACAGTAAGCAAGAAGGACGGCGGCACCTGGACGCTAGGTGGAATTACGGCGGTGACAGCAGCGTCCGGCGTAGCATCGTTCGCAGGCCTGACGGCGGCGAACGATGCAGCGGTAACGGGAGCGCAGCTGGCGTTCAGCGCTGCAGGCATAACCGAGCTGCTGAGCGCGGCGGTCAACCTGCCGGCTCCCGCACCGGCGCAGACGGCGGTGTCCGCTGCGGCGACGCTGACACCGGTGGTCGGCGCAGATAATACGATAACCTTGACAGTGAAGAATGCGCTGGGGAATACGGATACGACGTTCAATGGAGCGAAGGATGTAACGATCACAGGCGTGGAGCAGGCGCCGAACGGCACGTACGGCAGCTTCGCAGGTATTTCGCTGACAGGGGCAGGCCAGACGATCAGTGTGACGTTCACGAACGGCGTGGCGACGCCGGTGCTTACGCTGAACAAGGCGGCTTCTCAGACGATAGGTTTCAGCATCACTGACGTTGCTACGCCATCGGCGGGGACGCAGACGATCACGCCGACGGTGGGAGCCTTAAGCAAGCTGATGCTGACGCAGGACATTACAGCGCCTGGTACGAACGGAGGCGCGTTCGGACAGCAGCCGATTGTGCGCCTGGTGGACGCATATGAGAACGTCCTGACCGGCGACAGCGCAACGGCAGTTACCGTAAGCAAGAAAGACAGCGGCATCTGGACGCTAGGTGGAACTACGGTGGTAACAGCAGCGTCCGGCGTAGTGGCGTTCGCAGGCCTGACGCCGGCGAACGATGCAGCGGTAACGGGAGCGCAGCTGGCGTTCAGCGCTGCAGGCGTAACCGAACTGCTGAGCACGGCGGTCAATCTGCCGGCGCCTGCATCGGCGCAGACGGCGGTGTTTGCTGCGGCGACGCTGACACCGGTGGTCGGCGTAGATAATACGATCACGCTGACAGTAAAGAATTCACTCAACAATACCGACACGACGTTCAATGGAGCGAAGGATGTAACGATCACAGGCGTGGAGCAGGCGCCGAACGGCACGTACGGCAGCTTCGCAGGCGTACCGCTGACAGGGGCAGCGGCAGGAGCAGGCCAGACGATCAGCGTGACGTTCACGAACGGCGTGGCGACGCCGGTGCTTACGCTGAACAAGGCGGATGCCCAGACGATAGGTTTCAGCATCGCTGGCGTCACTACACCATCGGCGGGTACGCAGACAATCACACCGTCGGTGGGAGCCTTAAGCAAGCTGATGCTGATGCAGGACATTACAGCGCCTGTGACGAACGGAGGCGCGTTCGGACAGCAGCCGATTGTGCGCCTGGTGGACGCACATGAGAACGTCCTGACCGGCGACAGTGCAACGGCTGTCACCGTAAGCAAGAAAGACAGCGGCAATTGGACGTTAGGTGGAACTACGGCGGTAACAGCAGCGTCCGGCGTAGCATCGTTCGCAGGCCTGACGGCGGCGAACGATGCGGCAGTAACGGGAGCGCAGCTGGCGTTCAGCGCTGCAGGCGTACCCGAACTTCTTAGCTCCCCTGTGAATTTAGGGTGGCCGACGCTAACAACGCCGAGCTTGCTATCCATTGCCGCAGGGGAAGGACGGGTGCATCTGACTTGGTCGCAGGTTACCGGATCCGTCCAGTACGCCGTGTACTTGAGAACGAGTTCCAGCGGCTACAGCACTCCGGTAGCAACAGTAAGCAGCTCGGTTTACGAAATGGACATCACTTCGCTTACGAACGGAACGACCTATTATTTTGCGGTAAAGGCGAGTCACCCGGGAGGCGAAAGCGGCTTTTCCAATGAACTAAGCGCCACGCCTCAGGTTGCTTCACCGGGAGCGCCGATCCTTCAACCGCCGGTGTATGGTCCGGCCAAGGTTGATTTGACGTGGTCGCCTGTAAGCGGAGCTACAAGCTATGCGATTTACAAAAGCTCAACATCCGGAGCATATGACGAACCGCTTGATACGGTATCGGGTTCAGTGTATGCCTATCGAGCTACGGGACTCCGAAACGGCCAAACGTACTATTTTGTAGTAAAAGCCGAAAATCCTGGTGGAATCAGCGCTTTTTCGAACGAAGTGAGTGCGACGCCTAGAGCGGTTCCGGGAGGGCCAAGGAAGGTTAGGGCCGAAGCCGGCGACCGAAGGGCTATCGTGTACTTTGAGGCGCCAGAGGATCATGGCGGCAGCCCGATCACAGGGTACGAGGTAACGATCCTGCCGACGAATCGGAGGGTCACAGGAACAGCTAGCCCGATCATCGTGTCTGACTTATTGAACGGTACGGCGTATACTTTCGTCGTTCGGGCGAGGAATGCCGAGGGCACCGGCATGCCGTCCGAAGCCTCGAATGAGATCAGGCCGAATTTGCCGCAAGATGAATCGTCAAATTCGGGAGGACCGGCCCCGTCTTCTGCCAACACGATACCGGGAAGCAGAGAAACCGGGGTGGAAGTGCTCGTGAACGGTAAGGTCGAGACGGCCGGCACGGCCAAGACTACTACCGAGGAGAATGGTCGTACCGCGACGATAGTTACGGTCGATCCGAACAAGCTGGAGGCGCGCCTTGCGGCTGAGCCGATTGGCGCTGTGCTGACCATTCCGGTCCCGGCCGGTTCGGACAAAGCCGTTGGTGTACTGACGGGACAAATGGTCAAGAGCATGGAGCAGAAGCAAGCCGTCATTCAAATCAAAACGGATGACGCTTTGTATACACTCCCATCCAAACAAATCAATATAAGCGCCGTATCCCGGCAGTTGGGGCAGCAGATTGAGCTGCAGCATATTCAAGTGCAAGTTGTAATATCCAAACCGACCTCGGATATGATCACATTGGTTGAAACTTCCTCACGCCAAGGTAATTTTACCATTGTGGTGCCGCCTCTCGAATTTAGCGTGAAGGCGACATACGGAAATAATGAGGTTGAAGTAACGAAGTTTCATGCCTTTGTGGAACGAACGATTGCTATTCCGGACGGTGTGGATCCAAGCAAAATTACAACCGGTGTCGTGGTAGAGCCTGGTGGAACTGTTCGTCATGTGCCTACCAAAGTGTTCAAGTCGGGTGGTAAATACTATGCCAAGCTTAACAGCTTGACTAACAGTACGTATTCTGTCATCTGGCATCCGCTTGAATTCCGCGATATGGAAGGGCACTGGGCTAAGCAAGCCGTTAACGACATGGGTTCTCGAATGGTAATCAGAGGGGCAGGCGAAGAACGTTTTAGTCCTGACCGCGAAATTACACGAGCGGAATTCGCAGCGATTGTTGTACGCGGTTTAGGTTTGAAGCCAGAGCAGGGAGAGGCGGTCTTTACGGATGTAAAGGCAGAGGATTGGTATAGCGGCACTGTGGCCGTTGCTAATGCTTATGGCTTAATCAGCGGCTTCGAGGATGGTACGTTCCGCCCAACGGAGCAGATTACCAGAGAGCAGGCAATGGTCATCATGTCAAAAGCTATGAAGCTGACAGGACTTGAGGCCGGCCAGAGCTCCGATACGAGCCGAAGCGTAGTAAGCTTCACGGACAATGCGCTTATATCCGATTGGGCGAAGCAAAGCATTGCGGAAAGTCTGCAGGCAGGACTCATTTCCGGCAGAGCAGAGGGCATTCTTGCACCGAAAGCACTGATCTCCCGCGCAGAAGTGGCGGTGATTATGCAGAAGCTGCTGCAGAAATCCGAGCTGATATAAACTGAAGCAATTCTATTAAAAAAAGTAATTGAAAAGGGCCCATCCATCGATGATCAGCATCGTCAATGGATGGGCCCTTACTATTGTAAACTTACTATAGCTGAGTGCCTTATCCCCTTGAAGGGAACTCGCCTACCAAACAAATAATAAAGTTCATTGCAAGGAACGGCTGCATGTTATTGTGCGGCTGGCTCCCGCCGGCCACGTTCAAGGCAACCGGACTCATGGGAGCATTTGGCGTCTGTGTTGACAATGGGTCTTGAACTCCTCCACGTCCTACAGGCGGGGATTGAGCCCAATAGTTATTTGAAGGCGATGTGTCGTTGCCCGGCGCGTTTATCGCTTGAGGCACATGATTATGCGCAGGGATTTCCGTTGTGAGCAGGGTGACCGTTGCGCTGCCAACGGATTGTCCCATGGTACGGTTCGTAAGACCAGGGCCCTGTCCTTGATTCATAGGCGCTTTGCCCATGAGATTCGGAAGAGCAAAGGTAGTTTTACCGTCACCGCCGTACTGTACGCCTAGGATAGAGAAGAGGGCGGTGTTTTGAGTAATGCTCATTAGCTGCCCATTACACAACGCCCAGCCTTTCGGCGGGAAGTTTCCTGCAAAAATACGAATCTCGCCAATATAAGCATCTGCCATGAGTTATAAGTCTCCTCCTTTTAATTCCGCGATGGGAAAATGCCTTGTACGGCGATGCAATAAGTAACAGCCAAGTATGGCTGCATATTGTTGTGCGGTTGACTTCCTCCGCTAGTAGAGACTGCACCTGCCGACATAGGCACCAGGGTAGCAGCCGGAGCATAGGAGTTAATTGCTGTGGCGGCCCAGACGTTGCCTGCAGGTGAGATCTGGTCGGCAGCGTTGCTGGAGCCGGATACCATATGGGTATGCTGAGGCATTTCATTTACCGTCAAAGTATGGGTTGCCTCGCCTGCTTTTGTTCCATACGTAACGTTGTTTCCATTATGGATAGCCACACGTCCCCGGAGATCGGGCAATGCAAAAGTAGTTTGTCCATCGCCGCCGTAGGTAGCTCCAAGCAGCGAATATAACGCCTGATTGGTGTTGATTGAAAGGATTTGCCCTTCGCATTTCATCCAGCCTCTGGGAGCGTAGTTGTTGCCAAACAGGCGAATTTCGCCAATAAAGGGTTCTGACATTGTAATGCTCCTTTCGTAATAGGGGGAATTGTACCAAAATAAGGTGAATGCTTAATCAGGTTGAGGAGGAAACACGCCGTAGAGCGAAATAATAAAAGAAATCGTAAGCGTTGGCATCATGTTATCGTGTGCTTGTCCGCCGCCAATCGATTCGATCGCTCCTGCGTTCATGGCTGCAGGGGTTTGTCCGGTACCGTTCGAATAATGGGCTTTGATCGTTGCCGCCCAAACATCATTCGTCGGCGATACATCCGTAGCCTCTGCTGTGGATGCGTTGGCAGTATGCGTATGGACAGGAAGCTGGTTGGAGAGTAACGTAACGGTCTCGGTTCCACCCTGGGAGCCTAGCGCGTAGTCAGTGCTTGGATGGATAGGCAGTCGACCTCTCAGGTCGGGCAGCGCGAAGGTGGTTTGGCCGTCGCCGCCGTAGGTTGTCCCAAGCAGGGCAAACAGCGCTTCATTCTCCGCAATGCTCATGAGCTGGCCATTGCACAAAGCCCAGCCCTGGGGCGCAAAGTTCCCCGCAAACATGCGGATCTCGCCCAAATAAGATTCGCTCATTTCATGTCACCTCTTTGTCAGATTGGATACCGGAAATAACTAATAAAAACAAGATAAAATGGCATTTCATGTAAAATTATAGCATAATAAATGTGGATATTCAGTAAATTTATGATCAACTATCCTTAATTAGGTAGGTCTAAAGTATCGGATATACATTAACGATCAATGCGTACCGCTGAAACCACACAAGCATAAAGCGTTGACGACAATATCTCAGTCAGGTAATGTTGAAATATCGAATATTTGGAAAGGATTGGGGGGAGGACATCTGAATGCCGATAGAGAGGTCGTGTCTGATACCATAGCACTACAGGAAATGAAAGAAGAAACCACTCTATTCCCCAGCGTGGTATTTACCGAGCTTAAACAGGAAGAAATGGCGGGTTGGGGGTGGACTGACGAGCAGTCGACGCCGTTCATTCGAATGCAGTGGATAGCGCGCGAGAGGCATTATTCGGACTATTACCCGCAGGCCAAGTATTACATAATACTCATAGGCGGCGATTGGGCTGGCACTTGTCTTGTTGAGAGTTCCGACATGCATATTCGCATTGTCGACATTGCTTTGCTAGCGGCATTTCGCAATCAGGGCTGGGGGACGCTGGTGCTGCAGCATTGGTTGGATAAGGCCCGCGTGCTGGGAGTTCCTGTGCTGCTGAGCGTAAATGCCGCGAACAGGGCAATACGGCTCTATCAACGATTGGGCTTTCAAATTACGGAGACCTCAGAAACACAGATAGCTATGGAGTGGGCAGCTACTTAGAGCGAACAAGAACGAAATCGCCGCACACATGGAGCAGGAAGGGGGGAAATCATGAGGTCCCGTGCACAAAAGAGCTTATTCCTAGCCTTTCCGCACCCGGGACTTCGATTGAATGGTATCCAGGTTTGGGCTGCCCCTACCCACTGATCAGGAGGATCGGGAATGCCGATCTCGTGGACGTATCATCCCCATAAGCTGGATTGTATAACCATAAAAAATAGGCCGCTGATGACTCAGCAGCCCATCTTTACTATTTGCTTGATTGATCGTGCGGTACCGACACAGCGGCGGAGGCAACAGCTTTATTTCCCGCTTTATCTGTAGCCGTATAAGTGACGGTATAGACAAGATCGGTTTTAGCTCTCGCTTTTTTCGCCAGCAACGTGAATGTCAAATCCTTGGTGCCGAACACGGCATCCCCAACCAATGATCCAGTTCCGTTATCCGGTTCACTGGAGGTAATGGAGGAGAGGACGATGGAATCGACCCCCGAGAGGCTGTCGTTGGAATACACCGCGGCCGTCACGGTAACAGGCTTATTGTTAGCAGGCCAAAGCGTAGACTTATCCAACACAATTTGAAGAGCTGGCGCTGATTTGTCGATTTGAATCGATACGGATTTCTTCGTCTCCTCATTGCCGGCTTGATCCATGCTCCAATAGGTTAAGGTATGAATTCCTTCGGAAGCAATAGTCACAGATGAACCCGTTCGGGGGGCTGAGTCATCAAGCGTGAAATAAGTTGATATCACACCGGATGCATTGTCCGCGGCAGCAAAATGTACGGTGACATCTTGATTGGTCCAGCCTAGCGGGGCATCGTCGACGGTAACCGGAGCGGTTTTATCGATGTTATCGACTACAGCCACAGCATTGCCGATGTTACCGGCCGCGTCTTCGAATGTAAAGGTAAAGCTTCCGTTCTGAGTAAAGGTATATTGGGCAAGACCGCTGTTGTTCGTTACCGTAACAGCTTCATTAGGAAGCAGCGTTGCAACGACATCTTGATTTGTCGGGTTGACGGTGCTGTAGCTGATTGTTGCCGTCGGCGCAGCGGTATCAATAATGATGTTTCTGTAAGCCCACTCCGACCAGACTCCGCGGCTGTCCTTCGTCCGAACCCTCAGTGACCAGCTGCCATCGGGAAGAGTCTGCATAGCATAAGCTGCAGAGAGCCCGGCTAATTCCCCGCTATCTGAGTGGACCGTTTTCCATTGATCGGACGAGGCTTGAGCCTGATACGCTGCTTGAACATCGTCAGCATCCGTATCGGTAAACAGCCAGCTTACAACGGGCTCGTTGACCTTCAAATGCTGACCTTCGGCATAAGAGGTGATCACTGTAACAGGTGCCGTATTGGTTTCCTCTCCTTGAACCTTGGGCAACAGCCAATTCTGCTTGGCCCAAAGCAATTTGCCTGAACCGGCCCCGTTGCTTGCCGACAAACGGCTTTGCAGTGTCGCAGGATCGTCTGCGGCATAGCTGTACGGCAGTGCTGTGAATCCGTTCCATGAGAACGGGAGTGGCGGAGCGGGAACCGGACTTAACGGACTCCCCTCGGAGTCGCTGTTTCCTCTAAACTCAACCCCATCTTTGGAGTAGATTGTATCGAGCGCAAGAATTTTACCGGAATACTGCGGTTTATTCGGATCGACCTGATTGTTGCGGATCGGATACAACACATCAATAATAAGTGATTTTTCGACTAGGACGGCGCCGTTTTCCGTAGAAATCGCCCCATTGCTGGTAACTCCGAATTTGTAACCCTTGGAGGAGATAGCCGCTGCCATTGCAGGAGTAATCCGTTTGCCTGCCGCGTGTGCGTCCGCATTATCCATGACAATATTATAAACATGAACATTACCTGCTCTTAAACGAGGCATACGGTCCTGCATATCCTTGTAATAGTTATGGTGCAGGGTAACCTCCAGATCGGCATTGTCGCTGGCAAATTCCGTCGAGCCGACGAGATGTCCCTTTTTCTGCGAGCTGACAACGGCAATAATATCTTCTACGCTGAGTCCCAGATTACGCAGATAGTTGTACATGGCATAGTTGGTTCTGTTCGCTTCCAGCGCGTTGATCTGTTTTGCTACCCAGCTGCCTGCGCTCCCGTCATCTCCTTTAAAAATGGACCAGGAGATGGTCACTCCATTACTGCCTTTTTTAACATCGACAACTCCATCATATGCTTTATTGAAAGTACAATGATCAATCCAGATCTTGCTTGAGCTTCCTTCGATCGTGATATAATCCCAATCGTTCTTATCGTAATCTCCTTTGGACGCTTCATCCCATTCCCAAAGCTCATCAAATTCGAGGTTACGGATGAGGACATTGGAGCTGTATTTGATGACCAAGGCCGCATGCTTAATTTTTGAGCCGTTTGCGGAAAAGATGGTAACGTCCTTTAAAGTATCAAGGTACACCTTGCTAACCCCTGTTTGTAAAAGAACCGGATGGGTTTGAGCGGCGTTATGCGCAACGATGAGAGACCCTGCCGTCGTTTTCGCTTGAGCGGGGAGCTCATTCCAGCCCAAATTCAAATCGTTCATGATCTCGATGACCTTATAGCCCTTTTTACGATTGATGGCATCCGCAAAATCAACGGCATTGTACACCTTTTTGTAGGCAGGATCCGTCTCCTGAATATTCCCGCCGCCTGTCGCGCCCGAAGCGAAGCCGGTTAAATCATATACGCCCGTAGAACCGGCAGGAGGCGGCGTCGGTGTAGGAGTAGGCGTCGGCGTTGGTGTTGGTGTCGGCGTCGGCGTAGGATTAGGGTTCGTTCCCGAAGCTCCGAACACCGCTCCGATATCCGTACCGCTCGGGGTCCCGGCGCCTTTTAAATCGCTGCTTGCGGACAGCTTCAAGAAATTACCCAAATTCGGCGAGCCATCGGCGTTCCGGCTGACGGAGGGGGTCAAGCTTAGAAAATCCGTATCATCGGCCAGCAGCCCTTTCGCATTGGTGCTCTTATTGTTCTTCCACCAGACGTTCGTGCTTTCTACATCTGTGCCGCTAGTTTTGTCGCTGGAAGAACCTTTATAGGACAAGTTATTGGTAAACCGGTGGGTGCCAAGATCAAAAGCAAAATTGCTTTGCCCATTGTTATAGGACGTATTGTTTGTCATTACGATGGAGCCCGGATTACTGTTGTAGGTAAATCCGTGCTTCTTGTTCTGATAAGCGACGGAATTCACGACAATGTGATCCACGGGGATTTTCTCCCCGCCAAGCTTAAAGCCGTTGCCGTCACTGGATGTGGTGGAATTCCCTTCGGACGTTTGGCCGTTATGATGGGCAATGCTGTTTCGAATCGTAACAACACCGATAGGTCCCGTGTCCGTTTTACTGTATAAATCCCAGCCGTCATCCACGTTGTAGGCAGCAATACACCCGATAAATACGTTGCCCGGGCCGACCGTCAGCTTGGCAGCAAAGCCGTCTGCGTCTTCACCGTTGTCGGGGTCGAAGTTGTCATGGGAGTATACGTTAATAACCTCGTTGTAGCTGGGCCATTCGCTCTCCAAGGCTGTCGAAGCATATCTGCTGATTTGCAGACCGGTATCACGATTGTGGTGGACCTCCGAATTTTCGATACGGTTATAATGGCCTGCAATAAAAATACCGTTATCGGCGGATCCTTTTACCTCCAGGCCTTTGACATACCAGTAGCTTCCATTTATTTGCAGACCTCTGGCATTATTCCCCACATTGGTTGCATCATAAGGCTGGGAGGAGAAGTCAAGAACGGGTTTTTCCGAGCCGTAAGCAAACAGGTGCTTTTTAGCAGCCGGAGTACCGCTATTGTTCCGGTCGATGGTAATTTGTGTAGAGTAAGAATAAGTTCCTCCGCGTAAATAAATGATGCCCCCCGGAGTCACCTTTGCAATGGCGGATTCAAGCGTGGTCGGACTTTCGATCGTCCCTGGGTTGCTTTCAAGACCGCCTGGTGCAACGAAGATGCCGTCTTCCACGGGAGTTGAGGAATCAGCGGTAGGCACTGCACTCACCATGTTGGAGTTTGTGCTCTCGCCCGCCGCATTCGCTGCGCTGACAGCGTAAAAATACATGGTTCCGTTGGACACGGTGTTGTCTGTAAAGGCAGTTGAGGTGATACCCGTTTGTACATTTGTAAAAGAGAATCCGTCCAAGCTGCGCTTTACGTTATACGAGGTTGCGCCGCTTACGGCCATCCAGCTTAAATCGACTTTCCGGTCTCCCGCAGTCGCATTCAATCCGGCAGGTGCTGAAAGTGATGTAATAATCGACGCTTCCTGGGATAACATGCTCTCTGCGCCGCCGGCAAAAGCACTGACCTGGTAGAAGTACTGAGTATTGCCGGAAACATTCGAATCGGTGTAGCTGTTGTTCGAGGTCGTAGCTATTTTTGAGTAGCCGCTGCCGGATGTTGTGCTGCGGTAAATATTGTAGCCGCTTGCACCGCTAACGGATGACCACTGCAGAGTCACCCCTCCGGTACCGGAAGCTGCAGTTAAGCTCTCCGGAACAGCAGGAGCTTGAACGTCTGCACTCGAATCGTAAACAAGCCCGTTTTGGTAAATCTTCACGTCGGTAAATTTGGCGCCGGCCGCCGCAACCGCTATGCCGACGTATACGTTTCCTGCCAGAACACCTGCCGTATCCGAATCTGTTTTAAGCGGGTTTGTTGTCGTGCCGTTACCGAAGGTAATTCCGTCTTTTGAATAATAGGTTTTCAAATCTGAGCCTGAGCGTTCCAGTTTCATATAAATAGGGGCATTCGGTTCGGGGATCGTAAAATTGCTTGATCCGACGGAAGATAAACGGCGATAGGAAATCAAAGTATTGGCGGAGCTGTTATAGCCGAGGGTATAGCCGGGAGAGGTTGCTCCGTTCGTAAGCGGATCTTTCTTGATCATTAACAGAGCTCGGTTATTGCTTGAGTTAAGTGCAGTGGACGTTACTCTTGCCGTAATGGAAAAATCGCCCGCGCCTACGGGATAATAGGCATAAAGTACATTATCATCCGCGCTCTGTATTTTACCGCCCGTTGCGGAGAGCGCAAATTCTCCGTTACTGAAACCGTAACTGATGGTGCCTAAGGAGCTGGAGGCGGAGACATCCGCAGCCTTCCAGCCCGCCGGCAGTGTTTCTTCCGGCAGCGCTCCCGCTGCGGCGGCCGTTTGGTATGTAAACACGTTTGGGAATAAAGCGGCAAGCATGGCGAATACCAGAATCGTACTCATACGTTTCTTTAAAGAAATTGTGTTCATATAACGCCTCCTGGAATGGTTGGTTACCATCGGAATCATTTTGGCCTATGACGTGGATCCTGTGCCCCCCTTCTCTACAAGAAAACCATTACAAGAGTAAAATGTACGGGTTTACCAAGTAACACACAATAGACATTTTATAACTTTAGTTCCAACGGCAATATGATAATCATTAGATTTGGAAAATGACACCATGTCATTCATTAGACCGCTATATAAACCGCGGAGCGGCATTAGAATAATCATTTGATTTGGCAAATTGCCTTGACAACGCAGGCCACTTCAAGATTATATTGTTATATGCTGGAAAGAAAACAAGAGCTGGCTGAATTCACTCCGTATAGTAGAGCGATGGAGCACTTATACAGTAAGGGAGAGAAGGCAATATGAGCTTAGGCCGTATGATAGGTGTTGTTACACCTTTTTTGGATGGCAGCTTATACGGGGGCTTTTTATTCGAATTAAACCAAATAGCAATCAAACGCGGATACAGACTCCTTGTGATCAAAACGCCTAAAACCAGCAGTGACTTCTCTATCCCGTTTGCTACCGTTCATGCGGCAGGGTGGATTGTTTTCGATTCCCCCCTGAATGAAAGCATTTTGAATGAGCTTCAAAGGCAAAGGCGGCCGATTGTTGGGATCAACCACTATTCCTTGCATTATCCCAGCATTCATTTTGCCAATGAGATGGGCATGGAGCAAGCCGTAGAACATCTGTATCAGCATGGTCACCGGCGGATCGCGTTTGTCGGAAATTGGATGAACCCGGCCACACAATCCCGTTATCCGGGATATGTAAACGCTTACCGAAGGTTAGGGCTAGACCCGGATCCGAATTTGCTGGTTAAGATAGGAACCGATGCGCAGGCAGGAGGTTATTTGGCGGCTGACCGAATCGTGAGCGGTGAGCTTGAATGTACGGCTGTCGTTACGAATAGTGATATAACGGCTATTGCGCTCATGGATCGGCTTAAAGAGAAAGGCTATCGGGTACCTGAAGAGATTGCCGTGATGGGATATGATCATAATCCCTTATCGGAGCATACGCTGCCCACCGTTTCCACCATCAAGCCTCCGCTTAGGGAAGCGGCCAGACGATCCGTTAGCCTGCTGGAAGCGGGGATGGCGACGGGGGATCAGCGGACGGATCCTGTCCATATGAATATGACCCTCATAGCCAGAGGATCATGCGGCTGCCATCATGAGCCGGAGAGCCGGCTTGGAGATCAAGAAAAGCTGTATCGTTCCTTCCAGTTATTAAATCAAAGTATGTCGGCGAATCGAACCATTAATTATTTATCTTATCGGGATGTTGAGAAGCTAAACAACCTGTCATGGATGCACTCTTTACAATGCATTTGGGGCTGTTACGGCCAGTGGTTCAATAAATCTCCAGAACAAATGTATGTCAAATACTACTATACGAAGGAGATGCCGACTGCACCGACAGGGGAAATACAATGCTCCCCTATGGAATTCCCTCCGCTTCATTGTATCCCTGAGGAATTGCTCGACGATCCCAAATATATTATTTCCATTCATCCGATCATCCCTCATGAACGGGATTGGGGAGTCATGGCTATGCTTCATCCTGTCGATGAAAGCTGGTCCTATTTCAAAACCGATACGATCACCTATTCATTACATAGACTGGCATCGGCATGGGAAAAGGAAGAGCTTCTTGCGCAGCTTCGTAAAACGAACCACTTGTTGGAAACCGTATCAAAGGCTGCCATGGATGCCATCTTCGAATGGTCTGCCGATGATAAACGTTTTATATGGTCTGAGCGGGCCAATGAGTTTTTCCAGTTTCCACCGTCGACCGATGCGGACTTGCTCTCCTTCGTTCACCCGGAAGACCGGGCGGCTGTACAAGCGGCGCTGTTTAACCAGACACAGCTGGGATATCCTATCCGCCTGGAATACCGGATCCGGCAGCCGGACGGCAAGTACCTATGGGTTGAGTGCAATGGGCAAGTGATTCGCGATATGGAAGAGATGAAGGTTCGTCTGATAGGCTCAATTAGAGATATCAGTGAAAGAAAGAGCGCGGAGGAGCTGCTCAGAAGTTCGGAGAAGCTTTCCGTTATCGGACAGCTTGCAGCCGGAGTCGCCCATGAAATCAGGAATCCCCTAACCTCCCTGAAAGGCTTTACACAGCTGTTGAAGGCAAGGTACCAGGATCAATTTCCTTATATTGGGATTATGGAAAGCGAGCTGGACCGGATCAACTTTATCGTAACCGAGTTTATGTCACTGGCCAAGCCGCACCTCACCCACTTCAGTTTCAAGGATATAACGCAAATCATCACCACCGTTGTATCCATTTTGGAAACCCAGGCGATTCTAACTGGAGTTTACATTGAAACACATTTCGAAGCCCCTCTTCCTCCCATAAAATGCGAGGAAAATCAGCTGAAGCAGCTGTTTGTAAATCTCTTGAAAAATGCTATTGAAGCAATGCCTAAGGGCGGAAGTGTTTATGTAGATGTAAAGTTAGCGAGTGTAAATACTTTGTGTGTACAGATCAGGGATGAAGGCGACGGAATTTCGCCGGAGCTCATAAAAAAAGTGGGAGAGCCGTTTTTTACCACGAAGGAAAAAGGGACGGGGCTAGGCCTCATGATCTCACACCGAATCGTAGAGGCTCATGGGGGAACACTGCAAATCGTTAGCAGCGACGCAGGAACGACGGTCGAAATCATTCTTCCCTTCGAACCGCTATAGGAAGATTCGAAATCATTGAGGGCCTGCCATTGCGGCAGGCCTTTTCGACATGAAATAGGAAGAGCAATGAGTAAGAAAATCCCCAAAAATGAAGATACACTCTCAAAAATAAGGATGGTTTTGTCTTCCTATTTGGGTATGGTTTCACTTTTTGCTGATTTCAAATAACGGCTAACCTCTTTATAACTAAAGAAGAGATCAACTCTAGCATGGTGTGAAACCGCTTTAAAAGTGCAATCATACCGACAAAGAAGGGGAGAGGTGGCGAAGACTTGAGCCCACGAAGCAGCAAAAAGGGTTTATTGAAAACAGTGCATCTTACACTGGCATTCGTACTGACGTTGGGGGGAATACCGGAGGCGTTGCCAAAGGCGCAGGCGGCTGCTGGTACACCGGGAGGGGTGGATGCCGCGGCACTGAGGCTGTGGCTTAAAGCTGATCCTGCTAGCGTCACTTTGACCGATGACACGGTTACCGTATGGAAGGATAGCAGCCCGAACGCGAATCATTTTGCGAACGACGGCACGATCGCCCCCATAGCTTCCCGCCCGAAGCCTAGATATGTACCTTCTAATGAGGCACTTAATTTTCAGCCTACCGTGAAATTCGTGCGCAGCGGGGGAAGCATTCTGCAGGACGTAACAGGCTTGCTAGGGGATGGAGAGGTTGTGAACCATGCAGGCTTGTTTACGGTCACGGGAGGCGCGCCTTCTATGGCGAATTCCTCCATCTTCAATCAGCCGTTGACCTCCGGGAGCTTAGGGGCACATATTCCCCACACGTCCGGTGCAGCCCCCGGTAAAGGCAACGTCCTGTGGGATGTAGGGACAACCTCAACAAGATTAACGGCTTTCAATGTGGTAGCCCCGGTGGATTACAATTTATGGGGACTTCATTTTGACGCGAATCCTAGCGTTGGTTCCAATGTATACCAATCCATTGTTCGCGACGGGATAGTGGAAGCACAAACCACGCAACCACGCGCCTCCCTGACGGGGGCGTTGAACGCGGCTGCATCGTTAGGTTCTGCAGCGGGAGGAGGCTCGGGCTACGATGGGAACATGGGAGAGCTTATTTTATTTACAGCACCGCTTTCCGGAGTGCAGAAGCGTCAAGTCGAGACTTACCTTGCCCTGAAGTTTGGTTTGACTTTGAAGGCGGGCAATTATCTTTCGGCGGGTCCGTCCCCCGATGTGGTATGGGACGCGACGGCAAACGACGGATACAACAACCATATCGCCGGTATCGGGCTTGATCGGATTGGAGCATTAGACCTTCAACAGAGCAGGAGCAGTCAGGGAGATGCTGCGGAGCAAGTTATCCTTTCATCGAAGGAAGCCTTATCGGATAAACAATATTTGATATGGGGGGATAATGCCAGCACGGAGCAGCATAGTCCCTACGGAGCCGGGTTTATGAAATGGGCGCGTACCTGGAAGGTTCAAAATACGGGCCATCTCGGCACAGTGCAGGTAGCCATACCCTCGGGGATGCTTCCGTTAGGCGGGTTGTTGCTAACCAGCTCCCACAGCAATTTTGACAATGCAGCGTCTGTTCCTCTTACGCAAGCAACAATACACGGCGCATCGTATTATGTTGCGGATGTCCAGCTGAACAGCGGTGTTTATTTCACCTTCGCCGAGAAGCTGCCCGAGGTGCAATTGAGCAGCCTTGAAATCCAAAGCGGAGCCCAGAATGTCTTGACGGGCTTCCTGCCAAGCAAGACGAACGGTTATTCAGCGACGGTTCCATATGAGACAGCTGCGGTTCGCGTCGTTGCTCAAGCGGAGAATGGAATTGCAGTAACTATGGCGATTACCAACTATACGCTTTCTCAAGAACCCATCACGGATCCTGCTCAAGTGCCGCTCGTTCCCGGCGTTAATAAGCTAAGGATTGAGCTGAGGAAAGGAAGCTCCAGCAATGTGTATCAAGTGGACGTGATTCGAGGTCTTGCCATTGCTCCCGACGGACAAGTCGGGCTTAATGCAGGGACGGTAACCGCCAGCACATATCAACCGAATACGAACTATGTTCCCGCGAACGTGGTCGACGGCGAATGGGAAGACCCGGAAAGCCGTTGGTCGGCATCGGGTCAAGGGCAATGGCTGCAATTCGATCTGGGACAGCCCCTTGCAGTCACCTATCTGAAAATCGCGTTTTTAAATGCCAGGGACAGATTATCTACCTTTGAAGTTCTGGAATCCAATGATCCGGATTTTGCAACCGGCACGGTGCTGCTGGCCAAAAGGAAGAGCAGGACCCTTCTGGCTGCCGACAGCGTGTTTCAGCCTTACGTGCTCGATAAGCCGGCAACCGCGCGCTACCTGCGTCTTGTTGGATACGGTAACAGTGCGACGGGCAGCTCCGGTAATTGGAACAGTCTGACGGAAATTGCGTTGTATACCGGCACCCCTCCGGTCATCGTAGAGCCTGAAGAGCCTGCGGGACCGCCGCAAGCAGGGGACATCCCCGAAGGTCCCGCCCCGGTTCTGGAGGTGATCGAGGTAAGCACGGCGGATCAGCTCCAAACGGCTCTTGATCAAGCGAAGCCGGGCGTGGAAATCCGGTTAAAGAACGGAGCATATGCACAAGACGGACCTTTCGTAATCAAGGGAAAGCAAGGGACGTCGGCCCTTCCGATCCGTATTACAGCCGAGGAACTGGGCAAGGCGGTGATAAAAGGAAACAGTTATTTACACATTGAAAATTCGAAATACATTGAAGTGACGGGTCTCGAATTCAACAGCGGGATAGGCATCCCGGGCCTCAATTACAGGGGAGTCAGTGATGAAATTGCTTCTATTTTAAAGGGGGAGAACCCGGAAACGAAAGAAGTGAGACCCAATGAGCAGGTCCACCCGGGCATTGAATTGTATCACTCCAGCAATATCTCGATTCTCAGAAATAAGTTTGCTCTTGATGAAACGGGCCAGCCCTACCGCTTCAATGCGCCTGACGGCATCGGTCCGGTATGGTGTTTAACCGATATCGCCGGCAGCTGTCGAATCGGCGGAGGGGACAAGTACATCGCAGATCGGCCCGTATACAATGGAGACACACCGCATACGAATCCGACCCTCGTAACCGACAACGGGACCCATCGGCATTATATCCGCGTTGAGGGGATCGGCAGCCACAACCGTATAGCCTATAATGATATTGGTCCGAAGAAGGGCTTCGGAGCAACCATCACGTACAACGGAGAAAGCGGCCACACCGTCTCGCAGTACGATGTCATTGAACATAATTATTTCCATGGCATCGGACCTCGGGTAACGAACGGCCTGGAAGTGATACGGCTAGGCTTGTCCGGCTTATCGCTCGCTTCCGGTTATGTCACCGTGCAGTATAATTTATTCGAAGGGCTTAATGCAGAGGATGAAATTATTTCCGTTAAAAGCAGTGATAACATCATCCGATACAACACGATCCGTAATTCCTACGGCGGGATTGTGGCGCGTCACGGGCATCGAAATAGCTTTTATGGCAACTTTATTATCGGGGACGGCAAAACGCCGGGCTTCAGCGGATTCCGGATTTATGGGAATGATCACAAAATATATAATAATTATATGGAAGGTCTGACGACGCAAGTGATTCGTCTTGACGGAGGCACCCATGATGCCGGTCCGGACGGAGGAACGAATCCCACAGTGAAATGGATGGAAGGAGCGACTCAGCAAACAGCGGTTCTAAATACGCTTCCCGAACAGAAGCAGACCGAGATTCTGCGGGGCCATTGGCGGCAATATAACGTACAGATCTTCAATAATACGATGGTCAATATAGGGAACAATACGACCGGCTTTAGCTTTGGGGGCAGAGTGTATCAGCCTGTTGGAGCGGCGGTTTACAACAATGTAGTATTCAGCAATGCCGGTATCATATTCAACGAAACGACAGCTGCTCAGAATGCTCCCGTCAACGAACGTCAGATGTATGCAGGAAATCTGGTGGAAGGCTTGGCCAACCCTACGAATATTACGGATCCGACAAGGATTACCGCCGCCGCGATCGAGAAGAAGCCGCTGCAGCTTGTTCGCAGCAAGGATGGCTTGATCCGGTTGTCGGGCACGAGTCCGGCTATTGATGCATCCAAAGCTCCGTTCCATGCTCAGGAGGATATCGACGGGGAGACACGATATCATACGCCTGATGCCGGAGCAGACGAATATAGCCGGGATGCGAATCGGATCAGAAAGCCGCTTACCGCATCGGATGTCGGTCCCCATGCAGGTGTGCCCGCAGTCAACCCGGGACCGACCCCGGGTCCGGCGGATGAGGATGGGGCGGATACCGGTGGAGGAGACACGTCCGGTTCGGTACCTGCTACGATGCCGGGGGCTGCCCCTGCGCCCGCACCGCTTCCTTCGGCGCCTAACCCGGCACCGGTATCGCCTGTACCTTCTGGGCCGTCCCCTGCTCAGGCCCCCTTCGTTGATGCTGAGAAGCACTGGGCGGAGAAGTTTATTTCCAAGGCGGTTGAGATGGGGATCGTAAACGGATACCCCGATGGCACCTTTAAGCCGGAAGAGCCGATGACCAGACTGCAGTTCGCCGCTATGCTTGTTCGCGCCTTGAAGCTGACTCCCGGTACAACGCCGGTTACGTACGCCGACCAATCGGATATTCCTGCTTGGGCGGAAAAAGAGGTCGCGGCTGCCGTTCAATCGGGTATTCTTCAGGGCTATGAGGATCAAACTTTGCGTCCGAATCAAAAGATCAACCGTGCGGAAATGATCACGATGCTGATGCGGGCACAAAAGCCGGACTTCGCTGCCGTTCCGGCTACGGAGACTTTCCGCGATAGGGAAGAAATCCCGGATTGGGCAAAGCCGTCCGTTGCTTATGCCATTTCGCAAGGTCTGGTCGATGGTAAGGAGGATCGCCGCTTTGCACCCGGCGATACCGCCACCAGAGCGGAAGCTGTGACTGTGCTGCTGCGCATGCTGGAAGTGAAGAAGGGGTAAGTAAATCAAGCAGGGACGGCCGCTCGCCGAGCAGTCGGCCCTGCTATTTCCTTTGACCGATGCTATGGGCAGCTATGAGGGAGGCTGTCTTGAGCCAAGCTTTTGTGTATAATGGGATCAAAGTATAACTTGTAGGACAAGCTCACGGAGGTAACGAATATGAGTCTTCGAAGGATTCGTTTTAAAACACACAGCATCGTATTCAACTGGCTCATCTCCTACATCTCTGTATTGTTGGTACCGATTGTGGTAAGCGCTTTTATCTATACAGCAACCTGGCATGTGGTGGAATCCGAAGTAAATCGGGCTAACGAGTCGCTTCTTCGACAGATGGAACAGGCGATTGACGGCAATCTAAGCGGCATTGAACGATTAAGTGTGGAAATGGCGTTGAGTAAACGTCTTGCCGGCTTCATCAGCACGGCCAAGCCGCTTACAGACAATGATTACTATGATATTGTCAATATCGCGGCGGATCTTCGGCTGTACCAGATGGCCAACGATTATATCGAGCAAATATACGTGTATTACAAGAACAGCGATACCGTAGTTTCCGCTCGCGAACGAATCGACAGCCGCGGACTATTCGAGAGGATTAGAGAACGCGATAACATGAGCTATGGGGAATGGCAAACGTTTTTCAACAAGCGGTACATTCAGGAATACGCACCGATAACGCTTCGGGAGAACGGTGATGCGGTCAAAGCCGTTATGTATGCCAAATCGATTCTGCTCGATAACCCTGAGCAACCGGGCGCGGTAATCTTAATTGTTATTAAGAACTCAAAGCTCCTTGAAAGTATCAGCTCCGCCAACCAATCGTCGGTGGCCGTGCTGGATAAGGACAATCGCCTGATTGCCTCGACCGGCATCGAACGGGCTCCGGATTTTCTTGTCCCAGCCAAGCTCTCCGGAACGAATGGTTTGTTCTACGCCGGTCATGCCGAACAGGAGGTAGCGGTTTCCTACACTACTTCGGAGAAGACCGGATGGAAATATGTATCGACGATTCCCGCCGAAATGTTCGACGAGAAAATGAAATACGTTAAGAAGCTGATTTATATCAGTTTGACGGTAAGCTTGCTGATCGGGGGACTCGTCACCGTCATATTTCTGAGAAGAAACTATAATCCGATCCATACCTTAATACGCAGCTTATCCACCAAATCAGGAATTACCTTTGAGGCTGGGGTGAATGAATTCGGCTATTTGCAAGCTGCATTGAACAATACGTTTGACGAGAAAGAGAAGATCGGCAAACGATTGGAGCAGCATCGCGACGTCATCCGTTCCCACTTTCTTCAGGACCTCTTAAAGGGGCGGCTTGAACAAAAAATACCCGTGCATGAGCTGTTCAAGAGTCATAATATCCAGTTACTCACCTCGGATTTTGCCGTTTTGTTATTTCATGTGGATCACTACGGCAAATTCCACGACACCGGCTTTGTGGAGCCTCAGAAGGTGAAGCTCGTACACTTTATCATTATGAATGTGGCGGAGGAAATAGCGGGAAGCAGGCACCAGGCCATGACTACGGAAATTGACGATAAGCAGGCATGTATTATTAATTTCAATGAGCTGCATGAAGCCGGAGAATTACAGCGGATCGCGGAACAGGTCAAATCGTTCGTATCGGATCATTACCATATCCACTTGACCGTAGCTATCAGCAGAATTCATCAGGGGCCGGAAGGGGTATCGACCGCGTACCAGGAATCACTCGCCGCCCTGGAGTACCGTTTAGTCAAGGATAAAGGAGAAATCATCCGCTATGAAGATCTGCCGGTTGCAGGCTCGATTCGAGGCAGAAACCGTTACTATTACCCTTTCCATGTGGAGCAGCAGCTCATCAACTTCATCAAGGTAGGCGATTACGAAAACTCCAAGGCTACGGTTGACGAAATTGTTGAAACCAATGTAGCGGATGCGTCATTATCCGTTCCGCTGGCTAAATGTCTCATGTTTGACCTTATTAGTACCATGCTCAAGACGCTGGACGAAATCAGTACCGGCGACAAGCGGGATTTCGTCGACATCATCAACCCGGTCGAGCGATTAACCGCTTGCCAGACGATTCATGAAATGAGAGAGCAGATCGGTGCTGTGCTTCAGCAAATATGTCAGTCCATTGAGGACGCCCGGAAGCAGGAGCATAATCAGCTCAGCCGGCAGGTAATCGCTTATGTGAAAGAGCACTACAGCTCCGAAAACTTGAATATTACGATGATCGGGGAGACGTTCCGGTTAACTCCTCCTTATCTGGCCAAACAATTCAAAGCCCAGACAGGCGAAGCGCTTCTGGAATTTATCAGCCGGACTCGGATCGAGGAGGCGAAGCGCCTTCTAGCCGACCAGTCCTGTTCGATTGCGGAAATTGCAAGAAGGGTAGGTTATTCGGACATTAACACATTTAATCGGGTATTCAAGAAGCATGAAGGCATTACGCCCGGCAAATATAAAAGCATTCTATAGCACTTGTCACCAAAGTAGCCGCCTCGCGCGGCTATTCCCGTTTTTTAAAGGAGTTCTCGCGGTTTTACATATCCTTTACTGCTAATTATAAAGACGGATTCTCTTTTTTGAAGATATCCAAAACGTGATTTCGGGGCCATAATTAGGGCCATAGGTGAGCAGTGCTTCACCGGTTCAAACCAAACAAAATTCGACGACGAGCACAAGGGGGATTACGATGAGAAAACAATCTATGAACAAATCGATCGGTCTTGCCGTTTCCATTATGCTGGCATCAACAAGCCTGTTGGCGGCATGCTCCAATACAAAGGACGGGGGAGCCGATACGGCGAAGAAACCGACGACACCGGTGACCGAAGCGGGCAAATACCCGGTCAGCACAACGGAAACCATCACTTCTTGGGAACAAATCAATTCGAACTTAACTACGTTCGTACCCAACCTGGCAGATTCGCCCTTCGGCAAGCAGCTGGAGAAGGAAACCGGTATCAAAGTGAAATATTCCCACCCGGCCGACGGACAGTCGAAGGAGCAGTTCAATCTGCTTATCGCTTCGAACAATTTAACCGATGTCATCGAGTACGATTGGAACAATGCTTATCCGGGAGGACCGGAGAAGGCGATGGCCGATAAGGTCATCCTCCCTTTGAACGAACTCATCGATAAACATGCACCGAATTTGAAGAAGAGGCTGGAGCAGGATAAAGAGCTGGATAAAATGCTGAAGACGGACAGCGGCAAATACTATGTATTTCCTATGATTCGTCCGGATAACGGCCTTGTATTCCGCGGCCCGATGATTCGTAAGGACTGGCTGGACGAACTGCAGCTTGCTGTTCCTACTACCATTGACGAGTGGTATACGGTGTTGAAAGCGTTTAAGGAAAAGAAAAATGCATCGGCCCCCTTTACCGCACAATACAGCAACGAGTTCAATATTCAAGATGCGTTCATCGGAGCTTACCGAACGGCTAACCGTTACTATATCGATGATCAGGGCAAGGTCAAGTACGGACCGGTGGATCCGCAGTTTAAGGAAGCCTTAACCTTACTTCGCAAATGGTATGCCGAGGGGCTGATCGATAAGGATTTTGCTTTGAACACGGATTCCAAATCCTACGACAATAAGATGCTGAGCCATGCCTCCGGCGCTACGGTCGGACTGCTGAGCGGCGGCATGGGACGCTGGATGGAATCGGGGAAGAAGCAGGATCCGAAGTTTCAATTGGTGGCTGCTCCGTATCCTACGCTGAAGAAGGGAGAGCGGGCCTTCATCGGACAACGGGATTTCAAATATAACCCGGCGGCCAGCAAAGCTGTCACGACCGCTGCCAAAAACCCTGAGCTTGCAGTCAAGTGGTTGGATTATGCGTACAGCGAAAAGGGAAGCCTGTTGTTCAACTTCGGTATCGAAGGAGAGAGCTACAGCATGCAGAACGGGAAACCGGTCTTCTCGGATAAGATTACGAAGGATCCAAAGTACAATCTGCAGCAGATGGTAACCCAGTATACGAAGCCGAACGGTCCTTTCCCGGGTGATTCGAGAAAAAGCTTCAATACCTTCAAGGAACAGGATGAAGCCATTAAAATTTGGGAGCAAACCGATGCCGACAAGCACGTGCTTCCGCTCTTCATTACTCCGACGATAGAAGAGAGCAAAGAGGTAGCGAAAATCAATACGGCTATCGCCAGCTATAAAGAAGAAATGTTCGTTAAATTTGTAATGGGTAAAGAGCCGCTGGATAAGTTCGATGAATATGTAAAGCGAATTAAGGATATGGGCAGCGACAAGGTAGTGAAAATTTATCAGGACGCTTATGACCGTTACAATAAGCGTTAAGAAGCACCATGACCGCGAACAAGAGAACGTGTCCATCTGATGAGGACACGTTCTCTTGTAAAAGGACATAAAAGGAATGGAGTGGAATCGAATGGCTGCGATTCATCAAGAAGCAACAACCATCGCTCAAGACGCCAAACAAACGAAGATGGGTCTGCTGCTGGACATACGCAAGAACAAAATGTTATACCTCATGCTTCTTCCGGTCTTGTTGTACTATATCGTTTTTCACTATGGTCCCATGTATGGAGCGATGATCGCTTTTAAGGATTTCTCGCCGAGACTGGGGATTTTGGGGAGCGAATGGGTCGGCTTCGAGCACTTTAAGACGTTTTTTACCGGAGCCTATTTCTGGAGAACGATCAAGAATACGATTTTGATTAGCCTCTATGAACTGATCTTCGGCTTTCCGGCCCCGATCCTATTAGCGCTCTTGTTAAATGAATTGAAGAATTCCCTGTTTAAGCGTACGGTTCAAACGGTTACTTATATGCCGCATTTCATCTCATTGGTTGTGATCTGCGGTATTGTTAAGGATTTTACCTCAAGCGAGGGCATTATCAACGACTTAGTTGCCTGGATCGGAGGAGAGCGGGCTACCTTCCTGCTGGATCCGGATTTGTTCCGACCGATATATGTGTCTTCCGGAATATGGCAGCATATCGGTTGGGGTACGATCATTTATTTAGCCGCATTAACAGGTATTGATCCCGAACAATACGAAGCGGCCCGCATGGACGGGGCCGGGCGCTGGAAGCAGCTGCTCCATGTTACGATTCCGGGGATCATGCCTACGATCGTCATTTTGCTCATCCTGGAAATGGGAAGAATGATGAACGTTGGTTTCGAAAAAATCATACTGCTGTATAACCCCAGCACATATGAAACGGCGGATGTAGTCTCCTCCTATGTGTATCGGGTCGGTCTGCAGGATTTCAATTATAGCTTCAGTTCGGCTGTCGGTCTGTTTAACTCCGCAGTCAATTTCACGCTGCTGGTGTTCTCAAATTGGCTTAGCCGAAGATTAAACGATACGAGTCTCTGGTAAGAAGGAGCAAACATATGAATCGACCGACATTATCGGAAAGATGCTTCGATGCGACGAATGCCCTATTTTTAACTTTATTGATGCTGGTGACGGTTTACCCGATCATTTATGTAGCATTTGCATCCGTAAGCGATGCTTCCATGCTTATGGCTTTCAACGGCATCCTTTGGAAGCCGCTTGGATTTTCACTCGATGCGTATAGAAGCGTTTTTGAGAATCCTATGATTTTGAAGGGCTACGGAAATACCTTTTTTGTCGTCCTGACGGGGCTGGTTTTTAACATTCTGCTTACCTCGCTTGGGGCCTATGCCTTGTCGCGCAAAAGCTTGAAGTATCGCAAGCATCTTATGCTTTTTATCGTATTCACGATGTTTTTCAGCGGCGGCTTGATCCCCTTTTATTTGACAGTGAAGGGAGTCGGGCTGGCCAACACGTTGTGGGCGCTGATCATCCCACAGGCCATCAATACCTTTAACCTGATTCTGATGAAAACAGCCTTTGAGGCCATTCCCGATGCGCTGGAGGAGTCGGCGAAGATGGATGGCGCCAACGACTTCGTCATTCTGTTTCGGATCATTCTTCCCTTATCGATGCCCGTTATTGCGGTTATGCTCTTGTATTACGGAGTCAGTCATTGGAATTCTTGGTTTCACGCGCTTATCTTTTTGCAGGACCGCTCCATGTATCCGCTTCAGTTGATTCTCAGAGAGATTTTGCTGCAGGGGGAAGCCAGCTCCATGGCTGTCGGCGCTTCGGCGACGGATGTAGTAATGTTATCCGTTACTTTAAAATACGCCACGATTATCGTAGCTACCGTACCTATTCTGCTTGTGTATCCTTTTCTTCAAAAATACTTCGTGAAAGGCGCCCTAATCGGAGCGATTAAAGGGTAGACGGAGGCTAACTGATCTTACAGCATGCAGCACGAAATCGGGACCAAGCGGCCACTCACTCATCGCCAAAGCATGGCTTCAAGCGATGAGTGTGCATATATTCGAATAAGCTGCGAGAATGGCCAGATCGAGGAAAGGAGGTAGAAAGCGAGTAAGCATTTCCTTTGCAAATCAAAACGAAAAGGATGTGTAAAACAGTGAAAAAACAAAGGCGGCTCTTCTCTTTTCTTTTATGCTTCTGCATGATGTTGTCCCTGATGCCCATGGCTGCTCATGCGGCCGATGCGAAACTAACCGTCGCGTCTGCGAATGTAACGGCAAGTGCCGACGATGGGAACGTTCCCGGAAATACCGTTGACGGAAACTTGGCGACCCGATGGTCTGCAAGCGGAGACGGGCAGTGGATTCAATATGATTTGGGATCAAATAAAAAGGTTTCCTATGTGAAAATAGCGTTTCTTAACGGGGATTCCAGAACCTCAACCTTCGATATTCAAACCTCTACGGATCAAGTTAGCTATACCACGGTAAGCGCTAATGTAACCAGCAGCTTAAGCGCGGCCCTTCAGACCTTTGACTTTCCCGACGCGGATCCTGTCCGGTATGTGAGAATCGTAGGGCACGGTAACTCCGTCAATGCTTGGAACAGCTATACCGAGGTAGAGATTTATGGAGACACCTCCAATGCATCGGCGAAATTCTCAATCCCCGGCACATCCGTGACGGCCAGTGCCGACGACGGGAATGTACCGGCCAATACGGTGGATGGAAGCCTTTCGACCCGATGGTCCGCGAGTGGCGACGGGCAGTGGATCCAATACGATTTGGGATCAAATAAGAAGGTTGATTATATGAAAATCGCTTTTTTAAACGGCGATACTCGGACCTCTACCTTTGATATCCAAGCCTCTACGGATAACATCAGCTTTACCACGATAAGTGCTAATGTAACGAGCGCCCTCAATGCATCTCTTCAGACCTTCGACTTTCCCGATGCGGATCCCGTCCGGTATGTGAGAATCGTAGGACACGGGAACTCCGTCAATGCTTGGAACAGCTATACGGAGGTAGAAATTTATGGAGGGGCTTCAAGCGGCTCCGGCGGTTCCGGCAGTACGGTTCAGGTTTCGACGTCTTCCCAGTTAAGCTCTGCATTAACGAATGCGAGCGCCGGTACCACGATTGTGCTCGCCAACGGAACCTATACGCAGAGCACGCCTTTCACTATCAGCGGAAAGCAGGGTACGTCCTCTGCCCCTATTACGATAAAAGCCGCCAATCAGGGGCAGGCCGTTATTTCCGGAGGCGCGGCAATTCACATAACCGGCTCATCCTATGTCACGGTGGAAGGGTTGAAATTCACAAATACCGGGAATACTGCCGTTCTTCTGGACGGGTCCAATCATATCCGCATTACCCGGAATACCTTCGCCCTTGCAGCTACCGGAGGGGACCTCATCTGGCTTCAGGTCAGCGGAAGCAACAGTCATCATAACCAAATCGATCACAACGACTTTGGGAATAAAAGCGATACTGCACCGCTTATTGCCTATCAAGGCGATGGGAACGGGAACGTCTCGCAATACGATGTGATCGAGTATAATTACTTCCACGATGTAGGACCTTGGGTTGCTAACGGGAAGGAGACCATCCGTTTAGGGTTATCCTCCGTTTCCCTCTCGAACGGCTATAATACGATCCAATACAATCTTTTCGAGAATACGGACGGAGAGCCGGAGATCGTTTCCGTGAAGAGCGGCAACAATACGGTCCGTTACAACACCTTCAAAACCTCCAAGGGCGGGCTTACCTCGAGGCACGGTCACAGTAATAGCTTTTACGGCAACTTCTTCCTTGGGGACGGAGTAGAAAGCGCTCAAGACGGGATTCGGATCTATGGTAACGACCATAAGATTTATAATAACTATATGGAGAAGCTGACGGGCAAGGCGATTCTGCTTGATAGCGGCGATTATGACGGCGGCTCCGGCGGGTACCCGTCCAATCCGTCCTCCAGTGAATTAACGGCACAATGGAAAATCTATCGCGCCCACGTTGTGAACAATACCATTGTAGACAGCGCCACAGGAATTATTGTCGGCTCCGGCAAGACCTATGCGCCTCAGGATAGCAGAGTCGCTAATAATATTGTAAGGAACACAACGGGTACGCTTTACAACGAGGCTGCAACGACGAACACCGTGTTTGAAGGCAATATCGGATATGGCAGCACCGTAAACAATAAGGCGAGAACCAGCGCCGAAATTTGGAACACGAATCCGCTCTTCACAACGGTGGGCGGTTTACAGAAGCTATCCTCATCTAGTCCGGCGATCAATTATGCGAAGGGAACCTACACGTATGTTACAAAGGATATGGACGGGGAAACGCGTTCTACGAACGATTCGGGAGCCGATGAACGATCCAGTGCAACGACATTCCCGGTTCGTCCTCTAACGGCATCGGATGTTGGCCCTCTCGCTCCTTAATGGAGTTGATTTCAGGTGTGCCGCTTTAGCGGCACGCCTGACTTTTTGCTTAGGATGAAACGAATGGGAGGTAACCGGTCTTGGGAACGTTGTTCTTGCGGGGTGGAGACCTTCCGCAAGCTAAGCGCATTGTTTTTGTAGGCGATAGTATCACAGATAACGGCTTGTACATTGCTTTTTTGGAGGCTTACTTTTTACAACATATGCCGGAGCGGGAGCTTACCTTCGTTAATCTCGGAGTAAGCAGCGAAACGGTATCGGGCCTCAGTGAAAAAGCCCATCCATGGCCGCGTCCTTGCCTGCATGACCGGCTTGAGCGAGTGCTTCGGGAGAGCAAGCCCGATTGGCTCGTATTCCTCTACGGTATGAACGACGGAATTTATCATCCGTACTCAGAGGATCGCTTCAGGGCATATCAAGAAGGCATGCTCGCAGCAATTAGCAAGGCTAGACCATCGGTGGAGAAGGTCATTGTTCTTACTCCCACTCCGTACGACCATTCGTCCAGGCTGAGGCACCTGGGACCAAACATCAATGAAGACGACAGCCCCAGCTGGAGGTTTCCTGACCCGAGCTACAATGAAGTTTTAAGCCGCTATGCCGATTGGGTACTGAGTCTACCTGTCCTGGGTGAGGCAGACGCGGCAATCAACATTTATGATCCGCTCCGCAGGGACTTGGAGCACAGACGCCGGAGGGAGCCGGAATACATGTATGGCGACGGGATTCACCCGAATGCCCATGGGCACTGGAGCATCGCCCAAACGCTGCTAAGCCGATTGTTCAACATCACCTTGGAACGTATTCCTGACTATGTGAATGAGCCGAATACCGTACCTTGGTTTCGGAAAACAATAGAACGCCATCGTCTTCTCAGTACTGCCTGGAAAGAGCATGTCGGTCATAGTCATGTGAACAAGGCTGAAGCGAAGCCGCTTCCAGAAGCGCTATTGCTTGGGGAACGCCTTCGGAAGGAAATTGCAGCCGAGGCATGCTTCGAATTAGAGAAAAACGGGCTTACTCAACCCATGACCACCGATTGGCATGGATATACGCAGTATCATTTTTACTTGTCGGGAAGAGAGGCCCTTGTGGTCGCACCTAAGCAGGAGGCTGCAGGAAGGCCGTGGATTTGGCGAACGGAGTTTTTTGGTGCTTTCGCAACGGCGGACCTGGCATTGCTGGAGCAGGGGTGGCACATTGCCTATATTCGGCTAAGCCATCTGTATGGCTGTCCCTTTGCGGTTCGCAGGATGGAAGGCTTTCGAGCTCAGGTTGTAGACCATTTCGGCCTTGCTTCCAAGGCGGCGTTGTTTGGCTTCAGTCGGGGGGGCTTGTATGCCGTCAATTATGCTGCTGTTTATCCCGAGCACGTTATGGCCCTTTACCTGGACGCTCCTGTTCTGGACCAACACAGCTGGCCGGGCGGTAAAGGAGCGGGAATAGGCTCCCCCCCCCATTGGGAGGAATGCTTGGCGGTGTACGGAGTATCGGAGGAGCAAGCAATACCTGCGGAGAGCCGGCCGCTCGCTAGTGCGGGTAAGCTGGCCAATGCCGGCATCCCGGTCCTATTAATCGCAGGGGATGCCGACAACGTCGTTCCTTACCGAGAAAATGGGGAGCCCTTCGAGCGCCATTACCGCGAAGCAGGCGGCGCCATCACCGTTATAGTTAAAAGAGGGATCGGTCATCATCCTCACAGTTTGGAAAATCCGGAGCCTATTGTTCGGTTTCTAAACGGGGCGATGCAGCACGGTACAAAAGAGGGGAGAAACTCGCATGATTAAAAACCATATTCAATGGGATACCTTTCTGGCACGTCACGATATGACCTGGTCGGTCAAACCGATTTCTTGGGATGAAGGGGCTTTTATCGGTAATGGGATGATAGGAGCCATGGTTTATAGTGAAGAGCACCGAAACAAGCGAAATATTGTTCGCTTCGTGCTAGGGCGCTCGGACGTAACGGCCGGCAAACCTAAAGGAGAATTCACTCCCAGGGTACCTGTAGGCGAGCTGCATCTTGAATTGACCGGCTGGTATTATCAGCCTTCAAGCATTCGAATCGATCTATGGAATGCGGAGCTGCGTGCGGAGATTACTACGACAGTAGGGAATGTAAGGGTACGCGCTTTCGTCCACAGCAGGGAGCCGGTACTCGCGGTTGAACTGGAAACAAGTGAAAGCGAGAAGGGGACACGGCTGCAGTGGTATCCGCATAACGAAGTGGATCCCGTATTGAAGAATGCCGATGGCTTCAATCTGAACCAATTTATTCCTGCTACGCAGGTTTCCCGAGACATTTCGGACGCCGGTGTTTCTGTTGGAGTACAATCGTTCGAGTACGGCGGAGGCTGCACAACTGCGTGGCTGGATGGGGAAATAGAGTCAGGCAGGCGACGGCTGTGGCTCTCCTTAATGAATGGTGATGATGCCTCCTCAAGGGAAAAAGCGGAGAGTGCTGTGGTTCATGCTGCCTCCCAACCGTGGGAGGAATGGCTGGAAGCTCACCGCAGCTGGTGGCACGATTACTATCGTCAAAGTTTTGTATCCATTCCGGATACGCTGCTGGAAGGCTTTTATTGGATTCAGATGTATAAGCTCGCAGCCGCTACGCGTTCCGACGGCATGATTATCGACAATCAGGGACCATGGCTCGCACCGACACCATGGGCCGGTGTTTGGTTCAATATGAACGTGCAGATGAGCTATTCACCGGTGTACACATCAGGTCGGCTGGAAATAGGCGAATCGTTGGTAAAAGCTTTCCGGGATCGCATGGAGCAATTGATCCGCAATGTTCCCGAGCGGTATCGGCACGACTCTGCAGGGCTCGGTCGCAGCATGAGCTATGATCTGGCGGCCCCAGTCGGCGCTGAAGTGGGCAATTTGGCCTGGGTATGCCATAACCTGTGGCGCCACTATAGACATTCGATGGACCAGGAGATGTTGAAAGACCTGCTTTATCCGCTGCTGAAGCGAACCGTTCAGTACTACCTGCATCTGCTGGAAGAGGGGGAGGATGGCAGGCTTCATTTGCCTCCCATGATTTCTCCGGAATACGGGTCCTTTCTTCAGCTCAAGGTACCGGATACGCATTATGATCTCGCTCTACTCCAATGGGGCTGCCGGACGCTCCTGCGTGTCTGCGAGATTCTCCAGGTCGAGGATCCAACTCGTGAGAGGTGGACGGAAACCTTGGAGCGACTTACACCACTGCCGACAGACGAAACAGGCTTTATGATCGGCAAGGATCAGCCGCTTGAGTTCGGACATCGGCACTTCAGTCATCTGATGGCCGCCTTTCCGCTGCATATCATGAGCGGGGATACGAAAGAAGAACGTGAGTTAATTATCCGTTCCCTGCGGCATTGGCTTTCCCGCGAGGGGGACCTGCGCGGATTCACGTTTACGGGAGCGGCATCTCTGGCTGCGAAGGTCGGCGAGGGAGATGAGGCTTTGAAATACCTGCACACCTTACTGCACATGCTCAAGTCGAATACCATGTATAAAGAGGCGGGCCCCGTAATAGAGACACCGCTAGCGGGAGCGGAGGCTCTTCACGATATGCTTCTGCAGAGCTGGGGCACGGAGATTCGCGTATTCCCGGCTGTTCCCACCGACTGGAAGGAGGCAGTGTTTCACAACCTGCGGGCCGAAGGCGCATTCCAGGTAAGTGCCGTTCGCACAGACGGGAAGACGTCGTGGATCAGGGTCAAAAGCTTGGCCGGAGGGATTTGCCGGATCAAGACCGACATGACCGGGGACATCGGCATAGCCGGCGTCCCTGCGGAAGCGGTCCGACAGGTCGGTCCCGGCGTCTATGAGCTCGAGCTGTCAGTTGACGAAGAGGTCGTACTATACCACGCAGGTTGTACAGAATCTGACTCAGGAAGTGAAGCTTGGGAAGTCAAGCCCCTTCCAGCGGTCCATCACTTGTGCGGATACTTTGGAGGCCGCAAGCCTTGGCGTCTGTACGGGATACCGATTTCGTGATGTGAACGGAAGGAGAAGCAGCATGCATTCAAGTCATGGATCACATGACATTCGAAAGAGACTTATCGACCTGGATAGGTCATGGATCTTAAGGAGGGCGGAACAGGCCCTCCGTTCGGAAATAAGGCACATTACCGATGAACAGGCAGATAAGAGTGAAGGCGGACCGCATGATTATTATTCGAACGGCGATTACTGGTGGCCCCATCCGGATACTACGGACGGGCTGCCCTACGTTAAGCGGGACGGGGAGTCGAACCCGAACAATTTTAGCGCCCATCGGCTGATCCTTCGGGACATGCGAACGAACACGGCACATTTGGCCGCCGCATACGCAGTAACCAAAGAGATGAAATATGCTGAGCGGGCGGTACAATGGCTCAAGGAATTTTTCCTCGATGAGGATACACGAATGAATCCGCATTTGCTCTACGCTCAGGCCATTCCCGGCATTTGCCCCGGGAGAGGCATCGGGATCATTGATACGCTGCATTTGATTGATATCCCGCAGGCGGTTCTCATGCTGCGGGGTTCGGCTCCCCTCGCGGATGAGATTCTTTCCGGCTTACAACGCTGGTTTGCCGATTATTTATGCTGGATGACAACCCATCCTTACGGCGTGGAAGAAAGCAATACGGACAATAACCACAGCATCTGCTGGCATGTACAAGCAAGCGTGTTTGCCGGCTTCACCGGTAACGAGGAGATGCTGGCGTATTGCCGCGACAGGTATAAACGTATCCTGCTGCCCGGCCAAATGGAGCATGACGGAAGCTTTCCCCGAGAGCTTGCTCGTACCAAGCCCTACGGCTACTCCATCTTTGCGTTAGACAACATGGCAACGTTATGCCATATCCTATCCACCCCGTCCGACAATTTGTGGAACTACGAGCTTCCGGACGGACGAGGTATACGTAGAGGCTTTGCTTATCTCTTCCCCTATCTTGCCGACAAGGAAAGTTGGCCCTACCCACCGGACATTGAGCATGACGAGGGCTGGCCGGCAAGAATTTCCGGCTTATTATTTGCCGGCTTGGGACTTGGTAAGGAGGAATATATATCCCTCTTTGAATCTCTGGAGCGTGACCCGGAGGATAAGGAAATACGAAGAAACATCGCTATTCGCCAGCCGATCTTATGGTTATAACATCCGGATCCAGAGAGGAGCAGTCTTATGAAAGCCATATTGGTTGGACTTGGGTCCGCCGGGTTTAGCTGGTATACAAGGCTGAAGAACCAGGGGCTGTTAGCCGCTGTTGTGGAAACCAATTCTTCCCTGAAGCCGAAGATGGGTAACGACCCGTACCCCTTTTACACCTCGCTGGAGGAGGCGCTTGAGAAAGAAGCGGCGGACTTCCTAGTGAACGTGACCTCGCCCATGGCTCATACATCGGTCAACCATGCAGCCTTCGATCGGAAGCTGCCGGTGCTTTGCGAGAAGCCGATCTCTTTTGATTACGAAGAGTCCGTGGACATTGTAAAGCGAGCGATGCGGGAGGGGATCCCCTTTATGATCGCTGAGAATTATCGCCGTTTCCCTTATATTCGAAGGCTAAAGCGATTGATAGATGAAGGCTTGATAGGGCAGGTTGCATCTATTGATATCCGGTTTCATCGTTACCATCAGGTGCATCGCAATTACACGGTCAGCTTATTGGACGATATCGGCGTGCACCACTTCGATATGATCCGGTACTTGACCGGAGCCGAGGGGAAACGAATTGCCGCTCAGCTGTATGCGCCGTTAAACGGATGGGGAGAGCCCGGAGCCGATCTCAATGCTGAGGCATGGATTGAACTCGAGGGGGGCATTCGTGCTACGTATTCCGGAACGATAGCCTCTCGGAGCAGACAAACTCCATGGTGTGGACAGCTGCGTATTGAGGGCAGTGATGGCGCGCTGGAACTTACGGATCAAGAGATCTCCTTATACCGAGGGGGACATGCCGAAACCTTCAGCGATCATAGTGCTTTTGCAGCAAGCGATACGTTGTCTGAGTTCCTCTCGTCCCTACGAGAGGAGAGGGAGGCGGAATCGAGCGGAAGGGACTACTTGCATACGCAAGCTCTTGTTCATTATGCCAAGCTGGCCAGCAAAAAGAGGCAGTGGACGGACATTGAATTGCCGCTAAGGACTTGAACGACATAATCCAACAAGGGAAGATGGGGTGAGGAAATACAATGGCAGCACTTATTTGGCAGCAGTACGCTTCCGGAGTATGGCGGGGAACGATAGGAGAACCATCCGCGCTTTCACCCGTTAGCTGGATGAACCGGGAGCCTAAGTATGAAGCATTGCACCAGTTAGGGGATGTGCCTCTGCCTTTCTCTATGGAAGAGATACGATCGGATTACGTAGGCGCCATGCCGATCTTATCCTTTCCGCTGACGGAGCAGGAAGCCATTTACGGGATGGGACTGCAGTTTGCCCGAATGAACCAGCGTGGAAGGACCAGATTCCTTCGTGTTAATAGCGATCCTAAGCAGGATACGGGAGAAACACACGCGCCGGTGCCGTTCTTTGTATCGGACTGCGGTTATGGTGTTCTGATCGATACTTCACGAGTGACGACCGTATACTGCGGCTCAACCGTGCATATCGATGATAACGGCCCGGAGGCGGCGCGGGATCGGAATACGGATAAGGCCTGGAGGGCCACTCCGCTGTCCAGCCGTATGGAGGTACGTCTTCCCGAGGAAGGGGCCACGGTCTATTTATTTAGCGGACCGACGCTAGTCGATGTGGTGAAAAGATACAATCTGTTCTGTGGCGGAGGAACCTTACCGCCCCGATGGGGGCTTGGCTTTTGGCACAGGGTACCGAAGCTGTACAATGACAAGATGACCTTAGCGGAAGCGAGAGAGTTCCGCGAGCGCGGTATTCCCTGTGACGTCATTGGTTTAGAGCCGGGCTGGCACAGCAGAAGCTATCCTGTCACTTATGAATGGTCGGAGGAGCGTTTTCCCAACCCTTCCGGATTTGTGCGCAGCATGGAGCAGCTGGGCTTTCGAATTAACCTTTGGGAGCATCCATACATCTCCCCGGATGCCTCTATTTTTGAGGCGATGAAACCGCTATCGGGAAGTCACACGGTGTGGGGCGGTTTGGCTCCCGATTATACCTTGAAGGCTGCGCAGGAGCTGTACATGAATCAGCATATAGAGCAGCATGCCAGTATCGGTGTATCGGGATATAAGCTTGACGAATGCGATGGGAGCGAGCTTACGAATCATTCGTGGATGTTTCCGGCCCACGCCAGCTTCCCTTCCGGCGCCGATGGGGAGCAGATGAGGCAGATGTACGGTCTTCTATTTCAGAAAATGACTTCCGACCTGTATCGGAAGCATAACCGTAGAACCTACGGTCTGGTTCGAGCCTCTAACGCGGCGGCATCCACTCTGCCTTATGTGCTCTACTCAGACTTGTATGACCATAAACAGTTCATTCGTGCACTGAGCAACGCTTCCTTCAGCGGTATTCTCTGGACTCCGGAGGTGCGTAAGGCGGATAACAGTGAGGAATGGGTGCGTCGCATGCAATCCGTATGCTTCTCGCCTATGGCCATGCTGAACGCGTGGGGAGACGGTACCAAGCCCTGGTCTTTCCCGGAGGTGGAGCCTATCATTCGGCACTATATCGAGCTTCGCATGCGGCTGCTGCCTTATTTCTATACGGCATTCGCGCGATACTGCTTCGAAGGTCTTCCTCCGTTTCGCGCCATGCCGCTGGCCTTTGAAAGCGCCGATCAATACCGTAAAGCCGCATCGAAAACCAGCGTTGATCATGGAGAGGTGCTCAATACGACGGACGCCGCCTACGGAAAACAAAGGATCAAGGAATGGGACGATCAATTCCTTATCGGAGATGACCTGCTCGTGGCCCCGATGTTTTCAGGTGAGCGGGGGCGGGACGTTTTGCTGCCTCCGGGTGTGTGGTACGGCTTCGAAACAGGAGTACGCTACGAGGGTGAACAGGTTGTGCATATTCAAGCTCCGCTCGAGCTGATTCCGATCTTCGTTCGCGAGGGAGCTGTCATTCCCATGATGCCTGTCAGACAGCATGCACCGAACAGTACGGAGCGTACTCCGTTGGAATGGCTTCATTTCGGCAGTGTACCGGGCCGCGGAATGTTATTTGATGACGACGGCGTGTCGTTTGATTATGAACGGGGCAAGCATATTTGGCAGTATGCGGAGGTTACGGTGGATGAACGTGGGGACCTCTTATTCGAGATGAAGGAAAAAGCCGGAGCTGCGGATGCGCTCTCCTCTTACAGTTCCGTAACCTGGAGGCTGGGCTTAAAGAGCATTAACTAACTAGGAGGGGATCCGTGGTGATCGTTCGTAACTACCTGCATGCCGAGTATATGATGGAGAAGAGTCACAGAGGCAATGGTCTGGTGAAAAGTGTGAGATTGTATGATAGCAGCGATTTTGATACTGCATTGAAGTTTTTCTACTATACCGAAATTCCGCCGCAGGCGTCCATCGGCTACCACACACACGGGCAAGATGAGGAGATTTATGTCATCATAGAAGGCCGCGGGCGGATGTCGGTTAACGGGGAAGTGCGGGAGGTAGAACGCGGTGATGTGCTGCTAAATAAACCGGGCTGGAGCCATGGATTGGAAAATCACACGGATGCTCCTTTACGCATTCTTGTTTTTGAGGCAGCTATTACTACACAGCCATGATTACGCTCCATGGAGAAAGGAGGAAGCCCTTGCGACGCAGAGGGCTTCCTCCTTTTGTTGCTTTAGAACGGCTTCATCCGCCGGAGCCGGAGCGTTCAAGCTTCCTATAGGCACGAGGGGAGAGACCCGACAGCTTTTTGAACACCTTGCCGAAGTGGGAGAAGTTTTCAAAGCCGCAGTGCTCCGACACCTGCGTGACGCTCCAATCCGTTTCCCGCAGAAGACGCTCGGCTTCCTTGATTCGGGTAATATTCACGTACTCGGTGAAGCCAAAGCCGGTGACCTCCTTGAATACACGGCATAAGTGACCTTTGCTGATAAAAAATTGCTTGGTCAGGAGGTCCAGGTGCAGAGGCTCTCTAAAGTGCAGATTAATGTGGCGAACGATATCCGTAACCTTTCGCTGGACGGGCGTAAGCTCTACATCAGGCTGGGCCCTGCGCTTCAGAATGTGTCTCGCCGCGAACAATAGTACTTCGTTAGCCATGTTTCGGATGTGCAGCGGATAACCCGGGGGACGTTCGTTAAGCTCACTCAAGAGAGAGCCAAGCAGGGCTTCCAACTGCATTTGTTCCTGCATATTCAGCCTGACAAACGGGTGGCCCCCGGAGAAGGGAGCAAGCAGCAGCTCTTTATCCTCCTGTGGGTAACCATTGAAAAAGGACGGGTTAAAATGAAAGACGATACGCTCATGATTGGGCTCGCTGATCTCGGAGGTTCTATGCAGGGCATAGGAGTCTACCAGCATCATGTCGCCTGGCCGAATATGATATACGGAATCCTTGATAAAATAATTTCTTTCCCCGCGTAACAGGTAAAACACTTCATACTCTATATGGTAGTGGCTGGTGTTCATGGAATAGTGCCCGATTCTGCGGTCGAATTCGATCCAAAGCGGATCATTCCTCGACCCGAAGCGCAGCATGCCGGGCAGCGATGCAATCGTCATGAAGGGCTCCTTTAATTAAAGAATGATTCATATATTCATTATATCAATATATGCGGGGTTTGGGGAATGATTGTCCATATAAGCGGGGAAATAATTCGCATTTTATGATAGTCTTCTCGATAAAGCGAAATGGCTGTAGGGGTAGAGCTTTGTCAAAAGGAGATGGGTGAAATGCGTAAATTTGAATGCAATGAAGATGAAGTGAAAGAGCTTATTGACCGTGTTGTCCGCAGAACGATGAATATGGATTTTACCTGGAACTGGTCCTGCGGAGTTGCCTATTACGGAATATCCAAAGCGTGGGAAGTCACCGGCAACCAAGAATATATTGATTTTCTGGTCCAATGGGTGGACGAATACTTGGAGCTGGGCCTGCCGCCTATGATGGTTAATGCGTGTGCCATGGGGCATACGATGCTGACTCTGCATGAAGCCACAGGCGACTCTAAATATCTTGATTTGGCGCTGTTAAAGGCCGAGTATCTTCGTAAGGATGCCATCCGGTTCGGAGAAGGCGTATTCCAGCATACGGTGTCCTCCAAAAACGATTTTCCGGAGCAGGCCTGGGCGGATACGCTGTTTATGGCGGCTTACTTCCTGCTTCGACTGGGCTTTAAGCTGGACAACAAGGACTATATTGACGATGCCTTGAATCAATTTTACTGGCACGAGGAATACCTGCAGGACATGAAGACGAACCTGTTCTATCATGCTTGGGACAATGTCAGACAAGACCATTTGTCCGCTATTTACTGGGGCAGAGCGAATGCATGGGCTGCTTATACGATGGCACAGGCGTACAAAATGCTGAACCCCTTCATGCCGATGTGGATGAAGCTCGGCGATGCGCTTCGGGATCAATTGAGCGCTTTGGTAAGACTGCAGACTCCGGATGGACTTTGGCGGACGGTATTGACCGATGAAACCTCGTATACCGAAACATCAGCCTCCGCGGGCATTTCCGCAGCTTTGGTCATCAATGGACATCCGTTGCACCAAAATGCCATTGCCAAAGCCTATGAAGGCATCCTGGCCAACATAGACGAAGACGGTTCCGTTCGGAACGTATCGGCAGGCACGGCGGTAATGTACTCTGCGGAAGACTACAAGGCGATATCCAGGAAGAGAGTTCAGGGATGGGGGCAAGGATTAACTTTGGCGTACCTTGTGGCTTTGCTTCAAAACAAGGAGCTTGTCAGCAAAATATAAGCACTTTTAAACAAGGGATGCAAAGCTGCGAAAGTGCAGAAATCCTCGACCTTAAGTGGAGGTTTGGAACGAGATTTGTGAGAATAGGCATCTTTGAGAGATCACAACGGCTGAAGACGAGGCCAATGGTTTTGGAAAGTTGTATAAACGCAGAATTTTTATTGAAATTGATAGCAATCATGGAAAAAGCTGCATTTTTGCAGAAATGTGCTTTTCAAAGATTCAGGCCGCCTATGAGTGGTTGGACCCCAGCACGCAAGGATTTTCTAAAGACAATATATATTTCAGGGGGGAAAATGTTTTCCACCCTGTTTTTGTTGATGTATGGAAATAGAACATTTCTTTGTTTCACATTTCGGGAAATAGGCCTAAATAGAACAGAACAACGGATTTCATGCCAAACCCCTTTCCATCTTTAACGACGTGCTATAATATCTTTGAGGTGAGGGGGGCGGTCACGTGCTGAGAAAATTAAACAGATTATGGCCCGATACATTAAAATATCGTTTGTTTATAGCGTGTCTGCTGTTACTACTTTTGCCGTTTAGCGCCTTGAATATCTATAATTTCCAAAAAATTGAGTCTATTGTTCAGAAAAAAATCAGCAAACAAAGTCGCGATCAGCTGGAAAGGATGCACCGAACTGTCCAAGACCAAATAAGCATCGCTTTTAAGACGCTCATCTTCCTGGAGCAGGACTCTCTCGTGAAGTCGATTCTTGACAACCCGGCAAGATTCAATCCGCTGGAGAACAAAGCCTTAATAGAAGAAAAATTTTTGAATCTGAATAACAGCTTCTTCTTGTACAATTCTAATGTATATTTCACGGTTCTAGATTTTCACGGCAATGTGTATACCTCCTATCCTTCGAGGCGTTCCCTCAACTATGAGGAGATCATGGCAAGCCCCAGGTTCCGTGAAATCCGCATGAGTAAAACACCGATTGTCTGGGTGCCGAGTGACGAGAACAATGTGTCTAGGGATCTCTCGAAGACCCCTTACTTATTATCCGTTTACGCGTTGCTGCGAGACCATAATAATGCCGTTTACGGTATCGCACGGATCAGCATTGATTATGCTTATTGGTTTCAAACCTTTCTAAAGCCCGCGTCGGATCTTGGACAGGACTACTTCATCGTAACGCGCAGCGGGGAGGTGGTGACCCAATCGAATCCGCAGGCGCAAGCCGTAACGGCCAAGGCGATTAAGCAAATCGCATCGGACCCGGAAGCCGAGGGCTATACGGTGGATGCAGCTTCCGACGCGCTGCTCAACTACAGCTATATCGAATCCTTGGATTGGTATATCGTAAACCGCATCCCGCTGCCCATTTTATTTAACGAGATCGAGGTGCTGAAACGTCAATATTTCAGCATGTTTTTTCTTTTGGCGGGTGCCTTCATTCTCGTCGCATTCCTGATTGCGCATACGATCACCCGGCCGCTCTCGCAGCTGCAGATCAAGATGCGGCAGGCCGCGCATAGTAATCTGAAGGTTCGTATTCCCGAGCAAAAATACAAAGGAGAAATTCTCGAATTAACCCGTACGTTCAATACGATGCTGGTCGATATGGATGAATTGATTCAAAGGCTGTGGGCGGAGGAAAGGCAGAAGGATGCCGTCCGCTTTCAGATGCTGCTGGCGCAAATGAACCCGCATTTTCTGCTGAATACGATGAACACGATGAAGTGGATCGCCTTGCGCCGTGACTGTGAGGATATCGCCGATATGTGCGTGTCCTTAGGCAGGCTGCTTGAAATGAGCTTAAACACCGACGTCGACCTGATTCATCTTAAAGAAGAAATTATGCTGACGCAGGCATTCGTTTTTATCCAACAAACCCGATATAAGGACCGCTTTGATATTCGCTATGAATATGATACGAGGCTTGACTATGCGCTTGTTCCAAAATTCAGTCTGCAGCCGCTCGTAGAGAATGCCATTCAGCATGCCTTTCTTGAAGCTACAGGCGATCAACGTGTGACGATCCGGGTGAGGGAAGCGGAGCGGAGCATGCTGCAGATCGAAGTGGAGGATAACGGCATCGGATTTCAAAAGGCTCGTGAGCTTCAGAGCAAACGGAAAAGACCTAGCATCGGACTTACGAATATCCGCGAACGATTAAAGCTCCTGTTTAAAGAGCAGGGCTCACTCGACATCGTCGAACTGGAGCAAGGGACGCTGATTCGGATGGTGATTCCTTACTTGTTATCCATACCTTATGCTGTGGAGACTTCGAATTCTATTCAAACGGAGGCAAACCGGGATGTGGAAAGTACTGCTGGTGGAGGATGAGGTGTTCGTTCGGGAGTCAGTGAAGGAGCTTATCCGCTGGGAGGAGATGGGATTTACGGTGGTGGGCGAGGCGGGGGACGGCGCCAAGGCGTTGGAGCTGATTACGGCGGAGCCTCCGGATCTGGTATTGTCCGACATCGTTATGCCCAAGATGGATGGCATCGAGTTGTTGAAGGAAACGCGCAGAGCAGGCATCCAAAGCCGTTTCGTGATGCTGACCTGCTTGGGGGATTTCGAATACGTGCGGCAGGCAATGGAGTACGGAGCGTCCAATTATATTTTAAAATTATCGATGAGTGTCAAGGATTTGCGGGATACGCTGCAGAAGATTCGCTTGGAGCTGGAGAAAACAGCACCGACAGTCAAGGAGTCTGAAGCTGCTTCGGCGAAGGACAAGATCAAACATCCCGAAGTGAATAAGATCATTCAATATATTGAAGAGCATTATCAAGAGGAAATCACCGTGAAGCAGTTGTCGCAGCAGGTCATGATGGGGGAAAACTACGTGAGTACCTTGTTCAAGAAGAAGACGGGCAAAACGATCATCCATTATTTGCATGAGCTGCGCGTCAAGAAGGCCATTGAGTATTTGCTGCATACCGATATGACGGTCAGTGAAATCGGCATCAAGGTCGGATTTTTTAACGATAACTACTTTATTAAAATATTCAAGCGCATGACCGGCTCTACGCCAAACCAATACCGTAGGAGCGAAAGCTCCGAGTAATACCTGAAACGACCGTCCGGGCAGCCGGGCGGTTTTTGTTTTGCGCGCTAGAACGAATAGAACAAATCTACGAAGCCTGACCTGCCTAAATTGTGAGGTTTTGTATCATAAAACAAAAGGTTTTGTTCATTATGCCCAGCATCGTTCCTTGCTACAATGGGGTCAATAAGCGAATGGGGTGAAGCAAGTGAAAGGCAACTGGATGAAACGTCAGCAAATGATGGGCTACCTATTTATTGGACCCAATATGATCGGCGTCCTTTTGTTCTATATTGTACCGGCGATAACGTCCTTTTTTCTCATGTTTACGAATTATCAGTTTATGAACCCGAAATTCGAGTTTGTCGGCTTGGCTAACGTAAAGCGGCTGCTGCAGGATGAGCTATTTTATTTGTCGATGAAAAACACGGCGATCTTCCTGCTGTCCGTCCCCGTCTCGATCGGGCTGGCTTTTCTCGTAGCGGTTGTGTTGAACCGGTCCGTGTATCTCGTCAAGCTCCTTCGGGCCTTGTACTTTATGCCTTACATTACGAGCGGCGTAGCCGTTGCATTCGTCTGGATGCTCTTGTTCCATGCCAAGCTGGGCCCGATTAACGGTTTCCTGCGGGAGATCGGCATCGCGAATCCGCCGGGCTGGCTTTCCTCTACGGAAACCTCCATGTATGCCATCGATATCATCTGGATCTGGTTCATGCTCGGGTACAACATGATCATTTACTTGGCTGCACTGCAGGAAATCTCTACCGAGCAGCTGGAAGCGGCCAAGATGGACGGGGCGAAGCCTTGGCAGATCGTTAGGAGCATCGTATGGCCGCTCGTTAGTCCGACGACATTCCTGCTGCTGATTACCGGCTTGATTATGTCGGTTAAGACGTTCGGTATTATTCAGGCGATAACGCAGGGCGGTCCGGGAAACAGCACGACGGTGCTCTCGCTCTTCGTATACCAGAATGCCTTCCGTTATTACGAGATGGGCTATGCCTCAACCATTTCCTGGGCGTTGTTTCTGGTGATTCTGCTGATCACGCTCTTTCAATGGTGGGGGCAGAAACGATGGGTTCACTATTAAGCAGTCAGGTAGGAGGAATAGGTTATGATAAAACCACAAGCTGAGATGCGCCGGCTTCCGCAGGCCTTTGTAAGTGAAAGGCTCGCGCATCGCCCCATGCTCACCAAGCTGCTCGCCACGTGCGTCATGCTGTTTCTCGGAGTGTTGATGGTCGTTCCGTTTCTGTGGATGATCAGCACCTCCTTTAAGAGTCCGGCGGAGGTGTTCGAGTATCCGATCCGCTGGATACCGGCGGAGCTGTCATGGGCGCACCATGTGAAGGTTTGGATGGGGAGCGATACCTTCTTTACTTACTATTTGAATTCCCTCAAGGTAGCGATCCTTGGAACGGCCGGGGCGACCTTCCTGTCGGCCTTCGCGGCGTACGGCTTTGCCAGGATGGAGTTCAAGGGACGCGAGGCGCTGTTTGTCATCTACTTATCCATGATGATGATTCCCCCGCAGGTGCTGTTCGTACCGAAATTTATGATGTTCGAATGGGCGGGAATTTACAACACGCATTGGGCACTGATTTTGCCCGGAATGTTTACGGTATTCGGAGTATTCATGATGCGGCAGTTCATGCTCTCGATTCCGATTGAAATTTCAGAGTCCGCCTTTATCGATGGCGCCGGTCACCTCCGCATCTTCTTCCGGCTCATTTTGCCCTTGGCCAAGCCGGCATTGGCAACCTTAGCCATCATCGATTTCTCCTGGCATTGGAACGATTATGAGAATGCGCTGGTCTTTCTGATCGACCGGGATTTGTATACCGTTCCGCTGGGACTTCAAAATTTTATATTGGAAAATACGATCGATTACAACGGTATGATGGCGGCCGCTACAGCCGGGATCGTACCGATGATCCTCGTGTTCTTGCTCGGCCAACGCTTTATTATTCAAGGCATTTCCAATTCGGCGGTGAAGGGATGAGGAGGCACAGGCGATGATTCACATGAATAACGTTGAACTGCACAACGTGGAGGAACTCCCCGTTATAGAGGGGCGGCCCGGTAGACTGCTTCAACGAATTCCGGATCGCGTGCTGCATGGCCTTCGGGAGCCGGCCCAGGCGATATACCGCAGAGCGGCAGGCTGCGAAATTCGATTCGTCAGCGATTTGGAGCCCGTAGTGGTGCAGCTCGCGAGCTATAACGGCGACAGTATCGCCACCGTATATATCGGCGATTATTTCGTCAGCCAGCATGTAATCACGCAGCAGGCGGTCACACTTCATCTGGAATTGCCATCGCCTTATTTCCTGGGCACGGAGGCAGGTCAGAAGCTCCAATATGCGTTCTCGCCGAGGGTGTGGCGCATTATGCTGCAGGGAGGGGAGGTGCATCTTCTGGATATTCAAGGGGCAAGCCTTCGTCCGCCCGCGCCGAAGGAGCTTCCCGCACGCCGATACTTGGCCTATGGCACCTCCATTACACAAGGGGTGTCGGCGACAAGCGCGGAGTTGACGTATGTGTCGCAGGCGGCTTGGCGCTTAAAGGCCGATGCGATCAATCTGGGAGTCGCAGGCAATGCTTATTGCGAGCCCGCGATTGCGGACTATATCGCCGAACGAAACGATTGGGACTTCGCCTCCTTGTGCATTTCGGTCAATATGCTGAACCAGGGCGTATCCGTGGAGGAGTTTGAAGGGAAGGCGGAGGCGATGGTCCGGCGGATTGCAGCCGGCCAGCCGAATAAGCCGCTCCTTTGCATCGGGCTGATTCCCTTGTTCATGGATCAGGGCTTCCGGTGGCCGGATAAGCATCCGGCCTCAACACCTGGGGCATATAGAGAGGCGCTGCAGACGATCGTGCGGAGGCTTCAATCCGAGCATGTTCATTATGTCGACGGCCGCGAGCTTTTCGGAACCGGATTTTATGGCATGTCGCACGATTTACTGCATCCGGGTAACCACGGCATGATTGAAATGGGACGCAATTTGGCCCGATATTTCGAGTGATGCGGCATGGTCGATGGCACTGCTTCCAGCTTGAAAGGAGGGATGCCCCAAAAAGGGATTCGATCACAGGCAGACGGAATGATAAAGTAAAGGTACGGCATTTATTCTCGGGAGGTCATAAAGGTGAAAAAGACAAAATCCGCAGGTTTGCTTGCCATGGCACTTATGCTGGTTCTTCCGGCATGTAACGCCGCTTCGACGAATTCGACGCAATCAGGCTCCGCCAAGCCGTCTTCGAAAGAAACCGTTAAGCTTAAGATGTGGGGTGGCGTACCGCCGGAGTCCGGCCCCCAGGCGGTTGTGGATGCGTGGAATGCAGCGAATCCTGACATCCAGGTATCGTATGAAAGATATGTCAACGACGATTCCGGTAACCTCAAGCTCGATACGGCGCTACTGACCGGACAGGATGTCGATTTATTCGTTTCCTACTCGGGAACAGCCTTGAAGAAAAGAGTGGATTCAGGAGTTGCCCAGGATCTGAGCCGTTATGCCAGCGAGTACGACATCGAGGCCAAAATGGGCGCTGCGGCAAAGGATTGGCAAGTAGGCGGAAAGTATTACGGTATCCCTACCGTGAGAAGCCCTTTCTTTGTCTGGTTTAATAAAGATTTGCTGGATCAGGCGGGACTTAAGATTCCGACCTCTTGGACGTGGAATGAAATGAAGGAGTACGCGACCAAGCTCAAGACGGATAGTCGATTCGGACTTGTACAGCATTTGGAGGTGTACCCGGATCCAATGGATTCGGTACTGGTGAAGCAGGGTTATACGAAGCAAGGCGGGGGCTCCAATCTGGATCATCCGCTGGTCGGGGATTGGCTCAAGCTGTTGAATACGATGATGAACGAGAAGAGCACGCCGAAGCTCGGCGAACAATTAACGACGAAGATGCCGGTGGAAACGATGTTCCTGAAGGGGGAGGCTTCGATGCTGAATGCCGGATCGTGGATCTTCCGCAGCTCGAACAACCTGAAGGATAATCCGCGTTCGTTCAAAATTGCTTTCGCCCCGGTTCCCCGTTTGGCTAGCGGCCAAAATGAGTATGTAACCAGAGGCGGACTCGGTGACTTTGTCTCCATCAACGCGAAGTCGAAGCATCAGGCCGAAGCCTGGAAGTTCTTGAAATGGTATGCCGACGGCGGATTGATGCCGCTGGCCGCAGGGGGACGGATTCCGGCCTCTAAGGAGGCGAAGGCGGATGATGCGCTTAAGATGCTGCTTGCCGGCAATGACAGCACATATGATATTGCCTCTCTCAAGTACGTGCTCTTCGAGGATCAGACTCCGACCTATTCCCGAAGCGTCCCTCAGCAGGTGATGGATCTTCGCAGAGAAGAGTACGAGAAATTTTTCCTGGGCAATCAGGATGCGGCAGCGACGTTGTCTTCCATGGTTAAGCGACATAACGATTTCCTTAAAACGAATAAATAATCGAACGCTTACAAGAGAAAGAGGGATGCCGAACAAGGTTCTCTCTTTCTATTTTCCAAATTCCATAGGGGGGAACTAAGTGAAGAATCGGAGAAAACTTTTTAGCGTGTTTATGGCGGCAATGATGTTATTTTCCATTGTGGGAATGGGCTTCTCCCCGAAGCGCGCTCAAGCTGCAGACTCGTTCGACGACTTACGGCTCAAATGGTACGACATGCTGACAGGCGGTACCTCTTACGATCCGAATGAAAGCGATTTCGCCGCGGCGATAGCTTCCGTCACGGAAAAGGCGCAAACGAATTGGAGCACAATGAACGGTGATCTCGCCAATAGGACTTACTTATGGAGCGATCTTGCGGCATTATCCACGAATCCGACTCACATCCGGTTATCCTATGAGCGTTTGAATAAGATGGCGCTTGCTTACCGAACGCACGGCTCCTCACTGAACGGTAACGAAGGCTTAAAGATCAGTATCCTTGACGGTTTGAAGTATCTTCATGACCATTATTACAATACAACAGTAACCCGATACGGGAACTGGTGGGAATGGGAGATCGGAACTCCACTCGCTTTGAATGATACTACCGTTTTGATGTATGACGATTTGATCCAAGATCCGAGTGCCCCGATTGCCGATTATATGAATGCCATTAAGTACTTTATCGCCGGACCTAGGGATGTGGGAGCCAATCGGGTATGGACCGCCGCGGTGACGATTGTGCGAGGGGTGATTTCTAAAGACGGCACGGCGATACAGAACGGCGTGAACGGATTAAGTCCGGTATTCAAGTACGTTACTTCGGGAGACGGATTTTATACAGACGGTTCCTTCATCCAGCATGAAAAGTTCGCGTATACGGGTTCTTATGGGCTCAGTCTGATCGATAATTTAAGCAGAGTGCTGTATTTGGTAAAAGGCTCCGCCTGGGATGTTACGGATCCATCTGTGGCCAATGCATATAAGTGGGTACATGATTCCTTCATACCGGTCGTTTACAAGGGCGCGCTGATGGATATGGTTCGGGGAAGAGACATCTCCGTATACAGCAGGGAGGATCATGAGCAGGGCAGCCAATTGATCCGGGCCATTCTGAAGATGGCGCAATCGGCTCCAAGTGCAGATGCGGGAATTTACAAAAGGGTAGCCAAGTATTGGCTGCAGAACGATACCTACACCAATGTCTACCATGATCAGACGATCGACTTTATCCGAATAGCAAAACAAATTGTAAGCGATTCCAGTGTCGTCCCTGCCGCTGAGCCCTCCGTGTCCAGAATCTTCCCGGCTATGGACAGAGCGGTTCATTATCGCCCCGGCTTCGGCTTCGGTTTAAGTTTGTTTTCCAGCCGCATTGCCAACTATGAAGCCATTAACGGCCAGAATATTAAAGGCTGGTATACCGGTGCCGGTATGACCTATTTATATAACGGCGATCTGGGGCAATTTAGCGGGAACTACTGGCCCACTGTCAACTCCTACAGGCTTCCGGGGACGACAGTAGTAGCGAATAAGACGATGGCCGCCAATTCGAAGTCGACCCAAGCTTGGGTAGGCGGCACGACGCTGGCGGATACCTATAGTGTTGCAGGAATGTCCTATGAGCATGTGGACGCAGATATGACGGCGGACCTTACAGCTAAGAAATCCTGGTTCCTATTTGACGACGAAATCGTTGCTCTAGGTGCGGGCATAACCTCATCCTATCCGAGCAATGCCATTGAGACGGTTGTAGAGAACCGGAAGCTGAACGAGGAGGGAAGCAATGTACTGACGGTGAACGGTACGGTTAAGCCATCCTCCATAGGCTGGGCGGAATCGATGTCCGGGGTTCGCTGGGCGCATCTGGACGGAGAATCGACGGGGTCCGGTATCGGCTATTATTTCCCTGGAGGGGCGACGATCAAAGGGCTGCGGGAGCAAAGGTCGGGCAAATGGTCGGATATTGCGAAGTATTCCGGCGTACTGGAGCCAGGAGACCCGACGTATACGAACCGATTCTTAAGCCTGTACATGGATCATGGCATTACTCCGGCGAATGGTTCCTATGCATACGCTTTGCTGCCCAATCAGACTCCCTCCGAGGTAAGCAGCTATGCAAGCAATCCCGATTTCATAGTGCTTGCCAACACTGACAGCGTTCAAGCAGTCAAGGAGAAGAGCTTGGGTATGATCGGGGCTAATTTCTGGACGAATACCACGCAAACCGTGGATATGATCACAAGCTCCGGACGCGCATCAGTTCTGGTAAAGGAGAACGGGGGAAGCGAGCTCGAGCTGTCCGTATCCGATCCAAGCATGCCGGCTTCCGGGACAGTGACGATTACTCTGGACCGAAGCGCTTCCGAGGTCCTATCGAAGGATCCAAGAATTACAGTCAACCGATTGAGTCCAAGCTTACAGCTGACGGTGAATACCGGAGGCTCCAAGGGGCAGGCGCTGCAAGCAAAATTCGTCCTTGGAAGCCCACCTGTCACGACGGTTGTGGAAGCGGAAAGCTTCAGCAGCATGAGCGGTGTTACTGTGTATACGCCTACAACCGACAGCAACGGCGGTTCCCACGTGTCCGGCATAAGCAATGGCGATTGGATGGCCTACAAGCAAATGGATTTCGGGGTGGGAACGGACAGCATGGACATTCGTCTTGCCTCCGCGAATACCGGCGGGACGATGGAGCTCCGAATCGACGGTCCCTCGGGAGACGTCATCGGAACCTATGCCATCACAAGCACGGGCGGCTGGTCCAGCTGGAAGACCGTAACCGTGCCGCTGTCAGGTGCCAGCGGGAAGCATGATCTTTATATGGTGTTCAAGCGACCGGATTCTCTGGGAGTCGCCATAGTGAATTGGTTCGATTTCCACCCGATTCAAGAAGCTGTGACGACGATAGAAGGAGAAACGTACAGCTCGATGAGCGGTGTCAGCATCGTAAATCCGACGACGGATCCCGAAGGCGGCGGCAGCCATGTCGGCAATATCGGCAATGGGGACTGGATCGCTTACGACGCAGTGAATTTCGGGGCTTCCACCGGCAAGCTGACCCTCCGGCTCGCAGCCGCGTATTCCGGTGGAACGATCGAATTTAGGAAGGATAGCATAACGGGCCCCTTGCTCGGGACCTATCCGGTACCCAGCACCGGCCAATGGACGAATTGGGCTACAGTGGAGGTGCCGATTACGCCTGTCAGCGGAACGCAGAAGCTGGTTCTGGTATTCAAACGGCCGGATACGCACGGAGTGGCGAGTCTGAACTGGATTCGTTTCGTCCCGGAGCCGGTGCAAGCGGATCTGGTTCCACCGGAAACGACACCCATATCCAGCCCTGTGGACGGGTTGAACGGCTGGTATGTCACGAACCCGACGATCACGCTTGCCGCCAGCGACAAGCTTTCCGGTGTGGCGGATACGGTGTATAGCGTGGACGGAGGCGGCTGGTTCAAGTATACAGGGCCTGTACTCATTACGGCTGAGGGGGTTCACACCCTTTCCTACAAGAGCTCCGACAAGGCAGGGAACGTCGAAGAAGCCAAATCGTTGACGGTGAAGGTGGACAAAAGTGCGCCGGAGCTTAAGGTGCTGACGGATAGCCCCTTGCTCTGGCCTGTCAATCATAAGTTTATCGACATCCGGGTCGATGTGAAGGCGAACGATTCCTTATCCGGGGTCGGCAGTGTCGCGCTGGATCGCATTCTACATAATGAAGCTGACGATCCGTCGGCGGATGTGGAGGGGGCTGAGCCGGGCACCGACGATCGTTCCTTTAAGATCAGGGCGGAAAGAAGAGGCAGCGGAACCGGAAGAGTATATACGATCACCTACACAGCAACCGATCTGGCCGGTAACCGCGCATCCGCTTCTGCCATAGTCACCGTCCCCCATGATCTTTCCGGGTATTAGGAACAAGACGGGTTACCGAGAATAACGGCTGGGATATGCACTGTTTTTACTAACTCTACAATTTTATTGATTTTCAATCATCGGCATGTCCTTCAAAAGAAACGTACATAGCCAAACGGTTTGCCATGTTATATGATGAGCCCATTCATATTCAGGGGGGAATGAGGAATGGGATATCGTTTGGCTGTGGTAGGCGGCGGGAAGATCGCTGAGTCTCACCTGATGGCCGCCTCCCGTATGGAGCAGCTGCAACTGGCGGCGATAGCGGATGTGCAGCCGTTACGGGCCGAGGCGCTGGCCGCTCATTTTCATATGAAGGCATATACCGATTACCAAATGATGATCGAGCGGGAAAAGCCGGATATCGCTGTCATTACTCTTCCGCATCACCTTCATAAGGAGGCGGCGGTATATTGTTTGGAAAATGGCGCTCATGTGCTTCTGGAGAAGCCTATGGCGTTAACTGCCGCTGAGTGTGACGAGATCATCGATGCCGCTCGGCTCCACAGCAGAGCAGTCTTGGTGGGTCATACTCAGCATTATATGGCCGAGAACCGGAAGGCGAAGGAGCTGATCGACAGCGGAGTCTTGGGACAGCTGGTGATGGTGAATGATACGAGGCACCTCTCCTACTTCTCCGACGATCGGCCGGGCTGGTTTTTTGAGAAGGCGAAGTCGGGCGGCGGCATCATTGCCAATCTGGGCTCACATTCGATCGATAAGATTCAATGGCTAAGCGGCGGCGCCATAACCAAAGTGCGGGCAAATCTCAGCTATCATGGGGCGAGAGGGGATGTGGAGGGCAGCGGCATCATGTTCCTGGAGAATGAGCACGGCGTGCCGGCTACCGTCACACAGTCAGGATACATCGGAGCGCCAAGGAATGAGACGGAGCTGATCTTTACTCATGGAATGCTCAGGCTGAACACCGGGCAAGGGCTGTGGCTAAGCGAAGGCGGTGAGTATCGCAGAGTGAATGTAGGTGAACAGCAGGACCCGTTCCGGCTGCAATTTCTTGATCTGCTGCGAACGGTGGAAACTAACAGTGAACCGCAATGCTCCATGACTTATTCCCGCAGCATCGTTCATGTACTCGAGCATATTTATCGATCCGCGCAATCCGGGAAGCAGCTGGATGTAGTAAAGCATGTCAATTGAGTTCTTGTCGGAAACCCTGGCGACATCGGAGTAAGCGTCCGCAATGTCGTCGGGGTTTTTGCCGTATTCAAAAAAAGCTTCACAAGATCGCTTTATGTCGATAAACTATAGGGGATAGGTATAAAGTCGGGAAAAATGGCTATTTATGATGATGACTAGAGGGGGAGCCCATCATATGTCACAAAGAGCAAAGGGCGGGCTTAATCGTGCGGCCGATATCGCCAAAGGCGGGCTTGATAAGCGCTTCGGAGGAAGTGTATCGGCCGGGGGGCCGCAAGCGGTATCCGCTGTAGCCCAAAGAATGGAAGCTCTGCAAAAGGCTCTCGGGAACAGAGGAACGGCGCAGCTGCTGGCTCACCAAGCCGCGCAGCGCAAGAAGGCTGCTGGCGGAGCGGCTTCCGGCACGGCTAGTCTTTTCTTAGCTCCGAAGTCCCGGCAATCGTCAATGCCTCTTCAATTGAAAGCGGCCGTGATGAAGTCGCTAGTCGGTGCTCATATGAGAGCGTATACGAAGGATACTGACCCTTCGACAAGCACGGATACATATAAGGTAAAGGAAAAAGAAATGAAAGGCCCGAAGATCGGCTTCCGCGCTGAATTCGAGGACCTTGGCATTGCCGATGAAACGGGGCAGTGGACCCTGATCAAGTATGGGGGCGACACCGGCTTTGTCCGCAAGGATAAAATCGGCGAAAAGGGCGGATTGTCCAAGGCGCGAAATGTACTGGCGGAGACGAAGCGGTCGAACGGCGGTAAAAAGATGAGCGAGATCGGACAAGCGCCTGAGGAGGAAAGCGACCGGTTCGATGACATTACCGAGAACATCTCCGAGGGCGGAGAGCTGCTCATGACCGGACCTGGAGCCGCGTCCGAAAGCATCGAGGAAACCGTCGATGCGCTGGAGGAGGCAGGCGGTCAGGAAGAGCTAAAGAATAAGCTCGAGACGGGAGGAGCCGGTCTCGGCGTAGCCAGCGCACCGGCAGATGCCGTTCTGTCCGGTCTAGGCGGTCTTGTGGCGATGAAGAAGATGGTCGGATCGCTCCGGGATTCGAATAAATCGGTTGGGGAGAAAATTTCCGATGTGACCGAGAATTCCCTGGATATCGGCAAAGCCGTTCAGGAAGGTGTGGAGGGCACCTCCGGCTTCATCGACGATGTAGGTACGCTTGCCGGCAGCGATGCCGTCAAAGCGGCGGGCGGGGTAAGTGACTGGTCCGGTTCTGTTGGAGAAGCGATTGACGCGATCAAGAGCGCCTTCTTCACGGTCAAGGACGTCTACGACCTATTCAAGAAAGCGACGAGCAGCGAAGGAATTAGTGCGGATGAAGCGATAGGGGGAGGCTTGTCCGCTGTCAAGAACGGGTTGTCTGCGGCACAGGGTGCGGTGAAAACCGTGAAAGCGATCTTGGATATCCTGAAGATCGGCAGTGCCGGACTGGCCGCGGCGATTCCGGGCATAGGGATTGCCATCAGCGGCATCACGATCACGATTAAGGTATACGATTCGATCAAGGCGTTTATATCCACGTATAAGATGACCAAGGTGAAACGGGAATTCAAGGATAAGTACAAAGCCCGCGGGGCCGATTATGTGAAAGAAAATTCGTTAAGCGTGAAGGGGAAAACCCTATGGTCCTCCACGGGAACGGACAAGGATAAGCTGAACACACGGAAAACCGATTTGGAAGGAAACGCAGGGCGAAGCGCTGACGAGGAACAGGAGCTCCAGGATATTCGGGAATACGAGCTGGCCAAGGAGATGAAATATATCAACATGAAGCGCTTGGCCCGCGCAGGTATTCAATCGGGGCTTGAAATGGTTAACATTGCCGGTGAAATCGCTACCCTAAGCGGGGTGGGCGCGAAGGTAGGCATTCCGCTGAAGGCGGTTGCGGCCGGGGCCGGCGTCTCGATGAGCATCGCCCGTAAGGCGAAGCAATTCGGACGTGACCGGGCGGCCAAGCCGGGAGCATGGAAGGTAACGAAAGCAGTGTTCAATGCCGAGAAGTCGTCGGCGAACAAGCAGGCGAAGAGGGTTGAACAAGCGAACCTGATTCTGGATATGATCGCGAAGCTGCCGGAATATGTTCCTGGAGATGAAGGGATAAAGAAGCAGTATACGAGAGTGGAAAATTTTATTGCCTCCACTGGAATAAGTCCCGCTCAATTGTATAGACTGAATGGCAATGTGACCAAACAGCGGGAGTATCTAGTGAGCGGAATGAAGAAGAGAGAATAGGAGGCCGACACCTTGAATGAATCAATACATGCGCGCCATTTGGCGGAGCTTGGCTTTTTGAAGCAATATTTGGAGGAGGCCGGACTTCAGTCGGATTTGTTGGAAAAAAGCGAGGAAGTACCGTTAAACGTGCTGCTGGCTCCGATGCTTAAGGACCATAAGGGTCGGGATCGATACGTTAATTTTAGCTTTGTGCCTTTTACTGACGATGAACTTGAGAGTATACGTCTGCTGCAGATCTATACGACCGTTCCGGTAAACTGGAAGGAAGGGACGAGAAGCAGCGTAGAGAAGCTGCTGCTTGCGATCAACTGCCAACTGGCTATCGGACACTTCAGCATCAAGTCGGATGATGAAGTCTATTACCGGTATGTTTATGCGGCGCCTGGCGGGCAAACGTTAAGACGTGAGGATATGCTGGAGCTCATTGATTTGTTTATGCTGATGCTTGACATGTTTTCCAGGACTATAGATGATGTCGCTTCAGGCGCGCTTTCCTTGGCCTCCGCCATGGCGGCTGTAAATGAATAAAGCAGCAAGTATACGTCCGGGGTCGTTTCCGGGCGTATTTTTTTTTGCTAACTGTAATTCCAATAACAGGAATAGCTTGATTTTAACCAATACGCTGAAAACCCAGTAGAATCAAGGGTTGTAGCGTACAACCTGAGTTCATGATTATTGTTGTAATGCAGGGGCGATTTATATAATTCGATTATGTAAGCGATTTAATCAAAGAAAATCATACGAAGAGGAAGAGGGGACAAAGCACCGTGAAAATGCAGCAGCGGGTATTGGCCTGGATGATGTCCTTGATCTTGCTCGTGACCTCTGTCTTACCTGCCGCGGCAGGTGCGGAGCAGGCCATGATTACGATTGCCCCGGGCAGCGCATGGCAGGGCTCCGTGTACGGAGACGTGGGCGGTCAGGACAAGATCAATGCAACGAACTTTGAAATTACAGAGGGTACTAACGATTCGGTCGTACTTAGAAGCTCCAATAACGTCGGCAAGATAGCCAGCACATCGGAGGGAATCGCTTATTATTACCAAGCCGTTCCGGAAGATGGGGATTATGAACTGTCGGCAACGGCAAATGTGGATTCCTGGACCGCTAATAACCAGGTCTCATTCGGCGTCATGCTCCGTGATCAGGTTGCGGTGAATCGCAGCTTTACGGTAACCGACGTAACGTATGCCGTTTATTTTGGTGACTATGTTGCGGTGGGGGCTTTGGATCAGAAGATGACGGCCTTCTACCATCAGAGCAATGCGCAGGTGAAGGCGGGGCTGGACTTCCCATCGGTACCGGCTCCGGGGAAGGACAAAACATACGAGCTCAGCATACGAAAGCAAGGCAGTCAGTACATTGTAAGAATCGGAAGCGACATTCGAGTGCTGGACAATATTACAGGGACAATGGCCTATGCCGGTCTGTACACAGCGCGTAATACTAAGGTCACGTTCACCAACGTAAAGCTGCACGTTCAGCCCAAGGTGAACCTGGGCGATTGGCAGTACAGCGCCTTCGGCTCCGATACGAGCGGTACGAAAAATCCGGCGCCGGTCGTATCAGGCGGCGGCAGTGTGAAGCTGACGGCATCCGGCGGGAAGATCGACTCAAGCAATGAGGGTATTTCCTATTATTACAAGGAAGTTCCGGCCAATGCCAGCTTCGAGCTTCGGGCGAAGGCTAAGGTGAATACCTTTAACAGCGATAGCAGCAAGAGCAGTCCTAACCAAAAGTCCTTCGGACTTATGATTAAGGACCAGATCAATGTCAGCACCTCCAACTACGCGGCGGTCGGTGCGCTTGATCTGGCGATGAAGGGCTTCTACAAGCTGGGTACTCAGAATAAGCTGGAGGCCTACAGCGGGGTAAATGCTCCGGCGGGGAGCGAGGAATACGACCTTCGAATCCGCAAGAACGGTGATGTCTACGTTCTTACCGTGAACGGGAAGAGTGAGACGGTCGTTTTACCGAATTTGATGACTGGAGGTAACTACGCGGGTCTGTATGTTGCTCGGGATGCCGATGTTACTTTCAACCAAATTTCCCTTCATGTAGACGGCAGAGCTCCTACGCAGCTTCTAGTGGACAGCTCTTCTATGAAGACCACCTACTTTGTCAGCGAGAATCTGGAGCTGAACGGTTTGAAGGTTAAGGCGCTCTATGCCGACGGCCGGTCGGAGTGGCTTTCTTCATCGGAATATCTTCTGACGGGCTTTGACAGCAGTAAGGTGGGAACCAATCAAGCCGTATTGCATTTCAACGGCATAACGGCGCCGATCGCCTTCCAAATCATTCCGATGCAGGTCACTGCGCTGGAAATTCCTTATACGCCAGCCAAGACGACCTATTATCCGGGCGATCCGTTCGATCCCGAAGGCCTGGTGGTCATTGGAGAATATAATCATGGCTTCAGCCGGAAGGAGCTTGCTCCTGACCAATATGCCTTCTCCATTCCGGGGGCGACGGTAAGCGGGGCCACATATACGTTTGACACGCCGGGAGTCAAGCAAGTGACGGTGATATCGACAGATACACCAACTACAAAGGCTGCATTTGATGTGAATGTAAAGGATGCGGCGCTCCTTGGTCTTGAAGTTAGACAAGCTCCCCAGAAGACGCTGTATTATTTGGGTGATCCTTTGGATCTTGCAGGGCTGGTCGTCTATGCCAAGTATAGCGACGGCGCCTCGGTACGGCTGACACAGCAGGAATACACGGTAAGTCCATTGGATACGACGACGGCAGGAACGAAGCAGCTGCTCCTTGCACACAAGGGCACAACCGCTCCGCTTACGGTCACCGTTAAGGCTAGAGAGCTTGTCGGGATTGAGGTAGCTCAGTATCCGAAGACGACCTATACGGTCGGCGAAGCATTCAGCCCGGCAGGGTTAGCCGTATCGAAGGTGTACGACAGCGGAGATCGCGAGCCGTTATCGGATGCGGACTACACGGTGGACGACTCTCAGTTCAACAGCGCTCAGGCAGGAACCTACGAAGTACGAATTGTACCCAAGGCTGCAGGTCTCTCAGGTACGGTGTTGAAGACCGTAGTACGGGAGCCCGTTACCTACGAATGGAAGACCATTCGTTTCGGTCAGTCCACGTCAAGCACCAACAATACAGTCAGTGTAAAAAGTCCCGGCGTTGTAGAAGTTGTAGCGCTGGAGGGCGGCGGTAAAGTGACCGGCGACCACGACGGCATTTCGTTCTATTATGTGGAGCTGGACGCGCTGAAGGATAATTTTGTCCTTTCCGCCGATATTCAAGTGAAGGCTTATGCCAAGACACCGCATGACGGGCAGGAATCGTTCGGGATTATGGCGCGCGATGCGATTGGGAAGTCCGGGGACTCCGCCGTATTTGCTTCCAACATTGCGGCTGTGGGCGGTTACAGCGGAGGAACGACAAAGCCGAACGGTACCCAGATGTTTGTCCGTACCGGTGTGGAGTCATCCGATGGCTCGGGCAGCCAAGGCATCCAGAATCAATTCTTAAGCAGCGTCAAGCCGGAAGCGCAGAATACGCATCCTGCTGCGCCGTATAGGCTCACGCTGGCCAAGACGAATACAGGCTTTACCGGCAAGCTGAATCAAGGTCAAGAGGTTCTATACTATGAGCCGGACATTCTCAAAACACAGAACGATAAGATGTATGTGGGCTTTTATGCAGCGCGGCTGGCCACCATTGAAGTAAGCAATATCAAGCTCCAGGTGACCGCGGCGGAGGCGGATGCTCCTAAGGTGGAAGCTCCGAAGCTGCCGGTAACGCCAAATTATAATATTGTATCGCTGGCTAAGACCTCGAGCAGCAACTATTCCTTGAAGCTGAAATCCAATGTGGACGGTACGGTTACCGTGAAGCAGGGGAATAACGTAATTGCACAGGACGTGCCTGTTGTCGCAGGGCAGCTGGCCTCAATTCCGGCAACCCTGGCAGCTGACAGCAGCACGAACTTCAGCATAACGCTGCTGCCGGCAGATACGCAGGAGCTGACCTCCTACGATAAGATCATCAAGAACTTTACGGTTACGATGAAAACCTATGTGCCTGACGGAGACATTTATGTATCACCGACGGGTTCAAGCACGGGAACAGGAACACAGGGCAGTCCGCTGGATTTGGATACGGCGATTGATTTCGTGAGACCCGGTCAGCGAATCATCCTGCAAGACGGAAGATATATTCGCAGCAGTAAGCTGGAGATCAAGAAGTATAACGACGGCACTGCCCAGGCGAAGAAGTCTTTGGTTGCAGCGCCGGACGCCAGACCAATCCTCGATTTTGACAAAAAATCGGAGGGTGTCGTACTCAGCGGCAATTACTGGCACGTGCAGGGAATCGATGTAACACGCTCGGCCGGCAACACCAAAGGCTTTACCGTTGGCGGCAGCTACAACATCGTAGAAAACAGCCGCTTCTATGAGAACGGTGATACCGGCTTGCAGATCAGCCGCACGGACGAATCGGCCACTCGCGCCGAATGGCCGGCCTACAACCTGATTCTGAACAGCACCTCCTTCGATAACCGCGACCCGTCCGATAACAATGCCGACGGCTTTGCCGCCAAGCTGACGGTCGGGGAAGGGAACGTCTTCCGCGGAACCATCGCGCACAATAACATCGACGATGGCTGGGATTTGTACACGAAGGCGGGAACAGGCGCCATTGGAGTCGTCCTTATTGAGGACAGCATTGCCTATAACAACGGAACATTAACTAACGGTACTGTTGGAGCCGGGGATAAGAACGGGTTCAAGCTCGGCGGCGAAGGAATTCATGTGCCGCATATCATCCGGAATAGTATTGCGTTCGGTAACGGTGCATACGGGTTTGCGAGCAATAGTAACCCTGGCGTCATTGCCTACAATAACATTGCGTTTAACAATGCCAAAGGCAACTTGAACTTCGTTACGTATTCCCATATACCGACGAATTTCAAGCTGAACGATTTTGTTTCCTATCAGAAGGACTACACCGCCAAGGATAACTATCCGGCAAACCTGAATTCTGCAAGCAACTATTTGTTCAATGGCAAGGAATCCGTGAACAGCCTCGGAGTGAAGCTGACCGACGCTAACTTTGTGAGTTTAACTCCGGTCATTCCGTTCACACGGGATGCCAGCGGCAGCATTCAACGAGGGGATTTCCTGACCTTCTTAAAGCCGGCTGCCCCGGAACCGGTTGGAGGGGATGAGTCTGATTCACCGGCAACTCCGGCAGTACCCGCGGCACCTGCGGGTGGCGGCGGCTTCGTACCGAGCCAGGGCGGAACAGGCTTGACCGTATCCCCGGTTCTTACGGGCAGCGTAGCTGTAGGCGCGCTTGACCTTGCGAAGCTGGATGAGGCATTTAAGCAATCCAAGGCAAATGACAAAGGTGAGAAGACCGTAGCCATCGATGTTCCTAAAGTAGAGGGAGCCAAGGCATACGGGGTGTCCGTACCGACACCTGTTCTGTCAACCGCAGGCGGCGGGCAGAAGCTGGCTGTATCGACAGAGGTAGCAGGGGTTGTGCTGCCAGGCAACATGCTAAGCAACACAAAAGTCGGAGCTCAAGAGGTAGTGCTTCGAATCACCCCGGTAGAAAGCTCAAGTCTTCCTTCCGGAGTACAGGGCGAAATCGGCGCCAGACCGGTCGTTTCACTCAGCCTGGAAGCCGAAGGACAGCCGGTTGCCTATAACAATCCGATGGCTCCAGTTACGGTAGCCATTCCCTATCAGCCAACTGCCCAGGAGCTGGCGAATTCGGAATTCATTACGGTATGGTATATCGATCATGCCGGTAAGCAGCATCCGGTACCAAGCGGTAAATATGATGCGATAACCGGTAAGGTGACCTTCACTACCACGCACTTCAGCACGTACGCAGTCGCCTATGTCAAGAAATCGTTCGGCGATCTGAGCAACGTGGAGTGGGGGCGCAAGGCGATTGAAGTTTTGGCTTCCAAAGGGGTTATCCAGGGTACTTCAGAGCATACTTACACGCCGGAGAAAAACATCACTAGAGCGGATTTCACGATACTACTGATTAAGGCTCTGGGACTGACGGCTTCCGAAGGTTCAAGCTTCGCCGATGTAACACCTGACGATTACTATTTCCAGGCAGTTTCAGCGGCAAAGCAGCTCGGCATCGTGAACGGCCGGGAGAACAACCGCTTCGAGCCGAATGCTTCGATTACACGTCAAGATATGATCATAATGGCGGCGCGTGCACTTAGAGCTGCAGGGAAGCTTGATTCCTCCGCCAATGCCGACGCGGCAATCAACAGCTTTGTCGATCACGCAGCTGTAGCTTCTTACGCTGTGTCCGACCTGGCCGTCATGGCGAAGGCAGGACTGGTTCAAGGAGATGACCGTCAGCAGGTACAACCGCTGGCAAACACGACTCGCGCGGAAGCGGCGGCACTCATCTATCGCTTGTATAATAAGTAAAGGGTATTTTGGCAAGCTCCATAACCCACCGTTCAACACAACGGTGGGTTATTTGGCGTTCAAGCAAGGGGACTGGAAAAAACGGATCCATCACCTCAAAATCAAGCAGGTTAAATCAGTACGATGCGGCTGCAAAAGATGTGGATGCCACGATTTCGTGCTGAAACATCCGCGCTGCTGCGGGCTTTATCGCCATGCTGAAAGATGGTTTGATCGATACTATTGCGTGATGTTTGGCCTGCGTCTACCATGTGAATTGTCAGGCCGACAACTTATCGAACCAAGCTAAACAAAATCGTCAGAGGGGGACACCGAATGAAGGAGCAATATGAAGCCCGGCTGCATGCTACCGGCAGGATGAGTTTATCAGGCTCCTTGCTTCTCAAGGATTTGATTCGGGATAGATGGCTGTATCTCATCTTATTGCCCGGAATTTTGTACTTTATCGTTTTCAAGTATGTACCCATGTGGGGGCTCGTGATGGCCTTTCAGGACTACAAGCCGCATTTCGGCTTCACCGGGAGCCCTTGGGTGGGACTTAAGCATTTCGAACGCTTCTTCACCGAACCGCAGTTCTGGATGCTGTTTCGCAACACGATTGTTTTGGCGGTGTACAATCTGGTATTTTTCTTCCCGCTGCCGATTGTGCTCGCACTTATGCTGAACGAGGTGCGCAAGGAGCTGTTTAAGCGCTTCGCCCAGACGCTCTTGTATTTGCCGCACTTCGTATCCTGGGTGGTCGCCGTCGGAATTTTCTATGTTCTATTAACTACCGAAGGCGGTGTTGTCAACGAGCTCATCGAACGGCTGGGCATGGAGAAAATTCCGTTCCTGCTGAGCGAGGAATGGTTCCGTACGATGATCATCATGCAATCGATCTGGAAGGAAGCGGGCTGGGGGACGATTATCTTTTTGGCGGCATTGTCCGGCGTAGACCTTCAGCTGTATGAGGCGGCCCGAATGGACGGCGCAGGACGCTGGCGGCAGCTGTGGCATATTACGCTGCCGGCGATTCGCAGTACGATTGTCATCTTGTTCATCCTGCGGCTCGGCAGCTTCCTTGATACGGGCTTCGAGCATATTTTCCTCATGCTGAACTCGATGAACCGGGAGGTCGGGGAAGTATTCGACACCTACGTGTATTTGAAAGGCTTAACGCAAGCGCAGTACAGCTATAGCGCGGCCGTCGGCATGTTTAAGTCGCTGGTCGGTCTTGTCCTTGTACTGGCCGCCAACTGGCTGGCGAAGAGATTCGGTGAAGAAGGCGTCTATTAACTAAGCAAGGGAGGTCAGGCACCTATGCCAAGTGAGGATCGAAGCTGGGGCAACCGTTGGTTTCATACGGTCAATTACACCCTGCTTACGTTGATTTCCGGGATTACGATCATTCCGTTTATCTATATTGTGATGGTGTCCTTCGCGACTCCGGAGGAGGTAGCCCAGGGAGGTTTGCTGCTGTTTCCTTCCAAGTTCACCTTGGGAGCGTACAAGTATATTTTTTCAACCGACACGATGCTGAGAAGCCTATTGATTTCGATTTATGTGACGGTAGTCGGAACGCTCATCAACCTGCTGTTGACCTCTTTTACCGCCTATCCGCTAGCCCGTGCCAATCTGCGCGGACGCAGAATGTTTATGCTCATGATTCTGATCACGATGCTGTTCAGCGGGGGACTTGTTCCCACCTACTTTGTGGTCAAGGCGTTCGGTATGATCAACACCTACTGGTCGCTCATGATCCCAACGGCCATCAGCGCTTTTAACCTGATTGTACTCAAGAACTTCTTCCAGCAAATTCCCGACGGCTTGGAGGATTCGGCCAAAATCGACGGCTGCAACGATCTGGGCATCCTGTTCCGCATCATTCTGCCGCTTTCGATGCCGGCGATGGCTACCTTCGGACTGTTCTATGCCGTAGGCCACTGGAACACCTTCTTCAATGCCGTTATGTACATTAATGACGCGGAAAAATTTCCCGTGCAGGTGGTACTCAGACAAATTGTTCTGCTTTCGCAGGATCAAATCGGCGATTCCTCCCAGCAGGACCAGCTGGATTACTTGCCGCAGACGATCCGCATGGCGTCCATTGTGGTTGCTACCGTTCCGATCGTGCTGGTGTACCCGTTTCTGCAGAAGCATTTCGCCAAGGGTGTGCTGCTGGGCTCGGTAAAAGGGTGATCGGCCCCGCTTCTGGGTGCTTCTCAATTTGAGGAGGCGTCCGGCGCAGGTTTGATTTATAATGATAATGAAAGCAATGGAGGGGTTTGTATGTCAAAAAAACGATTCATCGCCGTCGCTTGCTCGCTCGTCATGACAACTAGCGCACTGATTGGTTGTGCGGAGAGTTCATCGTCGCCTCAGGGCGAAGCCGTTAAGGAGGATACGACACCGCTTGAGGTGACGATCGCCACACCTCAGGTGGGCGAAGCTCCGAAGAAGGACAATGAGATTGAGCTTGCCATCGAGAAATACACCCATGCCAAAATCGACATCCAATGGATTCCGTCAGCCGCCTTCGAGGACAAGAAGAACATTATGATTGCTTCCGGCGAGATGCCGAAGGCGTTCAAGCTAACCTACAATGCGACGACGCTGAACGCAATCCAGTCCGGCATTTTCTGGGAAATAGGCCCTTATCTTAAAAATTACAAGCATTTAGCTGCCGTTAACGCCATGCATTACGATAATATCAAAGTAGACGGGAAGCTCTACGGGCTGCCTCTGTACCGGGATATCGGACGCGCCGGCATCACGTACAGGAAGGACTGGTTCGACGAGCAGGGCCTCAAGCCTCCGGTTACACTAGATGACTGGTACCACGTTATGAAAACGCTCGCAGAAAAGGATCCGGATAAAAACGGCCAAAACGACAGCTACGGCATGTTCTTGGATAAATCGTATAACGATGCGTCCGCCAGCAGTGCTTTCCTGACGCGGCTTGCCGTATCCCAGGGAGCGCCGAACAAATGGGGCCTCGAGAATGGCCGGCTCGTCCCCGAGTTTATGACGAAGCCGTATCTGGATTCGATGAAGCTGCTTAGAAGGCTGTATCAAGAGAAGCTGATGAATCAGGATTTCTCCGTAGTGCAAGCGGCGGATGCCGACAACAAATGGAATGCGGGCAAGGTGGGGATCCGAATCAACACGGTAGCCTCTGCGGCGGCGACTTCATTTGAAAACGTATCCAAATCCGTGCCGAATGCGGTGGTCGACATCGTGCCTTATATGGGACCTTCGGGCAATCGAGTTCCGGCGGAGCCGGGAAATAACGGATTTTTCGTTTTCCCGAAATCAAGTGTCAAAACGGAAGCGGAATTAAAGCGACTGCTGGGCTTCTTCGATAAGCTGCTTGAGCCGGAGATGTCGACGCTGCTGACAAGAGGCTTGGAGGGCAAGCATTACACGAAAACCGATGACGGGAAAGCGCAGTTCAAGGATTTATCCTTGTTCAACCTTGAGGTGAAGCCTTATCGGGACAGCCTTCCTTCCTTTGAGGTCACGGGCACCGGGCTGCCGCTGAAGCTGAATGAGCTGCAAGCGAAGGGCTGGAAGGTCGTTGCCGATAATCTGAAAAACGTCGTGCCTAATCCGGCGTTGACCCTTTCCTCGAAGACGTATTCGGAGAAGGGCGGCGAGCTGGATACGCTGATCCGAGATGCCCAAACGAAGTTTATCATGGGCAAAATTGACGAGGCCGGCTGGCAGGCCGAAGTAGAGAATTGGAAGAAGGCCGGCGGGAGCAAGGTGATCGATGAGCTGACGGCTGAGAATGCGAAGCTGAATAAGTAATCCGTGTTCCCTGCCGTAACGATCGGTCCGTGCCTGGAGCAGCTCGTGCAGCAGCCTTGAGGGCGAAGAGAGGGGGAGGTACCATTGCCGAAATATTTATACCGACTGCTTGTGTTTACCTTGCTGCTCTGCGCTGTTCCGGTCGTTATGACGGGGATCATCTCTTATTTTATTGCTTCGCGGGATATCGAAAGGAAGGTCAATGAAGGCAATGTCCAGCTGTTGCTGCAAAATCAGATGCGAATGGAGCAGGCGCTGAAAAATGTGGAAATGGGCGCGGTACAGTACGTCAATTCCTCGTTCATGAGCGACTATTTGTACCGGGATTTGTCCAGTGACGATTTCCAAATCATAACCGACATGTCCAAGGGGCTGTACAACCTGCATTCCATCTGGGGCGTGGCGGATGCGCAGATTATCAATCTTGAGCATGACTGGATGATCAGCAATTTGGGTTTTACCTCGCTGGGGGAATTTCCTGACCGCAGCCTGCTGAATGAATACGCAAGAAGGCCGGAAAACCTGTTTTGGCTGGCGGAAAGCTCCGGAAGGAAGCCGGTCGAGGATACGGTTGATGCGGGAGGTCGCGAGCTGGTTCGCCTTGTCGTGAAGCTGCCGATGATCGCATCCACCCGTGTGCCCAAAGCGCTGCTAATTATTGACATGTCCCACAGCACGCTGGAAAGCGATTTAGCGCCGAACTTCCAGTGGGGCAGCACCTATGTATTGAACCGCGAGCGAGAGCCGTTTCTTTCTAGCCCGGGCGGAGGAAGCGGACATAAGCAAATCCTCCAGCAGCTGGGGAAACAAACCGCATCCGAGACCTATTACGAGCAGGACGGGATGGCGGTCAATTACCGGGTATCCCCGCAATACGGCTGGTCGTACGTTTCGATCGTGTCCATTGAGGAGATTACGAAGGAGTCCAGGAAAATTGCCGTCATTACGGCTAATGCCTGCTTCATCATCTTCGCGGTGATTGCTGTAGCCGCCTTCTACGGTACGCGCCGCATGTATAAGCCGATCCGCCGGCTGTTCATCATCATGGAGCAATGGAGCGGCGATTTGCCAAGCCTCAAGAAGAAGGACGAGTTTGCCTTTATCGAGGACCGCTTTCAATCGTTGTTCAGCACGAGGAAGCATATGCAGCAGCAGCTGCAGGCGCAGCGCGGACAGGTGAAGGAGTTTTTTCTGCTTAAGCTGTTTATGGGGCAGGTAACGGAGAGTGAGTTTCTGTTTAAATCGGAGGCGTACGGCTTCGGGAAGCGGGGCAAGCCGCTGGGCGTGCTGGCGCTGCAAATCGATACGCTGGAAGGTACGCGATATTCCGAGAGCGATAAGGAGCTGCTGCTGTTCGCGATCAACAACATTGTCGGGGAGCTGATTCCCGGTGAATGCGTCGTCGGCACGCTGCTGCTCGATCAATCGCAGGTAACGCTGCTGACCGGGAATACGAACGAGCCGGAAGCGTTAAGCGTCTACCTGCACGAGATGGCCGAGCAGATTAGGCTGAAGCTGCGCGAGCTGCTGCAGCTCAAGGTAAGCATCGGCATTAGCCGTCCGTTTCAACATTATACGGATGCGATGGATGCCTATGTGGAGGCGCTCGAAGCGTTGAAGCGCCGTATCAGCCTGGGGCACGAGCTGATTCTGAGCTACGAGGATATCGAAGAGGTCAATTCCGATACGGTTCTTTCATCCGCTTCCTGGAGCCACCTTGAGGACTGCTTCATTAATGCGCTGAGGACGGGCGATTCGAAGGCGGTTTATGATTACTATCAGCAGTATGCTTCTTCCATTCTGGAGAGAAACGTGTTGTTTAATGATTTCCAGATGCTGATGATTCAGCTGATCTCGAGGATCTATCGGCTGCTTCACCAGCAAGGGGGCTCGCTTGACGGATTGACCGGAACGAAATCGGTCCTAAATAAGTTTATGAAGCTAAGCACGGCAGAGGAAATCGTCAACTGGTTCAAGACAACGCTGCTGCCGCCGACCATCGCCTTCCTGCAGAGTCGCATCGATACGCAGTACATCAATATCGCTCATCAGCTGGTCGAGATGATTCATGAGCAATACGACCGGGACCTATCGCTGGAGTCATGTGCGGAGCAGCTGAAATATCACCCGGTATACCTAAGCCGTGTGTTCAAGAAGGAGATCGGCGTCACCTTTATCGATTACTTGACAGGGTACCGGATGAATATGGCCAAGCTGTGGCTGAAGGACAGCCAGCTGAAAATTACCGAGATCGCGGAGCGGCTTAATTATACGAGCTCGACCGGATTCATCCGAACGTTCCGCAAGGCGACCGGGATGACGCCGGGGCAATACCGAGAGCTTCATTCGAAAACGGATTCATAGAAGCTGTCTACGCGGCAATATAATGAGAGGGGAGGCCTTCCGATGCCGTATGAGCAAGTAGAGAAGCTGAAGGAGCAGTACAAAGCAGCAGCCACATGGTATGCGCACCGATGGCACTATATTGAGGGCTGCATTCTGAAAGCGTACATGGATAGCTATCAGCTTACAGGGAATGAGGAGGATTACCGGTTCGTGAAGGCTTTTATCGACGGACTGTATGACTCCGAGGGAGTGATCGCGGGGATCAAGCCGGACGAATACAATATCGATCAAATCCGAATGGCTTCGATCCTGCTTCCGCTCTACGAACGGGAGGGGGATCCGAAGTACCGCCGGGTGCTCGACCTGCTGTATCGGCAGCTGGAACAGTATCCTAGGACCAAGGCAGGCTCGTTCTGGCATAAGCAAAATTACCCCAATCAAGTATGGCTGGACGGCTTATATATGGGGCAGCCCTTCTATGTCGGTTACATCAAGGACTTCAGCGAACGGAAGGACTACTCCGATACGCTTAACCAGTTTGCGAACGTCCGCAGGTTCCTTTATGACGATGGGAAACGATTATACCGTCACGCGTACGATGAGAGCCGCGAAATGTTCTGGTGCGATAAAGCTACAGGCCACTCCCCGAATGTATGGGGGCGGGCGGTCGGGTGGTATGCGATGGCGCTCGTAGATGTGCTGGAGCTGCTGGAAGGCGAGCCCGCCGATACGCAGCCGATGAAGAGCGCTTTGAAGGAGCTCGTAGATGATATGCTGCCGCACCGTCATCCCGGCGGCATGTGGTACCAGGTTGTCGACAGGGCGGATCATCCGGATAATTATCCGGAATCCAGCGGGACGTTGATGCTTGGCTATGCGATCCTGAAGGGAGTCCGGTTAGGTTATTTGCCACTGGAATACCGCGGCTATGGGCTGGAGGCTTTTGACGGTACGCTGAGCACGTACCTGCGTGAGGAGGAGGACAACGTGCTGCTTGGCGGCATCTGCCGAAGCGCGGGGCTTGGAACGAAACCGGAGAGCGGTCAAATCAGGGACGGAAGCGTTGAATACTATCTGCTTCAGGAGCAGGTCGTCGAAAATAACGGACACGGCGTGGCGCCGCTGCTGATGTGTTATAACGAAATCAAGCTGCTTTGACAGGCTCGTACACTAGGAGGAGATACACATGGATACAAGCTGGATTCGCGGAGTCATACCGCCGATCGTCACCCCGGTGGATGCGGAGGAGAACGTAGAGGAGCAAGGACTTCGGCGTGTGGTCGAGCACGTGCTGGCCGGCGGGGTTCACGGGATCCTGTCGCTCGGAAGCAACGGAGAATTTTATGGGCTGGATCATGAGCAGCAGGAACGAGCGGTTACGATTACCCTGGACCAGGTCGGCGGACGGGTTCCGGTTTATATGGGGATCGGAGCGATTACGACCAAGGAGTGCGTGAAGCTGGCGCGTTTGGGAGAGAAGCTGGGCGCGCAGGCGCTCACGATCCTGCCGCCGATGTTTCTGACCCCTTCGGACGACGAGCTTTACCGGCATTTCCGCACGGTAGCCGAAGCGACGCCGCTTCCCCTGCTGTTATACAACAATCCTGACCGCGTCGGCAACAACATTTCGCTTTCGCTGCTCGAGCGGCTGGCGACGGTTCCGAACATTGTCGGGATGAAGGACAGCAGCGGTGACCTGACACTGACCGCGGAGTATATTAGGCGAACACGGCACCTTGGATTTCGCGTCATGGCGGGACGGGATGTGATGATTCTCGGCTCGCTTGCTTACGGTGCCGTCGGCTGTGTCGCTTCGACAGCCAATATCGTTCCGGCGCTGGTTGTGGAAATATACGATCGCTTTATAAATGGTGATCTGCCGGGTTCGCTGGAGGCACAGTTTAAGCTGGCACCGCTGAGAATGGCCTTTAATCTTGCCAGCTTCCCTGTCGTGACGAAGGAAGCGATGAATTTGGTCGGCGTTGAGGTAGGAGCGTCTATTCTGCCGAATACCGCTTGCTCCGAGGCCAACCGCGAGAAGCTTCGAGACATTTTGTACCAAATGGGAGCTTTAAAATCATAGTAAAGGAGGGGCTGCTATGACAGGCGCGGAACCTAAGGGAAATGAGACACCGCTGTACATTAAGGTGAACGAGAAGGACAATGTTGCCATTATAGTCAATTCCGGCGGCTTGCCGAAGGGGACCGTGTTCCCGTGCGGTCTCGAGCTCCATGAGCGCATTCCGCAAGGACATAAGGTAGCGCTGGAGGATCTTCGTGAGGGGGACCCGATCGTTCGTTACGGCGAAATCATCGGTTGTGCTGCCGGACCGATAGCCAAGGGACGCTGGGTGGAGGAATCGATGGTGACCCTTCCGACACCTCCCCGGCTGCAGGAGCTGCCGCTCGCAAACGCGGTACCGAAACCGCTGCCGCCGCTAGAGGGCTATACCTTCGAGGGATACCGGAATAAGGATGGCAGTGTCGGCACGAAGAACATCCTCGGCATCACCACGAGTGTTCAATGTGTGGCTGGGGTTCTGGAGTTCGCGGTCAAACGGATTAAGGAGCAGCTGCTGCCGAACTATCCCAACGTGGAGGATGTTGTCGCTTTAACCCATAACTATGGCTGCGGCGTTGCCATCCAGGCACCGGACGCTATTATACCGATCCGAACGATTCAGAATATCGCCGTCAATCCGAACTTTGGCGGCGAGGTGCTGGTGGTCGGGCTCGGCTGTGAGAAGCTCGTGCCGGACCGGTTAATCCCGGACGGCGATACGGGCAAGCTGATCACACTGCAGGATCATCCCGGCTTTCACAGCATGCTGGAGTCGATAATGCGTCAGGCGGAGGAACGGCTGGCTGCATTGAACTCGAGGCAGCGGGTTACGTGTCCGGCTTCCGATTTGGTCGTGGGGCTGCAGTGCGGCGGAAGCGACGCCTTCTCGGGCGTAACGGCGAATCCCGCCGTCGGCTACGCGGCGGATTTATTAGTACGCGCAGGGGCGACGGTCATGTTCTCGGAGGTAACGGAGGTGCGGGATGCCGTTCATCTGCTGACGCCGAGGGTGGTGAACGAGGAGGTCGGCCGTCATTTGCTGCGCGAGATGGCTTGGTACGACAATTATCTGAAGCAGGGACAAGCGGACCGCAGCGCCAACCCGACGCCGGGCAACAAAAAAGGCGGTCTTGCGAATATTGTAGAGAAGGCACTCGGATCGATTGTGAAATCAGGCACAAGCGCGATCGCAGGTGTGCTGTCCCCGGGCGAGAAGGCTGCGCAGAAAGGTTTGCTATACGCAGCGACACCCGCGAGCGACTTCGTGTGCGGCACCCTGCAGCTGGCCTCCGGCGTCAACATGCAGGTATTTACGACCGGGAGAGGAACGCCCTATGGGCTGGCTGTTGTGCCGGTAATTAAAGTAGCTACGCGCAGCGCCTTGATGGAGCAGTGGCACGATTTGATCGACATTAACGCAGGGACGATTGCAACCGGTGAGGAGACCATCGAAGAGGTGGGTTGGCGTATCTTCCATACCATTCTTGAGGTGGCGAGCGGAAACAAGAAAACGTGGGCAGATCACTGGGGCCTGCATAACGACCTGTGCTTATTTAACCCCGCGCCGGTTACGTAAAAATAGTTGACGACGAGCTGACCTTGCTTTTATGGCAAGCGGTCAGCTCTTGTTGTTTTTATATTTGCCCGGGGAAACGCCGATAAATTTTTTGAATTGACGCATAAAATGGGTATCGTTCTCATAACCGCACATCTTGGCGATCGCGGCGACGGATAAGGAGCTGTTATTGAGCAAATATTGGGCATACTCCAGTCTGGCGTTAATCATGTCCGAGATGACGGAACAGCCGAAGAGCTCCTTATAAATATGCTGGAAGTAGGATTTGCTCAAATTCACGCTGGAAGCGAGCTTCTCCACCGATACCTGGTTGCCAGGCGAACTGTACAATTCGTTGCGCAGCTCCGAAAACAGGAGAAAGTACTGATTCGTCTTCTCAGGCAGCGGCTTTTTTTCATTGACATTGCACAGCTTCATAAATAGCGTTCTGACCTCCGAGTCGATGATCGAATCCCGAAGCGGTCCGCCGAGTCTTAAGGTGCTTTGCAGCTCCATGATGCTTCTCGAAATTTGAAACGGGTCTCTGGCCTGAACCGGCTTATCCAACGGGAAATGTAAGCGGCTTACCAGTTCATGAACGTCATCTCCGCTGCAGTGGAACCAGTCGTTGACGAACGGCTTGTCCACCTCCCGATATAGATGACGCCTGTAGGGACTAAACAATATATAACTGTATTTATCCGGCCGCATTGCGTTGTCGTCGACTACAATCTCGCATCTGCTGCGAAAAAAAACAAAAGCATAATCTCCCGATCCGTTCGGACGGTCAATGGTAATCCCGTTCGGATGAATAAAGTTATAGCCGCAGCTTATCAATTGGATCATTCGAGCTCTCCCCAAAAAGCACAAAAGGTCAGTTTTTCCCCATTATAATTTATTGAATGCCGGGTAACAACAGCCTATACTTTTTACAAACAGAGCAATTTCCAGGGAGGGTAATGGGAAGGATGAAAAGTAACCTTATCATCAATACGGATATCACGACGGGAACTATCAGCAAGCATATTTACGGCCACTTTGCAGAGCATCTCGGAAGGTGCATATACGAAGGCATTTGGGTGGGAGAGGATTCGCCCATTGCCAACACCCAAGGCATTCGAAACGATGTGCTGGATGCGCTGCGAAGGCTCGAGATTCCGAACCTCCGCTGGCCGGGAGGCTGCTTCGCGGATGAATACCACTGGAAGGACGGGATCGGCCCGCGGGAGCAGCGTAAGAGAATGGTGAACACCCATTGGGGCGGCGTCGTGGAGAATAACCATTTTGGCACCCACGAGTTCCTGATGCTGTGTGATATGCTTGGTGCCGAGCCTTACATTAACGGCAATGTGGGCAGCGGAACCGTTCAGGAAATGCAGGAATGGGTAGAGTATATGACATTTGACGGCGAATCTCCTATGGCCGACCTGCGAAGAGCAAATGGAAGGGAAAAGCCGTGGAAGGTTGCCTTCTTTGGAGTAGGCAATGAAAACTGGGGCTGCGGCGGTCATATGCGTCCCGAATATTATGCCGATCTGTATCGCCGTTATCAAACCTATGTACGAAATTATGGAGATAACAAAATATATAAAATCGCCTGCGGGGCCAATTCCTTCGATTACCATTGGACGGAGGTGTTAATGCAGCAGGCTGCTTCTCATATGCATGGTCTGAGCCTGCATTATTACACGGTTCCGAAGACGTGGAAGGATAAAGGGGAGGCAACCGGTTTTCCCGAAGACGAATGGTTTGCTACGATCAAAAATGCGATGGTGATGGACGAGCTGGTAACCAAGCACTCCACCATCATGGATAAGTATGACCCGGCCAAGCGGGTAGGCTTGATTGTGGATGAATGGGGGACCTGGTACAACGTAGAGCCGGGCACGAATCCAGGCTTCCTGTATCAGCAAAATACGATCCGGGATGCTATCGTGGCCGGGCTTACGCTGAATATTTTCCACAAGCACAGTGACCGCGTCCGCATGGCCAACATCGCTCAAACGGTGAATGTGCTGCAGGCGATGATCTTGACGGAAGGGGAGAAGATGCTTCTGACGCCGACCTACCATGTATTCGAGATGTTCAAGGTTCATCAGGATGCGGCGGCGCTGCACATTCATAACGATTCGGAGCTCTACGAAATGGAGGGCCAATCGATCCCACAGATAAGTGCTTCTGCATCCAAGGCGGCGGATGGGACTGTACATATCAGTCTATGTAATGTCAGCCACTTGACTGCTGCGGATGTGGACATTCAGCTGCGCGGCACCGTCGAAGCCCAAATTGGCTCGATCCGCGGCACAATCTTAACCTCCGAACAACTCGACGGTCACAATACGTTCGAGCAGCCGGAGCGGATCCGGCCCGCCCTGTTTGATCGATTTGCGCTCAAGGAGAACAAGCTGACGGTTACCCTGCCGCCGATGTCCGTCGTCGTGCTGGCTGTGGAGCCAAGCTGAGCCTATGCGGAACGGCACAGATTCATGTAAGGGCTGCTCGGCGGATGTGAATGTAACCGAAGCGCAAATTCAGCGGGTGCTGGCTTCGCTTGAAGCGAAGGGAATCGAATGCGTCACTCCGGAGCTGTATCAAGAGCGGCTGAGCAGCTGCGAGCAATGCCCGTCCCTTCTGTACGGGACCACGTGTCAATACTGCGGATGCATCGTCCGCATACGAGCGAGGATGGCCGACAAGCATTGCCCTAGGCCGGGCGGCGCGTTTTGGTAACACCTTAGGGATGCTCCCGACTTTAGCCATAGCCCGAGCCATCGGGCTATGTTTGCGTTCCGGGAACAATCCCGCCACCGAAGAGGAAGCGGTGGTTCAATTGCCGCCAGGTGATCTTGTCGATCCGTACGCCGCCGCTCTTTTTCGAAGCGCTATGGATGATTTTCCCGTTCCCCAGATAGATGGCCATATGCGTAATCGGTTTTTCCGAAGGCTTCAAGCCTTTGTAGCTTGCCGGGTCTTCCCCCCGGTAGCTTGTGAAGAACAGCAAATCGCCCCGCCGTGCTCTTCGGAGGGAAGTATAGGTTTTGGGGGCAAACGCTTTGACATACGCCGCTTGACTCCTGGCGTCCCAAGGCAAATCCATCCCCAAGGAAGACAGGAGCACCCATCTCGTAAAATCGGAGCAATCGAAGGTGGAAGGCTCTCGCCGATCGGAGCCGTACTCATAGGGGGTTCCCATGTAAGAGCGAGCGGTCTGGATGGCATTCTCCACATAGCTGCCGCGGATCGGGCGAATGGCAGGGTTCGGGAATTGCTTTATCAGCGGGAACCCGTTGGGATCCAGCAGCAGCGGATTGGCGTCCTTCCCTTGGGTCACGAAGCTCTTTACCCGATAGGTAAGGAGCTGTCGCTCTACCCCGGTATCCCCGAAGTACAAATCAGGATCATCAACAGCCGTATCCGCTGAGGCGCAGGATGATAGCAGCATGAGACTGAGCAGCAGTATGATGGTCGTGTGTTTTCTCATCATTTCCTATGTCCTTCACGAGTCGATCTATTTTAGTCGCAGATAGATTTACCAACACAGGAACATTTTATTCGGAGCCGTCGACCGCTATAGGGCGGCTGATTTCCCTTTGGCATCAGGCGATACAAGCGCCTTGCTCTCCCATGCTTTGCTTTTCCAGCGATACAATAAGATGACTCCCCGCAGCCACTCGTCGAGGATGAACACCGCCCAAATTCCCACCAATCCGAACCCCCAATGAATACCCACCAGATAGGTAAGCGGAATGCAGAGCCCCCACATGACCGAAACCCCGGTGTAGACAATAAAACGGGCGTCGCCCGCCGCACGGAGCGATTCGCCGACAACGATGTTCAAGCAGCGTCCCGGCTCCAAAAGAAAGCCCATTAGCAGCAGCACCGCGCCTAAAGCGATGATCTGCGTGTCCTTGGTGAACAGCCCGATAAGCGTTTCACGGAATACGGCTATCAAGATAACGGCAGCCAGAGAGAGGAGCAGGCTGAGCTGAAGGCTCCGGAACATTTGCCTGTAAGCCTTTTCTTTTTCGCCCGCGCCGACGAGGCGTCCGATAATGATTTGGGTTCCGCGGCCCAGCGCGATGGCGAGAACCATGATGATGTACATGACATTTTGCGTGTAAATTCTCGTGGATAACATCTCCGCGCCTAGAGAGGTAATAAAGTAGGTCGTAACGATTTGGCTCACGGAGTAAGACAGCTGGTTGCTTCCTGTAGGAATGCCGATAGATAAAATCTTCCTTACGTCGTCCATTCGGCTTCGAACGAAATCCTTGATGCCGAGATTCAGTCGAACAATTCGGAATAGGATCACAATATAAACGCTTAACGCCACGCACTGGCTGATTACAGCGGAGACGGCGACTCCCGTAACCCCCAGCTTCGGAAAGCCCCACGGGCCAAAGATAAATAAGTAGTTACCGGTAAGATTCAGCAGGTTCATGCCGATGCTGACCATCATGGTATAGCGGGTATACCCGTGGACCTGGGTAATGGCAGAGATCGTAAGATTGAGTGCCTGAAGAAAGAGAACGCCCCCTACGATCCTCAAGTAGCCTTGGGATAGGAGCAGCAAGTCCGGCTCCAGGCCGAATAGGCTGAGCAGCGATTTGCTGAACACCAGCATGACAGCGCTCAGAAGGAGTCCGAGCAGGAGGTTGAGCAGGAGTGCGACTGCGGCGTAGCTTCGAACCTCACCGGTTTTGCCGGCGCCCAAATATTGGGAAATAACGATGGCGGAGCCGGCAGAGATGACTTGGAGCAGCAGAAAGGTGAACATGATCAGCTGGTTGGCTACGCCTACGGCCGCGACGGCTCCGTCGGACACCTTGCTGACCATAATCGTATCGGCCATTCGCATGGACATCTGCAGCAACGATTCGATAAAGAGCGGCCAAGTAATGGCGAATAAAGCCAGCTTTTGAGGTTTACTCATGAGTTATCGCCCGCTTTGTTTGGAGTTATTCCTATTGTAGTTCCAAACGACGGTTCGTGCATCATCTTTTTGCCATGCCGGAAGGAATTGACCGACCGGGGGAAGCTCCGGTATGATGGGGAGATAGGATCCGCTCGTCGTGCTTGGCGGGAGGAATTCGCAAATCTATGCACTTTGCTCCAGGCAAAGTGTTTTTTACGTATAGGGGGAATCGAGATGGATCAACAAAGCATGCTGGAAACGATTGAGAAGGTTCGGGCGATGAAGCCGCTCGTGCATAATATTACCAATGTCGTCGTGACGAACTTCACGGCCAACGGGCTGCTGGCTCTGGGCGCTTCCCCGGTTATGACCGTCGCTCGGGATGAAGCGGCCGATATGGCCCGGATTGCGGGAGCATTGGTTTTGAATATAGGCACCTTGGATGAGGATATCGTTTCCTCCATGCTCCTTGCAGGCCGATCCGCGAATGCCCACGGTGTCCCGGTCGTGTTCGACCCTGTAGGCGCAGGCGCTACCGCTTACCGTACGGATACCTCCCACCGTATTCTGAAGGAGCTCCGGGTTACGATTGTCAGAGGCAATGCCGCTGAAATCGCTAACCTTCTGGGCTTGGCAGGGACGATCAAAGGAGTTGATGCTGCCGGAGCAGCGGAAGACACGGAAGCGCTCGCGGTCCAAGCGGCCCAAGCATTCGATTGTGTCGTTGTGATTACCGGCAAGGAGGATTACGTCAGTGACGGCCGTGTTACCTATAAGGTGATAGGCGGTACGCCTCTCTTGACCTATGTAACAGGCACAGGCTGCTTATTAACGTCGATCATCGGCGCGTTCGCCGCTGCGGTGAACGATCCGGTAGCAGCGGCGGTTTCCGCGTTATCCTTTTATGGGGCTGCGGCAGTGCTCGCAGAACGAAGCTCCGGACCGGAACAACCGGGCAGCTTCCAGACGGAGCTGATCAATCAGCTCCATCGGCTGGATGGGCAAGCATGGAGAGAGCTTATTCAGATCGAACGTATCGTAAAAAAACAATAAGGAAACGTAAAATATCCCATCCCTGTGAGCGGGCCCTGTCTATACAATGGGAGGGTCAGCGGTTCATCGTAACGAAAAGCAGGAGAGGGGTACTATCTATGAATCGGATCATACAGGACAAGAATCCATATCGGGAACGACTGATAGCCTTAGATCGCTCGTGGATCATAAGCAAAGCGAATGAAGCGCTGCAGACGGAGATCCAACATATTACCGACGTGCGCGCTGACAGGAGTGAGGGCGGGGCACATGATTATTATTCGAACGGCGATTACTGGTGGCCGAATCCGGATACACAGGACGGACTTCCTTACGTTAAACGGGACGGCGAATCGAACCCTAACAATTTCGACGCTCATCGCCTCATTCTAAGGGAAATGCGGACGCATGTTGCTCATTTGGCGGCGGGCTACATGGTTACCGGGAACGAGAAATATGCAGGGCGGGCGGTTCAATGGCTGAAGGAGTTTTTCCTGGACGAGGCTACCCGGATGAACCCGCATCTGCTCTACGCCCAAGCGATACCCGGCATCTGCTCGGGACGGGGTATTGGTATTATCGATACCCTTCATTTGATCGATATCCCTTTTGCAGTCGATGCCTTGCAAGGTTCCGATGCCCTTGCTTCCGAGCTTACAAGCGGTTTAAAGCAATGGTTTGCCGACTACTTGCGTTGGATGTGCACCCATCCGCATGGCGTGGAGGAGATGAAAGCTGCAAACAACCACAGCGTTTGCTGGTTTGTACAGTCAAGTGTATTCTCCCGCTTCACGGGCCACGAGGAAATGCTGGAATTTTGCCGCAAAAAGTATAAAGAAGTGCTGCTTCCAAGCCAAATGGATGGGAACGGCAGCTTCCCCCGGGAGCTGGCGCGGACGAAGCCTTACGGCTACTCCATCTTCGTGCTCGATAATATGGCAACCCTATGTCATGTATTAACTACGGCTGCCGATAATTTATGGACCTTTCAGCTGCCGGACGGACGCGGCATCCGCAAGGGCTTCGAGTTTTTGTTTCCCTATATGGCTGTCAAAGAAAGCTGGCCTTATCCGGCGGATATCGAGCATGACGAGGGCTGGCCGGCACGGATATCAGGCTTACTATTCGCCTGGGCAGGGTTAGGCAAACCGGAGTACATGGACCTGTTTGAAGCTTTGGAGCGGGATCCGAAGGATGGCGAAGTGCGCAGGAACATCGCCATCCGTCAACCGCTGCTCTGGCTTTAACGGAAATACATAGAACAGGCCTGCCCTCCGGCAGGCCTGTTCACTATTCTACCGTTAACAAGGCAACACCTGAAGCAGGAATGTCAATCAGATGCACTCCTGCATTTACCTCCAATACATACTCATGAATGGTATCCCCGCAGCAGTTCACCAGACGAACCACAGCTGTAGCCGGCGGATGGTTTGGCGGAAACTCCGCATAAACTCCATTTTCCAGTCGGCCGTTTACAAGAATCAGCTCCGACCCCTTACGTACCTCGCGTATAGGAATCAGTTTATCGTGGTAGGTGACGATTATCGTCTTAAGGCCGTTCGCCGCCCGCACCACAGGGTAGTTCAACTCCGGATGCTCCGGCGCCAGTTCTCCGCCCAGCAGTACATCCCGGTGCTCCTTATAGAAGGAGAGCCAAAAGCGGAGCATAGCGGCGTGCGGAGCGGTCAGCTTCTCCAGCTGCACCGATACTTGCGGGACGCTGAACAAAATATGGGTCAGCTGGAGAGCCGCACTTTCGACCGGTTCATCGGTGTTCCACATGATCATATCCGCATGAGCGGCGGTGTTGCCGCAGAGCAAGCGAATATCGATGGTGCGGAGCCGGTTCTGGACGGCGTCGTTGGGACAATCCGATGCGCGGAAGAGGTTCCCGTACTTGCGCATGGCAGGCCCGATGTAAGGCTGCCGGAACTCTACCATAATATCCGGCTTGATTTCCCGAAGCCGGGCTATGGAATCTGTTAGCAGCCGATCCACCGCAGCAGGCACGGAGGAGTAATCCATTCCCGCAGCGGGCTCAGGAACAGGAACATCCTTCGGGTAAAACGTATCAATAAAGTCCAGCTTGAAGCCGTCAAGCCCCCATTCCTCCACAGCAAGCCGGTACTTGGTAATGATATGCTCCCGGACTTCGGGATATCGGGGATCCAGTATCCCTGCTCCGTGGCTCTCGATAAACCTTAGCAGCTTATCCTGAAACCGGCTCCAGGCCTTGCTGTGCTTGCCCACATGGGCAACGGAATACCATAGCAGAAATTTCATGCCAAGCTTGTGCACACGGTCCACATGCTGTTTCATATCCGCAAATTTCTCCAGGCATACCTCCCAATCGCCGGTATAGGCATAGCCTCTTCGGTTATCCGACGTCTGCCAGCCGTCATCTACTATAACTGCTTCCATCCCGAGCTCCTTAGCCTGACGGCACTGCAGCTCGATGGCCTCCGCCGTCACATTCTGATGCATGCTATACCAGGTGGAATACATGGGGCTCAAGGCCGCGGGAGGAACATAGGCCGGCCGGTACTCCGGCATCTGCGCATACCAACTCTGAACGTCTCGCAGACTCTCGTAATAAGCGACGGCTCTTGTATCCACCAAGAGACAAGCTTCATAACTGCTTAGCGGAGGCGTAGTTTCCGTGAACAGCTCCACGTGACAATGAAACCAAGCGGACTCCTCATGAATTCCGGCAGCATAGCTGACCGTGTTCAATGCATCAGAGAAGGCAAAGGTTAACCGATTGGACCCGCTGAGGTTAAACAAAGAAATCACCGGGGCGGAGGAGGCGGCGTTGGACCTCAATTTACGCATCCAATCGGCCTTTAATCCTCTGGCTCGATCAATCGCAGGGTGCCAATAATTTTGAATATCCCATACGGGATGCTCCCATTTGAGTTTATAGACCGGAGGGACGGCCGGCTCTGGACTTGTGATGCGAAGCCGAATGATCTGCACACCTTCGCTTACCTGCTCGGCGGTCAGCTCCGAGGTAAAGAGATCCTTGTCCCCAATCAACGAAAAAATATGCTTAGCGGTAGTTACTGTTTGCATTCCTGTTCCCATGGCAGATAAATCTCCCCTTCTTATCGAATATGCTGAAGCCGATACAGACGGCTGCGGAAATCACCCTTCCAGCGCGGCAAATGAAGCCCGATGGCCATCAGTTCATCGCCGCCGCAGCGTATGGCCGGTACGTCTGCTTCTCCCATTTCCGTCAACAAGTAAGCGCAATCCTCCTTCAGCCCCGACAACCGAAGCTTTCGGGAAGGGGGATTTGGCTCGCCCAGCACTTGAAAATAAGCAACCAGCGCCTCCGATCGGTCCTCTGAGACGAACATCCACGCGGTATGGTTCCCCTCAAACGGACTTAGCAAGCGGTAAAATTCCCCAAATTGGATAAGCGGGCGAAGCTCTTTATACAACGCCACCTGCTGCTTAACGACGTCCTTTTCCTGCTCGCTAAAGGCCGTTAGATCCAGCTCATAGCCGAAATTACCCGACATGGCCGCATGTCCGCGGGTTTCGAGCGAAGTAACCCTGTGCACCTGATGATTGGGAATCGCCGAAACATGCGCTCCCATCGAGCTGATCGGGTAAACGATACTGGTGCCGTATTGGATTTTTAACCGCTCCATTGCATCCGTATTATCGCTGGTCCAAGTCTGAGGCATGTAATACAGCATCCCGGGGTCGTAACGACCTCCGCCGCCGGAGCAGCTCTCGAAGAGAATATTGGGAAAGGCGGTAGTGATACGCTCCAGCACCTCATACAGCCCCAGGATATACCGATGGGCTGTTTCCCTTTGGCGTTCAGGGGGTAACCAGGCCGAGCCGATTTCGGTCATGTTCCGGTTCATATCCCATTTGACATAAGAGATCGGGCAGGACGACAAGACTCCTGTAAGCACATCTACAATATAATCCCGGACGTCCGCGCGGGAATAATCAAGAACCAGCTGATGCCGCGCCGTGGTTCTCCGTCTCTCGGGCACATGAAGGCACCAATCCGGATGTGCACGGTAGAGCTCGCTATCCGGCGATACCATCTCCGGTTCGAACCAAAGGCCGAACTGCAGCCCCAGCCGGTTCACCCTGGATACTAGCTCCTCTAAGCCATGGGGAAGCTTCTCCCGATCGACGAACCAATCGCCGAGCGAGCTCCTGTCGTTATCGCGCTTGCCGAACCAACCGTCATCAAGTACCAAAAGCTCTATGCCGAGCTCCTGACCGACGGAGGCAATAGCTTCCATTTTATCGGCAGTGAAATTGAAATAAGTAGCCTCCCAATTGTTTACCAGGACGGGACGGGTCCGATCACGGTGAGGCCCCCGGCAAAGATGGGTGCGGTACAGCTTATGATACGTACGGGACATACGGCCGAGCCCTTCTTCCGAATACACAAGGACCGCCTCCGGTGACTGAAAGGCTTCTCCCGGCTCCAGAAGCCAGCTGAAATCGAACGGATTGATGCCCATGACGACGCGCGTCGTGCTGTAGGGATCCACCTCGGCTTGGGCAAGGAAGCTTCCGCTGTAGACCAAGCTGAAGCCGAATACCTCGCCGTGCTGTTCATCCGCACCCTTGCCGAGCAGCGCTATAAACGGATTTAACGAATGGCTGCTGGCTCCCCGGCGGCTTTCGATGACAATTGCGCCCGGTGCCAAAGGCCGCCTCTGAATATGCCGTTCTCTCGCCCAGGTGCCGGATAAGAACAAGACATCAAAGTCGGCGTGAGGCAGGTCCACTCCCATGCTGAGCGCCCGCAGCAGGCGAATCGGCATGGACCCGACATTCTCGAAGCGGACGGAACGGGTAATCACATCCAGCTTGGGGAAAACCGAATAGGTCAATACAGCTTTAAGTCCGGCAATCGCGTCAGCGAGCACGATCTCGAGACTTTGTGCTTGCTCCTCCGATTCGACATAGGTAGAAGGTAAACCGGCTAAGCCGGGCTTCCCGGGATAAATCCGGTGAGATTCGTAAACCAGCTCGCTAACCGTGCTGCCGTTGGGTAGCTGAATCTGATAGGCGGGCACGCGGAAATCGCTGCCGCCGTAAGCGGGCAGCTCCTGAGGCAGCGTGTCGAGAGACAAGCTGAGGTCGTCCGGATCGGTGGACGGAGAGAAGGAGCAGCGTCGGCGGAGGAATAAATGGCCCTCAAAATGCGTCCCCCTGACCTTGCGTCCCCAATGCACATGAGCAAGGTATTTGCCCTTAACGAGCTGCATGATGTAGCTCGTTCCCTTCGTTTGTAAGTGAAAGATCGATTGCTGAGAATCGTACGTAATGCTCATAAGTTCCTCCAACGTATGAATGAGTTTGCATCCATTATAAGAAATCGACACGGAGAAGCGGATGGAGAAATCCGTCATGCGTATGTAAAAATTTACGATTGCTGGCTCATGAGCCGTTTCTAGTATCCATCGAAAAAAAACACAACTCTGTTGTAACTAAATCCATACCTTCCGGCCGGCAATCGGTCTTAAATAATAGACAGAGAGACAAGGAGAGGATGGAGACAGAGTGAAGCTGCAGGAGAGATGGATGGAAGCCATACAGCAGATGGAGGTGCTCGATACCCATACCCATTTGGTAGGGGAACGGCTCGCCGCGCGTAATTTTTGGGAGATTGCCCATTACTTTTGGTTTAAGCAGGAGCTGCAATCGGGAGGGTATCCCCTGAATGCTGAAGAGCTGCCGGAGGAGGAGAGAATCGCTGCATTTCTCTCTGCTTACCATAAGACGAGAAATACCAATATGAACTGGGTGTTTACCCATATCTTTAAGCACTTATATGACCTGGATATCACCGATGCGAGTTCCATTCGCCGAGCGGACAAGGCGGTGCGGGAGAGCGGCGCAAAGGCAGGCTGGGCGCAAGCTGTAGCCGATCGGTTGAACATCAAGCGTTTTGTTACGAATATCCCGGAGCACGCGGCGTTTCAGGGAATGCGGGAGGATGCCATCGTCATACCCCGCATTGACGGCAAAATTCATGAGTGGTCAAAAATCGTTCATCAATCGGCCGAGCCTGCCCAAGCCTTTGGGGAAATCAAACAAAGCATAGAAGGTCTGCTGACCTCTTACAAAGCTAAAGGATACCCCGGCATCATGACGACGCTTCCGCGTTATGAGGCTTCCGCTAATGAGACGTACCGTCTGGAGGACGGGCTAAGCTTCGATCAGATGATGATGCTGATCCTGGACTTTGTATGCGGGACTGCGGAACGTGAGGGGCTGCTCGTCCAATTGTTTCTGGGAGTGGAGCGTTCCTGGTGCGGCACCGCCGTCCCTGCGAACGACCCGGCACGGATTCTTAAGCTGACCGCACTCTTCGAACGATACAGCAAGTGCACCTTCGAGCTGGTGGTCGCCTCCGAGCTGAACAACATGGATGTGGTTCAAGCGGCCTGGAACTTCTCCAATGTGCATGTAGGAGGTATGTGGTGGTTTAATTTCCGCTCCAGCACGTACCGCCAAAGCATGCAATACCGGCTTGAGGCGATTAGTCCGATAAAGAGCTCGCTGGTTGTCTCCGATGCCCGCTGCATCGAGTGGAGCTTCGGCAAGATTCTGCTCATTAAGCGGCTTGCCGCCGAATTTCTTGCCGAGCAGACAGCCCGAGGCTGGCTTGACGAAAAGACGGCGCTGCTCACCGCAAGGGAATGGCTTTATTCCAGTGCCGCCGCAAGATACGGCCTTCGACAGGATTCGTAAAAAAACACACGTCATAGCGAAGAAACAACATGGATGAAACGGAAATTGCTTTGTATGATGAACATGAGCTTAAAGAGACAACAAACAAACGATGAAGTGGAGGGGGAGTAACGTGGCTGCTAAGATCAAGGCCGCTGACCGACAGCTGCAGTACACATTTACGACACAGCGGGAGAAATGGACCTTTATGCGCAAGCATTGGGGGCTGTATGTGATCTCGATTCCGGGAATTTTCTTCTTCCTGATTTTCAAATATGTACCGCTGCTGGGGTCTGTCATCGCATTTCAAAATTACAATATTTTTCGGGGGATTACGGGAAGTCCGTTTATCGGTCTGGACAATTTTAAGCGAATGTTCGCTTATCCGGAGTTTCTCATGATTCTGAAGAACACCTTGCTTATAGGCATATATGATCTGGCATTCGCTTTCCCTGTACCGATCCTGCTGGCGATTCTGCTCAATGAGCTGCGTCAGGTCCTTTATAAACGGATCGTCCAAACCATTGTTTATTTGCCCCATTTCTTATCCTGGGTTATTGTCGGAGGGATTCTCGTGGGAGTCTTATCGCCGACAACCGGGTTTGTCAATACCGTCATCTCGTCCTTAGGCTTCGAGCCTATCTATTTTTTGGGGGATAACGACTATATCCGAAGCATACTCATCGGGTCGGGGATATGGAAGGACAGCGGCTGGGGAACGATCATTTATTTGGCGGCCATTGCCGGCATTAACCCGGATCTCTACGAGGCTGCACAGATCGATGGCGCCGGGAGACTGAAACAAACCTTTTCCATTACGATTCCATGCATTCTGCCGACAATTATGATCTTATTCCTGCTGCAGATCGGCAATTTCCTCGATTTCGGCTTTGAACGGGTTTTCGTCTTCCTCAATCCGCTGAACAGCGAAAATGGGGAAATCATAGACACCTACGTATACCGGGCGGGATTGGTGGATCGGCAATACAGCTACACGACGGCCATCGGTCTGTTTAAATCGGTTGTAGGTTTACTGCTCATCGTGATTGGCAACACCCTCAGCCGCAGAGCCACAGGGGAAAGTCTTTATTAGAAAAGGGGTGAACAATCGTGATTATCAGCAAAGCGCAAAAAACATTCAATGCTGCCAACGTCATCTTCATGGCTCTGCTCGGTTTAACGATGGTTATGCCGATCATTCACGTCATCGCTCAATCGCTTAGCAGCAACGCGGCCATCAATACGGGACGGGTCGCCTTCTGGCCGGTGGAATTCACCTTGGACAACTACCAGCTGATTCTGAAGGATATGTCGATTTGGATCGCGTTCCGCAACAGCGTCATTATCACCGTATTCGGTACGTTGATCAACCTGACGGCTACCGCGTCACTGGCTTATCCTTTATCCAGACCCGAATACCTGGGCCGAACCAAGGTGCTGATCCTGGTGCTGGTAACCTTAATATTCAGCGCACCGCTCATTCCCAATTACCTGCTGATTAAACAGCTCGGCTTGCTGGATACCCTATGGGCGCTCATGCTGCCTTCGGCGATCAGTGCCTTTAACCTGTTCGTCATGCGATCCTTCTTCATGAACCTGCCGAATGAGCTGATTGATTCAGGCAAAATGGACGGCTGCGGCGATTTCCGCACCATCTGGTACATCGTGCTGCCGCTGTCCAAGCCCGCTATGGCTACGATGGGGATTATCTACGCCGTTTCTAACTGGAATACGTATTCAGCGGCCGTTTATTATATCAATAATCGTGCGCTCATTCCTCTTCAGGTTCGGCTTCGCGAGATTGTGTTTACCGATATGCTGGGCAGCTCCGATCCTACCGCAGAGATGATGCTTACTGTCTCTCCGGAAGGAATCAAGATGGCGGTTATCGTGGTTGCCACGCTGCCGATTATGCTGGTTTATCCGTTCCTGCAAAAGCATTTCATTCAAGGGATGCTTGTAGGCTCGATAAAATCGTAATCATGTAGAAAGAAGGGGTATCCATGAAAAAGAAGAAAGCGGTTCATGTATCTTTAGCTGCCGTGTTAGCAGCGGGAGCCCTAGCCGGCTGTGGAGGCGGCGAGCAAGCAGCGACGTCCAAAGAGCCGCCAGCTGCCCAGAAAGCAAAGTTCTCGATCTCCTATCCGACTACGGTTAACACAGGCTATCACGCTCGCATTCCTGATCTGAACAAGGACAAATGGGTTCTGAAGCTTGAAAAGCTTACGAACACCGATCTTGATGTCAGGGTCATGGAGGAAACGAAGATGAGCGTGATGTTCGCCGGCGGCGACCTCCCGGACGTCGTGGGCAACATCGGAACGCCAACGAATAAAGCGATGTCCGGCTCCGTCGAGGCTGGCATGTTCTTGCCGCTGGACGACCTGCTGAAGCAGCATGCACCGAACCTGATGAAGGTGGTGCCTAAGGCTGCGTGGGAAGCGGTATCGTACAAGGGCAAAATTTATGGGATCCCGGAATACTTGGCGAACCCGTCGAGACGGGCTACCTTTATCCGCACCGACTTGCTGAAGCAAACGGGGCTGACGGCGCCGAAGACGGTGGATGAGTTTTTGAATGTGCTGCGCGCCTTCAAAAAGCTCGGTGTTGAGAATCCGTATCAAATGCGTGAGAACTTCAAATACGCGGACGTCATTCTTGGAGCGTTCGACGTGCTTCCCTACAAGGATCAGTTCGAATTGAAGGATGGGCAGGTGGTTCCGAAGTTCTTCGATGCCGACAATATGATGAAGGCGCTTCAGGTGTACAAAACCATGTACGATGAAGGGTTGATTCCGAAGGATTTCGCAACGATTACTTCCACGGATTATACCAAGAACATTAACGGCGGCAAGGCCGGCAGCTGGTCCTCTAATGCTACCGGGCTCGTAGGCTTCCGCGTGAACAACAAGCAGGTGGTGCCGGACTCCCAAGTCGACATTATCGCTTCACCGAAAGGTCCTGAAGGAACAGGCGGGTACTTCTACTATACTCCGGTTATCCGATCCTTCTATATTAATGCCAAGGTAAAGCCGGAGACGGCTGTCGGCATTATTAAATTTTTCGATTGGATGGTCACACCGGAAGCGGAGAAGTTCTTTACATTTGGGATTGAAGGCGACACGTACACGACGGAGAATGGAGCCATCAAGTATAAATTTCCGCAAACGAAGGAAGAGACGGAGGAGGAGGGCTTCCGCAGCGGCACGCTTTGGGCAGCGCATGATGCGACCTATAACAAAATGCGTCTGGAGCTGGATCAGAACGGCAAGGACACATTGAAGGCCTTCGATGAGGTTCTCGCCAAGGAAGGCTTGGGGGGGATCGGCTTTTATCCGGATCTCACCGCTTTCACGAAATTCCCGGATCTTGCCGCGCCGCAGCAGGACGTAGGACCGAAGCTGATCATCGATCACATGATCAAGATGATCTACGGCAAAGAGCCGATCTCCGACTGGCCTAAGGTTATCGAAGAATACAAGTCGAAGGGCGGTAATGAAATCATTAAGGAAGCTACCGAGCGATATAATAAAAAAGAAGGCGTAATGATTCTTTCTAAGTAACGGATAACTTCAAGGTTGAGCTTGTCCTCCCCCGGTAAGGGGGAGGATTTAGCCATATTAAGGAGGAATGAACTCATGGCAAGAAGTTTAGCGGACCGGCTGCTGCCTGCCCCGAGAAACGGCGGGTTTCGTATGGAAGGATATTGGGTCTGGTGCGGATCTGTCGTTCAAGGAGAGGACGGACGCTTCCACATGTTTGCTTCCCGCTGGCCGAAGCGGCTGCCGATGCATCCCGGCTGGCTGGTGGCGTCGGAGATTGTCCGCGCCGTGTCCGATACGCCGGAAGGACCGTACGAGTTCCAGGAGGTCGTTCTTCCCGCTAGGGGAGCGGAGTACTGGGACGGTCGCAGCACCCATAACCCGCACATCAAAAAGATCGGCGACAGCTATGTGCTGTATTATATGGGCTCAACCCATCCTTTCGCTGATGTACAGCCGGGTGAGGACTACGGGTTGGAGGATCCCCGCTGTATAGCTGCGAGAGCAAACAAGCGGGTCGGCGTGGCCACCTCGCAAAGTGTGTTCGGCCCTTGGGAACGAAAGGACACACCGATTCTCCCTACACGTCCGGGAAGGTTCGACAGCTTTCTGACCTCGAACCCTGCGCCTTGCGTTCATGAAGACGGGTCCATCCTCCTGATCTATAAGGCTCGTAGGTATGAAGGACATACCCATGGTCAGATGACCATCGGGGCGGCAAGCGCCGAGAGCTTTCAGGGTCCCTACCGGGTGCTGACGGACGAGCCGGTGTTTCCTCCAGACCGCTTTCATATAGAGGACCCGTACGTATGGAAGACGGAGGACGGGTATGAATTGATTGCCAAGGACATGGAGGGAACACTGTGCGGGGAGAAGCATTCCGGAATTCACGCCTATTCGGCTGACGGGAAGAGCTGGAGCTTATTTGAGCAGCCGAAGGCATACTCGCGCCGGGTGACCTGGGACGATGGCGAGGTGCAGCTGATGGGCAATTTGGAGAGGCCGTTCCTGCTGTTCCAAAACGGCAAGCCCACCCATTTGTTCGCTGCAACGGCTGACGGCTCGGGCGGCTTTAGAAACGCTTCGAATACATGGAATATGGTAATCCCCATCGCACCTGAATAAAGAGAGGAGCTGCTTTATGAAAGCAATACTAGTCGGACTCGGCTCGGCAGGCTTCAGCTGGTATAAGCGGTTGAAGGCGCAGGGGCTGCTTGCTGCCGTAGTGGAAACGAATTCATCCATGAAGACGAAGCTGGAGAACGATCCTTATCCCTTCTACACCTCGCTTGAGGAAGCGCTGAATAACGAAGAAGCCGATTTTCTTGTGAATGTTACATCCCCCATGGCGCATACGGCCATCAATCATGCGGCCTTCGACCGGAGGCTGCCGGTGCTTTGCGAGAAGCCGATATCCTTCGACTACGAGGAGTCGGTGGAGGTCGTAAAGCGGGCATTACGAGAAGGAATTCCGTTCATGATCGCGGAGAATTACCGGCGATTTCCATACATACGCAGGCTGAAGCAGCTGATTGACGAAGGAGCGATCGGGCGAATAGCTTCGATTGATATCCGGTTTCACCGCTATCATCAGGTACAGCGTAATTACACGGTCAGCCTGCTGGATGATATCGGCGTCCATCACTTCGATATGATCCGTTATTTGACCGGGGCGGAAGGGGTTCGGGTTGCCGCTCAGCTGTATAACCCGCTGAACGGCTGGGAGGAGCCGGGCTCCGTACTCGGCACGGAGGCCTGGATAGACCTTGAAGGCGGCATTCGCGCGACCTACTCCGGTACGATTGCTTCCCGCAGCAAGCAAACACCGTGGTGCGGACAGCTGAGGATCGAGGGGACCGACGGTGCTTTGGAGCTGACCGACCAAGTCATCTATCTGCATCGCGAGGGTCAAACGGAGGTTTATAGCGATCACAGCGCAGTTCAAGTTAGCGATACGTTGGCTGAATTTCTTGCCTCGCTTCGGGAGCGGCGGGAGTGCGAATCCAGCGGTAGAGATTACTTACTAACGCAGGCTCTGGTACATTATGCCAAGCTGTCGAGCGAGAAGTCGCAGCGGGTCGATGTGATTTTACCCTGTGTAACCGAGTGAATGAATCGGAATCCATATAGAGGATGGGATGAGCTAAATGAAAGGCTTGACTTGGCAAAAAACGACGACAGGAGTATGGCACTCTAAAGCGGGAGAGCCCTCCTCCTTATCTCCGCTCGCTTGGATGAAACAGGAGCCGAAGCAAGAAGCCCTTCAGCGGCTAGGTGAAGCGGAGCTTCCTTTTGACTTGGAGGAGGTGCGCTTGGACCGTGTCGGGAAGATGCTGTTGCTTTCTTTTCCTTTAACGGAGACCGAAGCCATTTACGGCACTGGGCTGCAGTTTATGCGGATGAATCAGCGGGGAAGAACCAAATACCTCCGGGTGAACAGCGACCCTAAGCAGGATACGGGAGAAACTCATGCACCGGTACCGTTCTTTGTTACGGATCGGGGCTACGGCGTGCTGATCGACACCTCACGGATCGTGACGGTCCATTGCGGCTCAACCGTACACATAGAGGATAACCGTCGCGAAGCTGTTCTTGACCGGAATACGGATAAAGGCTGGAAGGCCACGCCGTTATCAAGCCGAATTGAGGTGCGGCTGCCGGATGAAGGGGCGAACATCTATGTGTTCAGCGGCCCGTCGGTGGCGAGTGTAGTGAGCCGGTACAATTTGTTCTGCGGCGGAGGCACCTTGCCGCCCAAGTGGGGGCTCGGCTTCTGGCACCGGGTGCCGAAGCTTTACAGCGACAAGGAGGCTGTGGCGGAAGCGCAGGAATTCCGTGAACGCGGCATTCCTTGCGATGTGATCGGCTTGGAGCCGGGCTGGCACAGCCGAAGCTACCCCGTCACGTATGAATGGGCTCGGGAGCGGTTCGCCGATCCTGCCGGATTCGTTCGTGAGCTGGCGGAGCAAGGGTTTCAGGTCAACCTTTGGGAGCATCCCTATGTATCTCCAGATGCGGAAATCTACGAGCCCTTGAAGCCGCTTTCCGGAAGCCACGCCGTCTGGGGAGGGTTAGCGCCGGATTACACGCTGGAGGATGCCCAGGCGTTGTATGTGAATCAGCATGAAGAGGAGCATGTCCGTATTGGCGTGTCCGGCTACAAGCTCGATGAATGCGACGGGAGCGAGCTCACGAACAATTCGTGGATGTTCCCGGCTCACGCGAGCTTCCCTTCCGGCACTGACGGAGAGCAGATGCGGCAGATGTACGGGCTGCTGTTCCAGAAAATGACAACGGATCTGTACCGGAAGCATAACCGCAGAACCTACGGTTTGGTTCGCGCCTCGAACGCCGCCGCCTCCACGCTGCCCTATGTGCTTTATTCGGATTTATACGACCATAAGCAGTTCGTTCGCGCGATGTGCAACGCGTCGTTCAGCGGGATCCTGTGGACGCCGGAGGTGCGTAAAGCCGGCAGCAGCGAGGAATGGGTGCGCCGGATGCAGGCGGTTTGCTTCTCCCCCATGGCGATGCTGAACGCTTGGGGGGACGGCACGAAGCCGTGGTCCTTCCCGGAGGTGGAGCCGATTATCAGGCATTATATCGAGCTTCGCATGAGGCTGCTTCCTTACTTGTACACGGCATTCGCCCGGTACCGTTTCGAGGGACTGCCGCCGTTCCGGGCGATGCCGATGGCCTTCGATAATGCGACAGAGTACCGTGCCGCAGCTGCGCTGAAGAGCTTGGGAGAAGGCGAGGTGTTGAATACGACCGATGCGGCATACGGAAAGCAGAAGGTCAGGGAATGGGACGATCAATTTCTAATGGGAGACGATCTGCTGGTAGCTCCTGTATTCGCAGGGGAGCACGAGCGGGATGTGCTTCTGCCTCCTGGCGTATGGTATGGCTTTGAAACGGGCGAGCGGTTCGAGGGAGGACGCATTGTCCATGTGCAAGCCCCGCTGGAACGGATTCCGATCTTTGTCCGTGAAGGAGCCGTCATCCCGACAATGCCGGTTAGGCCCCGCGCGCCGAAGGCAGGGGAGCAGACGCCGCTGGAATGGCTCCATTTCGGCACCGTGCCTGGACGCGGTATGCTGTATGACGATGACGGGGTGTCGTTTGATTATGAACGGGGGAACAGCGTTTGGCAGCGAGCGGAGGTCCGTGCCGGCGCGGATGGAGCCCTCGAGTGTGTGATCGAAGAGGAAACCGCCGGAGCGAACACGGCATCGTCCTATAGCTCCACAACCTGGAAGCTAGGATTAACGAAGCTCGGCTAACGTTCACCGCGTTGCCTGAACGTACACCGCCGGATTCAGATGGTGTATGGGGAAGAGTACGGATTACAAGTGGAGAGTGTGCTGGAAGAGGGAACGAGATTCACGATGGTGATGCCGTCGATTCCTACGTCCGCACCCAAACGTGGAGGAGAGTTGGAATGATCATTCGCAATTACTTAAACGCGGAATACAAGTTCGGAAGCAGTCATAAAGGCAATGGCGAGGTCAAAAGCGTGAGGCTGTACGACAACCAGGATTTTGATACGGCCTTGAGATTTTTCTATTACACGGAAATTCCTCCGCAAGCCTCCATCGGTTATCACACACACGGTCAGGATGAGGAAGTTTATGTGATTATGGAGGGGCGCGGCCGGATGACGGTCAATGGGGAAGTGCGCGAGGTAGGCCCGGGGGATGTGCTGCTGAATAAGCCGGGCTGGAGTCATGGTCTTGAAAATCATACGGATGCGCCTCTGCGCTTACTTGTCTTTGAGGCGGCGCTCCCGGCAGTCGAATGAGAAAGGGGGACCTTACAGTGAGTCGAAAGAGGCTATGGTACCGCAAGCCTGCAGCGAAGTGGGTGGAAGCGCTGCCTGTGGGCAACGGACGCTTGGGCGGCATGGTTTTCGGGCAAGTGCAGGACGATAAAATTCAGCTGAACGAAGATACGGTCTGGTATGGAGGACCGAAGGCGAATGCGGTGAACCCCGACGGTCTTGCGAATCTGCCGGAAATTCGGAGGCTGTTATTTGATGGCAAGGTGGAAAAGGCTGCGGCGCTCGCTCGCATGTCGATGTTTTCTACTCCGAAGTATTACAATCCTTATCAGCCGCTGGGGGAGCTAAAGCTGTTTTTTACCGGCCAAACCGGCACAGTGGAGGGTTATGAGCGGGAATTGGATTTGTCGACGGGCATAGTCAGCATTCGCTACCGCATTGGGGATACCACGTACAGGAGAGAAGTGTTCAGCAGCTATCCCGATCAGGTGCTTGTGGTTCGTCTCACCTGTGAAGGCTCCGGAAGGCTGAGCTTCGGGGCGAATCTCAACCGTCGGCCTTATGAAGGGGAGAGCCGGCGGGTGAGTGATGCTGCCGTAGCCATGCGGGGAGATTGCGGCAAGGACGGGGTCGAATACGCTTGCGTATTGAAGGGAGCGGCAGACGGCCAGCTTCGTGTGCTAGGCGATTTCATTTCCGTGGAGGGAGCCTCCGAGGTTACGCTTCTGCTTGCCGCAGCAACGACCTTCCGGGAGAAGGATCCCGAAGCCGCCAGCCTGAAGGCAGTTACATCTGCTTCGGGGATTAGCTATGAGGAGCTGAGGCGGAGGCACATTGACGACTACTCTTCGCTCTACGGCAGGGTCAATTTGAAGCTTGGAGGGGCGGACCAAGAGGTGTCAGCGGCAGAGCTGCCGACAGATGAGAGGCTGGAGCTTTGCAGATCGGGTGATCCCGATGCGGGGCTGATGGAGCTGTTTTTTCAATACGGAAGATATTTGATGATCGCCGGCTCGCGTCCGGGCAGCCTGCCGACCACGCTGCAGGGGATTTGGAACGATAGCTTCACCCCGCCGTGGGAATCGAAATACACCATCAATATCAACACGCAGATGAATTATTGGCCGGCGGAGGTATGCGGCCTGCAGGAATGCCATGAGCCGTTATTCGAGCTGGTTGAGCGAATGAGAGCGGATGGGCGGAACACAGCACGTCAGCTGTACGGCTGCCATGGCTTCGTGGCGCATCATAACACGAACCTGTGGGCGGAAACCCGGCCGGAGGGTATTTTCCCTTCCTGCGTCATTTGGCCGATGGGAGCAGCTTGGCTTAGCTTGCACCTTTGGGAGCATTATGCCTACAGCGGGGATCTGACTTTCCTGCGTGAGCGGGCTTACCCTGTGTTGAAGGAAGCTGCCGAGTTTTTCGTGGATTATCTAGTGGAAACGCCGGATGGCCGCCTTGTCACGGGACCGTCCGTTTCACCGGAAAATGTATTCATCCTGCCTAACGGCGAGAAGGGCGCGCTCTGCATGGGACCTTCTATGGATACGCAGATCCTGCGTGAGCTGTTCGGCGCCTGTATCGACAGCAGTATGATACTTGGTGAGGACAACGAATTCTCCGAACGCCTGTCCTCGCTCCTGCAGCGTTTGCCCAAGCCGCAGATCGGAAGCAGGGGACAGCTGCTGGAATGGCTGGAGGAATACGAGGAGGCGGACGCCGGGCATCGTCATATCTCCCACTTGTTCGCCCTGCATCCGGGAACCCAAATCGATAAGCAGCGTACACCCGAGCTTGCTAAGGCAGCAGAGGAAACGCTCCGTCACCGGCTGGCGAATGGAGGAGGGCACACCGGTTGGAGCAGCGCCTGGATCGTAAACATGTTTGCCCGTTTGGGCGAGGGGGAGGACGCTCATCAGCACTTGGTGAACATGCTTCGCAAGTCGACCTACCCGAATCTCTTCGACGCCCATCCGCCGTTCCAGATTGACGGTAATTTCGGCGCGGCGGCCGGTATGGCGGAGATGCTGCTCCAGAGCCATGCCGGAGAGCTGTTCCTGCTGCCTGCGCTGCCCGCCGAATGGCCGGAAGGAGAGGTCACCGGACTACGCGCGCGAGGTGGCTACAGGGTGACGCTGCGCTGGTCGGACGGGGCGCTGCAGGAGGGCGCCATCGAGTCGCTGAAGCAGGGAGTGTGCCGCGTCCGTACTGCGACGCCGGTCGCGATCTGGTCGGGCGACGCCGAGGTGGCGCGCAGCCGTGCCGGTGAGGAAATCGTCGAGTTTACCGCCGAGCCTGGCCGGACCTACCGGATTGTTGCCGTGTAGTCACTCGAAAATGAAAAAAAAGCGGATGACGACAGGCAAGGCGCCTGTGTCATCCGCTTTTTAGTAAGGAGAAGCAGCCGTGATTTCTCTACGCTTTCAAGATCTGCTCGATCCGCTCCAGGATTTCTTGCGAAAGCTTCACACCGGAGGCGGAGCAATTCTCCACAACCTGCTCCGGGCGGCTTGCTCCCACTAGCGCGCTTGCCACATTGCTCTGGCGCAAAATCCAGGCAATCGCCAGCTGCGACATGCGAAGTCCCAGCCCATCCGCAATCTCCGCCAGCTGTTCCACCTTAGCCAAGGTTTCCTCATTCAGCCGCTTTTCATCCCAGCCCTTGCTTGCTGCGCGGCTGTTCTCCGGAACCGCCTGACCGCGGCGATATTTTCCCGTCAGGATGCCCTGGGCCAGCGGAGAAAATACGACCTGACCGAAGCCCTTGGCTTGGCCGAGCGGAATGATCTCCTTCTCTATGTAACGGTTAAACATATGATAAACCGGCTGATTCACGATCAATTTGTCCAGCAGCAGCTTGTCGGCGATCGCGAAGGCTTCCGTTATCTGAGCGGGGGTCCATTCGCTCACTCCGATATAAAGCACCTTGCCTTGGCTTACCAGATCATCCAGAGCCCGCAATGTCTCCTCCAGAGGGGTTTCCGGGTCGTAGCGGTGACAATAGTAGATGTCGATATACTCGGCGTTTAACCGCTTCAGGCTGGCATGGCACTGCTCCATAATGTGCTTACGGGATAGTCCGCGATCGTTCGGACCCTCGCCCATTTTGTTAAACACCTTGGTTGCCAGGACGTACGACTCCCGCGGATACGCGTTCAGCACCTTGCCCATGACCTTCTCCGCTTCGCCCCGTTCATACATATTGGCGGTATCGAAGAAATTGACCCCCAGATCATATGCCTGCTCTATCGACTTCACAGCGTTCGCATTCTCCACATAGCCTCCGTACGTAAGCCAACTGCCCAGACTGATTTCACTAACCTTTAAACCGCTGTTCCCGAGCTTGCGATAATTCATTTTGCTTTCCCTCCTGCTTGTGATATAACGATCCCATTCTATCATACTTCAGCTTGGCCCTTCCCGAGTACTGGCTGAATTACGGTGGCTATGTTTTTTTTATGATCGTGAGGAGGCCCATCTGACCGGGTATTTCGGGGGCCGCAAGCCGTGGCGTTTATACGGACTGCCCATTTCATAAGTCACCGCCGCCGGTTCCCTGAGGAACCGGTGTTTTTTTCCTTAACGTAAAACAATTGCTACGATTTTTAAAATATTGCCTTATTGTTGTCCGGCATTCCGCTGATGAATAATAAAAGTAGGAATTCCATGATCAGGAACCACGAGGAAACTGGAGGGTGGAACGGCATGCATTTATTAATCGTCGACGACAATCCCGTGATGCTGCAGACATTCCGCAGCATGGCACAGGCCTTCACGCCGGCTTTTTCCAAGATCAGCACGGCACGAAGCAGCATGGAGGCTTGGGCTAGCATTCGTTCGAAGGAACCGGATATGGTGATAACCGAAATTCATATGCCTGACATGAACGGACTGCGTTTGTGCCAAGCTGTCCATGAGCAATATCCCCATATCCCGATTGCGGTCATTTCGGAAAGCGGCAAGTTCGAGGACGCTCGGCAGTGTATGAATTCAGGGGTCAAGCATTATTTGGTGAAGCCGGTCACCGACGAAGATATGCATGAGGTGCTTCGCAGGCTGGTGAAGCATGCAGCCCAAGGTTACCTGTCCTTCAATCGCTGTCTGGAATGGATGGATTCCATTGAGCGATGCGTCTGGACTCTGCAGCTGGAGGAGCTGGAGGAGCAGCTGAAGAAAGGAAGAGCCTTCTGCCGATCCGCCGGTCTGACCCTTTCTCAAGTGAAGGAGCTGCTCGGCGATTGCGCATCCTTACTTCAGAAGCGGTTTCAGGCAAGAAGCTTCCCGGCGGAATTTACCCGAGGGGAGCATCCGGTCTCTACGATTTCGGAAGCTTTGGATTGCTTCGAGAAACAAATCCGGCAAATTGCGGATGAGCTGCTGATCGCCCGCAACGGGAATTATAAAGACCCGATGGAGGAAGCCAAGACCTACATCGAACGCAGGCTTTCCCAGGATATTACCCTGGATCATGTAGCGGCGATGGTCGGCTTGACGTCCACTTATTTCAGTTCCCTTTTCAAACAAAAGACCAACGAATCCTTCGTGCAATATCGCACCAATCGGAGAATGAAGAAGGCGAAGGAGCTGCTATGCCTGCCGCACTTTCGCATTGCAGATGTAGCTGCCGAAGTAGGCTACGACGATTATCAGCACTTTACCAAAACCTTCAAGAAGATCGTGGGGTTTACTCCGTCCGAATTCCGGGGACAGCTGGGGATCAAATAAGAAATCGTAAAAAATCCAAGGCCGACCGAAAATAAATACACCCGCTCCTATGCTATAGTGATAACCGAGTACCTTGTATATTTTCGAAGAAGCAGAAGGGATAAGGAGTGATCACAGGTTGAACAGGAAAAAGTTTCTTGCCGTCATTCAGCTGCTGTGCATGGCAATGGTAGCTCTTCCGAATGCAGGTTATGCCGCTGATGGCGCTGCCGCCAGCTCCGTTACCGCTAGTACCGTGGTGAACGTATCCACTACGGCAGAGCTTGTAAGCGCAATCAATTCCGCTTCAGCCGGGACCACGATTGTTCTTGCGGACGGTACCTACACCCATACCGGTAGCTTCCCCATTACGGATAAGCACGGGACGGCAACGAACCCCATCACGATCCGCGCGGCTAACCAAGGGCAGGTCATCATGGCCGGACGGGCAGGGTTCAATATCAGCAATTCCTCTTACATTGTCATTCAAGGAATGAAATTTACAGTAACGGCCACTGCGGTTAATATGAACAGCTCCCACCATATTCGTGTAACCCGGAATACGTTTGCCCTTGGAGCGGGGAACAATATCAAATGGGTCCAGTTCAGCGGCAACAACAGTCATCATAACCGGATCGATCACAACGAATTCGGGCCTCGGGTCGATTTGGGGCAGATGATTGCTTTTCAGAGCTCGGTCATGTCCCAATATGATGTGATTGAGTATAACTATTTCCATGATGCGGCTCATCAAACGGTGAACGGGGGCGAGACGATTCGCGTAGGGCTGTCCGGCTCCTCCATGACGAACGGCTATACGACGATCCAGTACAACTTGTTTGAAAATTTGGACAGCGACCCCGAAATTATTTCGGTAAAGAGCGGGCAGAACACGGTGCGTTACAATACGTTTATTAACAATAGAGGACAGGTTACGGCCAGACACGGTCACGGCAACAGCTATTACGGCAACTACTTTTTCCGCACGGTAGATAAGCCTAGCGTTGGCGGACTACGGATTTACGGCAATGATCATAAGATCTACAATAACTATTTCGAGAATATTGATAGCACCATTCACATCGACGGTGCCAACTACGACGCAGGTCCGGACGGAAGCAATTATGATTCCAGCGTATTGACCAAGCACTGGCGCGTCTATCGGGCCCAGGTGTTCCATAATACCATCGTGAACAGCTCCTCCGGTATTGTTGTAGGCAAGAGCTATACCTATGGTCCGGTGGACAGCGTTGTAGCGAACAATCTTGTGGTCGGCTCCGGCGGACCGCTGTACAACGAGGTGAAGGGCGACAATATTCGGTATGAAGGCAACATCGGTTTCGGAGGAACCCTGAGCAATCTGCCCAGATCCTCCTCGGAGATTAGGGAAGCGGATCCTTTGCTCCAGCCTGTGAACGGACTCTATAGGCTGTCTGCAGACAGCCCGGCTATCGATACGGCTGCGGGAGATTATCCGGTAATTGATGATATGGATGGTCAGCTACGCGGCAGAGCTGACGTAGGGGCTGACGAGCTCGGGACCGGCCTTGTACTCAGGAAGCCGTTAACCCCGGCGGAGGTAGGACCGAACGCTCAGATGGCTATGACCTCCCGGGCGGTAGGAACACATGCGGGGAACGGTTGGTATTCCTCCGATGTGAGCGTGCAGCTGGGTGCGGTGAATGCTGCAGAGGGAGCAGGTCAAATTGAATTTCGATTAGGCTCGCAGACAAGCTGGCAGCCGCTGCCCGCAGAAGCAATCCGTTTCACTGAGGAAGGGGAGCATGTCCTTCGTTACCGATACACCGGCGAAGGGACCCCGGAGCGGGAGCAGGAGCTGGGAATCCGCATCGACAAGACCGCACCCGCCTACCGGCTGCTTGCTAACGGGCAACCCATGGCAGACGGGGCTGTATACCCGGACACGTCAACGCTAGCCTTGAAGCTTCTGGGGGAGGACTCGTTATCCGGAGTGGCAAGACAATCTCTTACGGTGAGCGGGGCTGTTTACGAGAGGGAAGCGAGCGTACCGCTGGCAGGGAAACTGGGCGAACAAGCGGTGCATGTCTTGATCGAAGATGCAGCCGGTAATGTCACGAAAGCAGTCCATTGGTATAAGGTAACACCGACGCTTGAAACGCTGCTGTCTGTCGTAGAGAGCTACATCGCGTCAGGCGAGGTGTCGGGACCGCTTGTGATGCAAACGGTAAACCGATTGAAGCAGGCAAGCCACCATTTGGATAAAGATGCGGAAGCGAAGCAGCAAGCGATTCATTTTCTCGGGAAGCTGATTCAAGCCGCTCAACAACCGCCTCAGGAGGCCATGATTTCATCACCGGCCCGAGAGAGCATTACTGCTTACAGCCGGGCTTTAATCGAACAGCTTTCCTCCTAGCAGGCATCGAACGAAGCCGATTCGTCAAATCGTAATCGTAGGGGGCATTATGCGAATGGATGAAATGAAAGAACGGCCTCGCCTTCAAGCAATCCAGCTGCGGGCGCCGAAGACCACGCTCCGTCTGGATGAGCCGGTATTCCTGTGGTTAAGTGGCAGGATGAGCGACGGCAGTGAAGCCAATTTCTTGGGCACCCGCATAGCTTATACATGCAGCGACCCGGAAGTATTGAGCACGGTAACTAGGATGGGGGCGGGAGCCTTCATCCGTGCCGGCACAAGAACCGATGGAGAGGCGAGTGTGACGGTAACCGTCACTGCGCAGGACGGAGAGATATTCACCGCGAGTATCCTCTTTACCGTCATTCCTGAGCCCGCAAGACCCTTTATCCATCCATACCATCAGACTTTAACAATGAAAATAACCTCTTGCACTCCCGATGGTACGGTATACAGCTCCTTTGAACAAAGCCTCGATGTCATCAGAAAGCTAGACCATCTGACACGCGGAATACCCAAAATCATTTATTTGACCGGTTGGCAGTACGACGGACATGATACCGGATATCCCGCTTGGGATATCGTCAACCCGAAGCTTAAGCGACCGCAGGACAAAACGGCGCTGGAGAGCTTGCAATGGCTGATGGAGGAGGCGTTCGCCTACAACACCACGGTGAGCCTGCACATCAACATGCTGGATATCAACCCGTCAAGCCCCATGTGGGACGTTTATGTTGAGCAGGATCTGCTGGCAAGAAACGCAGACGGAAGCTTGAAAACGTATTTGTGGGGACATCCGATCTCCTATACCAGAGAATGGAATGCCGGCTTCACGCAAATCCGGATCGATCAGCTGCTGGAGATGCTTCCTCTGCAAAAGGCGGGGACCATACACATTGATGCGTTTCATCAGTTGATTCCCCGCCTGGAGCACGAGACCATAAGTCCTTACCACGGAATCAGCCTGCTTGAGGAGGCGGAAACCCAAAAGAAAATGTTCCGCTACTGGCGGGATAAGGGAGTGGATGTCACCTCCGAATTCGATCATAAGTACCGGATTGATCCGTTCCTCGGGCTGCAGCCGCTGGCCTGGCATTTCGGACAGCTGGATCCGATGAGGGTCCCGGCGGCACTTTGCGTCGGAGGCGAAGGAGGCGACCCCCGCTTCGGTGTTTCCATGCTGGGACAGAAAATTATCAAGTCCGATCCGGGTAATCTGGATGGATTTATGGATGAGTTTTGCCGCAAAACCTTATGCTGGTATTACTTGAACCGGCTGGGCCGACGGAGCGATCTGGACGGAGTCGTTACGTTCACTGACGGCGTTACGAGCTATGAGGAGAACGGAAAGCATATCATCCGTCAGGGAGAAATCCTGATTAGAGAAGGAAACGATCTGTTCGTCCCCGTGTTATGGAATGAACACAAATATAAGGAGATCCTTGCATACAGCAGGGAAGGCTATGTCAACCGGGTCTGGAAGCTGCCGGAGCCGTGGCGATCGATCGATGCCGCGGATCTGTATTCGGTAAGCGTTCAGGGTGTGGAGCTGTTGGAGCAAAATAAGCTCATTCACGGGGGTACGATCTCCCTTTCCCTTGCCAAAGGTCAGGCTGTTTGTCTGGTGCCCTCGGGAACTGTAATTTGAATACGCTTTCTTACATTGGAGGAGGTAGCTCTATGGAAACCAAAACGAAAGCTTCGGCGGATCCGGGTGCGGAGGAGGAGCAGATGCCCGCAAGGCGCTCCCGGCGGGTCATTCCCATGCAGGAGGTGCAAGTAACAAGCCCGGATGGGCAATTGTCCTTTATCGTCGGCCCGAATCCGGAACGGCTGACCTTCAAGGTCACCATGGACGGCAGGATCGTCACGGAGCCGTCCGCCTTTCATATGGTGTTGGACGGCTACCACTTATCCTCCGGCGTTATCTTTGATCGAATGGAACGTTATACAGTCGATGAAGCCTATCCTTGGCACGGTGCACACGAAGCAGCAGTCCATCGCTGCAACGGTCTCCGGTTGAGCCTTACGCATGACCTAAGCATGATTGCTTATGTCCTGGACATACGGGTGTTTAATGACGGCTTCGCCTACCGGCATATCATCGAAGCCGAGCCGGAGGAAGCTCATGTGCCGGATGAGGGTTCGCAATTCATCCTGCCTGCCGGTACCGTCTGCTGGTATCATGACCTCGACGGGCATTATGAAGCGGAGTATGCCGAGCAAGAGATATCGAATATCCAGTCCGGTCAGTGGGGAGCACCGCCTCTAACCTTCCGGCTGCCGGGAAATGCCGGCTACGGGTCGATTACAGAGGCCAACCTGGTCAATTACAGCGGAATGGCCCTGGAGAACGACGGGCGCCGGGGATGGACCGTCGCTCTTGCCCACCGTCACCCGATCAACTATCCTTTCGAGCTCCGCTACGGGCGGGAAGAGGCCAAACGCTTGGCTTCCCCTGCTGCCGTGTACGGTACGGTTACCACTCCATGGAGGGTGATGATGCTTGCCCGGGATTTGAATGGCTTAGTCAATTGCGATATCGTGCATAACCTGAGTCCTGCAGCGGACCCCAAGCTGTTCCCTGAGCAGGTGAAGACGTCATGGGTGGAGCCGGGGCTTGCCGTATGGGATTATGTGGACCGCAAGTATGAACCCAGAGAAGGGATCGGCACCTACGAGCTGATGAAGAAATTTTCTCACATGGGACACCAGCTTGGTGCCAAGTATCACATCCTGGAAGGCTTTGCCTATCAATGGCCGGATGAACAGATAAGGGAGTTCGTTGAGTATTCCAAGGACTTGGGTATCCGTGTCATGTTCTGGCGCCACAGCAAGGACCTGCGAACCGCTGAAAGCAGAGAGTCGTTCTTCTCGCGCCTTCACCGACTGGGCGTAGCCGGAGCCAAGATCGACTTCTTCGATCATGAAGCCAAGGAAAACATCGATCTTTATGAAGAGCTGCTTCGGATGGCGGCAGAGCGCCAGCTGGTGCTGAACTTCCACGGATCGAATAAGCCGACCGGCAGGACGAGGACATGGCCTAATGCAATGATCTATGAAGGTATTCGCGGAATGGAGTCAAGCGGGTTAAAGAAGCGGGCCCGTCATGAGACGATTCTGCCGTTCACCCGGTACCTTGCAGGTCCTGCCGATTACACCACCATGATCTTCACGGAACGGCGCAGAGACTCAACCTGGGCGCACCAAATCGCTTGTCTTGCCACCTTCCACAGCCCTATGCTGACGATAGCCGCACATCCGCAGAGCGTGCTGGACAATCCTGCCCTGGCCGTCATTCGGAATATCAAGCCGGTATGGGACGAGACGATCGTGCTGCCCGAATCGAGCATGGGAGAGCTAACCTTGTTTGCACGCCGAAGCGGCGGCATGTGGATCCTGGCTGTCATGAGCGCAGGACCGGCCAGAGCCGTTCAGGTGCCGTTATCCTTCTTAGCGGAGGGAACCTACCAAGCGACACTCGTTCGGGACGACTTGGAGAACGACGGTGCGGTTGTGCTGGAAGAGCGCATGGCCGAGCGTAGCCAAACGCTTGCTATCGAGCTTCATAGCGGCGGCGGCTTCGTCGGAATGTTCATCCAACAGGCAAATGTCTGAGAGCCATAAGCAAGCTAATTACTCAAGGGGGAATATATATGAAAAAGCAAACGGTTTCCGCTTTACTAGTGAGCTTTACCTTAGCTTTGACGGGCTGCAATGCAGCTACCCAGGCACCGGTCGAAAGCACCGCCTCCGAAGGGATTCCGAAGCTGGGCAACGACCCGGTCACCGTGAAAATTTTTGCGAGCACAGGCATGTTCTCGGACGAGGAGTTTGCCCGTTATCTTGCTGAGCCGGTAAAGAAGAAGTACCCTCAGATTAGTGTAGAACGAATCAATTCGGGCGGGCAGAAAATTCAGGATCTCATCACGGCGGGCGAAATCCCGGATATTTATGCAAGCTATCCCGGTCCGATGGGCAACGCGCTGGCCGAATACAAAATGCTGTATAATATCGAGCCCTTAATTAAGAAGTATCGGTTCGATACAGGGCGGTTTTCCGATGAAGCCTTGCAAACGCTGAAAATAGCGGGGGGTCAAGATTTTCTGCCGGGTCTGCCTGCGTATACGAATACGTTTGCGCTCTTTTATAACAAGGACATCTTCGATAAATTCGGTGTGCCTTATCCGAAGGACGGGATGTTCTGGGACGAGGTCGCGGAGCTCGCCAAGAAGTTCAACCGTATGGAGAACGGTGCGATGTACCGGGGCGTGTTCCCGGACGGCATCGGCCGGATTCAGCAGCAGCTGTCGATACCTTTCGCGGATTTTACCGCCAATAAATCGCTTGTGAACACCGAGCAGTGGCGTGAAGCGTTCCAAATTTGGGGCTCCTTGTTTAAAATGCCGGGTCTAACCGAAGGGGATTTCAAGGTACCCAATGCCGGGAAGAACCAGACCGCCTTCGCCGGAGGAACGCTCGCCATGATTGCCAGTCACAGCAATTTGCTTAACACGCTAAAGAAAACGGAAGGCGTCAACTGGGATATGGTGACCTACCCGCAGCACAGGAAGGCCCCCGGGATCGGTCAGCGGATGGATTCCCCGATTCTGTCCATCACAGAGCAGAGCAAGGTGAAGGATGCGGCTTTCCTCGTTCTGGACACCTTGCTGTCCGATGAGGTTCAGACCGAAATGATGCGCGGCGGCCGCATGACCGTGTTGAAGGATGAGAAGCTGAAGGGCGAGTTCGCCAAAGGACTAAAGGAGTTCGAGGGCAAAAACCTCAGTGTCATGACCAAGCTGAAATTCGCGGTGATGACGCCGTTCCGTTATTTGCCGGATGGGGATGTAGACAAAATTCTTGCCAAAGCCTTTAACGCTTATATCGTTGACGAGAAGGATCTGAATACGGCGCTGAGGGAAGCGGACGAAGAGATGAACAAATTAATCCAAGATAAGCTCAGTCAGAAAAAATAATGGGTGAGGGAGCTTGGTGGTCCTATGAACTGGAGAAAAATTGGAATCGTTAGTCTATGCACTGCGTTTCTGCTCGCCGGATGTACCGGTGGAGACGCGGGCGCCCCGCAGGCAACCCAGGACAACAAGGAAGCGGTTAAAATCAGCACGGAGCCGGTAACCGTAAAGTTTGCAACCAGCAGAGGCATTTTCACCGATGTCGAGTTCAAGAAGTACGTACAGGATCCACTGGCGAAAAAATATCCCCATATTACGGCTGAGTACATCAATACTTCGGAGAAAGGCTTTGGCATTACGGAGCTGGTAGCCGCCGGCAGCATTCCCGATATTATCGTAGGATATGGAGGCACCCTGAAGCAGCTGAAGGAGCTGCGGCTGCTGTCCAACATGGATCCGCTGATCAAGAAGCATAACCTAGACCTGAACCGGATCATACCGGAAACGCTTAGCTACATTAAAGTTAATGCAGATACGGACTACCTCGGAGGATTGCCTATATTTAATAACACGTTCGCCTTGTTTTATAACAAAGCGCTCTTCGATAAATTCGGCGTTCCTTATCCTAAAGACGGAATGACCTGGGAGGAAGCGGGAGATCTCGGCAGGCAAATGACGCGGGTCTACGATGGGGTTCAGTACCGCGGATTTTACCCGGATAACGTCAATCGGATGATCAACCAGATCGTGCTCTACCAGCTGGACAAAAACAATAATCACAAATCCACCTTGACCACGGAGCCTTGGAAGGAAGCCTTTGAGCTGTGGAACCGGATCTATAACTATCCGGGGAATGCGGATGCTCCCTACGACACGATGAATTTTGCTCCGAATCAGGAAGCGTTCCTGAAAGGGGAGCTCGCCATGATTGCAGGCTTCAGCTCTACCCTGTTGGCCTTGCGTCAAGCCAAGGAAATGAGCTGGGATGTGGTCACCTACCCGCAGCATAAGAAAAATATGGGCTACAGCACGAATGTGGATACGCCGAATATGTCCATTACCGAGCAAAGCAAGGTGAAGGATGCCGCCTTCCAAGTCATTGAAACCATATTGTCCGATGAGGTCCAGCTGGAGCTTGCGAGGAACGCCAAAATGTCCATTCTCAGCAGTGAGGTTGTGAAACAGGAATACGGGAAAGGAATCCCGGAATTTGCCGGAAAGTCGCTAAACCTCACCAGTATGGTGAAGCTGAAGCCTTCGGTACCGAGCATCTCCAAATATCAGGGCAGCGACACCAACAAAATTGTACTAGACGCGTATGACCTGGTGCTGAAGAAAGAAAAGGATATCAATACGGCACTCCGAGAGGCGGATGAGCAGTTGACGAAGCTCGTGGAGTTCAAAAAGCAGAACGGTCAATAGGAAGCAGTTTCAGATGGGGCAGCCGAATCAGCGGCTGCCCCATTTGTCCTTTTATTTTTTCGTTTGATCTTATGGATGATTCTAGTAAAATAATAAGGTGTTATTTATTAGTCAAGTGACAACGGAGAGGCGGTGTCTCGTGCCGGTCAAAAAACTGGTAGCCAAGTGGAAATCCTCGCTCAAATGGAAGCTGGTTTCGATTTTTGTGGCTATCGTACTAAGCAATTTGCTGGTGATTGCTTATTTGGTCAACGAACAGGTTACGAATGCGATTGAACACGATGACATTCAATTCAGCCGTCTTGTGCTCAAGCAGGCGAATCTGAACCTGGTCCGGTATCTGCAGGACTACGACCATTTTATGATAACGCTTGGAACGAGCCAAGAGCTGCAGGCTTGGACAAGCTTAAGCGGTGAGAAGGCGGCGGCATCGATCGTACCGTACTCTGTTATTCAGAGGGAATACATTCGCCCTTTCGCCAGCTCGCATCCCGAGCTCGTTTCCATCTTTTTTTATAATAAGAACGGAAATGAAGTTCCCTACTCCCCTAAATACGGAATTCGTTATGGCTATTCGCTTCGTGCGGAGAGCTGGATTGACCAGGTTCCGCCGGTCGGGAATATGACCTTTATCGTCGAGCAAAGCAAGACCTATGTGGATACGGACCTGAAACCGCTCTCTTTTCCTGTAATTTCGATTATTAAGCGTTTCGGTTATAACGGCTCAACCTATGTGAAGATGGATATTTTGCCTACGCTTCTCCAGAGCATTCTCAATGAAATCAACCTGGGGGAGAATGGTGTCGGCCTGATCGTTGACGCTAAAGGTAAAATCATCGCCCATCCGCAAACCGACCGGTTTCAGACGCAGCTGGACAGCACCATGATGGATCGGATGACCGACTCCGACAAAGGGGCCTTCGTGCTGGACAACCCCAAGGAAATCGTGATCTTTGAGGCCATTGCCGGTACGAATTGGAAATCGGTCATTATCCTTCCATATCGTGAGATTGTAGGCAGCATCTATAAGATACGAAATGCCATGCTGATAACAACGGGCATTTGTCTCGTGCTGTCGGCGTTCCTGATCGTTCTTGTTTCTTCCTCCGTTACCCGGAGATTGACTACTATCCGACAGCGCATGAAGCAAACGGGCCAAGGCCAGATGGATGTTCCCGTTGCCGTAGAAGGGCAGGATGAAATTTCGAGTGTAGCGCAGTCGTATAACCTCATGCTGGAGGATTTGCAGCTGCATATTAAACGGCTCGCAGAATCGAAGCTGGTGGAGCAGCAATCGGTGCTGTTCTCGCTGCAATCCCAAATCGACGCTCATTTTCTGTATAATACTCTTGAAATCATTAACTCCATGGCCTCCAAAATCAAGCATAAGGAAATCGAGCAAATTACCGTTTCTTTGGCACATATGTTTCGCTATACGGCCAGCTATAAAGTAACGGAGGTCACCCTTCGGGATGAGCTTCAGCACTTGAGACGGTATTTGGGAATCATTCAAATTCGCTTCGGAGAGCTATTCACCTATGACCTGGAGGTAGATGAAGCGTGCCTGGATGTCAAATGCCTGAAGGTCATTCTCCAGCCGATTGCGGAAAATGCCGTGAAGCATGGCTTCGAGAAGACAGGAACGCCGATTCACTTAACCATTCGGATTAGGTTGGATAGCAGGAAGGAACAGGTAATGGTAACGTTCGCCGATAACGGAAAGGGCTTTGAGCCGGAGAAGCTGACAGAGCTTCAGGGGCAATTGCGCAGCTCGAATCTGCAGTATTCCGAGTTCAAAAGGATCGGTTTGCTGAATATCCAGTATCGGTTGATTACGAGGTATCATGAGACTGCTGCCGGAATTGACATTTTCAATCGGGAAGAGGGCGGAGCCGTCGTTTCTCTCACGTTTCCACTGAATACATGATTTAGAACGGAGGGGTGCAATGAAAAGGATACTTATCGTGGATGACGAGCAGCACATTAGGGAAGGGATCGCAGCCAAGATCGAGCAATGTGAGGAAGCTGCCTACCTGATCAGCGGAGAGGCCGCAAGCGGCACACAAGCGCTGGATTGGTTAGCCTCTCATTTCGCGGACATTTGCATTACCGACATTCGGATGCCCGTGATGGACGGGCTCGAGCTAATCCGCTGCATCAAAGAAAAGTACCCCTGGATGCTTTGTATCATCGTGTCAAGCTATGATGATTTTCACTATGCCAAACAAGCGCTTCAGCTCGGCGTGAAGGATTATATACTCAAGCCTATCGACCGGGAGATGCTGCAGGAGTCGCTGGCTGGCGTAGCCATGACGATCCAGCAGAATCGTCTTGACCGGGCCTTTCAAATTTTGGTTGAGAAGATGCACCCTTCCCAAGGGCTCATGAACCGCTGGAAGGATCTTCTGGAGACCAGGCAATTCAGCAATTATCCTCTTCTCGTGGTGGACACTCTCCAGATGTTCGAGGATTGGGTACATACGGATTATTATTTGTTCGATGCGTTGACAGCGAAGTGGATTGAGATGGTGGCTAAGGAATTGAACCTGGAGATGCCTGGGCAGGAGGAGCTGCGAAGCGGTGACTGGGGTGATACGGAGCTTACACTGCGCCATGACTCGGCGCGTTTCTATTTTCGCTTGGGCGCCGTGATGCGTCTCGAGAAGGGCATGTTAAGCCTGATTGAGGTGCTGAAGAACAGTTATCAGCATGAGAATGTAAAGATAATACGCCAAGTCAAACATTACATCGATGAACATTATGCCGAGAAAATCAATCTGGAGGAGCTTGCCGATCTAATCCCAATCAGTCGGTCCTATCTGGCGGTATTGTTTAAGCAGAGCACGGGACAAACGGTTTGGAACTATCTTGTTGAGGTACGGATGAAGAATGCGAAGCTGCTGCTCCTGGATCAGAAGCTTAGAATCTACGAGGTGGCCGGTAAAGTCGGCTATGAGAACAGCGAACATTTCTCCAAGCTCTTTAAAGAATACTATGGGGTCTCCCCCAAAGACTACAGGCGCATGGTGGATCTTCATGTAGAATAAGCTCATAGGATCGAACAAGCCCGGTTTGCAAGCAACTGGGTTTGTTCGTGCGACCGGAATGATTCGTAGAACGATTACTATGGTTTTTAATATATTGCCTTCTTGTCCCTAAGCAAGGAAATAGTGGATAATAAAGTAACAAGGGGAACAATAACTAGAAATGAGTAGGGGGGCATTTATGAAAAAGCCAGTAATCGCGTTATCCGGTATTATGCTGGGCATGACCGCTTTGCTTGCGGCGTGCGGAGGTGACGGTAACACGACAGGAGCCTCCGGGAATAGCAAAGGTGACATCAAGATGACCCCCGTGGGAACGTATCCCATTGTGAATGAAAAAACAACCCTTAAGGTCTTCACGAAACAAGACGTAAATGTGGAGAATTATGAAACCAACGAATTCACCAAATGGTATGAGGACAAGACGAATGTAAAAGTGGAATGGGAGGTCGTGCCGGGCTCCGCCATGAAGGAAAAGCTTCAGGTGAAGCTGGCGGGAGGCGATCTCCCTGATATCTTCATGTCCTCCGGAATTTCGGACAGCCAGCTGGTCGGTTACGGAAGTCAAGGCTTGTTCTTGCCCTTGAATGAATTGATCCATCAATACGCGCCGAATGTGAAACGTATGATCGAAAAAGCACCGTATTTAAGCCACTATTTATACGCGCCGGACGGGAAAATTTACTCCATTCCGAACGTAGGGGAAACCTTCCATGCCACCATGCCGAAGAAGCTGTGGATTTACAAGCCTTGGCTGGATAAGCTGGGCCTGCAGGTGCCAACTACCCTGGAGGAATATTATAACGTGCTGAAGGCGTTCAAAACCCAGGATCCGAACGGAAACGGCAAGGCCGACGAAATCCCGCTGTCCGGCGCCAATGGAACCACCAACGGAAACAATGAAATCGAGAGCTTCTTTATGCAATCGTTTCTTTTCTACGACCGTTCGAATTATTTGATGCTCGATAACGGCAAAGTGGAGTTCTCTGCGGATAAGCCGGCTTATAGGGAAGGACTCAGATACTTAAGAAAATTGGTACAGGAGGGGCTTTTGCAGCCCGACGCATTCATCCAGGACCGCAAGGCGCTGACCGCGCTGGCTGAGGACCCGTCGGGGTCGAGACTGGGCTCGGCAACCGCGCTTTATTGGGGGAACCTGTCGATTGACAACGGGCCGAGCGGAAGATACAAGGAGTATGTCCCTGTGCCGATCCTGGCCGGTCCCGACGGGAAACGATATGGGTTCGATCGGGGTTATGGCGTGGACAACGGCGCCTTCGTCATCACCAAGGATGCCAAAAATCCGCAAATGGCCATGCGGTGGATCGATTGGTTCTTTAACGAGGATGCCAAGCTGGCGGAGGGCATGAGCGATTATTTAGGCAAGGAGGGCGTAGGCTGGAAAAAACCGGAGCCCGGCACCAAAGGACTTGACGGCGGTCCGGCAACGTACCAAATGCTCGTTCCGTTCGGTACCAAGAACAATTTCCGCTGGTCCCAAACGGCGCCTCGCTTCCAGGATCTAAGCTTCCGTAACGGCATTGCGGCAACGAAGGAAGCGGAAACGGAGGTTCGGCTGCAGCAGATCACGAAGGATTATTATAAACCGTATTCGGCGGCGGAGCGGTATGTGCCGCATATGTATTTCTCCGATGAGGATCTGGCCAAGTTCGGCGATATTCAGAAAAGCATTACCACCGTCGTACAGGATTTCATGCTGAAATTCGTGACGGGAACGCTTGATATCGATAAGGATTGGGACAAATACATCAAAGAGCTGGAAAATGCCGGAGTGAAATCCTACACCCAAATTATTCAAGCGAACTACGCCAAATTGAAAAAGTAAGAGGATGCCCGGAGGATGCTTCGTAAGTAAGGGGCGATCACCGGGCCTTTTCATTAGGAAAAAGGAGAGTACAGGGTATGCCGAACAACGCGGAAGTGAAATCTCCTGCTATACTCCGTACGCTGGAAAAACCGGGCAGCGGCGCCATGAAGAGGATCCGGGACAACTGGCAGCTATATCTGCTGCTGCTGGTTCCGTTCCTATATGTCATTATTTTCCACTATGTTCCTATGTACGGACTTATCATTGCCTTTAAAAATTATAGTGTTGTGAAAGGCGTGCTTGGCAGCAAGTGGGTGGGTTTGGTTCATTTCGAGCGTTTTTTCCATTCCTATGACTTCTGGCTGGTGTTGAAAAATACGCTGCAGCTGAGCTTGTTCAACCTGCTGGTAGGCTTTCCGGCCCCCATTCTGCTTGCGTTATGCATCAACTATTTGCCCGGCCGGCGGTTTCGAAATGTGCTGCAGATGACTACCTATGCACCGCACTTTATTTCCGTGGTTGTCATTGTAGGCATCATCGTACAGCTGCTCTCCCGGGAGGGGCTGGTCAATGACATCATCACCGCGTTGGGCGGACAGCCGGTCAATTTCCTCGGTACCCCGGACTATTTTAAGTCCATCTATGTGCTCTCAGGCGTGTGGCAGCAAGCAGGCTGGGGCTCCATTATTTATTTGGCAGCCCTCGCGGGCATCGATCCTCAGCTTCATGAGGCCGCAACGATCGATGGTGCCAGCAAGGTAAGGCGAATCTGGCACATTGATCTGCCCGGCATTCTCCCTACTATTGTCATTCTGCTGATTCTCGATGTCGGAAGAATCATGAATGTCGGCTTCCAGAAGGTGCTGCTGCTTCAAAATCCGTTGACCGTACAAGCCTCGGAGGTTATTGATACGTATGTTTATAAAGTAGGAATCATTTCCGGGATGCCGAACTTTTCCTATGCGGCTGCCATCGGGCTGTTCAAATCGATTATCGGATTCATCCTCATTATTACTGTCAATCGTATCGCCAAAAAAGTCAATGATACCAGCTTGTGGTAAGGAGGCGGCGGCGTGAGAGAAACCGCACTGATGAAAGAATCCGGGGGCGACAGGCTGTTCACGGCATTCATCTGTTGCTTGGCCGGTATCATATTACTGCTTGTATTATATCCGCTTGTTTATGTGGTGAGCGCTTCCTTCAGCTCTCCTACGGCGCTTATGTCCGGGAAGGTATGGTTGTTTCCCGTCGAGCCGGGGCTGGCAGGTTACCGGGCTGTGATTGAGCATAAGGAGGTGTGGACAGGCTACTCCAACAGTCTATTCTATACCGTGGTCGGAACGGCGATTAACGTCATCATTACTATTGCAGCGGCCTACCCCTTATCCCGCAAGGATTTGGACGGAAGAAAATTCATCCTGCTGCTGTTTACCTTTACGATGATCTTCTCCGGCGGGATGATACCCACCTATCTTCTTGTGAAAAACCTCGGATTGCTGAACACCCGGTGGGCGCTTCTCATTCCGAATGCGATGAATGTATTTCATGTGATCGTCATGATGTCCTTCTTCCGTTCTTCAATTCCCGATGAATTGCTGGAATCGGCCAAGATGGACGGCTGCAGCAACCTTCGCTTCTTATGGAGCATTGTCCTGCCGCTTTCGGGCTCGATTATTGCAGTAACGACGTTGTTCTACGCTGTGGAGCACTGGAATAGCTTTTTTGAAGCGTTACTTTATTTGTCGGACAAAAACATGTACCCGCTCCAAACTTTTCTGCGTGAAATTCTCCTATTGAATACGGCAGATGACCTGACCTCCAATATAGCGGATCAGAACCAGCGTCTCTATTTGAATGAACTGTTGAAGTATTCCTTGATTATTTTTGCAAGCGTGCCGCTTCTGGTCATGTACCCATTTGTACAGAAGCACTTCGTCAAAGGGGTTATGATCGGGTCGATTAAAGGGTAGTGGCATAAAAAAAGGAGAGGCGGTCGCCCCAGGCAGGCAAAACCTGCTTGAGGTGACCGTCTCTTTTTGTGAGGGAGCTTGGTGGTCCTATGAACTATATAAACGCCTCTACTTAATAGGTAAGAGACTCATTTTTTCGTTTTTATGGAGGCTGAACCGATCCGGTATGTCCATGTCTTGTAATAAGAGGAATTTTTGCCGTAGGAGTTGTCAATCAGAACATTTTTCTTGCTCATGAGGCAGGCGAGGATATGGCCGTGAAGTCGGGAGGTCATGATTTCATCATGCTGGCTGAAAGCAATGATCGCCTTGTGAATCAGCTTCTCCGCGATTTTATACCAAAGCTGGGCCAATTCCGTGGAATTGGCAGCTCCCTTCGAATCTTTATGTCTCTGTATCATCCCGCGAATATCGTGAAGTTCATTCTTCGAGAGTAAATTTTTCCAATCGATCGCGTTAGCTTTCACCGCCGGATGCAAGCCCTTTTTCTTTTCTACGTCTTTACGCAGCAGATAGAGCGTCTTTGCTTTGTGCTTAGCTTTTAACGGACGAATAGGCCATAGCTGATGAGCCATATCGGGCATGACGCGTATATGGCGGCTAAAGTCGGTCACTCGATACAAACTTAACGAGTCCCTGACAAAAATGTGAAGATCTTCATGCTTAGAGAAAATACCCCTTGCCTTGCTGTAATTTTCTTTGTTCTGGAAGTAAACGGTTTGTGGAAGGATGACGATTCGGTGGCGGGGGTATTCTGCAATAACTCTCTCCCGCAGCGCCTGATGCGGACCGTAGATATCTCCGAAATTACCTCCCCCATGGCAGACGATGATATGGTCGGACGGGATGGATAGCTTCTCCGGAAAATTGAAGTAGCTGTATCTGGCGAGGACGTTTATTTTATAGTCTTTGAAGAACTGTTCAGTTCCCTTGAATATAAGCAAATCACCGATGTTGCCGTGGACGGGATAGTCCAGGTAAACAACATTGGAGCCCGGGGGGATGACTGCTGTAATCTCTGAGAGTTTTGCCTTGAGCATGTCCATGGGAGATTTACGCTTAAGCGGCACTAGAATCACCCTCCTGAGGTTAGATGGTTTCCCATATTATATGTCTGATAAAGCAAAAAGGAATGGTCAAATGATTAACTTTTATAAAATATGCTGCTCACCTATTTCATGCAGTGAAAGGTATGAATACTATGAGGAAAAGATCCCGAGGAGGGAGACTATGTTCGAAAAAATGTCTGTTCTGTTGCCTTATATGCCTGATTATGGGCCAAGGGATGCTGCTCTGAAGTGGGTGAAAAAATACTATCAGACGATGATGCCCGAGATCGAGCTGTGCATTGGAGTATCTACCGAGAAGGCGTTTAGTAGGTCGCAAGGGATGAATTTAGCTGCAAAGAAGGCGACTAGAGATATTTTCGTTATTGCAGACGGTGATATTTTTTATAATCCAGCCATATTGATCGATGCAGCCAAGCTACTCAACCAGTATGCTTGGGTGATTCCGTTTCACCATGAAAAAATAATTAACTTGTCCGAGAGCAATACAAAGGAGATTTTGAAGAGCAAGCCGTCGTGGCCTCCAAAGGTTGAGATTAAGAATTATAAGGTAGAGAAACGCGAAAAAGATTTCGCTGGTAAAATCAATGTCATACACCGTAAGACTTACTTTAAAGTCGGGGGGTTTGACGAAAGATTCGTCGGATATGGCTGGGAGGATAATGCCTTTCAGAACGCGGTCAGTACCCTATGCGGTCCCCACAAGAGGCTGAATCGGAAGCTGTACCATCTATGGCACCCGCCAGTGAAAGGCAAAGGGAATCCTCATTGGGAGAAGAACAAGGTGCTTGGCTTAAAGTATCGTGAAGCGAACGGGAATAAGGAGGCTATGAGGAAGCTTCTGGAGGGACGCATATGAAGAAATCGAAGGCAACCGATAAGCCGGCAGTTTCCATACGCTGTCTAGGGAAAATTGGGAGATTCGGAAACCAGGTGTTCCAGTATGCGTTTGTTAAAGTCTATGCTCATAAATATAACCTGAGAGTAGAAACTCCGGAATGGATAGGACAATATTTATTCGGACACAAGGATCCGCCAATCCAAGCAAAGTATAAGCATATTATGGATAAAAAGCTTCGCAAGGTTCCGCATCTGTTAACAGCCCGCAAGCCGCATTATAAGAACGTAGATTTGAAGGGTTATTTCCTGTTTCATCCCCAAGTATATGCATCATATAAGTCGTATTTCCGATCACTGTTTCAGCCGGTGCCCGAGGTGCGCTCCGTTGTAGAGAAGGGTTTAGGACTCCTCAAATCGAGGGGCAATACCATCGTTGGACTGCATTTGAGAAGGGGAGACTTCTTAGCGAACCAGCACCGGAAGAGATATCAGAAATTTTTCCCTGTCGTTCCCAACGAGTGGTATATCGCTTGGCTGCGCAGCATATGGGGGAAGCTGGATAACCCTGTTTTATTTATTGCTAGTGACGAGCCTGAGCTTGTATTGCCGGATTTCCGCGAATTCAAGCCGGTAACCTCCAGCGATTTGAACATGAGTTTACCTAAAGCAAGCTTTTATCCAGATTATTATATTTTATCGAATTGCGATATACTCGCCATTTCATACAGTACCTTCTCCTATTCAGCCAGCATGCTGAATAGAAGAGGGAAATTATTCGTCAGGCCGATCATGGAGCTGAAAAAGCTGGTGCCATACGACCCTTGGAACAGTAAGGTGAAGCCGTACCAGTAAAAAATTGATGAGCACAGTTACTGGCGGTTCGAGTTTTCTCGAATCCCATATTGTCGAGCTGCTTTGCCAAAAGGGCTGCAGGCAGCATATCATTCCGCGCAGCAGGGAATATCGACCTTAATCCGAATAGGAGGAAGGATCTTGGATAGAGACATAATAATTGTGAAGCAACCTAAAATTGTCGGTGGTAACACTTTAAAATGTTCTTTCAGCTGTTCCAAGAAGCTGGAATCTTTTTTTATAGAAAAAGTGCTGTGGGTTAAATATAATAGGAAAATTAAAGGGGTACCTAAGAGTTTATTGGCCATTCCGTTGCTCTCCAATATCCTTCCTATTGCCTGGGCATCAGACGCCGATATTCATGTGGAAGAGATCGACAGCCATTTTCTGCGTTCTGCTGAAATCGTAAGGAATTCGTTCCAGGCGTTATATCCTAAACTCAAATTCAGGGGGAAGATATATGCCAAGTCCATAGTTGAAAACCGTGGATATAATAAACAAAAGAGTGCAGCTTTATTCAGCGGCGGAGTAGATTCATTAACAACGTACATTCGAAAGAGACAAGAAGGGCCGGGTTTAATTACGGTTTGGGGGTCAGATATAGCACATACGAATATAAAATCATGGAAATTGGTTGAACAAAATAATCTGAATTTCGGTAAACAAAACAAGGTATCCAATCTCTTTTTACAATCCAATTTTAGATCAATGCTTAATTATAAAAAGCTAATTAATAAATTTTCAATTAATTGGTGGGGGAATATTCAGCACGGCTATGCCTTATTAGGATTATGTGCTCCCATTTCATATACGGAGGGCATAAAGACACTCTACATCCCTTCAACTTATTCGAATAAACTTCCGGATTATTCCTGGGGCTCCCATCCATTAATCGACGCTAACGTGAAATGGGGCGAGACGTCGGTAGTACATGACGGATATGAATTAACTAGACAAGATAAGCTCAACGTTATATCGGAATACATTCGATCTGTAGATCCCTCTTTACAAATCAGGGTGTGCTGGGAGAGCAGCGGGGGAAAGAACTGCAGCCATTGTGAAAAGTGCTCTAAAACCATGGTAGGATTGTATTTAGCAGGAGTCGATCCCAATCGGCATGGCTTCACGATGAACAAGCAGACACTGGACAATATAAAAATAAAATTTGCGCAGAAGTGGAAATTCAGTAAAGGTGACAAATACCATTGGGAGTATATTCAAAAGTCTGTGTCACGGGATAAGGCGAAAATTCCTCACGAATATGCCGAATTTTTTTCCTGGCTCGAAAAAGTAGACATTAGTAAAATTCCAGTAAATTAATAGAACTAAAACCGTCCACTGGTTAGTCTTACGAACTCATTGGTCACAACTGACTTAGATAGCTACATTTACGTTTACGAAAAAAGATAAAATAAATGGGACCCGGGCTCCGGGTCCATTTATTGATGGCTATTTTATGATGTTGCGTGATTTACAAGTACGGGAAGCATCTTCAAGCCTTTTGTTGTCTCTGTTCCACATAATGGGCATTTCGGCTCATCATCAAATGCGAAGTTCATACGAATCCACCCATTGCAGCTGTTGCTGTTACATTGCCATATCACGGTTTCTTCCTCAGTGGTTTGCTCTTTTTTCTTAAATGAGTTCAAAAAGAGGCCTCCTTTTCCAACGACGCTTAACTATGTATATGCTTAAGTGCTAACAATAATTCAGGTTGTCCATAGCCCAACGAGGCAAAATGTGGTAAATTATCGCTAACGTGAACAAATGGGGAGTGAGGACGATGGAACATTTTTTATTTAAACAGATGGCATTTGTAAGAGGCCAAACCTTAAAAACGATGGAGGGAGTCACAGAGGAAATCGCAGACCGGATCCCCGAAGGATTCCGAAATACGATACGCTGGAATTTGGGGCACATTTATGTTGTCCTGGAACGGTTTTCCTTCCAATACATAGGACTTCCGCAGCACTTGCCCAATGGGTTTAGTGAACAGTTTGAATACGGTACTTCACCTACAAAAAAACCAGATAACATACCCGTACCGACCTTGCGAGAGCTAGAAATTCTGCTAGTAGAACAACAAGAGCGGATACGTAAGGTTTTGGGACATCGCTTGCAGGAGAAGATTGTTCCGCCTTATACTACGTCTTCTGGGATGACCCTGGAAACGCCGGAGCAATTCCTCAGCTTCAGTTTATATCATGAGGGTATGCATTTGAGCGTCATAAAACTTTATAAAGCATTGTTATCCCGCTAACCACATGGAGGTTAACCATGGTTATTGTCCCCACTATGAATTTTGAATTAATTGCAACCTTGAATCAACCTGCTCACGAATTGCACGTATCTTTATACCCTGATTATTTTAAACAATACGATTTCGAAGCTATGCGAGAATTCTTTAAGAAAGCAGTAACAAATGAAAAGTTTGTTTTTCTCCTCATTGAGGATGACGGTTTTCCGCTGGGTTATGCATGGATTGAAATGAAAACTTACTCAGAGAATGTTTTCACAAAACAGCGTAGAACTCTGTTCGTACACCAAATAAGCATTATAGAGGAACGAAAAAGTAGAGGATATGGTTCACACCTAATGAATTATATTTATGAATTAGCAAAGAGTGAAGGATTAGATGATGTACAACTAGATTATTGGGTCGAAAATGAACATGCAAAAAACTTTTACAATAAGCAAGGTTTTGTGGCTTATAGAGAATTTGTTTATAAAAAAATCTAAGGTAACAGACCGCAGGAGCTGCTCCCTATTCTCGTTGAAGGGTTGGTTTTGATTGATATCCGTTCTTCCGGACAGTTGGAAATCTAGGAATCTCGCGTTCCGAAGATTATTAGAAAACGAAATAAATGAGGTACAGCACTTTTATACAGGTAGTCAATATATCAGTAAATGGGACGGCAATGAATACAATGCCAGTCAAATCGAACATTGGTATAGCTCCGGTGATTTGCCTCCAAAGGGAGTTAAAGAGAATTATCGTTTGTTTACTGTAAGGCACATGGACAGTAATGAATTAATAGGGATTTTAAGTGTATATCATGGATACCCCCAAATTGATTCAGCCTATATCGCATTTCTCTATATTTGTAATGAACGACAGGGCAAAGGATTTGGAAAAGAAGCTGAAAATCAATTGTGTACCGAAGTAAAAAACCTAGGGTATAAGGAAGTAAGGGCTAATGTTGCAGTTAAAAACTGGCCGGCAATCAGGTTCTGGACAAAGGCAGGGTATAACGGAATAAGTGGAATTTACGGTGATAAAGTACACACGGAAAACACTTTTGCAAACTTGGAGTTATTCAAGACGTTATAAGGGGAGGAGCTCAATACACGAGCCGAAATCCCGAAATGACCTGAATTCGGATGCAAAAAGGAATCTTCTCTACTTTGCCGAATTTAATGATTAATGACTCAGTTGAGTCTAGAATGTAGGGGGTGAAGACTTGAATTCGAAATTCAATAATCATAAATTTGTGGTTAGAAAACAGATCCTTTCTCTAGTTGGGGCTAAAATCGATATTTTCGACGAGAATGAAGAGAAAATTCTGTTTTCGAAGATGAAAGCCTTCAAGTTGAAGGAAGACATCCGAATATACGGGGATGAAACAATGCAAGATTGTTTGATTACCATTCAAGCGCGAAGCGTCATTGATTTTTCCTCCATTTTCGACGTCATTGATGTCGAAACCGGGACCAAGATAGGTTCTTTACAGCGCAAAGGGATGAAGTCGATCTTCAAGGACGAATGGGCGATTTTGAACCCAAGTGAGTCGGAAATCGGATTGATTAAGGAAGATAACGTACTGCTTGCTCTTTTGCGAAGATTCCTGACGAATTTAATTCCTCAGCATTACAACGTGGAAATAAACGGGACCAAAGTCGCTGAGTACAAACAGAATTTCAACCCGTTCGTCCAAAAACTAAACCTCGATTTTTCCGCTGACCACAATGAAAAACTTGATCGCCGCTTGGGCCTCGCCGCCGCGGTGCTGCTGATCGCCGTCGAGGGCAATCAGGGATAGAAGTGTAATAGTAGAATTATAACAACGTCACCACGATGCATGGTGACGTTGTTTGCATTTATAAGATCGTCTAATAACTGTAGTAACCAAGACAACTTCCACTCTAGTAAAAGCGACCTCCAATAGTTACGAAATAAGTCAAATACGTGTGATATTGTCTATGTTGAATCCGCTTACATAGCCTTATAATTCTAGTTGTGACAAATTGTAGTCAGCTTTGAATTAGGAGGTGAATCAACGAAAGCAGCGTATCAACGCTGCATCCGACAGCCTTGTAGAGCAGCGAGCGGGTGATTCGGCTCTATGCTGATCATGCCGGAATTAACAAGTACATGAAAAAGGAGTGAATTTGATGTTATCCAAGGTATCGAAAAAAGTCATTTCCGCCACATTGATATTGGGTATGCTACTCACCATGAACGCCTCTATGGTCAGCGCCAAGATTGCGCTCCCTGGACGTACGACTCCGCTGAACATTGATATGGTTCCCGGGCACACCTTGAACAAAAGCAATTATCTCAACGATATTGCCACACAAGGCACTGGCATTGATGTGACAACCGGTAAGGAGATCATTCCGATTGTTTGGGGTCCTTATCCTGCAACAGGCGCAGATCCCAATGAACCGGTCGGCGATGGCATGGATCTGTATAAGGACCCCGCCGTTTACACAGCACCTGGTACAAATAGCGCGTATGCGAATATGGGGATTATCGACGTAACGGCAGCACCCTTTAATGCGCCAAACGACGGAATAGCGGATGCAACACAAGAAATCCAGGATGCCATCGAATTCGGAAAGAAGAGACAGATGGCGGTCTTTTTCCCAGCAGGAACCTACTTGGTATCCGACACCATTCTCATTCGGTCCGGCATTTCCCTGCGAACAGGAAATACTGTCAGCATAGTGGCTAATAAAAATGAAATGCCTACCGTGTTATTAGGTCCGAAAACCGGAGCTAGAGCCCTGATTAAGCTGAAAAACAATTATCCGGGCTTCAACGCCACTACTGATCCTTCCCAGGCTACTACCGCTAAAGCCGTCATCCATTACTATCAACCGGATATCGAAAAAAGCGGTGAAATAGTCACGATCAAGTACGGAGACAAACATGGTTCGGATATCGAAGGAAATCTTATGATTGACAATATAGACATCGATACCGGTTACAACAATCCACGGGCGATCGGAATTGTCATGGCTTCGGCGCAAGGCGGGGTGCTGCAGGATGTAACGATCAATGCTCGCGCCAGCTTGGCCGGGATCGTGGGCGGGTCGGGCAATGGCGGAAGCTGGACCAATCTGACCATTACCGGCGGAAAGTACGGCATCGACAGTAGAACGACGACCGTCTTGACTCAGTCCATGCACAATATTACGCTGTCCGGCCAAACGGACGCAGCCTGGTTGGCCGGCGCCGGAGGAACAGCGGTGGTGACCGGCATGAAGATCACCGCCGGCTATAAGGGCCCTGCTATCGTCAGAACGAAAAAACCTCAACCTATGTTCGGCACGATTAATCTCATCGATTCTTCAATCGAATATACAGACCCGTATGTAACGGGTACGGATACATTCTACGCCATTGCAGGATCTGATGATAATACAACGCTTATTGACAGTGAATTTGCTAACGGAGGCATAAGCTCCTTTGCCATGCCAACCCTGAAACCAAATCTTGTAGAAGGCTTGTATATGAATAACGTCTACTTCAAAAACGTGGGCAAAGTGTTGAAAACGACCGCAGGCACTGACCTGACGGCTAGCGCAAATAACTGGTACCGTTTCAGCGAGTATGCCACGAGCACTAATCAAACTTGGAATACTGGAACTAATACTATAACTTTCCAAACCGCCCCTTACATTAATAAAGCACAAACAGGGTCGAACACTTATAATCCAGGTGGAGCCGCAAGTACCGCGCCTCCTACGGATTTACATTCCAAACATGGCTGGGCCGCAGGTGATTTTCCAAACTTCCAGACCACGGGGGCTGTCAATGTAAAGACTGTCGGCGCCGTAGGCGATGGAGTAACGGACGATACAACCGCGCTTCAGAACGCGATTAATGCCAACGAGTACGTATTTTTGCCCAAGGGCTATTACAAGATAAGTAAACCGTTGAATCTCCAAAAGAACACCAAGCTCTTCGGTGTAAGCCCGGCTTACTCCGTCATTATGGCGGATCTTTACGATATCTCAACCGCTACTACAGGAAAATGGAATAACGGCGTCGGTCCGGTACCGATGGTACGGACGGCGACCGATCCGGATGCGGATAACGTAATCAGCGATCTGACCGTCATGCCAACCCGTGAGCTTCCCGATACCTACACTCCAGATATCCAACCGCTCTACGCCATTAAGTGGCAAGGTGGCGGCACCTCCAGAATGCGGGGTGTACAGATCGAGCCTTACCGTACCTACGGCTTCATTGGCTCTGGATCGACGGGTACCAACAACATGAAGCCTGCGACTTTTAAACATCCACTCTTGTATATTACCGGCAATGGCGGTGGCAAAATTTATAATATGTATGCCCAGCTATTTGATACAGACTTAGACCCTGCGATGAGACTGCTTGCCATCGAGAGTAAAACGGCAGACATCCCACTGTCTATTTATGCGACGAACTGGGAGTACATTAAGAGCGCTGCCGCCGTTGAAATCGATAACAGCAAGTATGTATCGATCTATGGGAGCAAGACCGAAGATAACACCACGTACATGGATATCAAGAACTCCGACCATATTAGGGTCTTCGGACATAGTGGAAGCGGCACCGCGCCTTACGATGGTGTCATTACTCCCGCTAAAACAGGTTATACACGGCCAACAGGTACAAATATTGATCCAGCAAAGAAGGGCAACTTATTTAAAATTACCAATACAGCCAATGTGCTCATTGCTACTTTAACGGATCAAGTAACAGATGTCCCTGTTTGGAACCAGAACGATAAATTGTTTAAAAATCCGTACGACCTCTATTATCCGATCAAAGCTGGTACAGATGTTGTAGAATCCAATCATCGACCTATCATGTACAAGATTGGCAATCCAGTTGGAAGTCCGTAAAGTGTATACCATTTTTAAATAATTCTAGACTTGATAAACGGGCGGTCCCCTTTCATGGGGCCGCCTTGTTTTTCATTACATTACCCCAATAGGGTCTAACGCTTCCCGTTCTTTTGACAACTCCAGATTGGACATGTCAGCTTTACTTCGATTTCTAGCTCTTCTTTCCTTGATCGTTCGGGTCGTTGGATCGCGACGGGCTACTCTTAGGATTGTTTTTATCGGGCTTGGTTTTCGTGCTCATTTACAAGTTCACCTCCCAGATTATCCATAATGAGTATTTCCTAAAACGGTTATCCCTATTAGAATAATGGGTGATATCTGGAGGCCTGGTGTAGTAAGAGTCCAAAATATCCAAATAATTTCATCTAAAGAACGAGCCTAATAAGCATTGGGTCAATACCCACGGAAGCTTCTCCTTGGTGTCGTTGAACGGGCAGCAGAATAACCGAATACTAGCTTTCATATTTTGGTGGTATGTTTACATTAGGAAGATTAAAAATGGTACCAAATTACGTAACCAGTATGAAGTATCAATCCGTTTATTTGAGGAGGATCAGGTGAAACGCTACCTAAAGACTATAACAAGTATTCTGTTGTTCGTAGTAATATTGCTTTATTTTACATGCCCAGATGAGGAAGATTATAAATTGTGGCTTGAAAAGGAGCACGCTATTTCGTATGAGGTAGGAGGACCAAGTAAAATTATTATATGTAAACGAGAACAAGATGCGGTATTCTCAATCACTTCTTTGATAACTCAACGATTGTATATGAGTAGTTATTATTCTGATTCTCTGAACTACCTGGGAACGATAGCGCAATAACCCATGTACAGACCGCCGCGGCTGATGCTCCCATAATACTAATGGAGTAGAGTAAGAATATGGTAAGGGATGGTAATGGTTAGGAGGAGCAAAATGAACGTAGCATCAAAAAGATATTGGGATAAATATTGGATATCCCAAGGTCATGAGAAACCAAAATCAGTCAGTGCGTGGAAATTCGGGGCTAATCCAGACCACTTGGCTCAATTAGTAATTGATGGTGTTAAATCAGCCACTTGTTCTGGACTCATTTTTTATGAAATTGAAAATGAGCCACTTCCGTCGACTGAAGATTATAGCATTATTTTAAATAGTAACGATGAACCCGTAGCGATAATTAAAACGGTAGATGTTAGAGTAATACCAATGAATGAGGTTCCAGAAGAATTCGCTGTTGCCGAAGGTGAAGGAGATAAAACATATCAATACTGGAAAGAAACTCACGAAAAATTCTTTATTGAGGAGTTAAGTAAGTTAGGACTTACATTTTCTCAGGATATGATGTTGGTATGTGAGCGTTTTGAGTTAGTCGATGTTATTAACAGTGTGGTACCTCATTGAGGTGACTATGATTCCAGCTAAACATTAACGGGATACGTTAGCACGACGGCAATCGGGCAGACGAAACAATAGGAGGTCTAGCGTTTGGACTTTTTTTTTCTATTGTAATTATAGTGTTGTTGGTTATTATGGTGCGTACATTGATCAGCATTAACTTACATATGTCACGTCAGGTAAGGCAAAGCAAGATACTTGAAGATGCTATATACGATTGATTGAATTAATAAAAACAAAACCGCAATTAAGCTATCTGGGGACGATAGCGCAATAATCTGGTGGCAGATCGGCACGGCAGTTGCTCCTTGGCCGCGTTGAACTAAATGGCAGGATAGCGGAATCAATTGGTCGAAAAAGACGTAAGGTGAAATTCAAGAAGAGCTAATATATTACAAAGGACTGATTGAATGAAATTACTACCAACTTTTAAATATCATCCGAAACCTATTGAAACTGGAATGATCATAGAGAGTAATGCAATTTGTCCTGTTTGCGAAGAAAAAACTGACCATGTTTACGTTGGACCATTTTTCTCTATCGATGAGGTCGAGGATATTTGCCCCTGGTGTATTGAGAATGGACAAGCTGCAATTAAGTTTGATGCAGAATTTCAAGATTCTGCATCATGTGAAGAGATTCCAACTAAAGAGAAATTGGACGAATTAGTTCACAGGACTCCAGGATATTCAGGTTGGCAACAGGAAAAGTGGTTAAATCATTGTGATGATTTTTGTGCGTTCATCGGATATGTGGGATGGAAGGAAATTGAAGGGATTGCCCATGAGTTAACTGAAGATTTTAACAGATATGGATACAATGAAGAAGAAATTCAAAAATATTTAAAGAAAGAGGGAAGTCTTCAAGGATATCTCTTTCAATGTATTACTTGTAAGAAGCATAGACTTCATATTGATTGCGATTAAGACATCAAGTTTTTTGGAAGATTGCACAAGAAGTCTTGAAATGCACCTAACGACATATTCATAGAATTAGTCCTTCGGTCCGCCCTGTGAGGCATTTCAAATTAAGCTAACGGCGAACTATAGCTCAGTAAAGACATGAAGGCAGCCGCTTCAAAAAGTTCGGCTGCCTTCGTTGCGCTAAATGGCTGTTTAAGATCTTTCGCGCTGAACCATACCACAAATGACGCAATTTTTTGCCGTAGCCGTTCAAGGGTACGGAACGAACATGCTCGTTTCCTCTCGGGGCTTGTACAGTATCCATAAATATATAAGATAACTCAAAAATGCCTTTAAGCCACATCAGTGGTTTAAAGGCATTCTCATATATGTGCTGAGACAAAATTGTAAGTTGGTTGCGGGGGCAGGATTTGAACCTGCGGCCTTCGGGTTATGAGCCCGACGAGCTACCGGGCTGCTCCACCCCGCGATAGTAAAACAAAGTATATTGACTTTTAAAGTTGGCCAGATCTCTAATATTACACTAATTGGTGTAAATATGCAAGCTCTTTTATGGGATCTCTCTCGAGCGGGAAGTATCCGTAAGGCGAGGGTGGTATAATCAATTTAGAGTGTTGGAATTCCTGTTTCACTGGAGTAGGATGGACCTATTCCGGTAGGTATGGAACGCAGGGGAATTCCGGAATCAGAGGGGATACAAATGGATTGAAGTTGGTTGTAAACGGTGTTACTCTAACTATGGTAAACTTAAAACCTATGTCTGCAAAAACATCTAATGATATTCACTAATTTGGTTATAAAGAAAGGTCATACTATGATAAAAGTTGAAAACTTATCCTTCTCATTTCCGCAAAAAGAACTATATAACAACATTTCATTTACGTTAGAAGAAGCACAACATTGCGCTTTTATCGGAACAAGTGGCAGTGGGAAAAGTACATTAATAGATATACTGATGGACCCAGAAAGATATCTCTTCGATGGCAAATTGGAGATGGACCCCGACTGCACAATTGGATATGTAAGTCAGTTCTCAGAACTAGATAACACAAAAGAAACAACCGTTTTTGAATATATAGGAGAACGTTTTATAAAGCTTCAAAATGAAATTCAATCAATTTGCACGGAAATGGAAACTTCAACAGATATAGAACCGTTACTGGAAAAGTATCAATTGGCTTTAGACGCATTGGATGCAATTGATGGGGATGATTTTGAAAGTAACATTCATAAGCAGCTCAATCTAGCAAACCTCATGAAGCGAAGAGATAGTAAGGTAGCCGACCTGAGCGGCGGGGAATTCAAACTTATTCAAGTGATGAAGGAAATGCTTAATCGTCCTGACTTATTGATTATGGACGAACCGGATGTATTTTTGGACTTCGAAAACCTAAATGCGCTTAAAAAACTAATTAATTCGCACAAAGGCATGCTGCTGGTTGTTACGCACAACCGATATTTATTGAATCATTGTTTCAACAAAATGATACACCTTGAAAACATGGAGATCCAAGAGTTTGATGGGCGATATATCGAGTATAACTTCTCATTGCTTCAGACAAAAATTGAGCTGCAAGAACTCGCAGTCGCGGAACAAGAAGAGATTGAGAGAAACGATACGATCATCAACAATCTTAGAGTTATCGCAACTTATAATTCAGACGCCTCAAGAGGGAGAGCGTTAAAAGCTAGAGTTAGATTTCAAGAAAGATTGGAAGCGCGTAGAATTAAAGCTCCATTCGTTGAAATTAAACAGCCGAAGATCAGTTTTGGTATGGATAATGAAATGGAAGACACTATTTTCATAAGTGTCCATCATTATAGTGTTGGCTTTGATGAGCTGCTGTTAGACAATGTTAACTTTGAGATAAAATCTACGGATAAAGTCGCTATTATCGGTGCAAATGGTACCGGAAAAACAACCTTACTCCGAGATATTTTCAAAAATGATCATGATTCAATTGAAATCAATGCTGATGTGAAAGTGGCTTATTTATCTCAGCTTCAAGGTGAAATGCTTAAGGACTCCAATACAATACTAGAAGAATTCATCGATGCGGGGTTTAAAACGTATGATGAGGTCAGATTGCATCTTTCAAACTATGGCTTTGAGGGAGAAACCCTTAGTCAAAAGATAGAATCTCTATCTGGTGGGGAGAAAAATTTACTCCAATTGGCTAAAGTTGCTGCCAGTAAAGCAAACGTATTACTTCTTGATGAACCGACAAGCCACTTAGATACCTATACACAAATAGCGCTGGAGAAAGCCATTGAAGAGTTTAAAGGTGCGATTCTCATGATTTCTCATGATTTCTATTCGGTTGTAAACGGTATGGATTATGTTTTAATTATTGACGATAAGACGATTAGAAAAATGACTATGAAAAAATTTAAACAGATGATTTATGCTAGTCATTTTGATAAAGACTATTTAGAAACGGAACAAAAGAAAAAATCAGTTGAAATGAAAATAGAAATGGCGTTAAAAGATACTGACTTTGAACTTGCAAAAGGATTGCTTGATGAGCTAGAAGAGCTGATTAAGTTACTGTAGATTACAACCTTCTGATCGTATTCCCATTGCGAAATCATTGTTCCAGAATGGATAAGTATGTACTTTTGTATCTCAGTTGCACTACTGTATAAATCAGGATGGTGGCCAGGGTGTAGCTCTATTCCTCTTCTAGAGTATAATACTAGTATAGAAGTTTGCGCATCGACAGCGACTTGAAGAAGGAGATCTTATGACATTTGAACAATTGCAGTTGATTCCCCCAATTATTAAAGCGCTAGCCAAGGAAAATTATACGCGGCCCACGCCTATACAGGAGCAGGCCATCCCGCCGGTGCTGGCAGGCCGTGACTTGTTCGGCTGCGCCCAGACGGGGACCGGCAAGACAGCGGCGTTCTTGCTGCCGATCATCCAGTCGCTGAGCACACAGCAGGGGCGTCCGAACGCTAAGCGCTTCATTCGTTCGCTGATCCTGACGCCTACGCGTGAGTTGGCTATTCAGATTTCCGATAACGCCAAATCTTACGGATGTTTCACGAATCTGCGCTGCGGCGTGATCGTGGGCGGCGTCTCGCAGAGGTCTCAGGAGCAGCTGCTGGAGCAAGGCATGGACATTCTGATTGCGACACCGGGCCGGCTGATCGACCTGATGAACCAAGGGTTCGTCGACCTGCGTCACGTGCAGATTCTGGTGTTGGACGAAGCCGACCGGATGCTCGATATGGGATTCATTCATGATATGAAGCGAATCATTGCTAAGCTGCCCGTCAAGCGGCAGACGTTATTCTTTTCTGCGACTATGCCGACCGAGATCACGTCCTTGGTAAACGCTTTGCTGAAGAATCCGGTGAAAATTGAGATTACACCTGTTTCCTCAACGGCGGAGAGGATTAAGCAGGTGCTCTACTATGTGGACAAGCCGAATAAACTGCAGCTGCTGATCGATCTGATGCAGGACAAGTCGATCACGAGCGCTCTCGTGTTCACCCGTACGAAGCACGGTGCGGACCGGTTGGTGCGCGGCTTGACGAAAGCGAAGATTACTGCGCAGGCCATTCATGGCGACAAGTCGCAGAATGCCCGCCAAGCGGCGCTGAATAACTTCAAGATCGGTGCGACCCGCTTGCTGGTGGCGACGGACATTGCGGCACGGGGCATCGATATTGAGGAGCTGTCGCACGTTATTAACTACAATTTGCCGAATATACCGGAGACGTATGTACATCGGATCGGCCGTACCGGACGTGCGGGCTTAAGTGGGATCGCGATTTCGTTTTGCGAAGAAGAGGAGATTCCTTATCTGAAGCAAATCGAGAAGCTGACGAAGCAGAGAATCCCAGAGATTACAGATCATCCTTACCCGATGACGATTACGAAGCCGGCACCGGCGGCGGTCGGGGCGAACAGAGCCAACAGTGCACCATCCAAGGACGGCGCTCGCGGACATAGCGGCGAAGCTGGCGGCCGCCGCCGCAGACGGCGATCAAATGCAGGAAAGTGAGCCGGACAAAGCCGAGCTATAAAATTAGGCTGTATTCATTGAGTATTCTTTACTGTCTGGGGCACCCGAAGAGGGTGCTCTTTAATTTTGCCACTAGAGTGTTACGTTGAACCATATCATAAGTAACCGCAAGTTATTAATTATCAGGATTATCGGATGAACTTTTTGCCGCCCTTGATACTCTTATATAGGAGCGAGGTGAAGAGATGAGGGTCGCCCTAAGGGTCAAACAAGCGCAAAGAGGGAACAAAGAAGCGCTTCTTCAATTGATTCTGGCCGAGAAGGATGATTATTACAGGCTTGCTCTTGCTTACATGGGGCAAGAGCACGATGCGCTGGAAGAAATGATCGTCATCTTATACGAGAAGATCGGTCAGCTGAAGAAACCGGGTTCGTTCTACAGTTGGAGCCGAACCATTCTGGTAAATCATTGCAAGGCCATGCTGAAGAGGCGAAACAAGTTGATTCTAATAGAAGATTGGGAGAACAGCAATGTCATGGAGCCCGACACTGTCGTAGTAAGCGATCCTTACGAACAACTGGACCGGCACATGGATATTCGAAGTTCGCTCGAACGGGTCAACCCGAATCAGAAGGAAGCTATCGAATTGAAGTATTTCCACGATCTCGATTACGAATCAATCGCAAGAATAATGAATGTATCGGTTGGAACCGCAAAATCGAGAGTATTTAATGGGTTAAAAAAACTCAAGGAGTGGTACGGGGGTGACTAGGATGGAACGAGTTGTGAGGATGCTTATAGACGAAAGAGAGAAGATGGGTTCCATAACCGCGCCCGATGGATTGGAAGAGAGGCTTCGGCATGCATTAACTCGCACCCCGGACAAGCGGAAGCGCAGCAGAGCTCCGAAGCTGACGGCCACCGCGATGGCATTGGCCATACTGGTATCCACCATTGGTTATAATTATGAAGGCTTCGCTTACTACGGCCAGAGAATTCTCGGGTTCGACGAAGTCATGACGGGCACGTTAAAAGAGTTAAACGCCGCCGGCCTAGGGCAAACGGTCGATCGGCATGCGACCCTGCAAGATCGAACAGAGCTCATCGTCAGTGGTGTGATGGCTGATGCGAACCAGATTATACTGTACTATGTGCTGCGTAATCCGGAAGGGATCAATGAGCAGACCCAGCAGTTTTTTCGATTTATCCCGCCTCACGGGCTTCCTGACGAATTCTTACGCCGATTGGGGAACGGCGACGATGAATGAAGAGCAAACGGAGTTGGTCGGAACCATGAGCTTTGAATCGGTAAGTCCTTTCGCCAAGAAGCTTACGCTGCACTACTCTGAGCAGACGGAAGATCATCGTGTAATCGAGGGCAGCCTGACCTTCCCTTATCATCCGGCTGATGCGATCCAGACGCAGATTAGACAATCAATTAAGAAAGAGATCGCTGTGGACCAAGGGACGATCACGTTCGGCTCTATAATCGCAACTCCTCTCTCCACCGTGATCAAAGGGACCTGGAATGTCAATGATCTGGATCGGATTCGTTTGCCGTTCGACGGAATCGAATTGATCGCCAATGGCAAGCCTGTCTTGATGGAAGGGAGCGGGTTCGAACACTCTATGAAAGGCAGAAGGTTCGAGCTTCGATATGACGCGTTGCCCAAGGAGTTGGAGTCTCTGCAATTGATCGTTAGAGAGTTCCCAGGTTATGAGAAGCTGGCTGAGAAGGTGAGCTTGAAGCCTGTCTCTTCTAAGGAGCCAATATCTTTGGCTGGCAGGGAGCTATGGATCGGGGGCTTCAAGACAAACGAAAAAGGAGCCGAGATCACCCTAGCGACCGATATCGATGTTCTTCTTGACGGGGTATCGCTGGAGACGACAGAGGGATCGAGCGAATTGCGCACGACCGTAGACCAGAAGGAAAAGAAACGGGAGGACGGCCGAATTCTTAAGGAACGAACGCTGTTGTTCGATTCGACCGGGCAGCCGGAGTTTTTGCGAATCCAAGGGATTCATTATAGGAAGACGTATGATAAGGTCGTGGAGATCCCGCTGGATTGAGCAACAATAAGGAGGAACCAGGCTAAGAGAGATCGCCGATTCAAAACCATACAAAGGAAACCACACCTAACAAAGGAGTGGTTTCTTCGCATTCTAGCACAATATTCAGTGAAAAAAAGCTCTAAGCGGGTAGGCGTATTACAATCTGTTATTCGATGGGGAATCGGTGCACAATATTTCACAGTAGGGTAAAGATTCCAGCAAAGTAAGGCGGCCAGACCTGGTAATAAGATCATGAAGGACATTTCATATTTGATCGAGAAAACGTAGGTTCACCCGACCGCCTCACCGAGCTGAAACGCGCGCCTGGGAGTCGCGCGCGTTGCGAGATAGTGGCTTCTAGCATTGACGTTGTAAAAAACAAGAAGGATTTTTTAATTGGTTCAATAATATAACTGGGAACGATAGCACAATAACCAGGGAGCAGATTGCCACGGCAGCTGCTCCTTGGCCGCCTTAAAGGGCAGGATAACGTGATAGTCTTTAATAAAAGTTTGACATTGTGTTCAAAGTGATTATACTGTAAATAAAAACCAATAAAGCAATGAATGGAAAGAGTAACCTAATCTCATTGTCAAAGCGAACCGGCGGGTGGTGAAAGGTCCGGTACAATTATTTAGGTGAATGGATCCTTTCGCTTCAATCCGAACATTGTTAGTTCAATAAGTAGGCGTTGACGGGTTGTCCCCCCGTTATCTCGGGGACTCGTGTTAGTCGTTTTGACACGAATGAGTGCGATCAGAGATCGAATTCGGGTGGTATCGCGGAGTTAACACTTCGTCCCTTTAGGGATGAAGTGTTTTTTATTTTATTGTGGAGGTTGATCTTATGAAGCGAGTACTGTCAGGTATTAAACCAAGCGGTGAACTTAACATTGGAGGATATGGTGGAGCTCTGAGTCAATTTCTTACCATGCAGCAAGATTATGAGTGCTTCTTTTTTATCCCCGATCTCCATGCGGTAACTGTGCCACAGGATCCAAAAGAGCTAATCCAGCGTTCCAGGGATATTGCAGCATTTTATATTGCTGCTGGGATTGATCCCCGGAAAGCTACAATTTTCATTCAATCACACGTGCCTGCACACGTGGAATTAGGATGGCTTATGGAGACCCAAGCACACTTTGGCGAATTAAGCAGGATGACACAATTTAAGGAGAAATCGGATGGGAAAGATATTGTTAGTTCGGCGTTATTTACCTACCCGGCTTTAATGGCAGCAGATATCTTACTATACCAAGCTACCCATGTCCCTGTTGGTGATGATCAGAAGCAGCACTTAGAGCTAACTAGAAATTTGGCCGAACGGTTCAATAACCGTTTTGGAAAAACATTTACTATACCTGAACCAATTATTCAGACTATTGGCTCCCGGATTATGGGATTAGATGACCCTTCGAAAAAAATGAGCAAGAGTAACCCTAACCGCAACAGCTATGTGCTGCTCTTAGACTCACCCGATGACATCAGGAAGAAGTTTTCCAGAGCTGTTACTGACTCGGAGATGAGCGTCAGACATGACTGGGAAAGTAAGCCAGCGGTAAGCAATCTAATTGAGATCTATTCAGTGTTTTCAGGTGAATCCATAGAAAAAATAGAACAACAGTATGAAGGTCAAAGCTATGGGGGATTCAAAAAGAACCTCGCTGAGGTTGTGATCGAGAAGCTTGTACCCATCCAACAGAAATACCATGAGATTGTTAGCTCGGAAGAACTGACGCGAATTCTTAAAGAAGGTGCATTACAAGCTTCTGAGGCAGCTAATGAAACGCTTCGTAAGGCGAAAAAGGCGATGGGCTTTCTATCCTTTGAATAAATAAATTAGTGCCTGTTGATTGAACTACCCCGAAATGAATCAGTTTCCTCACTCAAACTCATGAATTCGCAGGATTTCACCCTGTAGATAGTGTGAAAGAAGATAGTACACACAGGGGACGGTGGCCGTGGGACCGTAAAAGGGCATGCGGGAATAAAGGTGTAGTGTCAAACACCCATTTCATTCCATTTTTGCACGTCTCCACTTAACCCTAACGATTCTCACTCCCATGTCTCAACGGGTCTAAGCCCTTTCATTCCTTCGTCACATCTAGCTAGGGGGTGGAGGTCGGTCTTTCTAACGGAACGGGTCAAAGCCCTTTTGTGCAACGTGTCCCGATACTCCGTGCTTCTTATCATCCTGCGAATACATCAGTTGGTGAGGATAGACTGTCTTTAAGCAGCTTGTGGGTAGACTTTGTTTGAATCATAAGCTTCACTGTTTTTAGCTAGGGCAACAAGCATCCGAGCGGCTTTAGCACACAACTTCATGATGGATTTCATCTTCTTGAACTTCTTTTCGTTAACATTGTGGTGGTGCAAAGCCCTAACATCTGGATTGGTCATGACCATGCACATCGTCAAGAGGTAGAGGAAGTGTCGAAGTCGTGGGCGGCCACGTTTACTAAGTACCATTTTTCCTCGCCATTTCCCGGAGCTTGCCTCAGCTAGATTCAAGCCAGCATGCCTCAGGAGAGCATTTCCGTGGGCATAACCGCTTAGATCGCCTGCTTCACCCAGCACACCTGCTAAGCTCACTGCATTTACTCCTCGAATCTCAAGCAGTTTTTTTGCATAAGGAATGCGCTCAAGGATGAGATGGAGTTGTCGTTCAATCTCAATCAGCTGACGTTGTGCCAAGTCATATTCCTCAAGTAACTGAATCAAGTGAAGCTTGTAGGCATGGAGTGCCTGTGTAGTACCGACACTGCACTTTGCTAAAGTGATGAGCTGCTCCGCGCGTTTCACTCCGGCGTGACGCTTCACATATTGCTTCCAGCCGGAGAGGACCTGCTCAATGGTTAACTGACTAATTTCTTGCGGTAACGGGAAAAGCCTGAGCGTTGCGATGGCACTAGTGCAGGTAAGGATCTTGAAGACCTGCCGCAACTCAGGGAACACAATATCGACCCAGCGATGAATCTGGTTAACAGCACTGTTGAGCCGCTTGGTAACCGTATCCCGATTAGCCATTAGAATACGTAGTTCCTCATAAGCTTCCGGAAGAAAACGGACAGGGGAGTAGTACCCGTTCTTGATCATATCTGCAATGACAAGGGCATCCTTGCGGTCACTTTTGGATGGTGTGTTATCGCGATTCTCTTTATTCTTTTTGACAAGGTGGGGATTCACAAGGACAGCTTCAATCCCTTTTCCTTGAAGCCACCGTGCAAGACTCAGCCAATAATGTCCCGTAGGTTCCATCCCAACAACGACCTTGCTTAGCTTGTACGACTTGAGCAAATCTTGAATCCAGCGACCGAATAAACGAAAGCCTTCGTCATGATTCCCGAAATCGACCGGTGATCCCAGGGCAATACCCCGATAACTAACTGCCCGGGCTACATGGGTCTCTTGTGCGATATCTACACCCACAACAAGATGGGCAGAGGTAATGTTTTCTATGAGTTGATTTTGTTTGTCCTGTGCCTTAAACTTCATGATAGAGCGACCTCCTAGATGGGCTTTTTGAGGCTTTTGACCTCGTGTGCAACCCCATCGTACCGAGGCGCTCGTTTTTGTTCAAACTCCAAATTTTTCATTTTACAGGAATTCTAACGAAAAACGTTAGCGGAATAACCAGGGAGCAGACCGCCGCGGTTGCTGCTCCCGGGTGCGTTGAAGTAACTGGCAGGATAACGAAACCAAGGTTTCCAGTATTCGTATAATCATTAGCTTCCATCGGTAGAGACATATGCAACCTGTCTTTTATTTATCTGACTGGGAACTTCAAGTGAAGAATTCCATCCCGTATATAAAACTCGTTTATTCAACAGGAGAAAAAGTTCCATGAATGAATAAATTATTAATGGTCATTGCAAATACTTAATTAAAGGAGAGTGAGTTTATTGCGAGAAACTTTTGTTCCGTCTGGCGTGAAACTACAAGACACCGGCTTTGGTTACACGTTATCCATAGTAGGCGGTAAATATAAAATGATCATTACCTATTGGCTATTCGAAAATAAAGTTATGCGATTTAACGAATTAAAGCGATGTATCGGTTCTATTTCCTTTAAAACACTAAGTGTCATGTTAAAATAGCTGGAGGCAGATGGAATAATTATACGTGAGGAATTTCCACAAATACCTCCAAAAGTAGAATACTCACTATCTGATCGTGGTCTTTCTCTCATTCCGCTTCTGAACATGATGTGCGAGTGGGGGGAGAAAAACAGTGTGCCCGACAGAGCGGCTAGTACAGCGATAGACATGGCAATATATTAATAATAGAAGTATCTCCCGAACAAGGAGATACTTCTATTATTATGGTGTGATAGGCTGCTGCTTACATATTATAAATAAATTTTAAATAATCTTGCGTGGCTTTTTCCAGTTGGCTTTCAGATGTCTCCATTTCCGCGCCGGGCACATTTTCACCAGGTTCGTTTTCAATTCCATAAAAAGCAAAGAGCGAACGATAATCTGCTCTACAATATAGAAAGGTCATCTCAAACGGAACTAATATTTGTTCGAGTGTATATCGATATCTCCCAGCCGTTTTTCACCATGTCGGCAATGACTAAAGCATCCTTCTTGTCGCTTTTAGAGCGTATATTGTCGCGGTTTTCTTTATTTTTCTTAACAAGGTGAGGATTAACAAGTACGGTTTCAATGGCTTTGTTTTTAAGCCAGCCGGCAAGATTTAGCCAGTAATGACCGGTCGGTTCCATGCCAACCATTACTTTGGACAGCTTGTATGAAGCCAACAAGTCGCGAATCCAGCGGTCGAGGGAACTAAAACCATCCTCGTCATTGCTGAACTCTAGAGGATTGCCGAGAGCGACACCACGGAAATTAACCGCTCTAGCGACATGGGCCTGCTGAGCAATGTCTACACCAATAACAATATGATGAACGGTAATGTTTTCAATGAGTTGATTTTGCTTATCTTGTGCTTTAAACTTCATGGTAGAGCGTCCTCCTGGATGATGGAATTAAAGGGCTTTGACCCGTAGCGTACTTCCATCGTACCGAGGCGCTCGTTTTTTTACAAAGCTGAAATTTATCCATCTACAGGAAGCTAACGGCGAACGATAGCTTAATTCAGCAGGATAATATTTATAAGTTTGGAGGTGTTGCTGGTGGATGAAGAAGCTAAACCCCAGGTCTATGTAATGACGGCAAAAATTCCAGAAGAAGGCATAGAGAAATTTAATGATTATGAGAGTCGTGTAATTCCTTTGCTTAAAGAACATGGTGCAAAATTACAAAAAAGACTTCAAAGTATTGATCGCCTCAACGAGGTTCATATCATCTGGTTTCCATCCAGCCAATTTTTTGACAACTTTCGTAATGATCCTAGGCGCAGTCAATTTGCATATCTTCTTGAGGAATCAGGCGCTACTACTCATTTAATGATTATGAACGAGCTGCAGTAATTGGGTGGGGCATTGAAGTAACGGTGAACGATAGCGCAATAAATCACATCAAGAGGAGGCTGCTGGCTATCGGCAGCCTCCATTACGTTAACTGGCAGATTAATGTAGTAATAATTTAGAAATATTACTATGCAACAAGAACGTATATTCATTATAATAATTATGGATATTTATGGTACATCCTGTATGTTATTGTTTCACTAATTCGTTGTAGCGGAGGAATGACAGTGCACATTCAACAAATTGGTAGCGTGTTCATCTCAGTAAGTAATTTGGAGCGATCAGTTTTGTTTTATACAGAGACACTTGGTCTAACATGTAGAGGAATTGAAGATTGGGGAGACGGCAAAAGGGGGGCTACCTTGATTTTTAATCCACATCCCCAAAATGCAGCGCTACTTACTCTAGCTGAGAGACAGGAGGAAGTTGACTTTAAGCGGGAATCGAATTTCAATTTAAAATGTAAGCATGCTTCGGAATTATATGAATCATTACAGTCGAAAGGATGTCGTATTACTTCGCTCGAGTCATGGGATTCTCCGTGGAATCATCATGTGATGTTTGATTTGTACGATCCTGATGGTAATAAAATTAACGTGATTGAAATGATCCCTGTTGCAGCTAAACAGGGTGAATCATTCTAACGGGAAACGATAGCGTAATAACAAGGGAGCAGATTGCTACGGCAGCTGCTCCTTGGCCGCGTTAAGCTATACCAGCTAATAGCTTGTCAACATTACCAGCAAAACTAATTGTGTACATATGGTATAGTGAAATAAGGGCATGCCAAATAACCCTCCAAACGAGATGAATTTGGAAGGTTCTACCAAGAGGGTTGTTTACATGATGCGGAACGCCTTACGGTTATTCAAGATTGCGTAAATCCAGTGGACCAATTTATTTCCACAGGCAACTAGAGCTACCTTATGTGGTTTTCCTTCTGCTCTTTTTCGTTCATAAATTTCCTTCAATCTGGTGTTTCGGGAACGAATTAACCCGCATTGAACAGCCATTATTAAAGCGTATCGAAGCTGCCGAGCACCACGCTTTGTAATGCGATTCTGGGTTGCTGTAAACTTGCCGGATGAAAAGACGCTTGGATCTATTCCCGCATATGCCACAAGTTTCTTGGGATGATTAAATCGATCGATTTCTCCGATCTCGGCTAAAATTGTTGCAGCAATTTTGGGTCCGATACCAGGAATCGATTGAATTAACTCATAGTCTTCAATTTCTTCAGCCAGGGTATCAATGTTCTGTTCCAACTCAGCGCTCCTGGTACTGAAGAATCAAGGTTACAAGTATTCTTAAATTAACGAGTTGACTCGAATACATAGTCTGCTTAAACGGATTCCTTTTGGCTGCTTCTAAAAGCCTTTGTACTCGTTCATTAATCCAAGAATCAGAACGTCCTCTCCTTGAAGTGAGCAGGGATGCAATACTGGATTTAAGCTGGCTCACGTCGGTTTGTAGGACCGATTGTGAAGTGGGATACTGGCTTAAAAACTTGAGTGAAACCTTAGAATAAAGGGCTCCAAACACACCTTTGTACTCTGGAAACACTTGATCCAAGACTGCATGAAACTGCAACTTCGTTTGTACACACATGTTAGACAGGGCTTCGTGTTGACGTGTTAGAGAGCGTAAATTGAGCAGTTGAACGCCTCTTTTTCTAAAGTCCTGAAACTCTTTGGGTTAAATATGTACGTTCAATATACTGCATCCATCGAAATGATTGAATTAAACGGGAGACGATAGTTGAATAAACAACCAGAATAGAGCTGCCGGCGCCTTTCGACAGCTTCATTACGTTAACGGGCAGCATTCCTATTATGAAGAATTACGAAGTTTGAGAAATAAAAAGACTCCTTGGTATGATGTTAATGGGTTCACGATGCTGGCCAGCGACCGGATCCAAAAACAATCCAAGGAACTACAAGACGAATTCTACTCAAAATGAACGCATTAATCAAATTACTTCTTCTACCTTAGTTGTCGGAGTCGAGTTCGGGAAATACATCTCGTTTGAAAATAGCCGAGAAGATTTTGAATTGTTCGTTAGCTGGTTCAAGAAGATTGCGACGGAGCAAGGGTTCCAGGACGTTATAGTCGGTATGGAGCCGACCGGCCACTACTGGCTGAACCTGGCCTATTTTCTAAGAGAAAAGCAGGTTACATGCGCTGTGGTTAATCCGCTGCACGTGAAGAAAAGCAAGGAACTGGATGACAATTCACCGACCAAGAATGACATCAAAGATGCCAAAGTTATAGCACAGTTCATCAAAGACGGAAGATACGCTGTACCCAATCTTCTCCAGGGCGTTTATGCCGAACTAAGGGAAGCAATGAAAATTCGCGATCATCTGTCGACTGACCTGCGTGTAGTGCAAGGCCGCGTTCATAATTGGCTGGATCGGTATTTTCCAGAGTTCCTTACCGTGTTTAAAGATTGGGAATGTAAGTCAGCACGTCAGATGCTCGCCCTTTGTTTGTTACCGCATGAGTTGGTTTCTCAGTCAGAGGAAGCCCTGTTAAGGCATCTAAGAGAGGTAGCCAAGCGAGGTCTTGGTATAGAACGTATGAGGAGTTTGAAAGCAGCAGCAAGCCGATCCGTGGGCATACGAGAAGGTGTAGCGTTAGCGAAACTCGAGCTCAAGCTGTTATTGACGCAATACGAGCTGCTGATAAGCAAGTTTGAAGAGCTTGACGCAGAGCTTGATGGGCTCTTGAAGCAAATCCCTCATGTGAAGTCACTACTGGCCATTAAAGGAATTGGCCGGGACAGTATTGCTGGTTTCCTCGCCGAAGTTGGCGACATTGAGCGTTACCGGCATCCTAAGCAAATTATTAAGCTCGCGGGTTTGAATCTAAAAGAAAACACGTCAGGGAAACACAAGGGATAGACAAAGATCACGAAGCGCGGCCGAAAACGATTACGAGCACTGCTTTTCCGCGTCATGATGCCATTAGTGGCTAAGAATCGTGCATTTAAGGCGCTACACCAGTACTACACGAAACGGCCAGCTAATCCATTGAAAAAGATGCAGTCGCTCATTGCGCTATGCAGTAAGCTGATTCGAATACTCTTTGGTGTCCTGAAAAAGGGGCATCGATTTAGTGAGAATAAGATGTTGCAGGATATCCCCCGGTTCACAGAAGTGTCGTTAGCAGCTTAGATACAATCTTGTAATAAATGACGAATGCAGATAACGAAGTACAGACAACTGAAGCACGGATGAGTCGGAACAAAACTAACATACGGACGAAGATCCTGTCGGGCAGCATATCCGACCTCCACCTCATGGACAGGTTGAATGAAGGAATGTGGGAGCGAAGACTCTGTGAGACATGGGAGGGTTGACCTCCATGAGGCGATGTGGAGATCCAAAGGTGCGACCATAAATCTCCAGAATGTCCACTTTTTAAAAACAGGTGGTCTGGGTGGATGTGTTTTTTCGCTTTCTTCTCTCCCATATATTACATCTTCTACAACCTTGTTCCATAAAGTGCTTGTCTCGTACGAAAGAAAAACGTTCAGAATCTTAGAAAACAAGCGTATTTAAGAGGAAAACGATTCTACATAGAGGGAGTTTTGTTAAGTGGATAATAAAGGAAAATGTGGAGTACATGTCGAAGTTATGCAGCAGATGAATTTATAAGTTGAAGGGAGATATGAGAATGAGCTTAAGGGTGGAACCTTTGGATTTACAAATGGCAGACATATCGGGGTCTAAGTGGCAGGAGGTCAGAGCCGAGGAACTTAATATTGACAATGTCAGCTTGGCAAAGACGAAAATTAATAACACAAACATGAGTGAAATGTCTTTGAATGATGTTAATATGGGTGGAATTAAAATCTCGAATGCAAACTTGTCGGGTGTAGGTATTCAGCATGCGAACTTTAGTCACGCTGTTATTGACCATGTCCATTTAGTTGGAACGGAATTTCATAATGTGGTTCTTCCTATGGAGGGGGATGGAAATTACAATCCCGATGGTCACTATAAACCATTAAGTTTTCATAACTGTAACCTTTCCAATGGACAAATAAGAAATTGTGATTTATCAAATGTTGAGATAACTGATTGCGACATTACTGGATTGAAAATTAACGGTATCTTGATTTCTGATTTAATCAAGAACGATTAAAGGACAAGTGACACGTTGTCTGCTTTGGCAGCCATATAGCTCAATATACCATCAGGACGAAGTTCGTCATGAAACGGCAGCCTTGTTGAGCAATCGGGAATCGTTAGCTTCATAAGCAGCACAAGACGAGGTTGCCTGAAGGATCGGTAACCGCGTTAAGCAACTAATTGGTGCGAGGTGTGATATGCAATATTTCATTGCTATTGTTCCTTCCGACGTATATAAACAACAAATCGAGACATTTCGTAATCGTTGGGTTAGTAACCGTTTAAAAGATGTTGTGGAGCCCCACATTACTGTAAAGGCGCAGGGCGGCCTTACGGAAGATATGCGTTGGCTGAATAATGTTAGGGAAACTTGCCAAACATTCAAAAGCTTTAACTTATCAATTTCAGGGCCTGCAGCGTTTGGTAATGCCGTAGTATTCCTTGGTGTTGAATCGGATGAAATATACAATCTGCATAAGCGAGTAGTGGATGCCGTTTCTCCATCACCAGAACTGATTGATCGTTACTTCGAATTGGATCGCTTTCATCCACATTTGACCTTGGGGCAAACCTATTGGGGTATGAGCGAAACTGAGGTTGAAGATATGAAGCTCTCAGCGACTGACGACTTAGCTCCCTTTCCGTCTTTTCACGTCAATTACGTACGGGTATATAAAGAAATTGAACCAAACAAGTACATACCATTTGAAGATATCCAATTGGGTAGCTAACATTTTTAAAGTGATTCAACTAATGATGAACGATGGCTTAATCCTACACATTAACAAGTTGCCTCAAGAATGACCGGCAGCTTTTTTTGTGTTCACCATTTAACTGGTTAGTATGGTACAATATGTAATTAAAAGGTACAAGGTGAGTAAGGGGAGACTGGCAGCTTTAACGCGGAGTCGAGTTTGGAAGACCCATCACGTTTAAGAATAATCGGGAAGGCTTTGAATCGTTTGTGGGTTGATTCCAAAAGGCGTATTACTCGGGAGAACAACAAGTTTTATGCGGCGTAGTTAATCCGCTGCACATGAAGAAAAGCAAAGAATTAAACGACAATTCGCCGACCAAGAACGACATTAATGATGCCAAAGTCATCGCACAGCTTGTTAAAGATGGGAGATACGCCGTACCAATCTTCTCCAAGGGAAATATGCCGAACTAAGGGAAGCGATGAAAATTCGCGATCATCTGTCAACCAACCTGCGAGTGGTGCAAGGCGGGTTCATAATTGGTTGGATCGGACTTTCCAGAGTTCCCCACGGTATTCATGGATTGGGAATGCAAGTCTATGGTGCTACAAGATGTCAAGATAGTTTTTAGATATAATCACATGACAAAGAGCTTGTCATATGGTTTGTTGATTTACCCCGGTTTGCCACAAACGAAGGAGCTAAGCGCATACAACTCGCATAGCTCCTTCGAGACAGCCTGTTTGTTTGCGCTAGTTTTTCTTGGACTCCTCAATACGTTTATTGATTTCCTCGTCCGCTTCCCGCAGCGCAGTATTGATATCCTTTCCGTCTATAACTACATCAAGAAATTTGTTATTCACAACAGTATCGCCATCTCCAATCAGGCTGGATATTTTGGCATTGCCGCTCAAAGCGGGCGGCGGGGCCGACGGATAATAATAGTAAGCGCCTACATTTTTGCCTTTCAAAAGGGGAGAATCGGAGCCAAACGCTTTCTTGATTTGCTCGTTAGTCGTCGGTGTGCGTACGCCCCGTTTGGATTCCATCATGAAAAATTCATCCGATACCAAGTAGGACAACACCTCAAAGGCCGCTTCCTTATGCTTGCTTGTAGACATAATGCTGTATATCCAAGGGGAGGGTTGATCGGCGATTTTCGGTTTATCCGCAAAGGTCGGCATCGAAACAACATCCCAATTCATGCCTTCCGGGATCAGCTTTACATGGTTTAAGTCATTATTCATGACCGCCATGGCTATGTTTTGGTCCTTAGCGAACGCCTGCAGCTCGATGTTCGTCGCTCTTGTTTTCGTATCCCGGTTATTCCCGGGAATTTGATAAATGCGCACGAGGTTCTGAAAAAGCTTCTTCCACTCCTCTGTATTGACGCTTGCCTTCTCCTTACTTGGGTCTATGGGCTTAAGTCCGTACGGGTTTTCCCTCAGCAAATAGCCGTGAAAGGTGGCAAGTCCCCTGTAATTGATCCCATCAGCACTTCTTGTAAGCTGCCGGGCCAGGTTGTACACCTCGTCCCAGGTCATCCCGTTCGAAGGGTAGCTGACGCCGAATTTATCAAAGATATCTTTGTTATAGTACATCACCGAGGTGCTTGCTACAAAAGGAAAGCCATAAACACCCTTGCCACCTGTATATTGGTCGAGCGATTGAAGCGAAGCTTGGTCAAGCCGCTTGGTGTCGAAGTTATATTTTTTAATCAACTCCGACATGTCATATTCCAGCCCTAAGCTTTGTACTTTGTTCGGAAACCGGTTGTAAACGTACCAATAAATATCGGGCGGCGTTCCAGCCGTAACAAGATCGGCAATATCGTTACCTTTGCCCCGCTCGATATATTTCAGAGTAAGCCAAGGGAATTTTTTTCTAAGCGGCTCTGCGATTTCTTTCTCGAAATCCTCAGGTGTTTTGCCAAGCTCAGAAGCGAACACCAATTCTGTTGGCTCACGCTGAGCACTTTCTTGCAATGGCTTTACGGACTCCTCATTACCGCCGCCGGAGCATGCCGTCGATAGCATGGCCAATAGCAGAATAGGAGCAATCGTTCTCATTGATTTCACGGTAACCCTCCTAGTTATGACAATATATGCGTCCCGCGATCCAAGCTGCAACCGGTTACATCGCGTTCCACTTATCAGCATAGGGCGTAACAGCAGGATATCAAATGTAAAAATTTATGATGCTAGTGGATAAAATTACAATAGAGCCCAATAGAGACGTGACGGCAAGAAATAATATTTTACGACAAAATCATTCGTTGAAGTATTATTTCACGACGATTATAATAGATATCATATTGCAAACGTTTACAAGTTTAGCGATCGAAAAGGGAGGCTGGCCGGCATGAATTCCGTTCGTAAACCAAGTTCATTCCGTAGGGCCCTCTTTTGGCGGTTTTTCACTACATATTTCGTTGTAATTCTCATTCCGGTGATCGCTGCAAGCCTTCTTGCTCATGTTCTGGTGGTGCGTACGATCGAGAAGGATGCGGAGAAGCTGAACGACGTTATATTGACTCATTTTTCCAAGCAGACGGACACCGCGTTCACCTCCCTGAAGACAAATATGATTAACATGCTCAGTACCTCGAATCTGCGGAGCTTACTGCTCGTCGCCGATGATTCGCCTGAGAATACGCAGCGGGCCGAGCTGATCTATTCCATTCGGGAGCAGCTGCTTAAGCTCAGCTCCGATCCGTTGGTATCGAACGCCTTTTTATATTTTGCCAATCACAATTTGATCATTGACTCGGAGACGTATACGGATAAAAGCTATTATTTTGACTTTCGTTATCCTTTGAGCGGAGGGGAAAAGACGGCTTTTCTGACCCATTTGACGAATAAAAAAATGATGGACTTCACTGATCTGCATGCGGATCACATCTCCGCTCTTATGAGTTATCCGTTTAATACGGATAGACCGGAGGTCTATTTGGTCGTGAATTTTCGGCAGGATCAGCTGATGGAGCATATTCGGATCCCGGAGCAGTGGGTGACAGGAACGGCCATAGTAGCCGCGGAAGGCAGGATTGTGAGCCGCACCGGCCTCACAGATGAGGACACGATAGCAGTAGCGGAGCAGGTCCGTGTGAGTTCAAAGGGCACGCAATTTCTCATTGCTGACGACCAGGCGATATCGTTGCTTCAATCCTCGTTCGATGATTCTTGGGTTTACGCTACGATCGCCGATGTTGGGACGTTGATGAAGCCTGCCCATATGGTAAGAGCTGCGAGCTGGGCTTTTCTTTGCTTCTTTCTGGTGGTTGGCAGTATTGCTTCTTACTATTTAAGCCGGCGGCAATACCGCCCGATCAGGGAAATCAAGGAGCGGCTTGAAGCGCATCGGGTGTCGAATGAACCGCTTCGGAGCGAAGGCAACGAATTTGATGTCATCAAGCGGTTCTCCCAGGTCATTATCACGGAGAATCAAGAGCTCTCCCAGCAGGTGAACGGCATGTATCCGGTCGTACAGGAGCATTTCATTACCAAAATATTGCTGGGAGAGTACAGGGATTCGCTGTCGATCGAATATTATGCTAAGGAAATTGATTTTGTCTATGATAAAAACACAGCACGTACGGTGCTCTGCATCGCGTTTCATTATGACTTCAAGGAGTATGACCGCTTATCCGAAACAAGCAAGTCGTTCATGATGATCGAGCTAAGAGAACGCATCCTCAAATCGCTTCCATCGCCGGTCTGGCTCTGTCAAACGAAGCCGGGGATCTTGGCATGTGTTCTGCAGCAAGGAGCTCCTCCGGAGCTAGAGCCGGAGCCGGCCGCCGAACGAATCAAGGCTTTGCTTGAGCAGTACAGCCAGTATTACAAGGCGACGGTTGGCCTCGGGTCGACGGTTCATGCCGTTCACGAGCTGCATGTATCCTACGAGCAGGCCATGACCTCCCTTCAATATCGCGGCCTGGATGCCGATGTGGAAATTTGCAAAAGCACAGGGCCGGGGCTGCGCGGCCGTCCTGTAGGGGACAGCTTCTTGTCCGTGCAAGAGGTCACTCGGATCATGAATCAGTATAAGACGAAGGAATATGAGAAGCTGCTGCAGGCCGTGCTCGAAATGCTGGAAGAGGGCCGGCGGCGGAACGCTGCGGCCATTCAGGTGAAGGCGCAGTGCGCCGATGTGCTCAATACCTGGGTTCGGGCGGTGGAATCGGAGCAAAGCGAGGTGAACATCCCGTTTTATTCCGGCTTATTCGAGCAACTGAACCGCTGCATGACCTGGGAGGAGCTCAGAAGCTGCTTCATGGAGATTCACAGCCAGCTGTTCCGCCTGGAGGAGACCGGCCGGAGGACGAAACAGTTTGCGGACATTCTGGCCTACATTCACGAGCATTATCATGAGGAGCTTTCCATCGAGCATTTTGCCGGGCTGATGAACATGTCTAGCGGGCACTTCAGCCGTACCTTCAAGGAGGAGGTGGGGGAGAAGTACGTGGAATATATCGCGAAGTACCGGCTTATGAAGGCGAAGCAGTATTTGCTCGAAACCGACCTGAAAATCGATGACATCGCCGAGAAGGTGGGCTATTGGGGGCGCAATTCGTTTATCCGTACGTTTCGCAAATATGAAGGCATAACCCCTGCCAAATATCGGGCCATCCACCAGCCGTAAGATGGAGACTTCTTTTTTTCGGAAGTCTCCATTTTTTCATCCGACCCCGTACATCGAAAAAGGAGACCGCGGCAAATTTGCATGCTTTACGCTTGCGACGGTCGGTCTGTATAGTAAAGCCATCCACCGCCCCGGATTGACCAAAGGAGGGAGACCATGCGGCAGCGATATCCTCTGTGGTACATGGTAAAAAAGCATAAAGCCCTGTATCTCTTAATGCTTCCCGGTATTTTATACTACCTGATCTTTAAGTACATGCCGATGTACGGCGTCATTATCGCGTTCCAGGACTACTCCATCGGCAGAGGCATCATGGACAGCAAGTTTGTCGGGCTGAAGCACTTTATCGAATTTTTTTACGTAACCCCGGACGCCTGGAAGCTGATCCGAAATACCGTCATGCTTAACGTGTATGATTTGCTGTTTCATTTTCCGGCACCGATTGTGCTGGCCATCCTGTTTCACGAGATCAAGAATAAAGCGTTTCAGCGATTCGCGCAAAGCATCAGTTACATGCCGCACTTCCTATCCACGGTCGTCATTGCGGGAATCATGGTTACGTTCCTCTCCCCGCAAACCGGAATCATCAACCACTTTCTGGTGAAGCTGTTCGGAATTGAACCGATCCTGTTCCTTGGCATGCCGGAGTGGTTCAGGACGATCTATGTCGGCTCCGAAATATGGCAAAAGCTCGGCTGGGGGACCATTCTATACCTTGCGGCCATTGCAGGCATCGACCCGACGCTGTATGAAGCGGCTAAGATGGACGGCGCCAACCGGTTCCAGCAAATCAGGCACATTACCTTTGTGGGTATGATTCCCGTCATGATCATATTGTTCGTGCTGACGCTCGGCAATTTCATGGAGACCGGCTTTCAAAAAATATTGCTGCTTTACAATTCGATGAATTATGAAACCTCCGATGTCATTAATACCTTCGTCTACCGGCGGGGCATTCTGGATGCGGACTTCAGCTTCGCGACGGCTGTGGGCCTGTTCCAATCGGCTATCGGGTTCATCCTTGTCGTTGCCGCGAACCGGATCGTCAAAAAATACTCGGAAACGAGCTTATGGTAAGGAGGGCGGTTGTCATAAAAATCAGGGTAAGCCTCGCATCCAGGATATTCGACAGCTTGAACTATGCTTTGATGCTGCTCCTTATCGTCATTATGGTCTATCCTATGATCTATGTCCTCTCGGCTTCGATCAGTGACAATGCCATGGTGGCCAGCGGAGAAGTACTGCTCCTGCCCAAGGCGATTACATGGATAGCCTATGAACAGCTCATCTACAACCCGGATCTGTGGCAGAGCTACTGGAATACGATTCGCTACACCTTCGTACACGTTGCGTTGACGCTGATCGCAACCTCCGCTATGGCGTATCCGCTTGCGAAGAAATGGCTGCCCGGCCGCAGGCTGATTCTGATGATGGCCGCCTTCACGCTGCTGTTTAACGGAGGAATGATTCCGACCTTTATTGTCGTCCAGCAGTTGGGATTGCTGAACTCGATTTGGGCGATTGTTCTGCCTACGCTCATTAGCACTTGGTATCTGTTCATTATGCGGACTTTCTTCGAAGCGCTGCCGGAGGAATTGGAGGATGCCGCTACCATCGACGGGTGCGGGTCGATTCAGGTGCTCGTACGGATTGTGCTGCCCCTATCCATGCCGGTCATGGCGACGATCGGGCTATTTACGGCGGTAAACCAATGGAACGCGTTCTTCGATGCACTGATTTATTTGAACGACCGAAGCATGTATCCTCTGCAAATCATGCTTCGCAACATTCTTATTACAGGCAGCCAAGTGCAAGGAGAGGGTGATCTATCGCACCTTGGCACCATGAAGTATGCCATGATCATCATCGCAACGCTTCCGATTCTGTGTGTGTATCCGTTTATCCAGAAATATTTTGTGCAAGGTACCATGATCGGCGGTATCAAAGGATAGCGGTAGTGTTATAGATTCCAGCTCTTGCGTAGGAGTCTATCTCTATAAATGATAATCCGTAAATACCCAGGGAGGTATGAGTGAATGAAAAAAAGCTATGCAGCAACGGCACTCACCACGATCATGCTAGGGGGCTTGGTCGCAGCGGGCTGTTCAAGCGACACGAGCCCTGCGCCTTCGGCCGGAGAGGGGAAAGGGACGGACAAGGCGCCGAAGCCGATTACCTTCTCCTGGCTGGTGTATGACCGGCCGGAGGGAAAGGTACGGACGGACTGGGAGATTTTCAAGGAGATAGAAGCCAAGACGGGAGTCAAGGTCGAATTTCAGGTTGTCAGCCAAGAGGGACTGAAGGAAAAGAAGCAAATCATGATTGCAACCAATACTGTCACGGACTTCATTCAAGTAGATACACTGGAGGGGAGGGAGCATGGTCCGAACAAGGTGTTCCTAAATTTAAAGGATTACCTGGATAAGGCTCCGAACCTGAAAGCCTTCTATGAGAAATACCCGGAGGCTAAAGCGGTTGCAACGGGCGCTGACGGCGGGATCTATACCGTACCGGTTATCGAAGGCGATGCCGCGGGGAAGGGCTTTAACTTTATCTGGTATGCCCGTAAGGATCTGATGGACCAGTATGGTCTCAAGGCTCCGACTACGTTGGATGAATTTTACCAATTCCTGAAGACCTTGAAGGAAAAGCAGCCTGACACGTATCCGCTTATCTCTAACGCCATTGTAGGCGATACGGGGCTGTACACTACTTTCGGCAGAGCATTTACAGGCATTCATGGCTTCTATAATATCGATCCGATGACGGATAAGTACGCTTTTGCGCCTTATCATAAGGGCTATAAGGACGCGCTTCTCTTCCTGAATAAGCTGTATACGGAGAAGCTTCTAGACCCGGAATATTCGCTGCTCACGCAGGCGCAATGGGAAGAGCGTATACTGAAAGGGAAGTCGCTCGTCACTTATTTCTGGAAAGCCGATCTCGAGACGCTGGTCGATAAGGCACGCAAAGCAGGCACGCCGAATTACGAGCTTGACGCCATTCCGCAATTTGCCGCGAGCGGCATTAAAAATTACCAATTCTCGCGTTCTGTGATTGGGGCTGCAGGACGTGCCATTTCCGCCAAGGTGAAGGATAAGGACCGGGCCGTAAAGTTCCTCGATTACCTGGTGAGCGAAGAAGGCTCCAATTATTTATCTCTGGGCATCGAGGGAAAAACGTATACGATGGAGAACGGCAAGCCGGTTTACATGAAGTCCTTCGGAGCTTCTCCTTTCGTTCCGCTGCGCAAGGATTGGGGGGTATGGTATGACATGATCGGACTCGATAACGCCAAAGCCCGGGAAGTATGGGAGCGGGGCTTAAGCGAGAAGAGCAAGGATATCAATGCCCGGTACGCTTCGTTTATCGTTCCCGCTCCTAAGCAAATCGTAAAGAGTCAAGAGGAGCTTGAGCTCGAGAAGTCGAAGCTCAGCAACTTGAATAAATATCTCGAACAGAAGCTGACGGAATTCGTAACGGGCAAAACGCCGATCAACGACACGACCTACCAGCAATTTATCGATCAAGCGAAGAAGCTCGGCTCCGACGAGCTGCTGAACATGTACAATTCGGCTTACACGCGCACCTATGGCAAAAAGTGATCATGCTGCGGATAAGCGGAGGCTTAGGTTAGGAAGCCGGTTAGACTTCGCAACAATTGTCAAGGGGGACCGTCCATGGCTCTTAAGGAAAGCTTCAAAATCATCGATGCCGATGTTCACAATGAACAAAGCGACGCCGCGCTGGTGCCGTACTTGCCTGAACCGTGGCGCTCCCGCGTAGCCAGCACTGGCATCGGCTACGCCGGCTCGGGTTATTATTCGCCGGTTGGCGTCATGAAGAAGGATGCCATTCCGCCGAGCGGCGCGAAGGCCGGCTCGGAGCCTGATCTGCTGATCCGGCAGCTCGTGGAGGGCTACGATCTCGAATACGCCATCCTGACAGGGGTAGTGTATAACATCTCATCGACCCATGATCCGGATTACGCGGCTGCAATTTGCTCGGCGTACAATGACTTTCTGATTGCCGAATGGCTTGGCAAGCACCGGGCGTTTAAAGGAGCGATGGCCGTAGCAACACAGGACCCGCTCCTGGCAGCCAAGGAAATCGACCGCGTCGGAGGTCATCCGGATATTGTGGAGGTCATTATCGCGGGAGCGGCCAGGGGGCCGCTCGGTAGCCGCTTCTATCATCCGATATACGAGGCTGCGGAGCGAAACGGACTGCCGCTGGCGATCCACCCGGGAGCGGAGGGCGGGGGAAGCTCCAACGTACCCACGGCCGCAGGGTACCCCGCAAGGTATATCGAGTGGCATACGTGCCTTTCGCAAACCTTCATGGCGCACCTGGTCAGTATGGTGTGTGAGGGAGTGTTCGAGAAATTCCCGAACCTGAAGGTCGTGTTCGTGGAAGGCGGCATTGCCTGGCTGCCGCATTTAATGTGGCGTCTGGATAAGAACTATAAGGCGCTCCGTTCCACCGTGCCTTGGCTGAAGAAGCTACCGAGCCAGTATATCAGGGAGCACTGTTATTTGACGACGCAGCCGATCGAGGAGCCTGACAATCCGCAGCATTTGATCGACTTGTTCAATATGATCGATGCGGAGAACATGATTCTGTATTCGAGCGATTACCCGCATTGGGATTTCGATGCGCCGAATATGATACTGCGCCGGCTGAATCCGGAGGCGAAGCGGAAAATATTTTATGAAAACGCGAAGCAGCTGTATAAGCTGTAATACTCAGTGACCGGAGGTGCTTCTATGGCGGTACACTATGTGGTGGACGCGGCCGATGTTCCGGAGGGCGGGCATGCCGAGGTGAAGGTCGGAGGACGGAGCATCGGCATCTATCGAATCGGCGGGCAGTTTTATGCGCTGAACAATTATTGCCCCCACCAAGGCGCACCCATGTGCGCAGGGCTCGTGTCCGGCACGACGCTGCCGTCAGAGGTGTATCAATACGAGTACGGCAGGGTTGGGGAAATCATCCGTTGCCCCTGGCACGGCTGGGAGTTTGATATTAAGACGGGCAAATCGCTATTCAGCGACAAAATATGGGTGAAAACGTATGCAGTGGAAGTGAGCGGCGGCAAAGTGGGCATCGTTATGGAGGGATAAGGTGCAGGGGGAGCGAAAGGGCGGATGATGCCTTTTCGCTCTTTTTGTTACGAGAAAACCAGGATCCTTACAACAAGGGCCATTTCCGTGCAATAGCCTGAACATGGATAGCAACCATACTCCCTGCTCACACCACCCACAGGCAGAAACTTGCCCGGAAATGGATGCAAAGGTGCTGAAGAAGTCAATTTCATAATTAGAAAGCCCATGTGGAATAAGGTTTTTCGGCAAACAAAAAAGGAGTACCTCCCCACATTAAGTTTGCCGAATTGTTTTAAGTAGCGAACGGCTATTAAACGTGCATGGGCACTACACGAAGGCTCAAAAAAAGGGCGTTTGTCGATCGCGAACTATGTTACCTAACGTACAACGTGTCTACATTTGCGCTGAATCATTTGAACATGAACATCCGTTTGAGCAAACAAGCCGCGTAACCTTTTTGAAAATGTACAAATCGAAATTGGTTACCTGCGGCATATAGATCGCGTTACAGGGCATCTGGCGCTTATCACAGCCCGGTAACGCTCCTTATAACGTTATTAATTCACCTTACTGTACCAAATATGTGTTCATCTGCGACCGTAAGATGAAAAAATCGCGTTACAGGGCGTCTGGTGCTTATCACGGCCCGGCGATGCTCCTTATAACGTTATTAATTCACCTTACTGTACCAAATATGTGTTCATCTGCGACCGTAAGATGAAAAAATCGCGTTACAGGGTGTCTGGCGCTTATCACAGCCCGGTAATGCTCCTTATAACGTTATTAATCACCTTAAAGTGCAGGAATCTAGATCCCAAGCGTAGCTCCGAAAGAGATTTGTGAGAAAATACATCTTTCAGAGCGCACAATGGCTGAAAACGAGGCAAATGGTTTCGAAATGTGTGTGTATATACGCAGAAATCAACTTTCTTATGATGAAAGAGTCTACTTTTGCATAATTGTACCGATCCAAGATGTGTAGATTCCCAACCGTTGACCGCTGACCGGGTGCCTTCCTGATTATAGCTGAAGAGGGAATGTCGAATAATCGCGTGGATCTAGGTATTTTGTCATTTCCCGGGGAATAAACGGTAAGCTATTCATAGGTCATCGACGGGCTGCTATTGGCTTTATCGAAAGGGGGATGCTCCAAAGATGACAAGTTGCGCTGCTCTATTAGCTCGATAAAGGTACCCGCGCAAGTTGTCAGCGGCACGTTGCGCATGGTCAAGATCCCCACATGGGAGGGAGGCAGCTTCACATCCAATTCGATTTCGAAGAGAGATCCTTCCTCTAGCTCCTTAGAAACAAACTCTCGGGTCACATAAGAGATGCCGAGTCCATTACGGGCGAATTCGATGAGCAGATCTACGCTGCCTACCTCGATCTCAGGCTTGATGGTAAAGCCGTAGCTTTGGAATAGTTCGGTGATGCCCATTCGGGCCCGGCTGTTTCGAGAGAATAATATAATAGGGTGTTGAAGCAGCTGATCCAGCGACAAAATTTGTCCTTGCAGCTCGGCATAGCGGATTCCGGCTACAAAACACTCCTGCAGCTGGATATTCTCCCTCACTTCCAGCTGAGAATCTACGATAGGCGTACGAACGACGCCCATATCAATCGCGCCTTCCTTTAAGAAGGAGATGATTTCCGGTGTCGTACCATGCTTCAAGTGAAGCTTGATGCCGGGATGAATCTGATGAAACTCCTTCAGGTACGGCAGCAGGTAATGCTTGAACAGCGAATCGCTTCCGCCGATGCGCAGCTCGCCGCTGTCCAAATTTTTGAGAGCGAGCATTTTCTGTTCAGCCAGCGTGAGCAGCATTTGCGACTGTTCAATGTAGGAGAACAAGACGGCGCCTTCCGGCGTTAAGGTAACGCCCTTGGAATTCCGGTGGAACAAGGTGAGGCCGAACCGGTCCTCCAGTTGTTTGATGGAATGGCTGACGCTGGGCTGCGTGAGGAATAATATTTTGGCCGCCTGCGTGAGGCTGTTTGTTTTTGCTGCCCAATAGAACACTTTGTAGAGCTCGTAGTTAATGGTCATAGATCAGATTTATGGCTCCTATGGAATATATTCATTACACGTATGGTCTCTATCCGTATTATATTGTAATCAGGAGTTAGAAACTAGAGTTTGGGGGAAAGAAAACAATGCCGATTACCAAAACGATAGAACAGCTGGCTATCGATACGATCCGTACCCTTTCGATTGATGCCATTAACAGCGCCAATTCGGGTCATCCGGGACTGCCGATGGGAGCCGCGCCAATGGCCTATGCATTGTGGGCAAAGGAATTAAAGCACAATCCCGGACATTCCAAATGGTTCAACCGCGACCGCTTCGTGCTGTCTGCCGGACACGGCTCTGCCTTGCTGTACAGCCTTCTTCACTTGTTCGGCTACCAGCTGACGCTTGATGATGTCAAACAGTTTCGCAAATTAAACAGCAAAACGCCCGGACATCCCGAGTTCGGACACACGGACGGGGTAGATGCCACGACAGGACCGCTCGGTCAAGGTATTGCTATGGCCGTAGGCATGGCGATGGCGGAAGCGCACTTGGCTTCGAGATTCAATCAGGACGGCTACCCGGTTATCGATCATTACACGTATTCGCTGGTTGGAGACGGCTGTCTCATGGAGGGAATTTCCTATGAGGCGATGTCGATGGCAGGGCACATGAAGCTGGGCAAGCTGATTGTGTTATATGATTCCAACGATATTTCGTTGGACGGTGATCTTCATCTCTCGTTCGGCGAGCATATGCAGAAGCGGGTGGAATCGGCGAACTGGCAATATTTGCGGGTCGAGGACGGCAACGATCTCTCGAAGATCAGTGAAGCGATTGCGGCAGCCAAGCTAAATACATCCCAGCCGACGCTCATCGAAATTCGTACGATCATCGGCTACGGAAGCAAGGCGGCGGGAACGAACAAGGTTCACGGCAATCCGCTGGGAAACGAAGAAGCCAAAGCAACCAAAGAAGTATACGGTTGGTCCTACGAGGAAGAGTTCACTGTTCCGGATGAAGTGAAGGCCCACTTTGAACAGCTCAAGCAGAAGGGGCAATCCCAAGAAGAGGAGTGGAACCGGCTTCTGAAGTCTTACCAAGCTAAGCATCCCGAGCTGGGCAGAGAGCTGGAGCAGGTGATTGGCGGAACGGTTACTATTGACGCTGGCGATATTCTGACCTTCGATTCTGCCAAGTCGATATCGACTCGGGTCGCGAGCGGCGAAGCCATCAATCATTATGTGAAGACCGTTCCTTCCATTTTTGGCGGCAGTGCGGATTTATCGCATTCGACCATGACGGATATCCGCGGAGAGCAGAAGTTTGCGGTGGAGTCCTATTCAGGCCGGAACGTTTATTTCGGCGTACGCGAGCATGCGATGGGGGCAGCCGGCAACGGCATGGCGCTTCACGGCGGCGTGAAACCTTTCGTGAGCACGTTCTTCGTGTTCAGCGATTACTTGCGCCCGTCCATTCGTTTGGCCGCGCTGCAGAAGCTGCCTGTGACCTATGTGTTCACCCACGATTCGATCGCCGTTGGAGAAGATGGTCCTACGCATGAGCCGGTGGAGCATCTGGCCGCACTTCGCACCATCCCGGGGCTTACGGTCATCAGGCCGTCCGACGCCAACGAAACGGCAAGCGCATGGGCCTATGCGCTGCAGCAAAATGAGGGTCCGGTAGCTCTCATCCTAAGCAGACAAAACCTTCCTATCTTCGAAGAAACGAAAGCGAATGTGGATGGGGTTGCCAGAGGCGCTTATATCTTGTACGATACGAACAAGCAGCCGGATTTGATCCTGATTGCCACCGGCTCGGAGGTTTCTCTGGCCATGAACACGAAAACGGAGCTGGAGAAAGACAATATCTCCGTTCGTGTGGTCGCTATGCCGAGCAGAGAGCTGTTCGACCGGCAGCCGGAAGACTACAAGCAGCAAATCCTCCCCGACTCCGTGACGAAACGACTGGCGATAGAAGCGGGGATATCCCTGGGCTGGGATCGCTTCGTCGGGAAGGACGGCAAGGTGCTGTCGATCGACACCTTCGGCGCCTCGGGATCAGGTCCGGCGGTCTTGGAATACTTCGGCTTCTCAATAGCGAATACCGTACGACTGGCAAAGGAAATACTAAATTAATTGATTTCAATGGAGGGAATTATCAATGAAACTGTTTATCGACACAGCCAATCTTGAAGACATTAAGAAGGCTTACAAAATCGGCGTCCTGTCCGGCGTGACCACGAACCCGTCTTTGGTCGCCAAAGAAGGCGTGAAATTTGAAGACCGTATTGCCGAAATTTTGCGCGAAGTGCCTGAGGTGGAATCCGTTTCCGCCGAGGTTACACCGGATGCGTTAACAGCAGAGGAAATGATTGCCCAAGCCGATGAGCTGATCAAAATCAACAACTACGATAAGAACATCACCATCAAGCTGCCTATGACGCTGGCAGGCTTGGAGGCTTGCCGCTACCTGACCAAGAAGGGTGTAAAAACGAACGTCACGTTGATTTTTACCGTAAATCAAGCGTTGCTGGCGGCTCGTGCAGGCGCAACCTATGTTTCCCCGTTCCTCGGTCGTTTGGATGACATTTCTGAGGATGGCGTTCAGCTTGTTACCAAGGTTGCTGAATTGTTCCGCATTCATAGCCTGGATGCGCAAATTATCGCCGCTTCGGTCCGTCATCCGGATCACGTCACCCGCGTCGCAATGGCAGGCGCGCATATTGCAACGGTTCCTTTTAGCGTGATCGAGCAAATTTCCAAGCATCCTCTGACCGACCAAGGAATGGATAAATTCGCGGCGGATTGGAAGAAGGCTCAGCAGTAATCGGTAAGCCATAGCGTTTCTTTAAGAGGCGATCAAGAGAGCGAAGCTCATCTTGGTCGCCTTTTTGTCCTGCCGGAGCGGGTGTGGGGGGCAAAAAGTTATGTGCTGCATATTGCATGAAACCCGTTAGACGTAGGATGATACGAGTAGCTGGAATTGCAGCTTTGAACAAAAATATTGAAGAAATGGAGTTTCCAAGCAACAATATATAAATAATTGCAAGCATACATGCTATATAATCATAGATAAAGGTTGTCTCATGCATATTCGGCCACCCGAAGTGCAGCATGCAGGAGGGAATTACATTGAGCAGGTATATGTTACGTTTGCTGTCGTACAGCCTTATATTAGGAATTCTTCCTGCCGTCTTGATCGGCTTTGTTTCCTATTCGATTGCCTCGGGAGATATTGAGAATAAGGTAAAAGAGGCGAATATGCAGTGGTTAGCCCAAACCCAGATGCGGGTCGAGCAAATGCTGAAGTCGATAGAGAAGTCGGCGACCCAATTCGCCAATTCCTCTCTTGTAAAAGCATCGATGAATATCTCTTTAACCTCATCCGATTTTGAATCCGTCCGGGAGCTTTCGAAGGAATTGTACAATCTGCAATCCAGCGACGCGATCATAACCCAGGCGTACCTCGTGAACCTGGAACGGAGCTGGGCGTTAAACCTCAATGTCATGAAGCCGCTGGAGCAGTTCGCGAACCGGCAGGAATTTATAGATTATGCCAAGGAGCCGAGAAGCATTCTCTGGTATACCGGGTTGTCTCCCTCCAGCGGGGATGATTTCTCGGAGCCGGTTGACAGCGTCACATTGGTCCATAAGATCCCCATTCTGCCTCAGACCGATAAGCCGCAAGGATTGCTTGTGATCCGAATTGTCGCATCGGAAATTACAGGGGCGATCAGCTCTCCTGCAAGCTCCAACCACAGCTACATCTTCGACCGGTCCGGACAGGATATTCTAGGGAAGGATTCGAACAAGGAGTCCGAAACGGAGACGAACGGGGAGATCACACGTACTGTTATCGATCGGTTAAATGCCTATCCGGAGCAGCGGCAGGGGCTGATCCACATGAAGCTGAACGGTGAAGAGGTAGCGGTGTTATACCGTTCCTCGAATTACAATAGCTGGACCTACGTATCCGTTGTTTCCATCGGAGAGCTGAAGAAGGAGACGCGGAAAATCGCCGAGGTCACCGTGCTCGTCTGTGCTACCATCCTTTTGTTGGTGCTTGCAGGTGTCTTATACGGCAGCCGCCGGATGTACCGTCCTATCGGAAATCTGCTTGAGGTAGCTAGAGGACTTGGTTCTTCCGGGACGGAAGCGTCCACTGCTCCGAAGAAGGATGAACTCGAATTCATTAAGATCAGCATGCAATCCTTGGCGTCATCCAAGGACCGTGTCGAGCAGCAAATGCTGGGACAAGCGACCCATTTGAAGGAATTTTTCGTATTAAAGCTGTTCACGGGACAGCTGACGGAAAGCGATTACTTGTACAGATCCGTAACCTACGGATTCCCTACGGGGTGGAAGAGCCTGGGTGTCCTCGCGCTTCAGATCGATAACTTGCAGGAAACGCGTTACGGTGAGGAGGATCGGGAGCTGCTGCTGTATGCGATCAGCAATATCACGCAAGAGGTGCTGCCGGCTTCGACCCGGTTCACCCCGATTACGATCAACAAATCGCAGGTGACCCTGATAGCCGCAGATCAAGAGGACCCGGACCAGGTCAGACGCATTCTGTATGAGGCTGCAGAGTGTATTAAGAGGAATGCCGAGCAAGTGCTTCAATTGAAGGTGAGTATCGGAATCAGTAACCCGTTCGACCATCTGATGGGTACGGTTAAAGCCTACGGGGAGAGTCTCTCCGCCTTAAAAGCTAGAATCAGCCTCGGTCCGGAGATCATCGTCCATTACAGGGACATTGAGAATCATCTGAGTGCGGAGCATTATGAATATTCCCATCTGAAGGTGCTGGAGGAAAGGTTGGTGTATGCCCTTCGGGAAATGCAGCCGAACAGCGCCTCCGAGATATTCCAGCAGTATTTCGACGCACTGCTTTACAAGGACGGCTATCTGTATGAGCATCAAACGCTTCTGCTGCAGCTAGTATCCCGAATACTCCAAATCGTACAGGATCAAGGCATTTCGCTGAAAAAGGTACTGGAGGACGAGGGAACGGTGGAAGGACTGCTGCAGCTCCAGACACGCGAGGAGATTATTCACTGGTTTGAATCCAAATTGTTTACTCCGTTGATTCAGGTGCTGTCCGAAAAATCCGAAACCCAGTACATTAAGATTGCCGATAAATTGGTAAAAATGATACAGGAGCACTACGATCAGGAGATGACTCTGGAATCCTGCTCCCAGCTATTAAACTACCATCCGGTCTATTTAAGCCGTATCTTTAAGCGAGAGATCGGGATTCCCTTCAGTGACTACTTATCGGACTACCGGATGAAGATGGCCAAGGTCATGCTGGAGACGACCGACCTGAAAATTTCTGAAATCGGCGAAAAGCTGCAGTACAAAAATATAAGCTCCTTTATTCGAAGCTATAAGAAGATGTATCAGATTACCCCTGGGCAGCACCGGGAAAAGATCATGAAGGGGAGTACAGAATGAAGACGTATTCCGCTATTTTGTTAAGCAGCCTGCTTGTGTCCGGCACCCTTACGGCATGCGGAGGAGTCGGGGGCGAGGAAGCGAAGCCGCTTGCCGATGAGCCGTTTTATTTGTCCATTGGGGCGAGCTTGACCGGTGAGCTTCCTCCCAAAAATAATGCGGTGGAGCAGGTTATTGAAGCCTATACGAATACAAGCCTTCAGATCCAATGGATTCCTCTGTCCGCCTATGACGAAAAGGTGAAATTGATGATAGCTTCCGGTGAGCTTCCGAAGCTGATCAAGCTGGCGTATTCCCCAACTTACATTGCCACCTTGAAGGCTGGGCAGTTCTGGGAGCTTGGGCCTTTCCTGAAGGACTATCCCCATCTGTCGGCAGTGGACAAGAGATATTATGAGAACATTTCCGTCGGGGGCAAGATTTACGGGATTCCGGTCTTTCGGAACCTCGGACGTGCCGTCATCCAATATAGGAAGGATTGGCTCGAGCGTCTGGGCTTGAAGGTACCGGTTACACTGGACGACTGGTATCGGGTCGTTCGTGCCTTAACTCTGGAGGATCCTGACGGAAATGGGAAGGACGATACGTATGGAATGGTGCTGGAGAAGCGTTACAACCAGGATGTCAGCTCGATTCTGACCCGGATTTCCGTTTCCCAGGGCGGACCGAACAAGTGGAAGGCGGAGAACGGGCGGTTCACACCGGAGTTTATGACGGAGCCTTTCCTTGAAACCATGAAGATGTTCCGACGGCTATATCAAGAGAACCTTATCAATTCGGATTTTGCGGTAGTGGATACGATCGAAACGGGCAGGATCTATGATTCGGGCCGAGCCGGCATTCAAATTTCCGGTGGGAATGTCCAGACATGGCAGGACAAGCTGGTCAAGATCGTTCCGAACGCTACAGTTGACGTTGCCCCGCTGGCCGGTCCGAATGGAATCCGGCTTCCCGGTGAACCGGGTAATGCCGGATTTCTGGCTATTCCTAAGGACACGGTGAAGACGGAGGCCGAGGTGAGAAAAATTTTGCATTTTCTCGATAAGCTCATGGAGCCGTCCATGCAAACCGTTATTCTCAAAGGAGTGGAGAACCGGCATTGGATCGATAAGGGGGAGTATACGGAGGTTTTGGATCGTACCTTGGATCTCAGGGAGGTGAAGCCTTACCGGGATATGCTGCCTTCACTTGGGGAAGAGGAAGCAGCGATCAAACCGAGCGTACAGCCTGACCTGTTCCGCAAAAATCAGCGAATCGGGAAAGAGTACACCTCTTATATCGTTCCGAACCCGGCACTCATTTTGGATTCGGAAACGTTCACCGAGCGGGGAAAGGAACTCGATATCCTCATTACGGATGCGGAGACTAAGTTTATTATGGGCAAAATCGACGAGGCCGGCTGGAAGACCGAGCTGGAGAAGTGGAAGCAGGCCGGCGGCGAACGGATGATACGGGAATACGAGGAAGCGTATCAAAAACAGTGGAAGTTACGTCGCGGCGGTGACGGAAGATAGGACCGGATGCATAACGAAAGCGGAAAGCAAGGGTTACTTGCTGCTCCGCTTTTTTTCTATTTGGTAATGCCTATGAGAAGGTCGTCGCGCGTCCGACAGGGGATGCAAAGCTGCTAAAGTGCAGAAATCAACGGTCTCAAGCGGGAGTCAGACGGAGATTTGTGAGAATCGGCATCTTTAAGAGAGCTCACCGGCGGAAAACGAGGCCTATGGCCTTGAAATGTTGTACTTAAGCAGAAATCCCTTCGAACCTTGTTGAAAATTATGGAAAAAGCTGCTCTTTTGCAGAAATGTGCTGTAGACACGAGGACGATGGGTTAGAGCTCATACCCTTCAACAGTAGGAATTAGTCACACAAATTGTTCTATCAAGCATATCCCTTGGTTGCCCCGGGGTTATACAGGGGTACTTCAAGCCGCAAAGCGCACTTGGTTATATGAGCGGTATAGCCGGACATTGGAGAATGACCTGATAATGAGAGGCAGAAACCATAGAGAACTTAATGTAGGAGGAACACGGAGATGAAGCAAGATCTGTATGCCCCGGCAGGAAAACCCGCCTCCCTTGCAAAGCAAGGCAAGTTCGGGATCCTGCTGAGGGATCTCATTCGGGACAAGTGGCTGTACTTAATGCTGCTGCCGGGAGTACTTTATTTTATCATTTTCAAATATGTGCCTATGTACGGGGTGTCCATGGCATTCCAGGATTACAGGCCGCATCTCGGATTTTTGGAAAGCCCGTGGGTAGGCTTCAAGCATTTTGAACGATTTTTCTCGGAACCTCAGTTTGGCATGCTGTTCCGCAATACGATCATTTTGGCGGTGTACAACTTACTCTTTTTCTTCCCGCTGCCTATTATCCTGTCGCTCATGCTGAATGAAGTAAGGCAAGCCAAGTTCAAAAGCTTCGTACAGACCTTGGTTTACATCCCTCACTTTGTATCGTGGGTGGTTGTCGTGGGGATCTTCTACATCCTCTTTACGACGGAGAACGGGATCCTCAACGAGCTGCTGTATCAACTGACAGGCAAGAAAATCGCTTTCCTGCTGGAGGCGGAATGGTTCCGGACCATGATCATCACCCAATCCATCTGGAAAGAGGTAGGCTGGGGCACGGTCATCTTCCTGGCTGCATTAGCGGGAGTGGACTTACAGCAATACGAAGCGGCCCGGATCGACGGTGCCGGACGTTGGCGCCAGCTGTGGCACATCACGCTTCCTGCGATTCGCAGCACGATCATTATCTTGTTTATCCTGCGCTTGGGGAACTTCTTGGATTCCGGCTTCGAGCACATCTTCCTGATGCTTACTCCGACCAACCGGGAAGTAGGGGAAGTGTTCGATACCTATGTCTACACCAAGGGCTTGACCCAGGCCCAGTACAGCTACAGTGCGGCGGTCGGTCTCTTCAAATCGGTCATTGGTCTTATTCTGGTGCTGGGTTCGAACTGGCTGGCAAAGAAGTTTGGGGAAGAGGGCATTTATTAATGCCTATCTCGTTCTAAGGATGGAGGCTCCGAAATGATTCAAGATAAAACAATAGGCAATCGCATTTTCGACATCATCAATTATACTTTGCTGCTGCTTACTGCGCTCATTTGCGTGTTACCCTTCGTGTACGTGTTGGCCGTATCCTTCACAAGTCCCGCCGAGGTAGCCAGAGGGGGCTTGATCCTGTGGCCGAAGGAATGGTCTCTTGCGTCCTATAGGTACATTTTTTCAACGGATACGCTGTTCCGAAGTATGATGGTTTCCATTTATATCACAGTGCTCGGTACGCTCATTAACCTGCTCTTTACCTCGCTGATGGCCTATCCATTGGCGAAGTCTCACCTAAGAGGCCGCCAGACGATTCTCCTTGGCGTCTTGTTTACGATGCTGTTCGGCGGCGGGCTGATTCCGACTTATTTCGTTGTTAAGGCGCTCCATCTGACGAATACGCTCTGGTCTCTGATGATTCCAAGTGCGATCAGTGCCTTCAACCTGATTGTTCTGAAAAATTTCTTCCAGCAAATTCCGGACGGACTCGAGGATTCGGCCCGAATCGACGGTTGTAACGATGTGGGTGTACTGTTCCGGATCGTGCTCCCGCTATCGCTGCCGGCCATGGCGACCTTCGGGCTGTTCTATGCCGTGGGACACTGGAACCAATTTTTCAACGCTATTCTATATATTAGCGACAACACCAAATGGCCGATTCAAGTGCTGCTCAGAGAAATTGTCATCCTGGCCTCAAGCAGCATTGGGGACAACACAATCGACAGCGCGGATATTCAGCCGCTTACCATCCGGATGGCGGTCATCGTATTCGCAACCGTCCCGATCCTGCTCGTTTACCCGTTTCTTCAGAAGCATTTTGCCAAGGGAGTCATGCTGGGGTCCGTGAAAGGGTAAGCGGCTGCTTGCAGCCTTTGCCGTAAGGCTATGAACCTCCTGTTGGATCAGGTGCTTGAACAGGCTCCTGTTCGTATGGAGATCACATAGAAACTTTAACATTCTTGGAGGGGTACAAAAGATGAAGAAAAAAGCAGCAGTAATCATGGGTGGCGTCCTGCTGGCAACGACCGTGCTGTCCGCCTGCAGCTCCGGCGGCGACAAGGCAGGCAGCGGAAGCGCTCCATCGCCGGTTGAGGATACGAAGCCGCTTGATCTGTCGATCGTCGTTAATCAGGTTGGAGAAATTCCGCCTAAAGGCAATCCCATGGAACAGGGCATCGCCAAATACACGAACACCAATCTGGAATACCAATGGATTCCTACCTCGGCCTATGACGAGAAGATCAATATCATGATGGCTTCAGGCGAGCTTCCAAAGCTCATGAAGGTTAACTACGTTCCTACTATCATCAATGCAATGAAATCCGACCAGTTCTGGGAAATCGGCCCCCATCTCAAAAATTATAAAAACCTGGCCGCCCAGCCCCAAACGTTCTATGACAACATTCTGGTGGAAGGCAAGCTGTACGGCGTTCCGATCTACCGCGATTTGGGCCGTGCTGTAGTCCATTACCGCAAGGATTGGTTGGATGCGGCGGGTCTGAAGGTGCCGAAGACGCTTGACGATTGGTACAATGTGATGAAGTATGTAGCGGAGAACGATCCGGATAAGAACGGCAAGAATGACACGTACGGCTACCTGCTGGACAAAAACTATAACCAAGGTACGGCCTCAACCTTGACTCGTCTCAGTGTTGCTCAGGGCGGTCCGAACAAATGGAAGGTCGATGCCCAGGGCAATTTCACCCCGGAATTTATGACCGATGAGTTTTTCAGCACCTTGAAGCTGTTCAAACGGCTTTATGATGAGAAGCTGATCAATCAGGATTTTGCCGTTGTGGATGCTACGACGAATGATAAAGCGTATGAATCCGGACGCGTGGCCCTGCGGATCTCGGGCGGTAACGCTCAGAGCATGCTGACCAACCTGGTGAAGGTGGTCCCTACCGCCCAGATGGACGTAGCTCCTCTGGAAGGAAAAGCAGGCATTCGCGTACCGGCTGAGAGCGGCAATGCAGGAATTCTGGCTATTCCCAAATCGACGGTAAAGACCGAAGCGGAAATGAAGAAGATCCTGACGTTCCTCGATAAGCTGCTGGATAAAGAGATGGTCTACCTCTTAAACAAAGGTATCGAAGGCAAGCACTACAAGATCGAAGGGGAATTCACCCTTCCGCTGGATAAAGACGCCGATGCCAAGGAAGTGAAGCCTTACCGCGACACCATGCTTCAACGCGGCGACAATTATAATATGGATAAACCGATGAAAGAAACCGAGCTGTTCCAGAAGAACAAAAAGACGGTCAGCGATAATGATAAGTATGTTGTAAGCAATCCGGCTCTTACCTTGGATTCGGCTATGTTCACGGAGCGTGGCAAGGAGCTGGAGCAAATGATTACGGATGCGGAAACGAAGTTCATCATGGGCAAGTTGGATGAAGCCGGCTGGAAAGCGGAAATCGACAAATGGAAAAAAGCCGGCGGAGACAAAATGATGGAGGAATACAAAGCGGCTTATTTGAAAACGAAGAAGTAACATCGTTTGGAACAGGAGAACCGTCTTAGCAAGCAATGAGCTAGGTAAGACGGTTTTCTTCTATATGTCATGTCATATGCCTGAGGGAAACAAGCGATATGCGGCAGGAAACTTTTTTAAGCGGTTACATTTCAACAGCGGTTTCCACGCAACAGGTTATCTGCGACGTATAGATTGCAATAGTCCTCAGCGCCATAATGAGAACTGAACGGCAAGTTAATACGCTAAGGTAAGGAAAGGAGGCGGAACAAAAAGCTTCGATCTGGCAGGCTGCAGTTACAGGAATCGAAAAGAGGTACTTGTGTTTTACCAAATGATTATAGGAGAGAATCGAATGTACAATCGATACCAACGCAACATAAGCAGACTCCTTGTGCTTATCATGCTGATGACTACGCTTTTTGGCGCGAGCAGCGTCCATGTACTGGCCGGCAGCACGGCCAATACCAGAGGCTTCGACGTGTGGGATTTCGGCGGAGTACCGGAAGCGGGGGAAGCCTACGTAAACCACATTACAGTCAGCATGCTCAATGGCTTAACCGACTATGTTTCAGCGGGCGGGTCGCCTGCAAAGGGAGTGTTTAAAGCCAATGCTCCTTTCGGCGAATTAACCCTGTTCACATCGGGAACTCATAACAGACTTTACTATTATGACGGGAATGTGAACGGTGCGTTATCCTACGGCAACCCCACCAGCAAGACCTTTAGTGACGGATATGTCTCCAAAGGCTCCATTTACTCCGGCGGTAACGGGGACGACACAGCCAAGTATATGAGGATCGACAATGTGGCTGCCGGGGATACCATTACTCTTTATGGATTCGTCACGAATGGTACCGGCACCACCAAAGTAAATTTTGATTTGACCAACGCGGCAAACGTAACTACTAGAAAAAATACGGACACAGTGGATCAGGACGGAAAAAAGGTTACGTATTTGGCTCAAGAGTCCGGGACCTTAAAAATCTATTTTACAGAGTCCACAGGAAGCGTTAAACCGAATGTCGCTAGAATTACCAGAACGCCCGGTGTGAAAGTAAGCGGTAATCTGAATTTGAACGGGTATGCGCTTACAGGGCATTCGCTTGTATTCCAAAACAATTTAACTAGAGATGTCCTCAAGGCCACGCTAAACCCGGACGGTACATATGATGCAATTCTTCATGCGGGTTATTCCTACACTGCCGTTCTTCAAGGCGTCAGCTCAGAGTACTCGATTTCCGACACAACGAAGATATTGACCGCCTCAACGGCGGATATTGCGAACGGGATCGACAATAAAAACTTGGACGTTGCCCAAACCGCTATGGCAAATGTAAGCGGAAACATTTTCGGGTTCGACAGCGGGTACAGCTTGAACAACTTCAAAATCACGTTAAACCCGCCGGAAGGAAGCCTTGCCCCGGTCGTTGAGGCTGCAGTCAATAAAACCGATATGACGTATACCGCGGATGTCAGGGCAGGCGTAGCATATACAGCAATGCTTTCCGGTGTCAACGATTATGAGCTGATAAGCGGAAGCAGTGTCAATACAACTGTGAACATAACACAAAATATCACAGTAGCCCAAAAGGCGGTCTACACGGCATCGGGGATATTTGTAGGGCTGCCGTCAACCGTAACCGTTTCCAGCATCAAATTTACAAATGTGAGTGACGGCTATGGCTATACCGGTATCGTTACCGGCTCTGGGAACGGGGTGGATGGTGGATACACGGTCACTCTTCGAGACGGTGCCTACGCCATCACGGCGGTTTCCTCAGACCCTACCTATTCAACGATCGGGCATGTTGTGGTGAATGGAAGCAGCGTAACGAAGGATGTCAAATTCTCGACGACCACACCTCCTACCGCACTTCCAAGAATTGCCGATTTGTATGTAGGAGACAGCTCCAAGGCGAATAACTTCGCGACGGTAAAGGAAGCGCTCTCAACTGCAGCCCGGATGAACCCTACCAGTGAAGCGCAAAGAATCACGATCCATATTGCCCCGGGTGTCTACCGAGAGCAGCTGATCGTGAAAACTCCCTATATCAGCTTTGTCAACACAGATCCGAACCAGGAAGTGAAAATCACGTGGTACTACGGCGTCGGATATGATTACTACAGTGTCGGGCCCGACGGTACCTACAACGAGGATCGAGCTTTTGACAAATATGCCAAAGGCTTTCCCGGAAATTTCAAGTGGGGAGCTACCGTTTTTCTGGCGAAAGAAGCGAAAGGGTTTCGCGCGGAAAGCATTACCTTTGAAAATTCGTTCAATAAATACGTGACTCAGGAAGAGCTCGATGACGGAGTCGAGGTTACCAAAATCAGCACACCGACCAATCTTACCGTAAGAAAGATGGGCCTTGACGCGACTTCGAGGGCAGCTACCGAAAGAGCTGCAGCGATCGGAATCGAGGCCGATAATGTTGAATTTTACAAAAGCAAATTTCTTTCCAATCAGGATACGCTGTACACCGGAAACTCGGCAACCAATCAATATTTTAAGGATTGCTTTATCGAGGGAAATACGGATTATATTTTCGGTGACGGCAATGTCGTATTCGATAACTGCATCTTGAACTTCGCCGGGTACAGCGATCAAGCCTCGGGGGGTTACATTACCGCTGCCAAGCCTTCTGCGGCAACCGCCTACGGATATTTGTTCCGAGATTCCGTCATAACGGCGACCAGCGGCAAAATGCAGACCTCCGGCTATTTCGGAAGACCTTGGGGACAAGAGGCAAAGGTGAAATTTTTGGACTCGAAGCTTCAGGACAGCTCACTTATTACACCTGAAGGGTGGACGTCCATGAGCAGCTCTACCCCTGAAAATGCTGGCTTTTACGAATATAACACCACCTATAACGGGGTTCCGGCGGACACCTCGGCAAGAAGGGGAAAGGTGCTCACAGGCGAAGCCGCTGTTACGGATGTCACTTATTATTTGGGCAGCGACTGGACGCCGAAGTACTTCACACCTGGAAGTGTGACGGCACCTAATGTGCAGGTTGACTCGCAATCCTCAACCCAGATCGACCTTAGCTGGCAGCCTTCCGCCAGTACGCTTGGCTCTGTGATTTATGCCGTCCATCAGAATGGTCAGAAGATCGGCACTACAACAGAAACGAAATACGCGGTTGGGGGACTTGCTCCGTCTACGGCTTACAGCTTTCATGTAACGGCCGCGAGCACAGCGGGCAATACGGCGGTGAGTGCGGTAGTTCAAGCAACCACAACGGCTGTTGCTGCAGGTGTCCCTGCGGCACCGACGATCGCGGCAACCGCCGGTAACGGCACAGCTAACATTACGTGGAGCACCGTAACGGGCGCAACATACTTCACGGTAAAGGGCAAGCCAGCGGGAAGTACAGTGTACAACATGGTATATACGTTGAACAGTCCGACGGTAACTTCTTACACTTACTCAGGCTTGATCAATGGAACGGCATATGAATTTGTTGTAACCGCGTCCAATAGCTACGGTGAAAGCGCCAATTCGAACGTGGTCAACATTACGCCGGGAGCAACACCGGGATCCAATGGAAAAATCAAGCCGGAGGACTTCATCGGCGCCGATATCGGTAGTCCGACCATAACGGGTTCATCAAGCTTTGATGACGATACCAATGTATTTACTCTAACAGGGTCAGGAAAAGGGATTGATAAAAACGCAACCGGATTGGACCAGTTCTACTTGAAGGCCGTTAAGCTCAAGGGGGATTATTCCATCAGTGCAAAAGCGAATTTGGTAGGCTCCGGATCTGCGTCTTACGGCAACTTGGGGTTAACCGTCAGAGAGAGCCTGGATGCCAACAGCTATCACTATTCGCTCTTCGGGCAATTCAGCAGTACATCGAACGCAAGAAAAATGTATAGATACAGCGGACAATCAAACGGCTCCAATGAAACCATTATTCTTCAAGGTACGGCCTATTTGAAGCTAACCAAGGTTGGGGATAAGATCACAGCGATTGTTAGTTCTGCACCCATTCCTGAGAATCCGGTAGCATCCGACACGTTGAAAATCATCAGCGCTACGGCCACAAGATTAGGTCTGGATGCCAGCGGAAATCCAAAAGAGCTCTACGTAGGTTTGATGGCGACCTCAGCGAATACAACCAGGTCCGTTACGGGGACTTTTGAAGATGTAACCATTGTCATGGCTGACGGAACAGTCGCTTTTGATTCGAATGAGGGGAAGCCGATCGCACCGAAAAGCGTTGCAGTAAAGCCATATGATAAGAGTGCGCTCGTTACTTGGAAACCTCTTGCTACAGCGACGTCCTATACGGTAAAACAGAGCACAAGTGCGCAAGGTCCATTTACGGAGGTACAAACGGTTACCGGTTCTGTATATCAGGCCCAGATCAGCGGTCTGGAAAATGAGAAGACGTACTATTTTGTCGTAACTGCAAGCAATGCAAGCGGGGAAAGTATTCCGTCCCAAGTGGTAAGCACTGTTCCTACCGCTTCCGCATTAGTGCCGCCGGTCATCACCATGACTTCCGCTGAGCCGGCAGGTCAGGTATTCAGCGCTGTGCTGCCTCTTAGCGGAGCCGTAGACAAACAAAGCGTCTTAACCATCAGTAATAACGGCGTACCGGTAAAGCTGGATGGAGAGAAAACAAGCTTATCCCTTAGCAAGAACGGAGCTTTCAACGTCACTTTGATTCTGGTGCCGGGCGTGAATGACATCGAAATCAAAGCGGTGGATACTTACGGGAATGAAGCCACGAAGAAGTATCATGTAACTTATACCTATAAAGCGGCAAACCTTACCTTCTATGATGTGAACGGTCAAGTAGTTACCGAATTGGCGTCAGGTAAGGACATTGTTGTCAAGGCTCAGGTTGAAAATTACATTGCTTCTACGAAGGATGCGGTCATGGTTCTTGGCCTATACGACGAGCATAACAACCTGATGAAGTTTGTGTATACGGCCGAGACTTTATCGAACGGGGAAACAGAACAGTTCGCTGCACGTATAAAGCTGCCGGATGATGTGAGCGGATATACAGTAAAAGCTTTCATATGGGACAGCTTCATGGATATGAATCCTGTATCTGATGTGATCGTGTTGAAGTAGGACCAAACTAGGAGGATAGCTTACCATGAGGAAGAAATTTGTATTCGCTGTGATGTGCGCTCTAGTGGGCTTTTCATCACTGGCTCCTGATGTAACGGTCAAAGCCGAGGGTGCAGGAGCCCCTTCTACCATCCCGGCATTTCCCGGCGCCGAAGGCGGAGGCATGTATGCCAGCGGCGGCCGCGGCTATGATGTGTATGAAGTTACCAACTTGAATGACTCCGGTCCGGGGTCGTTAAGAGATGCCATAAGCAGCGATAACCGAATGGTTGTGTTTCGTGTTTCGGGAACCATTCACTTATCGAGCTCATTAAGCTTTTCGGGCAGAAAAAATATTACCGTCGCGGGGCAAACCGCCCCGGGGGACGGGATTGCAGTGGCCGGATACAATACGGATGTAAGCAATGCGAATAACATCATCATTCGCTACCTGCGTTTTAGACCCGGTTCGGCGAATATTCATAGCGAACCGGATTCCCTTGGCGGCAGAGGCTCCAATTACTTGATGATTGACCACGTATCTGCAAGCTGGTCTACGGACGAAACACTGTCCTTCTACGAGAACAACAATATGACGGTTCAGTGGAGCTTGATCAGCGAGAGCCTGACGGTATCCGGTCACATTAAGGGAAAACATGGATACGGCGGTATCTGGGGAGGAAATGCGACAAGCTTCCATCACAATATGTTTGTTAACCATACGAGCCGGATGCCAAGGCTCGGAAACGGTACGACCCCAGGCACTGTAACGATGGCTAACAATGTGATCTATAACTGGGGCTTTAATAACACGTATGGAGGAACGATCGGGCTTAAATCCAATGTAGTCAATAATTACTACAAACCGGGTCCTTCCACAGATAGTTCCGTGAAGGGAAGAATCATAAACCCTGGCGACGGGGAATTTTATATCAACGGTAATTTCATGTTTGGCAATCCCGAGGCGAGTGCTGACAATCGAAAGGGAATTCAAGACCAAAGTGCATCCACAGTGATTTCCAATGCCCCCTTTCAAGACAATGGGTACAATTTGTTGAATGTGGAGGATCCTCAAGCAGCTTATAACCATGTGATACGTCAAGTAGGCGCGGTCCTGCCCAAGCGGGATGCGTCCGATGCCAGAATCATTCAGGATGTAATCGATGGAACAGGAAGAATCATTAATCGGGAATATGAGGTCGGCGGTTACCCGGAATTGCGAACAGGAGCCATTCCGGATGACACGGATCATGACGGAATGCCCGATGCCTGGGAGGAGTCGCATGGCTTGAACAAGAACGATGCTTCTGACGGCAAAGCCATCACGGCCAGCGGCTACAGCAATTTGGAAATTTATCTGAACAGCTTGGTGGATTGGTCTTATGCACCGGAGAATCCGGTCGTGAAGGTGACAACCCCAACCTATAACGCTTTGTATGGTGCAGGCGGCCCCATACAAGTGGATGTAGTTGCCTCCGATGCCGATGGAATTACTAAGGTAGAATTTTATAAGAATGACGCTAAGCTCGGAGAAGACTTGGAAGCTCCGTATAGCTATATTTGGGAGCAAGCTGAAGAAGGTACCTATTATATCTCAGCAAGAGCTTACGATAACAAAGGAAATGCGACGCAGAGCACCTCTATGCCGATTCATGTGAATGGTCCTGAGGTTACGGCTCCGTGGAATTCAGCGGACATCGGGAGCACTCCCGTACAAGGAAGCGGAAGCTTGGATGCCTCCGGTGTTTTGACCGTTAAGGGATCCGGGAAGATTACAGGAACCAAGGACAGCCTCCACTTCGTTTATCAGCCTATCAGCGGCAATGCAGCTTTAACGGCCCGACTTGATTCGATCGCGCTCTTGGATAACAATGCGATTTCCGGACTCATGATCCGGGAAAGTCTGGAGCCCGATGCGGCCGAGGCATTCATCAGTTCATCCATCGTCAAGGCGGACAGGGACGAGAATATGAACGGCGACAAAGACGATACCTATTATGCGACATATTTTTCAACGAGAATGAATAAGGGTGAAGCGGTAAAAACATTGGATGGCGCCGCCTATCCTCAGGACTACCTGCCGGCTTTAACGGATCACAACTTACCGATCTGGCTGAAAATCGAGCGGGTCGACAACACGGTAATTGCGTACACCTCCACGGACGGGATCGCCTGGAAGGAGCTTGCGAGGAAGGCCTTTGCCATGGGGAAAGAAGCCTATATCGGATTTGCGGTCGATGCGACTCAGCCGTCCATTGCCAATGTGTATTACAATACGGCGAAGTTCTCAGTTATTCGGCTTACGAATTCCTTTACTGTAAGCGATGTAAAGATCACCGATATTTCGGGCAAACCTGTCGCCGGTCTTACGCCTGGATTGAATGCGGTAGCCGCAGTTACGGTAAATAAAAATTCCAGCGCGAATCAAACTGCTGTCATTGCCATTCAGCTTTGTGACGCGAACGATAACGTACTGGGTACTTCCTATGTAGAGTCGCCGTTTAGCGCGGGACAAACCAAAACGGTGAAAGCGGGCTTCAGCACCCCGATGCATTTGGAGGGACTCAAGATCAAAGCTTTCGTGGTCAACAAAATGACAGGTGGAATGAAAATTTCAAATGAAATTACGGTTCATTAGTCGGACTGGGGTAACTAGGAGACCGGTGCGGAATCTAAGTTAGGGGCGAGCATATGAGTAAGATGAGTTTAAAGTATTTTCGAGCTTTCATAGCGGTGCTGCTGTTCTCGGCAATGATGGTCAATGCAAGCACTATAAAAGGATTCGCCGCTTCAGCTCTAACCGTTCAGCAAACGATTGAAAATAATAAAGCCGAATTTAAAGTAACGGATACGGCGGCATCCAATGATCCGGTAACCATAGTCATCCTGCAAAAGCAGACGAACTCGCTTGTATTTGCGGATCAAGCGAGCCTTACGGGCGGAGCGGCTACGTTTATTACCTTATTGCCTAAAGGGGATTATACCGGATTTGTTGGTTCCACAAACAGCAATAAGGTGAATCTTCAGGACTTCAGTATCGTCAAAGAAGAGAGCATCGTCGGGTTCCGACCGATGAAGGCCATTGCTGTTGCAAAGGGCGCATCGGTAGTATTGCCAAGCTCCGTCGTTGCCATTTTTGATGACGGAGCCAATAGAGAAGTCGGCGTACAATGGACACATGTTCCATCAACGGACGTATCCGGTCAGTTTACCGCTATCGGTAAAGTGAACGGCAGCAGCGAAACGGTGAGATTGAGCTTGCAGGTCGGTGAAGGCAACAACGGCGGCGGGAACAACGGCGGCGGCGACAACGGCGGCGGCGACAACGGCGGCGGGAACAACGGCGGCGGCGACAACGGCGGCGGGAACAACGGCGGCGGCGACAACGGCGGCGGGAACAACGGCGGCGGGAACAACGGCGGCGGGAACAACGGCGGCGGCGACAACGGCGGCGGGAACAACGGCGGCGGCGACAACGGCGGCGGGAACAACGGCGGCGGCGACAACGGCGGCGGGAACAACGGCGGCGGGAACAACGGCGGCGGCGACAACGGCGGCGGGAACAACGGCGGCGGGAACAACGGCGGCGGCGACAACGGCGGCGGGAACAACGGCGGCGGCGACAACGGCGGCGGGAATAACGGCGGCGGCGACAACGGCGGCGGGAACAACGGCGGCGGCAACAACGGCGGCGGGAACAACGGCGGCGGGAACAACGGCGGCGGCGACAACGGCGGCGGGAACAACGGCGGCGGGAACAACGGCAGAGGCAATAACGGTTCCACAACGACGGCTAACCAAGCATCGATTACCGTGATTCCTAAGCTGGATCGTTCCACTACTACAGCGAAAGCGGAAATCGCAGCAGCGGTAATCGATTCCGCCTTTGCCAATGCAGCGACTGACACTAAGGGTGTCAAAACCATTACAATCAATCTGGACAAAGTAGACGGTGCCAAAGCTTACGAGCCGACTTTACCGGCAAGCGTGCTGGTACAAGGGGATAAAAAGCAGATTATCAAAGTAAATACCCCTATAGGAAGCGTGGAATTACCCGGCAATATGGTCAAAGCTTCTTCGGCTGCTGCCGGTACGGTCATTTCCGTTCCGATTGCAGCGGTTGACAAATCTTCAATAGCAGACCCGAAATTGAGAGATGCGATAGGCGACAGGCCGATAGTAGAATTGAATCTGAAAGTGGACGGTAAGCTCATAAGCTGGGCAAATAAGGATGCAGCCGTTAAGGTGTCTGTCAAGTACACACCCAAACCCGAGGAAATAAAGATTAACGAGCATATTGTAATCTGGTATATCGATGGCGCCGGGAAAGCCGTCAAGGTTCCGAATGCCAAATACAATGCCGCAGCGGGAACAGTAACCTTTACTACGACCCATTTCAGTCAATATGCTATATCTTATGACTTTAAGACCTTCGACGATGCGGGTGTATATCCATGGGCACAAGTTCCGATTGAAGTGTTGGCTTCTAAAGGAATCATCAACGGGGCTTCTGAAACTGCATTCAACCCTTCGGAAAAGATTACAAGGGCGGACTTCCTGCTGCTTCTGGTGAAGACATTGGGAATATCCGCTGACTTCAGTGACAACTTCAGTGATGTCAGCCCATCCGATTATTACTACGAGGCGTTGGGCATTGCCAAACAACTCGGGATCGCAAATGGAACCGGCGCGAATGTTTTCCATCCTAAGGAATATATCTCTCGTCAGGACTTGATGGTTCTCAGTGCAAGAGCGCTAAAAATTGCCGGGATGAGTGCGCATCAGGGCGGTGCTGAAGATATTCAGAAGTTTGGTGATAAATCGGGTGTTGCTTCCTATGCGGTTGTAGACATCGGCACTATGGTGAAGGAAGGCATCGTGAGCGGAGATGGAGATCTTCTTCATCCGCAAGCCAATGCCACCAGAGCTGAAACGGCTGCCATCATGTACAGAATCTTTAAAAAGCAATAAAAAGTACAGTTAATTAAGACTCCGGAGCCGATTTAAGCGAATCCGGAGTCTTTTTATTCCAAAATCGCCGGATCAACTAAGGATGCAAAGCTGCTAAAGAAGTCAATTTCATAATTAGAAAGCCCTTGTGGAATAAGGCTTTTTCGGCATACAAAAAAGGAGTACCTCCCCACATTCTCGAAGTTAAGGTTATCAAATGGCATGGGCAACACGAAGGCGCAAAAAACGGGCCTTTGTCGATCTCGAACTAAATGTACAGCTCGAAATTGGATACCTGTGGCAGATAGATCGCGTTACAGAGCGTCTGGCGCTTAACACGGCCCGGTAATGCTCCCTGTAACGTTATGAAATCACCTTACTGTACCAAAAATGTGTTCATCTGCCACCGTAAGATGAAAAAATCGCGTTACAATGCGTCTGGTGCTTAAAACGTCCCGGTAACGCTCCTTGTAACGTTATGAAATCCACTAACGATGCACACAACCTAACATGCAACGAATTGAAACAAGTTACATGAGTTATCCACAGAAATTAACATAAATTTACATGATGTATTTTACCATAGAAGCTAAAAGTCGAATCTGCATCTGTTATGACGCGTATTACCATTAAATGGTTATTCTGGTTTTAGTTCCAGCGTTTGATCCCTTTCTGGGGTTCGTACTTCCGTCCGCTCTTACCCTCCACTTTCTGTCGTCCCTTGGATACTTTTGTGGGCGGTTTGAACAGCTCTTGCAAAAACTGCTCCCATGGATGAAAAAGATAAATTCTCATTGTCTTTAGTATCTCCCACTGGCTCTTATCAGTTTGCAATTCGAGTTTTACAAGCAAGCTAAGAGCGAAAGCAATGAGTGACATAAATAATTGATTCCATACCGCATGGGGAGCCTTGCCGTGGATACGTACCAGATTTAAGTGTTGCTTTACCCATTTAAAGAAGATCTCAATTTTCCACCGATTTTTGTAAATGAGCGCCACTTCTGTTGCTGTCAGATCCCACCGAGACGTTAGGATGCGGTACCGTCTTTCGTGCTCATCTACAAACTCCACCAGACGAAGGGGCATGGTAGTCTTGTTTGAAAGCACATCCACATCTCGCAGGATCTGGTGATTACCTGGAGACTTGGGAACTTCGCGCCCGGTTCCTTCGACCGGGTACAGTGTGAGCCGGTCTCTTACACGAACCACAAACCGGATTCCGTCGGATACCCATTTTTCAAAGTGCTCGCACTTCTCGTAGCCCCGGTCCATGACGTAGGTTACATCGTCATCCAACGTTAGCTCCTGAACGACCTTGTTTTCCTGAACGTTCGAGGTTGAGGCAATCACCTTGTTTGGAAACACAGTGTCCGGATCAGCCACAACAAGTCGGACATGAAGTCGAACTGCTGTTTTCTTTGAACCGCAGCGAGCCCAGCACCCTAGAAGTGACGGAAGTGAAATATCCGTCGCGTCGATTAGATGTAATCGCCCAATACTTGGCGTAATCCCTGTTTTATGCCCCGTTTTTCGATCAATTTGGGAAATGAGGTGGTAAAACAACGACTCAAGCGAACCCGTGCAAATCGATTCTGTCTTTCGGGATAACTGAGAAGCACTTATGGACTCCAGTCCGATCGCCTTTTGTAGCTCTGGGTGGGCTCTCAGTTGAATGGGGATGACATCGTAGGATGCTAGTTGTAACAGTTGAGAGATGACGTGCAGCTCGATGGCCGTGCCTGTGAAAAATTTTCTGGTCCGATGATCATCGAAGGTTGATCGGAAGCCCGAGATATCCAATACTTTTAAACATTGACAAATGACTCGAATCGCTTTATTGTTATCCATGGGTTGGCTCCTTACTTGGAGAAATGATGGATAACGCGTCATTCTCTACAGTAAGGGCCTTTTTCTTTTTTGTCCATGAAATTAAAAACTATAAATTACATTTTAAGTTAGTTTTAAAGCTCCATATCCGTGTTAGGTTTGATGCATAGTTAGTGTATGAAATCACCTTACTGTACCCAATATGCGTTCATCTGCCACCGTAAGATGAAAAAATCGCGTTACAGGCGTCCGGCGCTTATATCGGGCCGGTAATGCTCCTTGTAACGTTATGAAATCATCTTAAAGTGCAGAAATCGACGAACCCAATCGAGGTTCAGAACGTGATTTGTGAGAATTCAACTTTAAAAGGCTACATTAGCTGAAAATGTGGCAGATGGTCTCAAGATGTTGTATAAAGAGTAAACGCAGAAATCCTCTCGTTGTTAAATGTACCTATTGAAGTATATAGCAAAGGATCTGCAGAGAACGTTCCGCATTCAGATAAACTATGACAACAATATTTAAGTTTTAATGAAAAAGGTCAAAAATAATCCCATTCAATTAGCAGATTCTTGCTCTATAATGATGAAGAGAAAAAGAATTCGACGGATGAGAAGGGAATGCCATGCCATGAAATCGCAGAAATCAAGAACGGAACGACAGTGGACCATGCCGGAGGTGCTGCTTCCGGAAATTCCGGACCGTTCCGTAAGGTTAACGGACTTCGGTGCCGTCGGGGATGGCCGAACGGACAATACGCAAGCCTTCCGCCAAGCCATCGAAGCGTGCGCCCAAGCCGGAGGAGGCAGGGTTGTGATCCCTCCCGGGCTGTGGCTGACCGGTCCTCTGAAGCTGACGAGCCGGCTGGAGCTTCACACGGAGGCGGGCGCAACGGTGCTGTTCAGCAAACGGTTCGCGGATTATCCGCTTATTCGATCGACATTTGAAGGGAAGCCGTCGATCCGCTGCCAGTCTCCGCTGGACGCTGAAGGCGAGGAGCATATCGCCATTACGGGTAAAGGCGTGTTCGACGCCGGTGGAGATGCTTGGCGGCCGGTGAAGCGCTGGAAGATGACGGATAAGCAGTGGGCCCGTCTCGTTCGCTCCGGCGGCATTGTTGATGAAGCGCAAGAAATGTGGTGGCCGACTGAAGCGGCGTTGGAGGGAGCGTCCCGCGTGGAACAGCTGCTTCGGGAAGAAAAGTCGGAAACGGCGGATTTTCTACCCTACCGCGACTACTTGAGGCCGAATCTATTGAGCTTTCGGAGATGCAAGCATATTTTGCTGGACGGACCGACCTTCCAGAATTCAGCGGCTTGGAATCTGCATCCATGGGCATCGGAGCATGTGACGATCCGGAATGTAACCGTGCGTAATCCGTGGTATGCGCAAAACGGCGACGGGCTAGATCTCGATTCCTGCCGTTATGCTCATGTGGAAGCATGCTCATTCGACGTGGGCGACGATGCGATCTGCATGAAATCGGGCAAGGACGAGGCCGGCCGCGCGCTGGGCATTCCGAGTGAATACATTACGATCAAGGATTGCACCGTATACCATGGGCACGGAGGCTTCGTCATCGGCAGCGAGATGTCCGGGGGAGTGCGCCGCGTACACATCAGCGATTGCACGTTCATGGGGACAGATATCGGACTTCGCTTCAAGAGCGCCAGAGGACGCGGGGGTGTCGTTGAGGAGATCTTCATCGAGCGGATCCGTATGACGGATATTGTCGGCGAAGCGATCTCCTTCCACCTTTTTTACGAAGGAGTGGAAGGATCGGGAACGGCCAGGGAAGAGAGCTTTCCGGTTACGGTTGAGACCCCGGTTTTCCGTAACATTCACATCCAGGATGTGGACTGCACCGGGGCGGAGAAGGCGTTCCTCGTGAACGGGCTTGCGGAAATGCCTCTGGAAGGGGTAACACTGCAGAACTACACCGCTACGGCAAAGGAAGGCATCGTGTGCCACAACGTTACGAAGCTGGCGTTGGAGGACGTGAGCCTCTTCACGACGGAAGGCCCTTTGGTGAAGCTGCACCAAAGCCGTGAGGTCGAGCTCGTCCGCTTAGGGGGAGCGGGAGGAGCCGCGGACAATCGGATGCTTGCGGTATCCGGCAGCAGCTCTGCCCAAATCGAATGCCGCGATCCGCAGACGCTGCCTACGCACAGGGCTGTTTCTACAGCTCCCGAGGTGGATGGCAAAGTAGTTCGCTTGAGCTAATAACGATGATCTTGTCTGTAGTGCAGGGGAGAAACCCCAGTCACCTTCTTGAACGTTTTGTTGAAATGAGAAATATGCTCGAAGCCGACCTGCTCGGCAACGGCGTGCACCTTCTGACGGGTCGTCCTAAGCAGCTTCTGCGCTTCGCGGATTCGGACCACCCGAATATACTCGCTGATATGGAAGCCGGTCAGCTTCAGGAAGATGCGGCTTAAATAGGCCGGGCTGATGAAGAATTGCTTCGCCAATTGCTCTAGCGTGAGTGCCTCACGGTAGTTGGTTTGGATATACGCCGTAATTTCGGACACCTTCTGGTGCATCGGATGGCTCGGGGCCGGCGATACAGGAATGTCCGCGTTGATCCGGTGCAGCCGGATCAGCAGCTCCAGAAGCAGATGGCGCACATAGGCATCGTGCAGGGGCTGCTCTTCCTTGCATTCCCCGACCATTTGCAGCAGGAGACGCTCAAGCTCCGGCTGCTCCTTGGGGGGAATCCGCAGCAGCGTGGATTCCAGGAAGGGATTCATTCGCAGGATGTCACCGTCCGCTTCATGAAGAAATTCCGGCGTGAAATGGATCAACACCCGTTCGAACTGCTCCACCTGCGAGCTGGCGGTGGAATGGAGGTCGTGGGGGACGACGATGACGATGTCGCCTTTTTGTGCGGTATGCACCTTGCCGTTCATAAAGTACACCCGTTCCCCTTCGAGCAAGCAGTACAGCTCATAGAACGAATGCGAATGAGGGCGCTGCATGGCGGAGAAGCCGTAGCGGCGCATCCGCTGTATGGCAAACGAACCGTCGCCAATCATATATTTTTTTTCGATAAGGTCATTCATCTGCTAAGTCCCCCTGAATCTTAGAGCAACAATGAACAATAAAATTGGCAAAATTCTTTAATCACAATGCTTATTTTAGCATATTTTTGTGATTATTCGAACTTCCCCGACGGAATAAAAGAACATCGGCAGGGGGCACGATTGAATAATGGAGGCAGGAGAAGCATGGGAACAGATCAGCTCAACAGCCCGCTGCATTGGGCCGAACAATTCATGCACCGCTATCGGCAAGCGGGCGGCATCGGAAATTTGACGAAGCGCTGGCATTACGAAAACGGCTGTTTCTTGAAGGCGCTCGAGGAGTGTTATAAGAGAACCGGTAACGAAGCCTATTTCGACTACATTCGCGAAATCATGGATCTGTATGTTCAGGAGGACGGCGGCATCAGGACCTATGCGCTTGAGGATTACAATTTGGATCAGATTAATCAGGGCAAGCTGCTGTTTCTCCTATGGGAGAGAACAGGAGAAGCCAAGTACCGGAAGGCGATTGAGCTGCTCATCACTCAGCTGAAGGGGCATCCCCGTACGGAGGAAGGCGGCTTCTGGCATAAGAAAGGGTATCCATTCCAAATGTGGCTGGACGGCTTGTATATGGCTTCTCCCGTCATGGCGCTATATGGGAGGTTGACAGGGGAAGGCATTTGGTTCGACACTGCGGCGGAACAGCTTATCCTGGTAGAGAAGAAAACCCGCAATCCGGAGAGCGGCCTGCTGCATCACGGCTGGGATGCCTCCTCGGAACAGCGCTGGGCTGACAAACTTACAGGAAGATCCCCTCATGTGTGGAGCCGGGCGATGGGCTGGTACGCTATGGCCGTGGTCGATTCGCTGGAGCATTTTCCGGCGGATCATCCGAAGCGGGGGCTGTTGATCGGACTGCTGCTTCGGATGGCCGATGCACTTGTCCGCGTACAGGACGTCGAGACCGGGATATGGCCCCAAGTGCTTGATCAGCCCGGCCGGGAAGGTAATTATTTGGAATCATCGGGTACCTCGATGTTCGCCTACGCATTGGCCAAGGGCAGGCGGCTCGGTTACTTGACGGGTGGAGCAAGCGATGCCGCACGCAGAGGGTATGAAGGCTTGCTTCGACAAATGGTGAAAGCGGATGAACAAGGCCAAGTGCATCTCATACAATGCAACAGCGTGGCCGGCCTCGGGGGTTCGCCTTATCGAGACGGCTCCTTCGCCTACTACATCGGGGAGCCTATTGTACAGGACGACCCTAAAGCAGTCTCATCGTTTATCCTGGCGGGACTTGAGCTTGGTTATTAATAGAAAATCAAAAGTCGGGCGTGGCCTTGTTGCCGCGCCTTTTTGACGTTCAAGGAAGAAAAAGGAATACATTTTGTGGTTTTGGAAATAGTAATCCAGAATATTCGTCAGGAAGGACACTTGCCGGATGCTGCAACAGATATCAAGTTCGATCCTCAACTTACAATTATGGATTGGCGCCACCCTGGCTTTTATCGTTCCGTTCGGGCTTTCCTATGTATGTTATTGGCTGACGAATCAAAGGAAGAGGCGGCGGAAAGGCAGAAATAAGCGTGTTGACGGTGGGGCGAAGGGCAAATCTATCATCGATCAACCGGTCCGCCCGGCGCTGGAAGACAATCTGCTTATCTTAAAAGAAGTCATAGGTCACAGCTCGGACGTGAGGTTCCGAAGCTTGTCTGTTGACGAAGGCCGAAGGAATATCGCAGTCGTTTATATAGAGGGATTGGTCAACCATTCCTCACTACAGGACCATATTATCAGGCCGATTATGGAGGCTGGTAAAATAAGGGGGGCTCGGGATGAAGCAGAGGCTTCTGCCGAACAAACCAAACAATATTTATTGCAGCATGTGATTCAAGCTGCACATACCAACATTGTTACGAATATAGAGCAGTGCGTTCGTGAAATCGTAACCGGGAATACCATATTGCTCATCGATGGCACCGACCGGGTCGCGATCCTGTCCACACCGAAAGAAAAGGGACGATCCATTGATGAACCGGTGACGGAGGCGGTTATACGGGGAGCGCATGAGGGCTTTGTTGAAAACCTAAGCCCGAATATCGGATTGCTCCGGAAGCGTATTAAAGATCACCAATTGTCCGTCATCCCCTATACCATCGGGAGGCGCTCATTGACAGAGGTATCGCTTGTATTCATGAAAGATCTATGCGACGAAGCAATACTCAATGAAGTGAAACGGAGATTGGATTCAATAGAAATCGATAACGTGTTGGAATCAGGCTACATTGAGCAGATAATGGAAGATAATTACTTATCCTTTTTTCCTCAAATGCAGACCACAGAGCGTCCCGATCGTGTAGTAGGCGCTCTTATGGAAGGACGTATCGCCATATTAACCGACGGCACACCCATGGCGCTCATCGTACCGGTAACCCTTCCCACGTTTATGTCTGCACCGGATGATTACTATGAACGCTGGCTGCCGGGCACATTCGTACGGTTATTGCGGTATTTGGCCGCAGGCATCGCCTTGTTCCTTCCTTCTATTTACATAGCGATGATTTCCTATAATCACGGACTCATTCCGACGAAGCTGGCGATATCCATTGCTTCCGGCCGGGAAGGGGTTCCTTTTCCATCCCTGTTTGAAGCGCTCATGATGGAAATCACCATTGAAATTCTTCGCGAAGCAGGACTCCGATTACCTAAACCGATCGGCCAGGCCGTCGGCATTGTCGGAGGCTTAGTAATCGGTCAAGCTGCCGTTCAAGCCGGAATCGTCAGTCCGGTTATGGTGATCATTGTTGCGCTGACCGCGATGTCCTCCTTCGCCATCGCCCAATATGAGATGGGAATCAGCATCCGGCTGCTCCGATTTTTCTCTATGATTTCCGCTGGCATCTTCGGCATCTACGGGATTGTTCTGTTTGGTATTTTTATTACCGCTCATCTTGTCAAATTAAAGAGCTTCGGTGTACCTTACACCCTGCCCTTCGGTCCGATGAAGCCGGTGGAATGGAAGGATTCCTTAGTACGTATGCCAATGCCATTTTTGAAAATCGGGACGCCCTTCAATAAAAAAAAGCATAAATAAACGTCTAATGAAAGGAGTCCGCAGATGAGCGAGCCGGCGAAAAGAACCGTTACTTCCATCCAAGCGATGATGATTGTCGTGAATACGATTATTGGAGCCGGCGTAACCACTTTGCCGAGGGATGCGGGCAATGCGACCGGAACGCCGGATGCATGGATTTCCATCATCCTGGGTGGAATGATTGCTCTTTTAGCGGGGTATGTAGTAACACGTCTCAGCTTGCGATTCCCGGGGGAGACATTTTTTCAGTACAGCCGCCATATTCTTGGAAAGCCTGCCGGGACCCTTCTCGCCCTTTTACTAAGCGTGTATTTCCTGATGATCTCTGCTTGGCAAATTCGGGCGATGGGGGAATTGATTCGCTTTTATTTACTTAACAATACGCCGATCGAATTGATCATGCTTATATTTTTATGGATCGGCATTTACTTGGTCGGCGGGGGAATAGAACCGATTGCGCGATTTTGTGAAATCGTATTTATCGTCATTCTGCTTTCGTTGGTCTCTGTCCTCCTTCTCTCGATGCAGGACTTCAATCTGGACTACCTCCGTCCTGTTATGGGGGAGGGCATTGCTCCCGTCATCTCGGGGGTAAAGAGCACTTCGCTTTCCTTTACCGGCTTCGAGGTGATGTTGGTTATCCCCGCGTTTATGGCAGAGCCGAAAAAGGCAGTGAAAGCGGCAGCCTTGGGGATTAGCATGGTTGTTGTCCTATACGCGCTTATTGTTTTTGTCTCTTACGGGGTATTATCGTTCGATGAGGTAAGAAGCTTGACCTGGCCTTTGATGTCTCTGGCTAAATCCATCGATCTTCCCGGGGCTTTTTTCAACCGGTTCGAAATATTGATATCCGTGATGTGGGTCATCGCAAACTATACCTCGTTTGTCCCTAATTTCTATCTTGGCTGCTTGGGGATGAGTTCGCTCTCCAATCTGGATTACCGTCTGTTTATGTTCGCTATGCTTCCGTTCATATACATGGTAGCGGCGGCTTCGGAACATATGAATGCCGTATTCAAGCTCGGATCCTCCGTTGCGTACTTTGACCTCCTAATCGGGGGAGCCGTTCCTGTCGTTTGCTTGATCATAGCCATGGTAAGGAGGATCGGCATTGCGCATCCTTAAAGCGGGCATTCCTTGTTTACTAATGATGATGCTGCTAGGCTGCTGGGACCGTAAGGAAATCGATGAATTGGGGATTGTCCTGGGTGTAGCCTTCGACAAACAAAGCAATCAAATTTCCACACTGCATACCTTTGCCTTGCCGAAAACCTCCGGTGAGAAAAGTGATGTAAAATCGGAGAAGTGGGTGAATCTTCAAAACACGGGAGACCTGGTAAGCGAAAATGTTCGAGGGCTGGTCAAAAGCAGCATACGTTTCCCGACATATGAGCATTTGAAGGTTATTGTGATTAGCGAGGAGCTGGGGCGATCGGTTCCGTTGAAGCAAATGACGGATTACTTGCTCCGTAACCCCGAATCCAGAAGATCCGTGAAGCTGGTGGTATCCAAGGGGAAAGCCGGCGAAATGCTGAAGGTAACCAGTCCTCTCGATATGAATCCCGCGTATAAGCTGTCCGAAATAGCGGATCGATCCGAACAGCTCTTAGAGCTTCCGCCTAAAACCACCCTTGGTGAGGTTTCCTCCAAACTAACGTCCAAGACAAGCTTTTACGTGCAGAGAAGCGAGTTGAACGCCAATCGTGAAGCCGTATTATCCGGAGCTGTCGCAGTCAAAGGGACCACCGGGAAAGTGATCGGGTCCTTAACCGAGGAGGAGACGAGAGGACTGAACTTCATTCTGCCGAACAACAACAAAAAATCCGCGATTGTAAAGGTCTTCGATCCGGAAAGTGAACAACAGTTCATCTATGAGCTTCGCAAAATCCGTGCCAACCTGATCCCGGTGGTTCAAGGTAAGCAGATCTCTTTTGTTGTTTCGGTACAAACGGAAGGCAGAATGCGCGAGGATTGGCGGTTACAAGGCAATGCCTTCGACAGCCGGTTCATTAAGCAATCGGAGAAGGCCGCTGCAGACACCATTCAACAAGCCGTCAAGGCACTGCTGAATAAGACGCAAAAGGAATTGGGGGCGGATATTGCTGGGTTCGGCAAGCAGCTTAGCATCCACTACCCTCGTACATGGAAGGAGGTAAAGGAGGACTGGGACAGCGTATACAGCGGATTATCCGTCGACATTTCCGTACAAGTCCATATTCGGGAATTCGGGAACCGCGGCATGGTGCAGCCTGATCCTTCGGTGTCGTGATCATCGGTTGCAGAAGAACACTTGTGTATAATGAAACTTTCCCTTTCTCCCACCTGAGGGGGGCTATACAATGGGGTTAATTGAGTGTGCGACGAATGATGAACGGAGTGATTAGGATAATGGAGCTTTCTTGCTAATCGATTAAAACAAAAAAGCGATTTTTCGCCCATTGTTTTATTTGTGCTGCGCAAGAAAGTTACTGTATCCTTTCACTCAAGCGATATATCCTCATCCTCCCTTTGTTTCGGGCTGGATTTGCTGTATTTCTTTGAGCTGCGAGAAGTAACTTTCTTGCGGCTCTTATTTTTTTGAATACAGGAGGCTGGGATTATGTCATTAATTAAGGTTACGAACCTGACGTTCGCCTATGAAGGCAGCTATGATACTATATTCGAAAAGGTCAGCTTTCACATCGATACCGATTGGAAGCTGGGGTTTACGGGAAGGAACGGCAGAGGCAAAACGACGTTTCTGAACCTGCTGCTAGGTAAGTATGAGTACAGCGGCACCATATCGGCCGGCGTCCGGTTCGAGTATTTTCCTTTTCCTGTCCCGAACAAGGAGCAGCATACGCTGGATGTGGTGGGCGACATGCTTACGGACTACCAACACTGGGAGCTGCTGCGGGAGCTTTCCTTGCTGCAGGTAGCCGAGGACGTTTTGTACCGGCCTTTTGCATCGTTGTCCAACGGGGAGCAAACGAAGGTCATGCTTGCCGCCTTGTTTCTTAAGGAAAATCGGTTTCTGTTAATCGATGAGCCGACCAACCATCTGGATATGGACGGCCGAAGGCTGGTCAGTGATTATCTGAAGACCAAACGCGGCTTTATTCTCGTTTCCCACGACAGGGCCTTTCTGGACAACTGTGTAGATCATATCCTGTCCATCAACAGGACCAATATTGAAATACAAAAGGGGAATTTCTCTGATTGGTGGGAAAATAAACAGCGTCAGGATCACTTCGAGCTGGGGGAGAACGAGAAGCTTCGCAAAGATATCAGACGGTTGTCGGAAGCGGCGAAACGAACGAGCAGCTGGTCGCACGAGGTGGAGAAAACGAAAAACGGCACAACCAATTCCGGCTCCAAGGTAGACAAAGGCTATATCGGCCACAAGGCTGCGAAAATGATGAAGCGCTCGAAGTCGATTGAGCAGCGGCAGCAATCCGCTCTGGAGGAAAAGTCGAAGCTATTGAAAAATATAGAAGCCTCAGAAAGCTTAAAGCTCACCCAGCTTCCGTATCATAAGCATCAGCTAGTCGAGCTGGAGCGGGTTTCGATGTATTACGGAGAGAAAAAGGTTTGCTCCGATGTAAGCTTTACGATCGGGCAAGGGGAGCGAATTGCGCTTTCCGGGAAAAATGGCTCGGGCAAATCGAGCATTCTGAAGCTCATCTGCGGTGAGGAGATGAACTATACCGGCACCTTTCGGAAAGGAAGTCAGCTGAAGCTGAGCTATGTATCGCAGGATACCTCGCATCTGCAGGGCAGCTTGACCGACTATGCAAGAAGCCACGGGATCGAGGAGAGTCTGTTTAAATCCATTTTGCGAAAGCTGGATTTTTCCAGAATTCAATTTGAAAAGGATATGTCCGCCTTCAGCGGCGGCCAGAAGAAGAAGGTGCTGATTGCCCGAAGTCTTTGCGAGAAGGCTCACTTGCTGGTGTGGGATGAGCCGCTGAACTTTATCGATATCATTTCCAGGATGCAGATTGAAGAGCTGCTTCTCGAGTATGCCCCTACGATTCTCTTTGTGGAGCACGACAGGGAATTTTGCACAAATATCGCTACCAAAGTGGTTCAGCTGTAATCTTCCCCAGTGTGACGGGTGGAAGTAACCCTTTAGCAGCCTAATAGGACCCCCAATGTAACCCACCGCCTGGTTCCTCACTAGGGTGGGTTATTTTTGTCCTGCATTGTTCCCGAATAAAATTCGCACATAAATAATGTACATTGTGAAATCGCTTCCTTCCTGATACCGTAGGGATACAGGGAGCTAGGGAAGCAGGTGCAATCCGTAAAGAAAGGATGGGGCAATCCATGGTCAAAGCAATGGCTACGGCTCGCGGTGTCGGGGGTACACAGACGGGTACGGGATGGATAGCGACGGTCAGAAAAGATTTCGTCAAAAACAAATATCTTTATCTTTTGGCGCTCGCGGGGATTGCGTATTACATTATTTTTAAGTATGTCCCCATGTACGGAGCGATCATTGCTTTCAAAAATTATTTGCCGTCAAAAGGGATATGGGGAAGCCCTTGGGTAGGGTTTAAGCATTTCGAGGACTTTTTCGGCAGCCATTATTTCTGGAGGATTTTGCGAAACACGCTGCTGATCAATGTGTATGAATTGCTCTTCGCCTTCCCGGCACCGATCATACTGGCGCTACTGTTGAACGAAGTACGGAGAACTGTCTTTAAGCGATTAGTGCAAACGGTTACATACCTGCCTCACTTTGTATCGATGGTTGTGATTTGCGGGATGCTGGTTGACTTTTCGCAAAAAGCCGGCCTGCTGACGACCATTCTGACCTGGTTTGGAATGGAACGCCAAAATCTTCTGCTGAACCCTGACTTTTTCCGTACGATCTTTATCGGCTCAGGCATTTGGCAGGGAATCGGCTGGGGCTCGATCATTTATTTGGCTGCGCTGACCTCCATCGACACACAGCTATACGATGCCGCTACGGTGGACGGCGCCGGGCGCTGGAAGCAAATGCTCCACGTGACCATACCGGGCATTATGCCGACCATTGTCATTTTGCTTATCCTGCAAATCGGGGGCATGATGAATGTAGGCTTTGAGAAAATCATTCTGCTCTACAATTCACAAACCTACGAAACGGCGGATGTAATTTCGAGCTTCGTGTACCGCAGAGGCATATTGGAGGCGAATTACAGCTACAGTACCGCTGTAGGGCTGTTCAATTCCGCGGTGAACTTCCTGCTGCTGATCATTGCCAACCGGATTAGCCGGAAAGTGAATGAAACCAGTCTCTGGTAGAAGGACATGACACGTATTTCATTAGCAAAGGTGTGAAAGCAATGAAGAACAAAATTTGGTTTAAAGAGCCTGCCGCAGATTGGAATGAAGCGCTCCCCTTGGGTAACGGCAGACTGGGAGCCATGGTGTTCGGCCAGCTAAGCAAGGAAAGAATTCAATTGAACGAAGACAGTGTTTGGTACGGAGGACCCCAGAACAGGGACAATCCGGATGCTCTGGCGAATCTTCCGGCGATCCGCGAGCTGCTCTTTGAAGGCCGGCTTCGTGAGGCGCACCGGCTGGCGGAGACCGCGTTCTCGGGAACTCCCTGCAGCCAGCGCCATTATATGACGGCCGGGGATCTGCTCCTGTTCATCGACGGGCACGAGGGAGAGGTGCAGCAGTATCGCCGGGAGCTGGATTTGGACCGTGCCGTTGCCTTAACGTCTTACGAGATTAATGGGCATAAGTACCGGAGGGAGGCCTTTATCAGTAATCCGGACGGGATTCTAAGCTTCCGTTTGGAAACCGACTCTCCTGATGGCATCTCTCTCTATGCTAGGCTTGACCGCAAGAAGGGCAAGTATGTTGACAAGGTAGGCAAAAGAGGAACCGATACGATCGTGATGCTGAACAGCTGTTATGGAACGGACGGAACGGATTATGCTCTCATGGTGCAGGCTTCGTCGGATACGGGGAAGGTCGAGACGATCGGAGAGCACATCGTGGTGTCCGGTGCAAGGGATATTACCTTCCGTATCGCCGCGGCAACGACGTTCCGAGCTGAAGAACCGGAGAAAGCATGCAGAATAGCGTTAGAGGCCGCGTCCGCCTACTCGTACCTGGAGCTGCTGCAAAGACACGTGGATGATCATCAGGCTTTATTCCGCCGGGTCTCCCTTGATTTGTCCGGGCCGACGGCATCTGCTGAAGCGTGTAACGAGCTGCCGACACCCGAGCGGATCGAGCGAATGAAGCTTGGAGAAGAGGATCATGAGCTGCTGGCGCTTTATTATCAGTTCGGCAGGTATCTGCTCATTGCCAGCAGCCGTCCGGGCTCGCTTCCGGCCAATCTGCAAGGCATATGGAATGACGAAATGAAGCCGCCTTGGGACAGTAAATATACGATCAATATCAATACGCAAATGAATTATTGGTTAGCCGAGAGCTGCCATTTATCGGAGTGCCACGAGCCGTTGTTCGAGTTAATCGAGCGCATGCGGGAGCGGGGGCGCCGTACGGCATCGGTGATGTACGGCTGCCGCGGCTTCGTCGCCCATCATAATACGGACATTTGGGCGGATACGTCACCGCAGGATATTTATCCGCCGGCAACGTACTGGACAATGGGGGCCGCCTGGCTGTGCCTGCACCTGTGGGAGCATTACCTGTTTACACAGGATCGCAGCTTCTTAGCCTCCGCTTATGAAGCTATGAAGGAAGCGGCGCTGTTCTTCGTCGATTTCCTAACGGAAGCGCCTGACGGGCACCTTGTGACGGCTCCATCCGTTTCTCCAGAGAACCGGTATCGGCTGCCTAATGGCGAGTCGGGCACCCTGTGTTACGGTCCGGCCATGGACAGCCAGATCATTACGGAGCTGTTTCTCGGCTGCATCGAGGCGTCGAAGCTGCTGGGGAAGGATGAGACGTTTCGCGACGAGCTTGAGAGCATTCTGCTCAGGCTTCCGGCCACGAAGATCGGGAAGCACGGGCAAATCCAGGAGTGGCTTGATGATTACGAGGAGGCCGATCCGGGACACCGCCATATCTCTCACTTGTTCGCTCTGCACCCCGGAACGCAGATCAACCGATATGAAACGCCGGAGCTGGCTGAGGCAGCAGAGACGACGCTTCGGCGCAGGCTGGCAAACGGCGGAGGTCATACCGGGTGGAGCCGGGCTTGGATCATTAATTTCTGGGCTCGTTTGGAGAACGGGAACGAGGCCTATGAGCATCTGTGTAAGCTGCTCACGAAATCTACGCTGCCTAACCTGTTCGACAACCATCCTCCGTTCCAAATCGACGGTAATTTCGGAGGAAGCGCAGCTATCGCAGAGATGCTGCTGCAAAGTCATAGAGGCGAGCTTCATCTGCTCCCTGCGCTGCCGGATCGCTGGACGGAGGGCAGCATCCGCGGGATCAAGGCTCGAGGCGGATACACGGTCGATATCCATTGGGGTGACGGGAAGCTGAAGGAAGCCGTGTTCAGGGCCGCACATGATGGAGATTGCGTCATCAGGACACAGGAGCCGGTGACGGTACTAGACCAAGATCAGAAGGCTTATCCATACCGCAATAACGGGAATTCCAGCATTACCCTGCACCTAGTGGCCGGTCAATCCGTTCGAGTGTTACGGCATGTGCAGTAAACAACCTTAGGTGGGAGCGGCATGCCGCTCTCACCCTAACCCTGCCTTGATAAATTCGGCATATAAATATTGTGCATTGTGCCACTCTGTTCAGGCTGGTACGGTTAGGGTGATGGTGCGAGCGGGAATTTCGTGCTTTTAACGAATATGTGCAAACGGTTACAAAGATATTCTGAGCGCTTCCGGGTATCCGCAAATTTGGCCAATCAAGGGGATTGCAACCATGATAAAAAGAAGCTTGGGTGATAAAATCTTTGATGCGTGCAATTATGTGCTTCTCAGTTTCCTAATGCTAGTGACCTTGTATCCTTTTCTCTTTGTGCTATTTGCTTCCTTAAGCACGCCGTCCGAGCTTGTTAAACAAACGGGGATCTTATGGAAGCCGATGGGCTTTTTTCTGGAAGGCTATAAGCTGGTTTTGAAAAATCCAATGATCGGCATCGGATATAAAAATACGATGATTTATGTTACCATCGGAACGGTGCTGAACGTATTTTTCACCGCACTCTTTGCCTTTGTGCTTTCCCGAAAGGATCTGTATTGGAAAAAATACATGATGATGATGATCGTATTTACGATGTTTTTCAGCGGAGGTCTCATTCCCGAATACATGCTGGTGAAAAATTTAGGGATGCTCGACACCAGGTGGTCCCTTATTGTTCCCGGGTTAATTGCTACCTGGAACTTGATCATTATGCGTACCTCCTTCCAATCCATTCCCTATGAACTGGAGGAAGCCGCCAAAATTGACGGTGCCTCCGACTGGACGGTGTTCTGGAAGGTCATCATGCCGCTATCGGTTCCGCTTCTGGCCGTTATGGTCTTGTTCTACGGGGTGGCCCATTGGAATGCGTGGGCGAATGCCTTGATCTATCTGCGGGATCGGGAGCTGTTCCCTCTGCAGCTGGTGCTGCGTGAGATTTTGATTCAGAACAGCACCACGGAGACAACCAATTTATCGACGGCAAGCGATCCATTCCTGGGGGAGGTCGTGAAGTATGCCACCATCATTGTCGCAACGCTTCCGATTTTGGTTGTGTATCCGCTCATCCAGAAGCATTTTACCAAAGGAGTCATGATTGGCGCTTTGAAAGGATAATGCCCGATCTGGTTTCCCTATTCCATTTATACGGTGAAAGAGAGGAAGTTTCCCTATGAACAAAAAACAAGCAACGGGTCTTTTGGTAACGCTCACTTTTGGCATCGGGGCGATTGCAGGGTGCTCCGGCGGTGCGGAGGGTACGAACACACAGTCGGGTAATGGCACCGGAACGAACGCAGGTCCGGCGGAGCTGACCTTTTTCATGAATACGAACCTGACGGCCAAAGCGGTGAAGGGCTTTGAGGACATCGAGGCCTTCAAGGAAATCCAAAAGCGAACGAATACGAAGATTAAATTCCAGCAGCCCGGCGACGGTTCGCAATTCAACATTATGCTGGCTTCGGGCACGTATCCCGACATTGTGTACGCCCCAAACAATTACCCGGGGGGCATTGCCAAGCTGGTGCAGGATGGCGTTGCCATTAAGCTCAACGATCTGATTGACAAACACGCTCCGAATTATAAAAAATTGTTGAACGATCATCCAGAGATCCGTAAGCAGGTCGTTCTGGATGACGGGACGATCGCGAAATTCCCGCAAATCGATATCGATCTTCACCGGGTCTCCTATTCCGGACAAATGGTCAGAGAGGATTGGCTGAAAAAAGTCGGGCTGAAGGCGCCAACGACCATCGATGAATGGTATACTGTTCTTAAAGCCTTCAAAGAGAAGGACCCGAACGGGAACGGGATGAATGACGAGATTCCTCTGGGCGACCGCGGTGACGGTCTGGGCAGTATTAGCTCCTTTGCGACGAGCTGGGGGATCCTAGCCGATCGTTTCCACCTCCATGCCAAAACGGGCAAGGTAACCTTCGGACCGATCGAGCCGGAGTTCAAAAGCTATGTTTCCACCTTAAACAAATGGTTTAAAGAAGGACTGATTGATTCCGAATTTGCTGCGACGGACCGGAAAGCGTTCGAGGCCAAATTTGCTAAAAATACGATCGGTGCCTATGGTGGAGTGATAAGTGGAATCAATACCTTCAAGGATCAGATGAAAGGAAATCTGCCGGACTTCAAGCTAATCGGAGTGGCTCCGCCTATCGGGCCAGCCGGTAAATCCTACAGCAATCACTCGCAAATGGTTCAGAATGTTCCGCTGGACGGCGCGTTCATCAGCTCCCAAGCGAAGGACCCGGTTGCGGCGATCAAGCTGCTGGATTTCATGATCGGTTCGGAGGGCAGCGATCTTCAGAACTGGGGCATCGAGGGGAAAAGCTATAAGGTGGAGAACGGGAAGAAGATCTTCACGGATGAAGTGTTCAAAAATCCGGACGGCTTCGAACCGACGGAAGCGGTCAAGAAATATGCATTGCCGACCTCCGGGATGGTCAAGGTGATGGATTATCATGCCTGGGCAGCCTTCGAATTACGGTATCCCGAAGCGGTTGAGGCCAATGATACCTGGTTCAAGGCCGATCGGTCCCTCTTGGTTCCTCCGTTATCTCTTAACGGTGAGGAAAGCCAGCGGCTCGGCAGCATCATGAGCGAGGTGAATACCTATGTGAAGGAAATGTGGATCAAATTCATCATGGGTACGGAGCCGGTTGAGAACTACGACAAATTTGTCGCTACCTTAAAGAAGATGGGTATTGAGGAGGCTGTAAAAATTCAACAGGCAGCCTACGACCGATACCAAAACCGAAAATAATGACAGCATGGGCTGGATACAACCTGGGTATCCAGCCCTGCATTCCGTTCGTACCCTGTCCGTGAGAGGAGGAGCCCTGTGGGGAAGGCGAGAGCTTACCGGGTTTTTGTCAGCTATCTGCTTACTTATTTGCTGATTCTGCTCGTACCGATTACTGTGATGACCTTCCTGGTCTACAATGTGTTCGTTAACAAGCTGCAGAACGAAGCCATCCTAGGCAACCTGAACACGCTTGATAAAGTCAGGTATGCTATGGATGAGCAGCTGAAGCGAGTGGAGGATACCACCTACCAATTGATGATCGAAGATAATCGCCTTTCCCAATATAGGGTTTCCGAGGAACACGGGTATAAGGCTTGGGGGATTGTTAGAGAAATCAAGAAGTATCAAAAAATCAATCCGTTTGTCCATGAAATATGGTTGTATTATCACGGAGAAGCCTCGGTTTATTCCAATAGCAGCGTGTATTCGCTTTCGCTGCTCGCCGGGGATATATATCAGTTTGCGGATTGGCCTAAGGAGCAGCTGATCAAGGATCTCAGCACCTTATCCAAGCAGCTGGTTAAGCCCCCCGCCCAGGATCTGCGCGGACAGGACCGTTATCTGCGAATTGTGGTTCCTGTGCTTCCTTACGAGAATAAGCCTTATGCGACCGTTGTTTACTTAATTAAAGAGAAATCCGTCGAACAGCTGCTCGAGAGCTACAGCTCCACCGGGGGCTCCACCTGGGTTCTTGACCAGGATAACCGGGTCATCGCCGGGGTAGGAAATACGGCTGAGCTCACTCCGGACAGCATCAGTGCTCTATCCCTCGCGCATTCAGGGCAATCCTCCCAAAGGATTACACTGGGTAAGGAAGAGCAGTATCTTTTTATTATGCAATCGAAGCAAACCGGCTGGAAATACGTTACCCTGCTGCCTGTTACGAATGTGCTCGGCAAGGTGGAGCAGGCCCAAACGATCTTTATTTATGGGGTTGCCGCCGTCTTATTCATTGGCTGTGTCATTGTATTCTTAGGCATGCGCTGGAATTACTGGCCGATTCGCCTGCTGAAAAGGGAAACGGAGCAAATGCTTTCGGCTGTTGAGCCGATGAACGAGCTGGAAACCGTGCGATATGCCATCAGCTCTCTGTCCCTTCAGAACCGGAAGCTGGACGAGCAGGTAAGAAGTCGTGACGCTGCAGCACGAAAGCAGCTGGTCCTCTCCTTGATTAAGGGGGACTTCACTTCCTCGGAGGAGCTGCGGCTTTACGGCGAAGAGATGGGGCTGCCGATTCACGGAACGCGCTTCCGGGTGGTCATCGTTCAGCTTGCTTCGAGGATTCAGGAACGGGATTCGGATTTGACGTTTCAAAGAATTGAGGATTTATTGCCGAAGCAGTGGCAAGGGTTGGGTACCGAGCATGTAGAGCAAAATAAATATATATTTCTTATGGCAACGGATGACATGGAGGACCACGTATTTACTGCCATAGTCCGCGAATTTAGGGAGTCTCTGCGTGCCGTCTCCCAAGACGCCGTCACGCTGGGGGCAGGGAACGAAAGTACTTTGCCGGAAATTCCCCGGTCGTACCTGGAAGCCAATACAGCCATCGGCTACCGCTTCCTGCATGGGGTCGACCGGGTCATTGAGTATAAAGACATTCCGTCCAACCGCCATTTGGAAGAGTATCCGCTTGATGACATGGAGAGCTTGGCACAGTCCATTCGAACGGGGAACGGAGCCAAGGTGGAAGCCTGTCTATCTGCGATGCTGCAATTTATAAGGGAGAAGCAGCCGCCGCTTATTGTCGCTCGGAGTCTCTGTTTGGACATCATCCGAACTGTCAACAGGTCCTGGAATGAGCTGGAGCTGCAGGACCAAGGTTCAAGCGGGTACCCCGACGTTTTTTCCCTGGAGCAGCTGGATACGATCGATGATTTTGAGCAGCTGATCAAATCCATGTGCTTCGACTTGTGCGCCGCCTTTAGGAGCGTACAGGAGGAAGGTACGGGATCGGTTCAACGTTCGGTGGAGCAGATGAAGGAATACATTCGGGATCATTACCGGGAGTGCGAGTTTACCTTTCAGAGCATGGCTTTGCATTTCCAAATGGCGCTCCCGAATTTAAGCCAATATTTTAAGGACCACACCGGGGAGACGTTATTGGATTATACGACCAGCTTGAGAATGGAAGCTGCGAAGCAGCTGCTTACTGAGCAGGATTGGCCGCTGAAGACCATCGCGGAGCAGGTCGGCTACTATAACGTATCCAGCTTTATCCGGCGCTTTAAGCAATTGGTGGGTATGACCCCAGGTGAATACCGTGCGAGAAGGGACTAGTTCTTCGGGACTGGTCCTTTTTCTTTGAATGAGGGTGATCGAAGGGGGCTTTTTCCAGCGTCAGGGACCCTATAGTGGCAAATGTGCGATTATTGATGTCCAGAAAGCTGGAATGGGCGACTGTAGTGGCAGAAGTGCGATTAGGCGTGCTCGAAGGCAGCTTTTTCAACCCTGGGGGACCCTATAGTGGCAAATATGCGATTATTGATGTCCAGAAAGCCGGAATGAGCGTCTGTAGTGGCAGAATTGCTATTAGGCGTGCTCGAAGGCAGCCTTTTCAACCCTGGGGGACCCTATAGTGGCAAATATGCGATTATTGATGTCCAGATAGCTGGAATGAGCGTCTGTAGTGGCAGAATTGCTATTAGGCGTGCTCGAAGGCAGCTTTTTCAACCCTGGGGGACCCTATAGTGGCAAATATGCGATTATTGATGTCCAGAAAGCTGGAATAAGCCTCTGCAGTGGCAGAAATGCGATTAGGGAAGCCTGCGGGCCGCCGTTCTTAATAAAAACGGCATATAAATAGTGGGCATTGAGGCATGGGGAGGTTGCTGGTAAAGTGATGGGGCAAGACGAACAAGACGACTATGACATAACCAGGAGGTCAAGGCATGAGAAACAGATTCAGTAAAACCGTCCTCGTTCCCGTACTGGTACTATCCTTAGCAGCGGGCTGCGCGCAAGCTCCGGGAAGAACCAACGGAAGCGATAACACAGCCGGAAACGACGCGGGCACCGGAAGCATCAGCATCATGATCAATCTTCACAACCCGGAGGTGCCGTCCGACAAAATTGAAAAATTACTGGAGGAAAAAACGAACACGCAGCTGGACATCCAATGGGTACCCGACGGTACTTATAACGATAAGCTCTATGCAGCGTTTGCTACCGGCTCCTTGCCGCAGGTGGTATACGCTCAAATCAGCAACTTCCGCGAGGCTATTATTGACGGCCAGTTCTGGGAAGTCGGTCCCCTGCTGAAGGATTATCCGAACCTGAACCAGTTGAAGCCGGAGGTACTGAAGAATACGGCGGTGAACGGGAAAATTTACTCCCTGTACCAGGAATCGCCTATCTCGCGCCAGGGAGTCGTTTACCGGAAGGATTGGGCCGATCAATTAGGAATTAAAGCTCCGGAGACGCTGGAAGAGCTCTACAGCATGATGAAGCAGTTTAAGGAAAACGATCCGGATAAGAACGGGAAAAACGACACCATCGGTTTAACGGACCGCAATGACTTCGTGTACGGTGCGTTCAAGACGCTCGCTTCCTACCATGGAACGCCTAACAATTGGGGAGTGCAGGATGGCAAGCTGCAGCCTGACTTCATGTTCCCTGCTTACATCGATACAATGAAGTACATCCAGAAGCTTCACAAAGAAGGCATCATCAATCAGGATTTCCCTGTAACCAGCAAGACGGATCAACAAAACCTGTTTATCTCGGGAAAAGCCGGGGTTTATATCGGATCCATGCAGGATGTAGTCAGCCTTCAGGATAAGATTGCCGGAGTGAATCCAAAGGCTCAGCTTGACGTACTGAACCGCATCAAAGGGCCGAAAGGCGAAGGCATCTGGGCGCTTCCGGGCTATGGAGCGGTGGTCTTATTCCCGAAATCATCTGTGAAGACTGAGAAGGAGCTAAAGGACATACTGGCGTTCTATGATAAATTAATGAGCCCGGAGCTTGCAAATCTGCTCGTTTACGGCGTAGAGAATACTCACTATAAGCTGGTGGAAGGGTCCAAGGTTTCCAGGGTTGAGGATAATAAGCTTATCGATAAGGAAGTGAAGCCTTACAATTCGCTTCGCATCGGAGGTCCGAGCACCATTAAGCTTCTGGAGCAATTCTATAGCAATCCGATCCAGCTAAAGGCAGAGGGGCTAGTAAAGGACAATGAGAAATTTTTAATTCATGATCCTACCGCTCCGCTGTTTTCCGCGACCTACACGGAGCGGTCGGCTAAGCTTCAAGAGATCATCAAGGACGCGACTTACCGGTTTATGCTTGGCAGTCTGGACGAGCAGGGGTTCAAGAAAGAGGTGGAGAGATGGCGTAAGGAAGGCGGAGACAAAATTACGGAAGAATACAACGCCGCTTACTCCACAAGTCAGAACGCGAAATAACCCATTATCGCATATAGCTTTGCTAAAGGCCGCCTTTATGGCGGCCTTCTTCGTTTTGGGAACTGAAATATCAATATACGTTGACGGGAATATTCCCTGAATGATATATTCAATTGTGATCGATAAATAGCATGAGGAGGAGAATCATGGCAATCAATCAGACGACGCAAGAGAACGGGCAACTGGTCATCATCCGCGAAATCCAAGCGCCTCGTGAATTGGTGTTTAAGGTTTGGACGGAAGCCGAGCATTTGAAGCATTGGTGGGGTCCTAGAGGCTTTGAGCTTACCGTAGCTCATTTGGAAGTAAAGCCGGGGGGACATTTTCACTACAAGATGAGCTCTGCCGAAGGACAGGTGATGTGGGGACGCTTCGAATACCGTGAGGTGAAAGCTCCTGAGAGGATTGTCTTTATTAATGCTTTTTCTAACGAAGCGGGGGACGTCGTACGTTCGCCCTTCAGTGAGATTTACCCGCTCGAAATTCTTAATACGTTGACGCTTACAGAGATGGAAGGTCGTACGCTGTTAACGCTGCGGGGAGGTCCTCTCCAGGCGACCGAAGAAGAACGTGCATTCTACGAAGGCATGTTCGAGTCCATGAAGATGGGCTTCGGCGGCACGTTCGATCAGCTGGAGCAGTATTTGAAGGAAGCGCTTGTGTAAATTTCAGATCGGAGCAGGAAATAAAGAAAACCATTATACTCCAAACGAGGTGAAGCAATGATACGTGATCAGGATAGGGAGTTTGGAAGGGTCATCAGGAACTGCTTTCCGGAGGTAGAGATCCGTACGATGGAATGGCTGGGCGAAGGCATGAGGAGCACTGCTCTGCTTATCAATGATGAGTGGGTTTTCCGATTTCCGAAAAGCCTGCAGGCAGCAGATGAGCTAGGGAAGGAGATTCAGCTGTTGCCGCGATTAATCCCCCATGTATCGGCAGCCATTCCGGAATTCGTGCATGTCGGAAAGCAAGACAATGAACTGCCCTTCGTGGGTTATCGTAAACTGCCCGGACAGCTGCTCGGAGAGGATGAGCTTCCGTCCCTTTCCGATGAAGCGCAGAACAGATTGGCCGCTCAAATTGCCGTGTTCATGGAGGAGGTAAGCTCTTTTCCGGTGGAGTGGGCAAGGGAGGCAGGCGTTCCTGAACGCTGTATGAAGACGGATTATATTAACTTATGGACCGATGTGCAGGAACAGGTATTCCCGAGGCTCGACGAAGCCTTGAAGGGGTACATTGCGGGTCGATTTGAAGCATATTTGGGTAACCCGGACTACTTCCGTTATGTTCCCGCTTTAATTCATGGCGACCTGTCTCCGGATCATTTTCTCATCGATCCGAATACCGGCGACCTGACAGGAATTATCGATTTTGGCGACGCTGTCGTGTGCGATAGGGATTATGACTATGTGTACCTGCTGGAGGATGGCGGGGAGACGTTTGTACGCCAAGTGATGATTTATAAAGGTGTAGCCGACCCGGATGCCTGTATCAGGAAGGTTTCGCTATGGGTTACCTTTGATCAGCTCCGTTATGTGCTGGAGGGAATCCAAACGGGAAACCAGGATTGGGTTGAAGAGGGGATCGATTTGCTAAGGCAGGAGATGGAAGAACAGTGTTGAAATGGCCGCCAAGATAACGTTGGTCTGCCGTACTAAGAGCAGGAGCCGCTTCCCCGGGAAGCGGCTTTTTTGGCGTTCCGACAACGAAAAAGCAACCAGTGACAACGAGTGCAACAAATGACAATCGCAGGCGCATCGCGGCAAAAGCGGCAGGAGGCCGGCGATCTGAACAAGCAGGGACTATCGACGGCAATCGATGACCCCCGGTATGATGAAGCTACAGTTTCACAAGCCCTTAGCAGGTAAGCAGAATGGATTTATGGAGAAATGAAAGGAAGGAAGCAGCATGCAAACAAGTATGAAAGCGCGGGCCGTTAGGTCATCGAATGTCAGGCCGTCGACAATGATGGGCAGGCTGGCGCGGAACCGTTGGCTTTATTTCATGGTCCTCCCTGGCCTCTTGTACTTTCTTATTTTCAAGTACTGGCCGATGTACGGAATCTTCATCGCATTTAAAGACTACCAGCCGTTTCTGGGCTTCTGGGACAGTCCGTTTGTAGGACTTAAGCACTTCGAGCGTCTATTTGGCGATTCGAACTTTATCGTTCTGTTTCGGAATACGTTGATTCTAGCCACCTACAATATTTTGTTTTTCTTTCCGCTGCCGATCGTGATCGCGCTGATGCTCAATGAGCTGAGGCAGGAGTTCATGAAGCGCATCGTTCAAACGCTGGTTTATATTCCTCACTTTATGTCATGGGTCGTCGTCGTCGGGATAGCTTATATCTTCTTAACGACGGAAGGCGGCATTGTGAATGAACTGCTTGTCCGTTTCGGCGGGGAAAAAATCAATTTCCTTGTCAGCAACGAATGGTTCCGGACGATCATTACCGCTGAAGTGATATGGAAGGAAACCGGCTGGGGCACGATCATCTTCCTGGCGGCGCTGGCGGGCGTTGACCCGCAGCTGTATGAAGCGGCACGCATGGATGGGGCGAATCGGCTCCGCCAGCTGTGGCATATTACACTGCCGGCCATTCGCAGCACGATCGTCATCTTGTTGATCCTTAGGCTGGGGCATTTTCTAGATACGGGCTTCGAGCAAATCTTCCTGATGCTGAACGCGATGAACCGCGAGGTCGGAGAAGTATTCGATACGTATGTCTACTCGGTCGGGATCAGCCAAGGACAATACAGCTTCAGTACGGCGGTCGGTTTGTTTAAATCGGTAATCGGGCTGATCCTGGTCGTTGTGTCCAATTATTTAGCCAAGAAATTCGGAGAAGAAGGTATTTACTAGAAAAGGAGCGTTGAAAGGCCATGCCGCTCAAGCCAAGCTGGGGTAGCCGAATATTCGATAGCTTGAACATGCTGCTGTTGATCGTGTTCGCTTTGCTTACCGTCATCCCCTTTATTTATGTCATCGCCGGCTCGTTCGCCACACAGAAGGAATTGCTGCTGCGGGGATTCATCTTATTCCCGACGGAGTTCACGCTGGATGCGTACAAGTATATTTTCTCTACGCAAACCCTTGTCAGAAGCTTGCTGGTTACCGTTTACATTACGCTTGCAGGAACGCTGATCAACATTTTCTTTACGTGTCTGATGGCGTATCCGCTTGCCCGAAAGGATATGGATTTCCGCAAGCCGATCCTGATGCTGGTCGTGTTCACGATGCTGTTCGGCGGCGGGATGATCCCGACGTTTCTGGTCGTCAAGCAGCTGGGGATGATCAATACCTATTGGTCCCTGCTGATCCCAGGCGCTATCAGTGCCTTCAACCTGATCATTATGCGGAATTTCTTTCAGCAGCTGCCGGACGGCCTTGAGGAATCGGCCAAAATTGACGGCTGCAACGACTTGGGCATCTTTTTCCGCATCGTGCTGCCTCTGTCTATGCCTGCCATTGCGACCTTCTCGTTATTTTACGCGGTAGGTCACTGGAATACGTTCTTCAACGCGGTGCTGTATATCAATGATAATACGAAGTGGCCGATTCAAGTGCTCCTACGACAAATCGTGATTCTGGCTTCCGGCGGTATAGGCGATTCCGCCGCCATGGAAGCGGATTATGTCCCTCCGCCGGAGCAGTCGGTGAAGATGGCGGTCATTGTGGTATCGACGCTGCCGATCCTGCTGGTATACCCGTTTTTGCAGAAGCACTTTGCCAAAGGGGTATTGCTGGGCTCGGTTAAAGGTTGAAGATATAATAGTCTTATGAGAAAAGGGAGGATTTACAGATGAACAGAAGACATCAGAAGACATGGGTCAAAGCCGGAGCGTTGCTTGCCGCATCCGCCTTGGTCATTACCGCCTGCGGAGGGAAGGAGCCGTCCGCTTCTCAAGGGAGCGGAAATGCCGGAGCGAATCAAGGACCGCTTCAGCTGACGATGATGCTGCCGACCTATAATCCCGAGCAAATGCCCGCAGACAGCCAGGTGCTAAAGCAGCTCGAGGAAAAAACCAATACGAAGCTGACGGTATCGTGGGTGCCTTCCTCGTCCTACACGGACAAATTAAGCGCTACCGTTGCATCCGGCGAGCTCCCGAAAACGTTCGTTGCGCTGGAGCCGAAGGCCTCCTTCATTGTGAATGCCGCCCGAACCGGTATGTTCTGGGAGGTCGGACCGTATCTGAAAAGCTATCCGAACCTGAGCAAGATGTCGGATATCGTCCTGAAGAACGTATCGATCGACGGCAAAATTTACGGCGTGTACCGTGAGCGCGATCTCGCCCGCTTCGGATTGATGATCCGTCAGGATTGGTTGACGAACCTGGGCCTACAGGCGCCGAAGAACGTAGATGAGCTGTACACGGTTCTGAAGGCTTTCGCAACGGGCGACCCGGATAAGAACGGCAAACAGGACACGATCGGGCTTGCTGTGGGGATGCAAGGGAATGTCATCGCCGGCTTTAAAGATATGCTTGTCTACATGGGCGGTCCGAACGAGTGGGAGCTGAAGGACGGCAAGCTGGTTCCGGCTCATATGACGGCTGCCTACCTGGATACATTGAAGTTCTACAAGAAGCTGTACGACGAGAAAATCATCAATCAGGACTTCGCGCTCGTCAAGGACGGCCGGGCCGTTATGAATAAAGGGCAAGCGGGGCTTTGGATCGATAATATGCTGGACGGCAAAGGAATCGAGGACAACCTTAAGAAGGTGGATCCGAACGCGAAGATTAACCTGCTCAACCGCATTTCCGGTCCGAAGGGCGAAAGAACCCGCGCCGGCGCAGGCTATCTGGGCATGTATATGATCCCGAAAACGAGCGTGAAGACGGAAGCGGAGCTCAAGCAAATTCTTGCTTACTTCGATAAAGTATCCGAGAAGGACATTCAGAACCTGATGAAGTACGGTATCGAAGGGAAGCAGTATACGGTTGAGAACGGCAGCTATAAGCCAAATCAGGATCCGAAGATCAAGGCGGAAATTACGGACGGCAACCAGTTTATGATTTTGCAAAATGAAGTGGTCAACTACGGCACGGAGCTCGAGAAGCTGAGCACGAAGCTGTTCCAGGACAACGTTACCATCGCACTGGCTAACCCTGCAGCGCCATTTATCTCCAATACGGAGATTGAGAAGGGCAAGGAGCTTGCCAAGATTATCGAGGATGCTGCCGTGAAGTTCATCATGGGTTCGATCGATGAGGCCGGCTGGAAGCAAGCGGTGGAGAAATGGCAGCAAAGCGGCGGAAGCAAGGTCATTGAGGAATTCAACGCGGAATACGCCAAAGCGGCGAAGTAATGAGGCTTGTTGTTGTGAGGAAAGGGACATAAGGCCCTTTCCTCTTTTTCCGTAAGGAGTGTATGGCAATATGGAGTGATTTTATGTAAACTTGAAGTACACTCAGGGAACCATGACTTGGAGGCATTATGAGATTTCGATCCCCGTCTTATTTATTGAAGCTGATGTTGTTTTCCATCCTGATCGGCACCATTCCGGTCATTGTGCTGGGTTCCTTTGCCTACTATAATTCCACGCGGACCGTACAGGAGAAAGTAAACGAGGGCAATAAGCAGCTTTTGCAGCAAACCCAGATGCGTGTCGAGCAGACGCTCAGAACGATTGATACCTCGGCAACGCAGCTGCTGCAGTCTCCCGTCGTTACCGGGGCCTTCGATAAAGAGATAACGAACCAGGATTATGAGATGGTGCATGAGCTGTATAAAGGAATATCCCAAATTCAAACCTACGAGCTGGGCATCAAGGATATTTTTCTGTTCAGCTTAAGCAAACATTGGATAGTCACGAGCAACGGCGTGAACGAATACAGCTCCCCGGATTTCAGGCCGCAGCTGGAGGCTTTCTCACGAATGGGGGGAGGCTCCTTCTGGACCAGCGGACCGGACGACCTGACGAATTCATTTCAGTCCATCTATTTTGTGAAAAAGTATCCCTTTAACGCCGTCAATCCGAAAGGGATCATCTGCGTTGTGCTTTCATCCGATGTGATGAAGGAACTGGTCACGTTTCAGAACGGCAAGGTCGGCAGCGCCTTCATAATGGATCCGGGCTTCCATGTGATCGGTCATCACGACCGTAATCAACTGGGGACGAGCCTGTCGGGGCAATCCTACTTAAAGCCCCTCATCGAGTCGAAGGAGGCATTCGGCCAATATGCCGCCGAATTGGATGGGGAGACCGTAACCGTCACCTACCGGAAGTCTTCCTACAACGGCTGGAGCTACGTCTCCGTCGCCTCTAACGAGGAAGTGAACGGGCAGAACCAAATCATCGGCTGGATGACGCTTCTCGTATGTGTGGTGATTTTGCTGGTCACGCTGATTCTCGCTTGGTTCGGGTCGAAGAAGATGTACAGTCCCATTCAATCGATCTATACCGCGCTCACCAGCATTCCTTCCTCCCAAGATGAAGAGAAGCCGAAGAGCGAGGAAGAGCTGCAGGTGATCGGGGAACGCGTCGACTATTTGATCAGGAATCAATCGCTGATTATGAATGAGCTCAAGGGGCAGCAGGTGCAGCTTAAGGAATTTTTCATGCAAAAATTGTTTAGCGGCGCCATCCATCCGTCGGATTTCGAAGAAAAATTGAGCTTGTACGGCTTGGAGAAGCCTTGGCCTTCCATGTGCGTGTTAGCCGTTCAAATCGATACTTTGAAGGAAACCCGCTATGCGGAGACGGACCGCGATTTGCTAATGTTTGCCATAAGCAATATCGTCGGTGAGCTTGTGCTGACCGAGCAACGGCTCGTCCCGGTTGTCAAATCGGATTGCCAGGTGACCCTGATCGGATCATCGGAAGAAGGGGCGGAGTTTAAAGAGCAGATTTTCACCTTGTCCGATGAGATCCAAAAGGCGATTTATCAATATTTAAATATGAAGGTGAGCATCGGCATCAGCCGTCCCTTCAGCTCGTTCGCGGACGCACAGCAGGCTTTGCATGAAGCGATGACATCGTTAAAATACAGAGTAGGGCTCGGGCAGGAATCGATCTTGTTTATCGAGGATGTGCAGCCGCAGAAGAGCAATCTGTATATGTATCCGCAAGAGGGGGAGCAGGCGCTCCTCGATGCAATCCGGGCAGGAGACCCGGAACAGTCGGAGCAAGCCTTGAAGCAATTGATCGGAGAGCTGTTCCAGCCCCGTGCGCAGCATCAGGATTATCAGCTGTCACTGCTGCGATTGCTGGTCGACCTCCTCAAATTCGGCCAGGAATTGTCCATCCCGATGGACCGGATCGCCGAAGATGAAGCCTCCTTGATTCAGTCTCTGTTCAAGCTGCGGAACGTAGAGGAGATGGAGCAGTGGTTCCTTTCGATGTTCGTACTGCCCTACATTCAGGAGCTGGGCAATCGACGGGATTCCCAGTTCAAGCATATTTCGGAAGCGGTGATCGATATGATTCATCGCGAGTTCGATTCGGAGCTTACACTGGAGAAGTGCTCTTCCCGCATCAACTACCACCCTCACTACGTGAGTCGCGTATTCCGCCAGGAGACCGGCATTAATTTCGGTGAGTATTTAACGCAGTATCGGATCGATATGGCCAAGAAATGGCTGAAGGAGTCCGATCTGAAGATTGTCGAAATCGCCGAACGATTACAGTACAACAACTCCGCCAACTTTATTCGATCCTTCCGCAAAACGGTAGGCATGACGCCGGGGCAATACCGCGAGGAAGGGTAAGTGTACCGCCGATCGTCCCCTCATGAATATATTCAATCATAACCCGTTATCGGGCCTGCCTTCAGGGGCAGGCTTTTTGTCATGCCTGCAGACGCCGCCGGTATTCAAAAATCGTCGATATACAATTTCAGCAAAAGCGCGCCGTAACCGGATTATCGTATACCGGAATGAAACTTGTGTATGGATTTCAGCCTCAGCATGCGTTTGAATGAGAGGTGTACCACGACAGCATACTGCATGGAATCCTACACGGATAAGGAGAAGAGTACATGAGGAATCACAATGTTCAATTGGCGGCTGCAGGTCACACGGCCAAAGCACTTCAACGGAGGCGGCGCTTCAAAATGAATGTCCCGCTCATCATGATGTTTGCTCCGATCCTGTTGTATTTTATTACTTTCAAATATATACCGATGGGGGGACTGATCATCGCCTTCAAAAACTATAATATGGCGGACGGCATCCTTAACAGCCCCTGGGCAGGGCTGGATAACTTCCGGCTGTTGTTCAACAGTCCCATGATGCTGGATATTATCAAAAACACGTTTTTTATCAGCCTGCTGTCCATTCTCGTTTCGTTCCCGTTTCCGATTCTTCTGGCCATCCTGTTAAACGAAATTCGCGGGATGCTCTATAAACGGACGATTCAGACGCTCGTCTATTTGCCGCATTTTTTAAACTGGGTCATCATCGGATCGTTTGTCGTGCTGATCTTTGCCCAGGAGCAGGGGATCGTCAACAAAATCATTACGGCCTTCGGCGGAGAAAAGATTGCGTTCCTGTATGATAAATCGACGTGGCTGGGCGTCTTTCTCGGCTCAGGCATCTGGAAGGAAGCCGGCTTCGGGGCCATCATTTATTTGGCGGCACTCGGCAATATCGATCCGAGCTTGTACGAATCCTCGAGCCTGGACGGAGCGAACAAATTCAGGCAAATGTGGCATATTACGCTTCCCGGCATTCGACCGGTTATCATCCTGATGCTGATTCTTTCCTTGGAGCATGTCATGGACGTCGGCTTTGACCAAATCTTTGTGCTGAAAAATCCGATGGTAGGAGATATTGCGAACGTCATTAGTGTCTGGAGCTATGAGGTGGGGCTGGGACGCGGTCAATTCAGCATTACCACCGCTCTGGGATTTTTCCAATCGCTGGTCGGACTGGTGCTGGTGCTGCTTGCAAACAAAATCGCACGAAAATTCGGCGAAGGCCTGTGGTAAAGGAGAAGAGATCATGAGACCGTCATTCGGTGAAAAGCTTTTTTTCGGCTTCAATTATGTGCTGCTCGGTCTGTTCGGCATCAGCTGCATCCTGCCTATTTTGCATATCGCATCGCTTTCCTTAAGCTCTGAGCACGCCGTCCTGTCGGGCTTTGTGGGTCTTTGGCCGGTCGGCTTTACGCTGGATTCCTACAAGCTGCTGGTGGAAGGAACCCAGATTGTGAAAGCCTTTCAGAACAGCGTAGTGATTACGGTAGTGGGTACCGTCTTGAACCTATTGTTTACGATCCTCGCCGCGTACCCGTTATCGCGCACTTATTTTTACTGGAGAAAGCCGTTTACCCTGCTGATCGTCTTTACGATGCTGTTTACGGCCGGATTGATTCCAAACTATTTACTGATCAAGAGCTTGGGGCTGGTCAACACTTATGGAGCGCTTTGGCTCCCCGCCTTGGTCAGTGTATACAACCTGCTGGTGCTCAAGACCTTTTTCGAGAATATCCCGGGGGAGCTGGAGGACGCCGCCCGCATAGACGGATGCAGCGAAACCCGCCTGATCATGCAAATTATGCTGCCCTTGTCCATGCCGGTGATTGCTACCCTGATCTTGTTCTACGCGGTCGGGCATTGGAATTCGTTCTTCAACGTCATGATTTATATCAACTCGTCGGAAAAGCATAATCTTACCGTTCTTGTCCAACAGATGATTATGAACAGTCAGCTGTCGCAGCAGGTTACGGAAGGAAGGCTCAGCGAGGACATGACCCAGTCGGTTACTCCACAGTCGATTCAATCGGCCGGTGTTATCGCCATGCTGCTACCTATGCTTCTGGTCTATCCGTTCCTGCAGAAGTATTTCGTGAAGGGCGTCATGATCGGTTCCATCAAGGGCTAGATGTTTGGTCGCGGTTTGATTATAGTTGGAGGTGATGAAAAAAAAGAGGACTCGGTTAGCGTTAAGATAGATAGCTTTTCGTTCGTCACTACAAAAGGGAGGAATCGGTATGCAACAAAAAAAGAAAACGATCGCGTTAGCACTTACTTCCGTACTCGCAGCGGGGGCCGTTCTAGCGGGCTGCAGTCAAGAAGCGGGCAAAGGGCAAACGGCGGGAAGCCCAGGCGATTCGTCGGGCACGAAAAAAGGGAAAATTTCCGTCATGGTCTACGACAGGGGCCGCGTTCCTGCGGAAGAGGGCAACTATGAGAAGAACCGCTGGACCGAATGGATTAACAAAAATGCGCCGGCAGAGGTTACCTTCGTGCCGATTCCGCGCAACAAGCCGGAGGATAAGCTGAATGTCCTTCTTGCCTCGGGCTCTGCGCCGGATTTCATCCAGGACTACAATCCGCTGAATAAAAATGCCTGGTACGCATCCAAGCAGCTTATGCCGTTGGACGATTTGATTGAGAAGCACAGCGTGGAATATAAGGCGCTGCTGAGCAAATATCCGATCCTGCGCAAGCTGGGGACACAGGATGACGGTAAGCTCTACGAGGTCGGCGCGTTTACCCAGACGGATATCAACTGGGTATTCCTGGTGAGGGCGGACTGGCTCAAGAAGCTGAATCTGGAAGCTCCGAAAACGACCGAGGAATTGTTTGCTGTCGCTAAAGCGTTTACCGAGAACGATCCGGACGGCAACGGCAAAAAGGACACGTTCGGGATGTCGCTCGGAGGCGGGTTTAACCAAAATATTTTCAACTGGATCTTCGGACTGCCGGGTGCGGGCCACGCGCTGGAGGACGGAAAGATGGTCTATCCATGGAAGCAGCTGGAGGCAATTACCGATTTTAAGAAACGATTGTATCAGGACGGCCTGATCGATAAGGATTTTGCAGCCGATGCGAACGGGGAGAAGGCCAAGCGCGATTTTGTCAACGGAAAGATTGGCTTCTACACGATGCAGTGGGCTGACGTGAAATCAACCTTTGAGGCCTTGAAGAAAAACGTGCCTGAAGCTCAGGTTATCCCGATTGTGCTTCCCAAGAGCTCCTTCGGCCAGTTTGCTCCGGCGATTTCCGCGCCAGCCCAAACGCCGGGTGTTGTCAACGCTGCGGCGAAGGATCCCGTATCCGTCATCAAGTATATTGACTTCTTGAACAAGGAAGACACGGTGAAGAAGCTCAAATGGGGAGTCGAGGGCGAGCACTATAAACTGGATGCGAGCGGCTGTCCGGCACCGATAGACATGGAAAAAAATAAAAAGGAAAGAGATTGGAACGTTGACTACTCGATGATCAGCAGCTCGACCGATGCTACCCGCAAATGCGATCCTCGTTTGATGGAGATTGACACAGCTACAACGGTCGGTAAAGAATACAAAGAGATTCTGGAGACGGCCCGTAAAATTTACTTGAATCCGGCCACCCCTATGCCCGGCTTTTTCCTGAATGCCCCTGCGATGCCGAACGACTTGAATCTGATTGTACAGAGCGTTTCCAAGCTGGGGGATGAGTACACGAAGGCGATCGTCACCAAGGACTACACCGCCGAGAAAGCAACCCAAACGGCGAAGGACATGTGGACCAAGGCCGGCGGCGGGAAGATCGACGAATGGTACAACACGTACTATAACAAGAACAAAGATAAGATCGTGAATGTCATGGATATTTACGAGAAAAAGTAATAGGAGCGCGGCACCTTTATGCGAGAAGGTGCCGTTTTTCGCATGTGGGTGCAGTCAAATAGCTTCTGATACCCGTCCGATCTATAATAAAGTATATTGACGGAAAGGTGTATATTGATCATAATGAACATTTCGGTAAAGAATTGGTTATAACGCAGCTATTGGGGGATATTGAATGCCGGGTAAGTGGTTTAAACGGCTGTTGTTTTCTTATTTGCCGATTTTTCTCCTTGTCATTTTCAGCTTGTCGATCGTATTTTTTATCATCGTCAACAATGTATCGCGCGAGCAGGCCCAGCGGGCGAACGAGGTGTTCATGGAGCAAGTGCTCGTTCAGCTGGACCGGACGCTCGAGCTCATCAACCAGCAGATCATGAAGGAATCGAATTTCAACGAAGGCGTAAGGGATTATTACTTTAAGCCGCCTGCGGATACGTTCGGCAGCCTTGTTGTCCCTTCGGAGAAGCTCCGAGAGATCGTGGGAGCCCTGCCTCTCATCGATTCGATGTATTTATATCGGATGGCCGACGGCATGGTGCTCAGCACCAACTCCCTTATGCCGCTAAGTCAATTCGGGGATCAGGAGTTTGCCCAAACGATCCTGCAGAAAGGGGCGCCGACCAAGTGGCTTCCCGTCCGCTCTTATAGAGAGTTCGCCGATCAAGCGCCGAGGCGCGTCGTCACGCTCGTTCGCAATGTGCCTTTGCTGAGCGGGGAAAAGGGGTTCGTCGTGGTTAACGTGGGAGCGGATATGATCTCCAAGTACGTAATGGAGATGTACAGCTCCAAATTCAGCTACATTCGACTGGAGGACCAGAACGGCAATGACATTCTGAACGCGAATGCTCCGCGGGTGGGATCCGAGATCAATTCCGCGGTTTCCGGCTATACCGGCTGGATCATTCACAGCGGCTTACGCGATGGCGGCTTGTTCTACGTGTTTTCCCATATCCACTGGATCTGGCTCGGCATTACCGCGGTGACATTACTTATTGGCGCGATTGGACTCATCATTGTAACAAGGCGTAATTACAGGCCGGTGGAGATGATCGTGGAACAAATCCGGCAGTTTGCTGTACAGCGCAGCCAGACGCTCACGGCCTCCAGCGGGAATGATGAATTTGTTTTTATAGAGACGGCCTTGAACCGGTTAATTGAGCAGTCCAATAAATACGATCAGCAGTTTCAGGAGGATTTGCTGTACCGGCGCCAATACTTTTTCCAGGAGGTGATGACCGGCAGCAGGGCGATTTCAGCTGACGAATGGAGCGGGGAGCTGAACGGATTGTACTTCGGGGGCGAGAAGCCCCTCTTCATTGCAGCGGTGGTGGAGATTGATAAACATCAGGACTTTGTCAGTATTTATAATCAACGGGACCAGAGCCTGCTGAAATTTGTTGTGAAAAGCGTGGTCAATGAAATCGGAGGGAAGCATGACATCGCGGTGTGGACGGAATGGATCGCGAATGATCGCCTAGGCGTTCTGTTCGGAATGACGGGCGAGGAAGCAGAGAGCTTGCAAGCTCTGAAAGCCGTCGGGGAAGAGCTGAATGCGTGGGTGACGAGCAATCTTCATTTTTCCGTCACCTCCGGCTTCGGTTCAGGGGTAGAGGAGGTCAATGAAATTCCTCTTTCCTACGAGGACGCGATGAATGCATTGAAATACAAGACGGTGCTTGGGGGCTCGGGGACCTTCCTCTATTCCGAGATGAAAGCGAAGTCCGAAAGTACGATTTACGACAATCTGGATGTGATCCGTAAGCTGACTTCCTGCTTCAGGCAAAATAATGAAGAGTGGGAGACGGTGTTCAGGGAGGTGTTCGCGAATTTGCGCCTCAACCTGAGCTCAAAGGAAGAAATCGTCATTGCGGCCAACTATTTAAGCTATGATCTCAACCAGTCCCTCAAGGAGATGGCCCAAGACTACCGGGGGCTGTGGGAGCAGGAAATTCATCCCGGGCTCACGGCGGCGGTGGAAACCTTCGAAACGCTGGACGAGGTGGAGTCCCAATTCTACGAGCTGCTGCGCAAGGCGTTCGAGCATCTGAATCACATGCGCGAGAAGCGCAGCGGTCATACCTTGATCCTGGAAATCAAGTCGTATATCGAAGAACGCTATGCGGATCCTAATTTATCCCTGCAAATGATCAGCGATCACTTCCAGCTGAACACGAAGTATGTCAGTCAGCTGTTTAAGGATGAGATGGGCGAGAAGTTCATCGATTACTTGGCTCTTCTGCGAATAAGGCATGCGAGGGAGCTGCTGGAGGAAACGAAGGCTCCCATTCAGGACATTGCGATGAAGGTAGGCTATACGCATTCTTTGTCGTTCATCCGGATGTTTAAGAAGGTCATGAATGTAACGCCGGGTGATTATCGTAAGCACAGTGCTTTGCAGTTGAAGGGGCGGGAGTTGTAGAGTAGCCATAGGAGCGCGAGTGGAACGGGGCGGGATCCGATGAGCATGCCTCCTTACGCGCCGAAAGTATGTTTTTAGCACGCCCGGCCGGTGGCCGGGTTTTTTCTTACCTATAGGGAATAAAGGGGTTCGCGCGCTATGGCCCGGCTAATTGCAAATGTGCGATTACAGGTTTCCGGTGGGCCGAGATTGGCGAGTGTAGTGGCAAATTTGCGATTAGGCAGGAGGTATGGCCGGATTTTCGCGCTCTATGGCCCGGGTAATTGCAGATATGCGATTACACGTGCCCGGTGTTCCGATATAGGCATGTGTAGTGGCAAATTTGCGATTAGGCAGGAGGTATGGCCGGATTTTCGCGCTCTATGGCCCGGGTAATTGCAGATATGCGATTACACGTGCCCGGTGTGCCGAGATAGGCATGTGTAGTGGCAAATGTGCGATTATGCAGGAGGTATAGCCGGATTTTCGCGCCCTATAGCCCTGTTAATTGCAAATGTGCGATTACAGGCGGCCGTTGGGCCGAGATTAGCGATATAGTGGCAAACGTGCGATTAGGAGGCACCAAGGGCTATCTTTTGTTCAGCGGGAGCCGGCCATCAACACTTTTCCACCATATACAGTTTCGACCAATCGGGATTATTGCTTATCGAACGATTCTTGTCTATGGATACCTCCTCCGATTTGGCGTTAACTAAAGAGGTTAGCGCACGATTCCCAAGATAGCGAGGAGGAAATGTAGCATGAAAGGGTTACGAAGCTGGCGTAGGTATACTCGCAGCAGGATTTTGGCGGCGATGCTCACAGCCGCTCTCTTGTGTACGGCCGCAGGGTATGAAGGCTCCTCGGTTTCCGCCGCGGAGGCAGGCACGTTGTCCCCGACGGATGACACCTATGTCAATGCCGGCAGCAAGTCCGAGCAAAATTTTGGAGCATCCGCGGACCTCTTGGTCAAGTACCAGGCAGCAGATCCCAATGTGACGCGTCAAGCCTTCCTACGGTTTGATTTGAAACCGTATTCATTGGAAACCATCGGCTCTGCCAAGCTTAGAATTTATGGCAGTGTCACGGAGCCGGGGGTTACGTCGGTCGGCATTTCCGTACTTGGCGGTGAGCAGGACGGCTGGTCCGAATCAACGATGAATTGGGGCAGCAAGCCGGAGGCCGAATATTGGCTCGGCCAATTTACTGTCAACCCTACAGCACGTTGGCATGAAGTGGATGTGACTTCGTTCGTCCGCAAGCAGGCACAGGGCGATGGGAGTGCCACCTTGATTCTGACTCAGGAAACATCACCGGGTTATGTAGTGACTTTCAAAAGTAAGGAAAGCTCTGCGTACCAGCCGCAACTGGTCATATCAGGGGCTCCTGCAATGCCTGAAATGCCGACATGGCCATCAGGCAGCAGCTTAACCGGGGGTGGCGCGGCCGGGAGCAATCTTACCCTCCAGTGGACACCGGCGGATCATCAGACTCAGGTAACGGGCTACCGGGTTTACCGGAACGGCACGCTTCTTCAGACGCTGCCGGGGACTTCACGAGAGTTTACGGTGACGGGCTTACAAAGCGGTAAACCGTATACGATCCAGATTCAGGCCGGAGATGCGGACGGACATTGGACGACTGACGGGCCTCTCTACAGCACGACACAGACCAAAGTGCCGACGGATGATGCCTACGGCAACGCGGGATCCGCCGGGGACCGGAATTTCGGCCAAGCGGTTGATTTGCTTGTGAAAAACAACGTGCCGGATCTGACACGGCGATCCTATCTTCGTTTTGACTTAAACGGCGTACGGACGGAGGATATCGGCTCCGCCAAGCTGATGATCTACGGTGCCATAACGGAGCCCGGACCGACTTCACTAAGCACCTCGGTTGCGGGAGGGGAGCGGCACGATTGGACCGAGCAGGCTCTAACCTGGAACAATAAACCGGAGACGGAGCATTTCCTGGGAAGGTTTGACATGAACCGGACCATGAGGTGGAACCAAATCGACGTCACGTCTTATATCCGCAAGCAGGCTTCCGAGGGAGGGTACGCGACACTCTCCTTATTCCAGGACATCAACCCGGGCTATGCCACTGTGTTCAAAAGCAAAGAGGATATCCATAAGCCGTACTTGCTTATCTCGGCACTCCCTTCTGATGTGCAGGCACCTTATTGGCCCCAAGGCAGCAAAGTGGAACCCCTGGGCGTTCAGGAGACGTCGCTTGCCCTTACCTGGACGAAGCCGCAAACAACCGGCGGGGCGGACGTTTCGGCGTATCGAGTGTATAAGGACGGCGAGCTTCTGCAGGAGCTGCCTGCAGCGGCTTCCCCGTCGATAGCTGTAAGCGATCTCGAAAGCAACCGAAGCTACACCTTCCGGGTGCAGGCAGGGGACAGCGCCGGTCGCTGGAGCACGGACGGACCGTTCGTTACGGTACGGACGTCGGGGAATGAGCTGCTGCAAGTGAAGCAAGGCAATATATTCGTGCAGCCCGATCCGGTGCAATTCCGAATACGTACCGGAAGAAGTACGGTGAACTGGCTTGTGGAAGACGCTTGGGGACGCGAGGTGACCCGAGGGGCTTCGCCGGTAAGCGGCGGGGAGCTTGAGCTCTCTATCCCATTCGAGCAAAAGGGTTATTTTACCATGAAGGTAAGTTTGGAGGCACCCGGCTTGCAGCCTGTCGTGCTGAGTACTCCTTTTGCCGTGCTGTCGTCTTTTGATTTAAATCAGGTGCAGGACTCCCCCTTCGGCTTCGCAACACACTTGCATAGAACGGGATTTGGATGGGGCGCGGACTTGATCGATCTCATCCAATACTCCGGAGCGAAAAATGTGAGGGATGGAATCGAGTGGAACGGGATTGAAAAGCAGAAGGGCGTATATACCTTCTCACCGGTTCCGGACAATTACATGACGAAGCTGAAGGAGCAGCAGGAAAATATGCTGTTTGTTGCCGGCTACAACAATCCACTGTATGACAACAACAGCACTCCGTATACGGATGAAGGCCGGGAAGGCTTCGCCCGTTACGCCAAATCGTATTTCGATCATTACGGCAGTCAGCTGAAATGGCTGGAGGTATACAACGAGTTTAACATCGGTTTCGGCGATCGCGGCAACGGTCCTGCCGATTCTAGACCGGATTATTACTATCCACTGCTGAAAAAGACCTTCGAAACGGTAAAAGCGGAGCGGCCCGACGTGACCGTAGTCGGTATGGCGACGGCCGGCGTACCGCTGACCTGGATGGAGGACGTATTTAAGCTCGGCGGACTCCAATATATGGATGCGGTCTCCATACATCCGTATCAATATCCGGCCGCACCGGAAGGGTTAACGGAACAGCTGGAGAACGTAAAGCAGCTGATTCGTAAATACAATAACGGACAGCTGAAGCCGATCTGGATTACAGAGTTCGGATGGCCTACGCATCTCGGAGGCAGGGGGACGGAAGAGCTGCCGCAAGCTGACTATCTGGTACGCGGCCACGTCCTGGCACTTGCTTCGGGAATCGAGAAGATTTTCTGGTACGACTTCATGAATGACGGCACGAAAATAGATTACAACGAAGACAACTTCGGAGTCATCCGCAACGCTTCTGATGCGCAGGGCAAGCATACGCCTAAACCGGCTTATGCAGCCTATGCAGCGATGACCCGGCAGCTGACCGGGGCGGAGTACGTAGCCAAGGATACGACACAAGACGGTGTCTATAGTCACTTATTCCGAAAGGATAACTCGGATATACGCGTTGCGTGGTCGATCAGCCCCCAAGCCATGGCCATTGCTACGACCCAGCCGCTGGAAATTACAGACATCATGGGCAACACGAAGGTGTATGAGCCGTTTCATGGCAAAGTGTACGTGACATTGAACGGCGAACCGGTGTACATCAAAGGAACGATCCAAGGCATGGTACCAGATAACACGTTTACCGTTACGTCAAGCGACCAGGCGGTACTCACGGAGCCGGTGCAGCTCGGTGTCCGTCTGACCAATCCGCTAGGTGAACCGCTGACGGTTACATTATCTTCCGAGAACCAGACGATGGAGTTAACAGCTGGACCGAATGCTACCGTCAACCGGACGATGCAGCTCGGCGCGGTGGACCGGCTGGGGGCCAAGCGCATCCAGGGCGATTTGCACTCGGAGGGCAAAAAAATCGGCTATGTTCTCAGGCAGGTTCGCATCGGTGAGCCTTATGCTGTTCGTATACGGCCAGTGATTGACGACGAGGCTTCCCGTTCCGGCAGCCTGAAGGCGGACATTAGCAATCATTTTAGCGCCAAGCCGCTGAAGGTAGTCAAAGTCGATTGGGAGATGGGCAGCCGAACCGGAACGACGAATGAAGGTAAAGTGATCGCGCCGGCAACGAAAGAAACGTTCTCATGGGAAGCCGGAACCGTTGAATACGGGAAAAGCTACACATTTAAGGCAACGGTATGGCTGGAAGGCTTCGGACCTATCCCCGTATCCGGTACTCTTGAATTTAACCCGGTAGCTCACCGGACCATTCAAGTGGACGGAACGATTGATGAAGCCTTAGATGAGGCCCTCATCGATCTGTCCAAGGCAAATAACAAGATATCCGGCTACTCCGGTCCGGCGGATGCCAGTGGACTCGTGTGGGTGCATTGGGACCGGGAGCATTTTTATATGACCGCCAAGATTACCGACAATGTCTGGGCATATCCGGCCGGAGGCGGGGACCAGTGGCAGAACGACGGCATCCAGTTTGCCCTGGCACCAGGCATACCTGGCGAGAGCAAGCAATGGTATGAATACGGCGTCGCTCAGACGCCTGCCGGGCCGCAAATCTATCGTTTTCTTTCGCCGCCCGGTATCTCAACGGGACTGGTCGACAACGGAAACCTGAGGATTAGCCGGGATGAGGCCCGGCAAACCACTCTATATGAGCTCGCGCTGCCTTGGTCTGAGCTGGCGCCGATCCGGCCGGACGCAAACGAAGCGGTCAGCTTCTCGCTTCTGCTGAACGACAACGACGGTGTGCAGCGCAAAGGTTATATTGAATGGGGATCGGGCATCGGCGGTACGAAGGAGCCGAAGCTGTTCCGCACCCTGGAGTGGATGAAGCAAGGAACGCAGCTTGTCCTGGACCAGGCCGAAGGAACGTACAGCGATTCCGTAGAGCTGAAGGCAAGCTTGACGGATGCGAACGGCAAGCCGATCGCCGGCGAGACGGTTGAATTCCATGTCGAGCAGGAGCGGATTGGCTTTGCTGAAACGGATCATGCAGGTGTTGCCACGATAAGATATACCATTCAGCAAGCTGCGGATAGCATAGCTGATACCGGGGAATGGCCGATCCGGGCGGAATACCAAGGAAGCACGTCCGAATCCAAGCTGATCGTCCGTAAAGAACAGGCTTCCCTCCGGGCGACAGATCCACAGCTTTTCACCGCAGGAGGTCTGCAAACGATAGAGGTCACCTTACAGCAAGACGATGCGGAGCTTGGCCGCAGGGAGGGGATCCCGGTGACTGCCCATGTTACTCGCATTCATCCGGACGGCTCCCGCTTTGCCGTATCCGTGACCGAAGCCGTGTATGCGACTGACGAGGCAGGAATTGCACACATTCCCGCACAGCTTCCGGCAGGATTATATGAAATTCGGTTCGACATTCAGCCGAATGCGTACTACCAAACAACATCGGCAGTAGTAACCGCCGCCGTATACGATAGAACGCAAAGAGGCTTGGACATGAACGGGTTCATCCCGCTTGATGAGGCGGGAAGCCTCTTCGGCCCGAAAGCCAAGAAGCTGCATGTCAATATCCATTGGGAACAGCAGGCCGGCAGCAGCCTCCCCGGTCAACTGCGTCTCCATGCCGAACCGCTTGGACTGGAGCTTCGAGGGGAAACGGCAGAGTGGCTTGTTATTGAAGGAGATCAAACGTATTGGCAGACGACCGCTAGTGATCCGCAAGGTAATCGCTATAGGGTACGTATGATGGCGGTTAGCGACGGGAAGAACGGGAAAGAGGCAGCCTTGCTGAGTTTACAGCTTTGGGGCCTCAACGCCAGCGGGCAGGAGCTGCTCTATAGTACTTTCGTCAAGCCGTTTCAAGGAACCTTTCAGCGGTAATACAAAATTACGCGCGTGAGAACGGCAGTCCTGGACCTAATCATTGTCCGGGGCTGCCGATTTATTTGCAATAAAGTGAAAATAGTCGCTTGAAAAGTGTATATATCTCCCGTAATACCAGACTTTATAATAAACCCAAGCAAGCAATTTGATTACAAATCTATGCTGCTAGGGGAGAGTGAAGCCATGGAAGCGACGGATCAGCTGCAACAGCAACAGCAAGGAAGCAAGGATCGTAAGACGAAACGTTCCATTATCGACTGCGATATTCATGCAGGCTCATTCGGTGATGAGGTGATGGACTATTTGCCCCGGGTGTACCGGGAACAGATCAAGACCTTCGGCTGGCGTTTGCCCAGTCAGAATGCGATGTATTTGAACGGCACGGGCAAAGGAGTCAAGCAGGACGAGAGCTTTCCCAAGGAAGGCGGCTCGGCAAGCTATCTGAAATATTTTCAAACGAATTTTCTCGAGAAATACAATATCGAATACGGCATTCTGACTGGAACCGGTAGCTATTCTATCCAAACCAGCCCCGATGCAGATTATGCGGCGGCGGTGTGCTCGGCCTACAACAATTACGGAATCGATAAACTGCTGTCCCAGGATGAGCGGATTAAAGGCTCGATCCTCATACCGAAGCAGGATCCGATCCTGTCGGCCCAAGAAATCGATCGGGTCGGCTCGAACCCGGACATGGTGCAGGTCATTGTTGCTAATGGAGCGGAGAAGCCTTACGGGAATCGGTTCTATCATCCGATCTACGAAGCGTGCGTTCGTAACGAATTGCCGTTCGCCATTCATGTCAGCATGGAAGGCATCGGCATCAATCCCGCGCCTACAGGTGCAGGGCAAGTAAGTCATTACATCGAATACCGGGCAGCCCGGGCGCAGATTATGGCGACGCACCTGGCAAGCTTTATTTTTGAAGGCGTGTTTGAGAAATTCCCTACGCTGAAGGTGGTCATGATTGAGGCGGGGACACTCTGGATTGCCCCGCTGCTGTGGAGGCTCGACCAGGATTGGAAGGCGCTGCGCAGCCAGACCCCATGGGTCAAGGAGCCGCCCAGCGAATATTACCGCAAGCATTTCCGCGTCACCTCCCAGCCGATTGAGCTGCCGCCGAAGCCATCGATGTTCCTTCCAATGCTGGAAGCAATCAACGCGGATACGAACTTAATGTTTGCGACGGACTTTCCGCATTGGGACTTCGATTCCCCTACCTTAGCGTTCCCCAAGCTCGATGAGCAGCTGTGGGACCGGATTTTCTACCAGAATGCGGCGGAGCTGTACGGATTGCCGCAGCGGCGCAGCGAATCGGGGGCCGGGCGATGACTACGAAATACTATGTAGGAAACGTGAGTGAATTTACTCCGGGCTCCAAGAAGCTCATCGAAGCAGGCGGAAAAAGCATCGGAGTCTATCAAGTGAACGGTCAGTATTATGCAATTAGGAATTTATGTCCGCATCAGGGTGCGCCGCTCTGCGCGGGATTGACCTCATCCTACGTTACCTCTAACGGACCGGGTCATTTCGAATTCGAGAAGGAAGGTGAAATTGTCCGTTGTCCGTGGCATCAATGGGAGTTTGATTTGAAAACCGGCTGTATGATTGTCGATCCCAAGATGAGGACGATGACGTACGACGTTACGGTAGAAAAGTATGATATTACCGTCGATGAAGATCAAATTTATGTTCATATGTAACAAAAGCTACCGCCCTTCAGCGTTCAAGCTAAGGGCGGTTTGCTGCTGACTCTTACGGTACGGCGACATTCGCAAATCGGCAATGTGACTGTGGCCGAGACAGCCCGAGCAGTACGAATTGAGAATCTGACGCGACTTCACCCGTCCCTTCGAAATCGATTTGTGGATCAGCTTATCAAATTCACCAAAATAAACATAATGAGAAATATACTCTACGGCACAAAAGTAAATAAGGTTTAAGATGTTGCAAAAATTATGTGAATTCTATAGGGTGGGGCGCTTAGGTATCCTTCGCGTTTTCGCCTGTATAAGCCCTTTTCTCAAAATCAATATCCATCCAAATACCCACCTTTAAGGAAAGGCCTAAGGCGTTATATCCTGTACTTCTGTCGGAAGAGCGAGGGATTAAGCCCGGTCTTGGCGGTAAAAATCCGACACAAATAGGAACCGCTTTCATATCCGCATTGGAAAGCGATCGCTTCCAGGGTATCCTCCGTTTCCAGCAGCAGCCGCTTCGCTTCCTCCAGACGGAGGGTAGTTACATAGGCGGCGGGTCCCACACCGTAGGCTGACTGGAAACGGCGGGTCAGCTGCGAGGGACTCATGCGAAGGTCTGCCGCCAGCTGCTTCATACTGAACGGGCGGCAAGCATGGGTCTGTAGATAACGGAATGCCTGCTGCATGAGCAGGTCGTTCGTTTTATGCCGCTTCTTATGCTGTAGCAGCTCGAGCTCCGTAAGCAGAAGCAGGTCGGGAACGACATATTGCCGCATCAGACGAAAACGGATGTCAGGGTTATTCGTTAGGTGCGCAAGATTGCGTAAGTAATGATAGGTCGAGGAAAGCCGAATTACATCCTGGATCGTTATTTTGCCAAGAGGAAACGGACAACCGGCCAGGTCCTGCTTTACCACTTCAAAGTGGATATGATGAAACGTAATGCTGCTTAACGCTCTGCGCTTAAAGCTGACACCTGCAGGACAAAACACGAGATCCCCAAGGGCGGCCTGCCCGGCGGACTGTCCCATTTCAAACTCGAATTCGCCTGCTTCAATCGCAATCAAGGTAGGGTGGTCCAGTGTTTGCTCCGTATGTCGAAACGCCGCCTGAGGTCCCGCATATACGTATCCGGTTAACTGATAATGTTCGGCGAGCATCCGCGTCACTCCCCCCGCTGTATCGATTCCAACCATAGAATATCCCTCTATCACAGCTATTGTCAATCCATTGCGGGACCATCCAGGATGCTGCAATAAAGTGAAAATTTCCTGTAACAATCGTCCATACAGGCAGAATAATTATGCATTTACTCTGGCGTACCCCGTTATTATAATCAAGGAACAATAGCTAGTAGAGTTAAAATATGGATGAAATCGGAGGGTGTCCCTATGATCAAAAAAGTATCAACCGGTATGGCGGCCTTAACGGCCTTCGCCTTGCTCCTTACGGCCTGCACCGGAATGCAGCAAGCGAAAACGAAGCCGGAAGAACCGCCTGCCGTGGTAAGCAACGAGCCCGCAGAGGTCAGCATCTATCTATGGACAATGCCGCAAGCGGAATTCGATTTCATTGCGGAGCAGGCCAAGACGAAATTTCCGCACATCACTTTGAAAGCGATTCCGAACACCAACGCCGGTGGACCGAGTCTAGACGCTATGGTGACGGCGGGTGCGCTTCCCGACTTGTTCGCGGCACGCGGTGTAGCTACCCAAGAGCTGGTGAAGCGTGGACTGCTGTATGATGTAAGCGATTTAATGAAAAAGCATAAATTCGACAGCTCCCGTCTGGATCCATTGGCCCTTGAGCAGATGAAGAATGAAACGGGTGGAATCATCGCGGGCGTTCCCCTTAGCGGCACGACAGGAGGAATTTTGCATTACAACAAGGATTTGTTCGATCGCTTTGGTGTCCCTTATCCTAAGGATGGAATGACATGGGATGAAATTTATGAGATCTCCAAGCTGATGACACGCAATGAAGACGGAGTACAGTATCGGGGGTTGGCCGAGCGATGGATGGATACGTTCTTTGCGATGAATCCATATGGGGAAACCTACTTGAGCTTGACGGAGGATAAGGCCAACGTGAATACGGAGGGCTGGAAACGAATTGCCGAGAATTTCGCTCGCTTCTATACCATTCCGGGATTGAAATTTGATGCGAAAACGATAAACAAAGAGCAGGATTGGAGGGTGTTTATCGAGGGAAGGGCTGCCATGTCCGTATTCTCCTCCCGCAATTTTATGAACTGGAACTTCCGTTGGGATATCGTCAGTCTTCCTACCTACAAGGATAAGCCCGGCATCGGAAGACCTGCTGATTTCCGTAATCTGTATGTGATGAGCAGCAGCAAGAATAAAGACGCAGCCTTCCAAATCGCCTCTTGGCTGACCTCGGACGACATGCAGTCCAAGCTGGCGGCGGATTTCGGAGTATTCCCCGTCGTAACAAGCGATGCTGTCCGGAAGAACTTCCAGAAAAACGACCCGCTCTATAAAGATAAAAACATCGCCGCTCATTTCGTGAATAAAGTAGGACCCGGAGCTCCCGGACGCAAGGCCGGTTTGGTGAACGTTGACGCTCAGACGCCGCTCATGAAGGAGCTGGAGAAGGTCATTGTGGAAGGCAAGGACTTGAACAGTGCGTTGAGAGCTGCGGAGGAAGCGATCAACCGGGCCATTACAACGGAAAAGTCCAAGTAACACGCCGTCAAGCTTCCCAGGGAAGGGGGTGATCCGTCTAAAACCCGTCGCGTTTGAGAGCAGATCTATTTCATGGGAGGTATGGGGATGTTCAGCAGGAGCAGAAAGCTTAGTCTTCACGCAAGTCTGGCTATGGTAGTTGCCGCCTCTACGGTAGGAATATCGTTGACGGAGGGAGTGAATGTCGTGAACGCTTCAAGCGGAATCACCTATTATGTCTCAACAACGGGCAGCGATGACACCGGAACGGGAACGCTGGAGGCGCCGTTCCGAACGCCACACAAGGCTAGAGATGTAGTGAGGCAGCAGATCGCCGGAGGCATGAATGAGGATATTACGGTGATGCTGCGGGGAGGCACCTACCGTTTGGAGAGCACCTTAGCGTTCAATGAGCTGGATTCCGGCCGGGACGGACATCGCATTACCTATCGGAGCTACCCGGGAGAGAATGCGGTGCTGGATGCCAGCAAGCCGATTACAGGCTGGCAGCTTCATAACGGAAACATCTATAAGGCCAATGTCGGTACATCTTGGAGCTTTGACGTCCTGTTCGAAAATCAGGTGCAGGCGATGAAGGCACGATATCCGAATATTCAGGGAGATACGAATGCATACCGCCGGGTGCAGGCACTTGTAGCAGGGGATGACCGGAAAAGCTTCGTCTTCGCCCAAGGCGACATCCCGTCGGTGACGAATCCGACTACTCTGGAGACGTATATTTGGCCCGGAGGGGCGCAGGGCTACCAATATTGGTATTCTTATACCGTCGGTGTAAGCGCTATCAACTATGTGAATCGAACGGTTACCTTAACCAAGCCTGTAGGCTATGTCATCGGTCCGGGGTCCCGTTATTTCATGCAGGGGGCGCTGGAGCTGCTCGATCAGCCGGGTGAATTTTTCCTGGATCGGAGCACCGGCACGGTTTATTATTATCCTCATGATACCGCTCAGCTGATTGGAGGCATAGCGGCCCCGTTCGCGGGAGAGGTCGTCAGGCTTACAGGCAGTTCGTCTTCCGCTCCGGTTACGGATATCACGCTGGAGGGATTGACCATCCGCAATACCAATGTCGGTAAGGATGGCATCCACGGGGAGAACCTCGAGCGCGTCCACGTACTGAACAGCCGCATCTACAACACAGGGGAGCACGGTATTCAGCTGCTGGGCTGGGCGAAGTCAAACCGGATCGAGGGCAACGAAATACAAAATATCGGCTACAATGGAGTCAGCATCGAAGGCTTGGCCAAGACAGCCGAACATGTCAGTTCCGGGAATATCGTAACCAATAATCATGTGCATCACGTAGGCAAATTTTACGGCAACAGCGGTGGGGTCCGCATCTATGACAGCGGGGAAAATATTGTTTCCCATAACCGAGTTCATCACTCTCCGCGTTATGCCATTCACATCAAAGCGCAGCGCAAGGGATATCTGGTCGGCACGACCATAGAGAATGTGCTTGTGACGGAAAACAATTATCGCGATTACCAGCATGCCCGCAACAATCTTGTGGAGTACAACGATGTTTCCCATGCCACGACAGATTCACAGGATGCCGGAATTATTGCAGGCTGGGGCACGGGTACCGGCAACATCGTTCGTTACAATCTGGTTCATGACAGCGACCTGCAGCTGCTCACGGAGGTTCCAAGCCGTTCCTTCGGGTATGGACTGTATTTCGACGACAATTCCGATGACGTGCTGCTTCAAGGGAATATCGTTCACAGCCTGCAGCAGACGGGGGGCGGTTACCTGAACAGCTCCGTGATGCTGAAGGGCATCGGCATTCGGCTCGAAAATAACATTATTGCCGGTAACCGCGAGCAGAACGGGACGATCGGCTCCACGCAAACCGGGGGAGAAATCTCTTCCGAGCTGGAGATTACCCGTAATATTTTGTACCAGAACGATGCCAAGCTGTACTCCATCAATTATTGGGATGAAAACAAGTTTACTCACGCGGATCATAACGTGTACTATACAACAAAAGGGACTTATGAATTCGGTGGTTCCATTCCTGCCCCCCATTATGATCGATGGCTCGAGCTGCAGCTTGGGAAATTCGATCAGCATTCCATCGTGGCGGAGGATCCCCGTTTCATGAACGCTGCGGAGCACGACTACCGGCTGAGGTACGATTCGCCAGCCTACAAGCTGGGAATGATAGACCTTGATCGTCAGAGCATGGGGCTAAAGGGCGACTACCCGTACGCCGATCCGAACGATCCGCTTGCAGTCCTGTTCGTGAAAAAAGCAGGGGAATCGACGAACAAGGCATGGACCGTGCTGGAACCGAGTCAGAGCGCCAAGCTGAAAGTATCCGGGCGAACTGCGCAAGGGTACTTCATCAAACCCGCACACTCATCGATCAGCTTTGCTTCCAGTCATCCAAGCGTGGCCGCCGTGAGCTCGACCGGCGTTGTTCAAGCGATCGGTTACGGAGCCGCGACGATTACGATTTCCGCCACACACAACGGGGTAACGAAGACGACGAGCTTCGATGTATTGGTTCATGACAGCTTGGCTTCGGTAGGGATCCATGTTCCGGACAGCATGCAGGTCGGAGCCTCTGTCCATGCGGATGTTTACGGCGTCTCCGTCTTGGGGAGATACGTCGAGGTAACCGGTGCATCGGTTCAATATGCAAGCAGCTCGCCGACGGTGGCTGCGGTTGATTCGAATGGTCAGGTCACGGGAACCGGCACAGGCACAGCGGTATTGTCTGCCCAGGTCACCGTGGCAGGAAGCGTCTACACGGTCAGCAAGCCGATAGAAGTGTATGTGACCTCCACGGAGCTGGAAACGTATGATTTCGAAGGATCCGGCACCGGGGGCTGGGTATCGCTTTCGGGAACCTGGCAGATTGTCGAGGATGGCGATAATCATGCTTATCAGAATACGAATACAGCGAACACGGCCCGAAGCTACCTGGGGCACATCATCCGCTCCGACTATTCGCTTAAGGCGCGAATGAAGGCAGACGCATGGGGGACAGGAAATCCGGTGCGGCTCGGCTTGATCGGAAGATATGTGAATAGCACGAACTTCTATTATGCGGCATACGAGCAAACTACACAGAGATTTAAGCTGTTCAAAATCGTCAATGGAACGGTTAGCACCATCGCTTCCTCTGCGGTTATGCCGACCGACTTTACCGCCGGTTATCGGGAGATGAAGCTGGATCTTGTGGGTACCTCACTAAGACTGTATCTAGATGGCAACGAGGTGCTATCGGCTCAGGATTCCTCCTTCTCGGAAGGCTATCCCGGCTTGTACGCTTACAACCAGAAAACGTACTTCGACGATATTGTGGTAGAGGACATTTCCGGCAGCTGAGAAGCCAAGCATGCAATGACTTGTAGAACCAACCCGCCTTTTCTAAGTAGAGAGAAGGCGGGTTGGTTTGTGTAAACAATTGTCCATACTGTGGAAATGATCGTGTATTTACTCTAGAGAGCACGGTCTATATAATAAGGTACAAACAATGTTCCGCAGCTTTTACGCAGCAAAATGTAAGCGCATACTGTAGAGAGAAGCACAGAAGAGGGGGGTTACGCTATGAAGTTTTTTCCTGGTAACCGTTCCGCGGACTGGCGGAGGCTGATCCTGTCCTACTTAGCCCTGACGATTGTTATTATTTTAGCCATCGGCGGCTATCTTACGAAGCAGGCACAGGAGCTTTATACCCGCGAGCTCGCTCAGGAGAATCTCCATCAGCTGCAGCGCGTTCAGAATTTCGTGGAAGAAAATTACTTGAATCGGTACGAGATGTCCGTTCTCAATAAGGCTATGACCACCATACGTTCGTCCAGTACGGAGGAGATCAACTTCTTCCTGGAGAACGGGATGGAGGGAAATTACTATAAAATCGTAAGGCTTACCAATGACCTTCGAACGCTGATTATGGCTTCTCCCGGCTTGGATAACATCTCGATCTATTATAAGCATTCGGACATGGTGGTAGATCAGGACTATTATTACGAGTCCCCGGCAAGCTCTCCGAATTATGAGCTGCTCAAGGATATCGACAAAGCCGAGCCGCACAGATGGTTCGCTCGAACGGTCAGAGATAACGATGGGGCGGAAAAGCGGCTGCTGAGCTACATTTATACGCTGCCCTACCGGTCCAAGGGAACGCAGGTAAAAGGTTATATGATCATCGATCTGAATGTGATGGACGTGGTCGGCAAGCTGCAGGCACTGATTCAGAATGCCGATGACAGGTACTATATTTATACCGAGAAGGGGGCCCTTGCGGTTTCCAACACGATGCTGACTCGGGGACCTTTGCCGGAGCCGCCCGTAGTAGAGCTGGAGAGTAAGCTTGGGGAACAGGAGTACAAAACACTTAGGTTGACGAAAGAAGGAAAGGAGGTCAGCCTGTCGGCCTACGAATCGGGAAGCGGGTGGAAGTATGTCAGCCTTCGGCCTATCGATTCCACCATGCTGCTTGCGAATCGGCTGCAGAGCAAGGTGTGGGTCATCAGCCTTGTCGTGCTGCTGCTCGGCGTGATTCTATCTTATGTCATGTCGATTGGCTTTCATAAACGGATACAGGGGCTGATGCTCCGTCTTCAGCAGATGCTTGAGGTGCAGCACAACAAGCATCTGCAGGATCTGCTTGTCGGCAAGCTGCCTGCGGAAGGGGAGCAGCTGCCCATACAGCCCCACGGCAGCTTTGTTGTGACTCTCCTCCAGGCGGAATCGGGTCATTCCTCTGCGGTATTGCAGCAGCAATTCGAGATGAAGAACCACGCCATACCGAGCTATGCCATCCAGGTGAACGGTTATCAGACTGCGGTGATTTATTGTGTCGATCATCTCCATGCATGGGAAGCCGTCCGGCACGTGCGTCATGATCTGGAGCATTGGAGAGTCAAACTGAACGGCGACATTCGCTTTGCCGCGGCGGTAGGCAGTGTCGTTCAGGGGTTGGAGCAGATTCAGGTCTCCTATATGGAGGCGCAGGAGGCCATGGCATACGTATTCGTCGAGGGGATGGCACTTCTCATAGCTTATGAGGAGCTGGAAGAGAAGCAGCCGATATCGATTGAACTGCTGGAGAGCCAAGCTCTGGAGAACAAGCTTCGGTCAGGAGACGAGGCTCTGGTGCGGGAGCATTATCGGGAATGCTCGCGGTACCTGCTCGAAGCGAACCTCACTCTGGAGGCTTATGAGATGCTGCTGCATCACTTGGCGCTGACGCTGGCGAAGGTGGTGATGGATACCGGGAAAGGCAGCTTCAAGCTGACGTCCTCGGATATTATTGCCGGCTATCGCAGAGGCTCGCTGAAAGAAACCGTAGCTTATTTAGAGGAAACCAGCATCGAGTTTATGTCGTGCCAGAAGGAAATGGGAGACACACAGTACGAACGCGTCGCCCAGCAGTTGAAGGAATATATCGATCTGCAGCTGGAACGCGACTTGTCCCTGGATGATTTGGCGGACTATGCGGGATACTCCAAGCAGTTTATCGGCAGAGTGTTCAAGGAGCAGTATCACTGCACGCTTGCTGAATATATGAGCAGGCAGCGGCTGGAGCTTGCACGGAAGCTGTTGTCCGAAAAAACGCATTCGATTGCAGAGGTCGCCAGAATGAGCGGGTTCCGTAGCGTTCCGTATTTCACTACAAAATTTAAGCAATGCTGGGGAGTAACCCCTGCCCAATATCGAAATCAATAAGCCGTAGCCCCCGCCTGAACCTGAGGCAGGGGCTGTTTTTTTCGTACCCCGCCGACGCTAATTCATATCCTGTAAGCTCAATTCAGATATTGAAATTGAAAACAGTGCGATTCCGCATATAAGATCAATTTATGAAACAGCTACAGGAAAGGGGACAGACATCTTGAGAGCGATAACAGCATGGTTTAACGCGGATGTGAGAAAGGAATACCGCAAGTGCAAGTATTTATTTTTGATGCTGGCACCGGTCCTGCTCTACTACATCATCTTCGAGTACGGCCCGTTGTACGGCGTGCAGATTGCATTCAAGGATTACCGCATTAGGGAGGGGATCCTAGGGAGCCCATGGGTTGGCTTCAAGCACTTTATTTATTTGTTTACCTCCTCGCCGGATTTTTTTCGCATTATGAAGAACACCCTGCTGCTCAGCTTTTACCACATTGTGTTCGGGTTTCCGGCGCCTATTGTGCTGGCGCTTTTATTTAATGAAATTCGTATCGAGATGTTCAAGCGGATTACGCAAACCATCAGCTATCTGCCTCACTTTTTGTCGTGGGTCGTGCTGAGCGGGCTTTTGATCACGATTCTTTCCCCGACGACGGGCACGGTCAATCAGCTTTTGTCGATGGTCGGGATGGAGCCGATTTATTTCCTGGGAGATCCTCAGTATTTCCGTTTCACCTTGGTCGTTTCTTCCATATGGAAGGAAGTGGGTTGGGGGACGATCATTTATTTGGCAGCGCTCGCAGGTGTCGATCCCGCGCTGTATGAAGCGGCAGTAATGGATGGGGCCAACCGCTGGAAGCAAACGTGGCACATCACTCTGCCCGGCATTATTCCGGTCATCACGATCATGTTTATTTTCCGGATCGGTGCGGTACTGAATGCCGGCTTTGACCAAGTGCTGAATTTGTATAGTCCGAATACGTACAGTGTGGGAGATATTCTGGATACGTATGTATATCGCGCTGGTCTTACCCAGCTGCAATACAGCTTGACCGCAGCCGTCGGGCTGTTTAAGAATGTGGTGGCGTTCACCCTGGTGCTCCTGACGAATTACATGGTCAAGAAGCTTGGACAGGAGGGGATTCTCTAATGCCGGCCACACGACTCAGCAAAGCGGAGAGCGTTTTTCAATATGTGAATCTGGCGGTCATTACATTCTTTTGTATCACCGTGCTCTATCCTTTCTTACATGTGCTGTCGGTTTCCCTAAGCACACCGTCCGAAGCGATCCGGCCCGGTATTCATCTCTATCCCAAGGAGTTCACCTTCGCCGCTTACGAGCAGGCGCTGCAGACGAAGGGCATCTGGATGGGCTATTACAATACGATCTTTCGTACGGTTGTCGGCACGCTTCTCTCTTTGATTGTCATGACCATGGGGGCTTACGCGTTGTCGAAAAAATATTTGCCGCACCGGGGATTTTATACCATGTTCATCGTGATCACCATGTTTTTTAGCGGCGGATTGATCCCAACGTTTCTGCTGATAAGGGGCTTAGGCTTATACGACTCGCTCTGGGCGTTAATCATCCCCGGATTGATTAACACCTTCTATATGCTGATCATGCGCAATTTCTTTCTGGGGCTGCCCCAGGAGCTGGAGGATTCCGCCAAGATGGACGGAGCGCACGATTTTCAAATTCTTTTTCGGATCGTCCTGCCGATCTCCAAGCCCATCCTGGCAACGATAAGCTTATGGCTTGCCGTTCATCATTGGAATGAGTGGTTTCAAGGGCTGATTTATATCCAGGATCAATCCAAGCTGGTGCTTCAAATTTATCTTCGCCGGCTAATTGTGGAGAGCAGCGACCTCGAGACGAAGCAGCTGATGGATCAAGCGTCGGAGCAGGAGGTAGTGGCCGAGAGCGTCAAGGCAGCCGTGCTGATGATTGCTACGCTGCCGATTCTTGTGGTGTATCCGTTTATTCAAAAATATTTTGTCAAGGGCGCGCTGATCGGGTCTGTGAAAGGGTAATGCGCAGGCTGCCTGAAAGGGGGGATGTCCTTAGCAGAGAAACGGATGATCGAACGGCTCTTTATCCCGGTTGCGCAATTACATGGTATGATGAAAATGAAGCTTAGGGAGGTCTTTATATGAAACGTTTATCCAAGTCCATGGCTGCCATCGCCTTGTCCTTATCCATATTGGCGGCGGGCTGCAGCAAGGCTCCGGCCCCTTCGGCCGATAACGGCAAGAGCTCAGCCGAGAAACCTATAGAGATCAGCTGGCTTAGCTTTGATTTTCCGGAGGAGGACGGCTCTTACGTTCAACAATGGATGGAGAAAAAGTTCAATGTCAAAATCAAAAATATACGGATCGACCGTACGAACTGGAAGGATCAGCTGAATGTGCGTCTTGCTACCAATGAGCTGCCGGACGTATGGCTGCTCTGGGGCTTGGCGGATGTCCGCGCCTATTCGCAGCAGGGATTGCTCGCCGAGCTGCCCATCGAGGAAATCAAGAAGAATATGCCGACCTTGGCCGATTTTGTTAACAAGAATCAGCCGGAGGCATGGAATGACGGGGTCATTAACGGAAAAAGCTACGGAATCCCCATTACCAACCTGGAGGGTGTCATTCCGCTGAACCCGTTCTACAATCAGGACTGGCTTAAGGCTGTCGGGTACAATGAGCCGCCGAAGACATTGAAGGAATTCGAGGATGTCATCTATAAATTCAGGAATAACGATCCGGACGGGAACGGCAAGAAGGATACCTACGGACTTACGGCATTAGGCAAAACGAATATCGCGGAATCACTGCAGTATGTGTTCGGCGCCTACCAAACAAACCCGAGCTATTGGGTGAAGGACAAAGAGGGCAAGCTTGTGTACGGGATGGTGACCGAGCAATCCCGAGAGGCGTTCCGATCCCTGAACAAATGGTTTAAGGATGGGGTGCTGGATCCGGAATTCCTCACTAGCGACGGGAAGCGGGGAGAGTTCGTTAACAAACGCGTCGGCGTAGACACACACAACTGGTCTAACTTCCGTCCGAACGGCGTGATCGGCTTGGCTGCCGCCAAGAACGGCGTCAAGATTGTGGCGGGGAAAGCGCTGGACGGCCCATACGGCACAGGCAAGCTGTCGGCTTGGGGGCTGACCGGCAATTATTTGGGCATGAGCGTGGATGCGGGCAAGGATCCGAAGAAAAAAGCGAAAATTTACGAAATCCTGAATTCGATGTATTCGGATAAAGAGAGCTTCATGGCGACTCAATACGGGGAGGAGGGCGTACATTACACCATGCAGAACGGTATGCCGGTGCCGAAGGAGGAGTACGTCGATACGAAGAAGAAAATTTCCGCAGGACTCGGAAGCTACTATGGGCTGCTCTCGAAGAAGGCCAAAGCGTTCGAGACGTACTCCTTCCCGGCAAGCGACCTTGCTCTTCGGGAACAGGTCACGCAAGGAGTTGAGACCCTGTTCAACATCAAGTTCAATATCAACGCGGTGCAGAAGTACCCGGATCTGCCTAATTTGGAGAAGGAGCATTTTATCAAATTTATTACCGGAGAAATCGATCTGGATAAGGGCTTCGATAAATTCGTGGAGTCCTGGAAGAAAGCGGGCGGAGAAGAAATTACGAATGAGGTCAATGCGACCTACAAGGCACAACAATCCGGCAAAAAGTAAGGGGAAGATGTTATAATGACAATGACTCGCATCAGGTTGCTGTTGTAGGGGACCCACAGCGGGTCATTGTTGTCGTTTGGGAAGTCATGCCGCTGGACGGGGAGGATTCATACATTGGGGTATGAATTTTTGTACCATTTTTATCCTAAGGTCATTAGTGTTCATATAAGAGATAACCAATTCTGGGAGGATCAACACTATGTTGTGCACCAGAATCATACCCAGTTTTGCAACTTCGGCTACGCCTTTGCCGGCAGGGGGAGGCTGGTCGTCAACGGGCAAGAGCACGAGATTCGCGCGAACAGGCTGTTTCACTTTGCCAATCATCAGCAGATCCATTTCACGGTGCCACAGGAGGATCCCCTTCAATATATTACGATCCATTATACGTATAAGCTTCTGTCTTGGGCCGGCTCGGACTTGCGCATGATCGAAGGTCCGGAGGAGGGTCTGCCGTTCAACCGGATTGAATCCGCCGATGAATATCAAGTGAAGGACCGAATGGAGGAGCTGCATCGTTTGTGGACCTCCAAAGGAGCGGACTATGAAGCTCATACGAGTCACGTGTTTCAGAGAATGATCTACGAGCTCTTGGTTACGCTTCAGGAGCGAAGAACGAGTGAGGATCCCAATGCCAAGCTGATTCATGCGGCCATGAACTATATCAAGCATCACTATCGCGAACCGCTCCAGCGCGACGAACTGGCCAGAGCGGCTGCCGTGTCGCCAAGCTATTTTTCCATTCTGTTTAAAAAATACTCGGGCTTTACGCTAACGCAATATATTCATAAGCTGCGCATGGATAAGGCCAAGCTGCTGCTTCGCAGCACGAGGGAGCCGATCGCTCTGATCGCCAAGGAGGTCGGCTTTGATGACGCCCTATATTTTGCACGCATTTTTTCCCGGGAGACAGGACGTTCTCCCAGTGAGTACAGGAAGGGCTAGAAAACCGTTACAATTGTCTATATATCCAGATTAATCGTCCATTTACCTCCATAATATCAGCCTATATGATGAGTATAGCGCAGTAACAATCGAGCATATAGTTGGAGGAGATAACGTGGTTGACCCTATGCAGTTAAGGCTGAATGAGAGAAGAGCCCCCCGGATTTTGCTTCGTTCCTCTTGGCAGGTCGTCAACATTGGAGACATCGCTCATACCCCGGGGGTGCTTGCCCTGCTGGAGCAGCAAATCCCCGAGGCGGAGGTCATCCTGTGGGCGTCCGACGACATTACGGAGGAGGTCATGGCCATGGAGCATAAGCGCTTCCCGAATTTACGTATTGTCAAGGGACGCTTCGATGCTACCGGCAGGGCCACGAACAAGGAGTTGGCCGATGCGGTGGCCTGGTGCGATTTTCTGCTGCACGGCTCCGGTCCTTATCTGGTAGCGACCGAAGATGTAAGGGCTTTCGTAGCGGCCACGGGGAAGCCGTTCGGCGTTTTCGGCATCACCTATTCCGGCAACCTCATCGAGAAGGACATGTTGAATCAGGCGGATTTTATCTATTTCCGAGACTCGGTCTCCTTGGCTAAGGCGAAGGAAATGGGCATTGCTTGTCCGGTCATGGAGTTCGGTCCGGACGGAGCCTTCTCCGTTGATCTGCGTGACGAGGAGAGGGCGGAGCAATTTTTGCAGGCAAACGGGCTGGAGGAAGGAGCCTTCCTGTGCTGTATTCCGAAGCTGCGGTATACCCCCTATTGGAAAATACGGAACAGCGCCTTCCTCGAAGACAGGCATCAGCGGAATGAGCAGATGAAGGAGCACGACCATGTGCTGCTCCGTGAGGCCATTATCGCCATCGTCCGTGAGACCGGCAAGAAAATTTTGCTCTGTCCGGAGGATAGCACCCAGATGGAGGTCGGCCGGGAGATGATCCTGGAGAAGCTTCCTGAGGATGTACGCCGTCATGTCATTTGGAAGGAAAGCTTCTGGTTAACGGACGAGGCCCTGAGCGTCTATGTTCGCTCTGCGGGATTGTTCGGCAATGAAATGCACTCTCCGATCATGTGCATCGGCAACGGCATCCCTGCCATTGTCTGCCGGTGGGAGGAGCAGACCAGCAAGGGCTATATGTGGCGTGACATCGGACTTGGGGAATGGTTGTTCGATATGGATTCGGAAGCGGACCGGAGCCGGTTGGTTGCAGCGGTGCTGGAGCTCGCGAAGCAGCCCGAGGAGGCTAAGCGCAAAGCACTCGCTGCGCGGGATTACGTTAGTCAATGCCAGCTGCGGATGGTGGAGACCCTCAAAGGGGCACTGCGCCGATTCGCGGAACGAACGACAGGCTAGAAGGGAGCGTTTCGGAATGCTGTGGAATAATATGGAGCTGCATAACGTGGCGGAGGTGGAGGCAAACGAGCTCACTCCGGGCTTGACCCTGCAGCGATACCCCCGTCACGTCAGGGAAGCCTTGAGCGAACGAGGCAGGTTTATCGCGCAGCAGGCAAGCGGCTGCGAAATCCGCTTCGTGACGGAGGCCGCTAACCTGAGAGTCGGGTTGACGGCGGTCGAGGGAGACGGAGACGTAATGGTGTTTCAGGGGGACTTCTTTCACTCCCATCATAGACTCCAAGCCGGTGTACTGCATACGCTTCATCTGGAGCGAAAGCTTGATCTGAGCAAGGTAGAGCCTAAGGTGCTGGAGGGACAGCGGTTTTCTCCTAAGGTATGGCGTTTGTTTTTATGCCGGTACACAGCACGGTTTCACGGGCTCGAAGCCTTCGGCCATGAGGTTCGTCCGCCTGCCTCGGAGGAGCTTCCGGCCCGCCGCTGGATCGCCTACGGCTCCTCGATCACGCATGGGGGTATCGCGCTGAACAATTATCACTCCTATATTCAGCTGGCTGCCCGCAGGCTCGGTGTGGATGTGCTCAATCTGGGGTTAAGCGGGGCATGCTTATGCGAGCCGGCCGTTTCGGACTACTTGAGCTCACGGGACGATTGGGACTTCGCTTCTCTCGAGCTCGGGGTGAACATGCGCGGCTCCTTCACGCCGGAGCAGTTCCGGGAACGGGCGGAGTATCTTATCGAGTCGATCTGCTCGAAGCACCCGGAAAAGCCTGTAGCCGTCATTACCGTATACCCGAACGGTGCCACTTACGAAACCACCCCAAGCATAGCAGGGCAAAATCAGGCGGCTTACAGCGACATCCTTCGCGAGCTGGTGCAGAGCAGCAAGCATCAACGGCTTTATCTGCTGGAAGGATCGGATATTCTTCCGGACTTCTCGGGGCTGGCCTGGGATTTGCTTCATCCCTCGGACTACGGCCATATGCTGATGGGAGAGCATGTAAGCCGCCACCTTCGAGCGATCATCGGATTGTAATCATACACGAACCCAAGTGCCTAATATGGTGCTTGGTTTTTTTTCATGAGGGGATGGTCTGTGATTCCCTTATGCCTTAAGTGGTAATCGCTGCGACAGATGTGATAACATAATTTTACTGACGGTGGACGCGCACCATGTGATCCCTGATGAATCTAAAGAAAGCGGGACTAAACGATTGAATATGGAAGGCAAACAAACGTACCGATTCAGCGAAGCACCCATCTGGGAGCTGCAGCTAGCATATTACGAGCAACAAGGAACAAGGGCTTGGAGCCAGGTTCCGCAGTATATAACGAACAACCCCAAGATGGCTACAGCCTATGCAGAGATGATCTTCGGGTTTCTTCAAGACTTGGCGGCAAAAGGGGAAGTTTCGGAGCCGGTTACCCTGCTTGAGCTTGGAGCAGGCTCGGGGCGCCTGGCGTATCACATCTTGAAGTGCTTATGCGAGCTAAAGGAAGAAGCGGGATTGGAGCTGCCCCCTTTTCGCTATGTACTTACGGATTTCTCTTGGAATCATATCAAGGATTGGCAAAGCCATCCTTCCCTGCAAGCATGGGTCCAGGAGGGACTGCTGGATTTCGCAAGGTTCGATGCCGTGAAGGACACGGAGCTGCATTTGGTCGTATCGGAAACGACCATCCGGCCTGGGGACTTGAAGCAGCCCCTCTTGGTGATCGCGAATTACTTTTTCGACGGGATCCCGCAAGAGCTCATTTATGTAGGAGACGGCAGCATTTACGAATGCGATGTCGTGCTGGAGTTTCCTGAGCATTACGGCGAGCTGCCGCCGTCGGAAGCATTGCAAAGCATTACGATGACCTATGAGTATCGGCATGAGCCCCTCTATGAAGCGGAGGATTACCCATATCGAGAGCTGATCTCCCTTTATCTGGAGGAGCTGGAGGATTCGCATATCCTGCTTCCGGTTGCCGGTTTACGCTGTATGGAGCGGTTGGGCCAATTGTCCGTGTCGGGCTTCCTCCTCATCACCTCGGACAAAGGCGATCATCGGCTGGATAACTGGAGATTCACGGAGCCGCCCCAATTGATTCATCACGGCAGCTTTTCGTTAACGGCCAACTACCATGCGCTTTGGTATGAGTTTGAGCAGAGAGGAGCCTTCTCTCTGTTCCCCGCCCAGCATTATAGAAATATTAATGTCGGCTGCATCTTCATGCTGGAGAACGCGAAAAGCTACGCCCAGACCCGGCTTGCGTACCGGCGGTTTATCGAGCGATTCGGGCCGGACGAGTTCTTTAGCCTGAAGGAATGGGTGGACCGGAATACGGAAACGATGGAATTGCAGCAGTTGATAGCATTTTGGCGATTGGGCGGGTACGATGCGGAGTTTTTCATCCAGAACGCGAAGCGTATCACCGGATTGCTGCCGGACGAAAGCGACGAGGATTTGCTCGATATTCAAGCCGGAATCCGTATCATGTGGTCTTCGTACTTTGAGCTGAAGCTAGGATATGACTTGGCGCTTGACGCCGGCTTGGTGCTGTTCGAGATGAATTTGTACGAGGATGCGAAGTATTTTCTGGATATCTCCGTTGAGGCGGATGAAGAGGGCACGGTACCCACGGTGTTCCAGTGCCTCGCGATCTGCAGCTATGAGCTGGGGATGGAAGAGGCTGCAGTGGAATATCTGCAGAAGGCGTTGGCATTGGAGCCGGAGCATGAAGAGGCGCTGGCTCTCATGGCCTGCTTGAAGGAAGCTTTACAGGACTGACGGAGAGGATCCAATGAAAACATATTATTATAATCCGGAAAATCCGTATCGACAGGACCCGGATGTTCACCTGCTCTACTGGGGCAGGGAGGACTGCGCTCCCGGGCATGCCGTCGGGCCGATGGTCCGCGATATGTACAAAATCCATTTCATTCACAGCGGAACCGGGATCGTACAAGTCGGGGACCAGATGGTTTCCCTTGGCCCAGGTCAGGCCTTCCTGATCTATCCGGATGTCTTAACTTATTATGAAGCGGACCGGCAGACGCCTTGGGTGTATTCCTGGCTGGCCTTCCGAGGGGAGCAGGTCGAATCGATCCTGGCACGTACCCGGCTGAGTCCGGAGCAGCCGGTCTTCCCCATGGACGTCAAGGTCATGCCGACGATGTTCGAGCAGCTGACGCTCGCTTCCACTCAAGGGCCGGGAGCCGACCTGCAAATCAAAGCATTGTTGTATCATTTTCTCTCCGTTCTTACGGAGGTCTGTCCGCATACGTCTCCTGAGGACCTAGGCTGGAAGAAGCAGGATTCGTATATTATGCAGTGCATCGAATATTTGCATGCCCACTATAGTGAACCGATTTCGATTCACCAGCTCGCCGCGTACCTTAAGCTGGACCGCAAGTATTTATCCGCATTATTTAAACAATCCGTTGGTATGCCGCCACAGCAATATTTGCTTCATTACCGGATGGACAAGGCTTGCGAGCTGTTAAGAAAAGGGAACTATTCCATCGGGGAAGTGGCTCGTTCCGTCGGTTATCCGGATTCGCTGTTGTTTTCCCGAATGTTCAAGAAGATCAAAGGTGCAGCTCCAAAGCATTACCGTTCATAGCTTCTAATCTGACATAAGTCCATAAAGTTCTTCCTTGTTGACATAGCCTCCGACGAGCCGTTCCGCTACAATGAGGGTAATTCATTTAGGAGGGTTGACAGGATGGTATATCAAGCAAGCGACACTCGATATGACACCATGCTATATCGCCGCTGCGGAAGAAGCGGGCTAAGGCTGCCGGCGATTTCACTGGGACTATGGCACAATTTCGGAGGCATCGATTCCTACGAGAACGGAAGAAATCTCGTTAGGAAGGCGTTTGATTCCGGCATTACCCATTTTGATTTGGCGAATAATTACGGTCCGCCGCCCGGGTCAGCCGAAGAGACGTTCGGCAGGATGCTGCAAGCGGACCTCGCCCCTTACCGCGATGAGATTATCGTCTCCACCAAAGCAGGGTATCACATGTGGCCCGGTCCTTACGGAGAATGGGGCTCCAAAAAAAATCTCATTGCCAGTCTCAATCAAAGCTTGAAACGAATGAAGCTGGAGTATGTCGATATTTTCTACCATCATCGCCCGGATCCTAACACGCCCCTGGAGGAAACCATGGGAGCGCTCGACCAGATCGTCCGTCAGGGCAAAGCGCTTTATGTTGGGATCTCGAACTACAATCCCGAGATGACCCGGGAGGCTTCCCGCATCTTGAAGGAGCTGGGGACGCCTTGCCTGATCCATCAGCCAAAGTATTCCATGTTTACACGGCATATCGAAGCCGGACTGCAGGATGTCCTGGAGGAGGAGGGTATCGGCTCGATCGTCTACTCTCCGCTGGAGCACGGAATCCTGACCGATCGCTATGTAAGCGGTATTTCGCCGGATTCGCGAGCGGCGGGACCGAGCCCGTTCTTACGACCGGAGCATATCAGCGAAGAGCGGATGGACAAGGTGAAGCGATTGACGGAGCTTGCGGCCCAGCGCGGTCAGAAGCTTTCGCAGATGGCGTTGGCTTGGGTACTGCGGGGAGGAAGAGTGACCTCCGCGTTGATCGGCGCCAGCAAGGTCGGCCATATTGAGGATGCCATAGGGGCGCTTCAGTCCCTGGATTTCACCGAGGAGGAATTGGCGGCTATCGACGCCATATTGGCGTGAGCACACCATGAGTACAGCTTCACCTTTAAACAAAGCAGGCTAACGGGTTCAACACCGTTAGCCTGTTTTGTTTATTGAAAGAAAGTCAAAATATGCAGTGAAAAAATCAAGATAACGTTATGCTCGGGCTGCGGCAACAACCTATAATGAATGCATACAAACCTATTATATGAATGAAAGGTGAGTCGCACAGTGAATACTACCACCACATCTGTCTCACTATCCGACCGAAAAAAGGCCAGCCCGAAGCGCAATGCCTTGCGTCGCAAAGAAAGCATTGCGGGCTTTTTATTCGTAAGTCCAATGTTAATCGGGGTCACTCTGCTGACCTTGCTGCCGATCCTGGCTACATTTGTGCTCAGCTTTGCAGATTGGAACTTCGTTGCCGGTATGAAGGGAATCAAATGGACCGGCTTTGACAATTTCACCAAGCTGTTCTCGGAGGAAAGCTTCCTCATCTCCTTAAAGAACAACTTCATCTTTATTTTTACGGTGCCGATCTATATGCTCGTCTCGCTGCTGCTGGCGATTCTCATTAACAAGCATGTCTATATGAAGAGCTTTTTCAAGGTCGCATATTTCATGCCTTACATTTCCAGCGTGGTTGCCGTAGCGATCGTATGGCAGGTCTTGTTCCATCCGTCGGCCGGACCGGTAAATCAATTTTTGATGTCGCTCGGATTCGATAACCCGCCGAAATGGATTGCTGACCCGGCATTTGCCTTACCTTCCGTTATGATGATCTCCGTGTGGATCTCGATCGGCTATAATATGATCGTTTATATGGCGGCTTTGCAATCGATTCCTAAGGATCTTTACGAGGCTGCCGATATCGACGGTGCGAACGGCTGGGTGCAATTTACGAAAATCACGGTTCCGATGTTGTCACCGACGTCTTTCTTCCTGCTCGTAACGGGGATTATTTCAACCTTCAAGGTGTTTGACCTGATTATGGTTTTGACCAAAGGCGGACCGATGCAGTCCACCAGCATGCTCGTCTACTACTTGTACGATCAAGCGTTTGTCAGTCTCCGTGTAGGCTATGCATCTTCGGTTGCGGTTGTCCTGTTCCTCTGCGTATTGCTGATTACGGTATTGCAGTGGTTCGGTCAAAAGAAATGGGTTAATTACTAGGAGGGACTCCCCGTGAAACAATCTATCAATGTATCGAAGCTGGTGACGACGATCATTATGCTGGGTGTCAGCATTTTGTTTCTCATGCCGTTCATCTGGATGCTCTCCGCTTCCTTCAAAATCGAGGCGGATGTCTTCAAATATCCGATTCAGTGGATTCCCGAGCGTTGGAATCTGGTGGAGAACTATAAAGAAATTTGGGCCGGGCAATATGCCTTCTATGTATATTATTGGAATTCCATTAAGGTTTCCGTTCTAACCACCTTGATTTCTTGTGCCGTGTCCGCACTGGCGGCATACGGCTTCTCGAAGGTAGATTTTCCTGCCGGCAAATGGTTATTTCTGATCGTGCTTGCTACCTATATGGTTCCATCTCAGGCGATTTTGATTCCGCAATTTATTTTATACCGTAATATCGGGCTGTTTGACAGTCATTTGGGCCTGATCCTGCTAGGAAGCTTCAGTGTGCTGGGTACCTTCATGCTTCGCCAGTTTTTTATGGGACTGCACAACGACTTTATCGAATCGGCCAAAATCGACGGCGCGGGCCACTGGCGCATCTTCTGGCAAATTGCTTTCCCGCTTGTGCGTCCGGCCATCGCAACCTATGCGATCCTTCGCTTCATCTGGACCTGGAACGATTATCAGAACCCGCTCATCTTTATCCGTACAGACAAGCTGTATACCATTCCGCTAGCAGTGGATAAGTTCGCATCGATGAACGGCGAGTTCTACTCTCTCATTATGGCGGCGGCGGTTTCTGCGATTCTGCCACTGCTGATCGTATTCATTATAGGTCAGAAAAGCGTTATCGAAGGCATTGCCGTAGGCGGCGTGAAGGGATAGTATTCTCGGAGGAAGTAAAAATAACGTTGATAGTGGTAAATATCGCGTCATACGGCAGCTTCCTCTACTAGCTATAATGAGCATGTAGACAACTAATATAAAATTCATAGTCAATACCATGATGGAGGGGCTAAAATGAAAAGAAAAGTATGGACCAGCATGATTTCGGGTTTGGCTGCCGTTAGCTTGCTTGCAGGCTGCGGAGCTGAGAAGGAAGCACCGTCCGCAGGAGCGGCTAACGGCGGGGCGGCAGCAGGGCCGGTTACGATCAAGTTTCATGCCTTTGGCAGCGAAGCTCAGCAGGCTTGGACGAAGGTGATCAGCTCTTTCGAAGCTAAATATCCGAACATCAAGGTGGAGCTTGTCAACCTGAGCGAGAAGGGCGACACACAGGAATATGCGAAGAAGCTCGACCTGGCTGCGGCATCCGGCGAAGCAATGGACGTTATGATGTTCAGTGAAGCAGGGATGTACGCGCAGCGCGTAGCGCTTGGCATGGTAGCGCCGATTGATGAGTTTATCCAAAAGGAAGGCTACAAGGTAAACGAGGAATATAAGGTAGATACGGCGCTGAACGGCAAATATTATGCGCTCCCCGGGAAGTTCAACCCTTGGTATGTGCTCCTGAATAAGGATCATTTGAAAGAAGCGGGTCTTGAGGTGCCGAAGGACTGGACTTGGGATCAATTCGCCGACTATGCGAAGAAGCTGACGAAGGGTGAAGGCGCCAGCAAGCGTTACGGCACCTATTTCCACGGTCCTCAGGGCGGCGGCTGGCTCGAGTATACAAGACTGGCATTGGCCAACCAGCCGGATAATTCCGACTACTTGAAAGCAGACGGCACTTCCAACCTGACGAATCCTTTGTTCAAGAAGTCGATTGAGCTCCGTTACCAAATGGAGAAGGTTGACAAGTCCTCCGTTCCTTATGCGGATATGATTTCGCAGAAGCTGCACTATCGTCCGCAGTTCTTTAACCAATCCGCAAGTATGGTCGTTATCGGCAGCTGGATGAACTCGGAAATCGGCGGTACGGATCAGTTCCCGCTGAACTTTAACGTAGCGGTAGCTCCGTTCCCGAAAAATAACGCTTCCGATCCAAGCGGCTATTCCATGGTGACAACCGACTTTATGGCGGTTGCAGCGAACTCCAAGCATAAGCAAGAAGCGTATCAGTTTATTCGTTACTTCACAACCGAAGGCACCATCGCTCAAGGCAAATATGTTCCGTCCTGGAACAAAGTGAAGAATGAAGATATGAGCAAGATCATCGATACGATCCTGGCCGGCACGAAATCTCCGGATAAGGTCGACAAAGAGTCGCTGAAGTCGGTTCTGGCGAACTCCCGTGCATCCAAGCTGGTTCCTCCGACATCGTTCCAAGCGGATGTGTATAAAGTGATCAACGAAGAATATGAGAAGCTGATTCTCGATAAGCAAAATCTCGATGCCATGCTGAAAAATTCGCAGGATCGCACTCAGAAATTGATCGATTCCAATAAGAAGTAAGACTTTCAAGAGGCCTGTCGCCGGAAGTAGAAACATCTGCTTTCGGTGGCGGCTTTTTTTTTATGTTCTTGAAATGCCCCAAGTAAAGGATACAATTCTGCTATTGTGCAGAAATTTACGATCCCAAACGAAGGTTTGAACGAGATTTGTGAGAATAGGCACCTCTGAGAAGGCACAATGTCCGAAACCGAGGCAAATGGCCCAGGAATGTTGTATATACGCAGAAATCTTCTTTCTTTTTGATTGAAACCATAGGAAAAAGCTGCCTATTTGCACAATTGTGCTGTTCAAAGAGAAAAAAAACCGCCTCGACCCGGACCCGACCGGAATGTCTTTTGATCCAATCAACGGTAGGGATAGGAACGGATCATGCGATGGAAATCGTTTTTTTCGCATACATTTTCAAAAGGAAGTAAAGATAGTAGAATAGGATGTCAATATAACGTTATGCTAGGGTGAGACGAAGTTTTATAATGATGGAGAGGGGAGGGAAAGGGATGATCCGGCGTTGGCTGCACCTGTTATCAATAAAGTCCTTCCGCACGAAGCTGACTCTGGTATCCGTCCTGTGCGTTATGCTTCCGACCCTGGTCACGATGAGCGTATACAACTACTTGACCCGCGACGCCGTGAAGAATCAGGCGGTATCCAATGCAAGACAAACACTGAAGCTGGTGGACGGGAATGTGTCCAATACGCTGGAGTACATGCTGTATTTGATCAACTACATTCAGCTGGACCCCGGCACACAAATGCTCCTAAAGCAGCTGAATGAGACCCAATATGATAAATACAGCTCTCTTACCACAGAGCAATACGTGGCGGGAAATGAAATTTTAAATATGATCGAGGGCTTGACCGCCGCCGGCGAGAAGAGCTACCTTACCGTGGTTCTGAAGAACGGTTTGTACTATACCAACTATCAGAGCTACGAATTCGAACCGGACAAGCTGCTGAAAGAACCGTGGCTTGAGGAAGCAAACAAGGTATATGGCTTCAATTCCTATTGGCTTGGGACTACTCCTACCGTATTTAAAAGCGATCAGAAGACGAATCCGTACCAGCTGACCGTTGCGCGGCCGCTGCGGCATGGGGATCTGACGATTTACGGGTACGTGGTGGTCTCGATATTGGAAAGTCAACTCCACCAGTATTTTCAAAATCTCGAGGCAGGCCAAGAAGTCATGCTGCTGGATCAAGAGGACCGCATCCTGTCCCATTCCAATCAGGACAAGGTAGGACAAGTGTTTACTTACCTTGAGCAATCCAAGAAAAATGCGGATCCCGACATTGTCCATATCGACGATGTCGATTATTTAATATCAAGCTATAACATTGTGTTTAACGGCTGGAAGCTTGTAGCACTGTCACCTTACCGAACGGCGATTTCACCCATCAACGCCATTTTCGAGAACGTATTTTTGTTCCAGGTCGTTTCATTTGTTCTGTTCCTGATCTTGCTGATGCTTGCTTTGCGGGCATTTACCAAGCCGCTCCTGAAGCTGGACAAGGTGGCTTCGTCCGTTCAGAAGGGCGAGCTGCATCTGCGCTCCCACATCCGGGGACAGGATGAGATCGGCCGGCTTGGCAAATCGTTCGATCAGATGCTCGACCGAATCTCGCAGATGATCGTTGAAATAACCGATACCCAGGCCCGTAAGCGAAAGGCCGAGCTGAACATGCTGCAGGCGCAAATCAATCCGCACTTTCTGTTTAACGTCCTGAATTCGATCCGGATGAAGGTGCTGGGCCGCGGGGACCGGGAAAGCGCCGATATGATCAGCTCCTTATCCAAGCTGCTGCGCATGACGATCCAGGATCAGGGGAATATTCCGCTTCACGATGAGGTGGAGATGGTCATTGACTATATGAAGCTGATGAACATGCGGCAGAAGCAAAAGGTGGAGCTGGACATTGACATCGCCGCGGATGCATTCCGCGAAGAGGTTCCGCGCTTCTTTCTTCAGCCGATCATTGAGAATGCGCTGATTCACGGTCTGAGTCAGAAGGCGGGAACGATTCGCATTCAAGCAACCGCTCAGGAGGAATATGTGTGCATTCGAGTGGAGGATAACGGCCAAGGCATGAACGGGGAGGCGCTTACGTCACTGCGAAACCGCTTGATCAAACGGGAGGCAGTCACGGCGGAAACGGATAAAAAAGGCTTCTCCAGCTTAGGCTTGGCAAACGTCTATGAACGAATGCGGATGACGTTCGGGGAATCGTTCCGCATGGAGATCAACAGCGAGCCGGGGGCGGGGACAAGCGTGATTATGACCATCCCTAAGCAAAAGGAGGAGACAGCCTATGTATAAAGTCATGCTGGTGGATGATGATTACCCGGTACTGGAGCTGCTGTCGGAGGTCATCCCTTGGGAGCAGCTGGGCTTAGAGCTCGTAGGTCAATATGAGAACGGAGCCGTCGCCCTGGAAGCGGCGCAAACGCAATTGCCGGATATTATTGTTACCGATATCGGCATGCCGAGGATGAACGGCATCGAGCTGATCCGCGCGATCAAGGAGCTGCAGCCGGCGACGCATGTGGTTATTTTAACCTGCCACAGTGAATTCCATTATGCTCAGCAGGCCATGAAGCTCAATGTCCAGGATTACCTGCTGAAGGACACGCTCGATCCCGAGGATTTGCGCCGGCTGCTGGAGCAGCACAAGCGCAAGCTGGATGAAGAGCACAACAGTATGGAAAATCAGCAGAAGCTGCGAAATATGGTGAACCGCAACAAGGAGCGGCATAAGGAGAGCTTCATACGCGCGACGATTCACGAGCCGATCCTGACGGAGCAGCTCTGGTTCGAGGATGCGGCCGCCTGCGGCCTGGAGCTGAAGGACCGCGTGTGCTTGCCGATTGCGTGTTATATCGACGGTCAGCGGCTCGCCAGGCAGCGTTTTGTTACGGACGATGTGCTCCGGTTTGCCGTGAATAATATATTGGAGGAGATTTTGGCCTCGGAAGGGAAGGATACGGTTCATTTCACGTATGACGTATTAAGGTCCTTTCTGCTGATTCCCTCCGGCGGAGGGATTAAGAGCAATCCTTACGATGAAGCCGTGCTGCTGCTCAAGCGGATCCAATCGATGGTACAGGCAACCTTGAAGATCCAGCTATCCTTTATTATCGGGCAAACCTGCATCCGTCCGATTGAGCTAAAGCATGAGCTGATGGAGCTGCTGGGCTCGGCGGGCCAACGCTTCTATATGAGCAGCCAGTCGATTCAGAAGAAGACGCCGGTCGCTTTTACCGAGGAATCCGTGCTTTATTCCTCCTATGATGATGCGGTCAACGGCTTCCGGGAAATGCTGATTGAAGGCAACGGCGCGGCAGCCCGTCCGGTGGTAACGGAGTGGATCGATTTTATCAAATCCCGCCACTTCCGTCCGGAAACGGTGAAGGACTGGCTGCTGAAGCTGGTGCTCGATTTGAAGCTTAAGCTTCAAGCGATGCAGTTGTTCCGCAATCATTTTTCCGTAGAGATATTGCACCGTGAACTGCTGGAGATGGACACGCTGGAGGAAATCAAGCAATGGATGATTCATTTTTTTGAATCCTCGCTGGTGATCGTCGAAGGGGTGAAGGTGCTGAGCAAGCGCACCGAGGTGCTGGATGCATGCCAGTACGTTTCCCTTCATCTGAACAAAAAGATCAGCTTGGATGAGGTGGCGGAGCATTTGTATATGAATCCGAGCTATTTCAGCCGTCTGTTCAAGAAGGAAACGGGTGAGACGTTCATCGAATATGTAAACCGGATGAAGGTGGCACGGGCCAAAGAGCTGCTGGATCAAACGAATTTATCCGTTGCGAAGATCGGTGAAACGCTCGGCTACGAGAATCACAGCTATTTCATCAAGATGTTTAAATCCGTTGCCGGGATGACACCGAACGAATACCGTGGCGAGGGATAACGCCTATACGCAGAAGGCTGCGGGCGTGAAAAAAACGATAAAGCGGGGAATGAAACATGAAAATGGCGGAACATTGGGTTCAGGAAGCTTGGACCCGGACGGTGGAGAAGGTAGCATGGACGAGCAAGCGGATCGGCGACGGGTTCCCGCATGCGAGCAAGAACGGGAAATATGTTCTGGAGGCACCTTCCTGGTGGACGGCCGGCTTCTGGCCCGGCTTATTGTGGCTGCTGTACCGGGACACGAAGGACGAGACGCTCAAACAGCTGGCGGAGTCCTGTGAGCGGCAGCTGGATCAGGTGATCAGCGATTATTATAAGCTGGATCACGACATCGGCTTCATGTGGACGCTGACCAGTGTAGCCCGATATAAGCTGCTCGGCGAGGAAGACTCCAAGCGCCGCGGCTTGCTGGCTGCGAACCTATTGGCTGCGCGCTTTAACGTGCAGGGTAACTATATTCGGGCGTGGAATCCATGGAGAGAAGGGGATCACAATGAAGGCTGGGCGATCATCGATTGCATGATGAATCTGCCGCTGCTCCATTGGGCCACGGAAGTGACGGGGGACCCGCGGTATAAGCATATTGCGGTCCGCCATGCGGATACCGTGCTTGCTCATTTTATCCGCCCGGACGGCTCCGTTAACCATATCGTGATCTTCGATCCGGAAACCGGCGAGAAGCTTAGCGTGAACGGCGGACAAGGCTATGCGCCGGACTCGGCCTGGTCTCGGGGAACCGCCTGGGCCTTATACGGGATGAGCCTCAGCTATCGCTATACGGGGGATGAGCGTTATTTGAACGCGGCGAAGCGGGTGGCGCACTTCTTTATGGCCAACCTGCCTGAGGATCATGTGCCACACTGGGATTTCCGGCTGCCGGAGGGAGTACCGGACTATCGCGATTCCTCGGCGGGAGCCTGCGCGGCCTGCGGCCTGCTGCTGCTTGCAGAGCAGGTGTCCGGGCAAGAGCGGAGCCTTTACCGGAATTCGGGAGAACAAATTCTGCATTCCCTCTATGCCCATTACGGTTCTTGGGAAACGGATGAAGAAGAAGGACTCATCCTGCATGGAACGAGTCATTACCCCGAACGGAAAAATATGGACGTACCGCTGATTTACGGAGACTACTATTTCGTCGAAGGCCTCTCAAGGCTGCTTGGTCACGGAGAGCTCTTCTGGTAAAGTAGAAAGAAGAGATAGGCTGCACAAATCAACGGCTAACTAGAAGAGCTCAGGGCGAAGGTCGCCTTTCGGGCTCTTCTTTTTTCGGAAGGGAGCAGACATGAAAGAAAATTTCTTTTACTCCGGCTTCTTCACCTCGTTTCATATTTGGAATGTGCTCTACAAAATAGCGGAGAAAGGCTCATCGTATCCTACGCACAAGCATCCGTTGTTTGAAATTTTATATTGCGAAACCGGACGCATGAGCGAATGGGTGAACGGAGTGGAATACTCTCTCGAATCGGGGGATTTCATCCTGATAAACTCCAATGATCTTCATTATTTGGAAACGCACGAGGAAAGCCGCTTTTTTAATTTCCATTTTGATGTCGAGCCGAGAGAGGTTCATTCCTTATTCCATGCCCTGCGGAAGCCCATTGCCAGCGTACAGCAGTCCCCGGACATCAGGAGAGAAATTCACGGCTGGATGCAGAGGCTGATCTCGCTTTTTCGTTCGGAGGAGGAGCTTGCCTTTACCCAGAAAATGATCCTGCAGTCCAATATGATGCAGTTTCTTGCATTCATTCTGGAGAAGATCGTGATTCCAGATACCGCGATGAATGCGCCGACCTCCTTATCGAGGTATCAGATTGCCACCGAGGTCGCTTATGTGCTGGAAACCTCCGGCGGGACGGAGCAGGTGCTCCTGTCGGAATTGTCGGCTCGTTTGCACGTGCATCGGAATTACATGACCAAGTGCTTCAAGCAGGTGTACGGTGTTTCTCCCAAGCATTATTTGATGAAGGTGAAAGTGGAAAAAGCAAAAAAACTGCTGCAGGAAACTACGCTTTCCATTGAGGCGATTGCCGAAGCATTGGCTTTTTCCTCCCCCGCATACTTCTCTACGTTTTTCCGTTCGCATGTTGGGGTCACCCCCTTTAGGTATCGCTCCGGCGAAGCGAGTGCAAAATTGTAATTTTTGTGTTCGTCTATTAATTGTTGCTCCTGAGGGACAGTGATAAGATGGCTTCATGAAACGCTTTCATAAGCGATACGATTTCTTATTCGAGGGGGCATATCATGAAATTTCGATATCATGCGGCATTGATAGCAACGGCTGTCCTGAGCTTCGGATGGATGGCGGGATGTACGAACGGCGGCGGGGCACCTTCTACAGTGCCGTCGGAGCAAAGTCCTGCAAATTCGCAGCCTAAGCAGGAGGAGCCGGTCAAGCTCTTGATGGCGCAGAAGTGGTCGGAGATTACGGAGGCGGATTTTCAATCGCTGATCGTGGAGCCGCTTAAGAAGAAGTATCCTCATATCGAAATCGAAATGCTCAAGGGAGAGAACATCAAGGAAATGATCGCTGCGGGCACCGTTCCCGATTTGGTGGCTACCTGGGTGAATCTGATTCCGGATTATCAGGATTTGGATCTGGTGGAGGACCAAACGCCGCTCATGAAAAAGCATAACCTGGATGCAAACCGATTTGACAGCGTTTACTTGGATACAATTCGGGGATACAATCCAAGCGGACTCGTAGCTTTGCCCTACGATGCCAATTTTAACGTGCTTTATTATAACAAGGACATTTTCGATAAATTCGGCGTAGAGTACCCCAAGGACGGCATGACCTGGGAGGAGACGATCGCCCTCGCCAAACGGGTTAGCCGTGAGGACCAAGGTGTTCGTTACCGGGGATTGGATACGGACGGACACGGCAAGCTGGCCCTTCAGATCGCTTTGCCAGCGGTGAAAGACGGGAAATCGAACGTCAATAACGAGCAGTGGAAACGAATTCTCGAGCTCCAATACAAAATCAATACCATTCCCTTCAATGAAGGAGTGCCTAATGTCCATCAGCGGAATCAGTTTATAAAGGACAGGACGTTGGCCATGTTCGCCACGGGCAATAACCTGAATCTGCTGCAGTCCGATGCGGCTAAGGGCTTGAATTGGGATATGGCGCAGTATCCCGTACACCCGGATCAGCCGGAAGCAGCCGGAATGGTCGACCAGCACGTCATGTTTGTCACGAAGCAAAGCAAGCATAAGGATGCGGCCTTCAAGGTCATCGAGACGATTACCTCGGACGAAATCCAGAAGAAGCTGACCCGGGCGTCGGGCAAAATGTCGGTGCTGAAGGAGCAGAGCATCCGAAAAGAGCTTGGAGCGGATATGCCGGTGCTGCAAGGAAAGCATACGGAAGCGATTTTTAAAGGCCGGTACATTCCCGCCTATACGGCAACCAACAAATACCCGGATGCCGGGAAGTTTCTGAACGAGGCGGCGGCGAAATTCTTCCAAGGGGAACAGGATGTCAACACAGCCCTGCGCAATGCAGACGAAGCCATACAAAACCATATCCGGCAGGTGGATGCCGCGACAGGGAAAAAGTAAGCTTGCACCGGTTTAAGGCTTTACATCCTGCCGAAGAGGTGAAGAGTATGAGGTTATCGAACGGGTGTTTATGGACAGACACATCCGGAAATCCGATTCATGCGCACGGGGGCGGCATGCTTCGCATGGGCGAATATGTGTATTGGTTCGGCGAGAACCGGCAGGGGAGAAACCGTGTAGCCTGCTACCGGTCCAAGAATATGACGGAATGGGAATTTCGCGGCAACGTGCTGACGCTCGATTCCATGTTTCAGCCCATCGAAACCAGAACGTCTCCTGAGCTTGTTACCGATAGAGATAAGGGAACCGGCTGCAATATGGAAAGACCGAAGGTTGTGTACAACGAGGCAACGGGCAAGTTTGTCATGTGGATGCATTGGGAGAACGGGAAGGATTACGGTGCGGCGCGCTGCGCCGTTGCCACCTGCGATACGGTGGACGGAGATTACGTATACCACGGGAGCTTCAATCCGATCGGACATATGTCGAGAGATTGTACGCTGTTCGTGGATGACGACGGTACCGCGTACTTCATCTCCGCTTCTCGCGAAAATGCGGATCTGCATATGTATCGCTTGAGCGACGATTATTTGTCCGTTGACGAGCACGTGAGAACACTTTGGCCCGGACAATACCGCGAGGCCCCGGCCGTCTTGAAACGGGATGGCTTGTACTTCATGATTACCTCGGGCTGCACGGGCTGGGAGCCGAATCAAGCCAAGTATGCCTTCGCCGACAGCCTGACCGGACGATGGTCGAAGCTGTTTGATTTCGGCGGACCGACCGCATGGGATACACAGCCATCCTATATTTTACCGGTGAAAGGCACAGAATCCGAGACATATCTATACCTTGGAGACCGCTGGGATCCCAGCGATTATCATGCGTCCTCCTATGTGCTGCTGCCGCTTCACTTTCCAACGCCTACAACGATGGAGCTTCACTGGGCTGACACGCTAAAGGTCGATTTAAGTACAGGAACGGCGGAAACGAGCCGGACACCCAGCGGCGTGTTTCGGATTCGCTCCCGTTCCCTGCGTTACGCCGCTCCTGCCGATGAAGATTCCCGAATCGTCCTTCAGAAGCTTTCCTACCGCGACGAGTCTCAGCTGTGGAGGCGGGAGGAGGCAGACAGCGGATACGTTCGAATCCGGCATCGGGCTACCGGCAAGTATATGGGAACGCAGTCGCATGATGAGGACTCCGTAGTGCTCCTAACGGACCGGCCGGAGGAAGACAGTCAGCATTGGAGAATCGTGCCGGAGCCTTCCGGCGGCGGTTGCAGGCTGCAGCACCGGGAAACCGGAAAGTGGTTGACCTGGAGTCGAACTTCGGATAGGAATGGTTATGTTGCGGATGTCCTGCCGGGAGAGGAAGGTACGGCTGCCCAGACGTTTTTGCTCGCAGAGCAGTATGGCGCACGGATAGACTAAAGAAATATAGACGAAAGCGGAGCCGCGCATAGATGCGGGCTCCGCTTTCTGCATTTATTGCTCCTTCGTCATTGCAGCCGTCTGACGTGTACGGTTGATCAGAATGATGCCCGTGCTGACCAGCCCCAGCGAGAAGATAACGGAATAGCTGAGTTTTTCATCCAGCAGCAGCATGGACCAAAGCACCCCGAACACCGGAATGAAAAACAGAAACATCGAGATGCTCCCGACGGAATTGTATTTCAGCACCAAATTCCATAAGACGAAGCCGGCCGCCGATACGAAGGCCAGATAGACCAGAATGGCGATTCCGGCTGCATTCACCTCGAACGGCATCCAGTGCCCGTTGAAGAGTCCGACGACAGTAAGACCTATGCCTCCGAGCAGCATTTGATATCCGTTCATGTAGAAAATGCTCAAGCGCTGCGAGCCGAGCTTCGACAGGATATTGCCGCAAGCCGCACAGAACGCTGCAATCAGCAGCAGCAGCTCCCCTGCGCCGAAATTCAGCAGCGCTCCACCGCCTTTCATAGAAAGCAGCACCAGCCCGAGAAAGCCGAGAAGCATACCGGTCAGCTTACGTGCATTCAGCCGGTCGCCCTTTAACAAAAAATGCGCCAGCAAGAGCTGGAAGAAAGAGATCGCACCGGCCGCTATCGAGCCGAAGGTGCCTGTACTCGAGCTTAACCCGATGTAAAATACGACGTATTGCATAAACGTCTGCACTCCGCCGATTGCGCAGACCATCCCGACGGATTTGGGGACGATAGCCAAGGATTGGCCGAGCAGGACCATAAGAAAAAGGATCATCAGTCCGCCCAGCGTAAATCGGTAGCCTGCGAACAGCACCTGCTTGAGCATGTCTCCCGGAGCGATGTCCATTAAGGCATAGCCTACCTTGATCATCGGGATCGCGCTTCCCCACAACAAGGTCGAGCCGATGGCCGCAGCGGCGATCCCTGCCGGATGTTTAAAAAATAGTTCCGCCTTCATTCGTTGCTTCCCTGCTTCCTACATACATAAGTATAAAGTGAATAAAATCGATCCCTCTATCCTATCACGGAGCGGACTGCCCTGTCATCGGCAAGATGCTTCCTCATTTTCCGCTCGGCAAAAAAGTAGCTTTCTCCCCTTCGTTTAGTCGGATTCTCCATAACGATCCGCTCGCGATTCCGTTTATGATAAACACACACAACATGCAGACAGGGGGAGAAGAAGTGCAAACAGCAAAGCGGCAGCTGAATGCCTGGATTTTTATTTTGCCAAGCTTGGCTTTAACCTTAATCTTCGGAGTCTATCCCATTACGTGGGCATTGAAATACATGTTCTACGATTATCAGGGGTATGGCCAGCCGGTGTTTATAGGACTTGAGAATTTTGAGCGGTTGATGAGGGATGCGGAGTTTTGGTCATCAGTTAGCAACACGTTTATTTATGCGGCGGGCAAGCTCGTTGTCACCCTTCCGCTTTCCTTAATCCTTGCGGTCATTTTGAATAAGGCGATCAAGGGGAGACAGTTTCTAAGAGCCGTTTATTTCATGCCTACGATTATTAGCGCATCGGTGATGTCGATCGTTTTTTACGTCATTTTTAATTCGTATAACGGTACGGTAAATCAGCTTCTGGTGAAATACGGCCTGGCTTCCGCTTCGATTGATTGGCTCGGTCCGGATTATGCCATGCTGACCTCGATCATGATCGCCATTTGGGGGGCCGTCGGAAACTACATGCTGCTGTTCATCGCAGGGCTTCAAAGCATCCCTGACGATCTGTACGAAGCGGCTTCGCTGGATGGCGCCAACGCCGCCCAGAAGCTCTGGCATGTGACGATCCCGATGCTGGGTCCGGTCATGCAGATGATCATCATGCTCGCCATTACCGTTTCACTGAAGGGCTATGAGAGCATCATGGTGCTGACGGAAGGGGGACCCTACGGCAAGACGGAGGTTATGTACCTGTACCTGTACAAGCTGTTCTTCCCGGTATCCGCAGGCAGTCTGACTACGACCCAGCAGTTCGGCTACGGTAGTGCCGTAGGCTTCGCTACAGCGCTGATTGTCGGCCTGATCACCCTGGTGTACTTCTATCTGTCAAGAAAGCTGAACAAAATGTACTGATCCGAGCGAAAGGGAGATCAACAATGAATGCGATCGCGCAAGTTAGCAAAGAAAAAGCATACAAGCGGACACTTCGTCCTGCCCGACTGCTGTCTACGATAGTGCTGTGGCTGTTTCTCTTAACGGTAATGGCCTTCACCGTCTTTCCGATTCTGATGGCCATCTTGGGCTCGCTGAAGACGAATCTGGATTTGACGACAGGGGCTACCTTCTGGCCGAAGGAATGGCGCTTCGACAACTATGTAAAGGCATGGAACTCGGCCAATTTTGCAAAATTTACATGGAATAGTTTTTTTGTGGGAACACTGACGACAGTAGGTACCATAGCGGTTGCCTCCATGGCCGCCTATGCGGTGGATCGTGTGCCCTTCCGCGGCAAGCGCTTCTATGTCGTGCTTCAATCGTGCACGTTGTTCGTATCGATCGGTGCGGTCGTTTTGCGTCCCCAGTTCGATCTGATGATCAGCTTGAATCTCCAGAAATCGCTGCTCGGCGTCGTGATTTTGCTTGTAAGCGCCCATGCTACGGCCTTCTTCATGCTGATCGGCTTCTTTAAGGCGATTCCTAAGGAATTGGATGAAGCCGCCTTGATTGACGGATGCAACTTTTATACCGTATACTTGCGTATTATCCTGCCTCTATTGACACCGGCCATCGGCGTCACGGCGCTGTTTACGTTCCGTAATGCCTGGAATGAGTATATTTTGCCGCTGGTGTTCACGATGACGCAGCCGGACCTGCAGACGCTGACGGTTGGTCTTGCGAGCCTGCGATACGGGATGGGGGAGGCCTCCGAGCAGCAGCTGATGCTGGCGGGCGCGTGTATTTCCTTGCTTCCGATCCTGCTTGTGTATGTTTTCGCCAACAAGTCGTTCATGCAGGTGACGGCCGGCTCCGTCAAAGGATAATCGAGTGGAAGAGAAAAAATCGATAGACTCTAGCGGCTGCTAGAGTTTTATTCTTTTTGTGGGGGATAACGCAGGATGAAGCAGTGGATGTACCGCAGCACGTTAAACCGTAGAATTTGGGTTTCCTTTACCCTTCTTATTGTCTTCTGCATTGCCGTCACAGGGTTATTGTCTAATTATTACGCCTCCCGTGCCATGGAACAGCGTGCGCTCGGTCTGAGCCAAGACCTGCTGGATAAGTCGGTTCGGGTCATGGATGAGCGCTTGAAGCAAATCATTGTAGCGTCCTCAACGCTCATGCTGAGCGAGGCCTACAAGCAAACGATGCGGGATGTGCAGACGCGAAGCCGTGAGCGGTATTTTACGAATCTTTCCTTAATGCAGGGGCCGTTCGAGCAGGTACAAATCACGGAGCAATCGATTGACTCCATCCTGCTGTCCACACCGATAGGAGATTTTTATCCGACCACCAAAATCCGCAAGTACCAGGTTCCGTTCCAGCAAACCCCGCTGTACCGCGAGCTTAAAGAGGATCCCAGGCCGCAATGGATACCGGGACACCAGGACTCTTTGTTCATGGATGGAAGCCGGGTGATCAGCCTGATCATGCGCCCGCTAAGCGATTATTATATGTCCGATGTTTATGTCATAACCAATGTCAAAGAAGATCGCATTCAACAGCTGCTGCATCAGGATTCCTCCTACGAATCCATGAGCTTTATGCTGCTGACGAAATCGGGAGAGAGCGTCCTTTCGTCGGCTCCTCAGCCGAGGTGGTTTCAAGAGCCGAAGCTTCAGCAAAGATTCGCCGAGCAAGACACGGGTCATTTTGAAATCGATACCTCCGAAGGCCCTATGCTGATCAATTACGCGCAGTCCAATTTTGCCGAGGATTGGGTGCTGGTGGGCTATCAGTCCAAGCAAGAGCTGCTGAAGCCGATGAAACGAATTCAATGGTTTATTTGGTTCAGCATGGCGGCTTGTATTGTGATCGCTTTATTTCTCGCCAGGTATCTCTCCTATATGCTCTTGAAGCCCTTGCGTACGCTGCAGCACGTCATGAAGCGGGTGGAGCAGAACGATTTGAGCGCCCGGTTCGATAGTCCGTTTATGGATGAGATCGGCGAAGCGGGCAATCAGTTTAACCGCATGCTGGGAACGATCGGCGAGCTGATAACCGAGGTTCGCGAGCAGGAGAAGGAGAAGCGGCTGGCGGAGGTCAAAGCGCTCCAGGCCCAAATCGATCCGCATTTTCTATACAATACGCTCAATACCGTCTTTTGGAAATGTGAGATGGAGGAATATGACGATGTGAAGGAAATGGTGGTTTCGCTGTCGTTATTGTTCCGTCTGGGATTGAACAGCGGTCAGGAGATCACGACGCTCGGCAAGGAGATAGAGCATGTAAGCCAATATTTAAAGCTTCAGCAAAAGTGCTATGAGGAATTATTCGTATACACGATCGAATGCGATCCCGAATTACATGATACGCCTATCTTGAAAATACTGCTGCAGCCGCTCGTAGAAAATTCGATTCTGCACGGGTTGAAGGAAATCCGGCATCAAGGCCTGATTCGGATTGTCATAAGCAAGGAGAAGGACTCGCTGATCATCCGGGTACTGGATAATGGACGCGGCATGGATGCAGACCGTGTGAACCGACTGACCATGGACCCGGCGGCCCGCCAAGGGTATGCGCTGTCCAACGTGCGTACGCGCCTGATGTTATATTACGGGGCCCGGGCGGGACTCGCCATACGAAGCGAGCCGAACGTGGAGACGGAAATCATGCTGACGATCCCGATGTTTATGAAGGAGGAGGAACGATGAGCAATCAAGCGCTGCCGATCAAGCTTTGTGTGATAGACGATATTCCCACGGTGGTCCGCGGCCTTACGACGAAGATGGATTGGGAGGCGCACGGGATTATTGTTGCGGCTACGGCACTTGATGGAGAAGAGGGCTTGCGGTTGATCCGCGAGGTGCGCCCCGATATTATCGTGACGGACATCCGCATGCCGTATTTGGACGGTATCGAGATGATGAAAAGGATCCAGGAGGAATTCCCCTGGATGAAGCTGATCTATATGAGCGGCTATACGGATTTCTCCTATGCCCAGGAGGCGGTTAGGCTTGGAGCCTTCGACTATATTGTTAAGCCGTTTACGAAGCAGGAGGTTCTGGATGCCGTTCTCGCCGCCAAGGAAGAGATCCTTCGGGAAAGAGACATGTCCTCCAAGATGGCGGACATGGAGCTGAAGCTGAGAGAAAGCCTGCCTTTCCTTAGACAGGAGTACATGAAGCTGCTGGTCCGCTACGGAAGCACACAGACGAGACTCCGTCAGCAGTGGGAATTCCTGAATATCGATATGAAAGAGAACGAGGTCGTAGCTATGGTGGCCGAGATCGATCAATTCGCCGAGCGCACGAAGGAGCTTCCCGTCAATGAAGTGGAGCTGATCCGCTTTGCGGTCCAGAACATATTGGAGGAGACCGTATCTACGCATACGAAAGGGATAGTGTTCCGGGAGAGCATCGACCAGTTCGTCATGGTGGTGAATCCGCCCGGGGGAATGGACTGCGAGGCGCTTGCCGAGCTGTGCCGTGAGAATATATCGCGGTATACGCATCAGACCATCTCGATCGGGCTCGGCACCTTGGTAAACGAGGCCTGGAGAGTGAACGTTTCGTACGAACGGGCGTTGGCCGCGCTGACGAACAGCTTTTATGCGGGCGGGGACAGTGTATACCGCTATACGACAGACCACGCTTCCGCGCTGCCTTATTTGTCGCCGGAGAAGGAAAAGGCGTTATTTTACTGCCTTCGGTCGGGCAATGGAGCGAAGTCGGTGGAGCAGCTGCAGGACATCTGGGAGGACTGGAGCCATAACCCGCCCGAGCCGGAAATGATGCGGGCCTTGTGCAGCGAGCTCTCCCACGCCATGCTGCGCATCTTTGTCGAGAAGGCGACCGAGCAGGACAAGCTGCTGCTTGAGGCCAGGCTGGCGGACATCATCAAATCCAAGCCGGCCTCCTTCACCGACGTGCAGCGCCGGATTGAGGATTTTTGCGGCCTCGGCTGCTCCATCATGACGAAGCGGCAGCACAGTGACGCCAGACATTTGATCGGCCAAGCCGTGGAATATATCGAACGGAATCTGCACCGCAATCTCACGGCTCAGGAATGCGCCCAGTCCGTCCATTTGAGCCCAAGCTATTTTTCCAGCCTGTTCAAGAAAGAGATGGGCCAAACGCTTGCCCAATATATCATCGGTAAGCGGATGGACAGGGCGAAGGAGATGGTGCTCGAAGGAAAGCAGGTGCAGGATATCGCCCTGGCGCTCGGCTACGAGGACCGGCCTTACTTCAGCGAGCTGTTCAAGCGGCATACCGGCATGACGCCAACCGAGTTTCGGACCCATTACTCTACTTGAGGTTATCGGCGTCCGTGTAATGCCGAGTCAGGAAAGTCGTTTCTCCTACCCTTGAAAGTTATTTTGTCCTTCCTGTCCGGAGGACGGAGTTGTTTATAATGAAAGCGTGCATTGAATTCATCAGGGAAAAGGGAGAGCATGGAATGAAACAGTCATGGGTAAAAGCAGGAATCAGCGTCCTTCTGGCCGGCGCACTTGCGGCTTGCGCTTCTGCACCGGAGCCGAGTAAGGGCGGAACCAATGCCGCAGACAGCGGTAAAAAGACAAAGCTGACCTATTGGACGAACGATCGTCATGATGTCGACTATTTGAAAGAGGTATTTGCTAAGTTCGAGCAAAAGTATCCGGACACGGAAGTGGAGCTCAAGGTCATGGCGGATAACTATGTCCAATCCGTCGATATCTCCTTTGCGAGCAAGCAGTCGCCCGATATATTCCGCGTCGACTCGGCGAATCTGGCAACTTGGGTGAAGAAAAGCTACATGGAGCCGTTCGATGGGTATATGAGCGAGGACATGAAGAAGAAGTTCGCCAACCTGTTGATCGACGAGAAGAATACGTACGAGGGCAAGATTTATACGCTTCCGAATATCGGACAGTTCTGGAGACTCATCTATAACATCGATCTGTTCGAAAAGGCGGGCATTAAGGAGCCGCCGAAGACGCTCGAGGAAATGGTCGCGGCCGCCAAGAAAATCACGGAAGCCGGGAAGGACATCGGGGCTTACGGCTTTGCAGGTAACTTTAAAAGTCCGACAGGCTTCGAGCGCGTGGCGTACACCATTGCCAGCTTGAGCAAGCCGGACGGCAATGAAGGCTACAATTTCAAGACCGGCAAATTCGATTTCGGCATGTACAAAGAGGTGGCGCAAGCGCTGCGTCAGATGAAGGTGGACGGCAGCATGCTGCCGGGCTCGGAATCGCTCGATATCGACCCGCTTCGCGCACAGTTTGCTCAGGGCAAAATCGGGATGTACTTCAACCACTCCGGGGAGCCGGGCGTTTATAAGTATCAGTTCCCGACGAACATCCGCTGGGCCGGAGCGATGCCTCCTACCATTGACGGCAAGCAAAACGGCGCAGTACAAGTTATTGCCGGAAGCTATTTGGCGATCAGCAAGGATTCACCTAACAAAGAGAAGGCATGGAAGCTGATCGAGATGATCTACAGCGACGAGGTGCAAACGCCTTATCATGAGAAGGGCTTCGGTATCTCGGTTATCCCTTCGGTCAATGCACAGGCGAAGGTGCCTGACGTGCCGAGCATTCAAGGCTTCCTGCCTACGAAGCTCGACGGGATTTACCCGGCCGCTCCGATCATTATTTCCGAAGGAAGGCTCGAAGGTCCTAAGAAGTCGGACGTATTTATGAAATATATCATCACCGGCGGTGATATCGACCAAATCACCCAGGATCTCAGCAACCGTTATAATGCTGCGCTGGAGAAGGCGAAGGCGGCAGGAGATACGAAAGCGGCCCCGATTCCTGATTTTGACGCAGGCAAGCTGCAGGGAACGCTGGCGAAGTAACCAATAATATACATTCCCGATGAAAATGACAGTTCTCGGTACCGATGCACGGGTGCTGAGGACTGTCGTTTGCTCATCTTGGGGATCAGGAGGAAGGGAAGAGTCGAATGCGTTGGACCAAAGAAAAGCTAGCCGCGCGAATCAGGGAGCTGGAAGCCTTTCGTTACCGGGAGGAGCGGGAGGTCCCGTCCATGCGCAAGCAATGGGATCCTGCCGGAGCCAATGGGGTGTATCCGCCGGAGGACGGCGAATGGTCGGAAGCGAGAATCGGCGATCGCTGGAGCGGCCGCGACTTGTATATGTGGCTTGCCTTCGATTGTGAAATCCCTGCCGATTGGATGGGAAAAAAGGTGCATGGACGGTTTGATTTCGGTCAGACCGGGTCGGGAAATAACAGCGGCTTCGAATCGCTGCTCTTCTTGAACGGCGAGCCTTATCAAGGAGTGGACAGCAATCATGAGGAGGTTTTTCTTCCGGCCTCCTCTCCCGGACAAACGCTCCAGTTCCGGTTTCGGCTGTGGTCCGGTCTGAACGGGTATGGGAAGGCTGCTCCTATCGAGAGTCAGATCAAGCGTGCCGTGATCGGATGGCTTGACGAGGACACGGATGATTTATACTATACGGGCCGGGCTGTGCTGGAAACGGTGGAGCTGCTGGATGAGAACCATGCGGATCGGCACTCGTTATTGTCGGCGCTGGACCGGGCGTTCCTCTTGCTCGACTGGTCTTCTCCCGGCTCCGAGGAATTTTATCGCTCCGTGAAGGAAGCCGCCGCATTGCTTCGGACTCAGCTGCAGGAGATGCCGAAGCATCACCCGGTAACCGTGCGCTGCATCGGGCACACGCACATTGACGTCGCATGGCTGTGGCGTTTACGCCATACGCGGGAGAAAGCGGCTCGTTCCTTCTCTACGGTGCTTCGACTTATGGAGCAGTACCCGGATTATATTTTTTTACAAACGCAGCCTCAGCTTTACGCGTATCTGAAGGAGGACTATCCGGAGCTGTTTGAACGAATCCGCGAGAGGGTAGCCGAAGGACGCTGGGAAGCTGGAGGAGCCATGTGGCTGGAGGCGGATTGCAATCTCGCGTCCGGCGAATCGCTGGTTCGGCAGCTGCTGTATGGGACCCGCTTCTTCCGTGAGCAATTCGGCGTGGAATGCAATTATTTGTGGTTGCCCGACGTGTTCGGCTACAGCTGGGCATTGCCGCAAATCCTGCGCAAATCCGGCATCGACATGTTCATGACGACCAAGATCAGCTGGAATCAGTACAACCGGATGCCGCACGATACGTTCCAGTGGCGGGGGATTGACGGAAGCGAGGTGCTGACTCACTTCATCACGACTCCGGATCCCGGCGGCAGCGAGGGGGCGTTCTATTATACGTATAACGGCAGCGTCACTCCGCAATCCGTTCAGGGCATTTGGGAGGGATACCGGGACAAGGATATCAACCGGAATCTACTGCTTGCCTACGGCTACGGAGACGGCGGAGGCGGGGTCAACCGCGAGATGCTGGAGCTGCGCCGACGCTTGGAGCATATGCCGGGCATTCCTAACGTCGTCACGGGACGCGCCGACGAATACTTCGAGCAGCTGAAGGGAGCGATCGCCGAAACCGATCAATATGTCCATACTTGGGACGGCGAGCTTTATCTGGAGCTGCACAGGGGAACCTATACCAGCCAAGCGTATAACAAGCGGGCCAACCGCAAGCTGGAGCTGCTTTATCGCGAAGCCGAATGGATGAGTGTGCTGAGCAGCCTCCTGACAAGTTCCGAAACTGGCCGGTGGGCAGCTTATCCGAAGAGCTTCTTGGACAAGGGCTGGCAAATCATTCTGCGCAACCAGTTTCACGATATTATTCCAGGTTCCTCCATCGGGGAGGTATATGAGGATTCGCGCGCGGAATACTCCGAGGCGTTCGAGCTCGGAAGGTCGGTCTGCCTTGATGCGACAGCCCGCCTAACGGACGGCTCCGGTTCCGGGGACATCTGCGGATTGCAGGAGCAGCTGTGGCTCGGTTCGACGGAAGCTGAGGTGAATTCGGCAGCGGCCAAAGAAGTGCCGGTAAACGGGGAGCAGCGGTTCACGGTGCTGAACAGCGCTTCCTGGAACCGCTCGGGCGTGGTTCGTATTCCGCTCGGTGTTCACGGGACATGGGTGGATGCCGACCAACGCAGCCTTGCGGCGCAAGTCAAGGATGGGTACTCCTACCTTCATTTGTCCGAGGTTCCATCCATGGGCTACACTACCTTGACGTTCGTACCGGGCGAGACGAAGCGCGAGGAGGCTGAGCTTCCGTTTCGTCAGACGGAGAACGGGCTCATCACGCCTTATTACGAGCTGTCGTGGAACGACAAAGGTCAGCTGATACGGCTGTATGATAAGAAATTCCGGCGTGACGTGCTGGCGGAAGGCCAGGCAGGCAACGTATTTCAAGTGTTTGAGGACAAGCCGAAGAGCCGCCATGAAGCATGGGATATCGATATTTTCTATCAGGAGAAAATGTCGCCGGTCGAGCGGCTGAACCGTCTGACGATCGAGGAGATAGGCCCGGTACGTACGGTCATTGCTTTGGAATGGACCTACCGGCAATCGGTTATCCGCCAGAACATGATCTTCTACGCGCAAGACCGGAGAATCGACTTCGAAACGAAGGTGGACTGGCACGAGCAGCGTCAGCTGCTGAAGGTAGCCTTCCCGGTTGCCATTCATGCTCCGGAAGCCACCTACGACATTCAATTCGGCAATGTCAAACGACCGACACATTGGAATACGAGCTGGGATTACGCCCGGTTTGAATCGGTCGCTCATCAGTGGGCGGATTTGTCGGAGCGCAATTACGGGGTGAGCCTGCTTAACGATTGCAAGTACGGCTATGATATCAAAGGAAACGTCATGCGACTGACGCTGATTAAATCGGCCATGGTACCGGATCCGAACGCGGATCAGGGCAACCACCTTTTCACTTATTCCCTGCTGCCGCATGAAGGGGATTGGTATCAAGGAGACACGGTACAGTCCGCTTGGGATTTGAACCAGCCGCTGCAGGTTGCTTGCGGCGCGCCCGGAAACCGCAGCCGATTCTCTTTCTTGTCTCTGAGCGGGGACGGCGAGGCCTTCATCGATGCGATAAAGAAGGCGGAGGACGAGGACGGAGTTATCGTTCGACTGCATGAATACGCAGGTATTCGGGGAGAGGTCCGGATTGCGAGTGAGCTGCCGCTCGCAAGCTGGCAGGAGCTCGATCTGATGGAGCGCCCGTTAGGGCCCAAAAACGAAGAGGCTGAGCTGAGCTTCTACTTGAAGCCTTACGAAATTCGAACGTTTCTGCTTACGTCTAAGTAGACTGACGGCAGGCGCAAACCCCTTAGCCATCCATTTCAGGATGAATAAGGGGTTTTTCCGCTGTCTGTTATTTCACGCCTATGATGTTATAGTGCCGTCCTTCGTAGCTTCCGGTACGCTGCGTGTGTACGGTGCCTTCGGCATCTACGCGGAGGCGAACCCAATTGTACTGTCCTTCCCGATATGCGTAGGAACAGCCGTCGTCCTCATACAGGACGCATTCCTGTACGCCTTGCCCGTAGCTGTGCAGCGTAACGTCGAAGACGGCGCCATCCGCTACATATGGCAGCGGCTCGGCGAGAGGGAGCAGCGTGCCGTCCTTCACGAATACCGGAATCCGTTCGAGTCCGGGAGCGAAGTTGTAGGATTGTCCGCCTTCATAAGCGGCGTTTGTCCAGAAGCAGCGCCAGACGCCCTTCGGCAGGTATACCGTGCGCTCGGTCGTGCCTGTCACGATAGGAGCGACGAGCATCGATTCGCCCATCATATAGGCATCATCGATCCCGAACGTATTCGGATCGTCCGGGTAGTCCATGACGAGCGCGCGGAACGGCGGCCTTCCTTCCAGACGGTATTTGGCATAGGCCGCGTACAGATAAGGAATGAGAGCCATACGGGTTTCAAAAAGCGCGCGGCAAATATCGCGAATGTGCTCGTAATTGTTCAGAAATTCCCCGCGTACATTTTTACCCCTGTCAACCTGCATCCACGGAGGATTCGGGATTCTCCAGCAATTCAGCAGCGCCATCGGGGAGAAGACGGCCGTCTGAATTCTTCGGATCAAATCCTCGGGCGATTCGGCCTGACGCACCTCCGGCGACCACAGCAGACCGGAAAAACCGCAGTTGACGACCCCGCGAATAAATACTTTATGGTTGTACAAATCGCTGTACAGCACGAACGGATACGGCGAAGCGAGAGCGCCGGAGGAACGGACCTGGGATAACGTTCTTCTGCCCGCTTGCTCGAAGGGAGCCAGAATGGCGGCCTGGTACAGCGTGCCGAGCTGATTGTGCATCTGCTCTCCGTCCATGCCGGAAGGAAACTCCGTTACATCCGGGAACGACCAGTTGGAATGCACGAAGTCCGAGCTGTCACATTCATCGAGCTTGAAGCCGGCGATGCCTTTGTCGACGAACTCCTTGCGGTGATGCTCCGCAAACTTTGCTTTGGCTTCCGGAACGGACAGATCCGGCACGAGTCCCTCCCACACCTCATAATCGCCGGAATGCGGCTTTAAATCCTGATACAGCGGCGAGGTGGGATGGACGAAGAGGTGCTCCCACAGATTGACCCGGTACTTCATGCCGTAGAGCTCGTTCAGCATCGTTTCGTGGTCGGGGAAGCGGCCTTCATCCCAAACGAAGGAGCAGGAGTAAGCCTTCGTCTGCCAGCCCGGCTCGAAGCCGAATACATCCACCGGCATCCGATCCTCCCGGAACGTGGCGGCCAGACGCATGACATCCTCCTTCTTGGCCGCGCTGTAGGCGCGGTACCACATGCCGAGGCCCCAAGCGGGCGGCAGACAGCCTCCGCCGGAGAACAGATTGTACCTCTGTACTGCAGTCGCCATGTCGGGCCCTTCGAACAAATACACATCGATGCCTTGGGCTGAAGGGATGTCGACCACGACGGAGCGGTTTCCTTCCGATACCTGATAGCCGTATAATTCGATCTCGGAGGTGCCGATAGCTTTCTGCTCTTGCTTCTTGTGCTCGGAGGCTCCTTTGCGCAGGTTTGTCCCGCAATAGAAGGCGGCATAACGGGAGGTGTCTACATACACGCCGTAGCCCGCCGTCGAGACATAGAACGGTACAGGGGCATGCGTATCCCCGGTATCGGCAACCGGATCGCTGTTGACGCGCAGCACCTTTTTTCGTCCCGTGTGATCGACCCGGTGCAGCTGCAGACCGAAGCCGTAAATATGCTCCTCCGCCGACATTGGGAGCTCGATACGAATGCCCCGTTTGCTCAGCCTGATGCCGATCTCATGCTCGGTGAAGGGTGGAGCTCCCTCGCTGCCAAGCCGGTCCAGCGCTTCCGTTTGCATTACCGTCTCACGAAGCTGCACCGGAGTGTGTTTTTCCGGTTCGCCGAAGCGAACCCGCCATATGCCATTTGCGATCGATTTCATAGGTCTTCCCCTTTTCTGCGATATTATCTACGATTATATCCGTACTTTTCCGTGAAAAGTTATGATAAACTATGAGAAAATGTTTGAATCTTATCCAAATGTGGTGGAAGCATGAATCGGCTGTTCGAACCTGTTGCACTGGCTCCGTCCAGCATATTCTGGGACTACGATATTCGTACGGAGCACAATTTTCGAGGATATTATCATTTTCATCAATGCTGCGAGTTCGTGCTGGTCCATGAGGGAAAAGGGACGGTCGTCGTCAATCAGCACACGTTTGACATTAAGCGGGGCCGGTTTTTTCTTTTCCCTCCGTACCAGCTTCATCAGATTTATGCGGAGGTATCCCCGGAGCGGCCTTATGTGCGGTCCATCTTCTACGCGGATCCGCTGCTGGCGGAAAAGCTGCTACGCTCCTTCCCAAGCCGGCTCGCCCGCTTCGAAGCGTTATGGCAAAGCTCGAACAGAGCCCACGTGTTTGATTTGAACAACCGGACCGGGATGATGGAAAGCATCTTTGAACAATACGATGAGGCCAAGCAGAGAGGAAAAGGAGATGATCTGGAGGAGCTTACCATGCTGCTGCTTCAGATCATCCATACGCTTCCCGAATCGGTGCCGACGGCGGGGGAGAAGCCCGGGCTGCAGCCGCAGGACCGGCGGGCCCTTCGTTATTCGGAGACGCTGATGCGGTGGATTGAGGAGCATTATCATGAGGAGGTCAGTCTCGAACGGCTGGCGGAGGAGACGCACTTGTCACCGAACTACATTTCCCGGATTTTTCGTCAGGAAACAGGCAGCAGCATTACGGATTATTTGACCGCACGCCGTATGAAGCAGGCATGCCGGCTGCTGGAGACGACTACGCTCTCCGTGGAGCAGATCGCAAGAAATATCGGGGTGGCCAACAGCTCCTATTTTATCCAATTGTTTAAACGGGTGGTCGGTACGACCCCATTAAAGTATCGGAGCAGCAAAATCCGCAAGTTCGGAAACGATTGACCCGTGTCGGGAAGTCCGTCTTGCGTCTTCGATAATGGGGGTCCCGCCCAAGGGACATACTAGGCAATATACAGGGAATTCCCGCCAAGACCGCTGCTATTTACAAGGAGTTATCGATGTCGAACCGGAGCTGGAATATCGTCGTTATTACATTAAGTATTCTCTTCGCCACGGGTTTGGCCATGTTTCTGTTCTCTACCCTGAGAATTCATCAATGGGTCGGATCCTTGACACAGGAACAGCCTGCGGGCGACCGGCCGAAGCGGATCATGCTGATCTCCCAGGAGCTGGACAACCCCTTCTGGCGTACGGTCGAGCAGGGAGCCAGAGAGGCTTCCGCAGCCCACGCCTATGAGCTGGACTATGCTGGACCGTTCCGAATCAACCCGTTGGAGCAGCGGAAGCTGCTTGAGAAAGCAATCGCGGCGAAGGTGGATGCTTTGCTGGTTCAGGGCCTGGGAGATCCGGCCTACCGTGAGCTTATTGATCAAGCCGTCGCGCAGGGTATCCCTGTCATTACCGTGGATACGGACGAACGGGACAGCAAACGTCTGGCTTATGTAGGTTCGAATCATACGGAAGCCGGTGAGCGTATGGGGCGCCTTGTCGCGGAAGCCTCCGGTGGGCGAGGACGGATCGGCGTACTCGTCGGGGAGCTTCAGGCCAGCAATCAGCGGGAACGGCTGGACGGATTCCGTTCGGTCATCGGCCGGTATCCCGAGCTGTCGATTGTTGAGGTTCGGTCGTCCCACATATCCCGCCTTCAGGCGTCGCGGCAAGCGGAAGAACTGCTGCTGAAGCATCCAGGGGTGGGTTATATGATCGGTTTCAGCACGCTGGATGCCGTGGGCATTCTCGATGCGGTCAAGCGTGTTCAAGCGAACGGCATGACGATCTTCGGCTTTGACGATCTTCGCGAGACCATGGAAGGGATTCAAGCTTGTACGATTTCGGCAACGCTTGTCCAGCAGCCCCGGGAGATGGGACAAACGGCGGTTTCGCTGCTGCATGACTTCTTCGCAGGCCGTGTCCCCGGCCCTATGCACTACACGGACATCACAGTAGCCGGAGGGATCTGCCGATGAGCATCCGGACGAAGCTGCTGTTGTTTCTTCCCTTATTGGTGCTGCTGGTGAATCTTGTTACCTTCCTTCTGTTTGCCAGCGGCACTCTCGTACAGCGAAGCTACGGCTTGATGATGGACCGAATCCTTCTTTATAATGAAACCGCTCATACGGCTGAGGACAGCCTTCGCCGTCTGTACAGCTTGCTGACCGGTCCGGAAGAAAGGTTAGCGACGAATATCGAGCAGCTCTACGGCCGAATCAAGGAGCTGCGCAAGACGTTAGCAGCACAGACGAATACGTCTTTACCTTCCGCGGCACGGATGAACTATACTCATATGTTGGATACCCTGATGGAACAGGAACAAAAGGCGCTGGAGGCGGCGGCTAACCGATCGGCATTGGCGGCTGTCTCCCATTACGAGGAAGCGGAAAAAACAACGGGCTTCATTCGGGAAGAGGGCCAGCGGCTCATTGAGCTGGAGCTGACCGCCTTTGAACCGATCTACAGGCAAATTAGCGGCGAAAATGCCCGCATGACTCGGTTGGCTATGGCTGTGCTCGTCATCAACACCTTGATGAGTATCGCTCTGGCCTTGTGGATTTCCCGCAGCATTACCGTCCCGGTCTCCCGGCTGGTTCAGCGGGTCCGCTCGATGTCCAAGGGCAACCTGGAAGATGGGTTTCGCGAGTCGGAGACGCCGTCCCGGGATGAGCTTGGTCTGCTGTCAGCCGCCTTCGGCCAAATGTCAAGCGAGCTGAAGCTTATGATCGAGAAGGACAAGCAAAGCCTCGAGAAGGACAAGCTGGTGAAGGAGCTGGAGCTGCAAGCGCTGCAAAGCCAGATCAATCCCCATTTTCTGTTCAATACGCTGAACGTCTTGTCCAAGCTGGCATTAATTGAAGGCGCCGAGCGGACGAGCGATCTGATAGTATCGATGTCGAATTTGCTGAGATACAATCTTCGGACGCTGGATCAGCCTGTGCGGCTTAAGGATGAGCTTGAGCATATCCGGGAATACTTCACGATTCAGCAAGCGCGCTTTCGCGATCGGATCCGGTTCGAGCTATCCTATAACGAAGCCGTATTGTCGGTACAGGTACCGGCGCTTACGCTGCAGCCGATAGTCGAGAACGCGTTCGTTCACGGCCTGGAAGGGATGGAGAAAGGAGCCTTGCTTCGGCTGGATATCCGCCGCGTTACCGAAGGCGTGCAAATTGCCATACAGGATAACGGGCGGGGGATGACGGAGGAGATGCGGCAAGCCCTGCTGCGGCTGGAAGGGGAATCCGACAAAAAGCAATCGACGGGGCTCGGCACAAGAAACGTGTTTAAACGGCTGCAGCTGTTCTACGGCCGCCATGATTTGGTGAGCATCAGCAGCACGCCGGGTAAGGGAACGACCGTTACTTTGCTGCTGCCTCAGAGAGAGGAGGGGGAAATGTTGTGAGTTATCGACTGTTGATCGCGGATGATGAAGCTCTGGAGAGGGAAGGCTTAGAATGGATCGTCAGGAATCAAATGCCCGGCAGGTTCCAGGTCATTCATGCGGAGAACGGACGAACCGCTATCGAGCGCGCGGAGGAGCATCGGCCGCATATTGTCATGATGGATGTGAACATGCCCGGTATTCAAGGGCTGGCGGCTATCCGGGAGATCAAGCAGCGGCTGCCGGAAACCAAGTTCGTGCTCGTTACGGCTTACGATTATTTTGCTTATGCCAAGGAAGCGCTGACTCTGGGGGTGAGCAGCTACATCGTGAAGCCGGCTAAACGTGACGAGCTTGTCGGCACGCTTGAGCAGCTCGTTCAGGAGCTGGAGGAAGAGAAGCGGAAACGGACGGACGAGCTTAAGCTTCGGGATAAAATGTTTCAGCTGGAGCCGCTGATGGAGAACGAGCTCTCCCTGATGTTCATGGTCGATCAAATTGTGGAGACCGATGCCCGGCTGCTGTCGGAATGGCTTGATTTTCCGTTGGAGGAAGGCTGTGCGCTGGTGGTTGCTTTTCCTCCCGACATTCGTTCTTTGGATCAACGGAAAATTTACGATAGCCTCCGAAGCTTCGTCAAAACGAACGGCCTGCCCTGCATTGTCAGCTCACTCATCGACCTTCATATGACGGTGTTCCTCCATAAACGTTCGGAGCTTTCCGGAACTGCTTGGCTCGAGCATGTGAAAAAATACGGGGAGCAGCTGTGCAGCTTTGCGAACCGCCAGCTTGGCATAGACATCTTCGTCGGCATCGGCTCGGAGGGGAAGGAGGCTGCGGGCTTTCGCAAATCCTACTTTGAAGCGGTGATTGCTTCCACCTGCAGTGAGAACGGCGGTACGGTATGCCACTTTGACGAGCTGAAGCAAGGGAAAGAGGTAAGCGCTCGGGAAGCCTCGAAGTCGTCTGCGGATTCGGACGGCCTGCATCGTTCCTATGTTACCGCGGCGCTTCAGCGCATTCGGGAGGAGCGGGAGCTGCAGACCTTAACGGTGCTGGACCGGGCGAAAAAGTATATTACGGAGAGGTATACGGAAGAGGTGTCGCTCGAAGAGGTGGCCGATTATGTGCATCTCAATCCCCATTATTTCAGCAAAATCTTTAAGCAGCAATTCGGCGATACGTTCATTGATTTTGTTACCCGGCTGCGTATCGACAAAGCCAAAATATTAATCGCGGAAGCTCGGCTCAGTCTGAAGGAAGTGTGTTATGAGGTGGGGTATAAGGATCCGAATTATTTCAGCAGGGTCTTTAAGAAGGTGACCGGCTTTACTCCTACGGAATATCGAACTCAAATTCAATAGTTTGCCATACAAAGTCCAAGTCTTCGAGACAAGGACTTTTTTGTGTTTTTACGATAAAAAAATGCTAGCTTTCCCGCGCAAATCATATTTTTCCGCTTCATGACTTTTTAATGCGGGTACAACACACAATAATGAAGGGAATCGCTCGTTTGTCCGTGAACCGACCATGTTATAATGAGCTCGCTCAGCTCTATGTAAGCTCAAAGCATCCTGCTAAGAGATATAACATACATCAAGATTCGGATCCGTATGACGGCGAAGGGGGAGACAAAAGTGGAACTTACGATGAACGGTCGCCAAGAGCAAGACGGGCAGCTTACCGGTAATCAAACGCAGGTTAGTCTGATCTTTGTTACGTTAGTGTCCATTGTTGCCGCATTAGGTGGCTTATTATTCGGATTTGATACGGCTGTCGTATCGGGCGCAGTCGGTTTTATGGAGCAGCGGTTCGCTTTAACGCAGGTGGAGGTAGGCTGGGCTGTTTCCAGTCTCATCATAGGCTGTATCGTCGGGGCTGCGATGTCCGGTATGGTCAGTGACAGATTCGGGCGCAAAAAGGTTTTGATCGGCGCAGCCGCTCTATTCATTATCGGTTCGATCGGCTCCGCGTTACCGGCTACGTTCACCGCATACATTATTGCCCGTATGATCGGCGGTATCGGTATCGGGATCACCTCGACCGTCTGCCCGCTGTATAACGCGGAGATCGCTCCGGCCAAATATCGCGGACGGTTAGTGGCATTGAACCAGCTTGCCATTGTTACGGGTATTTTTCTCACGTATTTCATCAATCTTTGGATAGCCGGAGCGGGAGACGAGGCATGGGCCGTCAGCACGGCTTGGCGCTGGATGTTCGGTGTCGGTGCGGTTCCCGGCCTGCTGTTTCTCGTTCTCCTCTTCTTCGTGCCGGAAAGCCCAAGATGGCTGATCAAACAGGGACGTGCGGCAGAGGCCCTGCCGATCCTGCTGAAGATTCACGGCGAAGAGCCTGCAAGGCAGGAGGTGCTGGACATCAAGGAATCGTTCCGGCAGGAAGCCGGAACGCTGCGACAGCTGATGAGCCCCGGGCTGCGCCTTGCGCTGATTGCCGGGGTAGGTCTGGCGATCCTTCAGCAGATCACAGGGATTAATGCGGTCATGTATTATGCGCCGGAAATCTTTAAGCAAACGGGAGCCGGCACCAACGCCTCCCTGATTCAAACCATTATGGTCGGATTTATCAATTTCCTATTTACCATACTGGCTTTGTGGCTTATCGATAAGGTCGGGCGCAAGGCGCTGCTGCTCATCGGCTCCGCTTCCATGACCGTCTGCTTGATCGTCATCGGGATGGCCTTTCAATCAGGCCACACGTCGGGACCTTGGGTTCTGCTTTTCATTTTGCTGTATGTTGCATCGTTTGCCATCTCGCTCGGACCGGTGGTATGGGTTATCATCTCGGAGATCTTCCCGAACCGCATTCGCGGGATTGCGACGGCTGTAGCGGCTATGGCTTTATGGGCGGCGGACTATGTCGTGTCCCAATCGTTCCCGCCGCTGTTGAATACGGCAGGACCGGCGATAACCTTTTGGATTTTCGGGGCTATGTCCTTGTTTACGTTCTTTTTCACCATGCGCCTGGTACCCGAGACGAAGGGCAAATCGCTTGAAGAAATCGAAGGCTTATGGGCTAAATAATGCTAAAGAGGGGGTGCTGCCGCGGCAGCACCCCTTTGTTTTTATTATGATATGTTAGTATCGCCTGTGAGCAAGGGATACAAAGCTGCTAAAGAAGGTGATTTCATAACGTTACAAGGAGCATTACCGGGCCGTGATAAGCGCCAGACGCCCCTGTAACGCGATTTTTTCATCTTACGTTCGCAGATGAACACATATTTGGTACAGTAAGGTGAATTGATAACGTTACAAGGAGCGTTACCAGGACGTGATAAGCACCAGACGCATTGTAACGCGATTTTTTCATCTTACGGTCGCAGATGAACACATATTGGAGCTAGACTAGAAAGTAGACACACTCTATCAGCGACCTGGTACAATAAAATAAACTAAAAGGTCGAGGTGTGTCATGGGAGATATTCGTCAGCATTTTGATGAAGAGTTCAAGCGTCAAACCGTAAAACACATGCAAGAGAGTGGGAAAACCCCAGCCGAAGTATCCAAGGAATTGGATATCCCCGTAAGCAGCATTCGGGCGTGGAGAAAGCAGTTTACCAACACGGGTGAAAAGTCGCAACTGTTTGTCGATTACGAACGACTCAAAAAGCTCGAAGAGATGAATCGAGAACTTCAAGAGGAGAACGAGATTCTAAAAAAGGCGATGCACTTCTTCACGAAAAACCGAGACTGATTTACGCGTTTATCCGTAAATTCCGCTTCCAGTTTCGTGTTGAGAAGATGTGCTCTGTGATGGGCGTTTCCCGAAGCGGTTACTACAAGTGGCTGAACCGAAAGCCGAGCGAACAGGAAAAGCTTCGCAAGAAACGGATGAAGCGAATCCAGCATCATTTCTATGCCTACAAGCGTCGTTACGGCAGTGATAAGATTGCAGCCAAATTGCGTGAAGAAGGCGATACCATCTCGACGAAAACAGTGGCTCGCCTGATGAAAGAGATGGGGCTGTGCTCTTGCACAGTGAAGAAATACAAAGCAACCACCAACTCGAAACATAATCAACCGGTGTATGACAATGTGTTAAACCGCGGCTTTAACGTACTTGCACCGAACAAGGTATGGGTAACAGATATTACGTACATTGGGACATCTCAGGGCTGGGTTTACCTAGCGAGCGTGATGGACCTCTACTCTCGCAAAATTGTCGGTTGGGCGCTTGGGGAGCGAATGACCAAAGAACTAGTGTTGGAGGCGTTTGACCAGGCTTGTGAACGGCAAAAGCCTCCTCCAGGTTTAATTCACCATTCTGATCGAGGCTCACAGTATGCCTCAAACGAATACCGCGAGCGGCTGACGAAGCATGAGATGATTGGCAGCATGAGTCGTAAGGGCAACTGCTACGACAATGCATGTATCGAGTCCTTCCACAGCGTAATGAAGAAAGAGCTCGTGTACCAAACGAAGTTTCACACCCGAAAACAGGCGTATGATGCAATTTACCGGTACATTGAGTTCGACTACAACCGGATCCGCATCCACTCGACGATTGGTTATCTCACCCCGCATCAGTGCGAGAAGAGGTACTATGAACAACACCGGGTCTCCTAGTTTCTGTGTCTACTTTCTTGACAGAGGTCCATATTTGGTACAGTAAGGTGAATTTATAACGTTACAGGGAGCATTACCTGGCTGTGATAAGCACCAGACGCCCTGTAACGCAAACTATAGGCCGCAGGCAGTTTACGCAGAAATCCTTATGATTTTGATGCAAAATCAAGGGGAAATTTGTATTTTTGCAGAAATGGACTGTTTCGATCGTTCGGTTGCTTCCAGCTACCCCAGGACGTACACGGTTACGCCTCTTTGCACACCGAATTGACGTGCAACGTCCACGTTTTCAACGAACAGATCCAATCGGCTGCCGAGAATGGCCGAGCCCGTATCCTCGGCGGTCCGATAACCAATGCCTTCAATATACACCTTCGAGCCGAACGGAATGACCGACGGGTCTACCGCGACGGTACGTCCTTCCTCGACATAGGTGCCGCTTTTCGTTACTCCATAGGCCGGATCTCCGGGTACTTTACCTGTTGATTCGTACCCCGCGGTATAGGCGGTCAAGGTGGAGGTTATAACATGGCTGACGGTGATCTCGCCTTCCCCTTCGGGTAAACGAAAGCCGGGAATGTACAGTCGCTGGCCGATGTTGATTTGTGCCGCATCGGCAAGATGATTCGCTTCCGTCAGCTCCTGTACTCCAATTCCAAATAGCCGGGAAATCTTATAGAGGGTGTCCCCTTTCTTGATCACATAATATACGCGCTGTTCGGCAGCGGGATTCTCATTAGCCTTCTGCGACTGAGGCTGTGGCTCCGGTGCAGCATTAGTGGCCCTTCCGTTCGACACGATGTCGGCTTTCATGCCGCCGGTGTCAGCAGGGGATGACGGCGCAGCTTGATCGGGCGCGCGCTTAGGCTGATTGCAGTAAGCCTTTACCTCCGGTGTCCCGGAGGATGAAGAGTCCCTGACTGCCAGCCGGGTAAGTGCAGGCTCGGCCGGCCGGCACGCTTGCCGCACCTTCGAGCGCCTAAGCACCTCAAGCGCTTCCGCTCGGGTGATCGGCTCCCCTCCGCGGAAGCTCTCTACCGTGAAGGAGTCATCCTTCCCCTCCGCCAGCTCATTGGCCATCACGAAGATGACGGCAGCTTCGCCTTGATAAGAATAGCCATAGACCCCCGCCATGAGCTCGGCTACACGGAGCCGCGTCAACTGTAGGGCGCGTTTCTCAAGGCTGTTCGTGCCCATGACCGGATAATTCAGCTTATCCGCCTGCGTATACAGGGCATCCGCCCAATGGGCTGAGCTGCCCTTGGACACGGCCTCCGCTGCTGCCGGCGGGTTGGCTGCGTACACTGCCTCTGTAACGGGGGTGGACCGAAACAGCATGGCCAGAAATTCCGCCTCCGTCACCGGCTTGTCCGGCTGGAAGGTACTATTTTGATACCCCTCGGTTATGTGGTTCTTGATGGCCCACTCGATCGCTTCAGCCGCCCAATGACCTTCTGTATCTATAAAGCTTGCCGATGCGCGAACTTCCGCAGCCGGGCCGCACATCGCGCTGATCAGTAAGAGCCCAGCAAGCGCGCGGGCGGTAATGCTGTTTGACCCCATATCGTCCTCCCGATGATTCGCTATTGACTTCGTCGAACATTGTACTGGAAGGTTCTGGATTCGTCAATCGGGAGGGGGATCATATTTATTCAACCGGAGGACAACCTACCTCTTTTAACAAAGAATTGGTGCTTTCCTTCAGCTTCTGTAGATGCTGCTGAAACCCGCTCGGGTCTCTGTTAGCGCCGCCGGCATTATAGGTATTCACTTCACGTTGATTCTGTATTACATAGGAAGCCATAATTTCATTACAAGCTGCTTGCGCCTTGTTCGGAGAAGAGGGAGCTGTGGCCACCGGCTCCGGGCGCAGGTTAAGTGAAGAAACGTCTGTCACAGAGGTGACTGTGATTGATTTCCACTTTTTGGTAAACTCATGCTCCGGAAGCTTCTTGTTCAGAAATAGCTCCGCATCCGAACGCTGTACGGAAGTGACATTCATAACCTGGTTATTATGGATGGTGTATACGACTAGCATATCCAGATTGACATCTCTCAAAAATCCCGTTAAGGCTATGATCCGGTCATTGTTCCTGTTCGAGTCGCCTGCCATCTGCAAATCGATTTGCAGGTAGGGGCCTTGCTCATCAAAGACGATTCTCGCGTTTCTTGCGTCGTAATCTTTCAATTTTGCATTTATCTTTTGCAAAATGCTTGTGAAATTTCGGCTGGGATCCGGAAAGGATAGTTGAACCTGGTAATTGCTTTGATCCCACTGGACGGAAACGCCAGCTTGCTTCAAAAGATATAGGGGAACTACGGTCCGCCCGTCATGGATTACGGCAGGTACGTCCTCTGCCTGAAGCACCTTGCCCTCCATTAAAACTCGAACGATGGGATCCCCTTTGTAATCCCCATTGATGCCGGAAGCTTGCACGGCACCGGCACATCCCATAAGCAGGCAGAGTAAAGCAGTCATTTTTTTTGCCGACATTTGATTATCCCCTTTGTTTAGGATGGACTAAAACTATTTCATATGCCTATTCATTCCACATTGCCGCTAATGAAACCTGCCGATGGCGGCCTTGCCGCCGTACGGACTTACGGCAAGGATGGCCTAGGCTTAGCGCTTGGCGCTTCTGAAGCGGGCTCGTTCCCGGCAACGGGCCTTGCTGCAGGTTTGCCTTCATCGGGCTTCTGGGGGTCCATGCTCCTCGGAACCGGCTTCTCTTCAAGGTCCGTATGAATCAGGACATACTTATCCTGTTCCCGGCGGTACAGAGCGCGAAGCACGCTGCTGCCTTTCTTCGGTCCCTCGATAGCGGGTCGTATTACTTCGATCTCGCCGTTCTTATGTAACGTGAAGCTGTCCGCTTCCAGATCGAGCAAGGGCTCCAAGCCGGAGGCTTTGACCTGCATAAGCAAAAACCTCGCCTTCCGCTGGGCGGAAGCTCCCTCAGCCAGCAGCAGCTGCGGTCCGTTCGGGTCCGATCCTTCCATAGAGCGAAGGGAGGCTGTGCGAAGCGCGGGCTCGATGGTCATGTCCATGAGCAGCGGGGCCGTGCCTTCGTCGCTCGGCAGCTCCGCCAGAAACAGCCGGGTGCCGGCTTCGTTCAACGCGACGGCTTGAGCGGAGCCGTTACGCCCTGTCAGCCGTGCCGCTGACGTGAGCTTGCCTTTGGCGCCGGCATTAGCCAAGAGCTTGAACGGATCGCCGGCAAGCATTCGCCGCTCCGCCGAGGCGATGGCTTGAGACGTATCCGTCAGGGAGCCCAGCGTACGATAGAGTGCGATGGCCTCCTCGTATTTACCCGACTTCTCCAGCGAAGCGGCTGAAGCAAGGCGCTGCTGAAGGATGGACTGGATGTAAGAGTCCGCTTTTCCGCCGGATGGCACCCATATCTCATATTTCTTAAGCTCGCGGGAGGCATCCAAAAACTTACTCAAATCCTGCTTTTCGAGGATCGTGAGGGTGCCGATGGCGAGCCTTTCTAGCTTGGGAGCCACCCATGGGGCTTCCCAGCCTTGCTGTACATAGAACTGCCGGAGCTCTTCTCCGAGAGCCCACACCTCGAGATAAGGCTTCGAACGGGCGAGCGCGTCGAGCCTCGCAATATCACGCGCCTGCAGAAGGGCGTCGACGGCTTTCCGCTTCGCTGCATCCCCGCCGTAATACATGGAGGGGATGCGGATCAGCTCGGCAGCCGAAGCACCGGCGTCTTCGGCCGGCTTCATGCTTCGAAGCCGCTGCTCCGCGGCAGCCCGCGCTGCCGAGAAGGCGTCCGCCAGCTGAGCTTCCAGCTTTGCCTCCTCTGCAGCACCAACAAATCGTTCTCCGGCAGCGGCCCCAACAGCTTGATACTTCTTCTTCGCCTCTTGATACTCATTGTATCCCTTCACGAGTCCGCCGACATCCTTGGCAGCCGCAGCAGCCGTTATAGACCTCGATAGCGAGTCCACCGACTCAAGCACCTGCACAATCGGTGTCAGCTCCTCCAAGGCGGCACGGATGTCCTCCTTCCGGTAATCGAAGCCCCAGGCTGCTTCCGCTTGCCGATACAGCCTTTCGGCCTCCACTAGCCGTCCGGCTGCATGGTAGGTCTCCGCTTGTTCATACTGCCGAACGGTTTGCACGGCACCATAGGTTTTCAAGCCGGATAAGGCGAGCATGACGCCGAGGCTTATCGCTGCAGTCCACTGCAGCCGGTTCGCGCGTTGATATAGATTTCCCATGGTCATTCTCCCGCTCTCTTCGTCTGTTCGTAGGCGGCGTCCGGCTCTTCAGCTTGAGCGGCCGGGGGGAGGGGACCATAGCGCCGGTTCCATATTTGCTCGACTTGACTGAACAGCTCGCGATCGACCGCTGCCCGTTCCGAGGCGAGCAGGTGCAAGCGCTGCAAGCGGTCCTCGGGAAGCCGTTCGGCGTAATCAAGGACGAGCTCCCGGAAGAGCGGCAAGTGAGCTCTGACACGCAAGGCCGCACCGGCGGCAGCGATAAGAATCTCTTCTCCGTAAGGCAGCCGCTCGAATTCCTGCCGGTATTTTACCGTGTATTCGATGGAGGCACGGCCGATCAGACCCGGCTTAACCCGGCAAATGTCCAGTAAGTAAGCGGCGAACTCCCCGTCAAATCGTTCGGGAATCAGCGAATCGAGCTCGAGGTCCATGTCGCTTCTCAGAATAAACCGATTGAGGCAGGCCAGCTGCAGGATGCGGATCGGATTATCCTTCAGAAAGAAACTGATCTCGCGAAATTTTTCATACGCCGCAGGATAGTTGTCTTGAGCGAGGTCGGATTCCGCCTGTTCGATATCGTTCAACAGGCCTTGTCGAATTTTTTCGTAATTTTGCAGGAGTGAGCGTCGAATCGTTCGTCTAAGTAGATAAGGGGCATAATGACGGCGAATCAAGGCATGCACAATAAGCAGCACGACGCCGACGAGTAAGGCGGCCGCCATCTCCATAAAGCTTCGGGAGGCAATGTAGGCGGCGGTGACGATGGTGCCCAGGATCAGCACATCCGTTTGTGCGCGCTTGCGTTCTATCACCTTGGCGATTTCGGTTACCGGCTGCCACGTCTCTCCGCCGCAGCCGGGACAAGCCGAAGGATTCAAGCTGCTGTAGGTGCCGCACCGATGGCATTGCCGCAGCCGGTGAAACAAATAGGCGGTTCGTATGAGCTTAGGGAGTCGTACGGGTATCTTGGGACTCATGGGATCCCTCCTGGAAACGCCCTGCCAATTGTTGATCGATTTGCTCGAGCGTCATGTCGTGTTTTTTATAATAGACGAAGGTGAGCCACCGTACCCCTGCAAAGCATACGGCAGAGATTAGAACGATCAGGGTTAGCATAACATCCTCCTTGGGTCGTTGTGAGCATCTTAAGAAAAACGTAAGATTTGAGAAAGTTTTTCTTAATTAGTACCAGGTAATATAAACAAATACAAGCGATGTTGAAACCATTTTACATCCAGATTCGTCAAAATACTACAGATGCGCCACAAAATGGTGAAACGGCGCTTGCTTGGAGGAAAAGGCCTATGCACGTAATCAATAAATCGATGGTTACCCTACTATCACTTCTTCTTGCCTTACTGTTATTTGCTGCTGCCGGAGTCAGTGCGTCGGATCCGAACGGCAATGTACGCATGGATGCAGTGCTTTCCGTTGATGTGAGCACCTCTATGAACGAGAGCGACGGCAATAAGGTGAGCTACGAGGCGGTGAAGCTGTTCGTCGATATGGCGTCGGTAGAGGGGGACAAAATCGGCATTGTCGCTTATACAGATCGAATCATGCGCGAGAAGGCGCTGCTTCAAATGAAGGGTCCGGCCGAGAAAACGAGCTTGAAAGCTTTTATGGACCAATTGGATAGAGGACCCTACACCGACCTTGCCGTCGGCGTCGATGAAGCCTTGAAGGTGTTGGAGAATGGGGCCGATCCGTCCCATACTCCGGTGATCGTTCTCCTGACGGACGGCAACAACTCGCTGCCCCCGGGCAGATCGCAGAGCGACTCGGATCGGCTGCTTGCAGAGGCGGTCGGCCGGGCGAAGACCAAGGGCATTCCGATCTATACGATCGGACTGAATGCCGACGGCCAGCTGAATCAGGCGGTGCTGGAGCGGATCTCGTCCGAAACCGGGGCGAAGACGTTCGTGACCAGCTCGGCAAGCGAGCTTCCGGGCATTCTGAGCGAAATTTACGCGCGTCACTTGAAGCTGAAGGTGGTGCCTCTTCAAGAGCTGGTCGGCAGCGGAGGGTACCAGGAGGTGCCGATTGAGATTCCGAATGCAAGCGTGAAGGAGGCGAATGTCTCGATCATGTCCGGGTCGCCGGTAGAGGTCAAGCTCCTGGACCCGAAGGGTCAAGCTGTCGCCATTCCGTCGAACCGCGTGGTGCACTCGGTATCCAAGGCCTATTCGATGGTCAAGCTCGTACAGCCGGAGCAGGGGATGTGGCGTCTGCAGGTCAAAGGCGCACCGAAGGACCAAATTAAGATATCGCTCGTCTATAACTACGATTTGAAGCTGACGATGGGGCCTTTGCCAAACAAAGCCTGGCGCATCGGAGATGAGGTTCCGGTTACGGCTTACTTGGAGTCGGGCGGACAGAAGGCGAACGATCCGGAGCTGTATAAGCGTTTGAAGGCCACCCTTATCGTAACGGACCTGCAGACCGGACAGTCCGAGGAGCTTCCTTTAACCCCCGGCTCTCAGGAACTGAAGGGCAGTTACAAGCTGCCGCAGGCCCATGAATATGAAGTGAAAGTCAGAGCCGAAGACGCGGGATATACAAGGGAATCGGCACCCGTCAAGCTTACGGCGTCAGGCGGCTCCCAGGCATCCCCTGTTCCCTCCGGCGAGGCGGCGAATGGAGCCCGCTGGATATGGATCGCTGTAGGTATCGTTCTGCTGGCCGCAGCCGGCTTGTACGTTATGGCTATATGGCGCAAGGCAAACAAAGGGTTCGTGGGGCAAATCGTGATTGAAGTGAAGGACGAGGACACGGGGGAACGAACCACGCCGCAATACCGGAAGCTGAATGCCTTCAAGGGCAAGGTTACGCTGCACCAGCTGCTGCAGCTCGCTCCGGAATTGGCGGAGACGAAGGGTATCATCCTGCGCCCGGGTCCGGGGGATTGTCTGCTTCTCAGTAATATGACAGCCTGTGTGATTGAGAAGGGCGGCAGGGTGCTGGATGCGGCATCAGGCAAGGAGCTTCGTGCCGGAGACCGGGTTCGCATCGCATTAAGCGGGGTCCACCGTTCCGTTGTCCTCGAATACATGAAATAAAGCGACACATTGTAAAACACTTATGCAGCCCACGGGAGGTTACTATATGAAAGCAGTCGTAAGAGAACATATTCAACAGCTGGACGTATCGCTTGGCGGTGGCATTGTCAGTGAAAAAATCCGCGTAGATACCATCGACAATCCGATGCTCGTGATCGGACTGGGAGGCACCGGCATCGATGCGCTGCTGAGGTTGAAATATCAGGTGAATCGAAGATTCAAGCTGCCGGAGGATCCTTATACGAAGAAGAAGCGGGAGAAACCCGCCAATATTGAGTTTCTGGCTTTTGAGACGAATGAGCATGACCGGGGCAAGCGTTACAAAGGGATCGGTCTCGATCCGATGACGGAATTCGTTCTGCTGGCCAACGCCGAAATCGGGAGCGTGCTGCAGAACCGCAGTCTGATTGAGCCATATATCAAGGAATGGCTCTCCCCCGAGTTGACGATTACGGACGGCATCAATGGGGCCTCCGGCGTCCGTCAGGCGGGCCGCCTGCTGCTATTTACGAAAATTGTACAGGTCGTGCAGACGATCGAACGCAAAGTCAAGTCCTTGATGGTCGGCACCAATAAGAAGCTGATGGTTTTCCTGCTTACCGGCCTGTCCGGCGGCACCGGCAGCGGCTGCTTCCTGGACATTTCTTATATCGTCCGAGGCATTCTGGAGCGAGACTATGGGTCGGCCGGAGTCGATAAAGTGAGCATTCTCGGCTACCTGTTCACACCCGACGTGAATTTGGCGAACAAGAGCCTGACGGAGCATTCCCGGGAATACATCAAGAAGAACGGGTATGCGGCGCTGAAGGAGCTCGACTATTGGATGAACGTGGATGAACGCGGAGAGCGGTTCAAGCAGCAGTACGGCAGCATCCTGAACGTGCAGTCCCCGATGCCGCCGTTTAATTTGGCTCATTTGATTTCGGCAACGAACCTGGAGGGGAAGCTGCTGGAAAACGCCTACGATTACTGCATGAACGTGACGGCCGAGAATATTACGAATTTCATGGCCAGCGAGCAAAAGCAATCCGGCGAGGAGTTTGCCATTCACGACTATATCAGCAACATTCGCACCAACATCAACCAAATGCCGAAGGCTTATGCGGCGAATTATCAATACAACATTCTGGGCGCTTCCTCGGCGGTGCTGCCGATTGAGGAAATGACCACCTACCTTGCCTATAAAGTGTTTCAGCGCATGGAGACGATGTTCCAGGCCGGACCGAAGCAGGAGGACGTCGAGAAGCTGGCTCATAAGCTGGCAATCGATCCCGATTCGCTGCATCGCGAATTTGACAAGCGTGTCCCCGAACCGCTGCCGGGCTACAAGAACAGCGAGCGGCTCAGCTACACGAACGTGGTGAAGCAGCAGGTGGTCGATCTGGATACGGAGCTGGAGCAAAGCTATTTATCGAAAGCGCGCGAGGAGTACATCAAGTGCCGTAAGCAGCTGCCCGGAGAGATCAAGGAGCGGTTTGCCGAGCAGATCACACGGGTGTTCCTGCATCCGGAGCAGGGGCCGTTCTATGCTTCCAGGATGATTTTGCAGGACAAGGGCTTCTGTCTGCTGAAGCTGATCTCTTCGTATATCGAAGCGATTAAGGAGAATTTGCTGAGGATCCCCCGGGATCTTCATGCGGCGCAGGAAAGCGCACTGGATAAGCTGAGCGAGGCGAAGAGCGCGTTTATTTCCAAGGATCGCAAGAAGGATGCTTATATCGAGGCGAAAATTCAAGAATATTTGCTTCACAGCGACCGGGAGCGCATGGAGCAGATGATCGAATTCTATGAGGATCTGTATACCTTGATCAACCAGGACAACACGAGAATCTACCAAGTATTCACGGAGCTGCTGAACGAGCTGAACCGGATCTTCGAGAAGAACGGGCAGATTCTGATGAACGGCGAAGAGCAGATCGACCATAAGGGGAACAAAACATACTACTGGAATGTCGTCAGCGTACCGGACATGGCTTCCATGATCGGCCGAATGACGGAGGACCGCAATGCGCAGGAGCTGATTCGGGATTTCACCCGGGCGCTTCTGGAGAAGGCGAACCAGTGGGTGAAGGAGCAGGAGGTCGACGTTGTCGGTTCCATCTCCGAATTTTTGACGGAGCATTTCGGTGAACTGATCACCAAATCGATGGAGGAATATTTGGTGATCCAATACGGTCACGAGGATTCGCTGGAGAAGCTTGTCGAGCAGAAAATCGCGGGCAGGCTGTATGAAGAAGCCAAGCCGGTGTTTCATTTGACCAATTCTTCGGGGCATTTTAACTTTCCGTCTTGGGGCTTCGTGTCGGTGCCGGTGAAGGCGCCGAATATATTCAAGGGCATTCGCAACTTCCAGGACAATGCGATTGCCAACTCCCGTTTTACCATTAAGGAAAGCGAGGTTCGCAACCGTATTTTCTGGCTTAACACGCAGAACGGCGTACCGTTGTTCTTGTACACACCTCTGAAGGTGTATGAAGAAAGCTACGAGCGCTCGATCCTCGAGCCGGAGGGCATCGGACGGCATCTGGTTCAGACGGAGAAGGTCAATTGGACGTATTTGCCTTCGCCGATCCCGGAGCGGTCCTGGGGCGACACCTACGTGAACGGCAGAATACGCGGCTATAATGCGGAGGTTCGCGTTATATTCGATAAGGCTCTTGAGCAAGGAATCATTCGGGAAAAATCGGTCGATAGCGGAACGATCCACCGCTACGAATGCGTCGTGACAGGATCGCTTGATCTGGAACGGAAGCTGTCGGCTTACGCGATGCAGCTGCACGAGGCTCGTCCGAACCTAAGCGAGGTCAAGCGTTGTGCAGGTGAACTGCGCGGGCTGCTGGAGCAGGGTCTTCCTTCGGAGAAGGTAAGGGATATTTTCGGCAGCATTAATGAAGAGATGGCCAAGGAGAACTTGATTCGATCGCCTGAGCTTCTTCAGCTTGTACGGGAGGAACTGGAGAAATACGAGCTGCTGCGTCGGCAGGTCGAACGGCTCGATCAGGTGCTGGGAGCGCACTTGGACGAGGAGCGGCTCATGAAGCAATATATCGAAGCTCAATATACCGGAACCATCGTCCGCAGAGGTGCTCTTTACGTATACGATCACTCGCCGGAGGAGGATCCTTGGGAGCCCCTTGCCAATGTCATGCAGGCTGGCAGGTTTTTGGATTTTCAGCTGTACGGCAAGCTGCGCGGGCTCGACCCGAAGCAGAAGGCCCAGCTGCAGCGCAAAAGCTCGGAGCGAAGCCGCAGTATGACAGCGTCCGAGGATATCGCCGGCCTCGAACAGAAGCTGCAGGAAATGTCCGAGGTGTACAGCGAAGCCAAAGCGGTATTGGACTATGATCGCGGCGATTATGCGGACGGCGAAGAGATGTACCGCTTTTACAAGGATATGGCCGGCAAAGTAAGCGAGATGGTACGAAGCTTGAAATAAATCGAAACCGGGCCTATGTGTCCGGGAGGAAGGAGGAGTAGCGTTCATGGAGGATCGCCTTGCTGCCTGGGCGGCGGAGGATAAAGAGCTGTGGAAGCAAAGGGAATCGGGAGATAGCGGGAGGCGCATGCTTCAAAAGCCCCTTGTCTTCCTGATTCTCGGAGATCGGTCCGGGTCGGCGCTTGAGCATCTGTACGAGCACCAACGGACACAATGGACGCATCCCGAAGGGGTAAGCTATTTATTTGTAAGTACCACTGAGCCGGAAGCCGGTGGCAAACCGGCCGAGCATGTACTGCATTGGCAGTATCCGCTGCCGCAATCGGGCGAGGGTAAGCGCAGCACCCGTGCCGAGCTGCCAAGGTCGCTATATGAGCAGGAGACGAGGCTCCGGCAGCTGAATGTCGTTCTACGTCAGCTTACGGGAGCCATTGGGGATAAGGGCAGGCTGTACGGTTCCCTGCAGCAGGTGCATCTGGCCGTGGTGGTAAGCGCCGATGATCCGTATAGCTGTTTGCTGCCCGAGATCACCGTATTGGCCCGAACCGTTCTTGCGGGAAGCTTCCGGTCCGTATCCGCCGACTTGTTCGTACTGATGCGGGAGAAGCAGACTCGGGAAGATTATGCTTACGATGCGGCTTTGACCGTCAGCTTTCTGAAGGAGCTTGAGCTCATGCAGAGCCGCACCTTCCGCTTCGAGGCGCCGCTTCTGGTTACGGCCGACGGCATCAAGCTTCAAGCGGAGCATGCGGCGTCACCTCTCTTTGAGACCGTCTATCTTCTAGGTGACAAGGATGAACGTGGACTGTTCGCTCGGGACAATGCGGCTGTCTGCAGTGAGATCATCAGCCGGTTAAGCTTCCTTCGCTGCCGGCAGCCGGAAGAGGCTCAGCCGTCTTACAGCCAGTATAATCATCAGCTATTACTCCGGAATCTGATGTCGCCCGGTGCCTCTCAGCCGCAGCTGGCAACAGCGGGGCTCGCGAAGGTTGCCCGGCCGGACCAATCCATCGTCTCCGCTGTACTGTTGAAGCTGCACCGTAGACTTGTGCAGGTGTTGAAGGAACATGAGCCCGCAGGGCAGCGTGAAGCCTTGGCGGCGGCGGGGCTGGAGGCCGATCATGCCCGGGAAGTTGTGGATGCGCTGCTGCAGCGGTTCCCCGATCCGGTGGAGGAGATGCGGGGGCTGCTGTATGAGCCGCTTTCGGAACAAGGGCTGGGTCGCGCCACGCTGAGGCAGGCCGAAACGGCGTGGTTCGGCACACATGCCCGCGATTTCTTCGAACGACTCGCCGAACGGCTTCGCGAGGAGCTGGCGGCGGATAGCTTCGCAGAACGCCTGAGGCGGCGAATAGGAGAGAATGTGGTTGCCAATCCGCGCTTCGGACTGTGGGCAGCCTACCGCTGGACCTCTGCGGACGACCGGCAGGGGATCGCTTATGCTGTAAGCGAGTGGCGGAAGGAGCTCGAGCATCGACTGGCTTCCGGCCGGGCCGAGCTGGAAGCGGCCTATGAGGAGAGCCTGACGGAGCTGGCACCTTATCGCAAGGGGATGCTTCGCTGGTTTGGGGGCAGGGCGTCCTTGAAGGCTTTGGTCGATGCGCTGCTGCAGCGGGTGTATCGTCTTAGGCTTGAGCTGCTGAAGCTTAAGCTGAAGCGGGAGCTTCTGGTACGGTGTGAGCGGATGCTGGAGGAGCAGCATCAGCTGCTCGGGAGTTATGTGGAACGGCTTGGGAATATAGAGCTCCAGCTGGAGGAGGCATGCCGTTTGCATGCTTCGCAGGCCGGAGACGGTATCGGCAGGAATGTACAGGAATATTACGGCCATGCCGTAGAGCTCATCGGCTCTGAGCTGGAGACGCGATGGGGGAAGCGGTTTGAGCTGGACGAACGGCGGATGGGCCATGTTACTGCGTATCTCGATGCCGGTAATGATGCTTACCTTAAGAGGCTGATGCAGATGGCCGAGCAGGATTGGTTTGCCCATTCCTTGTTTCGCCAGCCGTTCGAGCGAGAGCTGCTGGAGCGGGCCAACGTCAATATCAGCTATGAAAATCGGCAGGTGCTTACTAAGGAAGAGCTGTATGAGGATTTGTGCAGCCATCTGGAGCAAGAAGCAGCTGTTCGTGCCGACGTATACCGTTTTACCCAAAAGCACCGTTATGAGGAAAGCTACTTGTTCGGCGATGCCGATAGTGAGCTGATCCGCTACGCGCTTTCTTCGGCGGAACGGACGCAGGGGAAGCTCGGCTGCATCCATGACGGGCAAAGGCCGGGAGTGGAGAAGCTGAAAATTATGGGAGGCTTCCGCACCGAGGATCTTATGGTATACCGCAGCGGAGAGCCGCTGTACGAGCAGTATGTAAAGAACGACTACAAGCTGCACAGATTTGATTGGGAGACAATGCTTGGACTTGGGCTGAATGTTCAGACGGAGGGTGGAGAAAAGGACGGATGATGCGGCGTAAAATAAATGGACTGTTTATCATCCTTAGCGGGGCAGGCGCTATAGCCGGCTGGGCTGCAGGAGAATGGATGCTTATGCAGCTATCGGGCACACTCGGGGATGCACTGCTCATGGGCTTATACTTTGGCACCCTTGCTTTCTTTATTGTTCTGGGCGGCCTGCTGGCCGAAACGATAGCCCCCCGGCTGAACGGGGCGAACTGGCGATTGCGGTATGCGGGGGACGGATGGAAATGGCTGGTGCCCGCCTCCTTCGCCCTGCTGCTGGCATCCGGGACGCTTATGCAGTGGGCTTACGGGTTTGATCTGCGACGAAGCGCCGAACCGCAGGATTACGTGGTGCTGCTCGATATGTCGGAAAGTATGAAGGAAACCGACCCGCAAATGGAAAGCCGGAAGGCGGCAGCGTCGCTAGTGGAGAGTATAGCGGCCGATAAACGAATCGCCATTGCTCTGTTTAACGAGAAGGTGTCGTGGCTGCAGCCGCTTGCTGCTGTAAAGGACCCTTCCGTGAGACGGGATATAGTCACCCGCCTGGAGCAGGCGGCGGCTCCCGCTGGACAGACGGATATTGCGGGCGCGCTGCAGCAGGCGGCTCTGCATATGATCGAGAGCGGTACGGTGAAGAGACGCGGAGCCGTCATTCTTCTTTCGGACGGATACAGTCCGACGGATGTTCCGGCCGTAACGGCCCCTTACACGACCGCAGGCCTGACCATTCATACCGTCGGTCTGGCCGCTGCAGGCAATGAGGAAGGAAAGCGCCTGCTGCAGCAGCTGGCGGAAGCGACCGGCGGGTCATTTCGCCATGCGGATCAAGCGGCGCTTGTGCCGGAGGCGTTCGGTAGCATCTACTCCTCAGAGCAGCAATGGCATCTTATGGAGGCGAGGGGAGGCGGCGAGGCGGACAGCTTGTACCGGGCCGCAGCCCGCGTGGCCGGTCTGCTCTTGCTGGGGGGACTCATGGGACTATCGCTCGGCATCGTATTCGATCATCGCCATCTCGCTCGAAGCTTCCTGATCGGCGGAGCCGTCGCTGGCCTGCTGGCCGGCCTTCTGCTGGAGCTTTCGCTTCCGCACGGCAGTCCTGTTCTAGTCCGTGCCGGCGCGGATCTGCTTCTGGCCGTAGGACTATCCGCCTCCACCTTCCTTTACGGAGTGAAGGAGAACGACGGGGGCGCAGGCATGCGACCGTTCAAGCGAAGCGGTCACCCGCCTGCCCCTTCGAAGAGCGCGAATACGTCCATAGACCGTGCCGGCAGTCGGTTCCGTTAATGGACTGGGGAGGGAAAGCTATGCAGGGGGATTCACCCGGAGACGGCCAGCGGATTACGAAGGCTGCTTGCCGTCTGTCGGAAGGAGAGTGCGTTTTGACTTGGCACTGGCCCTCCGACATCCAGTATGTCAAAATATGCAGCTTTGCCGCCGGAGACGAGTTGGCCTTAGAGCAGGAGAACGAAAGCAGGTGGAAGGTGTACACCCGGGAGGAATACAAGGCCCGCGGAGGGTACCGGGTGCCTGCCGATTTTCTTGGCGTTCGCGTGTTCAGAATATATCCGTGCGTGATGAAGGAGGGGCAGCTGAAGGCGCATCGGCAGTCGGACAGCGAGCATGTAGCCCGTTTCAATGGAGGGCGGGCGAAGCTTCGCTATTCGATCCGTTACGGCTGGGGATGGTTCGGTAAGCATCGTTCGGCGAAGCTGCGCTTAACCTGCGAAATACCCGTGCCGAAGGAAGCCTTATGTTATGTCAAAAAATCAGGCGGGGTTCCGCTGCATCCCGGGGACGGGACGCGGTATCCTCTCCACCGGGATTTATCGGCAGGGGTCACGGAGCTGCCTGAGATCCAGATCGGTCGGGAGGACCGGATCCGGATCTTTTTGACCGATGGTAAGCTGTATGGAGATCTTTACGAAATCGTACCGGAGTAATCAGGAGGAGGGAAGCAGCCATGCTGGGCTTTTTGAAACAGTTCTTCGACAAACAACCGCAGGCAAAGGAAAGGCCTCCGTTCTATAGCATTGTATGTCCGTATTGCTTTGCCAAATACGAGCCGTCTGCGGTCGTATTCCGGGCGGCACACGTGAAGGAGCATGACGATGAATTCGCCCTGCAGGAGGATATGAGGTTGAATGAATGGCGCCGTAAATTCCGGCTCGCTCAGCCCGATATGGAAGCCGTAATCGATCCTGAGCTGATTCCCGAGGAGCATCGGATGTATTCCGGCGAGGTGCTGGTGGGCGTCACGGACCGCTATGGCGTCTCAACACGGAAGCGGTTATGCCCTAAGTGCCACAATGAGCTGCCGATTACGGCGGGGCAGGTGCCGAGCAATATCATCTCGATTGTCGGAGCCTCCCAGGTCGGTAAATCCGTTTATATGACCTCGCTCATTCATACGCTTCAAACCGAGACGGCGGCCCATTTCGATGCGGCCTGCATGCCGCTCAGCGCGGACATCTCCCGGAAGTTTCGCCAGCAATATCATGAGCCGATCTTCGAGCGCGGAAGTATGCTGCAATCGACGAACCCCAACGAGCAGCAGGAGCCGTTTATTTTTCAATTCGTGTTCAAGGATGAGGCTAAGGCTCCGCTGCTGCTTGTATTCTTCGATGTGGCAGGCGAGGGGATGGTGGAGCGCGACTATCTGGACATTTATGCCGCGCATATTCAAAACTCGTCAGGCATCTTGTTCCTGGTGGACCCGCTGCAGGTTCGCACCATTCGCGATAAGATCCGGCTGAACCTCGGAGAGGAAGGAGAGTTTGCCGCCCGCTACGACGAACCTAGAGAGGTAGTTATTTCTCTTTACGAAAATTTCATTTCACATCAGCGAAGCGGCAAGACCGACATCCCGACGGCGATTGTGCTGACCAAAAGCGATATGCTGCTTCATCTGCAGGAGGAAGACGGCGATTATATTCAGCCTAACAGCAATGTATTCCGCGATGTAAGACACCGTGGAGCCTTAGACCGTACGGAATTTGAAAATATTAACGGGGAAATCGGCAGGTTCATCGAAAAGGTGGACCGGCCGTTCAAAGATGCGGTCGATGTGTATTTCCGCAATACGGCCTATTTTGCCGTGTCAGCCTTAGGCTCCAATCCCGTGAACCGGCAGGTTCAGGGTGTCATCAGCCCGATCCGAGTGGATGAGCCCTTCCTATGGCTGCTTCACCAGCTCGAATATATCGACAGGGGAGATCGCCGGTGATGGCACAAGCATTGCGAATTCAGCAGCATTACTATACCCGATGCCGCGAAGGGTTGTTTCGCAGCAACGAGGGCTTTGATACGGTTGCGGTATCGCCGGGCTTGGACAGCGCCTTTATTAAATCCGTCCTGCATCCTTATTGCTACTACAAGGCTCCGCGAACGACGCCTGCACCGGCTTCCTCACAGGCTACAAATGCGGAGCAAACGTGCTACCCGCCGTCGCTAGTTGTGTATCCGACGGATCATGGAGATTTGGTAATCGGGCAGACGGTTTTTGTAGAAGCGGATTTCACGGGACAGCGCAGCGCGTTCTTTACTCAACAATATGTCGTCCCTTCCGCGCTGCGGGAGGAATGGCTTCGAAGCAGCGATAGAATCTTTCGGCTGAAGAGCTTCTCTGAGAGCTACGATGACTCGCAAGGCAAGAGTCTGCCGGAGCTGGAGAACGACGATAAGAGGCTGCTGGCCGCAGAATCCCGGCCGGAAGACGAGCCGGACCGGCTGCTGGTGCGGTTAGGCTTGGACCGACAGCTGTTCGGGCAGCTGCTTTTGTCCGTTATGGCATCCGTCACGAACCGCCGCAAAGTATATATTGTTTTGAGTGAGGAAGCCGTTCAGGCTGAGCGGGACGCGCGCGAGCTTATGAAGCTGGTGTACGACTGCTTGCCTTATGCCTACCGACGGAAGCTCGGCGTAGTCACCTTCTCCGGGGAAGCGGAGGCCAAGCAGCATATTCACGTGACCTTCTTGGATAAGGAAGCCCTACGACAGGCCGGCAGTCAGCTGGAACGGGACGTGCTGTTCGACTTCTCCGCAGCCCGGGGCGGTCAAGTTAAAGGCGCAGATTCGAAGGCGGCGGCACCGATGCTCCTGGAGGCGATATGGCATCGGCGCCATTCGCCAGAACATCTGCGGGAGCTGTTCGATTATTGTGAGCAGGCACTGGAGGGTTTGGAGGAAAGCTTGCCGTATTCCGTTTCGGCTTATGAAGAGTTATGCCGTCTGTTTGAAATCGGACAAGGGGAAGCGAGTCTGTACGATGCGGATCGGACCGGAGTGTGGAAGGCTCTCAAGAAGTACTTGCAGCAAGGAAAGGAAGCAGGGGGCAAGGAGAAGCTGCATGAGCTTCTTGTTCAGCTCCTTCGTATAGAAACGGGGCATGTAGGGCGGACGGCCGACGCCGCTCTCGCCGACGCCATGTTTGCCTGCGAAGCGGACGCCGCTCCGGGAGAGCAGGTGCTGCTGCGGCGTGCCCTCTCCCTCTTCGTTGTGCGTGCCGTGACGGCAGGCGGTACAAATGCCGGCCGCGAGCTGCTGGAAACCTTGCGGCGGCAGCCGGTCTCCTTCCGCACCTTCTTCCAAGAGCTTTATTCCCAGTCGGCAGCAGCGGCCGAGGACTGTGTTTCGGTTGCCCTGCAGAATGCGGAGGGCAGCCGGGGGCTTATGACCGAGCTCTCGTTCTGGGCCTCTCATGCGGATATGCTTCCGGTATCCTTCTTTGCCGGGCAGACGCAAGCGGCGCTGCGGCGTCTTGTAACGAAAGATTCGGGGAAACGGGCGATAGAGACGGCTTCCGGCTTATTTTCTTTTTTCGAAAAGCTGCCTGCCGTGGAAGGGCTGCAGCGCTATGAAGAGTATAGTGAGCTGATGCTGCTTGAGCTGCAGCTTCAATTGCTTGAAGGCTTATCCTTAGGGGAGCTTGAGGCCGAGGACCTGCTTCGTATGGGCTTTATGCTGAATCGCCCGGACCCGAGGCTTCTGTCGTATATGCCGAAGGGGCAGCGGTTAACCTTTGATTTATGGGCTTCGATTTATTACATCCTTACCTTGAAAAGGGGAGAAGAGGAGCAGGCGGAGGAGCTTTTGCTTCAGCTCGGGCCGCTGGAGCTTGAGCGCGCCCAAGAGTTTTTGCGTCGAGCGTGGACGGGTAAAATTCCCGTCGAGGCCTTCCGAGCTGTCACCTTTGCTTTTTATGTCGGCCAAGAGAAAGGGCAGACAGGCCGGGGGAAGTATGACTTCGATCGACTCCTTGCGTATATGGCGGCACAAGGCGGCAAAGATTCCGTTTATGATTTCATTGAATGGAGTATTACCGATCCAAGGTTCACAGGTGCAGGCGAAGAGATAGAGCCGCATTATCGTGCGGCGCTGCACCGGTATTTTGATCGTTATGATCATCGCGGACTGCGCCAGAAGGAGGTTTCCCGGCGGTTCTTGGCCGTGTCTCATTCGGCCTACAGGGCGTTGTTCCAAGAGATTAAACGGCGCCAAGCGCCGAAATGGCAGCAGCTTGTTATGGCGCGAAGAAAACCGCTGGCCATCCTGCTGGGGTTGATTCTCTTGATTGCCGGTCTAACAGGCTGGAAGCCTGTGGCAGCGTTATTGATAAGCCCGGTGCCTCAGCTGCAGGTGACCGGCGTGCCGGACCGGACGTATGCCGAATCGGTAACGCTCCAAATTCAAGCGACCGATGCGCTGGATCGAAAGCCCAGCATTTATTTCGAAGGGGAAATGATCGGGCAAGGGCAGGTCAGCAGCGAGGTGAAGCTCCGCGAGGGGGAGAATGTGTTTACCCTCAAGGCGCAAAACAAGTACGGCGGTGTCAGCGAAACGATTCGGAAGGTAGTTGTGCTTGAGCCCCTTATAGGACCGCCGCTTCCGGAGACCAAACCGCAGTCAGCCAGTAAGAGCACGGGCGGATCTCCCGCCGGTAAGACTACAGGGACGCAGTCGAATAGCGGAAGTCGATAACAAAACAAAGCACTCATCTCCGCAGCATAAGGCTGCCGCCGGTAATTAAACGGCAGCCTTATGCTGCTTATTTCAATTCTGCCAAACGTTGAAACGGTTACCGTCCGGATCTCTAAAGCGGAATTGCAGTCCGCACGAGCCGTTGTCCGTGATCGGTTCGACCTCTGCGCCATGCTCTTCAAGCGACTGATGAAGTGCAACGATATTGTCGGTTTCGAACGTAAGGGAAAACATTTCAAAGTCTTTCCCTTCCCAGCTGTCCGTCGTAAAGTTGGCATTGGATCTATCCTTGGATTCGATGAGGAAAATCCATTGTCCGCTGCCCATGATCAGGATGCTGTCATTCCGGTCAAAGGCCTTCAAGCCAAGCACCTGCATGTACCACGCTCTCGACCGGGCAAGGCTCGCTACCGGCAAGTAACTGCACAACACCCCCTTAACAAGCGGCGTCTTTGTGGCGTTAGTCTTTTGTTCAACATCCGTGAATGGTTGTTGCATCTTCATTACCTCCTTAATTGGTTTCAGCATATAGACGATTTCATCCGCAAAAAACCGTCACGCCATTCAAAAAAAATTAGAACGCCGTAAAAGCGCCGTAACGATTACCGTCCGGATCAAAGAAAAAGACGCGCATTTGCCCTATTCCCGGGGCCTCCTCCCGCACCGTTCGAACTCCCTGCTCCTCCAATGTCCGGCAAAATTGATCTTCGTTCTCAATCAGGAAGACTACGGCCGGCTGCCTTGACGAAGCGTGCTCCCGAATCACATCCTCGCGCACTTCGATCAAAAACAAGCAATGACCCGACGGCAGCAGGATGTGTCCGTTATGGTCGAGCGAGAGGCCCAGGACACGGACGAACCATTCGGTCGATTGGCGTCTATCCGACACGGGGATATAGAATTGGCCTGCTTGTTTGACAATCCGTTCCATGACGGGGACCAGCAGCTCGTCGGAAGCTTCGCGTTTTCGGAAATGACCGGCCCAAGCGGACAGGTGCTGCTCCTTCAGCAGCTTGCGGCTTCGCCTTATTCGGCTTTCTACTGCTGCGACAGACATATGTAGCATGCGGGCGATTTCGGGCATCGTCATCTCGCTGACATAAAAGGACAGCAGGATGGTACGATTCGTTTCATCAAGCTGCTGGAGCGCTTGCTTGACATCAAGACGCATTTCTTGCCGGAATATTATATCCTCCGCTTGTCGTTCGTTTTCCCTGAGCGCTAGTTGCCCGAGCTCCTTATGCAGAAGGGATTTGCGGGTCTGTAACCGCTTATAATCGATGGATAGATGAAGAGCGATGGAATACAGCCAGCTTCCGAATCGTTCAGGCTGCCGGAGGCTGTGCAGGGAACGGAACGCTTTCACGAAGCATTCCTGCGCGATATCTTGGGCAAGAAAGTAGTCCCGCAGGATATCAAAAGCAATGGCGCATACGGCGTTTGTATACGATCGTACTAACTCGGCGAAAGCCTGGGCATCTCCCCCGGCAGCCGCAATGACAAGGTCCGTTTCTAACGAACCGGAATACTTGTGCTGATCGAGCTTCCTCATCTCCCACGTCTCCTCTACTAATCCTCGGCCCAATTTTATCCAATTATATCACAAGAGCGGGCGTTGCTTGAAAGAGGCCGGCAACATTGTGCAAACCAGATAAAAATGTTCAAGCCCGTGAGCGAACGGCGGCAAGATCTTATTATAGCGGGAAAGAACAAGGACGAGTAAGGTTGGAATGATTACATCAAACAAAGGTCAGGTGAATGGCAGCATGAATCGTTTCGGCAAGGGAAGCGTATGGCTGGCAGAGTGGAAAATGACAAAGGACCTCATCACAGGCATACCTATGCGTCAATTGACGGATGTGTTGTCGCATAGCTTTCATCTGTATTTCACGAATGACGGCTGGTATGAAGGCGGCAGGAAGCTGTTGTTTGGCTCGGACAGAGAGAATGCGACGAACTTGTACAGCCTGGATCTTACCACCGGTGAAATTACCCAGCTGACAGCGTATAAGGATGCGCGAGCAGCAATTCAAGGGACATATGTCAATCCTAAGAGAAAGGCAGCCTACTTCGGACGGGATAATCATATCGTCGCTCTGAATCTTGAGACGCTGGAGGAACAATTCATTTACGAGACACCGGCACGTTATAGCCTGGGAAATATCAGCTGCACCGCCGATGGGATGTGGCTCTGTACCGGTATCAAGGAGGATCTGTCCGACCGGATACAGGCGTCGCTCGGAGCCGGTTATATCGGCTTCGAGGAAACGGCCAGGGCCAAGCCGCATTGCCAGATTGTGCTTATTCCCGCAGAGAGCGGAGAGGCCAAGGTGCTCCACGAGGATAACGTATGGATCGGACATGTGAACGCGTCGCCGACGCAGCCGCATTTGCTCAGCTTTTGTCATGAAGGGCCGTGGGACTTGGTGGATCACCGGATCTGGTGCCTGAATATCGAAACCGGAGACCGCTGGAAGATCAGAGCGTCGGCCGACAATGTGTTTGTCGGGCATGAGTATTGGCATACGGATGGCATAAGAATCGGCTATCATGGCTATACGGAATCGCTGTCGAACAAAGACGGCAAATTTATCGGCTCCGTCCGATATGATAATACGGAGGGAGAGGAGTTTGCGTTTCCGTTCCAGAACATGCATGTCCATTCGAATGATTCCAGCCTGATCGCAGGGGATGGGCAGCAGACCAGCGCATATCACGGGGAGCAGCTTCAGGACACCATCTGTTTGTGGAAAAAGACGGGTGACCGTTTGGAAGGCCCCAGGATTTTGTGCAGGCACAGGGGGAGCTTCCAGTCGCAAAAGATTCACGTGCACCCGCGGTTCAGCCCGGACGGGAAGCAGCTGCTCTTTACCAGCGATATGTCCGGCTATGGCAATTTGTACTTGGTTGATGTGCCTGAATTTGAAACGCTGCCTAAGCAGTCTTTATAATAGCTCCAAGAAAGAATTAGAAATGTATTCAATGAAAGGGTTGGTTGTGCTATGAAATGGAGCGCCCAATTTGCATTTGCTCCCGAAGAGGCCGGAGCCGGCGTGATCCGAATCGAGTCCCGGGATGCTTATGATATGGTGCGGGGATACGGCTATGCCCAATCTCCCGAGCCTTCGCGAAATGAGGACATGCGGGATTCCTGGCCGGGAGAATATTTTATACCGCATGTTCCCACTTTTCTGGTCGATGTGCCATACGGCAACTACAAGGTGACCGTAACGGTCGGCAGGCCGGATGCCCCGTCAGCTACAACGATTAAGGCAGGTCAGGGGCACCTTATGCTGGATTCGCTCCAAACGGCGCGGGGGGAGACAATCCGCGAGACGTTCGCGGTACATGTGGAAGACGGGCAGCTGAAGCTTGCTTTTGCCGGTGCCGCCCCGGGAGTTCGGAAGATCGAGGTTGAACGTTCTCCCGATGTGCCCACGCTGTTTCTTGCGGGAGATTCCACGGTGACGGATCAAGCTTCCGGCCAGTACCCATACACGGGCTGGGGGCAAATGATAAGTAAATTTCTAACGGCAGGGCTGGCGGTTTCCAACCATGCCCGTTCGGGCAGAAGCTCGAAGAGCTTTATCGATGAAAGCAGGCTGACCAAGCTGTGGAGAAGAGTACGCCCCTCCGATTTTATCCTGGTTCAGTTTGCCCATAACGATGAGAAGGACAATGACGGAGGTACGCAGCCTTATACTACTTATCAGCAGTACCTGAAACGTTACATCGACGGTGCTCGGGAACGCGGAGCGCATCCGGTGCTGGTTGCTCCGATGCATAGAAGATTTTTTGACGAGCAGGGGCAAATCAAGAATACCCACGGCGAATATATCGAAGCGATGCGCCAGCTGGCAGACAGGGAGCAGGTTCCTTTTCTGGATCTGGCCTCCAAGAGTAAGGAGCTGTTCGAGAAGCTAGGCGCAGAAAAGACGAAAGGGATCTTTATGTGGGCGGAGCCGGGCCGGTTTGCCAGTATGCCGGAGGGGGCGCAGGACAATACCCACTTTTCCGAGGAGGGCGGAATTGCCATTGCCCGTCTGGTAGCGGAATGCATCCGGGAAGCCGGAGTAGAGCCACTTGCGTCTTATCTGAGGTAGCTGAACGACTTGATTTCACTCGTCGCCTTCGCGGCCAATGATCCATGCCTTGAACCCGGCCTAAGGCCGGGTTTTTCAGCATGCGAAGGGGATGCTACGTATGGTTTTCTCTCCTTTGTTTTATTTTTGATTATTTTTGAATTTGTTGTATTCAGAACAAAACAAATGTGTTAAGATGAAAACAAAATCAAATAAACATTCATTCGGAGGTATTATCAACATGGTACAAAGTTTGTGGGATTCTTCCAAAGCAGCAGAGCTGACAACAGGACTCGATCAATTGGTTTACCGTTCGAATCTGATCGGAACCGATCGCCGTGTATGCAACTATGGCGGCGGCAATACCTCCAGCAAGACCATCGTGAAGGATTTCCGCGGCCGCGATATCGAAGTAATGTATGTAAAGGGCAGCGGCTCCGACCTGGCAACGATGAAAGCGTCTAACTTTACAGGTTTGCGCATGGAAGACATTCGTCCTTTGTTCGAGAAGGAAGATATGTCCGACGAGGACATGGTGGCTTACCTGGCTAACTGTATGATCGACGCCAAGCATCCGCGGGCATCGATTGAAACGCTGCTTCACGCCTTTCTTCCGTTCAAGCATGTAGATCACACCCATCCTGACGCCATCATCAGCCTTTGCTGCGCGGACAACGGTCAGGCGGTAGCAAGAGAGATTTTCGGCGACCGGTTCGTTTGGGTTCCTTATATTCGTCCCGGCTTCAAGCTGTCCAAAATGATCGCGGAAGGCGTATTGAGCAATCCTAAAGCTGAGCTGGTGCTCATGGAGAAGCACGGTCTCGTTACTTGGGGAGAAACCTCCGAGGAAGCGTACGCGCAAACCATCAAGATCATTAGCGAAGCGGAAGCTTATATTGAAGCGCGCGTGCAAGAAGAGAAGGTATTCGGCGGCGTGAAGCATGCAGCTCTGCCGGCTGATGTTCGCAGAAGCATTGCAGCGCAAGTGATGCCGACGATCCGCGGCGCGGTCAGCGACGTGAAGAAGATGATTCTTTCCTTCGACGATGCGGATGACGTGTTGCAATTCGTAGGCGGTCAAAATTCCGCTACCCTGTCCCAGGTCGGCGCGGCATGTCCGGATCATCTGGTACACACCAAGGTCGTTCCACTGTTCATCGACTGGACGCCGAATGTGGATGACGTGGAAGGTTTGAAAGCGAAGCTGAAGGAAGGCATTGCCGCTTATAAAGAAAGCTATCAGGCTTACTTCGAGCGCAACAAGAACGAAGGCGACGTCATGTTCGAAGCAGCTCCGCGCGTAATTCTGATCCCTGGCGTAGGGATGATCAATACGGGTAAAAGCTGGTTCATGTCGCAAGTCAGCGGAGCACTGTACCACCGCGCGATTGCCGTGATGAGAGGCGCAACGGCGCTTGGCGAGTTCGTATCCCTGAGCGAGAACGAGTCCTACAACGTAGAGTACTGGCCGCTCGAGCTGTACAAATTGTCTTTGGCTCCTGCCGAAGCGGAATTCTCCCGCAAGGTTGCCTTTATTACAGGCGGAGCCGGCGGAATCGGCAGCGAAACGGCTCGCCGCTTGGTTTCGGAAGGCGCCCACGTGGTGCTGGCCGACCTGAACCTCGAAGGCGCAGAGAAGGTGGCTGCGGAAATCAACGCGAAGTACGGCGAGAACCGTGCTGTGGCCGTCAAGGTTGACGTAACCAGCGAAGACATGATCAAAGCGGCTTATGCCGAAACGGCGATCGCATTCGGCGGCGTAGACATTATCGTCAACAACGCAGGTCTTGCTACCTCCAGTCCGTTCGACCAAACGTCGCTGAAGGAATGGAACCTGAACATGAACGTGCTGGGTACCGGCTACTTCCTGGTTGCCCGTGAGGCGTTCATCCTGATGAAGGAGCAGGCCATCGGCGGCAACATGGTATTCATCGGCTCCAAGAACTCCGTATACGCAGGTAAAAATGCGACGGCCTACAGCGCGGCGAAGGCACTGGAAGCGCATCTGGCCCGTTGTATCGCAGCGGAAGGCGGCGAGTTCGGTATTCGCGTGAATACGATTCTCCCGGATGCCATTCTGCAGGGCTCCGCGATTTGGAACGGAAGCTGGCGCAATGAGCGTGCCGCAGCTTACGGCATCGAACCGGATCAGCTGGAGGAATACTACCGTAAGCGCACCACGCTGCTCGTGAACATCTATCCGCGGGATATTGCCGAAGGAGTTGCTTTCTTCGCTTCTTCCAAGTCGGATAAGACGACAGGCTGCATGCTGACGATCGACGGCGGCGTACCGGCTGCCTTTACCCGCTAATAGCATGATCACTCTTGAGGAGGAATTTCCTATGCCAGCAGCTACAGGCGAGAAGGTATGGATCATTCCTGACGGTTACATTCCGGAGCAAAGCTCCGGAACGTTAACCAGTCACGAGTCCATTTGCGTATTGAACACCGCGGTTGAAGCGGCGAACCTTGAACTGACGATCTTCTTCGAGGACCGCGAGCCGATTGAAGAAATCATGGAGATTGTGCCGGGCCGCCGGACGAGACATATTCGCACGAGCTCCTTAGCCAATCAGGCAGGCAACAAGATTCCGCTTGGTGTTCCTTATGCCATTGAAGTGAGAAGCGACATTCCCGTTGTCGTACAATACAGCCGTCTGGATTCGACCCAGGCCGAGAACGCCCTAATGTCCGTCATGGCTTTCCCGATTAAATAATCCCAGAATGAGGTGCGGATCCAATGGATAAAACCATCCAAGCCAATTATGAATTGGCGAAGCAACTATATGCAGCCCATGGCATCGATGTCGATCAAGTGCTTGAGCAGCTGGAAAAAATCAAAATTTCCATGCACTGCTGGCAGGGCGATGATGTAAGGGGATTCTTGAACCGCGGGCAGGATTTGACCGGCGGAATTTCCGTAACGGGCAACTATCCGGGCGCGGCGCAAACCCCGGCTGAGCTGCGTGCGGATCTGGAGAAAGCGTTCTCCTTGATTCCCGGCAAGCATAAGGTGAACCTTCACGCGATTTATGCGGATACGGAAGAGAAGGTCGAGCTCGATCAGCTGGAGCCCAAGCATTATCAAGGCTGGGTCGAATGGGCGAAAGAGCAGGGCTTAGGTCTAGATTTCAACCCGACCTGCTTCTCCCATGAGAAGTCCAAGGACGGATTTACCCTCAGCCATCCGGACCCGGCCATTCGCCAATTTTGGATCGATCACTGCAAGGCCTCCAGAAAAATCGGCGCCTACTTCGGCGAGCAGCTTGGCCAAACGTGCGTCACAAACGTGTGGATACCGGACGGCTTCAAGGATGCGCCGGCCGACCGATTGGCGCCAAGACAGCGCTTGAAGGCGGCATTGGACGAAGTGTTCGCCGAAGAGCTGAACCCGGCACACAACCTGGACGCGGTCGAGAGCAAGCTGTTCGGCCTTGGATCCGAAGCGTACGTCGTGGGCTCCCACGAGTTCTATATGGGCTACGGCATTCAAAACAACAAATTGATCTGTCTGGATGCGGGTCATTTCCATCCGACAGAAATGATTTCCAATAAGCTTTCCTCCTTATCGCTGTTTACCGATGGCATTCTGCTCCACGTAAGCCGACCTATGAGATGGGACAGCGACCACGTAGTGACCCTGGACGATGAGCTGATTGATATTTCCCGGGAATTAGTGCGCGGCAACCTGCTGGACAAAACGTACATCGGTCTCGACTTCTTCGACGCGAGCATCAACCGTGTTGCCGCTTGGGTCATCGGTACCCGCAACACGATCAAGGCGCTGCTTCGCGCACTGCTCGATCCGGTTGAAGCGTTGAAGAAGGCGGAGCTTGAGGGCGATTACACAACACGTCTTGCTCTGACGGAGGAGTTCAAATCATATCCTTTCGGAGCCGTGTGGGATTACTATTGCGCATCCAAAGGGGTTCCGGTTCGCGAGGAATGGCTTACTGAAGTAAAAGCCTACGAGCAGGAAGTACTGCTTAAGCGCGGAAACTAATTAACGGAAAAGGGTGATATCCTTTGGGAAGCATTGTCGCTTTTGATTTGGGCGCGAGCAGCGGCCGAGCGATGCTCGGGCGTTTGACTGACGGCAAGATCGAGATCACGGAGCTTCATCGGTTTTCCAATGATCCGGTGCAGGTGGGAGACCGCTTGCACTGGGACATTTTGCGGCTGTATCACGAAATCAAGCAAGCCCTTATACTTGCCAAAAATAAAGGCATCGAAATCGACAGCATCGGAATCGATTCTTGGGCGGTCGATTTCGGATTTATCGGTCCGAACGGCGAGCTTGTCGGCAATCCTTATCATTACCGCGACCGCCATACGGAAGGGATGATGGAGAAGCTGTTCGCCCGTATCCCGGCATCGGAGATTTTCGCCAGAACGGGCATTCAGTTCCTTCAATTTAATACGATCTTTCAGCTGTTTGCCCTGAAGGAAGCGGGCTCCCCTTGGCTGCAGAAGGAAAACCGGCTGCTGATGATACCGGATCTGCTGAGATATTTCCTGACCGGTGAAATGCATAACGAGTTCTCGAATGCAACGACCACCCAGTTGTTTAACCCGGCAACGGGAAGCTGGGACAGAGAGCTTCTGAAGCAGCTCGATCTCCCGGAATCCTGGTTCGGAGAGGTGCTGCAGCCGGGCAGTAAGGCGGGCATGCTTCAGGCATCCGTATGCGAGGAGCTGGGTGTTCCCTCCATCCCTGTCTATGCGGTAGCCGAGCATGATACAGGCTCCGCGGTAGCAGCCGTTCCGGCAACCGACCGGTCCTTCGCGTACCTTAGCTGCGGTACTTGGTCCTTGATGGGCACCGAGGTACAGGAGCCGGTCATTAACGAGCTAGCGCAGGAGCTGAACTTTACGAACGAAGGCGGGGCTTACGGAACGTACCGTCTGCTTAAGAACATCATGGGGTTGTGGATCCTGAACGAAAGCCGCCGTGAGTGGGAGAAGGCCGGTAAGTCGTACTCTTTCCCTGAGCTGGTGAAGCTGGCTGGAGAGGCGAAGCCGTTCCAATCGTTCATCGACCCGGACGACTCCTTGTTCCTTGCGCCGGGTGACATGCCGTCCCGGATTGCGCAATACTGCCGCCAAACCGGTCAGCAAGCTCCCGAAACCGCCGGCGAATTCGTGCGCTGCATTTTGGAGAGTCTGGCACTGAAGTATCGGTATGTGCTGGAGATGACCGAGCGGCTGTCGGGTCAAAGCTTTAACGGCTTGCATATGGTCGGCGGCGGCATTCAGAATACGCTGCTGTGCCAGTGGTCGGCGAATGCGATCGGCAAACCGGTGTGGGCCGGGCCTTCCGAAGGCAGCGCCCTCGGAAACCTTGCCGTGCAATGGATTGCGCAGGGCGTTTTCAAGGATATTTGGGAAGCTCGACAGGCTATTCGGGATTCCTTCCCTGTAACGGAATACATGCCGGAGGCTCAGGCCGAGTGGGGCGCCGCATATGGACGCTTCTGCAAGCTGACGGGAATCGCAGAATAAGTAAAGAGCGGGAAAAGAGGTAAGCCATGCTAGTTGCGGAGCGTTATGAGAAAATAGTAGGCTTGGTCAACCAAAGAGGCTCCATCCGAGTTTCCGAGCTTAGCGACATTTTTCAGGTTACGGAAGAAACGATCCGCCGCGATCTCGACCGCTTGGAGCAAGCGGGACGTCTTCGCCGCTCGCATGGCGGTGCGGTAAGTGTGAAGGAAGGGCAACAGCCGGAGATTCCCTACTTCGAGCGGGAGATCACCTATGCGGAAGAGAAGAAGCGGATTGCGCAGGCGGCGATCAAACGGATCGGTCCGAACGACCGCATTCTGCTTGATGCGAGCTCTACCGCTTGGTACATGGCTTCGGAGGTGCCTGACGTTCCGCTTACCGTTCTAACCAATTCCATCAAGGTCGCAACCGAGCTCAGCGGCAAAGAGAAGATCGAAGTGATCTCAACAGGGGGCATTCTGGCGCAGCGATCGTTGTCGTTTGTCGGGCCTCTGGCTGAACGCTCGCTGGACGGCTACTATGTGGATAAGCTCTTTCTCTCCTGCAAGGGGGTTCATCTGGAGCGCGGCATCAGCGAATCCAATGAACTGCAAGCACGGATGAAGGAGCGGATGATCGGCATGGCGAACGAAGTGATTTTGCTCGTCGATTCCAGCAAATTCGGCCAACAATCGTTTGCGCATGTGAGTGATTTGTCCGAGATTGACGTCATCATTACGGATCGCCGCATAGCTTCGGAAACGCTGGAGCAGCTGCAGGATCGCGGAATTACAGTGATAACGGTATAGTAGTGGAGGATAATGACCGTTTTGGGACAGTGGGTCGCGGGGACTGTCTCAGGACGGTTGTTTTTCTTTTCCGCGAGATTGGGGGACTTGATAAGAAGGAGAATGGCTGGTAAAATATAAAGTAATTGATTAATCACTAATCAAAATGGGGGTGCTTCTTTGGTTAAGAAAACCGCAAAAGCTTCGGACAGTTCGTCCGGTAACCGGAGGGAGGAGATCCTTGAGGCTGCCGTGCAGGTATTTTCCGAGAGCGGGTACTACAAAACGACCACCGCACATATTGCAGAGCTTGCGGGGATTTCACAGCCTTACATTTTTAAGTTTTTTAAAAATAAGGAGGAGCTTTTCATCGCGGCGCTGGAGCGCGCATTTGATCGGATCCTGCGCTCCTTTGCTCTGGCCGAGGCTCCTCCGGAGCGTTTGATTCCCAGGCTGATCGAGGTATACGAAGGCTTAATGGATACCCATCGCAATGAGATCATTATGCAGATGCAGGCGATGGTGATTCCTGAGGAGGCGATCCGTCAGCTTGTGCGGGAGAAGCTGTGGGCCATTCGTACAGCGGTGTATGAACGGGTGGTGGCTGCAAAGCTTTCCGATCCTGATCATGTTGTCAGTGTATTTATGTCCAACGGGATGCTCTGTAACGTAGCCGCCGTACTCCAGATGCCCGAATTAAAGCCGGCCTTTACGTTGAAGGGTACGAAATAGCGGCTCTTTAAGGGGGATGTGTTGTATCTCCATACGTAAATCTGCAAAAGAGCACAAATCTACGTTCCAAACTTAGGCTCAGAACGTGATTTGTGCTAAGACGCATCTTTCAGAGCGCTTTATGGCTGAAAACGGACGATGTGAGCCCGGATTGCTGCCTATTCGCAGAAATCTCAATATTATCGATGAGAGTAACAGGCGAAAGTTGCACTTTTGCAGAAATGCTTACTCGCTGAGAGATACGACTTATGCACCTGCCCCGTCAAGGGTCTTTATATATTATTGATCAATCAATAATAATCCAAACTAATTATGAAGGGATTGATGCACTTGAAACCATTACAAGAACAAGATTCATCAGCGTTAATCAATTTGACACGTTCCTTATTGCTGGGCTTGCCCTTGGCAGGAGCCTTGTTAGGCTATGTGGCTATGAAAGCAAGGGACGGCCGCATGCCGGTTACCGATTGGATGGATCCGATGCTGGCAGGACTTACCTTATTCAGCATGCTCATGGTTGAGCTGGTTGTGATCGTCTTATGGCAGCGGTTAGGAGAAGGCTTAGGGAAGCGATGGATCGCAAGGGGACTTATCATCAGCCAATGGGCTTATACGTTAGGGGAAATTGTATCCAATACCATTACGATAGGGGAGCCTCCCGAGGATATCGGTTCACTTTTTGAAATCGCTGCGGGCTCCCTGTTTGTCTTCCTTGTCATCGGTCTTGTTGTTATATTCTACCGTCAAACTCACATGAAGCCGGCAAGAGGGGGGTTCCGCCTCCTCGTTCTGGCGACCATTGCCTTCGTAGGGATGGGCTGGTGGTTCGCACACCCTATCGACCAAAGCAAACCGGGAGCGCCGGATTATATCGAGGGTAACGGCGTGTATAATTGGTTTCATCGTTACCTAAAATAACCAGGACGAGAACCCGCCGGGAACCGAGGAAACGCCAGCGGCCCGGCCGGGATCAGTCGGAGAAGCCTGTTACAGCTCCGCCGGCAGATGGTATCGATACATTTCTATGCAATCCGTGTTGGTCCGAAGCGCATGCATGGTTTTGGCGTTGGGCTTGCTATAGATCGTAGGATAATCCACCTCGTTATAGTGGGTGCGGACCGGAAAAGCCAATTGCTCGGCATGAATCGAAAATTGTGAGTTGATCCCTTCCTTGTTGCCGCGGGCGTCCAGCCGAATCCAGCGCTTCTCCGAAGCTAAATAAACGGCGTTCAATGCATGAATGCAATAACCGGTATCCGGCGTATCTCCGATAGTTAGCTTCTGGTAGCAAAAGCCGGTCGGAATGCCCTGAAGTCGAAGCAGGGCGGCGAGCAGATTTGATTTGGCATAGCATATCCCCTCGCGGTGCTGCAGTACTTCGGACGCTTTTCGCGTAATGCGCCTGCTCTGTATATCCCAAGAGTGGTCAATGTCGTCCCTTACGAACTCAAAAATGCTTTGGATGACGTCGAGCTCATCTGTTCGACCCTGAACCAGCTGGGGCAGCAGTCCCTTGATGTCCGCATGCTGCCAATCAAGCTCTTCCGTTTCCGCTAGGTAGTCCTGTACGTTGTTCGATTCACAAATCAGCTTCATGGGTGTGCACCTCACTTGTGTATAGTTTATGTAATATAATATAACATATATCACAAAGAGTATTGATAATTCCAAATTCTTATGTTATATTAAATCACGTATTAATAACGTAATTGAATCATTCGGGTTTGTCAACGGTGACATGACTCGAGTCGGCAATGGGGCCGCCTTCTTATCGCATAAGAGGGTGGCCATTTTTTATCTTCAGCCAAATTGCGAAGGAGCTGTTGTTCATGTACCGTCCGTTATTCGAAAAGGGAACGCCTGGCTTTGCCGGGATCCGCACCTTTATGCATCTGCCGCATGTTCAAGAACTTGACCAGGTTGATTATGCCGTTATCGGCAATCCGTTCGATACGGGAGCGAGCTATGCGGTAGGGACGCGGTTCGGCCCTTCCGCGATTCGCGAAATGTCTCAGCGCATCCGCCCGACCAACCCGGCCCAAGGAATTGATATCAGCGAATATTTATCCGGTATTGACTACGGCGATTTGACGGTGTTTCCCGGGTATATCGAACAAACTTACGAAATTATTCAAGAACAGCTAAAGCCGATTTATGATAAGGGGATTGTGCCGATCATTCTAGGGGGAGATCATTCCATCTCTTACCCTCATGTGAAGGCGGCGGCGGAAAAGTACGGCCCCATCAGTCTTGTCCATTTTGATTCCCATTCGGATGCATGGAAGCATATCGACGAGAAAAGGAAGTTCGGTCACGGCAGCATGTTCTGGCACGGAGCCAAGGAAGGCTGGATCGATACCGGCAGCTCGATCCAAATGGGGATGAGAGGAACCTCCAGCTTGACGCATTACGATGAGACTAGAGAGCTCGGGTTTGAGCTTCTGACAACGGATGACGTGAAAAAGCTGAGCGCAGATGAGCTGTGCAGCCGAATCAAGGAAAGGGTAGGCGACAAGCCGGTTTTTCTGACGTTTGACATTGACTTTCTTGATCCTGTGTTCGCTCCCGGAACGGGGACTCCGGAGGTAGGCGGCTTTACCACCTACGAAGCGCTGCAGATGATCCGGGGGCTTGCCGGGATTCGTCTGATAGGCTGCGATCTTGTCGAGGTTTTGCCAGACCGCGATCCGACGAAGGTGACTGCGCTGAATGCCGCTTATCTCGCTTTTGAATTCATCACACTGCTCGCATTGTATCGCCGCAGTGAACTGGAGGCCGGAGGTATAAAACAATCAGCCGCGGCCCAAGAATAAATCGCAGCAAGGAGAAGCACCCGCTTTCCGGTTTAACGGAAGGCGGGTGCTTTAATTATAGCTTATATTTTTCTTTGCCTAGCATCGTGCTCGGGTTTCGTGCTTAATCGGCTGGTTGTGATCACGGCATCGGCAATGTCAATGAGTTTTCTTCTTTCGCTCATGGCTTGGTTGCGCATCATCTCGTAAGCCTTAGCTTCGCTAATGTTATTGGAGTTGCTGATGATGGCTTTTGCTTGATCTATGCGCTTGCGCTCCTCGAATTTGCTGGAAAGGAAGGTGTACTCCCGCTCAAGGTAAATGCGATGCTCATAATTTTTGAGGCCTACGAGAAGCGACCACTGCAATTCGATTTGATTCATTCCGCAGAACAGCATCCCGTCAATCTTCTGGTACGGCGCAGTGGTGACAGGCTTTTGCTCCTCACACCACCAAAAGACGGGAAGCGCGAAATGCTGGTTCGCCTCCTGCAGCCACTTCTTGAGCCGGCAGGCGGGAACATCGAGGACGATCAGCTCGAATCGGACGGGGCCGAGGGTGCTCAGCAATTCAGCTGGAATGGATTTGACCCTGTGACCCAATTCCTTTAATTGTTGCCCCACGTTGCACTTGGTTGTCGGGATATCATGAATATGCAGGATCTTCATAATCATCATCACCTCAAGGATGGAATGTAGAACGGGGATTATATGTTAGTTAATATAACATATACAACAGATAATTCAATATTATGTTAGATAAATGTCAACTAAAAGTCAAAATCACTTAATTTTCAGAAAATTAATGTAATATATATTGACATAAACGTTGGAGTACACTAAACTAATAATCAAACAACTGCAAATTTACAATCACGCTGAATGCGATGACTTGTATAGGCAATGGGGCCGATTCTGAAAATCAGAACGGCCCCTGTTTGTTTTCTAGAGACAAAAAAATGGGATGGAGTGTGAGTGGTTATGTATCGTCCGCAAATTGAAATGGGTAAGCCGCTGTTTTCCGGAATTCATACGTTTATGCATCTTCCTCATGTGCAAACAGTAGAGAATGTGGATTTTGCCGTCATTGGCGTTCCCTTCGATACGGGAGTCAGCTATGCCGTAGGCGCAAGGTTCGGTCCGTCAGCCATACGGACCATGTCCCAGAGAATTCGTCCGATTTCGCCGGTTCACAATATCGACATCTCTGAATATTTATCCGGAATCGATTATGGAGATCTTCGGGTGCACCCGGGATATATCGAGCAATCTTATGAAGTCATTGAAGAACAACTGACGCCGATATTTGAAGCGGGGATCGTACCGATCCTGCTGGGAGGGGACCATTCGATTTCTCTACCGCATCTGAGAGCTGCTGCGAAGAAGCATGGACCGGTTTGTCTGGTGCACTTTGACTCCCACTCCGATACAGGCCGATCGAAATTCCCGGAACGCATGTGGTCGCACGGTGCCGTTTTCAGCTATGCGGTGGATGAAGGGTTAATCGATGCCGAGCATTCCATCCAAATGGGGATGAGAGGAAGCTCCTTCAAAGCGAACAATCTGGAGGATGCCAGAGCGATGGGCTTTGAAGTCCTAACTACGGATGACGTTAGGGAACTGACTATACCGGAGCTGTGCGACAAGGTGAAGCAGAAGGTCGGCGACCGCCCTGTATTCCTGACCTTCGATATTGATTTCCTTGATCCGGTTTTTGCACCGGGAACGGGGACTCCGGAGGTCGGCGGCTTCAATACCTACGAGGCTCAGAAAATGCTCCGCGGCTTGGCCGGCTTGAATTTTATCGGCTTCGACCTGGTCGAGGTGCTTCCTGATCGCGATACGAATCAGATTACTGCCCTGAATGCTGCGAACATCGCCTTCGAATTCGTATGCCTGCTGGCTGTGAGACGGCGTCTTGAGCAAGCGGCGGCAGAAGACGCCGAATCCGCAATGCCGGCTCTATAAATCCAAAAAGGGGGAAACGTACTATGAAATCACTTTATCGAAGCTTGGCGGTCAGCTCCATCGTATGTGCGCTCCTGGTGGCAGGGTGCAGCGCTTCGAAGAAATCGACAGAAGAGAACCAGGCCCAAGGCCAAGGCGCTGCCGGCCCTGCACAGCTCGCCATCGGGATTACGAATCCCCCGCTCATGTTCAATCCGATCGATTCCGACGGCAGCGGCTCCAGCGGAGCTGTGTTCACCTATCGCTACTTTTTCGACTCGCTTGTCAAAACGGTAGGTCCGCTCGACTTCCAAATGATGCTGGCGGAATCGTTCACCACCAAGGATAACCAAATCTTTAGCATCGCGATCCATCCGGAGGCGAAGTGGACGGACGGCAAGCCGGTTACGGCGCACGATATTGAATTTACCCTGAATCTGATCGCGAACCCGAAGACGATCACCACCCTTCGCAGCTCGATCTTCGCTCTGGATGGCTTGAATGAGAAAGGCATGCTGGCGGAGGGAGAAGGCAAAGTCAGCTCGGTCAAGGTGATCGACGACAAGCACCTGGAGATCAAAACGAAGAAGCCGGTGGATCCCAACCTGATCTATGAAAGGTTCTCCGACATTCTCATTGTTCCCAAACACATATTGGAGAACGTCGCACCCGCTCAGCTGAACCAGAATCCGTTCTGGAGAAATCCGAATGTCACCTCCGGCGCTTATAAGTTTGTCAAGTACGAGAACAAGGCTTACGTCGAGCTCGAAGCGAACAAGGACTATTATCGGGGAGCCCCGAAGATCGAGAAGGTGTTTATCAAAATCATGCCGGCCGCCAATATTGTGGCACAGCTTCAGTCCGGCGAGCTCGACATGAATGCTGCCCAAGGCGTGGGCAATATTCCCGCAGCCGAGTGGAAGACCGTGAAGGCGATCCCGAACCTGACGACCAAGGAGGAGCCGACAAGGCGTTATAACTCCATCGAGATCAACACCGAGCGCTTTAAGGACAAAAAGGTGCGGCAAGCGCTGGCCTACGCCATTGATCGTCCGACGATCGTAAAGCAGCTGATGCCGGATGCCGGAGAGCTGCAGAACGGTCCGTATTCGAACTCGCATCCTTACCATGACAAGAATGTCAAAGCGTATGACTATGATCCGGAGAAGGCGAAGCAACTGCTGAAGGAAGCGGGCTTCGACATGGGCAAGCCGATCGAATTGATCGTACCGACGGGCGATCGGACCCGAGAAATGGCCGGCAATATCATTCAGCAAAACTTCCAGGCGATCGGGCTTCAGGTGAAGCAGGTCAACTTCGACTTTCCGACGACGGTATCCAGGCTGGTGAAGGGTGATTTCGATCTTGCGCTCAGCAGCTTCGGAAGCATTATGGATCCGGACGGTCCCGCGAACGTGTACCGCTCTACAGCTGCATTGAACGATATGCGGTTCAAAAACGCCCGTGTTGATGAGCTGTTTAACCTGGGGATGAGTGAAACCGACAAGGATAAACGCTTCGCCATTTATTCGGAGCTGCAGAATCTGATTCAGGAGGAAGTGCCGCTCATTACGGTATATTCGGAATTCAATCTCATTGCCTTAAACAAGAACGTCAGCGGCAAAGGCGGCGTGACGGACGGCATGCATTACGACGTCAATGCTTGGACGCGTAAGTAACCATCATCAGGAGGTGAGCCGATGAACGAGCTATTGGAGGTCCGCGGATTGCAAACGTCGTTTCGAACGGAGGACGGAGAAGTAACGTCGGTGGATGATGTCAGCTTCTCCTTGAAGCAAGGGGAGACGCTCGGCATTGTAGGCGAATCCGGCTGCGGCAAAAGCGTCACCTCCCTGTCCATCCTGCGCCTGCTTGGCCGTAACGGCTATATCAAGAGCGGCGCCATCGATTTTCAAGGTAAGGATCTAGCGGCCATGTCGGAGAAGGAGCTAATCAAGCTGCGGGGCAAGGATATCGCCATGATTTTTCAGGATCCGATGTCCTCCCTGAATCCCGTGTATACGATCGGCAACCAGCTCACGGAAACGATCCGCCTCCACCTTCGCATGAGTGCCAAAGAAGCGTTCAGCCATGCCGTCGGCTTGCTGAAGGAGGTCGGCTTCCCTAGGGCGGAGGAGCTCATGAAGCAGTACCCGCATACGCTGTCCGGCGGGATGAAGCAGCGTGTCATGATCGCAATGGCCTTGGCCTGCAATCCGAAGCTGCTCATTGCCGACGAACCGACAACGGCGCTGGATGTAACGATTCAAGCACAAATTCTGGAGCTGATGAAGAAAATCAGAGGCACCCATCAGACGTCCATTATGCTGATCACGCATGACCTTGGCGTCGTGGCGGAAATGGCGGACCGGATCATCGTTATGTATGCCGGTCAGGTAGTGGAGGAAGCCGAGGTTCACGAGCTGTTCGACCGCCCGATGCACCCGTATACGGTAGGTCTGATGGGTTCCATCCCGCATGTGGAGCTGGAAGAGGAGGAGCTTCGGTCGATTCCGGGCTCCGTACCCTCCTTGCGCAGTATGCCGGCCGGGTGCCGGTATCAGACGAGATGCACCTTCGCGTCGGAGCGGTGTAAGGAGCCCCCGCCGCTTAGAGAGCATACCCAAGGGCATAAGGTTCGCTGTTGGTTTCCCGTAGTGGGGTAAGGGAAGAAGAAGGAAAGGGGGAATTGCCATGGTAGAGCCTCTCTTAAAGCTGGAAGGGGTAAAGAAGCATTATCCGATTAAAAAAGGGGTATTCTCCCGGACCGTCGGCAGCATTAAAGCCGTAGACGGAATCGACTTAAGCATTTATCCTGGGGAAACCGTGGGGCTTGTCGGAGAGTCCGGCTGCGGGAAATCCACGCTAGGGCGAAGCATTATTCGCCTGGAGGATGTGTCGGAAGGAAGCATTTGGTTTCAGGACAACGATGTGGCTCGAATGAACCTTAAGGAAATGCGGAAGCTTCGAACCGATCTGCAGATGATTTTCCAGGACCCGTATTCGTCGCTGAATCCTCGTAAGCGCATCGCGGATCTAATGACGGAGCCGATGCAGGTTCTGCTGGGGGTTAGCGAGGCGGAGGCGATTCGGATTGCTTCAGAGTTAATGGAGGTCGTCGGCTTGCCGGCACAGAGCTTGGGCAAATACCCGCACGAATTCTCCGGCGGTCAGCGCCAACGCATCGGCATAGCTCGAGCGGTAGCCCTGCGGCCGAAGATGATCGTCTGCGATGAGCCGGTATCGGCGCTCGATGTATCGATTCAGGCACAAATTTTGAATCTGCTGAAGCAGCTGCAGAAGCAGTACCGCCTTACGTACTTGTTTATCGGTCACGGGCTTGGAGCCGTGAAGTATATGAGCGATCGCATCGCGGTCATGTATTTGGGCAAAATCGTCGAGATTGCGCCGACCAAGCAAATTTTCTCGGCGCCGAAGCATCCGTACACCAAGGCATTGCTTGATGCGTATCCCGTCCCCAATCCCCATATGCGCAATAAGAAAAAGATCGTGCTGGAAGGCGACGTTCCGAGTCCGGCGAATCCTCCGGCGGGCTGCCGCTTTCATACTCGATGTCCGGTGGCCCAAAGCGCCTGCAGGCAAATCGAGCCTGTCTTAAGCGGTGAGGGGGGCCATCTCTCCGCCTGCCATTTTCCGATGAACGATACGGCCTTGTCTGAGACTGGAGGGGCAGCCTATGCTTAACTATATGATTCGAAGATTGCTTATTGCCATTCCTGTGCTGCTGGGCGTCACGTTTTTGAATTTCATTATAATTAATTTGGCGCCCGGGGATCCCGTGGATATGTATGTGAATCCCGACGTCTCGGAGGCGGATAAGCAAATCCGCAGAGAGGCGCTGGGATTGAACGATCCCTTTATGCTCCGCTATGTTAAGTGGCTGCTGAACCTGGCCCATGGAGACCTAGGGCATTCGTTCAGCTCGTTCCAGCCGGTCGCCGATTTGATCAGTGAGCGCGTAGCACCGACCCTGCTTCTCATGGGCACCTCCATTGTCATCGGCTATGTCATTGCCATTCCAATCGGTATTTATTGCGCGGTGAAGGCGAATTCCAAGTTTGACTATCTGATGTCCGCCGGATCTTTCCTCGGCGTCTCCACACCCAGCTTTTTTCTCGGGCTAGGCTTGATCTATGTGTTCGGTGTTCTGCTGGGTATATTGCCGACCGGCGGCATGCACACGATGGGGAAGGACGGAGGCTTCTGGGATACGGTATTGCATCTCGCTCTGCCGGCCATCACGCTAGGCACATCCATTGCGGGGGGCATGGTTCGTTACGTCCGATCCAGTGTGCTTGAGGTGCTCGGCCAGGATTATTTGCGGACCGCTCGCGCCAAGGGCTTGGGAGAATTTCTGGTCGTCAATAAGCATGCGCTGAAGAATGCTCTCATTCCCGTCATTACCATTGCCGGACTTGATATTCCGATACTGATCGGCGGCGCCGTCATCACGGAAAGCATTTTCCAGTGGAACGGCATGGGTCAGCTGACGATCCAGGCGATACTATCCCGGGATTTTCCGTTATTGATGGGAGTGAATATGCTGGCTGCTCTCACCGTTCTGACGGCGAACCTATGGTCGGATATTATGTATGCCGTTGTAGACCCGCGTATTAAGTATAGTTAATGAAACGGAAGGAGGAGATGAACGATGTCTTCCATTGACGTACAAAATGAACTACATGCCTCAGGCACGGTTTCCTTGCTTAGGGAGAAGTCCGAGGTGTTCGTATCCGACAGCTACACAAAAATTATTATGAGGAGGTTTGCCAAACACCGAATGGCCGTGGCTGGCCTCATCGCTCTGACGCTGCTGATCCTTGTAGGGATCTTCGCTCCGTGGCTGGCTCCCTATGATCCGAACGCCATCGGAAATGCCTTCACGGCCGCTCCCTCGTTGGAGCACTGGCTTGGTACGGATCAGGTCGGGCGGGACGTATTAAGCCGATTAATATACGCAACGCGTGTGTCGTTGACGGTAGGAATCGTGACGGTGGCGCTTTACGTGGTGATCGGAGCTGTCATCGGGGCTGTTGCGGGCTACCTCGGGGGCTGGTTCGATATGGTAGTCAACCGGGTTATGGATGTGTTTATGTCGTTCCCGCAGCTCATGGTCATTTTGGTGCTGGTGACTGTACTTGGAACAGGCTTATCGAATATAATCATCGTATTGGCATTGCTGGGATGGCCATCGGTGGCTAGGCTGGTGCGGGGTAGTGTGCTGTCTCTTCGCCAAACGGAGTTTGTCAAAGCCGGTATTGCACTTGGACTTAGCACGCCCAGATTGGTCTTCGGGCATATTCTTCCGAACGCGATGGGACCGCTCCTAGTTAATGCGACGTTCGGTGCGGCTGCCGCCATTTTATCGGAATCGTCCCTTAGCTTTCTCGGTATGGGCGTACAGCCCCCCACAGCCAGCTGGGGGAATATGCTCAATGCCGCCCAATCGATTACGGCTTTGACCAGCCAGCCTTGGCTTTGGATTCCTCCGGGCCTCATCATCATTATTTCCGTACTGTCCATTAATTTTATCGGCGACGGCATCCGTGATGCCATGGATCCCAAGAAAATCAATGCTTAACGGCATAGGGAGGAAGTCCCTCCCCATTCTACATTAAAGCGGTGGATACTCATGAGATATAATAACCGTTTGGCGCTTGCAGCTACGCGTATATTCGGCGGTTTTCCCCGAGATGCGCTATTTTTTTTGCTGGCGAGCTTCGTTAACTCCACTGGAAAAGCGGTCATGTGGCCTTTAACGACGTTATATGTGCACAATGTGATGGGCAAATCGTACGGGGAAGCGGGACTTATCATCTTGTATCAGGCGTTGTTCAGTGTCATCGGGGAGTTCGTCGGCGGCAACCTGTATTACAGGGTCGGACCCAAGAAGATGATCTCCGGCTCCTTCCTCGTTTCGGCAATCTGTCTATACGCCATTGCAATGACTAGCAGCTGGCCGTTGTACATTGCGCTTGTATGCATGGTCGGCTTCGTGAACGGTATTGCGATGCCATCCATTTCGGCTTATATCGGCTTTCGGTGGAAGGAGCACCGGCGCAGGCTTTATAACGTCATGTATGTATGCAATAACTTCGGGCTCTCGATCGGCGCAATGGTAGGCGGGCTGGTCGCTTCCGTGTCCTTTTCCTTGACCTACGTGCTGACGGCAACAACGACTCTATCGTTTGCCTGTTTCCTTTTTTTCTTTATGAAGGAGGTTCAGACGTCGGAGGATGGTGCCGAGGAGAGCGGTTCACCGAAGGGAAGCCAGACAGGGCCGGTCCGGCTCAATCGCATGGAGCTGCTCGGCAATGTAAGGCTGTACTTGTTCGTCTCTATCGGCTCGATGTTTTTCTGGCTGTCCTTCACGCAGTGGGCGAACGGCGTGGCTCCCTACATTGAGGAAAAAGGCCTCGACCTGAAGTTTTACAGCCTGCTCTGGACGGTGAACGGACTGGTCATTCTTTTGGCGCAGCCGTTTACAAGCTGGATCAAACGCAGATTTGCCCAGGACATCGTTCATCAAATGCTGGTGAGCGCGATATTCACCGTCACGGCCTTCGCATTCATCCTTTTCTTCCATGATGAATATGTTTATCTGGTGATCGGCATGATTCTGGCAACGCTGGGTGAGATGATGCTGCTGCCGACGATACCGACCTTTTTGTCCGAGAAAACGGGCCGCAACGCCCCGTTCTACATGGGACTGGCAGGCGGCTTCGCCAATGTAGGACGAATGATCGGACCTTTGCTGTTCGGCTACTCCTATGATCTGTGGGGGATTGACTCCGTCTTTTTCCTCGGGACTCTGGCATCTATAGCAGCGCTCCTGATGTTCTACATTCATTCCAATTTAAATAAGGAGAAGGAGCCACTTCCGAAGGCGAAGGTTCCTTCGCTTCAGCAATAGGGATGAGCCTGCCGGATCGGCAGGCTTGTTTCCTTGTGGGCTCAGTAAACACCGGAATCGAATACAATCCCCCTATAAAGAAGCAGGAATCGCCCCATAGGGTTCGGGAGCCGGACTGCTATAATGTGAAGTAATCGCCAGAAGGTTAGCTTGATATGTGCCGGCGTTACTTCACGAGGGGGAGTCTCGATGCGTAAGAGAAAGGTTTGGTTTGTTTCAACGTTATTGACAGCGCTTGCAATTTCAGGGTGTGCCGCTGGAGGAGCTGATGGAGGCGGCGTGAGCTCGGAGCCGCAGTCGAAGGCTCCGTCCGCTGCGGCTCCGAGCCAGCCCGTAGAGCTTACGGTTTATTCGGCTGGTGGAACGGGGCGCGAGGAATTCGAGAGAAACTTCGCCAGCTACATTACCAAGAAGTTTCCCCATGTCACGATCAAGTACATTAATCCGAGAGACGGGGACGGGAGCAAATTTGAGAATTTGATCGTGGCGGGGACCAATATCGATCTTTATTATGAGTCGATCGGCACCTTCTTCTCCACCCTGCCTAGAAACAACGCTGCATTCGATTTGAGCGATCTGATCAAGAAGCACAATGTCGATCTATCCGCATTCGAGCCTACGCTCATCGATGCGCTGAAGGAGAACGGGAAGGGCCAAATTTGGGGGCTGCCCGTAACAACAAACGGGATGTCGCTCTATTACAACAAAGATATTTTTGATAAATTCAATGTTCCCTATTTGAAGGACGGGATGACCTGGGAGGAGCTCTATGATACGGCCGGCAAGCTGAATCGCTCCGACGGAGGCAAGCAATATGTCGGCCTATCGATCTCGCCAAGCCATAGCATGAGAATGAATCCGTTCTCGGTGCCTTTCGTAGATCCGAAAACCTTGAAATCCACCTTCGACAATGAACAGTGGAGAGAAATATTGAGTCCGATTCTGACCCCGGCGGCGGATTCAAGCTATCAGGCGAAGATTAGCGAGCTGAAGGGCAAGCTCCCTTATTCCGGCGAATGGCTGAAATCGCAGGAGGTGGCGATCTTCGGGGTGTTCTCCGACTGGCAGGTGGTTGGCGCCGATCCCGTGCCTTTCAATTGGGACCTGGCTGCATATCCGACCTACAAGGAGCGACCGGGCGTAGGAAGCCAGCAGTATCCGGTGTACTGGGCGATTCCTTCGTTCTCCCAGCACAAGGATCAAGCGTTCGAGGTATTGAAGTATTTGGTGTCCGAGGAGTATCAGATGGAGCTTTCGAAGCGCGGGGGAATGACGGTGCTGAAGAATCCGGAGATCCAGAAGGCCTTCGGTCAAAACAGCCGCTACAAGGACAAAAACTTGGCCTCCGCCTACTATAACAAATTCGCTCCGATTTCGCCGAAAACGGAGTTTGAGAAAAACGCCGAAAATGCGTTGACAGCAAAGCTGCTGGATTTGGCGATGGGCAAAGTCGATTTGAACACCGCACTTCGAGCGGCCAAGGAAGAGGCGGACAAATCGATTGAATCCGCGAAGAGGTAACGGCTGAACTGAACAGATCCCGCGACGGTATCGTCGTCGGGATTTTTTTTGTTGTTGGGGGAGCGTCGCTAATAGTTTGCAACGGCCTTGCTGGGAAACGTGAGTGCGCAAGTAATCGCAAAAGTGCAACTGTGCAGGCTGGAAGTGTCGCGAACACCGTCTGCAATAGCAGAAATGCGATTATTCGCGTCATTGAGAGCGTGGGAGATGCGATAGAGTGTGTCTACTTTCTAGTCTAGCTCCAAGAGAGCGCAAGTAATAGCAGATATGCAACTGCGCAGGCTAGAAGTGTCGCGAACACCGTCTGCAGTAGCAGAAATGCGATTATTCGCGTCGGAGAGGGCGTGGGAGGTGCGTGAGAGTGCAAGTAATCGCAAAAGTGCAACTGCGAAGGCTGGAAGTGTCGCGAACACCGTCTGCAGTGGCAGAAATGCGATTAGTCGCGTCGGAGAGTGCGTGGGAGGCCATGTGAGAACGAAAGTAATCGCAAATGTGCAACTGCACGGGCTGTAAGTGTCGCGAACACCGTCTGCAGTAGCAGGAAATGCGATTATTCGCGTCATTGAGAGCGTGGGAGATGCGAGAGAGCGCAAGTAATAACAGATATGCAACTGCACAGGCTAGAAGTGTCGCGAACACCGTCTGCAATAGCAAAAATGCGATTGTCCGCGTCGGCGAGGGCGTGGGAGGTGCGAGGAAGCGCAAGTAATCGCAAAAGTGCAACTGCACAGGCTGAAAGTGTCGCGAACACCGTCTGCAATAGCAGAAATGCGATTGTCCGCGTCGGCGAGGGTGTGGGAGGCACGTGAGAGCGCAAGTAATAGCAGATGTGCCACTGTACGAGCTGAAGTCGCCGGACTCACCGCCTGCAATAGGAGAAATGCGATTGCCCGCGTAAAGTGGGAGCGGCAGAGAGATTTGCCAGCGCATCTACGGACAAGCACCACAATTAAAGACAACATAAAGACTTGTCTTTTAATATGAGCGCTGATTATGATGGAGGTAAGGCAAGGATCAACTACATGGCAAAGGTGGATGAACAATGAGAACCGTTCAAGAACTGGAAAAGCAAATGGCAACGCCGTCACCCGAATTAATCAAGGATATCGCTTCGCTGGAAGGAGACATTTTGCTTCTCGGGGTAGGCGGCAAGATGGGACCTACTCTCGCCCAATTGGCAGTCAATGCGATTCGCGAAGCGGGAGTGAACAAACGTGTCATCGGTGCATCCCGTTTCTCTAACGGCACGCTCAAGCAAGAGCTGGAAAGCGCCGGAGTGGAAACGATCGCGGTGGACCTGCTGGACGACCGCCAGCTCCAGGCGCTGCCGGAAGTCGCCAATGTTCTCTACATGGCGGGGAACAAGTTCGGCACCAAGGGCAATGAGCATTTCACCTGGGCGATGAATTCCTATTTGCCGGGCCGTGTGGCGGAGAAGTACCGCAACTCCAGGATCGTTGCATTTTCGACCGGTAATGTGTATCCGTTAACCCCGGTATTCTCCGGAGGAGCATCGGAGGACAACGCAACAGGCCCGATCGGCGAGTATGGGCAATCATGCCTTGGACGGGAACGGGTTTTCGAGCATTTTTCCAGAAAGTACGATATCCCGATGACCATTTACCGTCTGAACTACGCGGTGGATTTACGCTACGGCGTTCTGCTTGAAATTGCCAACTCCGTCTCGTCAGGAAAGCCGATCGACGTAACCATGGGCCACATGAACTGTATTTGGCAAGGAGACGCGAATGAAATTGCCATTCGCGCGTTAACCTTATGCAATACGCCGCCGACCCTTCTCAACGTAACCGGTCCGGAAACGGTACCCCTTCGCTTTGTGGCGAACGAATTCGGCAAGCGGATGGGGAAGGAGCCGGTGTTTACAGGTACGGAGGCGGATACGGCGCTGCTTAGCAATGCGGGCAAATGCCATAAGCTGTTCGGGTATCCGAAGATCAGTCTGCAGCAAATGATCGATTGGGTTGCGGAATGGGTGATGAACGAGGGCGAAACGTGGAATAAGCCTACTCATTTCCAAGAAAGAAAGGGGAACTACTAACATGGACGTCCAAAAGCGTTTAAGTGAGCAAAAGCTTGCGGCACTTCATGAAGGTTTAGCGATCCCAGCGCATCCGCTCGCACTTACGAAGGATCGGAAGCTCGACGAGAAAAGGCAGCGGGCGTTAACGAGATATTACATCGACAGCGGGGCAGGCGGTATTGCCATTGGGGTGCACTCGACCCAGTTCGAAATCCGCAAGCCGGAAATCAACTTATTCGGCAAAGTGCTGGAGCTCGCTGCAGAGGAAATCAATCGCGCGGAGCAGCAGGGATTGAACCGTCCCTTTATCCGGGTTGCCGGCATTTGCGGTCCGTTGGAGCAGGCGCGGGAGGAAGCAGAGCTGGCGGTAAAGCTGGGCTATGACTGCGGACTCCTCAGTATGGGAGGTCTGACCGGATTGTCCGAGGAAGAGCACCTCGATCGTGTGCGGCGGATCGCCGAGATCATGCCGGTCTTCGGTTTTTATCTTCAGCCTTCGGTGGGCGGCCGTACTTTCAGCTACTCGTTCTGGCGTGCCTTCGCTGACATCCCTAATGTGATAGCGATCAAAATGGCGCCCTTCAACAGATATCAGACGCTTGACGTTGTGCGGGCGGTTATGGAATCGAGCCGCAGAGACGAGATCGCACTTTATACGGGCAATGATGACAACATCATCGGCGATCTGCTGACGACCTACCGCTTCCCTGTAAACGGTGAGATTGTCGAGAAAAGGATTGTCGGAGGGTTGCTCGGTCATTGGGCCGTGTGGACTCACCGCGCCGTACAACTACTAGAAGAAATCAAGGCGGAGAGAGCGCGCGGAACCATTTCGTCCGAATGGCTCACGCGCAATGTAGAGGTAACGGATTGCAACGCGGCCTTCTTCGATCCGTCCCACGCCTTCCACGGCTGTATTCCGGGGATCCATGAGGTGCTCCGCAGGCAAGGGCTGCTGGAGGGACGCTGGTGCCTTAACCCGGCGGAGGAGCTTTCCGAAGGGCAGGCCGAGGAAATTACCCGGGTATACGAGGCATACCCGCATTTACATGACGATGCCTTTGTCGCGGCGAACCTAGAGCGCTGGCTCAAGGATTGATGCTTCATGAGGTTCCGCGATGTATTCTCCATCATTGGCCCGGCCATGATCGGTCCGTCCAGCTCGCATACGGCCGGCGCTTTGCGCATAGGCCGGGTGGGCTATCAATTACTTGGGAGTCGCCCGGAGCGGGCTAGAATCACACTGTACGGTTCCTTCGCCGAAACCTATGCGGGACACGGTACGGATCTGGCGCTTATAGGCGGTTTACTCGGCAGAAGCGAGAATGATCCGGGGATTGCGAGAGCGAGGGAGCTGGCTCAAGCGCAGGGGATGGACACGGAATTCATTAAAGCGAAGGCAGCCGCCGAGCATCCGAATACCGTCTCATTACAGCTTCAGAGACTGGAAGAAGGCTTGGAGCTGACGGGGGCATCCATCGGCGGTGGGAATATTGTGATTCGTGAAGTAGACGGGTTTCGCTGCTCCTTCACGGCGGATACTCCAACGCTGCTCATTTATCATTCGGATCGTCCCGGCGTGATTGCGGAGGTGACCCGGCTCTTAAGCTGTGCCTCGGTTAATATTGCCCGCATGAGCCTGGATCGGCAAGGACGTGAAGCGGGGGCGCTGGCCATTCTGGAAACGGATCAAAGGCCCACTCCAAGCTTGCTGAGAGAAATATCGAATGTGGCTCATGTGTCGAAGGTGCGGGAAGTGGACATGAATCGTTAGGGGGCTGCCTGTCATGATGTCTCGCTCTTTATTGGAATGGGTCCGCAGATGTGAGCAGGAGGGGAAGAGCATATCCGAGCTTATGCTGTCGGACCAATGCAAGGAATCCGGGACCACTGCCGATGAAGTAATTGGCCGAATGTCGGAGCTGTATCGGGTAATGAAGGATGCCGTTCATCGCGGTTTGACGGAAAACACGGTTTCCCGCAGCGGTCTGACCGGCCTGGATGCAAAGCGGGTGGCTTCGTACATGCAGCACAACGGCGAGCCGAACGCCGGAACGGATGCCTGCCGCGCCATGACCTATGCGCTTTCCGTATCGGAGGTCAACGCTTCCATGGGCTTGATTGTAGCAACGCCTACGGCGGGCTCCTGCGGAATTATTCCCGGTGTGTTCGTCAGCGCTCAGGAACGTTTCGGCTGGACGGACGAGCAAATGACGATGGGGCTGTTCTGCGCCGGAGGAATCGGTCATGTCATCGCCAATAACTCCTTCATCTCGGGTGCGGAAGGAGGCTGTCAAGCGGAGGTCGGCTCGGCCATCGCCATGGCGGCGGGCGCACTGGTAGAGCTTAGGGGAGGGACCCCGGAGCAGTCGGTCCATGCCGTCGGGCTGGCTCTGAAAAATTCGCTGGGGCTCATCTGCGATCCGGTCGCAGGACTGGTGGAGATTCCTTGTATCGTTCGTAACGGCTTCGGCGCCGTGACGGCTCTGGCGGCTGCAGATATGGCACTAGCGGGGGTGCGAAGCGTCATCCCGGCCGATGAGGTTGTTCAGGTGATGTATGAGGTAGGCAGTGGAATGCCGGAGCAATTCCGGGAAACCGCGAAGGGCGGATTGGCTCAATCCGCTACGGGCAAGGCCATTGCGAAGCAATTATTTTCACAGGAATTCACAGGCGAAGAGGGGGGGAAGCGGCATGAGCACGAATCAGGTGAAGCCTGAGCTCGCTTTTCAGTCCGTGTGGGCTGCAGCAAAGGAACTGGAGAGGGAAATGACGCAGATTCAGCAGGCGCTCCATCAATGGCCTGAGCTTGGGTTTCAGGAGGTGAAGACGGCTGCGCTGATCGCGACGATTCTGAGCGAAGCAGGCTTGGAGGTCAAGCAGGGAATCGGCGGAACCGGGGTTGTCGCCGAATGCCGCGGCAAGCATCCGGGACCGGTGATCGCGCTGAGAGCGGATATGGATGCGCTGCCGATTCAGGAGGAGACCGGCCTTCCCTATCGCTCCCATCGGGAGGGACATATGCATGCCTGCGGGCATGATATTCACACGTCCATTCTCCTAGGAGCGGCCAAAATCGTTCAACGTCATGCCGATAGGCTCGCAGGCACTGTCCGCTTCTTATTCCAGCCGGCTGAGGAACTGAATGCGGGAGCCGCAGCGATGATGGAGGAAGGCGTTCTGGAGGGGGTTAGCGAAATTTATGCCCTTCACAACCTGCCCGGGCTGTCAGCGGGGCAGGTTGCGGTTCGCCACGGCTCCATGATGGCGTCCGTCGACCGGATCGAGATCACCATAACGGGTCGTGGGGGGCATGGCGCCATTCCGGATCAATGCATCGATCCTATCGTTGCCGCTTCCGGTATTGTCAGCGGACTGCAGACCGCCGTGAGCAGGGAGATCTCTCCCTTTGAGTCTGCCGTTGTGACGATCGGAAGCTTTCACGCCGGGGATGCCAACAATGTGATTCCGAGCACTGCTGAGCTTACGGGAACGGTGAGAACCTTCTCGAGCGGGCTGCAAAAGCAAATGCCGGGCAAGCTGGAGCGCATCATTACGCATATCGCCTCAGCTCATGGCTGCCAGGCGGCGCTACGTTATATCCCGCAAACCCCGGTACTTGCCGGCTCTGAGGAGTGTGTGGATAAAGTGAAGCAAACGGCGGCGGCTCTGCTTGGAAGCGATAAGCTTCATGAAGCGGCGCCGACGATGGCCGGCGAGGATTTTGCCAACTACCTTCAGGAGGTGCCCGGTTGTTTATTCTGGCTGGGGTCAGGTACAATAGGGGATACGAATGAAGTGTTTGGGCTGCATCATCCGAAATACAAAGCGGATCAAGCTTGCCTTGTTCCGGGTGCGGCCATGCTGGCATCCTTGGTGCTGCCCAAGACATAGACGTTGTAGCTCAGGGGGTACATGCAACACATGACGGAATCTGATCAGGCTTCCATGACCAAAGGAATTCGAATCGGCTTTATCGGACCTGCTCCTATGATGGCTTTGCTTCGCAAAGCCGCAAGGGGCTTTCCATCCTTCGAGCCGATTTGCCGAATCTATGAGAATGTAAATGAAGCCGTCGAGTTGACCGACGCGCTCGCCGAGGAGGTGGAGGTCATCCTCTACTCCGGGCCGATTGCGTACCAGCTTTGCATCGAACAATGTCATTTGACGATTCCGGTCCATTATATCCCGCTTACAGGGTCCGGATTATACCGTTCCTTATTTCGGATGAACCGGCTCTGGGGGCTTGGTCCCATGTCGGTCGACACTCTGCCGCTGCAGCCGTTCCGCCATGCCTTTCAAGAGCTGGGCGAACGGCTGCCGGAGCTGATCTTCTGCCCCGCACAAGAGCGGATCGATGTAGAGGAAATCAAGAAATTTCATCTCGAGCAGTTTCGCTCGGGACGCTCTCAGGGGGCGCTGACGGCTCTTCGGTCGGTCTATGAGGCGTTAGCGGCTGAGGGCGTTCCCTGCGACTGGGTGCTGCCCACGGAGCAGGATGTGGTCGTATCGCTGGAGAGGGCGCTGCTGTCGACGCAAACCCGACGCAGCAAGGAGTCCCAAATCGTGTTCGGGCTCGTCCAAGTGGACGATTTCCGCAAGGTAGCGGAGAATACAAGGTCCGAGCATGAGTTTCAGCGGGTCAAGCTGGATATTCAAAGGCTGATGCTGGAGTATGTGGAAACCTTGGAGGGCCATATGACGATGGTAGGCGGAGATGAATATTTGTTTGTGACGACTCGCGGCACTTTCGAACGCTTGACGGGAGGGTATAAATATATTCCGTTGGCGCCCAAGAAGCGGATTGGCCATAGCTTGAGCTTTAGCATAGGGATCGGCTTCGGCCGCACGGCGAATGAGGCGGGAACACACGCCAGAACGGCGTTAATCCGGGCGCAGGAAGCGGGGGGCGGCACCTGCTTTATTGTCCGGGAGGACGAGAGCTTACTGGGGCCGATTGAGCTGGGCGAGCCTACTTCCGGCACGATTACGCTGCTGGACGCCGATTTGGTGAAGCGCGCCAAGGAGGCGGGCTTGACGGAAGCGTACTTGAGCAGGCTGGTAAGCTCCGCTTCGCGGGCAGGCAAGAGCGAATATGATGTGCATGAGCTGTCATCCGCGCTCGGCATTACCGTTCGGAGCACCCACCGGCTGATACTGCAATGGGTGGACGCTGATCTGGCGGAGGTTGTGCGCGAAGAGCGCCGCAGCGCCAAAGGAAGGCCTAAGCAGATTATACGGTTTCCATTTTTGACGAATGTGTAAAAAGAGAAAATGCAGCAACCAACCAACATGTCGGAGGTCCGGCATGTTTTTTTGCTTTTACCACCTAAAAATATTACAAAAAGTTCTAAAAACGCTTCCCTTATCGAAGTGAGCCGCAGCTTATACAATACCTATATGAAAGCACTTACAAGATGAAAGGGAGGAAACAGATGAAGAAGCGGATGCAGAAGCTTGCCTTATCGCTGGATTCATTCTTTGAAGGCATTTCGCTTGCGGCGCTATGCGGCATGACGCTGATTGTGATCCTGCAGGTGGTGACGCGCAAGCTGTTCAATTTCGTATTTTTCTGGTCGGAGGAGGTCACGCTTCTGCTGATGGTGTGGTTTTCCTTCATGGGCATATCCATCGGCTTTCGAGAGAAGCTGCATATCGCCATGGATTCGTTCACGAATTTGTTCGGAGCCAGGTTTAACCGGGTGTGGGACAAAATCATCCAGCTGTGCATCTTCGGCTTCGGATTGTTTCTGCTCAGCACAGGCTGGCAATTTACCGTAGACCAATATGCGAATACATTGCCGGCGACCGGCTGGACGAACAGTCTCTACTATGTCGTGATGCCGATTACGGGCTTTATGATTTGCATTTACAGCGCGCTTGCTCTGTTCGGAGTAGATACGAGACGACATCACGGCTTGGAAGAGGAGGTGCCTAGCTAATGGATCCGACGATAGCAACGATCATTCTCGCCGCAAGCTTTGTCCTTATGCTGCTGCTTAGGTTCCCGATCGCGCTGACGATCGCCGGCTCAACGCTGCTGACGGTCATGTACCTGGACATTCCCTGGATTGTCGTAGGCCAGCGCATGGTTCAGGGGATGAATTCCTACTCGCTGCTCGCGATTCCCTTCTTCATTCTCGCAGGTACGATCATGGGTGAAGGGGGCCTGGCCACCCGGCTGATACAGTTCGCCCAGCTCTTCGTCGGTGCCGTGCGCGGCGGACTTGCAATGGTAAACTGTATTGCGTGCCTCTTCTTCGGCAACATCTCCGGGTCGGCCGCAGCGGACGTATCCTCCATCGGCTCCGTCCTCATCCCGGCCATGAAGAAGAAAGGCTATGACGCCGACTATACGGTTGCCGTCACCACCTCCGCGGCAATTCAAGGCGTGGTCGTCCCACCGAGTCATAACATGCTGATCTATTCGCTGGCAGCGGGAGGCGTTTCCGTTTCCGCCCTGTTCCTGGCCGGGATTGTTCCCGGGCTGCTGCTGCTGGCCACACTGATGACCGTTTCCTACCTTATTGCCGTGAAGCGCGGCTATTCGAAAGGCGAGCCGATTCCGCTCAAAGAGGTGCCTCGAATCATCAAGGAAGGCTTTTTGTCACTAATGACGGGAGTGATTATTCTCGGGGGCATTTTCAGCGGCTGGTTTACGGCAACGGAAGCCGGAGCCATCGCCTGCGTGTACGCGTACATTTTGACGTTTTTTGTTTACAAGGACCTCCCGATGGCGCATACTTGGGTCATCTTCAAGAAGACGTTCCGTACGGTCGCTATGGTGCTCTTCCTTATCTCGGCCTCCGATGCGCTCGGGTGGGTGCTGGCTTACCTGAAAATTCCGGCGATGGTCACCGATTTGTTCTTGAGCGTAACGGACAACCCGCTGCTCATTCTGCTCATGATCAACATTCTCCTGCTGCTGCTCGGTGCACCGATGGACATGGCCCCGATGCTGCTTATCATGACGCCGATTTTGCTGCCGGTCGTGACCCAGCTGGGGATGGATCCGGTGCACTTCGGAATCATCATGGTGCTGAACTGCGGGATCGGGCTGATCACGCCTCCCGTAGGGACGGTGCTGTTCATCGGGTGTGCGATAGGCAAGGTGACGGTGGAGCAAGCGACGAAGGCCTCCTGGCCGTTCTTCCTGGCGATGGTGGGGGTACTGTTTCTCATCACCTACGTGCCGGGACTGGTCATGTGGCTGCCGGATCTCATTTTGAATAAATAGGCTGAGCAATAAGGATATGGATTCCTAAAAAAGTTACAAAAAAATATAAAATGACTCCTGTTCCGGGGTAAAGCGCTTTCATTTATACTAAAAACAGTTCAACAGATACCACTAAGATTAAAGGGGAGAATGTCGATGAAAAGAAGACCCGTAAACCTGATGACGACGATGGCTACGATACTTCTGACCGGAAGCCTGCTGGCCGCCTGCGGAGGGACGGAGAAGCCGCAAGGGAATACCGCAGCCGGAGGAGCTGCAGAGGTGAAGAAGCCAAGCTATACGTTCCGCCTCGCGGAGACACATCCTCCGGATTACCCTACGACGCTGGGCGATAAGAAGTTCGCCGATCTTGTCAAGGAGCGTTCAGGCGGACGCATCAAAATCGATGTCTTCCCATCGGCCCAGCTTGGCGAGGAGAAAGCGGTCGTTGAACAGGTGCAGCTGGGAGCCATCGAATTCACCAGGGTCAGCACAGGCATTCTCTCCAGCTTCAATAAAGACTACGGCGTGTTCAGTCTGCCCTATATCTTCGACTCGGAAGCGCATATGTGGAAGTTCCTCCAGGGAGAATCCGGCGAGAAGCTGCTGGACAGCCTGCAGGCATCCAAAATGAAAGGGCTTACGTATTATGAGCCGGGCTCCAGAAACTTCTATACGAAGAAGCCGGTAACGAAGCTGGAGGACTTGAAAGGGCTGAAGATTCGGGTCATTCAAAACCAAGTCAATATCGATATTATGAAAGCACTCGGGGCCAGCGCCACCCCTATGGCCTATGGGGAAGTATTCAGCGCCATTCAGACCGGCGTCATCGACGGAGCGGAGAACAACTATCCGAGCTACTATTCCTCCAAGCATTATGAGGTGGCGAAAAATTTCCTGGTTGACGAGCATCAACGTGTGCCGGAAGTGCTGCTCATCAGCAAGACGGTATGGGATAAGCTGTCGGATGAGGATAAGAAGCTGATCAAGCAGGCGGCATTGGACTCCGTGCAGTATCAAAGAGACGAGTGGAAGAAGTATGAGAAGGAATCCGAGGACAAGGTGAAGGCGGCGGGCGCGGTCATCACGAAGGTGCAGGACCTGAAGCCTTGGCAGGAGGCGGTGAAGCCGGTCATCGATAAATACCGGCCGGAGTATAAAGAAGTACTGGACGCGATTGACAAAAGCAAGAAATAGCTAGGATCCCAAGGAAGAGGCTCTGCCAGACGGAGTCTCTTCTTTCATCCTGCCGCACGCTGTGCGAGAGGGATTCCGCGGCCCGTTGTCGAATGTGAAGGGTGAGATGAACGTTAATGGGCAGGTGCTTCCGATGGACCGCATAGTGCAGATAGTCAAACGATGTGCGCACCACATTTTACTAAGAGATCATCCTCTCGTGGTCAAGCTGCTGATCTATTCCGGCTTGCTAGTGATGATTCCCATGCTCGTGGTCGGCTTGATCTCATATACGCGTTCCTCCGAGGTGCTGGAAAGAGAAGCACAGCAATCCAGCTGGCAGATCATTGAGCAGGTGAAGATGCATGTCGAGCATTATGTGCGGGATTTTGAAATTACAACGCTAAAAATGATCAACCACCCGGATATGCGTGAGTTTCTCTCGATGCAGACGCAGGAGGAGATTGAGCAAAGCGGCATCCGCGGCTCGGTTCAGGAAATCCTAATGAATGCAGCCTATTCGCGAGGCGATATTTCCGGGATCACCCTGCTGATCGACAATCTGCGTATTATCGATACTTCTTCCTTGCAGAATGCGGTGCCGGCGGAGGAGATGAGGAAGGAATACTGGTATGAGGCGGTGCCGCTTACAGGGGAGCCGATGCTCGTCAGCCGCTTCATCAGGCAGCAGGACCGGCAGGAGCCGGTGATTACCATCGCCAAGCGCATTTTCAGCTCCACGACGTTAAAGCCTATCGGGATGATCGTCATCGATGTCAATTTTAAGCGGATACAGGACATTGCCCAGGTCGTGACGATCGGCCGGACCGGCTTTATGAGCATCCTGGATTCCAAGGGGCATTATGTATTTCATCCGGATGTACAGCAGCTCGGACAGAAGTCGAATTACAGCGAGTGGCTTACCGCGGACAGCGGCTCGCTCGCTATGGGGGAGGATCGCCGGGAGCTGCTGACCTACAGCCGTTCCAATGAGCTTGGCTGGACTTTGCTTACGGTGGTGCCCTACAAGGAGCTGACGCAGGGCGTTAACCATATCGGCCAAACCATATTATGGACTACGATCCTTACATTGCTGGCCGCTTACCTGATCGGAGCCGCCTTCGCCGCCAGCATCATTCGTCCGATCCGCGATCTGCATAGAAGCATGCGCAAGATCGAAATGGGTGATTTTGATACCAAGACGGTGATAGAAAGCAACGATGAGCTCGGCATGCTGGCGAAGGGCTTCAATAAAATGGTGGAGCGGCTGAAGGAGCTGCTTGATGAGATATACTTCACCCGGCTGAAGGAGACGGAGATGAGCTTGCGGCAAAAGGATACCGAGCTTCGGGTGCTGCAGGCGCAAATTAACCCGCATTTTCTCTATAATGCGCTCGAAACGATCCGGGGCATGGCGCTGGATAAGGATGCGGATGACATTGCGCTGATGAGCTCGGCGCTTTCCAAGCTGTTTCGCTACAATTTGAAGGAAGCCTCGCAGACGACCGATCTCCGTCAGGAGCTTGAAGTGAGCCAGCTGTACCTGCGAATTCAAAAATTTCGCTTCGAATCCCGGCTCGAGTACAGCTTCCGCTTGCCGGAATGGGCCGAGCGGCAGTCGATTGTCCGGTTCTCGCTGCAGCCGATTTTGGAAAATTGCATGAATTATGCAATGGATCCTTCGACAGGGATGACCCGCATTACGATTACGGCTGAAAAAGAGGGAGAGGAGACCTTCCTCCTTCATGTTCGAGACGAGGGGCCCGGGATTGCGGAGGATCGTCTGGAAACGATACGTATTGATTTGGATCATCGGGATCTGATGCTGGACTGTTCGCACATCGGCTTAGTGAACGTTCACAGACGTACAAAATATTTGTTCGGTGAAGGCTGCGGAATGATGCTGGACAGCAAGGAAGGTCAAGGCACTTGCGTCACCATACGATTGCCGTTCCGGTACGGAACGGAGTAGGAGGGCTTTTATGTATAAAGTGCTGCTGGTTGACGACGAGCGTTGGGTACGTACCTCGCTTCGCAAGACGATGGAACGAATGGAGCTGTCGTTTGAGGTGGTACAGGAATCGGCCAATGGCTTGGAGGCGAGAGATTGGCTCGAACGCAACGAAGTGGATTTGGTCATGACCGATATCCGGATGCCCGTCATGGACGGTCTCCAGCTGGTTCGCTTCGTCCATGAGCTGGAACGGCCTCCTGAGGTGGTCATTGTAAGCGGGCATGATGAATTCAGCTATGCCCAGCAAGCGATGAAGTACGGAGTCAGCGAGTACATGCTGAAGCCGGTCACGGAGGAGGACCTGGAAACTTGCCTGACAGGGCTTCGGAAGAAGCTGTTGAAAAAGCAGGCTGCGCTGGAAAGCCAGGGGGCCGGCGATGCCGTCGATACGAGAGAGATGTCGACGATTGAGCAAGTGATTCACTTTGTCAAATCAAGGCTGCCGGGCGAGGTCAGTCTGCAGGAGGCCGCCGGGGCGGTATTCTTGAACCCAAGCTATTTAAGCCAGCTGTTCAAGCAGGAGATGAAGGTCAATTTCGTCGATTATGTGCTGACACTGCGGATGGAGGAAGCGAGGCGCCTGCTGAGAACCACCTCGCTGCGTATTTCCGATATCGCGGAGCGGGTAGGGTATGCCGACATTTCGTATTTCAGCAACACGTTTAAACGGCTGCTCGGGGAAACTCCCTCCGAGTTCCGTAAAGGGGAAAAGAAGCTGAACAACAATTGACCTCCCCCGCGCAGCGCTGTTGAAGATCACACCAAGGGAAAATGGCACAAGAATATTCAAGTATTTGCGATTATGTCATGAATATAGCAAGAATTTGATATCCACCATGTACTATAATGGACTTATACATGGCTATCAAGACTTGCTGTATACGGTATTGCAGCGGCGGACAGCCGCTTATTTTTTTATCGGTTCTTTTACCATGGGAGGGGACAAAGAGATGGCAGCTAATCAAGAAAACAAGGTGTGGGTAGCAGATCTCGGAAACGGACAATTCCGTAATCCGATCTTGTACGCCGACTATTCGGACCCGGATGTGGTCCGTGTCGGCGACGACTTTTACATGACGGCTTCCAGCTTCAACAGCTCTCCGGGGCTTCCGATTCTTCACTCCAAGGATCTGGTCAATTGGAAGCTGATCGCTTATGCGGTTGACCGTCTTCCGGGCGGTTATGACGATGTCGTCCGGCATGGAGAGGGCGTTTGGGCTCCCAGCATCCGATATCATGACGGTAAGTTCTGGATTTTCTTCAGCGCGCCGGATGAAGGAATTTATATGACTACGGCGGAAGCCGCGGAAGGGCCATGGTCTCCTCTTCATCTCGTGAAAGAGGTAAAGGGCTGGATCGATCCTTGCCCGTTCTGGGATGAGGATGGACAGGCTTACCTGGTTCACGCGTTTGCCAAAAGCCGGACGGGCATCAAGCATAAGCTGAAGCTGTGCCGGATGAGTCCCGACGGCAAGGCGCTGCTCGACGACGGCCATATTATCTTCGACGGGGAAGAGAACCATCCGACGATGGAAGGCCCTAAGATGTATAAGCGCAACGGCTACTACTATATCTTCGCTCCGGCCGGAGGCGTTCCGACCGGCTGGCAGACGATTTTACGTTCCAAAAGCGTTGACGGTCCTTATGAGGACAAAATTGTGCTCCATCAAGGGGACACGGAGATCAACGGGCCGCATCAAGGGGGATATGTCGAGCTGGAGTCGGGGGAATCGTGGTTCGTGCACTTTCAGGACCGCGAGGCTTACGGACGCATTGTTCACCTGCAGCCGATGCGCTGGGAGAACGATTGGCCGGAAATGGGCGTCGATTCCAACGGCGACGGCATCGGCGAGCCGGTGGTGGTGTACAAGAAACCGAATGTCGGGCGGGAATGGCCGATTGAAGTGCCTGACACAAGTGACGAATTCGAGAAGCCGGAGCTTGGCCTGCAGTGGCAGTGGCAGTCGAATTGGAAGTCCTCCTGGTATTCTCTGCAAGCGAACCCCGGGCAGCTTCGACTGTATGCCGAGCCGCTGCCTGCCGGCGTAACGACGCTGCATCAAACGCCGAACGTGCTGTGCCAGAAGCTTCCGGCTCCGAATCTTACGGCGACGGTGAAGGTGAGCCTTAAGCCGGCGACCGCTTCGGATCGCGTTGGCTTTACGGTCTTCGGCTACGACTACCGCTATCTTGCCTTAAGCAAGGCGGGAGAGAGCTGGAAGCTCGCTTATGTTGCGGGAAGCGGAAACAAGGAGGGCGCCACGGAGGAAACGATGGAGGTGGTCGACCTGCCGTCCGTAGAAACGATCTATTTCCAAACCACTGTGGTTCTTGAGGCGGAATGTACTTTCGCGTATAGCTTGAACGGCGTGGACTTCCACCCGATCGGCGACAAGCTGACCGCCGTACCGGGCGGCTGGGTCGGTGCGAAACTAGGCTTGTTCTGCACGCAAGAATCCGGCGCGCCGGCAGGCGGTTATGCGGACGTAGACTGGTTCCGGATCGTGGAGCTGTAGACTTCTTTATAAACGCGTACGGGTATATCAAAAGGGCTGATCCCAGAGAGCAGAAATTTTGCTTTTTGGGGATCAGCCCCTTTTCACATGTTTTGGGTAAAGGGGAGGAAGCTGCTAATGAAGTCAAAAAATAATAATATTGACTTCAATCGCACTTGAGCTTTGGCAGCGCAAATCCGCTTGCGAATTCCGATATAAGCGCCAGACGCCTGTAACGCGATTTTTTCATCTTACGGTGACAGAAGAACACATGTTTGGTACAGTAAGGTGATTTCATAACGTTACAAGGAGCGTTACCGGCCCGTGTTAAGCATCAGACGCATTGTAACGCCATTTTTTCATCTTACAGTGGCAGATGAACACATGTTTGGTACAGTAAGGTGATTTCATAACGTTACAGGGAGCATTACCGGGCCGTGGTCTGCCGCAGGGAACGACAAAAGCCCGTTTTTTTGCGCCTTCGTGTTGCCCATGCCATTTGGTACCTTAGCTTCGAGAATGTGGGAAGGTACTCCTGCCTTTGTATGCCGAAAAACGAGGTTTAAAACGGGATTTGTGAGAATAGGCATCTTAAAGAGGGCGCCATGGCTATAAACGAGACAACTGCTCTTGGAATGTTGTATTTGAGCACAAATTGCCCTAATTGCCATGGGAATTATGGGTACATGCTGCCTATTAGCAGAAATGATGAGTCGGCTTAGAATTCAACAGACCCCGAACCGCTGACCTTTCAAAGGGAGAAATTATTTCCAAAATTAAGAATCCGTTTCCCATTGTAATAAGACTTCCCCAGGCAAACGGCCTACAATAGGGGGGAAGAGAAAAAATGAAATACTGGAGGCAGAGAACATGGCAGAGATTCAGCTAGGTATCATTATGAATGGTGTTACAGGACGGATGGGCACGAACCAGCATTTGATTCGCTCCATTGTTGCGATCCGCAAGCAAGGAGGCGTTGCCCTGCCGAACGGCGATGTCATTATGCCGGATCCAATCCTGGTGGGCCGCTCGGAGAGCAAGCTGCGCGCATTGGCGGAGGCCCATGGTCTTAGTCGCGTAAGCACGAACCTGGACGAATGTCTGGCGGATCCTTACAATGTCATTTATTTCGACTCCCAAACGACCGTGCTCCGTGCTGCGGCCTTGAAGAAGGCGATCCAAGCGGGCAAGCACATTTATACGGAGAAGCCGATTGCCGAAACACTGGAGGAAGCCACCCAGCTGGCACGCCTGGCGCGGGAAGCGGGTATTAAGAACGGGGTCGTTCAAGACAAGCTTTTCCTCCCGGGCCTGATTAAGCTAAAGCGTCTAATCGATTCCGGATATTTTGGCAAAATATTGTCCGTTCGACTGGAATTCGGCTACTGGGTGTTCGAGGGCGATTGGCAGCCGGGGCAGCGTCCTTCCTGGAATTACCGCAAAGAAGACGGCGGCGGCATCATTGTCGATATGTTCGCTCACTGGCGGTATGTACTTGACAATTTGTTCGGTGAAGTGAAGTCCGTGTCCTGTCTGGGGGTGACCCACATCGACGAACGGATTGATGAGAACGGCCGGAAATACGCTTGTACAGCGGATGATGCAGCGTATGCCACGTTCGAAATTGAAGGCGGCATTGTCGCTCAGGTCAATTCCTCTTGGGCCGTTCGCGTGGATCGCGACGAGCTTGTTAACATCCAGGTTGACGGTACGCATGGAAGCGCTGTCGCAGGGCTCCGTTCCTGTAAAACCCAGCATCGGGTAAACACTCCCAAGCCGGTATGGAACCCGGATATCCCGAATCCGCTTCAATTCCGCGAGCAATGGGAGGAAGTACCGGACAATCAAGTGTTCGACAACGGCTTCAAGATTCAATGGGAAATGTTCTTAAAGCACGTCGTAACCGATGCGCCTTTCCCGTGGGATCTCCTCGAGGGCGCTAAAGGTACCCAGCTGGCAGAGCTCGCGATTCAATCCTGGCAGGAACGCCGCTGGATTGATATCCCTGAGCTGTCCCTATAGGAAAAGGAGGGGAAGCATATGCACATCAAGCTGCCGCGGCAGGACGGCTCGACCTATTTGTATGAGGTCGGCCGGTATGAGCCTATCAGCGTTGCCAAGGGATCCTTTGAGAAGCGGACGGCTTTCTCGGCTGCGCATGTCGTCGTCGATCCCTTCGCAACCACGGACCCTATCTTGAATCCGAAGCTGGATATCGAGGCCACTATGGCATACCGCCATCGTCTGTGGTCGCTCGGCTTCGGCGTTGCCGAGGCGATGGATACTGCCCAGCGGGGCATGGGCCTCCACTGGGAAGCGGCCAAGACGCTTATCGCTCATTCCGTCAAGGAAGCCAAGTCCGTGGGGGGACTTGTGGCGAGCGGAGCGGGCACCGATCATCTGCCGGTTACTCCCGGCCTTACCCTGGAGCAGGTGGAGGCTGCCTATGAGGAGCAGTGCTCCTACATTGAAGGGCTGGGAGGCCGCATCATCCTTATGGCAAGCCGGGCCTTGGCGGCGGTCGCACAAGGACCGGACGACTACCTCCGGGTGTACGGTCGCATTCTCAGTCAAGTGAAGGAGCCGGTCATTCTGCATTGGCTCGGCGATATGTTCGATCCGGCGCTGGCCGGGTATTGGGGACATAAGGATGATTACGCGGCCATGGAGGTATGCCTAGATATTATCCGAAGCCATGCGGACAAGGTGGACGGCATCAAAATTTCGCTGCTTGACGCAGGGAAGGAAATCGAAATGCGGCGCAAGCTGCCGCAAGGGGTTCGGATGTATACCGGCGACGATTTCAATTACCCGGAGCTCATAAGCGGAGACGAGCAGGGTTACAGCCATGCGCTGCTCGGTATTTTCGATGCGATCGCACCGGTTGCTTCCAGTGCTTTGCAGGCGCTCGATCAAGGGCGTATGGAAGCCTATTATGAGCTGATGAATCCGACGCTGCCTCTGTCGAGACATATTTTCCAAAAGCCTACGTATGCCTACAAGACTGGAGTCGTGTTTTTGGCCTATTTGAACGGCTTCCAATCCCATTTCCGCATGGTGGGCGGAGCCGAGGGGCAGCGGAGTGCAACCCATCTTGCCGAGCTGTTCGTGCTTGCCGATGAAGCGAGACTGCTCGCGGATCCGGAGCTGGCGGCAAAGCGGATGCAGCGGATGCTGCTGCTGGCGGGAGTGGAATAACAAAAGTACTGCAGAGAGGGGAGCTTGCGAATGGCGGACAAGGAATTGATGCAAAGGTTAAGTCTGAATCAAATTACGACGGAGCGCTGGACCTTAGAGCAGGCGGTGGCCGGATGCGTCCGGGCCGAGATCGGATGGATCGCGCCTTGGCGCCATAAGGTGCAGGAGGCGGGGCTGACGGAGGCACGCCGTATGATCCGGGATGCCGGACTTCGTGTATCGAGCTTATGCCGCGGCGGCATGTTTCCTGCGGAAACGGCTGCGGAGCGGGAAACGAAGCTGGAGGATAACCGCAGGGCGGTCGAGGAAGCGGCGGAGCTTGGCACGGATGTGCTGGTGCTGGTATGCGGTCCCGCATCAGGCAAGGACATCGGACTCGCCAGACAGTGGGTGCAGGAAGGCATCGAGAGGCTGGTGCCCTTCGCCAAGGACCATGGAGTGAAGCTGGCCATTGAGCCGCTCCATCCTATGTATGCAGCTGAACGCTCCGTCATCAACACCTTAGGACAGGCGAACACCTTAGCCGAGAAGTTCGCGCCGGAGGAGGTCGGGGTGGTTGTCGATGTATTCCATGTCTGGTGGGATCCCGAGCTGTACAAGGAGATCGCTCGTGCCGGGACGCGTATTCTAGGGTACCACGTGTCGGATTGGCTGGTGCCGACGCCGGATATGCTGCTTGGCCGCGGTATGATGGGAGACGGCGTCATCGAGCTCAAGAAGATTCGATCGGCCGTGGAAGCGGCAGGCTATCAAGGACCTATCGAGGTTGAAATCTTTAATCAGGCCATTTGGGATATGCCGGGGGACGATGCGCTGGCTTTAACGAAAGCAAGATTCCGGGAGCACGTGTAACGCTTGGCTCGAAACAACCCTTTGCGAATAAGCCCCTGCGGAGTACAATGGAAATAACTTGATTCTACGGGGGCGTTCGTTGCATGGAGATAACTAGGATCGATTTGCCGGAGAATGGAATCCTCCTCTACGAGAGCAAGCATGGAGACGGGCACGAGGTCGCTGAGCATCGCCATGCAATACATCAAATTCTCTACGTCTTGGATGGGAACGGTTACATTACGATGGAGGGCAAACGGTCCGAGCTGACGCCGGATAATTTCGTGCTGATCGTGCCCCGTTCGGATCATTCCATCGTGTCCGTCCGCAGACTGACCCTGCTTGTACTGGCTTTCGAAGAGGCTGCGCTTGGGGAAGAAGTGCAGAGAGGGCTGCTGATGAAGCAACTGAGGCAATCGATGGTGCTTTATATTAATCCGATGATGGCTACGGATATTCGGCAGCTGCTTCGCAAGATGATGTTCGAGCAGGGCAATCATGACGCTTTGTGCAGCTGGGCTCTGCGGGTATATTTGCAGGAGGTGTTATTGCTCCTCTCCAGATCCCAACAGCAAGGCGCCAAAGCGGACTCAAACCATTATCGGGCGGAACGGATACGTAAATATATTGATGACAACTACTTCAAGCCGATCACGAACGGCGATCTTTCCAGCAAAATGAACATGAGTGCGAGGCATGTGAACGGCATTTTCAAGGAGTGCTACGGGATCACGCCGTTTCAGTATATGACCGAGGTGCGGATCCGAGCGGCTCAGAAGCTGCTGTCCGAGACCGATAAGGATATCGTTACGATCTGCTTTGAGGTGGGCTACGAGAACGTGCCTACCTTTTACAGATCGTTTCGCAATGTTGTCAAGCTGCCGCCAAATAAATTCCGGCAGCAGCATAAAGAATAGAGTGCGAACCGGGAGAGTGAGCTCGAATGGGGACGAAGATCGCCTTGATAGGCATTGGCGGCTGGGGAAAATTCCATGTCAATCAGATCGGCAGTTTGGTTCAGGAAGGCCTGCTGGATTGTATCGCTTTCGCCGAAATCCGGCCGGAGCTGCACAAGGAATCGTATGATCAGCTGACCGCTATGGGAGCGCGGCATTATTCGGACTATAAGGAGCTGCTGCAGGCGCATAGCGAGCTTGATTTTGTCGTGATCACGGCGCCGATTCACCTTCACCAGCCAATGGCGCTTTATGCCATCGAACGGGGCATTCACGTGATGATGGAGAAGCCCCCGACGGCGACCGTACAGGATCTCGACACCCTGCTCGAAGCAAAACGCGGTAACGGAACGGTCTGTACCGTCCATTTTCAGCACACATCAGGCCGGGCGTTTCGTCATATGCTCAAGCTGATTCAGGAGGGCGCGATCGGGGAGCTCGTGTCGGTAACCGGCATCGGGACATGGAAACGCACGAATACATATTATGAAAGAACTCCTTGGGCCGGTAAAATCATGCATAACGGCGCCTACGTGATGGATGGCAGCATTCATAATCCGTTAGCTCATCTGTTTCAAAATTGCTTGGTAGCTGCCGGCAAGGGCGACCCGGAGGCAGCGGGCCCGGAGTGGGTAACGGCCGAGCTGTATAAGGGACATGAGATTGAAACGGAAGACACCTCCTGCGTACGCATAAGCACGAGAAACGGTGTCGCGATCCACTACTATTCCACCCTGTGCCACGATGCCAATCTGCCGCCCCATATCCGAGTGAAGGGAACGAAGGGAGAGATGGTGTGGAATTACAATAATGAGCTGACCTGGACGGATGAGAATAAGGTAGAGCACCCGTTCCGTCATGGATCCGAGAATCTAAGCCGAAATATGTATCTCAACATGATCGATGCGGTGAAAGGGGAAACCCAAGAGCTGTACTGCTCGCTGGAGGCGTGCCGAAGCTTTATGGTGGCCGCTAACGGTGCCTTTGCCTCCTCCGGCCGGATTCATCCCGTTCCCTCGGAGCATGTTGACGTGAAGGAAGAGAAGGGAGAGATTGTGACAACGATTCGTGACGTGGTCTCCACCATCCATTCCGCAGCGGAGAAGGGATTGCTGTATTCGGAGCTGGGCGTAGCTTGGGCTGCTTCGGGACACAAGCTGGATACAAGGGATTTTCGCAGGTTCGGCCTAGACCTGATGCAGTGAAAACGAGGGCGGAGGACCTCCGCCCCGCTTACTCTCCGAAGAGCTGATCCCGGTACAGCTTGACCTGTTCCAGCATGTGACCGATATTCCCTTCGCCGGCATATAAGGACGTATCGAAGAAATCCCGGTTCAGATCCGACCAATAGAGCTCGTTCTCCTCTCCCGAAACCGTAACGTCACGCTTGAGCTTCCCGGCGTACACCTCGACATAACAATGCTGGTAATAATATGTAAAATCCATTACATGACGCAGCTCGATGTCCTTTCTCGTAATCCCGGTTTCCTCTTCCAGCTCACGATAAGCGGCTTCGAGACCGGCTTCTCCGGCTTCGATTTTCCCCCCTACGAGGTTGCTGAGTCCTTTATACGGATCCTTTAGCCGCTTGCAAAGCAATAATTGATCCTCTTCCCGGTTGTATACCATGATGACATTGTAGCCTTGCATTCTTGAAGACCTCCTTTCCCGCGCAGCTTGATTCCATCTTAGCATATTTGTCCGTGAAAAAAAGCGGTACCGGAGTGCAGCGCATTCTCCGGTATCGCTTTTTGCTCAAGGCGGGTCGTTACAGCTTCACCCATGCCACCAGGCCGTCGGGCTGATCGGGATCGATGCCCTGGCGTTCGGCGCTTGTCAGTGCTGCAATTTGAGGCAGGAAAATAAATGGAATTCCTTGGGCCGCCACATCCAGCTCGTAATCCGAAATAACGGCCAGATCGACGTGCTCATCCGGGATCGCCTCGGCCCGATCGGCGAAGGCTATGACCGTAGCGCCCCTCCCCTTAATGTCACGAAGCAGGTTTTGCTGATGGACGGTGCCTTCGCCGGAAATTGCTGCGATGACCAAGGTATCCGGTCCCACCGTAACCATAGGGCCGTGGCGCACATCCAGCAGATGATAAGCATGCGCCTGAACCTTGGCAATCTCGGTTAATGCAATTGCGCCTTCGGCAGCGAGCCCTTGAAGCTCCCCGTCTGCCAGTACGACCGCATTCGTCCAGGCCGCGCGCGCCGTTTCCCGTAAACCGGCTTCCACACGTGCCATATAAGCCTCACCTTGATCGATGGCCTTCTTCACGTCGGCAATCAACTCTTCATCGTCTCCGAGGAAGGCGGCGAGCAGTAAATTAACGGTATACAGGTTCGTTACCGTTCTCGTTTGACAGACGCTGTGGTCGAAGGCCCAAGGCAGCTCCAAAGAGAAATCAGCCTGCTTGGATAGCGGGGAATCGGCTACGCAGGAAATCGCCAGGATCGGTACATGCTGATCCGCCTGAATCAATCGGACCGCTTCTACCACCTCGCTTGTACTTCCGGAGCGGGAGGGAGCCACCAGCAGGGTATCGGCGAGCAGAGGGCGGTAACGCTTCGGATTCAGCATAAGGTCGCCTCCGGCCAGTGCAGTGGAGGGGATCCCCGCCCGTAACCGGACAGAGCTTGCGGCAGACTCGCTTAAGCAGTAGCTTGAGCCGCAGCCGACAAAGGTGATGGATCGAATCGAATGAGAGCGGACGAAGGAGACGATTTCCTCCCGTTTGGAAAGCAGATAGTCGTAGGTTTGCTGCAATGCTTCATATTGCTGTTTCGTTTCACGATAAGTCAGGCTCACGTTGAACGACCTCCTTAATGAAATGTGCTGCTATAACGACAGTGTAAAACATGAAACTGAAAATATCAATCACAAAATGTTAAAAACAATCAAAATAAAGACGGTATTACATGTTATGGTTTAAATTATATTTGTTAAAATGAAAAAAAAAGATTGATTGATGTGAGTCAATTGTTTATTATGATCATAAAAATGTTATTATCAATCAATTTGTAACCGAGTCTAATCAAACTATTTTATTTATATTGGGAGGAACTCATCATGCCATTAATTTCATCAACAGCCATGCTTCAAGCGGCCCGAAGGAACCGATACGCTGTGGCGGCATTCAACGTTCACACGCTGGAGATGCTTCAAGCGGTTGTGGAGGCGGCAGCCGAGACACAATCGCCGCTTATCATTCAATCCACCGTGGGGACGGTCAAACATCTGGGGCCCGATTATATCGCTGCTGCGGCGACGGTTGCGGCGAACCGCACCGGATTGCCTATCGCGCTTCACCTGGATCACTGCACGGATTTTTCGCTGATTGTCCAGTGTATACGCGCCGGATATACCTCCGTCATGATCGATGCCTCCATGCATCCCTTTGAAGTGAATGTGGAGCAGACACGCCGGGTAATGGAGGTGGCCGCTGCCGCCGGAGTCAATGTGGAAGCCGAGCTTGGCAAGGTGGGCGGCGTCGAAGACGATATTGTTGTGGATGAGCGCGACGCTTTGTTGGCCGATCCGGAGGAGTGCAGCCTCTTTATCGAACGCACAGGTGTTCCAACTCTAGCTCCGGCTATTGGAACGGCTCATGGCATTTATGTAGGGGAGCCGAATATCGATTTTGCCAGAATCGCACAAATCGCCGAACGAATTGAAGTGCCGCTCGTACTGCACGGGGGCTCGGGAATTCCTGCCGAACAAGTGAAGAAGGCCGTTTCCTTGGGAATGGCGAAGATGAATATCGCGACGGAGCTGCGCATCGCCTTCTCGGACGCGATCAAGCTGGTGTTTGCAGAGCATCCGAAGGAGAATGATCCCCGTAAATATATGGTCCCGGCAAAAGAGGCGGTCAAGCAGCTGGCGATCGAGAAAATGCAGCTGTGCGGATGTATCGGTAAAGCCGGAGAGATCCGATGATTACAACGGTTACCCTGAACGCGGCCATCGACAAAACCTACTATGTGAAAGGACATCAGCTCGGCCGGGTTCACCGCGTTGCTTCACAACTTGACGAGCCCGGGGGTAAAGGGAACAATGTGGCCAAAATCGTTCATTTGCTCGGAGGGGAAGTGACCGCAACCGGCTTTATCGGCGGCAGCAGCGGCACCTTCATTGAGGAACGGCTGGCCGAACGCGGCATTCATACCGCCTTCGTCAAGGTTCCGGGTCAGTCTCGCATTTGTCTCAACATCATTGATGAGGAAAGCGGCCAATCTACAGAACTGCTGGAGCAGGGTCCGACGATTCAGGACGATCATATCCAGGCTCTCAAAGCGACGCTCCGGCGGTTATCCGAGCGCTCCGCCGTTGTGGTTCTTGCCGGAAGCCTTCCCCAAGGAGTACCCGCCGAGCTCTATGCCGAGCTTATTGGTATCATTCATACCTCCGGTTCCCGCGCCTTCCTGGATACTAGCGGAGCCGCCTTGAGCTTCGGGCTGCAGGCGCGGCCGCATTTTGCAAAGCCGAACGAGCAGGAGTTGGCCGATTGGCTCGGGCGCGGACAGCTGGAGGAAAGCGACTGGGCGGCAGCGGCGGCGCAATTGGCGGCCGCTGGCATCGCGCAGGCCTGTGTTACGCTGGGCGGCAGCGGCTCGGTGTCCTTCATCGACGGTGCCCTCTATCGCGCCATCCCTCCCGAGATTCAAGCAGTGAATACGGTGGGCTGCGGGGACGCTTTTGTTGCGGGCATGGCGTACGGGGAAGAGCTCGGCGTTTCGGCTCCCGAGAAGCTGGCCATGGCTACGGCCGCAGCAGCGGCGAATGCCATGTCGCATCAAGCCGGTCATCTAATCTACGATCAATATTTGCGATGTTTGGAGCAGGTCCAGATCATTCGCCTCTAATCCGTTTTTTGCCCGTCCGGTCTTGCTTTCTCCGCCCTCATCCTTCAGAATGAGTAATACATTGCAACCCGGACACGGATCGTCAAAGGAGAAACGTATGCAATATTCGAAGAGTGCAGAGCGCAGAGCACAGGCGCTGGAATTAATTAAAAAGCTCGGTAAAATTTCCATTCATCAGCTAAGCGAAGCCATCGGCTGCTCGGAGGCCACGGCCCGGCGCGATCTGGATCATCTGGAGAAATCGGGACAAATCATTCGAACGATAGGCGGAGCGATCTATGAGGAATCGCTCGTCCAAACGACCTCGGAAATCCCGTTCGCCGATAAGCGTTATTACCGTCAAGAGGAGAAGGAGCATATCGCCGAAGCGGCTGCAGCCCTTGTGAAGGAAGGAGATGTCGTATGCCTGACAGGCGGATCGACGACCTTCCTCATCGCCAAAGCGCTGAAGAACCGCAGTAACATTACGATTGTTACGAACGCTGTGAACATCGCCTACGAGCTGGCGGAGGCGGAGGGGGTTCAGGTGGTTGTGATCGGCGGGGTGATGCGTGCGAATAGCTACGAGCTGATCGGGCCGCTTGCGGAGAACGTGATCGAGAAGATCAATATCAGCAAAATGTTCCTTGGCGTAGACGGCGTTTCGCTGGAGCGCGGCTTCACGACGCATTCGGAGTACGAGGCAAGAATTGCTCAGCTGCTAATCGAACGCTCGAATCAGGTTTATGCCGTATTCGATCATACGAAGCTGAAGAAGGTCGCGCTGTTTACCATCATTCCGCTAGAGCGGGCTACAGGAGTAATCATGAACCCATCGCCCGAGACCTGGTTTGAGGAGGCCTGCAGGGCTGAGCAGCTTGAGGTTCATATTGCACCATAGAAGCAATAAGCTAAAGTAAGCTGTCTGTCCCGGTGTTTGACCGGGGATCAAGGCAGCTTTTTTTGTTTAACGTGAACTACAATCTTGATAACGGTTGCATGGGTATGAGACAATGACCAAGGACATTGATGGGAACAAATTAGGGGAGGATGAACGAACATGAGAACGATCCGGCTTGGAACCAGTACGCTCGAAGTTCCTGTGATTGCTGTCGGCTGTATGCGGATGAAATCACTCGAGAAGAAGGAAGCCGAGCGTTTTATTCGGACGGCGCTTGAGGAAGGTGCCAATTTCTTCGATCATGCGGATATTTATGGCGGAGGCCAATGCGAGGAAATCTTCGCGGATGCTATAGGAATGAACGATAGTCTCCGGGAGAAGCTCATTTTGCAATCCAAGTGCGGCATTCGTAAGGAGCAGGGTTCGTTTGATTTCTCCAAGGAATATATTTTGGACTCGGTGGACGGAATCCTGAAGCGGCTCCAAACGGACTATCTCGACGTCCTGGTGCTGCATCGGCCGGACACGCTGGTGGAGCCGGAGGAGGTTGCCGAGGCGTTTGATCTTCTGGAGAGCTCGGGCAAGGTGAGACACTTCGGCGTCTCAAACCAAAATCCGATGCAGATTCAGCTGCTTAAGAAGTCGGTGAAGCAGCCGATTGTCGTCAATCAGCTGCAGCTGAGCATCACGAACTCCACCATGATTTCCAGCGGTATCAACGTCAACATGGAGAACGACGCTGCAGTGAACCGGGACGGATATGTGCTGGATTTCTGCAGGCTGCATGATATCACCATCCAGCCATGGTCTCCATTTCAGTACGGATGGTTCCAAGGAACGTTCCTTGGCAATGAGAAGTTCCCGGAGCTGAACCAAAAGATCGACGAGATCGCCGCCAAGTATGGCGTATCCAATACTACAATCGCGATCGCTTGGCTGCTCCGTCATCCTGCCCGCATGCAGCCTGTAACGGGAACCATGAGCGTGGAACGGCTGAGAGATTGCTGTAAAGCGGCTGATGTACATCTAACCCGCCAGGAATGGTATGCGATTTATCGCGCTGCAGGCAATGTTTTGCCGTAACATCGCCCCCGAAGAAACCAGCCTTCATCCCTGATAAAGCAAGGATGAAGACTGGTTTCTTTTTTTTCGGCAATTGGATGTTAAAAAAGCGCAAGTTTACTTTAAAAAAAACATATCGGCTTATTCCGTTTCAAGGTATGATCATTGTAGCAAAGTTATATAACCGGTAAGGAGTGAAAGGATGATTTACAAAGGAATCAAGCTTCACAATGTAGCCGAATTAGAGCAGCGACAGCATCTAAACGGGGTGATCCTTCATCGCTTCCCTGCGGAAGTCCGCCACTCTCTGAGCGACAAGGGGCGTACGAAGGCAGTACAATCGAACAATTGCGAGCTTCGGTTTGTTACGGAATCCGCCAGCATCCGAGTCACCGTATCGGCATACGGCTCCAGCGGCAAGGTGCTCGTGTTCTGCGGCGATTTCTTCCACTCTTCACATCAGCTTCAAGCCGGTGCGATCACGACACTGAATCTGGAGGTCCCCGACCGGTTCGTTCAAGTCCATGAGGAGATGCTGCAGAATCAAGCCTTCTCTTCTCGTGTCTGGCGAATCTTCTTTGACCGGTTTACCGCCGTGTTTCATGACATCGATGCTTACGGCCACGAGATTCGCGAACCGCATCACGATGAAGTGCCTAAGCTTGCCTTTATAGCCTATGGATCCTCGATTACTCATGGAGCGGGAGCGCTCAGCCACTATAATGGATACACCCAGCAGGCCGCCAGACGTTTGGAAACCGATCTACTGAACTTGGGGCTCAGCGGGTCGTGCTTATGCGAGCCCGAGGTAGCGGACTTTATTGCCGGACGCAACGATTGGGATTTTGCCTTTTTCGAGCTCGGTGTAAATATGAGATCCGTTTTCACTGTCGAAGAGTTCGAGCATAGAATCAAATACCTGCTGGATCGGGTTATTAACCGGCATCCGGACAAGCCGGTCTTTATTACGACAATCTATCCAAACCGGGCGACGTATTTCAAAGCCGAGGACGATCGGATGGCGGTGAATGAGCATCAATTCAATGAAGTGCTCCGGCAATACGCTGCGCAAAAAAGGCATGGAAAGCTTCACCTCTTTGAAGGCAGCGAGATCATGACGGATTTCACCTCTCTGACATCGGATCTCATCCATCCTTCGGATTACGGACATATCTTAATGGGAGAGAAGCTGGCCGCCTTGATTCGTCCTATCCTTCATCAGACGGGTATGGAGTAGCAGAAGTTCGCTAAAATAGGTGATTCACTAAGAGGAGGAGAGAGTCATAAACGTTCGTAAAAAAATCGTGTTGATCGGCGACAATACGGATGCGCCTTGGCACCCGCTGGAGCCGGTAAGACAGGAGCTGGAAGCCATACTCGGGGGAGATTTCGAGCTGGAATGCACCGAGGATTACGATCGATTCCGTTCTCTGAATTATCGAGAGACACCGCTATGCGTATCCTACACGGATTGCTGGAAAAAAACGCTCACGCCGGAACAGTCCGAGGGGATCATTCGATTTGTGGAGGACGGGGGCGGCCTGCTTGCGATTCACAACGGCATTTCGATTGCAGGCCTCCCTGAGCTGAAGGAGCTGGTCGGCGGCAGGTTCATCACGCATCCGCCGTATCAGACGCTTCAGTACTATGGTACGGCCGCAGACCATCCGCTGCTGGATGGTGTTGGGGATTTTACGCTGGAGGAAGAGCCGTACTTCTTCGAATTGGAACATTCGGCAGACTGCCAAGTGATTATGGAGTATGCGTTTGAGGGAAGCCGCTATCCGGCGGCTTGGGCGTATGAGCGCGGGCAAGGGCGTGTTGTGTATTTGCAGCCCGGCCATCATGCGCCTTCCTTCCGCCCCACCTCTTATCGTCGGTTGATATTGAACAGCGCCAGGTGGGTGATTCAAAGATAAGCTTGTCTTCCAACTGCCTTTTTCCGGGATTGTAAGGGGGAAAGGCATTTTTTTTTGCTATTAAATAAATCTTACCCGCCGACCGATTAGGGAAATAGTGGGTGGACAGTTAGTACATTCCATGTAAAAATGAATATAGAAAATCTGATTCATGAAATGCCTGTATGGAGTGTGAAGGGGAATGGGTCACGATAGACGTGTGCCTTCGAAACAGGGCGGGACGGTGTCGAGTTCCAGGAAGACTATGGAGGGGACCGGCGGTGCAGTCCGGCCGTCTTCTATGAGTTCGGGACACGCGGCCCAGCTTCAGAGTGCGTTAGGCAATCGGGCTGTCATCCAGATGCTGCGCGGCCGGGCTGGCGGAAGGAATCCGGCTTCAGGAGTCATTCAGCGTTCTTCCTATAAGCTGCCGAACGAAGACAATACCGGCTATGATACTTATGATAAAGAGTCGTATTCCAGCGAGGAGCTTAAAGACTTAAAAGGCTCCGACGGCAAATTTTCATCCGTGCAGGCGGACAGGGGCTTGCCGACCTTCTATGGAGCGCTGAAACGGATTTTTGGCGAAGAGAATGTGGCGGAGGCCCAATTTAAAGGGACCCAGCATCTTGGAGAGAGCTGTGACCGTCCGCACACCGTGACAGCGAATATTAATATGAAAACGGTCAATAAAAAGGGACGCGAGAATGGACCTTTGGCTACTGCGATAGGTCACTTCGGATATGAGGAGCTGGGCATTCGTGAAGGCGCTGATGAGGCGCGTGCCATGGACTACAACGGAGGCCACCTGGTCGGCTACCAGGTGCTCGGAGGCATCCAAGCGGATCAGGAATGGAACATTGCGCCCCAGGATGGGGATAACAACAAATTTGCTTACAATAACACGATAGAAGAAATGGCCCGGAAGGCAACGAAGGGTGCCAATTTCGATTATACGGTGGAAATCAACTACAAGAGCCTCAACTTCGCTGTCGATCAGCAGCAATTAATCGACCACGGTTATTTGAAGCAGCTGGATGAAGACAAGCCATGGACGATCCAGCTCCCTACCCGTATCCCGCAGCATTGGTCGGCTAAAGCGGTGATGAACGGCAGCGGAGGCAGGTTCGGCAAGCCTACGTTGAATAATAACGGCGGCGGAAAGAAGACCTACGATCAATATTCGCAAGAGCTTGATTCCGACCTGTCCCATACGGATAAAACTCATACGGCAAGATATAAGCTGGAATATGGGGATAAGAATCATGCGGAAATTGAAGGCAAGGATGTGAACAAAAAGCTGGCTGAAGTGCGCTCCGTCCATTTTCGGATGCATCAGGAGCAGCCCTATGACCTGGATCGGGGGATGATACCCAACGAGTGGAAAGGCGGGGACGCTGCCGATTATGGCTCCGTGAAGGAGGAGACGGTTACCGCCGAGCTTGTGGCCAAGCTTCGCGAGGATATCCTGAAGGATATCCAGGAGCTGAAGGCTACACCGGAGGAGCAGCTGGTGCCATTTGATTTTAATCAACTATTTACTGATGCCCTAAAGCCTCTTGCGAGTTCGAAAAATAAGGAGCAGCTGATTTTATTCGCCGTAGAGATGCAGGAGCGGGAAGAAGAAGTTGGCTTGCTTGCGGAATACGAGGAAGAATACCAAAGACAAAAAGGGTATTGTACGGAGCAAAAGGAAAAGCTGGAGAAAACAAAGGCCCTATGGCAGTTTATGGACCAAAGAAAGACGGATGCCGAACCTACGGAGGACGGCCTGAAGCAGGAATTTTACGAATATCGTCAGAACGGTACGGGCATCAAGAGGACGAAGTTCGTATTGGATAGCTACAATGAAACCGTGAAAAAAATCAGACTGCAAACAGAGGTTGTCAAGAACGAAGTGCAGGCTGCCTTGAAGGAAGCGACCGGCAAGGACTATAAAAAGAAATTGAAAAGCCGTTCGCGGGTTGTTCCCGGCATCTTCTCGCAAAGATTGAGCAATCTGGAGCAGCAGCCGTTCGAGTTTTATTTTTCCACTGTTACCAGCATGTTCTCCAGCGTCCCGGTGTTCACGCCTGACGGCGGAACAGGTATTAAGGATTTATTTGTTTTCGGAAGCGGTAACGATCAGCAGGAAGCCGATAACAAAACGGAGGATCCGTCGATGAGTCTGGAATGAGGCTTGCCGGGTATGGTATATTCTATACATCAGAGCTAGATTAAGAGAGGATGTATGGAATGCAATTTCGACCTTGTATCGACCTGCATGACGGCAAAGTCAAACAGATTGTCGGTTCAACGCTGCTCGAGGGGCAACAGGAAGACTTGGTTACCAATTTCGAGTCGGATAAATCCGCTGCCGATTATGCGCGCATGTATGCCCGGGACGGGCTTCGCGGCGGGCATGTGATCATGCTTGGCAAAGGCAATGAGGAGGCTGCGCTGTCCGCTCTGAAGGCTTATCCGGGAGGGCTGCAAATCGGCGGAGGCATTAACGATACGAACGCAGAGAAATACCTTGAGGCGGGAGCCAGCCATGTCATTGTGACGTCCTACGTTTTTCAGAACGGACAAATTGACTTCGACCGGTTGAAGGGCCTGGTCCAAATTGTAGGGAAAGAAAGGCTTGTGCTGGATTTAAGCTGCCGTAAACGGGATCATTCGTATTATGTTATGACAGACCGCTGGCAAAAGTATACCTCCTATGAGGTTACGAAACAAAATTTAGATGAGCTTTCCCAGTACTGCGATGAATTCCTTATCCATGCCGTCGATGTGGAAGGCATGTGCAGAGGGATTGAGAAGGAGCTTGTCGAGTCACTCGGCGCGTGGGTTACTATTCCAACCACCTATGCGGGAGGCGTCTCTCAGCTTTCCGACATGGATCTCGTAAACCGTTTGGGCGGAGGCAAAATCGACTTAACGATCGGCAGCGCCCTGGACATATTCGGAGGCTCGATTCCGTATGAGCAAGTGGTTTCATGGAAGTCTTCCAATTAATAATATGCGTGAAAAGCAAAAAGCGGGTCGGGTGACCCGCTTTTTGTTATTGTCTTTGGCTTATCGGAAGTTACCCTGGCTTGGGAAGCTTCCGAAGCTGCTCATCGGCGCTGCGGTATAGCCGAATTGGGAAGCCACGTTGTTCCCTTGGTTATAGGACTGCTCGTTTCCTCTGACACCGTAGCTGAAGCTGCCGAAGTTGGATTCATAACCGCGGCCGCCTTGCTGCTGAGCCGGATAGAAGGAATCACCTCGCAGACCTTGGTCATGACCTTGCTCGTTACCGCGGTAGTGGGCCAAGTGATAAGATTCCGGAGATGCCGCTTGTCCGTACATGCCTTGGGATTGTAATGGACCTGCTTGACCGTAGCCGGTTGAAAAGCTGCGGTTCATGTTCATATTCATCGTGCTCATGCCGGTCATCGGACGGTTCATTCCGAATTGGGAGGACACATTGTTTACATTATTATAAGCTTGCTCATTCCCGCGTACGCCGTAACGGAACGTGTTGTAGTTCGTTTCGTAGCCGCGGCCTTGCTGCTGCTGAGCCGGAGTGAAGGCATCTCCGCGTAGCCCTTGGTCATGCCCCATTTGGTTCCCGCGATAGTTCGCTGTATGGTAGGCTTCCGGGGAAGGGTTCATACCGAATGCCTGTTGTCCTTGACCATAGAACGACTGCATGCTTCCCACAGATTGGTATGGATTTCCTTGATATGCACCGAAGGTATTGTTGGAGAAATTTTGATTATACATGAGCATACACTCCTTTATGATAAGGTATTAGTCCTCTAGAGAGGGGTCCTCTCCGAAGCCTTGCTTATCATTCGCCGCACCTGTTTTTTTCATACCATCGGATTTATGATAATTTTAGCTGATATCGTAAGATTTTCAGTCATAAAACTAGCAGAACTGAAGTAAATTATAGAAAGATTACCAGTATTGTTGTATAATGAATTTGTGAAAAAACTATGAAGAAAGCAGGAAAATCGTCGATTCCTGTCGAATGTATAATTTGAGATTCCCAATCTACGATAACTTTCCTTTGGAGCTGTGTGTGAAATGAACCGATGGCTGCACATTTTTCATAAATACAAAGATAAAGAGTTCATTTACATCATTCCCATTGTCCTTATGTCGATCAAGGTAAGGCTTGATTATGTCCTATATCGGTTTCACTCCGGCAAGGGGATCCCCTACTCGGACGACAGCCAATGGTACTTAAATTATGCAAGCGCTTTAATGAACAATTGGAAGATCGGCTTGCACATGAACGATATCTTATATTTAGGATATAATCTGTTACTTACACTATTAATGGCTTTGTTTAAGGATCCGAAGGTTGTTGTCATCATTCAAGCGGTTACGGCCGGTCTCAGTGTAGTACTTGTTTACCAAATCGCACGCATTCTTTTTAACCGGCTGACGGCGATTATCGCTTCCTTATTTTTTTATGATATATGGGGCATTACGATGTGGGCGTCGTATATTTTAACGGACAGCTTTTTTATTAGCTTGCTATTGCTATGTATTTATTTGCTCTTGATGGCATTTGAAACGAAAAAAAAGGCATACTTCGTTTTATTCATCGTTTTTTCCATATACATGCTTGTATTTAGACCAACAGGCGTAGTATCGCTGGCGTTCATCCTCTTCTATATTATGTACCGTAAGCGGCTTAATGTTTCAGTGATAGCCTCTTTTATCAAGAAACACAAGTATATCGTAGGAAGTGCAGCTGCTCTGCTCGCTGCGGTAAGCATTTATTTGGTAGCCGGTCATAAGCTCACTCCGCTGATCGCTTCGATTCAGTTTAATGCCAAGATGGTATTATACAATATTTATGCCAAGGGCTGGATATACGATAGGGCGTCCTCTTACGATTATGCGTATCGGCCTGATTACCGGATCGATATCATGAATAGTCTAGTGCTCAGCTATATGATTCATAACTGGGATCATATTATGGTGCTGTATGGAAGAAGAGTTATTGCTTTTCTAGGCATGTGGGTTTGGAAAACGGATGTCACTCATGTGAGGGGAATAGTAAAGCTGTTCTATAACCTGCTGCCGACCTTCTTATTCATCGTCGGGACAGTAGCAGCGATTGTAAACGGCATCTTCCGCCGGACATCGATCATTTGGTTTACTTTTTTTGCAGTCTTTGCGTTTTGTATCGTCTTGTTTATCGACGGGATGTATCGCTATAAGGCTCCAGCACTTCCATTCATCGCTATCGCGGCGGGATATGGCGCGGAACGGCTGCTTTATTTGGCTTACCTGCTTGCTAAGCAGTTCAGCAGGAAGCCAGTGGGGAAGCTGGTACAGCTGTGGGATAAGAAGACCAATTGCGATTGGTTAGCGTAAATCAAGAAATATAAAAAAGCCGCTGCATCCCGAACGTTGACCGTTTGGGGCAGCGGCGTGTGCTTTACTGCCGATTTCGTATCCTTAATTTGCGTATGCCATCTCGGCAATTGAGCAGTTTACCTGCTTCCAGCGTCCGAATCCCACGCAGAGATTTGCTCCTCCAGCATCTCGCGGCGCACGGAGGTGATCATCGAAGGCTCGTAGGCGAGCCCTTGCCGCATCACCTCAAGCGAACGCTCCGCATCCCCAAGCTGCCGAAGCGTAAGGCCGAAGTAGTAATAAGCTTCGGCAAATGTCGGCTTCAAGGCCATGAGCTTCTCATAAATCTCTTTCGCTTCTTCATACCGGCCGAGCATGAAGTAGGTAAAGCCGAGATTATCGAGAATGGTCTTATCCGCATCGTTGTATTCATAAGCCTCACGATTGAATTCCAGCGCCCGCGTCAATTCGCCGCGCATCACATAGAATAAACCGAGGTTGCCGTAGACAATGGAGGTTTTGTAGGACGGATAGATGTCCTCCATCATCCGAACGGCCTCCTCCTGGCGTCCAAGCATCCAAGAGGCTAATGCGTAATTGACCTTAGCGTTCATGTCTTCACCCCGGTTTAGAGGCTTCGACATCACTTGCTCCAGAAGCCTGGCCGCTTCAGCGGGTTCGCCCGCCTTCAACAGCACGAAAGCCTGCGAGATTAAAAAGCCCGGACGCTTACCGAGCTGGTACGCCTTACCGAAGCGCTCTGCCGCACCCTTCCAATCCTGCTTGGCGTACAACCCGTTCGCCTGAACGGAGTAGTATACCGCGCGAAGCTGATAAGCGATGATGAAGAGCAGTACGGCTAGACCTGCTAAGCCGACCCACAAATTCCAGCGAAATAACAGGATGAGTACGATCACGGGAACCGCAATCGTGATTAGTATTTTCAGCCACGGCTTCATCCCCTGCGTCCTCCTATGACAGCCTTAGCAAGGCTGGATCGATAGGCGGCACCAAGCCTTCGTCGGCAGCTCTCGTTAACAGGGAGGCAACCGCCGCATAACCGTCTTCCCCGAGATCGGCGGTAAATTTGTTCACATACAAATCAATATGGGCTTTGGCCACGTCAGGTGACATTTCTTGAGCATGCTGCATCACATAATCGCGCGAAGCCTCGGGGTTAGCCCATGCGTACTCAACCGAAGCACGAGCCCATCCTGCAATGGACTTCAAATCAAGCGAGCGTCTCGCGATAATGGCACCCAGCGGGATCGGAAGGCCCGTATCCTGCTCCCACCATTCACCCATATCGGCCAGCATCGTTAGACCGTAGGAGCCATAGGTGAATCTGGCTTCATGAATCACGAGACCGGCATCCACCTTACCGTCGCGGACAGCCGGCATAATTTCGTGGAACGGCATGACGATCACTTCGCCCACGCCGCCCGGTACCTGCTGCGCAGCCCATAGCCGGAACAGCAGATACGCGGTCGATTTCTCGCTGGGAACCGCTACCGTGCGTCCGCTTAGTACGGAGCCGCCCTTCACCGAGGCCTCCGGATCCTTCGCAAGCACCAACGGACCGCAGCCCCGTCCTAATGCTCCGCCGCAGGGCAGCAAGGCATACTCGGACAGCACCCACGGCAAAGCGGCGTACGATATTTTCATTACATCCAAGCCGCCGCCGTCTCCCGCAGCCAGCTTGTTCGTAATATCGATATCCGCGTACATCACCTCCAGCTTGGGGGCGCCAGGGATCAGACCGTGGACCCATGCATGAAACACAAACGTATCATTCGGACAAGGGGAAAAAGCGATGTTCATTTCCATACCTCCTGTAGTGCTTTACTTGCTGATTCCAGTGCCGCCAGCGCATCGCCGATGCGCCACGCAGCGCGGTCCCTTGGACCTACCGGGTTCGAAATCGTTCGAAGCTCCAGTGCCGGGATGCCGAAGGCTTTGGCTGCGGAAGCCACACCGAAGCCCTCCATCCCTTCGGCACAGGCGCCTGTAATACGCTGCTGCAGCTCTTCAGCGGTTTCAGCCGTGCCCGTTACCGTAGACAGTGTAAGCACCGGCCCTACAACGACCTTCAGCCCAGCCGCGTTCAGCTCCTCTACCGTTCGGGAGAGCCACTCCGCATCCGCCTCCAAGCGGGAGGAGCCGAAGCCAAGCTTGTCCAGACTTTGAAAGCCCTCCCTGCTCTCCGCTCCCAGATCAGCGGCAACCATCTCGCTCGCTACAACAATAGAGCCGATCGAGGCTTTTCCAGCATAGCCTCCGGCAATGCCGGCGCTGACCACAAGCTCATACTTGCCGGCAGCTAGCAGCTTGGTAGTATGGATGGCGGCTTCAACAGGGCCGACACCTGCGACAGCCACCTCTACAGACGGAAGTGAACCGAGTCCGCGCAGTACGGCGTCGCGTTCTCCCTCCACAGCCGTCATAATCAGTACCTTTTTCTTAGGAATCATAGAAAGTCTCCTTAGGCTTACGATAAGTTCATACCTTCTATTATATCATCTTGTGGGAAGCCATCCAAAGCGGAGCATAAGAATAGAAATTCATTGAAATTTGATTACTAGGTTGTAAGCGAATTCATATATAATAAAGTTACATGCTGACAAATGTGAGGGGCGCGGTTCATCATGACATGGTCGGATCTGGAGATTACGCATTTATTCATGCGGGCATCGTTCGGAATTAGCAAGGAAGAGGCTGAGCTGGCACTGCAGCTGGGGAAGGAAGAGACGGTGCGGCGCTTGGTGAGCGGGGAATCGCTGGACGGCGGCTTCGATTACCTGCCTTCGGCCGGTGAAGTGATCGAGAGGGTCAATGAACAAAAAGGGAAGCTGGGCGCACAGATGCTGTTGGCTCAAAACCAATGGATTTATCGGCTTATACATACGCGAACCCCTTTTATCGAAAAAATGACGCTGTTCTGGCATGATCATTTCGCCACCAACGCGAAGAAGATTGATAACGGCGAGCTTATGGTGACCCAGAATGAGCTGTTTCGGACCTTGGCTGCAGGTGACTTCAAGGAACTCATCCGAAAAATCAGCCGCGACCCTGCTATGCTGATCTGGCTCGATGCCAATCAGAATCAGAAGGGAAAGCCGAATGAGAATTATGCCCGCGAGCTAATGGAGCTGTTCACCCTGGGTATCGGACATTACACGGAGAAGGATGTTAAGGAAACCGCCAGAGCCTTCACCGGCTGGAGAGCGGACAAGAAAACCGGAGAGGTGCAATTTAGGGAAAAGCTGCATGATAACGGGGAGAAGCTGATACTAGGAGAAACCGGCAAATGGAACGATATGGATGTAATCGATATCCTTTTCCGTCAGCAAGCGCTGAGCCGGTATATTGTAAAAAAGCTTCTGACTGCTTACGCTGCGCAAAGTCCTTCGCAAGAATGGATTGAACGTCTTGCCGAACGTTTCCGAGAGCGATATGTTATCGGCGATGTGCTTACGGCCTTATTCTTATCCCCCGAATTTTGGGAGCCGGAGCAGCGTCAAGGCTTGGTGAAAGCGCCTGTGGACTATGCGATCTGGATTGTGAGAGCCTTCGGTCTTCAGATGGAGAACAGCAAAATCAACAGCGCCTTAAAACAAATGGGGCAGGAATTATACTACCCGCCTGATGTCAATGGATGGCCTTCCGGAGAAGAGTGGCTTGGCTCGAACAGTCTTCTAGCCAGATACCGTTTCGCGGAAACGGCTGCGGGCCTTGCGGTGAAGGAACGGAGGTACCCCGAACATCTGGAAACCCCATTCAAGTCGGGGGACGCCGGAGCGGAGGCATGGGTCGATGCCTGGATTGCTCATTTACGGCTGACTCCGATATCGGCAACGACAAAGGAAGCGCTGATCCGGTATTTGACCGATTCGGGTAAGGTAACGGCAGGCAAGAAGAATGCCACGATGCTCAAAGGCTTGATCCATCTGATACTCATAAGTCCGGAAGCTCAGATGAAATAGGGGGAGTAGAATATGAATCGAAGGCAATTTCTCATCCGCAGCTCGTCCTTCATTGCAGCTTTAACTGCCGGGGCTTGGGCAACCCAGCTTCCCTTAAAGGCAGGAAATATGGAGAATATGACGACTTCGTCTGCAGCTACCGAAGGCAAGAGAGCTCCCGTCCTGGTCATCGTCCAATTGGCCGGCGGTAACGACGGCATCAATACGCTGATCCCTTACGGACAGGGAGCTTATTACGATGCAAGGCCGACGCTCGCCTATAAGGAAAAGGAGATACTTGACCTCAACGGCCAAGTAGGGTTGCATCCAAGCCTGCGAGGGCTTAAAAAACTGTGGGATGAAGGAAAGCTGGGCATTGTGCAGGGAGTGGGGTATCCGGAACCGAACCGTTCCCATTTCCGGTCTAAGGATATATGGCAAACGGCGGTTCCCGAGCGGATCGAGACGAGCGGGTGGATCGGACGTTACTTGGAATCGGCATTATCGAAGGATCCGAATCCTCTTAAAGCCATTGAAATCGGCAAATATTCCTCCAAGGCGCTTCAGACGGGCAATGTCAGCGCTCCGCTGCTGAAGTCGATTGAATCATACCAATGGTTGAATCCGAACACGCCGAATGATCAAAAGAACCGGCTGGCAAGGGCATTTCAGTCCATGTACGGATTGCAGCTGAACAATACGAAAATTCAGGTGACCGCGAGTCGAGGCACGGATGCCTATTCCAGTGTCAGCGCCATCCAATCTTTGGTATCGCAATATGACAATCGTACGGAATACCCGGCCGGTGCCTTCGCAGAGGATTTACGGCTTGTTGTCAAGCTTCTTTCCTCAGGCTCGGGAACCCGAGTATTCTGGACTGAGCTGGACGGCTTCGACGATCATGCCGACGAACGGGGCCAGCATGCGGAATTGCTATCTGTGTATGACAATGCGATCAGTGCCTTTTATCGGGATCTTGAGCTGCACGGGCTGGCGGAGGATGTGGTTGTCCTGACCTTCTCTGAGTTCGGCAGAAGGGTGAAGGAGAACGGGACAGGGGGGACGGACCACGGTGCGGCAGCCCCTGTGTTTCTGCTCGGGGGACGCGTGAGCGGAGGCATGTACGGGGAATATCCAAGCTTGACCAAGCTGGATAACAACGGCGATTTGAAGTACAACGTGGATTTCAGGTCCATCTACGCCTCCTTGCTGGACGGCTGGCTTGGCGGTGACGGGAAGGAAATTTTGGGAAAGAGCTACGAGACGTTTCCATGGTTTCGTTCGTAAAAATAGGCAGACGGCACTTTGCACGGTGCGGTCTGCTTTTCATTTTTTGAGGACTTGTTGAAAAGGATTGTGGTATACTTTGGTAGTTGGTTTTATGACTAAAAGATCGAAATGTAAACGGAGGAGAAGCTATGATTTTCGGTGCGAATGAGAAGCTGGTTATGATCGGAGATTCCATTACGGACACGGATCGCAAGAGGCCGCACGGCGAGGGGAGGAACGATTCGATCGGCAAAGGTTACGTGTCCGTGGTCAACTCCTTGATTCAGACGGTATATCCGGAGCTGGCGCTCCGTATTATCAATATGGGCATTAGCGGAAACACGGTGCGTAATTTGAAGGAAAGATGGCAAACGGACGTGCTGGATCTGAAGCCGGATTGGGTTTCTGTCATGATCGGGATCAATGACGTTTGGCGTCAATACGATCAGCCGCTGATCACGGAATCACACGTGTACATTGAAGAGTATAGGAACACACTGGAGGAGCTCATCGTTACGACGCTTCCGAACGTCAAAGGCGTGATTCTTATGACGCCGTTCTATATCGAACCGAATCGCTCGGATGCGATGCGCCGCTCGATGGATCAATATGGAGAGGTAGTCAAAGAGCTTGCAGCCAAGCATGATACGAAGTTCGTCGACACACAAGCTGCGATGGATGCGATTCTTGGCCATATTTATCCGGCGGCACTGGCTTGGGACCGGGTTCATCCGAGCTTGATCGGTCATACGGTATTGGCTAGAGCGTTCCTCCGTGCTGTAGGTTACGACTGGAATAAAGAATAGGGGTATGGACACAATGAAAGTTTATATTGCCGGAGATTCAACGGCGGCTACTTATCCGGCGGATAAGTCTCCAATGGCCGGATGGGGACAGATGCTGTCTCTCTTTGTAGATGACTCGGTTCAAGTTCAGAATGAAGCGATGTGCGGTAGGAGCTCCAAGAGCTTCCTCGAGGAAGGGCGATTGAAGCCTATTACCGATACGATCGGTAAAGGGGATTACCTGTTTATCCAATTCGGGCATAACGACCAGAAGACCAATGAACGATACACGGATCCGGCGTCGACCTATCCGGAGCGTCTTACCAAGTATGTAGACGCGGCACGGCAGGCAGGGGCGAATCCTGTATTACTGACCTCGGTCGAAAGACGACATTTTGACGAGCAGGGAGAGCTGAAGGATACGCATGGAGACTATCCCGAAGCGATGCGCAAGCTGGCCGCACAGCTTGAGGTTCCGCTGTTAGACGCTCAGCTCCTTACGCGACGTTTGTATCAATCCTTAGGACCTGAGAAGTCGAAGCAGCTCTTTACTTGGCTTCAGCCGGGAGAGCATCCGAACTACCCGGACGGGGTAGAGGACAATACACATTTCAATGAGACAGGGGCAAAAGAAGTAGCCGCCCTCATTGCCAAAGAGGTTGCTGAACAAGGATGGCCTCTCTCCAGCCATGTCAAGCTATAGGGAGGTGAAAGACCGTATGCAGAGCGCTGTCCGCACACAGGAAAAAACCGCCGGCGCGAAGGCAAGCTTGGTTCAAGCCTTATGCTTCGTATTATTTTTCTCCGTCATGAATGCTACCATGTTCAATGTGGCGTTGCCGGATATCGCCTCTTCCTTCCGACTTAGTCCATCCTCGGTCAGTTGGATCGTTACGGGATATTCCATCATCTACGCACTGGGTTCGCTCATGTATGGCAAGCTGGCGGATAAATATCCGCTGAAACGGCTTATAACAATAGGCTTACTTATGTTCGCGGCCGGTTCGGCGCTGGGCTTTTTCGCGCATACGTACCCATTGGTGCTGGCAGCAAGGTTCATTCAAGCCGCAGGGGCCTCCTGTGTGCCGGCCCTCGTGATGCTCATTCCGGTAAGATTCTTTCCGCCGGAACAGCGGGGGCGGGTGATGGGGGTCATCGCTTCTACCATCGCTTTCTCCTCAGGGGTCGGACCGATTGTCGGAGGATTTATCGCCGGTCATTTTTCGTGGAATTCATTATTTTTGATCTCGCTTGCCGCTCCCGTCGTGCTGCCTTTTATTCGAACATCCTTGCCGGATGAAGATGTGCGTGAGGGTGAGAAGATCGACCTGATCGGAGCAGGGTCGCTTGGCGCCGCCGTTTCTACGTTCATGCTGTCGGTCACGCAATTCAATTTCTGGTGGCTGCTTGCCAGTGCGGCATTGTTTTCCTTTTTCTTTATCCGAACCCAGAAAGTATCCAATCCGTTTATTCGGCTTTCCTTGTTCCGTCTGCAGGGGTTTCGCTCCGGATTGATCATCGGATTTCTCGCGATGTTTACGGTGTTCGGCATTTTCTTGACTACTCCGATCATGCTTCACTATTTGCATCAGCTTTCGGCGCAAGCCATAGGGCTCACTCTATTCCCTGCCGCGATGGCGGCCGCTCTGATGGGGCGTGTAGGGGGCAAACTGGTCGACCGGCGCGGCAGCAAGTATACATTATATGTTGCCTTCAGCTTGCTTTCCTTCGGTCTGCTGGCATTATCCGTTGTAACCGGCCTGTCGGTTGTCGCGGTGGCCTGCGCGCTGCTGTTCGTCAACAGCTCCTTTACCTTCGTTCAATCGGCGCTGGCTAAGGTAGTATCCTCTGCGCTTCCCAAGGAACAAACAGGAATTGGCATGGGCATCTACAACCTGACGAACTTTCTGGCGGGTGCGATCAGCGGAGCTGTGATGAGTAAGACCGTCGAGTTCGATTGGAGCGGGTGGAATGTGTTAGCAATCCAGCATCCGTCGACCTACGGAACCATTTACTTTCTGCTGGCGGCGCTCGCCGGGCTCAATATTTGGCTAATTCACCGCAAGCTGGAAAGTAACGTCAGCTAGACTGCCGAAAACGTTCAAGCCCTGGCCTCCTGCCGGGGCTTTTTTCTGTTCTGCGCCCGGGGAATTTTATGCGGTTTTTATATAGGGTTTCGACAAGGTTCCTTCCGAGGTTTCGAGCAATTTTTCGGACGATATCCGTTATACTATGAATATAAGGTTTTCATATAGAAATGGTAGGGAGATGCGAATGTCATATGTAGAGCATATTAATCTAGCGAACGATCATGGTCATGTGTATTGCTGCTTAAGGAACAAAATCGTCACGTTAAGCGCTGAGCAGATCGACCGCTTTTGTTCCGGCTGCATGATGAATCGCGGCTTTACGCCGGGCTTCAGCGTACATTGCTATTGGAAGGATGCCAGAGTGCTCGAAAGTCCGCATATCGTGCAGGACCCCGGATCGGAATATGCCGGGATGCAGCGCCGCAAAACCAATGCCCCGAGGAGGTAAACGCAGTTGATCAGCGAGAAATTCAAGCCGAGAGTATTGTGGTTTATTAATGAAGAGATCGAATCGACCTTACGCCATCTCGAAGGCGGTTTAATCAGCAAGGATCAAGCGATTGGAAGCTTGAATACGATTTACCGGATCGCCTCCAGCATCGAATCGACCGAGCATATGCGAAGTATTTGCCAAATTACCTCCTATATTCGGAGCTCGCAGCATTATTTCCGGCTGTTGACATATTATCGGCGTTCCTATTATGGTGAAGTCAGTGGAGCACAGGCATAAGGCTGCCTGTGCTTTTTTTGTATGCGGGAAACTTTTTCTGAGGAATTTCCATCTCTTCACTGTCGATTTGTGCTATAATTTATCAAAGTTAACCAACCATAGATATAATTGGGGTGATATAGGTGCCCGCCACGAAAAAGGGGAAGTTCATCACCGTCTTTGTTATCATCTTCTTTTCTACCATTCTCCTAAACAATATATTGTATTTTCTCACGACGACAGAGATGCTGGAGCGCAGCTCACAGAAGGAATCGGAGATGATTGCCGGGGATTTACGCAGTGCGATCAATCGTTATCATACCTCGGCAAGATTCGTTGAGGATCTGGTCGGTCAAGAGCTGAGGGCGGCGGCCGTAGCGGCGAAGCTCGCCTTGCCTCCGCAAGCGAAAGACGTCACCAACGAGCAGCTGGCCGAGCTAAGCGAGGCATTGGGCATATCACATATCACTCTATTTCAACGAGTGAACGGTGATATCGTCGGAGTGAAGTCATCCGACCCTAAGGAGATCGGTCTGAGCACCAAGGGCTGGACATTTTGGTTTACTGCGTTTCAGCAGCTCCTTGATCATAAGGAAGTCACGATCCCGGAAGGCCAGAAGCTGAAATATTACTGGTCCGGGCCGATAGAGCACGCAGCAACGGATCCGACGTATATTGATAAGTGGGGCTATTATTATGACGGAACCACGGACTACATTATCAACCCCTTTGTCCATGAAACGCAGATCAAAGAATTCGAGAAGCTCGTAGGACACGATCAGATTGTCAAGGAGGTTCTGGCTGACAATAAATTTATTTTGGAAGTAACGGGCTTTAACCCGAAGTTCTTTGGCAAAAGCATACCGCAATACGAAGGGCAGAACGGGGCGAAGTTCACTTCCTTATATGAGAAGGACATTTATTTCGGCAGCTATGAATACAAGGATCCGGCGGATGTGGAAACGGTTCAGACGGCGATCGGCTCCAAAGAGGTTGTGACCTTCTCGTCAACGGTGAATGGCAAGCGTTTGATTAAAAGCTTCATTCCTGTAACGGCGGATACGGATATCGTCGGGAAGGAGTTTCCGTATGTGATCAGCATCGTTATGGATTACGCCGAGATTCGCAAGCAGCTGGAGGCGCAAATTATGAACGCCTTCTACATCATAGTGCTGGCTACAATCCTCAGCATCATTTTTGCAAGCATCTACACTAGAATTATACGCCGCACCAAGGAGGATGCGGTCCAGTTGACACAGGACCAATTCATCGTCGATATGAACAAAATGTTCACGACCATTCGCGGGCAGCGTCACGATTTCATCAACCATGTACAAACCATCTATTCGTTAATCTCTTTAAACAAATTTGCGGAAGCGAAGTCGTATACGAAGGAATTCGTGGATGAGATTCTGGAAGTGAATGATATCATCCACATTCACCATCCTGTAATTGCGTCTCAGGTGCAGGCGAAGGTAGCGATGTCGATTACGAGGAAAATTCGCTTCAGTCACGAGTTTCACAGCCTGAATCAAGTTTCCTTGAACGCGCTTAAGTCCGTAGATATTGTCAAAATTATCGGCAACCTCGTGGACAACGCTTTCGATGAGGTCGTTAAGCTGCCTGCCGATTCCCGTTGGGTGGAGCTGAAGGGCTGGGTAGAGAAGGATGTGCTGTGCCTCAGTGTCTCCAATCCCTGCTTGACCGTTCCGGATGAAGCTTCATTAAAGCAAATGTTTCAGCCGGGCTTTTCAACCAAAAGGAAGGGCGAGCATTCCGGCCTCGGCCTATCGATTGTTAACGACCTCCTGCATCAGTATCGCGGAGGCATCCGGGTCACTACAAGCGCCGATACGATCACCTTCCACGTACGGTTGCCTCTGGGATAATAAAAAAATGGAGGCTGCACACCTAAGTTGGGATCATTCCGCTAAGGCTGCAGCCTCATTTTTATTCCAAGGGATAGCTCTAGACACCTCTTGGCGAATATGCTAAAGTCTAGGCAAACGGGTAGATGCACAAATTTCGAATCGGTACAAGGAACGGGAGGGGCTGTATGCTGAATAAATGGCGAATCGACCGTCGCAGCGTTCTTATGACCTGGCTTTTGTCCTACATGGCTGTTCTGCTGCTGCCCGTCTCGATGAGCGTCATTGTTTATTGGCAATCGAGCAACACCCTCGGGCAGGAGATTCATCAAGCGAACAATTCCCTTCTGCTTCAGGTCCGTGAAATGATGGACAATCAATTTGAATCGATGGAGCGGCTGAACCTCGAGCTGACGACGAACGTTAAGGTCCGCGAGCTGCTGCATTCCAATAAATATGAGAGATACCCCGCTGAGTATATGTACGATCTGTATCAGGTAACGAAGGATTTTTTGAATTACCAGACCTCCTACTCCTTAATTGACCTCTTTTACATTTATATCCCGGGCAAAGATACGCTGCTGCTGCCAGGGGTTTATCGACAATCCGAATTTGCCTATAAGCTCATCCACGAAAGCGCTGCCTTTCCTTATGCCAAATGGAAGGACATTGTTACGAGCAAAAATTTCAGGGGTTTTATTACCATGACTCGAGTGAAGGAGGACGGAAGCCGTAATAAATCGCTGGCGTTCGTAAGCACCCTTCCCCCGGAGAATAACGCTCCTGTAGGAACTAATGTCATTATGATTGACCAATCACGCATTCTTCGCTCGCTTCAGAACATGGAGCTCTTTAATAAGGGACATGTTCTGATATTAAATGAAATGAATCAAACGCTGGTATCTACCTCTGAGGAAGCTATTACGCTTGACCCTGCATTTGAGCAGGCGATGCTGGAGAATAACAGCTTTCTATGGAAGAAAGGCAATCAGCAATATGAGGTATCCTTTATCGAGTCTTCCAAGTCTAAGCTCAAATACGTTTCGCTGATTCCAAGCGATCTCTTCTGGGAAAAGGCCGAGCGGGTTCGGAGCCTGACGTATATGAGCATTGCGATCAGCTTGCTTGGCGGAATACTGCTTACCTCTTTTTTCGTAATGAAAAATTATTATCCCGTCCGCAGACTTGTTCACGCCTTGACAGGACGAATGGAGGTGCCGCGGCAGAGGAGCTTTAACGAATTCTCCTTCATACAGGAAGCGGTGGATCACACGCTTGTTGAGATGAACAGGATTATGCTGGAGCGGAAGCGGCAGCACCCGATATTGCGGAATAACTTTCTCCAGCGCTTGCTTAAGGGGAAGCTGGATGGTCAAATTCCGGTCGATGAGTCGCTGGCGGCATTCGATATTCGCCTGCGCTCCGACGATTTTGCCGTGATGATGATTTATACGTCCGATAGCGAACGTTTTCTGGAACGAGTCCCGGGCATGGCGGAGCCGGAAGGCACCAAGCTGATGCATTTTATTATGAAGAATGTGCTGGAAGAGCTGGTCAATGAACGGCATCTCGGTTACGTAGTGGAAATGGAAGAGATGCAGGCGTGCTTGATTAATCTCTCCGGCGAGCAGCAGGGGCAGGAACGGTTATCCGAGCTCCTGGACATTTGCAAAGCAGCACAGGCATTTCTGAGCAGCAAATACCACATTGGGGTTACCTTATCCGTAAGCCGTATTCACAAGGGGATTCACGAAATCGTGAATGCTTACCAAGAGGCGCTGGACGCCATGGAATACAAGCTGGTGATGGGCAGCGAAGAAATTTTATCCTACGAAGAGATTCACAAGATTACCTCTTCGGAAGATCCGGATGTTGTGTATTATTATCCGCTGCAGCTAGAGCAGCAGCTCATCAACTTCGTGAAGCTGGGCGATTTCCCAATGGCGCGTCAGACGTTGGAGGAAGTCATCCAGCGGAACCTGAGCGGGACGGTTCTATCGGTTACTATGGCTCGATGCCTTATTCTCAATCTGGCCAGCACGCTGATCAAAACGTTAAGTGAAATCGGCGACTCGCAGGATGCGCTGCTTCTGCAGAAGCTACACCACGTAGAGAAGCGTATCGAGCGGCTGACCTCTTGCGAAACGATGCAGGAGATGAAGGATCAATTGATAGCTTTTGTTGAGAAGGTGTGTGAATATACGCTGGCACGCCGCCAGCAGCATCTTCAACAATCGAAGCAGCGGGTCATGGAGGAGCGGATCTCGCAGATTCATGCATTTATTGAGGAGCATTACAAGGATCCGAACTTGAACATCTCAATGATCGGCGATCATTTTGAAATGAAGGCTGCCTATTTATCAAAGCTTTTCAAAGACCATACTGGAGAAGGCCTGCTCGAAACGATAAACCGGACGCGGATCGCTAAAGCCAAGAGGCTGATCACGGATCGGAATAAAAATGTCAGCGATGTTGCCGGCTGTGTGGGCTTTAACGATGTGAATGCTTTCATCCGGACGTTCAAGAAGTACGAAAGCATCACCCCGGGCAAATATAAGGAGCTTATGGAGAAAAAAGCCGCAGAATAGCGGTTTTTTTCGTATAGGGTGATCCTGAAAATATGCAAGATTGTCATTTTTAACGATGCGATTGTCACTTTTCAAGATCGGGGCAATCGATTTTGAAGATCGATTTGGATGAATTTACGATATTCAAAATGAAAGCGATATCATACACTTGGGGTACGAGAGATTCAGCTTCTCGGGCTTAGATAACCGGTATATCCGGATATAAAAGAGGAGGTCTTCCAATGAAGAAACCGAAGAAAATCGTTTCCGCACTAGTGGTAACAACGATGATGGGGACGGCAGTCATGGCTTGCTCCAGCCCAGCCCCACAGTCTTCCTCCGACAACAAGAATACACCGGCCCCGCAGGGGGGACCCACTACTTACCCCATGAAGACAGACAAAACATTAACGTATTGGATGGAGCTTCCGACGAATCTGACAGGCGTGAAGTCAACCCATGCGGATACGCCGTTCTTCCAAGAATGGCAGAAGAAAACGGGAGTACCTCTGAAATTTACAGCTCCGCCTGCCAATCAGGCTAAGGAAGCCTTGAACGTCATGCTGGCTTCGGGAGAGCTGCCGGATATGATTGAGTTCAACTTCCTCGATTTCCCAGGCGGACCCGAGAAGGCGATAAAGGACGGTTACATTCTGAAGCTGAACGACCTCATCGATAAGCATGCGCCGAACCTGAAGAAGTACTTAAAGGAGCATCCGGAGATCGATAAAATGATCAAAACGGACAACGGCAGCTACTATGCCTTCCCGTTCCTGCGGGGGGATGAGTCATTGATGGTGTACCAGGGACCGATCGTCCGGAAGGATTGGCTGGATGAGCTCGGTATTCCGATGCCGCAAACCATCGATGAGTGGACAGCCATGCTCAAGGCGTTTAAGGAAAAGAAAGGGGCTGCGGCGCCGTTTACGGTGAACAGCAAGCCGCGCGTGTTTAACGATTTCAATAACGGGCCTTTCATGGGGGCCTACGGCGTTACCCGAGGCTTCTATTTGGAGAACGGACAAATTAAATTCGGACCTCAAGAGAAGGGGTATAAGGAGTTCCTGGGGTTATTCCGCAGCTGGTATGCCGACGGGCTCCTCGATAAAAATATCGCCACCGTCGATATCAAGGCGTGGGATGCGAACATCGCTTCCGGTGCAACCGGAGCAACGGTGGGCAATGCCGGCGGCGGGATCGGCAAATGGCAGCCGCTTGTAGAAGCGAAGGATCCGAAGGGTCTGCTTGCAGCCGCTCCTTACCCGGTGCTGAAGAAGGGGGATACGCCGAAGTTCGGACAAAGAGACCAGCCGTTCTCTCCTGGCGGTATGGTGGCTGTGACAGCTACCTCCAAGAACGCCGAGCTGGCGGTAAAGCTGCTTGATTACGGCTATAGCCCGGAAGGTCATATGTTCTTTAACTTCGGTACCGAAGGAGTAAGCTACAAGCTGGAGAACGGCGAGCCGAAATATACCGATCTGCTGCTGAAAAATCCGGATAAGCTGGCTCCTGCACAAGCAATGTCCATGCATATCCGCGCGAACTACAACGGACCTTTCGTTCAAGATAAGCGTTACATTATGCAGTATCTCGCTTTGCCGAATCAGCGTGAAGCCATCGGGATTTGGAAAACGGACGTAGCGAAGCACCAGATGCCGCCGGTAACGCCAACTCCGGAGGAAAGCTCCGAGTATGCGAAAATCATGACCGATGTCAATACATTGGTCGATGAAATGACGCTGAAGATCATTCTCGGCACAGAGCCGCTGGATCAGTTTGAAAAGTATGTAGAGAAGCTCAAGTCGCTGAAGATTGACCGCGCCATTGAAATTCAGAAGGCCGCACTGGAGCGTTACAATAAACGCTAATGCCATTGCATGACGGAGGAGGGCGCAAGCCCTCCCAGTCAGTCAGGAGGAAGGAGGAGATGAGTGGAATGGCCAAATCCGCACAATTGGAAATGACCCGGGAGCTGACCGGATCCAAGCCGACCTTTGTCAGGCGATTGACGCGTGACTTTTTGCTGAATAAATACTTGTATCTCATGATGGTGCCGGTGCTCCTTTACTATGCTGTATTCCACTACGCTCCCATGTACGGCGCCGTCATTGCCTTTAAGGATTATACGCCGATGAAGGGGATTCTCGGCAGCGACTGGGTAGGACTCATGCATTTTAAAGATTTCTTCAACAGCTATTATTTCTGGCGCATTTTGAAGAATACCGTAGTCATCAGTGTGTATTCCTTGTTGTTTGAATTTCCTGCCCCGATCATACTTGCTATGCTGATTAACGAGGTTCGCCACCAGCTCTTTAAACGTGTGGTTCAAACGATTACGTATATGCCGTACTTCATCTCCCTGGTAGTCATTTGCGGGATGATTAAGGACTTTACGAACAGCGAAGGAATTATCAACACGTTCTTAACCTATCTGGGCTATGACGGAAAGGCGATGCTTCAGAAGCCGGAGCTGTTCCGTTCGATTTACATCATTTCTGAAATTTGGCAAAAAATCGGCTGGGAGTCGATCATTTATATTGCCGCGCTCATGGGTATCGATCAGGAGCAATACGAAGCGGCCCGTATGGACGGCGCAAGCAGATGGAAGCAAATGCTGCATATCACGCTGCCGGGCATTATGCCGACCATCGTCATCATGTTTATTTTGCGCATGGGCAACCTGTTGAATGTCGGGTTTGAGAAAATCATCCTGCTCTATAACCCGGTAACTTACGATACGGCCGATGTGATTTCTTCCTTCGTTTACCGTAAGGGTCTTTTGGAGTTTGGATGGAGCTACAGCTCAGCGGTAGGTTTGTTCAATTCCGTCATCAATCTCATTTTGCTCATCTCTGCGAACTATATCAGCCGCAAGGTGAACGAAAGCAGCTTATGGTGAGGAGGAGGAGGGGCTTATGACAACGGATAAGGGTCTGTTTGATCGTATATTTGATGTGATTATCTATAGCGTGCTGGGCGTACTGGTAATGGTGACTCTCTACCCGCTGCTGTATGTTGCCCTGGCGTCGATCAGTGACGCTACCCAGCTCGTAACTCACCGGGGCTTGCTTTTGAAGCCGCTTGGCTTTAGCCTGGAAGCTTATGTGAGCGTGTTCAAGAATCCGGGTATTCTCATCGGCTACAGAAATACGTTGTTCATCCTCGTGGCGGGGGTAACGATCAACCTGCTGATGACGGCGTTAGGAGCGTATGTGTTATCCAGAAAAAACGTCATGTGGAACAAAGCCTTTATATTCATTATCGTCTTCACGATGTTTTTTAATGGGGGCTTAATCCCGATCTATCTTATCGTCAAGAATGTAGGGCTGCTCGACACCCTGTGGTCGACAATCATTCCTTTTGCCATCAGCACTTTTAATCTGATTATTATGCGTACGGCCTTTATGGCTGTTCCCGAGAGCCTGGAGGAATCCGCCAAGATCGACGGGGCGAATCATTTTACGATCCTCTTCAAGATCATCATCCCGCTGTCCATGCCGGTGATTGCTGTGATGATCCTTTATTACGCAGTGGAAAAATGGAACGGCTGGTTCTACGCCTCGATCTTCATCAAGGATCGGGAATTATTCCCTCTCCAGCTGACGCTGCGTGAAATTTTGATTGCCAACTCTACGGACAGTATGACGCAGGGTGCGGATGCGGGCGACCGCTTCCAGATCGGGGAAACCATCAAATACGCTACCATTATGGTAGCCACGGTACCGATTCTGTGTGTATATCCGTTTGTGCAAAAATATTTTGTGAAAGGTGTTATGGTAGGGGCATTAAAGGGGTAAGTAAAAAGAGAAGAGGCTGTCCCATGGATGATGAGGGTCACTTCATCATCCCGGGGACAGCCTCTTTTATAACATCAGAATTTATAAGTATTGCGCGGAGCTCAATGATTTTGATGTTTCAAGAAAAGCTACCTTTTGGACACGAATGCACTACTTCGAAAGGGCTTCGGTAGAAGCTTTTCTTATTGTATTGGTAAGCGGATACGGACCGTCGTGCCTTGCCCCAGCTCACTGCTGATATCGATGTGTCCATGATGCGCCTCGATGATCTGGTAGCACACCATGAGCCCGAGACCGGTGCCTGACTCCTTCGTGGTGAAGAACGGGTCACCCAGCTTCGCCAAGAAGGACTCCGGAATGCCGCCGCCCTGGTCGGTGATCTGAATATCAATTTCGCCTTCCGAAATAGGACGAAGGAACACCGTGATAGTTCCCCCGCGGGGCATAGCTTCAATGGCATTTTTCAAAATATTAATAAAGACCTGCTTCAACTGATTCTCATCACAGTAAATGAGAGGGACCGCACCCTCCGAGTACATGACGATTTCGGTATTATGTAAAATAGCCTGTGAATTCATAAGGGCAACGATATGCTCCAAGGTTTCCACAAGGTTTTTCTTTTCAAAATGTGCCGTTTGCGGCTTGGCGATTTTCATAAACTCGGTCACAATTTCATTGATCCGGTCCAACTCGGAGAGCATAATCTCGTAATATTCCGGATGCCCCGAGGACTGGGAACGAAGCAGCTGGACGAAACCCTTCAGAGAAGTGAGCGGATTGCGAATTTCGTGCGCAATGCCCGCGGCCATTTGTCCGAGTGCCGACAGCTTATCCGAACGGCGAATAAGCTCTTCTGTTTTTTTACGCTCGGTAATATCCCTAAGCACGGTCTGAATGACCGGAATGCCAAGCACTACATCGATCATCGTACTTGAAGATTCGACTTCTCTTTCTTGACCGTCGAGCGAGACAAGCCGGTACTCCATGTAACCCGGATTGCTTTTTACGCTTAAGGCGGTTTCGAGCCGCTGCATGGCCTTGTGCGTATCCTCATCTTGCAAAAATTGAAATAAATGCGTACCGATCACATCGGAGCGCTGATTGGCTTGGAGCAGCCGAAGGCACGCTTCGTTCACATAAACGATGATGCCGCCGCTGTGCACGAGAATCGGTTCGGGAGACAGATCGAGAAGCTTCCGGTATCTTCGATCGCTTTCCCGTATGGCATTCTCGGCCCGCCTTCTCTCTGAAATATCCAGCACGGTTCCTATGGCCGCAGGTTTGCCGTTATATAAAGTTCCTTTCCCGCTCATTTCGAAGAAGATGGCGGAGCCGTCCCTTTTGACGCCTTCCGCTTGCAGATTCAGGTCCTTTGTACGCTTGGCGCTTATATTATTCAATTGCTCTCTAAGGAGCGGCCGGTACTTTTCTGCAAATAAGCTCAAGGGATGGATTCGGTTCATTTCGGCTACCGTATAACCGAACATCTCGGCCAGTCGGGGATTGATGTAGACGAAGCGTTCATCCTGATACATATAAACGCCTACCAATGCCTCCTCCACAAGGCTGCGATATTTTTCCTCGGCTTCCTGCAAAGCCAGCTCGGCTTTCTTGCGATCCGTTATATCCCGGCATATGAAAATAACAGACTTGATTTCTCCCGTCGCTTCCAAAATAGGAGAGCCCTTTGCATCATAAACAAGCCAATCTTCGCCATGTCTCATGCGAATTTCGGTGGAATGCGGCTTATTGTCGCGGAGGATGCTTTCATAGCATTCCATCACTTGCCCATATTCAACGGGATCAACGATTTCTTTTACATGAATCGACTGGTCGGAAGAAACCCCCATGGCTTGGCTTAAGGCTGGGGAGACGTAGGTGAAATTGCCTTGCAAATCGAGAACCAGAATACTATCCGTCATATGCTCCGTCATGAGACGAAGGTCATCCTTTGTTAATTCGAGATCTCTGGGCATGCGGGCTCTCTCGCTTAAGTCTTTGGTGATACAAATGAAGCCTGAGATTTTTCCTTGCGGGTCCCGCAGCACGGATAAATTGACCGAGACGGGAAAAAGGGTTCCTCGCTTGTCCTGCATCACCGTTTCGTACTCGTTGAACTGTCCGTTGGTTAATAAGGATTGATGAACAAGCTCCGTATCGGCCCAATGCCGCTCGGGCACCATGGGCATCCTTCGCCCAATGATCTCATGCTCCTCCCAGCCGTAGAGACGGGTAAATGCAGGGTTCACCTTAATGACAACGGCATGGACGTCGGTGATCATGGTAGCGTCTCCAAGTTGATTCAAGAAATCATAAATTTTGTGTATGAGACCGTTCATGTTATTAGGATCACCTCAGCTGGTAAGCAAAGCCTGGAAATGCCAAAAAGCTTGCCTGGGCATGAAAAGGCAAGCATATTCACGAAAGGAATATGATTACTTTGGCAACCCAACCGCCGTAGAGGTCGCTCTTTAGGCTTGAGGCTTTGCGTCCTTATCTTTCGATAAGTTTGCCTTTTTCCTGTTGTAATGATTTCACAACTAATTATAGCAATATGTTGTAATATTGCAATCATTTGTTTCTTGGTTTTGTGTCATTTATGTAAAAAGATGGAATATTTTTGCGGTGAACTCATTTTTTTAAAAAGATGAACATGGTTTGCACATAATTCGGTCATATGAATCGCTTACAATGGTAAAGGAAAACATGATCCAATGGGAGGGACCGGGACTTTGAATTCGATCGCGCATTCCGGCGGAACACGCCAATTTTCTGTTTCCGAAATTATGCAGGTGCCGGGCTTGGACATTTACGAGCAAATGGTTTGTATCGTATTAAGCACCTTTATACAGGAAGCCTCCGCTTCCATACCCGATATGAAAGAAATTGCGAGCCTTGGCAGGATGAGCTCAAGGGAGACGACGCAAGCACTCCAAAACCTTGTGGAACGGGGGATTTTGCCGCATAAGGTATTCCGTGAAATTGTCGGAGATTTTCGTGACAATCGGCTTAGCTGGGCAGCGAAAGGCTTGCTTGTCTTTATGGAGAAGCATCCCAAGATTGATTTGGACGAGCTGCTGGAGCTATCGGGCGATGATAAGATGACCATCCTTCAAAGCTTACGGGATTTGAAGGATTTCGGATATTTGGAGGAGGAGTGCAAGCGGCTTCTAGCGAGCGCAAGTTAATTTGTAGATTTTATCGTAGGATTCAGTTGGTTTCTTGCCGGTAGAGCAGGGAGCAGCTGAATCTTTTTTTGTTCCAAGACCCTGTTGACTTCCTCTTCATTTAGAGTTAAATTTAAACTAAGTATAAATAAATGAAAGGGGAGTCCGTATGACGCGCAAAGGTCTTCTTACTACACAGCGTAAAATGATTCTGGACATCATTTCAGATTCCCACGACCATCCGACCGCCGCCGATATCATTGAGCGCTTAAAAACCCGCGGTTTCCAAGTTGCTTACGCGACTGTATATAATTCCTTACGGTTCCTCACGGAAGAAGGATATGTTCGTGAGCTGAAGCTGGACGGCGATGCCAGCAGGTATGACGCCAGAATGGAGGATCATCAGCATATTCAGTGCACCTCCTGCGGAAGAGTGGATGAGGTGCTGACGGAGGCGCCGCGGGAATGGCTTGCCGCCATCGCAACGGAGACCGGATATAAGATGACGGGAGAGCACTTTTTATTCAAGGGGGTGTGTGCAGCATGCAGCCATACGAAGAACTAGAAGAGCAGCTCCCCGTTGAGGGCGCGTTTTGCGATACTACCAAGCGTATTGTGATCATCAGCCCGTATCCTGCCACTCTCCGCTCCTTGGTCCTGGCACTCACGGTACGCTGCTACGACGTGCTTCTGTTTCACAGTGAGCATGATCCGGTCCTATCCAAGCTGCAGGGAGATTTGCTGATCGTGGATCGAACGAAAGGGATCGTAGAGATTAGTCCGGCTCTGGCAGGGAATAGTCAAGCACAGCTTATTCTTGTTGACGGTGCGGGAGGAAAAGAGCTCAAGGGAGATGCCTTGCCTTGGCCATGTCCGGTAGATGTAGCGCTGGCGAAGATCGAAGAGCTTTCGACACAAAGTGAAAGCTTCCGTTTCTCCAAGGATACGGAGGAGCTGCGTTTCAAAGATATCGCCGTTGACCTGAAACGGATGATTGTGACCCGCGGCAGCGAACGGGTGGAGCTGACAAAAACGGAGTTTGATTTGCTGAAAGTGCTTTTGCAGGCTTCCGGCGGCGTTCTTTCCCGGCAAGAGCTGCTGGAACGCGTATGGGGAGAAGGTTATTTCGGGGGAAGCAATTCAGTCGACGTGCATATTAAGAGCTTGCGGCAGAAGCTGGCGGATGATCCTAGATCGCCGAAATATATCGTAACGGTTCGCGGCGTAGGTTATCGAATTACAGATGAATCTTCATGAAACCTTCATTCGCTCTTCATCATACCTTCATGCAGAAACTTGGCATGGATGGTATGATTTTTTTATATAGAGATGTGGCTTAAAGGAGGAATTCATATGTTGAAAACGGTCATTATCGGAACCGGCCCCGGTGGATTGACAGCGGCGATTTACTTGGCGAGAGCGGGATTAAGCCCGCTTGTAATTGAAGGACCCGAGCCAGGGGGACAATTAACGACGACAACAGAGGTAGAAAATTTCCCGGGCTTCCCTGACGGCATTATGGGGCCGGAGTTGATGGCGAATATGCGTAAACAGGCGGAGCGTTTCGGAGCGGAATTCCGCACGGGATGGGTCAACTCCGTCGACTTGTCCCAAAGGCCGTTCAAGCTGCAGGTGGAGGGGCAAGGCGAGATAGTAGCGGAATCGGTGATCGTATCGACGGGTGCATCAGCCAAATACCTCGGCATTCCGGGAGAAAAGGAAAACGTCGGCCGTGGGGTCAGCACCTGCGCGACATGCGACGGCTTCTTCTTCCGTAACAAGAGAATCATCGTGGTTGGGGGCGGAGACTCCGCGATGGAGGAAGCGAATTTCTTAAGCCGCTTCGGATCCGAGGTAGTCATCGTGAACCGCCGGAACGAGCTGCGGGCGTCGAAAATCATGCAGGAGCGCGCCCGTGAGAATACAAAGATCAAATGGAGCTTGAACCGCACTCCGCTTGAAGTGGTAGCCGGGGAGCGCGGCGTGACCGCCTTAAAGGTGCGAAATAATGAAACCGGCCAAGAGGAGCTTCTGGAAACGGACGGTATCTTCGTCGCTATCGGCCATACTCCGAATACCAAGTTTCTTGGCGGACAGCTGGAGACCGATGAGCTTGGTTATCTCATCGTGAAGCCGGGAAGCACGGAAACGAATATTCCGGGGGTCTTCGCCTGCGGCGACGTACAGGATCATAAGTACAGACAGGCAATTACGGCAGCGGGAACCGGCTGTATGGCTGCTCTTGAATGCGAGCGGTTCTTGGAGGAATCCCATGCAGCTGATCGGCAAACCGTACAAGCGTAACGGCTAAAATCATCAAGAAACGCTCCATCCGCGACCTATAGGATGGAGCGTTTCTCTATTAATGGAGTGTTACTTCCTTGCCTTGCTTAGCGGATTCATAGATGGCGTCCAATATTTTGATCATATCGACACCCTGCTCCGGGGTAAAGATCGGCTCTGCCTTACCTAATACGACATCGACAAAATGGTGAATATTGACCGTATGCCCGTTCGGATCCTTTGCAGGGAATACCGGCTCAACATTGCAGAGCACCCCTTCAATCTCGGTAAATAGCTTCACTTGGTCGTCGATTAATGAAAATCCGGACTTGGTTCCCCTAAGCTCCACAAAACGCTGATCCTCCTCGATATTGGATGCCCAGCTGAATTCGATCTGCAGGGTAGCGCCGTTATCGAATCGAATAAAGCCGGAGGCCAGATCCTCCACATCGAAGGTTCCTTCTTCGGATTCCGCTGCGAATTTGTTATAAGCAGCGCCGCTGACGGCTACCGGCTTAGGATTGCCCATGATCCAGATCGCCAGATCGATCATATGGACCCCAAGATCGATCAGCGGACCGCCGCCGGATAATGCTTTGGTCGTAAACCATCCCCCGCGTCCGGGAATGCCCCGTCTGCGGATCCAGCCGCAGCGTCCGGTATATATTTCGCCCATGTGGCCCTTATCGGCGTACGTTTTGAGGAACCGGGAAACGGCGCGGAACCGGTTGTTGCGCATAACCATGAGCACCTTGCCGCTTTGCTTCGCAGCGGCCGCCATTTTCTCAGCTTCCGCCGGATTGATCGCGTCGGGCTTCTCGCAGAACACATGCTTGCCTGCTTGAAGTGCGGCTATCGCTACCTCGGAGTGGAACAAGTTGGGCGTTCCGATGCCGATGACATCGATATCGTCGCGCTTTAACAGATCCCGATAGTCCGAATATACGGCCATAATCCCGAATTCGGTAGCAAACGCTTCTGCAAGCTGCTTGTTGGTGTCGCATACTGCAGCGATTTCGATTTCCGGGTGGGAGGACCATCCCGGCATGTGCGCATTTTTGACGATATTGCCTGTACCTACTAATCCCAGCTTGAGCTTGTTCATCTGTTCATCCTATCCTCTCTTTATGTAGACACTTGCTGTTATTAGTCCAGCATAATTTCCAGATCGGGGTTTCGTCCATACTCAAACATGCGTTTCACTTGAGCCAAAGTATTGCGTTCCAATGACAGCTCAGGAAGCTCGTCTTCGGCGAAGAACCCGACCTGAAGGGTCTCCATCCCTTCTTTGGCTTCGCCGCCGACAATTTCACATGAAATAAACATTTTGTATACATGGGAAGGCGCGGGCGGATGGTCGTGAAACTTTTTATCAAGCACAGCCAGCAGCCTTGTGGCCGCTACTTCCAGCCCGGCTTCCTCCCGAACCTCCTTGACCGCAACCTCCTTGGGCGAAAGTCCGATGTCCGCCCAGCCCCCGGGCAGTGCCCAAGCTCCGTCCAGCTTCTCACGGACGAGAAGCAGCTTCCCTTCCTGAAAAACAACGGCGCGGATATCCACCTTTGGGGTAGCATAGCCTTCCTCGAACGCGAAGAGGTTCCGGATCTTCTCCGTCTCCACTTCCGTATATTCGTGAAGGATTTCGGCACTCAAATCCCGGAGCATTTGGAATCGCTCCAAATCATACATATCCTTGGAGTAGGCAAGACCCGTTTGACCGATCGCTTGAATTTGCTTTGCCCATTCGAGCCACTTAAGCTGCATCCTCATCCCTCTCTCCTCATCATAATCAAATTATACGAAACTTAAGCGTGCATTCCAAATGGAGCGGTTGAACTGAATTTTTCCTAAGATAATGGTGACTTTTTGAAAAGATAGGAGTATGTTTAAGGAATAGGAAGGAAACCTGTCAGCATGGGAGGAGTGGCTGTTGCGATTTTTATTGAAGTATATGAAGAAGCATTGGAAGATGTTTTGCTTCGCCTTGTTGTTCCTTAGTATGGAAGCGGCAGCGGACTTGCTGATGCCTGCAATGATGGCCAAAATCATCGATGTGGGGGTAGCCGAGGGGCGAATGGATTATGTGCTGCGGACAGGCGGGTTTATGTTCCTGATAACTGCAGTTGGCGCCGTGGCTGCGTCGATGCGCAACATTTTTGCCAGCCGGGTGTCGCAAAGCTTCGGTATGGAGCTGAGAAGTGATTTGTTCAAAAAAATACAAACGCTTTCATTTCAGAACATAGACCATTTCGAACGGGCTTCGCTCATCACAAGGCTAACGAATGACGTATCGCAGGTGCAAAACTTTTTTAACGGACTGATGCGAATTTTCGTCAAGGCTCCATTGCTGTGCATAGGCAGCTTAATTATGGCTGTAAGACTTGATCCCCAGCTTTCGATTGTACTGCTTGTGGTTGTACCCGTAGTAGGCTTGCTGATTGCTCTGAATATGAAGGTGGGATATCCCCGCTTCGTCAGGGTACAGCAGGCGCTGGACCGCGTGAATGGAGTCATGAGGGAATACTTGTCGGGTGTACGTGTAGTGAAGGCATTCAATCGGTTCGATCATGAGGTCGACCGGTTTCAAGAGGTGAACAACGAATACCAGGGACGGTCCATTCAAGTGATGCGGGCCATGGCTATTTTTAACCCTGCGATCATGCTGTCCGTCAACTTCGGGATTATCGCCGTACTATGGTTAGGCAGCTTGTATGTCGACCGCGGGCAGCTTCAGGTCGGAACGATCATTGCGTTCGTCAACTACATGACGCAGATTTTGTTTGCCCTCATGGTGATCTCCATGGTATTCAATATGTTCGTTCGCGCCAGAGCGTCTGCAGAACGAATCGGCGAGGTGTTCATGCACGATAATACGATGACATGGAACGAGCATGCCCAATTGACGAAAGAGGACAGCCGGCGGGGCACTATTGAATTCGACCGCGTGACCTTCTCCTACGAGGGTGCTTCGGGCGAGCCTGTGCTGAGAAATATCAGCTTTCAATGCCGTAAGGGCGAAACGGTCGGCATTATCGGCTCCACAGGCTCCGGTAAAAGCACACTCGTCAGCTTGATTCCAAGGTTCTATGACACATTATCGGGAACGGTCAAGGTCGGCGGGGTGGATGTGAAGGAGCTGGATCCGAAAAAGCTTCGGGAGACCATTGCCATCGTCCCGCAAAAATCGGTGCTCTTCACGGGAACGGTCGCCGAGAATATTCGCTGGGGCAAGGAGGATGCAACCATGGAGGAGATCGAGCAGGCGTCCCGAATGGCCGAGGCTCATTCCTTTGTCACCTCGTTCCCGGAAGGCTATGAGACGGTTCTGGGCCAGCGGGGGGTTAATTTCTCCGGCGGACAGAAGCAGCGTCTTTCCATCGCACGCGCTTTGGTACGTAAGCCGGATATCCTGATCCTGGATGATTGCACCAGCGCCGTCGACGTGGCAACCGAAGCGAAGATCAAGGAAGCGCTGCGCACTTACGCCCGGGATGTAACCTGCTTGCTCATTGCCCAGCGGATTACTTCCGTTATGGATGCCGACAAGATCATCGTACTGGATGAAGGCTCGATCGTTGGGGTCGGTAAGCATCGGGAATTAATGCAAAGCTGCAAAGTGTATCAGGAAATTTTCCAGTCCCAAATCGGAAAAGAGGTGACCTCCGATGTCTAAACCTGGTAATTCCGCCAAAGACCAGTCGCCTCCGCCGGACGTTCCCTTCGCCCAGCGGCCGGGCATGCCGGGAGGCGGCTTCGGCGGTCCGCGCGCCCGCGGTCCTGTTGCCAAGCCCAAGCAGTTTACCGCTACGCTAAAGAGGCTGTGGTCCTACCTAGGACAGGAGCGCAAGCGGCTGTCGATCCTATTCATGTTTATCGCCGTGAGCGCCTGCCTAACGCTGCTGGGTCCCTATCTCATCGGGGTATCGATCGATGCCATGACAGCGGCGGATGGCAAGGTTGATTTCGGGCTGCTGGAAACGATGGTTCTTATTCTTACGTTAGCCTATGTCTCCGATGCGTTGCTCTCGTTTCTTCAAGGCTGGTTTATGGCCGGGGTGTCGCAGCGTGTAGTCAAAAGCTTGCGCCAGAGCTTGTTTGCCAAGCTGCAGAAGCTGCCATTGGCCTTTTTCGACAGCCGTAAGCATGGGGAGCTCATGAGCCGCCTGTCGAACGATATCGATAATGTAAGCAATACGATATCCCAAACGACGGTTCAACTGATGTCAGGGTCTATTGCTATCGCAGGATCGCTTATCATGATGCTGGTCTTAAGTCCGATATTGACGCTCGCTACACTGATCACGGTGCCGCTGGTCTACTTGCTGGCACGTACCATTACGCGGAAGACCGGCGTCATGTTCAAGGAGCAATCGGCGCAGCTCGGACGACTGAACGGGCATATCGAAGAGACGATCTCGGGGATCGAGGTAGTCAAGGCTTTCAATCAAGAGGAGAAAGCCATAGGGGAGTTCGATGACGTTAACAAACGGCTTTATGAGGTCGGCTTAAAAGCACAGATTTGGTCCGGGTTTTTGATGCCGCTATTAAGTGTAATTAATAACATCGGGTTCGCAGCCGTAGCCATCGTCGGGGCTGTGCTCGCCTTGAAGGGACATATTACGGTAGGCGTCATCGCAAGCTTTCTAAGCTATTCCCGGCAGTTCGTCAGGCCGCTTAACGAATTGGCGAACACCTTTAATATTCTTCAATCCGGCGTAGCCGGTGCGGAACGCGTGTTCGAGGTGCTCGATGAGAAGGAGGAGCCCGCGGATCCGCCGGGTGCGGTAGAGCTTCGCGATGTGAAAGGCCGGGTCACCTTCGAGGACGTCAGCTTCGGCTACCGCGCGGATGTGCCGATTCTGAAGGAGGTCAGCTTTAGTTCCGAGGAAGGCAGCAGCACTGCGTTGGTTGGCCCGACCGGCGCGGGGAAAACGACTATAGTGAATTTGTTGACCCGTTTCTACGATGTTACGGGAGGGCGCATTCTCATAGACGGCAGGGATATTAAAGAATACACACGAGACAGCTTGCGGAGATGCTTCGGTATCGTGCTGCAGGACACCTATCTGTTCTCCGGGACAATCCGGGATAACATCAAGTACGGCAAGCCGGATGCTACGGATGAGGAGATGCTGGAGGCGGCAGCGGCGGCGAATGCCGATGCTTTCATCCGGCGGTTGCCTAATCAATACGACACCCTGTTGTCTGAGAATGGCGGCAATCTTAGTCAGGGGCAGCGGCAGCTGCTTGCGATCGCAAGGGTGATTCTGGCGAAGCCGTCGATATTGATTCTGGATGAAGCGACGAGCAGCATCGATACGCGAACCGAGCTCCACATTCAGGATGCCCTGTTGAACATCATGCGGGGGCGAACCAGCTTCATCATAGCGCATCGCCTCAACACGATACGGGACGCGGACACGATCATGGTCATCGACCGCGGGAATATCGTCGAAAGAGGCAGTCACGAGGCGCTGTTGGAGGAAGAGGGCACATATCACCGGATGTTCACAGGACAATTCAAGAATCTGCAAGAAGTTATGGAATAGGGATGGGAAAAGACCGCTGCGGCGGTCTTTTTCTTTCTGCATCGGCAGACGCGGTGTTCCCTCCCGAATAAAGGAGCCCGTGGTCGCAGAGACGATGAGGAGGGTGTCCCGGGTCATATGAATATTGTCATATCAAGCATAATATTATTTGATATCCTCCGAAAACAAGAGAAGTTATAATCAAAATATACTCATACCAATCCATATCGGGAGCTGATCATAGCTATGATTTCTGTGACGAAGCATTGGGAAAATCCAAGTGTCCTTCAGGTCAATCGGCAGCAGCCGAGGGCGTATTATATTCCCTACGGCGATGCCGTTCACGCGAACGCTAGGAAGCGCGGAAGATCGCCCTTTTACCGAACGTTGAACGGCAGTTGGAAATTTCAGTACCATTCCAGCGTGAAGCAAGTAGAGGATGGCTTTTTCGAGGAGCATGCCGATGTAAGCGAATGGGACGACCTCATCGTTCCTTCTTGTTGGCAAACGAACGGGTACGATCAGCTGCATTACACGAATGTCAACTATCCGATTCCGTGCGACCCTCCTTACGTTCCCGATGCCAATCCGGCCGGGTTGTATGTAAGAGATTTTCACGTGTCCAGCCGCTGGGATCACAAGGACAAGTACATCGTGTTCGAAGGAGTAAACTCCTGCTTTTACCTTTGGGTGAACGGAGCCTATGTAGGCTATAGCCAAGGCAGCCGCGTGCCTGCAGAGTTCCAGCTGACCCCCTATCTTCGCAGCGGCCGCAACCGTATTGCTGTGATGGTGCTGAAATGGTGCGACGGTACTTACATGGAGGATCAGGATTTGTGGAGGTTCTCGGGAATTTTTCGGGATGTCTATCTCCTGGCACGGGATACCGTGCACATCAGAGACACCTTCAATAAAGTGGAGCTCTCCGATGATTATCTCCAGGCAACGTTGACATCTGAGATTGAAACGACGGGACTTACGGAGGTTCGCGCTGAGCTAAAGGATGCCGAGGGACGGCTCGTCGGCGAAAGTGTTGCTTCGATTAACGGAAGGGGAGCCCTCCGCTTTACACTGGGGAACCCGGTACTCTGGAATGCGGAGAAGCCCTACTTGTATCAATTGTACCTTTATAGCGGGGAAGAGGTGGTCGCTTTCCCTGTAGGCATCCGAAAGGTCGATATCAAGGACGGTGTGTTCCGGATTAATGGACAGCCGATTAAACTCAAGGGCGTCAATCGCCACGATTCCCATCCGGAGCTTGGGCAAACGATCCCGGTCAATCACATGCTGAAAGATTTGCACCTAATGAAGCAGCACAATGTGAACACGATTCGGACCTCGCACTACCCGAATGATCCGCGCTTTCTGGAGCTTTGTAATGAGATCGGCTTCTACGTGATTGACGAGGCGGATCTGGAGGCTCATGGCATGGGGAGTGCCGAGCACTGGGCGGAAGGCGCCTTCCATAAGCTCTCCGCCAACACGGCATGGGAAGCGGCGTTCGTGGAACGTGCCGAACGCATGGTGGAGCGTGACAAGAATCATCCATGCGTGATCATCTGGTCCATGGGTAATGAATCGGGCTACGACGTGAATCATATTGCGATGGCCGAGTGGACGCGGCGCAGAGATCCATCCCGACCGGTTCATTATGAGGGAGCGGCTCCGCATTATAAAGGAAATACGAATCTGGAAAGTCTCGACATGGAAAGCCGGATGTATTCATCCGTCCAATACATTGAGGAATACGCCAAGAACGATGCCAATACGAAGCCGCTTTTTCTCTGCGAATACAGCCATGCGATGGGTAACGGCCCGGGAGATTTGAAGGATTATTGGGACGTAATCTACCAATATCCGAAGCTGATGGGCGGCTGCGTCTGGGAGTGGATTGATCACGGAATCAAAACCGAAACGGCTGACGGAACGCCGTTCTTCGCCTACGGCGGTGATTTCGGCGATAAGCCGAATGACGGCAATTTCTGTATCGACGGGCTGGTCACTCCGGACCGGAAGCCGCATGTCGGACTTCTGGAGCTCAAGAAGGTTATTGCTCCGGTACGTGTGGAAGCCGTGGATCTCCTAAACGGCAAATTCATGGTGACAAACCTGTATGATTTCATCGATCTGTCGCATCTTACCGGAAGCTGGAAGCTGGAAAAAGACGGCAAAGTGGTGCAGCAGGGACAGCTGAAGCCGCTGACTACAGCTCCTCGGCAAAAGGAGAGCATTGTTATTCCATATACGACTACAGCGGATACGGGACGCTACTTCGTAACGATTACATTCCGTACGCTGGAGGAAACCGCATGGGCAGGCGTCGGACATGAAATTACCTTCGAGCAGTTTGAGCTGCCTTCCGCAAATGCAGTCAAAGCACAAGAGGTCGTTAGGGAAGGAGAATCACCGATCAACACGTCGCAGCATGGACATGTGCTCCGAGTGGAGGGCTTTGATTTCCGTCATGCATTTGATCTGTACGACGGCACCTTCATCAGCATTTCTAAGCATGACGTCGAAATGCTGCAGGCTCCCGCGAAGTTTGCGATTTGGCGGGCTCCGACGGATAACGACCGCAACGTCAAAAATCAGTGGGTAAAGGAAGGCTACGACCGGGCTGAAATGAAGGTATACAGCTGCAGCTGGACTCAAACGTCCGACAGCTTGGTAGAAATTACGGTAAGCTTCTCGCTCGGCGGATATATCCGATATCCTCTGATGCATGGAGAAGCCAAGTGGAGCATTGACGGGACGGGGCGCATTGCGCTGGAAGCTCGCATGAAAATAAGAGAAGGATTGGTGCATCTTCCTCGCTTTGGTCTGCAGCTGATCATGCCTAAAGGAGCGGAGGAGGTCGAATATTTCGGCTACGGTCCGCATGAGAGCTATATCGACAAGCGTCAGAGCTCGCGCAAGGGCAAATACTTGCTTTCGGTCGATGAAATGTTCGAGAATTACATTATGCCGCAGGAGAACGGCTCTCGTTACGGCACCGAATGGGCTATCGTTTCGAATGAACTCGGAATGGGTCTTCGGTTCTCCGTGCCGGCAGGCGGCGAGTTTTCGTTTAACGCGGCACACTATACCCCTGAGGATTTAACAGCAGCTTCGCATGATTACAAGCTGCGCAAACGCAAGGAGACCGTCGTTCATCTCGATTACAAGATGGGCGGGGTCGGCTCGAATTCCTGCGGACCGGAGCTGCTGCCGCAGTACCGTTTGGACGAGAAGGAATTTACCTTTGCCCTAACCGTGGACCCTATATTTAAAGAAGACGAATAAAGCCGCTACCAAACAAGCCGCCTCGGAACACACCGGGACGGCTTGTTTTATAACATTAGAATTTATAAGTTTTGAGCGGAGCTCAAGGATTCTGATGTTTCAAGAAAAGCTTCCTCTTGAACACGAATGTACATCCCCGAGAGGGCTTCGATAGAAGCTTTAATTATTATGACTCGCTTTGCTTGCGAATCAATAGATCGCGAGCTCGGGTAAACTCTTCCTCCGCAACCTTGACGCCCATGTGCTCGTTCATCGCTTTTGCCATTTCCAAGATGGCGTCAGGCTGCCGGGAGTAGACCTTCGTGTCTGCACCTTCTCCTTCAATGATGAGTCTCTCCGGATCCTCCAGCCTCTCCTGAATCGACTGAAGCCAATGGTCGGACTGCCGGGCTTGCTCGCAATGAATCGTATAATAATCGGAATTATAAAGCCGTTCGTCCTGAACATCAATCGTGATGCTGCCTAGGGTGATTCTACTCATGCATGCACGCTCCTTTCGCAGAAATTCGTTCACTCTAGCTTGACCGCCTAAAACCCCAAATATGTAAACCTGCCAGGCCATGTTATGCTGCGAGCAGCAACGATTGCATTCATATTTAAAAATGAGCGATTCCCTATTCCCATCGGATTTACGGACAAGGATGTCAACGTCGGAGCACCCCGGCTTTTTTCCGATACCTTTATGCTGGTGTATCTCCGAAACGTAGCCAAGCAAGGGCTCTCTCTGTATGCAATGGCTTTAGCCGTCTCTGCCCGGACCGATGTCAGAGTGTATTTCTCCGAATGCTTAGCCTCCGTCACGGAGCTATACAATAAGGCAGCCGGTTTTCTGCTTTCCAAGGGATTGTATATTCGCTCCCCCTACCTCCCGACACCGGAAAGTGCGGAATATGTACAGAAGGAAAGCTTCTTGAACGGATTCTTCGGTGACAAGCGACCGCTCAATGCATTGGAAATCAGCCATTTCTATTCAGATATTCAGACCAACGCTCTAGGCAAGGCACTCATCACCGGCTTTGCCCAAACGGCGCAATCCGCTGAGGTAAAGCAATATTTTCTGCGGGGAAAGGATTTGGCTCAAAAGCAGTTGGAGGTCTTTTCATCATGCTTGAAGGATGACGATCTTCTGGCTCCTATGACCTGGGATTCCGATGTGTTGGATTCCACGGAGCCTCCGTTCTCCGATAAACTGATGCTTTTTCATATCACCGGTTTGAATACGGCGGGAGTGCAGAATTATGGAGCGGCCATCTCTGTATCCATGCGAAGAGATGTGGTTGCGGCTTACACACGTCTGATGACTGAAATCTTAACGTATGCGGAGGATGGGGCGAAGCTGCTGATCGATAACGGTTGGATGGAAAAAACGCCAGGTACGGTGGACCGTGACGCTCTGGCGGTGAAGGGCTAACAATAAAGGCAGGCATAGACGCGGGATATCGCGTCATATGCCTGCCTTTTCTGTTATACCAGCGCTTCTTTGACTTCAACGGTCCAGCCGAACGGATCCGGCGTGGAGCCTTTCTGAATGCCTGTCAGTGTGTCGTACAGCTTGCCGGACAGCTCGCCGGTCTGCCCGTCGCGGATCGTCAGCTTGTCGTCGCGCCAGTTCAGCTCGCCGATCGGAGAGATAACGGCCGCGGTACCCGTACCGAAGGCTTCCTCGAGGCTGCCGTTCCGGCCTGCTTCATAGATTTCCTCAATGGAGATGGTACGCTCCTCCACCGGGATGTTCCAATGCTTCAGCAGCTGAATGATGGATTTGCGGGTGATTCCGTTAAGAATACTGCCGTTCAAGGCAGGAGTATGCACTACACCGTTGATTTTGAAGAATACGTTCATACTGCCGACTTCCTCAATATACTTGCGATGGACACCGTCAAGCCAGAGTACCTGGGAATAACCCTTTTCTGTAGCTCCTTCCTGAGCTTTCAAGCCTGCCGCGTAGTTGCCGGCCGTTTTGGCTTCGCCGACACCGCCCTTCACGGCGCGGACATAGTCGGATTCCACGTAGATTTTGACCGGATTGAGGCCTTCCGCATAATAGGCTCCTACAGGCGACATGATGATCATGAACTTGTAGTGAGTGGACGGAGCGACGCCGAGCGCCGGTTGGGTTGCGATAATGTAAGGCCGAATATAAAGCGATGTTCCGGGCGCGGAGGGAACCCAGTCCTGATCGACAAGCACCAGCTGTTTCAGAGCTTCAAGAGCCAGGCTTTCATCCAGGTGAGGAATGCTCAAACGCTCATTCGAACGGTTCAAGCGCTGAAAGTTCTGCTCCGGACGGAACAGCAGGATGCGGCCGTCTTCCGTTCTATAAGCTTTCAATCCTTCAAAAATCGTTTGTCCGTAGTGGAATACCTTCGCGGCGGGATCCAGCGTAATCGGCTGGTAAGGAACGATACGGGCATCGTGCCAGCCGCGTTCCGTAGAGTAATCAAGGATGAACATGTGATCCGTGTAATAAATGCCGAAGCCCAGCTGATTCTCGTTAGGCTTCTCTTTCTTGTGAAGCGTGCGCTGAATTTGGATTGGTGCAGCTTGTGCCATAGGGACCGTCTCTCCTTATAGTAAAATAGTCTATGAATTGAATGCTATCACTTCTTGGGGTATATTAAAAATATCTATTTGATGTGTTCATCATACCTTTTAGGTATGGAAGTGAATGGGGGCAAGCCGGATGGATTTTCGCCAGTTAAAATATTTTTTGACCATCGCCCAGGAGGGGCAAATTACCCGTGCCGCGAAGCTGTTGAACATGGAGCAGCCTCCCCTTAGCAGACAGCTGAAGCTCATGGAGGAGGAGCTTGGCGTACGCTTGTTCGACCGCGACGGCAAGCGTCTCAAGCTGACCGATGCGGGTGAGCTTCTGCGTGTCAAGGCCGAAACGCTGCTGCTGCAATTCGACGAGACGATTCGCGAGGTGAAGGAGCGGGAGGAGAGCGTGCAGGGGATGCTGTCCATCGGCTCGGTCGTATCCTGCATTTCCTTACTGCCGGAGCGCATTCAACGGTTCAGGGAACGGTATCCGCAGGTACGGTACAAAATCGTGGAGGGAGATCACTTCTTTCTCGGCGAGCTCTTGGACAAGCGCAGCATCGAGCTGGTGGTGGCCAGGCTGCCCTTCGAGGCGTTGTCGGCTTCAAGTCAATACGGCGTGCTGCCGCTGCCCTCGGATCCGCTAGTGGTAGTTATCCCCAGCGGGTGGGAGGAATATGCCGATGTGTCGGCGATCCCGATGAGGGAAATTGCCCGGTTCCCCTTTCTCACATTAAAGACCGACAAAACGACGCGAATGCATGAGCAGGTGGTAAACGAGTGCCGCCGTCATGGCTTTGAGCCGACGATCGTTTGCGAATGCTCAAGCGTAGCTATCATTATTTCCCTTATAGCCGGCGGAATTGGCGCAACCGTTTTTCCGAAGTCGGTCATGTCCTCCTTTCCGATGGATGTCGTGCGCATTCTGGAGATTGAGGATGTCGAAATGAAGTCCGAGGTAGGTATTTTATGGCTCAAGGATCGGTATTTGTCGAGAAGCGCGCAGCAATTTATCGATAGCTTTCGCGAATCTTCTCCCGAAAAGCCGGACGAGCCCTTCGACCGCGGACAGCGGTAATATCAGGCATTTCTTACCTTGTCCCCTTAAAACCGGGGTATCGACAGAATAGTATAGGATACCCAGTACCGCTTTAGGCAGTAGGAAAAAGGGAGCAAGGGAGGAATCCGAAGCGTGTTGAAGCGTTGGGAGACGATTTATGGAATTGATTTGGGTACCTGTAACACCGTTATTTATGAGAGGGACAAAGGCATCGTGCTGCACGAGCCGTCCGTTGTCGCCTATCGTCAGGACACTCAGGAAATATTGGCTGTAGGCGCGTCTGCACAAGCGATGATCGGACGGGCTCCGAACCATGTGGAAATCGCTTACCCTCTGATGAATGGGGTGATCGCCAATTTTGATTTGGCGAGCAGCATGCTGAAGCACTTTGTGCAAAAGCTTCAGGGGCGAGGTCTGTTTCGGCGCAGCTCCAAAGTTTATATATCGGTGCCCTGCGGCATCACGAATGTGCAGCGTAGAGCCGTAGAGGAGACTCTGATGCAAAAGGGAATGCACAAGCCGGTTGCCGTTGAGGAGCCGCTGGCCGCAGCACTTGGAGCGCAGCTGCCGATCGACGAGCCGGTCGGACATTTGGTTGTCGATATCGGCGGCGGGACAAGCCAGGTGGCCATTATCTCGCTCGGAGGCATTGTCGCCAGCCACACCATTCCGCGGGCAGGCATGTCCATTGACAGGGACATTATGGATTACGTGAAACGAAAGTATAACATGCAGATCGGAGAACGTACGGCGGAGACGATTAAAATGCAGGTCGGTTCGGCTACGCTCTCCACCGAGGAGCGCTCTATTGAGATCCGGGGCCGCGATCTGGTGGCCGGGCTTCCTCGATCGCTGCGCATCAGCTCGAAAGAAATCTTCTCTGTAATCGACGATTTTTTGGGCTCTCTCGTTGAGGCTATACGCGCCACTCTTGATCAGTGCCCTCCGGAGCTGGCCGGCGATATGGTGGAGCAGGGCATTTTGCTATGCGGGGGAGGCGCCCTGCTGGAGGGAATTGACGAGCGCATCCGCAAGGAGACCGGCGTGCCGGTCATGATCGCGGAGAAGCCGCTAGAGTGTACGGCGCTCGGCACCGGTGTTCTGCTCGAAGCGGCCTTGGGGATGCGCCGAAGCGCGAAAGCTGCCTTGAAGCAGCCGGTTCAAGCGGCGGAATAGTGGGAGGAGGGCAGCCTTCTGCTATAGGAGTCCTGTGGAACATGTGCGGGTGCGGATACATCTTTTGCCCTCCGGTTGTGGTAAAATAAGTTTATACCTATACGTATTGGAGTGGTGCGAAAGATGACAGTCGGCTCGGAGAGAGATATTGAAGCCTTGAAGGAAATCGGCAGAATCGTTGCTCTGGCAGTGAAGGAAATGAAGCGCAGTGCCAGGGTGGGCATGACCACGAAGGAGCTCGACGAGATCGGCGGGCGCGTTCTGCAAAGCCATGGGGCAGTGTCCGCGCCGAAGAAAATATATGATTTTCCCGGTCACACTTGTATCAGCATTAATGAAGAGGTTGCTCACGGGATTCCGGGCAGCCGGATCATTCAACCGGGAGATCTTGTGAATATCGACGTATGCGCCGAAAAGGACGGTTATGTGGCCGATACCGGCCATTCGTTCCAAATGCCTCCGTTCACACCGGAGCTGGTTCGGCTGTGCGATTATACCCATGAGACGATGATGAAGGTCATCTCTTCCTTGAAGCATGGCGTACGCCTGAACGAGGTGGGCCGCATCATTGAGACGGAGGCGGCTAAAGGCGGCTTCAAGGTCATTCGCAATCTATGCAGCCACGGCGTCGGAAAAGCGATTCACGAAGCGCCCTCCGAGATTTGGCCAGTGTATAACAAGCATGACAAGCGGATGCTGAAGGAGGGTCAGGTCATTACGATCGAGCCGTTCCTGTCCACGGGTGCAGAATTCGTTGTGGAGCAGCCGGACGGCTGGACGCTGAGCGTAACGGATCGCAGCTTTACGGCGCAGCATGAGCATACGATCATCATTACGAAGCAAGAGCCGATCATCGTAACGGTAGCTTAGCGTAAGGGAGCGACGTATCCATGCAGAAGGTGTTTATGACCTCGGACCAGCATTTCGGCCATGCGCATATCATCGATTTCGAGGATCGTCCGTTTCAGGATGCGGAAGAGATGACGGAGGCGATGATCGCCAAGTGGAACGCTGCGGTAGGCAAACAGGATAAGGTGTATCACCTGGGGGACTTTTCGTTCTTGAACAAGGAGAAAACCGCCGATATCCTCAGCAGACTCCAAGGATATAAGGTGCTCGTCATGGGCAATCATGACCGGGGAAGAAGCCGCAGCTGGTGGCTCGAGGCAGGCTTTCAGGAGGTGCATGAGCATCCGATTGTCTATGGCGGGTTTTTCTTCTTATCGCATGAGCCGATGTATATGAACAAACATATGCCCTATGTGAATCTTCACGGACACATTCACGGGCAGAAATATGAAGGCAATCAGTATATCAACCTGTGCGTCGAGCATTGGGATTACACGCCCGTATCCTTCGAAGCGTTGAAGGCGATGGTTACGCCAAGTGAGGAGCAGTAATCGGGGCGCCTGCGGCCGCTGAGTTACAGCTTAAATCTGCGGATATGCTCCGATAAGCCTTCCTTGAGCAAAATTTCCTTTTGCCTTGGACCGAGCAGGTCAAAATGAGGGTACGGCGGGCGGTGATGAATATGGCGGGGAGGCAGTCCGTTAGCGCGGCACCAATCGGCTAATCGTTCGACATCGGAGCAGCCGACCTTGGTGACCGACGTTACGCCGGGAAACCGCTCGTCAATCCAGTAATGGGTAAGGAAGGCGAGCTCCCCGCGAGCTACGGCTGCCTTCCACGCGGCCAGTTCTTCTATCTTAATGCCGAATGCCATAAGGGTATGCAATCCCTTCTATAATAGAGTAAAAACAGAGCCGACGGCTTACGCTGAAGGCTCTGTTTGGCATGCTGCCGTCTAATGCACGAAGCGCCCTTCGCTCGGAATGGCCAGCTCATCGAAGCGCTCGGCCAGCTCTCCGAGCGCCCTGTTCAGCTCCTCGCCGCGAATCGGACGGCCATGGCCGGTAACCGCAATGGCGGGTTGGAGGGCGGCCAGCTTCTTCACCGATTCCCAGGCTGCGGACCAGTCGGTCGTGAAATATTTGGGCGGGCCGTTCAGCTCCAGCTCTTGGAGCACGACCTTATACAGCGATTCCTGCTTCACCGTCACGAAGGCGTCTCCTGCAACCAGGCAGCGGTCCGATTCACGGAAGAGGGAGACATGGCCCGGTGTGTGTCCCGGTGTGTGAATCCATCGCCAGTCCTTCAGTCCGGGTACGGTGCCATCAGCAGGCAAGGGCCGGACATGGGGCTTCAAGTCAATGCCCGCATTCGGAAACAGCGGCGAAAGCTTTGCAATCCAGCCTTCATCAACGGCGGGATCGGCCGGCGGATAATCCCGTTCGCCTGTCAAATAGGGGAGCTCCAGCTCATGTGCGTACACCGGCACCTGCCAGTGCTCTACCAGATCGACGATGGCGCCGACATGGTCGAAATGACCGTGTGTCAGCACAATCGCTTCCGGCTTTGCCGAGCCGTAACGGTGCTCCGCCTCGCGGAGGATCACCTCCGCAGAGCGGGGCATGCCGGCATCGATGAGCACCCAGCCCTCCGAGCCATTGTCGGCGAAGACGACATTGACGATCTGAACGGGCAGGCAGTGAATGCCCTGCGCCGCCTCCTGAATCTCACCGCTAGTCACACTGGTGACCGGCAGCACAGCATCCTCAAATGAATTTTCCATAGCGTGTAGTACCTCCTGTGGTTTGCACACCTATGGTTTCCAAAGAAAGGCAGGCCTATGTACCATCCGGTTCTCCGGTCTCCACGCCCGCTTCCTCTTTCAGCTCCCGCCCCACCAGCTTATCCAGACGCCCGACATGGTAGCCGTAGTCATACACGGCCGCCGCTACGATAGCCAGCCGTACCTTGCCTTCGGGATTCGCGGTATACCGCTCGATCATCGTATCGATAAAACGGTCATTCTCTTTTCCGCCCGAAGGGGCAAGCCGAATGTCCGGCTTCAGCTTCTCTTCGAATTTGAGCAGCACCTGCTCATGATACTTCAGCAGCTTCTCCAGGTGTTCATCGTACAGGGCATCGGTTTCCGGCGAGCGAACGGCCTGGAAGTAATGCTGCTGGACGGCATCCAGCACGGCTGCACCCTTCTGCAGGGCAAGGAGCATTTGCTTATATACGATCAGCTGCCGAATGTGGCTGACCTTACCTCGCTTCAGCTTTTTCGTCTCTTCCTCGAACAGCCGGTACTTGTCGGCGATCGACTGGATGCTTCGCTCAAGCTCCTCCTTCTCCTCACGGAAAACGACCTCTTTCACCTCGTTAGAGATGACGGTTCGCAGCAGCAGCGACATTTTGGCAAAAACGGAATGAATCTGTGCGATGAACTGCTTCCTCGGATCCGGCGGGAAGAACAAGATATTGATAAGAAAGGCCGATCCAAGCCCCAGCATGATCAGAACAAAGCGGTTGAGCGCGAAATGCCAATCCCCGGCAGCATCCATGACAGCCACGACGGTAACCAGGGTGAGCCCGACGGTTTCCTCCATTTTCAGCTTCAAACAAATCGCAATGATCAGTACACAGACCAAGCCGATGGCGACCGGATCCTTCGAGAACAGCAAGCCTGCCGTCATGGCGAGTACCGCACCCAGCACATTCGTCTGCACCTGCTCCCACATGTACCTCCAGGAGCGGTAGATGGACGGCTGAACGGCAAAAATGGCAGCCACCGCGGCGATGACCGGAGGCGTCATATGCAGAAGCCCGGCTAAAAAAAGGGCTAAGGTAATGGCTATGCCTGTCTTTAAAACTCTGGCGCCGAAGGCCATGCTGCGTCACTCCTCTCCACTTCTATCTTACCGGATTGTAAGGGGTTTGACAAAATTACGTATATAGTTCCTAAGAATCATATGACTGGTAATATGGAACTATATTCCGCACTTTGTGGTGAACCATACAGTAAACGCTCCGGACGTTCTGCTATGATGTGTCAGGACAGAGACGAGAACCCAATAACTGACCGATAACTAAATTTCATAACTACGATTTACCGTCTCAACAAAGGAAAGGAGTTTCACTAAATGGAATCATCTGTAAAAATGGGAAAGAAAATCGCTGCATGCCTGCTGGCGTTCCCGCTTATGCTGGGGAGCATCAGCCCCCATTCGATAGGAGGGTCTGCCGTCGCGGTTGCCGCTGCCTCAGTCGACACCGCTGTAGCAGTGCAGCCGGGCAGCGCCCCTGCTGGCTCTGCCGTGAAGCTGGATGCGAAGGTGACGGTACCCGAAACGACGGCGCTGCTGGTGGACGTCGAGATATTCGACGCTTCGCTGAAGAAGGTTCACCAAATGTTCAAGGACAATATCAGCGTCAAAGCCGGCGTTCCGGCGACCGTTCCGTTTGAATGGACCCTCCCCGCAGGCTTGCCGGAGGGCAAATACATCGTCAGCATGGGGGTGTTCGGAGCCGGCTGGAGCAGCATGTACAAATGGCATGCCGGAGCGGCAGAGCTGACGGTCACGAAGGGAGCTCCGACGCTCACCTTCACCAGCAATGCCGGTGTGACGCCGGCACAAGCGCAGCGAGGGACCTCAGTGCAGGTAGACGCCTCGGTTGTAGCGAGCGTGTATTCGCAAGCGCTGGTCGAGCTGAGCCTGGTTGATCCAAACGGAGCCAAAGCGATGTCGCAAACCTTCCTGGAGACGTTCGAGGCTTCGCAGGTGAAGCGGCTGGCAGCGAACTGGAATGTTCCGCCAAACGCACCGGAAGGCGTGTATCAAGTGGCGGTCGACGTTCAAAAGCCGGACCGCACGGCGGTCTATCACCACAATGCGCAAGCGGGGCAATTTACCGTGGGCTCGGTACAGCAGCCGTCGCTGCCTGCTCCTGCGAACGTGAAGGCCGTTCCCGGAGAAACACAGGTGGCCTTAACCTGGGACGCTATTGCAGACAGTAACGTGATGTATGAGGTGGAAGCGGACGGAACCATCGTAGACACTATCACCGGTACAAGCTACATCCATAGCGGGCTGCAGACGGATACGGCTCATTCCTATCGGGTGCGCGCCAAGAGCAGCCATGCGGTCGGGCTATGGAGCAGCGAAGTAAAGGCGAAAACAGCGCCTGCCGTAAGCAAGGGTTCATTGCAAGTCAACATCAAAACGGGAACGAACGCTTCCACTCAACAGCCGAGCCCGGGGATTGAAATTTACAACATCAGCAAGAACGCAATAGAGCTGAAGGATGTGAGGGCCCGTTATTATTTTACCATCGATGGGGAGAAGCCGTTGTCTCTCGGCTTCTGGACGACGGCCGTTAAGGATCAAGTCACGACCGCCTTCGTAAAAATGCCGATTCCTTCCGCGAACGCGGACCATTACCTGGAGATTGGCTTCAAGGAAAACGCAGGGACGCTTCAGCCTGGAAGCAAGGTGGGCGTATACACTTGGCTTAACAAAAGCGACTGGTCGAGCTTTAAGCAAACCGACGATTACTCCTTCAACGGTTCTAGTGAGTCGGTAGCCAATGAGAAAGCGACGGGCTACCGCTTGGGGCAGCTGGATTGGGGCATGGAACCGGTGCTGCTCGATATGCCGGCATTCCCGTCGAATATCAAGGCGGTGCCCGACGAAACGTCGATCCTATGGACCTGGGACGCCGTGGCGGGGGCAACCGGCTATGACGTGGATGCGGACGGTGCCATCACCGAGAACGTGCAGGGAAGCGAGTTCCTGAGTCAGTGGCTGCGTCCGGGTACGCGGCATACCTTCAAGGTAAGAGCGAGAAAGGGCGACAAGCTGAGTTTGTGGAGCTCGGCGCTGACCGTTAAAACTACGGGCGAGCAAATCCTGCCTGCACCGGAGAACGTAAGGGCGAAAGCTTCGCAGGACGCCATCACCGTAACCTGGAATCAGCTTCAGGAAGAGATTACAGGCTACGACATCGAAGTCGACGGCTCCGTGATGAATGCAGGCACAGCCACAATCTATAACCATACCGGCCTTGCCCAGGGAACGTCTCATACGTATCGAGTGAGAGCGAAGGACGGCACAACGACAGGTGCATGGAGCTCGTCGCTCAAGCTGAATACGCTCTATGTGCCTACAGGCAAGTTCACCGTTAACTTCACGGTGGATACGGAGGCCCAGCGCGCACCGATCAGCCCGTATATTTATGGAACGAATGATGACCTGACCGGTACGGAAAACTGGGGCTCCAGACGTCAGGGCGGTAACCGAATGTCAACCTACAACTGGGAAAATAATGCCTCCAATGCCGGCGACGATTATTTCCATCGAAGCGACAACTATGTGCCGTGGTATTATGGCGGCATCCCATGGGGCGGTAATATGGACGATCCGGGCATCGGCGTCTCCGGCTTTCATCAGAAATCTCAAGCTATGGGCGCTTACACCTTAACCACTCTGCAGACCGCAGGCTATGTGGCGGCGGACAAGAATGGGGAGGTAAGCTCGGCGGAGACGGCTCCGTCTTCCCGCTGGAAGCAGGTGCAGGCGGCCAAAGGGGCGCCGTTCAGCCTGACGCCGGATCTAACCGACGACAAGGTGTACATGGATGAATTCGTCAACCTGCTCGTGAATAAGCACGGTAACGCCTCGACGCCTACGGGCATCAAGGGGTATGCGATCGATAACGAGCCGAGTCTGTGGAAGAGCACGCATCCTCACATGCATCCGGCCAAGCCGGGCAGTGCGGAGGTATTGAATAAGGGAATCGAGCTGGCCAAGGCCGTGAAGCACGTCGATCCTTATGCCGAAATGTTCGGCCCGGTGGCCTACAGCTTTGATGAAATGTACAGCATGCACGCAGCGGATGATTGGGAGTCCGTGAAAGGAAATTATCGCTGGTATGCCGATTATTACCTCGATAAGTTCCGGATCGCCTCCGAGCGGGAAAACAAACGGTTGCTGGATGTGTTCGATTTCCACTGGTATCCGGAAATTTCCGCCGGCGGCTACCGGATCACGGACAGCGGCTCCAATGATAAGCTGGAAGCGAACCTGGCGCGTATGCAGGCACCGCGGTCGCTGTGGGATCCCAGCTATACCGAAGACAGCTGGATCGGGCAGTGGTACAGCTCCTTCCTGCCGGTCATCCCGAGATTGCAGCAGTCGATCGATGAGTACAACCCGGGAACGAAGATTGCGATTACAGAGTACAATTACGGTGGAGAGAACAACGTCTACGGCGGAATCGCCCATGCGGATGTGCTCGGGATTTTCGGGAAATACGGAGTATATTTGGCAAATTTCTGGAAAATGGTGAACAACCTAGAGGATGCGCCTTATGTAACGGCAGCCTTCAAGATCTTCAACAACTACGACGGAGGCGGCGCGAGGTTCGGCGACACGAAGGTGAAGGCCGAAACCTCAAACATCGAGAACAGCTCCATCTACGGCTCCGTCTTTAAGGACAGCGACAACAAGCTTCATCTAATTGTAATGAACAAAAACAATGACCATGCGATGAATGCCGTTTTGAACATCGCCGGAAGCACACAGTATACATCGGCGCGCGTATGGGCGTTCGACGGCACCAGCCCGCGGATTACCGAGCGGGAAGGGATCAGCCGGATTACGGGCAACAGCTTCACCTACGAAGTTCCTAAGCTTACGGTAGCACATATCGTGCTTTCCGCCGAGTAACAGAAAGAGGGGATCCGGCATCTGCCGGGTACCCTCTTTCTTTGTAACGGCTGTCTACTGCGGGGGAGGGCGTGTCCAAACCTGCGGTACCCGGCTTTGGTCCGCTCGATTTTTACTTTTGTCAAACATGACGGAAGATGACATATTTGCCTTTTATCATGGGAATCATTCCTAAGGAAAGGTGAAGATGACTGATGCAAGAAACGACGTTGGCGGGAAAGGTTGCTCTGGTAGCAGGCGGAAGCAGGGGGGCAGGACGCGGCATCGCGATAGAACTCGGGAAGGCAGGGGCAATCGTTTATGTGTCCGGAAGAAGCGTGCGCGGAGAGACGACGAACGGTTTTCCGGGGAGCGTGGACGAGACGGTCGACCAAATCCGGGAAGCCGGAGGGACGGCGTATGCCTGCCGATGTGACCACAGGCAGGACGAGCAGTCGGAGGCGCTGGTGGAGCGAATACGGAAGGAACAGGGCAGGCTGGATGTTCTGGTCAACAACGCCTGGGGAGGGCATGACCTCGAATGGAGCCTTAAGCCGATCCCCTTCTGGGAATATCCCTTGGAGCTGTGGGATGCGATGTTTCAAGGCGGTGTGCGGGCGCAGCTCGGCATGAATCGTTATGCCGTTCCGCTGCTTCTGGAAACAGGAGGAGGGCTTATCGTACATCCGACCTTCTGGGACGACGGCAAGTATTTATCCGCGTTCTATTACGATCTGGCCAAAAGCACCATCAATCGTATGGCCTTCGGATTAGCTCAGGAGCTGAAGGACAAGGGAGTGGCGGTCGTTGCCCTTTCCCCGGGATGGATGAGAACCGAGCTTGTCCTTTCGGGCCATGATACGGATGAAGCGAATTGGCAGAAGGTGGATGCCTTGCAGCTGACGGAATCGACTCATTATATCGGGCGGGCCGTTTGTGCGTTAGCCGCAGACCGCGATGTGATGAAAAAAAGCGGCAGTGTGCTTCAGGTGGGCCGGCTGGCCCAGGAATACGGTTTTACCGATGTGGACGGCCGGTGGATTCCCCCGTTTCAGATTTAATCGTACGAACTATCGAAAAAGAATAGTTCTTGACATATCTCTTCATTCCACTATAATACCTACTATATTAGTAGGTATTTTCACATTTAGGGAGGCTCACATCTTGATTAGTCTACAGAGAAGAAACAAAGCCCTGCTAAGCTTCTTGGTCATCATGACCCTGCTGGTGCTGTCGGCCTGCGGTACGAATGCGAAGCAAGAGGCGGCTCCATCCGCAGGGGGAACCGGAGGCGCTGCAACGGCGGCGAAGAAGGATTTCGTAATCGGTTATTTGAACGTTATGGACGATGCTCAGGCGATGCTTGCTTATGAAGCGAAGCTTTACGATAAGCACGGTTTGAACGCGAAGCTGCAGAAGTTTAACAGCGGTACGGACCTGATTAAAGCGATGGTCGGAGGTCAGGTGGATGCGGGCGTGCTCGGCTTTACCAACGCGGTGTCTTGGGCTTCCAAGGGTGCCGGACTGAAGGTTGTCGGCGGCGCGCAGATGGGCTTTCACAGCATTCTGGTGAAGGAAGGCAGCGGCATTACGAAGGTGGAGGATTTGAAAGGGAAGAAGCTTGCATCCCAAGGTCAAGGGAGCACGGCGGATATCGTTCTTACCGGCGTCACACTGAAGAATGCGAATCTGACGAAGCAGGATCTTCAAATGGTGTATGTCGAGCCGGCACAGGCAATTCAATCGTTAGCCTCCGGAGCGGTGGATGCGGCATTCGTATTCGAGCCGTATGACAGCATTGCGACGAAGACGATGGGCATGAAGCAAATCTACGAGATCGGCAAGGTTTGGCCGTTCCCTTGTATGGTGGTTATCACAACCGATAAGCACTTGAAGGAAAACCGCGATGCGGTGAACATGGTTCTTGATGCGCAGAAGGAAGCTATCGAAATGCTGCAGAAGGATCCTTCCAAATCCGCCGAGCTGCTCGTGAGCAAATTCGTGGATAAGGACACCATGACTTCCCATCATGGCGGCGAAATGAAATCGGTTGAAGTGATTAAACAAGCTATTGAAACACAAATTTTTAACTGGGAGATCACCCCTGACCAGATCACTCGTATGCAGGAAATTTCCGATATCATGAGCAGCCAAGGGATTTTGGAAAAGACTGTGAATGTGAAGGATATTCTCGACCTTACTTGGCAGCAGCAACAGAAAAAATAGAGATCGCGCTCTAGGTGAATGATAAAAATCAATATGTAAGGAGAATTCTCGGTGGGCTCATCATCCTCAGCGACGGCACAAGCGAAACCGAAGTCAAGCTCCTCCTGGAAGAAGGTGCTCCCCTATCTGTATGCGGTAGGGAGCCTTCTTCTTATTTGGCAGATAGCTGCATTGTTCCTGCCGGCCTATCTGCTGCCGGACGTGCCTGATGTGTTCAAACGCTTGCTCGCCAGTACGAACAAACCTGAATTTACCGACGGGATCAAAAGCAGTCTGTACCGTCTAGCCTTGGGATACCCGTTGGCTTGCCTTTTTGGGGCTACGCTCGGCTTGATCGCGGGCGTCTCTCAAGGCTTTGCGGTGTATCTCCGCAGCTTGATTTCGATCCTGCAGTCGATACCTCCAATCACATGGGTGCCTTTCTTTGTCATCCTGCTCGGGTTCGGCGATGCTACGATCATTACCGTTATCATTATTGCAAGCTTCTTCCCGATGGCGCTTTCGGTTCTTAACTCCACGGAAGGCGTGAACCGTACGCATCTGGAGCTGGCGCGGGTGCTTGGAGCCTCTAAGCGGCAATTGATTCTCAAGGTGTTTGCACCGGAATCGCTGCCGGCGTTTATTACCGGGGCTCAGGTAGCCTTCGGTAACGCATGGCGTTCCCTGATCGCAGCCGAAATGGTAGGCGGCGCCTCCATCGGTCTCGGCTACTATTCCCGCTGGCGCGGGGAGGTTGCCGATATGGAGGGCGTTCTCATGAGTATTCTCGTGATCGGCACCATCGCGGCGCTGCTTGATCTGGTGCTGCTGGAATGGCTGAAGCGCAGGCTGCTCCGTTACCGCTATGTGAAGACGGGAGGAGCTGAATAACGTGCAAACCATCCATGTAGACAACGTCTCCAAAGCGTTCGGAACTTTAGAGGTGTTAAAGCAGGTCAATATTCGACTGGAGCAGGGAGAATTCGCTGCGATTGTCGGTCCCTCCGGGTGCGGTAAAAGTACGGTGCTTCGGATGATTGCCGGTTTGGAAACGGCGACAACGGGAGTCGTGACCGCAAATGCGAAGCCGATTCAAGCACCGGATCCCAGCCGAGTGCTGATTTTCCAAGAGCATGCCTTGTATCCGTGGAGAACGGTGGAGCAGAACGTAGGCTTCGGGCTTGAGCTTGCCGGAATGTCCAAAACCGAGCGTAAGCAGAAGTCCGATGCCATGCTCGAGAAGGTGGGGCTGGCCGGCTTCCAGAAGTATTACCCGCATCAGCTGTCCGGAGGCATGAGACAGCGCGCATCCATCGCCAGGGCCTTGGTGATGGATCCTGAAGTGCTTCTCCTGGATGAGCCTTTCGGAGCTTTGGACGCAATTACGAAAATTACGATGCAAAACGAGCTGATCCGCTTATGGGAAGGCACGGGCAAAACCGTTCTGCTGATCACTCATGATATTGATGAAGCCATTTACCTGGCGGATACGATATATGTAATGAGCCCCCGCCCCGGCCGCATCGTAGAGACCATCCGGTCGACGGTGCCGCGGCCGCGCAACCGCAACGGGGCGGATTTTGTACAGCTGCGCGAACAGATCATGAAGCACTTGGATTTGGCTAAGTAAAGGCAGGTGGACCTATCATCATGGGAATGTATAACAATATTACCGAGCTGATCGGCCAAACGCCGGTTGTCCGGCTGCAGCGGATCGTTCCGGCCGACTCGGCGGAAGTGTATGTGAAGCTGGAGAAATGCAACCCGTCGGGCAGTGTGAAGGACCGCGCTGCATACGGACTCATCACGGCAGCAGAGCGTCAGGGGCTGCTGAGACCGGGTGCAACCATTATTGAACCGACCAGCGGCAACACCGGCATCGGCTTAGCGATGATTGCAGCGGCGAGAGGGTATAAGGCTATCCTCATTATGCCCGACAATATGTCTAAGGAACGGATCAATATACTTAAGGCATACGGAGCACAAGTCGTCTTGACGCCCAGCGAACAAAGGATGCCGGGCGCTATCGCCAAGGCGTTGGAGCTGAGGGATCAAATTCCGGGCAGCTTCATTCCCCAGCAGTTCGAGAACCCGGCCAATCCCGACATTCACCGTGTGACCACGGCGCTGGAAATATTGGAGCAAATGGACGGCAAGCTGGATGGCTTCGTAGCGACGGCGGGCACGGGAGGCACCATTACCGGTACGGGGGAAACGCTTCGCGAGCACCTGCCGAACCTGCACATTGCGGTTGTGGAGCCTCAAGGCTCCCCGGTATTATCCGGAGGAAAGCCGGGTCCTCATAAGCTGGTAGGGACGAGTCCCGGCTTCATTCCGGCAATCCTCAACACCAAGGTATACGATGAAATCATTCAAATCCGGGATGAGGAAGCGGTTAAGACAACGCTGAATCTGGCGCGTCAAGAGGGCATGCTGGTAGGTCCTTCGTCCGGCGCATCCGTCTTCGCGGCTATCCAGGTGGCCCGCAAGCTGGGAGCGGGGAAGCGCGTGGTATGCATCGCCCCGGATACAGGCGAGCGTTACCTGAGCATGGGGATCTTCTCTTCGCCGGAAGACGGCGAGTAATCTGCAGTGAAAACGGTATGTTCTTTCCGGCGGTCGAGCCGGGGAGCATACCGTTTTTTTCGTATACCGGTGTTATTGCCACTGGATGAACTCATGAGGCTGAACGGTTTCATCGTTCCAAGTGAGCCCGAGACGGCGATTGCGTTCACCTATGAAGGAGGTCGCTTCTTCCACGATTCGGAGCATTCGGGTGTCGCCCAAAAATTGCAGCCCCGCCGTTACTCCGTCCCATACGCCTTGACTTCCTTTAGGTAAGCCAGCCAGGCATAGAACTCTTCGGGAGAGTGCGTGGCATGACTCCTTTCTATGGTTGTAGAGGAATATGAAGAAATTGTCAATCCCTGACCCTGGGCGCGTATTTGATGACCGAACCGCTTCAGGTAGTCTGCCGGACCGTCTTGTTGTACAATAGAGAGCAGGGAAGGATAGGTACGGAAAATCAAGGGAGCGGATGAAAGCAATGCTGGTGGCAGAGAGATGGCAGAAAATCGTACAGCTGGTGAATGAACGAGGGAGTATTCGGGTGACCGAGCTGAGTGAGCTTTGTCAGGTGACGGAGGAAACGATCCGGCGCGACCTGGACCGGCTGGAGGGTGAAGGAAAGCTCCGCAGGAGCCATGGCGGGGCGGTAAGCGTTCAATCCGAGGGCACCTCGGAAATTCCTTATTTGGTCAGGGAAACGACGAATGCCGAGCAAAAGCGGGACATTGCCGCTTCGGCTATCAGCCTGATCCAACCGAACGACCGGATTATTCTCGATGCGAGCTCTACCGCCTGGTATATGGCCCAAATTCTGCCGGACGTTCCGCTAACGGTTGTGACCAATTCGATCAGGGTGACGATGGAGCTGAGCACGAAGGAGAAAATTCAGGTGATCAGCACCGGGGGGCGGCTCACTTCGCGTTCACTTTCGTACGTAGGCCCTCTTGCGGAGCGTTCGCTTCGCACGTATCACGTGGATAAAGCGTTTCTCTCCTGCAAGGGTGTTCATCCGGAGCGGGGGGTCAGCGAATCGAATGAGCTGCAGGCGCTGATCAAGCAAAAAATGATCGAAATCGCCGATCAGGTGGTTTTGATGGCAGACTACAGCAAATTCGGACAGCAGTCGTTCGCCCATGTCGCCGATTGGGAACAGATCGATACGGTGATCACGGACCGGCAGACGGATACGGCATATATACAGCAACTGCAGGAGCAATCGGTACGTCTGATTCAAACAGGAAGCTAACGCCCAAAGCCTGTCGGCAGGAGAGGTGCTCCGGTGCTGACAGGCTTTTTTTAGGTATGTTTCGCGCGGATCCGGCATATGCTTTGTCTATCATTGTCTTAATGACGGAAAAGAGGTCGGATTCCATGTATTATTGTCTGAATTGCCAAAAGCTCCATGTCGTGACGAAGCAGCCCGAGGAGAGCGTGTTTCTCACCGGCTTTGTGTTTGTGGACAACACCAAGTATCAGGCGGGGCTGTGCCTGGCCTCGGACGCTGAGCAAGAGGAAGGGGAGGAGAGGGCTAACGCTTCTTAAGTTTCGGAGCTTGCGGGCAAGTGCACTTTCTTTTGAATCCGCACCAGACGTATGAATAGTCCGATGGCGCCCAAGGTAAGGCCGGTGCTTAATCCGATCCAGTAGCCGAACGGACCCATTTCAGTATAATGAGCCAGAATATAGCCGAACGGAAGTCCTACGACCCAATAAGATATCAGCGCTACCATGAAGGTGACGTTCACGTCCTTATAGCCTCTAAGCGCCCCTTGAATAGGAGCGGCCACGGCATCGGAGAGCTGAAAGAAGATGGCATAGAGTAAAAAATGTCCCGTCAGCTCAAGAAGCTCCGGATCGCCGGTGTAGATGCCTGCAATCGGCTTGGTAAAGAGCAGGAGAATCACTGTACAAATTCCAGCCATGCCCAAGGCGAAGCCGATGCCGAGCCGGCCGTAGATGCGGGCGTCACGGAACCGGCGCGCCCCGACCTCGAACCCGATCAGGATCGTCAGCGCCATGGAGATGCTAAGCGGGATCATGTACAGGAAGGAAGCGAAGTTGATGGCCGCCTGATGCGCCGCTATGGTCATCGTGCTGTATTCACTCATGAGCATGGTCACGGCGGCAAAGATGCTTACCTCGAAAAAAATGGACAGCCCGATCGGCAGTCCGATCGTCAGGAGCTCCTTCCAATCGGATAGGGAGATTCGATAAAACCGGCTGACGACAGCATATTCCGTAAACGGCTTGATCCGAGCGACGACCTGCCACGCGATCAAAAAAATGACCCAGTAGGTAATGGCGGAAGCGACGCCCGCTCCTGCTCCGCCGAGCTCAGGCAGCCCCATCTTCCCATAAATGAACAAGTAGTTCAGCAGTCCGTTGATGGGCAGCGAAACGAAGCTGATGTACATGGAGGTTCGCGTGTGTCCCAGCGCGTCGATGAAGCAGCGGAGCACGGTGTAAAGAAACAGTCCCGGGATTCCGGCGGCAATGGCGATCAAATAGTCTCTGGCCATGCTCTCCACCTTCGCTTCAAGCCCCATTAGGCTCAGAATCGGATTCACGGTGAAGAAGCCGATGACAATTACGGCTGTAGAAAGCAGGACTGATACGTATAAGGCCTGTACGACTTTAAAAGGGACGGAGTCTTTGCGGTTTGCGCCCGCAAGCTGCGCCACGATCGGAGTGACGGCAAGCAGGATACCGCTGAGTCCGGTTTGCACGGGCACCCAAAGGCTCGTTCCGATCGCAACGCCGGCCAGGTCGACAGCGCTGTAATGACCGGTCATGAACACATCGAAGAAGCTCATGGCAAACATAGCCACCTGAGTTCCCAGGATCGGCAATAATACAAAGAGAAGCTGTTTGATTTTTTGGCGCAGGGTGTAGGTTTGGTTCATGCTATGATCGTTCCTTTACGTTAACTTTGCTGGAAAGAAATGAAGAGTTCCTGATGCATTTAGACATCATACCAGAAAGCGGAGCATAAACCAAAGTAGACATGCTTAACGTAAAAAACCTGTGTCCGTATGCTGACAGCGGACACAGGCTTTAAGGCATCGCCCTCCGATTATTCGGAAGCACTGTCGTTGATAGCAGCTTGGTCCTCCGCTAATTGATTCACGGACGAGGTGACTGCCGATTCGTTGCTGCTGCTTTCCAACGCTTGATCAACGGCAGCTTGCGCATGGCGAAGGGAACGCTGGGCCTGAGCGACTTGACGGTCAGTAGGGTTCGCTTCGGCGGATTGTACGGCGTTATGGGCCGTTTCCACGGAATTTTGCGCTTGGGTTGCTTTGTCAGCCATGGGTTGTCCCTCCTTTCTTTTGGGAATCCCTTTTACTATGATAATAATAAGGATGGATTATGCAGGAAGACAGGGGAGAGATGGGTATGTTTGATCCGACGATTTATGACAATTTGAAGGTAGTTTTCGAAGGAGAGGCCTATGATCTTGATGCGCAAGGGGAATTTCTGATTACGATGCGCGAGGATTTGGTGAACCTGGCGGATATGAGCCGAAGCTTTAGCATCACGTTCCGTCATACGGGAGGAGCATGCAGTGCCGGTTTCACCTTAACGAGCGAGCTGCTGGATTTTGCAGGGGAGCTGCGGGGGCTGCGTCTTGCGGAGGAGGAGCCCGGGGTGTCGCTGCAGCTATGGATCGATATGCCTTCGGCTTACGAGTCGTATGTGCAGTCGCAATCGGACAAGCTGTGGGCCGATTGGGCCGATTCCACGGTGCTTGAGCTGGAGCGGCGAACCGCATACAGCTGGGAGCAGCGCTTGCTTCAGCCGGAGCAAGATATTCTGAGGGTCACTATGCAGTACAAAAACAAAATCAATGAGTCTCATGTCGACCAAGTGGGTGCCGTGCTGGCCCATTTCTTATCGACGGTGGCGGCAATAGCTGTGAAGTAGCCGAGAAGGCTTGCGGCAAGCACAATAAGGCGGAGGAGGCTTAGATAAGCCCTCAACCGCCTTATTACGTTTGCCATGGCAAGCGTGCGTAGGGGCGCTTTTATAGCCCTTAAGGCTTCCCTTTGCTGATCCAGAAGGTAACCCGGGTCCCCTTATCCACCGTTTCGCCGGGCTGGGGCTCCTGCTTGAACACTTTACCTGCCGGCTGCTCGTTGACTTCGAGGAAATAAGCGTATTTCAACCCGGAGGAAAGCGCCAGCTTCTCCGCCTCTTCCTTGCCAAGCCCCTTAAGGGCGGGCACCTGAACAGGTCCGTCTCCGGCCGGAGGGGCAGGCTTCGGCTCGGGAGCGGGCTTCGGCTTTTCTTGAGCCGGGTTCTCCTGAGCCGGGGGCGGAGCTTGCGTGACGGCCGGCTTTCTCTCATCTGAAGCAAGCATTTTTCCTACAGTTTCGAACAGTAAAGCAAATACGCCGATAAAAACAACAAGTCCGATCACGCCGGCCGTAAGGCCGATCCACATTTTTTTACCGAAAAAGGAGGTCCAGCCCCTCTTCCTGACGGGTTCCTCTTCTTCGTATTCTTCCGTTTCCTCTACTGACGCGACCTCGGGGTCACCTGTGCCGGACAAGGCGTCCTGGAGACTGCGTATCCAGGCGGCCAGCGAGGTTTGCTCCTGCATGGTGCGCTGGGCCGCCTGAACCAGAATGCTCCGGGCCGATTCCTGTACTCCGAGCTCCGCCAATGCCGCGGCAAGGCGAACCCGGAAAGGTTCGGAGTTCTCCGGGACATGGGAGGATCTGGTAATCAGCTGGAAAAACAATCGGCAAAGCTCCTTCGCGGGGCGCTCCTTTGCGGTTCCCTTATCCCATGAGTGAATGATGTTCAATTTGCCGTCATGCCGGAGCCACAAATTTTCCGCCCGTAAGGAAAAGTCCAACGGGCGCCGCTCCAGCACGTCCTGAAGGTCGTGTCCCAGCTCGACCAGCAGCTTGACGATCTGCTCGAAGGAAAGTGTATGATGCTCGATCAACCGGATCAGCGGTTCTCCCTTCTCGTAGGGCAGAATGATGGATACCTGCTCAGCGGTAACCTCCGCATCCAGAACATGCAGCAGGGAAGGCCAGGCCGTATGCCCGCCTTTGCCCAATTCCTCTATATACTCCTGTGCCGGGTAGCTGCCGCTAAGCTTGACGATGAACACGAGAACCTGGCGGCTCAGTGCGAGGTCCCGTCCCTTGTACAGATGCCCGTTATGCAGCGCAATCAAGGGCTCCTGCAGCTCGTAGCGAGTCCATCGTTTCTCCATAGTGTAGACCTCCCGTGGATAGTTTCTTTTCATACTATTCGAAGCAACGGGCAATTTTTACGGAATCTTTGTGAAACAATTTTAAACATTTTGCAATTATCGAGTGAGGCTACATGCGTTGGACCGCTCTAAGCTGTGACCTATATTTATATTTCCATTATATTACAAGGGGTCAATAGGGCTTCTAGCCTTGTTTTCCCATGGGAAATGATGCATCGTTTCGACTATTTTCGATCGGTACCCACTCAAACTATAATAGAGTCACGAAATGATTTAAGTTAACCTCTCACGATAATGGCAAAGTCGGCGAAAGCCGGTGACGCAAAGCTACAGGGGCTTCGGTTGATCGTTCAACCATGCTCGCCAGCTGCCGAAGGATCTAGGGAACCCGGGATAACCCTCTTTCTTCAACGGCTGGTAAGGAGAGGGTTCTTTTCCATTCCAACCCAAAGACACGGAGGTTATCACAGCATGAAGAAGCAGCTTGCATCCTTATTGGTCTTACTCTTTATTGTACTTTCCCTAGGTTCCGCTGTACAAGCGGAGGAAACGGTTCCCACCAAGGCACAAGCCGTTGCCGGGGTAAGCTTCCGGGACCAGCCGAGCACCTCAAGCCAGGTCATGCGTTATTTGAAGACAGGAGAGGTCGTTACCGTTCTTGACGTGGTAAATCCCTATTGGTACCGGATTCAGGATCAGCAGGGGACTATGGGCTATGTAAGCTCCGGCACGAAGTACATAACGTTGATCAGCAATGCAAAAATCATCTATGGGGTCAATTTCCGGACCGGTCCTTCCACCGAAGCGTCCAAAATCCGGATGCTGTCTACAGGCGAGGAGGTTCTCGTTCTGGAGAAAATCAATGACAGCTGGTATAAGGCAAAGGATAAAAATGGCGTGGTCGGCTATCTCAGCAGCAGCAGTAAGTATATTACAGCAGATTTCTCGGTAACGACCGTTGTGCTGCCTCTTCAGGAGCGAATTGAAAGCATCATACAAGCGGCTTCGGCTTACACCGGGACGCCCTATGAGTTCGGTTCGGAGCGGTTCGATACGGCGACGTTCGATTGCTCCGATCTGGTGCAGCAAGCCTTCTGGGATGCTACACGGACGGTTGTGCCGGGAGATTCCCGGGCCCAGGGCGATTACGTAAAGCAGCAGGGTGCCGTTACTTCCGATTGGCGTCAGCTGAAGCGCGGTGATCTGATGTTCTTCATGTCCTATAACGGCTCAAGCGCATCCGATTACAGCGGCATTGACAAAACTGCCGAGACGATTACTCACGTAGCGATCTACTTGGGCGACGGAATGATGCTTCATACCTATTCGCCTGAATCCGGCGGGGTGCGGACCGATTCGATCGCCGGACGTCACTGGGAATATCGGTTCCTATACGGCGGGAGTGCAACCAACTAGTAGATAGCGTAGCGGGGTCCTTCGGGATCTCGCTATTTCCTTCTTATGCGAAGTTAGAAAAAAGATATTGACACTGCATGGGATACTGAACTATACTGAGCTCATTAAAACATAGTAAACACATTGGAATTGTAGTTAATATGTCTACCGGTTCACCGGAGGCTTCGCTTATCTCGCATCCTATTGAAGGAGCAGGTAAGAGGAGTCTCCTTTTTTTATCCCTTCTGAGTTGATCGTTGGGAATCCGTTCAAACATGTAAAGGAGAGTGAAATGTTATGACAAACAAGTCTCAGCAAGTGGAGTTCGGCTGGTTCATACCGACGACAGGCGACGGCAAATATATCGGGGTGAAGCCGGAAAGGGAATCTACCGCAGAGTACATGATTCAAGTAGCGAAGACGGCGGAGGAAGCAGGCTTTACTTTCGCACTCATCCCCACCGGGGGCTCTTGCATCGATTCTTGGGTAGTCGGCTCCGCCATCGCTGCCCATACCCGGAAGCTTAAGCCGCTTGTCGCATTCCGTCCGGGACTCATCGCGCCCGTCCTGGCGGCTCGCATGGCTGCTTCACTCGATTATATATCGGGAGGCCGGGCATTGGTGAATGTGGTGACGGGCGGCTCGCCGCAGGATCTTATCGCTACCGGAGATCCGCTGGCCCACGATCATGATGCCCGCTACGAACGAACAAGGGAATTTCTTCACATTGTGAAAGAGGTTTGGACGCAATCAAAGAAAGGCTCGGATAGCTTCCTAGCCTCGAATTCTACCTATGGAGGAGCGGAACGCGTACAGTTTCAAGGGAAGTACTTTCAGCTCGAGGACGGGGCGAGCTTGCCCGCACCGATTCAGAATCCGCACCCTCCCTTATATTTTGGGGGCAGCTCGGCTGCCGGGAAGCGAACTGCGGTGGAAACGGCCGACGTCTTTCTTATGTGGGCGGAGCCGATCGATTGGATACGCGAGCAGATTGCGGAGCTGGAGCAGCTTCGTGCGGAGCTGAAGCGGGAGAAGGGAATCGACAGAACGCTTCGTTACGGCTTAAGGGCACAGGTGCTTGTTCGGGAAACAGAGGAAGAGGCATGGCGTGAAGCGTGGGACATCATCAGTAAAGTGGAACGGAAGGCAATCGACAATTCCAATCAACGCTTTGCCACTACCGATGCGACCAACCAGAAGCGTCAAAACGAGTTGCGTGAGCTGTCGCGGGACCATGACTTTCTGCTCGCCCCGAACCTATGGGCAGGACTTTCTACAGTGAGGGGCGGCGGCTCGATGCTGCTTGTAGGCACACCGGAGCAGGTGTCCGATCGAATCCTGGAATACGTGGATTTGGGCATTTCCTATTTTATTTTATCCGGCTACCCGAACCTGGAAGAAGCGAAAACGACAGGAGAGCTGCTGCTGCCGCTTGTCAAGCAGAAGCTGGCAGAGCGAGCGCAAGAGAATACGGAGCTGACTATCGAGAGTGCATAAGGAGCTGAAGCCATGAGTGTACTATTGGATATTGTACGGTTATTCAAGTCTTTTCCCACCCCTCAGGGCTCTGTTCAAGCGCTTCAGGATATTTCGCTTCAAGTAAAGCGCGGGGAATTCATCACGGTGATCGGACCGAGCGGCTGCGGAAAGAGCACCTTGCTCAAAATCGTCGCCGGCCTGGATACCGACTACCGTGGGCAAGTGCTGCTGGAGAAGGAGAAGGTGGAGCGACCAAGCATCGATAAAGGGTTTATTTTTCAGGAGCATCGATTGTTCCCCTGGCTAACGGTAGAGAAAAATATTGCGGCCGATTTGCCGTTAACGAATCCGGAGGTGCGCCGCAAGGTCGATGAACTGATCGCTCTGGTTCGGCTGAACGGCTTCGAGAAGGCATATCCTCGGGAGCTCTCCGGCGGGATGTCGCAGCGGGTAGCGATCGCACGCGCCTTGCTCCGCAATCCCAAGGTGCTTCTGCTGGATGAGCCGTTCGGCGCTTTGGACGCTTTTACGCGGGGACACCTGCAGGAGGTGCTGCTGGACATATGGCAAAAAAATCAGACGACCATGATTCTTGTGACCCATGATATTGACGAAGCGGTGTTTCTGGCGAACCGGGTCGTGATTATGAATGCGAGGCCCGGCACGATACGCCATGTGATTCCCGTGGATTTGCCCTATCCGCGCAAGAAATCGACCGTTTCGTTCCAGCAGCTGCGCCATAAGGTGCTCAGCGAATTCGAGCGTGTCGAAGAGCTGGAGCTGATCGACAGCTCAGGGATTTAATGAGGGGAAAGGTGAGATGATGCATGAGCTTAACCGCCAAAACCATACCCGCAAGCGCCGGCAGCCGGACGCAAGCGGGGAATACACTACAACCTTCGGAGGAAGCTCTGCTTCCTTCTTCCGCGGGGCCGAAGGAGAGCACTTGGATACGGGCCGCGCGTGGCAGCGCATTGCCGGCTCTCATCCTGATCCTGTGGCAGCTGGCGGGGTCCCTGGGCTTCGTTTCCGGCAATATTTTGCCGACTCCTGCGACCATTGCCGTTACCTTCTATGAGCTGACGGCCTCGGGAGAAATTCTCAAGCACCTGCAGATCAGCATCTATCGTGCGGCGCTTGGCTTTCTGTTGGGAGGGGGACTTGGACTTGTGCTGGGGCTGGCTACAGGGCTGTTCAAGAAATTTGAACAATCGCTTGACCCTACCGTACAAATGATCCGTACCATACCGCATCTCGCGGTAACGCCGCTGTTTATCCTTTGGTTCGGCTTCGGGGAATTTTCCAAGGTGCTGCTTATTGCGAAGGGGGCGTTCTTCCCGCTGTACGTTAATACGTTTCTTGGCATACGCAATGTCGATTCGAAGCTGTTCGATGTGGCGCGGATCCTGGAGTTTAGCCGCTGGCAGCAAATTACAAAGCTTGTGCTGCCTGCGGCGCTGCCGAACATTCTGCTCGGCCTGCGATTGTCCATCGGTGTTGCCTGGCTGGGCTTGGTCGTCGCGGAGCTGATGGGCTCCAGCGAGGGTGTCGGCTACCTGATTCTTGACGCGAGACAGTTTTCACAGACGGCTATCGTGTTTGTCGGGATCATCATTTTCGCTGTTGTCGGCAAAGGCTCGGATTCATTCGTTCGTTACTTGGAAAAAAGATGGCTGAAATGGCGGGACAGCTTTACGGGATAGCTTACACTTGGGAGATGTGCATAGCGGGTGCACTTCTCCCTTTGTTTCGTGGCATGCAGCTTGTCCCGCTAATTTGATGATGACTCATTCGACAAAATTCGATATAATGGAGGGAGGAGGGGACTTCCATGACAATACATAACGATAAACCCGAACACCCTAATGCCGAAAAGGCTTCGTACCTCTGGTCGGAACTTGAATCATGGCTCGGCGAAACCGCCGCCAAAGAGATTTCTGAAAGGATGCTGTCTATGGAGGTGCAGCAATTGATCGCATGCAGGGATGCCTTGCAATGCATTCGCGGGCATATGCTGCAAGCTGTAGAGGCCTCGGATTACACTAAAGGGGAGGGTTCCCCGATCCATTCGGCCTCTCAGGAAAGGAATTATTTGCAGTCGGCCGTAGAAGGATTGTAGTATACGACACAGAATTCGGCAGCGAATTCCGGTATACTAGGCTTAGAACTTAGATACCGAGGTGTAATTATGGAAACGAATCAAACGGCTTTAGGCTCCTACGATGCAGCAGACGTACAAAACAATAAATGGATGGCGGTTATCGGATACATTTTGTTCTTCGTTCCGCTTCTGGTCGCCAAGGATTCCCGCTTCGCAAGATATCATGCCAATCAGGGGCTGCTGCTGCTGCTTCTAAGCATTGCGGTGAATATCGTGCTGGGCATCATTCCGCTGATTGGCTGGCTGCTGCTGCCGATCGCGAACCTGCTCGTTCTGATCTTTGCGATCCTTGGGATTGTGAACGCGGCGCAGGGTCAAGCGAAGCCCCTTCCTTTGATCGGATCGATCGCCATTATTAAATAATGACAAAAAAAGACGCGCGCACGGCTAAATCAACCGGGCTGACGCGTCTTTTTTAACGCTGCTGAATGCAGAGGTTTTCTTTATTTTTTTAAGGCTTGCTCTACGAACGTATTGTCAATAACCTGAGAGGTGTCCAGCTTCTTATTGATCGCCCCAACGGAGTAAAGGAAGTCCGCCTGCTCCTGGTGCGCCTTGGCATATTCCGGAATAGCCGGCGATAGAATCGGCTCCGCATTTTTCAGCACCTCTGCCGTGATGGCCTTATCCAGCTTCTGTGCTTTGGAAATATCCTCTACCACTTCATCCAGATGGGAAACAAAATAGGTACGGGCTTCCTCGTAGGTTTTGAGAAATAACACCGTCAACTCCGGATGCTCCTTCGTAAACTTTGTACGGGCGATCAGGAAGCTGGGTGCATTGATGTTCAGATCCTGGCCGGTAGCGAGGAACTTGGCCCCGGTTTGATGAACGGCCGTCGTAGCATACGGATCCCACACCGCCCAAGCATCAATGGCTCCGCTGTCCAGTGCAGGTCTTGCTTCATCCGGCTGCAACTGAATGACCTTCACGTCATCCCCCTTCAGACCGGCTCGATCGATAGCCATATAGAGGAAATTATAGGCACTGCTCCCTTTGGCCACCCCGACCTTTCTCCCTTTTAAATCCTTCAGCTCTTTAATCGGACTGTTTTTGGGGATGACAATCATGTTCCCTTTCTTCCCGTCGGAGGTGACGGCTATTGCCTTAAAGTCGACGCCTCCCGTTTGCCCGGACACGACAGGAGTCCCTCCCACAGCTCCGAAGTCAATACGTCCGGCTGTGAGCGCCTCGAAGTGCGGCGGACCGCTGGCAAATTCCGACCATTTCACCTCTGCTCCTACTGAAGCAAAGGCCTTTTCGAAATAGCCCTTTTCCCTGGCATAGGGCAGAATCCCTGTCTTTCCTTGCACCCCGATATTGACTACGACCCTTTCTTTGGGCTTTTCGCCGCCTCCTGCGCCTTGAGTAGCTATAGTTTGCACGGTTCCGCAGGCGGCCAGCATCGAAAGGGAGAGGGCTCCCACCAGTGCCATGATCCCTAGTTTTTTTCGAATGTGCATAAGATGAATCCTCCTGTTCTATTATGCGGCGTATTTCAACCGCTAAGCTTTATAGGTACCGGGCGAAATAAAAAAACGGAGCCCAATACCTGTCGGGCAGGTATTCGTCTCCGCTGTGTACGGTGGATTATAATTTATTAATTCCTATTGGAATAGTATGGATTAAATATTATCAGCATTTTGGGCTGCTGTCAATGCTTTTTACGAGTAGTTACCTCGACGTAAGTAGCTGAACATTTTTTCAGATATTTCTTAATGGGATGTGGTGGCCTATACTAGGTAGAGAGTAAGGTACCGATGACAATGTAATGCCGGAGGGAGATTGGACATGTCGAGGAAAATACCTTTGCAACAACGCGGCTTTGCCGTAAGCCGATTGGTGCTGGGCTGTATGGGGCTAGGCGGAGGCTGGAAGCGGGATCCGTTAACTGCGGAGGACCTGCGTGCCGCTCATGAGGCTGTAGATGCTGCCCTCAACGCGGGAATTACTATGTTTGATCATGCGGATATTTACGCTTATGGTAAAGCGGAGCAAGTATTTGGACAAGTGCTGGCCGAGCGCCCAGAGCTGAAGGAGAAAATGGTGCTCCAGTCCAAATGCGGCATCCGGTTCGAGGATGGACCGGGTCGGCGGGGCCGGTATGATTTTTCCAAGGAGCATATCGTCCAAAGCGTTGACGGCATCTTGAGCCGCCTTAAGGTTGATGCAATCGATATTCTGCTGCTGCATCGGCCGGATCCGTTGATGGAGCCGGAGGAAGTGGCGGAGGCGTTCGACCGGCTGCTGCGGGCAGGGAAAGTAAAAACCTTCGGCGTTTCCAATATGAACTCCGCTCAGATGAGAATGCTGCAAGCTAGCTTGGACGTGCCGCTCATCGTTAACCAACTGGAGCTCAGCCTGTCCAAGCTGGATTGGATCGATGCGGGGGTACTCGTGAACCAGAAGCCGGGGGCGGAAGTGAATTTCGCCCAGGGCACGCTGGAGCATTGCCGGCTTGAGAACATTCAGGTGCAATCCTGGGGGCCGTTGTCCAAAGGCCTGTACACCGGGCGTGATTTGGCCGGGCAGCCGGACCAAGTGAAGCAAACCGCCGCGTTGGTCCAGAAGCTTGCCGAGCAAAAGGAAACGACGCCGGAAGCGGTAGTGCTCGCCTGGCTGATGCGCCATCCGGCCGGAATTCAACCGGTCATCGGCACAACGAGCCCGGAGCGTATTCGTGCCTGTGCAGCGGCAATGGACATTACGCTGACGCGTGAAGAGTGGTACTCGCTTTACGTTACCTCGCGAGGAAAAAAGATGCCATAAGCAGTGAGGATCTCCCATGCCGGTAGTCACGGGAGATCCTTTTTTATTGCAAGGCATGTCGAGGTCCGTGACGCCGCGCGATCAGCGCTACCGTGACGTTAGTGTCCCAGCATGCCGCTAACATGGGGGAGAGGGCGAGAAATCCACGGCAATAGCAGTCTCCGCAGCCGTTCCTTGGAGCAGCCTCGCTCATGACGAATCATAAATTCCTTATACAAAGCTTCGAATACCAATAGCCTTCACTCCTCTGCCGGATATAAGCACAAAAAAAACACCGTCCATCCCTAACTTGAGCGCAGGGAGGAACGGTGTATGCTTTACAACCGAAAAGTTATTTTACTTTTATAATACCGCATCGACGCCCCTTCATTCAACGGGACCTACCTTACCGCCTAAAGAATTCCATTGCCACAACCCGGCATTTTCTAGTAAACTAGTGGATGTTTTTTGGATTGATTCGTCCATAGGGAAGAAGGGGTAGTACAAGTGAGCAATAAACAAAATAAACAACTTCAGCGCGGGCTGAAGGCAAGGCATCTGATGATGATCTCGATCGGGGGCTCCATCGGGACCGGCTTGTTCCTGGCCAGCGGCGGGGCCATTTCCACGGCAGGACCGGGCGGAGCGCTGCTGGCGTATGCGGCGATCGGCATCATGGTGTACTTCCTGATGACCAGCCTGGGAGAGATGGCCGCCTACATGCCGGTGTCCGGCTCTTTCAGTACTTATGCGGGACGTTTCGTCGACCCTGCGCTTGGCTATGCGCTCGGCTGGAACTATTGGTTCAACTGGGCCGTAACGATCGCCGCCGAGCTTTCGGCCGCCGGACTCATCATGAAGTTCTGGTTTCCCGACACGCCGTCTTTGCCTTGGAGTGTGCTATTCCTTGCTATCATGCTGCTATTTAATTATTTATCGGTCAAAGGCTTCGGGGAAGCCGAATATTGGTTTGCCTTGATTAAAGTCGTTACCGTCATTCTGTTTATCGGAGTCGGCTTGCTCATGATCTTCGGGATTCTGGGCGGACAACCGGTCGGGTTCACTCACTTTACAGAGGGCGACGCTCCGTTCCATGGAGGCTTTATGGCTATGCTGGGCGTGTTCATGGCGGCGGGCTTCTCCTTCCAAGGGACGGAGCTGCTGGGGGTTGCAGCAGGGGAGAGCGAGAACCCGAGGGTGAATATCCCGAAAGCAATCCGGCAAGTATTTTGGCGCATCCTCTTATTTTATATTTTGGCTATTTTCGTTATCGGGATGCTGATCTCCTATACGAATCCGGTGCTGATCAACGGAGACGTCGACAATATTGCGGTAAGCCCCTTCACCATCGTATTCGAAAATGCCGGCTTGGCTTTTGCCGCTTCCGTCATGAACGCGATCATTCTGACCTCGGTGCTTTCCGCCGGTAACTCCGGAATGTATGCCTCGACCCGGATGCTTTGGGTGCTCGCTAAGGAGGGGAAGGCGCCGCAGTGGCTTGGTGCGCTGAATCGCCGCGGGGTTCCGGTAACCTCGCTGCTAGCGACGGCAGCCGTAGGGATGCTGGCATTTTTCACCTCCCTGTTCGGCGACGGCGTCGTCTACATCTGGCTGCTGAATTTGTCCGGCATGTGCGGATTTCTGGCGTGGCTTGGGATCGCGGTCAGTCATTATCGCTTTCGCAAAGCGTATCGGCTGCAAGGCTTTCGTATCAACGATCTGCCCTTCAAAGCACGGTGGTATCCGTTTGGACCGATCTTTGCATTCGCACTCTGCCTGTTCGTTATGATCGGGCAAGGCTACTCGGCTGTCACCGGCGATGCAATCGATTGGAAGGCGCTGCTCTCGTCCTACATCGGCTTGCCTTTGTTTGCGGCATTCTACTTCGGCTACAAGCTCAAGCATAAGACGCGTCTGATCCCGCTCAAGGATTGCCAACTGGTCGATCCAGAGAACAAATAGTGGTTGACAGTATCGTCAATTCGTAATAAAATTACTACTTGTTAATGACCTAAGGTAAAATAATAGCAAACTTCTTATCAAGAGAGGCGGAGGGAAAAGGCCCGATGAAGCCCGGCAACCGTTCCATGCGTAACGCAGGGAAGTATGGTGCCAATTCCTCCAGAATCGGCGCGATTCTGGAAGATGAGAGGGACAAGAGCGATAAAGTCAGCCTCTGTACCTCTGTGTGCAGGGGCTTTTTTCATGCCTAACCAAGGGGGTGGATGAATTGATACAGCTTCATGAAGTTACCAAGGAGTACCTGGTAAAAGATAGAAAAATCACAGCCTTATCCCATATAAACCTTACCATCAGCAAAGGCGAAATCTTCGGTGTCATTGGCCATTCCGGCGCTGGAAAAAGCACGCTGATCCGGACCATCAACCTGCTGGAGCGGCCCAGCTCAGGGCAAGTTATCGTCGACGGCATCGACATTACGTCACTGAATGACCGCAAGCTTCAGGTGGAACGGCGTTCGATCGGCATGATCTTCCAGCACTTTAATTTGCTGTCGTCTGCAACTGTCTCGGATAACATCGCTTTTCCGCTTAAGCTGGCCAAGGCGGACAAGCCTTCAGTAGAGCGTCGGGTTCAAGAGCTGATCCGTCTCGTCGGCCTAGGCGGCCACGAGCACAAATATCCCGCCCAGCTGTCCGGAGGCCAGAAGCAGCGGGTCGGCATCGCCAGAGCGCTGGCGACGAATCCGAAGGTGCTGCTGTGCGATGAGGCAACGTCGGCGCTTGATCCGCAAACGACACAGTCGATTTTGGCCCTGCTTATGGACATCAACCGGGAGCTGGGCATCACGATCGTCCTGATCACCCACGAAATGCAGGTCATCCGCTCGATCTGCGACCGGGTCGCTGTACTCGACGGAGGCAGGATTGTGGAGCTTGGCCCGGTTACGGATGTATTTCTGAAGCCGCAGCACCCTACAACGAAGCAGTTTGTAGCGGAGGCTTCCGAACCGCTTACTGCAGAATGGCCGGGGCGCGCGCCGGGGAACACAACCCGCATCCTCATCACCTTCCTTGGTGAGATGACGTATGAGCCGGTGTTGTACGAAACGATGCGCGATACGAAGGTGCCCTTCGTCATTTTGCAAGGAACGGTATCGCGATTGAAGGATACGCCCTATGGTCAGCTGCTGCTGGAGCTTAGAGAGACCGGAGCTGAGGCGCAGCGAGCCATCGACCTGCTTCGCGAGCGCGGCCTGGATGTGGAGGTGTTGACGCATGGATAAGCTTATGGAGCTGGACTGGGCCGAGATCGGCTCGAATACGCTGGATACACTTTCCATGCTGGGGGCTTCCACCCTATTCACCGTACTCATCGGCTTGCCTCTCGGCATCGTGCTCTATCTGACGGGAAGAGGACAGCTGCTGGAGCAGCCGTTGATCTACGCGGTCCTATCCTTTGTAGTGAACGTGCTCCGCTCTGTTCCGTTCATCATTCTGATGATACTGGTCATTCCGCTTACGCGGTTAATTGTGGGCACCTCGTTAGGCGTTCCCGGCTCCATCCCGCCGCTTGTCATCGCGGCAGCGCCCTTCTTCGCACGGCTTGTCGAGACAGCGCTGCGCGAGGTCGATCGAGGTGTTATCGAGGCGGCCCAAGCGATGGGAGCGACCCGCATGCAGCTGATCACGAAGGTGCTGCTGCCGGAATCCCGTCCGGGACTCATAGCGGCCGTCACCATTACAGCCGTCACTTTGGTATCGTACACGGCGATGTCCGGAGTTATCGGCGGCGGCGGTCTGGGCGATTTGGCCATTCGCTACGGCTATCAACGCTTCCAGACCACTGTGATGATTGTGACCGTGCTCATTTTGCTTGCGCTCGTTCAAGTCCTGCAAACGCTCGGCGACCGGCTCGTCCGGAAGTATCAGCGCAAGTAAGGCTTCATATAAATATTCACTGCATTTTTACTACAGGAGGAACCATTCACATGAAAAAAGTAGTCACAACAGCTTTATCCATCGTACTTGCCCTCTCTTTGTCCGCATGCGGAACCAAGCAGGAAGCTTCCTCCGGAAGCTCCAATGCAGCGGCTCCGGCTCCCGCAGCGAAAGAGGTTACCTTGAAGGTAGGCGCTACAGCCGTACCCCATGCGGAAATTTTGAAATTCGTGCAGCCTAAGCTGAAGGAGCAGGGCGTAAATCTGGAAATCAAGGAATTTACCGATTATGTCCAGCCGAACGTTCAAGTATTTGAGAAGCAGCTGGATGCTAACTTCTTCCAGCACATTCCGTACATGGAGCAGTTCAATCAAGACAAGAACATGAACCTCGTGAAGGCGGCGGGCGTCCACATTGAGCCGTTCGGCGCCTATTCCCAGAAAATCAAGAAGGTGGATGAGCTGAAGGAGGGCGCAACCGTTGCAATTCCGAGCGACCCTTCCAACGGCGGCCGGGCACTGGCGCTGCTGGAGAAGAACAGCCTCATTAAGCTGAAGGAAGGCGTAGGCGTGAAGGGGACAGTGAAGGACATTGTCGACAACCCGAAAAAGCTGAAGATCAAGGAGCTGGAAGCAGCCATGCTGCCGCGCGCTCTGGGCGAAGTAGACCTTGCGCTGATCAATACCAACTATGCGCTGGAAGCGAAGCTGTCTCCTACGAAGGATGCGCTGTTTATCGAAGACAAGAACTCCCCGTATGTCAACATCTTGACGGCGCGTCCGGACAATAAGGACTCCGAAGCGATGCAGAAGCTGGTTAAGGCGCTGAACTCGGATGATGTGAAGAACTTTATAAAGGAAAAATACAAGGACGCGGTTATTGCCGCATTCTAGAGCAAACAAGCAAAAAAAAGCACAAGGTCTGTTCCCGGGAACGGACCTTGTGCTTTTTCCTTTTTATATTATGCTTCCATGATCTGAAGCAGATTCATACCCTTGTGAATGGGAGGCGCGGTCTCTTCCTTCGTCTTCGTTTCCACCTCCACAAGCTCTAAGCCGATAAAGCAGGTGCTGAGCTTCTGCAGCTTGGCTTCCGCCTGTTCCCGATCCATTGCCTGACTGAGCAGCTTACCCTTATAACAAATGGCGTAACTCATTGTGGTTATCCCTCTCTTTCATAATAGAGCCGTTATTATATGGTTCGAACGAACCACTTCTTTTCTAGGTGTAATAGGGAAAATAATTTTCTCTACTCATTTATACCCATGATCGAATCTGTTGAAACAGCAAATCATGATTTTTTATATGATAATACGACAAAGAAGTCGAAAAAGTTTCAATTCATGTAATCGTTCTCAGGATTAAAATCAATTCGCCGTTCTTTCGCGTTTTTGTCGAGCGGCGGAGTGCTTGCTTCTTCACCAAATGAGCTCATCAATCATTCCTTCCCGTTCAAGGTAAGGCACTTGTCGAATCGTGATCGCCATGGTGTAGTTCCAAGTAACCAAAAATATTATATAACATTTTTTTACAGGATACAATGCGTATCCGGGGTGAGGGGTAAATATCGAACCATGGATAGCTGTGTCGAATGAGGGAGCTGCGATAGGACCCATGTGCATAAAAAAAGAACGGCTAAAGCAGGATAAGGTATTGAAACCATACCTTAGGCGTCGGAGGGATTCGCACTATGGAGAAAACCAATGGAAGTGCCAAGGAACAAAAAATGAAATGGTGGCAGCTTTCGCTGCTGGGAGTAGCCTGTACCATCGGAACGGGGTACTTTCTCGGTTCCGGCATTGCCATTGAAACTGGGGGGCCGGCCGTTCTAGCCGCCTTCATTCTTGCTGCCTTCGGAACTTATATGGTATTTGACGTGCTTGCACGCATGACGGCGGAGGAGCCTCTGAAGGGATCCTTCCGTTCTTACGCGAAGAAGGCCTACGGGCGGTGGGCGGGCTTTAGCAGCGGCTGGGTGTACTGGTCCTCGGAGCTGCTGATTATGGGCAGCCAGATGACGGCGCTTTCCCTGTTCTCCCGATTCTGGTTCCCGAACGTGCCGATGTGGCTGCTCGCTTCCGTTTATGCGGTGCTTGGTTTGATCGTGATTTTAACGGGGCATAAAGGGTTCGAGAGGACGGAGCATGTATTTGCCGTGATGAAGATAGCCGCTATCCTCATCTTTATCGTGATCGCTGCAATCGGACTTTTGGGCTGGCTTCCGGGCGGTTCGCGCGCCCCATCGGCCCCGGTAACAAGAGAGCAGCTGCTCCCGAACGGGGCGATCGGCCTGTGGTCAGCGTTCTTGTTTGCGTTCTATGCGTTCGGGGGAATCGAAATTATGGGGCTGATGGCCACCCGTCTCAAGGAACCGAAGGAAGCGCCGAAAGCAGGGAAAATTATGATTCTTCTGCTGACCGTCGTGTATCTTATTTCCTTGTCCTTGGCGATCGTTTTGGTGACCATGGATCAATTCAATGATAAGGAGAGTCCGTTTTTGCTGGCGTTGAACAACTGGAATTTACCTTTCGTTCCGCATTTGTTCAACGGGGTTTTCATCATTGCCGGATTTTCTACAATGGTGGCTTCTTTATTCGCGGTCACCACCATTCTCGTCACCCTGGCAGGGGACGGTGACGCTCCGCCTGTTTTCGCCAAGGAGTATAAGCGTAAGCTGCCATTGCCTGCGATCGGGCTAACAACGATAGGGTTAATGGTTTCCATCTTGATGGCCTTGCTGCTCCCGGATCGGTTATACCACTATGTCACTACGGCGGCGGGCTTGATGCTGCTGTATAATTGGCTGTTTATCCTAGTTACCTCCGGTAAGCTTCTTACATTGACAGGCTGGGGGCAGACGAAACGTTTTGCCGGGATGGCTCTTATTCTTGGCGCAGTCAGCGGCAGCTTGTTTCATGACGATACCCGCCCAGGCTTCATGATCAGTCTTGGGTTTATCATCGTCATTGGCGTATTGACCTTGGTCATGCGATATGTATGGAAAAAAAAGAAGAAGGCCGGAGCCTCCTCAGCGGAAAAAGAGCATTTTGCACGCTTCGAGCCCAAAGTACAAGCCGAAGCCGATGAGCGACAAGCCGGAAAGTATGGAAATCAGGGTAAGGAGCCTAGCCGTTAAATATTTGCGGAAGGTGCTGGCCATGGAAGCCATCGTGATATCCCAAAGCACCACTCCCAGCATGATGGCGCAGCTATAAAGAACCAGCTCCTCAGGGCCGGCGGTTTTGGCCGTCTTGGCCAGCACGGAGCCGTAAATTCCGAGCCAGAACAAGATGGTAAGCGGATTGGAGAGCGACATCAGAAAGCCGGAGAAGAACGACTTAACCAGGGATTCGTCGTCATCGCGGGCGTTCGTTATTTTACCGGCTCCCATAAGGCTCTCTATACCCGTATAACAAAGCACGAAGCAGCCGAACAGCCATAGGAAGGTTTGCATGAACGGCGTGCTTAGAAAGTGGACGACGCCGAAATAGACGAGGAGCATGTACACCATATCGGCGATCATGGCGCCGAGTCCGACAAGCCACGAATGCCAAAAGCCGCTGCGGAGCCCCTTGTTCAACTGTGCCGCATTGATCGGACCGATCGGAGCGGCGAGCGATAACCCTAAAAAGATGTAGCTAAAAAAAATACTCATTCCTCGATCCCCCTCAGAGTTTTGCGAGGCAAAACTTGCCTCGAAAGCGATGCTGAGTTTTGCGAAAGCAAAGCGATGCTTGTACAGTGTATTCACTCAGGTTGGCTCGTACCACTCATTCCGCTCTGAAAGGGATGAGTTTTTTCGCGCTGCTTGGAAAAGCCCGGCAGGAATGCTCGATCGAATCGAGAATAGGTAAGTTGCTACACATTGATATTTTAGGGAGGATCACATGTCGAACCAAAGCTTCTGGGGAGAATTTCATGGAGAGAAGGCGGTATGGCTGCGCGCAGGCCGATACGAAGCCGCCGTTTTGCCGGAAATCGGCGCTAATTTGATCGCGTTTCGGGATACGGAGAACGGGTACAGATTCTTACGGGAGCCGGCGGAGGAGGAGATGACTTCCTTCAAGGAGTTTCCCATCGTTCACGGCATTCCCGTTCTCTTCCCGCCGAACCGTTACGAGGATGGGAAGTTTCCTTGGCAGGCAGCGGTATATCAATTCCCTGTCAATGAGGAGAAAACGAATAACCACCTTCATGGCTTTGTGCATAATATTCCATGGGAGGTGCTGGACTTCTCATCGAACGACCACGAGAGCAAGGTGACGCTCGCCTTGAAGGTAAGACCCGGGCATTCCGTATATGCTTATTTGCCTCATTCCTTCACGATCAAGCTCAGCTATACGCTAAGCGAGGACGGTCTGCTGCAGCATGTGCTTGTCAATAACGACGGCGATACGCAGCTTCCTTGCCTGCTAGCCTTCCATACGACGCTGAACGCTCCGTTTATTCCGGGGAGCACGCCGGATGACTGCCGGTTCATGATGACGACAGGCCGGCGCTACGAGCTGAACGAGCGCATGCTGCCGACAGGCAGCTTCCAGCCGTTAACCGCGGAGGAGGAGCTCATGAAAACAACCGGCCTGTCCCCGTTCTTCGAGCCGATGGACAATCACTACACGAGCGATCCGCAGAATGGGCGCAACCGGATGGAGCTCACCGATGTGAGCAGGAAGGTCACGCTTGTTTATGATGTGGGAACAGCCTACAAGCATTGGATGATCTGGAATAACAATGCGACCCCCGGCTTCTTCTGCCCTGAGCCGCAGATGAATCTGGTGAACGCGCCTATGGTGGATCTGCCTGCGGAGCAAATCGGTTTGCTGTCACTTGCTCCTGGAGAGAAATGGGAAGAGACAAGCCGTCTGTATGTTAAGTAAGCGCTCTTCTCAGAGCTGCTATTATTTAGTAAAATAGTAGAGATTCATAATGATAGTGAGAGTTTTACTATGCTATTATCTAGTTGAATAATGGAGGCTGGGAAAATGTCAGAGGAAAGACAGTTTTTACCGGAAACGTTAGCCGTGCATGGCGGTCAGGAAATCGACCCGACAACGAATTCCCGGGCGGTTCCGATTTATCAAACGACATCGTATGGCTTCCGGGATTCGGATCATGCGGCCAACCTGTTCGCGCTGAAAGAGTTCGGCAACATTTATACCCGCATCATGAATCCGACTACGGATGTATTCGAGAAGCGAGTCGCTTTGCTGGAGAACGGTGCTGCGGCGCTGGCCGTTTCCTCGGGGCAATCGGCCATTACCTTTGCTCTTCTGAACATCGCCGAGGCAGGCGACGAGATTGTATCCGCTTCCAGCTTGTACGGAGGTACATACAACCTGTTTGCACACACCTTGCCTAAGATGGGTGTGAAGGTGCGATTCGTAGATCCTAGCAATCCGGAGAACTTCCGCGGCGCCATCAACGAGAAAACGAAAGCGCTGTTCGCCGAGACGATCGGCAATCCGAAGGGCGACGTGCTCGATATTGAGGCCGTAGCACAAATCGCGCATGAGAACGGGATTCCGCTCATTGTGGACAATACGTTCCCAAGCCCGTACTTGCTTCGTCCGATCGATTTCGGGGCGGACATTGTCGTGCATTCGGCTACTAAATTTATCGGCGGCCATGGCACTTCTATCGGTGGTGTTATCGTGGACAGCGGGAAATTTGACTGGGCTGCCAGCGGCAAATTCCCTGGTCTGACCACTCCGGACCCTAGCTATCATGGCGTTGTATATACCGATGCGGTTGGCCCGGTTGCTTATATTATCAAAGCGCGCGTTCAGCTGCTTCGCGATCTGGGAGCCGCCATCTCGCCGTTTAACTCTTTCCAGCTGCTGCAGGGCCTGGAAACGCTGCATCTGCGCATGGAGCGTCACAGCTCAAATGCTCAGAAGGTTGCCGAGTTCCTGGAGAAGCACGAATCCGTGGAATGGGTAAGCTATCCGGGGCTGGAGAGCCATCCTTCCTATAAGCTTGCTCAAAAATACTTGCCGAAAGGTCAAGGAGCGATTATCAGCTTCGAGATCAAAGGCGGAGTAGAGGCGGGTAAGAGGGTCATCGACAATGTAAAGCTCTTCTCCCATCTGGCGAACGTCGGGGATTCGAAGTCCCTGATCATTCATCCGGCCAGCACAACACATCAACAGCTGAAGCCGGAGGATCAAGTGAAGAGCGGCGTAACGCCGGGTCTGATCCGCTTGTCCATCGGAACGGAAGCTATTGATGACATTCTGTTCGATCTGTCTAAGGCGATTGAAGCAAGTCAAGCCTAGGAGCAAATGAAAAGCGGCTGTGTCTGAAGTGATAATTGCTTCGGATGCAGCCTTTTTTGCGTTCCAACTCGCTGAGTCCTTAGAATTATCCTTGTCAATTTGTTAGGTTTCCGGTATGCTAAACTTTCATGAAACGCATCTGGGAGGTACCGGCAATGCAGGATTACGGCATGGAATACGCCGAGCTTTTATTTTATAGTCCTACGGAGCAAGAGCGATTGCGCGGGTTGTGGCCGCTGCGCGCAGGCAGAAACCTGGCAAAGCCGACGTACCGCGTAGGCCCGAGGGTCATGGAAACGTATAGTTTGCATTTTGTTATGGATGGCGCCGTGCGTCTTCTATATGAAGAACAGCAGATCGAGCTGGAGGAAGGGGACTTCTTTTGTGTGTTCCCGGGAATCAAGTACGAATATATGCAGCCGTCTGACAGCAGGCAGCCTCTCAAAATGTGCTGGCTCACGGTAGACGGTGAGCTAGTGCCCGAGCTTTTGCAAGAAACGGGGCTGTCCGAGGAGAAGCCATATGCAAGACGGATGATGACGCGGGAGCTGGAAAGGGAGCTTGTGGGAGCGCTTGCTGCCTTCACGCAGGCGAACGAGCCTGGGGGTTATGCCCGATTAATGAGTGCGCTGTACGGTGTCTTTAGTGCGCTTCAGGCGGGTAAAGGCAGGGAGGCGGCAGGGAGAAAGGACGATTGGCTGGAACGAAGTATCCGATTTATGGAAGCTCATTTCTGTGAACGAATTACGGTAGAGGATGCTGCGAGTGAAGCGGGCATACACAGGTCGTACTTTTCAACCAAATTCACCGAGAAGCTGGGCATCGCTCCGGCCAAATATTTGCAGAAGCTTCGCATGGAAAAGGCGGCAAGTCTGCTGCTCGATTCGGAATGGCCGGTTACCGAGATAGCACAGGCTGTGGGCTACCCCGAAATTTATTCGTTTACCCGGTTTTTCACCCATTATTACGGGCTTCCGCCCAGCCGTTATAGAAAGGAAGGAGGGAACGCTCCCTGAAGAGCATTCCCTCTTTTCTTGTGTAATGTTATAGACGTACAGGTATGCCGGTTTCCGCAGAGCGAACAGCAGCCATGGATACCAGATGGGTTTGGTGCGCATCCTCATAGGTTGAACGTATCCTGCTTGTATCGCCTGTTCGGACTGCATGAAGGAAAGCTTCATTTTCTTTCACATACGGATCGGTTAGATTGAGAAATTCGGTAATTTGACCTTTGCGTATATCGCGGACCGCATGAGCCCGAAACTCCACAACACCCAAGTCCGTCACCAGATCAAGCCCGCTTGTATGGTTGATCGGAAGCATGCACGTATTCGTCAGGCTAACGACCGCTCCGCTGCGCAGCTTCAGGGTGACGACGCCATTATCGGGAACTTCCGTCCCCGGGACCCGTTCATGCATGACGACCCTGTTGAATTGTGCGTATACCTCGCTGACCTCCCCGCAAAAATATCGGACAAGATCGGTAATGTGTGTCGTTTGCTCGACGAACTGTCCGCCCGAGCCCTGAAGTGTCCGCCACCAGGCCACTCCCGGCATGCTTCCGAGCCAATAACCGTTAGCCAGTCCGACATAACGCCCCTCGAGCAGCTCTTTCGTTTTTTGCGCGCCATCCGTATACCTCAGGTGATAGCCGACGGAAGTAATCAGCTGCTTCTCGGTAATTTGCTTCGCCAGCTCTCCGGGGATGGTTCCTTCCGCACCCAAGGGCTTCTCTACTAGGAAAGGGATCCCCCGCTCAATTAAGCTGCGCTCAATGGGGCCGTGAGCCATAGGGGGGACACAAATATAAACAGCATCGGGTTTTTCTTTATCCAGCATTGCTTCTACCTGCTCATAGCCCGCCGCCGCGGAATATCCTGAGGCCGCTTTTTCCGCCTTCTCCAAGCTTGTTCCTGTAAAGCCGACTACCTCACAACCGTCCATTCTTGATACAATCCCGGCGTGTTTCTTGGCGAAGCCGCCCGTTCCGACGATGCCGATACGCATGTTCATCACGTTTCCTCCTCTTTATCACATGTAGTTCCATCATAAGCGTAACAACGCCCGGAGACAATCCCTGGAAATCAGTAAAGACGTCGGGTAAGAAGAAGATTTTGTTATTGCATAGGCATGCCGAAGGAAACAAACAATATAGGAAGCTATTGTAAAATGCTTGCAAAATAAGGAATGGAGTCTGTAGGGTATGAAACTAAGACGTATTCATGGTATGCTGCTTGTCCTCCTCCTTGTCGGCTCTTATTTGGTGCCCTTCACTGCGAGGGCAGCGGAAGCAGCAGCCGCTCTTCCTAATGATAGGCAGAAGCAGCTGGAGCAAGAGCGGCTTGCCGGACTGAAAGAGGAAGGAATGTATCTTGTCATTGATAAGAGGTGGAATCGGCTGACGGTTTATATGAACGGCCATGCAACCCATTCCTTTCCCGTAGCTACTGGAAGAAGCAAGTCCTTGACGCCCGTAGGTCAATTTCGAATTACGACCAAAATCAAAAAGCCGTGGTATGTACGCAAGCAAATCCCCGGAGGACATAAGGATAATCCGCTGGGGACCCGGTGGCTGGGTCTGAATGTACCGGGGACCGGAGGCTATACTTATGGCATTCACGGTACGAATCGTCCTTGGTCCATCGGATCCAGAGCTTCATCCGGGTGCATCCGCATGCACAATAAAGATGTGGAATGGCTGTTTCGCCACGTAACATTAGGAACGGTAGTCGTCATTATCGAATAGCTTTCTTTTGAAAAGCGGCGTATAAAGACTCCTCATACCGGACATATTATTATCGACGGTGAACAAGAGAGGTGTGGTTCCGTTGAGTGATTCAACGAATAATACCGTGGAAGCAGGTTTTGAATCGATATAGAAGCGGAGGGATGTGCCAAAGACTCGTTACTGTAGTACCCGTACTGCATTGTGAGTGGAGGTCAGTCATCCGGCTTTCGTGAGATTCAGGTACCAAAATCCAAAATCACCGTCAAAGGGACTCCTTAGGGAGTCCTTTTCTTTTTTCGTACTTCCCTTCGACATTCTTCGCATTATTCCTTCGTATTTGTTTCTTCACACATTTTTCACAATTCCATCACAGTTTGATCATGAATTTGAGCTATTTTGAAACAAGATGTATTGTCTTAATCATCAGATAATGAAAGCGATTTCTTCCTTGATGCGGTGCGGATAGGAATGAACGATTCAGGAGGGTATGGACATGTTTAGCTGGATCCAGAATGTTTCAAAAAAATGGATCGTAACGACCGTAGCAGTCATCGCTGTCATTGCTGTTGTCGGTGTTTCTTTGTTGAATGGAGGGGGACCAAATACCCAGGGCGCTGCTCCTGCCGGTACGGTAGCACCCGGACAGCCCGGCGCTTCCCCGGCGCAGCGCGGCGGACCTCGCTCGTTTCCAGTAGAGACGCAGGTCGTTAAGATGTCCGATATGGGCGGCGGACAGGTGTTTACAGGATCAATCACTCCGCAATATACTACTAACGTCTCCTCCCGTGTCAGCGGCCGGGTAACGGAGGTTATGGTGAAGGTCGGAGACAGGATTAAAGCAGGCGATCCGCTGGCGAAGCTGGATACCTCAACGCTGCAGCAGCAAATATCCCAGCAGGAGAACGCTCTTGCCGTGAGCTCGGCACAGCTGCAAAAGGCTATTAAGGATCAGGCGAATGCCGAAGCAACGGCGGAGAAACGAATCGCCTCTCAGCGGGCAACCAATGAGAAAAGCATTTTGGATCTGCAGAATCAGATCGCAACACTCAAGCAGCAGGTTGCCATCTCGCAAGCGAATTTCAACAAGGCGATCAGCGATCAGCAGAACACGATTGCGGCAGCGAAGCAAGCGGTCGCGATTTCCCAGCAAAGCCTGAACAGCGCGATCGTTACTTATAACACGAACCTGGAGAACGCGAAGAACGCCCTCACCGCGCAGCAGGACAGCTATTTAACCTCCCAAGCGAATGCGATTAACAACCTGCAGTCGCTGCAGCTCGATGTGCAGGCTGCACAGAACGCTTATATCGCTGCCGTGACCAGCAGAAACGGGATTGACGCTGCGCTGGTCAAGCTCCAGCAGGCACAGCTGAAGCTGGAGCAGGCGCAGAATCCGTCGAGCGTGTCACAGACCGCGCTGATTAACGCGCAGAACGCGGTGGAGACGGCGGAAGCCTCGCAAGCGGTACAGCTTGCGCAAGAGCAGCTGAACCGGGATTTGATCACGCTGACCAATGCGCAAAATACGCTTTCGATGATTATGGAAACCAACTCGCAAACGGTGCAGAAGGACCAGCTGGCCTTGGCAAACGCAGAAGCCACGCTGCAGCTGAGCCTGGGCTCCTTGAACGCTACGCTTTCGCAAAACGAGCAGGATTACATAAACTCACAATCCAAGGAAGGGCTCGCCGTAAACCAGGCTCAATACCAGCAAGCCCAAACGAACCTGCGCAACCTGCAGGAGCAGCTTCAGGACGGCGTACTGCTGTCCCCGGTTGACGGGGTGGTCACAGCCATTAATACGCCGGTCGGCCAGAACGCCGGCTCACAGGCGAATATCGTATCGATCGCCGCGGTTGACCCTGTTCAGGCTACAGTAAGCATCTCTGAGGCCACGATCGGTAAAATCAAGGTTGGCATGGAAATGAAGGTGAATGTACCGACCCTGAACAAAACCTTCGATGGCATCGTATCGGCGGTTCGTCCTACACTTGATGCGGTGACGAAGTCGTACGGCGTTGACATCCAGGTGAATGACCCGAAGCATGAGCTGCTGCCGGGCATGTTTGCGACGTCAAGCCTCAAATCGGAGGGCCGCAAAGCGATCATGGTGCCGGCCGATGCGGTGCTCAGCCAGCCGAGCGGCAACGCGGTTTTCATCGTGCAGGAGGGACGTGCCCGCAAGGTGTCCGTGAAGGTCGGAACGCTTACCAGCGCGCTGTTTGAAATTACAAGCGGGCTGAAGGAAGGCGACGAGATCGTTGTTAAGGGACAGGAGCTGCTGTCCGATCGGGCTGCAGTCCAAGTGGTGCAGCCGGGTCAGGAGGGCGCGGCCCAGCCAAGCGGCGGGCAGCGTCAGCAGGGGACCCCGAACGGGCAGCCGGGCGCGCCAACCGACCAGCAAGGAAACCAGCAGGGCAATCAGCGCACGCAGCGCCAGCAGGGTAATCAGGGCGGGCAGAACGGCCAGAGCGGGCAGAACGGCCAAAGCGGACCGAACGGACAAGGCGCACAAAGCGGACAGAACGGACAAAGCGGACAGAATGCGCCAAGCGGTCAAGGCGGTCAAGGCAATCAGCGGCAGCCGCAGACCAATCAGCAAGGGAGTCCGCAGGGGAGCCAAGGGCAAACCGAGAGAGCGGGTGGAGGTCAGTGAAGTTAGCGAATTTCTCGGTTAACCGTCCGGTTACCATTATGATGCTGATGATCGCCATCACGATACTGGGCTCGATCGCAGCACCCTTGCTTCCGGTGGATTTATACCCGAATATGGAAATTCCGACGGCTTCCGTATCCGTCAACTGGGCAGGCGCTTCTCCAGCACAGGTAGAGGCGCAAGTGACCAGCCGGATCGAGGCTTCGATGGCTACGATCGCCAATGTATCCTCCGTGTCCTCGAACTCAAGGACAGGAGGAAGCACCGTCACGGTGCAGTTCAATTACGGCACCGACATTATGGAGGCTACCCAGACGATGCGGGAACGGCTCGACCGGGTGCGAAGGCAGCTTCCATCGGACGCCGACGCGCCGGTCGTCAACCGGGCGGACCCGAATAGCCAGGCGATTATGAACCTGTCGCTTTACGGGAAGGATGCCGATCTGCTGACCCTGCGCGATCTTGCCGACAACGTCGTCAGCCCCGCCGTGCAGCGGGTAGACGGCGTGGCATCGGTTAGCGTGACGGGTGGACGTACTAGACAAATTCAAGTGCTGCTCGATCAGAATAAGCTGCTGCAGTACGGACTCACCCTTAATTCGGTGACCCAGGCGCTAGGAAACGATAACCAGACGCAGGATGCGGGCTTGGTGTATAAAGGTCAGCAGCTGGTACCGCTTCGCATCAACGGCGAATTTAAATCAACCGGGGAGATTGAAAAAGTACGGGTGCCGCTGTCACGCGGCCAATCCGTACCGCTCAGCGAGCTTGCCAAAATCGTCGATACGTATCAGGAGGTTACCTTCGATGCGAGACGCAACGGGGAGCAAAGCGTAGGCTTATCCATTCAGAAGCAATCGGACGGGAACACCGTATCCGTCGCCGATAACATTCGCAAGACGATGAAGGAAATTGAGAGCCAGCTGCCGGAGGGCGTCAAGCTGGCCGTGCTGAACGATTCGTCGAAATTCATTAAGAGCTCGATCAATACCGTAATAGAGCATACGTTGTTCGGGGCTATTTTTTCCATCATTGTTCTTATGCTGTTCTTAAATAGTATTCGGGCAACGCTGATTATCGGTGTCGTAATTCCGATCTCGGTTATCAGCACCTTCAGTATGATGTACTTCGGCAACCAGACGATCAATACGATCACGCTTGGCGGCTTGGCGCTCGGTCTCGGCTCGCTTGTCGACTTTGCCGTGGTAGTGCTGGAGAGCATTTTCCGCAAAAGGGATGAGGGCTTATCTCCGATAGAAGCAGCCAAGAAGGGTACCGCTGAGGTCGGTACGGCGGTGCTTGCATCCGCCCTGGCACAGATTGCCGTTTTTGCGCCGACGGTGTTCATTAACGGCATCATCAAAAACTTCTTTGCGCCGATGGCGCTTACGGTAAGCTTCTCCCATATCGCCGCCTTGTTCGCGGCCATCACACTCGTTCCGATGCTTGCGGCGAAGCTGCTGAAGAAGCATCATGAGGAGACGCTGCCTGAAGGCCGCTCCTACAACCCTGCCGTGTGGTTCGGCAGAGGAATGAACCGGTTCACCTCCGGCTATGCCTTGATTCTTCGCTGGTCGCTCGGCCATCGCTGGGTGATCGTTGTGGCAACGGTTGCCATGCTGGGAGGAAGCGTCTTTCTTGTCAAATTCGTCGGCAATGAGCTGATGCCCTCTACCGATGAAGGGCAGTTCAATGTCAACATCAGCATGCCACAAGGCACGAAATTCGAGATTACCAACGATATCGCCACGAAGGTAGAGAACAAAATCAAGGATCTGCCCGATGTCGATACCATCTTCACTACCGTGGGTAGCGCGGGGGGAGGAGCCTTTCAAAGCGCCTCCACGAACAACGCCAGCATTGCGGTAACGCTCAAACCCCTGGGAGAACGCACACTGAAAACCCAGCAGGTAGTCGATCAGGTGCGTACGCTGACGCAGGGATACCCTGGTGCGCAGATCAACGTTAACGCACGCTCCTCCGTCCGGCTTCCGGGTCTTGGAGGCGGCGGGGGCGGAGCCGATTCGGTTGTTGTCAACCTGAACGGGCCCGATATGGCCGTGCTCAGCAAGCTGGGTGACATGGTTGCGGAAGAGATGCGAGCACTGCCGACCCTGCGAAGCGTCCAGAATACGCTGGAGCGAAGTATTCCCGCCTATGATCTCAAGATCGACCGGGACGCGGCTTCCTACTATGGAGTAACCGCGAGAGAGGTCATGACCGCCCTCCGGACGGCGTACCAGGGCTCGGTGGCGACCCAGTTTAAAGCAGGGGACACGCAAATTTCCGTGCTGGTGAAATTCCCGTCGGAATTCACCAACAACCTCGAGAATTTAAATCAAATCGTCATTAATGCGCAAGGGGGAGCTCAAGTTCCGCTCAGCGCCATTGCAAAGGTTGAGCCGGGCTCGAGTCCGGTTCAGATCCGGCACATTAACGGCGAACGTCTGACGACTGTACAAGGGGCCGTATCGGGTGCGCCGCTTGGCGACGTTATGAAGCAGGTGGAGGAGATTTTGAAGAACATCCCCGCGCCGGACGGTTATTCGATTACTTTGGCTTCCAGACAAGATACGAACAGTGCCTTCAGCAGCCTTTATCTGATGCTGATCCTGTCGGTCGTGCTGGTATACATGGTGATGGCGAGCCAATTCGAGTCGTTGTACGGACCGTTTATCATCATGTTCTCACTGCCGCCGACCTTTATCGGCGCCATTGTAGGACTGTATCTGACGAACCGGACGATCAACATGAACTCCATTATGGGGATGATTATGCTGGTCGGGATCGTGGTGAATAACGCGATTGTACTGGTCGACTATACCAACCAGCTTCGCAAACGGGGGTATACGCTGTACGATGCGTTAATCGAAGCAGGCAAGGTGCGCTTGCGGCCGATTATGATGACTACCGCAGTGACGGTACTGGCGATGCTGCCTCTTGTCATCGGCTTCGGAGAAGGGGCTGAGGCGCAAGCGTCCATGGCTACGGTAGTGGCCTTCGGCTTGACCTTCTCCACGATTATTACTCTGGTGCTGATTCCGGTGGTGTATACGTTCTTGGACGGCATCATGGATGCGATTAAGCGCCGCTTCCGGCGCGGTAAGCCTGCCGAGCTGACGAGCGATTCGGCTGCCGGCGTATAGCAGGCAATGAACTATGGTTACTACAGTAAGGAGACAACACAATGAAGCCATTTAGGAATGATTTCGCACGGCGCAGCTGGTCTTGGGCGATGCTGCTGCTTCTTATATGGTCGTCCTTTGCAGGCGGGGGAGCTGCGCTAGCCGCAGACGCTCCCTCGCAGGCAAACGAGCCGATGGTGCAGGTGACGGGCGGCCAAGGCTTTTCCGTGGCGCTGAAAGCGGACGGAACCGTATGGGCTTGGGGGGATAATCTGCGGGGGAAGCTCGGAACAGCGGGGGGGAACCGGTTTGTTCCAAGTCAGGTTGAAGGACTGACGGGCATTACTGCTCTCGCCGCCGGTCTGAACCATACCCTTGCCTTGAAAAAAGACGGAACCGTATGGGCTTGGGGGCAGAACGATAGCGGACAGCTTGGCGACGGCACGCAGACGGACCGGATGACGCCGTTTCAAATCAAGGGACTGGAAAATATCGTTTCTATCGCTGCAGGGAATTCGCATTCGGTTGCTTTAAAAAAGGACGGGACCGTCTGGACCTGGGGAGCGAACGACAGGGGCCAGCTGGGCGATGGCACGACGACCGGGAGAAATGTTCCGGCGATGATTCCTAATCTGCAATATATTAAAGCGATCGCATCCGGAGCGAACCACGTGCTTGCGATATGGAACAGTCCGTACGACGGCTATAAGAATCAGGTTTGCGTATGGGGCGCCGCCAGCTATGGAACCCAGATGAATCAGTATTCCACGGGTTATCTCACCGTGCCTTACTTCATTCCGTATTTTACGGATGCGGTGGAGATTGCAGCGGGGAACGGGTTTTCCCTAGCACTGAACGACATGGGCTATTTGTACGCATGGGGCACCAACTTTGCCGGGCAGCTGGGGGACGGCAGCTACAATGACAAATCGACGCTGAGCAATAGTATAAGTTTGCCGAAAGTGAAAAAGATTGCTGCAGGAAATTCCCATGCCATGGCATTGACCCGCGATAATGAGCTCTATGTGTGGGGCTCTAACGGCTTGGGGCAGCTGGGTACGAAGGAAGTGGAGAAATATAGTGTTCCCATGGAGATGGAATCGTTAGGCAAGGTCGAAGCCTTCGGGACCGGAAGGTTTCATTCCTTCGCAGTGAAGGAAGACGGTTCGCTCTGGACCTGGGGCAACAATACGCTCGGCCAGCTGGGCGACGGAACGACAACAGACCGGTATAAGCCACAGCAGGTGGGGGATTTTAACGTAAAAGCTGCGGCTGCCCCGCCAAGCAAGGGGGATGAGGGGCCAAAGACGGACAGCTATTCCATGGCGGATGTCGCTCTTTCAGCAGGGGAAAGCTTTACGATGGTCCGTAACAATGGACAGCTCTGGGCCTTTGGGGAGAACACGTTCGGGCAGCTCGGCCTGGACAAAGGAAATTACAGAAATAAACCTTCTGCACTCAGCTCCCTGAAGGAAGTGAAGCAAGTCGCTGCAGGCTATGGGCATACGGCCGTTCTGAAGTCCGACGGAACCGTCTGGACCTGGGGGAACAACATTTACGGCCAGCTCGGGGACGGGACGACGGACGGCAGGAGGGAGCCGGCGCCTATTCCCGGACTGTCCGAAGCGGCTGCCGTAGCTGTGGGCAACAGCTTTACGATCGTTCTGAAGGCGGACGGGACCGTTTGGGGGGCCGGAGACAACAGCTTCGGTCAGCTTGCGAACGGCCAGGTCATGGGAGAGAAAAGCTTGATTCGGATCCCCGGCTTAAGCAATATTCAAGCGATAGCCGCAGGCTATAACCACGCGCTTGCCTTGAGCTCGGACGGCAAGGTATGGGCATGGGGAGACAATACGGGCGGGCAGCTCGGCAATGGCAAAGGGGACGCAGTACGCTACGCCGTGCCTGTGAATCGTCTTTCAGACGTTAAGGCCATCGCAGCAGGGCGGACGCACTCTCTTGCCCTGAAGAAGGACGGCACCGTGTGGGCATGGGGCTACAATACGTACGGCCAGCTCGGGGACGGTACCTCCACGCTCCGCAAGGAGCCCGTCATCCTGGAACTCAATCATGTAGCGGCTATTGCAGCGGGAGGTTATCACTCCTTGGCATTGAGGCAGGATGGCAGCTTATGGGCTTGGGGTTCGAACACTCAGGGACAGCTGGGGGATGGGTCGAACACAAGCAGTGTGAAGCAGGTAAAGGTAGCGATACCCGGAGCAATTGCTTCAATCGCAGCGGGGGGCTCGCACTCAGCGGCCATGCTGCAGGATGGGTCCGTATGGACCTGGGGCTCGAATATCAATGGTCAGCTGGGAGACGGTTCATTTAAGAACAGTACTACTCCGACGGCAGTGGGAGGGTTCTCACCTTTATTCGGTGATTTGGCCGGACATTGGGCGGAGAAGGCTATTGCCGCCGCTGCCGGCAAGGGCTATGTCGACGGTTATGAGGACGGAAGCTTCCGGCCCGAGCTGCCTGTCACGAGAGCGGAATTTGCAAAGTTGACTGCAGTGGCGTTGAAGCTGCCGACGTCAGCGCCGTCCGCTGGGCAATCGTGGAGCGTGCCGTACATCGATGCCTTGCTTGCAGCGGGAGTGTACGGGCAAGAGGACGTCCAAGCTGCATGGGATGAGCCGATGACCCGTGCGGAGATGGCCAGAGTTGCCGTGCGGGCGGCAATCAAGGAACTTCAGTCGCCTCAGGCTGTGGTGCAAACTGCGTGGGCTCTGCAGAATGCCGTAAAGCTCGGCTTGCTGCAGGGGCTGTCCGGCGGCCGGTTGGCTCCGGAGGAACGGACAACGAGAGCGCAGTCGATTGTCATTATTGAGCGGATGCTTACGGTTGCGGCAGGAGGCACGCTCGAACCGGATGCAGAGGCTGTGAGGCAGGCAGAAGCATTATAACTATGGGAAAGACCGCCCGGCACTTGCGCCGCGGCGGTCTTTTTTTCGTTAGCTTATGCAGCACGGTCCGGCTTTCCGAGGAACTTCCAAAAGGTCCCGCCCAGCAGATCTTCTACATCCCGCTTGATCTCGTCCTCCTCAAGACGCCAGCCGGCGTCGAACAGATCGGCATATTTGTCGTACAACACCTTGGCAATGATGCCGCGCGAGTGGTCCCACTTGTATAACAGCTGGTCCAGGATCCGGCAATCGGAATGCTGCGGAATGATACTGCCGCCAAGCAGCTCGAAACGCATGCGGGTAATTTCCTCGATCAAGCTCGGATTGTTCAAGAACCACCAGCAGCCGAAGATCAGCAGATTGCGGTTTTTTCTTGCCGTGACGGCAAGCTCGTGCTGATTCTCGCGGGAGAGCATGGTGACGAGAAACTTCACATCCTGATATTTGCTGACGATGCGCTCGACCGTCCCGATATCGCTTTTGCCAAGGCTGTCTCCAGCATCCTTAAGAGACGGATTGACCTTGCGCTTCACGCCGATCATCATCGCGAACGGGATGGCCGCCTCACGGGCTACAGGGATAATACACTCGTCAATAATGCGTGCGCGGACCGAATCCTCCGGATAAGCAAAGTCATTCGGCAGCGATACGGCCATGTAGAGCGGATTCATCCGGGCGATCCAGTCCTTCAGGAAACGGCGTATTTCGGCAAGCGTGGAGCCGGACAGATCCTCCTTCACATCGTAGCCCTGCTCGGCCAGCTTCGGCCAAGTGCCGTCCCATAAATTAAGCAGCGGATCAATCCGCAGTGCCGCCAGGAAACGGGGATCAACGGACCCCCCTTCAGCCCAGCGCTCTCGCTCGTACGCGTCGAACGGATCGTTCGTCATGACGACGGTTTTCACCTTAGCAAGCTCCAGAATTCTGTCGATATACTCACTTGCACTCACATGGGCATAATAAGAGCGATACTCCTCCAAATCCCGCTTGCCGACATCGAACCCAAGCCGGTTTAATACCGTAACGACGCCGCGGCACGCTTCGCTGTAAGGGGTGTGCTCGATAAAGAGCGTCTGCCAGATCAGATCCGCCTGTTCCCGCTTGGTCATTTGCCAGAAGTCTTCATAGGATAAATCCTGTCTGTAGCGGAACGTCTCCGCAATCAAGTAATGATAGGTAAGCAGCTCATCCACCCCCCATAGCAACAGTTCCCCGAACGACTCGGCGAATAAATGGGTGTGAATGTCGGTAACCGGGGTATTCCGAACGGCTTCATGAACGAACTCAAGCAGCTGATCCTTCGACTGAATACTCATAAATGATGACGCCTCCTGCAAAATAAGATTATGTTAACGTGAACAATGACGTTATTATAACACGATTGCCAATCCATGGTATAGAGATAGGCAGGTGCACAGCCCTTTTTTTTCGGAGCTGCATACGCTGTGATTAGTTGAACAATTAAATCGCCTGATGGGAGCGGTTCGTATGCATGCTCAAAGCTATGCAGTGATGGCCTTAGTGCTTTTCATCCTGCTCGTGATTTTATTGCTGATTGCCTTGTAATTGCCCGGGAAACCTCATCGGCCCTTGCGGAATTGTCTCCGAAGGGCTCTTTTTTATTTGCTTTGACGGATTACCAAGTAAAGTAAAACCTATCCAATAAATAACCAAGGCGCTTTTAGCAAATAATTAATTTTGTTGCATTGATTACTGAGTCTGTAAAGGAGCTCTTGCCGTGGAGGGTACGTTAAATATAGTCATCCGTTCCTTAGGAGCCTTGGTCATCTTGTTTGTGCTGGCGCGCGTTCGCGGGAAAAAGCAGATTTCCCAGCTCAGCTTTTTTGAATATGTCACCGGGATCACTTTGGGAGAGCTGGCCGGTTTTATGTCAACGGAGCTTGAAGCGCACTATTTTCACGGTATCGCGGCAATTCTGATATGGACGCTTATCCCCCTATGGATAGAGAAGCTCACTCTTCACAGCAAGTGGCTTCGCTGGCTTTTTGAAGGGAAAGAGACAGTCCTTATTGATAAAGGTAAAATTATTGACAAAAATCTGCTGAAAGAACATTTGACCATCGACGAGCTGCTTGAGGAATTGCGCAAAAAAAATACGTTTCGGGTGGCCGATGTGGAATTTGCTACGCTGGAGCCAAGCGGTGAAGTGAGTGTCATGCTGAAGAAAGGAAACCAGCCCCTTACTCCAAATGATATTAAGCTTCCGGTTAAGGCAGTGCATTCGCCGCATACCTTAATTCAAGACGGAGAATTGATGGACGACACTTTAGCTAAAATTGGCGTGACAAGGGAATGGGTCCTAAAGGAGCTGGACAAGCTAAACCTTACGTTAGATCAGGTTTTCTTCGGTCAGTTGGATACGGATGGGGGGCTTTACATTGACTTGTACAATGACGAGGCGGCTTCCATCCAGACGGCAACCAAGGACACGCTCCTGGAAGCAATGCAGGTATGTGAAGCGGAGCTGCTGAAATACCGCGATGCCTCCGCACCTTCAAAAGATGATATGAAGAAGTATGCTAGGCAAGCGGAACGACTCCAACAGCTTATTGCAGGCATGACGCCTGACGAATCCCGTTAAACCAAGAACGATAGAAGGAGAAGGATCAGTATGGCGACGAAAACAAAATCGAAAGGTTCATTGAATTGGTCGCATAAGGAATATCAGGCGTTTGCCAAGAAGAAGGAGCCGGCAAGACCTGTTTTCATGAACTGCGTTCGGGCATTTTTGGTTGGAGGCTTTATTTGCTTTCTTGGTCAGTGCATCACGCAGATGTATATTTCATGGTTCGGTTTCTCGGAGAAAACGGCAAATAACCCGACGGTGGCCACGTTGATTTTCATTTCTGTTTTATTAACGGGGTTTGGTGTATATGACAAAATCGCCCAATGGGCAGGCGCAGGTACGGCCGTGCCGGTCACAGGCTTTGCCAATTCCATGTCCTCCGCAGCCATAGAGCATCGCAGCGAGGGGCTGGTTCTCGGCGTCGGAGGGAACATGTTTAAGCTGGCAGGCTCCGTCATTGTTTATGGTACGGTCGCGGCATTCTTCATTGCTCTCGTACATCTTGCACTGGGGATGGGGTGGAAGTAAATGCACAAGGGTCAGCAAAGCTGGGAGTTTCGGAACAAGCCGGTCATCATCAGTTCGGCAACGGTGGTCGGCCCGGAGGAAGGCCGGGGTCCCCTAGGCGATCAGTTCGATGTGGTGCACGAGGACAATATTATCGGCCAGGCGAGCTGGGAGAAGGCCGAGAAGGTCATGCTGGAGGAAGCGGCCAAGCTCGCTGTCGAACACTCGGGGTTGTCCAATGATCAGATACAGTTCTATGTGGGCGGGGATTTACTGAATCAGATCATCAGCAACAGCTTCGCCGTCCGTTCGATGAAAATTCCTTACCTTGGGATCTTCGGCGCTTGCTCCACATCCATGGAGGGCTTGGCGATTGCTTCGATGATTGTGGACGGAGGCTACGGCACCCATGTGATGGCGGCAACGTGCAGCCATAACAGCACGGCGGAGAAGCAATTCCGTTATCCGACCGAATACGGCTCTCAGAAGCCGCCGACTGCGCAGTATACGGTCACAGGGGCCGGCGCTGCGATTATTGCCAAGGAGGGCCGGGGGCCTGTGGTGACCGGCGCTACGATCGGCCGCATCGTTGATTTAGGCATTAAGGATCCCTTCAATATGGGAGGCGCGATGGCACCGGCGGCGGTGGATACGATTACGGCTCACTTCCGCGATTTTGAGCGTGAGCCGGGCTATTATGATCTTATTGTGACGGGTGATTTGGCCAAGGTCGGATTTGATATCGCCAGCGATCTCTTGATGGAGCAAGGGGTGGCCATGGATCAAACGAGATTTCGCGATTGCGGCCTGATGATCTTCGACGTTGAGAATCAGCCGGTGCAAGCCGGGGGAAGCGGCTGTGCCTGCTCGGCAACGGTGACGTACGGTCATATTCTGAAAAAGCTAAAGCGCGGCGAGCTGCATCGGGTACTGGTCGTTGCTACGGGTGCACTGCTTTCTCCGCTATCCTTCCAGCAAGGGGAGAGCATCCCATGTATCGCACATGCAGTAGCTATAGAAAGCGGGGGGCATCACGAATGACATTTCTATGGGCTTTTATATGCGGAGGAGCCATTTGTGTTCTTGGGCAGCTGATGATGGACGTCGGGCGGCTGACTCCGGCGCACACGATGAGCACGCTCGTGGTGCTGGGTGCGATTGTCGACGGCATTTGGGTCGGCGACGTCAGCTTATACGACCGATTCATCGCTTTTGCCGGTGCAGGAGCGTCAGTGCCGATAACAAGCTTTGGCAATGCTTTGGTGCACGGGGCCATGTCCGAGCTGGAGCGCAGCGGTCCGATCGGTATTATCACGGGTATCTTTCAGGTGACCAGCGGAGGCATTTCGGCAGCGATCATTTTCTCCTTCCTTGCAGCACTGGTCTTCAAGCCGCAAGGATAACGGCAAGACGATAACAAGAGCCTCAAAGGAACCGCCAAAGCGGTGCTTTGAGGCTCTTTTCCATAGGAATCACAGAAAGCCGCGGGAAATATGGCATAAATGTGTAATTATACAAACAATTTCAGTATTTTTACACGTATACGGCGTTTTTTCGTTGCTGTAAAATGGAGAGTAAGCTTCTAGGAGTCTGCCCGCAGCTAGAATGGAAAACCTTTTGAACGGTTATTACGTAGTAGATGTTATGGACATGATGTGCATGATCTTACGGGGAGGCTGGAGACGATGGAAACCATGTTGAAAGAAGATGTGCAAGCGCTGCGGCGCATTCAAACGAATTTGGAATCATGCATCCTCGGGAAGACCGACGAAATTATGTTATTGCTGACGGCGATGATCGGCGGCGGTCATGTATTGCTGGAAGATGTGCCCGGAACCGGCAAAACGGTACTGATCAAGGCATTGGCCAAATCGATCAGCGGCCAGTTCCGTAGAATACAATGCAATCCCGATTTGCTGCCTACCGATATCACCGGAGTTTCGATCTATCATCCGAAGGATGAGGTGTTTATGTTCCGTCCGGGACCGATTATGACAAACATCCTGCTTGCCGATGAGATCAACCGGGCGACCACCAAGACCCAATCCGCTTTGCTCGAAGCGATGGAGGAGCGCCATATCTCGGTAGACGGAGAGACGCACGAGCTGCCGAAGCCCTTCCTGATGCTGGCGACCCAGAACCCTATCGACTTCGAAGGCACTTATATGCTGCCGGAGGCGCAGCTGGACCGGTTCATGATGAAGTTCAGCCTTGGCTATCCCGATGAAGCGACGGAAACCCGGATGATCGTATCCCAGAGCATTGTGCACCCGCTTGACGAACTGGAAGCGGTTGCGGAGGTGGATCAGATTTTGGCGCTGCAAAAGCAAGTTAAGCAGGTGCATTTGGAGGAAGCCGTGGCCGGCTACTTGGTCAGTATCGTTCGAGCTACGCGCGAGCATCCTTCGATCTATCTCGGCGCCAGTCCCCGCGCAACCATGGCGCTCGTTCAAGCTTCCAAGGCGTATGCGCTGCTGCAGGAACGCGATTATGTTATCCCTGACGATATTAAGTTCCTTGCTCCCTATGTCCTCGGGCACCGAATCATATTGCAGGCGGAAGCGCGAATGGAAGGGGCGACGGTTGGCACGGTGCTGCAGTCCGTCTTTCAGCAGGTACGAGTGCCTGTCCGGTGGGAGAAATAATCATGATGAAATCCATCTTCGCTCATGGCCAAGCGGAACGTCCGCGGCTCAGCGCGAAATTCTGGAGCGTGCTCGCGGCCTTCGCGGGCAGCTTGGGATTCCTGCTGTTTCAGGGCGGGAAGCTGGCGTTCATGCTATTTGTCATCATTACTCTTCTTAGTATTTATTTATTGCTCGGACAGTGGAGCGGAATTAAGCGGACTCAGGGTCACCGCACCTTAAGCAGCAGTGAGTACGGCACGACCATTGAGGCCGGAAGCTCAGTCGGAGTCGCGATAGATTTGCAAATCCCCGGCTTTTGGCCGATGCCTTATATTTTTGTGAAGGATCGGCTCGTGCATAAGAATGGCATTGAGCTTGTCTTTGAAACGACGATCGTACCGGATTGGCGGCGCCGGGGACAGTGGGAGTACAAAACGCCCGCGCTGCGCCGCGGCATGTATTCCTTCGGTCGGACCGAGTGCGTGACGGAGGATATATTCGGGCTTTTCGAGCATAGCGGAGCTCTTGATTTGCCGCAGACGATCGCCGTGCTGCCGCAAACCGTACCGATTCGCGAGTGGCAGCAGTTCCACCAGATGATGAAAGGAACGAACCATCACTCGACGACCACCCGGGCGGTTCGTGAAACAACCCAAATCAACGGCGTGCGTGAATATATTTACGGAGACCGTTTGTCCCGAATCCACTGGAATGCAACGGCGAAGACGGGCACGTGGAAGTCGAAAGAGTTTGAGCGGGAATCGCTGCCTAAGACGTATTTGGTTCTTGATCGCCAGCAACGGGTGTACGAAGCCGAAGAGCTATTCGAGCTATCCGTCTCCGTAGCAGCTTCGCTGTTCCAATACGGGGCGCACCGCGGTCTGTCGCTCGGCCTCATCTCGCACGGGTCGGACGACGTTTATTTCGAGCCCAAGCTCGGGCAAAATCAGCTGAAGGCCGTTATGCAGCACTGTGTGGAAGTGGAGTCCGACGGAGCTTATACGATTCGCCAGGTGCTGAAGGAGAAAGTGCAGGACATGGCGCCAGGTAGCTTCGTTGCTCTCATTACGCCGGTATCCGGGGAGCCGATGCTGCAGATTATGGGGTGGCTGAAGCAGATGCAGCTGAATCCCTGTCATTTTTGGATCGGACCGGAGCTCAAAGGGAAAGAAGCTTGGCTCAAGCAGCTTCAAAGCAGAGGCATGGCGGGCTATGCCATCTCCTCGCTGGCTGAATTGCCGGTGGCGTTAGGAGGTCGGAGTGCCGTATGACGGAATCGAAAAGCATACTGCGCAAGCTGTTTTTTACCGATTGGACACATCGCTTGACCGTTTTGCTTAGCGGGGTGTTTTTGCTCCAGTTTGTTTCGTGGATTTCCAAAGAGGACGGCGTCTGGCTGCCCGAAACGGTACTGATTGTTCAGCTTGTTCTGCTCGCTACCTTTGTTTGGGAGCATGTGCCGAAGCTGCACTGGCTTCTGAGAGGAGGGCTGCAGCTCATCTCCGTGATCTGGATTAACGTGGCTGTGCTGGAGAGGTTTAAGGTCGTCGAGCCGATGACGCTCGGCAGCTTCTTGTCCTCCAAGCTCTTCTTGAACCTCTACGAGCTGACGCCTTATTTATGGTTCGGCCTAGGCACATGGGTAGTTTATCTCACAGTCATCTGGTGGGTCGAAGTGAAGTGGCGGGTTTACGCATTAATGCTGATTGGTGTTATGGCGCTCTGTATCCGCGATTCCTTTTCCATGATTTATTTGTGGACCGAGGTCGCGTTTGTCGTAGGCTCTGGGCTGTTTTTGCTGATCCTATGTCATTTCTCGCAGCTTCGCCGGAAGGACCCGTCTGCATGGGGCTACCTGGCCGAATATCCGTCCTCCATCGCGATTCCGGTTATAGGGCTGATTACGCTCACTGTAACGGCTGGAGCGCTTATGCCGGAGGTAGGGCCGCTTATGACCGATCCGTACACGGCGTGGAGACAGCTGCGAGGCGAGCCGATGAACTTCACCACGGGCAAAGGCGTGCTCGTTGCTCCGGGCCTCGCAGGGGATTCCTCCTCAGGCTACAGCAGGAACGACTCTTCGCTTGGCGGAGGCTTCCAGTTCGATTATTCGCCCGTTATGACGGTGGATACGACTCATCGCAGCTATTGGCGCGGGGAGGTTCGATCTCTTTATTCCGGCCGCGGCTGGGAAGAGAGCGATTCGGAGCGGCGGGCGGCATCCGTTCCCGTCAGGGCCGACAGTGTGCTGCCGGCGGACAGCAGGCAGCCTGCAGGGAAGCTTCAGACGGTAGAGGTCACCCAGACCGTCACCATGATGAACGAGGAGAAATATCCGGTGTTATTCGGAGCTTTCTCCATTCAGAAGGTGACGGACATCAATGGAGCCAAGACCGGCTTTGAAGCGATGCAGTGGACGGCCCAGCAAGCGGAGCTGCAATTCAACGAACGGCAGCCGTTTCCCAAAACATATCAGGTCGTATCCCAAATGCCTGTCATCGATGAGGAGCTGCTGCGCAAAGCGCCTGACGTACCGAACAAAACGGACTTTGCCGACTATCTGCAGCTGCCGGAAGGCTTGCCGGCACGAGTGCGCCAGCTGGCGGCGGATGTTACGAAAAGCGGATCGACGCCTTACGATAAGGCGAAGCTCCTCGAGCAGTATTTGCAATCCTCGTTTCCCTACAACAATCAGCCGGACCTTTCCAAAGGACGCAGCCGTGACTTCGTCGATCGGTTTCTGTTCGAAATTAAGGAAGGCTATTGCGACTACTTCTCGTCGGCCATGGCTGTCATGGCTCGGTCCGTAGGCTTGCCGACCCGCTGGGTCAAGGGCTATGCTTCCGGCACCACGCTCATTGACGAGGAGCTGCTAGGCTTTTTGCCGGAGGAGGCGCTCAATCCAGATGCCGGCGGTGTCTATACCGTTCGCAATTCCGATGCGCATTCCTGGGTTGAGGTGTACTTCAGCGGTTACGGCTGGGTGCCGTTCGAGCCGACGGCCGGATTCGTGCTGCCACGGGCTACGCTTGCGCCTGAGCTGCAGCCGGATCTGGCGGTAGAAGCCGCAACAACGCCGGAGGACACTGCGGCTGAGGCTTCTGTCGTGGAGCCGCATCATGTGGCTTACGGCGGAATGGTTGCCGCAGCTGCAGCTGTTGCAGCATTCCTCGCTTGGAGATTCCAAGTGCCGGAGCTGCTCCGGGAGCGTGCCCGGAGACGCCGGGCCTCTCTGCTGAAGCAAAAAATCATCGTCGAGTGCGAGCGGATGCTGCGTATCCTGAGGCGTAACGGCTATGTGCGAGAGGATTACGAAACGCTGCGGGAAGCGGTTCGCCGCTGGACGAAGCAGAGCAAATGGATGTCGGCGGATCTCGAGAGCGTGCTGAATACGTTCGAGAAGGCCAAGTACAGTAAAGCGGAAGTGACGGAAGAGGATTACAGGGTGACCGCTTCGATAGTGGAGAAGCTGCGGTCGCAGATGTAGAAGCAGGAGGCGGCTCCATAAGATAACCGCTTATGGGGCCGGCCTCTTTTTTTGCAACAAAAAGGACAATTATGGTATAGTTTGACGTAGAAAGCCAATATCCTGAGGTGAACGTTATTGCTCAAGAAGCTGAAGCCAGATGAGCAGGTCAAAACGATATTCGATATAGATCTGCATACATTGTTTAAGCAGGGATTTCGCGGTATTATTACGGATTTGGACAATACGCTGGTCGGGGCGAAGGCGCCGCTGGCAACACCCGAGCTGATCGATTGGCTGAAGGTTGTCAGTCAAATCGGCTTCCAGGTAGTGATCGTCTCGAACAATCACCGGGTACGCGTGTCCGCATTCGCAGAGCCGCTGTCCCTGCCTTTTATTTACCGGGCGAAGAAGCCGATCGGCGCATCGTTTCGCAGAGCTCTGCACATGATGAACCTGAAGCCGGAGCAGACGATTATGATCGGGGATCAGCTGCTGACCGATGTGTTTGGCGGCAACCGGCTCGGACTGCATACGATCCTGGTCAGTCCCATCGAGCTGAAGGACGAAGGCCTGTTCACCAAGATCGTGAACCGCAATATCGAGAAAGCCATCACGCTTATGAAGAGGTAGGATGCAAGATGACGGAAATGCTTACGGATAAAAAAAACTGCGCAGGCTGCGGGGTCTCCATACAGACCGAGCATGCGGACCGCATCGGCTATGTGCCGGAGAAGGCCCTGGAGAGGGACCCGATCATATGTCAGCGATGCTTTCGCATCAAGAACTATAACGAGGCTTCCAGCGCAACCTTGAACCAGGACGATTTTCTGCGGCTCTTGAGCCATGTCGGATCGACGGAATCGCTCGTGGTCAATATCGTCGATATTTTCGACTTTGAAGGCAGCATGATCAGCGGACTTTCCCGGTTTGTCGTAAACAATCCGATTGTGCTTGTGGTGAATAAGATCGACCTGCTGCCGAAGGTGACGAATATGAACCGTCTTGTCAACTGGGTTCGTCGCCAAGCGAAGGAAGCGGGCTTGAAGGTTGTTGAGGTCGTGCTTTGCTCGGCCAAGAAGAACATGGGCTTCGAGCGGGTGCTGGAAGCGTTGGACGAAAACCGGGACGGCAAAAATATTTATGTCGTCGGTGCCACCAATGTCGGCAAGTCCACGCTCATCAACCGTCTTATCCGGGATTACAGCGATCTGGAGGCCGAGCTGACCGTATCGCAATATCCGGGCACGACGCTGGATCTCGTCCGCATCCCGCTCGATGACGGAACGGAAATCATCGATACGCCGGGCATTGTCTACAAGCACCGTTTAACGGAGCTTGTCGATAAGAAGGATTTGCATAAGCTGATGCCGGACAAGCCGGTCAAACCGCTCGTATATCAGTTGAACGCAAAACAGACGGTCTTCTTCGGAAGCTTGGTCCGTTTCGATTTTGTACAAGGAGAGCGTCAGTCGTTTACCTTCTACCTCTCGAACGCCATCGGAGCCCACCGGACGAAGCTGGAGCGGGCTGATGAGCTTTATGCGGAGCATAAGGGAACCCTCCTAACGCCGCCGAATGCCGCGGATCTCGAGGAGCTTCCGCCGCTGACCAAACATGCCATTCGCATTCCGAAGGGAACGCAGCAGGATATTTCGATTTCCGGCTTAGGCTGGGTGAAGGTTAACGGGGAGGCCGGAGCGGATCTTGTGATCCATGCACCTAAGGGAGTAAAGGTAGCGGTTAGAGAATCGCTGATTTAGCTTCAGGCTGTAACGGGGAGGATAAGCAATGAACCAGGGGAAAATCAACAGCTATACGACCATGTACGGTGTATTTGGAGATCCGATTCGGCACTCTAAGTCGCCCATCATGCTGAATCGTGCATTCGAGGCAGCGGGGCTCAATGCGGCATATGCAGCGTTTCATATATTGCCCGGGACGCTCAAGGATGCTGTAGCGGGCATTCGCGCTCTTCAGTTCCGCGGCGTCAACGTGACCATCCCGCACAAGGTGGAGGTCATGTCCTACTTGGATGAGATTGACGAAGGCGCAAGGATCATCGGAGCGGTGAACACGATTGTGAACGAGGGCGGGAAGCTGATCGGTTATAATACCGACGGGATCGGCTACGTCCGTTCGCTGAAGGAAGAGACAGGCATCGATTTGCAAGGCCGAACGGTGCTGATGCTCGGAGCGGGTGGCGCGGCAAGAGGTGTCGGCTATGCGCTCGCGAAGGAAGGCGTTTCGAAGCTCTATATCGCCAATCGGACGAAAGAAAAGGCGGTGGAGCTGGCTGCTTCGATGAGCTCCTTCTGCCAGACGATCGGTCTCGGCCTGAACGAAGTGGCCGCTGCCGCCGGAGAGGCTGCCTTGATTGTGAACAATACTTCTCTGGGCATGCATCCGAACGTCGATGAGGTTCCTATGGATACCTCGCTGATCGGTTCGGCTACGGTCGTAAGCGACCTCGTGTACAATCCGCTGACTACGCGCTTCCTTCGTGAAGCCGAGCAGCAGGGCGCGACCATACATAGCGGCTTGGGCATGTTTATATATCAGGGCGCCTATGCGTTCGAGTATTGGACGGGACAGCCGGCTCCGATTGCGGCGATGAGGGAAGTCGTTGTACAATCGTTCACCGATTAAAAGGACAAATTACGAGAGAATAGAGGCAGGACAACATGTTAACAGGCAAGCAAAAGCGTTACCTTCGTTCGCAGGCGCATCATCTGAACCCGATTTTTCAGGTCGGCAAGGGCGGTGTGAACGATCATCTGATCCGTCATATCAACGAGGCTCTGGAAGTACGTGAGCTCATTAAAGTGACAATTCTCAATAATGTTATGGAGGACCGGGCTGAGGTAGCTCAGCAGCTAGCGGAAGGCGCCGAAGCGGAGCTGGTCCAGCTAATCGGTAAAATTGTCGTGCTGTACAAGGAATCGAAGGAGCATAAGACAATCGAGCTTCCGGAGTAGTTCCGGATCGTACGGGAGCGGGGGAGAAGGATGAAGGTCGGCCTAATGGGAGGAACGTTTGACCCGATTCATAACGGTCATCTGATGGCGGCCCAAAGCGCGATGGAGTCGGAGGGACTTCAGGAGGTATGGTTCATGCCCACGAATGTGCCTCCGCATAAACCCAGGACGCAGGGAGCTTCGGCCGAGCAGCGCTGGGAGATGGTCTGTCTTGCAGTCGAAGGCCAGCCGGGGTTCAAGCCCGTGGATGTTGAGCTTCGCAAGGGCGGCGTTTCCTACAGCATTGACACCGTAACCCAGCTTCGGTCGGAGTATCCCGAGCATCAATTTTATTACATCATCGGTGCGGACATGGTCGGTTATTTACCGAAATGGTACAAGATCGAGGAGCTTGCCCGGCTCGTTACCTTCATTGGGCTGGAGCGCCCGGGCTACCGGGTGAATCCGTCTGAGCTGCCGGATGCCATCCGGAGTGCTGTCGTTGCCGCGGCCATGCCACAGATGGACATCTCCTCCACGGAGATTCGGAATCGCAGGCAGCAGGGCAAATCCATCCGTTACTGGGTGCCGGATCGGGTACAACAATATATCGAGGTGAACCGGTTGTATGAAGCGTGAGGAGCTTATCGAATCCGTCCGTTTCCAGATGCCGCCTAAGCGCTGGGAGCATACGCTCGGAGTGATGCAGACGGCCGTGAAGCTGGCCGGGCAGTATGGTGCAGACCCGGAGAAGGCGGAGCTTGCCTCCATTTTGCATGACGTATGTAAGTACTGGCCGGTGGAGGAGCAAGCGAAGGCGCTTCGGGACGTCAGCGACCCCGGGGATTGGCTGGACTACGATAAAGAGCTTTGGCATGCGCCGGCAGGAGCCATCGTAGCCAAGGAGCGATATGGCGTCACGGATGAGGATGTGTTACATGCCATCCGGTATCATACCTCCGGACGAATCGGCATGTCCCTGCTGGAGAAGATTGTGTGTCTTGCTGACTATATTGAGCCGGGCCGAGACTTTCCGGGTGTGAATAATATTCGTGAAATCGCCGAACATAGTGTAGAGAAGGCACTGGTTGCCGGCTTTGACGGCACCATCTCATTTTTGCTGGAAAAAGGAAAACGGATTTACCCGCTGACGGTGCTTGCACGTAACGGTTTGATTGAGGAGATCCAAGCAGCGGAGAAGCTATAGGACTCATAGGTGTGACATTTACATACTGATTTTTCTAGGAGGAAGCTTAATGACCATAACGCCAGAACAGTTGATGACACTCGCGGTCGACGCGGCGGAAGACAAGAAAGCGATGAATCTGGTAACCTTGAATTTGCGGGGAATCTCGCTCATTGCCGACTACTTCGTGATTTGTCACGGGAACTCGGAAACTCAGGTACAAGCGATCGCTACGGAAATCCGCAAAAAAGCCGAGGAGCAGGGGGTAAGAATCCGCGGCATGGAAGGGATGGATACGGCGCGCTGGGTGCTGCTCGATATGGGCGATGTCGTCGTTCATGTATTCCATAGGGACGATCGGGAGTATTACAACATCGAAAGGCTATGGTCCGACGCGAAAGTGGTAGAGCGGGTATGAGACTGGAGGCAGGTACCTTTGTCAAGCTGGAAATAGCCCGAGAGGTGTCACCCCACGGTTATTTCCTGTCGACGGGAGAGCAGGACGTGCTTCTGCATTATAGCGAGACGGTGGGAGAGGTACAGGTCGGCGATCAGGTTGAAGTGTTCCTGTTCTACGATACGGAGGACCGGCTTGCCGCCACGATGAAAAGGCCTCTCGTCACTCTGGGCGAAGTGGCGCTGCTTGAAGTCGTCGATCTGCATCCGCGCTTCGGCTGTTTCCTGGAAATGGGGCTTGGCCGCAACCTGCTGCTCCCGTTCAAGGAGCTTCCTGAGCTGCATGAGCTGAGACCTGAGGTCGGCGACAAGGTGTTTATCAGGCTGGCACATGACCGGCAAGGCCGGCTTGTCGCCAAGGTGGCCGGGGAGGAGGAGCTCCGTCCGCTTTGCTTTCCGGCTCCGGCGAGCTGGAGAAACAAGTGGGTCGATGCCCGTGTTTATAAGCCATTGCAGATGGGCACCTTCGTGGTATGCGACGGAGGCGTTGTCGGCTTTGGCGTCATCGGCATGATTCATGCTTCGGAGCGCACACAGCTGCTAAGGCTGGGCGAAGCCGTGAAGGTACGGGTTTCCTTCGTGAGGGAGGACGGCAACGTGAATTTGACGATGCGTCAAGCGAAGGAGCATGGCAGAGGGGACGATGCTGACAAGCTTCTGGCCTTTCTGCGGGAGCGTCCGAACGGAGCGATGCCGTACTCGGACGAAACGCCCGCGGATTTGATCAGCCAGCGCTTCGGCATCAGCAAATCCGCCTTCAAACGGGCCATGGGTAAGCTGATTAAGGAAGGTCTGGTGTATCAGGAAGGCAGCTGGACTTATTTGAAGCAGGACAAGGAACAACCGGTTTCCGAGTAGCACGGGAGCCGGTTGCTTTTTGTATCAAAGGAGGAACGGATGCTCATGGCTTATGAACAATTTGCTCACATATACGATCGTTTAATGGAGGATATGCCCTACGAGGAATGGCTGGCCTTTGCGAGGCAGTGCTGGCAGAAGCATGGGATGCCACGAACGGTAGCGGATTTGGGCTGCGGCACGGGGACGATTTCCATTCCGCTCGCGGAGCAGGGCTTAGAAGTGTTCGGCATTGACCTGTCGGAGGACATGCTGTCGATTGCGCAGCAGAAGGCGGAGGATGGGAAGCGGAAGTTTCCTGCGGGCGGTTCGGTTACCTGGCTGCAGCAGGACCTAAGGGATTGGGAGCTGGGAAGACCGGTAGACGCTGTGATTTCGTTCTGTGACTGTCTGAACTATGTGACGGAAGAAGAGGAGCTGGTGGAATCCTTTAAGCAAGCTTATGCGGGGTTGCGCGATGGCGGAGTATTCTGCTTTGACATGCATACCCGGCACCAGCTGCAATCATATGCGGAGGGCCAGCCCTACTTCCTGAACGACGATGATGTGGCTTACATTTGGACATGCGATTTCGATCCGGGTAAATGTGAGATCGAGCATGAGCTGACGATCTTTGTCCGGGAGGAGAGCTCTCTTGAATACGGCTCGGACGATGCGGTCACACCAAGGTTTCATCGGGTGGAGGAGCTTCATGTACAGCGGGCGTATGATCTCGGATGGGTGAAAGAGCGGCTGCGCGAGGCCGGCTTCCGCGAGGTGGAGTGTTACGGAGACTTTACGTGGTCTAAAGCGACGGAGCATACGCAGCGGGCGTTTTTTGTTGCGGTAAAATAAAGCGATTGATGGACAGGACGGCATTGCTTCCGTCCTATCCGCCTAAAGTATCTTTTACTAGGAAAGCCGTATCAGCAAATGGACGATGCAGAGGATGATGCCCCATAGAGGAAGCGATAAGGCGATTCCGTTGATGATCCCGTTCATTCGGTCTGGCTCCTTGTGTGAAAGTATTATGCTAGCAGTATGACCAAACAAGGGCATGGCTAAACTAGGAAAACAAGTACGGCACTCTGCAGGATACACTTGACACTGCGGGAGGATTTTACATATAATCTAATAAAGTTACACATGATGAAGCTGTGATAAGAAATAGTAGCGCTGTCCGCTATGCTTCAGAGAGCCGGTGCAAGGGTGCAAGCCGGTCATAGCGAGGTGTGAACTCATCTTGGAGCCAGAAGGTGAAGCTGCTGATGTCAGCTAGCCCGATCGTAAGCCCCGCGTTAAGGGGTCAGAGTGAGCAGTGGCAAAGCATGCCCGCTGCTAACTAGGGTGGTACCACGGGAGATCCAGTCTCTCGTCCCTAGCGGTGAGCTAGAGGATGAGGGGCTTTTTTTGTTGAGCAGATAGAGGAGGATGAAACGAATGACACAAGAAGCGAAGGAACAGCAAGGGTATAACCCCTTGGTTATTGAACCGAAATGGCAGCAATACTGGGATGCGAACAAAACCTTCAAGGTGCTGGACGACGATTCCAAGCCGAAATTTTATGCGCTGGATATGTTCCCCTATCCATCCGGAGCGGGTCTTCACGTCGGGCACCCGGAGGGCTATACGGCAACGGACATCGTATCCCGCTACAAGCGTATGCGCGGCTACAACGTATTGCATCCGATGGGATGGGATGCGTTCGGTCTTCCGGCAGAGCAGCACGCACTGGATACGGGTCAGCATCCGCGGGATATTACCTTCAAGAACATTGATAACTTCCGCCGCCAGATCAAATCGCTGGGCTTCTCCTATGATTGGGACCGCGAGTTCAGCACGACCGATCCGGATTATTATAAGTGGACGCAGTGGATTTTCATCCAACTGTACAAGAAGGGCCTTGCTTATGTAGACGAGGTGCCTGTGAACTGGTGTCCTGCGCTCGGAACGGTGCTGGCCAACGAAGAAGTCATCGACGGCTTAAGCGAACGCGGGAACCATCCGGTCATTCGCAAGCCGATGCGTCAATGGGTGCTCAAGATTACTGAGTACGCCGAGCGCCTGCTGGAGGATCTCGAGGAGCTGGATTGGTCCGAGAGCATTAAGGATATGCAGCGCAACTGGATCGGGAAATCGAAGGGCGCCGAGGTGGTGTTTGCTATTGAAGGCTTTGAGTCAGACAGCCTCAAGGTATTTACTACCCGTCCGGACACTCTGTTCGGTGCGACCTATTGCGTACTTGCTCCGGAGCACGAATTGGTGGAGCGCATCACGTCTGCCGGGCAGTCGGCTGCCGTGAAGGATTATCAAGAGCGCGCGGCGCGCAAGAGCGACTTGGAGCGTACGGATCTGGCCAAGGAAAAAACGGGAGTATTCACCGGCGCTTATGCCATCAACCCGGTGAGCGGAGCCAAGGTGCCGATCTGGATTGCCGATTACGTGCTGGCAGGATACGGCACCGGAGCCATTATGGCCGTACCGGGACATGATCAGCGCGACTGGGAGTTTGCGAAGCAGTATGATTTGCCGATCGTAGAGGTTGTGAAGGGCGGAGATGTGAGCAAGGAAGCCTATGCAGGCGACGGCGAGCATGTGAACTCCGACTTCCTGAACGGACTGAACAATGAGCAGGCGATCAGCCGGATGATCGAGTGGCTGGAAGCGAACGGCAAAGGGCAAGGCAAGGTCACCTACCGTCTGCGTGATTGGCTGTTCAGCCGTCAGCGCTACTGGGGCGAGCCGATTCCAATCCTTCACCTGGAGGACGGAACGATGAAGACGGTACCTGAGGATCAGCTTCCGCTGCTGCTGCCGGATGTGGATGAAATCAAGCCGTCCGGTACGGGAGAATCGCCGCTGGCGAATGTGACGGATTGGGTGAACACCATTGACCCGGAAACCGGCATGAAGGCGCGCCGCGAGACGAACACGATGCCGCAATGGGCAGGCAGCTGCTGGTATTACTTGCGCTTCATCGATCCGAAGAACGACAAGGAGATCTGCTCTCCGGAGCTTCAGAAGAAATGGCTGCCCGTTGACCTGTACATCGGCGGAGCCGAGCACGCGGTGCTTCACTTGCTGTATGCGCGCTTCTGGCATAAGGTGCTTTACGACCTCGGCGTCGTTGCTACGAAGGAGCCTTTCTATAAGCTCGTGAATCAAGGGATGATTCTGGGCGAGAACATGGAGAAGATGAGTAAGTCCCGCGGCAACGTCATCAATCCGGATGAGATCGTGAACAGCTACGGTGCCGACACGCTTCGTCTGTACGAAATGTTCATGGGACCTCTGGAGGCGACAAAGCCTTGGAATACGAACGGCGTGGACGGCGCGCACCGCTTCTTAAGCCGGATCTGGCGCTTGTTTGTGAGCGAGGACGGCAGCTTGAACTCCCGAATTAGCAGCGAGGAGGAGCTTGGCAGCGAGGCGTTTAAGCGCGTGTGGCACCGTACGATCAAGAAGGTGACGGAGGATTACGATGCGCTGCGCTTCAACACGGCCATCAGCCAGCTGATGATCTTCGTTAACGAAGCGTACAAGACGGATCGCCTGCCGAAGGCGGCAATGGAGCAGTTCGCTCAAATGCTGTCCCCAATCGCGCCGCATTTGGCGGAAGAGCTGTGGAGCAGATTGGGACATCAGGGTACGATCACCTATGCGGCATGGCCGACATATGATGAGGCTTGGACGGTAGACAACGAGGTAGAGATTGTCGTTCAAGTGAACGGCAAAATTGTAGAACGTCTGACGATTGCCGCTGATGCGAATGAGGCAGCTATTCAGGAGCTGGCGATGGGGCTGGATAAGGTGAAGGAAGCGATGTCCGGCAAAGCCGTTCGCAAAGTGATCGCAGTCAAAGGCAAGTTGGTTAACATTGTTGTCGGATAAATAAAAATATCGCGGGCTTGTCCGAAATTTTCTTAAGTGTTGTCCATCTGCGTATCAGTGGGAAATGTCTTCAGCAATTTTGCTTACCGTCAAACCATGGAATGGATTTCAATGACGGCAAACAAGATGCACGAGGTTAGCTGAAGATATTCACCCACGGAGATACGTAAGATGGTCATCCACTTTCAGAGAATTTGAGGAGCAACCACGCGATCATACAGGAAAAGCGTGAAAGCATCACGCCATTAATCGACTTTGGTGCCGAATAGCTTGGCTTCCACCTTTTCCACATCTTCATCATACTTAGCATGAGTTGTGCGGATTAAGTCGTAAAAGACGCCGCCCAGCTCTTTTTCCATTATACGGAGTCCTTCGGCGGTAATGCCTCCGGGAACGGTGACGCGCTGCTTCAGCGAGGCAGGGGTGAAGCCGCCCGTCGTCAGAAGCTTGCCGGTGCCGAGTGTCATCTCGCTGGCCAGCATGGTGGCTTCCTCCTGAGAGATTCCGGTAAAGCTGACGGCCGCTTCAATGTACTTTTCCACAAAGTAAGCCAGGAAGGCCGGACCGCAGCTGGACAAATCCGAGGAAATGCGAGTGTACTTCTCCGATACGCGGATAGGTGCGCTAATGTGGGACAGCAAGTTCTCGAGCAGCAGCTGATCCTCCGGCTCGATACGGTCTCCATAAATGCAAAGCGTCGCTCCGCTAAGTACATAGTTGGTGATGCTCGGAATGACCTTGGCGATTTTGGCCGGCAGAAGCTCTTCCAAATGTCGAATGAGGACAGGGCTCGTGATGGACACGAACAGCTGATTCGGTTCCGTGATACCGGCGATATCGTCAATGACCGACTTGAACTCGCCCGGCTTCACACATAAGAACACTACGCTGCAGGCTTGAACCAGTTCCTTATTGGATCGGGCTACACTAAGGCCCGGATACATTTCCGCCAATCGCTCGACCTTGCTCATGGTGCGGTTGGTGGCCACCATGTTCTCCGGGCTTAAGGCTCCGGATTGAATGAACGCCTCGATAAGAATACTGCCCATGCTGCCTGTTCCAATGAATCCTACTCTCATGACCATCCCTCCAGAATAGAATGCAGCCTCTCTCATGTATATGTGGATAAGTAAAACGTTATAACCAGCTGTCAATTTTTTGTCTGTCTTTTTGAAGGAGGAATCGAGAATTGCGTAATACCGGACTGATCCTGACCGGCACATTGCTGCTTGGGGGCGGCGCTTTATTTTACACGACGATGTCGGAACAACAGCAGGCCATAAACGGCTGGAAGCCGGTGAATGAAGAGATGCGGATGCTCCTGAATCGGGAGGAAAGCCGTCGCGAGCCGACAAAGGAGAACGCGGCACCTAAACCGGCATCGCCTCCAACGGAAGCTAAGCAGCCCGCTAAGGTTGCGGAACCGCAGAAGGTCAACTTGAACACGGCATCGGCGGAGCAACTGGAGGCCCTGCCCGGTATCGGAGCCAGCAGGGCTCGTGCGATTCTGGAGCTGAGGACAAGCCTCGGCGGGAAGTTTACTTCCGTCGAGCAGCTACTGGACGTCAAGGGGATTGGAGAGAAGATGCTGGACAAAATGAGGCCGCAGCTTGTACTTGAATAAGAGGGTCTTGCCAGTGATGAAAAAAATGGCTTCCGTTTCTTGACATCATGTGAGAAAATACGAGTAATTACTACAAAAGACGCAAAAGCAGGAGGTCAGCATGGCAGAGCAGCAGGAGAAATCGACGACGCCCCGTAAGGATTGGGACACTTATTTTATGGACATGGCTTACATGGCCTCTACGCGTTCCCAATGCAGTCGACGTCATGTAGGCGCCGTTCTTGTGCAAGGGAAAAAGCTGCTGGGCGCAGCCTACAACGGCGCTCCGATGGGAGTTCAGGATTGCTCGGAGGCCGGCTGTATGCTGGTGGAGGAGTATGAGCTCGTAAAGGAAGAGGGACAGGAGCAGGTCATCAAGAAGCAGCGCTGTATTCGCACAATCCATGCGGAGCAAAATTTGCTTCTGTTTACGGATCGGAAGGACAGGGAGGGATCGGTCGTGTATGTTACGGACCAGCCCTGCTGGACATGTGCCAATATGCTGGCGAACAGCGGAATCATTGAAATCGTATTTCACAGGCCTTACCCGAAAGACAGCGACAAGGTAAGGCTGCTCATGGAGCAAAAAGGCGTGCGATTCCGCGCGTTGGAAGAATATGAGCCTCCCGCAGGAGCTATGTCGGAAGTTCAACATTAATAGGCTGGCAAGAGGAAGAACCTCTGCATATCGGTGTAAGCAGCCGTGTGCAGAGGTTCTTTGCATTGCGGCGGAAAGGGGAATGTAATGAAGCAGCGGCCGCTAGTATGGTATGCCTTATGCTGGATTGCCGGCTATGCGCTGGGTTATGTATTTCAGCCGGCATGGCTCGGATGGGAGGTGTCATTGACCGGAGCGGCGCTAATCTGCGGCCTTGCGGTATGGAGTCCGCCCTTCGGCGGATGGCTGCTGCGGGGTGCACTTGTCGCAGCCGTTGCTGCGGGAGTATATGCTGCCTACGACCGAAGCAATCAATCGGCGATACCTGAGGCATGGGAGGAGTCGGAGCGGCAGTTTAAGGTGCGCATTGTGTCGCCGGTACAGGTAGACGGGGATCGCGCGAGCTTTCAAGCAAAGCTGCTGGACAAAGAGGGTGAGACGCTCCAGGTTAGCATTCGGCTGCTGAAGCTGGAGGAGAAGGAGATCGCCCTTGGCTGGAAGCGCGGCGATGTGGCCGAGCTGGCCGGAACGCTACGCAAGCCGGGGGAGGCAAGAAATTTCGGAGGCTTCGATTACCGGCGGTATTTGCGTTTGCAGAAGGTGCATTGGCAGCTTACGGTCAAGGGGCTGGCCGCTCAACAGGTGTTACCTCCGGCTGCAGATGACTGGGGCTGGTGGCTCCCCCTTCGCTGGAATGATGCGGTCAGAAGCAAGCTGGCCGATAAGGTGGACCAGCTGTTCCCTGAGGAGCAGGCCGGGTTTATGAAGGGCATGCTGGTCGGTCTTACCGACGATCTGGATCCGCAGCAATTCGAACGCTTCTCCAAGCTGGGGCTCACACACATTATCGCGATTTCCGGCTTGAATGTAGCGATCTTCCTAGCTTGCCTGCTTTGGATCATGCGCCGTTTCGGGATGACCAAGGAGACGTATTTACTCACCTCCATAGCGCTTATGCCATTCTACGTCCTAATTACGGGAGCCTCTCCCTCGATCGTACGTGCGGGGCTGATGGCGATGGTCGCTTTATACGCCGCGTACCGAAACCGGTTGAAGGACGGCCTCCACATTACGCTGCTGGCTGCGGTGGCTATGCTTCTATGGGAGCCTTACTATCTCATGGATGTCAGCTTTCAGCTATCCTTTCTCGTGACCATCGGCTTAATCCTGGGAGTGCCTTATATGAATCGGCTGCTGCCCATCCGGCAGTCTTCCTTAAAAGATGCGGTATCGATAACCGTGACGGCTCAGCTGATCTCTTTTCCCATCTCGATTTATTATTTCAGCCAATTTTCACTGCTGTCGCTGGCGGCCAATCTTGTTCTTGTCCCAGTATTCAGCATGCTGATTATGCCGGGGGGAACGGCAGCGCTGATGCTCGGACTTGTTTGGCCCGCAGCGGGTAAGCTTTTAGCCTGGCTAATTATTCAAGTCAATCATTATTTGTTCGTTGCCATCGAGTGGCTGGCCGGCTGGGACCTATTCCAGACCATTTGGCCGAAGCCTTCCCCTCTATGGATTGTGCTGTACTATTTGCTCCTGACGCTCAGTGCTATCGGCGCCGTAGAGTGGCTGGAGCAAACCAGTGAGGGTGAAACGCCGCAGCCTAAGCTGCAAACGACCAAGGAAATACCTGCATTTTTCAATTGGAGACCCGTGCACTTATCTGTGATCTCCTTTCTTTGCTTTTCATCGCTGCTCTTTTACGGATATGTCTACCCTCGTTGGACGGGTTCAGGTCTGGTGCAATTTCTGGATGTAGGGCAAGGAGACAGCATTATGATTCAAACTCCGAAGAGCCGGATGACCCTGCTTGTTGATGGAGGAGGAACCTTGAGCTTCCGCAAAGCCGGAGAGGAGTGGAAGGAAAGGAAGGATCCGTACGAGGTCGGCCGCAAGCTGCTCGTCCCGCTGCTGAAGCAGCGCGGCGTGCAGCGAATCGATTACTTGATCATAACTCATCAGGATATGGATCACGTCGGAGGACTGCAGGCGGTTCTAGAGCAAATTCCGGTCAGCCGCCTAATATTTAACGGTACGTTAAAACCGACGGATGCGGTGGAAAAGCTGTTCGAAACGGCGCTGGCTAAAGGAACGCAGCTGATCTCGGCGCAAGCCGGGGACCGATTGGAGGCCGATGAGCTGACGAAGCTGATGTTCCTTCATCCCCTTGGGACGGAGGCGGGCGAATCGGAAGCCATACGTATCGAAAAGGAACAAAATGAAAGCTCCTTGGTGTTTCTCATGGAAATGGACCGAACGCGATGGCTGTTTACAGGCGATATGGATGCTGCTGCGGAGAAACAGGTCCTTGAGCGCTGGTCCGGAATCAGCAGCATCTTGACGGAAAATTTGGATGTACTGAAAGTAGCTCATCACGGGAGTAAAAGCTCTACTTCGGACGACTGGCTGAAGGTGTTACAGCCGCGTAACGCTGTGATTTCCGCAGGCGTTAATAACCTCTACGGACATCCGAATGCTCTTGTCGTGGAGAGGCTGGCGACCTCCGGGGCAAGTCTTTTCCGTACCGATCGGCAGGGGGAAATTCAGATGAGAGTCCGCGAAGGCAAGATCGAAGTCCGTACGAAGCTGGCGGGTGCTCCTTAACGTGAATTTCGTTTATAATGGTAGGTAATCACATTATGATATGCCGGAAGGAACGTGTACGATATGTCTTCGAAAACGAATGCCTGCCGTATGCTGGACGCAGCGGGAATTCATTATACGCTCCATGAGTATGAATGGGATGAGGAGCAGCTGGACGCATTAACTGTCGCAAGCAAGGTAGGCATTAATAGCAGCCAAATTTTCAAGACCTTGGTTTTACGAGGGGATAAAACTGGCATCCTGGTAGCCTGTCTTCCGGGAGACCGGGAGCTGAATGCGAGAAGATTGGCCTCTTTGTCGGGGAATAAGAAGGTGGAGATGGTTCAGGTGAAGGAGCTGCAGCAGCTTACCGGATATATTCGCGGGGGCGTATCGCCCTTGGGAATGAAGAAAAAGTATCCGTTATACCTTGATGACACGGCGCTTTCCTTGAATCCGGTTAGCATAAGCGCGGGACGCCGAGGACTGCAAATTTTTATGTCCGGTGCGGATTTGGCCAAGGCGGCGGAAGCAGATGTAGCTGAGCTTTCGTAATTCGCAATACAATAAATGTTCGCTTTTTCGCGAATATTCGCTCAGCGCGTGTAGGATAGATAAATAATCATCAACAAAATCCGAATAATATAAGCTATACACATTGACATCGAACCGAAATCTGTCTATTATACGAAAGGGGAAAACATGATAATCCAAAATCAAACTTTCGTATAACCTTACAATCGGGTAAGGGTATCTACAAGGAACCGTAATTCCTGGCTACGAAAGCGGCACCTCGTGTCCGCTGGAGCCGGGATTTTTTGTTTTTCACCTAAGAATATTGCGGAGGCGGACTATGGAACGATTTTTCAAGCTGCAGCAGCACGGAACTACGGTAAAAACGGAGCTTATCGCAGGCATCACCACTTTCTTAACCATGGTTTATATCATTATCGTAAATCCGGCCATTCTCTCCTCAGCCGGTGTTCCTTTCGAACAAGTTTTCATGGCTACGATCATTTCGGCTGTCATAGGCACCCTGATCATGGGGCTGCTGGCCAAATACCCGATTGCCATTGCGCCAGGGATGGGGATGAACGCTTACTTTGCCAGTGTGGTAGGCTCGCAGGGGCTCAGCTATCAAGTTGTTTTCGGCACGGTATTTCTTGCCGGTATTCTATTTGTACTCTTAAGTCTGAGCTCCTTCCGGGCCGCACTTCTGAGAGCCATCCCCAATTCGCTGAAGTACGGGATTACTTCCGGGATCGGATTGTTCATTGCCTTTATCGGGCTGAAAATGTCCGGCATCGTCGTTCCCAGCGAAGCGACGATGGTCGCATTCGGAGATCTGCATAAGCCTGCCACGGTGCTCACCTTAATCGGCTTGTTTCTAACGTTAGTGCTGATGGCCAAGCGAGTTAGCGGAGCACTCTTTATTGGGATGGTCGTCACCGCCATCGTCGGATATTTCATGAATCTGCTGAATTTCGAAGGCGTCGTTTCCATGCCGCCGGCTCCGGTGCTGTTCGATATGGACCTTGGCGTAGTGTTCAGCCATAGTCTGTACACGGTTGTTTTTGCCTTTTTGCTGGTGACGATATTCGATACGACGGGAACGATGATCGGCGTTGCGGAGCAGGCCGGCTTAGCCAAGAACGGAGACTTCCCGCGGGTCCGCTCCGCATTGATGGCGGATGCGGCTGCAACAACGGTAGGGGCTGCGTTCGGGACAAGCCCATCCAGCGCTTACATTGAGTCGTCTGCCGGCGTAGCCGCAGGGGGGAGAACCGGCTTGACCGCTGTTGTGGTGGCGATGCTGTTTGCAATCTCGATGTTTTTCTCGCCGGCCATCTCCGCGATTTCCTCCCTTTCGGCAATCACGGCACCTACCTTGATCATTGTCGGTTGCTTCATGATGGAGGGGCTGGCACGCATTCAATGGAAGGAGTTTGACGAGGCGTTTCCCGCCTTCGCCATTCTGCTGACGATGCCGCTCACTTCCAGCATCGCTACAGGGATCGCCATCGGCTTTATTACCTATCCGCTGATGAAGCTCGTGAGCGGCAAAGGCAAAGAGGTTCATCCGATGCTTTATGCGTTCGGCATTATCTTTATTTTGCAAATGGCCTTTTTCCCGGCTCACTAAGGTGATCTACCAATTACCATAGTCCCTGTCCGTCAAGAGGGGGATCGGGGCTTTTTTTGGTACAAGGAAATTTTACCCAACAATGGGTCCGTTTCCTCTTGTCTCTTATAGCCATCTCTGTTAAATTTATAAGTTGCGGGCTTCCGAGGATTGGGGGCTAGGCGGGTGGGCGAGGGTAACTTTTAGAAAGAAAGGTGCGCATGATGAGCACCAAATGGAAAGCAAGTATTTATGTGCTTTTTGGCGCTGCTTCGTATGGAATTTTATCCAGTATCGTGAAGCTGGGATATGCTGCCGGGTTCTCCGCGTCGGAGGTTACGGGCAGTCAAGTAATGTTTGGGGCCGCGATGCTTTGGATCCTTTGCTATACAACGGGGTCTTTTCGCAAGGTAACCAAAAGCTCGATTCTGAAGCTGCTGGCTGGGGGCTCCTTCACCGGAATGACCGGTGTGTTCTATTATTATTCCTTGCAAATGCTGGATGCATCGATCGCCGTTTTATTGCTGTTTCAATTTACATGGATGGGCCTGCTGCTGGACTGGCTGCTTCAAGGCAAAAGGCCGGGCCGGAATCAAGGCTGGGCCGTGCTGCTGATCTTGGGCGGAACGCTGCTTGCAACCGGATTTTCGTATGAAAGCCTGGCTCAGCTTGACACCCTCGGGTTGATACTCGGCTTGCTGTCCGCGGCGAGCTATACGTTCTTTATTTATTTCAGCGGACGGCTGGAAACGGAGCTTCCCGCGCTGCAGCGAAGTGCCTGGATGATCACGGGCGCGTCCATTTTCGTAGCGGTCATCTATCCGCCTCAGTTCCTATGGAACGGATCGCTTCAGCAAGGGCTTTGGTTATGGGGATTGCTGCTCAGCGTATTTGGCATGGTGCTTCCTACTTTTCTGTATGCCAAAGGAGCGCCGAAGCTGGATACGGGACTGTCCTCCGTACTCGGGGCGATTGAGCTTCCCGTCGTCATTCTGTGTTCCGCCCTTTTATTGGGAGAGGCGTCGGGGCCGCTGCAATGGATCGGTATTGCAACCATTTTGCTAGGTATTGCCGTATCGGAAATAAAGCCGTCTGAAAGCAGGCAGAGCCGTAAAAGTCGTTAATTGTTGGCATTTCTACGAATAAATGCTATGTATGTACCTAGAGTACATATTTTGATATGCTAAAAAGAGCCTATGTCACTGCAACCTTTGGTCAGGACACTTCGTCTGTAAGGTTGCAAGAGAGGGGGATCCCAGTGGTAGCGCCAGAACTCATCAAGGCTGCCCAATCGGGCGATCGCGACGCTCTAATAACCCTACTGCGCGAAATCGAGACTCACGTTTATCGAACCGCTTATTACATTCTGGGCAATGAGCAGGATGCGATGGACGCCGCACAGGAAGCGTTAATCCGGATATATACGAAAATTAATTCCTATGAGGAAAAGGCTCAATTCAAAACGTGGGTGCAGCGGATCGTAACGAATTTGTGTATCGACAAGTTCCGGCGTTCCAAGCCCACGGTTTCGATCGATGAGCACGATATGAGCTTTACCGCGCACAAAACCGTTGAAGATGAAGTTATGTCCGCTTATATTGCCAAAGATATTCGAGAGGCGATAGACCAGCTTCCGGCGCATCACCGCTCGGTCGTCGTTCTTAGATATTTACAGGACTTCTCGTATAACGAGATCGCCGAATCGCTGGACTTGCCGATCAATACGGTCAAATCGTATTTATTCCGGGCCAGGCAGCAGCTGCAAACGATTCTGCGGGATTACAAAAAGACCGGTACGGACGTGTTCCAAGGATGACCGGAAGCAGAGTGGATATGAGAATCGTTCAGAAAGGTAGTGTACGGGGATGATGTGTCAAGAGGTGATCGAACTCATGCAGAGATACCTCGATCAGGATCTCGATGAAACCGAATATCGCCGAATGCTCCTGCACGTTCAGGGGTGCGCGGCTTGTTCCGAACTGTTTGAACGTTTAGTCAACCTTTCGCAGGAATTGGAAAGCTTGCCGAAGGTGACGCCGCCCGTCAGTCTTGTTGATTCGATCATGCCAAGACTTCAGCTGATTGATGCCGGTGAGGTGTCCGGAGCGGTCGAAACCGCTGAACCTGCGAAGCGCCGGCACATACCGGCTTGGCGCCAGCGGATGCGCGAGTGGGTCTCGCTTCCCGTTGCCGGCGGCGTTGTCGCTGCAGGATTAGTGCTTGGATTTTTCGTATTCAGTCAGCAGCAATTGTCTTCTAACGATCAGAAGGCGGAAGTGCTGCTTTCCATCAGCGCCGGAAGTGCGGATAAAGCGGCATCTACGTCCAATTCGGCCAAGCCGGAGGTTAACGGGGCTGCACCGCAAGCGTCGACGGCGGCCCCGATGGCTCGAGGGGCTGCCCCCGCAGCTGCGAACGATATGAAGTCCGATGCTCCGCAATCCAAGCAGGTGCCGACGATGCAGGACGAAGCCCCGAAGGATAAGGCTCCGGCCGCACCGCCGCAGTCGGAGAAGATCAACCCTTCAAACGCTGCGCCCGCACCGACTCCTTCCCCGAAGCAGGAAGAACCTGAAGCCGCTGCGGACGCAAAAGCGACTGAAACGGCTCCTGGTGATTCGATGGCATTGAAGAAGCAAGTCGTTCCGCCTGACGGCAGTCAAGAGCCTGTTCAATCGCCGGCAGCAACAGCCGCTCCGGAGCCGGAGCGCACATTGATGGGCAAGATGGGATCTCCCGGTACGGAATCAGCCCCGGAAGGCAGTATGGGCAATTTCCGGCAAACTCCGGGTGAGCAGTATGGTATTGCGGCATTACCGCCGATGGCTTCCTTCGCACATCCTTCCGTTCAGGATCAGAGCGGTATGAAGGAAAGCACGTCCGCCGGGAATGAATATACGGCTTCCCTCAATGCGGAGGGGCATGTCGTCATCCGTGACAATGCGCAGCAGAAGGCGGTCTTCACCTCCAGCTACCAGTGGAAGCCGGAGCAGGTCACCCTCATCGGATGGTCTCCCGAGCTTGTGTTTACTTATGAAGTAAAGGTGTCCGAGCAAACGAAGGAAACGTATACCATTCGGGTAAAGGAGCTTAAGGAAGAGAAGCTGAAGACCCCATGAAATGATGGAAGAAGCTGCACACATTGCTCTGCGGCTGCGTATAGTATACTAAGTTCATCGCACTCGATTCACGTCTTGTATGACCACCAGAACGGGAAGGTTTCTAGAGCCTGCCCTCCGGTGTTTATATAGATGGGGTTCGGGCAAAGGGATTACGCTCAAAGCTCGCAGGGCTTTGACGTAATCCCTTTGTTGTTGGTATGATGGGGAATAGCGTAAATAAGGGTGGATGAGGTTATGGATTACAAGACCGCGATAAGGCACATTCAGAAGGGGAGCTTTGCTCCGGTATATGTTTGCTACGGCAACGAATTCTACTTGATACAAGAGCTGATAGATAAGCTGGTAGAGAAGCTGATTGCTCCGGATCAGAGGACCTTCGCCGTATCGAAGTACGATCTTTCGGAGACACCCGTGGAGGTCGTGATCGAGGAGGCGGAGACACTGCCGTTTATGGTAGAGCGCAAGGTGGTCGTTGCCTCGAATGCCCTCTTCCTCACCGGTGCTAAGGAAGGCGGGAAGGTAGAGCATAAGCTGGACAAGCTTACCGCCTATCTTAGCTCCCCCGCGGATTTTTCCGTTCTCGTCTTTACGGTTCCTGCCGATAAGCTGGACGAGCGGAAGAAGATTGTGAAGTCGTTAAAGGAAGCGGATGCGCTGGTTCCTTGCTCGGTGTTATCCTCTGATGAGCTGACTCAATGGGTTCAGGCGGAAGCGGAGAAGGCGGGTTTTCGAATGGCACCGGGGGTCAGTGAACAGTTGATTTCTTATTCGGGAACAGGGCTTCAAACGCTGCAGAAGGAAATTGAGAAGTGTGCACTCTATGTAGGACAAGGGGGGACGCTGACGTCTGCCGACCTGGAGCAGCTCGTAACCCGTACCACCGAACAAAATATTTTCCTGCTGATCGAGCACATTGTTCAATTGAAGCTGGATCAAGCGTTTACGATGCTGAATGAGCTGCTCCGCCGCAAGGAAGAGCCGATCAAGATCGTAGCGCTCATCGCAAGGCAGTTTCGCATCATGTTTCAAGTAAAGGATTTATCGCAGCAGGGTTACTCTCAGCAGCAAATGGCTGCTCAGCTCGGGCTGCATCCCTATGCAGTAAAGATAGCCGCGGGACAAGCGAACCGGTTCGAGATGAAAAGGTTGGCCGGTATTCTTAGGCAGCTGGGGGAGCTGGACTACCAGATGAAAAGCGGCAAAATCGATAAGGTGCTTGGACTCGAAATGTTCCTGCTAAAGCTGATTGCCTAAATAGCCAAATAAAAAGACCATGCATCCGGGTGTGCCGGAAACATGGTCTTTTATCTGCTTCATTGTCTTACGCTTGTGCGGAGATCGCGTTGAGTCTCTTCGCTAAACGGGACTTTTTGCGAGCAGCTGCATTTTTATGGATCAAACCTTTGGTCACTGCTTTGTCCAGCTTGCGGCTGGCAGTGATCAAAGCTTCCTTAGCAGTAGCTACGTTCTCACCTGCAGCAGCTGTTTCGAAGTTCTTAACAGCCGTACGGAGAGCGGATTTGTGAGATGCATTGCGCAGACGGCGCTTTTCACTCACTTTCACACGCTTAATTGCGGATTTGATGTTTGGCATGACGTTCACCTCCTACTACAACTTGCAGGAAAACCCTACGGTTCATTCTGACAACTCTAGATATTCTACCATGGCATAATCCAAATTGCAATAGAGCCGTCAAGGCTTGTCTGCCAAAACTTTGTATAAGCGCCTCTGCTTTGTCACACAATATAGGCGCAGAACGAATCGGAAAGGGGTCTATTCCTTCATGAGCATGGATTTAAGCCGTTATTCGGCCTATACCGATCTTGCACTCGAAGCGCGCGATCTAGCCTCGGCTGCTTCCGGACCGGAAATCCCGGGTGTCAATACAAGCCATTTTGAAGATGAGGGCATTAAAGTCAGCGTCATTGATATTCATTCACAAGAGGGTTCCAGGGCACTCGGCAAGCTCCCGGGCCACTACATTACGCTTGAAGTACCGGCGCTTCGCCGTAAGGACACGGCCTTGCAGGACCGGGTGGCTACCGTATTCGCCCAGCAGTTCGAGCAATTCCTGCAGAAGCTGAATATCGGTCCGAACGCCAAGGTGCTGATCATCGGTCTCGGTAATTGGAACGTGACGCCGGATGCGCTGGGACCAATGGTGGTGGAGAACGTGATGGTGACCCGTCATTTCTTTGAGCTGATGCCTGGTCAGGTAAGTCCCGGCTATCGTCCGGTAAGTGCGGTTGCCCCCGGTGTGCTTGGCACGACAGGGATTGAGACAAGTGAAATTGTGCAGGGGATCGTGGATAAGTCCCAGCCGGATTTGGTCATAGCCATCGACGCATTGGCCTCCCGTTCGCTCGAAAGAGTGAATACGACCATCCAAATCGCAGATACGGGAATTCATCCGGGTTCCGGCATCGGGAATAAACGCAAGGGGCTGACACTGGAAACGCTGGGCGTTCCTTGTATCGCAATCGGCGTTCCGACGGTCGTTTATGCTTCAACGATCGTGAACACGGCGTTTGACCTGATGCACCGCCATTTCAGTCAGCAGACGGCAAACACGGGTCAGATCCTAGGATTGCTCGATTCCATGCAGGAGAATGAGCGGCTGCAGCTGGTGAAGGAGGTTCTCGATCCTCTGGGGCATGATCTGCTGGTAACGCCAAAGGAAATCGACCAATTTATCGAAGATATCGCGAACATTATTGCCAGCGGTTTGAACGCTGCGCTGCATCAAGCAGTGGATGTAAACAACGTAGCGGCCTATACTCATTAAGCTCGGAAAGCGTGCATACCCCGGTGTGCACGCTTATTTGCGAGACGGCAAGGCGCCGCCGAATGTTCCTAGTTTACTAGATCGTAGAGAAATTTATGAGATTCCCGGTTCTATCTCCTATTAGCCGCTCATAGAGTTGTTAGTAGATACGCTTTAAGGAGGTAGTTCCTACATGAAATGGCCAGCGGTAACGGTTAATCTAAGCAAATATCGCAAAATCGGACAAGAAGCCGGTGTTTACACTCGTGCCGTTATGATGCTTATGACAGGATGCTTGCTGTTTTTCATAGCGTTAGGCTTGCTAGGATATGTGCAGTCCCGCATGACGGACACGACGCCATCCGCATCGATGAAGGGGCTGGCGGCCTCGGTATCAAGCCGCTTCTTCATGGATATGATGGGGATGGAGATGCCGCACCTGCAAGCCGACCGGAAAAGCTTCACTTTTTCACAGTCAAACGTTTCCAGCTTTCTCTTTGCGATGATGACGGACATTAACCCGAATGATCCGAAGACGCTGATCTCAAGAGAGATGCCCGTCTTATCGCAGGATCGCTCGGTCCCTCTCAAATCGAATCCAAACTATGATTCTCCCGCGGATTATGATCCGAAGCAGCAGCTGGACACGACCGGCAAGCCGGGTGATATAACTGAGCTGAGTCAGCAGCCTGCCCCTTCGGACCCGCAGGCTCAGCCGCAGCCGCAGCCGTCAGCCCAGCCGCCCAAGACGGCCGGAAAGAATGTAGCCTTTATCTATCAATCTCACAATCAGGAATCCTATTTGCCTGAGCTACCGGGAGTGAAGGATCCGGATCTGGCATACGACGCCAAAACCAACATTACGAATGTCGGACTCCGACTAGCCATGATGCTGGAGAAGGAAGGCATTGGGGCGGTTCACTCCAACAAAAATTATCCCGCGAGCGAGAAGGATTTCAAATACCACTTGTCCTACAAATATTCTTTAAAAACACTTCAAGAAGCATCGGCAGGGCATCCTGATCTGAAATACTACTTCGATATTCATAGAGATTCGCAGCGGCGCGACCGGACCACGGTCAAGATTAACGGGCAGGACTATGCGCAGGTGTTCTTCATTATCGGAGGGAAAAATCCGAACTGGAAGCAAAACTACGAGCTGGCGGAGCAGGTCCATCAGGCTCTTGAGCAGAAATTCCCCGGCATATCCAAGGGGATTCATGCGAAATCCGTGGACGGGAACGGCGTGTATAATCAAAACTTTTCGCCGAACAGCCTGCTGATTGAAGTCGGCGGCGTCGACAACAGCTTCGAGGAATGCTACCGGACGGCGGACGCGCTGGCAGTGGCCATCGCGGAAGTGATCAACAATGTAGAGAAAGTAAACGCGCCGGCGGACAATAAAGAAACTAAAACACAAAGCTGAGGAAAGGGAGATAAGCGTTATGGGGAAGGGAAGCTGGATGAAAATGCTTTTGCTCGCGATCGGTCTGGCCTTCTGCGTCTTCTTCGGCGTAGATATGGCGACAAAAGGGACCGAGCGGATTCAAGGGTCTACTGTGAGCGCCGCATCCGGCAGCGGGGGCAAGTCCCCTGCTGCTGCAGAAGCGAAAGCGTACAGCGCCGCACCTGCCGCAGGGGCCAAAGCAGCGGCGCCTGCGAAGACGGCCGGCAGTCCGCCCGCGGCTGCGTCCAAGCCCCAAGAGCGTACGGAGCTCGAGGTAGACACGGGAGTAAACCGGATCGGTAATAAGACGGGAGATTTACTGCAAATTATGGCCTATAACGGTATTCGTGCCTTTATCAAGCTGTTCGAGGCGGTGCTTAGTTAATGTGTGGGTCGGGTATCCATTGATGAGGAACCTCACAACTGCTATAATGAAAAGTATTGACAATTTGCAGGTTAGTGAGGTTTGCCGACATGGATATCCAAGCAAGACAGAAGAAGATCAGAAATTTTTGTATTATTGCTCATATTGACCACGGGAAATCAACGCTGGCGGACCGCATTCTTGAGTATACCGGGGCATTGACCTCACGGGAGATGCAGGAACAGGTGCTCGACCAGATGGATCTGGAGCGGGAACGCGGCATCACAATTAAGCTGCAGGCTGTACGTTTGAACTATAAAGCCGATGACGGCGAAGAATATATTTTGAATCTGATCGATACCCCGGGACACGTCGACTTCACTTACGAGGTATCCCGAAGCCTGGCCGCTTGTGAAGGCGCTTTGCTGGTTGTCGATGCGGCGCAGGGGATTGAGGCGCAGACGCTTGCAAACGTGTACTTGGCGCTCGATAACAACCTTGAAATTTTGCCCGTCATTAACAAGATCGATCTTCCCAGCGCAGACCCAGAACGGGTGAAGCAGGAGGTCGAGGATGTGATCGGACTGGACGCCAGCGACGCCGTGCTTGCTTCCGCGAAGGCGGGTATCGGAATTAAAGAGATTCTGGAACAGGTTGTCCAGAAGGTTCCGGCTCCGACCGGAGCCTCGGACAAGCCGCTGAAGGCCCTCATTTTCGACTCGCATTACGATCCTTATAAAGGGGTTATCGTATATGTGCGGGTTGTGGACGGATCGATCAAGGCTGGCTCCAAAATCAAGTTCATGGCGACGGACAAAGACTTTGAGGTTATTGAAGTCGGTGCTTTCAAGCCGCGCATGAGTATCGTGGATTCCTTGGAAATCGGCGACGTAGGCTTCATCGTGGCGGGGATTAAGAACGTCGGCGACACACGTGTCGGGGATACGGTTACCGATGCGAAGAATCCTACAGCGGAGCCGCTGCCGGGTTACCGGAAGATCAATCCGATGGTATTCTGCGGACTATATCCGATCGAAACCAGCGATTACAACGATCTGCGTGAAGCGCTTGAGAAGCTGCAGCTGAACGACGCCTCGCTCTCCTTCGAGCCGGAAACGTCGACGGCGCTAGGCTTTGGCTTCCGATGCGGCTTCCTCGGTCTCCTGCACATGGACGTCATCCAGGAGCGTATCGAGCGTGAATTCAATATTCCGCTGATTACGACGGCACCGAGCGTGGTGTTCCGTGTGACCCAGACGAACGGTACGGTGCTCAGCATTGAGAATCCGTCCTTGTTCCCGGAGCCGGGCAAGATCGAGTTCGTAGAGGAGCCTTATGTGAAGGCCTCCATTATCGTTCCGAACGACTACGTAGGCACCATCATGGAGCTGTGCCAGAACAAACGCGGAGAGTATGTGAACATGGAGTACCTGGACACGACACGTGTCACGCTCACCTACGAAATCCCGCTGTCTGAAATCGTGTATGATTTCTTCGACCAGTTGAAGTCGGGTACGAAGGGCTATGCTTCCTTTGACTACGAGCTGACGGGTTACAAGCAGTCCAATCTTGTCAAAATGGACATTCTGCTGAACAACGAGCAGGTAGACGCCTTATCGTTCATTGTGCACCGGGATCGTGCCTACAATCGCGGACGCATTATTTGCGAGAAGCTCCGCGAGCTGATTCCCCGCCAAATGTTCGAGGTGCCGATCCAAGCGGCGATCGGGCAGAAGGTTATTGCGCGCGAAACCGTCAAGGCCATGCGCAAGAACGTACTTGCCAAATGTTACGGCGGCGATATTTCCCGGAAACGGAAGCTTCTTGAGAAGCAGAAGGAAGGGAAGAAGCGCATGAAGCAGGTCGGCAGCGTGGAGGTTCCGCAGGAAGCGTTCATGGCCGTTCTGAAAATCGACGAATAGAACATGTAAATAGAGAAGCAGGTGCTGCCGGAATCCTTTTGCACGCGAAGTCTTGCGGAAGGGGAGCACCTGCTTTTTCCACTTCCATGCGGGATTCGGGATGCCGATATAAAGAGAAAGGCACCAATCGGGTTTCTCGTGATTATAGTAAAGGATGTGTGTAAGTCATGATGCAGCGTCATCAAACACCGAAAGCGGTTTATCTGCATATTCCGTTTTGCACAAATAAATGCCACTATTGCGACTTCAATTCCTATGTGCTGAAGGGGCAGCCGGTTATGGATTACCTGGATGCGCTGGAGCGGGAAATGGAGCGTACCGTTCGGGCGGTGCCGCCAGGGGAGATCGAAACGATTTTTGTCGGCGGGGGAACTCCGACGGTATTGCTGCCGGATCAGATGGAGAGCTTCCTGCGCCGGGTGAAAAGCTACTTTCCGCAGTGGTCGGGCGACCTGGAGTTCAGCATGGAGGCGAATCCGGGGACAACGGATCTGGAAAAGCTTCAGGCGATGAAGGAAGGCGGCGTAAACCGCATCAGCTTTGGGGTACAATCCTTCGATAACAAGCTATTGGAAGAGATCGGACGGATTCATAATACCGACGATGTGTATCGGAGTCTGGAAAATGCGGCGAAGATCGGCTTTACGAACATGTCGATCGACTTGATGTTCGGCCTGCCGAAGCAGACGGCGGAGGTCATGCGCTCCACGCTGAAGGAAGCGCTGGCGTTCGATTTGAAGCACTACTCCATTTACAGCCTGAAGGTAGAGGAAAATACGCTGTTCCACGCGTTATACGAACGGGGCCAGCTGCCGCTTCCGGAGGAGGAAGAGGAGCAAAAGATGTTCCAGCTCATTATGGAAACGCTGCGGGAGGCGGGCTACGAGCAGTATGAGATCAGCAATTTTGCAAAGCCCGGCTATGAGAGCCGACACAACAGCATGTACTGGCGCAACCAGAGCTACTATGGCATCGGTGCCGGAGCGCATGGCTACACCTACGGAAGACGCCATGTCAACATTAAGGGTGTACAGCCGTACATCGACGCGACGAAGGAACGTTTGCCTCAGCTCGAGTGCAATGAAGTGTCCGAGGAAGAAGCGATGGAGGATTTTATGATGGTCGGCCTCCGGCTGCTTCGCGGCGTGAAGAGCTCGGATTTTGCCGCTCAATTCGGGCGCCTGCCGGAGGTAGTGTTCGGGTCGGTATTGGACCGATTACAGGAAAAACGACTTCTGGTAGCGACCGAAAACGGGTATCGATTGAGTGAGCAGGGAATCTGGCTTGGAAACGAAGTGTTCGGCGAATTTTTAGGTGCTGTCGAGCAAAAATAATGATTGAATTTTTTATGCGTAATGTTGTATATTTATTCATATGTATTTGTATTATACTTGATGGGTGGGATCCGCTATGCAAGCGACGGTCACCTGCAGAAGAGCAAATCAGCAGGATGTGGATACTTTATACAATATTATTCAGGGCTATGCCGAGCAAGGCATTATGCTGCCGCGGTCACGGGAAACGCTGCTTGAGCAGATCGAGACCTTTGTGGTAGCTGAAATAGAGCAGGAGCTGGTCGGCTGCGGTGCCTTGACCAGGCTCGGACAGGATCTGGTCGAGATTCGATCGCTTGGCGTAACGGAAGGACACAAGGGTCAGGGCATCGGCAAAGCGCTGGTCAACTTCCTCGTGGAGGAAGCGCGGGAGCAGCAAATTCCGAAGGTCATGGCGCTTACATATGAAGTGGCTTTCTTCGAACGGAACGGCTTCACCGTCGTGCAGAAGGAGATCTTCCCGGAAAAGGTTTGGCGCGATTGCATCCACTGTAAAAAGCAGCATTGCTGCGACGAAATCGCCGTTCTGAAACGGCTCGATTGACTTGACACAGACCTTCGGGTCTGTTATTTTTATTTTAGGTTAGCACTCATCTAAGTGGAGTGCTAACGATGCGGGCCAGAGACCCGGGAGTGACGTTCACTGAAGTGAATAGTGAATAAGAGCTTTTTAGGGTCTTATTCCTTGCTTATTTTGTGTTATATAGTAAATAAGAGATTTTAAAAGCCTTATTTTGGCTATACAAGTGCATATGGGTGATTTTTGAGGAGGTTTCCCCAGAATAACACCCTAAGAAACTGTTATTCCGTTCGTCATGGTACATTCGAGTCTAATAAGGGCTCGAAAGTCCGTTATTTCCTTCTGCCGGCTCGGTGCCATAGGCAATCGAGCATGCCTTGTCTTTTATGGAGGTGGAATCCTCCTTTTCTTGGTTCGTGTATTTGGCGCAGGTCAGTGTAGTTGCCAGAGAGTTTACGTGCCGCCTTTGAGATTAGGTTCTTACCGACAGGTAAGTTCATGGAACCTAATCTCAAGAGCGGCCGGAGGCAACTAGCACTGAACCGTTGCCAACCGACACAACCAATAAAACTCGCGGAGGTGGAACTGCATTGTTAACCGATCGTCAGCGCCAGATTCTCAGTGCCATCGTAGATGATTATATCCGTTCAGCAGAGCCTGTCGGCTCGCGCAGCATTTCGAAGCGCGGCAATGTTGGGTTTAGTCCCGCCACAATCCGTAACGAGATGTCCGATCTGGAGGAGATGGGCTACCTCGAGCAGCCGCATACGTCGGCAGGCCGAATTCCATCCCATAAAGGATACCGTTATTATGTCGATCATCTCTTGACCTACGGCCATCTGCCGAATCATGAGGTGGATCTGCTCAAGCAATTTTTTGCAGAGAAAATGCAGGAGATGGAGCGTGTCGTGCAGCAAACCGCGATGATGCTCTCCAGCCTGACCAATTATACATCGATCGTTCTCGGTCCCGAGGTGTTCGGAACGACGCTGAAGCACCTGCAGATCGTACCGCTCACAGACCGTACGGCTGTTGCCATTATTGTAACCAACACCGGGCAAGTGGAGAACAAGACGGTGACGATACCGGAAGGCATTCAGATGTCCGAGATCGAGAAATTCGTCAACATTCTCAATGCCCGAATGAAGAATGTGCCGTTGCTTCATTTTAAATCGAGCCTGTACACGGAAATTGCCGAAGAAATGCGAAGCTACGTCTCCGGCTATGAAGAATTGCTCATGATGCTGAATGGCGTGATGGATCGCGGAGAAGAGGAACGCATTTACTTGGGCGGCACGACGAACATGCTGACGCAGCCGGAGTTCAAGGACGTGGATAAGGTGAAGACCATCCTCGATCTACTCTCCGAAACGCCGAAGATCGTAAGGCTGTTCTCCGGGGTCAACGAGACCGGCTCGGGTATCCAGGTTCGCATCGGCAGCGAAAACGAGCTTGAAGCCATTAACGATTGCAGCTTGATTACCGCTTCGTATTCGGTTGACGGTCAGCCGCTGGGGACGATAGGGATCCTCGGGCCGACACGGATGGATTATGCTAAGGTCATCAAGCTGCTGGAGCACTTTACGAAGGATTTGACCGTGGCGATGGAGCGATGGTACAAATGAGTCAATTGAAATCGAACGGTCCGGAGGCGGAGGACGCTTACGGCACACTGCGCAATAACGCAACGGCGATTCGTGCGATTTGCTCTGCCGTTGAGGGGACGCTCGGGCCCAAGGGCCTCGACACCATGCTCGTAGGCGCGCTCGGCGAAGTCATTATCACCAACGATGGCGTGACCATTTTGGACAAAATGGAGGTCAACCACCCGGCCGCCCGCCTTCTCATCCAGGTGGCGAGATCGCAGCAGGAGCAAGTGGGGGACGGCACCACTACGGCAACGGTTTTGGCCGGAGCCTTGGTCGCGGAAGGCGTCGCCCAGGTGACTCGAGGCGTTCCCGTCGCCAAAGTCGTGAGAGGGGTGCAGGAGGGCATCGATACGGCGCTGCAGAGCTTGCAGAAGCGCAGCAGACCGATTGAAGGTCTGGAGGATCCGCTGCTGTACCGAATCGCCTATATCGCCGGGAGAGAGCATGCGGATCTGGCCGGTCTCGTCCTGGAAGGAGCCAAGCGACTGGGAACGGCAAGGCTGCTGGAGGAGCATTTCCGCTTCGCGGAGGTCGTTATGTCCAGCGGTAAAGGCCGGAGCGAGGTATGGCCCGGCTTGCTGCTTCAGAAGAAGCCGGTCAACGCCCAGCTTGACTTTCCGCCGGCCGCGGCGCAGGTGCTGCTGCTTCAGGATGCGTTCGAGCCGGAATCGGTCGATGAGGAAGCGCTCATGACTGAAGCGGGCTTCCGCCGGCAGACGCAGCTTCGCGAGCAGTTCCGGGCTACGCTTGGGAAGCTCCTCGAGCTTCGCGTGGGCTTTATCGCGGCAGAGCGCGGCGTCGACCCCGAGGCGGAGCAGTTCTGCACCGACCATGGCATCATGGTCGTGCAGCGGCTGCCTCGGGCGGAGCTCCGGCGCTTAGCCGAATACACGGGCGCGCGGCCGATCCGCCGCAGCGGGCTGCTGAAGCCTGCGGCGGAGCTCGCAGGCTCGATCGGCACCGCCGGGCACGTCGGCTACGACGAGCGGCTCGAATGCGTCCGCCTGGCCGAAGGCAAGGGCCGGGCGCAGGTGACGATCGTCGTGGGCGCCAGCACGAGCGAGATTGTCGGCGAGCGCCTGCGCATCGCGCGCGACGCGGCTTCGAGCGTGCAGGCTGCGCTGCGCGGCGGGGTGTTGCCCGGCGGCGGGGCCGCCGAAATGGCCGCTGCGCACGAAGTCGAGCGTCGGCGCGAGACGGTGCAGGGCATGGAGGGCTTCGGCTTCGCCGCCGTAGCGGGGGCGCTGCGGAAGCCGCTCGCGCAGATCGTCGTCAATGCGGGCTACAACCCGCTGGAGAAGGTCGAGGAGGTCAAAGCGGCGCAAATCAGCTCCGGACGGGACAGCTTGGCCGTCGATTGCGATACAGGGGCAATTATTGATATGATGGAGCATGGTGTGGTCGATCCTGCTTTGGTGAAGCTTCATGCACTGCAAGCGGCAGGAGAGGTAGCGTCCGCCGTGCTGCGGATTCATACGGTTATCAAAATGCGCGGCCCGCGTTCAGAGGAATAGGCAGTATAACCATGCACTAATAGATGAGAAACCGGATTAGGATAAGGAGGTGACACACAATTGAATACGGAACAAAAGAATCAAGAACAAGAACAAGAGCAAAACAAGAGTCACCAGGCTGAGGAGAACCAAGCTGCTGAAGCTACATACGCTGCCGAAGAGACTGATGCTGAACAGACAAAAGCAGCGGATGCAGCCGGATCCGAAGGCCATCCTGAGCTGGAGCAGGCTAAGAAAGCGGCAGAGGAGAACTACCAGCGCTTCCTTCGTACGCAAGCGGATTTTGATAACTTCAGAAGACGCACGCAGAAGGAGAAGGAAGAATTTGCAAAGTACGCTTCCCTGAAGCTGATCGAGCAGCTGCTTCCTGTGGTAGACAATTTCGAACGCGCGCTCGCAGCCAGCAAGGATAACAATGACTTTGAATCGCTCGCCAAGGGCGTTAATATGATTTTCCGTCAACTGGAACAAGTGCTCACAAGCGAGGGCTTGCAGGCGATGGAGACCGTTGGGACTCCTTTCAATCCGGAGTATCACCAAGCGATTATGCAGGTGGAATCCGAGGAGCATGAGGAGGGCATCGTGGTAGAAGAGGTCCAGAAGGGTTACATGCTCAAGGACAAGGTGCTTCGCCCGGCCATGGTTAAGGTTAGCTCTTAATGCACTAAATCTGCAGCATATGATTCCAATCAAGATCGAAGGATCCATTTAAAGGAGGCTACCATAGCATGAGTAAAGTAATCGGTATTGACTTAGGTACAACGAACTCTTGCGTTGCCGTTATGGAAGGCGGCGAGGCTGTAGTTATTCCTAACGCGGAAGGAAACCGCACCACTCCATCCGTAGTAGGCTTTAAGAAGGACGGCGAGCGGATCGTCGGAGAAACGGCGAAGCGTCAAGCGATCACCAACCCGGACCGCACGATCATTTCGATCAAGCGCCACATGGGCACGAACCACAAGGAAAACATCGACGGCAAAGAGTATTCGCCGCAGGAAATTTCCGCAATGATCCTGCAGAAGCTGAAGGCTGATGCAGAAGCATACCTTGGCACTACAGTAACCCAAGCCGTTATTACGGTCCCGGCTTACTTTAACGACAGCCAGCGTCAAGCAACTAAGGATGCAGGTAAAATTGCCGGTCTGGAAGTATTGCGTATCGTAAACGAGCCGACGGCTGCAGCGCTTGCTTATGGTCTGGAGAAAACCGAAGATCAAACGATTCTTGTGTACGACCTCGGGGGCGGTACGTTCGACGTGTCGATCCTGGAGCTCGGCGACGGCTTCTTCGAAGTAAAAGCAACCAGCGGTGACAACAAGCTTGGCGGCGATGACTTCGACCAAGTGATCATCGACTTCCTGGCTGCGGAATTCAAGAAGGAGCACGGCGTTGACCTTGCTAAAGACAAAGCGGCGGTTCAGCGTCTGAAGGATGCGGCGGAGAAGGCGAAGAAAGAATTGTCCGGCGTTCTGACGACAACGATCTCCCTGCCGTTCATTACCGTTGTAGACGGCGTACCTCAGCACTTGGAAGTCAACCTGACTCGTGCGAAATTCGAAGAGCTGTCTTCGGGCCTGGTTGAGCGCACCATGGGACCTACTCGCCAAGCTTTGAGCGATGCAGGTCTGTCGGCCAACCAAATCGACAAAGTTGTGCTTGTCGGCGGTTCCACACGGATTCCTGCCGTACAAGAAGCCGTTAAGAAGCTGATCGGCAAAGAGCCTCACAAGGGCGTTAACCCTGATGAAGTTGTAGCGCTCGGTGCTGCGGTTCAAGCCGGGGTGCTTACCGGTGATGTGAAAGACGTGGTATTGCTCGACGTAACTCCGCTGTCCCTCGGTATCGAAACCGCTGGCGGCGTGTTCACGAAAATGATCGAGCGCAACACGACAATCCCTACAACCAAGTCGCAAGTGTTCACTACGTATGCGGATAATCAGCCAAGCGTAGAAATTCACGTGCTTCAAGGCGAACGCGCCATGGCAAACGGCAACAAAACGCTGGGACGTTTCATTCTGGGCGATATTCCGCCGGCGCCGCGCGGCATTCCGCAAATCGAGGTTACCTTCGATATCGATGCCAACGGTATCGTGAATGTATCCGCTTTGGATAAGGGCACTGGCAAGAGCCAGAAGATCACGATTACTTCTTCAAGCGGCTTGAGCGATGCCGAAATCGATCAAATGATGAAGGACGCTGAAGCTCACGCTGAAGAAGACCGCAAGCGTAAAGAGCTGGTAGAAGCTCGCAACCAGGCGGATCAGCTGGTGTACTCCGTTGACAAGACAATCAAGGATCTTGGCGATAAGGCGGATGCCGGCGAAGTGGCCAAAGCCGAAGAAGCGAAGGAAAAAGTAAAGAAAGCTCTCGAAGGCGACAACCTCGAGGAAATCCAAAAGGCTACCGAAGAGCTGACGCAAGTGGTGCAGGCACTCTCCGTGAAGCTGTATGAGCAAGCGCAGCAAGCTCAGGGCGGCGCTGATGCCGGCGGTCCGGAAGGTCAGGCTAAAGGAAAAGACAACGTAGTGGATGCGGACTACGAGGTCGTTGACGATAAGAAGTAAGAGCAGCGAGTGAAGTCAAAGCCGGACTTGTCCGTGCTTTGACTTTCCGTTTGTCGGTTTATAATCAGAGCTGTGGGGATGTTTTTCAGGCGGGGAGTGAGAAGGAAAAACCATGAGTAAACGCGATTATTACGAGGTGCTGGGACTGGATAAGGACGCCTCGCAGGAGGATATCAAGAAGGCCTATCGGAAGATGGCCCGCCAGTACCACCCGGATGTCAATAAAGCGGCTGATGCCGAAGCAAAGTTCAAGGAAGCGAAGGAAGCTTACGATGTCCTGAGCGACGACCAGAAGAAGGCAACCTATGACAGATACGGGCACGTAGACCCGAATCAGGGCATGGGCGGCGGGGGCTTTGGCGGCGCCGACTTCGGCGGCGGCTTCGGGGATCTGTTCGACATGTTCTTCGGCGGTCAGGGCGGAGGGAGACGAAATCCGAATGCTCCGCAGCGCGGCAGCGACCTGCAATACACGCTCCAGATCGAGTTCAAGGAAGCGGTTTTCGGCAAAAAGATGGAAATTACTATTCCTCGTACGGAAACGTGCGAGACTTGTCACGGCAACGGCGCAAAGCCGGGGACGAAGCCGGAGACTTGCGGCGTTTGTCACGGGTCCGGTCAGCAAGAGGTCGTTCAGAACACCGCTTTCGGCCGCATTGTGAACCGCCGCGTTTGTTCCGCTTGTAACGGACAAGGCCAAATCATTAAAGATAAGTGTAATACGTGCCACGGAACGGGCAAAGTGAAGAAGCAGCGCACCATCAGCCTGAACATTCCGGCAGGCGTGGATGACGGAGCTCAGCTCCGAGTGTCCGGTGAAGGGGAAGCAGGAACACGCGGGGGTCCTCCAGGGGATCTGTATGTCGTGATTCGCGTGAAGGCACACGAATTTTTCGAGCGGGAAGGCGATGACATCTATTGCGAGGTTCCGTTGACCTTCGCACAGGCTGCGCTTGGCGACGAGATCGAGATTCCTACCTTAACGGAAAAAGTGAAGCTGAAGATCCCTGCCGGAACACAGACGGATACGTATTTCCGTTTGAAGGGCAAGGGAGTTCCAAGACTCCGCGGCTACGGACAAGGAGATCAGCATGTCAAGGTGGTTGTCGTCACGCCGACCAATCTGAACGACGAGCAAAAGGAGCTGCTCCGCGAATTCTCCAAGCTGAACGGAGAGCACACGCACGAGCAAAACCAATCGATTTTCGAACGAATGAAAAAAGCGTTTTTGGGCGACTAAGCCCATTCGAAGACACTCATGCATCCCCGGGAGGGAGCTGGGTGTCTTTTTTACATTGCATATTCAAGCAGGTTTTGCGGACAATAGAAGCAGTATAGGCCGAATTAAATTGAATGGGAGGAAGATGAACCATGGCGAACAAGAAGCAGCAGAACGAAAGAAGCCGTCAATTGCCTATCGCAAAGAACGAAGACGTGGAATTTTCCGCTGAGCTCGCGGATGCCGATGATATGGAGGCGGCTGAACGCGGCGATCAGGCGGATGCCAGACAGCAGCAGTAAATCAGCAGGGAGGCTAGAGCAATGGCAGAACGCAGTATTATGGCATATTTTCATTCCAGCTCGGAGGCAGATCGCGCCGTAAGGAAGCTGGAGGCGCTGCGCGCCACCGGCGTATCCGTGAGCAAATTCGGCGAGGTTCCCGGGAACGGCGTCGGCGAGACGATCAATCCATTGACGAGCGATTTTCCGGGACTTCCTTACTTGACCTTAGGCTCCGAATCGACGAATCAGGATGCACGCGTCCTAATGGCCGCATCTCCCGAAGCGAGCGGACTTGCAGCGGGCGGCGACTATAACTTTTACCGTACGGATCCGTCAGATAATTCGCTTAAGGACACGCTTCTCACGGCGTCTGTCGATGAATCCGTGTATGAGCAAGCAGTTCGTGTGATTCAGGACGCAGGCGGCAGCCTGTAAGCTTCAATACCCCCTTCCCGGTCGGAGGGGGTTCTTTCGTTGTATCTGGTATGCCTTTATTGTATACTGGGAATTATGTGCTTAAAGAAGCATGACTGAAGGATTAGGAGGGCATACCCATTGCGCTGGCATGAAATTACCGTACATACGACAGAAGAAGCGATCGAAATGATCTCGAACTTTATACACGAGCTTGGAGCCGGAGGCGTGTCGATAGAGGAATCCGGGACACTCAATAAGAAGAGGGACACATCCTTAGGCCAATGGTACGAAACGCCGCTGAACGATATTCCGGAAGGGCGTGCGGTCATTAAAGGATATTTCTCCGAGGGAACGGAGATGGAGTCCATCCTCTCGGAGCTGAAGGTCAGGGTTGATGAGCTTTCCGAGTATGATATTGATACCGGCAATCCTGCCTATGAGCTTCAAGAGGTTGATGACGAGGATTGGGCGAATGCCTGGAAGCAATATTTTAAACCGATTCGTATTACCGAACGCCTGACCATTAAGCCGACCTGGGAAGAGTATACACCGTCCCCTGAGGAGCTTATTCTTGAGCTTGACCCCGGAATGGCTTTCGGAACCGGTACGCATGCCACCACGTCGCTATGCTTGAAAACACTGGAACAGGAGCTTCAGGGCGGAGAGGATGTCATCGATGTGGGGACAGGCTCCGGTATTTTGGCCATTGCCGCTGCAAAGCTGGGCGCCAGACACGTGCTTGCCGTTGATCTCGATCCGGTGGCCGTTTCCAGTGCGACCGAGAATATCCGTTTGAACGGCATGTCGGACCGCATTACGGTAAGACTGAGCGACCTGCTGCAGGTATTCCGCGACAGCGAAAGCGGCGGAGAGCAGGCCGGTGCGCTTGGCGTGAAGCTGCCGGTGAAGGTCGTCGTGGCGAATATTCTTGCTGAGATCATCCTTCTGTTCATTAAGGATGTATATGACGTGCTTGAGTCGGGCGGCCGCTACATTGTCTCCGGTGTCATCCAGAGCAAGCAGCAGCTCGTGGAGGATGCGCTCGTCGCGGCCGGCTTCAAGATTTCGCACCATAATGAGGACCAGGATTGGGTCGTCATCGTGGCTGTCAAGCCATAGGACGGTGAAGCTATGGATTGGAACTCGTTCTTAGCTTATCCGCTCGAGCATTTGCCGTTCGTGTTTCTGGTGCTGATGCTGAGCTTTTCCGTTCATGAATTTGCCCATGCCTATCTGGCCGACCGGTTCGGTGACCCTACACCTCGTTCCATGGGGCGGGTCACTTTAAACCCGCGAGTCCATTTGGACGTACTGGGTATGATTTTTTTCCTCCTGGTCGGCATCGGTTGGGCGAAGCCTGTGCTCGTCAACCGCTCCCGCTTTAAAAATCCGAGAGGGATGGGGATTGCCGTATCCTTTGCGGGGCCGTTCAGCAATCTCGTTTTGGCCTTTATCAGCTTATTGATTTATGCAATGATCTTCGAGTTCCATTGGATCGACCAGTCGAGCAAGGGCATCGTGGATGCGGTGAAATTATTCTTCGAATATTTGATTCGTTTGAATATTTTCTTGTTTATCCTGAACTTGCTGCCGTTTCCTCCGCTTGACGGCTATCGGATATTGGAGGACGTTCTCCCAAGGTCGCTGGCCCTGCGAATGAAGCAGTACGAGCAATGGTTTTTCTATATTATTTTGCTGTTGTTTTTCATACCGCCGCTTCGCGCGGTAACGCTCGGTCCGATATTCGGCCTGGAAAGCGATATTTTACGTGCCTTCTCCACGGTGCTGAGTTTGATATTTTAGCTGATAAGCTTGTACCTATGAAATGCTGGAAACACTGGTTTTTTGAACGAAATCGGTGTATGATGTAGGTTGGTTATTTGCAGGAGGAATCCCATGCAGCGTTATTTTATTGATCCGCAGCAGTTTGGCGAGCGGGAAGTGACGATTACCGGCGACGACGCTCATCACGTGGTCCGCGTATTGCGCTCGGAGCCAGGTGACGAATGTATTGTCAGCGACGGGATCAGCCGCGAAGCGTTGGTCCGCTTCACCTTGCTGGAGAAGGACCGCGTTACCGCAGACATCGTGGAGCACCGTCCGATGACCGGGGAGCCGGCGGTCGAAGTATGGATCGCGCAGAGCTTGCCGAAGGGAGACAAGATGGAGCTTGTCATCCAGAAAGGAACGGAGATCGGTGCGAGCCGGTTCCTGCCTTTTGTCTCGGAGCGGACGATTGTTCAGCTTGAGGCGAAGAAGGAAGCGAAGCGTGTGGAGCGGTGGCAGAAGATCGCCAAGGAGGCGGCGGAGCAGGCGCACCGCAGTAGGGTGCCGATAGTGGAATCGCCCCTGTCCTGGAAGGGGCTGCTCAAGCGGTCCGAGCAAGCGGACGCCTCCTGGATTTGCTATGAGAAGGAAAGCGGGCTGGAGTTGAGAGCCGCCATTAAAAAGGCTTTAAGCGACGCTGTCGAAACAGAAGGAAAAACGACTCTTCTGCTGATCGTAGGGCCTGAAGGCGGATTTACGGAGCAGGAAGTAGCTGCAGCGGAAGCGGCGGGAAGCCGTTCGATCAGCCTCGGACGAAGAATTCTACGTACGGAAACAGCCGCAATGGTAGGGCTGACGTGCATTTTATATGAAGCTGGAGAGATGGGAGGAGAAGCATAATGCCAAGCATCGCATTTCATACTTTGGGATGCAAAGTGAACTTCTACGACACGGAAGCGATCTGGCAGCTGTTCAAGCAAGAGGGCTATGAGCAGGTGGATTTTGAATCGACTGCCGATGTGTATGTGATTAATACGTGCACCGTTACCAATACGGGAGACAAGAAAAGCCGACAGATGATCCGCCGGGCCGTACGCCGCAACCCGGAAGCGATCGTGGCCGTCACCGGCTGTTACGCGCAGACCTCCCCTGCGGAAATCCTTGAGATTCCCGGGGTCGATCTGGTCATCGGTACGCAGGATCGGGATAAAATCTTGACCTATGTGCAGCAGCTCCAGAACGAGCGTCAACCGATTAACGCGGTGCGCAACATCATGAAAACAAGGCAATTCGAGGAACTGGATGTGCCCGATTTTGCCGACCGCACTCGCGCATTTCTTAAGATTCAAGAGGGCTGCAACAACTTTTGCACGTTCTGTATCATTCCTTGGTCCCGCGGTTTGATGCGCAGCAGAGAGCCTCAAAGCGTGCTCCAACAGGCCAGAATGCTGGTGGATGCCGGGTATAAGGAAATCGTTCTGACGGGCATTCATACGGGTGGCTACGGCGAGGATATAGAGGATTACAGCCTGGCCAGGCTGCTGTGGGATCTCGATAAGGTGGACGGGCTGAAGCGGATTCGGATTTCCTCGATTGAAGCGAGCCAGATTACCGACGAAGTGCTTGAGGTGCTGAACGGTTCGGATAAAATGTGCCGTCACCTTCACATTCCGCTCCAAGCCGGGGATGACGACATACTCAAGCGGATGAGACGCAAATACACGACGGCCGAATTCGGAAACAAGATCGAGCGAATTCACCGCATCATGCCGGGTGCTGCGATTACTACGGACGTGATTGTGGGCTTCCCCGGTGAAACGGAGGAAATGTTCCGAAACGGTTATCGCTTCATGGAGCAGATGCAATTCTCGGAAATGCATGTCTTCCCTTATTCGAAGCGAACCGGTACGCCTGCAGCACGGATGGAGGACCAGATCGACGAGGAACTGAAAAATGCCCGCGTTCATGAGCTGATCGATTTGTCCGAGCGGATGCAGCTTGCTTACGCCAAGAAATTCGTCGGGCAGGTGCTGGAGATTATTCCGGAGCGGGAATACAAGGGTCAGCCGAACAGCGGCTTGATCATGGGGTATTCCGATAACTACCTCCAGACGGTTTTCCAAGGCAGTGAAGATCGGGTTGGACAAGTATGCCGGGTGAAAATCCTGGAGGCGGGTGTCAACGAAGTGCGGGGAGAGCTTGTAGAAGCCCCGCTGTCAGCCTCCGTACAAAAGAAAGCGATCGTATAAACGAAAGGAGAGGAGGATTTCATGCTGAAGCACACGCCGAAGCTGGAGTCCTTCTCTCTTGTTAGGCTCTGAAAATACTTAGGAAGGATGGAGACCGATGAGGGAAATCTCCGCGGGAGGCGTGGTGTACAGGCGATTCGAGGGACAGCTGCAAATCCAGATGATCCAGGACCGCTATGGGAAAATTACACTGCCAAAAGGCAAAATGGAAACCGGCGAGACGATTGAACAGACAGCGCTTAGGGAAATCCTAGAAGAGACGGGAATCACCGGTTCCATCGTACAGCCGCTGGAGACGATTACTTATCAATTTACTCTTTCCGGGGTAGGATTGATTGATAAAGAGGTTCATTACTTCCTGGTCGAAGCTACCGGGGGGAAGCTGCAGGCACAGGTGGAGGAGATTCGCGGAGTGGAATGGCTTACGCCGCAGGATGCCTGGCAGCAGCAAATGAACGCAGGCTACGGCAACAACGATTCGGTACTTATGAAGGCGCTGCAAGCGCTAGGCTACGAGGTGAAGGGATAATGAGTACGTTTAACATGAGCCAGCTTCCTTCTTACATTGATCACACGCTGCTTAAGGCGGATGCGAATGCACAGGGTGTGAGGAAGCTTTGTGAGGAAGCGATGCAGTATGGGTTTTACAGCGTGTGTGTAAACGGGACCTGGGTACCTTACTGTCAGGATGTCCTGAAAGGCTCGCAGGTGAAAATCAGCGTAGTGTGCGGCTTCCCGCTTGGGGCGAATGACAGCGGCGTCAAGGCTTATGAGGCGGCGAAGGCTGCAGAGCAGGGCGCTTCGGAAATCGACATGGTCCTGCAAGTTGGACGGCTGATGGCCGGGGAGCATGATGCGGTTCGGGAGGATATCCGCGCTGTGGTGGAAGCTGTGAAGGGACAGGCCATTGTAAAGGTCATCTTCGAGACGGGGCAGCTGAGCGACGAGCAAAAGATCGCCGCTTGCCGCCTATCTGAAGAAGCGGGAGCGCATTATGTCAAAACGTCTACAGGCTTCGGGCCTGGCGGTGCAACGGTAGAGGATATTCGTCTTATGCGGGCGAATGTTGCTGCAGCGACAGGCGTGAAGGCCTCCGGCGGTATCCGTGATCTCGAGACCGCCCTGCGCATGATCGAAGCAGGTGCAACGAGACTCGGCACCAGCTCCGGCGTAGCTTTGGTCAGCGGAACGACAGGAACATCATCCTATTGAGTAGAGGCAGGAGGCTGTGAGCAGCCATGGCAGTTGTTATTTTACAAAAAAATCGCAAGAAGCGGCTGGAAGCGGGACACCCTTGGATTTTCCAATCCGAAATCGACCGGACGGAAGGGGAGCCTGCTCCCGGCGCACTTGTCGCAGTACATACGCATGCCGGCCAATATATGGCCACGGGATATTATAATCCGGCGTCGCAGATGGCGGTTCGGATCGTATCGAACGAGCCTCTAGAAGCGATGTCGCACGACTTTTTCGTGGAGCGCATTCGAGCTTGTAGAGAGCATCGCGAACGCTTCTTAGGTGAGAATGTATCGTATCGTTTGATTTACGGTGAAGCGGATTTTTTACCGGGCTTGACGGTAGATAAATTTGAAGATGTGTTGGTCGTTCAAATTCTCACCCTGGGCATGGAGCAGGCAAGGGATGCCATCATTTCCGCATTAATCGAAGTCATGCAGCCTAAAGGCATTTATGAGCGCAGCGATGTGGCGGTACGTGAGCTGGAAGGCTTGGAGCAGCGGACGGGAGTATTGTACGGCGATTGTCCGCGACATGTCACGATTCGTGAGAATGGTCTGCTGTTAGAGGTGGACATCGTAGAAGGGCAGAAGACGGGCTACTTCTTCGATCAGCGGGAGAACCGTGCGGCGCTGGAGCCGCTCATGAGAGGCTGGGGCCGGCGCAGCGGAATCGAATTGAAAGAGCTCGCGGATGAGAACGGAGCTCTGCGACCGGTCCCCGTCAATGCCAAAGGTAAGGAGGTCACCTTCCCTTTTTGGGATGGGGCTGCTGTGCTCGAGTGCTTCTCCCATACCGGCAGCTTCACCCTTCATGCGTGCAAGTTCGGGGCCAAGAAGGTCACCTGTCTCGACATCTCCGAGCATGCGGTGGAGACGGCGAAGCGCAATGTGGAGCTGAACGGCTTCGAGGATCGGGTGGAATTTATCGTAGCGGATGCGTTCGATTATTTGCGCCAGCAGGTGCATGGAATCGAACAGAGGCAGGAGCGGGGGCAAGCCGCCTCGAAGAAGGTGGATACCTCCAAACCGCTCGAGGGAAAGGGACGCACGTGGGACGTGGTCATTCTCGATCCTCCTGCCTTCGCCAAATCGCGAGGGGCGGTAGAGGGAGCTTGCCGCGGTTATAAGGACATTAACCTGCATGGGATGAAGCTGGTGAACGAGGGCGGCTATCTAGTGACGGCCAGCTGCTCGTATCATATGAAGCCGGAGCTGTTCCTGGAGACGATTCATGCGGCAGCCGTCGATGCGGGGAAGGTTCTGCGTTTGTTGGAGTACCGGACCGCAGGCAAAGATCATCCTCGTATACTTGGAGTGGACGAAGGGAACTACTTAAAGTTCGCCATCTTCGAGGTGCGGAGCCGGAAGAGGGTCTAGCTTGAGTAGCCGCCGCGGCGCGCAGGAGTAATAGGGATCTTAACGAGAACCACCGAGAGACTTATATCGGTGGTTTTCTCTTTGGGAGAATCGACGTTCCCTTACCTATGAATATAAGCTTGGTTCAAGGAATATAAAAAAAGTGAGTGACGAGAGAGGGAAGAAGGGTGCTCGCCGTGTCATTGAGAAAACCTTAAGGATATCTTAGGAGAAATTTGGTAAGGATGGATAACCATAAGTAGGAAATCGAGCATTCATTGTCGAAACAGTAATTAACCATACAAAAAGAGGTGGATATCCATTGAATTATGGCAGGAGCGGAAATCCGGCGTTAAACGAGGATACGTTTGAAAGACAAAGGGGCTCGTCTATCGGAAGAACGATGACCATCGATGGTACAGTCAACAAAGCGTTTATTTCGCTGGCGATTTTGCTGGGGGCAGCCTTTTACACCTGGAACATGTACTTCAACGGTCACAATGTTGCTCCTTACTTGGCTGCAGGAGTAATCGGGGGATTTATTCTCAGCTTGGTGATTATTTTCAAGCCGACGACGTCCCCGTATCTCGTGCCGGTCTATGCCGCGCTCGAGGGTTTGTTCATCGGCGGCTTATCTGCAAGATATGAAGCTGCGTTCTCCGGCATTACGGTACAGGCGGTGCTGCTGACCTTCGGCGTGTTTATTGCCTTGCTGCTTGCTTACAAGACCCGGCTGATTAAAGCTACGGAAAACTTCAAGCTGGGTGTCGTAGCAGCGACAGGCGGCATTGCTTTGGTGTATTTGATCAACATCGTACTCAGCTTCTTCGGTATGCAGGTGCCCTATTTGCACGATACGGGGGCGATTGGCATCGGGATCTCCTTAGTCATTGTTGTCATTGCTGCGCTGAACCTCGTTTTGGATTTCGATTTTATCGAAAATGGCGCCAAAAGGAATGCACCGAAGTATATGGAATGGTACGGCGCCTTCGGCTTGCTGGTTACTCTCGTGTGGCTCTACATTGAAATTCTTCGTCTGCTGTCCAAGCTGCGGAGCCGCGACTAAGCCGGGGGGAGGAAATAATCGATGTTCGAGCACTTGGTTTCATTTAAATTTAACGGCAGCTATACGCCGGAGCTTGAGGCAAGGCTGATTGATAAGCTGCATACCTTCAAGGGGAGCATCCCGGGGATAGTGGAGCTTACGGCAGGAGTGAACGTGACGGAAGAAACGGAAAATAGGCATGGCTATAGTCTCGGCTTGCGGGTGACCTTCGAGGACCGGGAAGCGCTCCGGCAATACGGTCCGCACCCGGTTCACCAACAATTCGTGCGGATGCTCGACGGCTACCTCGATAGCGTGGTTGTAGTAGATTATCCGATTCACCGGTAGTAGAAAAGCTTAGTCCGATTCGAAAGCATCGGATTAGGCTTTTTCTTTTGTTCAAGTGAGAGATTTCCAGTCGGTCATCGTCTATATATACAGAATAGGTGGTGGCACAGGAATGAGGGACGAGAGGGAGCAGGATAGCGAGCTGGCCCGCCGTGTACTTGCGGGTGACAAGCAAGCGTATGCCTTCCTGGTAAATAAGTACAAGAACAAGATCTATAATGTGATCCGGGGAATGGGAGTAAGCTTGCAGGATGCGCAGGATCTGACACAAGAAACCTTTCTAAGAGCTTACCGCAAATTGGCTGCCCGGCAGGAGGAACGGAGCTTTGCTGCCTGGATTTATTCCATAGCGACAAACCTGGTGAAGGATGAGTGGAAAAAGCGAAGAATGGAGCTTACCGAGCTGGACTCGCAGCTGCCTTCAGGTGAAAAGGGTCCGGAGGAAACGCTTCTTCTGGAAGAGAGAAAGAGGGAGCTTCTAGTGTATTTGGAGCAATTGCCCCGGGGCTACAGGGAGGCATTGCTGCTTAGATATACCGGCGATTTAAGCTATGAGGAAATAGGGGACTTGCTTGGCATTCCAACCAGCAAGGTACAAAATGATCTGTATCGTGCAAAGCAAAGGCTTAAGCAGGTAATGACGGAGAAGGAGGTAGCGGTGAATGAATTGTTGGACACGAGATGAAATGGATCGCTGCCTTGCCTCAAGCACTTCCGTGAAAAGAAAAGAACTGGAGCTGCATAGAGCCGTTTGTGCCTGCTGCCAAAAGCTGTTTGAGGACGTTTTGCAGGAGCAGATGTTTTATTCCGAGTCATTGTTTCGTGATGAGCTGCCGGAGGATTTTACGCAGCGGGTAATGGCATCCTTGAAGGATGCGGAAATCGAACCGGTGAAGGCGGAATCGGCTGTCGTTCGAACTTCCAGAGCCCGTTATTCGCGAATCGCCGCCGGGGTGCTGGTTCTTACGATCATGGCTGCGCTGGCTTTGAATGGGCCCACCGTAGCTGAGATGGTCCGCTCGTTATTTAGCCGTGATAACGTTGATATCGGGCTTTTACGGGCACAGGAGCTGGGGATCGTGCACAACCCGGAAATTAAGGTGAAGGATCAAGGATATACACTCAAAATTGAGGAGGCTGTGGCGGACCCGACTAGGGTAGTAATGGCGCTGCAGCTGTTTGGACCGGACGGCCGTCATGATGACGACCGACTGACGATGGCTCCGGGAAATCAGATTCAAATTAAAGATGAACAGGGTCGTATGCTAGGGCAAATGTACGACATGGGGCTAACAGGCGATTTTTACTATATGGTCGCTTTCTTTCCGGAGCCGATTCAAGCGGACAAAATCTATGTGGAAGGCACGATCCGCCAGCTTGGCAACGAGATACAGAGGCTGCCTGTCGTGGAGGGGCAGTGGAATTTCAGGTTCGCTATGGATTTACGCGAGGCCAAGGCCCAAACGGTGGTTATTCCGTTGCAGGGTGAGCTCACGGCAAAAGAAGGAATGACAGTTCGGCTGAAGCAGCTGACCCGCATGGTGCAGGGTGTGCGGTTCGAGCTGGAAACGGAGCTTAGCAGCGAAGCAATCGTTCGCTCGCCGGGTGACCTGTGGAAGGATCAGGAGCTAAGCTTTCATTTCGAAGATGAATCGGGGGAAGAAATCCATAGCGTGAACAGCAGAATGATGCCCCATAAAGACAGCCTGATGAGCTATCAAAAGCTGCCGGGAGAGAAGCCAGGCGTGATGCGTCACAGCTATACCTTCAAGTACTTGCCGGAGGAAAGTCCCTACCGGTTTGTGTGGGACGGGTTTACCGTTGCTCAGACCGACGGTACAGCGGTGGAGCTAGTCACGAATCAGCTGGCGCAGCAGCCTGTGACGTTCCGGGCGGAAGGGGATGAGCTGACCATCAGGAGATTCACCTTGGAGCCGAGTCCTGATCCTCGGATCGATAAGGAAGAAGCGGCGCTGCATGTGGAAGGGACGTTTATGAACGAGCGTCTGACGGAAGGCTGGAGCCTGAAGACGGCAGATGGACGAAAGTTCAGGGTGGACGGCAGAGGGGCAATCAGCGGAGAGAATGGGCGATTCGTACTTAGCGGCGCTAGTGCGGATCCTTCCGTGTTATTCCAGTTCCGAATGCAGGAATTGACGGAGCTCCCTGATCGGGTGACGCTTGTACGGGAGGTAGTAAATAAATTTTATCCAATCGTTGAAAGGTCCGTGGATGTAATAGAGAAGCGGTAACGCTTGTTTTTCTCATAATAAAACTGACACCGGATGCCCGGTGTCAGTTTTTGCAATCAGCCTACTTCTAAGCTCGCTTTACCCTGTGAATGCCGGTATAACTGCTCATAGTACCCTTGTTTATCGAGAAGCTGCCGATGCGTTCCCTCTTCTACAATACGGCCCTGACGCATCACGATAATTCGATCCGCTTGCATAATGGTGGAAAGACGATGGGCGATGACCATCGTGGTTCGTCCTTGGGATACCACCTGAAGCGCCGATTGTACCAGCTGCTCCGTGTGTGAATCGAGATTGGCGGTAGCTTCGTCGAGGATCAGGATTTTGGGCTCGAACACGACGATTCTGGCAAAGGAGATCATCTGCCTTTCTCCGGCGGATAATCCGCTGCCGCGCTCCGATAGGCGCGTATCATAGCCATCCTTCAGCCTTTCGATCAATACGTCCGCTCCGACGAAGCGGCACGCCTCGATTACCTTTTCTCTTGAAATGTTTTCGTCAAAGAGTCTCACATTATCGATGATCGATCCTGAGAATAAGTAAGGCTCTTGCTGTACGAGCCCGATCATGCGGTGCAGAACAGCCTGGGGGATGTCCCGAATATCCGTTCCGTCCACAAGGATGCTGCCTTCCCGAACATCATAGAAGCGGCATAGCAGGCTCATTAATGAGCTTTTGCCTGCACCGGTTGTACCGACAATGCCAACCATTTCCCCAGGGCGTATATGCAGGTCCAAATCTTCGATCACCGTGCTGTCCTCCGAATACCCGAACTGGATATGGTTGTAATCGATACGCCCCTTCACGGCGGACAAATCGATCGGGACAGGCTTCTTTGTATCCGTAATCTCAGGCTTGAGAGAAAAAATTCTCCAGAGCCGGTCCATAGAAACAATCGTGGATTGCAGGGTGTTCCACTGCTGGGTAATATTGTTGATCGGCTGGAAAAACTGGCGTATATAAGTGATAAAGGCATAAAGAACGCCAAACTCGATGCTTTTGTTAAATACGGCCAGACCGCCGACATACACCAGGAACGCTACAGCCATATTGCCGAGCAAGTCAAAGGAGCGGTTAAACAGGACATTCGTCCGGACCTCGCGAAGGTTCGCGCGGAAATACGTTTCGTTGCGCCCGGTGAAACGCTGGTTCTGTTCTTTTTCCTGGTGAAACGCTTGAATCAGATTCATCCCGGCCAAATTCTCCGCCACAAACGCGATCAGCCTGGATAAATGGGTTCGTGTAAGCTGATAGGTTTTACGAATGTAGTTGCGGAAACCGATCGCGATCCCTGCAATAATCGGAAGAATGATCATGCTGTAAGCAGCCAGCGTAGGATCAAGATGAAACATTAATGCGATGATAAAGATCAGCGTCAGACCGTCACGAATCATGCTAAGGAACACCTGGGTAAAAAATTGGTTTAATGTCTCGGTATCGCTGGAGACGTGAGTGACGAGACTGCCGCTTTGAAAACGGTCGAAAAACGACATTTGCAGCTTGGTGATATGCTCGAACAGTTCTTTGCGAATTCGGGCGACGATGCTCTGCCCCGTATATTGCAGCAAATTGTTTTGCAAATAAGTAAAAGTGAGACCCAGCAAGGAAAGTGCAAGGTATATGCTGCAGATCACCAGCAGCATCCCCATATCGTTCTTGCCTATGGCCAAATTGTCGTCGATGGCAATCTTCACAAGATAGGGCTGAAGCAGATCCGCCGCGATGGCCAGGAAGGTAAAGCAAAACACGGTTACAAATTTGCGGCGGTGCGGCACGATGTAGGATAACATAGCTCGAAAGGCCTGGCGGCGCTGCTCAGGGCTGACGTGATAGGACGCGTTGATTTCTTCCTCCTGCTTACCGCCGTTAGCTTCCTTCGGCATACCGTGTCCCCTCCTCCTGAATGGAATAAAGAGAGGCATACAGACCATCCTCAGCGAGCAGCTGTTGATGGGTTCCCCGTTGAACGATGCGTCCCTCATCCAATACGATAATTTCATCGGCGTGCTTCAATGCGCTGATCCGATGAGCGATAATAATCGTTGTCTTTCCTTTTCGTCCAAGACGAATATTATCAATGATTTTTGTTTCCGTTACGGCATCCACAGCACTGACGCTATCGTCCAATATTAGTACGGGCGCGTCCTTAATAAAGCCGCGGGCAAGGGACGCTCTCTGTCTTTGTCCGCCCGACAGCGTAATCCCTCTCTCGCCGAGCTTCGTCTCGAAAGCATCGGGAAAATCAACGATGTTGTCATAAATTTGCGCGCGCCTTGCCGCTTGCTCCACATATTCAAAAGCCGTGTCCCGGTTATGAAAGGCAATATTGTCACGGATGGTGGTGCTGAACAGAAAGCCGTCCTGAGGCACGTAAGCAATATTGCACCGCAAGCTTTCCAGTGTTACGTCATGGATGTCCTTGTTACCCAGCCCTATGGTGCCCTTGGGCGGATTATGGATCCGAAGCAGCAGCTTGACGAGCGTCGTTTTGCCGCTTCCCGTTTTGCCGATGATGCCTAAGGTTTTCCCCGCAGGAACGGTGAGACTGATGTCTCGAAGCGAAGGCTTGCTTGATTCCGGATATGCAAACGTTAAACCTTCCACGCGGATAGAAACAGCCTCCGAATCCATCGGTTTAGCATAGGCTGCTTCCTCAATCTCGGGCTTCAGAGACAGCAAAGCATTGAGACGCTCCAGCGAGGCGCGCGAGCGCTGCATCGTATTGATGACGTTTCCAATTTGCTGCAGCGGGTTGACGATCATCCGCATGTATAACGTTAAAGATACGAAGTTGCCTAGAGTAATATGCTTTTGTGCGGTTAAGTATCCGCCTACGGCGAGGGAGAGAATCAGAGACAGCGCTCCCAAAAACGGCAGCAGCGCCTGAAACAGGGAGGAGATTCTCACCAGTCTAACCTGATTGTCAAGTATGCGGTCGACCGTTTGGCCGAATTTGGCTCGCATGACGGATTCTACAGCGAATTTCTTTGTTACGCGGATGCCTCCGAATTGCTCTTCCGCCGATTCAGTCATACCGGCGAGCGCCTCCTGCACCTTCTTGGAACGGTCGCGTATTCTCGGGCCGAAGTAAACCACCGCCCAAGGAATGGCTAGCATCGGCAATATACAAATCATGATTAAATAAAGCGGAATTGAGCTTAAGATCATCATCACAATTACGGATAAAATAATAATGACTGCATTGGTCGTGTGGTTAATCCCTTGCGAAATCGATTCTCTGACCGACGTCACATCGTTCATCACATAGCTGAGCAGCTTGCCGACACCATTTTTGGAATAATAGCTTTCACTTAGCGTAGTGAAGTGGGCAAACAATTTTTTACGGGTAACAAATTCGAACAATCTGCCCATTCTCATCACAACGTACTGCCCGATTCCGCCCAGGATTCCATAGGTCAGACCGATGGCAAGCAGCAGCAGACTGTAATTGCGAATGGATGATGAGGTAATCCCACTTTGCTGCAAATCATCTGTGAAATTTCCGAGCACCTTCGGGTAATAAGCTTGCGTAATATTGGCCGCCGAAATACAAAGCACGGCGAACAAGTAAAAATACCAGTGGGCCTTTAGATAATCCTTAAGTAAACGTATGTCCTTCAATGGCATCCACATCCTGTTTTTAGTTGAAATATCCAAATCGCCGTCTCAACCACATATTATACTTCGACCTGCTTATCATATCATCCGGGCTCAGCCACCAATACACGGATATTTCCCCTCATTTCCCTTCATATCGCGGGTACGTCAGATTAACCTTACGAATGCTTCCGATCCCTTCCGATTCCAGCTGATTTTGAAAGGAATCAAAAATAGCTAAGAAAAGTGCAAAACACCTTATTTTTATGCAAACCGGAAACACTTCTTTTTGACAAAAAAAAGTTAGTATTGTGCAAAAACTCCTGAGTTTTGGATATTACGATGATTTCGCATTGAGAATATGATCAGGAAAAGGTTCTTAGCTTCATCACACTGCTTATGAGCGAATGGGAGGAACGGGAGTGAAGACATCGCAAGGGAATCATACATCGGGGGTTACGAATGCAACAATTATCCATGATACGATGGATATTCGAATCGGCTACCCTGCTTTCCTATACACTGGGAGCGATTACCCGGTGCTGCGAATCGAAGCGGAAGAAGCAACGGAAGTGCATATAAGATTAATTCATACCCAAAGCGCAGCCACTATTTTTAAAGAAGCAGCTTATCCTCTAGAGGCTTCCGTGGAGGCATCGATTCATTTTCCCGGCAAGGCCGTTCTGACAGGACTTTATCAGATTGTCGTTGAGCCAGGGGATACGAGCGCATCCATCCCGTTACATACTTTCTATTTCTCCGTACAGGACTTGTCCGTTAAGGGCAGCAGTAAAGCTGCCTACATTGACAACGGGCGTATGGTATATGTTCCGGATTATTTGGGAAACAGGCTGCCTGATTATTCCGGCTGCGGTTATATGGGCGGGGGTGTATCCCTGCCGCATGCGCCCGTCAGGATAACGCTTGAAGCGATACCTGGAGACAACACCAAACCTATTCAGGATGCCATCGATCTCGTATCGAAGTATATCCCCGATGAACAAGGCTTCCGCGGGACGGTGCTGCTCAGCAAGGGAGTGTACGAAATCGCGGGAACGTTGGAAATCCGGGCAAGCGGTGTTGTGCTGAGAGGGGAAGGACAAGGCGAATTAGACCGTTTATGGTATGAGCCGGAGCAAGATTACGATCCGGATCGGGTGATTGACGGTTTGCAAGGAAAGGAAGCTACCGTACTCCTTGCAACTGGCAGTGAGCGGCGCCGAATACTAAAGATAGAGGGGGATTCCTCCGGCATTCGTATCCCTAGTACCGGGCACAGCACCATTCTAGATCCATATGTTCCGGTAGGTGCAAACACCTTCCACATCGAAAACCCGGAATGGTTTGCTGTAGGAGACAGCATTATCGTGCAGCGAAGCGGCAATGCAGCTTGGATCGAAGAGATCGGTATGAATCGGATCCCTCCAAGAACGGACGGAGGGAGCATTACGCAGTGGTCGCCCTTCGAGCTCGAGTTTGAGCATGTCATTACAGCACTAGAGGGGAATCAAATCACAATTGATTCTTCTCTTGTTAATGCCATAGAGACGCGATGGGGTGGGGGGAGAGTCTATAAGTTCCAAGACCCGGGACGGATTGTTCAATCGGGGGTGGAACACTTGCGTGCCATTGCCTACTGGCGGCCGAATGCCGACGGGGTGGATGACACTAGGCATGCCGATGCATTTGTAAGCCTGGATGCAATGAAGAACGGATGGGTGCGGAATGTGACTCTCGAGCACTTTACCAGCACGAACGGGGCTATTCTCACAGGGAGGGGCTCCAAGTGGATTACGATCCAAGATTGCTCTAGCTTAATCGCTTCCAAAAGCTTTTATCACGGCAAAGGCTACGACCCGAGCGGCCGTACCTTCTATGAAACGAACATTTATGTCGGGCGCTACGGGTTTTATTTACAAGGCCAGTCCGCGTTGGTCCAGCGTTGCCTAGCCTTGAACAATCGCCATGGATTTACGCTGGGTTCCAGAGTGACGGGACCGAATGTATTTTTAGATTGTGTCGGTGTAAACCCCCTTACATGGAGCGAACCGCATCATCGATGGTCCGTAGGCGGCTTGTATGACAATGTAAAAGACAAGATCTCCCTCATGAACCGTTTGAATATGGGTTCTGGTCACGGCTGGGCAGGAGCTAATTACGCTGCATGGAATACGGAAGGCGTCTTGGTGGCACACCAGCCGCCGACCGCACAAAACTGGGCAATTGGGCACGTCGGGAGCAAGGATCCGGGAGGTCACCGCGGACCCGACGGATATTGGGATTCATACGGAAGCCATGTGGAGCCTCGAAGCTTAGTTTTGCAGCAATTAAGGGACCGGTTGAGACATGAAGCTTTCATAACATGAGACGGAAAATCGGTTCAGTAGAAGGAGGGAGTACGCGATTATAGGCGATATGCGTGATATCGCAGCATTGGACTAACTGAACTTTTTATGTGGAATAGCCCTGGTCTTGCTCAAAGATACAGGGTTATTCTTTTACCTTTCAACCAGAACATACCTTCGCTTTCCTTATGGAAATTTGATAGAATAGTAGAATAATAGAAAGGACGATGGAGGGGACAAACGGTGGCGTTTCGATTCGTGCTCGGAAGGGCAGGCAGCGGGAAGACGACATGGTGCCTGCAGGAAATCAAACGGAGGCTGGCGGAGCAGCCGGACGGGCGTCCGCTGATCTGGCTCGTGCCGGAGCAGGCCACGTCGCAAGCGGAGTATGCGTTGATCCAATCTCCGGAGCTTGGCGGCACATTAAGGGCACAGGTGCTCAGCTTCCGCAGGCTTGCCTGGCGGGTCATGCAGGAGGTCGGGGGCACTGCAAGACTGCCGATCGATGAAACCGGCAAAAAGCTGCTGCTTCACAGCATTTTACATAAACAGAAGGACCGCTTACGATTATTCGACGCTTCAGCCGACCAGATGGGTTTTCTGGATAACCTGAATCAGCTGTTGACGGAATTCAAGCGGTATTGTGTCACGTCAGACGGGTTGAAGCAGTACATAGAACAGCAGGAGACAAGGGGGGGCCTCGGCGGCAGGCATTTGAGAGACAAGCTGCACGATCTCCAATTGGTATACGGTGAATTCGAACGGCAGCTTTCGAGACAATACCTCGATGGAGAGGATTACCTGGCGCTGCTGGCCCGGCAGCTGAAGGATTCATCATACGTACTTGGTGCGGAGTGCTGGATCGACGGCTTCCATGGCTTTACGCCTCAGGAGCTGGCGGTGGTGGAGCAGCTGGCGGTCCATTGCGAGAATGTATCGCTGACACTGTGCTTAAACAGAGAGTACCGGGCCGGAGAGGAACCCCATGAGCTCGATCTGTTCCATCCGACGGCACGCACCATGATGAACCTGCATGCGAGATTGCAGGAGCTGGGAGCCCGAATGGACTCTTCCGTTCTTCTCGGCTCGGAGCCCCCTGCGAGGTTCGCCGACAGTCCTGCACTGGCGTATTTGGAGACGGCGTGGGAGCAGCGCGTGAAACGGCCTTATTCGGCCTCTTTCGAGGAACGGAGCAAGCCTTTCCCTGTTCGATTGTCTGCAGCGGTAAGCCGCCGGGCTGAGGCGGAAAGTGTAGCGAGGGATATCGTCCGGCTGGTGAGGGAGGACGGGCTGCGTTATCGCGATATTGCGGTCTCGGTAAGAAATATTGAAGCTTATGGAGATCTCCTGGCCGGCACGTTTCAGGATTATGGAATTCCTCATTTTTTCGATCAGAAGCGCACCGTAATGCATCATCCGCTCGTTGAGCTGATCCGTTCCTCTCTGGAGGTCATTCAGCTGTACTGGAAGTATGATGCTGTATTTCGATGTGTCAAAACGGATTTCTTCCTGCCTCTCGGCAAGGATGCTTCGGAGGAGGTCATTATCGACCGTCATGCGATGGATCAGCTGGAGAACTATGTGCTGGCCTTCGGGATTCAGGGCTCCAAATGGCTGTCCCCGGACGATTGGACGTATTCCTTGCGAGCTGACCTGGATTCTGACGGTACGAAAGGAAGCGCGGGGGAGGAAGCCTTTTTACGCAAAATCAATGCCTGCCGGAGACGGGTGACGAGACCGCTGCTGCGGATGCAGGAGAAGATGAAGGAGAGCAAGCGCGTAAGGGACCGCGTGGAGGCGCTCTACGAGCTTTTGGTGACGCTTCAAGTACCGGAAAGACTGGAGGCCTGGAGCCAGGAGGCGCTTCGCCAAGGGAAGCCCGAGAAGGCGAGAGAGCACGCTCAAGTGTGGGATCGTGTGATGGACATGCTGGATCAGCTGGTCGAGCTGATGGGGGAGGAGTCGTTGTCCACAGAGGTATTTGCCCGGCTGGTGGAAACCGGCATGGAGAGCATGAAGCTGGGGCTCGTTCCGCCGACCCTGGATCAAGTGCTGGTCGGCAGCATGGACCGTACCCGGTCGGGGCAAGTCAAGATCATGTTTGTGCTGGGGGTAAATGAAGGCGTGATGCCGGCCAAAATTACGGAGAACGGCGTCGTCTCCGAGCAGGAGCGGGAGCTGCTGGCAGCCTCCGGGCTGATGCTGGCCGAAAGCAGCAGACGCCGTTTGCTCGATGAGCCGTTCTTAATGTATTGCGCCTTCTGCACGCCCTCCCATGGGCTTTGGCTTAGCTACCCGCTGGCGGACGAGGAAGGGAAGACCCTCCTTCCGTCGGATGTGATCCGGCAGCTCAAGCGAATGTTTCCTACGGTAAAGGAAAGGCTGCTGGTCATCGAGCCGGGTGAAGAAGACAGCCTTACGGAGCACTTAAGCTATGTCGCCCATCCGGACAAAGCGCTTAGCCTATTAATTATGCAGCTGAAGCGTTGGATGTATGGAGAGCAAGTGAACGAGGTTTGGTGGTCGGTTTACAATTGGTTTGCCCGTCAGCCGGAATATAGCGGAAGATTATCCCGCCTGTTACAGTCGCTGCTTTATACGAACGAAGAGGCGCCTCTTCGCGAGGAAACAAGCCGGGAGCTGTACGGAGAAACCATCGAAACGAGCGTTTCCCGTATGGAACGATTCGTGCAATGTCCGTTCTCCCAATTTGTCTCTCACGGCTTGCGCCTTAAGGAGAGACAGCTGTTCCGGCTGGAGGCTCCGGATATCGGTCAGCTGTTCCATTCTGCGCTAAGCGGCTTCGCAGAGCAGGTGCTGCAGGAAGGGGTCGATTGGGGCGGATTGTCTGCACGCGAGTGCGAGGAGCGGGCAGCCTTAGTCATCGACATGCTCGCACCGAGGCTTCAGGGTGAAATTCTGCTGAGCTCGAAGAGGTACCATTATATCGCCCGAAAACTGAAGCAGGTCATCGGCAAAGCCGCAGCCATCCTCGGAGAGCATGAGCGGCGCGGACAATTCCGCCCGATTGGGCTTGAGGTCGGCTTCGGCAAGGGGCAGCCGATTCCGCCATTGGAATACGAGCTTCCCGGCGGAGTCAAGATGGAGCTTCGCGGCCGGATCGACCGCATTGACCGCGCGGATACGGAGCGGGGCACGCTGCTGAGGGTGATCGATTACAAGTCGAGCTCCAAGGCTCTAAATCTTGCGGAGGTTTATCACGGCTTATCGCTGCAGATGCTGGCTTACCTGGACGTAGTACTGACCCATGCGCCGATCTGGCTCGGCAAGGAAGCGGAGCCTGCCGGCGTCTTGTACTTCCATGTACATAATCCCGTGTTGAATCAGAAGAACCGGCTGGAGGCCGAGGCGGTGGAGAAGGAGGTCAAGAAGCGCTTCAAGATGAAGGGCTTGCTTCGGGCCGATGCCGAGATCGTCAAGCTCATGGATAACGGGCTGGCAAACTCCAGCGGCTATTCGGAAATTTTGCCTGCGGCGCTCAAGACGGACGGCACCTTCTACAAGACCTCCTCAGTGGCGACGGAGGCGCAGTGGAATACGGTTCGAAGTTATGTAAAAAAAACCATTCAAAGCATCGGCACCTCCATTACGGAGGGCCGAATCGATATCGCCCCTTACCGCATGGGGCCATCGGCAGCCTGCAACGGCTGCTCCTATCGACCGGTGTGCCAGTTTGACACACAGTTCGAAGGCAATGCTCATCGTCAGCTACCGGTGCTTGGAAAGGACCGGGTGTGGGAGCTGATGGAATCCCCTGCGGCCGGTCAGGTGAAGCCAATCCCATCGTCACCTCGGTTCCGGCCGGCGGGAAGAGCGGAGGACAAGCTTGCCGCGCTTCAAGTGACAATAGAAGATGAGGACCAAGCGAAGGAAGGAGGAGATGCATAGTGATCGATAGAATACCAAAGCCGGAGGGAAGCACCTGGACGGACGACCAGTGGGACGCAATTACCCTCAGCGGGCATTCCATGCTGGTGGCCGCAGCCGCCGGTTCAGGCAAAACGGCGGTACTCGTAGAGCGGATTATCCGACGCATATCGGATGAGCGAAATCCGATCGATGTGGACCGGCTGCTTGTTGCTACCTTCACGAAGGCGGCTGCAGCAGAAATGCGGCACCGGATCAGCGAAGCGCTTGAGAAAGCGCTGGCGGCGAATCAGGGCTCCGATCATTTGCGGCGGCAGCTTGCTCTGATCCATAGAGCCTCCATTACCACGCTGCACTCCTTTTGCCTTGAGGTGATCGGCCGGTACTACCAGCTTATTGGACTTGACCCCGGCTTCCGCATAGCGAACGAGACCGAGAGTGCACTGATGCGTCAGGATTTGCTTGAGGAGCTGCTGGAGGAACAGTACGGAGAGTCTGCCGAGGGGGATGCCTTCTGGCGGCTTGCCGATTGGTTTAACGGAGACAAGAGCGACGAAGCGCTGTTTCAGCTCATTCAAAGGCTTTATGATTATTCGCGAAGCCATCCGTTCCCGGATGAATGGCTTCGGGATATGGCAGGACTATTCACGCAAGGCTGGAATGAAGAGGAAAGTCCGTGGCTTCCGAGCCTCCGGGCATCCGTCAAGCTGGAGCTGGAGGGCATGCTTGCCGTGCTTCAGGAAGCGGTTCGCGTGACGAAGCAGCCTGGCGGACCGGAGCCTTATTCGGGCAACCTCGAGGATGACACGGCGGTTATCGAATATTTGCTGGAGATGGTATCCGGAGAGCATCGATGGGAGCTGCTCTATAACGCCTTCCAGGGAGCGGGCTTCGGAAAGCTGAAGCCGTGCAAGGGCGATTATGATAAAGAGCTTCAGGAGCAGGTAAAGGATTTGCGCAATGAAGTGAAGGAAAGACTTGGCGCCATCAAGGAAGAGCTGTTCGGCAGAACGCCTCGGGAGCACGGAGAAGAGCTTCTCGCGATGGCTCCCTTGATGAATAAGCTGGTCGAGCTGGTCATTGAATTCGGGGAGAGGTACCGGAAGGCGAAATCGGCGAAGGGTTTGGTGGACTTTGCCGATTTGGAGCATTACTGCCTTCAAATACTTCGTTCAGCGGAGGCTTCCCCCGGGGAGCTGCTTCCTTCCCAAGCGGCTCAGGACTACAGGGATCAGTTTGTGGAGGTTTTGCTGGACGAATATCAGGATACGAATCGGGTGCAAGAGGCTATCGTAGAGCTGATTTCCCGTGCGGCTCCCGGGAACCGGTTCATGGTCGGCGATGTGAAGCAGAGCATTTACCGGTTCCGGCTAGCCGAGCCGGGATTATTTCAAGAGAAGTATAAAAGCTATGTTCCGGACGGTACGGAACCGGGCCAGAGAATCGATTTGGCGCGTAACTTCCGCAGCCGCAGACAGGTTGTCGACGGGACGAACTATATTTTCCGTCAGGTGATGAATGAAACCGTCGGCGAGATTGCCTATGACCGGGCGGCGGAGCTGGTATGCGGAGCAAGCTACCCGGAAGAGAGCGGATCAGACAATAAGCTGGCCGTGGAGCTCCTGCTGATTGACCGCTCGAATGCGGCAAACGTTCAAGAGGAGCCTGCGGTCTGGTCTGAGGAGGCGGAGGATTCGCCTGCGGAGGAAGGACCGAGTCTCGAGGAAGAAGCGAAGGAGCTGGCTGTCGTACAGCTCGAAGCGCGTACGATTGCGCTGAACATTCGCCGGCTACTGGGGATGGACGGGCACCGGCCGTTTCAGGTATTTGATAAGTCCGTCAAGGGAATGCGCGATATCACATACCGGGATATGGTCATTCTTCTTCGGGCGACGCAAGCATGGGCTCCCGTGCTGATTGAGGAGCTGGCAGCTCAGGGAATTCCTGCGTATGCCGAGCTGAGTACGGGGTATTTTACCGCGATTGAAGTGCAGGTGCTGATGTCTTTGCTCAAAATTGTGGATAACCCTTATCAGGATATTCCGCTTGCCGGGGTGCTGCGCTCTCCCATCGTCGGATTGAGCGCCGAACAGCTGGCAAAGGTAAGGATTCGAAGCAGGCAAGGTGCCTTCTACGATGCGGTGCGTGCCTATGCCAGGAGCTCTGAGGACGACGGACCGGTGGATTCGCAGCTGCGGGAGAAGCTTGCCGCTTTCCTCGTTCAGCTGGCGGAGTGGCGAAGAGAGGCACAGCAAGGTCCGCTCGCGGATTTGATATGGGGCATTTACCGCTCTACCGGTTATTTCGACTTTGTCGGGGGACTTCCGGGAGGGCAGCAGCGGCAAGCCAACTTACGGGCATTTTATGACAGGGCGCGGCAGTATGAGGCAACCTCGTTCCGGGGTTTGTTCCGTTTTCTTCGCTTCGTGGAACGGATGCAGGCAGGAGGGAGCGATTTGGGGACGGCTCGCGCGCTCGGTGAGCAGGAGGACGTCGTAAGGATCATGACGATCCATAAGAGCAAAGGGTTGGAATTTCCGGTCGTTTTCGTGGCCGGACTGGCCAAGCAGTTCAACAACCGCGACTTGACAGACGCCTTCCTGCTGCACAAGGAGCTCGGCTTCGGGCCGAAATATATGGATTTGGATACCCGGGTCAGCTATCCGTCGCTGCCGTGGCTCGCCATCCAGCGCAAGATGAAGCTGGAGCTGCTTGCCGAGGAGATGCGCGTGCTGTATGTGGCATTGACCCGTGCGCGAGAGAAGCTTTACTTGATCGGCTCGGTAAAGGGGCTGGACAAAACGCTCCGGTCCTGGCTGCGCTTCATCGATCATGACCGGCAGGAGCTGCCCGATGATGCGCTCGCATCCGCACGCTGTTACTTGGACTGGATCGGCCCGGCCGTCTTCCGTCATCCCGATGGAAAGCCGCTGCGCGATGCGGCGGGCTGCGGTTACCGGGCACAAGCGTTCCTGATGAATGAGCCCTCCCGCTGGCGCGTCGAGATTATCGGGACGGAAGTTTTCGCAGGTATGGCGGAAGCCGCCGGAACGATCGAGCGGAGCAACGAGCGGCTGCAAACCATGCTCCGTCTGGAGCCGGTAGGCGAGACGGAGCGCTGGGAGCATGAGGTATGGCGCAGGCTGTCCTGGCAATACCGTGAGGAGCAGGCGACCAAGGTCCTGGCCAAGACATCGGTTACGGAGCTGAAGCGGCTGTCCGAGCATCATAAGCTCATGGAGCTGTTATCGGAGTCCGAGGGGACGGCGGAGGCCGTCTTTACGGAGGAGGGGCTGGCACTGCCCGGAGCCGGGCTCATCGATGCTGCAAGGTCGGGAGGTGCCGGCTATCGGCCGGCGATTGTTCGCAGACCTCGGTTTCTGGAGCAAACGAAGCTGAATGCGGCGGAGCGCGGAACGGTGTTTCATGCCGTCATGCAGCAGATGCCTCTGACCAAGACGCCGACGGAAGCGGATGTACACGAAGTGCTCGCGGGAATGGTGGCCCGTGAGCTGCTGACGGAATTACAAGCCGGCGTGGTGGAGCCGGCGGTCATCGTGTCTTTCTTCGAGAGCGAGCTCGGCAGACGCCTTCTTTCCTCATCGAAGGTGCATCGCGAGGTTCCTTTCAGCTATGGTCTTCCTGCCAAGGATGTATATGGGGCGGAAAGCTTGAAGAACTCGGAGCGGCTCGGCGATGAGATCATTATGCTCCAAGGGGTTATAGACTGCTTGTTCGAAGAGGATGCCGGGCTTGTTCTGCTGGATTTTAAGACGGATCATCTCAAAGGAAGCTCTCCTGCCGCAGTCGGCGAGAAATACCGGCTGCAGCTTGAGCTTTATGCGAGGGCGGTGGAGACGATCTGGAAGCGGCCGGTCGCGGCGAAATATATCTTTTTATTCGATGGGGCGCATGTGGTTCCATTGTAAATGCGGTTGAAGGAAAGGAAGAGGTGGCATGCGAATACTGCATACGGCGGATTGGCATTTGGGCCGGACGCTGGAGGGAAGAAGCCGGCTGCCGGAGCAGGAGGCATTCGTGGATGAGCTGGCGGCGATCGTACGGGACCAGCAGATCGATCTGGTCTTACTGGCTGGCGATGTGTACGATACGGTCAATCCTCCAGCCGCGGCGGAGCAATTATTCTATGACGCTTTGGCCAGGCTGGCGGATCAGGGAAAGCGTCCCGTCTATGTGATTGCCGGCAATCATGACCATCCCGACCGGCTGGCGGCGGCGGCTCCGCTGGCACTCAAGCTGGGAGTGACCCTGGTCGGGCTGCCGGAGGCCCGCGTACACGAATCCGCGGTGTCTCGTACGGGAGAGAAGGCGGTGCTGTTTGCGCTGCCTTACCCGTCGGAGTCCCGGCTGAAGGAGCTGCTGACGGATTCGGCGGAGGAAGAGGTGCTGCGGGCGGCCTATTCGGAACGGGTGCGCCATATTTCGCTTGCGCAATCAGGGCACTTCCGTGCCGATACGGTCAACCTGCTCATGAGTCACCTGTACGTACTCGGAGGCAAAGAGGAGGAGTCCGAGCGTCCGATACAGGTCGGCGGCGCTTACACGGTGCATACGTCTGCATTATGCACAGGAGCGCAATATGTGGCTTTGGGCCATTTACATAGACCGCAATACATGAAGGCGGATACGATGATTCGCTACAGCGGGTCGCCGCTCGCCTACAGCTTCTCGGAAGCGGGCCAGGCCAAGTCGGTTTCGGTGGTGGAGCTGGCACCGGGAGGCGTGCCGCAGGTAGAGGAGATTTATTTGAGCAGCGGTCGGCCGCTCGTTCGCTGGACGGCCAAGGGGGGCCTTGCCGAGGTGCATCGCTGGCTGGAGGAAGGTCGCGATGCAAGGGCCTGGATTGACTTGGAGCTGCACCTTCAGGAAACGATGTCCATGGAGCAGATTCATCAGCTTCGCGGCGCGCGGGAAGGGCTAGTCAACATCCGCCCGGTGTATCCTGAAATGACATCGGAGCTGGCGGAGGCCGGCTCGTCCGCCAAGCTGCCGATGGATGAGCTGTTTCGGCGGTTTTATGTCAGACAGACCGGGGGAGCGGAGCCTGAGCCCGAACTGGTGAAGCTGTTCTTAGAGCTTCTGGAGGGAACGGAGGAAGAGGCGGGATGAGCGCCGCGCTTCGAAGGAAAGAGTTGCACAGGCTGCTGAGCCCGCAGCGATCATCTCTTGACGCTATAAGAAGCAGGGTAGGAAAAGCATGTTACAGATGGAAGGGAGAGTGATTGGGCGATGAGGCCTATTCATTTGTCCATAGCAGGTTTGCAAAGCTATCGTGAGGTACAGGAGATCGACTTTACGACGGTGACGGGAGCCGGCGTATTCGGTATTTTCGGGCCGACCGGCAGCGGGAAGTCGTCGATTCTGGATGCCATGACGCTGGCGCTGTTCGGCAAGGTCGAAAGGGCGCCCGGCGGTACGCAAGCGATTATGAACCATGCGGAGACGACGCTTTCCGTCTCGTTCACCTTCGAGCTGGGTCAGCCGGGGGGACACAAGCGATATCGCGTGGATCGTCAGTTCAAGCGGGGCGGGGACGTGTCCGTCAACGGCACGGTGTCCCGTTTAATCGCATTTGAAGAGAACGGCACCGTCGTGCTTGCGGACAAAGCCGGCGAGGTGAACCAGCAGGTAGCCGATATATTGGGTTTGTCCATGCAGGACTTTACCCGGGCGGTTGTTCTCCCGCAGGGCAAGTTCGCCGAGTTCCTCGGGCTGAAGGGCAGCGAGCGACGGGCTATGCTCCAGCGGCTGTTCCACCTCGAGCCTTACGGGGATCGGCTTAGTGCCAAAACGGCCGGTCGGTTCAAGGAAACCGACATCGCCGTGAAAGAGCTGCAGGCGGAGCAGCAGGGCCTCGGCGACGCCTCCGCGGAGGCGCTCGCCGCCGCGCAGGAGCGGCTGCGCCACGCACAGGCCGCCGCCGCCGCCGCCCGCGCGCAGCTCGCCGCCTGCGAGCGCCGCGCCGCCGAGCTGCGCGCCGTGCGCGAGCTGCAGCGCGAGCTCGCGGCGCTCGGCACGCGCCAGGCCGCGCTCGCGGCCCGCGCGCCCGCGGCGGCGGCGCTCGCGGCGCGGCTCGCCCGCGCGGCGCAGGCCGAGCGGCTGCGCCCGCTCGTGCGCCGGCGCGAGGCCGCGTCCGCGCTGCTCGCGCAGGAGCGCGCCGCCGCTGCGGCCCGTGCCGCCGCGCTGGCGGCCGCCGCCGAAGCGCTCGCTGCGGCGCAGGCCGCACACGGCGCTGCCGCAGGCGCGCTCGCCGCGCAGGAGGCGCCGCTGGCCGCGCGGCTCGAGCAGCTGCGCCAGGCGGCGGCGCTCGCGGCCGAGCTCGCCGGCGAGCGCACGCGGCTGGCCGCGCTGGCGGCTGCAGCGGCGCAGCTCGAGGCGCAGCTGGCGCAGGCCGGCACCGAGCTGGCGCGCGAGCGCGAGCTGCGCGAGAAGGCGCTGCAGCGGCAGGCGCAGCTGCAGGCGGAGCTGAAGCGCGCCGAGGTCGGCAGCGCCGAGCGGCAGCGGCTGGCCGCCGCTCTGCAGCAGAAGCGCGAGCAGGACCGGCTGCGCCAGGAGGCGGAAGCGCAGGGCGCGGAGCTCGCGAAGCAGCGGCAGGAGCTGGCGCGCCTTGACGGCGAGCGGCAAGCGCTGGCGCAGCAGCAGAGCGGTGCGGAGGCGAGGCTGGCGGCCTGGGTGGAGCAGCTCCTGGGGCTGCAGGCGCATGCCCGTCAGGCGGAAGCGTGGATTGAGGAGCAGCTCGCCGAGCTGCCGGACGAGATCAAACAACAGCGCGAAGCGATGAAACAGGCGGAGCTGAGCTCTTTGGCCTCGGTGCTGGCGGTTCACCTGCATGAAGGAGAGGCTTGTCCGGTATGCGGCTCGCTGGAGCACCCTCAGCCGGCGGGATCGCCATCCGACGAAGAGAGCGGCAGCATAGAGAAGCTGGAAAGGCTTCTGGCGGAAGCAAGAGAGCAGCAGTTGACCTGCAAGCAGCAGCTGCACAGCCTTACGGCCATGGGGGAGCAGGTACGGGAAGCGCTGCAAAGCGAAGCCTCGGGTGCCCCTGGCTTGCCGGGCTTGGCGGAAGCCGCGGCAGCGGCAGCTCCGCCTGCGGCGGCGTTCTCAGGTAATCTGCAGCCCGGCAGCGTGCTGCCGCAGCTCGCAGGAGCAGTCAAGCAGCTGCAAGCGGGACTATCACAGCTGCTTCAGGAACGCAGGCAGCACGAGAGGCAGTCGCAAGAGCTGGCAGCGCGACGGCAGTCTGCCGTGCAGTGGCTGGAGCAGCAAGAGCGGAGGACGCAGGAGCTTCAGTCGCAGCTCGGTCGGCTGGAGTCGCAATGGGCTGTGCACTTCCCCGAGCTCTCATCGGACAGTACGGAGCAGGCGGCTGCGGAGCTGCAGGCGAAGGACGAGCTGGCGGAGCAGCTGCGCGAGAAGCTTGGCGTGGCGGCGGACTTCCTGACGCAAAAGCAGAGCAATATGGAAACGCTGCAGCAGCGTTTGAACGAATACGAGAAGCAGCATGTCCAAACGATCGCGGAGCGTGATACCCTGCAGCAGCAGGTGAAGCAAAAGGAGGACAAGCTGGCGCTTTGGGTTGCTTCGGATACGGAGATCGGGCAGCTTACGCGTTCCGCGGAGCAGCAGCTGCAGCAGCTGCAATCGGAAGCAAAGCACAGCGCGGAAGTATTGGACGCGGCCGGGCAGGAGCAGCAGCGTCAGGCGCAGGCCGATGCGGCGGCGCGGCAGGCCGTCGATTCCGCTGCTCAGGCTTACGCGGAGGCGGCGCGCGAATGGGCGGCTGAATCGGTGAAGGAAGGCTTCGCTGCTCCGGAGGAAGTGACGGATGCGCTTCTTACCCCGCAGCAGCTGGAGGAATACACCCGCGAAGTGGAGGAGCAGCGCAAGCAGGAGCATCAGGTAGCCGCAAGGCTACAGGAGCTGCAGGCGGAGCTTGCCGGACGCGAGGTGTCGGACGAAGCATGGGGGCAGCTGGAGCATGAGCTGGCAGGATGCAAGGAGCGTGACGAGGCTGCGCTGGAGGCAAAGGCGAAAACGGAACGGGACGCCGAGGAGCTTCAAGCGAAGCATGAGCGGTGGAGCAGGCTGGAAGCGCTGAGGCAGGAGAAGCAAGCGGAGCTTCAGCTGCTGGGGAAGCTGCAAAGCGTACTGCGAGGCAACGCCTTCGTAGAATACCTTGCCGAGGAGCAGCTGATGCAGGTCAGCCGGGCCGCTTCCGAGCGGCTGGGACAACTGACAAGGCAGAAATATGCGATCGAGGTGGATTCGGGAGGCGGCTTTGTCATCCGGGATGACGCCAATGGCGGGGTTCGAAGGCCGGTATCCACGCTTTCCGGCGGAGAAACCTTCCTTACCTCGTTATCCTTGGCGCTCGCCCTGTCGGCCCAAATTCAGCTGAAGGGCCAGTATCCGCTGGAGTTCTTTTTCCTGGACGAAGGCTTCGGAACACTTGACCAGGAGCTGCTGGAGACGGTCATTTCCGCGCTGGAGAAGCTGCATATGGACAAGCTGACCGTCGGCATCATCAGCCACGTGCCGGAGCTTAGAGCGAGACTGGCACGGCGTTTGATCGTTCATCCCGCGGAGCCGGGGGGCAAAGGCAGCCGAATCACACTGGAGACCATGTAGATTATCGGTCACGGAAGCATACCCCGCCATGCATGAATACTTGTACCTCGTCCCACATACGTAATGTTATAATGAGGTCAGTGCCTACATACAAGGGGGATTCAGCAATCATGAAGCTAAAGGGACGATTCACCCGCAAGCTATACGCAGCTGTGATATGCTGCAGTTTGCTGCTGACTGCGGCTTCACCGGCCCCGGCTCGCGCCGACGCGATCTGGGACCGCTGGGTAGCTGCCGAAGCAGCTGTAAAACAGGGCAATCCTGCTGCCGCCGTACCGCACTGGGAGTTTCTTGTAAAGCATTATGAACAGCTGGGAGATTATCAGGGAGCAGCCTTGTTCAGCGGGAGCTTGAACGAGTATTACGACAGCATCAAGGAGTATGACAAAGCCATCGAATATTACGAGCTGGAAAATAAATTTTGGCTCCTCCATGGCAAGGATTGGGGAGCGGTGGACCTCATTCGTGCGGAGCAAATCCGTACGACGATCGATCTATATATGTCGACGGATGAGGAGGAGGAGCTGAAACGCCAGGCCGCACCGAAGAAAGGCAAGCTGGCGAAGTTCGAGCCGGAATACGGTACGTATATCGGCTTATATTCGGAGCAGGATCCGAAAATGCTGAACTTTTTTACCCGGTCCGAGCAATTTTACGATAAAAAGCATGCGCTCTACCTAACCTATGGCCCGGTAAGTAAAGACTTTCCGACCCAATTCGCTAACCGCGCGAAGGAAGCCGGTGCGGCTATTCAGATCGCATGGGAGCCGTCGCAGGGCTTGGATGCGGTGACGGAGGACGTAGTTCGCTCCTTCGCCAAGGGAGCCAAGGCCTCCGAAATCCCGATCTTCCTGCGTTATGCCAGCGAAATGAACGGCAACTGGGTTCCATGGCACGGCGATCCGCAAAAATATATCGAGAAATTCAGGATGGTACACCGCATTATGGCGGAGGAAGCGCCGAATGTTGCCATGGTGTGGAGTCCGGGCGACGTTCCTATGTATTCGATGGACGCCTATTATCCTGGGGATGACGTTGTGGATTGGGTCGGCGTAAGCTTGTATTCCGAGCCGTATGAGAACGGCGACCCCGGGCAAGGAAACATGCAGGCGACCTCGCCCGTAGAGCGTCTGGACTATTTGTACAAAACGTACGCGGACCGCAAGCCGCTGATGATTAGCGAAACGGCCGTTTCCCATTACGCGCATATCCCGCAGGAATCGTTCACGGAGTACGGGACATTGAACCTGCAGCGTTTATATGACATCATGCCGAAGAAATACCCGCGTTTGAAGTCCATTACCTATTTCAACGTGAATTTGGCGGACCGGGAATCGAGGAACAACTATCTGCTTCGCGATAACGAACAGATGTACGAGCTTTACCGCAAGCTGATTTCCAGCCCTTATTATCTTACGAAGGTGGAGAACAACGCCAAGCCCGCCGATAGAATCGGACATGTCAAAGTAACGGACGGATCGGCGTTCGCGAAGCAGACGAAGCTAACACCTTTTGTGAAGATTCCCGATATTTACATCGGCAAGCTGGAGTATTACTTAAACGGAAAGCTTCTGGAGACACAGACCAAGCCTCCATATGGTATTGATCTGAAGGCGGGCTCCGTGCCTGACAACTCCCAAATTGAACTGGCAGTCTATAACCATGACGGTAGGAAGGTAGCCTCAAAGTCGTTTACGCTATCATCGGAGGTATCCGTTGCAATAGACAACAAGCTGCAGAGCTATGAGCAGCCGCCTGTCATTCGCGAGGGCAGCACGCTGGCTCCGCTTCGCGCCATTTTCGAGGCTATGGGCGCCGTCGTCGAGTGGGATCCTACAACGAAGACAGCCACGGCCAAGAAGGGCGATACTACGGTTACGATCCAAATCGGTAACCCTATTGCCGAGAAGAACGGACAGAAGATAACACTGGATATGGCCGCTCAACTGGTGAACGGCTATACGATGGCCCCGGCCCGATTCGTCGCAGAGGCGTTCGGCGGCAAGGTAGGCTGGGACGCAACCACCCGAACGGTTCAAATTACGACCAACGGAAACACTGCAGCACTCCCGCACTCCTCTACGCAGCAAACAACCACGCAGCCTTCCGAACCTGCAGATGAACAAAAACCCGATTCCACACAGGAATCGGGTTGGCGTTCTAAGCTTCAAACGATCGCATCAGCCGCTTCAGGACTGTTCCATCGCGTCAAAACATGGCTTACAGCTAAGCTATAATCCCTTACCATACGGTATTATGCCTTTACAAGCTCCTTAGCTTCTTCGAGAATCGCCTTCGCAACGTGACGAGCGGTAGAAAATGCCCGTTCTGCGAGCTCGCCCTTGCCCTGGCAGCCGTCTCCGCAGAAGTAGAACGGCACATTCTCCAGACGCGTCGGCAGCAGCTGGTTGCTGCTGATATTTTTAACACTGGCGACCATGGCCTTTTTGGATACCCGTTTTACTTCAACCGCCTCGCGCCAGCCCGGATAATACTGATCGAACAGAGCTTCCATCTGAGCTGTCTTGGCGTCCAGGTAAGCTTTGCGCTCCGCTTCATCGGCAAAGTTATCGCTTAAATAAGCGATGCCCTGCAGCAGCTGGCCGCCGGCCGGCACAAGAGTATGATCCGTAGCCGATACGTCGCTGATGAACAGCTTGTTGTTCATATCGCTGATATAGCTGAAAGGGCGGGCAACGACGGTTCGCAGGCCGATATCGTACACCATCACCTCGGTAGCCGTATTATCCTCGTACGGAGCAAGGAACGGCTCCCATGGAGTGCCTTTGGTCAGCTTGCACACCTGCTGCACCGGCATAGCAAAGATCACCTTATCAAAAGCGGATTCACCGTTCTTCGTCTGCAGCACGAATTTGCGGTCGGCGTAACGGATGCCTTCGACGCCTTGCTGCAAGGCAATATCCCATCGTCCGGACATGTCGATCTTTTGTTTTAGCTGGTTCGTAATGACAGCCCAGCTGCCGAGCACGTAATTGACGGGGCGGCTAGACAGGAACAGGTTATGATAGTACTCGCTGATGACGGAACCGGGAACCTTGCGGGCTTCCTCCGGCGTAATGAAAAAATTGGAGCAAACCAGATGCTCCCACAGCTCCTTTACGTCCTCTCCGGCATCCGAGTCGGCTAAGTAATCGCCTAGCGTATTGAAGTTTTTGAGTGTATGGATATTCGCCATAATGGCGGTAATTTCACCGACAAAACGCATCTTCTGCATCGGGCTGAGCAGCTCGGTCCGCATCAGATTGACAAAATCAAGCGGCGCCGGCGTCAGCTCATCGTTTTTGGCATACATAACCTTTCGCTTATCTACCTGCTTGGAGCTGAAGGAAAGACCAAGCTCGCGCTCCATAGCGGAGATTTCATGGCGATCAATTCCGTATATCGCATGGGCACCATAGTTCAGTGTAAATCCGGCTTTCTCGTACGTAAAAGCGCGGCCGCCGAGCTGCGGGCTTCTTTCGAACAGAACGCCCTCTACTCCCGGGTGTTCCGATAAATAGGCTGCAGCCGTCAGGCCGGCTAAGCCTCCTCCAATAATCGCAATTTTCATGCTTCTTGCTCCTTTCATTTCCGGCTCCGGCAGCACAGGCTCCTCAACATGGCTTGTGCGAAGGCCCGACCAAGCCCAAGCCAGCTGCTTGCGCAGCATTTCATTTAGATCCCCGCCTTCACGCGAACACCAGATCATGATGGTACCCAAATACGCCGTGACCAGCACCCGTGCCTTCCCCGGCTCCGGCAGCCAGCGCAGCAAGCTTTCATATAGATACCGATTCTGTTCATCCACCGCGGCGCGCAGGCCTTCGTTCTGCATGGACAGTGCAATTAAGCTCCGCATGAGCTTGGGGGAAGCGCCGATGGGGGCAACAAGCTCCAGCATAAGGCGGTTGACGTGAGCCTCCAGTGACGGTACCTGGGATGGCGTTCGGCTTGACCAGGCTTTGATGATTGCGATTTGCCGCCGCGGAATTTCCCTCAGTATTTCATCCTTGCCCTGAAAATAGTGATAAAACGTACCTTTGGACGTATTCGTTGCCGCGATGATATCGTCTACGGAAACCTGCTCATACCCGCGCTCCACGAACAGGCGAAGCGCAACCTCCATCATGAATTCACGCTTCTTCTGGGTGGACTCCCGCATATAACGGTTCATTCCGATCAAGCCCCCTGATCCAAACCGAATGATCTATTCCAATACAAGCTTTCATAAGTAAAACTTTGAATTAGCATTATTATAACTGATATTAGACTTGCGGTCTATAAATTCCTCGGACTTATTGGTTAGGCATTAGACCATTTTCAAAAGAGACGAATGTTCCTTAGAAGAGTAAGGGAGTTTGTTCGGTAATTTAGGTATAAAGCAACTTAATGTAAGGAAAGTTAACAAACAATTCTGAAGAAAGGTGAATAACAGTTCGAAAATCGTTGATTAATGTCAGTTTTTAATTTATATTTGGGTTATAAGTCTTGTGAATGTCAGGTTATATTACATTAAAATTTGAGTAAGGGGGCCTTTGGTCATGATTCGTTTGTTTTCTTCAAATTCAGCCGTACGCTTAGAGGAGACCCTTACACTAATGGCGGAGGGGGATTTCACCAAGGAGCAGACGATTCACGGAAGCGGCCGGAATCGAATGTTCCGGGCACTGGTCAGGAGCTTTCGAAGCTTAAGAGGCATGCTGAGGATCGTTGATGGAAGCTCGCGTAAGCTTCATCGCCGGATGGAGGAGATGAAGGCAAGTTCACAGCAGATTCAGGAGCAGGTCGGAAACGTGACGGACATTATCCGTGATATGAGCGAAGGGCTGCAGGAGGCGGCTGTTCACGTGCAGGACACCGCTGAGGAGCTTTCTCGTATTTCAAGGCATTTGGAAGAGCTTCGCGGGACAAGCCATGCTGTCGCTGCTTCCTCCGGCAAGCTGACTGAGGACGTGGCTTCGGGTAAGCAGGAAATGACAGGGGCAGTGGAGCGGATGCTTCGCATTTCCTCGGATACGGAGGAGGTAGCTCAAAGGATGAGCAGCCTGGATCAAACCTTGATCCTGATATCGGAGATGACAAAGCTCATAGCCGATATTGCCGATCAAACCAAGCTGCTGGCACTTAACGCCAACATTGAGGCAGCAAGAGCGGGAGAACAGGGGAAAGGCTTTGCCGTAGTGGCTGGCGAAATCTCCAAGCTTGCGGTACGGACTAATGAGGTTACTCTTCACATTGAGGAGCAGCTGGAGCAGGTAAGTACACAAGGCCAGCATTTGAACGGGAGCATAGCTCACATGAAAGTATCTGCACAGTCGGGCAGAAGCTCCATGGAAACGGCTTTGGAGAGGTACGAGGCAATGGACGCGTTCCTGCGCGGCATCGCCCGGGATATGAACCAAATGAATGAACGGGTCGCTGACATCGCCGGCAGCTCTTTGGCGATTACCTCGAGCGTCAATGAAACATCCGCGATGATTCAGCAGGCTTCGGCGGGAAGCCAGGAGGTGCTCGCGTCTGCGGAACTGCAGCTGAATAATCTAGGACAGATGAACCTGTCGATCCAGGAGGCCACGCATAACAGCTTGACCCTCCGGTCTGTCGTATCGCAGTTCCGGCTGCCCTCCCGCGAGGAGCTGCATCCGCTGCAGAAGGAGCTGGATCGCTGGCTGGATTGCGCGCTGGGCATCCGGGCGGTAATGGTGTCTATGATTTACTCGACCGATCCGTCGCTCATTGGGGCTTGGCACGAACGCAAGCTGATCGAGGAAAAGAAGCTTCAGGTGCGTTTCGCCGAATTGGAGCAATCGCTCCAGACGTCCCGGGACCGCAGGTATTACACGGAGCTGCACACGGCGTGGCTTCATTTTGGCTTGATTAAGGATCAAAATGCCAAATGGATGCTGGCGGGAGACAATGAGCGTGCAAAGGAAGCGTTAGCGACGCAGGGCCGGGAAAGATTCAAACGGGTGGTAGAGGTGGTAAACGATTGGATGGAGTGAGGTCAGCGCGGAGGAAGCCGGACGCTTGCCGCGGAGAAGTAAAATTTATTTCCGTTTCGCCCCGATTTTGATTCGCTTTTTGATTCAATTTTCGGTATGATTATAGAAGTTTCATTGCGGGAAGGGGGGACAAGCATGGATTGCATTTTTTGCAAGATCGTCGAAGGCTCGATCCCTTCCAAAAAGGTGTTCGAAAACGAGCATGTCATAGCGTTTCACGACATTCAACCTGCAGCGCCGCTGCATCTGCTCATCATCCCCAAGAAGCATATTGCATCGATGAATGACGTTGAGCCGGAGGATTGGCCGCTGATAGGCGAGATTCACCGGGCGGCCCAGCAAATCGCACGGGAGCAAGGAATCACCGAAGCCGGCTATCGGCTCGTGAACAACTGCGGTCCGGACAGCGGGCAGATCGTGTTCCATATTCACTATCACCTTCTTGCCGGTGAGAAGCTGGGTGGGTTGAACGTTCGAAGCGCTTGATTTGCAAGCATTTTGCAAATGCTTTGCAGTTTAGGTTGACACTATGTTTCTGTTTAACCTATAATGAAGTTTGATGAATGTCTTTTTCGTCTTGGACGGTCTGTTCGGAGGGAGGGAAAACTGGTGTCAGAAACTCGAGTTCGCAAGAACGAAACTATAGATGCTGCACTTCGTCGCTTTAAGCGCTCCATCGCGAAAGATGGCGTTTTAGCAGAGGTGAAGAAACGCAAGCATTATGAGAAGCCTAGCGTGAAGAAGAAGAAGAAGTCAGAGGCTGCTCGTAAGAGAAAGTTCTAGGAGGTCTTTAATCGATGAGCTTAAGCGATAGATTAAATGAAGACATGAAGCTCGCGATGAAAAGTCAGGACAAGTTTAAGCTCTCCGTTATCCGTATGGTGCGTGCTGCGATTAAGAATGTTGAGATCGATCAGCGTAGAACCTTAGATGAAGAAGAAGTACTTGATATCTTGAATCGCGAGATCAAACAGCGCAGAGACTCCCTCCAAGAATTTGAAAAAGCCGGTCGAGATGATTTGGCTCATGATCTGAAAGCCGAGATCGCCGTTTTGATGGATTACATGCCGCAGCAATTAACGGAAGAAGAAGTTAAAGCCATTGTACAGCAGACCATCCAAGAAGTGGGAGCTTCTTCGAAAGCGGATATGGGTAAAGTCATGGGCGCATTAATGCCAAAGGTGAAGGGCCGTGCGGACGGGAAGCTCGTGAACGGGTTCGTCTCGCAGTTTTTGTCGTAGACCATAAGAAACACTCCATGTTGTGGGGTGTTTCTTTTTTTTGCCTTTGTGAGCTTATTCTGAATCAAAAAAGGAAAACATGCGTATAACCTGATGTAAGCAAAGTTACTTTTCTTGGAGGTATGCCATGCCGATACATGCGAGCGTTAACACGGGGTGGTTTCGATGGCTCGTCCTTTGGACGGTCATGCTGGCTCATCTGCTGGGGCTAAGTACTTCGGCGGCGGCCTCGCCCAAGACCCTCCCCTCAGAACCTCCGCAGTCCGCACCGGTGGTTGTTATTCCGGTACATCAAACGGTTGAAACGGGATTGCAGAAGTTTATCGAGCGTTCACTCCGGGAGGCGGAGGAGCGGCGGGCTGTGCACATCATCCTGGACATTGATACGTTGGGAGGCCGAGTGGACTCAGCGGAAGAGATCGGAGAGATGATCCGGGGAAGCCAAGTGCCTACTACGGCATTTGTTCATGGGAAAGCGGTTTCGGCAGGGAGCTACATCGCTCTGAATGCAACGAAAATCGCCATGGAGCCAGGCAGTTCTATCGGAGCGGCAGCTGTGGTGGATGTCACGGGCAATGCCATTGATGACGCCAAGGTGGTTGCGCACTGGGCAAGCGAGATGAGAGCCGCCGCAGAAATGCGGGGACGCAACCCTAAAATCGCAGAAGCGATGGTAGATAAGAACGTGGGGGTGACGATGCCGGAGATCGGCCGTACGGTGGAGAAGGGACAATTAGTGTCTCTTAGCGCAGAAGAAGCCCTGAAGGTGGGATATTCCGAGAAGCTGGCCGCCAATCAGGAAGAGGTGATCCGCTTTTTGGGCTTAGAGAAGCATCCAGTGGTAACCATCGAGCCGTCTCTCGCAGAGAAAATCGCCCGTTTTCTCACGCTCCCCTGGGTGGCTATGATTCTGCTTTTTATCGGTATAGCGGGAATTGCGATTGAGCTATTCGTGCCGGGCTTCGGTGTGCCGGGAATTATAGGGCTGCTCGGCTTCACGCTCTATTTCTTCGGCCACTACATCGTGGGGTTTGCCGAGGTGGAGCATATCGTCTTCTTCGTCCTCGGTGTGCTGCTGCTGATTATTGAGATATTCGTCTCCAGCTTTGGCATTTTAGGCATACTAGGGGCCCTGTCCTTGTTCGGCAGCGTCATTACGGCTGCTTATAATACGGAGCAGGCTGCTTGGAATCTGGCTATCGCTTTTGTTTTTGCCGCGGTGGTTGTCGGGGTAACGATGAAATATTTCCAGCATCGCGGTGTCTGGAACCGATTCATTCTGCGCGACAAGCTCACTACGGAACAGGGTTATACTTCCGCTGTAAGCCGGACGGATTTATTGGGGATTACGGGTGTTACCATGACGCCGCTTCGACCCTCCGGCTCCGCTCGAATAGGGGAGGAGAAAGTGGACGTCGTCACCGAAGGAGAGTTTATCGCCTCCGGTCGCAGGGTAACTGTCGTCCATGTGGAAGGTATGCGAGTCGTTGTGAAGGAACAAGTGGACTAAATTATAGGAGGTAGATACTTATATGGATCCGATGATTTATTTCTTTTTGCTTGCTGCTGTTGTGATTATTGCCTTGTCCGTGTTTCTTAGCTTTGTCCCGGTGATGCTGTGGATTTCCGCGATTGCGTCCGGAGTTCGCATAAGTATTATCACCCTTGTTGCTATGAGGCTGCGCCGCGTCATACCTAGCCGCATAGTCAATCCGTTGATTAAAGCGATAAAGGCCGGTTTGGGATTGACCATCAACCAGCTGGAAAGTCACTTTCTTGCAGGCGGTAACGTAGACCGCGTTGTTAACGCATTGATCGCGGCTCACCGCGCGAACATTCACTTGGAATTCGAACGTGCCGCAGCCATTGACCTCGCGGGGCGTGACGTGCTCCAAGCCGTACAAATGAGTGTAAACCCGCGTGTCATTGAAACACCAACCGTTTCCGCCGTAGCGAAGGACGGGATTGAAGTGAAGGTTATCGCTCGGGTAACCGTACGGGCGAATATTGATCGGCTGGTCGGTGGTGCGGGGGAAGAAACCATTATCGCTCGCGTAGGCGAAGGCATTGTAACGACTGTCGGCTCGAGCAACTCGCATAAGGACGTGCTGGAAAACCCGGATCTGATATCCCGTACCGTACTCGGTAAGGGCCTCGATGCCGGCACGGCGTTCGAGATCTTATCCATCGATATCGCCGATGTTGACGTTGGGAAAAACATCGGTGCCATCCTCCAAACGGAGCAGGCGGAGGCCGATAAACGCATTGCCCAGGCGAAGGCGGAGGAGCGTCGTGCGATGGCGGTTGCACTGGAGCAGGAAATGAAGGCCCGTGTCGTGGAAATGAAGGCCAAGGTAGTGGAATCGGAGTCTGAGGTGCCGCTGGCTATGTCCGAGGCGCTGCGAGACGGCAAGCTCGGCGTCATGGATTACATGAATCTGAAAAATTTGGACGCCGACACGCAAATGAGAAGCTCCTTAGGCCGCATGAATCAGCCCGATAGGGATCGTGAAGATTCGTAACTACTACTGTCTCCCGAAAGAGGGTGATTTTGCGTCATGACCTTTGCAAAGATCATTAATTTTCTGATGAGCAATTGGTTTCTTCTTGTGATTGCCTATATTGTGATTAACGGTTTGCTCGGACGCTGGAAGAGCTCCCGGGGAGGGAGTGGCGGACAGGGACCTGCTCCTTCGATGCCGCCCTTTGGAGGAGACGGCTCGGGATGGCCTAAGCAGAAGACTTCCCGTCCCTCTCAGGGAAAGTCTGCAGCCCCTGTGCCCGGAGCGGAGCGTCAGTCTCCTGTACCTACTACGGTAGAACGTACGGAACGTATGAAGCTTGCGAGAACGGTCGAAACGCCTGAGAAGACATTACAGGAGCCGTTGGAAGCGCCGACGGGTAAGGAGCTTGCCAGAGGCGTTCTGTGGGCAGAGATTCTGGGCCCTCCCCGTTCGCGCAGACCGTACCGCCGATAGCATGGTCCTCATCTCCAAAAGCACGGTTATCAAGCCTTATCGCTTGATAACCGTGCTTTTTTTTGTCTTGACATCATCTTTTGCCCCGTCTGCGCATATGGTGTAAATAGTCTAACTGCATCATCCACGGATATAAGAAAACGAAGTTCCACTGTCTAGCTACAGAAAACGCTGAGGAGGTTACTGCATGCGCAGCCTGACTCGAAAAATTAACCAATTCGCAGCCAAACTGCTTGACCTGCCTCAAGATGTGGTGATGGATTTTCCCCGCATAACGATGATAGGAAACATGCAGCTGTATGTAGAGAATCATCGCGGTGTGCTCCATTTTTCGAGTGATGTGCTTAAGCTTTCGCTTAGTAAAGGGCGGCTCGAGGTATACGGTAAAGAACTGACGATTCGCGCGATCTTGTCGGAGGAAGTATTCATCGAAGGCATCATCCACGATATCCAATATATCCCATAGAACGGAAAGGGGAAACGGAAAGTGAAGCAGAACTATATTCATCTGTGGCGCGGATTTGTGAAGTTGGAGGTGACGGGCAGCCGTTTGGAGCGGCTCATCAACCGGATTATCGAGAAAAGAATGTCCATTTGGGACATTCGTTATTTGGACAACCATCGGGCGGAGATGTGCATCTCGATCGGTGACTTTTTTCGGCTTCGTCCGCTCTTGAAGGAGACAGGCTCCCGCATTCGAATCAAAGAACGGCTTGGCTTTCCCTTTTTCTTGGACAAACTTTGGCGGCGTAAATTTTTTGCCGTAGGCGTTATCTGCTTTCTCGTAGGGATCTACTTACTGTCCTCTCTTGTTTGGCAAGTGAGGGTGGAGGGTAATCAAACGATATCCACCGATCAAATTTTGCAGGCAGCCAGGCAGGAAGGCATTTATAAATATCAATGGAAGCGAAGACTGCCGGAACCGGAGCAGCTCTCACGCCAGCTGCAGAGCCAGCTGCCCTCCGCCGCTTGGGTAGGGGTTGAGCTGCGGGGAACGCATGTAGTGATTAAAGTGGTGGAAGCGACGATACCGGAGAAGCCGCCGCTCATGAATCCGCAGCATCTGGTAGCCGCGAAAAACGCCATGGTGACTGATTTATTCGCAGAAAAGGGCCGTCCTTTAGTGAAGCCGAATATGTATGTACGCAAGGGAGACATTCTGATCTCGGGCATTCTGGGGGACGAAATGAACCAGCAAACCGTTGTGGCTGCCGGGCATGTGAAGGGGCTTGTCTGGTATACCCCCAAAATCGAGGTCCCGCTGACGCAAAAGTATAAAGTCTACACCGGTGAGTCGAAAAAACGATTCTACCTCGTCTTCGGTAACCGGGCATTGCAAATCACGGGCTACGGACAGCTTGGCTTTGAGCAGTTCGAAAGCTTGACTGACCGGAAGACTCTGGGCTGGCGCAGCTTTGCCCTACCGGTCGGATGGATGCACGAGAAGGTCATGGAGGTTCAATATGTAGAGCAGCCGATCGATCCGAAGGAGGCTAGGGCGATCGGTTTGGAGCAGGTACGCTCCGAGCTTTTAGCTGATGCAGGGAAGGATGCGCACGTCGTAAGTGAAAAAATTTTGCATGAAAAGACGGAGAATGGTAAAGTTTATATGGAAGTACATTTAGAAATCGAAGAGCATATTGCAACCGAGCAGCCGATCGTCCCGTAGTGCATGTTGTAAGGCTTGACGCGATATGCGGAAATTCCGCCTTACAGCACCACATCGGCGCGAGTTTTGGCTTCATCCGGCAATAGGCGTAAATGCTCCCTTATAGCACGCTGTAGAGAGCCGTCTTTCTAGTTTTTTAAATCTTTTGAATTGATTGTCTTATACCATTAGGTGGACCAATTCAAAACTCATCGCGGAGGGATTCCCTGTTGATCGATCAATTGACAACCGTGAAAGTTGCACTAAAGAATACAGCAGAAGGGCTGGCGCTATTCGGGCCGCAGGATAAGTTCCTGCATCTGATTGAAGCGCAGACTCAGGCCAAGATTTATTCCCGCGAGGAAGAAATTGTCATTCAAGCGAGCACAGCTGAGGCGGAACAGCTGCAACAGCTGTTCACTGTCCTGCTTGAGCTGATCCGCAACAACTACAGCCTGACCGAAAGGGATGTAGCTTACGCACTGGAGCTCGCGAAGCAAATGAAAGCAGATCAGCTGCTGGATCTGTTCAAGGGCGATATCGCCGTGACCTTCAAAGGGAAGCCGATACGCGTCAAGACGATCGGGCAGAAGCAATATGTCAATACCATCAAGAAGAAAGACATCGTATTTGGCATCGGTCCTGCGGGCACAGGGAAAACGTACATTGCGGTCGTTCTCGCTGTAACCGCGCTTAAGGAAGGCAAGGTGAAGCGAATCGTGCTTACCCGACCGGCAGTAGAGGCCGGAGAAAGCCTCGGCTTCTTGCCGGGCGACCTTCAGGAAAAGGTTGACCCTTACCTAAGGCCGTTGTATGATGCTCTTAACGATGTGCTGGGTCCGGAGCAGGTGCTCAAGTCCTTGGAGAGAGGACTCATTGAGATCGCGCCTCTCGCCTATATGAGGGGACGTACGCTGGATGATTCGTTTATTATTTTGGACGAAGCGCAGAATACGACGCCGGAGCAAATGAAAATGTTTCTCACGCGCCTCGGTTTCGGGTCCAAAATGGTCATCACGGGCGACGTAACTCAAATTGACCTTCCACGAGGAAAATCTTCCGGTCTCATGGAAGCGCAGCGCATTCTGAAGCATGTGGAGGAAATCGGATTTATCACATTTGCCGAGCAGGACGTAGTCAGACACTCTTTGGTACAGAAAATCATCATAGCCTACAATGAGGACAAAGAAGGATGAGAAAGGGATGACCTTTCGTCATGACCAATCGCGTTTCGATACAAGGCAAATTTCAATCCCAGCTCATCGGTTGGAGATACAGCGCCATAGTGCGCTTTCTTCTGTTTTTGATGCTGGGGATCGTTATTTACATGACCTTGCTGCCCCGCATGGTGCCGCAAACGTACGATATTCAGCTGGGAACGATCGCGGAGAAGGATATTATCGCGCCTCGACCGGTGGAGAACGCCTTAGCCACTCAGAAGGCTAAGGAGGTCGCTGCCGGTCAGGTACAGCCGGTCTACCAGATCATTTCGCTGAAAAATGAATTGGCGCTGGAAGCCATTTATGAAAAGCTGCGCCAAATCAATAACGATGCGGACGTATCACAGGCCGATAAGGTTAATATTTACCGTACAGTGCTTCCGACATTGCTGCAGGACCATATGGATCGGCAGCTGAAAATATTCGAGAACAGCGGACAGTACAACGATGCGCTGCTCCAAGAAATGCGCAACCGGCTTAAGGAGCAGCAGTATCGTATTCCTGAGGAATCCTTTTACAAGATGCCGCGTTTATCACAAGATGATTTGATTGCCATGGAGAAGGTGTCCAAGGACATCGTCATTCGGCTGATGAACGACCAGCTGCTCGACGCGCAAACCGCCAGAGCCAAGGTGGCGGAGCTGGTAAATGCTTCGACCCTTGAGAAAAGCGTATCCCGCGAGCTCGTTCAGGAGCTTGTTCGCGCAGCCGTATCCCCCAACAAGTTTTATGATCAGAAGGGGACCGAAGAGGCTAGAGGGAAGGCGCGCGACAGCGTGAAACCGGTTTACATCGATAAAGGCGATGTGCTTGTCGCCAAGGGAGAACGCATTACCGAAGAGGTATACGGACGCTTGAAGACGCAGGATCTGCTGAAGGATGAAAAAACGTACTGGCCTCATATCGGACTGCTATTATTCATTATTCTTATTAGCCTGGTGCTGTTCATGTTCGTTCGTCAAAGCCGCCTGCCGGTCAGCTACAATAACGCTCAGCTATTGATGCTCATTCTGATTCTGGTCATCACGATTGCAGGAATGAAGCTGTTCTCGATGGTGCAGAATCTCGATTATCCCTTCATCGGATACTTGGCGCCTACGGCCATGGGAGCTATGCTGATCACCATTCTGCTGGATGCGCAGATGGCCTTTATCGCCACAGTGCTGTTCAGCGTCACGGCCAGCGTCATTTTCAATGTAGAGCAGGCGGATCCGTTTGATTTTACTTACGGACTGCTAACCATGACCAATTCCTTTGCGGCCATCTTCTCTATTCAGAGAGCTAGTCAGCGTTCCTCGATTTTGAAGGCAGGGGTCATGGTATCCTTGTTTGCTCTGGTGCTTGTTACGGCACTGCTCATTCTCGAGGATCATGCGACTCGCAGAGATATGTTGTTTGCCGGCTCGTTCGCCGTGGGTGGCGGTCTGCTCACCGCCGTGTTCGTCATCGGTTTGCTGCCGTTCTTTGAAGTGGCCTTCGGCATCCTGTCACCGCTGAAGCTTGTGGAGCTCGCGAATCCGAACCACCCGCTGCTGCGTAAGCTGCTTACGGAAACGCCCGGTACCTATCATCATAGCGTGATGGTCGGGAATTTGTCCGAAGCGGCGGCAGAGTCGATCGGAGCGGACGGATTGCTTTGCCGGGTGGGAGCCTACTATCACGACATTGGGAAAACGAAGCGTCCGGGCTATTTTATCGAGAATCAGAACAACATGGAGAACCCGCACGATAAAATCGATCCGGCCTTAAGCAAATCGATCATCGTCGCCCATGCTCGTGACGGCGTAGAAATGCTGAAGGAATACAATATTCCGAAGCCGCTTAGGGATATCGCGGAGCAGCATCACGGAACGACGCTGCTGGCGTTCTTCTTTCATAAGGCCGTCAAGCAGGCTGAGGAACGAGGCGAGGAGCCGCCGGAGGAAGCTGAGTATCGCTATCCGGGACCGAAGGCGCAAACGAAGGAAGCGGCCATCGTTGGCATAGCGGATTGTGTGGAGGCGGCGGTTCGTTCGCTCCGCAATCCAACGGTGGAGCAGATCGATTCCATGGTCCGCAAAATCATCAAGAGCCGTCTCGATGACGGCCAATTCAACGAATGCGATCTGACGCTCAGGGAGCTGGACCAGATCGCAAAGACCTTAAATGAAACGTTGCTGGGAATTTTCCATTCCCGGATTGAATACCCGACGGACATCGCCGGGCAGAAGCCCGACGCGAAGAAGGCTAACGCCTAAAAGGAGGCCGACATGGCTCTGGAATTAGCATGGAACAATGAGTACGAAGCATTTGAAATCACTCAGGATCTTGTGGAAAAGCTCGAGGAGCTGCTTCGTCTGGCAGGGGAATCGGAGCAAATTACCGAAGGCGAGGTGGCGCTTACCTTCGTTTCCAACGAAACGATTCAGGAGCTGAACAAGCAGTATCGCGGTCTCGACAAGCCAACCGACGTTCTCTCCTTCGCCATGCAGGAAATGGGCGAGGATGAAATGGAGATCATCTATGATGAGGATGGCGTAGTCGACGCGGAAGAGCTGGAAGAGGGAAGCCGCTTGGACGGGGAAGCAGGGGAGATTCGCCAAGCCTTGGCCGAAGAGGGTGTACCTGCAGAGGGAGCCGATTTCGAGGAACCGCTCGGCGATATTATCATCTCGATCCCGCGCGCTATCGAGCAAGCCGAAGAATACGGGCATTCGGTAGAACGGGAGCTTGGCTTTCTATTCGTGCACGGCTTTCTGCATCTGATCGGCTATGATCATCAGGATGCGGAGACGGAGAAGGAAATGTTCGGCAAGCAGGAGGCCATCCTGCTGAAAGCGGGGCTAACCCGTTGAGACAGCCGGATCGATGGCAGCGCAGCTTCCGTTACGCTTATGAAGGGATCAAATACGCTCTGGCAACCCAGCGGAATATGAAGTTTCATTTTTTCGCTGCGGTGGTGGTGCTGGTGCTGGCTTTGTTTTTTCGTTTGCCCAAGGTGGATGTGTTATTTCTGCTGTTGTCCGTCACGCTGATGATTGTCACGGAGCTTATCAATACAGCAATAGAAAAATCGGTCGACCTGGCCATGCCGGACATTCATCCGTTGGCCAAGATCGCCAAAGACACAGCTGCAGCCTCCGTTTTGGTGTCTGCAGCTTTTGCCGCTATCACCGGGATGATTATTTTCTTCGAGCCGATGGAGCAGCTGCTGGTGGAATGGCGAATCGCCGAGAATACTCCTTTTTCGGCAGGTATGGTGTGGATCCTGCTTTGCCTGATTTTGCTTCTTGTTATCATCGTGGAAACGAGGTTCGGACAGAAAGGCGGAGGCTTCAGGCCAAGCATCCTAACAGCGCTTTCGTTTGCCGTAGCAACGCTGATCACCTGCACCTCTCCGGTGACCTTGGTCGGTTTGCTGGCGTATCTTCTAGCGGCTTTGATCATGGCCGTGCTTTATGATAAGCGCACGCGTTCGCTGGCTTCCTTACTCGTCGGAGCGTTGATGGGAAGCTTTGTTTCCTTTTTGGCATACTATTTGTATCATATGTGAAGGGTGTTATGGCAAAGATGGGAGAGGAGCGTGAAGGCAAATGGAGCAGCGTGAATTAATTGCTTTGGCAAGAAAAGTAATGGACCGGGCTTATGTGCCTTATTCCCGGTTTAAGGTAGGAGCCGCGCTGCTGGATGCGGAGGGGAATGTGCATCTTGGCTGCAATGTGGAGAATGCGGCATACGGTCCCACGAATTGTGCGGAGCGTACGGCGCTTCATCGGGCGATTGCCGACGGCGTGAAGGCGGGTGCCTTCCGGGCGATTGCCGTAATCGGCGACACGGAAGGACCGATTTCGCCTTGCGGCGTGTGCCGTCAAGTGCTAGTGGAGCTTTGCCCGCCGGATATGCCGGTTTATATGAGTAATTTGCGGGGAGACGTCAGGGAAATGACGGTGTCTGAGCTGCTCCCCGGTGCATTTACATCTGCGCAATTGGAAGACGGAGGAACGATAGCATAATGGCAGCAACCCAAACGAAGGATACGCAAAAGCAAAAATTCAAATCCGGCTTTGTCTCCATCATCGGCCGGCCCAATGTAGGCAAATCGACGTTGATGAATCAAGTGATCGGACAAAAAATCGCGATCATGTCCGATAAGCCTCAGACCACCAGAAATAAAATTCATGGTGTGTATACTACGGATGAAGCCCAGATTGTATTTTTGGACACTCCCGGGATTCACAAGCCTTCCTCCAAGCTGGGGGATTACATGAAGCACGCGGCGGAAAGCACGCTTGGCGAAGTGGATGCCATCCTGTTTCTGATTGATGTCGTGGAGGGCTTCGGAGGCGGAGACCGCTACATTATCGAGACCTTGAAAAAAGTCAAGACGCCTGTGTTCCTTGTGATGAATAAAATCGACCAAATTCATCCGGAGGCGCTGCTGCCGATCATCATGCAGTATAAGGACATGTATCCGTTCGCAGAAATAGTCCCGATTTCCGCCATTCACGGCAATAATGTGAATACACTGCTGGAGCAAGTCGTGAAGTACTTGCCTGAGGGACCGCAGTATTACCCAGCTGATCAAGTGACCGACCACCCGGAGCAGTTTGTCTGTGCAGAGCTGATTCGCGAGAAAATTTTGCACTTAACCCGTGAAGAGGTACCTCATTCCATCGCCGTTGCGATCGAGGATATGAAGGTGCAGGAGAACGGTGTCGTCAATATCCAAGCGGTTATCTACGTAGAGCGGGATTCCCAGAAGGGAATTATTATCGGCAAAAAAGGCGCGCTGTTGAAGGAAGTCGGGCAGAAGGCGAGGGCTGATATTGAAGCGCTGCTTGGATCCAAGACGTTTCTTGAGCTATGGGTCAAGGTGAAGAAGGATTGGCGGAATCAGGACCGCGTTCTGCGCGATCTCGGATTCCGTAACGAATAGGCGGCGGCCTTGTTTCAACTGTGGTTTCCGCGGGTTAAAAATGCATACATGGCAGTTTTTGTTTAGCATACTTCGACCTGAATCGTACCATCCTAATCCTAGTAACAGGTACCGTCATGTCCTAAGGAGAGGATGATACACATGAGAGATTTTTCGTGGAAGTATTTTTCAATGACTGGAGATGTCGATGCATACCTGCTTTATAAACAGATCACAGATCAAGATGACGAGGAGCCTGAATCGGAAGAGCCTCAAGCGCAAGCCTTTGATCTGCTGAATTAATACGCAGTTTGTTTGGGAATAGGAATCGAAGCAGCGGGGAGAGTTACGGTCGATGCAGTACCGTGTGCAGGGCATTGTCATCCGCAGCATGGATTATGGGGAAGGCAACAAGATTTTGACCCTTTTCACTCGTGAAATAGGGAAAGTAAGCGTTGTGGCCCGCGGAGCCAAGAAGGTCAAAAGCCGTTTCGGCTCCGCAGCACAGCTGTTTACTTATGGGGATTATTTGTTTTTCAAATCCGGTCAGCTGGGAACGCTGAATCACGCGGAGATTATCGAGGGCTTTCACCCTTTGCGCGAGGATTTGGATATGGCGGCGCACGCTTCCTACCTAGCCGAGCTGACGGACCGGATGCTGGGGGACCAGGAAGGGCAGCCGTTTCTTTTCGAGCAGCTTCGTGCAAGCTATGCGGGGATGCAGGAGAAGAAGGACATGCAAATTATCACTCACTTGTATGAGATGAAAATTTTGATGTTCGCCGGGTATACGCCGGAGCTGGAGCAATGCGTCGTTTGCCGCGAGGCCACCGAACCGTTTGCTTTCAGTATTACGATGGGCGGCATTCTTTGCGAACGCTGCCATTTGCGTGACCCGCAGGCTGTTCGCTTGGCCCCCGGAGTATATAAGCTGCTTAAACTTTTCACGCAGCTGGATGTCAGACGATTAGGTCAAATTGATGTAAAGCCGGAAACGAAAACTGCCTTGAAGTGTATCATGCGGGCTTATTTCGATACGCATGTCGGCCTGCAGCTGAAATCGCGCTCGTTTTTGGATCAGATGGACAAGTACGGCATTTAATATTTGACGAATTGACATGAAATTTACCATTTGCTACTATAATTTGATATGCCGTTGGAAATACTTCTCGTTACTGGGTCTTGTACATAGACTTAAGGGGCGGGATTTTTTTGTAGCCGCGAAAAGTAAGGGAAGATATTTCCGATGTCCGTAGTACCATTCCGAGCTGAAGCTATTTGCCTTCGGCCGCTCTTGAAATCGGATGAAGTAAGATTAGATTTGATGGTATTCATCCGATTTCAAAGGCGGCACGTAAACTCTACGGCAAACACTTCACTCTCCATATCCCGGACAATAATCTCTGAAACATATTCCCTTACTTTTTCGTAGTAGTAGTTAGAAGAAAGGCGGCGGTTAAACATGGAAGCCTTGATTAAACCGGTGATTTTTATTGTTTCCGATTCGGCTGGAGATACGGGCGAGGCCGTGGTGAGGGCGGCGGAAGCGCAATTTTATCCGCAGCAGGTGGAGACAATTCGTATTCCCTTCCTTCAGGATCAAGAGGGGATTGACCGAATGATCCAGCAGGTGAAGGAGCGCAGCGGCATTGTTGTATTTACGCTTGTTATTCCGGAGCTTAGGGATTACCTGGTCAAGCGGGCTAAGCAGAGCCGCATTCCTTATATCGACCTATTGGGACCTGTCGTACAGACGCTGGAAAAAGTGCTGCAGCAGGAAGCGCGCCACGAACCCGGGAAAATACATAAGCTGGATGAAGATTATTTCAAAAAGGTAGAGGCCGTTGAGTTTGCCGTAAAATATGACGACGGACGGGATTTTAACGGTATTCTTACGGCGGATATCGTATTGGTGGGGGTATCCAGAACTTCCAAAACGCCGCTGTCCATGTACTTGGCGCACAAGAAATTCAAGGTCGCGAACGTTCCGCTCGTTCCCGAAATCTCGCCTCCGGAGCAGCTGTTTACCGTGTCCAATAAAAAAATCGTGGGTCTGCGAATCGATCCGATGAAGCTCAATATGATTCGAGCGGAACGGCTGAAGGCGCTTGGCTTGCCGAGCACGGCAATGTACGCCGATGTGAAGCGCATCCAGGAGGAGCTGGTATTTGCGGATGCGATCATGAAAAGGATCGGCTGCCTTGTTATCGACGTTTCGAACAAAGCGGTGGAGGAGACGGCGAATACGATTATCGACTGGTACCGTACTCGTTGAAGCGACAGGGAGAAGCAGGATTTTTTAAATATTCATCGTATATAATATAGGGTAACGGCTAGTACTTCAGCCTTAGAAACGGTGTGAATCCATGTCCTTTCAAATTATCGTTGATGCCGACGCTTGTCCGGTCAAATCGGAAATTATTCAGGCGGCACGCGAATATCAAGTCCCAATCACCATGGTAGCTTCATATGATCATCGTTTGCAGCCGGCGGAGGGAGTTCAAGTGGTCCAAGTGGACCGGTCGGATCAATCCGTCGATTTGTACATTGCCAATCGAATCAAGCCCGGTGATATTTTAATAACGCAGGACTTTGGCTTAGCGGCACTGGCTTTGGGGAAGCGCGCATTGGTATTGTCGAACCGCGGGCAGCGGCTCCATGACGGTACGATCGATTTTTTGCTGGAGCGGCGTAATGAACAGGCCAGACTTCGGCGCGGCGGCAAGCATTCCAAGGGACCTAAACCGCTTACGGAAGAGGATCGGCGCTTTTTTCTACAATCTTTGACAAAAGTTTTGTCTGGCTTGCAGGAGAATCGAACAAAATAGCGAATTATATTACGGTGTTAATTTGAATGTAGGTGGATAGGATGAGTAACGGACGCATTCCGGAAGAGGTAATCGAGGCAGTCCTGCGAGCTCATGACATCGTAGAAGTGGTTGGCAGATATGTTCACTTAACGAAGCAGGGACATTATCTCAAAGGACTATGTCCTTTTCATTCGGAGAAATCTCCTTCCTTTACCGTAACCCCGGAGAAGCAAATTTATCACTGCTTCGGATGCGGAGCGGGTGGTAATGCTATTCGGTTCATTTCGGAGGTAGAAGGGGTATCCTTCGGTCAGGCGGTGCGCAAGCTTGCTGACGATGCGAATTTGAGCCTGGGGCTCGAGGATCGTCCCGGCGAACGCCAGGCGAAGGAAAATCCGGAACGGGTGAAGCTTCTGGAGGCCTATGAACGGGCAGGCAAGCTGTATCATTACATCCTCTTGAATACGGAGCAAGGAAAACCGGCACTGGAATATCTCAGAGGACGAGGTATGAACGATAAGATGATCTCCATGTTCGGTATCGGCTACGCTCCTGCAAGATGGGATACGCTCGTCAGCGTTCTGGAGAAGAATGAATTCCCTCTTCCGCTGATGGAGAAGGGCGGACTTATCACGGCCAAACAAGATGGAACGGGATATGTTGACAAGTTTCGCGACCGTGTTATGTTTCCGATCCATGATTGGAAAGGGCAGCTGATCGCCTTTGCCGGCAGAGCTATGGGAGATGTACAGCCGAAGTATATGAACAGTCCGGAATCCATGCTTTTCCATAAGAGCCGAACTTTGTACAATATCCATCATGCTCGCCCGCAAATACGCAAAGCGCAGGAGCTGGTGTTGTTCGAGGGCTATATGGACGTGATCAAAGCCTGGGAAGCCGGGGTAACGAACGGAGTAGCTACCATGGGAACCGCCTTGACGCCGGAGCATGCGGAGGTCATTCGGAAAAATGCCGAACGCGTCATCGTAGCCTATGACGGTGACAATGCGGGACAATCGGCAGCCTATAAGAGCATTCCGATTCTGGAGAATGCGGGATGCCAGGTGCGAGTGGCACTGCTGCCCGACCGGCTCGATCCTGATGAATACATCGCAGCCCATGGTTCTGAACGATTCGTACGTGAGGTTGTCGAGGCCGCCGTACCGTCGATCAAATATAAGCTTATTTATTTCCGCAAAAATTATAGGCTGCAAGAGGATGGCGAGAAGCTTCGTTACATTCAGCAAGCGCTGAAAATCATAGCAGGCCTGTCCTCGCCGATCGAGCGCGAGCACTACGTACGTGAGCTTTCCGGGGAATTTCAATATTCCTATGATTCCGCTATGCAAACCCTGAACGAGATCCGTCTCCAATCGGAAAAATATAACAATGCAGGGGATAATAAGGATCAGCCGTGGAATAATGTTATGAATGACCGGAGGCCCCGGGAGCGGGCTCCATCGCTATATCCTGCTTATCATAATGCAGAACGTCAGCTCTTAGCCGTCATGATGGCGGACAAGGACGTGACGGAATATGTACAGAAGCATTTGGGAGACGGCTTTAACGTAGATGCTCATGCGGCTTTGGCCGCCTACTTGTACGCTTATTACGCACAGGGGTATGAACCGAATGCGAGCACGTTTATCGGCACACTGCAGGAGGAGGAGCTCGAAGGCTTGGCCAGCTCGCTCATCATGATGGGAAACCGGCATGGATTGAATGAGCAGGTCATAGACGATTACATTCGAGAGATAAAGAAATATCCTCAGCAGCAGGCGATAGAGCGCAAGAGGGAAGAAATGATTCGTGCAGAGCGTTCCGGCGATATATTGCTGGCTGCACAAATTGGCAGTGAGATTATTTCCTTGGAAAAGCAGTTAAAGTCATCTTAGCCGGCCCTTCCGGCAGCGGATGCATCCAGGGAGGAGGGAGCTTACGATTATGGCGAACGATCAACGGACGGAAATAGAGACAGAACTGACGTTGGAGCAGGTGAAGGAGCAGCTGCTTGAACAGGGCAAGAAGCGTTCCTCATTAACTTACAAGGAAATCATGGAGAAGCTCGCACCCTTTGACCAGGATCCCGAGCAGATTGATGAGTTTTTCGAAACCCTTCAAGAAAACGGGATTGATGTAGGCAACGAATCGGATGAAGATCGGGAAATGGGACAGCATGACCCGGAGCATGATGATTTTCATTTTGATGACGACTTGTCGCTCCCTCCGGGGATTAAGATCAATGACCCCGTAAGAATGTACCTGAAGGAAATCGGCCGGGTACCTCTGTTGTCGGCTGAGGATGAGGTGGAGCTTGCTAAGCGGATCGGCCTTGGAGACGAAGAAGCAAAGCGCCGGCTGGCGGAAGCGAACCTGCGGCTTGTCGTGAGCATTGCCAAGCGTTACGTGGGTCGAGGCATGTTGTTCCTTGACTTGATCCAGGAAGGCAATATGGGTCTGATTAAGGCTGTAGAGAAGTTCGATTATAACAAAGGCTTTAAGTTCAGTACTTATGCTACCTGGTGGATTCGTCAAGCGATTACCCGGGCTATTGCGGATCAGGCGAGAACGATCCGGATCCCTGTGCATATGGTAGAAACGATCAATAAATTGATACGGGTATCCAGACAGCTGCTTCAGGAGCTGGGGCGCGAACCTACTCCCGAAGAGATTGCGAAGGAAATGGATCTTAGCACCGATAAGGTTCGAGAGATTATGAAGATTGCTCAAGAGCCGGTTTCACTCGAAACGCCGATTGGGGAAGAGGACGATTCTCACTTGGGGGATTTCATTGAGGATCAGGAGGCGCTTGCACCTGCAGATGCTGCAGCCTATGAGCTGCTCAAAGAGCAGCTGGAGGATGTACTCGATACGCTGACGGAACGTGAGGAGAATGTGCTTCGGCTGCGCTTTGGCCTTGATGACGGCCGAACCCGCACGCTTGAAGAAGTCGGTAAGGTGTTCGGCGTCACGCGGGAGCGGATTCGCCAGATAGAAGCCAAGGCACTGCGCAAGCTGCGCCATCCGAGCCGGAGCAAACGGCTGAAGGATTTCTTAGAGTAATGATGATCATAGACCTTACTGCAGGAATCTGCGGCAAGGTCTAATTTTTTGAGCCGCACACGCCGATAAATATGGAAGAAGGCTGGTAAATCCTATTCGCTTTGGTAAGGTGGCGTTCCGATGGATAAACAAGATGAGAAACGAAAGATCATGATCCGGGAAATTGAGCATTGGCGCAAAAGCCGGCTGCTGCCCGAGCAGTATTGTGATTTTCTAATGAATTTATATGTTGATAACGACGAAAAGCCATCTTCCGCATTATTCGGCTTAAGCCCTTCCGCTATACGTAACAGTAATTGGAAAAATTGGACGTTGTTCTTCTTCGTAATGGGTGTTATTTCCTTTACTGCCCTTAATTTTAGCGCTTTTGAATTACCAATGCAAATTGGCGTTTCTTTTCTTTTTTTGGCGGTATGTTATTTGATGGGCGGCTGGAAGCGTTATAAAGAACCGATGGCTTCGCAAATCTACTTGGGTACGGCATCTCTGTACGTGTTGTTTATCGGCGTCTACATTCTTCGTATTCAAGGGATCGACGCTCCTGTCCCCATTGTTGCTTATGTAGTGTTATGCAGCTTAATCTGGATCTTAACCGGTCTGTTAGCAAGGCTCGTGCTCTTTCAGCTATGCGGGTGGGTCAGCCTTGTTTTTTGTTACGGATGGCTGCTTCATCATCAGCTTGATTCGATTAATTGGGTCACGCTGGAGCTTAGCTGGGTCCCGTTGAGTCTGCTGTTTTGCTGGATGGCTTGGGTGATCCATGAGAAGAGCAAGCAGATCGGTCTGGTGTTCTTCTTGCTAAGCTTGATCGTTTGGTATATGCCTGAGTTGTATGGTATGCTTTATGCCGAGAAGTATGGGAAAGCGACAGTGCAAACGGTGCTTTTTGTCAAGATGGCGGTAGAGGGCATCCTGCTCTATACTTTACGAAAAAAATGGACGGAATGGGTTGCATAGCATGCTGCGATTATCAAAACGTTTGGAATGTATTGCCCGACAGGTGCCTGATGGAAGCCGGATGGCGGACATCGGCTCGGATCATGCCCTGCTCCCCAGCTGGCTTGCCGAGCGGGGAAGCATTACCTTTGCGGTGGCAGGAGAAGTGAATGAAGGCCCGAGAGACGCGGCTCTAAGGCAAGTGAAGGCGGCGGGCTTGCAAAAGCTTATTGATGTGCGGCTTGGAGATGGCTTGGAAGTCATTGAACCGGGCGAGGTAGATGTGATTACGATAGCAGGGATGGGCGGGACGCTGATCGCTTCCATACTGGAGGCCGGTGCCGCCAAGCTTGAAGGGGTACGGCGGCTAGTGCTGCAGCCCAATGTCGGAGAAGATAATGTGCGCCGCTGGCTGGTACAGCATGGCTGGGTGCTGATACAAGAACAAATATTGGAGGAAGACGGGAAAATTTACGAAATCTTAACGGCGGTCCCGGAAAGCGCGGCGGACATCACTAACCTAAAGCTCTATGAACCGTTCCAACTTGGGGAGAATGTAAAACTATCGGAGAACCGATTGCTGCTAATGGGGCCTTATCTGGTTCGTGAGGGTTCTCCTGTGCTGATCAAGAAGTGGGAAGCGGAAATCAAAAAGCTTCAGATGATCGAGCGTCAACTGGGACAATCCGATAACCCGGCTTCCAGAGAGAAGGAGCGGGAGCTCCAAGAAGAAATGCATGCGATTAGGGAGGTGCTGGCATGCTTGCCAAAGGTCAAGCCGTCATTCAGCTGATGGAGGAGCTGGCTCCTAAGGTTTATGCCGTTCCGGAGGACAAAATCGGTCTTCAGCTCGGTACCTTGCAGAAGGAGATTCGCAAGGTGCTTGTCGCCCTGGATGTAACGGACGAGGTTGTGGAGGAGGCCATACGGCTCCAAGCGGATTTAATTATTGCCCATCATGCGATTATTTATCGGCCGCTTCCGCATATTCAGACCGATACGCCGGCGGGCCGGTTGTACGAGAAGCTGATTAAGCACGATATTGCCGTATACATATCACATACGAATCTGGATGTAGCTAAGGGCGGAGTGAACGATTTGTTAGCAGAGGCGCTCGGTCTGACCAATACGGCACCGCTTGAGGAGATTTACTCCGAAAAGCTGAAAAAGCTGGTCGTATTCGTCCCGGCAACACATGCGGAGGCCGTTCGAAACGCCATGTTTCAAGCGGGAGGGGGCTGGATTGGCCAATACAGCCACTGCAGCTTTAACAGCGAAGGGACCGGCACTTTCATGCCGCGGGAAGGAACGGATCCCTTTATCGGCTCGGAGGGCAAGCTTGAGCAAGTAGCCGAAATTCGAATTGAGACGGTCGTTACCCCTTCCGTGGAACGTAAAGTGATACAAGCGATGATTAAGGCTCATCCATACGAGGAAGTAGCGTATGACATTTATCCGCTGGATATTATCGGCCCGTCCTTAGGGCTTGGCCGAGTCGGAAAGCTTCCGGAAGCCGTGACGCTCCGCGAATTGTGTGAGCAGGTCAAGCGAGCCTACGATGTCCCTATGCTGCGTCTGGTCGGAGATCCGGATCGTACGGTGAGGAAGATTGCCATTCTTGGCGGGTCGGGTGCGCGATACATGAGGCATGCGTTATTTGCCGGTGCTGACGTACTAATCACAGGAGATATTGACTATCATACGGCTCATGATGCGTTGGCAGCAGACCTCGCTATCATTGATCCGGGTCATAATATCGAGAAAATCATGAAGCAGGGCGTGGCCGACTATTTGCAGAAGCAGATGAACAGCCGGAAATGGCAGACGGAAGTGATTGCTTCACAGATCGATACCGAAGCGTTCCGTTTTCTCTAGGATCTGACAGTTGTGTTTTGTCCGATAACCCTGTATACTACGTTATGCACCTATTGCAGAAGAAAGTTTGACAGACAATCGCTGGTGACCTCCGGGTCACGAGAGGAAAGTCCGGGCTCCACAGGGCAGGATGCTGGATAACGTCCAGTCAGCGCGAGCTGAAGGCTAGTGCCACAGAAATGGACCGCCGATGATCGCTGCCGCTTATGTCGCAGCGAAACAGGTAAGGGTGGAACCGTGGTGTAAGAGACCACGAGGAGCGATGGTGACATCGTTCCTGGTAAACCCCATTTGGAGCAAGACCTAGAGGAACGCAGTCCCTTGCGGACAGCCTTAGCCCGAGGCGCGTTCGGGTTGGTCGCTTGAGCCGTACAGCAATGTGCGGCCTAGATAGATGATTGTCGCTTCAACGGTGGGAGGGTGGCCCCCGATACAACCACTGGAAGCACAGAACCCGGCTTACGGCAAGCTTTCTTATCGCCATGAGCTGCAATAGCTGCCAATCTTTATTATGGAAAAGAACCGCCACAGAGGCGGTTCTTTTTCGCATTATTTGCCAAAAAATTTGCTGATAATTCGTTCCAGCTGACTTTGCGTGCTCTGAGGGAAATTCGTAAGAGAATTTTTGCCTTGCTCGGCAGCTTTCACCGCAGCCACTACATCGATCATACCATGACCGAAATAGGGGTCGTGACCCTGCGGGCCTAAATCCATTGCCGTATCCCGCATGATTTGCATAACCTCCGTGTTTTTCAACATGGGGTTGACAGAGCGAATCAATGCGGCAAGAGCGGCAGCATGCGGGCTTGCCATCGACGTCCCCGAGAGAGCGGCGTACTGCCCGTTCGGATACGTGCTGGCGATGCTGACTCCGGGCGCCGTTACATCGACATAGTCACCGTAGTTGGAGAAGGAAGCCTTCGATTTTCGGGAATCGGCTGCGGCAACAGCGAGAACCTCAGGATATGCTGCAGGAAATCCGGGGCGTTCCGTATTGTCATTTCCGCTGGCGGCTACTAAGACTACGTCGTGATCATAGGCATATTTCACCGCATCATGGAGAAATTGAGCATCCGCGTAGTTGCCCAAGCTCATATTGATTACCTGAGCTCCGTGATCAGTCGCCCAAATGATCCCCTGAGCCACGGCATAAGTACTGCCTGCTCCCGTCTGGTCAAGCACCTTAACCGGCATAATGCGGTTGTACCAGCTCATTCCCGCCACGCCCAAATTATTGTTCACAAGAGCTCCGATGACCCCGGACACATGAGTCCCGTGGCCAACGTCATCCTGCGGCGGTGCGCTCGGGTTTACGACATTGAGTCCGCTGACCAGCTGGTCCTTTAAATCCGGATGGCTTAAGTCCACTCCGGTATCGATTACGGCGACGGTTACCTGCTCCGAGCCTTTGGTAACATTCCAGCCGGCCTCCGTCTCAATAAGCGGCAGGTTATATTGATAACGGCCATATAAGGAATCGTTAGGCTTAAACACACCGGCGCTTGGTGCACTTGGTGCAGCCACATCATTCGTTAAATAAAGAAAATGAGGCTCGGCATACTCCACATTCCATTTTGAGAAATAAGCCATCAACTGCTTAGCCTCCATCGAAGAGGACTCAAACACATAAGTATACCCCAGCTTCTGGGAATGGGTCGCTCCGATCTCCGAGCGAATTTTGGCCAAATCCGCTTGGCTAGGCTCTGTGCGGAAACGAACGACCACCTGATTCATATGATAGTGGCTCGTCCCTTCATTCTCTTCAGGATGATCGACGTGCACATCGCGCAGCGTCCCGGACTCTACCGACTCGATTTTATAGCGGCCTTCGCTAGGATAAGTAACCAGGCGCAAATTTTTCTTCTGATGCTCCTCCACTTCCTGCAAAATGTGCTGCCGCACTACTCCTAGAATCCCGGAGGAGCCTTGGGTTCCAGGCACTCCCAATACGAAGTAAGTGCCGCCGTCCGCTTGGAACGGCTCCGATTGATAGGAGCGACCGCTGTCCACATGATGTTTAGCCTTTTCCAGACGATCCTTGGCGGCTTGCTCTACTTCCGCCTTGAGCGTGCCGTAAGGCATGGCTTGAGCTAACGTTTTGCCTTGCTCGGTCCAGGCAAGCCATTCCATATGGGGGTGTCCGGACTGCAGCGCCGCTAACCCTTTTTGTTTATCCTCTGCCGACAGGGCTTGCACCTCGTTTGCAATCCGTCCGAGCTCATAGCTGCATTGGCTGCGGCACAGCTCATCGGTAATCGCCACATCCTGATTCAGTGTCTGCTGCTTCATTTGAAGCTCAGCGGCGGGAGTGACGGATTCCGGCCTGGGAGTTTCAGCTCCGCGAGGAAACAGCAGACCTACCCCAGCAATTACAAACAAAAACGACAGAATATATCTCCACATACTGCCGCCTCCTTACCATCATGATTTTACTTGTAGCGTCCCCTAGGAAGAAAAGGGTTATGTCTTCCTTGATTTAGCAGGATCACGGACCTGATAAAAAGAAACGCATTTTCGAAGACATTAGATATACCCTTTGTGAAGTTTTTATGGTACCATGAAGGGAGGAAAGTATGCTTCATCATCATCGTCGGTTTAGTTGAGGAGGTCTTGCCTTATGGCAGTATTTAACGTAAAAAATCTTTGTGATTCAACGAGAACGAAATTAAGCGAGGCCATCGGCAAAATGGAAGCGTTTCTGAATAACCAATCCTTACAGCAGCTGAATGCGGAGAATGACTCAGCGATGGACGAGTTCTATAAAGGATATTTGTCGGATACCAGACACCTGCTTGTCTTTAGCGAAGTTTCGTATGAGAAGCTGGGTGTAGCTTTGCGACGCCCGAATTTCAACAATGATTACGCGGAAAAAGCATTATACGAAGTGTATCACAGCTGTGTTAACAACTTCTTTTATCCGAAGAACGAATGTTATTCGGAAGACGGTCGTTATGCGTATACCGGGCAAGATGCCATTCGTTTCCGTAAGAAGCCATCCCGTCCTGTCCGCGATTTGACGATTGAGCTATCAAAAATATTCGAAACGCTTCGTGAGGATTTGTCTTATTACGAAACGGATTACATTACCCAGAAGCGCATGCAAGGGGAAAAAGTATAATTTTCCTTGGATCGAATACACTGGTGAAGAGGTGCTTAACCAAGCATCTCTTTTTTGCATTTACAAAAGCGGTTTTTTGTTGTACTGGCGAAAGGAGGCTGCGGGAAAGTGTTTACTAAAGGATCCTTGGAAGATCTGGCTCAGGTCAGCCGGCAGTTGATTTCGTGGAATCAGCACCCTAGCGGGGGCTATGTGGCAAGTCCTTTGTTCCATCATTATGGCTTTAGCTGGCTGCGTGACGGAACCTTTATTGCCTACGCTATGGATACAACGGGAGAGCATGAATCCGCACGAAAATTTTACGACTGGATTAACCGCATCATTGCGCGGAAAACGAATCAAATAGATGATCTCATTGCAAAGCATCAAAGGGGGGAGAACATACCTCAGCACGAATTCCTGCACACACGGTACCATTTGGACGGGAGTGATGATACCGATTCGGAGTGGGGGCATTTTCAGCTCGACGGGTACGGCGCTTGGCTTTGGGGTGTAACAGAGCATTGGCGAAGGAACGGCGTGACTGAAATTCCGGAATCGTTTCGAGTCAGCATCGAATCGACGATACAATACTTATCCGCTTTTTGGACCTATCCCAATTTCGATTGCTGGGAAGAGTTCAGCGACAAGCTGCACCCGGCGACCCTTGCGTGTATTTACGGCGGCTTGCGCAGCATTGCTTCGTTTGCCGGACGATCAGAGCTTTTTGGCATATGTGATAAAATACAAGATTTCATCCTGAAGCACGCGATGCATCCGGACGGGTATATTGTGAAGTACATAACGCCTGTTTACGAATCATCGGAAGCGGTCCGGTATGAACCTGGTACAGCGGAGGTGGATGCCAGCCTGATGTGGCTTTGCGAGCCCTTTGAGGTACTTCCGATCGATCACCCGGCTATGCGCAAGACGTTTGCTAAGCTCACTGCCGATTTACGTACAATTCGCGGAGGAATTCGAAGGTACGTTACGGACACCTACTATGGCGGCGGAGAATGGCTCCTCCTTACCGCTTGGTACGGCCTGCTTCAGCTGCGCAGCGGAAATACCGAAGAAGCCAGGGAGTCACTGGCGTGGATTGCAGCCCAGGCGGATTCGCTCGGAAGACTGCCGGAACAAGTACCTGACGCCTTGCCGGATCTTCAGGGGTATGAGGAATGGGTTCGGCGCTGGGGAACCCCGGCCCTGCCGCTGCTTTGGTCTCACGCTATGTATTTGGTGTTATATAACAAGCTCCGGTAAGGCGAATTATCGAATAGCCTTTTTTAACGCCGGGCACCCTGTAGATGGGGTGATGATGATGGATAAACCATTGGTAAAGTGCAGTGTTGCCAACTGTGAATACTGGGCACAGGGTAACAACTGCAGCGCTGACAAGATTATGATCGAGATCGATTCTCATGCGAGCATGGCTTATGATACTGAATTCGGTGCGGAATTTACCGATCATCAGGATCAAGCCGCTTCGTCCTCCAAAACCTGCTGCCATACCTTCGAGCCTAGAAAATCGAAATCGTAATTCGTTCCTCTGGAACGAAATGCGAAAAAGGAGGACTTCGGGATGGAGCATGAACCAGAAGAAGGCTTAAGAGAGTCGGAAGCAACCAGTCGTAAGGTCATTCGCTTTCAGCAGCATCAAATTTCCAAAGAAACCGGTTCTGACGATATTATGGAGGAATATGCCAATGAACTGGCTATTCCATACACCGGTCCGACTGTCCACGATGCTACACGCAAAGTAAGGGCTGCAGAAGCACAGGAGCTGGAAAGCAAGGAAACGCCGAAAGAAAAGACGTATCCCTGGCTGGGAGCAGCTTCTCTTACGCTGGCGATTTTAGCGATGTTTGTGTATCCTACATTATTTGGCGCCGGGGCGACCTTGCTTGGATTTTTGGCTTATATGGCCGGGAATCGGGCTCTGGGCGTATGGTCAATCGTGCTGGGTTTGATTGCTTTAGCGGGTTACTTCCTTTTAGTCCCCTTATATGCATAGTTTTCGTCAAAGCGGATCCTTCGGGATTCGCTTTTTTCCTATTATTCTCTTTGAATTTTTTCTGGCTGAATGAAGAAGAAGCGTGTACAATAAAAGAATAGGAAATGGATAACGAAGGAGCTTAGCTTCGAGATGAGTATTGATCCGAGAACAATCAAAGAGCTGCTGCAGCTGCAGATTTTGAACAAATTGAATCTCATGTCCTCCGGTACTCCTCAAACGGGAACGGACGATTCGGAGTTTGCCGAGCTGCTGAATACACTGCTCGCGGAGTCGCAGACGGCATCGACGACGACGGAAGCCTCTGTTGATAAAGCGCCGCTCAAGCCAGCCGCTATTAGTCCGATTTTCTCTGCGGCCGCTCCGTACACCGGAATGAACCAAGCATCAAAGACAAGCAAGCCAACCCAATATGATGCCATGATTCAAACCGCAAGCCGCCGCTTCGGTGTGGACTCAAGTCTCGTGAAAGCGGTCATTGGTGCCGAATCCTCCTTTAACCCGCAAGCCGTATCGCGTGCAGGAGCTAAGGGCTTGATGCAGCTTATGGACTCGACTGGACAAGGTCTTGGAGTCACGAATCCGTTTGACCCTTCGCAGAATATTGAAGGGGGAACCCGATATCTCTCTAATCTCCTTATGAAATATAAAGGCAATCAGGGAATGGCTCTAGCGGCTTACAATGCCGGCTCGGGCCGGGTGGACAAGCTTCAGGCGGCGAACGATCAGGAGCTCATGGCGAAGCTGCATCTGCTTCCGGAAGAGACCCAGAATTACGTTCGCAAGGTGCTGAAGCTGAAGCAGGAGTATCAAGCTTGACGCAAACGGAAAACCAATGGTAAGCTTCTTCCGAAGCTGGACCGTTGGTTTCTTTTGTATATTCATTCAATCATTAGAGTAGGAGAACTATACTCATGCTATATTGGGATAACGCGGCGACTACGCCGATGTATGAAGAAGTCATCGACTCGATGACAGAAGTGATGAGAACGTATTACGGCAATCCGTCATCCCTGCACCGCTTAGGAGTGGAAGCGGAGCGGCTGGTAAGCCGGGCGCGGGAAACGATAGCGGCTGCCTTGGCTTGCACCCCGGAAGAGCTTCGTTTCACAGCCGGGGGCTCGGAGAGTAATAATCTGGCGATTTTCGGTGTCGCAAGACAGTACCGGTCACGGGGCAACCACCTGATTACTACACAAATTGAGCACGCGTCGGTATACGATTCCTTTCGGCAATTGGAGCTGGAAGGCTTCCGTGTCACCTATTTGCCGGTAGATGCGAATGGAATAGTGGATATAAATGAACTGGAGGCAGCGCTGACGGACGAAACGATTCTGGTCAGCATTATGTATGTGAACAACGAGGTTGGGAGCATTCAGCCGATCGCCGAAATCGGCAAGCTGTTGGAGGGCAGGCCGAAGACATTGTTTCATGTCGATGCCGTCCAAGCTGTCGGGAAGCTGCCTGTTCAGCCGAAGGAGCTGAAGGTGGATCTGCTGAGCTGCTCCGCGCATAAGCTTCGAGGCCCGAAGGGAACAGGCTTCCTGTACGTACGCCGCGGCGTCGAGCTGGCAACGTTGATCTACGGGGGAGGGCAAGAGCAGGGAGTTCGTTCCGGAACAGAGAATGTGCCGAGCATCGTCGGGATGGCAAAGGCGGTAAGGATGGCCGTTCAAGAGCAGCCGTCATTTGCGGAAAGGACGGCGGCGATTCGTCAAGCCTTGGTGCAGTGCATCGAACAAACCCCGGGCTTGTATCTCAGCGGATCGGCCGATGGAACGAACATGGCTTCGTGGATTGTGCATTTCACCTTCCCGGGTATGAAATCCGAGGTTGTCGTTCATGCTTTAGAACAACACGATATTTATGTCTCCACAAGATCGGCCTGCTCCTCAGGCGCAAGAAAGCCCAGCAGAGTGCTGTCTGCTATGGGCTATGAGCCGGACCGTGCAGTGGGAGGCATCCGGCTCAGCTTTAACCTGCAGCATACGATGGCGGATGCGGAACGGTTTTGCCTTGTTCTTCAGCAGGTAGTAGAGGAGCTGTCCCATACTGTGCAGACGGAAGGTCGGAGGTGATGAGCATGAAGCCGGAATGGGTGCTTCTAAGATATGGAGAACTTGTGCTGAAAGGGCGCAACCGGCACCGCTTCGAACGCAAGGTGCTGCTGCAGGTCAAACGCGCTTTGACCGGTTTTCCCAATATTCGCTTTGCCCCGGAGTTCGGGCGGATTCTTCTCGCCTTGAAAGGGCATGCGTATGAGGCTGTGCTGCCACAGCTCCGCAGAGTATTTGGCATTGTCTCGATCAGCCCGGTATATACCGCGCCGCTCAAGCTTGAGGAGATCGAGGCGGCTTCCCTGCAGGTCATGCAAGCCTTGCCGGCCCTGCCGGGAACGTTCAAGATGAACGTACGTCGAGTGAATAAAAGCTTCCCTCATGATTCGCAGGAAATGAATCGGCGGGTATCTGCGCATATTCTCCGGGCTTTGCCGCAATTGAAGGTAAACCTGCATCAGCCGGACATCGAAATGAGGATTGAGCTTCGCGAGGATCAGGCACTAATCTATTGCCGAATCGACGAAGCGGCCGGCGGTTTCCCTTTCGGATCGAACGGCAAAGCGATGCTGATGCTGTCCGGCGGCATCGACAGTCCTGTGGCGGGGTACCTTGCCATGCGTCAGGGGCTGAAGCTGGAGGCAGTGCATTTTCACAGCTTCCCTTATACCAGCGAACGGTCACAGCAGAAGGTGAAAGACCTGGTGAAAAAGCTGTCGGCCTACGCAGGTCCGGTACGCCTGCATATGGTTCCGTTGACGGAGATTCAGACGAAGATTCACCAGCATTACAAAGAAAATCTCTATATCACCCTCCTTCGCAGAGCTATGATGCGGATTGCGCAAGCATTGGCAGAGCAGCAGGGAGCCGGAGCTATCGTAACCGGAGAGAGCCTCGGGCAGGTAGCGAGTCAAACGCTGTCCAGTATGAATGCCATCAGCCGTGTAGTGGAGCTCCCGATCATCCGGCCGCTTGTCTGTATGGACAAGCAGTCCATTATCGACTTGGCGAAGCAGATCGATACGTATGATATTTCGATTCTTCCTTATGAGGACTGCTGCACGATCTTTCTGCCGCCGAGTCCGAGCACCAATCCGAATCTGAAGGTGCTCCTCGGCATCGAACGGAACATGCCTTGGCTGGATGAAGCGATAACGGATGCGGTGCAGCGCACAGAAACGATCCGTTTGGATGCTTCCGCCGCGGAGCGGGATGAGCTTTCATCATTTTTTTAAACGAGCGGCAAAAAAATAGACCTGTCCGGACAAGGACAAGAATACATTGAGTAGTAGGTGTCAGTATTCTTTCTCTACAGACGGACGGAGGTCTAGGCGATGGAGTGGTTTTTGCTCTTTTTGAAAATTATGATGATCAATATCGTGCTCAGCGGGGATAATGCCGTTGTCATTGCGCTGGCCAGCAAGAACCTGCCCTATCATCAACGGAAGCTGGCGGTCTGGTGGGGCGCCTTCGCGGCGGTCGGTCTACGTGTGCTGCTGACCATAGGTGCCGTCTACGTATTGCAGGTTCCGTTCATTCAGTCGGCGGGCTCGCTGCTGCTGCTTTGGATTGCGATTAAGCTGCTCGGAGACGAAGAGGACCATACAAATATCAAGCAGGCATCCACGCTGGCCAGCGCCGTATGGACCATTATGGTGGCCGACTTCGTGATGAGCCTGGATAACGTGCTGGCGATTGCCGCGGCGGCGGAAGGGGATATCGCCGTGATTATCTTGGGGATTGCGCTCAGCATCCCGATTATTGTCTGGGGAAGCGCGCTCGTCATGAGGCTGCTGACCCAATATCCTGTGCTTGTGTATCTTGGCGCAGGCATCCTCGGCTATACGGCAGGCGAGATGTTCGTATCCGATAAGGCGGTCTACGGCTTTATCTTCGGAAGCACTCCAACCTGGATTATTCCGGCGGTAACCACCGCTTTGGTGATTGCGGCAGGTCAGTGGAAAAAATTGATGAACACGCCGAAATCGGCATAAATGTTAAGTTATTTTGTAAATGCGGTGTAAAAATTCCCGACCTGCCTTGCCTTTTGGCGAAAATAGACGTATAATGTGAAAAGTATATCAAGCGTCGGCGCTTCCGTCCGACGCTTCTTTTGTGAATCGGGCGGCTATCCTATCTGATAGCAATTATCCCAAATTTAATGAGAGGGTTTTGTGAACTTATGCATTCAAGAGAGCACATTCGGAATATCGCAATCATTGCGCACGTCGACCACGGGAAGACAACGCTCGTAGACAAGCTGCTTCAGCAATCGGGAACATACCGGGACCATGAGGCGGTGCAGGAGCGGGCGATGGACTCCAACGATTTGGAGCGCGAACGCGGTATTACGATTTTGGCGAAAAATACAGCGGTTCGTTATAAGGATTATTTGATTAACATTGTTGATACCCCGGGCCACGCCGACTTCGGCGGCGAAGTGGAGCGGATCATGAAAATGGTAGACGGCGTACTCCTCGTTGTTGACGCGTTCGAGGGCACGATGCCTCAGACTAAGTTCGTGCTTCGCAAGGCGTTGGAGCAGAACCTGACGCCTATCGTTGTAGTGAACAAGATCGACCGTCCGAACGCTCGTCCGGCCGAGGTGGTTGATGAGGTGCTGGACCTGTTTATCGAGCTCGGCGCCAACGACGACCAGCTGGACTTCCCAGTAGTGTACGCATCGGCCTTAATGGGTACCTCCAGTATGGATCCTGAGAAGCAGGATGAGAACATGCAGTCGCTCTATGAGACGATTGTTTCGCATATCCCGAACCCTACCGAGAACGTAGAAGAGCCTTTGCAGTTCCTCGTAACTCTGATGGATTACAACGAATACCTGGGTCGAATTGCGATCGGCCGTGTGAACCGCGGCAAGGTTCGCCAGGGTCAACCCGTTGCCGTTATTAACCGTGAAGGCCAAACGAAGCAGGCGCGCATCGAGAAGCTGTTCGGCTTCCAGGGGCTGAAGCGTCTGGAGATTGAAGAGGCAGGCGCCGGCGATATCGTTGCGATTGCCGGTATTAAGGATATCAACATCGGAGAAACCATCGCAGACCTGAACAATCCGGAGGCCTTGCCGGTTCTGAAAATCGATGAGCCGACACTGCAGATGACGTTCCTTGTCAATAACAGTCCTTTTGCAGGCCGTGAAGGCAAGTGGGTAACTTCCCGCAAGATCCGCGAGCGCTTGTTCAAGGAGCTGGAAACGGACGTATCCCTGCGTGTCGATGAGACGGACAGCCCGGATGCCTTCATCGTATCCGGACGCGGTGAGCTTCACCTCGGAATTTTGATCGAGAACATGCGCCGTGAGGGCTTTGAGCTGCAAGTTTCCAAGCCGGAGGTTATCATTAAAAATATCGACGGCCAGAAGATGGAACCGATCGAACGACTCATTATCGACATTCCGGAGGATAGCATGGGCTCCGTCATGGAGAGCCTCGGAACGCGTAAAGCCGAAATGGTCAACATGATCAACAACGGCACTGGCAATGTCCGCTTGGAATTCCTGATTCCTGCCCGCGGATTGATCGGTTACCGTACGTACTTCCTCACACTGACTCGCGGCTACGGCGTCATGAACCATGCATTCGACAGCTACGGTCCTTATGCGGGCAGCGGTGTAGGCGGACGTCACGAAGGCGTGCTGGTATCGAGCGAAACGGGAACCTCCACGCTCTATGGTATTCTCTCTGTAGAGGATCGCGGGATTCTGTTCGTGGAGCCGGCAACGGAAGTGTACGAGGGCATGATCGTCGGCGAGCATACACGCGACAACGACATCATCGTTAACATTTGTAAAGAAAAGCAGCTTACCAACATTCGTTCCGCAGGGAAGGATGATACCGTCAAGATGAAAACGCCGCGTCTCTATTCATTGGAACAGGCGCTTGAATACTTGAACGATGACGAGTACTGCGAAATTACGCCGAAGTCGATTCGTTTGCGTAAGAAGATTTTGAATAAGAGCGAGCGCGAGCGTGCGGAGAAGCACCGTAAGATGGCTGAAGCGAACGCTTAATACGTGAATGAACAAGAAAGCTTCGGAGAGTCGGGTCTCCGGGGCTTTCTTTCCATGTACATATCTACAAGCTCTATAAAAGGAGGTTCCATTTATGACGGATTGGCTGCGTGCACATCCTTTTCTAACCTTTGTCTTTATTTTCGTGCTTATGACCTACGTATATAACAAAGTATTTCGTATGCGGAAGCTGCCGATTTTAAAGGAATTGGTCATTTATTTGCTCCTGGCCGTCGGTGCAGGTATGCTTATGCTGTTTCAAATGGCCGGCTTGCCGATTGTCGCAAGCTTGACTGTCGCCGTTTCTCTCATGCTGATTGTACGCATTCGATACTTTATCCAGGATCGCGGTAACCGGAAGCAAAATTAGCAAATTTTTGCCGGAGGTGATTCGGGAATGACTGCCTTTTGGTTGACTCCCGTGCTTTGGAATGGCGAAGTAGCAATACTGAAGAAGGAGCGCTTCCAGTTAGCGCCCGATGCCAAGCGCGACCGCTTCGTGAATGCGCTGCAGCAGCTCCATCCCCGGCTTCCTCTGCTGTTTAAGGCAAGCCTGCTGCCCGCTGATGAAGCTTATGAGGCATGCGGTGTGGATGAGCTCCCGTTCGAGCTGGACAACGGGGAAGATATCATTCTGGTCACGGAGCAAAGTTCGCAATGGCAGGAGAAAGCGCTCCCCCTTTCACACTGCGGGGAAAATGGATTGCATAGGATGGTCGGTCTGATGGAGCTGAAGGCAGGACTGCCGGGGGCCGTTATTCATCCGGAGGATGCGGAATGGTTCGATAGGCTGAACGGGTGGCTGGAGGAAGGCTGCCAAGTGCTGCTGTTGCGAGAGGAGGGGTAGGACAATGAATCTGCAAGACGCCTTGTTTAATTGGCTGCAAATTAAAATTGTGGCGGAAGCGCGTCCCGAAGATCACGCTGCGAAGGAAACGCAGGACTTCTTTGAGGTCATACTAAAAGAGGATCATCAGTTGAAGCAATTTGCAGCGGAAGCGGACGAGACGATGTATCACATCCGCTATGAAACGGAGAGCGGTGCCAAGCGGCTCATGTTCGACCGGGAATCGGCCGAGCAGCTCCTGACGGACATAAATTCAAACCCAAAGTATAATGAATGACATATATGTCCGAATAAACAGATAATATAAATTATCACCGATTGAAGGGAGTGTCTGGTTAACTGTTGGTAGCCGTACTAGGGTCCGTGTGATATAATGTGCATAACAGCTTAAGTTTTCACATAATTCAGACAATTTAGCATAATGCAGCTTTTGTAGGAGGGAATTACGATGGCAGAAACACTCACAGCCTTGCCGGAGCAATTATTCGCGGTACTTCAGAAGGAATCGTTCGCGCTTCTGAGCACGATCGATCATGAATCAGGCGCACCGACAATGAACGCGATTTCCTGGCTTTATGCGAAGGATGATACGACGATCCGCTTCGCTGTCGATCAGCGGTCTCGCATCGTAACGAATGTGAGCAAGAACCCGCTTGTCAATTTGACCTTTATCGGTGCCGGATCCGTGCATGCGATTTATGGTTCTGCTCGCCAAGTGACCGACGCTTTGCCAGAGGTGCCCTTTAAACTGGCTTGTTATGACATTGACATCTCCACCGTTCGGGATGCGATGTTTTATGGGGCGAAAATTTCCATTGCTCCTGAATATGAAAAAACCTATGATCAGCGCGCGGCTGAAAAGCTGGACAACCAAGTTTTCGACGCAATGCACAAAGCCTAGAACATGTATTAATGTCCTAGGCTTTTCTTTCCCTCGGATCGACTTAATCGGACGGTCGGGTATTATGCTGCTGAACGGCTTGGTCCGGAGACTGATCCACATCGCGCGGCAGCTGAGGAATGATACGGCCGATAATGGCTGCCATCTCCTCGGCGAGCCCGTTCAAGGGGCGACCGTTCTGCATCTGGCTGCGGACCCGCTGCAGCCGTCCGGCCAAATCCATATCTGCCGTGACGAAAGCATCGACACCATAAGGATCCTTTTTTAGCGCCTCCGCTACAGACAGCTTGATCGTACCGACTTTGGCACGGTCCATATTCGGAGGCACATTAATGCCTACGACGGCAGTATTGCCGAAGATCACACAATTCGCGCTCTCCACGTTGGGAATGCTTGTAGCGATTTGCTCCAAGCGGGCAGATACGGCTGCCGGATCTGTGATTTCCTTCTTCTGAGGCGCTGTTTGCTGGACCTGTACTTTCCCTGTTTGATCACCTGTCTGAGAGGGGGAGGCTCCGTTCCTTGGTGACTGGTTACAACCTGACAATACGGTTAACAACAAGATTGCCGCGACAAACATTCTCATGAGCTTTCGTTCCTTTCTATACAGTAATCGCTTTGGTTAGTTTGTCCTAACGAGCTGGTTCTATGTATTACGCCAGAAGCCAAACACCTAACCTGGGAGGGACTCACCATGAAAAAGATCTATGTGCTGGATACCAACGTATTGTTGCAGGATCCGAATGCCATATATGCTTTTGAGGATAATGACGTGATCATACCTGCGATTGTGCTGGAGGAAATTGACTCTAAGAAGCGCAATGCGGATGAACTCGGGCGCAATGCCCGTCATATCTCCCGGATGTTGGACGGTTTGCGTAATGAAGGCCGATTGTATGAGGGAATTCCGCTGCCAAGCGGAGGAAGCTTGAAAGTGGAGCTGAACCATAAGAGCTTTGCGAAGCTGCAGGATGTTTTTGCGGAGGCGACGAATGACAATCGGATTCTCGCGGTAGCGCTGAACTATCATTTAGAAGAAAAAGAAAAACCGGAGTCCAAGCCCGTTGTGCTTGTCAGTAAGGACGTGCTCGTCCGCATTAAGGCGGATGTGCTTGGTCTTGCGGCGCAGGATTACTTGACCGACCGGGTTGTCAATACACCGGATATGTATATGGGTAACCTGACGATTCGGGTGCACCCGGCCATAATTGATGAATTTTATACGTATCGCTTTCTCAGTGTGAATTCGCTTCAGCTGGCGTACCCGCTGCATCCTCACGAATTCGTCATCCTGAAGGATGAGCTTGGCACATCGAAGTCCGCTCTGCTTAAGGTCAATGCCGACGGGAAGAAGCTGGAGCCGCTTTACATGAGCAATGACCCGATCTGGGGGATCGCCGCTCGGAATGCGCAGCAGCGTATGGCCCTTGAGCTTCTGCTCAATGACGATATCCCGCTGGTGACGCTGACCGGCAAGGCTGGCACGGGAAAAACACTTTTGACGCTGGCGGCGGGTCTTATGAAGGTAGAGGATGAGCGCAAGTACAAGAAGCTGTTGATTGCCCGTCCGGTTGTGCCGATGGGGAAAGATATCGGATACTTGCCTGGAGAGAAGGATGAGAAGCTTCGGCCCTGGATGCAGCCGGTTTATGATAATTTGGAGTACTTATTCGATACGAAGAAGCCTGGGGATATCGATAAAATTCTTGCGGGCCTTGGAAGCATTCAGGTGGAGGCGCTCACGTATATTCGGGGGCGTTCGATACCAGGACAGTTCATTATTATCGACGAAGCCCAGAACCTGTCTAAGCATGAAGTGAAAACGATCGTCTCCCGTGTTGGCGAAGGCTCCAAAATTGTTCTGCTGGGCGATCCGGAGCAGATCGATCATCCGTACCTGGATGCCTCCAGCAACGGTTTAACCTACGTCGTAGAGCGCTTCAAGGAGCAAAACATCAGCGGACACGTCACACTGGAGCGCGGCGAGCGCTCGAACCTGGCTCAGCTGGCAGCGGATTTGCTGTAACCAAGAAAAGGCTGTACTCTCGTTCGTCCGGATGGACGCGGGAGTACAGCCTTTCTCTGTTAGCTGAGCGGTCTTATGAAGCTTCCAGCCAGTTCACTCGGCAGCCGTAAGCGGCCGCAATGCGCTCTGCCAGCTCTTGATGCTGATCTTCAATGACAAAGTAGGACGCCCCGTTCTCCAGGCTTCCAAAGGCCAGCAGATGCTCTCTTAGCTGCTCCATGGCTTGGGAAGGCTCGGATGAACGTCCGCTCTCCATCGAAACCAATTGACCGGCTAAGGCCAGCTGGGCATAAACGTATACATTTTCCATTCGGGTTGTGAATCCGAAGTCGTCCAGGGTAGGGGCCGTTTGAACAGGGGCAGGGAGCAGAAGCAGCTCCATTTCCTCGAAGGGTACCGAATATTGTTGCATGATGCCGTGTGCCGCTTCTCGTTCGGCAGCGCTTGAGAAAATCAGCATTTCCTTATCGCGGTCGAATACAGGCGCCCGGTCCGCCAACGCCTTAATGATTTGAGCATAATAACCGGCCCGTTTTCCTTCCGGGATATCCATCAACAGGGCGTATTTTAACTTCATCCGCAAACCTCCTCCAGCTCCGTCGTCTGCTCTTATTATTATGGAAAAAGCCGGCGGCTGCAACTACAGCGCCAGCTTTAGAAATAAGCTCAGCTTTCCTTCCTCAATGCGAACTTGCGTTACCTGAAGAAATCGCGCTACGTTCTGGGGATATATCCCCAGGTCGAATTCTTTCTCCAGATCGGCGGCCGTCGTGTCAGGGAGCTGATACCCGTTGAAATGCAGCTCGTTAATGCGGAAGCGGACATACTTGACGCCGGAGTTTTTCTCGGCCAGCTGATAGCTGCCTTTAATAAGAACATCGATATCGCCCTGCTTGCCTGATGCGATCACATGATCCGTTGTGAAGCGGAACGTCATGTTATGAAACAGCTCATTCTTTTTACGGAGAAAATCGTTGAGCTCTTGCTCTGTAATTTGAAACGTATAGTTGAAGCCGTTCATGATCAAGTTGCTGCCGCTTCCGCCCGCCAGCTCGGGAATTTCCTTCGAGGCCTCAGCCAGCGCTTTAAAGTAAGTCCGGAACAGAGGGATGCCCTTCTCTTGCCAGGTTTGGTTTAACGTCAGCATCTCTTTGAGGATGCGTTCGGCTTCCTTGTTTTGCGAGAGTTCTTCGTTCAGTTCCTTCTGAAGCATAGTTTGCCGCGCTCGTTCTTTCATATATTTGTCCTTTGTAAGCTGGAGCTCCGCTTGTGACGCCGCTAATGATGCGTGCAGCCTCTTCATGGCCTGATTGTTTTGGGTATGCTTATGTAATGCTTCTTTATCGCTGGCGAGGATCATTTGCAAGTATTCCATGGTCGTCAGGGCGTCGCTCAGGGAGCGGATAGAGAACATCAGGAACCAGAGTGCGTCCCGATCTCCCATATAATAGGCTCGAATCACCTTGGCGGCATGCTGCTTTGCTTCTAAGGATGCCTTTTCCGCGTCTTGTATCTGAGACTCGGTTTCGGCCAGCCGCTTCGCGAGGGCGGCATCCTCTAAAGCAATTCTAGCCAGCTCTTGCTCGATTTCGAACAGTGTCAGCCCTTTTTGCAGCAGATTCCTGCTTGCGGAGACACTGCTGTCCGTTACGGCGATGGCGTCCTGTCCTAAGGTAAGCATGTACACAGAGAAGAGGAGCAGCCCTACGGTAAGTTGTCTCAGCCACTTTATGCTCACTTGTAACCTCCTGCCTCTCAAACACGAACCAACCGCTCCACATTGAAGCTGAAGAATTGTCTCAACTAAAGATTATCGTTGGAATTAGAAAAACATGACAATAAAATTGCGTCCTTCCTTGTCTCTTATTATACTGGGGTAGTGGCTTCGTTGTCTTCACGGAATGTAGCGGCGATTGAAAAAATAAGGACGGATGACAGGATGCAGCAGGATCGACAGCAACAGTTCGTTGGCTTCCAAGAGTGGATTCGCGGCGAGCTGGCTTCATACCCGGGCGGTAAAGCGCCCTTTCACGATTATATGGCATGGTGCTTATATCACCCTGAATTCGGCTATTATATGAATGATCGTGTGAAAATCGGAAAAGAAGGAGATTTCTATACCAGCTCCAATTTGGGCGGATTCATGGGAGAATGCTTAGCTTCGTATGTGCGCCAATCATTCGCAGATGACGAAGGTGAAGTGTATTTAGTGGAATGGGGAGGGGGAACCGGCTCGCTGGCCCTTTCCTTGCTGGATTCCATCTGCGCAGAGGACCCGGAGTTATACAGCAGGCTAAAGTATATCAGCGTGGAAGCCAGTCCGCAGCATCGCAAGCTTCAGCGGCAGCATCTGGAATCGCACAAGGATCGCATTCGATGGCTGGAGGAGGCGGAGTTCTATGCAAGCGCGCCTTGGCGGAAGACGCTCTTGTTCTCCAATGAGCTGCCGGATGCGTTTCCTGTTCACAGGATCATGGTTCGCGGCGGGGTCTGGCACGAATGCTTCGTTAGCTGGGATGCCGCGAACAGGGAGCTCAAAGAATCCTATCTTCCGCTTGGAGACGGTGAGGTTGCCGACTACCTTACCCGGGAAGGGGCACCCTTGCGGGAAGGTCAAATCTTTGAAGTGAATCTGCAAGCCCAGCATTGGCTTCGCAGCATTTTGGGAGCTGTAGAGCAAGGCGAAGTGATGACGATCGATTACGGCGATGTGTCCGAGGAGCTGTACGCCGCCCATCGGATGAACGGAACCTTGATGTGTTATTCTCGTCATTTGGCCTCCGATACGCCGTTCCAGCGTCCCGGGGAGCAGGATATGACGTCTCATGTTAATTATAGCGCGCTAATCCGGACAGGGCAGGAGGCAGGCGTTTCATCTTGGCGCTTCCTGACCCAGAAGCAGTTTCTGGTAGAGAACGGCCTGCTGGACAAGCTCCGGGAGCACAGCGGCCGCGATCCCTTTAGTGCGGAAGCGAGGCGTAATCGTATGATTCGGCAGCTGCTGCTGAGCGATTCCATGAGCGAGCTGTTTAAGGTGCTAATTCAGACAAAGCCGTGAGCCGTTATCATGATGAAACAAAAAAGAGGCGGGTCGTTATGACCCTGCCTCTTTCTTTGCTCGTTACACCGACATCTTGAAGAAAGACCAATAAGTGAAGCCTGTGAACGAAATCAGCATATACCCCCAGAAGAGCAATATGTAGGTGCGTTCGGATAACTTCATGTATCCAAGGAGCACGAAAACCGCCGTTTGGGCGAAAAAGATCAGGGCCATCGGAATCAAATCTCCGGCCAGTCCCATCAATCCGATTACAAGGGTCCAGAAGCCGAGTACTCGAAACATGCGATCCATCCTGTATCCCCCCTCATCTATCGTTAACTAAACAACTCCAAGTTTTCTATCCAACATTATACCTCGCGTGCCGGATGATGTAAACGTCCAATCCGTGACGAAATTTCGTCATTTTCGGGTAGCGTAGGTTTTCCTTAAAGTAAGGTTCCCGATTTCAACGAACTTCATGTATGACTAACTTCAAAAATGGCAATACAAAATACTAGAAAAGTATTCTATGAACTCTACCATGGGCATAGAGATTAAATAACGCAGCTTGATTAAGTACCACGATCATAGATGTGGTTGATTACATGAGGGGCAGGAGGACGGCTTTGATGACGGCAATTAGACAAGATGCTTGGAGCGAAGAGGATGATTTGATTTTGGCAGAGGTCACCCTCCGGCATATCCGCGAGGGCAGCACACAGCTTTCCGCATTCGAGGAAGTGGGCGAGAAAATAGGCAGAACGGCCGCAGCATGCGGATTCCGTTGGAATAGTTTTGTGAGGAAAAAATATGAGGCCGCGATCCAAATCGCGAAGGCGCAGCGGCAGAAGCGCAATCAGCAGCGTAAGCATGCGGCTGCCTTCACAGCGGTTTCGCATGGGGGAACGGCTGTGATGGACGGGGAAGGGGCATCCCGCGCGAACGTGATGATAGAAGAGATGTCCATGGACGCGGTGATCCGCTTTCTGCGTCAGTGGAAGGGAAGCTATCAAGAGATGAGCCGTCACATACGTCAGCTGGAGAAGGAATTGAACGATAAACAAGATGAGCTCGAGCGGCTGCGTTCGGAGAACGAAGAGCTGAGCCGCCAAGTCAACGATGTCTCTACCGACTATCGAGTCGTCAACGACGATTACAAGGCTCTGATTCAGATTATGGATAGGGCCAGGAAGCTGGCGTTTCTCGTTGAAGAGGAAGAGGAGAATAAGCCTCGTTTCAAAATGGATGAGAACGGCAATCTCGAACGAATTGAATAGACTGCAAGACTCGCAATCTATACAGCTGCCTTGCAGCTGCCGAGGAAGGCCCCGCTGCGCTTAAGTTCATTACGCGTACGGGGCTTTTTTCCGTATAGCAGGTTTGCTATGATTGGTTGAAACGGAAGATGAGGAGATTCAAATGGTGCGAGTGACAGTCATTGGGGCCGGCGCAATCGGCATGCTTCTGACATACAGGCTGTTGGAGGCGGGCTATCAGGTAGAGCTGATAACGAAGCGGGAGGAGCAAGCAAAACGTATAAGCCTTGCAGGAGTTACCTTGACCGGAGGAGGCACGGTTTATCCTAAGGCATGTTCGATGGAAGCCTGCTCCGCCTTGCCGTTTCCGAAGAAGGAGAGGCACTACCTTCTGCTCACTGTGAAACAAACGGCGATGACGGATGCGTTTGCGGCCAGGGTCAAGGAAATGATGGGGGAAGGGAGCCGGGTGATATGCTGGCAAAACGGTCTGGGACATGACAAGGTGCTGGCACGGCACATCGATGCGAACCGGATATGGCTTACGGTAACGACGGAAGGGGCTCTCAAGGCAACCGACACGGAGGTAGCTCATACAGGGCATGGGGTTACCTGGCTGGGTCCTATACTAAATGGGGGCTCCGAAGGGGAGCCTGAACAAAAAGTTATACGGGAAATGCTAATGGATGCAGGATTTCAGCTGTTTTTGTCGAATGAAATCATCAATCGTGTTTGGCAAAAGCTGATCATCAATGCGGTCATCAATCCGCTGACGGCTCTGCTGCAAGTGAACAACGGCGCTCTTCCTTTTCTTCCGGAGGCGCAGCCCCTCATGAGAGCGCTCTATGAAGAAGCGCGGGGGCTGGCGGACCGGGCAGGAATCCATCTTGATCCCGATCTATGGGAGACCGTGCTTGAGGTTTGCCGGCAGACACAAGACAACCGATCGTCCATGCTCCAGGATGTGCTGGCGGGACGGCAGACTGAGATTGAAGCGATCAATGGGGCTCTTCTGGACAAGGCAAGGGAAGAGGGCGTACGCATACCTACCCATGAAACGATCTTTCGTTTGGTGAAAGCGCTGGAGGGAGTATCGCCGGCACGAGGCTAACCATTATGATGACGAAGCGGGTGATAGGCCGTGAACGCACTATGGGATTGGCTGCATCAAGTATATACGATGCTGGCGATGGTACCTTTTGTTGCTTTTCTGGTGACGTGGTTTATAGTATATTGGGTCTGTAAGGATAAGAAGACGGCTACACATCTTAGCATGGATGTGACTACGCTGTTCCTCATTGGCTCTGTGGCGGTCATGAGCAACCGGCTGTTTCAGTCGGGAATGCTGTTCTGGACCGTCGTATTGCTTTTCCTGGTGCTCGCGGGGCTGCTGGGCAATTTGCAAACACGTATCCGAGGTCGGGTCGACATGGGCAAAATCGCCAAAACTCTCAGTCGTTTAGGTTTTGTTGTGTTAAGCGCATGTTATGTGGTGCTGCTCATCATTGGAATCGGAAAATACATGCTCGCATAGAGGAGGGTCCGCATGCAACTACATAATTTAATGGAAGACATCGTGAAGAGCTGTCTCAAGGAATTGATGCAGCATAAGGAAGAACTGAGCGGTTTGGATGACAAAGCGCAGGCCGACATTTCGGCGATTACGCTGAATCATTTGCCCGCGAAGTACGTAGTCACGGCGCCGGGGGAAGTATTCGCCAAAACGCAGCTGCGCAATCAAGTCGAGACGGATGTGTATCGGGAGCTGGCGGTAGCAATTGATAAGGTGCTGAACAGCCAACGGAAATCCGATTTTTAGGCCAAAAGATGAATAAATGAATGAAAATAATGGGAAGCTATGAGAACAGCTTCTCTTTTTTTTGTCGAAAAAATGTAATAGTTAGAGAAAAATATGTAATAAAATACAAGTAGATTTAATTGACCATTGGTTGTATAATCTATATTTGGTAGCGGTCTCAGTGATTTTTGTCACTGTTATACGCGGATGTTTATGAGATTATATGAAGAATCCTCGGAAGTCAATATTTAACCTGGGGTGGAAAATCATATAATTACATAATGAAAAAAGGGAGGACATGTACATGAAGTTAAACAAGCTTCTTGTCCTGACGACAGTAGCAGCGATGCTTGGCACGACTGCTTGCTCCACGGACAGCGGAAACAAAAATCAATCTGCAGGCACAGATGCCGCAAAGGCGCCTGCCCAGGAGCTTAGAATTAACCTGTCGGCGGAACCGCCGGCGCTTGACAGCTCGATCGCGACTACAAACCCGACTTTCACTATTTTGAATGCAATCAATGAGGGGTTGTATCGTTTGGATGCGGAAGGGAAAGCACAGCCTGCTCTTGCGAAGGAGCTCCCGAAGATTTCCCCGGATGGTCTTGTTTACACGATCACCCTGCGTGACGGTCTGACATGGGCTGACGGCACACCGCTGAAAGCAAGCGATTTCGAATGGGCCTATAAGCGTACTCTGGATCCGGCTACGAAGGCGAAATACGCAACGATGCTGGCTTGGATCAAAGGCGGCGCTGACTTGAATAAAGCGAAGCCGGAAGAGCTTGAAGCAAAGAAAGCTGCTCTTGGCGTAAAGGCAAAGGATGACAAGACGCTTGAAATTACGCTGGAGCGTCCGGTTGCCTTCTTTACCGATCAGCTGTCCATGCCGATCTTCTTCCCGCAGAAGCCTGATTTCGTCAAAACGCAAGGTGACAAATACGGCGCGGATGCCGATAAGGTTATCGGTGCAGGTCCGTTCAAGCTGGAAAAGTGGGATCATGAGCAGCAGCTCGTCATGGTGAAAAACGATAAGTATTGGGATGCCGCTAACGTGAAGCTGAACAAGGTTACCGTAAACGTGGTGAAGGATCCTAACACTTCCTTAAATATGTTCGAAACGAATCAAGTGGATCTGACGGAGCTGAAGGGCGAGCAGCCGAAAATGTATGAAGGCAAGCCTGAGCTTGTATTCAAGAAGGAATTCGTGACAGCGTACTTGATGTTCCATAATACGAAGAACCCTGCTTTCGGCAATGCTAAGATTCGTCAAGCGCTTGGTATGGCTGTTGACCGTAAAGCATTCACCGAGACCGTTCTCGGCGGTACATCCGTACCATCCACAGGTCTGGTGCCAGGAACCATGCTGGACGGCAACAAGCAGGAATTCCGTAAAACAGCCGGTGAGGCTCAGCCTAAATTCGATCCTGCCAAGGCGAAGCAGCTTCTTGCTGAGGGCCTGAAGGAAATGAATATGACTTCCCTGCCGAAGTTCAAGCTGACTTCCGACGACACGGAAACTTCCAAGAAGTCCATCGAATTCATTCAAGCACAATGGAAGCAAAACCTGGGTGTCGATGTGGACGGCGAACCGTTGCCTTTCGCATTGCGCGTAAAGAACATGCAGGAAAATAACTTCGACGCATTGATCGCTCTGTGGGGCGCCGATTATAACGACCCTATGACGTTCCTTGACATGTGGTTGTCTGATAACAAATCGTTTAACTATGTTGCTTATAACAGCAAAGCTTATGACGATCTTGTTAAAGCGGCGGACAAAGAAGTTGACGTTGCGAAACGTGCGAAACTGCTCGTCGATGCCGAGAAGATTCTTATGAACGACGGCGCGATTTCTCCTCTGTACTTCCGTACGCGTCCGTACGCGAAGAGAGCGAACGTAGAGGGTCTGATCCTCCCTTCGATGTCTAAAGAGTGGGAACTCAAATGGACTTACCTGAAGTAATATTGTAGGCTGTGCGGGGCCGTTCTTGAATGATGAGGAACGGCTCCGTTTTAATTCTTAGCATGTATTTGCGAGTGAACGGGATGTCCCGTAGCAGCGATGCGGAACCGCTTCGCAAACATGGCCTATCGCTAAAGTCTTGCCAGTCTATGCTTGCGAAGCGGTTTTGCCTCTCGTCCAAGACGATTAGGTGTGGGCTGCTTTGCGTTGTTGTCTTCATTCACAGATGTTTTCCTTATCAAGTACAGGAGGTGTGCCATGCTGCGCTATGTGCTGCGACGATTTATTTATATGATCATCACCCTGTGGCTGATCGTGACGTTCACATTCGTGCTCATGAAAAATTTGCCGGGTGATCCGTTCGGTGAGGATTCCCAGAAGCTGACGGTAGAGCAAAGAACGCTGCTCTATGCCCAATATGGCTTAGATAAACCGATTGGTGAGCAATACCTTCAATATATGGGGAAAGTGATGCATGGTGACCTTGGGGTATCCTTTGCATTCCCGACCCGTAAAGTAACGGATATTATTAAGCAAGGCTTCCCGGCCTCGCTGGAGCTCGGCCTTTGGGCATTGGGCATTTCCGTAGCGATCGGACTCATACTCGGTATTATAGCTGCGCTCAATCATAACAAAGGGGCGGACATCGCAGCGATGTTCACGGCGGTGATCGGGGTTTCAATCCCTTCCTTCGTGCTGGGGCCGCTGCTCTCTTATTTTGTCGGCGTGAAGCTCGGCTGGCTGCCTCCGGGAATGTGGACGGGACCGGAGCACCGGATCTTGCCTGCGATTGCGTTGTCCTTCGGTACGATTGCCATATTGGCAAGGCTCATGAGAACCTCCATGCTGGACGTGCTGAATCATGATTACATCAAAACGGCGAAGGCCAAAGGCTTGTCGCAGCGGGCTACCGTCGTAAGACATACGCTTCGAAATGCCATTTTGCCTGTCGTTACCGTACTGGGTCCGATCTTCGTTAACCTGATCACCGGCACCCTCATCGTGGAGCAAATTTTCGTTGTTCCGGGTCTCGGAAAGCATTTTGTGACATCGATCTACTCGAATGACTACACGATGATCACAGGGCTCACGATATTCTACTCGTTCTTGCTTGTAACGGTCTTGTTCCTTACGGATATCATTTACGGCTTGGTGGATCCGCGAATTCGATTGGCGAAGGGAGGCAGCAAATAATGGAGATGTCTAACGAAATGTTTCAACCGGCGGCCAAGGAAGCTGCTTCTCGGGAATCCATTGTTCGTCCTTCGTTAACGTATTGGCAGGACGCCTGGAGACGGCTTAAGAAAAATAAGCTTGCCATGTTCGGCTTGATTACGCTTATCACGCTGACCTTGCTAGCGATTCTCGGGCCGCTGCTGTCCTCGTTTGACTATGCAACGCAAAACTACGATATCAAAAATCAGAAGCCTTCCCTCGCGCACTGGTTCGGTACGGACGACTTTGGCCGTGATCTTTGGGTCCGTGTATGGTGGGGGACAAGAATTTCGCTCTTTATCGGTATTGTGGCGGCATTGCTGGATTTGGTGTTCGGCGTCATTTATGGCGGCGTTTCCGCTTATTATGGCGGTCGCATCGACGATGTTATGCAGCGGATTATCGAAATTATTTATTCGATTCCGTTTTTGCTCATTTCCATTTTGCTGATTGTCGTCATAGGCCCGGGGGTTAAGACCATCATCTTCGCTTATGCGATCACAGGCTGGGTTCCGATGGCGCGGCTCGTGCGGGGTCAAATCCTTACCTTGAAGGAACAGGAGTATGTTCTAGCTGCACGTACGCTTGGCGCAGGCGCGCCCCGTATTATTTTGAAGCATTTGGTGCCTAACGCGCTTGGCTTGATTATCGTACAAATTACTTTTATCGTTCCTTCTGCGATTTTCGTAGAGTCGTTCTTGAGCTTTATCGGGCTGGGGATTCGCGTGCCGCTGGCATCACTCGGCTCACTTCTGTCCGACGGGGCGAATTCGATTCGCTTGTACCCGCACCGGGTGCTGTTTCCAACGGTTATTTTCAGCTTGATTCTCATGAGCTTTAACCTTCTTGGCGATGGGCTGCGCGATGCCCTGGATCCGAAGATGCGTAAGTAAAAGGGGGGTGTCCTTTGTGAGTAAACCCATATTGAACGTACAAGATTTGAAGGTGTCCTTCCGGACGTATGCCGGTGAAGTACAAGCGGTACGCGGCGTATCGTTCCAACTCAATAAGGGAGAGGTGCTTGCTATCGTCGGCGAGTCCGGCTGCGGAAAGTCGGTTACGGCACAGACGATCATGCGTCTCATTCCTTCTCCTCCGAGCGTCATCAAGGGAGGCACCATTCAATTTGACAATAAAGAGATTACGAAGCTGTCCGATCGGGAAATGGAGAAGGTGCGCGGCTCGGAAATGGGGATGATCTTCCAAGACCCGATGACCTCGCTCAATCCGACCATGACCATCGGCAAGCAGATTGCCGAAGGACTTGTCAAGCATCAGGGGATGAACAACGCCGATGCCCGCAAGCGGGCCGTCGATATGCTGAAGCTTGTCGGGATGTCCAATCCGGAGGGGCGGATTCACCAGTATCCTCATGAATTGTCCGGCGGTATGCGCCAGCGTGTCATGATCGCGATTGCTTTGGCCTGCAGTCCGAAGCTACTGATCGCCGATGAACCGACAACGGCTCTTGACGTTACGATTCAGGCGCAAATTATCGATTTGATGAAGAAACTTTCCGAGCAGACGGAAGCTTCCATTATTGTCATTACGCATGACCTGGGTGTTGTAGCCGAGATGGCGCAGCGCGTCGTGGTAATGTATGCAGGGAAGGTCGTTGAACAAGGTACGGTCGACGAGCTGTTCTATGATCCGAAGCATCCTTATACTTGGGGCTTGCTGCGGTCGGTTCCGCGGTTGGATCATGATAGCGACAGCGAGCTCGTGCCGATTCCGGGTACGCCTCCGGATTTGTTCGCACCGCCTCAGGGCTGCGCCTTCGCAGCGCGTTGTCCCTATGCGATGAAGGCCTGCCTGGAGAAGGATCCGGAGCATACGAAGCTGACAGAGACGCATTCGGCGGCCTGCTGGCTGATGCACCCGGACGCTCCGAAGGTAGAGCGACCTGTCCAAGTAGGAGGTGCCGCACGATGAGTAAACAGCCGATTTTGGAAGTACGTAATTTGCAAAAGCATTTTCACCTCGGCGGCGGTAAAACGCTGAAGGCCGTGGACGGCTTGAGCTTTGCCATTCATAAGGGGGAAACCTTCGGTTTGGTGGGCGAGTCCGGCTGCGGGAAATCGACGGCGGGCCGTACCATCATTCGCTTGTATGAGGCGACGAGCGGCGAGGTGTTGTTTAACGGCGAGAATGTGCATAAGCTGGGAGGCAAGAAGCTTCATCATTTCCGCCGCGACATGCAGATGGTGTTCCAGGATCCGTACGCTTCGCTGAATCCGCGGATGACGGTCGGCAATATCATTGCCGAGGGAATCGACATCCATGGCTTGCATAAAGGAAGTAAGCGTAAGGAGCGCGTCAGCGAGCTGCTTCGCGCCGTAGGTCTTAATGAAGAGCATGCTGGGCGATTCCCGCATGAATTCTCCGGCGGTCAGCGCCAGCGGATCGGGATTGCCCGGGCTTTGGCGATCGAGCCGCAATTCATTATTGCGGACGAACCGATTTCCGCTCTGGACGTATCCGTGCAGGCACAGGTGGTGAACCTCTTCAAGAAGCTCCAGAAGGAGCATGGCTTGACCTACTTGTTCATCGCGCATGATCTTGCCATGGTGAAGCATATATCCGATCGAATCGGCGTAATGTATCTCGGCAAGCTCGTTGAGGTGACCACCTCCGACGCCTTGTATGCGAAGCCGATGCATCCGTATACGCAATCGCTGTTATCGGCCATTCCGATTCCGGATCCGGAGGTGGAGCGTACACGCGAGCGGATTATTCTCGAGGGGGAAATTCCAAGCCCGCTGAATCCGCCTAGCGGCTGCCCGTTCCGTACCCGCTGTCCGAAGGCAATGCCGGAATGCGCAGCAGCGATGCCGCAGTTCAAGGAAGTGGAGCAGGGCCACTTTGTGGCTTGTCACTTGTATTAATACAGAAGGGGAGACCGAGATAGGATCGGTCTTCCCTTTTTCTGCGAAAAAGTGCTGTAATTTTTTGACGATCCCTCGTTAGAGGTGTAAAATGGTAGGGGTGGATTTTGCAAATGAAAGGCGGCGGTACCATGCGTTTGGAGCAAGTGGACTTTCCTTCCGGCCAGCCTTTGACCGAAGCGTATATACATCAGTTTGCCGAAGTAAGCGGTTTGTATGATTACAACCCTTGGGATGAGGCGGATTGGAAGGCCAGAGCGGCATGGCTGGATCGGGAGCGGCCTGCGGGAGCGGATCGCGAACAGCTGGCTGATGCGCTCCGTAGGTTTAATGAGAAGGCGGGAAACTCGGCTGCGGCGCTTGCATCGATCGAGCGGCTGCGGGATCCGGGTGCCCTTTGTATCGTCGGCGGACAACAAGCCGGTCTGCTGACAGGACCGTTGCTCGTGATACATAAAGCAATAACCATTCTTCAAGCGGCAAGAACGGCGTCGAAGCGGCTTGAACGCACGGTTTTGCCGGTATTCTGGATCGCCGGCGAGGATCATGATTTCGATGAAGTGAATCATGCTTACGTGCTGTCGCCGGATCAGCAGGTGGAGAAGCTTGCTGTCGAGCACCCGGGGGATGTTCGGACCTCGGTCAGCCGGCTGCGCTTCCGTCCTGAGCAATGGGCGAACGCACTGGAGCAGCTGGACAAGTCGCTTTTGCCGACAGAATATAAGCCGGCCCTGCTGGAGAAGCTTCATGCCTATACGGCGGAAGCCGACACGCTTACGGACTTATTTGCCCGTATTCTTGCAGAGCTCTTTGGGGAATATGGCTTAATTCTCGTCGATTCCGACGATCCGGCCATTCGCGCGCTGGAACGGCCGATGTTTCGGCAGTTGATCGAGAAGCGCGCCGGTATTAATGAGGCGCTTCATGAGGCAAGAGCGCAGATCGAGGGCTTAGGCTACCGGCCTGCCGCCGAGCTGATCGAGCAAGCGACGAACCTCTTCGTGTTCGATGATCATGGCGAGCGCCTTCTGCTTTATAGAACGGCAGAAGACGGCGTGTGGTCCGACCGCCGGGGAAGCCGCAGCTTCACGGTGAATCAGCTGCTGGAATGGGCGGATGCGGCTCCTGAGCGTCTTAGCAATAATGTGATGACGCGCCCGCTGATGCAGGATTTCTTGTTCCCCGTGCTGGGGGCCGTTCTTGGCGGTTCGGAGATTGCCTACTGGGGATTGACCCGGAAGGCGTTTCATGCTCTCGGCATGCGCATGCCTTTGCTGCTTCCGCGCATCAGCTTTACGCTGGTTGAAGGAACCGTTCAAAAGAATATGCAGAAGTACGGACTGACGTTGGAGGATGTGCTGTACCGCCTGCAGGAGAAGCAAGAGGCGTGGCTGAAGGAGCAGGACCGTCTGCAGCTGGAGGACCGCTTTGCCGAGCTGAAGCAGCGGTTTCGTTCGGACTATGAGCCGCTCATCGAGACGATTTCCGGGATCAACCCGGGACTCAAGAAGCTGGGCGAAACGAATTTGGCAAAGATTCTCGAGCAGATTGAGTTTCTGGAGAACAAGTCCGCGGACGCCGTTCGATCGCAATATGAGTCCGGCTTAAGGCAATTCCAGCGGGTCGGCTTATCCGCTATGCCTGGCGGTAAGCTGCAAGAGCGCGTGTACAACGTGTACGGCTACTTGAACAAGTACGGAGACAATTGGTTGAAAGAGCTGCTGTCCATGGAGCTTTCCATTGACGGCAAGCATTATGCTTGTTATATGTAATGATAATGCTGATACATACCTAAGGAGGAACCGAAGAACATGCCAAGCACGATCAATAAAAGCATCATTCGCGATATTAATCTCGCACCTGAAGGACATTTGAAAATCGATTGGGTGAATGCCCACATGCCGGTGCTGAACAGCATCCGTAAGCAGTTTGAGAAGGAGCTGCCGTTTAAGGGTTTGAAGGTTGCCATCTCGCTGCATCTGGAAGCGAAAACGGCGTACCTTGCCAAGGTTGTTCAAGCCGGCGGCGCGGAAGTGACGATTTGCGGCAGCAACCCGCTATCTACACAGGACGACGTATGCGCTGCATTGGTAGAGGACGGCATCACGGTATTCGCGAAATACAATCCGGAGCCTAAAGAATACAAAGAGCTTCTGATCAAAACACTCGAAACCGAGCCGGATCTGATTATCGACGACGGCGGCGACCTGGTTACGATTTTGCACTCCGAGCGCAAGGATCTGCTGAAGAACGTACGCGGCGGCGCGGAAGAGACGACAACAGGCATTCTGCGCTTGAAGTCGCTTGAGAAGGAAGGGCAGCTCCAGTTCCCGATGGTTGCGGTAAACGATGCTTTCTGCAAATACTTGTTCGACAACCGCTACGGCACCGGCCAATCGGTATGGGATGGCATTAACCGTACGACAAACCTTGTTGTAGCGGGCAAAACCGTTGTCGTTGTTGGCTACGGCTGGTGCGGTAAGGGCGTTGCAATGCGGGCTAAGGGTCTTGGCGCTAACGTTATCGTCACGGAGATCGATGCGATCAAGGCAGTTGAGGCGTACATGGACGGCTTTGCGGTAATGTCGATGGAGGATGCGGCGAAGGTAGGCGATTTCTTCGTCACTGTCACAGGAAACCGCGATGTTATCCGCGGAGAGCATTATAAAGTAATGAAGGATGGCGCAATCCTGTCCAATGCCGGTCATTTCGATGTGGAAGTGAATAAGCCGGATCTCGACGCCATTTCCGTATCGAAGCGTACGGTTCGCCGTAATATCGAAGAGTACACGCTGCAGGACGGCCGCAAGTTCTACCTGCTGGCGGAAGGTCGTCTTGTCAACCTGGCTGCCGGTGACGGCCATCCGGCTGAAATCATGGATATGACCTTCGCGCTCCAAGCGATGTCCTTGAAATACGTGAATGACAATTATAAGGAAATCGGCAAGAAGGTTGTCAATGTTCCATATGAGCTGGATGAGCAAGTAGCCCGCGTCAAGCTGGAATCGATGGGTATTAAGATCGACGCTTTGACTGATCAGCAGAAGGCATATCTGGATAACTGGGCTGAAGATCATTTCTAGAAGATAAGTAACCATTGCATTATGAGGCCGTCCCCCAAGTAGTTTACTTGGTGGGACGGCTTTATTTTTTCCATGCTTGTCCATTCCTGCAACTTCGTTCCTTCCCTCCACGTCTAGTAGGTGAGCTTGTTGGGGGCTCAACAACTTAATCTTATGGGAAAGACGAGGGGGGCGGAACATGACACTACAGAAAGAGCTGTTCCGGAAGGCGGCGCGCTTCGCGGCGGCGGCGGCAATGCTTAGCTGGTTGATCAGCGGCTGCAGCGCCAGCAATGATAAGGCAAGCAGTGAACAGCTTGCCGTGGCGGAAGCGAAGCCGAGCAGCGCGGCGAATGCGGGCGCGGCGGCGGATGAGAATGCGAAGGCAGTGAATACATCGCAGCCTGCTGATCTGCAGCGGACAGGTAGCGGCTTCACCGGTCTAGCGGCCGAAGGGTCCGATGCACTCAGCCGCAAGATCATGTACAAAGCCCAATTGACCATGCAGGTCGAGGTGTATGCGGAATCTCAGCGGGCCATACAGGAGGTTGTGCAGCGCTCGGGCGGTTATGTGCTTCAGTTCAATGAAAATGAAACCGCCACCGAGAAAAACGGGATGTTCGTCATCAAGGTTCCGGCGAATGGGTTTCAGTCCTTGCTCACAGAACTGGAAAAGCTTCATCCATTAAAGCAGAAGAACATCCAAGGGCAGGATGTGACGGAGGAATTCGTTGACCTTACGGCGCGACTCAAGGCAAGACAGGCGGTAGAAAGCCGGCTCTTGGACTTTATGAAGGATGCTAAGAAAACGGATGAGTTGATTCAGTATTCCAATGAGCTGGGAAAGGTACAGGAGGAAATCGAGCGCATTAAGGGACGCATGCGGTATCTGGAGCAAAATGTCGACTACTCGACGATAGAGCTGAGGGTGTACCAGCGGATCGGCTCCACCGAGCTCATTCAGGCTAAGGACCGAGGTCCGCTCTTCCAGCGGGCCGCCGCTGCGCTGAACGGAACTACCGCGGTGCTTTCCGTCATCGCGCAATGGGTGGTAGTCATTGTGGCTGGAGCGCTGCCGGTTCTTATGGTCGCCATCATCCTTGGCGGTCTGTTCTGGTTGGTTCGCGTACGCCGCAGTCGCAAGCTTGCGGAGATCCGCAAGCAGCTGACCGAAGATACTCCGCCGCCGCCCTCATCGGGAGATCATTAATAGGATTAAAAAATCCTGCGAAGTCTTTGACTTTAGCAGGATTTTTCGTTTTTATGGAGAAAACATACTATACAAGTGGTGGAAAGTGGGGTAAAGTGGTGGGAAAGGGGTGACAAGTGGGATGTTCATGGGGGAATTTCAGCACACCATAGATGAGAAGGGCCGGATGATCGTGCCGGCGAAATTCCGTGAATCCCTTGGAACATCATTCATTGTCACGCGCGGCTTGGATCAATGCTTGTTCGTTTACCCGATGTCCGAATGGGCTGTCCTCGAACAGAAGCTGAAGGCGCTGCCTTTAATGAAATCCGATGCCCGGGCCTTCACCCGGTTTTTCTTCTCCGGCGCCACAGAATGCGAATTGGATAAGCAGGGGCGCGTAAACCTGCCTAATAATCTAGTGGAGCATGCGAAACTGGAGAAGGATTGCGTCGTTATCGGCGTTTCCAACCGGGTTGAGATTTGGAGCAAGTCAATCTGGGAAAACTATTTCCAGCAATCGGAGGAAAGCTTCAGTGAAATCGCAGAGAAGCTGGTCGATTTCAACTTCGATCTCTAATGCACCCACAATACGACATCTTGGAGGACAAGCTCATGTTTCATCATATAACGGTATTGAAAGAAGAAGCGGTAGACGGTTTACATATACGGCCGGACGGAATTTACGTCGATTGTACGCTGGGCGGAGCAGGACACAGCTTGGTTATCGCTGAGCAGCTGACGGAAGGCGGGCTGTTGATCGCTTTCGATCAGGACGATACCGCACTCGAGAACGCCAAATTAAAGCTTGCTCCTGTCATCGATCGTGTGCGGCTTGTTCGCAGCAACTTCCGCAACCTGGAGTTTGAGCTTAGCCGCATCCCGGAAGCGATAAAGGACGGTAAGCCTCAAGTCGACGGCATTCTCTTCGATTTGGGAGTTTCCTCTCCTCAGCTGGATGAAGCGGACCGCGGCTTCAGCTATCATCAGGATGCTGAGCTGGATATGCGAATGGATATGACCGCAGGGCTCACAGCCAAGGAGATTGTCAACGAATGGTCCGAGCAGGAGATTGCGAAGATCTTATTCGAATACGGGGAAGAGAAATTCGCCCGGCGCATTGCAGGCAAGATTGTCGCTGCCAGATCGATTAAGCCCATTGAAACGACGGGAGAACTGGTGGAGCTCGTTAAGGAAGGGATTCCCGCCGCGGCCAGACGGACCGGTGGACATCCTGCGAAGAGAAGCTTTCAAGCGCTGCGCATTGCCGTCAATGACGAGCTGGGTGCCTTTGAGGAAGCGATTGAGCAGTCGATACGCTGCTTAGCTCCCGGAGGAAGAGTGGCGGTTATTACCTTCCACTCTCTGGAGGATCGCATTTGCAAGACGACGTTTGCCAAGTACGTAGCGAAATGCACGTGTCCTCCGGATTTTCCGATGTGCGTATGCAATAATCAAGGAATCGTCAAGCTGATCAATCGGAAGCCGATCGAAGCAGGGGAGGAAGAGCTCTCGGTCAACCCAAGGGCGCGCTCCGCGAAGCTTCGCGTCGCCGAGAAGCTATAGAGAGAACAAAACTACGGACATATGCCAATGAATATTTAAGGGATAAAGGAGGAACATCCGGTGCCAGCCTACATTCATGGAAGCTTAGCAACACAGCCGCGAGAACAAGAGCCGAAGGTCAAAATTAAGGAAACAAAGAAGCTTGTAACCCGAAAGAAAACATTGCCTATTCAGGAAAAGCTGCTTTATTTATTCACAGTGGTTATCTGTGCGGTCGTTGCGGGTGTGATCATTTGGCGATATGCGCAGATTTATGAAATGAATATGCGCATTCAACAGGTGGAAAAGCAGATTCAGCTGCTGGAGGCGGAAAATACCGTATTGAAGTATAAGGTCAGCGAGCTGTCCAAGCCGGAGCGCCTGAATGAGCTGGCGAAGCAGTGGAGCTACGGTCCGCCGGAGGTGCCGCAAATCAAGACGGTGACCTCGCCGAAAAATTCCACCGCCGCGAAGTCGACTCCGAGCAAATCCGCCGCGGATAGCGCCAAGAAGCCCGGCTCATCGAAGCAAACCCCATAATTACATATAGAGAACCTACTACATCATTCTTTTCTGAAGAAAGTTCCTGGAGGGAAAGAGTTCATGACGAAGAAAGTAAAGCTGCGTTCGCTGCTCATTGGAGGGGTATTCACCCTCTTTTTTATTGCCTTGGTTTCCAGACTCTATTGGGTTCAGGTAGTTCAGGGCGCCGATCTTTTGTCACAGGCCCAAGCTCGCTGGGAAACCGATAAAGTGCTTCACCCTGTCCGCGGAACGATCGTGGACCGCAATGATAAAATTCTGGCGGAGGATGCGCCCGCCTTTACGGTAGCTTTAAATCCGCAAATCATTCATGACAAAAAGATCGTCGAAGAGGTAGTCAAAGGCTTGGCTGGAATCCTGAACACCTCCAATGATCCCGGCGCACTCTCCGCCTTAGAGGATAAGATTCGTACGCGATTAAATAAGAAGCGTGACGATGGCTCCTATTATCCTCAGGTTGAGATTCGCAACGAGGGCTGGAAAATCGACGTAGCTATGGCCGATCAGATCAAGAAGATGATCGTCGAGCTGCAAAGCACCTTGGAGACGAAGAAAAGCCTCGGGATTTACCTTCTGGAAGAGCGCAAGCGCTTCTATCCGGGAGGGCAGCTGCTTGCACAGGTGCTAGGGTATACCGATAAAGAAGGAAAGCCCATTATGGGACTTGAGAAGACGCTGGATAATCAGCTCAAAGGCGTCGACGGCTGGCTTAGTTATGAGAAGGATCGGTATGGAGTCGAGCTGCCGGATGCCAAGGTAACCTTCCAGCCCCCATCCAATGGCAACAATATCCGTTTAACCATTGATAAAAATATTCAATTTTATATGGAAAATGCACTGGAAAAGGTGTACAAAAAGTACAATCCCAAAAGCTTGATGGCCGTCGCGGTGGATCCGAATACGATGGAAATTTTGGGCATGGTCAACATGCCGAATTTCAACCCGAACCGGTATTGGGAAACAAAGGTATCCAGCGATGTGAACCATGTGGTTGCCTCGCAGTACGAGCCGGGCTCTACCTTTAAGCTGGTCACGCTGGCCGGTGCTGTGGAGGAGGGGCTGTTTAATCCTGATGAGAAATATCAATCCGGATCGATCGTAGTGACGGACCGCAGACTGCATGACCACAATATTACCGGGTGGGGCAAAATTTCGTACTTGGAAGGTTTGAAGCGCTCCAGTAACGTTGCCTTCGTCAAGCTGGGGATGGAGAAGCTCGGGCAGGAGCGTCTGCGGCAATACATCGATAAATTCGGCTTCGGTGTCAAGACAGGCATCGATCTTCCGGGTGAAGTCCCGGGGATTATCAATATGAGGCGTCCCTCCGAATTCGCTACCTCGACCTACGGACAAGGGATGACTGCAACGGCGATTCAGCAAACGGCTGCCTATGCCGCGATTGCCAACGGAGGCAAGCTGATGAAGCCATATATCATCAAGGAAATTTATAATCCGAGCACCGGAGAAGTCGTGGAAAAGAAGGAACCGCAGGTCATCCGGCAAGTGGTTTCCGAGAGTACGGCGACACAAGTAAGCTCTTATCTGGAGCAGGTCGTTTCGGACCAGGCGATGGGTACGGGACGAAAAGCGTATATTGACGGCTACCGCGTAGCAGGCAAGACCGGTACGGCGAACAAGGTAGTTCCGGGAGAAAAGGGATATGCGGAAGGGAAATGGGTCATTTCCTTTATTGGCTATGCGCCGGTGGAAAATCCGAAAATTTTGGTGACGATTATCGCGGATGAACCGGATTTGAAGGGAGATTACCATTTGGGGGGAGATGTAGCTGCTCCGGCCTTCAAAGAAATCGTCTCTCAATCGCTTCGCAATATGGGAGTGCCTTCCACGTCACAGCAGCCTCAACAGGTGCAGGTAACGGAGCAAACGTCTCACGCCAACGCGCCGGACCTGACCGGGCAAACGGTAGATGAGGCGAGAACTACGATGAGCAAGTACGGCGTGGTTGTCGACAGCATCGGCAAGGGCAGCAAGGTAATCGCCCAATCTCCGCCGAAAGGAACTCAAATTGCCCAAGGGCAGCGAATGTATGTAGTACTGCAGGAAGAAGGAGAGCTTCCTGTTCCTGATATGACGGGCAAGTCTCTTCGGGATGCGCTTGAGGTATGTGCTATCGTAAAGGTGCGCTGCCAGTCTACAGGTGAAGGGTATGTAGCTTCGCAGACAACAAGTGTTGAAGGGGAGGAACGCGTCGTGACTCTTCAACTGAAGCCTTACAACGAGCTGCTCCAATCTCCGGTTCAGGAGAAGGACGGGAAAACGGAAACATCCGCCAAGCCGGATTCGAAGAAAACGACGCAGCCTGCATCCAAAACGCCTGCGACCAAAACGACGCAGTCAGCAGCAACAGGAAATTCACCGTCTAAAGTTGCGGCAAACACCCCATAGCTTGTTCTAACCCCTGGTTGTCCTGAATAGGCATGATATGAAGCGATTGCTATTCAGGAGGGGAGGAAGCGAGTGTGAGACCATCGAACGTCACCGTTCGTCGTCGTCTATATGCCGCCTTGATCGTCGGAACTTTTCTGTTCTTGCTGCTTTCCGTGCGGCTCGCCTATGTACAGATCTGGATGGGACCTAAGCTGTCGGCGGAGGCCGAAGATTCCTGGAGGCGCGAAATACCGTTCAGCGCCAAACGGGGGGAAATTCTGGACCGCAACGGCGTGCAGATCGTTACGAATATGAGCACGCCGACGGTTTGGGCCATCCCCGCGCAAATTAAAGATCCGCAAGCTACGGCAGCAGCGCTTGCCGCCCAGCTGCAGATGGATCCGGCCAAGGTGGAATCCTTGATTACCAAGAGGGCGCTCAATGTGCGCATTCAGCCGGGCGGCTGGAAAATCTCGCAGGAAAAAGCAAATGAAATTCGCAACCTTCGTCTGCCGGGAATTATTGTTGCGGAGGATAACAAGCGCCATTATCCCTTCGGAGGCTTGGCCGCTCATATTCTCGGCTTTGCCGGCATTGACAATAACGGACTTACCGGGGTTGAAGCAAAATATAACAAGGGTCTGAGCGGCGTGAACGGCAATGTGTCTTATCTTGCCGATGCGGCAGGACGCAATATTCCCGGCTCTTCGCTTCAATATGTGGAGCCGAAGAGCGGCTTGAATCTGCAATTGACGATTGATAGTCACTTGCAATCGATCCTCGAGCGAGAGCTGGATCAAACGATGACAAAGTATCAGGCCAAGAGTGTAATCGCCATTATGATGGATCCGAACAATGGGGAAATTTTGGCGATGGGCTCGCGGCCCGGCTACGAGCCCGGAAGATTCCGCGAGTATCCGAAGGAGAGCTACGACCGGAACCTGCCGATCTGGATGACCTATGAGCCGGGCTCCACGTTCAAGATCATCACGCTGGCTGCCGCCTTGGAGGAGAAAAAGGTCAATCTGCAGGATTCTTTCCACGATCCGGGCGCCATTGAAGTGGCTGGAGCAAGGCTGCGCTGCTGGAAGCGGGGCGGACATGGAAGCGAAACCTTCCTGCAGGTGGTGGAGAACTCCTGTAACCCGGGCTTCGTTGTCATGGGCCAACGTCTTGGCAAAGATAAGCTTTTCGAGTATATTAATAACTTCGGGTTCGGTAAAAAAACCGGCATAGATCTCGGCGGCGAGGAGAACGGTATTTTGTTCAAGCCGTCGCGCGTCGGCCCAGTAGAGCTGGCGACGACCTCCTTCGGGCAAGGGGTATCCGTCACGCCGATTCAGCAAATTACGGCGGTTTCGGCAGCGATTAACGGAGGAAAGCTGTATAAGCCGCACGTAGCCAGGGCTTGGTATCATCCGGATTCCGGTCAGTTGGTGGATAAGTTTGAGCCTGAGCAGGTAAGGCAGGTGATCTCACCGGAAACCTCCAAGCAGGTGAGAGAGACGCTGGAGAGCGTCGTGGCCAACGGAACCGGGCGCAATGCCTTTATCGACGGCTATCGGGTGGGCGGCAAGACAGGTACGGCGCAGAAAGTCATCAACGGACGCTACTCGGCGGATGAGCATATCGTTTCATTTATCGGCTTCGCCCCTGCAGACGATCCCAAAGTGGTGATTTACGCAGCGGTGGATGATCCGCAAGGGCTGCAGTTCGGTGGTTTGATCGCCGCGCCTTTGGTTAAGAACATCATGGCGGATACGCTTCGCTATATGAAGGTACCCCAGCGCAAGGAGCAATTGGACCGCAAGTTTGTCTACGGCGATACGCCGATCGTTGAGGTGCCGAATCTGGTGGGGCGTACGGTGACGGAGATTTATGAGGATTTGAATATGAATTTCAATCTCGCCAAATCGGGGCTCGGCAAATATGTGGTCAATCAGGTACCCAAACCGGGGGCAAGGGTCGATCAGGGCTCGACGATTCGCGTTTACTTGTCGGATCGAGATCCAGGTATGCCGGAGCAGGGTGCGCCGAAACCGACAACTCCATGATAAGTAGGTTATTTTTCTCAAAATAGGCTTTTCATTGCTCATATTTTTGTCCATAATAGATACCATGTGTTTACAATGGGAGGGGTCTCGCGTGCAGCTGAAGGAACTGGCTTCTCTTCTGATGGTAAGGCGTGTCGTCGGAGACGAGAGCATTGAGCTTACCGGTATTCAAACGGATTCCCGCAAGGTAGCCCCAGGCGACTTGTTCATTTGTATCACCGGGCTTTCCGTCGACGGACACAAGTTTGCGGAAGCCGCAATCGGTCTTGGGGCGGCCGCGTTGATCGTGGAGCGGGAGCTGGATGTGCCGGTTCCGCAGCTGATCGTGAAGGATTCGCGATATGCTATGGCCGTTGTGGCAAGCCATTTCTACGGATACCCGAGCCGGGAGCTGAAGGTGATCGGCGTTACGGGAACGAACGGGAAAACGACGACAAGCTACCTGCTTGAAAAAATATTACGCGATCAAGGTCATACAACCGGGCTGATGGGGAATATCCATATCAAGGTTGGCGATGAATTTCTGGTGAATCACAGCACCAATACGCAAGAAGCCTTGGAGCTGCAGAGAATTCTTCGTCGAATGCGGGACGTGGGAACGGAATACTGTATTATGGAGGTTTCTTCTCACGGTCTAGCGCTCGGACGAGTGAAAGGCACACAATTTCGTACGGGGATTTTCACGAACTTAACCCAGGACCATCTGGATTATCACGGGACGATGGAAAAGTATCAAGCGGCGAAAGCGCTGCTGTTCTCCCGTATGGGCAACGGCTTCAGTGCGAAGCCGGAAGAGCGGGCCTTTGCCGTCCTGAATGCGGACGATGCGGCCACGGCCGATTTCGCCGAGCAAACGGCTGCCCAAGTGATTACCTATGGTATAGAGCGGCAGGCCGACGTTCGGGCAGAGAATATTCGGGTCACGGCCAAGGGGACGGAATTCCGCTGCGTTACCTTCGCGGGGACGACGGATTTTGCCATGAAGCTGGTCGGTGAATTCAATGTGTATAATTCGCTCGGAGCGATTGCCGCAGCGCTCGCGGAGGGTATTGAGCTGGAGCGCATTAAGGAAAGCCTGGAGGGCGTAGCTTCCGTGGAAGGACGAATGGAGATCGTCGACGAAGGGCAGCCGTTTCTGGTGCTGGTTGACTATGCCCATACGCCGGACGGTCTGGAGAACGCACTTGCGACAATCCGTCAATTTGCCGAAGGCCGCGTGATCAGCGTGTTCGGCTGCGGCGGAGACCGGGACCGGAGGAAGCGTCCGCTCATGGGGCAGGTAACGGCAAAGTACAGCGATTATTTGCTGGTGACGTCGGATAACCCTCGCACCGAGGAGCCGCAGCAAATCCTGGAAGACATTGTACCGGGCATCCGGGAAGCGGGGTTCGATGAGGACAGCTATGAGCTGGTCGTCGACCGGCGGGAAGCGATTCATAAAGCGATCCGGCTTGCGGGTCCGAAGGACATCGTGCTGATTGCCGGCAAAGGCCATGAAACATATCAGGAGATCATGGGGCGCAAGATCGATTTTGACGATCGGCTTGTTGCCAAGGATGCCATAAGGGGTCGATCAATTTGATAAAGCGTACGTTAGCCGATGTCGCTGCGATGTCGGGCGGCACCCTCTCCGGCGACGCGGACGGGGGGCAGCTCATTCAGGGCGTATCGAAAGATACCAGAACAATAGAACAAGGAAATTTATACGTACCGCTGATCGGGGAAGCCTTCGACGGGCATGCGTTCGTGCAAAGCGCGTTCGAGAAGGGAGCTGCCGCTTCCTTCTGGCAGAAGGATCATGAGCATCCTCCTACAGGAGTGCCGTTAATCATAGTGGAGGATACGCTTGCCGCTCTTCAGCAGCTGGCGAAGGCTTACCGTCATCAGCTCGATGTAAGGGTGGTCGGCATTACGGGCAGCAACGGCAAGACGACTACCAAGGATATGACGGCGGCCGTGTTATCCACCCGGTTTCAGGTACACAAAACGTTGGGTAATTATAATAACCACATCGGGTTGCCGCTCACTATGCTCCAGCTGTCGGAGGAGACGCAAATCGCCGTTCTTGAGATGGGCATGAGCGGTCGATGGGAGATCGATTTTCTTTCCCGACTCGCTGAGCCCGAGATTGTGGTCATTACGAATATCGGGGAGAGCCATCTTCTTCAGCTCGGCTCGCGAACCGAAATTGCCCGGGCGAAAACGGAGATTTTGGCCGGACTTCAAGAGGACGGAGTGCTTGTATATAATGGGGACGAACCGCTGATTGAAGAGGTGCTGCCGGAGCTTGACGAACCGGGACGCAGGCTCGGCAAGAGCTTCCGGCGCGTAAGATTCGGTGCGGGAACCGACAATGATTTGTATCCTCTGGAGATCCGTATGGAGGGCAAAGGCACGTATTTCACTGTGAATTCCGATAAGGATACAACGGTTTATATACCGCTGCTCGGCGGTCACAACGTAATCAATGCACTGGCCGCGCTTGCCGTCGGCAAGCACTTTGGTCTGCGGAACGACACCATGGCGGAAGGGCTGAGAAGCCTCGTCATGACCGGCATGCGGATTGAAGTGTCGGAAACGCCGTCCGGGGTAACGATTCTGAATGACGCTTACAACGCAAGTCCGACGTCCATGCGAGCGGCCATCGACCTGCTGCAGGAGCTGCAGGCGAAAGGACGTAAATTCGCGGTGCTGGCCGACATGCTGGAGCTGGGTGAGCAGGAGGCCGATTTTCATAGGGAAATCGGTCGGCATTTGAACCCTGCCCATGTGCATACGGTTTACACGTACGGACCTTTGGGGGCTTATATTGCGGAAGGCGCAAGGGAGAAGTTCCCGCAGGATCGGGTTCGTTATTTTGAAGAGAAAGAACAGCTTGCACATACGCTGTCCGCTGCAACCGCCGATGGAGATGTCGTCCTGATCAAGGGATCGCGCGGCATGAAAATGGAACAGGTGGCGGCACGGTTGATGCAGGTGGGGGGAGTTTAACGGTGGATTTCAAAATTGTCATGATTACCTTGGGCGCGGCCTTTTTATTAGCTGTCATAATGGGCCCGCTGTTTATCCCGCTTTTGCGGAGATTAAAGTTCGGACAGCAGATTCGAACCGACGGTCCGCAGGGACATCTGAAAAAGGCGGGAACGCCGACCATGGGCGGCATTATTATTATGCTGGCCTTGGCCGTAGCAGTCCTTCGCTTCGGGGAGAAAAACCTGGAGACGGCGATTTTGCTTGTTGCGTCTCTCGGGTACGGCTTTATCGGCTTTCTGGACGATTATATCAAAATCCTGTTCAAGCGCTCGCTCGGCTTAACCGCCAAGCAAAAGCTGCTCGGGCAGCTGATCGTCTCCATTATCGTTTGCGTCATGCTGTCGATGGTGGGACATAGCACGGATATCCGGATTCCTTATCTGGATTTCACGTTTGATCTTAGCTGGCTTTATTTCCCGTTCGTTATCTTTCTGATGCTCGGAACATCCAATGCCGTTAACTTTACCGACGGACTTGACGGCTTGCTGGCAGGCACGAGCGCCATTGCCTTTGGAGCGTATTCGATTATCGCTTTAAGCAACAGCCAGCCGAATGTGGCCATTTTTTCCGCAGCTATGGTCGGTGCCGTGTTAGGCTTTCTCGTTTTCAACGCCCATCCGGCCAAGGTGTTCATGGGCGATACGGGGTCGCTCGGGATCGGCGGAGGACTTGCTGCCGTGGCGATTTTGACCAAAGCGGAAATATTGCTTGCCATGATCGGCGGAGTATTCGTTGTCGAGGTCTTATCCGTGATTATTCAGGTCGTTTCGTTTAAGACAAGGGGTAAGCGGGTATTCAAAATGAGTCCGATTCACCATCATTTCGAATTGGTCGGGTGGTCGGAATGGCGTGTCGTCATTTCCTTCTGGACAGCTGGACTCATCCTGGCGGGCATTGGACTTTACATTAATGAGGTGTTATAAGGATGGAGCATCCGAAAAACTACAGCGGCCGGCAGGTCGTCATCTTGGGTCTTGCACGCAGCGGTGTCGCTGTAGCTAAGCTATTCTACGAGATGGGCGCCGCCGTGACCGTGAACGACAAAAAAGAGCGTCACTTGTGCCCTGAGGCCGATGAATTGACGGCCCTGGGTATTTCTGTTATATGCGGAGAGCATCCGGAAGGGCTCGTCCATGAGGGGATTGCCTTGGTTGTCAAAAACCCGGGGATCCCTTATTCCATAGAGCCCGTTAAGCGCGCTCTGGCACTCGGCATTGAAGTAGTCACCGAGGTTGAGGTGGCCTTCCATATTTGCAAGGCGCCGGTTGTGGGGATCACCGGGTCGAACGGCAAGACGACGACCACTACCCTGACAGGACTGATGCTGGAAGCCGGGGGCAAGAAGCCGATTGTGGCGGGCAATATCGGTAGAGCACTGACGGAGGCTGCTCTCGAGGCGGAACCGGACAACATCATGGTGGTGGAGCTGAGCAGCTTTCAGCTGAAGGGAACACGCGATTTCGCTCCACGGATCGGGTGTCTTTTGAACATTTATGAGACGCATCTGGATTATCACGGCACTATGGACGATTACATCGCTTCCAAAGCCAAGCTGTTTGCGAATCAAGCGGATACGGATACCGCCGTGCTGAACTGGGACGATTCGGTATGCCGCCAAGTCGCTGAGCAGGTGCAATCGTCCGTACTGCCGTTTTCCCTGAAGCAGCAGCTGGACTATGGAGTATATGTACACAACGGCAATATCGTATATAAAAACAGGCAGGGGGATAGGATCCATATCCTTGTTGTAGAGGAGATGGGGATCCCAGGCAGCTTTAACGTGGAGAACGCGATGGCTGCCGCCGCGATGGCTCTAAGCTTAGGGGTTGCCCCGGAAGCGATTGCCGGCGTTCTTCGCGATTTCCGGGGAGTGGAGCACCGATTGGAATGTGTGGCGGTGAAGAACGAGGTCGCGTTTTACAACAATTCCAAGGCAACGAACCCTGTGGCTACGCTCAAGACGATTGAAGCCTTCAAGCAGGACATTATTCTGATTGCCGGCGGATTGGACCGCGGTTCGGACTATATGGAGCTTCTCCCGGCTTTTCAGGGGCAGGTCAAGGGCCTAGTAGCGCTGGGCGAGACGAAGGAAAAGCTGCGACGCGTAGCGGAGCTCGCAGGATTACAGTTCGTCAAAATCGTCGATACTGGAGAGCATGTACAGGATACCGTGCTGGAAGCGGTCCGATCGGCTTATGCGATGGCGAAGCCGGGAGATATCGTGCTGCTCTCGCCTGCGTGCGCCAGCTGGGACATGTTTTCATCCTATGAGGTGAGGGGAAGCATGTTTAAAGAGTCCGTGCATAACCTTTAAAGAGGGGGGAACCAAGCCTCCCGATAATCAAAGGTTAGAGGTGTAGGCGCAATGGTCAAAGCACGTTCGGCTCCAGACTTTCTTATGCTCGGCTCCACCTTGCTGCTGCTTGCGATCGGTGTTGTCATGGTATACAGCGCAAGTGCGGTCATGGCGCTCCGAGAGCACGGTGATGCGTTTTTCTATTTGAAACGGCAAGGGTTGTTCGCCGCTCTCGGTGTCGTCGCTATGTTCTTCACGATGAACACGGACTATGTCGTTTGGAAAAAGTATTCCAAGCTGCTGCTGCTCATCTGTTTTGTTTTTCTTGTTGCCGTGCTGATCCCCGGCATCGGCGTCGTGCGCGGAGGTGCGCGAAGCTGGCTGGGAATCGGCTCCTTCGGCATTCAGCCTTCCGAGTTCATGAAGATGGGCATGATCATGTTTCTGTCCAAATGGCTCTCGGAGGATCAGGGGAAGATTACCGATTTCACCAAAGGATTGCTGCCGCCGCTTGGATTGGTAGGACTAGCCTTCGGGCTCATCATGCTGCAGCCGGACCTCGGGACCGGTGCGGTGCTTGTCGGCGCTTCGCTGCTCATCATTTATACTGCGGGGGCTCGGTTGGTGCACCTGTCGTACTTTGGACTGGTCGGCTTGATCGGCTTTGTCGGGTTGATTATTGCTGCGCCGTACCGCTTGAAACGAATTACCGCCTTCCTGGACCCTTGGGAGGATCCGCTCGGAGCAGGCTATCAGGCCATTCAGTCGCTCTATGCGATCGGCCCCGGGGGCCTGGTCGGACTCGGTCTAGGGATGAGCCGCCAGAAGTACAGCTATTTGCCGGAGCCTCAAACGGACTTTATTTTTTCCATTATTGCGGAAGAGCTTGGGTTTATCGGCGGTTCTCTGGTGCTGGTGCTCTTTACTTTGCTTGTATGGCGCGGAATGAGGACGGCCATTACAGCGCCGGATACGTTCGGCAGTCTCCTGGCAGCGGGTATTGTCGGCATGATTGCCGTACAGGTCATCATCAATATCGGTGTCGTCATCGGGATGTTCCCGGTTACCGGCATTACGCTGCCGCTGATCAGCGCAGGCGGCTCCTCGCTCACCCTGATGCTGACGGCTATCGGCATCCTTCTTAACATTTCCCGGTACTCGAGGTGAATTATGCATACAAAAAAAATCATTTTTACCGGCGGCGGCTCCGCAGGCCATGTTACGCCGAACCTGGCGATCATGGCCAAGCTGAGGCCGCGGGGCTGGGACATGGAATACATCGGCTCTCGTGACGGGATTGAGAAAGAAATTATCGATCAGGAGGGCATTCCTTTCCATCATATCTCCTCCGGAAAGCTGCGGCGTTATTTTGATGTTAAAAATTTCAAGGACCCCATCAACGTGGTTAAAGGGGTGGCGGAGGCTTATCGCTTGCTTCGCCGCCTGAAGCCGGATCTTGTTTTCTCTAAGGGCGGCTTCGTTTCCGTCCCTGTCATTTTGGCGAGCTGGCTGAACCGGATTCCGGTCATTGCCCATGAGTCCGACTTCACGCCGGGACTTGCCAACAAAATCTCCACGCCCTTCGCCTCTCGCGTTTGCGTCACCTTTCCTGAAACGCTGCGCTATCTCAAAAGCTCCAAAGGGGAGTGCACGGGCTTGCCTATCCGCGACCGGATTCTTGAAGGAAAACCGCTAAAGGGACTTACCCTTTGTGATTTTCATTCTCAGAAGCCGGTGTTGCTCGTTATGGGCGGTAGCCTGGGGGCGCAGGCGATTAACCGCATCATTCGGGAAGAACTCGATGCGCTGCTGGAGCGGTATCAGATCATTCACATTTGCGGGAAAGGCCACGTGGACGCGGTATTTGAAGGCCGCAGAGGTTATAAGCAGTTCGAATATGTCAGCCAAGAGCTTCCCGATCTGCTGGCCTGCGCGGATGTAGTCGTCTCCCGAGCGGGTTCTACCTCCATCTTCGAATTTTTGGCGCTGCAGAAGCCGATGCTGCTCATTCCGTTGTCGCTTCAAGCCAGCAGGGGAGATCAGATTCTCAATGCCAAATCTTTCCAACAACAAGGCTACTGCCGTGTCGTTCAAGAGGAGGAACTGAACGCAGCTGCGCTGCTGGAGGGCCTAGAGGCGCTTTATGACGGCCGGGACAGCTATCGGCGGCAAATGGCGGCCAGCCCTTACTTAAACGGCACGGATCGCATTGTAGAGCTGATAGAGGACCTTGCTTCAAGCTCCCGCAAGTGAAAAATGCTATAGGCGATTGTCACACTATCTTCCGATTTCACATAAACTACACTATAACCGTGACAGACCACCCGGCAGAGAGACGGAAAGCATCGAAAAGCCAAATAAAGAAAAAGCAAAGATGCTGACGGATCTTCGCGGTTTTCGGAAATATAATCCGCAAATCGGCCGCTTGGAGCGTTCTGTGAAGGAGGTTTTCCCATTGCAACAGGTCATTTCTGAATTGCTCACCGGATCCTATGGCGAAGTCCGGCTGAATGAACCGCTCGCCCCTTATACCACTTGGAAAATCGGCGGACCTGCCGATGTGCTGCTGACTCCGCACGATAAGGTTCAGCTGGTGGAAGCGGTAAAGCTTCTGCATCGTCATCAAATCGGCTGGACGGTGCTGGGCAGAGGCTCCAACATGCTGATTACCGACAAAGGGATTCGGGGCATTGTGCTGAAGCTGGGCGATGCGCTCGATACGATCCGATTCGAGGGGGACACGGTTTATGCCGGTGGCGCTTATTCTTTTATTAAGCTATCCGTCATGGCCGGCAAGGAAGGACTGACCGGATTGGAGTTCGCGGGAGGCATCCCGGGAACGGTGGGAGGCGCCGTCTACATGAACGCCGGAGCGCACGGGTCGGATGTGTCGCGCATCTTACTGCAAGCTGAAGTGCTGCTCCCTGACGGGGAGTTGGTCATTATGAAGCAGGCGGACCTTGCTTATGCTTACCGTCATTCGCTGCTGCAATCGCAGCCTGGGATCGTAACGGAGGCCGTATTCCAGCTGGCCCCGGGCGATCGCAAGGAGATTGCTGCGGCTCTGGCAGCCAACAAGGATCGCCGGCTTCGCACCCAGCCGCTGCAAATGGCTTGCGCCGGAAGCGTCTTTCGCAATCCGGAAGGGCACTTCGCCGCCAAGCTGATTGAAGCAGCAGGCCTCAAGGGTCTTCGTGTCGGAGGCGCCGAGGTATCGCCGCTGCATGCCAACTTCATCGTTAACACCGGGCAAGCGTCAGCTCACGACGTGCTCAGCCTCATCGAACAAGTGAAATCCATCGTGAAGCAAACGTATGGCGTGGAGCTTGTACCAGAAGTTTTGGTGGTGGGAGAGCGCTAAATCGGAGGTGGGATTTTGGAAAAGTTGGTTATCGAAGGCGGGAAACCTCTATCGGGAGCCATCAAAATTCACGGAGCGAAGAACGCTGCACTACCTATCCTGGCTGCCGCCATTATGGCGGAGGGCACAGTTACTTTAACCAATGTACCGGAATTGTCCGACATTGGAGTCATGCTCGGCATTCTGCGGAGCTTGGGGTGCGAGGCAGAACAGCAGGGGGATACGGTAACCCTTAACACCATGGGCATTCATCAGACCCATATTCCGGAGCATTTGATGAGCCAGATGCGGTCCTCGATCTTCCTTATGGGACCGCTGCTAGCGAGGCTGGGCCGCGTAGAGCTGTATCAGCCCGGCGGCTGTGCCATCGGCGAAAGAAAAATCGATCTGCATTTGAAGGGACTTAGCGCTCTTGGAGCGAAGATCGAAGAGACCGGCAGCAAAATCGTCTGTACGGCCGAGCAATTGCTCGGAGCGGAAATCGCACTTGATTTTCCGAGTGTAGGCGCCACGGAAAATATCATGATGGCGGCCGTCATGGCCAAAGGCATGACTACGATCATAGGCGCAGCAAGAGAGCCGGAGATTCAGGATTTGCAGAACTTCCTGAACTCCATGGGTGCCAATATTATTGGAGCCGGAACGGACACGATTACGATCGAAGGCGTAAAGGAATTGGCTCCTTGTACTTATCGCATTATTCCTGACCGGATTGTGGCGGGAACCATCATGATTGCCGCTGCGGTTACCAAAGGCAATGTCACGCTGGAGCGGGTGAATCCGGCCCATTTGACCTCGGCGATTCATGTTCTGAAGCGTACGGGTGTTCAAATTGCGATTGACGGTGATATAATGAATGTGAGCTGCTTGACCCGCCCCAAGGCGGTGGAGCGGATCATCACTTCGCCTCATCCGGCGTTTCCTACGGATTTGCAGTCGCAGATCATGGTTTTGCTCAGCTTGGCGGATGGCCTTAGCATCGTGAAGGAGACAGTGTTTGAAGGGCGCTTTAAACACGTTGATGAGCTTTCCCGTATGGGAGCGGATATTCGAGTGGATTTGAACTCTGCCTTTATTCGCGGGGTGCCTAGATTGTACGGCGCTTCCGTAGAGGCTACCGACCTCCGTGCCGGAGCCGCGCTGGTCATTGCGGGACTGGCGGCCCAGGGCACGACGATCATCGATCAGATACATCATATCGACCGGGGCTACGACCGGATCGAGCTGATGCTTACCCAGCTGGGCGCGAAGATTCAACGCTCCACGCCGGTGCAAACCGAGAAGCACTAATATTCCTACTTTATCCATATGAACATCACCGCTGAAATATCCCTTTCCGTAACCGGAGGGGTATCAGCGGTTTACATATTTTTTCCTCCAGGAGGACCCAGCATGCAAGCCGAACGATTACCTGTTATGAAAGAGCCGAAGAAGCGGAACCGAAGCAGCCCGAAGCTGCTTGTTTTTCTGTTTGTCTTCTTTATCACGCTGCTGCTGGTGCTATTCTTTCAATCTACCTTAAGCAAGATTACTGAGGTGGAGATTAGCGGGCAGGAGCATGTCTCTGTCGGCGAAATCGGACAAGCAGCCGCCGTACAGCCGGGAGATCATTTTTTTTCCGTATCCTCAAATGAAATCGAGAGCCGTATTAAGAGCTTGAGAATGATCGAGACGGTGACGGTTTCGAAGCATTTTCCAGGCAAAATTCAAATCGAGGTAAAGGAGTACCCGAAGGTCGCTTATCAGTTCAATGAGTCCGGCCAAGTGGAAGCGCTGCTCGCCGATGCCAGCGTTGTGAAGGTAACCGCGCTCGGGGCTGTCCTTGACATGCCGATCCTCTCTGGATGGCCTAAAGAGGACGCCTCCGGGATGAAGGAGATGCTCTGCCGTGTAATGGGGCAGCTCCCCTCCGTACTGTTCGCCGACGTTTCCGAGATCAAGCCGGACCCTACCGCTTCGTATCCGGACAAAATTAAGATGTATACTCGCTCCCAATATGAGGTACAAACGACCATCGGATATTTACCTGAGAAAATGAAATATATGGAAAGCTATATTGCGAATCTTCGCGAGAACAAGGTGAAGGGCGGGATCCTCAGACTGCTGGAAACCGATTCCCACACCCCGTTTGAGGCAGAGCCGTCCAAAACGGATAATAAAGCCGCCGCTCCTTCGGGAAATGCAGGCTCAAGCAAGGAAACGAATCCGAATCAGACCTCGAATACTCCTGGCAATGGAACACAGAGAAATTAAGGATTTACCACTACTCAATACTAGAAAATAATGATAGAATTGGAGCTATTGGTATATTTCCATGCACGAGTGAAAAAAATTGCAAAAAAAAGAGGGAAATGAAGAGCCGTGTTGAATAAGTACAGGAGGTTTTTACACCGAGGCTCATATCGAATAAAGGTCATAGGAGGTGCCACGGGTTGAGCAGCAATGACATCATTGTTAGTTTGGACATCGGTACATCCAAGGTTCGTGCTATTATTGGAGAAGTCGTTAACGGCGCCATTAATATAATTGGAGTAGGATCTGCCGACTCACAAGGAATACGCAAGGGAGCTATCGTCGATATCGATCAGACGGTGCAATCCATTCGAAGTGCAATCGATCACGCGGAACGTATGGTAGGCATTCAGATTTCCGAGGTATATGTCGGGATATCGGGTAATCATATCGCTCTTCAGTCCAGTCATGGGGTAGTCGCAGTTGCCAACGAGGATCGCGAGATCGGAGATGACGATATCGAGCGCGTTATTCAAGCCGCCAGAGTCATTCCATTAGCACCGGAACGTGAAATCATAGGCGTAGTACCGAATCAGTATGTAGTGGATGGAACGGATCAAATTCAAGACCCCCGCAGTATGATTGGCGTACGGCTCGAAGTAGAGGCTACGATTGTAACCGGGACCAAGACGGCCATACATAATTTGCTGAGGGTAGTTGAAAAATCGGGCTTAAAGGTCGCCGGCCTCATACTCATGTCGCTTGCGGCAGGACATATAGCCCTTTCCAAGGATGAGAAGGCTATCGGGACGGTGCTGGTCGATATCGGCGCCGGGGCAACGACGATTGCCGTTTTTAACGAGAATAATATGGTTGCTACGACGACGCTGCCGATCGGCGGCGAATTTATCTCTAATGACATCGCTTATGGCTTGCGGACTCAGGCGGACATTGCCGAGAAAATCAAGCTAAAGTTCGGTTGCGCGGTAGTTGATCATGCGGCTGGCGATCAGGTATTTAAAGTCAATCGAATCGGAAGCAATGTGGACAAGGAGTTCTCGCAGGTTGATTTGGCTAACATCATCGAACCGCGGGTTCAAGAAATATTTCATCTGATTCGGCAAGAGGTTGCCAGAATGGGATACGGCGACTTGCCCGGAGGTTATGTTCTGACAGGCGGTACGGTATCCATGCCGGGCATGCTTGCCATCGCTCAAGAGGAACTGGCTACTTCGGTGCGCATCGCCGTTCCGGATTATATCGGTGTTCGTGATCCGTCCTTTACTAGCGGCGTAGGCATTATTCAATATGCTACAAAATACTTGAGACATTCGAAGCAAAGCGGCAACACGAGAAGATCCGTTGCTAAGAAACCGTCGGGTTCCGATAACGATCAGCCGAAACAAACCATGGTGGAGCGCTTCAAAAATTGGATCAGTGAATTCATCTAAACACTTTGGTTATTGGACCGGGCAAGCTTGAAGCTAATTGAGGGGGAAGACTCTTAAATGTTTGAATTTGATATGGACATGGACCTAATGGCCAAGATTAAGGTCATTGGCTGCGGCGGCGGCGGCAGCAACGCGGTGAACCGAATGATCGAAACCGGCGTGAAGGGCGTAGAATTCATTACGGTGAACACGGATGCACAGGCGCTTCATTCCGCCAAGGCCGAGCAACGACTGCAGATTGGCGACAAGCTGACACGGGGACTTGGCGCAGGAGCGAATCCTGAAGTGGGTAAGAAGGCGGCGGAAGAGTCAAGAGAATTGATCTATAACGCACTGAAAGGTGCGGACATGGTCTTCGTAACAGCCGGTATGGGCGGAGGTACGGGGACGGGTGCTGCGCCGGTTATTGCAGAAATTGCCAAAGAATGCGGAGCTTTGACGGTTGGTGTCGTAACGCGGCCGTTCACCTTCGAAGGCCGCAAGCGGTCCCTGCAGGCGGATCAGGGGATTGCAGCTCTCAAAGAGAAGGTAGATACGCTGATCGTGATTCCTAACGATCGCTTGCTCGAGATCGTCGATAAGAAGACTCCGATGCTTGAAGCTTTCCGCGAAGCAGACAATGTACTTCGCCAAGGGGTACAAGGTATCTCCGACCTGATCGCCGTACCGGGTCTGATCAACCTTGACTTCGCCGACGTGAAGACGATCATGACGGAGCGAGGCTCCGCGCTGATGGGAATCGGTGTTGCCAACGGTGAGAACCGTGCGGCGGAAGCGGCGAAGAAAGCCATCATGTCGCCGTTGCTCGAAACGTCCATTGACGGCGCTCGCGGCGTATTATTGAACATTACGGGCGGCGCGAACTTGTCCCTGTATGAGGTGAACGAGGCTGCCGATATCGTTGCCTCCGCAGCCGATTCCGAAGTTAATATGATCTTCGGTGCGGTCATTGACGAGACACTCAAGGACGACATCAAGGTAACGGTTATCGCGACCGGCTTTGAGCATAAGAACCTCACGGCGCCGCCGATGCGCAAGCCTACAGGCACAAGCGCTACAAGCGGAAACGTACAGCAGGAAAGCTCGGATTCCCGTCTGAACAATCTTCGTCCGTTCGGAGGCAGCAACGGGCAGGGTGATCAGTTGGATATCCCGACGTTCCTTCGTAACCGCAATCGCAACAATTTCGATAAGTAATCATTTCAGCCTTCGGTTCTACTTTGGTAGATCGAGGGCTTTTGTTTTGTTAGGGCAGAGCTATTACGAGATAAAATCACCTTACAGGTACATTCTCGACCGGGAAATGGTCTGAAACGATATATTTTCACTTTAACAGATGTTATTTCCTATCTGATGAGCTTAAGAACACTGCTGTTACGATATAAAATCATCTTACACAATATAATAGGCACTGCTTCACATCTGTAAGATGAAAATATCACTTTAGATCGAGATTTCTGAGTCTATCTATTAGCAGCATAACCTGCTGTCAACAAATACCTCATCTCCCCATTGCACATGCTCAAACAAAGTAACCTCTTCGCGTAATCGAGTTATCATCGAGTCAATCCTTCTATCAATGCCGATGGATATATATCCAATTCTCTCACCAATCAACTCTTCCCCACCGCAGCACTCGACAAAAGAAGACGCTCACCACCACCACGTTTCAACAGACTTTGATGATAGATTGCTATATACTTGTCTCATTCGTGACGAATGGGCTTCAAGCTGGGAGGTATAGGAGAATGATTGTGTACATCGATATCATTTTCCTGGTGAATCTCATCATCGATGGACTGCTGCTTTGGACTACCGCCTGGTCGAGGAAGCTGAGCTTTCGTTGGTGGAGGCTGCTGTTATCCGCCGGCATAGGAGCAGGCTATGTCGTGTTTCTATTTTTTCCGCCTCTTGATGTATTGTTCACGTTCGGCGTTAAGTTTCTCTTGTCCCTACTCATGCTGCTAACGGCATTCGGCTATGGCGGGCTTCAGCATTTTCTGAGAAATTTAGGCTCATTCTACCTTATTAACTTCGCTGCAGCCGGTACGATTCTTGGTGTGCACTATTTCCTGCAATCCTCAAGCGAAGTGGTTAGCGGTATCGTGTATGGTCATCAGCTCAACGTAGCGGTGACACTGGCCGTGGTCTCGCTGCCCTTCGGGTTCTGGTTATTCCGGCAAGTCTCCTCCTTCGCCAAGCGGAAGGAACAGCTTTCGACCTTTATAGCCAAAGTGGACGTACATATCGATGATTTTTTCTCCAGCTGCACTGGGCTCATTGATACAGGCAATCAGCTGTATGATCCTCTGACCAAAACGCCGGTCATGGTCATGGAGGCCGCCCAATGGAGCGAGCAAATTCCAGAAGCCTGGATGCAAAAAATCCGGCAGGCCGAAGTGGATCAAATCGTGACCGCGATCGGGACCGAGCCCTTCGTCTGGCAGGACCGGCTTCGATTAGTGCCTTATCGGGGGGTGAACCGCAACACGCAATTTATGCTGGCGATCAAACCAGATCGGGTCGTCATCACCACGGGCGAGACGCAAATCGAAGCGATGAAGGTGCTCATAGGCCTTGACGGGGGCAGGCTTAGCTCCGACAATGCGTACCAAGCGATCATTCATCCTTCGCTGCTGCAATCGTAAACAAAAATCAGGATCCCATGATACATGCTGTCCAGCATAGATCAACTTATAGGAGGAAGCGAATGATGTTAGTCAAATGGAAGCTGAAACTGCAAATTATCTATTTCCGTCTTTTGCTGCTGCTCGGGCTCAAGGGCGAAGAAATTTATTACATCGGTGGAAGTGAAGCGCTGCCGCCTCCGCTCACCCGCGAAGAGGAAGAATATTTGCTGGAAAAGCTTCCATCAGGCGACGCCGCCATACGGGGAATGCTTATTGAACGCAATCTGCGTTTGGTCGTATACATTGCTCGCAAATTTGAGAATACCGGCATCAACATTGAAGATTTGGTGTCGATCGGAGCCATCGGGCTGATCAAGGCGGTCAATACATTTGATCCGGAGAAAAAGATCAAGCTGGCCACTTATGCCTCCCGATGCATAGAGAATGAAATTCTGATGTACCTTCGCCGCAACAGCAAAATTCGTACGGAGGTATCGTTCGACGAACCGCTCAATATCGATTGGGACGGCAACGAGCTGCTGCTCTCCGATGTGCTCGGAACGGAGAACGACACCATCTACCGCAACATCGAAGAGCAGGTTGACCGCAAGCTGCTGCATAAAGCGCTGGATAAGCTCTCGGAGCGGGAGCGGATCATCATGGAGCTCCGCTTCGGGTTGACGGACGGAGAAGAGAAGACGCAGAAGGATGTCGCCGATATGCTGGGCATTTCGCAATCGTATATCTCCCGTCTGGAGAAGCGCATTATCAAGCGTCTTCGCAAGGAATTCAATAAAATGGTGTAATCTGGAAACTGATAATTTTTAAAAAAATGTAAGCGAAAACGTCCTTGATTTATCTGGGTTTTGTCCAATTTTGACGGATGAGGGCACTTGCGGGACAAGTTCTGCAGCGCATAAAAAAACCTTCCAAGGTTATAATTAACAATAATGTTTCTCCTTGGGAGGTTATCACGGTGACCCGAAATAAAGTCGAAATTTGCGGTGTAGACACTGCAAAGCTACCTGTTTTGACCAACGCGGAAATGCGTGAGTTATTCGTTCAGCTTCAAGAGAAGAATGAGCGGACTGCAAGAGAGAAATTGGTGAATGGCAACCTCCGCTTGGTGCTCAGCGTCATTCAGCGCTTCAATAACCGCGGCGAGTTTGTCGATGATTTATTTCAGGTTGGCTGCATCGGACTGATGAAGGCTATTGATAATTTTGATTTAAGTCAAAATGTGAAGTTTTCCACCTATGCCGTACCGATGATAATTGGGGAAATCCGGCGCTACCTGCGGGATAACAATCCGATTCGGGTGTCCCGCTCGCTTCGCGACATCGCCTATAAGGCGCTGCAGGTTCGCGATGCATTAACGAATCAGAACTCGCGCGAGCCTACGATTTACGAAATTTCCGAAGCGCTCAATGTGCCGAAGGAAGATGTGGTTTTCGCCTTAGACGCCATCCAGGACCCGGTGTCGCTCTTCGAGCCAATCTACCATGACGGCGGGGACCCGATCTATGTCATGGATCAAATCAGCGACGATCGCAACAAGGATGTCTCCTGGATCGAGGGAATTGCCCTCCGGGAGGCGATGCGCAAGCTGAACGACCGCGAGAAAATGATTCTCTCCATGCGTTTCTTTGATGGGAAAACGCAAATGGAGGTTGCCGATGAGATCGGCATTTCTCAAGCACAAGTATCCCGCTTGGAAAAATCAGCGATTTCGCAAATGCAAAAGCACGTTAAAAACTAAGCTCCCGCGAAGGGATAAGGTACAGAGTCCGTTTCAGGCTTCTGTGCCTTTTTTTCATCAGGGCAGGACATTTTCCCTTTCACCTACATACATATAGTTATATACCCAGTTCCTTAGATGCACGGTCACAGGAGCTGCTTTCGGTGGTGATGGGCATCATGAAAATATCCGATTTCCAAACGAAGGATGTTATCAATATTGTAGACGGCAAGAAGCTCGGCCAGGTGAGTGACCTAGAGCTGGATTTGCGGCATGGACGCATTGAGGCTATCATTGTGCCGAATTCGGCGCGATTCTTCGGTCTGTTCGGCGGAGCGACTGAGGTTGTTATTCCTTGGAGAAATATCGTCAAGATCGGCATGGACGTCGTTCTGGTGAAGCTGGATGACCTTCGAACGTATCGTCAGCAGGACGAAGGAGAAGTGACCTACGAATACAACCGCCAATATCGGGAGTAGTAGAAATTGCCGAAGAAGAGCATACGGGCGTGTGCTCTTTTTTTTCGGGTGAAGGATCGGTATACTGGTGAAAACAGGTGCAAGGAGGAGGAGGACTGGATGGAGCCTTTTGTTAGGACAATCGCGGAGAATGGCTGTGAGACCTGGAGACTGGCAAATTGGGAGCAAAAGTATCCTCAGCTTACGTCAGGCTTTACCTCGCGAAAGGGCGGAGTCAGCCGTGAGGCGTTCGACAGCTTAAACTGCGGACTTCATGTGAACGATAATCCCGCGGATGTGGTGACCAACCGGCAGCTGCTTGCGGAGGCGATCGGCGCGTCATTTGATGCCTGCACTTATGCCGAACAGGTTCACGGAAGGGAAATTCAAGTGGTCGCGAAGGCACAGGCAGGAGCGGGGAACTCCTCTAGAGAAAAAGCGCTGCAGGCCAAGGACGGGTTTGTCACGAACGTACCCGGCATTTATCTTCATGCGCTGTTTGCCGATTGCGTACCGTTATATTTTTACGATCCGGTACACAAGGCGGTTGGGCTGGCTCACGCGGGCTGGAAGGGAACGGTGCTGCAAATCGCCAAGGCTACTCTGGAGACGATGAGCGCGGCGTATGGAACGAAGCCGAGGGACGTTTATGCCGCCATAGGGCCTTCCATTCAGGGTTGCTGCTATGAGGTGGACGAGAATGTCATCACCAGGGTGGATAAGACGCTGCGCGAACTGGGGCTTAGCAACCAGGTGGGAGCTCAGGAATATGTATATAAAACAATATCCGAAGGAAAATGGATGTTAAGCTTGCAACAATTGAACCGACAAATTATGATAAAAGCAGGAATTATGCCAGTTCATATCGAAATAAGTACGTTATGCACAAGCTGTCAAGTGGAAGACTTCTTTTCCCATCGGAAGGAAGGCGGCAAAACAGGACGGATGGCGGCTTGGATCGGCATACGGGAGTAGCGCAGGTATATCCTCATCGGTTGCCTGCCGTTAGAACGGGCGGACAGCGAGGTGAAAGGGCCTTTGTTACAGGAATTACAGCAGAGAATATCGGACGTGGAACATAAAGTTCAGGCTGCTTGCGATCGAGCAGGCAGGGCTCGCGACGACGTACAGATAATTGCCGTCACGAAATACGTGTCCTTGGAAACGACAGGCGCGGCATTGGAGGCAGGACTGAACCATATCGGAGAGAATCGTTGGCAGGATGTACAGCCGAAGTGGGAAGCGTATCACGACAGAGCGACATGGCATTTTATCGGCCATCTTCAGACGAATAAAGTGAAGGATGTCGTTGGTAAATTCGCGTACATCCACTCTCTTGACCGGCTTTCATTGGCGAAAGAGCTGGAGAAGAAGGCTGCAGCCATGGGCATCGTCGTACAGGTCTTTCTTCAGCTGAATATTTCCGGTGAAGAGACGAAGCACGGTTTGGAGCCGGACAAGCTGTTTGATTTGGTACGCGAGTTGAAACCATTCGAGCATCTCCGGATTGTAGGGCTGATGACGATGGCTCCTTATGAAGCGGAGCCGGAATCGACCCGGCCGGTATTCCGCGGGCTTCGGGAATGGCGGGACCGATTGAATGCCGAGGGAATTCTGGATTACGAGGTGCCGCATTTATCCATGGGGATGTCAAACGACTTCGAGGTGGCTATAGAGGAAGGGGCAACCTGGGTCCGGCTCGGATCCATTTTGGTCGGCAAGGAATAACCGTGATCCGGTGATCAGTACTATAAATAAGGAGGAGTTGAAAATGAGCGTTATGAATAAGTTCATGAACTTTCTCGGTCTGCAGGAAGAAGAAGAAGTCATTGAACGCGAACGGGTAGTGGAGCCGCAGCAGGAGGAAAACGAAACCCCTGTGCAGGATACACGTAGGAATAAGGGAAACATCGTCAGCATTCATTCGCAGAAAAGCGTCCGCGTTGTGTTGAACGAGCCCCGTTCTTATGAAGAAACGTGGGAGATTGCCGATCACCTGCGGTCCCGCCGGCCGGTTGTCGTCAATCTTCATCGGGCCCGGCCGGATCACACGACGCGCATCTTTGATTTTCTGAGCGGAACGGTGTATGCTCTGAATGGCTCGATATCCAAGCTAGGGCCGAATATTTTCCTGTGCACGCCGGAAGGTGTGGAGATTCACGGCTCCATTACGGAGAATCTCCATCGGGAAGAACAGTAACGTAACGAAGAAGTCCTATTACAGTTAACGAGGTGATCAGCTTGTACGTCATTGAAAGTTATATTCATACATTGATTTTGATCTACCGCTACGTGCTCATCGCCTATGTATTGCTGTCCTGGCTGCCTAATGCAAGAGAAAGCTTTATCGGTGAGATTTTGGCGAAGCTATGCGAGCCGTATTTATCGATTTTTCGTCGTTTTATCCCGCCGATCGGCGGTATGATTGACATCTCTCCAATCGTAGCGCTGCTGGCACTGTTCTTTATCGAGCTGGGGCTTTCAGCCGTCATCGGTTTCTTTGTGTAGCAGGTGAAGGAAATTGAACAACGAGAACATTTACTCACATTTTCACCCGGATGAACATCGATTCGTCGATAAGGCCGCCGAATGGGTGGAGAGAGCGGAGCAGCATGCGCTGAAGCTGACGGACTTTCTTGATCCGCGGCAAGCGTTTATAGTGAACACATTGGTGAACCGATCCGGTGACGTTCAGGTTCGCTTTGACGGTGGGCACGAGAATGCGGAGCGCAAGCGGGCGATCATTGCGCCTGACTATCGGGATTTGGCTTCCGAGGATATCGGAATCCGCTTGATCTCGGTCGAGTCGCCGGACGAGAAGCTTAAGGATCTGGATCACGGGGATTACATGGGAGCCATCCTAGGTCTCGGTCTGAAGCGGGACAAGATCGGCGACATTTATGTCCGGGAGAACGGTTGTCACTTTCTGGTTGCAGCTGAAGTGGCCGACTACATGCGATTGAACCTGACTCAGGTGCACCGTGCCCATGTCATGACGGAGGAGCTGCCGCTGGAACGGCTTATTGCTACGGATGTGTCGCTGGAGGAATTGAGCCTTTCCGTCGCTTCGATGCGACTCGACGGAATCGTCAGCGATGTGTATCGTCTAAGCCGCGCGAAAGTGCTGCTGCCGATTAAGGCAGGCCGCTGTAAAGTGAACTGGAAGCAGGAGGAGGATCCCAGCAAGCCGCTTCAAGCTGGGGATGTGGTATCGCTGCAGGGTTTCGGCCGGTTCAAGGTGCTTGAGGTCGAGGGAGTATCCAAAAAAGGAAGACAGCGCGTAAGAATCGGCAAATATGCATAGTTTGCCGATTTTTTTTGTTACGGATTGCAGGAAAATGTGGGCTCCTGTCGAATATAGCAATACCATACAGTCGGATAAAACTTTGGAGGTGCAGCAATGGCTTTAACCCCGCTCGATATACATAATAAAGAATTCAGCCGTTCGTTCCGAGGCTATGACGAAGACCAGGTGAACGAGTTCCTCGACCAAGTGATCAAGGATTACGAGGCATTGATCCGTGAAAATAAAGATTTGCAGAATCAGCTCGCATCGATTCAAGAGCGTCTGGACCATTTTTCGAATATTGAGGAAACCCTCAGCAAAACGATCATTGTGGCGCAGGAAGCTGCGGACGAAGTGAAAACGAACGCCAAGAAGGAAGCGCAATTGATCCTGAAGGAAGCGGAGAAGAACGCGGACCGGATCATCAACGAATCGCTTGTCAAATCCCGCAAGATCGCCCTTGAGATCGAAGAGCTGAAGAAGCAGGCCTCCATCTACCGCACGCGCTTCCGCACGCTGATTGAAGCTCAGCTCGAGCTGCTCAGCACGGAGGATTGGAGCACCTTGGAGAAAATTGAGATCGAATCCAACTGAGAAAGTTGACGTTGGACACGATTTTCGCTATACTCCTCTATATTACCTGAGTTAACATAAACCAAAGCGATGACTGGGACAAGTACGCTGCCAAGCGGATGCCAGCGAGCCGGGATTTTGGTGCAAGCCCGGACTTCCTGCAGCAGTGGAATATCACCCAGGAGCGTCTCTTGAACCTCGTTGCAGTGATCCGGCATGCATGCCGCTATCCGCTGCCAACTGATGATCCGATGTAGAGAGTATCGGCTGATCCCGTTATCGATCGTTTGAGTGAAGGCTGCTTGCAGCCTTAATCAGGGTGGTACCGCGAGACTTCTCGTCCCTAGTCAGGGATGCGAGGTCTTTTTTGATTTTTACGAAGAAGCTGTAGCATTAGTTATTATGGAAGAGATCAGGAGTGGTAGCAGTATGGACTATGGCAAAACACTAAATTTACTTCAAACGGATTTCCCTATGCGCGGCAATTTGCCGCAGGCCGAACCGAAAATGCAGCAGCATTGGGAGGACATCAACATTTATGCGAAGGTGCAGGAGAGCCGGAAGGGCAAACCGAAATTCATCCTGCACGACGGACCTCCTTATGCGAACGGCGATATCCATATCGGGCATGCGCTGAACAAAATTTTGAAGGACATTATCGTACGCTTCAAAACGATGCAGGGCTTCGATGCTCCTTATGTTCCGGGCTGGGATACGCACGGTTTGCCGATTGAACAAGCGATCGCCAACGGCGGGAAAGTGGATCGCAAGAAAATGAGCGTCAACGAATTTCGCGATTATTGCAAGGAGTATGCCTTACAGTGGGTGGAGAAGCAGAAGGGCCAGTTTAAGCGGCTGAGCATCCGAGGCGACTGGGATAACCCGTATATTACGCTCCAGCCGAAATACGAAGCGCAGCAAATCCGCGTCTTCGGGGGTATGGTGAATAAAGGCTATATTTACAAAGGGCTGAAGCCGGTTTATTGGTCTCCGTCCTCTGAAAGTGCGCTGGCGGAAGCGGAGATCGAATATAAGGACAAAACATCCGCATCCATCTATGTTGCGTTTCAGGTAAAGGACGGCAAGGGCAAGCTTCCGGAGGATGCAGCCATTGTGATCTGGACGACTACACCTTGGACGCTGCCGGCTAACCTCGGCATCAGTCTTCATCCGGATTTTGAATATGCCGTAGTCGAGACGGGCGGCAAGAAATATGTGCTGGCGCAGGGCTTGCTGGAAGCAGCATCGAAGGAAATCGGCTGGACCGATGTCAAGGTGCTCTTCACGGTCAAGGGAAGCGAACTGGATGGCGTGCTTTGTCAGCATCCGTTCTATGACCGTACCTCACTTGTCATGGTAGGCGAGCATGTCACGCTGGAAGCAGGTACCGGCTGTGTCCACACGGCTCCAGGACATGGGGAAGACGACTTTGTGATCGGTCAGCGCTACAATTTGGGCGTGCTATGTCCGGTGGATGACCAGGGCAAATTTACGGCGGAGGCGCCGGGCTTTGAAGGGATTTTCTACGACAAAGCGAACAAAATGATTACCGAGAAGCTGGAGGAAACAGGCCACCTGCTCAAGCTCAGTTTCATTAATCACCAATATCCGCACGACTGGCGGACGAAGAAGCCGGTCATTTTCCGGGCAACGGAGCAATGGTTCGCTTCCGTGGATAAGTTCCGTCAGGCGATGCTCGATGAAATCAAGCGCATCAACTGGACGCCGGAGTGGGGCGAGGTTCGTCTGCATAACATGATCGCCGATCGTGGAGACTGGTGTATTTCCCGTCAACGGGCGTGGGGTGTCCCGATCCCGATCTTCTATTGCCGCAGCTGTAACGAACCGCTGGTCAACAATGAGACGATTGAGCATGTGGCCAACATTTTCGAGCAAGAGGGCTCTAACGCCTGGTTCCAAAGAGAGGAAAAGGACCTGCTGCCGGCAGGAACGGTATGTTCGAAATGCGGACATGATCATTTCCGTAAGGAAACGGACATCATGGACGTATGGTTCGACTCCGGCTCCAGCCATGTGGCGGTGCTAGAGACCCGTGAAGAGCTGCAGTGGCCTGCGGATCTATACCTCGAGGGCTCCGACCAGTACCGCGGCTGGTACAATTCGTCGCTCATCACCGGTGTAGCGGTCAAAGGACAGTCGCCTTACAAGGGGATCCTCAGCCACGGCTTTACACTGGACGGAGAAGGCCGCAAGATGTCCAAGTCGCTCGGGAATACGGTCGATCCGAAGCAGGTATGCGATAAGCTGGGGGCGGATATTCTCCGTCTATGGGTTTCCTCCGTGGACTATCAGTCGGATGTGCGGATTTCGGATAACATCCTGACCCAGATTACCGAGGTGTACCGGAAAATCCGCAATACACTTCGCTTCCTGCTCGGAAACCTGTATGATTTCAACCCGGCAACCGATCGCGTAGCCGTCTCTGAGATGAACGAACTGGACCGCTTCGCTATGATTCGCCTTCAGCGCATGACGGATCGCGTTGTAAAAGCGTATGACAAATATGAATTCCATGTGGTCTACCAAGCGGTGCATCACTTCTGCGCAGTGGAAATGAGCGCGTTCTATCTGGACATTATCAAGGACCGGCTCTATGCTAATGCACCGGGGGATGCCTCCCGCCGCGCGGCGCAAACCGTATTATATGATGCGCTCACGGCAATAACTAAATTGATTGCTCCGATCCTGCCGCATACCGCGGACGAGGTGTGGCAATTCATCGCAGGTAAACCATATGAAACAGTACAGATGGCAGAGCTTCCAGCAGTAGACGAGAGCCTGTTCAATGAGGCGCTTGAAAGCAAGTGGGAGAAGTTTACGGAGCTTCGCGACGGGGTTCTTAAGGCATTGGAGGAAGCCCGCAAGGAGAAGCTGATCGGAAACTCGCTAAGTGCCGAGGTACAGCTTTATCCTGACCAAGAAACGTTCGACTTCCTTCAGGGCTTTGAGCAGCTGGATCAGCTGTTTATCGTTTCGGCCGTAGCGCTGCATCAGCCGGGTGCGGCTGTACCGGAAGGAGCTCTTACCTTCCAAGGCTTGTCCGTGAAGGTTGCGGTAGCCGAAGGGGAGAAGTGCGAGCGCTGCTGGATCGTTACCCCTGAGGTAGGTCATGATGCAGAGCATCCGACTCTTTGCAAGCGTTGCTCCAGCGTGATTAAAAACAGCTAAGAAAAACGAGCTGATCCGCCCAAGGAGGCGGATGAGCTCGTATTCTTTCCATTTATTCCATTCGGTCTTCAGCGGTCATGTCGGGCTCCAGCAAGCCCCAGCCTTCACCGCTCTGCATGTAATCCTGATAGGTCCGGTTGCGGACGACAGTAACGTGCTGACCGTACATATCAGTGGCAAGAAAGCTTTCGAAGGCTTCGACGTAACCGAGGTTTTCGTCAGCCTCGATCTCCATGTCATTGTAATTATCCGAAACATTAGGGTTCTCCGCCATGGCCGGAGTATTCGAGGTGCCGTAGTTCTCAACGATTTGCCATGCGTCCTCACCGTCGAACTGGTTCTGCTCATCGAGCTCATCCAAGCTGGTTCGTCCGAAAGGCGGTTGAAGAATTTCCTCTTCTACAGGACGACGCTCGGACATATGCGGGTCGGGAACATGCTCGACACAGTAGGAAGCCGTCGGGAGCGCCTGGAGACGTTCGAAGGAGATCGGAGCACCGCACGTGCGGCATACTCCATACTGCCCGTTTTCCATACGGGTCAAAGCTTCGTTTACATCGGTGAGATGGCGTTCGGCATTTTCATTCAGGGCAATATCCTTTTCCCGCTCGAACATTTCAGAGCCGAGATCGGCGGGATGGTTATCAACGGCAGACAGCTCTCCTGTCTGTACCCTTTGTGAGTCGCCGAGTCCATAATTTTCGTTCTGTTCAAAATGGCCGTCCAGCCACCTTTTCTCCTCGAGCAGCTTGGACTGTAATTGTTGAAGCTGATCGGCAGTTAAATGAGATGCTGCGGATTCCGGACGCTTCTTCAAGATCAGACGCCTCCTTTGCTAATGTAGCTATGGTGTTATTTTTGGCGAAGAAACGATTTTTTAGCTAGGTAAATCCTTGTATCAAGGAGATGAGATGTTGAGATATTACATTTATGCTTTGATTGTGCTTGTTATCGACCAGATCACCAAGTGGATGATCGTGAAAAATATGGCCTATGGCGAATCCATTTCCGTTATCGGCGACTTTTTTATGATCACCTCGCACCGGAACCGGGGAGCCGCCTTTGGCATTTTGCAAAATCAGCGCTGGTTTTTTATTGTCATTACCATTGTTGTAGTGATCGGAATTGTGTGGTATCTGCGTAAAGCGGTTAGAGAAGGCCAAAGGCTGCTTCCGCTCGCGCTGTCGCTTATTCTGGGTGGAGCCGTGGGCAATTTTGTTGACAGGGCCTTATTCGGTGAAGTCGTAGACTTCTTGGATTTCCGCTTTACGATTCCTTGGCCGGGAGAGCCGTTCCTTTACAATTACCCGATATTTAATGTTGCCGATTCGGGAATCGTTGTCGGGGTAGCGCTGATTTTCCTTGATTCTTTCTTGGGATGGCGAAACGAGAGTAAGCAGAAAGGCTCCAACCTCAATGAAAGCAAGCAAGAAAGCGGGGAAGCCTAAAATGGATGTCATGCAGGAAACGGATTCTGCGGAAGCCCGTTATGAGTGGGTAACCGAAGCGGAAGATGCAGGAGAACGAATCGATAAATACGTTACAGAATCGTTGGAGGAGGATGTGTCCCGTTCGCAGGTTCAGCAGTGGATTAAGGACGGGCATATCACGGTAGATGGGGCTGCGGTGAAGCCGAACCGCAAGCTTGCGGCAGGAGAAACCGTGGTTCTTCATATGCCGGAAGCCCAAGAGCTGGACTTAGAGCCGGAAAACATTCCTCTAGACGTGGTGTATGAGGACCAAGATGTCATTGTAGTTAACAAGCCCCGGGGGCTTGTGGTTCACCCGGCACCCGGACATTCCAGCGGCACGTTAGTGAATGCGCTGCTGTTTCATTGCAAGGACCTTTCGGGGATTAACGGCGTCATGCGTCCGGGTATCGTTCATCGTATCGATAAGGATACTTCGGGGCTGCTGATGGCGGCCAAAAATGACCTGGCTCATGCCGGCTTGGCCGAGCAGCTTAAGGAGCATTCGGTCAACCGCCAATATATTGCATTGGTCCATGGGAGTGTTCCTCATGAGCATGGAACCATTGACGCTCCTATCGGCAGAGATCCAAAGGATCGCAAGCTGTATACGGTAACTGAGCGCAATAGCAAGCACGCCGTTACTCATTTTTTGGTCCTGGAGCGATTTGGGGATTACACACTGGTGGAATTGAAGCTGGAAACGGGAAGGACGCATCAGATCCGTGTGCATATGAAGTTTATCGGACATCCGCTCGTAGGAGACCCTGCCTACGGTCCTACCAAAGCGAAGGGTGTCATGATGGAAGGACAGGCGCTTCACGCGGCCGTTCTTGGCTTCATTCATCCTCGGACGAAGGAAACGCTGCAATTCGAAGCGGAGCTTCCGGAGGATATGCAGAAGGTTCTGTCCATTCTTAGAACACGGTAAAGGGAAGAGAAGCCTATGGAGTCGATGGAGAGGTTAATCAATCCGCGGTTGAAGGAAATTCAAATTTCGGGGATTCGAAAAATAGCTAACAAGGTGGCCGCGTATCCGGACGCAATCTCGCTCACTATCGGTCAACCCGACTTTCCGACGCCGGAGCATATTATGCGCGCCGCGGAGAAGGCCATTGCCGAGCAGAAGACAACCTATACGGCCAATGCAGGGCTCTTGGAGCTTCGGCAGGCAATCAGCGCCTTTGTCGCAGGGAAATACGGTCAGCAGTATTCCGCGGCAGAGGAAATCATCGTGACCGCAGGAGCGACTCAGGCGCTGGATATTACGCTGCGCACCATACTGCAGGAAGACTGCGAGGTCATTCTGCCGGGACCGATCTACCCGGGATATGAACCGCTCGTACGCCTTTGCGGCGGGACCCCGGTATACGTTGACACAACCAGGAATGGGTTTAAGCTAACGGCTTCATTGCTGGAGCCTCATTTGACCGAACGGACACGGGCTGTTGTGCTATGTTATCCGTCCAACCCGACGGGCCGAGTCATGAGCCCTGATGAGCTGCAGGAAATGGCTGAGCTGCTCTCAGACAAAAATATATTCGTGATATCCGATGAAATTTATAGTGAATTGATCTATGACGCGCCACACCGTTCCATTGCGACATATCCGGGGATGAGAGATAAAACGATTGTCATCAACGGCTTGTCCAAATCACATTCCATGACAGGCTGGCGGATCGGCTATACACTTGCTCCTGCCTATGTGAGCCAGCATATGATCAAGGCACATCAATACAATGTGACCTGTGCGAGCTCCATCAGTCAGTATGCGGCATTGGAAGCCATGACTCACGGTGTGGATGACGCTGCCGCAATGAAGACGGAATATGTGAAGCGTCGCGATTACGTCTATGATCGTTTAGTTGGGATGGGCTTCGAGCTGACCAAGCCGGAAGGGGCGTTCTATTTATTCCCTTCTATTGAGCGGTTCGGAATCCCCTCCATGGAATTTGCCACACGTCTGCTGGAGGAGCATCGGGTGGCAGTCGTTCCCGGGGATGCGTTTTCGGTTTACGGGGAAGGCTATATTCGCATCTCCTACGCGTATGCGATGGATGTGCTGGAGCGGGGACTGGATCGATTGGAAGCTTTCGTGAAAGTCTTAACGTAATGCAAAAGCGCCTACTTCTCGAAAGAGAGGCAGGCGCTTTTTGCGTAAGGGCGCTTACTGCGAGCTTTTCCAAGTGAAATAATCGGTCACGACACGAATGGCAACGTCCATCGCTTGCTCATCCGGTTCGATCTTGGCATGATGCAATCCATACGGAGTGTTGACGCCCAACCAGAACATGAAGCCGGGTATCCTCTCCAGGAAGTATCCGAAATCCTCGCCGGTCATTGCTTCGGTGCATTCAAACAGCCGAACATCGTCGACGCGCTGGTCGAGCCAATGCATGAATTCCTTGGTGACTTCTTCATTGTTATACACCTGTCGATAATTAGCGCCGTAATCAATCTGCGCTTTGCAGTCGAAGGACGCTTCAATTCCTCCGACTACCGCTTCAATCCGCTTCTTGACCAGGTCCATGTTGTCCTTGGACAGCGTTCGAATGGTTCCTTCCAGCCGTGCCGTCTCCGCTATGATGTTCTGCTTCGTTCCACCCTCCATCTTGCCGATCGTAATAACAGCGGAATCCAGAGGGTTGACATTCCGCGAAACGATCGTCTGAAGCTGTCCCACCAGCTGGCATGCGGCGATGATCATATCATTGGCCTTATGAGGAAAAGCGGCATGTCCTCCAGTGCCCTTCAGATCAATGAATAGCTCTGAGGTGTTGGCAAACAGGATGCCCGGCTTGATCGCGATCGTGCCTACAGGATACTCCGGCGCAATATGCAGCGCGACGATTTGATCGGGCATCCAATCGCTTAGCTGCTCACTTTCCAGCATGGGCTCGGCACCGCCAGGTCCTTCTTCCGCGGGCTGGAACAGGAAGGTGATATCATCGCGAATCGGGTTTCGGACAAAATGGGTCAAAATGCCGAGGCCGATAGCCATATGCATATCATGGCCGCAAGCATGCATGTACCCGGGATGGGAGGAGCGGAAATCATAGCCCGTATCCTCGTTGATCGGAAGGCCGTCCATGTCCGCCCTGTAGCCGAAACACCGCTGCGGGTTCGTTCCTCTGACCTTCACCAGAACGCCGGTGCGCCAGGTGCGGAGTTCCAGTCTATCTTTAGGTAACGTGTTGATATAATCCAGTAAATAACGCTGCGTTTTGAATTCCAGAAAGCCGGGCTCCGGAATTTGATGCAGATCCCTGCGAATGCGCACGAATGCAGATATGTCAGCCGAAGTCATTCCATGGTCCTCCTCGCGGTATGCGTCTTTGTGCAAAAAAGCCCGGCGTACGGCGCCGAGCCTTCAGGCTTTTGCTTTATTTTATTACAGAGTGCGAAGCTCTTTCAAGATTTCGGTCTTGGACTTGGTCTTGTCGTCAACCTTCTTGATCACGCGAGCAGGCGTACCTGCAACGACCGTGTACTCAGGAACGTCTTCAACGACTACGGCACCTGCCGCTACAACGGAGCCTTTGCCTACGCGAACGCCTTCCAGTACTACCGCATTCGCACCGATCATTACGTCATCCTCGATCACAACAGGCTGTGCGGATGGCGGTTCGATCACGCCGGCAAGAACGGAGCCTGCGCCGATGTGACACATGTTGCCGACCTTTACCCGTCCGCCGATGACGACGCCCATATCAATCATCGTACCGGAGCCGATGGATGCACCGATGTTGATGACGGCGCCCATCATGATGATGGCGTTGTCGCCGATGCCTACCATCTCGCGGATCACCGCGCCCGGCTCGATGCGTGCGTTGATGTTTTTCAGATCAAGCAAAGGAATAGCGGAGTTGCGGCGGTCATTTTCCACTACATAGTCTTCGATCTTCGCGCTATTGGCATCGAGAACGGCTTTCACTTCGGTCCATTCGCCGAACACAACGCCGCTGTTGCCGGTGATGAAGGTTTGGATGCCGGCACCGAAATCAACGGATGCGAGATCGCCTTTCACATATACTTTCACTGGAGTTTTCTTTTTGCTGGTTTTAATGAGATTAATGACTTCTTCTGTATTCATTTCGATGGACATGATTCGAATCCAGCTCCTTATGTACATAATGCCGTGGTAAGCACGAACTACATCTTTTATAGCATAAATGAGCGGGACTGGCAATGCTTGGACCATGGGCTTCCGACAGGGGGCGACAAATCCTATTGACAAGCGTTGTCGAACGTGGGATAATGCTTGTAACCGAATAGCACCTTTAAATACAGTCCCGTGAGGCTGGCAAGGTGAACGATCTGATAGGACGTTTCTTACGTACATGAAGCAGGTGTATCCTGTTGTTATGTATGTCCAAAGGACGGTTCTAATCTGGTGTGCTCTAACCTTGCCGAATAAACGGCAAGGTTTTTTTGCGTAATGGTCTGGAATTCGCACGGATCCTGCAGGCGAGGAGGAACGGAACTATGCAAGAAGCGCACGTGCTGATGGACGAAACCGCCATAAGACGGGCATTAACGAGGATTGCACACGAGATCATCGAGAAGAATAAAGGCTTCGAGAACTGCATGCTGATCGGCATTCGTACGAGAGGCATTTATCTGGCTCAGCGAGTGGCTGACCGGATCCGGGAGATTGAAGGGATTCCCGCGCAGGTCGGTGAAATTGACGTAACGAGGTACCGGGACGACCGAGTGGCGGCATCCGCCTTGGTCGGTAACGGCGAAGAAGCGGCCGGCGCCGAGCAGCTCGACGCCTTGGAAGTGCATAACAAGAAGCTGATCCTGTTCGACGATGTACTTTATACAGGGCGCACAGTAAGAGCAGCGATGGACGCACTGATGGATCTCGGCAGACCGCAAATGATTCAACTGGCGGTACTGGTTGACAGAGGGCACCGGGAGCTGCCGATTCGTCCCGATTATATAGGAAAGAACATCCCGACCTCGCGGATGGAAAGCATTGAGGTACAGGTACAGGAGCTTGACGGCATCGATCAGGTTGTAATTACCGGACAGAGGAGGCCAAACGAATGACATCGCTGCAAACGCTAGAAGGGAAGCATCTCCTTGGCACAAAAGGCATGAGCGCAAACGAGCTTTACTCCATACTGGACCGCGCCGCCTATTGGGAGAATCATCCTGTGAAAGTGACGAATCAGCTGCAAGGACGCTTTGTGGCCAACATGTTTTTTGAGAACAGTACAAGAACCAGGTTTTCCTTCGAGGTTGCCGAGAAGCGGCTGGGCGCGGAGGTGCTGAATTTCGCGGCAGCCGTGTCCAGTGTGCAAAAAGGCGAATCGATCTACGATACCGTCAGAACGCTCGAATCGATGGGCATTGACGCCGGCGTGATCCGGATGAAACCAAACGGCTTGCTTGCCGAGCTGGCCGAGAAGATCAAGGTGCCTCTGATCAATGCAGGGGACGGCAACAACGAGCATCCGACACAAGCGCTGCTTGATCTGTACACGATGCGCAAGCAGTTCGGGGAACTCCGGGGACTTCATGTGGCCATCATCGGCGACATTCAGCACAGCCGGGTAGCCCGTTCGAACCTTTGGGCGCTGCAGACGCTCGGGGCGAAAGTGAGCTTCTGCGCGCCGCCGACCATGCAGGCTGCCGAGCTGAGCGAGCACGCGCCGTATGTGCCGATCGAAGAGGCCTTGAAGGCCGACGTCGTCATGATGCTGCGTGTGCAGCTGGAACGCCACGAGGGCTCGATCTTCGGAGCGCCCGAGGAGTATCGGGCGGCATACGGCCTGACGGCGGAGCGGGCTTCCCGGATGGCGCCTCATGCGATCATCATGCACCCGGCTCCGTTTAACCGCAATGTGGAAATCGATGACGAGCTGGTGGAATGTCCGAAATCCAAAATTTTCGCGCAGATGGGTCATGGGGTTCCCATTCGCATGGCGGTTATCGAGAGAGCCTTAAGCTAACGCAAGCGGAGAGCAAAATCAACGGGATAGATGCAGGACAAAAAGTGGAAGCATACGTTATAGGAGGTTCTCATGGGCGTTTGGATTATCAATGCAAAAACAGTGGCAGCAGGGAATGAGCTCGCAAGCAAACATATTTTCATGGAAGACGGCGTCGTCAAGCAAATCGTAGAGGCAGGCGCGGGCCTGTCGGATACGACAGGACACGAAATCATTGATGCAGCAGGCAAGCTGGTAACGGCGGGGCTGATCGATATGCACGTGCATTTGCGAGAGCCGGGCTTTGAACATAAGGAAACAATCGCAACGGGAACCCGCTCTGCGGCACGCGGCGGCTTTACTACGATTGCGTGCATGCCGAATACGCGTCCGGTAATCGATACCGTGGACACGGTGCAGCTGGTGTTGGATAAAGCCCGCACCGAGGGCATCGTTCGCGTGCTGCCGTACGGCTGCATAACGAAGAACGAGCTTGGCCGCGAGCTGACGGACTTTGACGCGCTGAAGGAAGCCGGGGTCATCGGCTATACCGATGACGGCGTCGGTGTGCAAAGTGCACAGATGATGAAGGATGCGATGGCCAAGGCGGCGTCGATCGGCATGCCGATCATCGCTCACTGCGAGGACAACACGCTGGTGGAAGGAGCGGCCGTTTCCGAGGGCGCCTTCGCCCGGAAGCACGGGTTGAAGGGAATCCCGAACGAATCCGAAGCGATCCATGTCGGACGGGATATTTTGCTAGCAGAGGCAACGGGGGTTCACTACCATGTGTGCCACGTCAGTACGGAGCAGTCGGTACGGCTCATTCGCCAAGCGAAGCAGATCGGCATCAAGGTGACGGCTGAGGTTTGTCCTCACCATCTGCTGCTCTCGGACGAGGACATACCCGACAGCATGGATGCCAATTGGAAAATGAACCCGCCGCTGCGTACACCGCGTGATGTGCAGGCTTGCATCGAGGGCTTGGAGGACGGAACGCTCGATATCGTCGTAACCGACCATGCTCCTCACAGCGAGGAAGAGAAGGCAAAAGGGATGCAGCTCGCACCTTTCGGCATCGTAGGTTTTGAGACGGCCTTCCCGCTGCTCTACACCAAATTCGTGGCCACCGGCAAGTGGACGCTGCAGTTCCTTGTCGACAAAATGACGAAGCTCCCGGCGGACGTGTTCGGACTGCCATGGGGTACGCTGGAGCCGGGCAAAACGGCGGACATCACGATCATTGATCTCGAAACCGAAAAAGAAGTGAACCCTGCGGAGTTCGCCTCCAAGGGACGGAACACGCCGTTTACCGGCTGGAAGCTGAAAGGCTGGCCGACCGCAACGATCGTGGAAGGAAAGGTCGTCTGGTCGGAATAATTTTGCGATGACGATGCAGTCAAGGATAGACTAACAACTTTGGGGAGTTGAAAAGGAATGCAGGCAAGATTGATTTTGGAAGACGGAACCGTATTTACCGGAAAAGCATTCGGCAGCGAAGGCGAGTCGATCGGTGAGGTTGTTTTCAATACAGGAATTACAGGCTATCAAGAGGTGCTTTCCGATCCGTCCTATTGCGGCCAGATCGTAACGATGACATATCCGCTTATCGGAAACTACGGCATTGCCCGTGACGACTTCGAGTCGATCCGTCCTTTTATTCACGGGTTCGTCGTTCGCGAGCACGAAATGGTGCCCAGCAACTGGAGAGCGGAGTATTCGCTCGACAGCCTGCTGAAGGAGTACGGTATCGTAGGGATCAGCGGCATTGATACCCGGATGCTGACAAGAAGGATCCGCCACCACGGCGTAATGAAGGGGATCCTGACGACCTCCACGAAGCGTGTAGAAGAGCTGCTGGAGCAAATGAAGGGCGCTTCTTTGATGACGGATCAAGTGCCTCGCGTTTCTACTAAAAGCGTCTACAGCTCACCGGGAACGAAGGAACGCGTCGTGCTGGTTGACTTCGGCTCCAAGAGCGGCATCATGCGTGACTTGAGCAAGCGCGGCTGCGACATCGTGGTTGTGCCTCACGACACGACGGCGGAGCAAATCCGCAGACTAGCACCGGACGGCATTCTGTTGTCCAACGGCCCTGGGGATCCGAAGGATGTAGCTCATGGTTCGAAGATGATCGCAGAGCTGCTCGGCGAATTCCCGATCTTCGGTATCTGCCTCGGACATCAGCTGTTCGCTCTCGCCAGCGGCGCCGATACCGAGAAGCTGAAATTCGGTCATCGCGGCGGCAACCATCCGGTGAAGGATCTCCAAACCGGCCGCTGCTACATCACTTCCCAAAACCATGGCTACACGGTGAAGGAAGACTCCATTGCGGGAACGGATTTGGAAGTAACGCACATCAACAACAACGACCGGACGATCGAAGGTCTGCGTCATAAGAAATATCCGGCGTTCTCCGTGCAATACCATCCGGAGGCGGCACCTGGACCGTTCGATTCCAGCTATCTGTTCGACGACTTTATCCAAATGATCCGCGATCACAAAGAAAACAACCCGCAGGAATCCAGACAAGCCCGGATCGCGGCGGCTTATCAAGCGCAAAAAGCGGCAACTGCAGCATCGAAAGGAGAATTCTCGTATGCCCAAAAATAAAGAACTCAAAAAAATTCTCGTTATCGGCTCCGGTCCGATCGTTATCGGCCAGGCGGCTGAGTTCGACTATGCAGGTACGCAGGCGTGCCAAGCGCTGAAGGAAGAAGGTATGGAGGTTGTCCTGATCAACAGCAACCCGGCAACCATCATGACCGATACGAATATGGCCGATAAGGTGTACATCGAGCCGATTACACTGGACTTCGTTACCCAAATCATCCGCCAAGAGCGTCCGGACGGCTTGCTGCCTACCCTCGGCGGTCAAACGGGCCTGAACATGGCCGTTGAATTGGCCCGCGCAGGCGTCCTCGAGCGCGAGAACGTGAAGCTGCTCGGTACACAGCTTACCGCCATTGAGAAGGCGGAGGACCGCGACCTGTTCCGCGACCTGATGCGCGAGCTGGAGCAGCCGGTTCCGGAGAGCACGATCGTTACAACCGTGCAAGAGGCGCTCAATTTCGCCAATGAAATCGGGTACCCGATCATCGTACGTCCTGCCTACACCCTTGGCGGTACAGGCGGCGGAATTTGCGCCACCGAAGAAGAGCTGCTTGAAACGGTTGCTTCCGGAATCCGCTACAGCCCGATTAATCAGTGCTTGATCGAGAAGAGCATCGCCGGCATGAAGGAAGTCGAATACGAGGTCATGCGTGATGCGAACGACAACTGTATCGTCGTCTGTAACATGGAAAACTTCGACCCGGTAGGCGTACATACGGGAGACAGTATCGTAGTTGCGCCGAGCCAAACGCTGTCCGATCGCGAGTATCAAATGCTTCGCTCGGCATCGCTCAAAATCATTCGCGCCCTGAACATCGAGGGCGGATGTAACGTACAGTTCGCCTTGGATCCGCTCAGCTATCAATATTATGTTATCGAAGTAAATCCGCGCGTAAGCCGCTCCTCTGCGCTTGCTTCCAAGGCGACAGGCTACCCGATCGCCAAGATGGCGGCCAAAATCGCAATCGGCTACACGCTGGATGAAATCGTCAACCCGGTAACGGGTCAAACCTACGCATGCTTTGAGCCTACGCTGGATTATATCGTTTCCAAAATCCCGCGCTGGCCATTCGATAAATTTACGGCAGCCAACCGCAAGCTCGGCACGCAGATGAAAGCGACAGGCGAGGTGATGGCGATCGGCCGCACCTTCGAGGAATCGATTCACAAAGCGGTTCGTTCCCTGGAGATCGGTGTGCACCGTCTCTACCTGAAGGATGCCGAAGGCCTTGACCAAGCAACCCTGGAAGCGCGCCTGATCAAGCCGGACGATGAGCGCATCTTCCTGATCGCTGAGGCTCTGCGCCGCGGGTATACCGTACAGCAGCTGCAAGATTTGACGCATGTGGACTGGTGGTTCCTGCACAAGCTGGAAGGTCTCATCAAGTTTGAAGAGGAGCTTCAGCAGGCTGAGCTTACCGAAGAACTCGTGTATCAAGCGAAGCGCAAAGGCTTCACGGACCGCGCTATCGCCGAGCTTCGCACGAAGGCGGGCCTAAGCACCTACACGAACGAGCTGGAGATTCGGGCATACCGCAAGAGCTTGAATATCAAGCCGGTTTACAAAATGGTAGATACGTGCGCGGCCGAGTTTGAAGCTACGACACCGTACTACTATTCGACCTACGAGACGGAGGATGAAGTGACCGAAACAACGAAGCAGAAGGTCGTTGTCCTAGGCTCCGGTCCGATCCGTATCGGTCAAGGGATTGAGTTCGACTACTCCACGGTGCATGCCGTATGGGCGATCCAGAAGGCGGGCTACGAGGCGGTTATCATTAACAACAACCCGGAAACCGTATCGACGGATTTCAGCACCTCCGACCGTCTGTACTTTGAGCCGCTGTTCTTCGAGGATGTCATGAACGTGATCGAGCGCGAGCAGCCGCTGGGAGTTATCGTCCAGTTCGGCGGGCAAACGGCGATCAACCTGGCCGCTCCGCTGTCCAAAGCCGGTGTGCGGATCTTGGGTACGGAGCTGGAAAACATCGATGCGGCGGAAGACCGCAAGAAGTTCGAAGCGCTGCTCCGCGAGCTTGAGATTGCTCAGCCGCCGGGCGGAACGGTAACCTCGGTCGACCAGGCGGTAGGCATGGCATCCAACTTCGGTTATCCGGTGCTGGTACGTCCTTCCTACGTCTTGGGCGGTCGTGCGATGGAGATCGTCTATTCCGACGAAGAGCTGCTCAGCTACATGGAATATGCGGTGAAAATCAATCCGGAGCATCCGGTTCTGATCGACCGTTACATGCTGGGTAAGGAAGTCGAGGTTGACGCGATCTGCGATAAGGAAACCGTTCTGATTCCAGGCATCATGGAGCATATCGAGCGCGCCGGGGTTCACTCCGGAGACTCGATCGCGGTATATCCTCCGCAAACCGTTTCGGAGAACATTAAGCAGCAAATCATTGAAATTACTACGAAGATTGCCCGCGGCCTGCAGGTTGTCGGCTTGGTCAACATCCAATTCGTTATCTATAAAGAGCAAGTGTATGTGATCGAGGTAAATCCGCGCTCCTCACGTACCGTACCGTTCCTCAGCAAGGTTACGAAAATACCGATGGCCAACGTAGCTACCCGCGTGATCATGGGCGAGAAGCTCGCTGATATGGGCTATCAAACGGGCTTGTGGCCGGAGGATGATTTCGTATCCGTGAAGGTGCCGGTCTTCTCCTTCGCGAAGCTGCGCCGAGTAGATACGACGCTAGGACCGGAGATGAAATCGACCGGTGAAGTCATGGGCCGCGACAAGAACTTCAGCAAGGCGTTGTATAAGGGCCTTATCGGCTCCGGCATGAAGATTCCGCCAACCGGCGCGATTATCGCTACGGTAGCGGATAAGGACAAGGAAGAGGCTACGGAAATTCTTCGCGGCTTCTACAACCTGGGCTACAAAATTGTGGCAACAGGCGGTACGGCCGATGCACTGGAGCAAGCCGGATTGCGCGTAACCCGCGTGAACAAGCTGAGCGAAGGCACGCCGAACATTCTTGACCTGATCCGCAACGGAGAAGCTCACTTCGTCGTCAATACGCTGACCAAAGGCAAAACGCCGGAGCGTGACGGCTTCCGGATTCGCCGTGAAGCGGTTGAGAACGGTGTGGTTTGCATGACGTCGCTGGATACGGTCAACGCGCTTCTGCATATGCTTGAGGCGATTAACTTCCAATCGACGGCTATGCCGGCACACGTATAAGCAGTAACAAGGTTCGATTAGCACAGCGCCTGGGGATTCTTCCCAGGAGGCTGTGCTAATCCCATGCTTAGGCGGTCTTCGGACTGCCTTCACCATATGGAAGGGGAGTAGCACGTTGTCCAGTCTGCCGAATGCAGCATCAAAAATTATGGTGGCGCTAGATTATCCGACAGCCGATCAAGCGGAGGCGCTCGTACAAAGCCTTCAAGGCATTCCTTGCTGGATGAAGGTAGGAATGCAGCTGTTTTACAGTGCCGGTCCCGGATTTGTGGCAAGTCTGAAGGAACGCGGATATCATGTATTCCTGGATCTGAAGATGCATGATATCCCGAATACCGTGAAAGGCGGCTCTGAAAGTGTAACGCGTCTTGGCGTCGATATGTTTAACGTGCATGCCGCGGGCGGAAAGCAGATGATGGAGGCTGCGCTGGAAGGGGTGGACAAAGGGATGGCTGCCGGTGCTGTGAAGCCGGTGGTCATTGGGGTTACCCAGCTCACCAGCACAAGTCAAGAGGTCCTGAACGGCGAAATTGGAATTCAAGGCTCGGTGGAGAGTGCCGTGATTCGTTATGCGGAGCTGGCGAGGTCCGCCGGCTTGCATGGCGTTGTAGCTTCGCCGCTTGAGGTGGTACGGATTAAAGAAGCCTGCGGGACAAGCTTTGTGACGGTAACTCCGGGGATACGGCCGGCCGGCGCAGACATCGGCGACCAGTCCCGCGTCATGACGCCGGAGGAAGCGTTCCGTCAAGGAACGGACTATGTGGTCATCGGCAGGCCGATCACGGCTGCTGCGAGCCCTAGAGCGGCCTTGGAATCGATTATCGAAGCGATCGCTGTTTCCCAATAATATAACCGAGGAGTTGTACAAACGCATGAGCGCTAATTCCATTCGTACGAACCCGAAGCTGGCGGAAAATATTGCTGCGGCTTTGCTTAAGATCGGGGCGGTAGCCCTTCGTCCGAACCAGCCGTTTACTTGGACTTCGGGTTTGAAATCCCCGATTTACTGTGATAACCGGCTGACTATCTCTTATCCTGAAGTACGAGAGATGATTGCGGATGGCTTCGTCCAGCTGATTAAAGAGAACTATCCCGACGCGGAGATGATTGCCGGAGCGGCTACAGGCGGCATTCCTCACGCGGCTTGGGTTGCGCAGAAGCTGAATCTGCCGATGGTTTACGTGCGGGATAAAGCGAAAGGGCACGGGAAGGAAAACCTGATTGAAGGGGCCATTCAGCCGGGGCAAAAGACCGTGGTAATCGAGGACCTGATCTCCACAGGGGGAAGCTCTCTGAAGGTTGCTCTTGCTGTAAACGAAGCGGGAGCACAATCGCTAGGGGTGCTCGGCATTTTCTCCTATCAGTTTGATAAAGCGAAGGAAGCGTTCGACGGTGCGGGAGTGCCCTTCGAGACATTGACCAACTACACGACGCTTGTGGACGTTGCCTTGAAGCAGGGAAGCATTGAGGAGCAGGATCTGGAAGCGCTGCGGGCGTGGCGCGCAAATCCAAGCGAGTACGGGAAGTAAGTTGAGAAAAAGCCTTAATCGAGCTGTGATCGATTAAGGCTTTTTTTTCTACTTTTTCAGCAGCTCCCAGCGGTATACATACTCGAACAGGAACTCGAACGCCTCCAGATGGCGCTTGGCCTCGAAGGCATTGGCACCCCAGGCGTAAATACCGTGCTTACGAAGCATAATCCCTGGAATGCGGGGCTTCATCGCACCTTCAATCAGAGGAGCAATACGAGGGACGTCCGCGTAATTCGGCACAATCGGAATCTCGATATGCGCTTCCTCGTCCCAAATGTTAAACGCCTTAATCAGCTCAACGCCATCCACCGGTATCGAGCCGCGCTCCCAGAATAGCTCCGAGACAAGGTTATTAAATACCGTATGTACGTGAAAAATGGCGCCGCAGCCCGTCAGGCGATAAATTTCGCAGTGGATCGACGTTTCGGCGGATGGTTTCAATGAGGTCGGCTCGATCGGTTTACCTTGCTGATCGACGAGCAAATAGTCCGACGGAGTATTAACCGATTTATCTTTGCCGCTGGCCGTGATGGCGAAAGCAAATTGCTCCGGCGTGAAATCGCCGACGCGAATGGATAAATTGCCGCTTGTCCCTTGAAACCAGCCTCTTGCGGCTAAATTCGTCTTGATCTCCGTCAGCTCGGCGAAAGCCTGCTGTTTGTCTTCCAAACGAATGCTGCTGTAGCTCACTTCACTTTCATCTCCTCTAAGCGGTTAATTACGTCGTAAAAGTCCTCATATTTGTCATAAGGGAGCCTGAGCTCCTCGCACATTTGAATCAAATGAGAGCGGGCAAACACCGTATCGACCAGCTTGGCGCCTTCAAAATCCGTCACGCTGTCACCGATCAGAATGCGATGATATTCCTCTGCGGGATAGGATCGGATAATCGTCGTCTTGCACATACCGCAGTCATTACTGCAATGCGAGTCGCATGCGTGCGGCCACGTAATGCGAATGCGGTCGCCTCCAAAGTCGCTGCCGTTGCAATAGATGCTTTCCTTAGGGATGGCAAACTCGGATAATACCGGGTACACGAAAAAGTCAATGCCGCCGCTCGTAACCAGGAAGGTGATCGCTTCCTTCCTGCAATAGTCGAGCAGCTCCTGAAAGCCCGCCCGGATCGTTACGTTGCCGATCGCATAGTCGATGACTTCCTGCTTCATCGAGGTCGGCAGCAGAGCGAACATGCGGCCGACCCCCTCGCGGATGGAGATCTGCTTGGAGATGACCTGATCCACCAGGGTATCCCAGCCCTCCGGTTTGAAATGCTTCATGATTGCGACGATGTTGTCGTTAACAGTGATCGTCCCGTCAAAATCGCAGAAAATGATGCGCTTCTTCGTCATTCCTTGATCCCCCAGGTCTCGATGGCTGTCTGAAGCTCAGGATGCTGCGATGCGTATTCGCGCAAGGATTGGCCGCTCAGCACGCCGTCGATGGCTTGACGGAACGCTTTGCCCCCGGCAATGGCGCCCATCGGATGGCCGTGGACGCCGCCGCCGGCGTTCACTATCACTTCACTGCCGAAGTCCTTGAGGATCAGCGGCACAAGTCCCGGATGAATCCCGGCGGAGGGAACAGGGAAGCTTTGCTTAAGCGGCGAGCCTTGGGTATTCAGCAGCACTTCCTTGATGGCCATGTTCTCTTCCCGCGGCATGACGACAGAGCCGTAAGGGGAGGGGAACAGCACCAAATCGGCCCCGGCCAGACGCATGAGCTTGCCGAGCAGTACGTTAGCGGCAATACCATGATGAGGCGACGGATAGAAGGCACCCGCAAGCGCAGGATGAGCCATGATCGGTACGCGAATGTCCGGGTTGCGGCTTAGCTCGTGGAGCGCATCATAGCCGTAAGCCAGCACGTTAAAGAGTAGGGCGTTGGCTCCGGCGTCAATCGCTTTCTTGGCTTGATCTAAAAGCGAGAAGGTAGGTCCGGTCAGATTGACGGCATACAGCAGCTTTTGTCCGGTTTCCCGTTCAGCCTGTGCAGCAGCCTGCATGCAAGCCTCTACACGCTTCTCGATCGGCGTCAGCGGGTTTTCGAATAAGATTTCGTCATCCTTAATCAAATCTACGCCGCCGGCCGCCTGAAGGTAGAACTGCTCCTTCAAGGCAGGCAAATCATGTCCGATGACGGATTTGAAAATGCTCATCAATAACGGGCGGTCATGAACGCCGAGCAAATTGCGCACCCCTTGGATGCCGAACTTCGGACCGGGGAAAGCACTCAGGAAGCCTTCCGAAAACTCCAAATCAATCAGCTTGATCCGGCCGTCCATGGACAGCTTGCCGAACACGGTCACGAGCAGTGCGGGGATGTCCCGGCTGAAGTTGACGTCAGGGTAGGCGATCTGAATATCGGCATAACGGCTCGAAGCCGGTTCTCCTGCAGAAGGCTCATGGACTTCTACCTTGACGACACGTCCGAGATGCTTCTCCATTTCGGCTTTTTTTGCTTCAGGAAGCTCAGTCCAGCTGCCGACCGTTAGACCGACGGCAATGCCGAGCGCTTTTTTATCAAAGTCGGCTTTCTCATCGTACAGACGATAAGTAGCCAAGCAGTAATTAGAGTAGGATGTGCTCATCTTTCGTTTTCACCTGCTTTACTTGGATTTGGAAATGACAGAGTCGCTTAAGGCGGCGCCGATCTCCGATGCGCGTTCCGCGGCCCGAAGGACCGCTTGGGACACGGCGGTCTCGAATTCGTAGGATGCAAGCTTCTCCAGGGCGGCTTGCGTCGTGCCGTTCGGTGAGGTCACCTTACGGCGGAGATCGGCCGGATCCTCGCCGGTCGTCTCTACCATCTGGGCTGCTCCGAGCACCGTCTGTACGGTTAAGCGCCGGGCTTCCTCCGGCGATAATCCTCCTTGGACTCCTCCGGCAATCATAGCCTCCATCATGTAGTAAATGTAAGCCGGGCCGCTGCCGGAGACGCCGGTAACGATGTCCAGCAGCGATTCCTTAACAACGGAAACAATGCCCGTGGTTTCGAACATTTCCAGTGCGAGCTGACGCTGCTCCTCCGTCACGGCCGGGGAGAAGCTAAGCCCCGTTGCTCCGAGGCCGATCGTACTCGAGGTGTTCGGCATCGTCCGGACCATCGGCTGGCCCGATACGCCCAAAATCGCTTCTATGGTGTCCATGGAGAGGCCGGCAATGACCGATACGATCAGCTGCTCCTTGCGCAGATAGCTCTTGAGCCCGATCAGGCCTTCCACAGCATCTTTCGGTTTGAACGCGAGGACAACGATGTCGGCGTTCTGCACGACCTTGTTTTTGTCTGCCGGGTCGGTAACGTACTGTACACCGTAAAGCTCATGAAGCTTTTCCAGCTGTGCGGTATTCGAACGATTCGTCACGTGTACGTTCGCAGCGGAATCAGGCTGGACGGAGACGAGTCCGCGTACGATGGCCTCCGCCATACTGCCTGCGCCGACGAAAGTTATTTTCGAATCGGATAATGTAAGAGACATATAGCATTACTCCCTTTGTCAGGGGCTAGCCGCGCACTTGGCCGCTGCCGCTGACGATGTATTTAGTGGATGTTAGCGCCGGCAAGCCCATAGGACCGCGGGCATGAAGCTTCTGTGTGCTGATGCCGATCTCCGCGCCGAAGCCGAACTCGAAGCCGTCCGTGAAGCGGGTGGAGGCATTGTGATATACAGCTGCCGCATCCACTTCATGTAGGAAGCGAGCCGCATTGTCTGCGTTCTCCGTAACGATGCACTCGGAATGCATCGTTCCATGCAGACGGATGTGCTCCAGCGCTTCTTCCAGGCTATCCACAATGCGAATATTCAGGATGTAATCGTTGTACTCGGTGTCCCAATCCTGTGGCGCGGCCGACTTGATGCCGGGAATGGCGCTCACAGCCTTCTCGTCACCGCGAAGCTCTACGTTTAAATCGGTGAAGCGGCTCGCAACGGTTGGCAAATGAAGGGCTGCGAAGCCCTTATGCAGCAGCAGCGTCTCCATAGAATTGCAAACCGACGGGCGCTGAACTTTGGCATTCACGGCAATTTGCAAAGCCATATCGGGATCCGCGCTCTCATCCACAAAGGTATGGCAGATGCCGGCGCCGGTTTCTATGACGGGAACGGTGGCGTTCTTGACTACGGTCTGGATTAAGGAAGCGCCGCCCCGTGGAATAACTACGTCCAGCAGGCCGTTCAGCTTCAGCATTTCGTCGACAGAGCCGCGATCCGGGTCAAGAATAAGCTGCAAGCCGTCAGCCGGCATGGCTGTTTGTGCAAGGGCGGCATGCAGCACCTCGACAATGCGGCGGTTCGATTCTAGTGCCGAGGACCCGCCGCGCAGGACAACGGCGTTGCCCGTTTTGAGGCACAGGCCTGCGGCATCCACCGTAACGTTCGGGCGCGCCTCGTAGATCATGCCGATGACGCCGAGAGGCACGCGTACCTTGCGCACCTGGAGACCGTTCGGACGGGCGAACTCCTCCAAGGTATCTCCAACGGGATCAGGAAGCTCCACCACCTGACGGAGACCTTCCGCCATAGCTGCTATGCGCTGCTCATTCAATGCCAAACGATCGAGCAGGGAAGTGCTTGTGCCGTTCTCGCGGCCGCGCTGGAGATCGAGGGCGTTGGCTTCGATGATGGAAGCCTGCTCGGTTACAAGGGCGTCGGCCATAGCGAGCAAAGCGTCATTCTTCTGTTCCGTTGTCAGACGCGCCAGCTTAGGTGCCGCTTGCTTCGCCAATCGCGCTTTTTGTACGACTTCACTTACTTGTATGGTTTGTTCGAGTTGAGACATATTCATTCCCCGCTTTCTTATAAGTTTAGTTTACCGAGCCGCGCTGCTTCATGGAGATGGCCAGGGTGACCCACTCATCCCGGTGAATCACTTCCATGCGGTTGACATCAATACGCTTCTGTACTTCTTCAGTGCTTAGGCCGGCAACGGCTTGAAGCTGCCAGGAAGCGTAATTGACGACACCCCGGCCAACCGTCTGTTGGCTCTGATTGACGACCTCAATGACGTCGCCCGGATGAAATTCTCCTTGCACCTCCCGCACACCGGCGGGGAGGAGGCTGCGGCCGCCGGAAACCATGGCGAGCTCCGCCCCGTCATCGACAACCACCCGGCCTTGCGGCTGGGAGTGGAATCCCAGCCATTGCTTTTTGACGGGGAGGTTATGCTCACTGGTGACGAAGTACGTCCCTTTGCCTCGATCCTCTGCAGCAAGCAGCAGGTCTCCCGGCTCGTTAACGCGTCCGACGAAGACGGGGACGCCGCCGCGCATGGCGATTCGCGCTGCCTCCACCTTCGAGCGCATACCGCCGGTGCCGACCGAGGAGCCGGAGCCTCCGGCCATCCGGTACAGCTCCTCGCTGATTTCCTCGATCCGGTCGATGCGCTGCGCATCCGGATTTTTCCGGGGATCCTCGGTGTAAATGCCTTCCGTATCGGTAATAATGATCAGCTTGCGGGCCCGAAGCAGATTCGCTACCAGGGCAGAGAGCGTATCGTTATCGCCGAACTTCAGCTCGTCAACGGATACCGTATCGTTCTCGTTGATGATGGGGATGATGCTGTGCCGCAGCAGCTCTTCAATCGTCATTTGCGCATTGTGAATTCGTTTCCGGTTGGAAAAATCGGAGCGGGTCAGCAAAATCTGCCCGACCCCAATGCCATGACGTGAGAACGCCGCTTGATAGGCTTGCATCAGAAGCGCCTGCCCTACGGAAGCGGAAGCCTGCTTCTCATGGACCAGCTTGGGGCGGCTCGCGTAGCCGATCTCCCGGAAGCCGGCCGCCACCGCTCCCGACGTGACGAGCAGAACCGATTCGCCTTGCCGGTGGAGCGAGGCAAGCTCCTGAGCAAAAAATTCAATTTTGTCCCGGTTTAAGCCGCCCTCGTCCGAGGTAAGAGAGCTGCTTCCGATTTTGACAACGATCGTATGCATCGCATAAGTCCCTTCTTTCCGACTGAATGCTTATGTAACAAAATCAAAAAAGGCTTCCGTCCATGAAGGACGAAAGCCTGCAGCTTCCGCGGTACCACCTTGCTTGATGAAAAAAGTTCATCCTACTCACACCCTAATAACAGCAGGGCAACCGTCCAACTCGTCGTTGGCCGTTCCGGGGCGGGTTCGGGAAGCGGTCACGGTAAATTCTTGCAGCCGATGGAATTTACTCTCTGCGCGTGCGGGGACTTTCCTACTATTCCCTTCATAACGTTTGTTTTTCTATATAGGATAGCATGCAAACCTTTGTTTGTAAAGGCGATCTTAGCCGAACAGCTGCAGCTTAGCTACGCGATCGACTGCCTCTTGCAGGCGCTCTTCCGAGCTAAGGAGACCTAAGCGGACATAGCCTTCGCCGTGGTCCCCAAAACCGATGCCCGGGGCGACGACGATCTTCGCTTCCTCCAGCAGCAAATCTGCGAGTGAGGAAGAGGTATGGCCTTTGGGCACCGGCAGCCAAGTAAAGAACGAGCCCTGGGAGCGGTTCGCCTCCCAGCCGATGCGGTCAAGCGCACCGAACAGCGCGTCCCGTCGGCTTTGATAAACGGAAACGAGCTGTTCCACGCAGTCCTGTGGACCGGTTAACGCGGCGGCCGCAGCGACCTGGATGCCACCGAACAAGCTGCAGTAGTAGTGGTCCTGAATGAGGTTGATCAGACGAACGACCTCGCGGTTGCCAAGGGCGAAGCCGACGCGCCAGCCGGCCATGTTGTAGGTTTTGGACAAGGTGTAAAATTCAACGCCGACCTCTTTGGCTCCCGGCAGCTGAAGGAAGCTTACGGGCTTTTGTCCGTCGAAGCCGATAGCGCCGTATGCGAAGTCGCTCGCGACGACGATGCCGTGCTGTGCGGCGAAGCGAATCGTTTCCTCATAGAAGGAAGCTGGTGCGGAAACCGCTGTAGGATTGTTCGGGTAGTTGATAAACATCAGCTTCGCTTTATTCACGTCGTCCGCAGATAAAGCCGAGTAGTCCGGCAGGAAGGCATTGGACTCTCTTAGCGGCATGAAGGCCATCCGGGCACCCGAGAGGGCGACGCCCGACCAGTAATCGGGGTATCCAGGGTCAGGCACCAGGCATACGTCACCCGGGTTCAGCAGGCACTGGGCGATCTCCACAAGGCCGGTTTTGCCTCCGAAAAGAATGGCCACTTCCGTTTCCGGATCCAGCTCTACACCGTAATCCTCGCGGTAGCGCTGGGCGACGGCTTGCTTCAGGAAAAGAAACCCATTGAAGGGAGGATACTTATGGTATAGGGGGTTTTCCGCAGCTTCCTGCAATGCCTTGACAATATGAGGGGGCGTAGGCCGGTCCGGGTTGCCTTGCCCCAGGTTGATCACATCATGGCCGGCTGCAATTTGCTCGTTCGCCTTGCGTACCAGCTTGGCAAAAAATTGTGTCGGCAGGTGCTGCATGCGCTCTGCCGGAGTAACGGGAAAAGCCGATACGTACGGATTGTTCATATTCATCTATAATTCACTCCATCAATGTAGGTATAGTCGGCTAAGCATACAGCTATTAATTTACCACGAAACGGCAGGGGTGTATATGCTTTTCCTAGGATGGGCCGTTGATCTTCCCGTATGCATAGACTATCATAGAAACTAATTATTCGAGGGGAGCGCTGCTATGATGAGTACGCGATGGAATATTGCGCTTCTGCAGATGGACATTGCCATCGGGGAGCCAGACCGGAATTTTGCGAAGCTGGAGGAGCTGCTGGAGCAAGCTGTGCAGCATGAGGAAAAGCCGGATGTCATTGTTTTTCCGGAAATGTGGAATACAGGCTATGCGCTGGAGAGAATCGATGAGCTCGCGGATCCGATGGGAGAAAGAACCTCCGAGCTATTGTCCTCGTTCAGCCGTAAGCACGGGGTGAATCTCGTAGGAGGCTCGATCGCGGAGAAGCGGAGCGACGGCGTCTACAATACGATCTACGCCTATAACCGTGAAGGGGAGCGGGTGGCGGACTACTCCAAAATTCATCTGTTCCGTCTGATGGATGAGGAGAAGTTTCTCCAAAGCGGGGATCGCGTAGGGGCCTTGCAGCTGGACGGCGTGCAGGCGGGAATGATGATCTGCTACGACATCCGCTTTCCGGAGCTCGCGCGCAAGCTGGCGCTGGGAGGAGCCCAAATCCTGTTCGTGCCGGCCGAATGGCCGAATCCGCGCCTGCATCACTGGCGGACGCTGCTTCAGGCGCGCGCAATCGAGAATCAAATGTTCGTCGTATCGTGCAATCGGGTAGGCGTTAGCGGCACCACCGAATTTTTCGGTCATTCCATGGTTATCGATCCGTGGGGAGAGGTGCTCGCAGAGGGCGATGGGACGGAGCAGGTCATCCGGACTGCCATTGACCTTTCGACTGTGCCGGAGGTGCGAAGCCGGATCCCGATTTTCGAGGATCGCAGGCCTGCATTATACTAATAAAAGTAAGAAGCCTTGGGCATCCGGTTCGGACAGCTCAAGGCTTCTTTGATAATTCGGGACGTGCCTGAGCTTACTCCTGCCGCTCCATTACTTCACGGAACGTATGCATGAACGCCTCTACGGCCTTGGACAAATAACGTCCCTTCCGGTATGCGATCACCAGCGTTCTTGTCGGATGGGTTGCCAGCGGACGGTAAGCGGGAGTCAGCTCGCTCCAGCCGCCGCGGGACACCATGTTCGGCACGAACGCAATGCCCATGCCGGCGGCCACCAGCGATTGCACTGTCTCGATATTGCTGCTCTCAAAGACGATCTTCGGAGTGAAGCCGCCGGCCGTCTGACAAAGCTCCAGCGTAATCTGGCGGAAGCCCTGCCCTTTTTTCAAGGCGATGAAGGGCTCGCTCCGCAGCGCGGCGATGTCGATCGGATGCCCAGACCCGGAACGGGTGAGCGGATGCTGCGGCGGCAGCGCCAGGACGATCTGCTCCTCGATCACCGTTTCATAGGTAAGGGAATCATCGGCAAGCGGCAGGGAGAGCAGGCTGATATCCACCTGGCCAATACCTGTCAAATGCTCCAGATTGGCGGAGGTTTCCTCCACAAGCACGATCTCGATCTCCGGGTAGCGGGTCTGAAATACCGGGAGGACAAGCGGAAGCACATGGGCTCCGGTAATCGGCAAGCTGCCTACCACGAGCTTGCCTTTGCGCATTTGGGAAATGTCCTCCATCTCACGCTTCAGCTGCTCGACCATATCGAGAATCGACTGTGCTTTCTCTACGAATAAGGAGCCGGCATGGGTCACTTCGACGGAGTTCGTCGTCCGCTGGAACAGCAGAACGCCGAGCTCCTTCTCCAGCTTGGACAGCTGCTGGCTGAGAGAGGGCTGAGCAATATGAAGCTTCTCCGCCGCACGGGAGAAGTTTTTGTCTATGGCAATCTGAAGGGCATATTGCAGCTGTCGCAGCTCCACCGGCTATACCTCCTTGCCGTTATTCTGAACATGAATCCACAGCTGCTTATTGCGGTACTCCTCTTCGCTGCCGACCTCAGGGCCGAACCAGGACGGGGGCTGAAAGCCGTTCGCCTCCTCCTCGGACCGGAATTCCACCTCAACCACTCGGAGGTCAAATTGCTCATACTCGTCGATGTCGTAGTGCAGACCGCCTGCTTCCAAGGAAGTCCGCGTCTTGCGCAGCGGCTTTTTCCCGGAATGGCCCAGCAGCTGCTCATAAATATCGGAGGAAATGGAATACTCGATCTCCTCCCGGGACATGCCGTGCCCTCTTTTGAATGTGTGGGTAAAGGTGTCCCCCGCTTCGGAAGAGAGGCGGCGGATGCGGATTTCTTCTTGCTTGGAGAAAGCAAGGTAGGTCTGGTCAATCTCCTGGCGGGTTAGCAGCCGCAGGGAACCGTTCTCGATTTCCACCTGTGGAAAGCGTCCGAGCTTGTACTTGCGTTCGATTTCCATATTCATTCGATATCAGCACATCCTTATAGTTTATTACTAAAACCTATCAAGCCTATAGATATTATATCTTGGAACAATCAAGAAAGAAATGATAGTATGATAGCAATAAAGCACTTTTGATGCATACTTAACTTTTTAAGAGGTGGAACCGATGGCAAAAACAATGTTCGAGAAGATTTGGGACAACCATGTCATTCAATCTGAAGCCGGCAAGCCGAGCGTCATTTATATCGACCTGCACCTGGTTCATGAGGTGACTTCCCCGCAAGCGTTCGAAGGGCTTCGCCTGAGCGGCCGCAAGGTTCGCCGTCCGGACCTGACATACGCAACGATGGATCACAACGTGCCGACGAAGGACCGCTTCAACATCACGGATCCGATCTCCAAGCAGCAGATCGACACCTTGTCGAAGAACTGTGCCGACTTCGGCGTAACGCTGTTCGACCTGAACAGCATCGATCAAGGCGTTGTTCACGTTATGGGACCTGAGCTTGGTTTGACTCACCCGGGTAAGACGATCGTGTGCGGCGACAGCCACACTTCGACTCACGGCGCATTCGGCGCACTCGCTTTCGGTATCGGTACGAGCGAAGTAGAGCACGTTCTGGCTACTCAGTGCTTGCAGCAATCGAAGCCGAAGACACTGGAAGTGCGCATTAACGGCAGCCTGAAGCCGGGCGTTACGGCGAAGGACTTGATCCTCGGCGTCATTGCGAAATACGGTACGGATTTTGCTACAGGGTACGTTATCGAGTACACCGGTGAAGCCATCCGCAACCTGTCCATGGAAGAGCGTATGACCGTTTGTAACATGTCCATCGAAGCTGGCGCACGCGCAGGCTTGATCGCTCCGGACGAAACGACGTTCGAATACCTGCGCGGCCGTCAATACGTGCCGCAAGGCGAAGCATTCGACGCAGCTGTAGCTGAGTGGAAGAAGCTGACTACCGATGCAGGCGCTGCCTATGACCGCGTAGAAGAGTTCGACGCCGACAGCCTGATCCCGCAAGTAACCTGGGGCACAAGCCCGGGCATGGGTACAGACGTTACTGCGAACGTACCGAACCCTGCGGATTTCGCTACAGAGAATGAGCGTAAGGCAGCAGAGAAGGCTATCGAGTACATGGGTCTGACACCAGGTACGCCTATGACGGCGCTGAAGGTAGACTATGTATTTATCGGCTCCTGTACGAACGGACGGATCGAAGACCTTCGCGCGGCAGCGGCTGTTGCTCAAGGCTACAAGGTAGATCCAAGCGTAACTGCGATCGTGGTGCCAGGCTCCGGCCGAGTGAAGCTGCAGGCGGAGAAGGAAGGTCTCGACAAGATCTTCACCGAAGCAGGCTTTGAATGGCGCGATGCAGGCTGCTCGATGTGTCTTGCGATGAACCCTGACGTACTGAAGCCAGGTCAGCGCTGCGCATCCACCTCCAACCGGAACTTTGAGGGTCGTCAAGGACGCGACGGACGTACGCATCTCGTATCGCCGGCGATGGCGGCAGCAGCTGCGATCGAAGGTCATTTCGTCGATGTGCGCGACTGGAAGTTCAAAGTAAAGCAAGAAGCTTAATCTTAGCGATGTGAGGAGATAGACGACATGGAAGCTTTTACTAAGCATACCGGATTAGTCGGTCCCGTGGACCGTGTGAATGTAGATACAGATGCCATCATCCCTAAGCAATTTCTGAAGCGTATTGAGCGCTCCGGCTTCGGTCAGTTCCTTTTCTATGAATGGCGCTTTGACCTGAACGGCAAGGAAATCGCTGAGTTCTCCTTGAATCAGCCGCGCTACCAAGGCGCATCCGTACTGATCTCCCGCGCGAACTTCGGCTGCGGCTCCTCCCGTGAGCACGCTCCTTGGGCGATTCAGGACTACGGCTTCAAGGTGGTTATCGCCCCTTCGTACGCCGACATTTTCTACAACAACTGCTTCAAGAACGGAATCCTGCCGATCAAGCTGAGCGAAGAACAGGTGGAAGAGCTGTTCCAGCGCACAGCGAAGAACGAAGGCTACCAGTTGACAGTGGATCTGGAGAACAAGAAGATTACGGACGCTCAAGGCCTTGAGATCTCCTTCGACCTGGATGAGCACCGCCGCCAGTTCCTGCTGCAGGGTCTTGATGATATCGGCTTGACGCTGAAGCATGAAGACAAAATTGCCGCATATGAAGCTGCGCATAAGGATCGCCTGGCTTATAACGTGAACTAACAAAAAAAACCTGTACCTCATTTGCGAGGTGCAGGTTTTTTTGTCATATACTGCTTTAAGAGAGCTGACATTTCTGCGGCGCTATCCGGCTTGCTGAACATGTAGCCTTGCATTTGTGTGCAGCCCATACCAAGCAGCTTGTCTTTATCCTCAGCGCTCTCCACTCCCTCGGCAATCACGTTTAGCTGCAAACTTTTTGCCATGGCAATGACCGCTTTCATAATAGCATCCTTGCCATCCTTTACAAAGGAACGATCGATCTTGATGGTATGAATGGGAAATTTCTCAAGATAGCCTATGGATGAATAACCGGTCCCGAAATCATCGATAGAAATAGAAATGCCGAGGTCAGCCAGCTTCTGAAGAATGTGAACGGTATGGTGGACATTACTCATCGCCGCCGTCTCGGTAACCTCTAAATGAAGATGAGCCGGCTCGAGACCGCATTGATCCAACGCATCCTTTACAACGGCTGTAAAGTGTCCTTGCTCCAGCTGTTTCACCGACACATTCACGGAGATAAAAAAGTCGGAGAAGCCTTGATCGATCCATTCCTTGGTTTGCTTGCAGGCCTGCTGCAGGACCCATTGTCCGATGGCCTCGATCAAGCCGATTTCCTCCGCTATAGCAATAAACTCCATGGGAGGAACGAAGCTCCCGTTCAATTTCCAACGTAGAAGTGCCTCCATGCCTTTGATTCGGTTATTCTCCGCATCAACAATCGGCTGGTAATGGACTTCCAGCTCATCGTGCTCCAATGCCTTGCGAAGTCCCTGTTCAAGCAGTAAGCGTTCCTGATACTTATCAGTAAGGTCATCCGTAAACAGCTGATACGTGTTCTTTCCTTTTGCTTTAGACAAATACATAGCTTGATCCGCACGTTGAATCAGATCTTCATAGTGATGTCCATGGATCGGATAGCCGCTAATTCCGATGCTTGCGGTGATGATCAATTCATAACCGGCGAGCAGGAAAGGCTCGGACAACCGGAGAAGAATACGCTTGGCTGCATCGCCGGCATCAGACAAACTCGAAATATTCTCAACAATAACCGCAAATTCATCCCCGCCAAGCCTGGCCACTTTAGCGTTCTCGGGAACACTGCGGCTGATGCGGAGCGCGGCCGCGCATAACAGCTGATCTCCCAGCTCGTGACCGAGCGAATCGTTAATGACCTTGAAGCCGTCTAAATCGAGATACAGGACGGCGGCCATTTGTCCGCAGCGCTCGGCCCGCTCCATGGCGTCCGTGAGCTGAGTACGGACACAGCGGCGGTTCGGCAGGCCTGTTAATGCATCGCGATACGCCATGTCATGCAGTCGAACCTCGGTTTGCTTGCGCTCGGTGATATCCGTAATCACCCCGTCGAGCCTCAGCAGCTCACCGTATTCATCCATCACGGGAACCGTGTAATCATATATCCAGCGAAGGCTGCCGTCTGCCCGAAAAATTCGATACTCGTGCTTGATTTTCATGCCATCCCCCAGAGAAGCTTGCTTTTCCTCGACTCTTGGCAAATCCTCCGGGTGAATCAGCTGCCTCCACAGACTGGGCTCATGAGAGAAATCTTCCTGCGTATACCCGTAAATTATTTGACAGGCTGGGGATATACTGAGCAGCTTACGGCTTCGAACGTCCATAGACCAGAGACAAACGTCGATGGATTCAAATATGTTTTGCAAATGCATTTGTGTGGTCAACAGAGCTTTTTCCAGCTGCTTACGGTGGGTCATATCCTTTGCGATCCCAATAACGCCGGTAATTTGTCCGCGGGTCATTACCGGTACGGCAGTTATGGTGATATCCGCATGCTCGCCGTTTTTTCGAAGAATCCCAATGTCGAAATCGGCACGATGTCCGTGATAAGCTACCTTCCGAAAAATCATTTGGGACATCGGAACATATGCGGGCGCTATCAGAGGGAGGAAGGAGATGCCGATTAGTTCCTTCTCCGAATAGCCTGTAACCTGAAAGAAGGCTTCGTTGCAGGCGGTGAACCTTCCCTTTAAGTCAACCACATAGCAGGGGTCCGGATTATCATCGAAAAGAGAAATCAAGGAGTTTTGCAAAATAACATCCATGGTAAACACCGCCCATTTATTTCATCACTCTTCTTATTCGACAAAAAAAGACATTATCCTTCCCTTAGGATAACGATCTAAGCTTCTCGGCGGTTTTTCCTTTTTGTCGAACGGTTGTGTATAATAACACTGAGCAGAAGTGGTTAGACGAGTGAAGGAGTGTATCGTGAACTATGTTGACATACAGCCGTATCGGTGTAGTGGGAGCAGGGACGATGGGTCAAGGCATTGCGCAGATGCTGGCGGCTCAAGGGCTGGAGGTGGTGCTCGTTGAACGCTCCCAGGAGAAGATCGATCAGGCCCTCAAGCAGATAGAGATGAGCCTGGATAAGCAGCTGGAGAAATGGGCCATCACCGCCGTCGAGAAGAAGCTGATTCTCGGAAGAATTCAATGCAGCCGGGAGCTGCAGCCGCTGGCGGATTGTCAGCTGGTCATTGAATCCGTAAGCGAGGATGTGGACATCAAGAAGCAGCTGTTCCGCGAGCTGGATGCCGTTTGTCCGAAGCCTATCATCCTGGCCAGTAATACATCCACTCTCAGCCTGACGGAAATTGCGGCGGAAACCGGATGCCCCGAAAGGGTAATCGGTTTGCACTTTATATATCCTGTATCCAAAATCGATCTTGTGGAAATCATCCGGGGCTTGCGCACAAGTGAACAGACCTTCACTGAAACGAAAAGGTTCGTTGAAAATACGATTCAGAAGCGGGGCATTCAGGTCTATGAATCCCCTGGCTTCGTAACGACCCGGCTGATCTGCACCCTGATCAACGAGGCGCTGCACGTGCTGTCGGAGGGGGTAGCCACAGCGGAGGATATCGATGCGGCAATGCGTATCGGTTATGACTTTCACTACGGACCGCTGGAGATGGCGGACCGGTTCGGGCTCGATTCCGTGCTGGCCGCGATGGAGCGGATGTTCCGGGAGTTCGGAGATCTGAAATATCGTCCGGCCGTCCGGCTGAAGCAAATGGTGAGGGCGGGGCATTTGGGGACCAAAACGGGGCAAGGCTTTTTTCGATATGATGAGGACGGTGACCGGCTATGAACGTGCTTGTTATTAATGCGGGGAGCTCGTCGCTTAAATTTCAGCTTTACAATATGGAGGACGAATCAGTGCTGGCCAAGGGCCGGGTAGAGCGCATCGGCATGGAATCGGCGATTCTGACCTATGAACCGGGTGATAGGCCGGAGGTCCGGGAAGTCGAGGAGGTGCTCGAGCATACGACCGCCGTCCGCAAGGTGCTGGAGATGCTGGTTCATCGCACGCACGGCGTGCTTACCTCCGTTCAAGAGATCGATGCCGTCGGCCATCGGGTTGTGCACGGAGGAGAGACGTTCTCCAGCTCGGTGATCGTGAATGAGGAAGTGAAGCGCGAAATCAAACGTTTGTTCGATCTGGCGCCCTTGCACAATCCTGCGGCCATGCTCGGCTTGAATGCGGTGGAAGCGAATATGCCGGACACCCCGCAGGCGCTTGTGTTTGATACCTCCTTCCACCAGTCCATGCCGCCGGTTTCTTATTTGTACCCGATCCCTATGGTGCTGTATAAAAAGCACAAGGTTCGGCGTTACGGCTTCCATGGCACCTCCCACGCTTATGTGAGCGAACGGGCGGCCGCATACCTTGGGCGCCCTCTGGAGAAATTGAAGCTGGTGACCTGCCACATCGGGAACGGGGCAAGCTGTGCAGCGATCCTGGAAGGCAAATCTGTCGATACCAGCATGGGAATGACCCCGCTGGAAGGCTTGATGATGGGAACGCGCAGCGGCGATATCGATCCGGCCATCGTGCCTTTCACGATGGGCAAGGAAGAGCTGACCTTGAACGAGGTAAGCTCCATGCTCAACAAACACAGCGGCTTAATGGCGATATCGGGCCTCGGCAGCGATATGCGTGAGGTTACGCAAGCGATGGAGGCGGGGGATCGCAACGCGAAGCTTGCCTTCGATATGTATGAGTACCGTCTGCGCAAGTATATAGGTTCTTACGCGGCTGCGATGAACGGACTGGACGCGATCGTGTTCACGGCTGGAGTGGGGGAGAATTCTGCTGTGCTTCGGGCGGCGGTGTGCCGGAATCTCACTTACTTCGGAGTGGATCTCGATGAGGAGGCCAATGCCCGCCGGGAGCCGGGGGACAGGGAAATCACCAAGCCGGGATCGCGCGTTAAGGTGCTGATCATCCCTACGAATGAAGAGCTGGTCATTGCACGCGATACGCATCGATTGATTTTGGAACAAAACCGTGTAAAATAATACGTTGCAATGAATACATACTAACAAGGTACATTTGACAGGAGGTAGACCGGTATGGGCAGAAATTTAGTCATGATCCGCGACGTGGATCAGCATATAAATGAAACGGTGACCATCGGATGCTGGCTGCACAATATTCGCTCCAGCGGCAAAATTCGCTTTCTTCAGCTGCGCGACGGTTCGGGCTTCATTCAAGGCGTTGTGGTGAAAAGCGAAGTGGCGGAGCAAATATGGGAGGATGCGGGAAAGCTTACGCAGGAGAGCTCGCTGTACGTAACGGGCGTTGTGCGTGAAGACACGCGGAGCAAAGGCGGCTTCGAGCTGACGGTTACCGGCGTGGAGATCATTCAGATTGCGACGGATTATCCGATTACTCCCAAGGAGCATGGGGTGGATTTCCTTATGGACCACCGTCACCTGTGGATTCGTTCTCCGCGGCAGCGGGCGATTCTCGTGATCCGTGCCCAGATCATTCAAGCGGTTCAGGAATTTTTCGATAAGCGGGGCTTCCATTTAGTTGATCCTCCCATCTTGACGCCTTCCTCCTGCGAGGGGACGACAAACCTGTTTCATACGAAGTATTTTGACGAGGATGCCTATTTGACGCAAAGCGGGCAGCTCTACATGGAAGCTGCAGCGATGGCACTCGGCAAAGTCTATTCGTTCGGACCGACCTTCCGCGCGGAAAAATCGAAGACCCGCCGTCACTTGATCGAGTTCTGGATGATTGAGCCGGAGATGGCCTTCGTAACGCATGAGGAGAATTTGGAAGTGCAGGAGCAGTTCGTATCTTACGTGGTCCAGTCGGTCGTGGAGAAATGCCGCAAGGAGCTCGAGGTGCTGGAGCGGGATATTTCCAAGCTCGAGCGGATTCAGGCCCCGTTCCCGCGCATTACTTATGATGAGGCTGTGAAATTCCTGCAAAGTAACGGACATGAATTCACATGGGGCGAGGATTTTGGTGCGCCGCACGAAACGGCGATTGCCGAGTCATACGACAAGCCGGTCTTTATCACCCATTATCCGACCTCGATTAAGGCGTTCTACATGAAGCCGGACCCGAATCGTCCCGAGGTGGTGCTCTGCGCGGACATGATTGCACCGGAGGGCTACGGCGAAATCATCGGCGGAAGTCAGCGGATCGACGATCCGGAGCTGATGGAGCAGCGATTCCAGGAGCATGAGCTGTCTAAAGAGGCGTACCAATGGTATCTGGATCTTCGCCGATACGGGTCGGTTCCGCACTCGGGCTTTGGCCTTGGTTTGGAGCGGACGGTTGCCTGGATCTGCGGGCTGGATCACGTGCGCGAAACGATTCCGTTCCCAAGGCTCCTGTACCGTCTTTACCCGTAAACAGAGCTTCATTGGCTGCAGGCATACGATTAGGGGAGAGAGGGATATGTCATGAAGCATAATGATTCGGATAGGCTGGAGCTGACTTCCCTTTTGCTGTCCGGCTGGAAGGAAGGGAGTGTCGATGTTCCCTACTGGCTGTTTCAATATTACACAAGGCTGGGCATCAATGAGCTGGACGTCATGCTGGTGCTGCATGTGATGGCTTTTAAGGCGAAGGAGGGCAAGGACTTTCCGACGCTGGAGGAGCTGCAGGACAGGATGTCCGTTTCCCCGGAGAAGGTCATCTCCACATTGCAGAAGCTTCTGAAGGAAGGGCTGCTCCAGATTGATCAAGAGGTGGATCCGGTCAGCGGGGTCCATTGCGAGAAGTATAACTGGAATCCGCTGATGCAGCGGCTTGCGGAGCAGCGGGTCGATGACCTGATGGCGCAAAAGCTGGCGGCGCGGACGGCTCCGTCTTCGAAGGGAAACGATATTTATTCGACCTTCGAAAAAGAGTTCGGCCGGCCGCTCACCCCCATGGAGCTGGAGTCGATTACGGGCTGGCTCGATAAGGACCGTTACCCGGAGGAGCTTATTCTGGCGGGGCTGAAGGAAGCGGTATTCGCAGGGAAGGTACACTTCCGGTATATCGACCGGATTCTCATTGAATGGCATCGCAACCGGGTGACAAGCGCCCAGCAAGCAAAGGAATATGCACAGAAATTCCGCTCCTCGCGGTAAAATAAGAACGACCTGCATCTCCCTGTCGGGCGAAGCAGGTCGTTTTTTGTATTCATCGGCGTTCACCAGGTCTATGCCTTAACTGCCTCTCATGAAAAGGTTTTTCCGACAAATGTTTTCAAAGTGAAAAAAATTTTTAATATTTCGGTATAAATTTTGTAACATTTGGGCATAAGCTCACGTCTATAATTTGTAAAATCATCCAGAAGACAAGAAGAAAGAGAGAGAAAGCGGAGGGACAGAGGAGGGGGACAATGCTTTCATGGCTGCGTAAATCACAGAAAAGCCCGGCCGAAGAAATCCCTGCGGAACGAACAGCCGAAGGGTTGAACTTAGAGCCAGCCTTAGAGCAGATGAATTTGGATCTAAACGCACCGCTGCTCCGTGTAGCCGGAGTCGAACGCTCGTTTCAGGTCGGCGGGCAGCCCCTGCACGTACTGAAAGGGATCGATATGGTGCTTTATCCGAAGCAGCTTGTGATGCTGAAGGGCCGCTCCGGCTCCGGCAAGACGACACTGCTTAATATGATCGGCGGGCTTGATCAACCGAACCAGGGGGAGATCGTGTTCAGGGAGCATCCCTTTCATCGGCTGGGCGATGATGAACGAACCTTGATCCGGAGGAAGGACATCGGTTTTATTTTTCAATCGTTCGCTCTGATGCCTTTGTTATCTGCCTGGGAGAATGTAGAGCTGTCGCTTCGGATGTCCGGAGTACCCCGATCCGAATGGAAGGGCCGGGTAGCTCACTGCCTGGAGCTGGTGGGTCTTACCAAGCGCATGCACCACCGGCCCTTCGAGCTTTCCGGGGGAGAGCAGCAGCGGGTAGCGATCGCCAAAGCGATTGCGCACCGTCCCAGCCTGCTGCTCGCCGATGAGCCGACAGCGGAGTTAGACTCTCAGATGGGCGCGCAGGTCATGGCCGTGTTTCGCGAAATTATCCAAACAGAGCATGTGACCATATGCATGACTACACACGACCCGACGATAATGGAGGTTGCCGACCATGTATTCGAGATGGTGGATGGAAAATTCGTTTCGTAACGCCAAACGGAGGTCAAGCGGAAGGTCAAGAGTACTTATGCTCATGACCTTGGTGGCGGTGCTAGCCGTGACCGGCGGCTGCTCCGTGCTGCCTAAGGAAGAGGAGGAAGAGGTTCTCCCCGCCGTCACCGCTCCGAAAATATCCAAGAAGCCGGAATATCCCGTCAAAACGGAAACGCTGGAGTCGAAGGTCCGAGGCTCGGGCCGACTGATGGCTACGGTGGAGGAGGATTTATATTTTACGGACGAGACGAGCCGCAGGATTAAGAATCTTTACGTTAAAACAGGAGACCCGGTAGAGAAGGGGCAGCTGATTGCAGAGCTGGACGTGACCGAGCTGGAAAGCCAGGTCAAGCAAAAGCGTCTGCAGACGCGCAAGGATGAGCTGCAGATGATCGAGACGCTGCGCAAGGCCGATGAGCTGAGCGCGGAGCAGCTGGAGCAGGCCAAGATTGACTTCGAGCTGAAGCGCGAGGAGCTGGCCAAGCTGGAGAGGACGATTGCCGGTGCGAAGCTCACAGCCCCTTACTCGGGAACCATTGTCAATGTACATATGAAAAAAGGCGATTCCGCGAAGGCGTACGACGTCATCGCTACGATCGCCGATTTATCGCAGCTCACCGTTGCGGCGACGATCGGGAACGAGGATCTCAAGAAGATCTCGGTCGGCATGGAGGCGGTAGTTGATATTAACGGTGCCGGCCAGCATAAAGGCAAGGTGCTGACGTTACCCGTTCCTAAGTCGCAGGACGATCAGGGCGGCGGTTTTCCCGGTGGCTCCGGCGGGTCCAGACAACCGGATTCCATCGATAATTATTTGATCGTTCAGCTGGATCCGTTCCCGCAGGGCTTGAACCGCGGAACGCCGCTGAGCGTGAGCATCATTACCCAGCGTAAGGAAAATGCGGTTACTATTCCGCTTGCTGCGCTCAGGTCCTATGCAGGCCGCAACTACGTACAGGTAGTGGACGCCGAAGGCAATAAACGGGAAGTGGATGTGGAGCTCGGGCAGCAAACCTCCACGGATGTGGAGATCGTGAAGGGGCTTACCCCGGGGCAGAAAGTAGTGGGTCGCTGATGTCCATGCCGATGCTTCGTTTTTTGATTCGTAAAATGTGGAACACACGCTGGCTGACCTTGAGCTCGCTGGTCGGCCTGATTATGGCGGTTGCCTTCACGACGAGCATTCCGATGTATGCGGACGGCTCGCTGAAGCGGGTGGTGGCTAAATCGCTCCAGGAGAAAACGGGAGGCTTGCCCCCCGGCTCCGTCCTGATCCGGTATCAGGCTTCGGGCAGTGAAAGAGCTGAGCTGGATTCGCTGCACGAAGCGGATCAATATATTACGGAAACGCTGCCGAGCGACATCGGTTTCCCTTACGAAGCTTATGTTCGGAGCTACTCTCTACGGGCGGCTTCGCTGTCTCCCGATGATCCGTCGAAGGTGGATCCCAGCAAGCGGAGGCAGATGACGCTGGCCGCACAGAACGGTCTCCGGGAAAAGATTGATTTGACCCAGGGACAAATGCATTCGAATCAGGTGAACGGGGGCATACTCGAAGCCGTCATTCACGAAGAGGCAATGTTCCGCAACGATATTCATATCGGCGATGTCTTCAATTACCCGATATCCGGCGGACTTGGGATCGCCCCGCTTAAGGTGAAGATTACCGGGGCTTTCAAACCTAAGGTGGATACGGATCCTTACTGGTTCCAGGGCTTGGAGGGGCTCACATCGCTCATGCTGGTCAGCGATCAGGCGTTTGAGGAGTATGTGCTCAAGCAGAAGAAGATCCCGCTGAACCTGGGCAACTGGTACTATGCCTTCGATCTTCGCGAGATTCAGACGAGTCAGCTCAGCTCCCTGGAGCGGAAGCTGGAGCGGCTGGATATCATCTTGTTCCAGAAGCTGAAGAATACGCGGGTCGACATCTCGTTTATCCCGATCCTTCAGGAATTCAAGGTGCAGAGCCTGCAGCTGCAAATCCTGCTCTTTACGCTAGCTGCACCGATGATCGCGATGGTGTTCTATTACATTGTCATGAATGCAAGACAGTCTCTTGACCGACAACGTACGCTGATAGCGGTCGTACGGAGCCGCGGAGGCAGCACCAACCAGATCATCTGGATTTACGTGCTCGAGGGTCTCCTGCTGGGAGGCGTCTCCTTGCTGCTCGGACCGCTGCTCGGCTGGTTCATGGCGAAGAGCATCGGCTCCTCCAGCGGCTTCCTTACCTTCGTGGACCGCAAATCGGTACCGGTGGGCGTAAGCACGGAGGCACTGCTCTACGGAGGAGCGGCTGTGGTGATCGCCCTCTTAGCCAGCGTCATTCCGGCGGTAATTTATGCACGCGCCTCGATTGTCAGCCATAAGCAGCAGCTCGCCCGTTCGGACCGGAAGCCCTTCTGGCAAAAATGGTTCCTGGATGTGGTGCTGCTCGGCATCGTGGGCTACGGCTATTATTTGTTCGATCAGCGCCAGGTGCTTTCCCTCCAGACGGGCATGACCACGGATCAGCTGCAAGTGCATCCGCTGCTGTTCTTTATCCCGGCGTTATCGATCATCTCGCTGGGGCTGTTCTTCCTGCGAATCTTTCCATGGCTGCTGCGTTTAGGCAACTGGCTCGGGAAAAGACTGCTGCCCGTTCCTGTCTTCCTGACGCTTACCCAGCTGTCCCGCTCTTCGGCGTCTTATTATCCGTTGATGCTGCTGTTGATCCTGACGCTGGGGCTTGGTGTGTACAACGCCTCAGCTGCAAGAACGATCGATTTGAACTCTACGGACCGTACGTTGTATGCCTATGGCTCGGATGTCATAATGCAGGCCGTTTGGGAAGGCGTTTCTGACGAAATGCCGGATCCGAATGCAGGGGGTCAAGGCGGTCAAGGCGGTCAAGGCGGTCAAGGGCAAGGACAGGGCGGTCAAGGAAGCGGCTCGGGTCAAGGCCCGGGTCAGGGGGCAGGTCAGCCCCCGGGTGCGGGGCAAGGTGAGGGGCCGCCTCCAAGGCTGCGTTATATTGAGCCGCCGTTTGCGGTCTTCCGCGAGCTGGAGGGAGTCGAGCAGGCTGCGCGGGTGCTGCAGACCAAAGGGAACGTGGTCGTTTCGGGCAAATCGCTTGGGCAGGGTTTGCTGATGGGTATCGATAATGTAGATTTTGCCAAGGTGGGCTGGTTCCGCAAGGATTTGTTCGCAACGCATCCGAACCAATACTTAAACCTGCTGGGGCAGTATGAGCAGGCCATTATCATCCCGACATCGTTCGCCCAAAAGCACCAGCTGAAGCCGGGAGATCTGCTCAGCATTACGGTCTCACAGCAGCCCGTTGAATTTGTTATCGTGGCGACGGTACCGTATTGGCCCAGCCAATATCCGGAGCAAACGCCATTCTTCATCGCCAATTTGGAATATGTGTATGACCAGGCTCCGACCGTACCTTATGAGGTATGGCTCAAAATGAAGGAGGGCGCTAAGGTTGCGCCGCTGCTGGAGGCACTGCAGGCGAAGAAGGTGGAGATCGCAAGCGTGAAGGACGTACGCAACGAGCTGATTACTCAGAAGCGTCATCCGGCTCGCGGCGGTGTGTTCGGCATCCTAAGCTTAGGGTTTCTGGTATCCGTATTTATTTCTCTTATCGGCTATATTCTTTACTGGTTTTTCAACCTTTCCAGCCGTGTCGTGCAGTTCGGCGTGCTACGCGCCATGGGCCTTTCGCGACGACAGCTGACGGGAATGCTGCTCCTGGAGCAGGGCTTTACGGCCGGCTTGTCGATCGTTCTGGGGGTTGCCATAGGGAAGCTGACAGGCTACTTATTCCTTCCGTTTCTGCAAACGGCGGACAATGTGAAGACACAGGTGCCTCCGTTCCGGGTCATCTTCGATGCGCGGGACACCGATCAGCTTTATGTTGTCGTAGGCGTTATGATGCTGACCGGCGCTACGCTCCTGATTCTGCATATCCGCAGGCTGCGCGTGCATCAAGCGGTGAAGCTGGGAGAGGAGAGATAAGCTGTGATTCATTGCGAAGGTCTCGTCAAAATTTATAAAACCGATGATATCGAGGTCGTGGCGCTTCAGGGCTTGAATATTTCCGTCGCGCAGGGCGAAATGATGGCGATCATCGGGAATAGCGGCAGCGGCAAATCGACGCTCCTGAACATCCTCGGCGGCTTGGATCGGCCTTCGGCCGGCCAAGTTACGGTCGGGGAATGGAATTTACTGAAGATTACGGATGATGAGCTGGTGAAATATAAGCGCAAGACGGTAGGCTTCATCTGGCAAAACAACGCACGCAATTTGGTGCCGTATCTAACGGCGCTGGAGAATGTCGAGATGCCGATGATGCTGAGCGGCAAGCTGGACCGCGCTTACGCCAAGCAGCTGCTGGAATGGGTCGGGCTGAGCCATCGGCTGGACAATAAGCTGCAGCAGCTCTCCGGCGGGGAGCAGCAGCGGGTGGCGATTGCGATTTCCCTTGCGAACCGTCCTTCATTGCTGCTGGCGGATGAGCCGACCGGCTCGGTTGACACCAAAACCTCCGATATGATTATGGACATTTTCCGTCGCCTGAACAGAGAGCTCGGGGTTACGATCGTCATAGTAACCCATGATATGGCGCTGGCCAGCAAAGTAGATCGCGTTGTAGCCATTCGCGACGGGATGACCAGCACTGAGTTTGTGAAGCGCAATCCAAGCTTGGAGGAAGCGGAGGGAGAAGCGGCCGCCGCTCATGCAGACATCCAGGCGGGGCATGAGGAATACGTTGTGCTTGATAAGGCGGGCAGACTACAAATTCCTAAAGCTTATCTTCAGGCACTGCAAATCGAAGGCAAGGCATCCATGGAATTCGACGGCGAGAAGATCATTATTCGAACGCCGAAGTCGCTTGGATAGCATACCATTTTTGGAGGGAAACCCTGTATGAAAATCATGAAAAAATCGGTCCTTATGACCGTTTGCGTCAGCATGATGATCCCCATGCTTGCCGCTTGCACCAAAGCGAATCAATCGGACGACAAGACGGAACGGGTGCTTCGCATTGCTACCAGCATGGGCTATTCCGCGAATGATGAATGGTTCCGCCAGCGTTTTACGGAGCTGTTCGAATTTGCAAATCCGAACATCAAGCTGGAGATCCTGACTACTCAGGACGAACGGTTCATGTACGGACGCCCGGATCCGAATACGAAGCCTGAGGACCCGATGGAGAAAATGAAGAAGCTGATGGAGGGCGATAACCCGCCGGATGTCGTCATGGTAGGGTATGAACAGCTGCCGGAGCTCATCAGCAGCAATATGCTGACCCAGCTTGATCCTATGATTACGAAGGATAAATTCGATACGAGCGATATTGTTCCTGCCGTGCTGGAGGGGTTGAAAAAGGTCGGCGACGGCAAGCTGTACGCTTTAGCGCCTAACTTTGGATCCTCTGCATTGATTTACAACAAGAAGATGTTCGATGAAGCGGGAGCTCCCTACCCGAAAGACAAAATGACATGGGAAGAAACCATGGAGCTGGCACGCCGTCTTGTCAAAGGAGAAGGGGAGTCCCGCAAATACGGCTTTTCGTTCTCAACGCATAACATGGGCGAGAACATGTTTTACGCCGCTCAGATGATGAGCGCTCCGCTGGAGCTCCGCATGTACGACGAGAAAGGCGAGAAGATGACGGTCGACAACCCAAGCTGGGAGAAGGTATGGAACGCAGCTCTCCAATGGAAGAACGAGAAGCTGATTCCAGGGCCGATCGATTACAATGCCATGAGAAACCGTTCCATGGATCAGGAAAATTTCAATCCGTTTCAAGGGGACGATTTCCTGTCCGGACGGGTGGCGATGTCGATTATTCATTACGGTCAATTGGATCAAATCGTCAATGCGAACAAGAGTGCCCAGAACATCAAGGGCTTCACTCCGATTGATTGGGATGTTGTCACCGTACCGGTGCATCAGGAGGCGCCGGATGTCGGAGGTCAGATGTACATGGATGGAATCATGTCCATCAATGCGAAGGCGCAAAATGTCCAGGATGCATGGAAGTTTATTAAATTTATTAACGGCGAAGAGTATGCAAAGCTGAAGTCGAGCAGCTCGAACTATATTGTTTCCCGCAAGAAATACATCAAGCCTAAGAACGGCGTAGAGTTCAATATCGCAGCCTTCACGACGCTGACGCCTGTCATGAACCAGCAGTTTGACAACAAGCTGTACCGCGAGAAGCCGGGTATCGTTCAGGTGAACGAAATCGCCTACCGCACCTTTGAAGAGGTGTCCCAAGGGAAGCTGTCCGTGAAGGACGGGTTGAAAAAATGGCAGACGGAAGGGGATGCGCTGCTGCAATCGTTGAAGGATAACCCCAATGGCCCTGCACGCGACCAAGGGATGATGATGAGATAGCTTACAACAGGGAGGAGCAGCTTCAGATGAACACCAAACCCAAAAAATTCTACACGACGGGGGTGCTGCTGTTATCAGCGGCACTAACCTTCGGTTCGGTCGCTCCAGCCGCATGGGCGGCCGATGGGGGGACGACCCCCGGAGCGGCTGCCGCTATCTCGCTGGGCAGCGCTCCGGTCCTCGGATCGGTGCCCGTTGCCGGCAGCAGCAGCTTTGAACTGAAGGACGTTCTGATGCTTCAGGAGCAGAAGAATAAAACCGTGACGTTTACCGTCAGCATAAACAACGAAGGAAGCGGGGATTTGCTTTTTATCGATTATTGGGTGCGCATTAAGACCAAGTCCGGACAAACCATCTCCGTCCGTCAGATGCCCCAGGATAAGGACAAAAATAAGGTGTCGCCGGGCACGCGTATGGATATTGGCTTCTTCGCAAGTGTAAGCGATACGACCGAGCTCACGGATTTGACCTTTGAATTCATTAAGTGGGACTTCAGTCAGTCTGATTTCGAACGCAAAATCGGGGAGATCGCCGTGCCTGAGAGCTATAGTGTTCTGACGGAGCCCGGAGCCTCCCGATCCATTCTGATGGAAGGCAATGCCGTGAACACCACCATTAAGAAGGTGCTGCTGACCAAGAATGAGAAAAACTACGCGCCTACTCTGATCGTGAATCTGGAGAATGTCGGCAGCCGAAGCTCGGCCGTTCCGACCTATCAATATTTGCTTCGCACAAGCGAGGGATATATGTATCCGCTTGAGGCGAAGGGGGTTAAGGATGTATCGATCCATCCCCAAACGAACAAAGAAATCGAGCTGTCCGGCTCGGTTCCTGTTTCCGTTTCGACCGATGGGTGGCAGCTGGTTATCATGCAGCATGCATCGGACTTGAAAATCAATTTGCCCATTGCCTTCTTCGCGCTGCCCCCGGTGTCTCCAACAGATGATGTGGATACGGGCAAGGAATACAATTTTTCCAATAAAGAGGGAACGTATACGACTCAGCTGCAGAGCTTGACGCGCGTGCCGTGGGAAGATCAGGACCTGCTTACGGCGAGCATGATCTTATCGAACAAGGGGGATAAATCGTTGCCGCTCCCCGAGTTGGCGGGATACTTCATGCTGGATGACGCCGTCAAAGTAGAAGCGAAGCTGATCCGAACCGATAAGGTCATCGGTCTAGCTCCGAAAGCTGCTGCAACCTTTCAATTTGTCGGGAAAATGCCTTATACCTATGAATTCGGCAAAGCCAAGCTGGTGCTTCTAGAGAAGGAGGGCACCTCCGGCGGCAGCACGGGAGGGGATTCCGGCACGGGAGGCAGCGTAACGGAGCTCTTGGAGTTTGTACACCGCTCGGAGCTTATGAATGTTCCCTACCTTAATGCTTTTGAAACTTACCAAGTGAAAAGCATCGGACGCAGTGCCAGCTATTCGGCGCGCAACACCCGCATATACGAGGGTGAAACGTCGGATCTTCTGACGATCCAGCTGGAAGCAAGCAATTTGGAGAAGCGTGCGATCGATGTAACGAAGCTGGTAGCTCACTTCAAAACCACTGACGGTACGGTACTCCCGGCGGCCGTCAGTGAAATCAAAACGAAGATTCGGCCGGACGGAAAAGCCGTGTTGCTCGTCTCTGCGAATGTGCCTAAGGACTTCCAGACAACCGGCATGCAGCTCTTAATCGGAGAAGCCGTAACCGACAACAAGCTGACGGAAAAGGACGGCCAACCGGACGCCTATGTCAATGCAGCGGCCTTCTGGCTTCCTGAGCAGGACACGGCAGTGAAGGAGGATCTTCTGGAGGTAGAACTGGCGCCTTATAAGTTCTCCATGAACCGTATCAAGACGGCATTGGATCAAACCGGGGTTACGCTTGAGTTTGATTACAAGCTCTCCCGTGACATGATGGTAGAGATGAACAACGAAGGTCGCAAGCTTGTGATTGGCTTTGAAGATGAGAACGGAAAGCTCGAGTTTACGCAGGAGTTTGAGCTGAAGGATTTTGAAACGGCCTCGGCTTCTTCCGGAGCAGCATCGAAAGCCGACGATAAGCTTAGACTCGGCAGCTACAAGGAATTCCAAATCAAGGTTTCGGATTCCGACTTAATCTATCGATTGCAGTTTCTTAAGACGTACCAGCTTAGTATCTATGATTCCTATCAAGGACATAAAAGGCTGTTAGCGAAGAAGAAGGTAGATTGGTTCAGCATGACGGATTAATGTCATATTCTTTTAACTGAAACTTGATGAAACATAGCGTTTTCAAAGGAAACCGCCTCCGTGAGCCAGCGTATCATTTCATGGAGGCGTTTTTCGTTGTGAGTCGGGTCTCATGAATGTGAAGTAATGGTTAAATCTTCATTGGTTCTATTGACAGTTTTTAGCTTTCGGTAGTATGTTATTGTCGTTAACAACCTTCTTAACGATAAGAACATAATGCAATCAAGGAGATACAGTACTATATGGAACCTTCTCAGCATTCGTTTTCCGACTTGAAGTGCTCGATCAGCAATCATATGTCTTTGCTTTTTGAATCGGAGGGCTTCAGTCCGCTCGTCGGTAAAATTTTCGCCTTGCTTCTTTTTGCACCGGAGCCCTTAAGTCTTCAAGAGATGGCAGACCGGCTCGGCGTAACGAAGGCCGCAGTCAGCGTGCAGGTTCGTGCTTTGGAAAAGCACGCGATGTGCCAGAGATTGGCCACTCGAAGCGACCGGAAGGATTACTATTACATAGCGGATGATTTTACGATGACTGTGGCCCGCAATACGATCCAGAAGATTCAAAGCGTGCAAGGCCAAATTCAATCGACGCTTAACGTGTTGGCCTTCATCCAGGATATCAAGACGGAGGAGGTAGCCTCCCATGATGCGTTCAAGCGCAGATTTATCGAGATGGATGCTTTGTATCAAGCCTATTTAACTCGTTTGGAGGGCTTTGAAGAGGAGTGGAAGCAAAAGCGGGAGCAAATCATGCTGCAGTTTAAGAACGAAATGTGACGCTATGCACGCTGACGAAGTGACTTTTTTCACCTTACAGGACCGGAAAATCCCAGTATACTATTCAAGGGTCAATAAACTTTCAGTATTTTTGAAGGGGTATAAGTGGATCCGTCGTCTAAGATGTCGGCAGCCGTATAACGAGCAAGAAATTCTCGTCGTTGCATGGCTTCGATAGAGGTTTTCTTATGGAGGAGTAGAGAGATGAACAAATTAACCGAGTTTTCATTAAAAAACATCACAGCCGTTGTCATCATCGTGCTGTTGCTGTTTGGGGGAGGGTTGTACGCCACCACTACGCTAAAGGTCGAGAGCTTTCCCGACATTTCCTTCCCTGTCGTTGTCGTAAATACCCAGTACACCGCACCGCCTAAGGACGTGCTGGAGGATGTAACGAAGCCGCTTGAGAAATCCCTGACGGGACTGCCGGGGATGAAAAATTTAACATCTACCTCAAGCGATAACTTCTCATCCATAGTGATCGAGCTCGAGAACGGCGAGGACCCTGAGGATGTAAAGAAGGACGTTGAGAGTTTAGTCGCCAACGTCAAGCTTCCTCAAGGCTCGGAAAAGCCAAAGGTGCAAACCATGGGCTTTGCGTCGGAGCCGGTGTACTATTTGTCCGTGTATGCTAACAACGGAATGACGCAGGAAGAGCTTGATAAGATTTACAAGGACGTCATTTTGCCGGGCTTCAACTCGATGAAGGGCATTGACCATGTTGACTCGATCGGGAACCAGGAAGCCGTGCTTACGCTGAAGCTGAATGCGAACGCCATCAACAACTACGGCATGACGCCAGCCGATGTATCGCAGCGAATCCAAGCTTCCCTTGCTCAAAGCCCCGTAGGATCGGTTGATTTCAGCGGGAACAAACAGATGGTTCGCGTGAAGGGCGATCTAAATACCGTGTATAACCTTGAGAATATGAAAATTACTACGAACACAGGGGACACGGTGCTGCTGAAGCAGCTGGCTAAGGTTGAAGCGATCAGGGAAGCGGAATTTTTCTCCCGCTTGAACGGAAAGCCTGCGATTGGCGTTCATTTGTTTAAGACAAAAAATGCCAATGCGGTAGAATTCGGTGCGGAAGCCGACCGGCTCATGGCTGAATGGAAGACTACATACCCGAACATAACATTCCATACGATTTATAATTCTGCCAAGGATATTCAAGAATCGATCAACGGAATGGTGAAGGAAGGCGTTCTCGGCGCCATACTTGCTTCCGTTATGATTTTGCTCTTTTTAAGAAATGTTCGTATGACCTTTATCGTTTTAGTCTCGATTCCATTGTCGATGCTCGTAACGCTGCTGATTATGGCGCCGCTTGGAATATCTTTAAACATCATGACCTTAGGCGGTATGGCGATCGCAGTCGGCCGGGTCGTGGATGACAGTATCGTTGTTATCGAGAACATTTATAGCCAGCTGCAAAAGGCGCAGGAGCGCGGGGAATCGGTCATCAAGCTGGCAACGGCGCAGGTGGCGTCCGCTATTACCTCCTCGACCATCACAACTGTCGGAGTGTTCGGTCCCATTGCATTCGTTAGCGGTGTGCTCGGCGAAATCTTCAGGCCTTTTGCGATTACGTTGGCCGTTGCATTGCTTTCTTCCCTGATCGTTGCAGTAACAGTCATTCCTATGCTTGCTAAAATTATGGTGCTTCGAAGCAAAAATCTCGGTACGCATGAGGAAGGCAAAGGCAAGCTGGCGAACGGCTATAAGAAAATGCTTATTTGGTCTTTGAATAATCGCAAGAAAACGGCAATGGCCGCTTTGCTTCTGCTGGTCGTTTCGGTTGGAGGCACGGTGCCGTTCTTGGCTACCTCCTTTATGCCGGAGAGCTCTTCGGATAAAATGATGCAGTTTACACTGAAGATGCCTCGGGAAACAACGATTGAAGCGATGAATGAGAAGGTAAAAGAAATTGAAGCGATGATGGCGGAGGGCAAAGACGCGACAGGCGCTCCTGTATTCGACTATGTGGAATCGCTCATCGGCTATAACAATAGTACGGATCGCGTCGCTTACCGGACCATGTTCTTTGCTGCCGCTTCTCCAGCTTCAGATGCCAAAGCGGTATTTAAAGACTATAAGGAAAAAATGGCTTATTTGCTGCCGAGCGGTTCCGAGGTTGATGGTGCTGTGCTTAGTGCGGGCGGTCCTCCGGGGGCGGGAGCCGACTTCTCCTACTACCTGAAGGGAGATGACTTGAACACACTGAAGCAGGGTGCCGAGCTGGTCAAAGCGAAGCTGAAGGAATTCCCTGAGCTTCAGGATATTAAGGATTCCCTGAGTGAATCCAAAACCGAGGTTGAGATCAGCGTCGATCAAAATAAGGCGCGACTTTACGGTCTTTCTTCAGCCCAGGTCATGTCGGCGGTGAGCTCTTGGCTCGCAGAAGAGAAGCTTGGAGACCTGAAATTCGATAATATTACATATGAAACCAAGGTTATGCTAGATTCGAGCTTTAAAGATTCCATTGATAAGGTAAGCCAATTCTATATTAAGACACCTACGGGCCATACGATCAAATTAAACGAAGTTGCTAAAGTAAATCAAATTGCCGCGCCCGTAGCGATTACCCGTGAGATGCAGGAGCAGTATGTGCGCTTAACGGCGAAGATCGATAACATCGATAAGGGCGGGGTCAGCGTTAAAGTACAGGAAGCGCTCAAGACGCTTGAGCTTCCGTCGGGAGTTCGCACAGAGGTCAAAGGGGTTACGGACGACATCCAAAAGAGCTTTAACGAAATGTTTTTGGCCATGGGAGCTTCGATCTTCATCGTATACCTTGTCATGGTTCTTGCGTTCGGAAACGGCAGCGCGCCTTTCGCCATCTTGTTCTCGTTGCCGCTTGCAGCAATCGGCGGTTTGTTCGGGCTTTTGATTACTAACGAGTCGGTTAACATTACATCCTTGATCGGCTTCCTGATGCTCATAGGTATCGTAGTTACGAATGCCATTGTGCTTGTTGACCGCGTTCAGCAGCTTCGCGAAGAAGGACTCGAAGTGTTCGAGGCGCTAATAGAGGCAGGGGTAACCCGTCTTCGTCCGATCATTATGACGGCGGGGGCGACGATCATTGCGTTGCTTCCTCTGGGGTTAGGGCTGTCTAAAGGGACGCTCATTTCCAAGGGTCTGGCAGTAGTTGTTATCGGCGGTTTGACGACCTCGACCCTGCTCACGCTTGTTATTGTGCCGGTAGCATATCTGATGATTACGAACTTTAATCAGCGGGTTGCCCGCATCTTTAAGGGGAAAGAGAAGATCGCTGTGGAAGCGAAGGTTGCCACCGTTTCGCAATAAGTAGATAGAGACACTGACTGTCAAGGGAAAAGGAGAATCGGCAAAATGAATAATGCCATTGCAAAATCAATGAAACAAAGCAGTAAAGTGGTGGGGGCCGTCGTCATTGGCGCGGCTCTCATCACAGGCTGCTCCGCCAATCCGGCGCCGGAAGCCAAGCCTGCCAACGCGGCTGAGGTAACGCTGAAGCAAGTGAAGGTAGCGAAAATTGAGAAAAAACGAATCGGCGATCCGCTCGAGCAGGTAGCGGATGTCGTCTCGTCCATTCAACTGGATGTGCCTGCGAAGGTAGGCGGCGATGTTGTTGAAATTCTCAAGAAACGCGGGGATTCGGTCGAGAAGGGCGATGTGATTTTTCGATTAGACACTACAGATGTACTGATCAACAAGGAAAAAATCGAAATCGGGCTTCGTTCTGCGAATCAGCAAATGGCCAAAGCACGTGAGGATCTTGCCAATGGAAAGCAGGAATTAAGGAACGGCATTGCCAAGACGGAGCAGGCGCTGCGAGATGCCGAGAAGGACTATAACAAAGGGCGTAACGATTATGATCTTGGGTTGATTACTAAGTTTCAATTAGAGCAGCTGGAGACCCGCGTAACGAACCTCAAAATGGACCTTGAAAGCTCCAAGAGCAAGCTGGCTACCTTGGAAAAAACGAATTCTTTAGCCCAGATGGAGCAATCCGTAGAGTCGTCCAACGTATCCCTTCGTGAGCTGGAAAGAACCTTGGGCAACATGGAAGTGAAGGCGACGGTCAGCGGTGTCATTACCGAGCTGCCCATCGAAGTGGGAATGACCCTGCCTGCGGGCTACCGTGCGGGGCAAGTGCAGCAGCTAGACCCGATCAAGATCAAGGCTGAGCTGACCGAGGATTCGGCCAAGCTGGTCCGCGGCAAGGAGGAGCTGCAATTCTACGTTCCTGGAACTACCGAGAAGCTCAAAGGGAAGGTAAGCTATTTGGCCGATGTGATGAGCACCCAGACCAAATCGTATACTCTGGAGCTGGAAATACCGAACGCGGACCGGAAGCTGAAGCCAGGCATGAAGGTTCAGGTGCTTTTGACAGAAGAGAATGATCAAAACGTCATAACCGTGCCTACGCTTAGTGTCGTCCGTGAAGGAGGAGACACCTTTGTCTTCGTCTTGAACGGAGATGTAGCGGAAAAACGCAAGGTTGAGCTTGGCCGGTTGAACGAAACGATTCAGGAGGTGCTCTCCGGCGTGAAGGAAGGCGAGCAGCTGATAGTCTCCGGCCAACATCAAATTAAAGATAAAGAAAAAGTTCAGCTAGCTAAATAAAGAACCATCAGGAGGAGAAAGCTCGTGACGAAAAACTGGAAGAAGTCCTTTACATCTGTTGTGATTACAGCCGCGCTTATGACTACGGGGGCTTCCGCTTTGGCGGCGGACGCTCCGTCCGCCATCACTGCACCGTCTGCCGTTTCCTATAAACTCACGGATCTGCTGGATGTTGAAGTGAAGAGCGTGTTGAGTGAAAAGGTAGCCGATGGAAACCGTCTGGGCGTTGTCGTTCGAATGAAGAACAATAGCGCGAAAATTCATCGCGTACCGGAATATGAGCTCCGCGTTAAAACGGGCGACGGCGTAGAATACACGCTTCAATCCAGCGCGGCAAATGCCAAGTCCATTCAGCCAAAAGCAACCTCGGAGCTCAGCTACATGGCTGTGATCGACCGTACCGACGAAGTGACGCTCACGGAAGTGAACTGGACGGATGTGGATTACTATGTGTATCCTAAGGCGGAAACGGTACTGCTGGCTGTGCCGGTAGAATCCAAGCCATGGTCGGGGAGCGATACGCCGATTACAGATCCTGCAGCGGTTAAGAAATGGTCCGATTCCTTTGCCATCCCGTCCGTAACGTCGCCGCTTACGTACAAGCCTATGAACATTAATAAGGAATCAACAGACAAAGGGACCGTCTATGTTGTACAGCTGCTTGTCTCGAATGCAACGGACAAACGTGAAGCCATTCCTGCATTCCTGCTCGAGGGGAAAACGGATTCCAAGGTTTTCTCCGGTAACCGTGTAGAACAAGGAGAATTGTACCTTGAGGCAGGGGAAGAGAAATACATTCACTACGCCATTCCTACTGATCAGGACACCATGCTTGCCAGCCTGAATTTGTTAACACCGGAATCCTTTGTACAGGTTGGTCCGGACGGCAAGCCTGCTCCCGTCAACTATACGGTAGGACGTCTCAATATTCTGCTTCCTACAGAGCAAGCGGGAGAGGCATACACAGCATACGAATTCGGCAAACCCATGAATTTCGATACGTTAAGCAAGCTGATTCATCCGGATTTAGCCGTATCCGTAGTGGAGTTCCATATGAATGAGAATGATACGGACGGTTCCAAAGATGTAACTGCCAAGTTCATGCTTACAAACAAAAGCGATCGTCCTCTCAGCGTACCTGTCTTCCAAACGGAGCTGATCAGTGCTGACGGATACATCTACAGCGGTAACCGTCAAAGCATCACTACGCAGCGGGTACTGCCGAATTCTTCTTTAGTGTTGAACTATTCCTACGTTTTGCCTAATTCGGAAACAGGGGAAGGGTTGGCGCTTAAAGTCGTCGACACGATCTCGGCTGCACCTTACAAAACGCCGTTGGCGACTTACGGTATGAAGCTTCAGCCTCAGGGAGATGGCGAGACTTTCACTATCTATCCGTTCGATGTTAAGGTGAATTTCTGGACTGCTGGTTCCAATTATGGACAGTCCACTAACTACCGTTATGTATATCACGTTAAATTTAACTTGGATATGAAGCGTCAAGAACAAGTGCAATTGGATAACAGCTTCTCCAAAGTACAGTTTGACCTCCTGAATAAAAACGGAAGCTTAATCGGATCTACGCAAGTTGGATTGGTTGGACCGGGCCGTCTTGTATCCGGGGAAAATAACATTTCGTTTACTTCGTCCTCTGAGCAGCTGGAAATTCCGCTTACAATTAAAATGTACGAAGTCTTCACCACACCTGCAGGTGAATCCAAGCGCCTTATTGGTAGCTACAAGCAATAATTTTTCAAAACTCATAAGCAATACAACAAACCCCCGACTCTCTTAATGAAGGAGTCGGGGGTTTTGCCATAACAATTTACTCGCCGCTTCCCCCAAGGGGAAACTCTTGAACCGATTGCCAAATGCCGTTTTCGGTTTGCCTCAGCAGAACAACGCGGTTCACCGTGCAGCGGAAATCGACAGGTTGCTTACGGACGCTGGACAGGACATCGTGCAGTTCATCGTCTCCCAGCTCTTGGGCTATCGTCAGATGAGGAGTAAAAGCATACGGTTTGGCCTGTTCCTGAAGCACACCGCTGCACAACACCTCATACGCTTTCTGCATCGGCTCGGGGTCCGCCAGCGCCATATAAATGACATTGTTTGCCGGATAAAAGGTAGAGAACCGATTAAAATGCAATATAAAAGGCTCCAGCTTCTTGGACGCTTCCGTCAAATAGGAAATGCCTTTCTCCAGCTGCTCCTCGGAGATGAGCTCCTTTTCCCGGAGGGTCAAGTGAGGCTTTATGATGGAGTAATGGGTATCGTATCGCTTTCGGTAACGATCAGCGAATTCCTGGATTTCGGAAGATGGAAATACGGCAAGTCCGTACAACATACAATCCCTCCTTATCGACCTCATCAGGGCAATATTCGCCCATACTTCATTATAGCGTGTCGGGGCGATTGTTGCTATGCTTCTAGAAAATATACACATGGCAAGTACTGACTCCATACAATAAAATAAAGGGTATTTCTTTTACCTTCTGTTAAGGGGCGGTGCTGATGAGAAGACAAGTGCACAGCGATGAGGTAAAGGACGCTGCTCTTCGGAAGCTCCAGGAACGCGGAGTGGCTCTGGAAGAAGTAGCTTGGATCGTTCGCGAAATGCAGCTACCTTATCATCCCACATTAACCATGGATGTATGTATCGATGCGGTTCATGCCGTATTGCAAAAGAGAGAATTGCAGCATGCCATCTTGGTAGGCATCGAACTGGATGTTTTGGCGGAAAGGGGCTTACTGTCAGAGCCGATCCAATCGATCATCGAATCGGATGAAGGCTTGTTTGGCTGTGATGAAACTTTAGCGCTTGGCTCTGTGTTCAGCTATGGAAGCATTGGCGTAACCACCTTCGGACATTTGGATAAACAGAAGATCGGAATGATAAAGAAGCTGGACACGAAGGCAGGCAGTAGGGTAAACACCTTTCTGGACGACCTGGTAGCCAGCATTGCAGCATCTGCTGCAAGCCGAATCGCACATCATCAGAGGGATGAGTCGGAGCGCAGTTAAATACTGGAGAGAGCCTCTTAAAAATAAGGAGGCTCTTTTTGGGTTATGCTAAGTAACGACCTTAATCCCATTTCTGATACGGAGTGAAGAACAATGAGCTGGGTTTATTGGAGTAAGCTATATGAAAGCAAATTTCAAGCCGGGTGTCTCGCGAAGCGCATGGAGGAAGACTGGTGGATATACGGCTATGAGTGTCCGGCGGAGGTTCAGGTTTACAAATCCAAAAAAGGCCGATTCGGTGTAAGATATTTATTGTAAAAAAATCTTGACTATCGACTCCACAATCGTGTATATTTAGTTTTGTCGCCATTTGCGAACGAAAGCTAACCAACGCGGGGTGGAGCAGCCCGGTAGCTCGTCGGGCTCATAACCCGAAGGCCGCAGGTTCAAATCCTGCCCCCGCAACCAAAGCATTAGGGCCCTTAGCTCAGTTGGTTAGAGCGGTCGGCTCATAACCGATTGGTCGGGGGTTCGAGTCCCTCAGGGCCCACCACATGAAAATGCCGGAGTGGCGGAATAGGCAGACGCACAGGACTTAAAATCCTGCGGTAGGTGACTACCGTACCGGTTCGACCCCGGTCTTCGGCATCAACACAGAGAATCCTGTGAAGCGCTCGCTTGAGCAGCGCTGAGCAGGATTTTTTACTTTCTCGGGATTTTACTTTCTATAGAAGTGATCAATTGGGCCGGTGCCTGCATATATATAATTCATTAGTGCAAGAGCAGGGAGGAGACGCCTATGCCGTCTATCATTTTGGCTCCGATCAAGTTTGTGGATGCTTCCGGTGAAGTGACGTTTGGGGATGTGCTGCAAATAACGCCCAAAAGCACAGATAAGGGTTACTCAGGTGCCGGCGGGGGAAATACAGGTGACTTCATGACCATTCTATCGGTATTCAGTATGACCAATACCATTGATCCGGATGCCTTTGACTCGAACAATGCAGGCAATAATTAACGCACGTCTCCCGTAAGGGAGCGTGCGTTTTTTCTTCTCAATAAAACCTTACATCAATGTCACGAAAAGTATGATCCCCCAGATGCTTGCGCATATGCAATTGAATGATTCCGTCCCGATACACGGCTTTGCAGCTATCGGGATAAATCAACCGGTTCAACCGGATCGTTTGCTCCTTTCTATCCGGTAAACCGGTCAGACGAACGGCATTCACGCTTAAGCCTACACGAATTTTACGGGCTTGATCCCGGTCGGGAACGTGTATCTTAACAATCACGTTGTTGTGCGTCTCGAAGGTTTCCGTGTGCAGATGGTTCTTGACACGCTCGGTAGCATTGTTTACACTCGGCAAAGCCTGCTTCATAACATCTTGAACATATTCCTGTATCCAGGCAAGCCCCTCTCCCTTGCCGGATCCGCCGGGCGCGAAGGGGAGCTTTCCTCCGAAAAATTGCTCGAATTGCTTCCAATCAAAGGTTCCGTAAGGATTCCCGTTACTCTTGTTTCCGTCCGCCATATGCATCACTCCTCGGCATAAATATATGTACTCTAAGAGAAAAGCATGAATGTCTCAGGCACAGTTTCAGTAAGGAGCACATACTCCTACCTCAACAAACATATACATAAAACAACATACACACGATGTCATAGAATGTAAGGGTGTTTGCTATGCCGGCTATCGTAGGAAGTATTAAGATTGTAAGTGTTGGTCCCAGTTCGATTGTTCAAATCGGCGATTCTCTTCAGCTTGCCCCGCAAAGCTCTGCCAAGACGTTCGCAGGAGCGGGTTCGTTCAATACGGGGGATTACTTGCGCGTCATGAACTGGTACAGCAATACTAATACGAATGACCGTGATATTTTTGATTCCAATCCCGTTTCTGTGAACAAGGTAGGTGGGATCTAGAACATGTCGATTGTGGTCCATCAGAGCATCTGTATTCATCAGCTAAAGGTAGACGCACTTAACAATTCGTCCGTACTGCAAATCGGTACGACAGGGGCGATTCGAGCGCTATCCAATCTATATAATACAGGCGGTTTTACCGGCCCGGCTCCTGAAGCGGGGGTGCAGGAGTTTCCTTCACCGCTCGTTCCCCTGCCGTCGGTAACACCGTAAGACGGAGGAAAAGCATGCAACCAGCCGATATCCACGCATATTTTCAACAGCTGCAGGCGTACTTGCAATGGCAAACCGAGCGGATTCGGGAACTGGAGCAAAAAGTGACCATGCTAGACAAGGAAGTGGAGGCTCTTCGAAAGCAGCGCGGTATTACAATTGAGAAAATCGAATACACCTTCGATCAACTGAAGGTAGATAAGCTGGAGGGCACTTTAAACGTAGGAATATCGCCTTCAGGGTTATCCGATAAGTCGCTTGACGATCTGACGGTGGGCGGGAAGGAAGTCGTGAATAATACGGCCATTTCCGAAGGATTTCAGAGGATTCATGGCGCAGTCCTATCGTATTTGGAGCGGGAGGGACCAGGTGAGCTGCAGAGGAGGGCGGAGGAATACGACAGTCCTCTTGAGGAAGATATGCAGGATCAGATGCTGGCTGATTTGCGAGGTCAGATTGGGGAACGTATCGATGCTTATACCCAGCTGATGAAGGATAACAAAACGGGGATGCTTCCCCCTGACAAGGAACAGATGGTAACGGATAAGGTCGTCCATGATATTCGAATAGGAATTGAACAATATTTCCGAAACAAGGCTGGAAAGGGGAAGGACACGGATGATTCTGCAGGTAGAGAATAAGGAAATAAGTGTGGGTAATATTCAAGTTGTCGGCGTGGCCAGTTCCTCCTTATTGCTGATTGGGGATGCACAAAATATTACGCTGTCTTCCGTTTTTGATACTCCTCCGGAGTCACTAATTATCGGCCCCCTTGTTCCCCTTGCTCCCGAGACGGGGAAGCGATGACCTACCGTAAACCTAGGACCTCTGTAGTCAATGAAGTGAAAGTGATCGGCGTCGATTCCGCGGGAGTGCTGTTCGTCGGTGACATGAAGGCTTTCCTCCCGGTCAACAAAGCTTTAGCGGTTCAAAGGGAGCTGCCTACCTTTTTTGGAAAAGAGGGTGCGTTCAGCGATTATAGGACTTTCACTCGCCCGATTCCGCAGGTAGTGCCGGAGGATGAGGTAACGATGGAAGTACGGGATACGAACCCTTTTATCAAAGTAAATCGGGTGAGGGTGTTCTCGGTTACGAACTCCTCGTTGCTTCAGATCGGATCGTTGGATATTGTTCGAGCCGAGGCGCGAGTCTTAAATATTCGCCAGCTTCTTAAGGGCAAACGCCCTATATAACTCCTTCCAGCTAACTGGAGGGATTTTTTTGCATGAAGAAGCCCCTAGGGCGGATAAAGGGCTTGTATCCACTCCAGGGGCAGATACCGTTAGGGCAGGTCAATCAGCATGAAGAAGGCGCCTTCTGCAGAATGAAGAGTCAGCTCCGGGGTTTGGGTAATCCGGGCTGCGTCTCTTGTCTTTAAGCTCGTGGAATCGTTAAGCTGCAGATCTCCCTCCAGCACGTGAACATAAATACGTCTCCCTTCGGGCTGTGTGAAGGTCAGTGCTTTCCCCGCCTCCAGCTTGGACAAATAAAGTGTCAAATCCTGATGGATTGACGCGATTCCGTTTCCTCCCGATTTGGCTACGATAGGAAGAAGCCGGTTCGTCAGCTGAGCAGGTTCATATTGTGTGGTCTCATAAGAGGGCTCAAGTCCTCGTGTATCCGGGGTAAACCAAAGCTGAAGGAAAGCTACCTCGACGTCTCCGGGATTAACCTCCGAATGGATAATTCCTGTACCGGCCGTCATGCGTTGTACACCACCGAAGGTAGTGACGGCGGAATGTCCTGTGCTGTCCTCATGCTTCAGTTCTCCTCGAAGCACGATGGAAACGATCTCCATCTCGCGGTGAGGATGAGCACCAAAGCCTCGTTGGGGTGCGACGATATCGTCGTTCAGTACGCGAAGCGGGCCAAATTCCGTATTATTCGGATCGTAGTAATCGGCGAAGGAGAAGCTGAAGTTACTTTTGAGCCAGCCGTGGTCGGCGCTGTAGCGTTGGTCTGCAGGGTGTACTTGAATCAAGATGGTTTCCTCCTAACGGGATCGAATTATGGTAAGTCTGTTGCTGCTGAACAGCGTTGTCACCAGCCTCAAGAACTGATAAACTGATCTAGATTATTATACCAAATGTGAATGGATATAAGGAGGTTTCCCCATTGGCTCGCAAAAAAATCGAACACGTCGGTATTATGGTTAGCGATATGGACAAGTCGGTTGCATTTTACCGGGAGGTCGTGGGACTTGAGCTGAGAGGCATGCTGGACCATACGAACGGCGTCATTAAGCTTGCTTTTATGGGCTTTAACGAGACGAACGAGACGGAGCTGGAGTTAATATACGGCTACAACGAAGGGCTTCCGCAGGAGGGGAAGGTGCATCACATTGCCTTTACGGTGGACGATATCGAAGAGGAATGGACACGAATTCAGTCGCTTGCCGATATGAAGCTGATCGATTCGGAAATTACGACCCTTCCGAATGGCAGTCGATACTTTTTCTTTCATGGACCGGATGGCGAGTGGATCGAATTTTTCCAATCAACTCGGGCATGAACGTAAAGCCAAACGCCGCTAACGACAAGAATGTAAGGATCAATTGTTTTCAATGCAAGTACTTCTATGTAACCTGGGACCCAAGCTTCCCAAGGGGATGCCGAAGCTACGGAATTAAAACTAGAGAGCTTCCCTCTGCGGTCGTTCTGCGAACAACGGGTCAGCCCTGCATAGGATTCGCCGACAAACAATAGACTGCTGCGTGTACATAGTGCACTTCGGTGGTCTTCTTTTTTTGGGGGGAAATGGGCATAGAGCCGTGATATAATCAGAAGTATAGCAAGAATAGAAAGCAGGTGTACTTACCATGGAGGAGCAGATTCGAGAACCGCTGCAACAAGCGCTCGATCGTGTTGCTAAGCTTGAAGCGGAGGTGGAACGATTGAAGGAAGAGAATGCAAGGCTGCGAGCCGCCTCTCTTCAACGTTCGAATCCGGTGATGTCAAGCAAGTTGAGAGAGGCGCTGCGAGAGTGAGACTCAATAAGAATTATTATCTTCCGGGGGAAGAATCAAATCGGTTAGCTGATGCTTGAGGGAATGGAAAACCGCCTTGTTTCTTTTTATCTGGTGCTGAGCGATTCTAAACGTCTGCGGTTGCTGCTAACATAGTTTAGCAGCTTTCTCATGCTGCTTTTTTAGCTGGTTGGTACGCGCCCGCAGTTCCTCAGAATCCGATAGCAAACGATTGTGGTTCAATTCGACCTCTCCCGTGTTGAGATGATAATAAGAATCTAGCAAAGAATGATCTAAGACTTGGGAGGACAACCCTGCCACTTACTCTTTACCCACAACAAGTATTGAAAAAGAAGCATGGATATGTTGAGTGATACTTACTACAACAAGTATCCTTAAATCAGTTGTGATTTTCAAGTAGAAAGTGATACATAGTGTGAATTCGCTTTTGAAGGGAGATGACCGTATGGCTTGGCTAAAAATAAATTACTACTCGGAAGCACTGCGGTTGCCCGTAGCCATGGATGTGTTGCTTCCCGAGCAGGGAAGCGGTGCCTATGAGACATTGTATCTGCTGCATGATATGGGAGACGGACATAGCGCTTGGCTGAGACGTTCCGGGGTGGAAAGATATGCAGAGAGGCTTCCGCTTGCCGTAATAATGCCGGCCGGACATCTGGGCTGGTATACGAATATGGCTTTCGGGCGCGATTACTTCCGCTTTATTACAGAGGAGCTGCCGGCGCTTTGTGAAAGGACCTTCCCGCTTGCGGCCCATCGAGATGGACGCTATATCGCCGGAGCCGGTGCAGGTGGCTATGGCGCGGTCAAGGCAGGCTTGCTTGCTTCAAGCACATTCGCAGCAGCGGGATCCTTCAGTGGTACACTGGATGTACTTGCAGCATACGATTCCATGGACCCAAGACATGCGATGGATGTTTTCGGTGAAAGGGAGCTCGCAGCGGGCAGTACAAATGACCTGAACGCCGCCGTGAAACGGATTGCTGAGTCGGACAAGCCAAAAACCGAAATGTATGTAAGCTGCAGTATCGAAAGTCCGAATTACAATAACAATGAGAAATTCTGTAAGCTAATGAAGGAGCTTGAACAACCGTTCATTTTCCGGACGGATCACGGTAAAGGGAACTGGGCGGATTGGGACAAGGAGCTGGAGCAGTTTGTAACATGGCTATCCGAGCGGAAGCAGCGCAGTGAATAGGAGGAGATGGCATGGCATACATCCAGACCCAGCTGTACTCTGAGGTCTTAGGGACCGAGATGGACGTGAGCATCATTGTTCCTCAGGAGAAGCAGCCCTATGCGGGGGACGGAAGGCTGAAGGTGCTTTGGCTGCTTCACGGCGGCTCCGGCGATCACACGGCTTGGCAGCGAATGAGCAGCATTGAACGAATTGCCATGGAGTATGGACTCGCTGTGATTATGCCCGGAGCATTTCAGTCATGTTATACCGATATGGTGCATGGAGGACGTTATTTCACTTATCTGAGCGAGGAGCTGCCGCGAATTATTCGGCATATGCTGCCGCGGCTTTCGCCTGCGCGTGAGGATAATTATATTTCCGGATATTCTAACGGGGGTTACGGCTGTCTAAGGGTAGGATTGGCTCGTCCCGACCTGTTTGGCGCCATTGGTGCATTTTCGGCGGGAGACAAGTCCGATATCGAATTCGTAAACGATGGCTCCCAGCGTGCCAAGGATCGGATCATGCTCTTCGGTGAAGGGGACTTTAAGGGAACGGAGAATGACTTGAAGCATCTGGGACGTGAGGGGCTGAAGATAGGCAAGTCCGTTGCCCGCGTATATCATGGCTGCGGCAGCTTGGACCCTTGGCTTGATTTAAACCTGCTGTTGAGAGATTTTTTCCTTTCGTTGGAGGGCAATCCATACAAGTACCACTATCATGAAGCGGAAGGTCACGGCCATACCTGGCAATTCTGGGAACAGGAGCTTGTACGATTTCTGGAATATCTTGGTTTAGATAAGACAGAAGGGCAGTATTTGATGGGAATGTAGAGCTTTGAGAATACGATTCAGGTGCCTTCCGTTAACCTCGGGGCGCCTTTTTTGCGCTTGGCAATGTCATTGGAGGAGCGATAACTTGCAATCAGGTCCGTACTTTGTTAATATGGGAACAAATGTTCGATATTGGGGTGATCTGTTTGGTGCCGGTTACAATACATGCATACTTACCTTCGCAAAGAACGAAACAGCTAAGAACGGAGGAGGCGAAAGAATCGCTAATTCGGAGTCTTGGTGTTGCTATGTTCACGGAGAGAGAGGCGATCATTTCCGTTTGGGGAGATTCACAGCTGCAGACGTTTCAAGGCAAGATTACGCAGCTTGATAAGCAGCTAAGAAACATCAGGGTAGAGAACAAGGAAGAGTATACGTGGATTCCATTTGAAGATGTGATGAAGATCGAGATTATTATTGATGATCATACTGTAGGCATCTTCAAGTAGGTAGAGCGGCTTTCATGCTCTAATCCTTTTTCTTGTGTTCATTGATATTTTTGGATCCCCTACTGACCAGCTCCTGTACAAGCGCCGCGAAGAAGGCTAGAGGCAATAAGTGAAGGGCAAGGCTGAAGATGTCCATAGAACATTAGCTCCTTTACATGATCTATATTCCATCATTCCCATATAATGGGCCGCTTACTCTATATAGTATCACAGATTTCTTGGGAATGCTCACACAAAGTGTAATCGATCTTCGTATGGGCGCGGAAATGATTACAGTATTTGTCCAATGGAAAAAGATGCATCCCAATAACCTGCCTTGGACAGGGTCGAAGGTATGCATCTCTTGATAACTTGTGTTGCACTTATTTTTTCGTTACTGGAATCCAAATTTCACTTGTAAACGTAGGTGAAGTCGTGTCCTTGTCCTTATTCCACAAGATTTCCGGGCCTTCAGCTTGTTCATATATCGAGGATGGGAACCATTCCGAATAAATACGTCCCCAAATGCTCTGCAGTGTGTCAGGAAAAGGGCCTACGGCATTGAACACGGCCCAGGTCAAGGCCGGTACTTCCAGCTGAGCGAGATCGCTTGGAGCCGGTTCACTCGTAGCCGCACCAATATAATGATCCAGTTCTCCGTTTTCTTCCATTCTTCCTTCGGAAAAATTGACGGAAGCGCTGATCAGTCCTGAGGGCTCGATATTGGAAAGCGACTTAAGTCTTTGAATCAATTCCAAGTCCAAGCTTTTCCACATAGCGGCGATTTCCGGGTTAACCCCATGAAAAATGATCGGCACTCTTTTTTTCAATCCCACGATACGAAATGACTCTTTCTCTACAATGCGATAGTTCATTTCCGTTCCTCCTTGAATCGTTAATTGAAGCGACATGCGGGGATACGCTTTTAAGGAATGTCCGGATTTACGCACCTCGGAAGGATTCATACCGTGCAGCTTATGAAAGGCCTTAGTGAACGAGTCGGGAGATTGATAACCGTATTTTAATGCAATATCAATCACTTTGGCTTGATCGGTCAGCAGCTCGAAGCCCGCTAGTGTCAGCCGTCTCCTTCGTATATACTCCACCAAGGTTATACCGGCCAGGTAGTAAAACATCTTTCTGAAATGATGCTCGGAGCAATGCGCAAGGCGCGCTACTTGGGCAAAGTCCACCGCTTCCTCAAGATTGTCCTCCACGTAGGCAATGGCATTATTCATAGCTCTCAGTAAATCCATGCGTCTCACCGTCCATAGGGTCATTGTAGCAGCAATACTTTCACTATACCCGACAATTTGTATGTAAAAAAGGTCGGATTTACACCCGACAAAAATATGTCCAGTTCGGATTGGTTGCATAGAGCGGCTTCCGCTTTAATGGGAAGGGGGCCAGAAACATAAAAAGCAGAGCCTTGCAAATTAAAGGCTCTGTTTCGTTGACTTTATCAGCATTAGTATTAGATAAAGAAACCTGCGGACAAAATGATAACCAACAGAATGTAAAGAACCAGAACAATTGTTGTGGATGAACCTCCATATCCTTTAACACAACTCATGTGCGAATCCCTCCTTTTCGCTTTCTACGCACATCATATGCAGTATGTATTCTATTGTATAGGTTTTAACCTATACGGCATTTGTTTAACGGCAAACAACACAATTTTGTACATCCATTAGGCCAACACCGACACGGCAATGTAAATTATAAATGAATTAATAAGGTTAACCATTCTAGTCACTTGGCTTTTGTTGACCAATATTTGATAAATATAACTCCATATAATTACATAATTTGCAACGTCCTAATGGTATATTATGTACATCAACCATTAGGAGGTATCAAATATGAGCCAAGAGGAAAATCAGGAATTGCTGGCTGACGAGGTTGAAGAAGCTGCTGAGGTAGTAGAAGAGGTTTCCGAGGGTTCGAATGAGGATGATGTTGTTGAGGCTGTTCAGGAGGCTTCTGAAGAAGAAGCAAGTGAATAAGATTATTTAGTAGCTATTGTTGTAACTACATAAACGATATTCTGAACACCTCCTACATTCAGAGGTGTTCTTTTGATTTTGTTGTGTAATGTAATGAGAATTTTATTGGGAATAACTATTAGTCGAAAATGTGTTTGAAGATTCAAAACGTTCACTTGATACGCCTCTAAGCCTTGGATCAGGTTAGAGCAGACAAGAAGGAAACTAAACAGGCAGTGAAAAAAAAGAGAAAAACCGTGTCCTATGAAGGATCACGGTTGCTGTTCTTGTATGACCTGTAGTGGGCTCGAACCACTGACCCCCACCCTGTCAAGATGGTGCTCTCCCAGCTGAGCTAACAGGTCTCGATGTATTTTGTTTAGCGACAAGTGTTATATTACCAAGCCTGGACAACAAAGTCAACACTTTTTTTGAAAAATTAAGGATCTTGTCCTCCAACTGACTCTGTCGACACGAAAGCTGCACATTATGATATAATGTCACCAACAGAAAATCACTTGGAAAGAAGGGGACTTATGAAGGATTTTCCGGGGGTCAGTAGTGGCTTAACCGAGGTGAGTGAGGACAAGCTGGACTGGGGCGAGCAGGAGTGGGGCACTCACCGGTATCATGTTCGCAAGCTGCTGGAGGATACGACCGCTCAGCTTAGCTCTTTCGATAAAGCGGCGGTGCTTGGTGCAGGGAACCATGGAGATGTGGATCTGCCGGAGCTTGCTTCACGTTTCAGCCAGCTCACGGTGCTCGACACAGAAGCGAATGCGATCGAGGAGTTCATGGAAGCAACAGGCGGGTTCACCTCACCCAAGTTCAAATCGCTTGCTCATGTGGACTATACTTGCCTGGACCAGTTAGGCTTTTATCAAGACTATGAAGAGAAGCTGCAGGCAGGCATACCGGCGGGAGAGCTAGCAGGTTGGCTGCGCGACCAGGCGTTTCTGGTGAAACGGGAAGAAGCGCTGCCTCATATGAAGAAGTCCTTCAATCTAGTCGTTTCTTCCGGAGTGCATACGCAATTATTTTATTTACACGCGTTATCGCAATTGGCCGAGTACATGCATTTATATAATGAGGCGGACACAGCACAAATCGTCGAGGCTTTGGGCTTCTTAAGGAACAACGTGGTGGCGGATTACAATACCCTGCTTATATCGCTCGTAAAGCCGGAGGGCCGCGTGGCAGCCTGGACGGATATTATTCTGCTGGACGAGTCCAAGAAGGATTTGCTGGACCAGCTTAATCAACTGAGCAACGATAACGAACGGGTGAGGTTCCTCTTCCAAGCCTTCGGCAAGTATGGGATCGAATCGGCCGTGATAGGCCTCAAAGATTTGTTCGATAAGCTAAAGCCTGAACAGCAGCTATTCAAGAGCTGGGTATGGCATACAGAGTCAGGGAAGTCTTATCTCGTTGCAGGGCTGTCAGGACGAGTGAGAGCGTAGGGGCATGAAAGCAAGAAGCTCTTCTTCCGTAGCGAAGCTGCAATTGGAAAGCACGGGAGTCTTCCTAAGTTTGATGGACATTTGATTGACTATACTCGTTAATGCGGCCGTATCCGCTTCGTCGAGGGAAAACTGGACGCAATACTCATAATGTTCTTCCACGGGGCGGATCGTACGCACGACGAGACCGAGCAGCCGAAACTCCTTGCCAAGCGCCATGAACCTTAGCTCCACCAGCAGATTGCCCTCATCCGGAAACGGAGCATCCGTATAGAAGCGTGCGCCGCCTGCACTTAGATCCAAGAGGGCGGCTTTTACCATTTTGTAATCAAGCTCCAATCCATCAAAACCAATGAGCTTGGCATCGGCCAGGAGGGGATGAATAAATTGCAAACGATAAAAGCCGCGTTTGTTATCATTGGTCATAAATGACAAATCCTTTGCGATATGGTATTCATTCCTTTATGTGTCTCATAATAACCTTGAATCTTAGTCTGTGCAAGGCATTTCGTGCTCATAAGAAAACCTTCTATTGTGCCCTTCAAGGCTGATCGACTGCGATTTAAGAGAAGGGTTTCTTCGTAAGGAATGTCACATTGTTCTAAGGCTTAAGTCAAACGTACAACAAGTCCTAAGCGATAAAAAACCGCTCAATAGAGCGGGAGTTCAATGACTTTCTCGCTGTGATGGGAATGCAGCACGGCTTGATTGCCGATAATTTCAATCCTTTCGATGTCCAGTGTCGGTGAGGATGTCATATTCGTATTCTTCATTCGATTCTTATTGAGTAAATTCAGCAGCTGAGGAATTGCTTTCTGGTCACTGGAGATGAAGCTGACGGGAATTTTCCTATCGTTGATCGATAACTCCGTACGCATGGCTCATGGCCTCCTCATTGCATATTCTATCATTCATTATAATGGAATCGCCTTGATTTAACTAGAAATAAATTCCATCAGAAGGTGACAAAAAGCGGGAATAAAGTGATTTTATCTACAGGTGAAGATCGACAAAATTACACGTTTCGAAGGGGGAGACACGATGAAAAAGCTATACAGTCAAATGTCCAGAGAGGAGCTGGAAGCGGAGTTGAGAGAGCTCAGCGGCGCTATGGAGAAAGCGGAGTTTCCAAGCCAGAAAAACGTGCTACAAAGTAAATATGTCACGGCGAAGGCCTACACCTTGGACCCCGCCGATTTTACGCCAGGAGTATACAAAGTGGATGGGGTGCAGACTCTGTTTGAACTTAAATATATTAACGGAATATATGCATGGGGCAGCATGGACAACGAGCCGGAAGCCAGCTTTCCGATCTCGATGCTGGTCCGGCTCTAAATGCGGCACATATCTTTGGGACAATTCTCACAATGGCAAATGTCCTGTAGATAATCTAGCTTTTTTACAATAATCTGATTGTTCTCGATGGAAATGATGTCCTGCTTGCGTAAATCGCTAAGCATCCGGTTGACGCTTTCGCGGGTTGCGCCGATCATGTCGGCCAGCTCGCTATTGGTCAGCTTCTTGGTAATCACGATGCCTTCAACCGTTGTTTCACCGTAAGAATTACAAAGACGGATGAGGGTCGAGCAGAGAGCACCGGGCTTACCGAACATCATAAGGTCCCGGAACTTAGTTTGCGTCAGGCGGTGAATTAATCCCATCCATTTCATAAATTCTACAGCCAGCTCGCCATGCTGCCAGAGAAGGACCTCAAGGTCCTTTTGTTGGATCACCCCGATAATTGCTTCTTCCATCACCTCTGCATTGAAGCTGTGAACCGAATTATGAAAAGGGTCCACTTGTCCGAACAAATCTCCCGCGTTATGCAAGTAGAGAATAAAGCCTTTCCCCTCATCGTTGCTCTTTGTGATTTTCACTCGCCCTTGCTTCAAAAAATACAGCTTATCCGCAGCATCGCCTTCCCAAAATAAATAAGCCCCAGCCGCTACTTTCGTTTCGTACATGATGCCGGCAAGCTTCTCCAAGCTTCCCTCAGAGAAGCATTCTGTATTACTCACCTGAGTTGTTACCTCATGACTATGTTGTTCATGCATTGTTGCGTACCCCCTTCGGGAATGAACTGATCGTGCGAAATCTAACTTATTGCTTCTACCTTACCGAATCCAAAGGCAGGAAGATGTGATATGAATCACATCAACAAGCGATTTGTTCGTCACAATCATGAACATTGGTTCGCTGTCTAGGGTAGCCTTCTCTTATGAGGGTATACTTGTGCTTAAGCTACAGGAATGAATCCCCAAGTATACAATGCCCTTCCCCATTTCATTCTATAGATGAGGTGATTAGGGATGAACCGAGCGTTATTGACGTCTCTGGCTAGTATTGGTATCGCCCAAGCGCTGAAAATACCTACTGCGCGCTATCGGAATGGGCGTTGGGATTGGAAGGAATTATGGACCACCGGAGGGATGCCCAGCTCGCACTCCGCCGGGGTAGCTTCGCTTGCCACTTACATTGGCCTTAAGAAGGGGATAGCGTCCATACCCTTTGCATTGTCAACGATGCTCGGTCTCATCGTCATGTATGACGCCATGGGTATACGTCGGCATGCCGGGCTTATCGCTATGCAGGTGAACGATCTGGAGGAAGAAGTGGGAGAGTTAAGCCGCCGGCACCCGTCAATGCTACATACGAAACGGGAGAGGGAGCTCGAAGAAAGGCTCGGGCATGTACCCGAGGAGGTGGCAGGAGGAGCCTTGCTGGGTATGCTTCTAGGTGCGATAAGCTTTATTATCGAACCGAAAAGAAGTCGTTCAAGAAGGTCCTCTAAACTCCGATAGGTTCTTCGGCTGTTACGACGGGGACGGAAATGGTAAATTTGGTGCCCTCGCCTGCAATACTTTCCACCTCGATGGTACCCTCGTGATCCTGGATGATTTTGTGGCAGATCGATAAGCCAAGTCCGGTTCCGCTGTCTTTTGTCGTATAAAACGGAAGAAAAATTTGATCAAGCTCATCCTTGGGGATCCCTTTTCCAGTATCCGTTATTTCAAGAACGGCTTGGGCTCCGTTGTGGGTCAACCGGATGTGTACGAGGCCTTGCTCCGGCATGGCCTCAAACGCATTTTTTACGAGATTGAGCAGCAACTGGAGTATTTTATCCTGATCCATCATCATAAGTACAGGCTCATTGGGGCGATCAAAGAGAATACGATGGCCAAGCCTTGCTGACTCGGAATCCAAGAGAGAGATCACCCGCTCAACGCATACCTGGATAGAAAGCGCTTTGTATTTACTGGTATGCGGCTTGGAAAATTGCAAAAACTCTCCAGTGAGCATGCTCATTCGATTAATTTCATCCATAATCAACTCGTACCATGGTTCAATATTGTACTGACTTGCCTTGGAAAGCTGCAAAAATCCCTTAATTGTAGTTAGGGGATTACGAATTTCATGAGCCATCCCGGAGGCCAGCTCCCCAACGACACGCAGCTTCTCGGAACGAAGCATATGCTCCTCGCGTTTCAGCCAGCTCTCCCGTTTCATGGTATACAGCGATTTCTCAGCGACGAAGATCAAATCGTCCTTCGTATAGCCGTCAAACGGATAGAAAGCGATACCAAAATTGATCTCTATACCCGTAAGCTTCGGAAATTCGGAAGCAAGCAGCTGCGTGGTGGTATTCAGCGTATGCTGCATATCGCCCGATTCCAAAACAATGGCGAATTCGTCCCCGCCGTACCGCGCAACAAGGAGCGCTTCAGGAAACATAATCCGAAGGAGCTGACCTACCTGACGGAGTATATTGTTTACCCCTTGAAAGCCGTTCGTTGTATTCAATGACTTCAAGTCCTTGCAGTCCAGGAGCGTAATGGCGATGGTCCGGTTCGCTTCCACCAGCTTCTCGACCTGACGATGAAATTCTTCATAATTGTAAAGGCCGGTCAAAGCATCATGTGTAGTGAGCCGCTGCTTCTCATCCGTCAATACCTTAGCCTGTTTCTCCATATCCGCCAAGTAATTCCGAAATAATAAAGCCAACAGGAGGCAGCTGGCAACCATAAAAATGACATTGCTTAGCTCAGGAAGGTTCGCGGGACGATAACTAAAGGCTATGGCACTAAACAAGATCATCAAGAGAAAGCTGGTGGTAATAGCGGTTATCTTACGTTCTCTTCCGATGGATTGGGCCATATATACCAAATACAACGGCAAACACCAATCCGTTGCACTAATATAATGAAAGCCAATGAGCAAGCCGTACTGCATATATCGAAAAACGGGTGAGGCTTCATGCTTCGTGAAGTGGCTTAATGCATAAATGAAGCTGAAGGCAATTAAATAGGGAGCTTGTGCGGAAGACGGATGAGAGATAAGGGAAAAGAAGCAAACGATTGCAATATACAAAAGGAAGATCCAGCGCAAGTTCATTCTTGGTCTTCACTCCTGACATGACGGTATTTTAATTATGGAATTCTGTGCCATGCCGTGAAAATCCTGCTTGTCCAATGAAAAAACTTGCATGGCGCATGCCGGCAAGGATAAAAGAAACGGACGATGCAAGAAGAATCGTCCGTTCGCCTTTTAAAATGTATAAAGCTTGAATTGCTCTATAAATGACATGTTACCCGTTCGGCCTTTATACTCAGGCATGTTGTCACTGTAATGCATCAGAAGCACCTTTCGTTGGATATGCTCCGGCAAGGTCAGCAGCTCGTCAAGCGTCGCATGCACAGCACCCGAGCCGCCGAGTACACAGTCATGCAGGATGTAACGGATTCCCCGTTGATCCGAGAGACGGACCAGAAGCTCATAGTCAAACTTCGCGTCTGCACTATAAAAGACCGAATCGTTGAAAATCACGGAATAGCTTGCTTTCCGGGGAATGTGCTCGGTCTGGAAAATTTCCATGACGAGTCCCGGGTGAAGCTCATGCTTTCCTTCATGAAGGGGAACAACGTCAAAGTAATCCTCAAGACACGTAATCCCTTCGGCCAGATTCTCCAAGCCTCCGCGCAGGGAATGCTCCCATAACGGAGCAAGCAACGCTTCCGGTACAAGGAGCTTCAATTTATGTTGATACCGATATTTTAACTGAAACGCCATCTCCTCCAGGCCGCCAATATGGTCTGCATGAATATGGCTGATGAAGACCGCATCGATCTGTGGGATTGGGATATTAAGCTCGAACAGGGCCCGGGGAGCAGTAAAGCCGCAGTCGATTAGCAGATTGTAGCCGTTGCTGCTTACCAATGCGTTGTTGTTGTAGTAGCTTTTGCTGAATGCACTTCCCGTTCCGATCATTTGAATTTGCAGGCTCACGACGATCCTCCAATCGACAATAACATGACAGTTGCATCCATATTAATCTACCACGCCTCGCAGGATGGATTCAAGATAAATATGACACGTTTTGTCAAAAAAATGATAAACGGATCTTTAGGAAACGATTGTTAATTGTTCGGCAACAAGGCATTTCCCGCACTTCATTTCCCGGGGAAGCGCAAAAAACGGCAGCTCTCGTCAGTGGAGGAAGGGATATTCGACATAACTTTTGTGTATCGCATATTTTGTGTCAAAATTCAGCGTTCTAACGGAAGGTTCACAAGATATAGTTATTTGCACGAAAAATATTTTCATTTTTATAGAAATGAGCGCAACTCTTGCCACCGGGGTGAGTATAAAATAGCAGATACAAAGTACGAAGACATGATGGAGGTAGCAGGAAATGAAAGTGCCACGGATCGTAACATTGGTGCTCTCTTTGTCGCTCATCGGGGCAGCTTCGGTTGCAGCAAGCTCGATGTGGGGCGAGTATGAAGGGTATTCGAAGACAAGGCTGTTAATTAACAATCAAGAAAAAACGTTTGACGGTGAAGAGGCCCCGGCTTTTCTAATGAAAGGAAGCGCGGTATTTCCGGTTCGCGTTTTGTCAGATTCTTTGCAGGCCTTGGTAAAATGGGATAGCTCTGCACAGACAGTTTCCGTTCATAAGCCCAATGTGCACATGTTTGTGGCCAAAAAAGTAGACGATGACTACTCCATTAAGCAGCCGTTTGGTGGAGTGAAGAAGGGAGACCGGCTTGATTTTGCCGTTTTCGCCCAAGTAGACAGCTTGACGACGCCTTTCCATTCGTTCAAGATTTCGATTGAGACACCATCAGGGGAGCTCGCCGCTCCGGCTCATGAGAAGGTAGTTGCAGGTCAGAAGGAAAATTTCTGGTACCCATGGCCGTTTACCGTCTCCTTTAACAAAGCGGGCAATTATACGGTGAAATTCTCCATTAAGCTGGAAGAGGGCGGGGACTACGTCGTGGTTTCCGAGAAAAAGATCTTATCCGAGTAATTTTCGGCTGTTGAGCAAGCCTTAGCGTCCGTCGATTGACTCGCCCGTTCGGAACGTGATACGATACGTAGGAATGACCATTACATAAGGAAATGAGGTTTTTCCATGAGCGATCACATTCATGATGCTTCCTGCGATCACGATCACGAAGACGATATTTTTATCGTTACCGATCAAGACGGCGTCGAGCATGAGATGGTGATGGTATATACTTTTGAAGCGAATGATCGTGCCTATGCAGTGCTGCTCGATCGCAATGATACCGAGGCGGATGGCGTTATTTTCCGTATCGAAGAGGAAGACGGAGAAGCCTTCCTGGCGAGCATCGAGGATGAAGAAGAGTGGGATCGCGTGGTTGCGATCTACAACGAAATCGTTGAAGAGCAAGAGCAATAAGATCGGAAGCCCTTCTGCCTGGCAGAGGGGCTTCTTTTTTCTAAAGAAGGCATGCGTAAACGAAAAAAGATCAGACGGCCTGCTTCCACAAGCAAGCTTCTGATCTTTATGAACATCCTTACCTATTTGCGAGGGTTATAATACATGACTCGACCGTTGAATAAGTGCAGCTCTGCCTTCCATAGCTTGGCCAAGTATTTGCAGAACTCGTTGCCCTTCGCTTTATCGCCGTGGGTCGCTTCGTCCGGCAGCACCATTTGTACAAAATGCTTCTCGGATTCACCGGCAGCTTCGGTGCCTATGCCGAGGACGATATATTTATAGAGCGGGTTGGTTCCACGAAGATAAAACCATTTGCCTTCACCTTCTGGCTTGGATTCGATTGTATAAGGAAATCCGGCGTCATCATAATCCCATCCAAGCTGCTTGCCAGTTAATTTGAGCTGCTCTTGGTAATGAAGCAATTGGGCTTTGAGCTCTTCCAGCGTCAACGAAGGAACGGCGGAGCCTTCGACAAACTTAATGTATGCGCTTTGCGCCATGACTTTGCACCTGCCTACAAGGGATGGACTGGTATGTATAACCTATAATAGAACCTATAACATCATAGCATTATGAAAATGGAAATACAATACACAGATCCCGATCCGAAGAGGAAGAATGCAAGGGGAATGCGAGAAGATGAAGTAGAGAGGGGAGGGTTAGCGCCGTTGTGCCGGCTCCCTCCCCTTGCTTATGGGCGGGCTTCCGGCTGACGATCCTCTTCATATCCGCCATCCGGTATACGATACGACTTGCCCTGCTCGAGCTCCACGATACCGCTGCTCAGTCCCGCGGCATAAACGTCGCTGACCTGTTCATGGGTTTCGGCCAGCCCCTTGGAGAGCGGAGATTCATTCTGATAATCGCTTACCTCATATTTGTGCGAAGCGACGGCATCGGCATTCTGCTGCAGGCTCTCTGCAGCCGGGTCTTGTTTGTTCATCGATTCATTCCTCCTAGGTTTCGCCTACTCAGTAATGTTTCACAGCCCGAGGGGATTTATTCCCTTTTCACTATTCGTATACCGTGGAGCCGCGTCTTGGCACAATAATCGCAGGCGAATTGGGGAGGTGAACAAAATGAGCAAACAACAGCGTCAGAACCAAGCCCCGCGGCAAAAGGTGAAGCTGGTCGCGGAAATGCCGGGCGATGCGGAGATGCGCAAAAATATGAGAGAGCAGCAGCAAAATGACGGCTACCCCGGCTCCTGCGGCTGCGATGCCTAACGAATTCCGCTGACGCTTATGCCGAAAGAACCTTGAAAACAAGCCAGTAGCTTGCATTTCAAGGTTCTTTCGGTTGGCGTTAGAAAATTGCCGGTGTTTCTACGATGACCTTCACAAATTCGATACTGCGGTCCTCCGGTCCTTTGACAGGAAGGCCTACTTCGATATGCTCGGTAATGTAGTCGATCAAATCCTGCGAGATGACTTCCCCAGGAAGAAGGATGGGAATTCCCGGAGGATACACGTAGATGAATTCGGCGATAATTCGGTCCGCGGAGTCCTTGAACGGAATGAGCTCGGTATCCCCGTAGAAGGCATCGCGCGGCGACAAGGTAAGCTGCGGAATTTTCGGGATTTTGATCACCAGCTCGTTGGCCTGGCGAACATTGTAATTTTCCTCCGACAGCACGCGAAGAGCAGATAGGAGGGTGTCGATGTTCTCTTTCGTATCGCCGGGTGTAACCAGACAAAGGATATTGTACATATCGCTTAGTTCAACCTCGATGTTGTACTTCTCCCGCAGCCAGTTCTCCACATCATAACCGGTGATGCCGAGGTGGCGCACGTGAATGTTCACCTTCATCGGATCCAGGTCATAAGTAGCCTCGCTGCCGAGGATCTCCCTGCCGAAGCAGGACAGTCCCGGAATTTGGTTGATCTCATGACGCGCGTATTCGGCAAGCTCTACCGATCGGGCAGCCATCTCCCGGCCGTTGAGAGCCAAATGACGACGGGCAGTGTCCAGCGATGCCAGCAGAATATAGGAGGTCGACGTCGTAGTCAGCATACTGATGATCGTCTTGGCTCTGCGATAGCTCACGAGATTGCCCTGAATATTCAGCACGGAGCTCTGCGTCATCGAGCCGCCCAGCTTATGCACGCTGGTTGCCGCCATATCCGCACCGGCTTGCATGGCCGACATCGGGAGCTGATCGCTGAAATGGATTAAGACACCGTGTGCTTCGTCGACAAGGACAGGGATGTTATAGCCGTGTACGATGTCGACAATTTCCTTCAGATTCGCACATACGCCGTAGTAAGTCGGGTTAATCACGAGCACGGCCTTGGCATCGGGATGACGCTCTAGCGCGCGCTTGACGGACCGAGTCGTCACACCGTGGTCGATCCCCAAATTCTCATCGCGCACCGGTGAGAGGAATACTGGCTTCGCTCCGGCGAAGATGATGGCGGCCATGACAGACTTATGCACATTGCGGGGAACAATGATTTTATCCCCCTCGGAGCACACGGTCAAAATCATCGTCATAATGGCGCCGCTTGTTCCTTGAACGGAAAAGAACGTATGATCCGCCCCGAAGGCATCCGCCGCGAGACGTTGAGCTTCCTCAATAACGCCGGTGGGCTGATGCAGGTCGTCCAGCGGCGCAATATTGATCAGGTCGATGGATAACGCATTATCTCCGATAAAAGCCCGGTATTCGGGATCCATACCGACGCCTTTCTTATGTCCTGGAATGTGAAATTGAACGGGATTGCGCTCGGCATGAGCCTTCAGCGCGGTAAACAGGGGAGTGCGGTTGTGATCCACCTATCATCCCTACCCTTCTATAGGAAATAGCTTGTTTTTTAAGCAAACAAAATGAGTATAGCAAAAACAGACACGGATGCAAGAGCTTTGACCAAATTAGTTTGTTAAGATTTGGCGCAAAATAACCGGCAGGACGGTGTATGTCCATTTTGTTAAGGTTGCTTCCGCTCCATTTCCATCATGAAGCAAGATATGATACGATATGAGAGTCGTTTTGTGGCGACGGAACCATCTTTTTTTTGCCTGGGAGGCTTTGAATTTATATGAAAAAACAGCTGGCCATTATCTCAGTGCTGCTGATGACCATTTTCATTGGTTTCGGTATCATCATTCCGGTTCTGCCCGATGCCGTCACCGGATCTGGCGCGGAAAACGTTCATTTAGGTTTGCTGCTTTCGGTGTATTCGCTTGCTTCGTTTCTGATGTCCCCGTTCTGGGGAGGCTTGTCCGATCGGATCGGCAGACGGCCGCTAATCATCATAGGGGCGCTTGGCTTTAGCGTCAGCTTCTTCCTGTTCGGCATTGCACAGGATAATTTAATTCTGATGTATGTGTCACGTATTCTGGGAGGATTGTTCTCCGGCGCCGCAACGACCTGTGCGGTTGCTTATGTGGCGGATATCACGACGGAGGAGAATCGGACGAAGGGCATGGGGCTTGTCGGCATGTCGATCGGGCTCGGCTTTATCTTCGGCCCCGCAGTAGGGGGGCTCCTCAGCACGTGGGGAACGCAGATTCCGTTCTTCGCCGCCTCCATCATTGCACTAGGGACGTTCCTGTTCGCATTGGTTATGCTCCCTGAGTCCCTAAGCGAGGAGAAGCGACGCAAGCCGCAGGAGGCTAAGGTGTCGCGCTGGTCGGGATTCGTCGGCTCGGTGAAATATTTGTATGTCCTGTCATTCTTCGTTACGTTCTCGCTGGCAGGACTTGAGGCGACCTTACTCTTGTTTCAGAGGGATAAGATCGGGGCGGATGCGGCGCAGCTGGGCATTATGTTTGCCATCTGCGGTGTGGTAGGAGCCCTTGTACAAGGAGGCATCGTTCGGCGCTTCATTAAGAAGGGGCGCGAGGAGCGGGTCATCGTAATCGGCCTGCTGCTGTCAGCCGTCGGTTTCGGGCTGATCCTGCTGTCCGACAGCTTGTTCACCGCGACGGTATATTTAAGCATCTTCGGTGCAGGGAATGCGTTGATCCGCCCGTGCGTAACGTCGCTGATTACACAGAAGACGACGGTAGGCCAGGGGACGGCTTCCGGTCTCAATTCGTCAATGGACAGCTTGGGTCGTATACTGGGACCGCTTCTTGGAGCCGGTGTCTACGATTATAACAACAACCTGCCGTTCCTTACCGGCGCCGTGTTATCCGTTGCAGCGATTTACCTTCTATATCGTTTTGTCGCGGCTGATCGTGTAAAGGCGCAAACACTGGCTTAACATCGAAAGGACCTGAGCTTAACCGCTCAGGTCCTTTTCTTTTTGCATTCGTAGTTACTTCTGCTTGCTCTCGTGCTTGCGGTCTACCGCTTTTTCAATCCAAGGGGTCAGCTCTTCCTTGATCTTGGCGACGAGCTGCTCCTTGCTCATGCCTTTGCTTGCTGCGATTTCGGTCATGGATTTCCCCGCCTTGAGCTCGGATTTCAGCTGCTCCTCGGTGATGCCGAGGATCGAAGCCAGCTTCTCCGGGGCAGGCAGTGCGTCGAATCGGCCTTTACCTGCTTTGCCGTGGTGTGCCTTATCGCTGCGCACCGGATGGTTGACCATAAACTTCAAATGCTTTTCCATGTGGGCCTTCAGCTTCTCCGCTTTCTCGGCCGTCAGCTTGCCTGAAGCAACCGCTTCCTCGATTTTCTTCGTGCGCTCAGCCTGCAGCTTGGCAATGAGGTCGGTCTCGCTGATGCCTTTGGCTGCCGCAATCTGCACAAGCGTTTCGCTTTTCAGCTGCTTCATCAGCGTTTCCTTGTCCATGCCAAGCAGTGTTGCCGCTTCCTCATAAATCGGGAGCTTCTCCTGACGTCCTTCACGGTCCGGCTTCAGCTCTTTGTCCTTCACAGCGCCGCTGACGGCGGAAGGCGCTTCCGACGATTCGGCTCGGGCAATGTGCTTGGCACTGTAGAGTGTGCCTCCGCCAAGCAGCAAGGCCAAGGCAAGGCTGGAGACGAGGAACGTTTTGGTATAAGGTGGTCTCAACGTAACTCACTTCCTTTCTGTGCGGAATAGTTAGATTTCTCCCACAATACCTAGCTTATCCAAATGCCCTTAAGGGAAGGTGAAGCGAAGCTTAAAACAACATGAAATTTGCAAGGTATCGTTCATTCCCTTCAAGCACAAATTTGTGGTATAAAAAGAAGGACAGCTTTTATGCCGATAAGGAGTTAGGGATGAATGAGTGTGAAAAAAGGTTTGTCAGACAACCCGGACGTTGTCTTTAATGAAATGATCCGCATTATCATTAAAGCGGAGGATTTCGACTTTTGGCTGCGCTTTTCTTCCGAGTGGGGCGGCGTTCTTTATGTATTTGACGAAAGAAACACGAAACAGCTCGAGGCCGGACATATCACGGAAGAGGCTCACGAGAATACCCGGAGATCGCTCCGACTCGGAATGATTACGCTAAGCGGGCTTTATGATGCATTAAAGGCATGGTCCGATCAGCATCAGGAGGATTATGTTTACTCGATGAATACGCTGGATTGCTTCTATATCCCGGTGTATTTGAACGACTTTGAGCAAATACGCAAATCGGATTCGGACAAATGCGGCATCTATACGCAGGTTATCCTGCATCAGCTGTCGAAGCAGGGAGAGCTGAAGGAGCGGCTGGCCTCGATTGAAGAGACGGTGAAAGAGTATACGGCCAACATTCATCTGTATTCCAGAAGATAAGGGAGGGGACGAACGATGTTTACTTACGAAATCGAAGAACAGGGCACAGGAAATACCCTGCTGCTTTATAACGAGAAAGAGTACTCGCAAATCCAATTCATCGGAATGATCAACGAATTTCTTGAAGGTGACGATGTGGAGGAAGAGGACCTGATCGAGTTTCTGATCAACAAATTCGGCTTCACCCGCACGAAGAATAGCTAAAATTTCAAAAAGCCTGCTTCCGAAGCGTTCTTCATAAGAATGCAGGGAAGCAGGCTTTTTTCGTGTCAGAAGGAGAGACGGTACAAAGGCAGTACGGTTTCGAATGTACGTTCCACGACGTTAAGGAATTGTTTACCGTCGGTCAGCACGGGATCATGCCGATCAATCGTCAGACCGCACAGCGCTTCCGATTTTTTCACGTGCTTCAGCTTTCGTACCAGATCCGCGAAGCGTTCCTCTGTCATTTCTTCATGGCGAATCCCTTCTGGCTGCATATGATCCAAAGACCATACATAGTGTGCCGGAAGCTGTGTCCGAATCGTATTCCACTGCTGCTCCAGCTTCTCCGCGAAGCTTGCTTTATTCGGGCTTTCGTAAATCAGCGCAAACTGGATGAACACGTGGGTGGACCACATGCCTACTTGAAAATGGGGATGGGCCTTGTAGCCTTTCTTATTATGAGCCCACGCTACCCAAGTATCGTTAGGCGGATTGATGGTGCGCCTTGCATGCTTGGCGACGTGCGGGAACATTTCTTCTCCGCAAAGGGCGGTCAAATGGGGACCGACGAGATCGCCCAGCTGATGAAGCTTGGGACGCACGTTCGCAATGAGCGCCTCCATTCGAGGCTCCAGTCCCGGTATAGTAAACACATCGAAATCGTCTTGAGTAAAGCCTGGAAAAGTCATAATCGAAATAACGCCTCCTGTTTCAGACAAGCTGTATGCTTACCCACTATACCAAAACCTAAAAAAAACACAAGGGCAATGATAACGAGTCCATTGTCCGTTTCACAGCCAAAGTCTACTATAAAGATACGGTAAAACACTACTACAAACAACCATCAACTACGACAAGAGGAAAAGGGTGAGAGTCATGGCAGGAGCCAAAGTGAGCGCGGCTGACAAGGTAAGCATCCGAAGTCAGAATAGCAGCGTATTCAGATTCATGTGGAAGTATAAAGCGCTTTATTTCATCACATTACCGGGGATTTTGTACTATTTGATTTTTAAGTACATTCCGCTGGCGGGGTCCTTCATTGCCTTCAAGGATTACAACATTTTTAAAGGGGTATGGGGCAGCCCGTGGGTAGGGTTAAAGCATTTTGAAAGAATGTTCCAGCATGCGGACTTCCTGCGGATTTTGAAAAATACGGTCATACTCGGCGGGATGGAGCTGCTGTTTGCCTTTCCGGCACCGATTATCGTAGCGCTGCTGCTGAATGAGGTTCGTATCGCGGTGTACAAAAAAATTGTACAAACCGTTATCTACATGCCGCATTTCTTATCTTGGGTTATCATCAGCGGAATTGCCGTTGGTATTTTCTCTCCATCGACGGGCGTCGTGAACCATGCGCTGGTGTGGCTTGGATTTGAGCCGATCTATTTCCTGGCGGAAAACTCCATGATTCGGACCATACTCGTGGGCTCCGGGATCTGGAAGGAAGTGGGCTGGGGGACGATCATCTATTTAGCCGCCTTGGCCGGTGTAAACCCTGATCTTTATGAGGCGGCGGAAATGGACGGAGCGAACCGTTGGCAGCAAACGCTTGCCATCACGATTCCTTCGATTATGTCGACCATTACGATCCTGTTCCTGCTCAAAATCGGTGATTTCCTCGATTACGGCTTTGAACGCGTATGGGTATTCATTAACCCGCTCACTTACGAGAACGGTGAAATTTTGGACACGTACATTTTCCGGGTCGGTCTGATGCAGCAGGAGTACAGCTATTCTACGGCGGTAGGGCTGTTCAAGTCGGTTGTCGGTCTCGTTATGCTGCTCGCAGCCAATAAGTTCAGTAAAAAAGCAACAGGAGAAAGCTTGTTCTAGGGGGTGCGTTATGGACTACAGAATTACTAAAGGCCAAAAAGTATTTAACGTTTTTAACTTGACGTTCTTAGGCATCATGTCGCTGCTGATGTTCCTGCCGTTCCTTAACGTGCTGGCGCAGTCGCTAAGCAGCTCGAAGGCGATCACCAACGGCTCTGTGGGACTTTTGCCGGTCGATTTTACATGGATTAACTATCAGTATGTATTTCAGGATGTGACAATTCTGCGGGCCTTCGGCATTACCGTTCTGATCACGGTTGTCGGTACGGCCATTAACCTGGTGATGACGTCGTCGCTGGCTTATCCGCTCTCAAGACAGGAGTATGTCGGACGCAAATATTTGCTCCTCATGATCTTGTTTACCATCATCTTCAGTGCGCCGCTCATCCCGCAGTTTATCTTGATTAAAAATTTGGGCTTGATGAACTCCTTGTGGGCGGTCATGATTCCCAATGCCGTAAGTGCTTTTAACTTCTTTGTGATGAGATCGTTCTTTATGAACATCCCGAATGAGCTGATCGACTCGTCACGGATCGACGGCTGCTCGGAGGTCGGTATTATTTGGCGCATCATCCTTCCGCTGTCCAAGCCGGCTATGGCGACGATGGGGATCTATTATGCGGTGTATCACTGGAATTCGTACCAAAGCGCTATCTATTATTTGAATGATCGCAATCTGATGCCTCTTCAGGTCAGACTGCGCGCCATGATCGACACGGACTCCTTGAGTATGGACCCTAACGGCTCGCTTTACAGCGAAATGCTGAACATGTCGCCCGAAGGCGTCAAAATGGCAACCGTTTTTATCGCAACCGTACCGATCCTGCTGATATATCCTTTCTTGCAGCGTCATTTCATTAAGGGAATGCTGATCGGCTCCGTCAAAAGCTAACCTGAGCCCGATCTAAAGAAAATACAAGCGCATACAAAATCACTCCATTGTTTGAAGTTTGTTCTGAAATGTAGAATGACAGTAGATGATGAAAGCGCTATTACAAATGGCTTTCTCTATATCAACCCATACTAACGAAAGAAAAGAGGGGTAGCATGAAAAAGAAGGTAGTCACGACATCCGTAGCTTTATCGCTTGTACTCGGTACCTTGGCAGGATGCGCCGGCAATACGGACGCTCCGAAGGATCAAGGTCAGGGAGGCGCTGCACCTGCAGGCCCGACGAAGTTTTCGATTTCCATGCGTACGCTGAACTTCGATTACGTGGAGAAGCATGCCAATATCAATGACGATAAGTGGGTCAAAGAGCTGGAGAAGAAAACGAATGTCGATTTGGACATCAAGCTGATTCCGCATAAGGATTATGAGCAGAAGATGATTCAGATGTTCGCCATCAATGACATTCCTGATGTCGTGCAAGCAGGCGCAGGCACCAACGGCAAGGAGCTCGCAGGCTCGGTACAGGCAGGCGTGTTCCTCCCTCTGGACGACTTGCTTAAGGAGCATGGGCAGAACCTGCTGAAGGTGATTCCGAAAGAGGCTTGGGAAGAGCTGAAGTATGACGGCAAAATCTACGGAATTCCGGAGTTCTTATCCAGCTCCTCCCGCCGCGCAACATGGGTGCGTGCCGATCTCATGGAGAAGGCAGGCATAACGAAGGATCCGAAGACCGTGGAGGAATATATGGATATGCTTCGCGCCTTCAAGAAAATCGGCGTAGAGCATCCGTTCATGGGCCGCGAGAAGTTCAAGTATGCGGATCTGTTCTTCGGAGCGTATGACGTCTATACGTACCAAAGCCAATTCGAGGTTGTCGGAGGCAAGGTGCAGCCGAAATTCTTCGATGTGGAGAATATGACCAAAGCGCTCAATACGTACAAAACGATGTTCGATGAAGGCTTGATCAGCAAGGAGTTTGCGACCATCAACCCGACGAACTTCAAGAATATTATTCTTTCCGGTAAAGCCGGCATGTGGGAAATGAACGCCCAGGAGCTGCTCCAATGGGAGACCCAGCTTCAAGCGAATGTCCCTAACGCGAAGATCAAAATCATTCCTTCACCTGTCGGTACGGACGGCAAGGGAGGCGGCTACCTGTATTCCCCGGTTACAAGAAGCTTCCTGATCAATGCTAAAGCGAAGGACAGAGCGGCTGCGATCATCAAGTTCTTCGATTGGCAGGTAACGCAAGAGGCGGATAAGTGGTTTGATACGACGCTGCCGGTAGAGCCGAAGACACCGGAGGAAGTGGCGGAGCAGCGCTATCTGACAGGCTTCCTGCACATGGTGAAGGATGATGCTTACCGCAAGCCGATTCTGGAAGCAACGCCAGCCGGCAAGGAACTGTTGAAATCGTTCGAAACGATTCTGCCGAAGGAAGGCCGCGGCGGTATCGAGTTTGATCCTCGCTTGGAGGCAATGGGCAAAAACCCGGATGCCGCCTCCATCTCCGATGAGCCGGCACCGCTGCTGTTAGCTCACATGGTCAAAATGGTGTACGGCAAAGAACCGATCTCCGATTGGCCGAAGGTAATCGAGGAGTGGAAGTCCAAGGGCGGTAACGATATCCTTAAGGAAGCTCAAGCCCGCTACGATGCGAAGAAGGACTTTAAGATCCGCGGCGCCGAAGCCGACGCGATTCGTAAGTAACACAACACAGTCGTTCCCCTGCGCAAGTGGGGGAACGGCTTTTTTGCTCTTTAGCACACACATAAACCTAAAAAAAACACAAGCAGGTGAAAAGTCATTCTATAGTCCGGCCTGTTTTTTCGGGGTATGATGGAGTTACCTTCAAGCATGTAAATCTGCCTTTTGATATGATAGGTTAAGAAGCGGCTTCAAAAGGAGAGTGCATCTATGTACAAAATCATGATCGTTGATGACGAGCCTATCATCCGCAGCGGCTTGCAGAAGCTGGTGGAGCAGTCGGGGATCCCGATCGCCGGCATTCGCACAGCTACGAACGGCGTACAAGCTTTGGAGATTATCGCCGAAGAGGCGCCGGACTTCTTGTTCACGGACATTCGCATGCCCAAGATGGACGGACTGGAGCTATGCCGCAGTCTGTACGAAATGAATGCGGATATCCACATTGTCGTCATTTCCGGCTACAGCGATTTCACCTATGCGCAGAAATGTGTTTCCTTCGGGGTAAAGGAATATTTGCTGAAGCCGGTCAACAAAAAGAAAATTCAAGATGTGCTGGAAAAGCTGGTTCGTCTGAAGCAGAAGGCGGAATCCTTCGTTACCGTTACCCAGCTGGAAGCTTGGGTCGCAGAGCTGGAGGAAGCCGTATGGACTCTGAATGAGTCCCAGCTTACTAGTATTCTGGGAGGGATTCGCCAAGACCTCAAAGCCCTTGATCTGAAAATGAACCGCTACAGAGAACTCCTTGAGGAAATGTATGCTCATCTCACCAAAACCTTTAATGCGAGAGATGTCTTTAATCTCAAAGCATCGCTGATGCTCAGTTCCTCCTCGGACGAGGAGGAGGTATGGCAGTCGTTTGCCCAAAGCATACACGGACGGCTGGAGGAGCTTCGGGTCAAGCGCCGAGGCAAAGCCAAGGATCCGGTGGAGGAGGCGAAGCGATACATTGACGAGCACCTTGCTGAAGAAGTATCGCTGGAGGAGGTGGCGGAGCGTATCGGGCTAAATGCCTCCTACTTTAGTCAGCTGTTCAAGCAATCCACCCAGGAGACTTTCGTTCAATACCGGACCCGTGCCAGGATGGAGAAAGCAAAAAAGCTGCTGCAGCAGCCGCAGTATCGGATTACCGATATTTCCGGAGAGGTCGGCTATGCGGACCATCCGCATTTTACAAAGACCTTTAAGAAGTATACCGGCTGTCTGCCCTCGGAATATCGCCAGAGGCTGGGGATCGAATAATGAAAAAGCGAACGCTTTCGGCACAGCTTTACCGTTACTTTTTTATCGTGATCATTCTCTCACTAACGAGTGTCGGGGTAGCGAGCTATGTTCTATCCTCCCGGGCAATCGACGAGCAGGTGCAGCTCTACATGGAGCAAACGATCAACAGCACCTCCGCGCAGACGGACATTTATTTGCAGACCTATGAATTGTTCAGCAACTCGTTCTCGTCGAATACCGATGTAAGGCAGTTTATGGAGATATCCCGCGATGATTCATATGAGTACTATTACTACTCCGACGTCATCAAAAAATTTGTGCAGAACTCGGTCAATTCGATCTATAACATCTATAAGCAGCTGAACATGGTGTATGTCGTAGGACAGCACGGCCGCTCGGTTATTTACGACAATCAGAACTTCTCGGCGGTTGATCCCGAGCTGGTTACGGAAAAATTCGACTACTTGATGCAGTCGACTCCGAATAACGGCAGGATTGTACTGCTTGATATGAGCATCCGTCCTGAGGATAAAGGCACCGTCGTCACGATGGCGCGCAAGGTAAGAGGAGCCTCTTACGGCGAATCCTTCCGCGGGGTTGTAGCGATCGAATTCAAGCTGGATGAGCTGTACCGGGTATGGCAGCTGGTGAATCTGGGCAATAAAGGATACTTCTTCATTGTAGACGATGAGGGGAACTACATTTACCACCCGGATGTTCACATGAAAGATACCAAAATGGATCCGGAGCTGGCGAATCGCATTCTTCGGACGGAGAACAAGACCGTGGTTGAATCCATCGGGGGAGAGAATCGATTGGTGCTGTCGCGGAAGTCGGATTACTCCAAATGGAATCTGGTGGTCGCGATGCCTGTCGACGAGATGCGCAAGCCGGTATCCTTCATCCGTACGACGACCTTAGCCGTGGGCTTGCTTACTTTAATAGCGGCACTCTGGCTTGCCGCCAAATTCGGACGCTCCATTGTTGCGCCGATTATGGAGCTCAAGGACAGCATGCGCGAGACAGAGAAGGGAAACTGGCAGCATATCGATGAAATCGGCCGCACCGACGAGATCGGCGGACTCATCCACAGCTACAATCTGATGGTGACGCGCCTCTCGGACATGATCGAACGGGTGTATCAGGCCGAGCTGCAGCAGCAGAAGCACGACCTGGAGCTGCATCAGACGGAGCTGGAGCGGCAGCGTGCGGAATACCAATCGCTCCAGCTGCAGATCAACCCGCATTTCCTATACAACACGCTGGAGACGATCAACTGTTACGCCATTGTTCAGGATTCCGATGAGATCACAGAGATGGTCGATGCCATGGCCTTCATGCTTCGTTATTCCATCCAGGCGAATCTGGAGGAAATTACGGTAGCCAACGAGCTCAATCATGTGCGTAATTTTATGATCATCCTGCAGCATCGTATCGACCGTGAGTTTGAGATCGAGGTTGCCATTCCGCCGGCATTGCTGTTGGAGAAAATGGTTCGCCTTACACTGCAGCCGATCGTGGAAAATATTTTCCAGCATGCGTTTCCGGATGGCATTGAGCCGCATCATTATATTCGAATCGATGCGAAGAAGGAGAACGGTCTCTTCCAAGTGATCATTGAAGATAACGGCGCCGGGATTCGTCCTGAACGGCTGCAGGAGCTTCGAAGACGTCTGCAGCTGAACAAGCTGGCTGAGGATCACGGAGGAGGACCGCGCCGGGGCGGCATCGGAATTATGAACGTACACCGGCGCATTCAAATGGTTTTTGGAGAGCAATATGGTCTTCAAATAGATAGCGAGTGGGGACAGGGCAGTCGGATCACGATGGTCATGCCGGCCACTCCAACGCCTAAAATCAAGACAGGCCAAATTAAAACAGCGGAGGGTTCACTATGAAAATCGATTTGACAGGAAAAATTGCTTTGGTAACAGGCTCGAATGCGGGGATTGGACGCGCGATTGCTATGGCTTTGGCTGCGAGTGGAGCGAAAGTGGGTGTCAACTGCTTGCGCAATGTTCAGCAGGGGCAAGAAACGGTTGACGCCATTCGCGCGGCGGGTGGAGAAGCTGTACTAGTGCAAGCGGACGTCACGGATCTCGAACAGATCGATAAGCTTGTGAGCGAGGTGGAGAAGGCGTTCGGCGGTACGGTGGACATTCTCGTGAATAACGCCGGTCACCTGGTGCAGCGTGTTCCGAACGCGGAGATGACCGTTGACATGTACAATACGATCATGGATGTGAACATGAAGAGCACCGTATTTATGTGCAAAAGAGTATTGGGCGGCATGAAGGCGAAAGGCTACGGGCGCATTGTCAATATGTCGTCTGTAGCGGCGCATAACGGCGGCGGTCCGGGCTCCAGCATTTATGCTGCCAGCAAAGCGGCGGTCATGGCTTACTCCAAGGGTCTGGCCAAGGAAGTAGCCGGAAACGGCATTACGGTAAACAATGTATCCCCGGGCTTTATCGGCAATACGATGTTCCACGCGACGTTCACCAGCGATGCGGCCCGCGAAGCTACCATTAACTCCATTCCGCTGAAGCGGGAAGGCACACCGGACGACGTGGCTGGAGCCGTTCTGTACCTGGCGTCCGATCTTGCCGCCTATTTGACCGGCGAAACAATTGAAATCAACGGCGGGATGTTCATGCGATGATGACGGCAGGATTCTTGGGAGAGAAGCTGGCGAAGACGACATGGGCCGATGACATTGTTAACGCGCTAAGGCAGGAATTGTTATCGCTTCAAGCGGCGGGAAGTCTTGTGATTCCTGAGGAGCCGGGCGGCTGGTGGCACCAATATGTGTGTCCCGAGCATCACACGGAGCTGCTATTCGACCCTCGGGAGAACGAGCCCGAAGCCATCGCATGTCCTTACGGCTGCCGAATCCAAGGGGAAGCATACCGCGGGGCGTGGCTGGTGTTTAAGCACCAGTCCCTCGCCCGGTATTGCTTGCAGGCGGCAACGGTGTATGCGGTTACACGGGAAGCGGAGCTTGCGGTGCTGTCCAAGCGGCTGCTGGTTGAGTATGCACTGCAGTTCCCTAAGTATCCGGTACACCCGGACGCTCAGCCTTGGATGCTGAAGGGGAGGGCGTTCCATCAGGCGCTGACGGAGGGAATCTGGTCGACAACACTGCTTAGGGCGTATCTTCTGCTGCTGGATGAGGGGGTCGAGTTTACTCCCGTGGAGCGCCAGGCGCTGGATACGTTTCTGACGATGCTGGAATCCAGCATGAAGGAGTATCGCCAAATTCTTATTCATGATCGCAACAATCCGGAGAACAACTACACCGCCTGGCTCAATGCTTCCTTATCCTGTGTCTATGCGGTCCGGGGTCAGGTCGAGGAGCTGAAAGAACTGATCGAGGGAGTGGGCGGCTTTAAACACCACCTGACGATCGGTGTAAAGCCGGATCAATTCGAGTTCGAAGGCTCTGTCTATTATCACATCTTTGTTCTGAGAGCTTATATGATTTCGGCGGAAATGGCTGAGCGCTTCGGCATTGACTTGTACTCCGTCCAAAGAGAAGCGGGACAATCGCTGAAGGGTATGTTTGAGCTGCTGATCACGCTTGCCAATGAGCAAGGGATGCTGCCTGCGTTGCATGACGGACCGATGGCCCGTGTGCCGTACGCCCGTGAAATAGCCGAAACCTGCGAAGCCGGACTGGCAAGGTACGGCTTAAGCGGACTCATCCCGATTCTGGCGGAAGCTTACCATCAGCTTGGCGGGAAACCGGTTCGCAGCAGCCTGGAAGCACTGCTGTACGGTACGGGTGAGTGGCCTGTCGAACCTTCGTTCGGTGACCGGGGCTCGCAGCTGCTGGCGGAGTCAGGCTTTGTGATAGGACGGCGATCAGATTCGAATCTTTCGTTCCTGGCCGACTTCGGACCGCATGGCGGTTCCCATGGTCATGACGACAAGCTTCACGTCTCACTCGCTCATCGTTCGGGAGATGTAACGCCCGATATGGGCATGGTGCCCTACGGCTCGGAGCTGCGGAAGCAATGGTTTGCCAAGACGGCCAGCCATAATACCGTTTCCATCGACGGGGCCACGCAGGCACATCATACCGGACGGTGTGTACGGTTTGAGAACGGCGTGGAGGCAACCGTCGTTTGGCTCCAGTCGACAGACGCCTATTCCGGCTGTCAGCTGGATCGCCATTTGCTTCTCAAGGGCGATGTGCTGGTGGATTGGTTTGAGGTGGAGCTGCAGGAAGCGGCCTCCATCGAATGGTGGATGCATCCGACTGCCGCAATGCAAGGAGGCAAGCTGCAAGCGCTCACGAAAGAGGCTGCTGAAGCATTGCTTGAACCGATTGACGGAGGAGCCTTCATGCACGTGACGGGTCGTTATACGGATGATCGGGAGCTGTATTTGCGATATACGTTAGCCTCAGGTGCGGAAGTGTATCATACGGCGCTTGTTCAGGCGGAGGATGAAGTGTACCAGATCGAAACGCCGGGCACCACGATCGATCCGAGCCAACGGGTAAAGGGGCTTTTGCACCGGCGTATGGGCCGCACCGCAAGCTTCTTTCATGTGTATACCACAGGAGAGCAAGCTTTATTGAAGCTGTGTGACAGCGGGGAAGTCACTGTAGCCAGCGGTAATGAGCAATTCACTATAGCCTTAAGCAAGGATTCTGGCTTGACCATTACGGGGAGAGGATGAAGCTTCATGAGCAGCAAGGCACCCTTGTATCAGCCCCAAAGCGGGGTTCTGACCGTACAGTACCAACCGGACGAGACGACGCAATTGATTGAGAATCCGCCAAGGTTTACCTGGATTCCGGCCCAGCTGGACCACGACCGGTACGTCCTGCAAATTTCATCTGCTGAAAACTTTGCAGCGGCGGATACGAAGACGATTCAGCCGATTCCATACAACTTATATACGCCCGACGCACCACTTGCTGCAGGGACTTATTACTGGCGGTATGCATTGCTGACTGAGGACGGGCAGACGGAATGGAGCGCAGTAAGGCGGTTCGAGGTGAAGGAGGGCTTGCCAGTTACAGCGCTTCCGTCGAGGTCTGATCGGTATGCCGGAGCACAGAAGGCCCATCCCCGGTTATGGCTCCAGGCTTCGGAGCTGGCAGCCTTCCGCAAGAAGATCAAGGAGGATCCTTCCTTCTGCGGTTGGGATGCGTTCTTCGAACGATCGGTTAAGCCCTGGATAAACAAAGAGCTGATTCAGGAGCCGCTGCCGTATCCGGAGAATAAACGGGTGGCAAAGCTTTGGCGGCAGATGTATATGGATTGCCAAGAAACGCTGTACGCGATACGCCACCTATCTATTGCCGGCGTCGTGCTCGAGGATGAAGAGCTCATTGCGAAAGCGAAAGCTTGGCTCCTGCATGTTTGTTCATGGAATGACGAAGGAACGACGTCGCGGGACTACAATGACGAAGCGGCCTTTCGGATCGCCGGCGCACTGGCATGGGGCTATGACTGGCTTCACGACTATCTTAGCGCCGAGGAGCGTGAAGAGGTAAGCAAGCATCTGCTGAGGCGTACGGAGCAGGTCGCTTTTCATGTGATAGAGCGCTCGAAAATCCATCATGTTCCTTTTGACAGCCATGCGGTTCGTTCCCTTTCCAGCGTATTGGTCCCTTGCTGTATTGCCATGCTGGGGGAAAAAAACGAAGCTCAAGAGTGGCTCGATTACACATTGGAATATTACGCAGGACTTTACAGCCCTTGGGGGGGCGTGGACGGCGGTTGGGCCGAAGGACCGATGTATTGGACAACGGGCATGGCCTTTGTCACTGAAGCGATGAACCTGCTGAAGAAATATACCGGCATTGATTTTTACAAGCGTCCGTTTTTTAGCAAAACCGGTGATTTCCCGCTGTACTGCTTCAGTCCGGATACGATACGTGCCAGCTTCGGAGACCAATCTACGCTGGGTGATCCGGTAAGCCTCAAGACAGGCTTTAACATTCGACAGTTCGCCGGAGTGACGGGCAACGGATTGTATCAGTGGTACTTCGAGAAGGTGAAGGCGACCGATACCGATTCGGAGCTGAAATTTTACAACTACGGCTGGTGGGACTTCCGCTTTGACGAAATGGTATACCGGCACGATTATCCGGAGGTTGCAGCGGAGGAGCCGACGGCGAATTCGATTTCTTCGGTCAAATGGTTCCGGGATATCGACTGGGTCGCCTTCCATGCCAATATGCACGATCCGGACCGGCACATCATGCTGCTGACCAAGAGCAGCAAGTACGGATCAATCAGCCACAGCCACGGCGATCAAAACGGCTTCCTCCTTCACGCCTACGGAGAACCGCTGGCTATTGAAAGCGGCTATTACGTGGCGTTCGGCAGCACTATGCATATGCAGTGGCGGAAGCAGACGCACTCGACGAACAATATCCTGATCGACGGTCAAGGTCAGTATGCGGGGACGAACAAAGTGCTGAACATGGCGGCCTCCGGCTTCATCGAGGCGGCCGAGCAGCGAGACGGCTACGGCTACTCCCGCAGCAACGCAACGGCCGCTTATAAGGAGAATGTTCCTTACCTGGAGCGATATGTGCGTGAACTCTATTTCTTCGACGAGTCGTATGTAGTGGTGGTGGACCATATTGACTTGGCCCAGCCGGGCAGTGTCGATTGGCTTTTCCAGACCTTACACGGGATGAAGCTGAACGGACAGACGTTCAAGCTGCAAGGGAACAAGGCGGACCTGGACGGCCGCTTCGTGTACTGCTCCTCCGGCGAGCTGGAGCTGTCGCAAACCGAGGGCTTCCCGGGAGTGGATTGTTCCGAAATCGAAGGTCTCCCGCTTCACTGGCATCTGAAGGCGGCTACCAAGCCTGCCCGAAGCCACAGAATCGCAACACTGCTGGTACCGATTAAGAAAAACGAGCCGAAATACGTATCGTATTTTATGGATGATCAGGACCATGGCGTACACATTTACTTTACGGAGAACGGGGTAACCCGCAAAGTCGAAGTGCCTAAGGCTTACTAAGCCCGAATGCGTTTCAGAAACCGTTGTATTCCCGGGGGATCGGCCGATTGCCGCAAACCGATGGGGATATGACGGTTTTTTTGCGTGGAATGTAACTAAATGGCAGACCGCAGCGTCTACGTTGGTAAGAATACCGATTCGTAGAGGAGGAAGTGCGATGAAGAGAAAGGGACTCCAGCTGGTTATCGCAGCACTGCTGCTATTGAGCCTAATGTATGGTGCCGTTCCCGAACGCGTGTATGCTTGCTCTTGTGCTATGCCTCTGTCCGTAAAGGAATCCCTTGAGAGCTCGGATGCGGTATTTGTAGGGAAGGCGGTCAAAATCGCAGGTTCGGGCAAATGGTTTATTCGCTCGTCCGCGGATCCGGTTGCGGTAACGTTCGAGGTTTCGCAGGTGTGGAAGGGGGAGCCGCAGGCCTCGCAAACGGTTTATACGGCGGCAAGCTCAGCCAGCTGCGGCTTCACCTTCTCGGAGAACACGGAGTATGTGGTGTATGCAAGGAAGGGAGAGGACGGACTGCAAACGACGATTTGCGATAGAACGAAGGCACTCATGGCCGCGGCAGAGGATATGGCGCAGCTCGGTGAAGGGAGAAAGCCGCTTCAACGGGCGGGTGCCGGGGAGGATTTCATTACGGGAAACAGAACCGTTGTCGTCGGACTGCTGTTCGCTGCACTGCTCCTTTATATACTGCGCAAAAACAGGAAGGTCTAACGGCTGAAGCGGCCCCGGAAGGGGGCTGCTTTTTTTCGTTTCGGGAATATCGCCGTGGCCGGGAACCAATCAGGCGGCCGCCCAATATAATGGTTAGCAAAGGTATAAGCTCTTGCCCATGCGTAAGGAGCAAGCCGGATTCGCTTGGGTGAAGTAAGGGAGGTGAAGCTGTGAGACATACCATAGCCGATCGGGTAGGCGGCTCCATAGCCGCGGTGCTGGGGCTGCTGTCGGTTGCGGAAGCAGTAAGGCTTTACCCTGACGGCCACCGCTGGTTCACGGGCGATCATACCTTTCCCGCCTTGCTTGGGATTGGGTTGTTTGTTCTGGGCGTCATGATTGCTTCAGGGTTTCGGGCGGAGTCGTTTCCAGTGGCGTTTCCTGAAGGAAAGGTGCAGTTCAGGATGGGCATTTGTGTCGTCATTTTGCTCGGATACGCATTATTGCTGCCTTTTGTTGGGTATTTACTCGGCACCTGGCTTACCAGTGTAGGGCTGTTTGGCCTGTTCGGATCACGTTCGTCCTGGTGGTGGAAGCCTGTACTTTATTCCAGCGTCATCACGGTGCTGCTGGATGTGTTGTTTATCGAGTGGCTTCACATGTCCTTTCCGCAAGGCATATTCGGCTGGTAACGGCGAAGGGAGGAATCGGATTTGGACACCTTGTTCCTGCTGCTGAACGGCTTCGCTTCAGCCCTCACGCTGGAAAATTTGTTCATGGCGGCGATAGGAGCACTTGTCGGTACCTTCGTAGGAGTACTCCCCGGACTCGGACCGACATCGGCGATTGCCATTTTACTGCCGATTACGGCGATTCTGGAGCCGGCCCAGGGCATCATTATGCTCGCGGGCATCTATTACGGGGCTATGTACGGAGGATCCACCACGGCGATCCTCATGAATATCCCGGGGGAGGTATCATCGGTCCCCACATGTCTTGACGGTTATCCGCTGGCGAAGCAGGGCCGCGGGGGACCGGCGCTGGGTATTGCAGCGATTGCGTCATTTGTAGCTGGGGTACTCGGAGTAGTGGGTCTTGTCTTCTTCGCCCCGATGTTGGCGGATCAGGCACTGAGGTTCGGACCCCCGGAGTATTTTGCCTTAATGCTGCTCGCGTTTACCGTCATTGTGAATTTGGCGGGGAATTCGCTTCTGAAGGCGCTTGCCATGACCGCCTTCGGCTGCTTGCTGGCTTCGGTCGGCATCGGCGGTTTCTCCGGGTTAACCCGGTTTACGTATGGCACTAATGATCTGGCAGCAGGCTTCGAAATGATCAGTATCATCATTGGACTGTTTGCCATTGCCGAGGTGCTGAAGGGAATGGAGGAGAAACGCGCGCAGATCGCCGATGCCAAGCTGGGGAGTATTTACCCGAGCGTTAAGGATATAAAGCAATGTACGCCTGCTTTTCTCCGCGGAGGCATGCTGGGCTTCGTGCTTGGACTGCTGCCGGGGTGCTCCGCCGCGATTTCCTCCTTCTTAGCCTATGACTTGGAGAAGCAGGTGTCCAAGAACCCGGAGGAGTTCGGAAAGGGACGGATGGAGGGGGTTGCCGGACCGGAAGCGGCGAACAATGCAACCAGCTCGGCCGGCTTTATCCCGCTGTTTGCCTTAGGGATTCCCTCTTCGCCGCCCCTGGCGATTCTGCTGGCGGGATTAATGATCTACGGACTCACGCCCGGACCGGTATTGTTCGAGCAGAACGGGGCCTTCGTATGGACCGTCATTGCAAGTATGTTTATTGGCAATGTTATGCTGCTGGTGCTGAATCTGCCTCTCGTCGGGATGTGGGCGAAGCTTACACGGATCCCCTTCAGCGTCATGGCGCCGGTTATTTTGCTGCTAAGCTTTATTGGGGCTTATTCTGTCCGAAACAGCTTGTTTGATGTTTTCGTAGCGATTGTTTTCGGAGTGGCGGGCTATTACTTCTCGAAATACCGGTGGCCGGTGCTTCCACTGCTGCTCGGCTTTATCTTGGGTCCCATTATGGAACGATCCTTTCTGCAATCGATGGCTTTATCGGGAGGAAGTCTCGGTATTTTTGTAGAAAGGCCGATCACGCTTGGACTAATGGCAGCGGCAATCGTACTCGTTTTTATTTCGGTAAGGCTGAAACGAAGAACGGCTAAGAAAATGAAGGAACAAACGGGAGAAGAGCTGGAGATCTCTTGAGTCTACATGAGTATGCAGGGAGAGGATGAAACGAATGCGGAAATGGCTAGTACTCTCGACGGCGGCCCTCTTGGCGCTGGGGGTCGTGCTGTCAGGCTGTGCTGCGCGCAGCGGCGGAACGGCGGCCTCGTACCCGGAGAAGCAAATCGAATACGTCGTACCGTTCGCCGCGGGCGGAGGCGTCGATCTGGTAGCTAGAGCGGTGGCGGATTATGTAAGCAAGGAGTGGAAGCAGCCGGTAGTTGTCGTGAATAAGCCCGGGGGCGGGGGGGCGATCGGGGCGCAGGCAGCCTTGAAGCAGTCGCCAAAGGACGGCTATACGGTGCTGGCGGACAATAATTCCAGCACGACGATGCTGACGGGCGGAACCCCCAACCCTCCGGTGCAGATCGAGGATCACGTCTTTGTATCGAAGATTGTGGAGGATGCGGCGGCTTTCGCCGTAAGTGCCGATGCTCCGTGGAAGGATTTCAAGGAGTTCTCCGAGTGGGTTAAAAATAACCCCGAGAAGCTGACCTGGACCAGTGTAGGGCCTGCCGGCTTCTCCTCCTTTGCCGTAGCGGAATGGGCCGGCGCAATCGGCGCGGATTATGGCAAAACGCGTATGGTGGCAACCAAGGGAGCGGCGGATTCGGCCCCAATGATTGCCGGCGGGCATGCAGTGCTTGCCGTACACACCGTAGCGGAGCTCTACCCCCTAGCCAAGGCGGGTAAAATCAAGCTGCTGGCCGTCGTCTCAGACAAACGCAGCCCTTATTTTCCCGATGTGCCGACCGCGGCCGAGCAGGGAGTGAAGGGACTAACGGTCAAATGGTGGACCGGATTGTCCTTGCCGGTCGGTACGCCGGATGCCATCCGGGCGAAATGGGATGCCGCCATTGCGAAGATGGTAAAGGATCCCGGCTTCCAAGAGAAGCTAAAAAACATGCAGATGGAAGCCGCGTATTTGAACTCGACGGATTTTGCCGGGTTCATTAAGAAGGAAACCGGTTATTTCACGGAGCTGGCGACCAAGTACGGAATGAGAAAGTAATGGTGTCACCTAAGCGCTAATTGCCCGAACTGTTAACCAATGGTTAGCAGTTTTTTTATTTATCCTGGGACATACTAACCTGAGTTGCTGGAAGGATCGGAAGGAATTACCATCGTCTTCAGTTTTTCTTAAGGTTTGATTCATTGTCATTTCATATTTGGGGAGTACACTGACAAAGCAAATATATAGAGATAACCATACCATTATTCGGAAGGATCTGGAGGCAATGACGAAAAAACAAAAACAGAGAAACCGGCTTATCATCCAGAAGCCGTCGGACGAAACGTCACATTGGCCGACGAATGGATGGAGCAAGGCTGTTCCCGAATTGCAAGGAATCGATTCAAATGCCTTGGCAGATGTGGTTGCCGCGTCGGAACAGCAAGAGGTTCACAGTCTGGTAGTCATTCGCAAGGGCAGTCTTGTTGCAGAAGCTTATCGAGAGTCGCTGCACCCCGGCAGTCTGCAGGACATGAAATCCGTCACCAAGAGTATTACCTCGGCACTGGTCGGCATCGCTCTGTCCGAGAACAAGCTGCAAAGCTTGAATCAAACGCTGGCGTCCTTTTTTCCGCAGCTGGCCGGGGATATGCTTAAATCAAAAATTACCGTCAAGCATCTAGTAACGATGACTTCAGGAATCCATTGGGTGAACCATATGGATCAATCCTCCGTTGAAATGATGTATTCACCGGACTGGGTGGAGTACATCCTGAACCGGCCGATGGCGCATGACCCCGGAACCAAGTTTAATTACAGTAACGGAGATGCCCATTTGCTATCCGCGATATTGGAGCGGGCAACGGGACAAACCTTGGCTGAGTATGCGAAAACCCGCTTATTCGAGCCGCTCGGCATTACGAGCTTCACCTGGAACCACGATCCCCAAGGTCATACCATCGGGGCTTGGGCGTTAACCTTGACTTCTCAAGACATGGCGAAGCTGGGGCTGCTCTACTTAAAGAAGGGGCAGTGGGGGAGCAGAGCGGTCCTGCCGCGCCAATGGGTCAAAGAATCACTTACTACTAGAGTGAGACAAACGCTTGCCGACGGTTCGCAAGGAGGCTATGGGTTCTATTGGTATCTCAAGCAGATCGGGGTAGATAAGCAGAGAGTCTACGACGTGTTCTACGCTGCAGGCTCTGCAGGCAAACGTATCTTCGTCGTTCCGGCGCTGCAGCTGATTGCAGCTTTGACGGCCGATTCACAGAATGCGCATATGCCGGAGCTCACGCTGCGCAGGATTCTTCAAGCAGTGAGAACGAATGGAAGTCTGCCGCTGAATCAGCAGGCAACCGATCGGCTCGAGGAAGCGATTCACTCGTTTGCAGGTATGCACGCCTTTGTCCGTTAGCGCTATTTAGATGCCGCTGCCTTCGTTCATTTTTCACCACTGCCTAATCAGAAGCAGGAAAATATCGGCTTTTGTCGAATAGATAAATATCCGATGTTTCAATTGTAACTTTCCGATGAGAAAGGTTTGTGATGAATGTGAACCGAAGGCACCGCGTCCTGCTGATGGGAGCCTTGCTGAGCGGCGCGTTTACTGCAGGGGCCTATGCCCAGGATGTCCTGCAAAGCGTTCAGGCGTATCTTCGTCCTGATTTCAATGTCGTAATCAACGGGACACCCGTGAAGCTGGAGAGATCCACCTTAGTTTACGAGGATACCAGCTATCTCCCCTTGAAGGAAATAAGCAAGCTGCTGGGTGCGAATGTAATCTGGCGCGGCGATACCAATACCATTTATATCAACAGTCTTCTTAATTCCGAACAGAAGCCGAATCCGAACGAGGAGATCTACGGGGAAATCAAGCTGTATAATCCGACCTCCGTCACGTATCGTTATTTGGGGGCGGAATATCCCGTTATGCTCACTAACGATGACCCGACCGGAGGCAACTATTCGTACGATCTGTATTATCGATTGTCCGATGTGCGAAGAATGGGCATTGATACTAGCGGGCTGAAAAAGGTGAGGGATCGGATCACTTATGAATTGTTCGTGAGTGAAAAGGAATTAGCTAAGACGTGGAAGGAGCAGCCGACTCAGGTATACAGCTCGGAAGGGAACTATGTCATTTCCGGGGAAGTACACACGAAGAAGCTTGCCATGATAAGGGATCATCTGAAATCCGCTGCCAGCCTCAAAGTCAATAATGAATTGACTCTGGTCCAGAAGCCGATTTATGTGGAGAAGCGCGACGATTCCAATGATGAGTTTGATTATTACAATTATTACTTCCAGGAAACGACCCAATACATCGGCAATAACAATTACTACACCGCTAATCGTTATTATCGGGGTATTCTGAAATTGGTAAAAGGTACGGTCGAAGGGCAATACTCCATCTTTATGACAGATAAAACGGATCTCGAATCGGAAGCGAATAAGCGCGCCACGGGACAAAAGTAAGGCGCGCTCCGACTCCCTTCAAGCATCCTGCTTTAAATAAAATATAGCAATCTGCGTCCGGTCTCGCAGAGCAAGCTTGCTTAATATCTCGGTGATGTAATTTTTCACTGTCCCTTCGCTCAGGAACAATTCCTGGGCGATTTCTTTGTTTGAGAGGCCTTGGGCGATATGCGCTACGACTGTTTTTTCTGTGGGGGTCAGTCCGTAGGAATCAAGTATTGAGGATCGGTCTCGGGTGCCCGAAGCTGCGGACGGTTGGGGCTGAATCCAATCGGTCAGCTTTCTCGCGATATCCGGATGGATCAGCAAATTGCCGTGATGGACCGTCTTGATCCCTTGGACAATGCGATCCGGAGGAATATTTTTCAGCAAGTAGCCGCTAGCCCCATTCTTCAAGGCCTGTGCGATATATTCGTCATCATCGAAAGTAGTCAAAATGAGAACGTGCGTCGATGGAGAGAGCTGCTTTATTTTTTTGGTGCCCTCGACTCCCGAACAAACCGGCATACGGATATCCATGAGAACCACATCGGCCGTTCCTCCGGCTTCAAACCACCGGTACGCTTCCTCGCCGTCCCCGCAGGTGCCCTCGACGAATAAATCGGTGTCCAGCTGTAATATCATTTTCAGGCTTTCCCGAATGAACGGGTCATCGTCAACAATCAATAAACGGATCATACGTATCCAGCTCCTTTCTTTACTCAGCTGCGCAAAGGTAGCACTGTCGTTATTCCAAAGCGGGAGCCGCAGTCCCAATGCAGCTCGCCGCCAAGCAGCTTGGCCCGCTCCTCCATCCCGCTTAACCCCAAGCCCTTGTGAATGCGGACCGGGTCCGGAACGATGCCGTTGTTGGTCACAGTTAATCTTACCGCCGAGGGCTCGTAGCTAAGCTGAATATCCACAAGCGTTGCCCGGCCATGCCGCAGGGCGTTCGTAATCGCTTCCTGTGCGTTACGGTACAGGACAATCTCGAGACTAGGGTACAGCTGCATCGGGTTGCCTTTTACTTCATAATGGACTGAGATTTGCGCCTCGGCCGCTAGCCCTTCAATCAGCTTGGATAACGAGTAGCTGTGGACTTCCCGTTCCTCCGGCTTCAGCTTGCGAACCGTAAATCGGAGCTTCTCCATCCCTTCGCTGAGCTGGGATAACACCTGATGCGTCAACTCCAGTCCCTTGTCCGGATCGGTAGGCCCCACCTTTACCGCCGCCTCCAGCATCATCTTCAAGCGGATCAGCCGGTGTCCCAAATCGTCATGGATTTCTCGCGATATCCGATTTCGTTCCTCCACCTGAGCGAGGTGCTCTACCTTACCGGCATACTCCAGTACTCGATTTTTGGCGGCATCCAGCTCATTCGCTTTTCTTCTAAGCTCATCATAGAGCACAGTCTGCTCCAGCTTGTGTTTCTCAGCGTTCGAAACGTTATGTAGTAGCGCAGCGGCCGACAGGAACAGCAGACTGCCGCCCCATTGCAGCTCCGGCAGCGGCCTGAGCCAGAAGGTATATTGCAGCAGGACAAATTGCAAGGCCAGTAAAAACCAGCGAGGGGACCCTTCTGAATAACGCATATAAGTACTCAGCGTGGACAAATGGCACAGGAGCATCAAGCTGCCGTAACTGTGAGCAAGCCAGGTCACATACAACATCTCGAGCAGCGCAGCAAACAGCTGAAGGCCGGCAGGAACCCAGGCTCTGCGAAGCTCCGCCCATGCCAGCAATAGCAGTACGTGAAAGGTCAGCAACCCGCCGATGGACAAAGGCAGGATATAGACAGCACCTATAGCGGGAAGCAAAATAAGCAAATAACGTAATAGTGCATTCAGCATGGAATAACGCCTCCACCCGTGATTATAGCACAGGATTGGGGATATGACTTTGGTCATTTCCATTAGATGACGAAATCTACCTGTTCATATGCACCGCTTAGAGTAAAATGAAGCTATATAAAAAGAAGCAGGGAGCAGAGAGGCATGAGCTTTGTTGAAATCAAAGACGTAACCAAACGGTACGGCAATCACCTATCCGTGGATCATTTGACCATGAGCGTCCGTGCGGGGGAAATTTTCGGATTGTTGGGACCGAACGGAGCGGGAAAAAGCACGACCATCAAGATGCTGAGCGGACTGCTTCGCATCGATCAAGGGGAAATTTTTCTGGGCGGCCTGTCCGTATCGCGTCAGCCGCTCGAAGTGAAAAGGAAGATTGGCCTGGTACCGCAGGAGCTGGCGATTTACGAGCACTTGACCGCCCGGGAAAACGTGCTGTTTTTCGGCAGGCTGTACGGACTTCGCGGCAAATGGCTTCAAGATAGAGTGGAGGAGGCGCTTGAGTTCGTCGGCCTGCAAGACCGGCAGTCGGACCGCCCGGCTACCTTCTCCGGCGGGATGAAGCGCCGGCTCAATATCGCATGCGCGATCATGCACCGTCCGGAGCTGATCATTATGGATGAGCCGACGGTAGGCATCGATCCGCAGTCCCGCAATCATATACTCGGCTCTGTGCGCAAGCTGAATCAAATGGGGTCTACGATCATCTATACAAGCCATTATATGGAGGAAGTATCGGCCATCAGCAGCAGGATCGGGATTATGGACCACGGCAGACTTATCGCTTACGGAACCCAGGAGGATCTGAAGGCACACGTTGCCCAGGAGGAGAAGCTGTCCATTACCGTTGCGCAGGTGGTAGAGACGGCGGTTGAAGAGATCCGTCAGCACCCGAGAATACGGCAGGCGGTTATACAGGACCGGACGATTGAGGTGTATTTGCAGAATGCCTCATCATACCTTCAGGACATTTTGTTTATTTTGCAAAAGCATCAGGTTATCATACAATCGTTAACCCGTGTCGAGCCGGACTTGGAAACGTTATTCCTGTCCTTAACGGGCAGAACGCTTCGAGATTAGGGGAGGTGGGGTAATGGGGAATGCAGTTACCATCGCCATCTATGAGTTAAAGCGGCTTAGCCGGCTCAAATCGGTCATGTTCGTCTTATTTCTCATGCCGCTGCTGCTGATCTTTATTCTCGGATCAGCTCTCTCAACCGTCTTTAAGGTGGAAGATCGAATGATGAAGCCTGTGAAAATGGTCATCGTTCAGGAGACGCCGGGCAAGCCCGGAGACCCGGTATTTGCTTTCGGGAAGGACGCGGCTCTATTGACCTGGCTGGATCCGGTCGTTATGGCCTCGCGGGAGGCAGCGGAGCGTGCGGTTCGAACAGGAGAGGCGGACTATGCCGTTGTGATCCCCGAAGGCTTCACCGAGGCGCTCATGCAGGGCAAACAGGCGGAGTGGGAGCTGATTCGCGGCAAGGATCATGGGCAGAACATCATTGCGGAATCGGTTGTAAACAGCTATGTAAATCGCATCAACAGTATCCAGGCTACGGTATTGTCACAGAAGCATCTTGGGGCGGAGCAGCTTCGCGAGCTTGCAAAGTCGGCATCCGGACCCCTGGCGGAGGAAGCAAATGCATCTGTAGAAATCGATAAGTTAAGCAACGGCAGGACGCATACGGCCGGACAATATTATGCCACAGCCATGCTGATCATGTTCATGCTGTATTCAGGCATGACAGCTGCCATCAGCTTAGTGCAGGAGCGGGAGCAGCACACGCTGACAAGGCTAACTTCGATGCCGATTACCATGAACCAGGTCATTCTTGGGAAAATGGCCGGCAACGGCTTCCTTTCTCTGCTGCAGTGTCTGATCATCATCGTCTTGTCGTGGCTTCTATATGGCGTCTACTGGGGGAAACAGCCGCTCCTGCTGCTTTGTATATGCCTTTTGGTCATCGCTGCGTCGATGAGTCTTTCGACGATTGCGGCGATTGTAGGCAAAACGACCAAGGGGGTTACGACCATGTTTCAGTTTCTGATCATCGTCATGACCTTCCTTAGCGGCGGTTTCCTTCCCGATATGGGACAGCTGCTGAGAAGCTGGGGCAACTTCACACTGAACCATTGGGCGATGCAGGGCATTTTGCGAATCATGCTGGATCAGGAAGCAGCTGAGGTGCTCCCGTATGTCTCCGTACTGCTTGTCGTCAGCCTGGGACTCATGCTCCTTTCATTTATGATCTTCCGAAGGGCGGGTTACCATGAATAGCTTTATCATTGCGTGGAATGTAGTGAAACGAACGATGGGTCATCGCAAGGGAATCCTCCTTCACTTCGTAATTCCCGTTGCGGTAGTGTCGTTCCTTGTCGGCTTTTTCGGGCAAAGTCCGAATGGAATTACGGAGGTCGCTTACATGAACGCCGATCAGGGCCCCGTCGGAAGCCATTTGATCCGGGAGCTTCAAAGGAATTCGGGCTTTCGTTTCACCGAGGCGGGGAAGCTGGAGGATTTGAAAGAGGCGGTGACGTCCCGGAAGGTTCAGGCAGCCTTGCTCATACCGGAGGGTTTCTCCGAATCGCTGCGACTAGGAGAAAGGATGTCCGTGCAGCAGTGGGAGCTGTCCGCCACCGAATCCACGGTGAGCTTGAGGCTCACCGTCGGTCAAATGATCGAACAGGTGAAAGTAGCAGAGCATATTCTAACGGCAGCCGGGGCGTCGCCCGGAGAACTGGATAACGCGCTTCTAGAGATGGAGAAGCATCGCGTGCAGGCGAAAATTACGGATTACCGGCTGTATGCCAATCCTTCGCTGCATTTGATCACCGGGTTTCTTATTTTATTTATGATGGGCCTCGTGCACACAGCTGTCGCCGGAATTTTGGAGGATCGAAAGGCAATGACGATGGCAAGAATGTACGCCGCACCCGTAAGGTCCTTCGAGATAGCCTCCGGAAATTTTCTGGGCAGCTTTTTGCTCGGAATCATTCAAGTGGTTGTGGTAGTTCTCGTTACCCGATACGTCGTTGGCTTCGATTATGGCGTCGGACTTCTGCCTCACCTGCTTGTGCTCGCCTGCTTCTTGCTGGCGGTGATGGGGCTGGCCAGCAGCGTAGCTGGAGCCATGCGCAATGTGGAGAATGTCAGCGCCCTCAACGCCATGGTGATAACCCCCACCTGCATGCTGGGAGGCTGCTTCTGGCCGATCGGCATTATGCCGGAGTTTCTGCAAAAGCTCGCCCATTTTGTGCCTCAAAGCTGGGCTATCGATGCGATGAACCGGTTAGCGTCCGGCGGTTCTATACCGGGAATCGCTCTTCATCTAGGTGTACTGCTGCTGTTCGCTGTAGTGCTGCTGGGGCTTGGATCCGTTATCCTTAAGCCGAACGAGACATAATGCGTTGAAACGCTTACACGATGTCAGGGCCGTCCCGAAGGGGGCGGTCCTATTCCTTTTACTGGGCAAAAAAATAGGTTCAAAATCAAGAAAAAAAGTCCATAATCCAAGTTGCTAAATCATATGATTCATAATAAGATAGAATTAAGTAACTGAATAGTCTGAAAATTCTATCAAAATAAAAATTACCGGAGCTGCAGTCGACGTGCGAGAGGTTAAGCTGGACGGAAACACTTTAAGGAGGGGATTGCCGTGAGTAAAAGTCATGAAGTTGAATATTGCAACCTGGAGTTACGATTTGATCGTCGGCTAATCCGGAACTTCATCAAAACGCTGATCCAGGAAGGGTACTCCTTGTACTGGAATGAAAGTGATCAGCAGTTCGTTGTTTCCATACGTACCGGGCGCAAGCTGGTGAAGCTCAAATTTCAGCGCATCGGTGAACGATATAAAATTGTAGGCAATTATTCCTTCAAGGATGAGAAGCTCGCCGAGCTGATGGAGAAAATGATCGGAGATACGCGCGGTCATGCGGTGGTAAAGCGCTTTAAGGACCGGCAAATTCTTATCGAGAACATTATGTTCGGAGAAATCATCCGTATGGTGGAAATTTCCGGTGTTGAGCATAAGGTGCTTTTTCAAAAGGAACCGGTGGTGACTGTGGAGGAAATGATGACGGCTTTCCGCTCCAAACGTCCTGATGAGAGAATTCCGGTGCTTCGTCTGGAGCTGGATTACGAGCTGGCAACGCTGCACGATGCGATTCAGGCAGGGGACAAAGAAGCAATCAAACTAAGTAAAGAAAGGCTGAAGGAACTGCGGCATGAAATGCTTCTACTCGAAATGTAATAGGGAGGAATGAATGACCTATGCGGATGCATGGGTCATTTTTCGTTTGCAGGGGAGCAAAATAGGAGAGGAATGTCTAGCAAAAGCGGCAAAAATGAGCGTTGTTAACGTGTGCAGGTATATGTTATGATGAGGCTTGAGGTGGTAGGATGAGTGTTACAATCAAGGATATTGCGAAGCTGGCCGGGGTTTCGCATACAACGGTCTCTCGCGCCTTAAACGACAGCCCGCTCATTAACCCGGAGACGAAGGAACGGATCAAGGCACTGGCTCATGAGCTGGATTATACACCTAATTACAGTGCCAAGAGCTTGGTATTAGATCGATCATACAACCTTGGGCTCTTTTTTTCAACCTTGCACACCGGTACCTCCGCCGGATTCTTGTATGAATCCATTAAGGGCGTCAATGATGTGATTAAGGATCAGTACAACCTGATTGTTCGAGGAATCGACGATTATAGGAGTTATCATAAAATTAACCGGAAAAGCTATGACGGACTCATCGTGATGAGCCAAAGCGAAAGCGACCAGGCGTTCATTGAATACGTAACGCAGAAGGACATTCCGCTCGTCGTGCTGAACCGCCGTGTCGATAGCGTCGAGGTGATGAACCTCGTGCCGGACGATCAGAGCGGAGCTTATCAGGTTGTCGAGTACTTGCTCCGCATGGGACATCGGCGCATCGGGATCATCGAAGGGAAGACGGGCTTCCGCTCTACGCTGGAGCGCCGCGCCGGCTACGAGGAGGCCATGCGCATGTACGATGCGACTGTGCATCCGGAGCTTTGCATGCCCGGAAACTATGATGCGGAAAGCGGCTACGCCTCGATGCTGAGGATGCTGAAGCAGCCGCTGCGTCCGACCGCCGTTTTCTGCTTCAACGATGACATGGCGCTCGGGGCGGTTAAGGCGATTCAGGAGCAAGGCTTGACGGTGCCCGGAGATATTTCGGTCGTCGGCTTCGACAACCATTTGTTCTCCGCCTTCATGACGCCTTCCTTAACGACGGTTCGCCGGCCGATTGAAGCGATTGGCAGGGAAGGAGCAGCCAAGCTGCTTTCCTTTATTGAGAAGAAACAAGTGGAGCGATCCACGGAATTGTATCATACGGAGCTCGTCATTCGAGACTCCGTCAAATCCTTGGAAGGGGCGGGAGATCGCCAATGAGTATTTTAAGAACGGTATTAGAGGACATTCCGGTTCCGCAGGTAGTGCGGATTCGCCAAAAATTCGACGCCACGAAGCTGGACCATCCGGCGGAGGTGCTGAAGCAGGAGCTTCAGAAGCCCGGCGCGATTGACCAAATCAAGCCGGGACAATCGGTGGCGGTAGCCGTAGGCAGCCGCGGGGTTGCGAATATCGCTTTGTTTACGAAAACGACGATCGATGCCATTAAGCAAGCCGGAGGGGAACCGTTCATCGTTCCTTGCATGGGCAGCCACGGCGGCGCGACGGCCGAAGGACAAAAGGAAGTGCTGCATCACCTGGGAGTTACCGAAGAAGCCATGGGTGCTCCGATCCGTTCCTCAATGGAGGTTATCCAGCTTGACCAGCTGCCGAACGGCCTGCCGGTTTATGTGGACCGCATTGCTTCCGAGGCGGATGCCATTGTCGTCATTAACCGCGTGAAGCCGCATACTGCGTTCCGCGGCCGCATCGAGAGCGGCATCATGAAGATGATCGCGATCGGACTCGGTAAGCAGAAGGGCGCCGAGGCGTGCCATCAGCTCGGCTTCAAGTATATGGCCGAGAATGTGCCTGCAATGGCCAAAATCATGATCGACAAGCTGCCGATCCTGTTCGGCGTGGCGCTCGTCGAGAATGCTTACGATGAGACCTGTCTTGTTGAGGTGCTGCCTGCGGCACAGATTGAAGAGCGCGAGATGGAGCTGCTGGAGATGGCGAAGGCGCGTCTGCCGAAAATTTTGTTCGGTCAGATCGATGTTCTCGTTATCGACTATATCGGCAAAAACATCAGCGGCGACGGAATGGATCCGAACGTTACCGGACGTTATCCGACGCCATATGCACATGGCGGTCCGGATGTGTCCAAGATGGTCGTTCTCGACCTGACGCCGGAAACCAAAGGTAACGCCAATGGCGTAGGTACGGCGGATTTCACGACACAGCGTCTTGTAGACAAGATGGATAAAGCGGCGACCTTCGTCAACGGCCTGACCTCGACGGTGTGTGCACCTACCAAGATTACAACTTACTTGGACAATGATTACTACGCCGTGAAGGCTGGTGTAAAAACGTGCAATATTCTCGATTACACCAAGTGCCGTTTGGTTCGAATTCAAGATACGCTCCATCTGGGAGAAATCGAAATCTCGGTGAACCTGCTGGAGGAAGCGCGTCAGCATCCGGACATCGAGGTTTTAACGGAGCCGTACGACCTGCCATTTGACAGTGAAGGGAATTTGGTATAAATGAGCGCATTGTCTGCAACAAAGCCTTTTATCATCGCAGCCGATATCGGCACGACCAGCACGAAAACCCTCGTCATTGACCGCGGCGGCAGAGTGCTGGCATCCCATTCAGTGGAGTATCCTTTGTATACTCCGCGTCCGGATATGGCGGAACAGGATCCGGACGAAATTTATCGCGCCGTCCGCACCGGCATTCGTGCCGTGATCGATAAAGCCCACGTGCTGCCGGGCCAGGTTCTTTGCGTCTCCTTCAGCTCTGCGATGCACAGCTTGATTGCGGTTGACAAAGACCTGAAGCTGCTGACGCAATGCATTACTTGGGCGGATAACCGCAGCGCCGCTTACAGCAAGGAGCTTAAGGCCAACGGCTCGGGCCTCGACATCTATCGCCGGACGGGTACTCCGATTCATCCGATGTCGCCGCTGCTGAAGCTGATGTGGTTCCGTGATCATGAACCGGAGCTGTTCGAGTCGGCCTACAAGTTTATCGGCATCAAGGAATACGTATTCGCCAAGCTGTTCGGCGGCGAGATCGTCGTTGACTATTCCATCGCCAGCGCCACGGGCTTGTTTAATCTTCAAGAGCTCGATTGGGATGCTGGCGCGCTAGCTGCATGCGGAGTTCGCCGCGAACAATTGGCTAAGCCGGTTTCCACCACGCATGTAGTGCAAGGGCTGAGGGCGGAGGATGCTTCCGAGCTCGGTCTGGCCTTGGACACGCCGTTTGTGGTGGGGGCGTCGGACGGCGTTCTTGCCAATCTGGGCGTAGGCGCATTCGAGGAAGGAATCTACGCCGTCACCATCGGTACAAGCGGCGCCGTACGGGGGGTTGTCCGCGAGCCGAAGACCGATCCGCAAGGCCGTTTGTTCTGCTATGCGTTGAACGAGAACTTCTGGTGTGTCGGCGGGGCGATCAACAACGGCGGCATTATGTTCCGCTGGGTTCGCGACCAGCTTGCTACGGCCGAGGCTGAAGAGGGGCGCCGCCGCGGCATGGACCCGTACGACTACTTGACGCAGCTGGCAGCTGAGGTGGCCGCGGGCTCCGACGGTCTCATCTTCCTGCCGCTGCTTGCCGGGGAACGCGCGCCGTATTGGAACGCGAACGCGCGCGGTGTCTTCTTCGGGATGTCGCTCTACCACGAGAAGAAGCATATGATCCGTGCGGTGCTGGAAGGGGTCATGTACCGGATTCACTCGGTCGTTACCGCATTGGAGGAGATGAACGGCCCGACGAAGGAGATTCGCGCTTCCGGAGGCTTTGCCCGCTCTTCCTTCTGGCTGCAGATGCTCTCGGACGTTGTGGGCGTGCAGGTAGCGGTGCCGAATTCGATTGAAAGCTCCGGGCTCGGAGCTGCGCAGCTCGGTATGCTGGCAGTCGGCGAAATTAACGACTTCTCCAGCGTTCACGGCTGGATGCAGGTGCAGCATAGGATGCAGGCGCAGGAAGAAGCGCATTCAAGATACGAGCAGTTGACAAAAATTTACCAACGTGTATACCATCAGTTGAAGGATGAGTTCGACGCGATTGCGGCCTATCAACAGAAATACACGAATTCATAGGAGGTCCCGAATCATGAATTTATTCGATCTTACTGGAAAAACAGCCGTCATCATCGGCGGTAACAGCACGCTTGGCGGTGCCATGGCGGTAGCTCTTGGAGGACACGGCGCTGATGTCGCGATTGTTGGACGCAACCAGGAGAAGTCCGAGGAGGTCGTGAAGCGCATTGAAGAGGCAGGCGGCAAAGCGAAGTCCTTCTCTGCGGACGCTACAAGCACGGACGATCTGAAGCGCGTATTGGACGAAGTGCTGGCTTGGACAGGCCGCTGTGACGTTCTGATGAACTGCCCGGGCAAGAACAGCCCGACTCCGTTCTTCGAGCTGACGATGGAAGAGTGGGATTCCATCATGGAAGTGAATTTAAAGAGCGTTGTACTTGCTTGCCAAATCTTTGGGAAGCATATGGTGGACAAAGGCGAGGGCGGCAGCATCATCAATATTTCGTCGGTATCCTCCGAGCCTCCGTTGTCCCGCGTATTCACGTATTCTGCATCCAAGGCGGCCGTGAATAACGTAACGAAATTCCTGGCTCGTGAATTTGCGCCGGCGCGCGTACGTGTCAATGCGATCATCCCTGGATTTTTCCCTGCAGAGCAAAATCGCAAAATTTTGTCTCCGGAGCGCATAGAATCCATTATGAAGCATACGCCGATGAACCGTTTCGGCGAAGCTGAGGAGCTGCAAGGCGCAGCCGTATACCTCGCTTCCGATAAGGCTTCCAGCTTCGTGACAGGATCCCTTCTCCGCGTTGACGGGGGCTTCGGATCGATGACGATCTAAACAAAAAAACACTTCCAGCGTAGGCTTCCGCCGGCGGGATTGCAGTATTTCCTAAGGCCGCTGTTGAAATCATGGTCCATTAATCTTATTATGAGGAGGGAACACGATTTCAAAGGCGGCTCCAGGTTTTTAACAGGAAAGCTGCTTCGGAAGCATTTACTTCGGCAGACACTCTGCCCTCCGGCAGAATTACGTTGTAAAGAGGGTTTCATTTGTTAAATCGTGGGTAAATACATTAGAGAGGGAGTAGAATCATTATGTCGAAACAACAAGTCGGTGTGATCGGTTTGGCGGTCATGGGGAAAAACCTGGCTCTCAACATTGAAAGCAGAGGTTTCACCGTATCCGTGTACAACCGCTCGCGTGAAAAAACAGATGCTTTGGTAGCGGAAGCTCAAGGCAAAAATCTCGTGGGTACATACTCGATCGAAGAGTTTGTCGCTTCTTTGGAAACACCCCGCAAAGTGTTAATTATGGTACAGGCGGGTGCACCTACGGACGATACCATTCAGCAGCTGATCCCTCACCTCGACAAGGGAGATATTATCATCGACGGCGGTAACGCGTTCTTCCCGGATACACAGCGTCGTAACGCGGAGCTGGAGCAGCACGGCCTGCGCTTCATCGGTACCGGCGTATCCGGCGGCGAAGAGGGTGCACTGAAGGGACCGTCCATCATGCCAGGCGGACAAAAGGATGCATACGAGCTGGTGGCTCCGATTCTGACGGCGATTTCGGCCAAAGTGAACGGCGACCCTTGCTGCACATACATCGGACCAGGCGGCTCCGGCCACTATGTCAAAATGGTCCACAACGGGATTGAGTACGGCGATATGCAGCTGATCTGCGAAGCTTACCAGCTGCTGAAGGATGTGCTCGGCGTAAGCACGCAGGAGCTTCATGAAATTTTCTCCGAGTGGAATACAGGGGAGCTGGACAGCTACCTGATCGAGATCACCAGAGACATTTTCACCAAAACCGATCCGGATACAGGCAAGCCGATGGTGGACGTTATCCTTGACTCCGCGGGTCAAAAGGGTACAGGCAAATGGACCAGCCAAAGCGCACTGGATCTGGGCGTACCGCTTTCCATCATTACGGAATCCGTATTCTCCCGCTTCCTGTCGGCACTGAAGGAAGAGCGTGTGGCAGCCAGCAAAATCCTGAGCGGACCTAAGACTGCAGCATTCGACGGCGACCGCGCTGCCTTCATTGAAGCAGTGCGTCAGGCGTTGTATGCAAGTAAAATTTGCTCCTACGCCCAAGGCTTCGCTCAAATGAGAGCGGCATCGGAGGAGTACAATTGGGGACTCGATTACGGCAGCATCGCCATGATCTTCCGCGGCGGCTGCATCATCCGTGCCCGTTTCCTGCAGAACATCAAGGATGCCTACGATCGTAATCCTGAGCTCAAGAACCTGCTGCTGGATGAGTATTTCAAAGGCGTGGTTGAGAATTATCAAGATGCATGGAGAACGGTTGTTTCTACTGCAGTGACTCGGGGAATTCCGGTTCCGGCGTTCGCTTCCGCACTGGCGTACTATGATAGCTACCGCACGGAGCGATTGCCGGCGAACCTGCTGCAGGCGCAGCGTGATTATTTCGGGGCCCACACCTTCAAGCGCGTGGATAAGGAAGGCACTTTCCATTTCAACTGGATGGATTAATCAAGCGGCTTACGCGGGCGGCTCGCTTTGGCCGGGTGCAAACCGAAGGAGGCTTCATAGACCCAGCTTTTCAAGCGGTCTGCCTCTTGGTCGAAGCCGTTGCGGCGTTGAATCAGCATGAGGGCAATTTCTGCGAAATAACGGAAGTTTTGCATTAAGCGTGGCTGGGAAAGATCCGTCATTTTCGGGTCTTCCTCAGTCACCTTTTTTTTGATATACTCCAGAACCCAGACGACGTCTTCTTTGCAAAGGGGGCGGTCAGGGTCGAGAATTTGTTGCAGCTTCAGCTCCGTCAAATTGGTTTGAGGCACACCTTGCTGGGAAAGGGCAGAATGCATAGAGCAAAACCTCCTTGGCAAATTTCGATAATACCATCATATCTGTTTACGCTGGAATTTATTCACAATCATCTTATGTTTTTGCAGTGATTTCTATTCACTAAGGCTGACCTATGATATGATAGGGGGAGCTTCTTATTGGGAAATACTGTGTCAATTGAAAGCGAAATCGGGAGTGAATGGTGTCGTGAAGCATCGAAATATTATTCTTGTCGGACTGATGGGAACGGGAAAATCAACGGTAGGCAAGGCGCTGGCTGAGCGGCTGGGCTGGTTGTTTGTCGATTCGGACGAACGAATTGAGCAGGTCGAGAAGAAGAAAATCAGCGATATTTTTGCGGAAAGCGGCGAGCCCGCATTTCGTAAAGTGGAAAGCAGAGTGATTGCAGAGCTCGCGCAGGGCAGCGAGCAAATCATCGCGACAGGCGGAGGGGCCGTCTTGGCGGAAGAGAACCGGATCGTAATGAAAGAGAACGGTCTTGTCGTAGCCCTTACGGCGACCGCGGACGAAATCATTGCGAGAGTCAGCGGAGATACGAGCCGCCCGTTGGTGCAGGGGAATGTAGCCGAGCGGGTGCAAGCCATTATGGAAAGCCGCAAGCACGCCTATGATTTTGCCGATGTACATATAGCTACAACGGGCGCAGCCGTAAGCGAAATTGTGGAGGCCATCGTACAGCACCGCTCGGACGTAACCGCGTAGCGTTATAGCTGGTCCCAGCTAAGCATACCGCCGGTCATATTTTTCAAATGCTTCAGCCCCTGCGCTTCCAAATATTCGTAAGCGCGCGAGCTGCGGCCGCCGCTGCGGCATACCAGGATGGTTTCGCCGTTCTGCGGAATTTCATCCAGTCGTTCCGGCAGCTGCATCAGAGGGATGTGGATGGCGCCCGGGATCATACCGAGGGCAACCTCTTCGTACTCCCGAACGTCTATGATATCGAGCTTCTCGCCTTGCTCGAGCCTTTGCTTGATTTCAGCGGGGGTTATCGTTTGCATGAGTCGATTCAAGCCTCCTTGTACTAGTGTCATAAGCCTTATTTCATCATAGAAAGAAACAGGATACGTGTCAAACGGAAAGAGGTGATTCGCATGACTGAACCAACCGGGCAGACGCAAGGGGAACGGTTGAAGGAGGTAGCGCTCGTTTTTCTAAAGCTGGGGACAACCGCTTTCGGAGGACCGCCGGCGCACATTGCCATGATGGACGAAGAGATTGTCAGGAGACGGAAGTGGGTTTCTCAGGAAACGTTCCTAGACCTCCTCGGGGCAAGCAATATCATACCCGGACCGAATTCGACGGAGCTGGCGATTCACCTCGGATATAAACGCGCAGGCTGGGCGGGACTGATCACGGCCGGGGCTTGTTTTATTGTGCCTGCCATGCTATTGGTCGGAATTTTCGCTTACCTGTATGCAACCTTCCAAACGATGCCTCAGCTGCAATCCGTCCTGTACGGCGTAAAGCCGGTTATTATTGCAGTAGTTGCCCAGGCGCTGTGGGGTCTTCGCAAAACCGCAATGAAAACAAGGACAACCCTCCTTGTCGGACTTCTCGCCTTGGTTTTGGCAATCGTAGGCATGAATGAGCTTTTTTTGTTGCTTTTATGCGGTGCAGCGGTAATGATAGTGGAGCGGTTTAAGGATAAGGGAGCCGCGGACCGCAGTAGGATGAACTCTTTTTTCCCTGGCGCACTGCTGTTAGGCAGCTCGGCTGCTCCTGTGGCATTAGGTAGCATGAGCACTGCAGGCCTTTTCTGGTCCTTTTTGAAAATAGGGTCCGTACTCTATGGAAGCGGCTATGTGCTGCTGGCCTTTCTGCAATCGGAATTCGTTGACAGCTATCAAGTATTGACGGCACAGCAATTGATCGATGCGGTAGCGGTCGGGCAATTTACGCCGGGCCCGCTGTTCACAACGGCAACCTTTGTCGGGTACTTAATCCATGGTGCACCGGGGGCCATATGGGCGACGCTGGGCATCTTCCTGCCCGCCTTTGTATTTGTCGCTCTGACGATGAAATGGATCCCGAAGCTTCGCCAAAGCAAGCCGCTTAGTGCCTTTCTGGACGGCGTAAATGTCGCTTCGATCGCATTGATGGCGGCCGTCAGCTGGCAGCTCGGGTTAGCCTCCGTAACGGATCCGATTACGGCCGTGATCGCCGTTATTTCCTTATTGGTCTTACTGCGCTACCGGATCAATTCAGCATGGCTTGTGCTCGCCGGCGGCCTCGTCGGCTGGCTTCTTCAAACGGCGGGTTTGTCGCTATGATCATCGTTTACATAGGGTTGGCCGGAGCTGCCGGGGCTATGACGCGATATGCCATTTCCTTGCTCATGAATCCGTCAACCGTACTGACCCTGCCATGGGGAACGTTAACAGCGAATCTGGCAGGCTGTTTTCTTATCAGCGCTCTACTGTCATGCAAACGGCTTGAAGCCCGGCCGCGTCTGCGGACGGCTATGACGACAGGCTTCGTCGGCTCGTTTACAACGATGTCTACTCTGAGCGCGGAGCTGTTCGTGCTGCTTCAGCATCAGCTATGGCTGACCGCAGGCTTGTACGTAACCGCCAGCTGGCTCGGTGGTCTTTTCATGGTACATCTGGGCAAATCGATAAAATTGTTTTCGTAAAGAGGGGATTCGGCGAATGCTGTCGAATATATGGTTATCCATGCTTTTGGTCGGCTCCGGAGGCTTCACGGGGGCGCTAGCCCGATATTGGATGACGCGGGTTCTGAACCGAAATGCGCCTTGGGGGATCCCTCTTGGCACACTGCTTGTAAATGTCTCCGGCTCGTACCTGCTGGGCTGGCTGTGGGGACACGGGGTTTCGCAGGGCTGGCTGGCGCTTGCCGGCACAGGCTTTATGGGGGCCTATACGACCTTCTCCACCTTGAAGTGGGAGAGCAGTACCTTGTATTCCAAGGGTGACCGGCTGACCGCGACCGTCTATCTGAGCATGACCTACATCATCGGCGTTGCCTGCGCCATGCTGGGCTACTATAGTTAACTTATTTCTACATATAGAGGAGAGAATGTACCCTAATGAAAGCTATTGTCAAACCTACCTCGACCTTATCCGGAACCATCAACGCACTGTCCTCCAAAAATTACACGACACGATATCTCCTGATCGGTGCGTTAGCCGACGGGACGAGCACGGTGTATTACCCGGCACACAGCGAGGACAGCGATGCGATGCGCCGCTGTATACGCGATCTTGGTGCCTTGGTTGAAGAAGATGAAGAGAAAATGACCATTCAAGGCTTCGGCAGCCGTCCGAAGCATGTGAAAGAGCTGAACGTAGGCAATGCAGGAGCGGTGCTTCGCTTTCTGATGTCCGTCGCCGCCTTCTGTCCGGAAGTGACATTTATTAACGCCTATCCGAACTCTCTTGGCAAAAGGCCGCATGACGACCTCATCGACGCGCTTCATCAAATGAACGTGCAAGTAGAGCATAATCAAGGCAAGCTTCCGATTACGATTCGCGGCGGACAGCCTCGCGGCGGGAAAATTACCGTCTCGGGCAATATCAGCTCACAGTTCCTCAGCTCTCTGCTCTTCGTGACTCCGCTGCTGGAGGAAGACAGTGAAATTACGGTGCTGCATGATCTGAAATCAAAGATTATCGTCGGCCAAACCTTGGAGGTTATCGAGCAAGCCGGTGTGAAGATCGAGGCATCCGAGGATCTGATGCATTACCGTATCCCTGGCGGTCAAAAATATACTCCGCAAAAATATGTCGTCCAAGGCGATTATCCGGGCTCAGCGGCAATTCTTGCTGCTGCTGCGGTTACCCAGTCCGATGTGAAGGTGCTCCGTTTGGCCGAGAACAGCCGCCAAGGCGAACGCGCCGTGGTGGACGTGCTGAAAGCGATGGGCGTAAACCTGACACATGAGAATGATATTGTACACGTTCAGGCAAACGGACAATTAAAGGCAGGGGAGTTCGACGGCGACCATTTCACGGACGGCGTCCTGGCCATGGTTGCGGCGGCCGTATTCGCTGAGGGCACTTCCCGTTTCTACAATGTAGAGAACCTTCGCTACAAGGAATGCGACCGCATCACCGACTATTTAAATGAGCTGCGTAAAGCCGGAGCCAACGTTGAGGAGCGGCAAAGCGAGATTATCGTGCACGGTCGTCCGGAAGGTGTTGAAGGCGGCGTAGAAATCAACGCTCACTATGATCATCGCGTCATCATGGCATTGACCATTGTCGGCCTGCGGTCGAAGCAAGGGCTCATCATTAACGATGCCCACCATGTAGCTAAGTCTTATCCGCAATATTTTGACCACTTGCTGTCGCTCGGTGCCCAAATCGAGCTTGTGAAGGAATAGCAGCTAGATTAGAACATGACCAGAGGTGAACGGGCGATGAAAATATTGTGGAAAGGAATGCAGGTAACATTCGGCATGTTTCTCATCGCAGGTCTCCTATTTGCCAGCAGTGTATTCGGGGTGCTTCTATATGCGCGGATAACGGATCAGATCTGGTTCGAGCAGGCAACCGGCACCATTGCTCACGCCATGGAACAGACACCCGTTCCCGCTGCGCCTCCCCAAGCGCCTGAGCCCGTGGCTCCTGCACCGAGAGAAGCGCTGCTGGATGCTCCGATCGTAAGGCAGCTCCCGGAGCTGCCCTCCGGCTGCGAAATCACCAGCCTAACGATGCTGCTTCAATTTTATGGACTCGATATCGGCAAGATGGAGCTTGTGAAGGAAATGAAAAGGGATACCACGCCGATCAAATGGAACCGTGACGGTTCCATTGCCTATTGGGGTAATCCGAATACCGGTTTTGTAGGGGATGTGACAGGTAACCGCAAGGGCTTCGGCATTTATCATACCGCCTTATTCGAGACGCTTAAGATGCATGTGCCGACAGCGGTGGATTTGACGCGCAAGCCGTTCTCCGAGCTGGAGAACCAGCTGCTGAAGGGGATACCGGTAGTAGCTTGGACCACTATCAATTATCAGGTGCCCGACAAATGGGTGACATGGGATACGCCGATCGGCCCGATTGAGACGACCTTTATGGAGCATGCGGTTTTGCTTGTCGGCTTCGATGACCAGTTTGTATATGTTAACGATCCGTTTTCAGGGAAAAGTAAGCATAAGCTCGATAAGGCTCAATTTATTTCGACTTGGGAAGCGATGGGACGCCAAGCGATCTCATACACTTCATCGTAACAGGATCATAAGGAGGAATGGTTATGGCTTTTAAGAATCCGTCTCGAGATCACATCAAGGTGCTTTTGCAAAATGCCGGAAATATTGCGGTAGTCGGTTTATCGGATAAGGAGGACCGCGTATCCTATATGGTTGCCGCAGCCATGCAATCGAAGGGGTACCGAATTATTCCTGTGAACCCTATGGTGCAAGGGACTATTCTTGGCGAGGTTTGCTATGCATCACTTAAGGATATCCCGGAGCCCGTGGATATCGTCAATGTATTTCGCCGCAGTGACCAGGTCGTACCGGTAGCCGAAGAAGCGGTACAGATCGGAGCCAAGGTATTATGGCTGCAGCAGGGAATTGCAAATGATGAAGCTGCTGAGATTGCCAAGGCCGGAGGGCTGGAGGTCATTATGGACCGCTGTATTAAGGTGGAAGATTCGATATTGCTGCCTGGAGGAAGATAAGTTGTACCGTGAACGGATTCGCGAATATTTACAGGTATACTTGGTAATGGATATTTCCCAAGGGGCGGCATCGGTCAAGCTGGCGGAGGATGCGATTGCCGGCGGCGTGACGCTGATTCAGCTTCGCGAGAAAAAAGCGACGATGACCGAGGTGCTTGCCTGGGGTAAGGAGCTTCGCGAGCTTTGCCGTCGGAAGCAAATCCCTTTTGTTGTAAATGATCGGATTGATCTTGCCCTGCTTTTGGATGCTGACGGCGTCCACGTTGGGCAAGACGATATCCCCGGCCTGGAAGCGAGAAAGCTGTTAGGATCCGATCGCATCGTCGGCATATCCGCAGGTACGATGGAGGAAGCGGAAATCGCGATGGCTCAGGGGGCCGATTATTTGGGTGTCGGAGCGATTTATTCGACCTTGACCAAAGGAGATGCAGGTCTTCCGATCGGCACGGAGCTGATTACGCGCATACAGGAGCGCTGGTCTGACATTCCTCTGGTGGGAATTGGCGGAATTACTGCGGATAACGCGGTACCGGTCATTGCTGCCGGGGCGGACGGGGTCGCAGTAGTTTCGGCGATTACAAAAGCGGCGAGCCCGAAGCAGGCGGCCGAGCGGCTGAAGCTTACCGTCAATAAGGGATTTTTGGACAAAAAGTGATAGGTTTTAAAAATATAGTAATAAAATGAATCCTCCCTGAAAACAATAAGAAAAGCTTCTGGATTGAAACGGATGCTAGAGACAGCACCCCGCCCCGGAAGACATCTTACACAATTCAAGGAGGATTTCGCATGTACAATCAAGGATTTCAACAAAACAGCTTCCAAAATCAATTTGGTACTGCCGGCTCTGTGACCTCCCAATACCGCGGGCTTCAAACGCAATACCAGCCGATCGGTTATGTGCAATCCCAGTACGGCCAATCCACGACTCCTTCCAGCTTCAGCAACCAATTCGCAGCTGGCGCACAACAGTTCGGTATGGGCACTCAGCAATACCACACAGCGAACTACCGCGGTAACCAACAGGGTCACGACCAATACCTGAGAGCGGATGCAACTCAACCGTCCCAGGCGCAATTTGGCATGGGAGCGTCCAACTTCGGAACGCAAAACATCTCCGGCAGCTTCAGCTCCCAATTCCCTACAAGCATCAGCCAAAACCAGAACCAAAACCAAAACCAAGGCTTCTACCAACAAACAAGCCCGCAATCCTACCATACGGCTAACTACCGTGGTAACCAACAAGGGCATGACCAATACCTGAGAGCAGACGCAACTCAACCGTCCCAGGCGCAATTCGGTATGGGTGCTTCCAGCTTTACTAACCAGTACAGCTCCAGCATTCCAACGCAGCAGCAATTTGGCCAAAGCAGCTTCGGCCGCTTCTAATGAGATATGAGAAATGAACGGCGGGCCGCTGCGGCCCGCCGTTTTTTCTTTGACAAAAGGCGCGACAAGCTTTACCATCGACTATAGAAGGGAGGAGCGCCACATTTGAACTGGATGGGGAATTTACAGCAGCTGGGACGGTCGTTAATGCTGCCGACCATCACCCTGCCGGTGGCGGCCATTTTGCTGCGCCTTGGGAACCTGCCGTGGGCGGAGCTGGGCCTGTCGCAAGTCGGCGACATTTTTTTGTTTTCAGGTACGACGATATTTGCCTATCTGCCGTTGATTTTTGCCGTTGGCGTAGCCCTCGGCTTGACGGAAAGTGCCGGTATTGCAGGGATGTCCGCCCTGATCGGACATTTCATGTTCACTTATGTCCTTCAGCATTTTCTCGGCAATACCTTTGATTTAGGAGTACCGGGCGGCATCCTGATCGGATTGCTTGCGGCTATCGCCTATCATAAATGCAAGGATGTAAGTCTGCCGGAGTACATTCAGCTTTTTGGTGGACCCAGGCTTGTTCCAATCGTTATGGGGTTTGCCATATTTGTCTTAAGCCTGTTCATGATATATGTCGGGCCGCTGCTGGAGCTCGGAATGCAAGCGTTATCCAACGCCATCCTGGGACTTGGCGGCTTCGGTACGTTTTTATATGGGCTGATTCACAGACTCCTTGTGCCTTCCGGCTTGCATCATGTGTTTAATAACTTTTTTTGGTTTCAGCTGGGAGCCTATGATACCCAGGAGAATCCTGTTTACGGGGATCTTCCTCGTTACTTTGCCGGAGACCCTTCGGCAGGCATCTATATGGCCGGGTTGTATCCGATTATGATGTTCGCGCTGCCTGCGATTGCCCTGGCGATCATTCAGGAAGCCCGTGAGGACTTGAAACCCAAGATTAAGGCAACCTTCCTTACCGCGGCGATCAGCTGCTTCCTGACGGGGGTTACGGAGCCCATTGAATTTGCGTTTCTATTCGTGGCGCCGTATTTATTCATCGGGCATGCCGTCTTATCGGGTCTTGCCATGTGGCTCGCTTATGCGCTGGATATTCATCATGGGTTTTCCTATTCGGCGGGAGCCATCGACTTTATTATTAATTTTCATTTGTCGACGAACGGCTGGCTGTTGATCCCGATCGGTGTGGTATACGGACTTTGCTACTATTTCTTGTTCCGCTTCTCGATCCGGCGGTTTCAAATTCCGACCCCGGGCCGCGAGGAGGGCTCTCCCCTGGAGGAGTGGGCCGGTGATATTCCTTACCGTTCTCCACTGATCCTCGAGGCGCTTGGAGGCAAGGAAAACATCAAGCAGATGGAAGCCTGCATTACCCGGCTGCGGTTGACCTTGGTCAATGATAAGCAGCTCGACATTACGGCGCTGAAGCATCTTGGAGCCGCAGGAGTCATTCGTCTCGGCGGTGGGAACGTCCAGGTCGTATTCGGCACGTATTCGGAGCTGATTCGCGAGGAAATTATGAAGCTGTTTCGGAAGGACATTCAGCAGGTGCTCTTCCACGCACCGATGCAAGGCCGGATGATTCCTTTGGAGGAAGTGCCGGACAAAATCTTTGCAAGCAAGCTGGTCGGAAACGGCGTTGCTTTCATGCCCGAGAAGGGAGAGCTTGTCTCTCCGGTAGCAGGGAAGATCATTCATATTTATCCTACCTTGCATGCCATTGGCATCGAAACGGCGGAAGGGCTGCAGGTGCTGCTGCACATCGGCATCGACACCGCTCAGCTGCAAGGGAAATATTTTACCGCGCATGTAAAAGAAGGAGATCAGGTGGAGCCGGGCCAGCTGCTCGTCCAGTTTAATCTCCAAAAGGTTAAGAAAAATTGTACTTCACTCGCAACGCCCATGCTGATCACGAATGGGGATTTGGTCAAGTCCATGAGCTTTGCGCCGTATAAAGCAGTCAAGAAAGGGCAGGCATCGGTGATGTCGGTTGTCCTAAAGAGTGCCGTCACTGGGGGAGGGAAAGCTTTTGGTTGAGGGGATCGGAGCATCATCAGGAATTGCGATGGGAAGAGCTTTCGTTATTCCAACCTGGGAGTGGGATTTTCCCGAGAAATTGATTGACGTTGCAGACCTTGCCTTTGAATTCGAGAGGCTGTATGACGGTATCCGTCATTCCAAGGATGAGATCGAACAGATTAAGCAGGAGTTTGTCGGAGTGCTGGGAGAAGAGCAAACGCAAATTTTCGATGCGCATCTGGCGATTCTGGAGGATCCCGTCTTCATGAGCGAGGTTCAAGGGATTATGCAGCGGCAGTACAAGGCGGCGGAGGTTGCGGTCAAGGAAGCGATCGAGAAGTTCGTCGGCATGTTCGATCTGCTGGACGATCAGTACATGAAGGAGCGGGCGCTCGATATTAAGGATGTGGGCAACCGGCTGCTGAAGCACCTGCTGGGCGCTCTGGAAGAGACGCTGCCGCCGAAGGATCAGCCCTACATCCTTGTAGCGAAGGAGCTGCAGCCTTCTCAGATGGTCCATTTGGACACGCAGAACGCGCTGGGCATGGTCACCATGCTTGGAGGCAAGACGTCCCATGTGGCCATCATGGCACGCGCCATGGGGGTTCCCTATGTGCTTGGCCTCGAGGGGAAGCTGGAGGAGCAAATTCAATCGGGTGATTTTCTGATTATCGACGGAGACGAAGGCGTCGTTTACGTGAATCCGACGGAAGAGCTCATTGAGGAGTATAATAAACGCAAGGAAGAGTGGCTGGAGGTTCGGGCGCAGCTGCAGAAGCTGGTTTGTGTGCCGACACAAACCGAGGACGGCTTCTCCATGCAGCTGGCGGCGAATATCAGCTCCGTCAGAGAGGCGGAACGGGCCGTTCAGAACGGCGCCTCCGGCGTAGGTCTGTTCCGTACGGAGTTTCTGTACATGGACCGCCATACCTTCCCTGAGGAAGAGGAGCAGTTTAACGTATACCGTGAAGTAGCGGAGCGGCTGGCGGGCAGACGCATCGTGATTCGTACGCTGGATATCGGCGGAGATAAGAATCTCGATTACTTGTCGCTGCCGGAGGAGGAGAATCCTTCCCTAGGCTACCGGGCCATCCGGATTTCGCTTGACCGTACGGATCTGTTCAAAACGCAGCTGCGGGCCATTCTTAGGGCTAGCAGCTACGGAAACATCCATATTATGTACCCGATGATCTCCTCGCTGGATGAGCTGCGAAGAGCCAACGAAATTCTGGACGAGGTCAAGCGGGAGCTGGACGCGTCTCAAATTCCTTATTGTCGGGACATTGAGGTGGGCATAATGATTGAATTGCCTGCTGCAGTTATGATCTCCGATCTGCTGGCCCGAGAGGTTGATTTCTTCAGTATCGGTACGAACGATCTGGTACAGTATATATTGGCGGTAGACCGGATGAATGAAACGGTAGCGCACCTGTACGATCCGTTCCATCCCGCCGTTTTGCGCATGCTGCAATTTACCTTGGAGAGTGCCAAGCGTCATGGCATCCATGTGAGTGTTTGCGGGGAGCTGGCCGGGGATATTCGGGCACTCCCGATCTGGCTGGCGCTCGGGGTGACGGAGCTGAGCATGTCGGTGCAATCGATTCTTAAGGTTAAGAACAGTCTGATCCAGAGTCGCGGCAGCGACAGCGCCAAGATTTGGAGCGAGCTGGCGGTTTGTCCCACAAGCACCGCGGTCATGGACGTGCTGAAAAAGTATGTGCAGACCGAGATGGTGGATGAAGTGAGCGGCCCCCCTGCAGCGAGCGGATGCTGCTGAGCTGGGTATGGAAGCTGCGGAAAGAAAATTTGATCAATTGCAGAAATGTGCAGCTGCTCAAAGTAACGAAAGAACCCGGCCTCTGGGCCGGGTTCTTCCTTATGGATATTTTATCAATGCACGTTTACTCGCCGGCTAACGCGTCGCAGAACGCCTTGCCATACGGAGGAAGGTCCGGCGGACGGCGAGCGGAAATGAGGTTTCCGTCAACAACGACAGCCTCGTCCAACCACTCGGCTCCTGCATTCTCCATGTCGTCGCGAATGCCCGGTGTCGAGGTGACCTTGCGTCCTTGCAAAATTTTGGCCGAGATCAGCACCCAGCCGGCATGGCAGATTTGTCCGATCGGCTTGCCGGCGGCGTTCATTTCCTGGACTACCTGAATTACCTTGCCGTATCGGCGCAGCTTATCAGGGGCCCAGCCTCCAGGAACGAGCAATCCGTCATACTGCGAGCTGTCAATCTCATCGAAGGAATATTCCGCTTTGGCGGGTACGCCGTATTTGCCCGTGTAGGATTTGCCCTTCTCCGCACCGGCCATATGGACGACTGCACCCTCCTCCATGGCGCGGTAAACCGGATACCAAAGCTCCAGATCCTCGAATTCCTCATCGACGATGCAGAGCACCTTTTTTCCTTGAAGTCTCAAGTTCATAGCCTCCTCCATAGAGTTCGATTCGTTGTCCATTATACTACGGCAAACGTCTCCGATGCGAATCTGACGATTGCAACAAGGCCGCGTTCATGGGAATATAAGGAGGAACATTCTAAAAATACGATTAGTAAGGAGCAAGAGCAATGCGAAAAGCATATCGCTGGCTTCCGGCCGTGATTTGGATGGCGGTTATTTATTATTTTTCCTCGAAAACAGGAAACGACTTAGGCGGATGGCTGGATGGCATACGAAAATGGCTGCCGTTTATGGAGGGCTTTGATTGGGGACATTTTGTATCCTACTTTATCTTATCGCTAACCTTCCTCTATGCATTGGAGCACAATCAACGTCCCTTTCTCAGCAAGGCGCTTGCCGTGTTGTTATGCTTCCTTTACGGCTTGACTGATGAGTTTCATCAAAGCTTCGTCCCCGGAAGGACGCCGGATTGGATGGACATCCGCAATGATGTAATCGGGGCGGCGCTTGCGATGCTGTTTGTCTCCATTCCGCCGGTGAACCGCTTATTTCGAAGGCTGTAGCGGTGGCAAACATTGCTAGGCTCGGGGCAGCAGGAGAATGAAGCAAAAGATCGAATTTCTACACAGTCAAGGTTTTGTTTCCCGCCCAAAGGAGTGGTATTGTTGCAGAAGCAGTGCAGATGCGGCAGCGAGATGAGCATTCGCCTTCGAACTGTAATCTATCAAAACAAAGTAGAAATCGACAATGTCCCTGTGTTCTCTTGTGATTCGTGCAACCGGAGTGAGGTTTTTTCAGAGGTGAAGCCGGAGCTGACAGCGCTAATCGGAACACTCGGAAGTAAGCCGGAGAAGAAGCAGCTTCAATTTGGAGAGGTAAGCGAAATCGCCTTATTAATGCTCAAGGTAACGGAGAAAAAGAGAGCGGCCGATCCAGTGGAGTCCATCATTCAAGAACGGATTAACGAGCTGTTGGATCTGCTCTTGCTTGCTCAATCGCTGAACGATGAACCATGGATGGAAGACATCCGCAAACGGCTGTCCCAAATTACCAAGCACTCGTTAACGATGCAGGATTTCTGAAAGCCGCTGCTTTGCAGTTGGCTTTTTTGCCATAATTTGATACTATAACTTATAATAAAGGCCATATTCATTGATTTAGCTGTTTTTTTGTCGTATGATAAGGCTAAATGACATGATCGCATTATATTTTTTTACATTGGAGAGAATGACCGTGACTGTAACCATTTATGATGTAGCCAGAGAAGCAGGCGTTTCCATGGCAACCGTATCACGCGTTGTCAATAACAATCCAAACGTGAAGCCGCAAACACGAAAAAAGGTGTTTGAAGCGATTGAACGGCTTGGCTATCGTCCGAATGCGGTTGCTCGCGGGCTGGCAAGTAAGAAGACGACAACCGTAGGCGTTGTTATTCCGGATATTTCGAATTCGATTTTCTCCGAGGTCGCCCGCGGCATCGAAGACATTGCTAACATGTACCATTACAATATTATTTTGTGTAATGCGGATAAGAAGAAGGATAAGGAGATCCGCGTGATCAATACGCTTCTGGAGAAGCAGGTGGACGGTCTTCTCTTTATGGGCGGCGCGATTACGGACGAGCATCTTCAGGCGTTCAAAACCTCGTCGGTGCCGGTTGTTCTGTGTGCGACAGCGGACGAGAAGCGCTCCATTCCTTCGGTGGATATTGACCATGAGAAAGCGGCTTACGACGCGGTTTCCTTGTTGATCCAGAACGGACACGAGAAGATTGCCATGATCTCGGGTACGCTGCAGGATCCGGCTAACGGCTATTCCCGTTATCAGGGCTACCGGAAAGCCATGGAGAATGCAGGGCTTGCTATCCGTGACGAATATATCCGGATCGGCAACTACCGCTACGAGTCCGGTATGGATGCAACCAAGTACTTCTTGGAGCTGAGTGACCGTCCTACGGCGATTTTCGCGGCCAACGACGAGATGGCGATTGGCGCGATTCATACGCTTCAGGACAACGGCGTAAACGTGCCTGAGGATATCTCCATTATCAGCGTAGATAATATCCGTATGGCGTCCATGGTACGTCCGCAGCTGACGACGGTAGCACAGCCGATGTATGATATCGGCGCCGTAGCGATGCGTCTTCTTACGAAGCTCATGAACAAGGAGACGAAGGATGCTTCCGAACTTACGCAGGTAACGTTACCGCATGAGGTCATTCATAGAAACTCGGTGGCTCATCGTTGATATGAGCCACTTTCTTTTCATAGGGGACTACTGAGGAGGTGCCACGTTGGCTTTTCACAAAATTGGGGTTATCGGTGCGATGAAAGAGGAAATCGAGCTGTTTCATCAGCACATGCAAGATGTTAAGGAGACGACGAGAGCGAAGGTTACCTTCTTTGAAGGAACGTTTTTGGGGAAATCGATCGTGCTTTGCAAGTCTGGAGTCGGCAAAGTGAATGCTGCGGTGACTACGCAGGTTTTGGTCGATACCTTCGGTGTGGATGCCGTTGTGTTCACTGGTGTGGCCGGCGCAGTGGATCCCGGTCTTAACGTAGGAGATATTGTTGTATCCAACGAATGCTTGCAGCATGATATGGACGTAACGGCGTTAGGCTTTCCTAGAGGGACGATCCCTTACGAGGAAACCTCGACCTTCGTAGCGGACGAGCAGCTGCGGAAGCTGGCATTACAGGTGAGCAAGGAGCTGTTCGGGGACCGGGTCAAGGAAGGCCGGGTGCTGTCCGGAGATCAATTTATTGCCAGCCGTGAGACGGTCGGTAAGCTGTATTCGGAGCTGCAAGGGACCTGCACGGAGATGGAGGGAGCGGCTGTTGCCCAGGTGTGCTCCATGAACGGAACTCCGTTCGTCATCATTCGTTCCATGTCCGACAAGGCGGATGGCTCGGCTCATGTTAATTTCGCGGAATTCACGGTGCAAGCGTCGGAGAATTCCTACCGGATCGTAGAACAAATGCTGAAACAGCTGTAGTACATATCAGTTGAAGGAGAGAACAGACAAGATGACAGCAGTAACGATGGAACAGGTTGTGGCATTAGCGAAGCACCGGGGCTTTATTTTTCCGGGCTCCGAAATTTACGGCGGTTTAGCCAATACGTGGGATTACGGCCCTCTCGGTGTGGAATTAAAAAATAACATCAAGCGTGCCTGGTGGAAAAAATTTATTCAGCAATCTCCATACAATGTCGGGTTGGACGCAGCCATTCTGATGAATCCCCAAGCTTGGGTAGCATCAGGTCACGTTGGAAACTTCAACGATCCGATGATTGACTGCAAGCAATGTAAGTCGCGACACCGTGCGGATAAGATCATTGAAAACGCGTTGTCGGACAAAGGCATCGAGATGGTCGTCGACGGACTGAGCTTCGATCAGATGATGGATCTGATTCGTGAGCATCATATCGTTTGTCCGGATTGCGGAGCTTTCGATTACACGGAAATTCGCCAATTCAATCTGATGTTTAAGACGTTTCAGGGTGTGACTGAGTCGTCGGCGAATACGGTGTATTTGCGACCGGAAACGGCACAGGGAATCTTTGTAAACTTCAAGAATGTACAGCGCACTATGCGTAAGAAGCTTCCTTTCGGTATCGGCCAAATCGGTAAAAGCTTCCGTAACGAAATTACTCCGGGTAACTTTACGTTCCGTACGCGCGAATTCGAGCAGATGGAGCTTGAATTTTTCTGCAAGCCGGGAGAGGATCTGAAGTGGTTCGAGTTTTGGCGCGGATTTTGCCGCGACTGGCTGCTTGCGCTGAATATGAAGGAGGGCAGCATCCGTCTTCGCGATCACTCGGATGACGAGCTGTCTCATTACAGTAATGCAACGACGGATATCGAATATCGCTTCCCGTTCGGATGGGGCGAGCTGTGGGGCATTGCCGATCGTACGGATTATGACCTCAAGCAGCATATGGAGCATTCCGGAGAAGATTTTAACTATATCGACCAGGAAACAAATGAGCGATACATTCCTTACTGTATCGAGCCTTCCCTTGGTGCAGACCGCGTGACGTTGGCGTTCCTTATCGATGCCTATGAGGAGCAGCAGCTGGAAGGCGACGATAGCCGGACAGTCTTGCATTTGCACCCGGCACTGGCTCCTTATAAGGCAGCAATCTTCCCGCTGTCCAAGAAGCTCTCCGAGGGAGCGCAGAAGGTATTCCAGGATTTGGCTCAAAACTTCCTTGTTGATTACGACGAATCCGGCTCTATCGGCAAACGTTACCGCCGTCATGATGAGATCGGTACTCCGTTCTGTATCACATATGATTTCGAATCCGAAACCGATGGCCAGGTCACGGTGCGAGATCGCGATACTATGGAGCAAACACGGATGCCGATCAGCGATTTGAAGGCATTTATTGAAGCCAAAACCCAATTTTAATAAGAAATGAAATGACCCGTGGATCCAGTATCGCGGGTCATTTTTTTTGTAAAATAACGTTAAGATAAGGAATATTTCTGTAAATAACTTGCATCCTAATAACATTGCAGTGATACAAAAAGACGCAAGCTCACTAACGAAATTGCCACATTACCGGAACGTCCGAAATGCTTAGTCAACCAGAAATGATGTGAATCTATGTGAGCAAAACGATCTCAGACAAGGTGTTATGGAGCATCGCCCTTCCCGGTTTCGGGCAGCTGCTGAACGGAAAATATTTGAAAGGCTTGCTTTTCATCGCTTTGGAATTTATTATTAATGTCTATTCGGGCTTGAATGAGGTGATAATGCTTAGCTTTCAGGGGCAGATCGCTCAGGCCGTGGACAGAACAAACTATGAGTGGTTAATGTTCTACCCTTGTGTCTATATGTTTGCGATCTGGGACGCTTACCGTGACGCCAAGGGGCAGCTGCCCTCGACAGCCACGCTGCCGTTTGTACTGGGTGCTTATTTTGGCACAGTGGGCATCATTTACTCCAGCAGCTTCACGTTAGGAGGTAAATTGCTTGGACCGGTTTGGCTGGGGATGTTTGCCTATGGTGTTGGCGCTTTGTTGGGATACGTATTGTACCGAGCCCTGAGACAGAGGGGGACATGAAAAGACCCGCTGGCACGAAGAGTGCAGCGGGTCCTTTTCACGGCAAATATAGACAGGCAAGCTCTTTATTTTGTCGATTCTTCATCGTGATCTCGTCACGGCGAGGCATGGGCGTCCATTGATGCGTAGGATCAAGCCATGTTACGGGCAATTCCTCTTCACTTTGGGCTTGCCATGCATTGACCCATTCTTGGGGGAGGGGAAGCTCCGGCTGTTGCTCCAGCAGCTGCAGGAGCGGATGATCGGTCATCTCCAGCCATAACAAGCTCCATGCCCGGGGAACGACTCGCCAAATGTCATAGCCGCCTCCGCCCAGCGCGACCCAACGACCGCCGCAAATCTCATGAGCGAGCCGGTGAATGATCCTAGGCATCTCACGGTACACGGTCATGCTGCAGTGGATATGAGCGAGCGGATCATAAGCATGAGCATCGCACCCGTGCTGGGAAACGATCAGGTCCGGCTGAAACTGCTTGGCCGCTCTTATCAGCACCTCTTCAAAGCATTCCAGCCACGATTCATCTTCTGTATACGGTTCCAACGGAACATTGATGGAGGTGCCGAAGCCGCTACCTTCACCGCGTTCATTCACAGCCCCCGTACCGGGAAACAAGTACTTGCCCGTTTCATGAATGGAGAAGGTACATACGTCCGGATCGGTATAAAAGCTCCATTGCACGCCGTCCCCGTGATGAACGTCGGTATCGATATAAAGCACTCGGGCGCCGTAAGCTTGCTTCGCGTGCTCTATAGCTACAGAGGCATCGTTATATACGCAAAATCCGGCTCCCTTGTTGGGAAGCGCATGGTGAAGGCCGCCCCCGAGATGCAGGGCATGCTGCGCCTTCCCTTGGACAACAGAATCCACTGCGAGAATCGAGCCGCCTACGACCATGGATGTCACCTCATGCATGTGAGGGAAGAACGGTGTGTCTTCTGTATCCAACCCATACCGGCCGGCCATTGCTACCCATTGGGCATCCGGCGAGGGGTGACTTAGGCTTTTGACGGCCTCGATATACTCGGGATTATGAATCAGCCGGAGCTGATCCTCGCTGGCTTTGACCGGCTCGAGGAGCTGGCCGGAATGCAGTGCTCCAACGGTTCTTAGAAGATCAACCGTGAGCATTAGCCTTTTTTGATTAAACGGATGGTTATCGTTAAAGCGGTACGCTGTTTCATTCTCATCGTATATAAAAAGTGCTTTCGGCATCATTGCTTTTTCGCCCCCATCAATACATGAAGCGCTGACGAAATCGTACGCGATCGAACTTCTCGACAGAGGACAGCGGGACGTGCTTGCCGATCCGCACCATAAGGCAATTCGCCGGATGCGAGCATATTTCCGGGTCATCGGTAGCGAACCAGACCATGTCTACGCACTTCATCAGCTTTTCCATCATATCTCTGTATTGCCAGACGGATAATCCGCTTTTCTCCAAGTCCCAATGCCAGTAATACTCCGTCGTAAATACGATCATATTCTCCAGCTGTTCTTTTTCAAATGCCAGACGTATCATCTTTTTCCCAAGACCCAAGCCTCGGTACGCATCCGCCACCTCAATGGCGCCGAGCTCAAGTAAATCCTCCATTTGTCCTTCCGACCAGCGCTCCAGCTCATCCGCATAATGGAAAGTGACATACCCGATAATCTCCCGCTCTTTACGCGCCAAAATAATGCGGCCTTCCGGAAGCTCCGCAATTTCAATCAAAGCCTCGAATTGCTCCCTTGGCCTTCGAAACGCATCAAGATCCGGATGCATCGCGTACGCTCGAAGCTGCTCCGGAGGCACCGGACCTTCCACGATGATATCGGATCCCTCATGCGGAATAGAAAGGGAGTGATACAGTTTCTTATGTTCCATGTATGGCATGAAGTCTCCCTATTGAAAAGTTAATATCATAACAATAACAAAAAAATAGTCGTAACGGAAGGGTTATGATATAATGATGAGGGTTTTCTATTTACCATTCATTGGACTGTACTTGTAAGCGTTTAAATTGTTAAATTTTTACGATTCGGAGGAGAACTAGGATGGATCACGCAAACGTAGAAAGCATTGCACCTGTTGCAGCCTCACCCAACATGAAAAATTATGAAGAAGAGCGTGCCCATTTCAGCTGGGAGCAGATCGAAAAAACGTTCACCTGGTCTCAGACAGGGAATGTGAACATGGCCTATGAGGCTATAGATCGCCATGCCGAAGGGGCTTTGCGGGACAAGATCGCGCTCTATTATAGTGACGATCGCCGGGATGAGAAATATACATATGAGCAGATGAAGCGCAGCTCGAATCGTTTCGGGAACGTGCTTCGTAAGCTGGGCATCGAGAAAGGGGACCGGGTGTTCATCTTCATGCCGAGAACACCGGAGCTCTACTTCGCTCTGCTGGGAGCGATTAAGATCGGTGCGGTAGTCGGTCCTTTGTTTGAAGCTTTCATGGAAACGGCGGTGAAAGACCGTCTGGAGGACAGCGAAGCGGTAGCGATCGTAACGACACCTGCCTTATTGTCGCGCGTACCGGCAAGCGAGCTGCCGAATCTGAAGCACATCATCCTGGTAGGTCAGGATATCGAGCTGCAAGCCGGTCAGGTTGATTTCCATAAAGAGATGGCAGAGGCATCGGAAGAACTCGCTATCGAGTGGGTGGACCGTGAAGACGGGATGCTGATTCATTATACCTCGGGTTCGACAGGGAAACCCAAAGGGGTCTTCCATGTTCATAACGCGATGCTGCAGCATTACTATACAGGGCGAGTCGTACTGGATTTGCAGGCTGACGATGTGTACTGGTGTACGGCCGACCCAGGCTGGGTAACGGGTACCTCCTACGGGATCTTCGCTCCGTGGCTGAACGGGGCTACGAATGTCATTCGCGGCGGCCGCTTCAGTCCTCAGGACTGGTACCGGACCATTGAGAAATATAGCATTACAGTGTGGTACAGCGCACCTACGGCATTCCGAATGCTGATGGGAGCAGGGGACGAGGCAGTCAAACAATTTGACCTCTCCAGCCTGCGTCATGTGCTCAGCGTCGGAGAGCCTCTGAACCCTGAGGTTGTCCGCTGGGGACTTAAGGTGTATGGGCAGCGAATTCATGATACCTGGTGGATGACGGAGACCGGCGGTCAGCTGATCTGTAATTATCCCGCTATGGCGATTCGGCCTGGCTCGATGGGTAAACCGATCCCTGGGGTGGATGCAGCGATCATTGACGATGCCGGCAATGTGCTTCCTCCATATCGCATGGGCAACTTGGCCGTGAAGACGCCTTGGCCTTCGATGATGCGCAAGATTTGGAAAAATCCTGCAAAGTATGAAGAATACTTCCGGATCCCGGGCTGGTACATCTCCGGTGATTCTGCGTATATGGACGCTGACGGATACTTCTGGTTCCAGGGCCGTATTGATGACGTCATCAATACAGCCGGAGAGAGGGTAGGTCCTTTCGAAGTAGAAAGCAAGCTGGTAGAGCATCCGGCCGTAGCTGAGGCAGGCGTTATCGGGAAGCCTGATCCTATGCGGGGCGAAATCATCAAGGCGTTTATCGCGCTGCGTGAAGGCTTTGCGCCATCCGATGAGCTTAAGGCGGATATTGCGAAGTTCGTGAAGGAAGGACTATCGGCTCACGCAGCTCCGCGGGAAATTGAATTTAAGGATAAGTTGCCGAAGACACGAAGCGGGAAAATCATGCGCCGTGTACTTAAAGCGTGGGAGCTTAATCTGCCGACAGGCGATCTGTCAACCATAGAGGATTAATCGAAAAGGCTGATTCGCTAAGTGATATCACTTAGAACGAATCAGCCTTTTGATTCCTCTTACTTATATCGAACCGGAGTGCTCGGCTTGGATTCACCCGCGCCATTCACAGCGGCGATCCGATAAAATCCTTCGTACTCAGCAGCATAATATTTAAACTCCGATGCATTATTTACGGTACCGATTTTGGTGTAGGGGCCATTCTCTTTCTGACTGAAATAAATGACGTACTGCTTTACTTGTTCTTTGTCCGAAGCTTCTTTCCATTTGAGCTCAATGCCGGCGCCGCTAGACTTGATGGAAAGCCCGGACGGTGTGGAAGGGGCTTCTTTCGGTGCTGCCGCCGTTCCACCGCTAGGATTCGGCTTTCCTGGGTCCGTGGCCGAACCGTTGTCAGGAAGCTTCGAAGGATTCCCGTCTGCTGGGTTCATGAAGAACAGGTCCACTGAGGTACCGTCGGTGAAAGCGACCTTGCTCGGTGCCGATTCTTTGCCGGCCACGTCTACTGCAGTTACATAATAACCGAATATTTGAGTACCGGGCGCCCCTGCATCGGTAAATTTGGTTTCGTTACCTGCATGGATAACCTTGCCAGCCATCCGCTCAAAATTACCTTTGCCAACCGATCGATATAAACGGTAACCTACCGTATCCGGGCTATTGCTGGCTTGGAATGTAATGATGCTTGTGTTCTCAGCATGGGTTGCCACTACAGTCGTCGGAGCATTCGGCACCTTCCCGTCATCCGTTCGCGGATCAACCTCAGAAGGGGCGTCATCGTCATAATCCGTCGGCTTATAAAAGTCGAGAGGTCGCTTCCGATCGGCCGGCAGCCTATCGATGATTTGTGACAGCTCCTTCAACAGGGAACTTACGGATTTCGGACGTTTGATGACCAGCTTTTCTTTAACGAAATCGGCCGGCGTGCCAGGCTGGGCGATATAATTGATCCCGTTAAACGGAATAATAGCCTGCTGGACCATGGCGTTGTCTTCTTCCGTAGGCAAATATTTTTTATTGAACAAATCTGTGGTCAGCTTATTGGACTTCGTTGTGATTTCGCTTGGAAGCTTGCCGGATACGCTGGATACGGTAGCTTCTACTATCGCCTCCGGACGCTCGAACTTCTTCGTAGGAAACAACTCGGGCTTCAAATCTATTGCACTATTCATTGCCATAGCCCAAATGTTCTTCGCCCGGTTCGTTCCGTCCGTCCGCTTGCTCAGCTTATGAATGGGAAGGTCATAACCTGCCCATACGCCGAGTGTGATATCCGGCGTATATCCCATGAACCAAGCGTCTGCGTCATCCTGAGTAGAGCCCGTTTTTCCGACGATCGGCATCTTTCCATAGTACTTAAATTTCTTCATCAGGTCCGTCGCCGTTCCGGAGGTAACAACGGTGCGCATCATATCCGTGATCAAGTAGGCGGTTTCCTCCGAGAACGCCACGCTTGGCTTCAGATCGTGCTGGAAAATGACCTTGCCGTGCGAATCGGTGATCTTGCGGATCATAAAGGCTTCATTGTAAACGCCTTTGTTCCCCATCGTTGCATAGGCATTCGTCAGCTCGCGAACGGACACGCCGTACTTCAAGCCGCCGATTACCCCCGTCTGTGCGACATAGTCGTCCTTCGTAATGGACTGGATGCCCATTTTTTTGGCGAATTCCCAAGCCGGCTGAATGCCCACGTCCTCCACAAACAGTTTGATGGCAGGAATATTATACGATTGATTTAATGCTCTCCTCGCCGTAATCAAGCCGTGATAGCCGTCATCCCAGTTCTCGGGAATATGGTAGCCGGCTTTTGTTCCGTCCTTCAAAATAAGCGGAACGTCATCGATGACGGATGCGGGCTGAATCAAGCCCTTTTCCATAGCAGGTATGTACGCGGCGACCGGCTTCATCGTAGACCCGGGCTGCCTGAATGCTTGAGTGGCATGGTTCAGCTGTCCTTTGGTAAAGTCGCGGCCCTCAATCATAGCCAGAATGGCGCCCGTCTTGCTTTCCATCATGACCGCTCCGATCTGCTCTATGCCTTTCGTCGGATCGTCCGGAGAAAAGTTTTTCGGCTCGTCGGCAATAGCGCGCAGCGCCTCGTAAATCTGCTTGTCGATCGTGGTATAAACATGGTAGCCGCCGCGGGACAGCTGGCTTTGCATATTTTTCAGCGCTTCATTATAGGCGTCGGGATTTTTCTGCGGATCCAGCTTCGGCTCCTGTACCTGGAGCAGAGCCTTGGCCGCTTCCTTCTCCACCTCGATCATGAGGTAAGGGTAGGTAGTGTAAGCCTTCTTCTGCGGCTCGGCAAGCGAGCTCTTCAGGTCGAAGGCGAGCGCCTCCTGATACTGCTGCTCCGTGATCTTGTTTTCCTCCAGCATCCGCTTCAGAACAAGCTGCTGGCGCTGTACGGCACGCTTGAAGGCAGCGCCGTCAAATTGTCCGCGGCTCGTGAACGTAGAGTAATTGCTTGGCTGCTGGGGAAGTCCGGCCAAATAAGCCGCTTGAGCCACATTGATTTCTTTCAGGTCTTCAATGTTAAAGACTCCCTTGGCCGCAGCCTTGATGCCATACAGCCCGTACCCGGCTGCCCCGTTGCCGTAAGGAATTTTGTTCAAGTAGGCAAGCAAAATTTCCTCCTTGGACATAAGGCGCTCCAGCCGTAGGGACAGGAAGATTTCCTTGGCCTTGCGGCTGTCATCCCGGTCCAGCGTCAGGAAGACACGGCGTGCCAGCTGCTGTGTAATCGTACTTCCGCCGGTTTGCACATCCTGATTCAGCAGCTTCTGAACGACCGCCCGCGCCAGCCCCTTGAAATCGATGCCGATATGATTGTAGAACTCATTGTCTTCAATGGCGAATACCGCATCAAGCACCACCTGCGGAATATCGTTGATTTCGGCGAGGCGGCGGTCCTCTTCCGAACGAAGCTGACCGACGACCTCATCGTCACGGAAATAAACGAAACCGGTCAGGGCGTTATCCTGCATCTGTTCCATCATCATTTCCTTGCTTCGAACGGGATCGTCTTTTACCAGCGCGGTGATATACCCAAAGCCTGCGCCGCCGGCGAGAAAGCCGCCAAGCAGACCGATGACGAACAGCACTTTGAAGGTGATCCAGCAGTATTTACCGATTCTCAGAAATATTTTTTTATAATCAGTTCGCTTCTTTTCTGTCTCCATAGAATACAAGTCCCTCCGATAAGTAAAAAAAGCATTCTTTCCCATTATACCACAGTGACGCATGGATGGACACAAACGTTCTTATGACCCGCCGGCCGATAACCGGATGATGAACTCTTGAGGCCGCTTATGCAATACACTATAGGAACTAGGAACTTCGGGTTTGACAACCGTTTCGACGTTGTGGTATAAATAACGTTAATATATGGAATGCGTTGATGGACATGAGTAGGGTAAGGTGCAAGTCAAGCAGAGAGCCGGTGGCTGGTGTGAACCGGTGGCAGCCCTTATGCCGAATTACCGTCCGGAGCAGAAGAGGGGAACCACGCTTAGCGTGCAGTAGTCTCTTTCGGGTTCACGGCCCTTATCCGTTCAAGTGAAAGTCCTTATGTTACACGCTTCGTGAACTGGACTTTAATTAGGGTGGTACCGCGAGTTCAAAGCCTTCTCGTCCCTTTGGGATTGAAGGCTTTTTTTATTTTGTAAAGGAGAGAGAAGCCAATGAGTTTACTGCAGGATTTGGAATTTCGTGGATTGATCCACCAAATGACAGACAGAGAAGGTCTGGAGAAAAAAATGAATGAAGGACCGATCGCGCTTTATGCGGGCTTCGACCCGACGGCGGACAGCCTGCACCTGGGGCATTTGCTGCCGATTCTGACGCTGCGCCGCTTTCAGCTGGCCGGACATATCCCGATTGCGCTTGTGGGCGGAGGCACCGGCTTGATCGGGGACCCGAGCGGACGGTCTACCGAAAGGTCGCTTAACTCTAGTGATATCGTAGCGGAATGGACGGAGAGACTGAGACAGCAGTTATCTCGCTTCTTGAGCTTTGAGGCGGAGGGCAATGCCGCTCAAATGGTCAATAACTTTGACTGGCTGGGCAATTTGGACGTAATCGGCTTTTTACGCGATATCGGTAAAAACTTCACTGTAAACTACATGCTGGCGAAGGATTCCGTTGATTCCCGTCTGGAGAAGGGGATTTCGTTCACCGAGTTCAGCTACATGATTTTGCAGGCTTATGACTTCTTTAAGCTAAATGAGGACAACAACTGCTCGTTACAAATCGGCGGAAGCGATCAATGGGGAAACATCACCGCAGGTCTTGAGCTGATCGGGAAAACGACAAGCCGCCAGGCATTCGGCATGACCATGCCGCTCATTACGAAGAGTGACGGCACGAAGTTCGGAAAGACGGCAGGTGGCGCCGTATGGCTCGATCCGGCGAAAACATCGCCGTACCAATTTTACCAGTTCTGGGTCAACACCGACGATAATGATGTCATTAAGTTTCTGAAATACTTTACGTTCCTCAGCCCTGGTGAGATTGAGCAGATGGAACTTCAGGTAAAGGAAAGCCCTGAGAAACGGGAGGCACAGCGCGTGCTGGCTAGCGAAATGACTGAGCTGGTACACGGCAAGGAAGCGGTACAAAGCGCGATCAAAATTTCCGAAGTGCTGTTTAGCGGCAATGTCGGTTCGCTGAATGCAAGTGAAATCGAGGAAGCGTTCAAGGACGTGCCGTCAACGGAGATTGCAGAAAACACCGAGATGGGACTCATTGATCTGCTGGTGGAGGTCAAGGCGGCTCCATCCAAGCGGCAAGCGCGCCAGGACATCGAGAGCGGAGCGATTTCCATCAATGGCAACAAGGTGACGGATTTGGAGAAGCGAATTGGTTCGGATGACCGGATCGAAGGGCGCTACCTGGTGCTTCGACGCGGGAAGCGTAACTACTACATGTTGAAGTTTATTTAAACAGCATGGGGGCTGTTCTCGGGCTTAATTGTCCCGGGAGCGGCCCTTCGTTATATCCTGACGCAAAAAAGAGCCCTGCATCCACAGGATGCCAGGGCTCTCCATATTAACGGCTGTAGAACTCGACGATTTGCTTCTCGTCGATCTCTTGAGCAAGCTCGGAACGCTCAGGGAAGCGAACGAAACGGCCTTCCAGTGCGCCTTCGTTGAACTCGAGGTAAGCAGGAAGGTAGTTGCGGTTAGCAAGAGCTTCCTTCACTACGGACAAGTTGCGGCTTCTTTCGCGAAGACCGATAACATCGCCGGTTTGAACCAGGTAAGAAGCGATGTCAACCTTCTTGCCGTTGACAGTTACGTGACCGTGAGCTACGAGCTGACGAGCACCTGCACGGGAGTTCGACAGACCCAGACGGTATACAAGGTTGTCCAGACGGCTTTCCAGCAGGAACATGAAGTTCTCACCGGCGATACCTTGCAGCTTAGTGGCTTTGTCAAACAGGTTGCGGAATTGCTTCTCGTTCAAACCGTACATGTGACGAAGCTTTTGCTTTTCTTGCAATTGAACGCCGTAGCCGGACAGCTTCTTGCGTTGGCCGGGACCGTGTTGACCTGGAGGGAATGGACGCTTCAATTCTTTGCCGGTGCCGCTCAGGGAGATACCCAGACGACGGCTCAATTTAAACTTAGGACCAGTGTAGCGGGACATGTATTGTTGACTCCTTTGTCATGAAAATGATTTGTGTAATGCTATACGGGCGAAGATTGCGCCGATTTTATTTAAAGCTTGTCCCTAAGGCAAGCACCTGACAAGAAGAACCAGCCGCGGTCCTGTCAGTCATAAAACCGAATGAGGGTGACACAAGCTTCCGCCATAAACCGGCTCCAAATAAGCTCTGAAGACGTGTTTATCTCGACTTCTAATTTTATAAGATAAAGGAGATCTATGTCAAGTGCATAATCGACCGAAAGGGGGAAATGATAGAAAAAATGTCACAGGGAGGTTCCTATGTCGACAATCATTTGCAGGCTGAGGTTTTTTCCAGTGGGCATCGCCCTGCTACTGCTAAGTGCCTGCGGGTTGGAAAATGAACAAAGCGCTGCTGCCTATGAGCAGCTGCTGCAGCGTTCCATTCAGGCCTTGAACGAGAAGGACCAATTTGCGTTTCAGGGGATGACGCAGGTGGTGTCGCAAGGCGTCACGGTACAGGCAGGCAGGAGCTTTGAAGGCTATGTGGTCGGGAAGGACCGCCTTTATATAAGAGAAGGACTGAATGCCGGTAAGACCGCCCAATCGTCAGCATTGAAGCAGCCGGTCCTGACCTTTCGGCGCATCAGTGATGAATGGGCCCCGGCAGGCGAACCAATGGGAGTCATTAGCGAAACGTACCGGCAGTGGAATCCGGTAACGAAGCTGGAGGAGCTGGCGAATCTTCAGAAAACGGTGAAGCTGGATCATGAGCAGCCAAAGCGGGCGAATGAGCAGGTGCTTCGCATCGAAATCTCCGAGGAGGACATGACAAACCTGGTTGCTTCAAGCCTTCAAGCACAATTTGCTCAGCTTAGCTTAGAACGGCAACTGGAGCAGCTTCGTGGCAGGGGGGTGGCGGGAGCCGAGCTGGGTCAAGCCGAAGCGGAGCTAAGACAGGTGCTGAGCCGTTCGGAGGCAAGCTTGAAGGATATGCTGGGCTCTCTCAAGGCGCAGGGGATCTACACGCTGTGGGTCGACCGAACGACGAAGCTGCCGCGCCGGTTAACGACGGTGAGCGAGCTGTCCTACCTTCAGGATGGAAAGCAGCGGACAGAAACGGCGAGAGCGGAATATGACTTTAAGGACTATGACAAAGAGCACATAAGCGGCACGATCGGAACGGCTCCCTGATGAAAACTTGTCACAAACGTCCCTCAGCCCTTGAGGGATTTTTTGTGATACAATAGTTAGGATGCAGAAGGGAGGATTTGGCTCTTGGGACATTGGAATGCGGAGCACCTGACGGAAGGCATGCGCTCGCTCGGCTGGATCGGCTATGCGGTCGGTGCGCTCCTCGTGTTCGCGCAGACTTTGCTGCCGCTGATCCCGTTTATTGTTGTGGCGGGTGCGAACGTACTGCTGTTCGGTTTTTGGGGCGGCTTTCTGGTCAACTATATCTTCTCATGTATTGGGGCCTTCACGGCCTTTCTCATTGTTCGGTATTTCGGCCGGGAATGGGTAGCGAGGAGGCTGCGGAAGTACGCCTTCATTCGCAGCTTTAATGAACGGCTTGCCCGAAATGGGCTTCTCTATATGACGCTAAGCCGTGTGATACCGGTAGTCCCCTCCTTCGTCATCAATATGGGCTCAGCCGTGATGAGGGTTCGAACTCGTCATTTTATGATCGGTACGCTGCTTGGCAAAGCGCCGATGATTTTACTGGAGTCCATGATCGGACATGATCTGCTGCATTTTCAGCACAACAAGGGGAGACTGATCGTCCTATTGCTTGTGCTGGCTATTTTATTGCTGCTGGGGCACTACATCAAAAACAAATGGTTCCCCGGTCATGCAAACCATGTAACTATTGATTCCAAAGGAGATGGCAAGCCGAATGCGTGATCCTAGATTGCAACAGTTAGCCAAAGGGATTGTCAACTATTCCCTAAATGTTCAGCCTGGCGAGAAGGTACTTATCGAGATGATCGGGTCGGAACGGGAAATTGTCAAATGCTTAATAGAAGAGGTACATGCGAGAGGCGGCTTCCCCTATGTGGATTTACAGGATCGGGCCGTACTGAGCGCCTTGCTTCAATCCGCTACCGAAGAGCAGATCGAGCACTGGGCGGAGATGGATTTACAGCGAATGAAGGATATGGATTGTTATGTGGCTCTTCGGGCCGGCGAGAATGTGAACGAGCTCTCGGACGTTCCCGAGGATCGAATGAAGCTATACGATCGGATTTATCGGAAAAGAGTTCATCTCGATCAGCGGGTGAAGCATACGAGATGGGTTGTGTTGCGATACCCGAATGCTTCCATGGCCCAGCTCGCCAGCATGAGCACGGATAAGTTTGAGAAATTTTATTTTGACGTATGCAATCTCGATTATTCGAAAATGGCGGAGGCGATGGAGCCGCTGCACCAGCTGATGAACCGGACGGACCGGGTTCGCATTACCGGACCGGGGACAGACCTGACATTTTCTATCAAAGGCATCGGATCGGTCAAATGCTGCGGACGACGTAACATTCCGGACGGTGAAGTGTATTCGGCTCCGATTCGCGATTCCGTCAACGGAACGATTTCTTATAATACTCCTTCGGTCAATTCGGGCGTCACTTATGAAAATATTCGATTCCGTTTCGAGAACGGAAAAATTGTCGAGGCTACCGCCAACGACACGAGGCGTTTGAATGAGCTCCTCGATACGGACGAGGGAGCACGGTATATCGGTGAATTCAGCCTGGGCTTCAATCCGCACATTTTGTATCCGATGAAGGATACGCTGTTCGATGAAAAAATTGCCGGAAGCCTGCATTTTACCCCGGGGCAGGCGTATGAGGCGGCCGATAACGGAAATCGTTCCGCCGTTCACTGGGATTTGGTGCTGATCCAGCGTCCGGAATTCGGCGGCGGCGAGGTATGGTTCGATGATGTGCTGATCCGAAAGGACGGCCGATTCGTGGTTGATGAGCTCTTGGGATTGAACCCGGAAAACTTGGTTTAACCGAGTGAAATAGTAGTTGCGTGTTATAGTTTTCCAATGTATCATGAAGAAAGAAAGCGATTTACATATTCTGATGTTCCGCATATGGCATGGAGGGATTCATATGGCAAACGCAAATAACGCCGCAATCGTAGAAATTTCTCAAACGGCAAATAAGTTCAGATCCTCGATCGTTCTGCAGTATGACAACAAGTACATCGATGTCAAAAGTATTCTCGGCTTGTTCACAACGCTGCTGACAACAAGCAAGTACGATCTTCACGTTCACGGTCCTGATTCGGAGGATGCGAAGAAGGCTATGGCGGAAGTTTTCGAGAAGCACGGCCTGCAAATCAACAGCATTCAAGACTAAGAGACAGTGCTTTCTAGAGGGCGCTTTCGGCTTTCGCCGAAGGCGCCCTCTTTCCGATTGGAGGTTGTTTGCGAGAATCACTTGTGTATTGCGGGGTTTTGGTCTAATATTAGACTTAGTAGAGCGTGATGATACAGGGGGGACGCAGCAATGTCATCATCGGAAGTGTCGCTCAGCTTGTCGCAGAAGGCGCTGCAGCTGCTGCAAGAGGATGCCGATAAGATCGAGAAGCTGATTGAAGTGCAGATGGAAAATTTAACGACGAGACAATGTCCTCTTTATGAAGAGGTATTAGATACGCAGATGTATGGCTTGTCGCGCGAAATCGATTTTGCCATTCGGGCCGACCTGATTACGGAAGCTGCCGGGAAGCAAATTTTGATTAAGCTGGAGCGGAATTTGGCTCAGCTGTATGAAGCTTTAAACAACAATAAAGAGTAACCTATGCGATTTGCACAGGTTACTCTTTTTTTGTACGTGCTCATGGCGGTCTGGCTACACGAGGAAGAAGGCGATGCCCAGGATGAGATAAACGACGAGCAGCAGCACACCCTCGTACCAATTCGTCGAGCCGTCGCCGGAAATGGACTTGGCGATGAAGGCGGCCACACCGATCGCAACCAGCTCGAAGGTGGTGAACACAAGGTTCATTGTGTTGCCGAACAGCATGGAAACCAGTACCAATACCGGAGCCACGAACAAGGCGATCTGCAGGCTGCTCCCGACGGCAATTTCAACGGCTGCGCCGATCTTGCCTTTCCGTGCCAGCATGATCGCGGCGCTGTGCTCAGCGGCATTCCCCACGATGGCGATCAGGAATGCGCCGACGAACAGCTCCGACAGCTCGAATTGATGGCTGAAGTCTTCAATCGTATGTACGAGCCATTCGCTCTCGACGGCGACCATGGCCGTGGCCAGCACAAGGAAGAAGATGGACAAGCCCTTCGACCAAGGGGCTTCGCCGTGCTCAACTGCTTCATCCGCGAGAAATTCTTTATGTGTAACCATGGAGAACAGCAGCCACAGCAAGTATGCTACGATCAGGATCACGGATACGATGATGCTCATGGTGGTCGTCTGCGCTCTGGTGAACGAGGTAGCGAACATCGCAGGAATGAACAAAGCAATGACGGAGAGCAGCATGAGGGACGAGTTATGGCTCGCCATCTTGATGTTAAACTTCTGTTCCTTGAATTTCAGTCCTCCGACGAGTACGCTCAGACCTAGCACCAGCAGCATGTTTCCGATAATGGAGCCGGTGATGCTCGCCTTGACCATATCGAACAAGCCTTCCTTCACGAGGAAAATGGCGATGACAAGCTCAGCTGCATTGCCGAATGTGGCGTTCAGGAAGCCGCCAAGCCGTTCTCCCGCATAGTGGGCTACACTCTCCGTCGCCTTGCCTAAGAAGCCGGCTACAAAAATAATAGCAACTGCAGATATAAGAAATTGCAGAGTAGGATTGAACGCAGGCGCTCCTACATAGTGCGCTACCGCACTTAATGCGAAGCTCGCAATGAGCCCAATCGTAAATCCGTGGCGTTTCAAATCGTTCACCTCGTATGGTAAAGTATACCTAAATGGAAAGACCATATACTAATATACCCAGTTTCTAGGATAATGTAAAACTTATTTTGAAGGAGAGAACAGGATGGATTTGCAGCTGAAAGGAAAGACTGCGGTAGTTACAGCCTCCAGTAAAGGGATCGGACGAGCCATTGCGGAGCAGCTTGCGGCGGAGGGGGCCAATCTGCTCCTGTGCAGCCGCGATCAGCAGGCGGTGAATGAAGCGGCGGCACAGCTTTGCGAGAAATATGGCGTCCAAGCTTCGGGCATGGCCGTTGACTTGGCGAGCGCCGAGCAGATCGGCTGGCTGGTGCAGCAGGCGAAGGATCTCTTCGGGCAGGTGGATGCCCTCGTATGCAATGCGGGAGGACCGCCAAGCGGTTCCTTCTTATCGTTCGACGAAGAAACCTGGATGAAGTCGATCGAGCTGAATCTGATGAGCGTCGTACGGCTGGCCAAGGGCTTCCACCCGCTTATGAAGCAGTACGGCGGCCGAGTAGTTACGGTAGCCTCTACTTCCGTTAAGGTTCCCATTCCGGGCTTGGTGCTGTCCAACACCCTTCGGACTGGGGTAGTGGGACTGATGAAGACATTGGCAACGGAATGGGCGGCGGACGGCATTTTACTGAATACGGTTTGCCCTGGACGCATAAGCACCGATCGCTTGGAGGAGCTAGACGGGCTGCGTGCCATGAGGGAGAATCGTTCTATCGAGGAGATACGCCGGGAGAACATGAAGGATATCCCACTCGGACGTTACGGAGAGCCGCAGGAGCTGGCAGCCTTTGCCGCGTATTTGCTGTCGCCAAGGAACAGCTACATGACCGGCTCTGTGTTCTACGTGGATGGTGGAGCTGTCCGGGCGATGTAATTCATGTCAATTTATTGAAAATGTCAACAGCTGTCGAAGGATTGGCGGCCTAGAAGTTGCTTTCCGAATTGGAACTTATTACAATAGAGGTATACCCCTTGAAGGAGTGATCCTCATGAGCGAAGAGATTCAAACAGGTCTTATCCGCATTTCAGATGATGTCGTAGCAACGATCGCTGGATTGGCAGCACTCGAAACGCCGGGGATTGCAGCGATGTCCGGCGGCATCTCGGAAGGACTCGCGAAGCGCCTAAGCGGCAAGAACGTACAACGCGGCGTCTCCGTAGAGGTAGGGCAAGTGGAAGCGGCTATCGATCTTCGCGTCATTGTAAACTACGGATCCAAGATTCAAGAGGTTTGTCGGGATCTGCAGGAGAATGTTCGTGAAGCGGTAGAGAACATGACAGGACTGTCCGTAGTGGAAGTGAATGTGAAGGTGGAGGGCGTAGCCTTCCGTGAAGAAGAAGCAACCCAACAGCCTATTGAAGAGCCGCATCGCGTGAAATAGTAAGCTATGAGAAGAAGACCTTGCCGCTAATGCGACAAGGTCTTCTTCTTTTTACTATGAGGCCACCGTTTGGGTTGTGCGTCTACGACTTGTTTCTTTTTCCGGCTTGTTGTACTCCCTGGATATACTGAGCAGAATGCCAACGCTCATCAGAGTGACGATCATCGAGGTACCGCCATAACTGATTAGGGGCAGTGTAACGCCCGTAAGCGGAATACTGGCCGTGACCCCGCCGATATTAATGAGCGACTGGATGCCAATGACGCCGATAATACCTACGCCGGTTAACGTGCCGAACGTCTCTTTGCAGCGAAGGGCAACGATCAAGCCGCGCCACAGGAAGGCTAAGTAGACAAGAAGAAATAAGGTCGTACCGATGAAGCCGAGTTCCTCGCCGATGATGGAAAAAATGAAGTCCGTATGTGCCTCCGGCAAGTAATGAAGCTTCTGGATGCTCTGCCCGAAGCCTGCCCCCGTGAAGCCGCCATGACCAAAGGCGTACAGCGATTGCACCAGCTGATAACCTTTGTCTTGGGGGTCGACCCACGGATCCCAGAAAATCATCAGCCGGTCGATCCGATAGCTTTCGGCATTGGAGGTGGACAAATACAGGACGTAAGACAAAATCCCCACAAGAAGCACAGCTGCCCCGGATGCACCCAGATAAAAAATGTGTTTCAAATTGGCTCCCCCGACAGCGATCATCACGAGAGAGCCTAATATCAGAATCATGGTAGACCCTAAATCCGGCTGCATCATAATAAAAGCGGAGATCACGGCAACAACAGCGAGCGGATGAACGATGCCCTTCTTGAAATCGCTCATCTTCTCACCTTTCTTACTGATGATCGTAGCCAAATAGATGATGATCGCCAGCTTGGCTAGCTCTGTGGGTTGAAGGCTGAAGCCTCCGGGCAGAACGATCCAACTCGTCGCCCCGTTGTTTTCTTTACCGATAATAGGTACAAGCAGCAGCAGGAAAACAACGACGCCTCCGAATGGAATGATCAGCTTCTTGAATACTTGGTAGTTCAGGTTCATGCAAAAAAACATGGCAATCGTGCCGATGGCAATGGCAATGGCCTGCCGAATGGCCATGTACCAAGGCTCGCTCGGATCAAAAGCCATACTTGCGCTGAAAACCATGGCAAGCCCGAAGCAAACCAAGGAAAACGTCAAGAACAGCAGAAGAAAGTCAGGCGTTCCTCGTCGCGGGGGAGTCATTGCCGGCCTCCGTTAGTGAGCCAGCTTAACTTTTAATTCAGCCAGCTTACCTTGAGCTGTTTTGAGAACGGCATCAGGAATAGGCGATTCATAGTCAAGTCCATGAGGGAATGTCGCTCTTCCGATATAAACTTCTTCGATGTAAAGGATCGCGTATGGCGATTCCAGCTTCCCGGATTCGGCACGTGTATTGATGCGAAGGAAATATTCCTCGCGCTTCGCTTTATCTTCGATTTTCAAATCATAGGTAGCGCGGGTATATTCCCACTGCCAACGAACGAATCCAAGGCTCTCCATACTCTCGTCAAGATGAGCCAGATCGCTTTTCATACCTTTAACACCGCTGTTTTCAATAATCACTGCCAAGCCCTCCTAATATATGTACATCGTAGCTTACTTAATGTATTCATGATAGTATGTTTCCCTTAGTTGCGCAAGCCTATTGCAGGAGTATGCCCGCAGGCGCAGGGAAAGTTTGAAATTCCTGTGACCGTTCCCGGATGAAACGGCTTATCAAATTTGATATAATAATCAGAAGTCTAAGCTACGATCGCAGCACAATAAGAACCGGGGGTTGGTACCATGAACATATTATGGGAAGCGGTGGACCGAATCTATCCTCATATGGTGGAATGGCGGAGGCACCTGCACCGGCATCCGGAGCTGTCATATCAGGAATCGAATACAGCCGAATTCGTCGCGGAGAAGCTGGAATCCTGGGGCTTTGAGGTGGAGCGTCAAGCCGGCGGACACGGAGTCATCGGCCGTCTGAAGCAATCGGAGGGGGTACCTACGGTTGCACTGCGGGCCGACATGGACGCTTTGCCTATCCAGGATGAGAAGAGCTGTGATTATGCGTCCCAAATACCGGGTGTCATGCATGCCTGCGGGCATGATGCTCATACCTCAACACTGCTGGGAGTTGCCAAGATTGCTTCCGAGCACCGGGAGCTGCTGTCCGGGAATCTCGTTCTTTTATTCCAGCCGGCGGAGGAAACAAGCCCCGGGGGAGCACTCGGAATGATTGAGCACGGCGCGCTTGAAGGTGTGGACTCCGTTTACGGCATTCATCTTTGGACACCATTTGAGGTAGGGGCGGCTTATTGCAAGGAAGGCCCGATGATGGCTGCAGCGGATGAATTTGTACTTGAGATCCACGGTAAGGGCGGTCATGGAGGACTTCCGCATGAAACAGTGGACAGCGTCTATGTTGCGTCGCAGCTGGTAGTCAACCTGCAGTCCATCGTCAGCCGCTCTGCGGACCCGACGGAGCCTTGCGTGGTTTCGGTAGGCTCCTTTCACAGCGGCACCAGCTTTAATGTCATTGCGGAAACCGCAATACTGAAAGGAACGGTCCGCACCTTTCAGCCCGAGCTTCGGATGGAGATTAAAGAGCGGCTTGAGCATATTGTGAAGACGACTTGCCTGATGCATGGGGCGAATTACAAGCTCGACTACAAGCTGGGATATCCGCCGGTAGTGAATCATGAGGGTGAGTCCCATCGTTTTGCCCGCGCGGCATCGGAAGCACTTGGTCCGGAAAACGCGCGTAAATCCCCGCTCATTATGGCGGGAGAAGATTTTGCTTATTATTTGGAACGGGTGCCGGGGTGTTTTATGTTTGTGGCGGCGGGAAATAAAAGCAAGGGAATCATCCATCCCCATCACCATCCCAGATTTGATATCGATGAGGAAGCGATGCGTCACGCAGCGAAGCTGTTTCTTCAGATGACCTTGGATTACATGAACGAGAAAGCGGCGATTGTCTAAACGAATGGCGATATCTGTTAATGCCGCAGAAGCATGATCGCTTCCGGGAGAGGGGATTCTATGGTTGCAGCACCTGAAACCACTCTTCAGGAGGGATCTTATTATGAATACTAAAAAACTGCGCGACATCATGACAACGGATTGCTCTACCGTAACACTAAAGGACAATGTATATGAAGTTGCGGTAAAAATGAAAAAGGAAGATACAGGCTTTATTCCCGTAGTTGATGAGAACAAGAAGCTGATCGGCTGTATTACCGACCGTGACATTGTGCTTCGAGGCATCGCCGAGAAGCGGGAAGGCTCCGCCAAGGTTGAGCAGGTGATGAGTGATAATCTGGTATGTGCTTCACCGGAGACGACAGTGGATGAGGCTGCCAAGCTGATGGCCCAGCATCAGATCCGCCGTCTGCCGATTACGGAAAACGAGAAGCTGGTAGGGATCGTCTCCATCGGTGACCTCGCCGTTCGTGATAAATTCGAGGATGAAGCCGGACAGGCGCTGAGCAAAATTTCGGAGCAGGATCAGGTTACTGTACATTAATGGATGAAGTTCCCCCAGAAAGCATGGGGGAACTTTTTTATTGAATTATATATTGTATTGTTCACGTGTGCATTGTATAATTGGATTGGAAAGTTCAGGACTGTTAAAACGCTTAAATCCTAGTTTGGAGAGGCAGGTTAGATCTATGGACAAAGTGCGTATTGGTATTGTCGGGATGGGGAACATGGGGAAAGGCCACACCCAATATTTAGTGAAAAATGAAGTGAAGGGCGGGCAGCTGACATCGATCGTGGATACGGATCCGGCCCGATTGGACTGGGTTCGTGAAAACTATGGCGATCAGTTCCAGCTGTTCGACAATCTGGAAGCCTTCTTCGCTTCCAAGTCGTTTGATGCGGTGTTAATTTGTACGCCTCACTATGATCATCCGGCAGTTGCCATTCAAGCCTTCGAGCATGGTTATCATGTCTTGGTGGAGAAGCCGGCCGGCGTCTACACGAAGCAGGTTCGACTCATGAACGAAGCCGCGGCGAAATCGGGCAAGGCCTTCGGCATCATGTACAACCAGCGAACGAACCCGCTGTACCAAAAGCTCCGCGATCTCATTACTTCCGGTGAGCTTGGCGAAGTTCGCCGCACGATTTGGATCATTACGAATTGGTACCGCTCCCAAAGCTATTATGATTCCGGCGGCTGGCGCGCAACCTGGGCCGGAGAAGGCGGCGGGGTGCTGATTAATCAGGATCCTCATCAGCTGGACCTGTGGCAGTGGACGCTGGACATGATGCCGACGCGCGTGCGTGCGTTCTGTCACTTCGGCAAATGGCGCAACATTGAGGTAGAGGATGACGTAACTGCTTACGTCGAGTACGCCAATGGCGCTACGGGTCTATTCGTCACGACGACAGGCGAAGCACCAGGAACCAACCGCTTCGAGGTGTCCGGCGACCGCGGCAAGATTGTCATCGAGGACGGCAAGCTGACTTTCTGGCGTTTGCGTACACCGGAATCGCAATTCAATGCGGAGTATAAGGGCGGCTTCGGTTCCCCGGAGAGCTGGAAATGTGAAATTCCGGTCGGCTCCTCAGAGGGCTCGCAGCACAAGGGGATTACGCAAAACTTCGTGGATCATTTGCTGAAGGGAACACCGCTGCTGGCACCGGGAGAAGAGGGCATCAAGGGCTTGACACTGTCCAATGCGATGCATCTGTCCACATGGATCGATAACTGGGTTGACCTGCCGATCAATGAGGATCTATATTACGAGAAGCTGCAGGAGAGAATCCAGAATTCGACCTACAAGAAGGAAACAAAAGAATTAAAGAACATGGATGTTCAAGGAACGCATTAATATCCTGCTGACGAAAACATCCCGTATCCGCTTTTCCTGCGGATACGGGATGTTTTATTTTTTTTCATCGGCCCATAAGCCGCGTTTTTGCTGCCTTGCTTCTCGTTCCAGCTTGACGAATTTATCCTGGTACATTACATTGGGCGGAACGCTCATGACGTTGGCATAACCCTCGCGGACCAGCGTTTCGTTATACATCACCGGCTCGCCCTTTAGGAATACATAGCAGAGCAGGCGGCCATACTTATCCTTTTCCCCCGTATCCTTGTATAGATAGACCGTTTGTCCGGTTAACCGTTTTTTGGTATAGTCGCTGGCCTGCTTCCCGAATTTCTCCACAGGACTGCCGGGCTTGACGGTTTCGGGCGTATTCACACCAATGAGCCTCACCTTGTCTCCGTTCTTCGTTTCGAAGGTATCGCCGTCCACGACCCGCTTGACCTCCGTTACGGCAACCAGACGCTTTTTCAAATCGGGATACGATTGATAAATCGACGCCTCAAATTCATCCCCTTTGCCTGTAGAAGCGCCTTTGGCTGCACAGGCAGATAACATAACCAATCCAATAATGACGAGCAGCATTCCCCACCGTATGACCGGTTTCCGCATTCCATTCCTTCTCCTTCAGTATGTTATGACGACCTAATGGTATTCATTGTAGTGTGAGTCAGGCGTGTTGTAAACGTTATGTTTATTTCATAGGCTTTCCCCTCATACTAGAAGTAATAGAAGGGCCAGGGAGGAAAGAGCGATGCAAATACATAAAGAACGGGCGCTGGTAGTGCAGAGTGATTTTACCGTCCTGCTGGAAACTAGGCATCCTGAGTTCGATTCCGTACGCAGCGGGCTGTCCCGTTTCTCGGATCTGATCAAGTCGCCTGAGCATATTCATACGTACCGAATGTCGTCGTTGTCGCTTTGGAATGCCGCGGCATCGGGTATGAATGCGGAGGAGATTACGGCATTTTTGGAGCGGCATGCGAAATTCGGCGTCCCTTTAACGGTTAAGCAGGATATCAAGCGCTTCGTGGACCGGTACGGCATGGTCCGCATGGAGCGGCTCGGTGACGATCTTCTGCTTATATCCGATAACCTGGATGCGATTAAGGAGATGTGCTCCTTTCGCTCCTTGCGGTCGTACGGCTTAGTCCAAATCGATCACCGCACGCTTCGGTTCTCCGCCCAATATCGCGGACTGCTGAAGCAGGAGCTCATTAAGCTTGGATACCCGGTGGAGGATGTGGCGGGATACAGCTCAGGTGAAGCGCTGCCTATTCGGCTGAAGGAAACGACGGAGCAAGGCAGGGAGTTCCGGCTGCGGGATTATCAGCGCTTTGCCGTGGATTCCTTCTATAAAGAGGGAAGCTTGCAAGGGGGGAGCGGCTTGTTGGTACTGCCCTGCGGTGCCGGAAAAACGGTCATCGGGATCGCTGCCATGGGCAAGCTGAACTGTGCCACTTTGATTTTGACCAGCAATACGACTTCCGTTCGGCAGTGGAAGCGTGAAATTTTGGAAAAAACCGAGGTGCCGGAGGAGATGGTGGGGGAATATACCGGCGAGCAGAAGGATGTCCGGCCCATCACGATCGCTACCTACCAAATCTTAACCTACCGCAAGTCCAAGGACGAACCGTTCAAGCATATGGATTTGTTTAATAAAAGAGATTGGGGCCTTATCGTTTATGATGAGGTGCATTTGCTGCCGGCTCCGGTTTTTCGGGTGACGGCCGATATTCAGGCAACCCGGAGACTTGGCTTGACGGCAACGCTGGTCCGGGAGGACGGGCGCGAGGAGGACGTATTCTCGCTCGTAGGGCCCAAGCGGTACGAGATGCCATGGAAGCAGCTGGAGGGACAAGGCTGGATCGCATCTGTCGAATGCATTGAGCTGCGGGTGCCCCTTGCGGAAGGTGAGCAGGAGCCGTACCTGGAGGCAGGCGCAAGGCAGAAGATGCGCATAGCCAGCGAAAATCCCGCTAAGGTCGCCGTGGTTGAAAGGCTGCTGGCACAGCATCAAGGGGAGCAGACGCTGATCATCGGTCAATATCTCGAGCAGCTGCAAGCCATATCGGAGCGGACGGGGCTTCCAATGATCAGCGGGGACATGCCGAACGACCGCAGGGAAAAGCTGTACCAGCAATTTCGCACCGGCGAGCTTCAGGCGCTGATTGTATCCAAAGTGGCCAACTTTGCTGTGGACCTGCCGGATGCGGCGGTTGCCATTCAGGTATCGGGCAGCTATGGGTCAAGGCAGGAGGAAGCACAGCGGCTGGGACGCATTTTGCGTCCGAAAAGTAAAAGAAACAAGGCCTATTTCTATACCATTGTCACGGCTGATTCGAAGGAGCAGGATTTTGCCGTGAACCGGCAGCTATTTCTTATTGAGCAGGGTTATGCATACCGGATTGAAGAGGTCGAAGGAGGCACGTCCAAGGAGGTGGTGTTGTCATGAATTACGCGCACTTATTGTCCAGACTTCCGGATGAAGTCCGCTGCCGTATGGAGCGCGAAACGATCTATGCCCCTTGGCTGCAGCGCGGCGGCGATCTGGAAGCATTATTGACCGATTCGGCCGTGATGGAAACGGTGTGGAATCGATTGTTTCCCGCTGAGAAGGGAGTGCTGCAGCTGATCGTCAAGCATTTCGGCTGTGAGCCGTTCGAAGCGATCGGTCTGGAACGGGCGGCGGCAGGTTTGCTCGCGGGGGCGGAAGCGAAGGCAGGTCTCACCAGCCTTTTGCAAAAGGGGATTGTCTTCGCCTTTCGCAAAAGCTGGGGCGAGCATGTGTATGTGATGCCGGACGACGGGCTGCGCCTTTGGCAGCAATTGCTGTTCCCGCCTCTGGAGGAGCAGCCTACGGACGATCCCGGCATCCAAGTTACCCTTTCCGCAGGCACGAGCTTAGCTCAGGAGCTGTTCTATTTACTCGTACAGTCGGCGCAGCAAGGCCTTAAGCTGACTAAAGGAGGAACGCTGCACAAGAAGCAGCTTCAGAAGCTGGCGGACATGCTTCGCTTGCAAGAAGCGTGGTTAGCCGGGGCTTCCTTGAAATATGTGTTCTCGGACATGTACCCGTTGCCGCTCGCCATCGGGCTGGATCTGCTCCTTCGACTCCAGCTGGCAGAGCAGAGACAAGACGAAATCGTACTTGACGAGGCCACGTGCAGCCGCTGGCTGCACTTATCGCTAGAGGAGCAGGACGCGATTCTTTATGCCTGCTGGAAATCGCTGACCCGCCCGTCGGAGGCAGCGCTGCAGCATGGTGTCATCTTAATGGAGCGACAGCCGGCCCAAGCATGGATATCCTGGAAATCCATGGAACAGTGGCTTACCGGCTGCGGTATTGCCCGTGAGCAGCTGCGGGAAACATGGGAGCGGTCCTGGGCGCTTCCATTAATTGCGTTCGGCTGGCTGGAGCAGGGAGTGGACGCAGCGGGAGAATGCTATTACCGATGGCTTCGCAATCCTGCCGGGAAGAGCGATACACCGGCGGAGGAGGAAGGGCCGGTGCTGATCGTCCAGCCGGATTTTGACCTGCTTGTTCCCCCGGATGTGCCGCAATCCGTCGTTTGGGAGCTGTGCAGCTTTGCCGACAGCGTTGTGCGTGATCAGCTCAGCGTATTTAAGCTGAGCAAGGAAAGCTTGCGCCGCGGTCTTGAATGCGGCCGAACGTGCGACGAAATGATCGACTTCCTTGAGCGGCACGCCATGTACGGAGTGCCCGAGAATGTACGTCTGACGTTAATCCAATGGACGAAGCCCTACGGTAAGGTGCGCTACGAGCAGGTCATTCTGCTTCGCTGTGCCGATCCGGAGACAGCGGAATCGCTGCAGCGCTTAACTTCGGTATCCGGCAAGCTGGAAGAGCGGATCGGGGAGAAGGATTTTCTCATTCGGCCGGAATCTGTTCGAGCTTTGACGGAGGCGCTGGAGAAGGCCGGATGGATGCCCGGCAAGGTATCGGGCTTGCCGGGGACCGAGCCTGAGGGACGTCAGTATCCGCGGTTAGCTGCGGTAGACAACAAAGGGAAGCTGGCTCTTCCATGGATTGCGGGGGACAAAGGCTTGATTTACTCTCGGCACTCCACCCAGTATTTCGAGATGGAGCGTCGCTTGCCCGAGCTGTACGAGCTGTATCCCGATTTGAACAGCATTCCTCCGATGTGGCTGAAGGATTACAGAAGCTATCACCCGTCTACACGGAAGGAAATGGTGGAAAAGGCCATCGAGTGGAAGACGATGCTTCAGCTGCGCAGGAATGGGACCGATTACCGGGTAGCGCCCCGCAAGCTTCAGGAAACTAGGGGAACGTGGTGCATGACGGGGCGTGAGCGGCCGGTCGGCCAACAGCAGGCTGAGGAGGTTCTCTTGGAGGAAGTACAGTGGCTTGCGGAGGAATGGCAGGAAATGAAGCTGATTTTACCTGGGATCAATGATAAATTTTGATCAAGCATGAGGTGGCATATATGTGATATGATATACTTGTCTGACTAGATTGATAGAAGGCAGGTGCCGCATTTGGCCATGATGGAAGCAACTACGCAAACGCTGGATATGTCGACGATTCTTTTGTCGGCCTACGAGCTTGCAGATATGATTAAATATTCCGCGGATACGTCGGATTACTTATATTGGAAGGAACGCAAGGAGAAGGATCCGGAGGTACAGCGGCTGACGATTGAGTTTAATAAGAAGCGCCAGCTGTTTGAGGAATGCGAACGCTTCGGACACTTTCACCCGAACTACCATGAGGCGTTGGATCAAGTGAGATCCATTGAAGCGCAGCTGGAACAGGTGGAGGCTTACCGTAATTTCAAAGCCGCGGAAGTGCGACTTGACAGTCTCCTGTACGAGGTATCGGAAACGATCGCCCGCTCCGTATCGGACACCATCAAGGTGCCAAGCAACGATCCGCTGCACGCATCCGGAGGAGGCTGCTCCACAGGCGGATCATGCAGCGGAAAGTGCGGATAATCTTTTACTCCTTGGGCGTATGGAGCCGGAAAACCGGTTCTATGCGCCCAACCTCTTCTCCACGGTGGTTGCGCACAGCCGGACGATGGAATTCGGCTAGCTCCGAGAGCTCTTCGCCGGTAAGCAGGCCCAGCTGGGCAAGCGCCTCTGTAATGGCGGGATAGAGTGCGCGAGGATGACCGTCCTCGATTTTTACGGCAATTCCCAAGCCGCGCTCAGGGACTGTGGCGGCGTAGACCGCCTCCGCCCCCATCTTTCCGATAATCCGGCCGTGAGTTGCCTTGGCCAGCAATGTGTCGTACCGCTCGCTGCCTGCTACATAGAATGGCACTTTCTGCATAGCGGTCAGAAGCGTCCGGCAAGCCCCCGCACGTTCGGGTGAGAGGTGCCGCGGGTCGCCGAGACGGGCATAGGCATAAGCCAATGCGGATAGAGGCATGGCAAATACGGGAACACCGCAGCCATCCGTCCCGATCCGAATGTCCTGCACAGCCATTCCGCTCATTTCGGATACGGTTTGCAGCATCTTTTGCTGGACAGGATGATCAAGTGATGTATACTGTTGTATAGAAGCGCCTATTGCCGTGGAGAGAGCGAGCATACCGGCGTGCTTGCCGGAGCAGTTATTGTGCAGCGGCGTCGGCTCACTGCCTTGCCTTTTCAATGCATCGGCAGCCGGCTTGTAGAAAGGCTCGTGGATGCCGCATTGTAGAGCGCTTACATCGAGAGAGAGCTGCTGAAGTATGGATAACGCCGCGGCGGTATGCTCATCTTCCCCGTTATGGGAAGCGCATAACAGCGCGGTTTGTTCTGCACTCAGTCCGAGCCGATGCCAAGCATTGGATTCAGCCAATGGGATGGCTTGCAGGGGCTTCGCCGTGGAGCGGATGAACCCGTAATAGTCAGGATTGCCTGTAAAGGCCTGAAGCTCCCCGTGGATATCGACAACGGCAATGTGACCTCTGTGCATACTTTCCGTCAGCGGGCCCCGGGTGACGGTAACAACAATATCGGATTGCAGCTCTTGCATATAGAATCGATCCTCTCCTAGGGGGTTACGAAAGAAGGTGTCATGCTTTATGTTTACGGAACGAAGCGGGATTATCGTATGGGTTAGCGATGTGAAGGCCGCGGCCAAGCAGCTTGAAAAATACGGGAACGTACACTTTATTTCCAAGCGAATGCAGTATGCAGCCATGTATGTCCACGCAAGCCGCCTGGAGGAGACCTTCAAGCAGCTGCAGAAGCTTCCTTTTGTGAAGAAGGTGGAGCGCTCCTACCGCAATGAAATCAAAACCGAGTATAACAGTAATATGCCAGATAAAACAAGATTCTACACATTGTGAATCTAGCATGAGCCGGAGAGGCTCAATAACTAGGATATGCTTGATAAGAGGCTTCCGTTCGCGGAGGCTTTTTTTTGCTTTCTTCCCCGGTTTTGCATTATAAAGTTTTTTTAAGTTGATTCTTCCTGCATAAACAGTAAAATGAGAATGAAGATGTGGTTGTATATAGGCAACAAGAATCATTTTTCTGGTCATAAAGGGGTAATCATGGTGAACGATAAGGTGATCGGTTGCACGAATGACAGCGAATCGGAAGACCTGATTTTTGGCGGCAAGAAGATCATCGAATTAGTTATTACCCATCATGCCCGGATTCGCTGGTGCGACCGGATTGAGAAGAATGAGGCATCCCGGCCGGATATTGCAGGCTTTGTATGGGACAAGCTGAAATCGGGAGCCGTTCGTTCCTACTATCGCAATGAAGAGGACGTCTACCTGATCGATGAGGATTTGGTTATGGTGGCCGAGTTCACTGCGGTGGAAGGGGCAGCTGTGCATAACGGGAAGCCTACCTACCGGATGATCGTCGTGACGTTTCTTGGCCGCATGTCGGAGACGATGGAGCTTCGGGATTTGCGTTCTTATTATTCATGGCTTCGGCACTCCCGCCGCATGACCCTTCTGAAGAATGGACGCAAACGAAAATAAAAGGGGAAATACGTGCGAAAAAGCTTGCTGACCCCGGCAAGCTTTTCTTTTTTTTGATATACTTAGGAGTGACCCGCAAAAGTTAGACGGACGGAGGCCGCTTCATGGCGCTAAATTTTCATCAACTTCATATTTTTTATACGGTAGCGGAAAAAGGGAGCTTTTCTCATGCCGCACAGGCGCTCCATATGACCCAGCCTGCGGTTACGATGCAGGTGCAGTCGCTGGAGGAATATTTCGGGACGAAGCTGTTCCTGCGCTCGACGAAGAAGATCGAGCTTACGGAGGCCGGACGTACGCTGCTGCCTTATGCCAAGCGCAGCATTGACCTGATGAAGGAAACGGACGTCAGCATGTCGAAGTTCACGCATATGCTGGAAGGACGACTTCATTTGGGCGCCAGCTTGACGGTAGGCGAATATATTTTACCCCGGTTGCTCGGGCCGTTTAGTCAGGAATATCCGAATATTTCGGTTAGCATGAAGGTGATCAATACGAAGCAGATTTTGGAGGAGATGCTGAATCATCAGCTCACCTTCGGACTGGTGGAGGCCGAAGTGCATCATCCCGATGTCCATACGGAAGCGCTGCTGAGCGATGAGCTGAAGCTGATCGTTCCGGCCGGGCACCCGCTGGCCGAGTGGGAGGAAGTGCCGGTTGAAGAAATGCTCAAATATCCATTCGTCCTGCGGGAGCAAGGCTCAGGCACGCGCCGGGTGATGGAGGAGGAGCTGTCTCGGGTCGGCTGCGACGCCGGAGCGTTGAAGATCGTGATGGAGCTGGGGAGCACAGGGGCTGTGAAATCGGCGGTGGAAGCGGGACTTGGCATCTCGATCCTGTCCCAGTCTTCGGTGAAGCATGAATCGGCTTTAGGGGTATTGCAGGTGAAGCAGCTGGAGCATGTGCGTTTTAAACGAAGCTTTCACGCCATCTATTTGAATTCGACGATATTGCCAATTTCCGCCATAACCTTCATGACCTTTTTGAGGGAAAGGGATTTGAGTCAATGGCTGTAATTTTTACTTAACCTGCAGGAAGTGTTCATCCTGCGTTAATATAAGCCGTTTATATTTAAGGAAAGGTTGTGCTGAGGAAGTGTCGAGAGCAGACCTGCATACGCATACTACCGCATCAGACGGTACGGGGACACCCGAGGAGAATGTCAGATTAGCCGCCGAGGCCGGGCTGAAGGCTGTGGCCATCACCGATCACGATACCGTCGGCGGCATTGAGGAAGCGCTGGAGGCCGGTCAGCGGTATGGCGTTCAGGTAGTGCCTGGAGTGGAGATCAGCACGGTACGTCATGGTAAGGACATTCACGTCCTTGGCTACTGGCTCCGGCATCAGGACCCCCAGCTGCTTCAGCGGCTGGCTGAGCTGCGGGAAGTGCGGGAGCGCCGCAATGACATGATCCTGCAAAGGCTGGCCGAGCTGGGAGTTTCTGTTACGATGCAGGACGTGCTCGATTCGCTGAAGACCGTGAAAAAGCAGGATGAAACGATCGGGAGACCGCACATTGCAGAAGCCCTTGTCCGGAAAGGCTATGTCAGCTCCATGCAGGAAGCGTTTGACCGGTATTTGGCTAGCGGTGCGGCGGCTTATGTGAATCCGCCCCGGATCGATCCCGCTACGGGAATAGCTTGGATACTGGAGGCGGGAGGCGTGCCGGTACTTGCGCATCCGGGCTTGTACGGGCAGGATGAGCTGATCGGAGAGCTTGCGGCCGTAGGACTTGTCGGTGTGGAGGCTTTCCATTCCGATCATTCTTCGGAACAGGAGCGGCATTATGAGCAGCTTGCCGCCCGTCACGGCCTGCTCGTCACTGCGGGCTCGGACTATCACGGGAGCCGAAACGGTGTGGTTTTCCATGCTCCGATCGGGGCGAGAACGGTCGATGTACGGGTCGTGCAGCAATTATATGAGCGCAGGGGAGTACAGGAATGAGAATACGTAAGGCGATTATTCCGGCCGCAGGTCTCGGAACTCGTTTCCTGCCGGCGACCAAGGCGCAGCCCAAGGAAATGCTTCCGATCGTCGACAAACCGGCGATTCAGTATATCATCGAGGAGGCCATCGCCTCCGGCATCGAAGACATCATGATTGTCACCGGACGGAATAAGCGAGCTATCGAGGACCATTTTGACAAGTCGGTCGAGCTCGAGATGATGCTGGAGGAGAAGGGCCAGAAGGAGCTGCTGGACATCGTCCGCAGCGTCTCCAGTTTGGCTGACGTGCATTACATACGACAGAAGCAGCCGCTGGGTCTTGGACATGCGGTCCTGTGCGCACGGAAATTTATCGGGAATGAGCCGTTTGCCGTTCTGCTGGGGGACGATATTATTCAATCGGATCCGCCCTGCCTGCAGCAGATGATGGACCTCTACGACAAAACGCAAACCTCTGTCATTGCCGTACAGGAAATCGAGTGGGAAGACGTGGATAAATACGGGATCGTCTCTCCGTGCTTCCCGTCGGCCAACGGCTGCAGCTTCGTGGAGGATTTAGTAGAGAAGCCTGCAAGGGAAGAGGCTCCCTCGAACCTGGCGGTTATCGGAAGATACATCATTGAGCCTGACATCTTCGGCATTCTGGAGAGCTGCAAACCCGGCCGAGGCGGAGAAATTCAGTTAACCGACGCGCTGCGTATCCTGAACAGAGCCCGGAGAATGGCGATTTATTCGCTTCAGGGGAAACGTTACGACACAGGGGATAAGCTCGGTTACATGCAGGCAAGCATTGAATTCGCTTTACAGCGGCCCGGCCTTGGGGATGATCTCAAGAGCTATTTGCGGGAGCTTGTGGCAAGGATGGACTCATAAACATCAGTACGGTTGGAGGGGCCATGCGGGAGACATTGGCAGTGATCGGTACCGGTTATGTAGGGTTAGTATCCGGCACCTGTTTTGCTGAGGTTGGGAATCAGGTCACATGCGTCGATATCGATGAGTACAAAATTAAGCGATTACAACAAGCGGAGATCCCGATCTACGAGCCTGGATTAGAGGAACTGGTCCGGCGCAATCTGGGCGAGGGACGCCTTCGGTTCACAACGGACCTTGAGGGGGCCGTAGAGCAGGCGGAGCTGATCTATATCGCGGTCGGCACGCCTTCCCTGCCTGACGGGGGGGTGGATATGGGGCAGGTGAAAGCAGCCGCCCTGCGCATCGCGCCGCTGCTCGGTCGATATAAACTCATCGTCATCAAAAGCACGGTTCCAGTCGGCACGGCGCGCATGCTGGAGTCGCTTCTAAGGCAGTATGCTCCGCAGCATGCGAGCTTTGAGGTCGTATCGAATCCTGAATTTTTGCGGGAGGGCTCGGCTGTCAGGGATACGTTCCATATGGACAGAGTTGTGATAGGCTCGGCAAGGAAAGAGGCGGCGGACCGAATCGCCAAGCTTCACGAGCCATTTGTAGCGCCGGTGCTGATCACCGACAGGGAAAGTGCAGAGCTGATCAAATATGCATCGAATGCTTTCCTGGCAGCCAAGATCTCCTTTATCAACGAAATGGCGAATCTGTGTGACAAGGTCGGGGCCAATGTGGAATCCGTTGCGGAGGGGATGGGGATGGATCACCGGATCGGCCCGCATTTTCTCCAAGCCGGCATAGGCTACGGGGGTTCCTGCTTCCCGAAGGATACACAAGCCCAGCTTCGCATAGCTGAGAACGTCGATTACGATTTTAAAATATTGCGGTCGGTCATCGAGGTGAACCGGCTGCAGAGAGAGCTTTTCGCCAAAAGAATCATCGAAGCTTTAGATACACCGGAAGGATGCACCTTAGCGGTGCTCGGTTTGTCTTTCAAACCGAATACCGATGATGTGAGGGATGCACCGGCTTTGGACATTATACGGTTTCTAGTCGAGCGGGGAGTCCATGTGCATGCCTACGATCCCGTTGCTTTGGTTCCGGCAGCCTCTCGGCTCGGTCATCAGGGGATAAGCTACTTTACAGACCCTTATGAGGCGGTGGAGGGAGCAGATGCGGCAGCCGTCTTGACAGAGTGGCAGCAAATAAAGCGGCTGGATCTTCAGCGGCTGCACATGCTCATGAATCGGCCTATCCTGCTGGACGGACGCAATTGCTTCTCTCCTGCAGCCATGGCACAGCTCGGCTTCGAATACATCTCGATCGGCCGTCCCTCCGTTTAGTAAGAAAGCCCGGAAGAGCTTCCCCTTTCAGGAAGCCCGTTCGGGCTTTATTTCATTTCCTTAAGCTGCCGAAGCAGGTCGCGCAGTTCATTGACCTTCTCGGTAATGATATCGGAGTAGGCGATTTTGCCAAGCTCGATAAAATCCGCCCGAAGAATGATCATCAGATCATCGATCGTCTCCAGCGCACTGGCAGCATCGATATGAAGCTTGGTCTGTTTCCTGCCGGCTGTCATCTAATCGGCCCGCTTCTTGTATAAGGTTTGTAAATAGTTTATAATGAGGTCAGCTTGCCGTTTCGGGGGTACATCCGGATGACACAAAGACTATTTACGATTAAAGAGGCCGCTCTGCGCACGGGCCTGTCTACTCAGCTGATCCGTAAATGGGAGGAGCGTTACGATGCCGTAACGCCCTCCCGTTTTCCTAACGGCTATCGCGGGTATACGAAGCAGGATATGGAGACGCTGCTCTGGCTGAAGAGCAAGGTCGACGAGGGCGTGCCCATCGGCTTGGCTGTGCAGGAACGGAAGCAGCAGCTGGAGGAAGGGGAGCAGACAGGATCGACGACTCCTCAGGAGGAGGGTATCGCCACCTTCCACGTAGAAGGATCGCCCGGTGAGGCGAAAGACTACCGGGAGAAGCTGATCTCGCTGTTTCTCCGGTTGGATCAGTCCGGCTCGCAGCGGTTCTTTGATCAGCTGCTGGCGCTTCACCATATGGACTTCGTGCTGCTGCAGGTGCTGGCTCCCGCGCTGGTCGATATCGGGGAGCGATGGGAACGGGGGGAAATATCCGAATATCAGGAGCATTTCGGCAGTCATTTCGTAAGGGAGAGGCTGCTTGCCCTAAGGAACCTATACCATCGTGCAACGGATACGCCGCTCGTTGTGACCGCCTGCTCACCTAAGGAGCGCCATGAGCTGGGCGTTTTATTCTTCGGCTATTTTGCGCTTCAGCAGGGCTTTCAGATTGTGTATTTGGGGGCGGCTCCTTCGGAGAAGGGCATCTTCGATTGTTTGGAGCAGCTCAAGCCGGCCGCCTTCGCCTTCGGCTCCTCCTCATCCGAGCTATTGAAGGAGGCCATCCCCTTTTACCTGGAGCTTGACCGGCGTATACAACAGCTGGAGCTCGCTACGAAGGTATTCATCGGCGGCAGGGCGATCGATCGGGATGAACTGCTGACCGGTACCGAGGCTATTCACTTGGTAGCCGGGGATGCCCAAGAAACCGTACAGAAAATCAAGAAGCTGATTGTTTAGCATAAAAAAGATCGCACCTCGTGGATCCGGGAAGATTTACCTTCTCCGGCCATGGGGAGCGATCTTTTTTGGTAACGGTCCGGCTCTTTATTTCACAGCGACCGGCAGCTGCTTGATTTGCTCGGCACTCGGGGTAATATAGAGCGTCTTCTGATGATCGTAGATGACAAAACCGGGCTTGGCTCCGCTCGGCTTGCGAACGTGCTTGATCAAGGTGAAGTCGACGGGAACCTGGCTTGATTCCTTGGCTTGGCTGTAGTAGGCGGCGAGCTGAGCCGCTTCGCTAAGGGTAGCTTCACCGTACTGAGCGCTTCGAATGACCACGTGGGAGCCCGGAATATCCTTTGTATGGAGCCACGTGTCCGACGGATGGGCGAGACGGTTCGTCAGATATTCGTTCTGTGTATTGTTTTTTCCTACATAGATCGGAATCCCCTCGCTGGAAGTGAAGCAGGACAGCTGGGGCTTCGCATTCGGCTTTTTCTTGCGGCCCTTCTTGTCCCGGTTTCTTAAGTAGCCCTGTTCGACCAGCTCCTCGCGGATTTCCTCTACATCGCTCAGCGCGGCGCTGCTCAGCTGCTGCAGCACATTGTCCAGATAGCGGATTTCCTCATGGGCCTGCTCCATTTGCTCTTTTACGGCAATCAGGCTGTTCTTGCTTTTGGTATATTTCTTAAAATAACGCTGGGCATTTTCGGAGGGAGAGAGCAGAGGGTCCAGCTCGATTCGAATCGGGCGCTGCTCTTCATCATAATAATTGATGACCTCGATGTCCTTCATGCCTTTCTCGATCAAATGCATGGACGCCGTCAGCAGCTCGCCGAGGATTCGGAACTTATCGGCATGCTTCGCTTCCTCCAGCGTTTCCTCCAGCTTTTCGAGTTTTTTTACATTTTTGCTCCGTTCGTTCGTAAGCAGCTTCAGCAGGTCGGAAACCCGCTGCTTCACGGTATCCCGCTCCGCCTTGTCTCCGTAGTAGGCTTCGAGGCAGCGGCTCACCGAATCGAACGCGGCGATGGGCTCGCCCATATGCGTCAGCTCCACGACGGAGAATACCAGCTTGCCGCTTTTCGCTCCCTCGTAGATCGCAGGGATCGGTCCCTGACTCCGCAGTCGCTCCATCATTTCCGTAAAGGGCTTCCAGAGAAGCTCGAGCTCTCCTGTATGCTCTGTCATTCCAGCCCGGTATACGATCTCCTTAGCGACCAAGGGACTGAGTCCGCTGAAGCGGCCGACCAGCCTCTGCTCCAGGCTAAGCGCCAAATCTTCGATATCGGAGGTCAACGCTTGGAGGAATTGCTCCTTCGTTACCTCGAAGGGATTTACTTTATGCTGCTCCGGCGGCGCTGTGTAGGTGCTTCCGGGCATAACGACCCGATAGCTGCTGATTGCGGGGGTTACATGGTGGATCCCGTCCAGGATCATCCCGGTGGCAGGGTCGAGCAGGATCAGATTGCTGTGCCGGCCCATAATCTCGATGACCAGCGTTTTGACGCTGACATCCCCCAGCTCATCGCGCTGACGCACCTGCATGTGGATCACCCGTTCCAAGCCCGGCTGGGTGATCGCTTCGATGATGCCGCCTTCGCAGTGCTTTCTCAGCAGCATACAGAACATCGGCGCTTCCATCGGATTCATATAGCTCATCTCCGTATAATGAACCCGCGGATACGTTGGATTGGCGGACAGCAGCAGCTTGACATTGCCCTGCTTTGCCCTTGTTTGCAAAACGATATCATTGCCTGTAGGCATATGAATTTTATTGATTCTGCTGCCGACACAGCCTTGCAGCTCCTGCACCAGGCTGTGTACGACCAGACCGTCTAACGACATAACTGGACAACTCCGTTTCTATACAAAAAGACTTAAGTCGTGCTCTTTTCTAATGATGCCATAGCTTAGCGGTTTACATCAATGACGATTCTCCCGGTGGTGCGCCCCTGAACGATGTCCTCGGCTGCTTGAGGCAGCTCGCGGAAAGGAAGAACCGTCATGAGGCTCTCCAGCCGCTCCTTCGGGAGCAGCTCGGCAAGGCGAGACCAGGCGGCCTCCCGAAGCTCAAGAGGTGCCATAACGGAGTCGATCCCCAGCAAGTTCACGCCCCTCAATATTAAAGGATATACGGTTGTCTGCAGGGAGGAGCCGCCCACCAAGCCGCAGGCGGCAATGCTGCTGCCGTAAGCCATTCTGCTGAGTAGCGACGCTAAGGTGTCGCCGCCGACGGTGTCGACCGCCGCGCCCCAGCGCTCCGACTCCAGCGGCTTGCCAGGTCGAGCCAGCTCCTCGCGCGGGAGAATGTGCCGGGCGCCCAGGCTGCGCAGGAAGTCGGCGGAAGCCTCGGGGCGCCCCGTTGAGGCTGTCACTTGATGCCCGAGCAGGGAAAGCAGCAGCACCGCTACGCTGCCTACGCCGCCGCTCGCCCCCGTGACGATCACCTCGCGGCGGTCTGCGGCAAGCCCTTGCTTCTCCAGCGCCAGGACACACAGCATCGCCGTTAATCCGGCGGTACCGATGCCCATGGCTTGCAGAGCACTGAGTCCGCGGGGAAGGGGCAGAAGCCATTCCGCTCTCGTCCGGGCATATTGCGCGTACCCTCCCCAGAAGCGCTCTCCGGCGCCCCAGCCGGTCATGACGACCTCGTCCCCGGGCTGAAAGCGCGGGGAGCTTGAGCTCACCACCGTGCCGGCCCAATCGATCCCGGGTACCATCGGGTAGCTGCGAATGATTTTCTCTTGTCCCGTAACGGCAAGGCCATCCTTGTAATTCAAGCTGGAATATTGAATCTTAACCAGTACATCTCCCTCAGGCAGATCGGCGAGAGTAAGCTCGCGATACGCTGCCGACGGTCCCCCTGGGGTTGAGTCTACGACGAACGCCTGAAACGCTTCATGCTGCATACGGATCGTCTCCTTCCGTGTCCGGCTCATACGCCTTAGTTAACAAGCAAGTATAACGCAATGCGAAGCGTAAGTAAAATAGGCGGGTGCCGGACCCTTGTCTTTAGGACGTGGTGCTATTTTGCTGCTTGTCTGAATACATTTAGCCTAGACAACCTTTTGGGAGGGGAAGAAGCAAATGAGTCAGAAAAAGTGGTATCAATTGACGGGAGAGGAGACCCTGCAGCTGACGGGCACGGAGCCTGCCAAAGGGCTGACTTCAGAGCAAGCGGCGGATCGGCTGACGAAGCACGGACGCAACGAGCTGACGGACGGCCAGAGTGTCTCGCCGCTCACGTTATTTTTGAACCAATTCAAAGATTTCATGGTGCTGGTGCTGTTCGGTGCTACCTTGATTTCCGGACTTCTCGGCGAATACCTCGACGCGATTACGATCATCGCTATCATTATTATGAACGGAGTGCTCGGTTTCCTTCAGGAATTTCGTGCGGAGAGGTCGCTGCGTGCCCTGAAGGAGCTCTCGGCCCCGAATGCGAAGGTGATCCGCGACGGAGCGCTGCTTCAGATTCCGGCGAGGGACCTGGTGCCCGGCGACGTCGTCCTGATCGAGAGCGGCGACCGGATCCCGGCGGATCTGCGTTTTGTCGAGACGCATGGCGTTTATGTCGAGGAATCGGCGTTAACAGGGGAGTCCGTGCCTGTTGCCAAGCATGTCGAAGCCCTTACGGAGGAAGAAATTCCTCTTGGCGACCAGCGGAATCTCGGCTTTATGGGAACGATGCTGACGCGCGGTACGGCGAAGGGAATCGTGATTCGGACCGGTATGGAAACCGAGATGGGCAAAATCGCGGATTTGATCCAAAATACCGATGCGATGGAAACGCCGCTGCAGCATCGTCTGGAGCAGCTCGGAAAAATACTCATTATCGTCGCGCTGGTGCTTACGGTGATGGTTGTCGTTGCGGGCATTCTGCACGGTCAGGAGCCCTACGGCATGTTCCTTGCCGGCGTCAGCCTGGCGGTAGCCGCGATCCCGGAAGGACTTCCGGCGATTGTGACGATTGCCTTGGCGCTTGGGGTACAGCGGATGATTCAGCGAAAAGCCATCGTGCGGAAGCTGCCTTCCGTTGAAACGCTGGGCTGCGCTTCGGTGATCTGCTCGGACAAAACAGGCACGCTGACGCAAAACAAAATGACGGTAACGCATTTGTGGCTGGGTGGGCATGTGCTCGAGGTTTCCGGCGACGGCTATGATCCTCATGGGGCCATTACGAACCAAGGCGCTCCCGTCGATTTGCGCAATAATCAGATGCTTCGCCGGCTGCTGCAGGTATCGGTCCTTTGCAACAACGCAAGGCTTGTAGAGGAGCAGGTGGAAGGCAAGCGTAAGAAGAACGCAGAGCAGCCGGTCCGTATTTGGCAAATCAAGGGTGATCCGACGGAAGGCGCGCTTGTGGTGCTCGGAGCTAAGGCCGGTATGACTCATAGCGCTCTGGACGGGTTATACCGCCGCGTGCTGGAGCTTCCTTTCGATTCCGAGCGGAAGCGGATGTCGGTAGTCGTGGAGCATCAGGGAGGACGCATGGTGTGCACCAAGGGGGCTCCGGATGTCCTGCTGGAGCAGTGCTCCTATGTACTGTGGGATGAGAAAATCATTCCGTTCACACCTACCTTAAAGCAGAAGGTGCTGGCCGCCAACGAAGGCATGGCGAAGAATGCGCTGCGCGTGCTCGGCCTCGCCTACCGCGAGCTGAAGCCGAACGACCGCTGCGAGGATGAAGGCGATGCGGAGCATCAGCTGATCTTTGTCGGCCTTACCGGCATGATCGACCCTCCGCGGAAGGAAGTCCGCGATGCGATTGTCAAGTGTAAGCGGGCCGGCATCAAAACGGTAATGATTACCGGAGATCATCAGACTACGGCAGAGGCAATCGCCCGGCAGCTCGGGATTTTGCCGCAGGGCGGCTTGGCGCTGAACGGTCAGCAGCTGGCGGCGATGGACGACGATGCGCTGGATAAACGGGTTGACGATATTTACGTGTACGCCCGGGTTTCACCGGAGCACAAGCTTCGTATCGTCAAGTCGCTGCAGCGCAAGGGCCATGTTGTCGCCATGACCGGCGACGGCGTCAACGATGCGCCGGCAATCAAGGCATCGGATATCGGAATCGCGATGGGCATCAGCGGTACCGACGTGTCCAAGGAAGCTTCCGCGCTTGTGTTAAGCGACGACAATTTTGCGACGATCGTTGCAGCGATTGAAGAGGGCCGCGGGATTTATGAGAACATCCGCAAATTCATCCGGTACCTGCTTGCTTCGAACGTGGGCGAAATCATGACGATGTTCCTTGCGATGATGGCCGGACTGCCGCTGCCCCTCGTGCCGATACAAATTTTGTGGGTCAACCTCGTCACCGACGGTCTGCCTGCCATGGCACTCGGCGTAGACCAGGCGGAGAAGGATCTGATGCAGCAGAAGCCGCGCTCGGCTAAGGAGAACATCTTCGCCCGCCGCCTCGGCTGGAAGATCGTCAGCCGCGGGATTCTGATCGGCTTATGTACGCTCGCGGCCTTCTGGATCACACTGCAGCAGGGCGGCGACGAAGCGGGGACACTGGTCAAGGCGCAGACGGTTGCCTTCGTCACTCTCGTTATGGCACAGCTGATTCATGTCTTCGACTGCCGAAGCTCGCGCTCCATTTTTCACCGCAATCCGCTGCAGAACAAGTGGCTGGTACTTGCCGTCGTGTCGTCTCTGCTGCTGATGCTCCCCGTGCTGTACGTCGAGCAGCTTCAGCCGATCTTCAAGACGGTGCCGCTCGGTCTGCAGGACTGGATTCTGGTGCTCGGCTTTGCCGGGATCCCGACGTTCCTGATGGGCCTCGGCAGCCTGCTGAGCAAGCCCTCCAAACGCCGTGTGCTGCCTCAGCGCGGGAACGGCTCCAAGCCGGTGAAAGCCGCATAGCTGTCAAACAACCGGTGTCCGCAGCTGCGGGCGCCGGTTATTGCTTTTTGCCTCCGTTTCGTGTAAAATTTTGCGGAAAAACTATGCATTCCTACCGTTTTACGATATGATTAGGGTCAAAATGATAGATATGGGAGACAAGGCGATGAATTTCACGAAAATGCAAGGCCTAGGCAACGATTTTGTCGTCTTATCCGGTCATGAGGAGCTGCCGGCCGATGCGGCTGCGCTGGCTCGCAGGCTGTGTGACCGGCATTTTGGCATTGGCGCCGACGGGCTTGTCTTTATTTTGCCGTCTGCCCAGGGCGACTACATGATGCGGATTGTGAATTCCGACGGCTCGGAGGCGGAGCAGTGCGGCAACGCCATCCGCTGTGCCGCCAAATATATTTATGACAACGGCATGGTCGACCGTTCGAGAGAAACGCTGGTGATCGAGACGATCGGTGCAGGTCTGCAGCCGGTGGAGCTGACGATTGAGGACGGGGCGGTGACCGCCGTTCGCGTCGATATGGGGGAGCCGATCCTGAACGGAACGAGCATTCCGACGACCATCGATCAAGAGAGAATCGTGGAGCAGCCTGTCGTTGTCGAAGGGAAGGAGTTTCGCTTTACCGCCGTATCCATGGGGAACCCGCACTGCGTTATTTTTGTCGAGGATGCCGTGGGGACGGATCTTCAGCTGTGGGGGCCGAAGCTGGAGCATCATCCGTACTTCCCTAAGCGGACGAATGTAGAATTCGTTACGGTGAAATCCCGCGATTACGCGGATATGCGGGTGTGGGAGCGAGGGGCCGGGCCTACGCTTGCTTGCGGTACGGGAGCTTGCGCTACTTTGGTCGCCGGTGTGCTGACCGGGCACTCGGACCGTATCTCCACCGTTTCTCTGAAGGGCGGAGAGCTTCTGATCGAGTGGAACGAGGAAAATAATCGCGTTTATATGACGGGACCCGCTGAAACGGTGTTTAAAGGCACGCTTTAATGTTCATCATGGGAGGTAGGTGGCCGCTTTGGCGAAGCCAGACTTAAGAGAAGCGCTCCGCCGGCAGGTGCTGGTGGGAGACGGGGCAATGGGGACGTATTTATACCAGATGGGCTTTCCCGTCGGGATTTCATATGAAGAGCTCAATTTGCTGCAGCCGGAGAAGATCGCCGAGGTGCATCGCAGGTATTATGAAGCTGGAGCGCGGCTGATCGAGACGAATACCTTCTCCGCGAACCGGGAGAAGCTGTCGAAATACGGTCTCGAGAATGAGGTGGAGGCGATCAACCGTGCCGGCGTTGAGCTGGCACGAAATGCCGTCGGCAGCGACGCTTATGTGGTAGGCGCGATCGGCTCCATCCGCGCCGGCCGACGAAAGAATGTACGGACCTCCAAGGTGAAGGAGGATTTGCGCCAGCAAATCGAGGTGCTGCTGGACACGCAGGTGGACGGGCTGCTGCTGGAATCGTTTTATGATTTGGAGGAGCTGCTGCTCGCGCTCAAGCTGATCCGCAAGGTGAGCTCGATTCCGGTCATCTGTCAGTTTGCAACCGAAGGCACAGGCATGACGCACGACGGTATTCCGCTCGAAGAGGCGTTCGACAAGCTGAAGCAGCATGGTGCGGATGTCATCGGCTTCAACTGCCGCAGCGGTCCTAACGGCTTGCTGCGCTCGCTGGAGAAGGTGGCGGATGTGGACGGCACGCTGCCGTTCTCGGTATTCCCGAATGCCGGGATTCCGGATTACGTGGACGGCCGGTACTCCTATGCCGCCACGCCGGAGTATTTTGCCGAAACGGCCTTGAAGTTCGCTCAGCTTGGCGCCCGCATCATCGGCGGCTGCTGCGGTACGACGCCCGAGCACATTGGGGCGATAGCAGGGCGGCTGCAGAGCTACAGCGTACCGCTGGAGGACGTTAAGCGCCTTCGCCGGGAGCAAGCTCCCGGGCCGGTCGTGAGTGAAGTGAAAGCTTCTGCGGCGGCGATTCCTTCCGCCGCGGAGGAGAGTCTCGCAGAGGAGCCAAACCTCGTTGAGCTTGTCAAGCAGCGTCACACGGTGATCGTAGAGCTCGACCCTCCGACGGATCTGGATATCGGCAGATTCATGGAAGGAGCCAAAGCGCTGAAGGAAGCACACGTCGATGCATTGACCATGGCGGATAACTCGCTCGCTGTGACGCGCATGAGCAATCTGGCGCTCGGCAGCCTGATCCGAGAACGGGTCGGCATCCGCCCGCTCATTCACATTGCCTGCCGGGACCGCAACATGATCGGCACGCAGTCGCATATGATGGGTCTGCATGCTTTAGGCATCGACCATGTGCTTGCCGTTACCGGGGATCCGGCCAAATTCGGGGATTTACCGGGCTCAAGCTCCGTATACGATCTGACCTCCTTCGAGATCATTCGCATGATCAAGCAGCTGAACGAGGGCATCGCTTTCTCCGGCAAGCAGCTGAAGGAAAAAGCGAATTTCATCGTAGGTGCGGCCTTTAATCCTAACGTCAAATATTTGGACAAGGCGGTTCAGCGTCTGGAGCGCAAGGTGGAAGCAGGCGCCGATTACATTATGACCCAGCCGGTCTACGGACTGGAGCAGTTCGCCAAAATCCGCGAGGCCACGAAGCATCTGAGCATTCCGATCTTTATCGGCATCATGCCGCTTGCCAGCGGCAATAACGCCGAATATTTGCACAACGAGGTGCCGGGGATCCAGCTTTCGGATGAGGTGCGTCAGCGGATGAAGGGGCTCAGCGGCGCCGAAGGGCGCGCGATGGGGGTTCAAATCGCAAAGGAGCTGCTGGATGAGGCGATGAAGCACTTCAACGGCATCTATCTGATGACGCCGTTCTTATCTTACGGGATGACGGTGAAGCTGACCCAATATGTTTGGGAGAAGTCGAACCGCCGCGATTTACACTTGTCCCCTGTAGGAAAATGAATTAAAATAGGGTAATGGATGTGACTGCCAATGCTTCGCAGTATGACCGGCTTCGGTCAAGCCGCTCGAAGGGTGGCCGGCTATCAAGTGCAGATCGACCTGAAGTCGGTGAACCATCGCTATAGTGAAGTGATCGTTCGTATGCCCAGGGAGTGGGGGCGTTTCGAGGACGTATTGAAGAGGGCAGTACAGCAATACATTAAGCGTGGCCGTGTGGATGTGTTTGTTACGGTGGAGGGGGATCGGTCCAAGGTCCAATCCGTTCAGGTGGACTGGGTAATGGTAGAGGCTTACCGTCAGGCTGCCCAGCAGCTGAAGGAACGTCTTACGCTTACCGACGAGCTCACTCTGCGTGACTTGCTTCGGATGCCAGAGATAATCGTCATGCAGGACGATATCGACGTGGCGGACGAAGACATGGAGCGCGAGCTGCAGGCTTGCGCATCGGAAGCGGCCGAGCGGCTGACGGAGATGCGGGAGAGGGAAGGCACGCATCTGCAGAACGATCTGCAGCAGCGATTGGCTGCTTTGCGCGGTTATGCCGAGCAGGCTGCCGAACTGGCTCCAAAGGTTGTACAGGAGCATGCGGAGAAGCTGCGGGCAAGAATTCAGGAGCTCGTACAATCCCACATCGTCATTGATGAGACGAGACTGGCAACGGAAGTCGCCATCTTCGCCGACCGGGCTAATATCGACGAAGAGCTGACCAGGCTTCAGAGCCATTTCCAGCAATGCAGCGATATGCTTTTCTCCAGCGAAGCCGTGGGCCGTAAGCTCGATTTCCTGGTGCAGGAAATGAACCGCGAGGTCAATACGATCGGCTCGAAGGCCAATCACGCGACGTTAACCGCATTGGTCGTCGACATGAAGGCCGAGCTCGAGAAGATGCGCGAACAAATCCAAAACATAGAGTAACCGCAGAGCAACGTCGTGCCGCTACAGGCAAGGCACGACCAATCTCTTTCGTAATATCCATTTTTTTTGTTGGTTCGTTTTGGCCGATAAGCGAAGCGGAAAGGTAAGTGTTCACCGGAGAGTTTACGTGTCGCCTTTGAAATTGAATTCACTCCGCAGGAGTCTAATAAAAAGAATTTAATTTCAAGAGCGACCGGAGGGGAATAGCTTACCTTGGAGCTGAGTCGTATCGACAATGTTATTACTAACAAAAAAAATTCCAGGGGGACCCAAATCAATGGCGATCAAACTTATCAATATCGGTTTTGGAAATATCGTATCCGCCAACCGGATCATTTCCATTGTCAGCCCGGAATCGGCGCCGATCAAACGGATCATTCAAGAAGCCCGCGACCGCCATATGCTGATTGATGCCACGTATGGCCGGCGTACCCGTGCCGTCATCATCACGGACAGCGACCATGTTATTTTGTCCGCGGTTCAGCCGGAGACGGTTGCGCATCGACTTTCCAATAAGGACGATGATCATGACGAATAATAGAAATGTTCCCCCGTCGGAGAGAGGGATTCTCATCGTTTTGTCCGGTCCGTCCGGAGTGGGGAAAGGAACCGTATGTAAAGCTTTGCGCGGCAAAGCGCCTGAGATTACTTATTCCGTATCGGCAACCACGCGGACACCGCGGGAAGGCGAGCTGGAGGGCGTGAATTATTTTTTCAAGTCCAGGGAAGAATTCCAGCAGCTTATCGACCAGGACCAAATGTTGGAGTGGGCCGAATATGTAGGCAATTTATACGGTACGCCGCGTAAATTTGTAGAGGATACCTTGAATTCCGGCAAGGATATCATTCTGGAGATCGAAGTCCAGGGAGCGCTTAAGGTAAAGCAAAAGTTTCCGGAGGGCGTGTTTATTTTCCTGCTTCCACCCTCGCTTGTCGAGCTGGAGAGCCGCATCGTAGGCCGGGGAACGGAATCCGAGGATTCGATTCGCAGCCGGATGTCGGTAGCCGTAGAAGAAATCCGCTTAATGGAGCATTACGATTACGCGATTGTGAACGACCAGGTAGAGTCTGCCTGTGACCGTATTCAAGCGATTCTTACGGCAGAGCATTGCCGAAAGGACAGAATGCTGTCAAAAATCAAACATTGGATGGCAGAGGTGAGATAATTATGTTGTATCCTTCCATTGATAAGCTGCTCGGCAAGGTGGACAGCAAATACTCTTTGGTGGTGGCCGCTTCCAAGCGCGCCCGATTGCTGCGTGACGGTTCGAAATCAGAAGTACGCAATAAGAAATCGCATAAGTTCGTAGGACTCGCACTAGAGGAGATTTATGAAGATCACATTTCCTACGAGAAGCTGCAAGGCAAAGAAACACTGAAATAGATTCAAGAAAAAAACAACCCTCTGTGAGCGGTTGTTATTTTTTTCTTTGACGAGGTTAACCTGGGATACGAAGGATTTTTTGAGAATGCAGTTCTATAGGGGGGGAGATTCACTATGTTGAACGGCAAAACGATTGTACTGGGAGTCAGCGGGGGGATTGCCGTGTTCAAGGCGGCGGCGCTAACCAGCAAGCTGGCGCAGGCGGGAGCGAAGGTTCAAGTCATCCTGACGGAATCGGCATCCAAATTCGTCACGCCGTTAACGTTTCAGACATTATCGCGGCAGCCGGTGGCAATCGATACGTTCGATGAGAAGGATCCCTCGGTGGTTCAGCACATTGATTTGGCGGACCGCGCCGATCTCGTCGTCATCGCACCGGCAACGGCGAATATCATTGGTAAAATGGCGCATGGTTTGGCCGACGACATGCTCAGTACAACATTACTTGCGACAACGGCTCCGATTCTTGTAGCCCCCGCCATGAATGTTCATATGTACACCCATCCGGCGGTACAGGAGAACCTGAAGACGCTGGCGGATCGCGGGGTTTATTTCGTAGAGCCGGGCACCGGTCAGCTGGCCTGCGGTTATGTAGGCAAAGGACGCTTAGCGGAGCCGGAGGAGATTCTCGCGGCCATTGTCGCGTTCTTTCAAGAAGATAAGCCCCTGCTGGGCACTAAGGTGCTGGTGACGGCAGGAGGCACTGTGGAAAGAATCGATCCGGTTCGTTATTTGACCAACGACTCGTCCGGTAAAATGGGGTACGCCATTGCCGAAGAAGCGCTCCGTATGGGAGCGGAAGTGACGCTGGTAACGGGGAAGGCGTCCGTTCCCCCGCCGTCCGGCGTTCATGTCGTGCCTGTGGAATCTGCGCTTCAGATGCTGGATGCGGTGCTGGAGCGGCTCCCTGAGCAGGATGTCGTCATTAAGGCGGCCGCGGTAGCCGATTACCGGCCTGCCGAGCAGGCGGAGCAGAAGATCAAGAAGAAGGAAGAGGAAATGTCGCTGAAGCTGGTCAAAAACCCGGACATCCTCCAGGCCCTCGGCGAGCGAAAAAAGCCGGGACAAATCATTGTCGGCTTTGCTGCGGAAACGAACAATGTTGAGGCGTACGCGATTGACAAGCTGAAGCGCAAGAAATCCGATCTGCTGGTGGCTAACGATGTGACTATGGCAGGCGCAGGCTTTGGAACGGATACGAACGTCGTTCGTATTTATGATGCAAACGGCTTGGTGGAGGCGCTGCCGCTTCTGTCCAAGCGTGAGGTGGGAAGAAGATTGCTGCTTCTCGTCAAGGAAAGGCTGAGAAAGGAAGAGTGAGCGGACGATTGTTTGCCAAGGTCATTGTAGATGTGCCGGCGCGTCAAACGAACCGGGCTTTTGACTATATCGTACCGGAAGGGATGCAAGGTCTCGTGGAGGTGGGAAGCCGCGTCGGAGTTCCCTTCGGGCCTAGAGTCGTACAAGGCTTCGTTACGGAGCTGCATCGCACGACGGAGCTGGATACGGCCAAGCTGAAGCCGATCTCACAGGTACTGGATGTGTCCCCGCCCTTAACGCCCGAGCTGGTCGAGCTGGGGCGATGGATCAGCCAAACCTACGTCTGTCATGAGGTCACTGCGCTGCAGGTGATGATCCCCGGGGCGCTTAAGGCGAAGTATGAGCGGCATGTGAGGGCTTTGGACGAAGCCGGCTCGTCCGGGCAGGCGCAGCTGCTGCTGCCGGAGCAGAAGGACATTCTGAGCTATGTCCGAAGCAAGCAGTCGGTAGAGCTCGGCGCTTTATTAGATAAGTATGCCTCGCAAGCGGTGATGGTGAGGCAGCTTCTGGAAGAGGGCTTTCTGGAAGAGGTACAGCTGATTAAGGACAGGCTCCAATCCAAGAAGGTACTGACGGTATTCCCTCCGGAGAATACAGAGCTGCTGGAAGCTTGGGTGGACGAGCTTCCCGCCCGGGCGGGGAAGCAGAAGGAAGTGCTGCGGCATTTCCAAGAGGATTCCCGGCCCATCCGGCTGACCGACCTGCTCTCGAAGCTGAATATCAGTGCAGGGACGGTGAAGTCACTTGCTGAACGCGGGTGGCTTCGCATCGAGGAGGTTGAGGTGCTTCGCGATCCATATGCGGACCGCGCCTTTCAGCCGACCTCGCCGCTGCCGCTGACACCCGAGCAGCAAGCGGTTTACGGGCGCATCCGGGATACGCTGGAGGAGCGCTCACATCAGGTTTTTCTGCTGCAAGGGGTAACGGGCAGCGGGAAGACGGAGGTATACCTGCAGTCGATCCAGACCTGCCTCGATCAAGGCCGGGAAGCGATCGTGCTGGTGCCGGAGATTTCCCTGACCCCGCAGATGGTGGAGCGGTTTAAGGGGCGGTTCGGCAACGCTGTCGCCGTGCTGCACAGCCGACTGTCTCATGGCGAACGGTACGACGAATGGCGTAAAATCATGCGCAAGCAGGTGAAGGTGGTCATCGGCGCACGTTCGGCGATTTTTGCTCCTTTTACGAAAATTGGACTCATTATTATTGATGAAGAGCACGAATCGTCGTACAAGCAGGAGGAGAGCCCCAAGTACCATGCCCGTGAGGTGGCGGCTGCGCGAGCCTCCCGTCTTGGAGCTGTCGTGGTGCTGGGCTCCGCTACGCCCTCGCTGGAGAGCATGTATCGCACTACGCAGGAGGCCGCGATCGAAGCGGGCACCGCGAGGCCGCCGTACGAGCTGCTTACGATGGCCTCCCGCGTAGAGGGTCGTCCTCTTCCGCCCGTGCATATAGTAGATATGAGGGAGGAGCTGAAGAGCGGAAATCGCTCCATGTTCAGCCGCGCCCTGTATAAAGCGATCCAAGAACGGTTAGACAAGAAAGAACAGACGGTTTTGCTGCTCAACCGCCGCGGCTACGCGACCTTCGTCATGTGCCGTACCTGCGGGTATGTCGCCGAGTGTCCGCACTGCGACATTTCACTGACCTATCATCAGAACGCTAAGGTGATCCGCTGCCATTATTGCGGCTACGCGCAGCAGGAGCTGTCCGCTTGTCCCGAGTGCCAAAGCGAGCATATCCGCCATTTCGGCACAGGCACGCAGCGGGTGGAGGAAGAGCTGAGCAAGCTGTTCCCGGGAATTCGCGTCATACGGATGGATATCGACACGACCACAGAGAAGGGCTCCCACGAAAAATGGCTGACGATGTTCCGAAACCGGCAGGCGGATGTGCTGCTGGGAACGCAGATGGTAGCCAAGGGCCTTGATTTCCCTCATGTGACGTTAGTCGGCGCCTTGGCGGCGGATTCGGTGCTGAATTTGCCCGATTTTCGCGCATCCGAGCGGTCGTTTCAGCTGCTCACGCAGGTCGCCGGCCGCGCAGGACGGCATCATCTGCCGGGCGAGGTGTTCGTACAGACGTACACTCCCGAGCATTACAGCATACTTACAGCGAGCAAGCACGATTATAACAGCTTTATCCGCAAGGAGCTGCTCATCCGCAAGGTGCACAACTATCCGCCGTTTCACCGGTTAATCCTGATTACGCTGTCGCACGAGCAGGTGCCGCTGCTGATACGATCAGGGGAGGCGCTCGCCGCCAGGCTCAAGGAGCTGGCCCGCGAATGTACGGCTGTGGAAGTGGTGGGCAGCGTTCCACAGGGCAGGCCGGGAGCTCTATTCAAGCCGGTGGAGCTCGAGGTGCTGGGCCCGGTGGCGTCGCCGATCTCGCGGATCAAAGATAGATATCGATTCCAATGCATGGTAAAATATCGGGGAGAGACGGACGCGGCGGACCTGGTCCGGCAAGCCGCAGCCGTGTTGGACGATGCGGTAAAGCAGCAGAAGCTGACGATCAGCATCGACGTCGACCCTCAAGTATTAATGTAGAAGATCATGAAGAGGTGCGTGGTTAGTTATGGCGATTAAGATGATAGTGAAGGATCCCGATCCAGTATTGCGCGAGGTGGCGAAGCCGGTTCCGAAAATTACACCGAACATTCATAAGCTCCTGAACGATATGGCCGATACAATGTATGACGCACAGGGTGTAGGGCTGGCTGCCCCTCAGATCGGCATCCTGAAGCGTGTCATCGTGATGGATGTGGGAGATGACCACGGCTTGATCGAGCTGATCAATCCTGAGGTGATCGAGCGCGAGGGAGAGCAATTCGGACCCGAGGGCTGTCTCAGCATTCCCGGTATGACGGGGGATGTGCGCCGGGCGCAGCGCGTGAAGGTGAAGGGACTGAACCGAGACGGGGAGGAGATCGTCATTGAAGGGACGGATCTGCTGGCCCGCTGCATTTTGCATGAGGTGGACCATTTGAATGGGGTGCTGTACACGGATTTGGCGGAAGCGATGTATCGCAGCGAAGACCGCCCGGAGCGTGAGGAAGGATGAGAGTAGTATTCATGGGGACGCCGGAGTTTGCCGTGCCGTCCCTTCAAGCGTTGCTAGCAAACGATCGGGTGCAGGTAGTGGCGGTAGTGACCCAGCCGGATCGACCGGTAGGACGCAAGCGCGTGCTGACGCCTACCCCCGTGAAGGTGGAAGCGGAGAAGCACGGACTGCCGGTGCTGCAGCCGGAGCGGCTGCGCCGGGCGGAAGCTGTGGAGGCGCTTCGCGAGTATGCGCCGGATTTGATCGTGACAGCCGCTTACGGGCAAATTTTGCCCAAGTCGGTATTGGACATGCCGAAGCTCGGATGCATTAACATCCATGCCTCGCTGCTGCCCAAATACCGCGGCGGCGCGCCGATTCATTATGCGGTGATGAACGGGGATGCGGTAACGGGCGTCACGATCATGTATATGGCCGAAGGGCTCGATACCGGAGATATGATCAGCCGGATCGAGGTGCCGATTACCGACGAGGATACAACCGGCACGATGTTTGAGAAACTAAGTGTGGCAGGAGCCGAGCTGCTGACGGATACGCTGCCTGCCCTGCTGGCCGGCGAGGTGAATGCCGTTCCCCAGAACGACGACGAGGCCGTGTATTCGCCCAATATTCAGCGGGAGCAGGAGAGAATCGATTGGAATCTGCCTGCTCTGGGCATCTGGAACCTGGTTCGTGCCCTGCACCCGCGGCCCGGCGCTTTCACGCTGTGGAACGGAGAGGTGCTGAAGATTTGGAAATGTGAGAAGCCGGCTGCAGGACAAGCGATCGTCAAAGCGGAGCCGGGCACGGTCGTAGCAGTGTCTCCGCAGGGGATTGAGGTTGCCGCAGCGGATGGAGTTGTCCGCATCACGGAGCTGCAGCCCGCTGGTAAGAAGGCGATGGCGGTAGAGGAATTCGTTAAGGGCGGCCAATTGGCCGCAGGGACGAGATTAGGCTAAGAGCAATCGAAAGGAAATGCTTCAAGGCGATGCGATTGGTAAGCAGAGCCGAGGCTTACGGTGAAAGATATGAACGGAAGCAAGGATCGAACAGGCCCCAAAGGCCCGGCTCCGACAGCCGCGAGAAAAGGAAGCGCCCGCGAAGCGGCGTTGGACGTGCTTGTACGCATCGAGCAGGATCGCTCTTACAGCAATCTGCTGCTAAACCAGACGCTTCAGAAGTATCGCCTGGACCGGGCGGATGCAGGGCTTGCTACAGAGATCGTTTATGGCACGATTCAGCGGCTGAACACGATCGATTATTTCCTGGAGCCCTTCGTTACGAAGGGACTCGGCAAGCTTCAGCCTTGGGTGCGCAGCTTGCTGCGGCTGAGCTTCTACCAGCTCTATTATCTTGAGCGGGTGCCGGATCACGCGGTGGTGAACGAAGCGGTGAACCTAGCGAAGCGCAAGGGTCATCAAGGCATCTCCGGCATGGTGAACGGCGTGCTGCGCAGCATCATTCGGCGCAAGGCGGAGCTGGTCATCCCGGATGATCTGCCGGCCGAGCGCCGCATTGCCCTTGCCGGGTCGCACCCCGAATGGATGGTGCGGCGGTGGGTTCGCCAGTTCGGCGAGCAGACGGCAATGCGCATCTGCGAGGCGAACAACACGCCTCCGCGCGTGAGCATCCGGGCGAACTCGCTCATGGGCAGCCGCGACGCTCTGGTGCAGCGGCTGCGCGAGGGAGGGCTCGAAGCGGAGCCCTCTGCGGTAGCTCCGGCCGGCGTGCTTGTGCGCGGCGGCGGGAACATGGCCTTGACGCCGGAGTATGCGGCAGGCCTGTTCTCGGTGCAGGACGAGAGCTCGATGCTCGTCGCGGAATGGGTCGACCCGCAGCCGGGCGAGCGGGTGCTCGATTGCTGCGCCGCCCCGGGCGGCAAGACGGCGCATCTGGCCGAGAAGATGCAGGACCGCGGCGAGATCGTGGCCAGCGACATCCATGAGCATAAGGAGAAGCTGGTTCGCGAGCAGGCCGAGCGGCTGGGGCTGCGCAGCATTCGCACGGTTGTGGCGGACGCGAAGGAGCTGCACCGGAAGTACGCTCCCGGCAGCTTCGACCGGATCTTGCTCGACGCCCCCTGCTCCGGACTCGGCGTCATTCGTCGTAAGCCGGACATGAAATGGGGCAAGGAGGAGCGGGAGCTTGGCGAGATTTGCGCCGTGCAGCGGGAGCTGCTGGAGGCGGTTCACGGGCTGCTGAAGCCGGGAGGCGTGTTCGTTTACAGCACCTGTACCATTGAGAAGGCGGAGAATGAAGAGATGATCCGTTCCTTTTTGGACAAGCATCCGGAATATGAGCTCGAGGCGCCTCCCCACGCAAAGGAAGAGGAGATCCAGATTTTCCCTTTTGATTTCGGCTCCGACGGCTTCTACATTGCGAGGCTTCGCAAACGAGCATAAGCGGTGCTATTGTGGTAAAATATACTGTGGCCTTCATGCGCAGGCTGAGGGCACTACTCTGACAAACAACAGGTTGTGATAAACGATATGGAGCATACGGAACAGCAAATGACTGAAAAACGGCCGCCCAAAGGACCCGTGAACGAGAAGCCTTACGTCTACGACTTCACGCTGGAGCAGTGGCAGGATTGGGTGAAGGCGAACGGCGAGCCCGGCTTTCGTGCGGGACAAATTTTTGAATGGCTGTATGTCAAGCGAGTGTCGAGCTTCGAGGAGATGACGAACCTTCCGAAGGGGCTTCGGGAGAAGCTGACGACGCAGTTCGATTTTGTTACGCTGACGGAGGTCGCTAAGTACCAGTCCCAGGACGGTACGGTGAAGTTTCTGTTCGAGCTGACCGACAAAAATGCGATCGAAACGGTCATCATGAAGCACAGCTACGGCAACAGCGTTTGTGTGACCACACAGGTCGGCTGCCGGATCGGATGTACGTTTTGTGCGTCCACGCTGGGCGGGCTGAAGCGCAACTTGAGTCCCGGCGAAATCATCGCTCAGGTGGTCAAGGCGCAGCAGCTGCTGGATGCTACGCAGGAGCGGGTCAGCAGCATTGTCATCATGGGCATTGGCGAGCCGTTCGAGAACTATGACGCCGTCATGACGTTCCTGAAGGTTATGATTCATCCGAAGGGACTCAACATCGGCCAGCGTCATATTACAGTGTCGACGAGCGGTATCGTGCCGAATATTTACAAATTCGCCGAGGAGAATACGCAGATCAACCTGGCGATTTCGATCCATGCGCCGAACGACGAGCTGCGTTCGAAGCTGATGCCGGTAAACCGGCGCTTTCCGTTCGCGGATTTGATTGAGGCGTGCAAATATTATGTCGGCAAAACCGGCCGCCGTATTACGTTCGAGTATGCCCTGATGGGCGGCGTGAACGACCAGGCGGTGCATGCGGAGGAGCTGGCGAAGGTGCTGAAGGATTTCCCGCATGCGCATGTGAATTTGATTCCGGTCAACTATGTGTCGGAGCGCGATTACGTCCGTACGACGCGTGACGACATCTTTACGTTCCAGCGCATTTTGGAAAGAAGCAAGGTGAACGCCACGATCCGGCGGGAGCAGGGCAGCGATATTGCCGCCGCCTGCGGACAGCTGAGGGCGAAGCATATGGAAACGGGTGCGAGGTGAGATGAATCGATGCTGAAATTGGCGTACCAATCGGATATCGGCCGTGTACGGATGGTGAATGAGGACCGGGCGGTCGTGCAAGACGAGCTGAACGGGCTGTCGCTCGCCATCGTGGCCGACGGTATGGGCGGCCATCAGGCCGGAGACATTGCCAGTCAAATGGCGGTGGAATTGATCCAATTTCAGCTGCAAACCCTTCATCGGGAGATGTCGATTGAGGAGAGGAAGCAGCTGGTGAAGTCGGCGGTCGAAATCGCCAATGAGAAAATCTTCGAATTCGCCTCCAGGCGGGAGAACTACCATGGCATGGGGACCACGGTAGTGGTTGTTTTGGCGGACGAGCAGCATGTGGTTGTCGCCCATATCGGCGACAGCCGCGCTTACCGCGTACATAAGGGTCAGATGGAGCAGCTGACGGAGGACCATTCCTTGGTCAATGAGCTTGTAAAGAGCGGGCAAATTACGCGGGAGGAAGCGTTTCACCATCCTAGGCGCAATGTGCTGACCCGTGCTCTCGGAACCGAGCCGACCATTGAGGTGGACGTGCGGGATATCGCTTGGGAGCAAGGCGATGTGCTGCTGCTTTGCAGCGACGGCCTCAGCAGTCTGGTGGACCAGGAGAAGCTGACCGTACACATTACCGGGGAGGGCTCGCTCGAGGAGAAGGTAGATCGCTTGATTTCCGAAGCCTTGAACGCCGGAGGAGACGACAACGTTACGGTTGTGCTCATGGAGAGCGCGCGGGATAGCGACTCAGCAAACGACGGAGAAACGGGGTGAGGATGAATGATCGGTAGACAGCTGGGAGGTCGCTACGAGATTCTGGAACGAGTCGGCGGCGGCGGGATGGCTATAGTTTACAAAGGACTAGATATTTTATTACATCGACATGTAGCCGTTAAAATACTAAGACAGCAGTATGTGCACGACGAGGAGTTTATTCAGCGTTTTCGCCGGGAAGCACAGGCAGCCGCATCATTATCCCACCCCAACGTGGTTAGTATTTACGATGTAGGGCAGGAAGAAGACGTACATTATATCGTGATGGAATACGTGGAAGGGCACACGCTGAACAGCTTGATCAAAGAACGGGCCCCGCTTCAGGTGGAAGAGGCGATTCATATTGCGGTGCAAATTTGCGATGCTCTGGACCACGCCCATCACAATCAAATCATCCACCGCGATATTAAGCCGCACAATATTCTTATCGGGCGTAACGGCCGGGTCAAGGTGACGGACTTCGGAATCGCGCGGGCGGTCACGTCCTCCACGATCACGCAGACCGGCTCCGTAGTAGGCTCCGTGCATTATTTTTCTCCCGAGCATGCCAAAGGAACGCCGACCGGCGAGCAGTCTGACCTGTATTCCCTCGGAATCGTCATGTACCAAATGCTCACAGGACGTCTGCCTTTCCTTGGGGAAAGCCCAATCAGTGTTGCACTGAAGCATCTGCAGGAGGATGTGGAGGAGCCGCGGAAGGTAAATCCGCTTATTCCGCAAAGCGTGGAGAACATTATTCTACGCGCGATGCGCAAAAGCACGACGGAGCGTTACCGGACGGCGCAGGACATGATGAGCGATCTGGAGGCATGCTTGCAGCCGCATCGCCGGAATGAGCCCAAGGTGAACTTCTTCGATGAGGACGAGATGGATGAGGAGAAGACACGGGTCATTCCCGCTCTTCGGCCGAGTCAATATGCCCCTCAGGAAAGGGCGGCTGCTGCCGAGGCTTCGGAAGAGGAAGAGTCGGAGGCTCCTGCCGAGCAGGGGAAGAAAAAGCGCCGCTGGGTTAAGCCTTTGATCTGGTTTATCGTCTTGATGGCCCTTCTGGCAGGAATGTGGTCGCTTGTCGGTTACGTGAAGGGGATGCTGGTGGTACCTGAGGTCGAGGTGCCGAATGTGGTAGGCAAGCCTTTGACGGAGGCGCAAGCGGCCCTCATCGCTCTCAAGCTCATACCCGACGTATCGTATGAGGTGAACAAGGAAATCGCGAAGGATACCGTTCTGCGTCAAAGCAGTACGAATACCAAGGTAAAGGAAAACTCAACGGTGAAGCTGACCGTCAGCAAGGGACCGGAGCTCGAGAAGCTGCCGAACCTGGTCGGACAAAAGCTGGTAGAGGCGAAGATGGCGCTGAGTGCGCTGGGCATTAAGGATGACAGCAGGATCAAGGTTGAGAAAAAATATATGGATGAGCCGCCCGATACGGTACTGGTACAGAACCCGGCTGCCGGTACGGAGGTCGATCCGGCGACGGCAACGGTCGTCCTGACGATCAGTCAAGGCAGGGAAACGTTCAAAATGCCGAACCTGGTCGGCTTGACGGAGGCGGAGGCGCGTAACCGGATCACGGTCAGCAACCTGAAGCTTGCGAAGGACGGCATCAACGTAGAGACCAGCTACAAGCAGCCGAAGGGAAAGGTCATTACCCAGTTCCCGTTCCAGCCTAACGAAGAGGTTTCGGCCGGGTCGGAGATCAAGCTGATCATTAGCTCGGGTCTTCCGGAGGAAGCCGGTCCGATGACGGTAAGCGTTCCGGTGAAGCCTGCGCGGGAAGGCAAGAGCTCTACGGTCAAAATTTTGCTGACGGACGCGCAGTATGATAATTTCGAGTATCAAACGCTTAATATAACCAAGACGGAGGCCGTCAGCGTCAAGCTGGTGGTATCGCCCGAGAAGAACGCGACCATTCAGGTGAAGGTCGATAATGCGACAGCCGATATTATGACAGTCACCTACCAGGATTATCTTGCTCAGAAGAACGGCAAGCCGGCCGCGCCGTCAGGTACGACTCCTGCGCCGGGGACAACAGCCCCCGCGCCGACTCCTACGCCTGCAACGGGAACCGGCACGGCGCCGGCAACCGGCGGAACAGGCGCAGCGACACCGTCTACGGGCGGAGCGCAAAGCGGCAATACGTCTGGAGCTCCAACAACTACAACAGGCACGGGAGGCAGAACTCAATAATGCCAGCAGGTTTAATCGTAAAGGCGCTAAGCGGATATTACTATGTACTTCCGGATGATTCGGAGGATCGGGAGCCGGTGCAATGCCGGGCAAGAGGAATCTTCAAAAAAAGGGGAGTTTCCCCCTTGGTTGGAGACCGAGTGGAATTTGAGCTGACGGAGAACGGCGAGGGGACGGTCACGGAAATTCTCCCCCGTCATTCGGAGCTGGTGAGACCTCCTATTGCAAATGTCGATCTTGTCGTACTGGTTTTCTCTGTGACCGAGCCGACGCTAAACCTGCAGCTGTTGGATAAGTTTCTTGTGCACACGGAAAGCGCAGGACTGGACACGGTCATTTGCTTTACGAAGCAGGATCTCGTGCCCGGCTCTGCTTCGATGGAAACCGCCTCCGAGCTGACGGAGAGCGAGGAAGAGGAGGCGGCTTCGCTGGATTCCGCCGTTCAATTATACGAATCGATCGGTTACCCGGTGCTGATGACAAGCGCCAAGGAAGGCATCGGCGTGGCCGAGGTGGAGCGGCGCCTGATCGGCCGCATCGGCGTATTCGCCGGGCAATCCGGCGTCGGGAAATCCTCGCTGCTTAATGCGATGATTCCGGGTCTTGATCTGGAAACGAATGCGATCAGCAATAAGCTCGGCCGCGGGAAGCATACGACCCGTCATGTCGAGCTGATACGGCTGCCGAACGGGGGCATTGTTGCGGATACGCCGGGCTTCAGCTCGCTTGATTTTCTACAGATTGAAGAGGCGGAGGAGCTCAGCTCCTGCTTCCGGGAATTCCAGCTGCTTTCCGAGCAATGCCGCTTTCGGGGCTGCCTTCATCAGCACGAGCCGGACTGTAAGGTCCAAGAGGCCGTGGCGGAAGGGCAAATCGTCTCATCCCGCTACAATCACTATTTGCAATTTCTGACTGAAATTAAAGAGAGAAAAAGGAGGTATTGATCATGCTGCGAATCGCCCCTTCTATTTTATCTGCGGACTTCTCCCGGTTGGGGGAAGACATTGCGGACGTTGAGCGCGGTGGAGCGGATTGGATCCACGTCGATGTTATGGACGGACATTTCGTTCCGAACATTACCATTGGCCCCCTGGTCGTGGAGTCGATTCGTCCGATCACCAAGCTTCCGCTTGACGTACATCTGATGATCGAGGAGCCTGACCGATACATTCCTGCCTTCGCCAAGGCCGGGGCGGACCTGATCTCCGTTCACGTGGAGGCGGCGCGCCATCTGCACCGGACGGTGCATCTGATTAAAGAGCAGGGGGTCAAGGCAGGCATCGTTCTGAATCCGGCGACACCTTTGTCGTCCCTGGAGCATGTGCTTACCGGGGCCGTCGATCTGATCCTAATCATGACGGTGAATCCGGGCTTCGGAGGACAGCAGTTCATTCCCGAAATGCTGCCGAAGATTACACGTCTTCGTCAAATGCTGAACGAGCGAGGCTTGGATCATGTCGATATCGAGGTCGACGGGGGGATTAACCCGGAGACGGCCAAGCAGGTCATTGCCGCCGGCGCGAACGTGCTCGTGGCAGGCAACGCGATCTTTAACCAACAGGATCGGGCGGAAGCGATTCGCCGGATTCGCGGAACGGGAGAGTGAGGGAGCATGCGTGCCTTAGCTGTCCTTGGCTTCAGCCTGCTTTGCGCGATTTTTCTGAGCCTGTTCTCCCACATCCAGGACTTATTGAAGTATGTATTTTCCCTAGGCGCCCTGTTCGCAGGCATTCAGTTTTTTAAACGATATGAAGAGCGCAGCCTGCGGATTTGGTTCGTCGCTTTGACGATCGTATTTTACTTCATCTTCGCTTTCATTTATGCCGTCTATGTCGCCATGCAGCAGATGCCTGCTCCGGCATGATTACGGTGCTCCTTTCGAGGATAGCGGTTTGATAAACGCCCACGCCTAGCGGCGTCCTTTTTATGATCTCTGCGTGCTAAGCCTCTTTTGAAGTCGTGTCCATTGGAAGGGATTTTCGGTAAGGATGCGACTTCAAAGGCGGTCCGTTAGCTTTCCACACCTACGCATTTCCCCTCGGATCTACCCATACCTTTGATTTGATCAGAACACATCCCGATCTGCGGTCGGGAGCTGTTCAGCCTTGAATTCTGCAAAAACGCAACTTTCCCCCACGATTTGTATCAGAAGCAGGAAGATTTCTGCGTAAATACAACATTCCAAGACCATTTGCCTCATTTTCAGCCATTGCGCGCTCCTAAAGCTGCCAATTGTCACAAATCTCGATCCGAACCCCGCTTAAGCTTGTGGATTTCTGCACTTTAGCACCTTTGTACCCCTTGCCTTATACGTTTTGGCTTAGCAGGTTCACAGAAGTGCGTTCCCATGGCATATTTTCCGCTAAGCGGTGCGGGATATTTTCGCTTGATGCCCGTACGGAACCCTAGCAGATCCTTCGGCGAAAATAGCTTTTTTTCAGAGTGTCAGCCCTCCCGTTTGCTCCATCTTGTCATAAATCCAATGGGACTTTAATATGAATAAATCAAAAGTACGCGCTTTTGTAACCTTTTTCTTTTTGCGCAGGCGGGCTTTGGGAAGTCACGTTTTGGCCGCGAAGGAATATACTAGGTATGTGCTTCGGTAGGTGGGTCCGGACGCCACCGGGAGCAGCGCACGGCTTTGCTGAAGCAAAGCTCCGAGGAAGATGAACGAAAGCGGCTTTGCTTCAGCAAAGCACGTCAGAGGAGGGGTACGAGATGAAATTTTACACTATCAAGCTTCCGAAGTTTTTGGGTGGATTCGTGAAAGCCGTACTTAATACGTTCAGCAAAAACTGACGATTCGCGTTGGTGCATACTTAAGCGGAGCGAGCCGCAAGGGTGCTCCGTCTCCGCCAACTAAAAAAAGCACCTGAGTCAGGTGCTTTTTGCTTGTATAGCTATTATACGCGAGTAACCTTGCCAGCTTTCAGAGCTCGGGTGCTAACCCAAACGCGCTTCGGCTTGCCGTCCACCAGAATGCGAACCTTCTGTACGTTGACACCCCAAGTGCGTCTTGTCTTATTGTTCGCATGGGAAACGTTGTTTCCGGTACCCGGACCTTTACCAGTGATGAAACATTTGCGGGACATTGTATTACACCTCCTTAAAAAGCTCCGACGGTTTCAAGATCGATAGCTGCTCTCCACTTTCTTTGCGTTCAAAACACACTTGAATATCATATCACAGCACATAAGCGGGCGTCAACGCGAAGCACACCGATTTATGCAATATTCATCAATTTATTTATTTCTTTTCATATCTATAGTACAATGAAAAATAGTCCATCCTAATCATTGTATATTTTAAAGGAGCTGTTGGAGATGGCTATAGAACTGGCGACAGAGTATGGCAAGGTGTTTGTAACGGATGAAGTCATCGCAATACTTGCAGGCTCGGCGGCATTGGATTGCTACGGCTTGGTCGGCATGGCTTCACGCAATCAGCTCAAGGATGGGATCGCCGAATTATTGCGCCGGGACAATTTGAGTCGCGGGGTAGAGGTACATAGAGACGAACAGGGCTTGATGGCGATCGATTTATATATCGTCGTCAGCTACGGCACGAAGATTTCCGTGGTTGCTCATAATGTGCAAACCAAGGTGAAATATGTACTGAACGACGTGGCCGGCCTTAAGGTGGAGAACGTCAACATTTTTGTATCCGGTGTCCGGGTTGCGCAGTAGACAGCATGATTGGTTCCAGCGATTCATGGCAACTGGCGCATTCGCCTTGCGGTGCGGCAGTTGCTTAAGGGTCCGGATGGCATCAGAGCAGGAAGGGGAATGGTTTTTTTGAGTAAGCGCTTAAATATGATCAATGGACAAGATTTCATTCGGATGGTAGAGGCGGGTGCACAGCAGCTCACGGCTAACGCGGAGCGTGTAAACGCGCTCAACGTGTTCCCTGTTCCGGATGGAGATACGGGCACAAATATGAATTTGACGCTGACCTCCGGCGTGGAGGAGCTGCGCCGCCGTCCTTCGTCCCATTTGGGGAAAGCTGCTGAAGCGCTTGCAAAAGGGCTGCTGATGGGAGCGCGCGGCAATTCTGGCGTGATCTTGTCACAGCTGTTCCGCGGCTTCTCGAAGGCGGTAGCCGACCTAGAGGAAGCAAATAGCCAGCAATTCGCCGCGGCACTTCAAAACGGCGTCGATATGGCGTATAAAGCGGTTGTGAAGCCGGTGGAGGGCACCATTCTTACGGTAGCCAAGGAAGCGGCAAGACATGGGGTACAGTATGCCAAGAGGCATGCAGGCATTGACGAAGTGATGCACGAGGTGCTGAGACAGGGGAAGGAAGCACTGGAACGGACGCCGGACATGCTGCCTGTTCTGAAGCAGGTGGGGGTTGTCGATTCCGGCGGACAGGGACTGGTCTACATTTACGAGGGCTTCATGGCTGCTCTGGATGAGGAGGCGGTACCGTCCGGACCAATCGATGTGCCTTATGCGGCGCTCGGCGCGGTAGAGACGACAGAGGCAACCTTGGAGCCGGTTCGGCTGGAGAGCCTGGCTGCGCACGCCCACGCGCATGAACCGAAGCGGGCTCAAGCGATGCTCGCTACGGAGGATATCGAATTCGGATATTGTACGGAGTTTATCGTTACCTTAAATGCGCAGAAGACAGCGGACCGGTCCTTCGATGAGTCCCGCTTTAGGGATGAGCTCTCCGCTCATGGGGATTCCCTCCTGGTCGTGGCGGACGAAGATCTCGTCAAGGTGCATATTCACGCCGAATATCCGGGCACGGTTATGAATTTAGCCATGAACTACGGCGATCTGAGCCGAATTAAAATAGAAAACATGCGGGATCAGCACACGCATCTTCTGGAACATGACGTACCGGAAACGCCTGCAGTTGTCAGCACGGTTTCCACGGCTCCGGCCGAAGAGACGAAGGAGCTGAAGCGCTATGGCTTTGTTGCCGTCTCGGCCGGGGAAGGCATTACAAGCATTTTCTCCAGCCTTGGCGTAGACCAGGTGCTTCACGGGGGCCAGACGATGAATCCGAGCACGGAGGATATCGTAAATGCCGTGAATGCGGTGGAAGCCCAAACGGTCTTTATTCTTCCGAACAACTCGAATATCATTCTGGCTGCCCAGCAGGCGGTGGAGCTGGTGGAGGAAAAGCAGCTTGTCGTGATTCCGAGCAAGTCCATTCCTCAAGGCATTGCAGCGGTGATTGCGTTCCAGGAGGATGCGGAGGCAGAGGTTAACGCGGATGCTATGCAGCAGGCGCTGCAGCAAGTGCAGTCCGGACAGGTAACCTATGCGGTTCGGGATACGTCCATGGACGGCATTGAGATTAAGCAGGGCGATTACATCGGGATTCATAACGGCAAAATCGTCTCGGCCGAGCCGGATATTACGGCTTCCTGCCGCAAGCTGATCGACAGCCTGCTTCAGGACGGGCGGGAGATTCTGACGATCTATACCGGTGCGGAGGCGGAAGACGCGGTGACGGCAGAGCTCGAGTCTTACGTCGAATCCTCTTACAAGCAGGTGGAGCTGGAGGTTCATGCCGGCGGACAGCCGGTGTATTATTACATCATCTCCGCCGAATAGAATAAATAAAGTTCAATATGTTGGGGGTGACCCTATGAGTCAAGTTCGGATTGTAACGGATAGCACGGCAGATATTCCGGAGAGCGTGCGCAAGGAGCTTGGAATCGAAATGGTGCCGCTGAAGGTGCTGTTCGGTTCGGAATCTTATTTGGACGGGGTAGACATCGGCACGGAAGCGTTCTTCACCAAGCTGGCCGTTTCGGCCGGCCTTCCTACCACGTCTCAGCCGTCTCCGGTTGAATTTATGGAAACGTATAAACGGGTTTTCGACAGCGGAGCGCAGTCCATCGTTTCGATTCATCTCGCTTCTGCGCTAAGCGGGACGTATCAATCGGCGCATTTGGCCCAGTCCATGCTGGATGGCGATGCGGACGTTACGGTCGTCGATTCCTTGTCGGCTTCCTACGGCATCGGCATGCTGGTTGTCGCCGCAGCGGAGGCAGCCAAGCAGGGCAAGAGCAAGGAAGAGATCGTTCAGCTCATTGAAGAGCTGAAGAGCAGCCGGCGCCTCTACTTCCTTGTCGATACGCTGGAGTACTTGCAGAAGGGCGGCCGCATCGGCAAAGCCTCCGCTTTGGTCGGGTCGCTGCTCAACATCAAACCTATTCTCTCGATTAACGGCGAGGGCCAGGTGTATTCGGTAGACAAGGTACGCGGGCAGAAGAAGGCTATGGCCCGTATGATCGAGCTGTTTCAACAGGATTATGCGGGGGTGCCGATGCACCTGACCGTTGCTCACGGAAAGGCGCCGGAGGCGGCGGAGGAGCTGAACGCTCTGATGCATCAGCATTTTGACGTACGCAGCTCGAGGTTTACCGAAATTGGCCCTGTGATCGGTACCCACACGGGTCCCGGAGTCGTGGCGGCTTTTGTTTGGAAGGCGTAATGATGAGTATGGATCTATATGAAATTCCGGTCACGCAGGTGTCCGGTGTCAAAGGCAAGAAGTCCGAGGAGCTGCTCACGCTGGGAATTTCCAGTGTTGGGCAGCTGCTTGACTATTATCCTTTCCGCTACGAGGATTACACGCTTCGTGACTTGACCCAGGTGAAGGACGGAGACAAGATTACCGTGCAGGGCACGATCGCCGGCATGCCGCAGGTACAGATGTACGGCCGGACCAAATCAAGAATGACCTGCAAGCTTATGGTCGATTCTCTCTTCGTAACGGCGGTCTGGTTTAACCGTCATTTTCTGAAGGACAAGCTGGCGGCAGGCAATGAAGTGGTGCTTACGGGGAAATGGGACCAAAGGCGGCTTCATATTACGGTATCGGAAACGGAGTTTCCGGGCCAAGGCGCTTCCCAGATCGGCACCCTGCAGCCGGTCTATTCCGTGACCGCTGCACTTACGCAGAAGTGGATGCGGCAGACGATGAAGCAGGCGCTGACGCAGTTCGCCGGCCTCATTCCGGAGGTGCTGCCGGCGGAGCTGCTGCAGAGCTACCGCTTGCTGCCGCGCAAACAGGCGGTAGCGCTGCTGCACATGCCCGGAAGCACGGAGGAGGGACAGCGCGCGCGGAAGCGGATGGTGTATGAGGAGCTGTTTCTGTTTCAGCTGAAAATGCAGGCCTACCGCGCCTTGAATCATGACCGCTCCGACGGGGTAGCCCATCCGGTGGATCTTCCGGCCGTTCGGGCCTTCGTCCGGGCACTTCCCTTCAAGCTGACCGATTCTCAGAAGACGGTGCTGGCTGAGATTTTGCACGATCTTCAGCAGCCGTACTGTATGAATCGGCTGCTTCAAGGCGACGTCGGCGCGGGCAAAACGGTCGTTGCCGCTGCGGCCTTGTTCGCTGCCGTTAAGGCAGGCTATCAAGGGGCGCTCATGGTGCCGACCGAAATCCTGGCGGAGCAGCACAAGCGGTCGCTGGAGCGGCTCTATGAGCCTTACGGCATCCAGGTGGCGCTGCTTACCGGCAGCTTGACGGACCGGCAGCGCCGTGACGTGCTGGGGGCGCTGCAGATGGGGATGATTGACGTTGTGGTCGGCACCCATGCGTTGATTCAGGAGGATGTATTCTTCCGCAAGCTGGGGTTGGTCGTCACCGACGAGCAGCATCGCTTCGGCGTGAATCAGCGAAGCATTCTGCGCCGCAAGGGGATGAATCCCGACGTGCTGACGATGACGGCGACACCCATTCCCCGCACGCTGGCCATTACGGCTTTCGGGGATATGGACGTATCCACGCTGAAGGAGCTGCCGAAGGGCCGCAAGCCGATCAAGACGTATGCGGTCACGCATGCCATGCTGGAGCGCGTGCTTGGCTTTATCCGCCGCGAGGTGGATCAAGGGCGGCAGGCGTACATCATTTGCCCTCTGATCGAAGAGTCGGAGAAGCTCGACGTCCAGAACGCCATCGACGTGCATGCTCAGCTGCAGCATGAATTCCCCGGCTTCCGTGTCGGCTTGCTGCACGGGCGAATGGCTCCGGCCGAGAAGGATGCCGTCATGCGGGAATTCAGTGAAGGCCGTGTGCAGGTGCTCGTGTCCACCACCGTCATTGAGGTAGGTGTCGATGTGCCGAATTCGACGCTCATGGTCGTGTATGACGCCGATCGTTTCGGGCTGTCCCAGCTGCATCAGCTGCGGGGCAGGGTAGGGCGGGGAGAGCATCAGTCGTATTGCGTGCTGATCGCCGACCCGAAGAACGAGGTAGGCAAGGAGCGCATGAAGGCGATGACGGATACGAACGACGGCTTCGAAATCGCAAGACGCGATTTGGAGCTTCGCGGGCCGGGCGACTTCTTCGGCACGAAGCAGAGCGGGATGCCGGAGTTCCGCATCGCGGATATGGTGACCGACTTCGAGGTCATGGAGCAAGCGCGGGACGATGCTGCCCGGCTGGTGCGGCAGTCCGACTTCTGGACCTCCGCTTCCTACGTCATGCTCCGTCAATATTTGCAGCGGGAGCAAATTTTCTCTAACGATTTATTGGACTAATTTCATTCTTCTTATGGAAAATGGGGACACATGTCCAAGCACTCCGTCATAGAATTACTTTAGCACGAGGGAAACAGGCATAAAGTGATGAAGACGGAGGTGTGCGGCATGGCTTATGCAAAGCATGGCTTCGATCCTGCTCAGGTGGAGCGGATCAAGCTGAAGATGAAGAACCCCGAGGTCAAGGAACGCGTGAAGATGATCCTCAAGGGCGTTAATAAATACGATCTGCAGGATCGCGTCAAGGTGCGCCGTTTCGTAGGAATGCTGACCAAGGTGCTCGGGGAGAAGCTCACCGAAGCGCAAACGGATCATCTGGTGAACTTCGTCATCTCCCAAAAGATCGACCCGAACAATACGTTTCACCTCATCAAGCTGTGGGGAATGTTTCGTTAAGCTGCGAACTGCGGAAAGGCCGGTACCGGGTACCGGCCTTTTTGGCGTATCCCGGCTATGCCCGATCCGCCCGCAGCAGCCGGTTTACCGTCTCGCGGCGAATACCGATCAGCTGGCCGATCTCTTCTTGAGTCAGCACATCGGTAAGCGAGACGTCCGGCGATAAGTATTCGGCGAACCAGCTGCGCAGCTGCCCCAGCTTCTCGGCAGGGGTTACCTGGGTCAGCTGGTCGATCCGCAGCTGCATCATGCGCAGCTTACTTTGCAGCAGCAGCGCCACCTCGCGGTATTTTTCCGGATTCCGCTCCAGCTCCTCGTACCACTCCTTCGGCGAAACCCGCTCCACCTCTGTGGTCATTAAAGCAATGGCCGTTCCGTGATAGTCCTTGGGGGTCATTAACGAATGATGGGGAATCATCTCACCGGGAACAATAATATTAAATAAGAACGGGTGGCCCTCTTCGTTCACTCGGACGATTTTGAGCAGGCCGCTTTGGATCCGAAACAGAGGACCGGTTTCTCCCTGCCGGAATAATGTTTCTCCCTTATGCAGAAGCATGGTAAGCTCACCTCCCGGTCATCATAACATGGAAAGGCAAAGGCAGGGAACCCCATGTCTTTTTTGCGCTGCTTGGGGTTTGATTAGCCCTGGGATGGTGTCTTTCTCTTATTGTTAAGAAAATCTTCAGAAGTTTCATGCTACAATCTTATGATTTTTTGGATAAGCTAAGAGCTAGGATTGGAAACAAGGAGTGATAACGATTTATGTCATTACATTCGACGCTGACCTCAAGGCTATCCGATAAGGTGATGTTTTTTCAAAAATTTCTGCGCAGTCCCCGCGACGTCGGCAGCTTGATTCCCAGCTCTACGGCGCTGACGGAGAAAATGCTGGAGCCCGTCGACTGGGCGAATGTGCGGGCGATGGCGGAGCTTGGGGCGGGAACCGGCGTATTCACCCGCGCCATTCACGAAAGGAAGCATCCGGAGTGCAAAGTACTGGTCTGCGAAAAGGATGCAGGCATGCGCTCGCAGCTGCGGGAAAAGTATGACGGGCTATATTTTTACCATGATGCGCAAAAGATGCTTCAAGGGCTTTCCGGCTACGGGATGGATCGGCTCGATTGTGTCGTCTCGGGGCTGCCTTTCGCCAATTTTCCTGCCGAAATGAGGGAACGGATCATATCACAGGTGAAGCAGTCGCTGACAGAAGACGGTGTCTTCATCGCCTTTCAATACTCGCTGCAGATGAAGCGGCTGCTGACTTCGTGCTTCGACGAGGTGAGCATCGGCTTCGTTCCATGGAATATCCCCCCGGCCTTCGTTTACGTATGCCGTCAGAAGAAGGCGATCAGATGACGGTTGATGCACTTCTGCAGTATGTGGAGCAGTTCGGTTATTTTGCTTTATTTTTCGCGTTGTGGCTTGGAATCGTGGGCATGCCCATCCCGGATGAGGCGGTTGTCATGACCGGCGGGATGGTCGCCTCTCTTCATATTCTACAGATCCTTCCGGCCTTTATTGTTACTTATCTTGGAGTCGTTTCGGGGTTATCGTTAGGCTATGTGCTTGGCCGCATGATGGGTCCGCCGATTGTGGAGCGGCTCATGAAACGGAAAAATATGAGACGTCCCCTCGAGAGGTCGCAGCGTCTTCTGGAACGCTATGGCCGCGCTACGCTCATCTTTAGTTACTTTCTCCCGGTGGTTCGCCATGTAGTGCCTTATCTTGTTGGGGTTCATCGGATGCCCTTCGGATGGTATGCGCTTTATTCTTATTCGACCGGTCTGGTCTGGACGGCAGGCTTCTTTACAGTAGGCTACTATTTCGGCGGAAATATCGAGAGGATCGCTGCAGCCGTCTATCGCTACGGCTGGTTCGTGCTGGCGGGAGCAGGGTGCGTAGCTCTTGCGGTTTGGGGGGTTCGGAGCCTGCGGCAGCGAAACGTGTCTAACTAAGAAAAAGCCGATCCGTTGCGGGGGAAAAGCGATTCCCGCACGGATCGGCTTTATAGGTTACTTCATCATCGGCAGTGCATATTTGTTGCCGTACAGCAAATCGTATTGCACCATCTCGTAATCGCGGAGCAGCTCCTCCTGTCCGTCGCTAAGCTCGAGCAGCGGCTGCCCGCCGGCATCTACATAGACGCTGCGCGTCAATCCCGGCAGCTCCCGCTTCACCGCTTGCAGCAGCTGATAAAAAGGAGGCTGCTGCAAGCCGGCCTGCTCGAATAGGATCGGTCCGAAGAAGGACGGCGATACCGTGCCTAGGCTTTGCGCCTTCATAGGGTAATTGGCCGCAAGGAGAAGCGGAGTTTCATGCTGGAACTGCGTCCGCTCCATTTCGGATAGGCCTTCGGTTCCTTGGATATAGGTGGACTCCTCCAGCGCAGGCAGATGGTCCCCGAATACAAGCACGATCGTCGGCCGCTTCACTTCCTGAATGGAATCAATCAAATATTGAATCGCCCGGTCGGATTCCCGGATACTCTGGGCATAGCTTTCGAGCTCCTTCTTACCGGAGCCCTTCAGCCCTTTGACCGTCAGAGGATCGGCGCCTGCCACTCCTTGAATGGGCAAATGATTTTGCATCGTGACCAGATGGATGAATTGCGGCGCCTCTCCTGCGTTCAGTACATCCATCACTTGCCGGGTGGCGGCCATATCGGAAATAAATCCGTTATCCGTTAAAGTGTCTGTATAGGCGATGTTATCCTGAGTGATGAATTGATCGAAGCCGAGCACCGGATACACGCGGTTCCGGTTGTAGAAGGTTCCGTCGAACGGATGAATCGCCGTCGTTTGGTAGCCTTTGTCCTTCAGCAGGCTGACCATGGACGGGAAGCGATCGGTTTTGACCAAAAGCTGCTGATAAGGCGTTGCTCCTTGATTGATAAACGACATGGAAAGCCCTGTGAGCGCCTCGAATTCCACATTGGAGGTACCGCCGCCGTACGTAGGGGACAGCGACTTGCCTGACGGAAACCGCTTTTCATTCCGGTGCAGTCTGCTGAGTGGATCCTCACTGAAGGAGACGCCGGAGAGCCGCGTCGGATCGAACAAGGATTCGTTCATGACCAGAACGATATTCGGCTGCTCCTCCGAAGCCCCCGCAGCGGAGGCCGGATTCGTATATTTATGGAGGATCCGGTTGATCTCTTCTTCGCTGTAGCCTGCCGGCTGGCTTTGAATTTTCGCTCCTATATTTTGCAGAAAGGCGATCACAAATCCATTCATCAAATAATTTTCCCGCTGGTTCCAGTTGTGATCGACGACGCCCAGCTTGGAAAGCGGCTTGGCAAATACCGTGCTCTGTACGTGAAAGCAGGAGAATACCATGAGCGCCGCTGCGAACACACAGCCGAAACGGTAAGCCATTCCCTTTCTGGCTCTCGGAAGAAAGAACGTTGCCGTCAATAACACAACGCTCCCGGCCAGCACAGCGGTCACGATCCGCGGCGAGGCGATATCCCGGGCAATGTTCAGTATTTCCGAAAACTGCCTCAGCTGGTTTAAATCCCAGGGATAGACCGGCTCCCCCAATACCATCAGTTTATGATAATTGCCGAACGTCAAGGCGCCGATCGCCGCGGCTGCGATGCCTGCCGCGAACAGCGTATTATCGAACAAGCCGTCCAGTCCGAGAATCAGGATGAACAGAATCGCCGTCGATAGAGCATACAGCGGCATATTATCGCGCATCCAATCGATCCAGCTGTCCTCGAACGGCTTAAAGGATGCATATTGCATCGCAAGGACAAGAAGATTGGCCGTCACGAAGGAGATTCCCAGACTCCAGCCGGTTTTGAACCGCTTCATAAAGAACCTCTCCTTTCTTCGTTGAAAAAAGCAAAAGAGCCTCTGTGGTGGCAGGCTCCTCCGTCAGGTGCTATTCCGTTGACCGTTTTTTACAATTTCATTATATTTTCTTTACATTAAATTAACATGAAAATAGACTGAAAGTTTGCTGAAAGCTCAAAGAGAGCCGTTCGATTGCGTTCCGACGCTGCCGGGCGGCATTTCTTTTTGTTTCCAAAAAAATTTGCTTGCATATCGAACTTGTGTTCGGTATATAATAAAGAATACGAATACACGTTCGCAATATGGTGGTGTGATTATGAGTGGTAATCCAAGGGTTGAGACAGAAGAGGATATTCAAATCATCAAGGAATACACGCTGCTGCCTATTTTGCTGGATATGCTGGCACGAGATCTGAACGAGCTGAAGATGTATAAGGACAAGGTTGTTTATCACCATGTGATCTCTTACCTTCAAGAGGTCGAACGGTCGATTTTTCCGGAGCTGCAGGCGATCAAGAGCAGGATGAGGAAGCACAATATTCAAATTTTGAAGACGGAAATGAACGCACTGGGCATCGAGGTGGAGTATAAGGTCCGGGGCTACATTCATCATTTTCAAATGTTAAGGAGCCTGGTGAAAGCGGAGCTCATGACCTTGCTTATGGACATAAGGAGGCGGTTAACATGACCGGGAAAAGCGAAAGAACGATTTTTTTGGCGGACTGCCAAAGCTTCTACGCCAGCGTGGAGAAGGCCGACCACCCCTGGTGCAGGGAGAAGCCGGTGGTGGTGGCGGGAGACCCGGCTCTTCGCTCCGGCATTGTTCTGGCTGCCTGCCCGATCGCCAAGGAATACGGGGTCACGACAGCCGAACGTCTGGGAGCCGCGATGAACAAGTGTCCCGAGCTGGTGGTCATGCGTCCGCGCATGCAGCATTATATCGATGTGTCGCTGATGATTACGCAAATTTATAAGGAATATACGGACCTTGTGGAGATCTTCTCCATCGACGAGCAGTTTCTGGATGTAACCGGAAGCCTTCGGCTGTTCGGGGATCCCGTTACGATCGCCCGATCGATTCAGCAGAAGGTGCTGCAGCAGACGGGGATCAAGGTCAGGGTAGGGATCGGTACGAACAAGATGCTGGCGAAGCTGGCCACGGACATCTGGGCCAAGAAGAATTCTGAGGGCATTTTTACACTCAACCCGTCGGATGTGGAGGGGAAGCTCTGGAAGGAGCCGGTGAATAAAATGTTCGGCGTCGGTTCGAGAATGACGGGGCATTTTACCCGGTTAGGCATGCATACGATCGGGGATATTGCCCGCACGCCGCTGCCGCTTCTCAAGGATAAGTTCCGCAAGCGCTTCGGAAAGCAGAGCGACATCCATGCCGAGGTCATGTGGCGAACCGCGAACGGGCTCGATGATTCTCCCGTAACGCCGGGCACCTTCCTTACGCCGCCCAAGTCCGTCGGTCATATGATGACGCTGCCGAGAGACTACCTGGAGAACTCGGAGGTGGAAACGGTGCTTCTGGAGCTGACCGAGGAGGTTTGCCGCGATTGCCGCAGCAAAGGCTTTATGGGATGGGTTGTCTCCGTCAGCTGCATGTGCAGTCCGTATGAGCAGCCCACGGGGTTCTCGCGTCAGATGAAAATGCCGGACCCCACTAATCATACCAATACGGTATTTGAAGCGGCGAAGACGCTGTTCTACCGGTACTGGGACCGTATGCCGGTACGCCGGGTAGGGATTATGCTGAGCGGTCTCATCGATGATTCAGGCTATCAATTGACGCTGTTCGAGGATCAGATCAAGACGAGGGCTCTGGATAAGGCTACGGACCACATCAAGGAACGCTTCGGAAGCGCGGCGATCATCAGGGCCTCCTCGCTTCGAGCGGCAGGTCAGGCCATGATGAGGTCACAAAAAATCGGAGGTCATTATAAATGAGCAAGAAGCTCCAAGGTAACGGCCTGTGGGAATCCAGCCGCATGATGCTGCCGCAGCATAAGGAGCAGTCGATGCTGCTGAGCCATCCCAAGCCGGCAGCCGCTCCCGAACCGCCGACGCAAAAAGAGCTGGAGCTTATGCGGGACTTCATCATCTTACCGGTCGCCCTCGGTATTGTGGAGAAGAAACGAAGGGAGACGGAAATGTCCTCCCTCACCCTGAAGATCTTGTACTCGGCCGCTGCGAAGGTATTGGTTAAGAGCATCCAAGAGGATGTTCAGCAGTCGAGGAAGGCGCTCGTGGAGAAGCAGATTCGGGTCTTCGAGGATTCAAAGGACGCTTCGGAGATCGTCTATCGTTATGTGTGCCGAGGCTACGAGAACCGGTTCGTCATGACCAAGGACTACATGCGCAGCGAGGTCAGCGTCAGGATCGAACGTTATGTAAGAAATCTGGCATCTGCTCTGCAGGAGGTCAATCGAAAGCCGTCCTAATCGGGCGGCAGCCCGTCTAATGCTAAGTCATTGGGCGGGCTTTTTTGTCACGAAATAGACACAAGTGTCTTGGCGGGTGTGAGGGAAATCACAGGAGAGAGCAGAATGGAATAAGTAAAATAAAGGAAAGCTAAACGAATCTATGGTCTAGAGAGAGTAGGAAGTCATATGTTGAATGTTTTCCAAGGTATGTACACGCACGTCAAATGGTTTACCGGAGCGGGTAAGGAGTTTCCACTGCCGATGGCCGAGGTCATTACCCCCGGCTTCTTATTCTGGCTGGGCGTGACGCTGGTCGGCCTGCTCGGCTCCACGATCTTTAACGAGCCGCTGCAGCGTATCAAGCTGGTAGAACGGGTGCATCGCTTCCTTGACAGGCTGAAGCCGTATGAAACGCTGATCCTGCGGATCGGCCTGGGAGCGGGTTTGCTGCTGCAGCTCGTCACCGGCACCTTCCTTGCGCCGGAGCTGGCGGCCGATGCGGCCTGGATCAAAGTCGTCTTGATTGTTGCGTTCATGGGGCTGCTCCATCGGCGTTTGCTGGCGGTCAGCGGGCTGGCTATCGGAGTGTTGTACGTATATGCATTAGCCCGTTACGGCGTATTCCACGGGCTCGATTATTTGTTCTTCGCCGGCATCGTCTATTACCTGCTGGTGGCTGAGACGCGCTGGAGACCGACAGCCACACCGGTTCTGTATCTGTTTACCGGGCTGTCGCTCGCCTGGGTCGGGCTGGAGAAGATGACGCTGCCGCAGCTGGCCTATGACATTATGCACGAGTTCCACATTCCGACCTTCGGCTTTAGCGTGGAGGATTTCGTACTGATCAGCGCCTTCATCGAGCTGGGTCTCGCGTGGACGTTTATTGTCGGCATCCTGAACCGGTTTATCTCGATCCTGGTCACCTTGGTGTTTATCACAACCACGACGGTGTTCGGCTTCACGGAGATCGTCGGTCATACCATCGTGCATACGCTGCTCATTTTGTTTCTTATTGAAGGTGAAGGCACGTTCGTTACGCCGTTCCGATTTCACCGTTCCCTGGTGCTGCGTTCACTGTTCGTGCTTGTGAACTTCTGTGTGCTGCTGTTCGGCCTGATGGCCATTTACATTGCCATGGGGCATCAAGCAGGGGCTTGAGCTTGGCTTGGCTGAAGAAGACAGTTCCGCCGTAAGCGGGACTGTCCTTTTTTTTGTGCTAAAGTATCCCGTGAAAATGGGACCTTCGTCCTGCGCATCCTTTTTCCAGAAAGTGCGTATTAATGTTTACGTTCATTGATCATGAGATTCATAGGAAGGAGCAACGCGCGTGGTACGACTCGAGTATCGGCATTATCGTGAAGGCAGCTCGGAATTTCCGGTGCTGTATTACTATCATGGCATCGGACGGGATGAGGTGGCTCTTCGATTTGCCTGCGATTATTTCGTCAAGGGAAGTAAGGTGTATGAAAAAACCTCTTGTGCCGTGGAACCCGGCTGTTATATCGTGTATGTGAAAGAGGCCGAGGATGAGCGTGTCATGTTCTGGCCGGTTCCGGCCGGATTGCCTCATGGCGTGCATGCCGAGCTGCGCGAATATCGCGACGGCGTCGCGGATTATCGGCTGGTCGAGACATACAGCTTCAAGGACACGCTCGAGATGATGCTGCACCTTCAGGCGAATTATTTGTATGCGGAGGGCAGAGAGTGGTCGCGCACCTCCACCGAGATCGATGAGGACCGGAAGACGTATGTCATTTATGCCGAACCGGTTTAGCGGATGCAGAATAGTGAGGGGAGTGGCGAGAGTTGGAACAGCAGATAGCAGGTAGAACGCGCAAGGTGATGTCGCTGTTCGTCGCAACGGCGCTCATGCTGGGAACGACGGCCTGCTCCGACAGGGATTGTGTGGACAATAACCGCGACGGCTACTGCGACAATACGGGGGGAAGCTCCTCGGGAGGTTATTATGGGGGCACCGGCTCCAGCTATAGCTCCAAGAGCAAATCTTCCTCGGGGATTACCAGCGGCTCCAAAGGCGGCATTGGCAGCAGCGGGTCCAGCTCAAGCTAGCCAGCTTGCGAGATACGCAGTCGAAGGAGGCTAAGTGGCCATTGATGACGAAGAAGGAAAGCCACGCTGCTTCCTCCTATCGGGAGCTTCGGGACAGCCTCTACGGGCCTCTGCGGGAGGAAGGCGTGTTTACCTGGGATACGATGTATGGAGAGGAATATGCCCTTCCCGGCCTGGTCCGATTGGAGCCGGGGCAGCTGACAAGCTTGCGGACGGCGGCGGAAGCGCTTGGACGCGTCTATGCAAAGACCGTACAGATCGTTCAGCAAGGCGAGGAGGCGCTGCTGCTTGAGCTCGGGCTGCCGGAAGCGGCAATCGGGACGATCCGTCGGCGGTATGACGAGTCGGTGCCGACGCTGATCGGCCGCTTCGACTTCGCCCTGACGCCGAAAGGGCCGAAGATGCTCGAGTTCAACAGCGACACGCCCACCGGGATCGTGGAAGCATTCTACGTGAACGGGCGTGTATGCGAGTGGTACGGCGAAGAGGATCCGAACGCGGGCTGCAGCGAGCGACTGACGCAGGCGTTCAGCCGGATGCTGCAGCTGTACAGGGCTGCGGGGCAGCCGGTGGAGCGGGTGGTGTTCAGCGCCCTCGATTGGCATGAGGAGGATGCGGGGACGACTCGCTACCTGATGAGGGCTTCGGGGATTCCCGGAGCGGAGTTTGTTCCGCTGGAGGAGCTGCGGGTAGACGGCGACCTGCTGTGGGCGCCGTGTACGGCGGACGAGGGCCGGATGCAGCCGGTTGACGTGCTGTATCGGCTGCATGCGCTGGAGAAGCTGGCGTATGAGCGGGACACGGACGGCTATCCGACGGGCGAGCATGTGCTGCAGCTCATTGCGGACGGCCGACTGGCGATTATCAACCCGCCGTCGGGCTTCGCCGCGCAAACCAAAGCGCTGCAGGCCCTCATCTGGAGCCTGCACGAGGCCGGGGAGTTTTTCACGGAAGAGGAGCATGCGGCCATCGCCGCTTATATGCTGCCCACGTATTTGGAGCCGGGCTTCGAGGCGGGCAGCTCGTACGTCGCGAAGCCGATCCTCGGGCGTGAGGGCAGCGGAGTGACGATCTTCGAGGCCGCGGGCGTTTCCGAGCGCAGCGAGGAAGAGGAATACAGGGATCAGCCGATGGTGTATCAGCAATATGCCGAGCTGCCGGAGATCGAGGTGGAGACCGCAAACGGGCCGTTCCGGGGCCGGCTGCTGTGGGGGTGCTTTTTGATCGATGGGCAGGCTTCAGCCGTTGTTGCCAGGGTCGGAGGCAAAATTACTAGCAATATGTCATATTATTTACCGTCGGCGGTGCGCGGGCGAGTTATTGATTCTTAGGGGGTATACCTTTGGCACAGTGGAGCTCGATCTTGAATTTTCTCATTTACTTAGGAGTCACCCTGCCGCTTGTCGGCGTGGGCATTCTGTTCTTCAATCTGGTGACTCCGTACAACGAATTTCGTCTCATTCGGGACGGCGGTGACGTAAGCGATCCGGTGAAGGTAGCGGCAGGGAGGGCTGCGGCGTATGATCTGGGAGGGAAAATCCTGGGGCAGGTGCTGGTGCTGGCTTCCGCCGTCTACCATTCGGTCGGCTTCCTGGATTTGATCGTATGGGGGCTGATCGGCGTAGCGTTCCAAATTATTGTGTTCTATGTGTTCGAGCTGCTGACCCCGTTTAAAGTGCTGGCTGAAATTCCGAAGGGCAACATTTCCGTAGGGATGTTCTCCTGCTTCTTGAGTGTGGCGTCCGGGCTGCTGATGGCCTCTCTGATCAGCTATTAATCATGCAACGTGACAAATCCCCAATGGCTTCAAGCGAAGCCGTTGGGGATTTGTTGGATTGCCTGATTAGAAGCGATTGCCGGCGAGCTGCTGCTCGGCGATTTGAACCAGGCGGCGTGTAATGTGACCACCGATAGCGCCGGTGTCGCGAGTAGCCATGTAGCCGTAGTACCCGTCTTGCGGGATTTGGATGCCCAGCTCTTGAGCAACCTCGTACTTCAGTTGATCGAGCGCGCGGGATGCCTGTGGTACCACCAATGTGTTGCTGCTTCTGGATTGTCCTTGTGCCATGATAATCATTCCTCCTGATTAAGTGATTTGATTACCCAGTAACGTTATGATAACCAATCATCCCAGGAATATGCATGACTAGAAAAAAGAAAACGGGAGCCGCCGCCGCAGAGGAAGGAATGGCTGATTGAAATGGGAGGGATGCTTGTGGTAAAATGAGGGTAATATAAAAACGCCATAGATGCGGCTAACATCTACGGCGGCACACCGGTCCGCTGTAAGGGCGGTGGCAATCAGACGTTGGATTAAGAATAGACCGCGGCCTGTCGCAAGGGCGGTCTATTTCCTTTTATGGAAAGAGAGGACCAGCACCACCAATGTCGCGAATGAAATCATTAGCGTTAATGTTTGGTACACCTCCATGGCATCACCTCCTCTACGCCCGGGAACGGCTTGTCCCTTAAGCGTTACGGTGGAGTGCCACCACCCTTGCAGCGCCTTATTCCGTTGTACATTTTCCATTATATCACATAAGTGTTCGTATAAAAAGGCGAACAGAGAAAATAAGCTCCGCGTCCTAGCTTCAGGATCACGGAGCTTTTTTTGTATTACTTCATCGCGAGGTATACGGCCAGCAGCAGCAAGACAATCAGAGCAATCCAAATGGACCACGTATTTCGGGAGGAGGATTTGGACTCAGGCGCCGACACAGGCGCATCCCTTGAATGACTCACCAGCTCCCCGCAATACTTGCACATTAAAGCTTCATCCGTAAGTTTCTCGTTACAGCGCGGACATAATTTCACTGACATAAGCATCACCCGCCATCTGAAGGAGATGTATACTTCCGTCTTGCTGTTTTATAGGTATGTGTCACAAAATTGTTATATTGATATGGAATGTCGAACGATGGACGGGCGATTAATGCTTTGAAGGGAAGGAGCCTATAGTTTCCTTCCCAAGCGATATAAGCTCATAAGCGGGACATATCATGCCAAAAACCGGCATTCCCGATGCCGGAGACCCTTTTACGCTAGTTGGCAATTGCAGAAGCCGATGGAATAATAAGTACAATACCATATGCTGGGGGGAGATGGTCGGGTGAATCGAAACGTCATGGTCTTGGCTTTATTTTATGCTTTCATTTATATGAGTACGGGGGCGTTCTCTTCCTATATCGGCGTTTATTTTGCAGCGGAGGGCATTGGGCATGGGCACGTCGGCATTCTTACCTCGATTGGGGCCGTTGTAGGCATGGTGGCTCAGCCGTGCTGGGGCCTTCTCAGCGACCGGTCGAAATACAAGAATCACGTACTGATGGTATGTACCTTGCTATCCGCAGCACTCGTGTGGTTCGTCCCCTGGGCGGGAACGCTGTTCGTACCCTTGCTCGTTGCAATGGCGCTGTTTAGCGTGTTTCAAGCGGCGATCAATCCGCTAAGCGACGCTATCACGCTGGAATTAGCCTCTAAAGGCGTGGTACGGTTCACTACCATTCGCACGATCGGCTCGGTAGGCTATGCTTTTATTTCTGTTGTTGCGGGCTGGTTGTTCGCCCGGGACATCCATTCGATTTTCCTAGTGACCTCCCTTATTTTGTTCGGCTGCTTTCTGCTCTCCATGGGGATTCCCCCGGTGGCCGGACATCAAAGCGGGAAGAAGAAAGTAAGCCTGATCGAAATCTTTAAGAATAAGCAGCTTGTCGTCTTGTATGCTTACACCCTGGTTATGGCCACCACGTTCGGGTTCTTTCTGGCCTTTCAGGCGATTTACAGCAAAGAGCAGGGGATCAGCATGGAGCTGATCGGGCTTGGGCTGGCGATAGGCTCCTTCAGCCAATTTCCATTCATGATCTTTTTTCAGCGCATTTACCAACGGTTCGGGATTCGGAACATTCTGCTCGTCTCCGGTCTCGTTCATGCGTTACGCTGGATTTTGTACGCTTACGCTTTATCGCCGGCAACGGTTTTGCTGACCTGGATGCTGCACGGCGGCACGTATATTCTCTTTTACTTATGCTTGGCCGAATATGTAAACACGCATGTCATGAAGGAGCTGAAAGCGACAGGGCAAATGCTCAACTCGGTGATCCAGCTGGGAGTCGGCCGAATCATAGGGGGCATGCTCGGAGGCTTATACGCCGCAAAGTTCGGTTTCCAATCCAGTTTTGTTGTCTGCTTCACGGTCAGTATGCTGTCGATGGCCTTTTATTACGGCATCACCCGGCAGAAGAAGATACCCCAATGTTTGGAAAAGGATGTTGCCCAATGAAAAGTGTTGAATTCGAATGGAAATCGGCGGATGGAGTCCGCCTGTTCGGGTGCGGATGGCGGGCTGACGATAAAAGCGAGGTCAAAGGGGTCGTAAGTATCGTCCATGGAATGGGGGAGCATTCCGGACGTTACGTAGAGGCGGCTGAAGCGCTCACAGCGGCGGGCTATGCTGTCCTTGCGGCGGACCAGCGCGGTCACGGCAAAACCGAAGGCAGGCGAGGGCACATCCCGTCCTATGAAGCGTTATTAGAAGGTGTGGACCTCTTGCTTAAGGAAGCCAGGCAGCGTTATCCCGGTGTACCTTGCTTTCTCTACGGACATAGTATGGGAGGCAATGTGGTCCTCAATTATTTGATCCGGCGTAAGCCGGCATTAAGCGGAGCCATCGCAACGGGCCCCTGGCTGAAGCTCGCTTTTGAGCCTTCCGCCAAGGATTTGATGCTGGGTCGGATCATGGACCGAATCTATCCTCAATTCACGAGTCATCGTCCCTCGGCTGTGGAGAAATTGACAAGCGATCCCGAAGCGGCGAGAAAAATTACCGAGGATCCGCTCGGACACCGCTATATAACGGCAAGATGTTTCTTTAGTCTTCTTCGCGGCGGACGGTACGCCTTGGAGCATGCCGCGGAGATCACGGTTCCCGTGCTGCTGCTTCACGGCAGCGAGGACAGCGTGACTTCCCTTTCGGCAAGCAGGTCGTTCGCTGAGAGTATGGGCGATCTGTGTACGTTTAAAGAGCTTGCAGGGTATCGTCATGAATTGCATAACGAGCTTTACCGGCAGCAAGTATTTCATTTGATGCTGACGTGGCTGGAGAGGGCCGGCGAGCGAAACGCTTAACCCAGCTTTTCAAGGTTGACCGTCATCCGCTCCTGATGCCATAATCTATTTACCATACTTGGCAAAGGGGGCATCGTACTATGGGTCTGCGCTTCGTCATCGACGCTTACCGGCATATGAAAATAAAAAACAAGCTCTCTCTGCTGATCACCTTCAGTATTGCGGCATCGCTGGCCTTTACGGTGCTGGTGCAGCAGTACGCATTTTCGATATACGATGAACAAATCTATGATAAATCCTCTCGGGTGCTCAATCTGTCTTCCTCCGCGATTGAAACGGAGCTCAAGCGGCTTGAGCAGCTGTCCTACAACATCATTGCCGATGAGCAGATTCAGGGCTGGCTCACCTCACTGCGGGATAACCCTTCCGAGTATGACCGGCTGATCATACGTCAGTTTTTGATCGACCGCTTATTCAGCTATACGGGCTCCGAACAGTATTTATACTCCATCCAGATCATCGATTCCCGAGGGACGGAACATGAAGGCGGTAACATTCTGAAATTCGATCCGGAAAAAAAGCGGGACATGATGGAGATCGCTTCGAACGCCCAGGGGGAAAACCGCTGGATTTATCCGGACAAACAGGACCCGGCATTAATCTCAGCCCGATCGATCCGTTCGTTTCATAAGAGCAATTTCGATCTCGACTATTTAGGAACGCTGCTCATTCGCATCAATGTGGATAAAATCGTACGGGATCTTGCTTCCGAGGATGGGGACTTGATGCTCGTTTCGGGCAGCAATGTGATTTTTCCAAGAACGCCTGCCTTTGATGCCGCTCAATTGGCGGGGACGATGGCTTCAGGCAAACGTTACATGATCGATCAAATCGACGGAGAACAATACTTTATTGCCCAAATCCGTTCTCCCCACACGGGCTGGACCTACCTTAACATTACGCCGTTCAACCAAATCTTCAACCAGATTGTATTTATTAAGGAATTGGTCATCTTTGTATACATTGGTATATTTCTCGTTGTGATTATCCTTGGTGTCCGCCTTGCCTACAGCTTGACCCGCCCGATCTACGATCTGATGGGACGCATGAAGCTGGCGGAGAAGGGGAATTTCGAGGAGGCCAATTTGCTTTCTCCGGGCGACAAGGTGTCCAAGGACGAAATCGGCCTGCTGCAGCGGAGCTTCCGCTTCATGATCGAACGGATTAATTTGCTGATCAAAGAGAATTACGCGAATCGCCTCTTGGTCAAAGAAACCGAATTTAAAGCGCTTCAGTCTCAGATCAACCCCCATTTTCTGTACAATACGCTGGAATCCATCAATTGGATGGCCAAGGTAAACCGCCAGGCCAAAATTTCGGAAATGGTGGAGGCTCTTGCCTTTTTGTTACGTAATGCAGTGGATTTGAAAAAGCCGATCATCACACTGGGCGAGGAGCTGGATATCGTGCGAAGCTATGTGACGATCCAGCAGACACGGTTCGAGGAAAGGCTTGTCTTTCGCATGGATGTTCCTGAACCGCTGCTAGGTACGCCGATCCCTAAGCTGACCTTGCAGCCGCTGCTGGAGAATGCGATCCATTACGCTTTGGAGCCGACGATTGAGCCGTGTGAAATTTCAATCACGGGCTGGGAATCCGATGGAACGGTGTTTCTGGCCGTCGAGGATACCGGTCCCGGAGTACCTCGGGACATCCTGAATAAAATTCGAAACGGAGAAGTCCGAACGAAGGGCACCGGCATCGGTCTGCTCAATATTGACGAGCGGATCAAGATCACCTTCGGCGAAGCCTACGGCGTCCAAACGGACGAGAACGTCGAACGCGGGGCCCGCATGATGATCGCACTGCCGCGAGAAACGGAGGAGTTCAAAGATGTATAAGATCATGCTGGTAGATGATGAAAGGATTATTCTTGATGGGATTTCGCAGATGGTGGAGTGGGCATCTCTACAAACCGAGCTGGTCGGGACGGCGAGAAACGGGGTAGAAGCCTACGAGCGTATAAAGGAAAGTGCTCCCGACATTGTCATCAGCGACATTCGGATGCCGGGGATGGATGGGCTCGAGCTGGTGGAGCGTGTGAACGCTACCCATCCTCATGTCCGTTTCGTGCTCTTGTCGGGTTTCGGCGAGTTTGATTATGCGAGCCGGGCGATGCAGTACGGTGTCCGGCACTACTTGCTGAAGCCGACCAACGAGGAGAAAATCGGAGAAGCGCTTAAGGAGATTGTGGCGGAGCTCGAACAGGAGAAGAGCAAGGAATCCTTCGTGCAGAGCATGCGGGAGGAGCTGAACAAGGTGATGCCGCATGTGAAGGAGCAGTTCCTGAAGGAGTTTGTGACCAACAAAACGTATGGAAACCGGGATTGGGACTACTACCGCAGCCTCTTCCGGCTCGACTTCGATTACCGGGTTCGGTTGCTGCTGTTCCAGCTGGAAGGCAGCTTCGAGTTTGAGCATCTGTTTGCCATTAAGAATATTGCTCAGGATTTGCTGCATAACCCGCTGCTCACTACAACGATAGGCGACCACGTGCTCATCGTACTTGAAGATACGGGGGAACCGGACCAACTTCAGGAGCGAATCTATGAGGTGCGCGAAATTTTTCAGAAGTATTATAAAATGGACGCCACCATCGCACTGAGTGAGCCGAATCATATTATTAAGGCGAGAAGCTTGTACAAGGAAACGCTGCAGCTGCTGAATTACCGGTTTTATTTGGGCGAAGGAAGCTTAATAACCCGAAAGGATACGGCCGTGTCGCAAACGGCTGCCGTCAAGGAGCTGGTCTTCGATGAGGAGCGGCTTACGATGACGGTGAAATCCGGTCATAAGGAAGAAGCGGCGGCGGTATTGGAGGAGCTGATCCAAGGGTTAAAGGATGCGCAGCTCGACATCAACGTGACGAAGTCGTACGTCATCCAGCAATTCGTCTCTCTGGTAAGACAGTGCGACCCGGAAGAAATGAACGATTACTTTAAGAAGATTCCCCTCATTGTGGAAATGAATACGCTGCAATCGATTCAAGCGTTCCTGGAGGATGCGGTGGCCCAAATGACGGCCAAATTTTATGATCAGAACAAGGTCAAAATCAGCGCCATCGTCCGCAAAGTGATCGATATTATCGACGGGCAGCTTGGCAATTCCGAGCTTTCTCTCAATTGGGTCGCTCATGAGATGTTATATATGAACGCCGATTATTTAGGCAAACTGTTTAAGAAGGAAACGGGAGAGAAGTTCTCCAATTACGTCATGAAGACGAGAATCAAGAAAGCGACGGAGTTGATTTCGCAGGAGGCGGACATTAAGATTTTCGAGCTGGCCGAACGGTTGGGGTTTGGGGATAACCCGCAATATTTCAGCCAGGTTTTCAAGAAATACACCGGTTCGACACCATCCGAATATATGAAGTCCTCGGAAACCTCTGCTTTTTAAACAAAAGCATCGGTAATTTGAATTCACCTTACCTCCTATTGAACGGATAATAAGAGATGTAACGCTAACCTGCAACAAACCAATAGGGGAGGAATACAGATGAGAAAAGCGCTAGCAACGGTTCTGTCGGCGGCAATGCTTCTTACGGCATGCGGCGGTGCAGCTGACACGAAGAGCTCCGGTTCCGGAACAAACGGGGGTACGGCTCCGGCAGCAGAAGGAAAGAAGGAGCCGGTAACCCTTCGGGTAGCCTGGTGGGGAGGACAATCCCGTCACGACTATACGCTGAAAGTGATCGAACTGTACAAGCAGAAAAACCCGCACGTAAAAATCGAAACGGAATATGCGGCGTTCGACGATTACTGGAAGAAGCTTGCTCCGCAGGCTGCGGCCAACGGACTTCCTGACGTATTCCAAATGGATATCTCCTACCTCTCGCAGTACGGGGAAAGAAATCAGCTGGAGGATCTGGAGCCTTATACCAAGAACGGTCTTATTAATGTAAAAGATATCAGCGAGAACAACCTGTCCGGCGGTAAGGTCGGCGGCAAGCTGGTAGCGATGAACCTGGGCTCCAACGTGCTGGGCTCGACCATAGATCCTCAGATGCTGAAGGATGCCGGAGTGACTCTTAAGCAGGACTGGACGTTCGCCGATTGGGAAGAGGTAGCTTCCAAGCTGAAGTCCAAAGGCAAAATGATCGCAGCGGATCTGCGTCATGACGTGTACTTCCCGTTCTATCTGAGAGGACAAGGGCAGAAGATGTATGCAGCGGACGGCGCATCCTTGGGCTACGCCGATGACAAGCCGTTTATCGATTTCTACACAATGTACCAAAAATGGTATGATGCCGGCTATCTGCTCCCACTAGACAAGCTTGCACAGAAGAAGGGCACGCCGGAAGACGATGAGATGGTTATGGGTAATGCCGCTTCCTCCAACGGCTGGTCGAACCAGTACATCCTGGCGGCCAACGCAGCGAAGCGTCCGCTGGAGATTCATCCGGTACCGGGCTGGAGCCAGAATAAGGCGCTGTACCTGAAGCCGAGCATGTACTTCTCCATCGCCAAATCGTCCAAGGTGAAGGAAGAAGCAGCGAAGTTCGTGGATTTCTTCCTGAACGATATTGAAGCGAACAAGATTATCAAGGGCGAGCGCGGCGTACCGGTTTCGTCCAAGGTGAAGGACGCGCTCATGCCGGATCTTACGCCGGAGCAGAAGAAGGTATTCGAATATGTCGCTTGGGCGGAGAAGAACAGCTCCCAGATGGATCCTCCGAATCCAGTGGGCGCAGTAGAGGTAGATAAGCTCCTCAAGGATACGGTAGAGCAAATTCTGTATAAGAAGCTGTCTGTACAGGACGCTGCGGCGAAATTCCGCAAGGATGCCAATGCGATCTTGGCCAAAAACAAGAAATAAGCTGTCTTAAGGGAGCCAGGCTTCGTCAATGACGAGCCTGGCTTTTCTATGCTCAAGCGGGTGGATGCAGACCTCGGTTAATTAAACAAAGACAACGGTTTTTTGCCTTCATGACGCGGGTGATCCTTACTATAATTACCTTATAGCACAGCAATGTAGATAAAATTTTCGTTTAGGGGTTGAAGCTATCATGTCGAAGCTGCGGGATCACGACAACCTGGTCGGGTATATCTTTGCATCGCCGTTCATACTCGGGTTTCTGATTTTCACCATGTACCCGATCTTCTCATCGCTCTATTATTCGTTTACGGACTACAATCTGTTCGAGGCGCCCCGTTGGATCGGCCTTGATAATTACGAGAAAATGTTCACCGGGGACGATAAATATTGGAAGTCCGTTCAGGTTACCTTCACTTACGTGCTCGGCAGCGTTCCGCTGCGTCTGGCCTTCGCGCTGGCGGTCGCCATGCTTCTGAACAAAGCAATGATGGGCATCGGGTTGTATCGCTCCTCGTACTACCTGCCGTCTCTTATCGGGGGCAGCGTCGCGGTTGCCATCATGTGGACCCAAGTGTTCGGGGACAAAGGCTTGCTCAACTCCGCTCTGGCTCTGATAGGCATTCATACAAGCACCTCTTGGATCGGCAGTCCCGATACGGCGCTTTGGACGCTCATTGCTCTATCGGTATGGCAGTTCGGCTCTTCGATGCTAATCTTCCTCGCCGGGCTCAAAAACATCCCGCAATCGTATTACGAGGCGGCCAGTGTGGACGGCGCGAACCGGGTGCATCAATTTTTCAAAATTACGCTTCCGCTGCTCAGTCCGATCATTCTGTTTAATCTGATCATGCAGACGATCTCGGCCTTCATGACGTTCACACCGGCTTATATTATTTCCCGGGGCGAAGGCGGGCCACTGGATAATACGCTGCTCTATTCCTTGTATTTGTACCGCCGGGCGTTCCAGTTCTACGAAATGGGTTATGCGTCCGCCATGGCATGGGTGATGCTGATCCTTATCGGACTCATCGCGCTGCTGCTGTTCCAAACCTCCAAGTATTGGGTTCATTACGAAGCGAAAGGGGATCGTTAAGATGGCTGTCAGCAAACCAATCAACACATCGGCGGCACCGGGCGTATCGGTTCCCCGCAGCTCCATCGGCAAAAAGCTCAAGCCGTTTCTGTACCACCTTATCGTAGGCGGTCTTGCGCTGATCATGATTTATCCGATACTTTGGCTCATTTCGAGCTCTTTAAAGCCGAACGATGAGATCTTCACGACGGCATATAACCTCATTCCAAGCCGAATCGCTTGGGAGAATTACCAGACCGGCTGGAAGGGCTTCGCGGGGAATACGTTCGCGACCTTCTTCAAAAACTCGCTTTATATCGTTATTGTTTCCACGATCGGCGCTGTAGCCAGCTCGGCTCTTGTGGCTTATGCGTTCGCCCGGATTCCGTTCGCCGGGAAAAATTTCTGGTTTGCCTGCATGATGATGACGATGATGCTGCCGCATGACGTAACGATCATCCCGCAGTATGTCATGTTCGCCAAAATGAACTGGCTCGCTTCCTTTAAGCCGGTCATTGTTCCGCAGTTTTTCGCCGTACCGTTCTTCATCTTCCTGATCATGCAGTTCATCCGGACTATACCTGCGGAGCTGGACGAGGCGGCGAAGATGGATGGCTGCAGCAAGTACACGATCTTCTTCCGGGTCATCGTTCCGCTGATCGCTCCGGCGCTGATCACTTCTACCATCTTCTCGTTCTACTGGAGATGGGATGATTTCATCAACCCGCTGCTTTATTTGAACAAACCGGAGCTGTACCCGGTCTCGCTTGCCCTCAAGCTGTTCCTTGACGGAGAATCCCTGAACAACTGGGGCGGCATGTTCGCTATGGCAACCTTATCGCTTGTTCCCATTTTTATCGTATTCTTCGTATTCCAGCGTTATATAGTAGAGGGTATTAGCACCAGCGGTTTGAAAGGATAATCAACATGAGAGGAGATGTACCGGAAATGCCGAAGCTAGTGTTTGACGAAGATGTAATCAAAACGACAATCGACCGGGTTGTAGACCGAACGTTCCGTATGGATTTCAGCTGGGACTGGCCAGGCGGTGTCGCCTTCTATGGGGTTTGTGAGGCTTATGCCGCCACAGGCAAAGAAGAGTATTTGACAAAGCTGAAGGCATGGGTCGACGAAAATATGGAGGACGGTCTGCCGAAGCTATCGGTTAACGCCGTATCCATCGGTCATTCGCTCTTGACCCTTTACGAAGTGTATAAAGAAGAGAAGTATCTCGATACGGTGAAGGAAATGGCGGAATTTTTGACGAACGAAGCAGAGCGCTTCGGGGACGGGATCTTCCAGCATACCGTCAATTCCGAGTCCTATAACTTCCCGGAGCAGGCATGGGTGGATACGATGTTTATGGCCGGCTACTTCCTCCTGAGGGTAGGGGCGCTGCTGAAGCGGGACGACTACTTCGAGGACGGCCTGAAGCAGTATCACGGCCATGAGAATTGTCTTCAGGATTCGGTGACGAATCTGTACTACCACGGCTGGGACAACCTGGCACAGAACAACATGTCCGCCATTCACTGGGCGAGAGGCAACTCCTGGGCGGCGCTGACGATGGCTCGCGCGCTGAACCTGGTGCCGGTAACCCACCCGTCGTTCATGCTTATCGACGGCAGCCTTCGCGATCAACTGAGCGCGCTGGTGCGCTTGCAGCATGAGTCGGGCTTGTGGCACACCATTGTCGATGATCCAACATCTCCATTGGAGACATCGGGCTCGGCCGGTATTGCCACGGCGCTGATGACGCGCGGACGCATTTACAATAAGTATACTCAGCGCTCAATCGACGGTATGTTGGCCCGCATTACCGAGGACGGCACCGTTACCGGAGTTTCGGCAGGCACGGCTGTCATGAATGACGCTGCAGGCTACAAAGGTGTGCCGGACAAGCGCATTCAAGGCTGGGGACAAGGCTTGACGCTGGTTTTCCTTGCCGAGGTGCTGAATGCGAAGAAAAATTTGTTCGGCAATGGCTGCTAAGGCAGCGTTATAAGAAAATCCCGCTACCTTCGATGAAGTTCGAGGGGGCGGGATTTTTCGTATTTTAGTGTATATGCGGGAGGATTCCTGTAACGTTATGGAATCACCTTAATGTAGCGAACATGAGTTCAGCTGCGACTGTAGGGTGAAAAAATAACGTTACAGGGCGTCCGGTGCCTATCCTGGCCCGGAACCGCTTGCTGTAACGTTATCAAATCACCTTAATGTGCCGAATATGAGTCCAACTGGGCCCTGTAAAGTGAAAAAGTCACGTTACAAACCGCCATCGAACTGAATCACCTTATACTCGAAACGGCCCAGCTCCAGCTTGCCAGCCGGGTAGCGCTCCTGCGTAACCGGATCGAAGCCGTCCTTCGGAAGCGTAACGCTGCCGCCGGCGCCGTCCATGTTCACGACGACCCAAACGTCGTAGCCGTCTCCACGGCGAGGCGCCACGATCGTGCCTTTCGTCACATCGGAGCGTACGGTTACTCCGGCCTCCTCCGCATAATGGGTGATGAGGCTTCGAAGCAGCAGGTCGCCCGCCTCACCGGCAGGCATCGAGCCGAGCATGACGATTTTGCCTTGGCCATGGCGCTTCTCGGTAATAAAGCTCAGCCCCGGCGTTACACCGGCGACGACAGTGCCCACCGCCTCAGCCTCCTTAGGCTCGAAGACGGCGCTCCACAGCGAGAGCGGAGCGGTTACCCCAAAGGCGCTTCCCAGCGCACCGCCAATGGAGCCGCCTGAGGTGTTGTCCAAGGCGCCGTTTAAGGAGCCGCTGCCGTCCATAGGGAACGTGTATAGCGTTTCCACGCCTGCTACTGCCTCGAGCTTCCCGAGTGCCGCTGTCGTCTGGACGGTGTGCTCCTCCGTACGTCCCCCGGTCAGCGGTCCGATTACCCACACGCCGCCATTCGCGACGAATGCGGTGGCGCGTTCCAGAAGCTCGTCGGAGAGGTAAGGCAGGAAAGGCGTAAAGAGAAGCTTATAGCCTTCCAGGCTCGCTCCCTCCGGAATGAGGTCCCGATGAACGCCCGTATGAAGAATTTGCTCGTAGAAGTGAGTGACCAGCCCGCGATGATTCATTTTCCGGTGCGGCTCCGTACGTAAGAACGCCTTGGAACGATCGGAGTAGGTCATGGCTACCTCCGCCTGCCGAGGGCGAGTAGCCAGCATGGTTGGCTCGATTCTCTGCCGGGCTTCCTCCACCTCAAGCACATTGGCATAGCCGACGGTCGGCTTGCCCCAGGCACTGAGCACCGATCCGTGCGGCTGCTCGCAGCCGGCGCGCTGCTGTCTCCACAGCCAATAGCAGAACGCTTCTGCGCCTAAAGCATAAGCGGCCACAGCCTCGGCCCTCAAGTAGCCGTTCGGATGAGGAGCGGCGTAGCTCTCAAGCGAAGCGGCGTGGGAGGGACTCGTCTCCATAATCCAATAATCGCGGCCTCGTTTAAAATTTCTCCACAGATCGTTATTAATCAGATAAGCAGGGAAATTATTAAAGGTTGCATACGTATCGAACGACGCGAAATCCAGCTCGCGGAATAACCGTTCGTTATCTACGCTGAAGGCGACGCTGCTGTTATGGGTGATCGGGGCATCGGAGTACTGCCGGATAATCGCGGCCTGCTCGTCCGAGAACTGAGCGATCTTCTCATAAGAGAACAGCTGGTACATCGTCTTCAAGGAAGAGTTGTGAAGGAACGGAGTAGGACCAGGCTGCGGCACTTGATCGAAGCTGAGGTAATACTCGCTCCAGATGTCCGTGCCCCATGCTTCGTTCAGCTTCTCGATCGTGCCGTAGCGCTCTTCCAGCCATGCATGCCATTGGGTCAGGCAAGTGGCGCACATGCATTCGGAAACGTGAGCCTTAAATTCGTTGTCGATCTGCCAGCCGATGAGACCGGGCAAGCGTCCGACCGCCTTGGCAATATGCTCTGTAATCATCGCCGCTTTCTGACGAAAATAAGGCTGGTTCGTACAAGCATGCTGACGTGAGCCGTGCCCCATGACCTGCAGCTGGTCGTTCACATACATGCGTTCGGGATGACCATGCGAGAACCAGATCGGCGGCGTCGGTGTCGGGGTGCACATAACAGTCTCAATGCCGTTTTCGTACAAGCGCTCGATGATTTCCACAAAAAAGCTAATATCGATGTTTCCTTCTGTCGGCTCCATACGGGACCAGGCAAATTCGCCGATCCGCATGACGTTCATTCCGGCTTGTTTCATGAGCTCGATGTCCTGCTTCAGCACCGCTTCGTCCCAAAGCTCAGGATACCAGGCGGCTCCATGATATAGTTTGCTTGCCAACCTTATCACCTTTTTCTTCATTAATACATTAACTATATTCGGTTTCCCGGATGGGGACAATAGTAGCTTTTTGCGCGCATTTTACCTGTTACTACTCTAGTTTTGCCGGGTTTGCACTATTTTGAAAGGGGGTGCAAAGTCCGGTAAATCCCGCATTTTCAAGAATTTCCGATTGGCGGAAAGCCGGGGAGAGGAGATAATCAGCTTACACCGGTTGCTACGCGATAAATTATTTGGAGGTGCAGGGGATGAAGCAAACGGCTGCTCCCAGCTCAATCGAGCATTTACAGAAAAATAAAACCGAAACTTCCAGCCGGACAAGTGTCCTGGGGCGGCTGCGGAAGGATAAATGGCTGTACTTGCTTTTACTGCCGGGCCTATTATATTTCATCATTTTTAAATACGTGCCGATGTGGGGCGTACTGCTCGCTTTTAAAAACTATCAGCCGTTTTTAGGATTTTGGAAAAGCGAATGGGTCGGCCTTGAGCATTTTCGGGTTTTCTTCAGCAATCCTGAATTTTTCATGCTGCTGCGCAATACGCTGCTGCTCTCGTTCTACAACCTGCTGTTCTTTTTCCCGGCGCCGATCATTCTTGCGCTTCTATTAAATGAAGTCAGGGTGGCATTCTACAAAAGGACGATTCAGACGTTAGTGTATGTACCGCACTTTATTTCGATGGTTATCGTAGCCAGCTTAACCTATGTGTTTCTGACAACAGAGGGCGGACTGATTAACGAGCTTCTGATGAAGTATACCGGGGCGAAAATCGAATTTCTTGCCAGCCCCGACTGGTTCCGGCCGATGATCATCATTCAGACGATCTGGAAGGAATGCGGCTTTGGTACGATCATCTTCCTGGCAGCGCTTGCCGGTGTGGATGTAGAGCAATATGAAGCGGCGATCATGGACGGAGCCAACCGCTGGAGACAAACGTGGCACATTACGCTGCCGTCCATCCGCAGCACCATTATCATTCTGCTTATTCTCCGAATGGGCGATGTCCTCGATAACGGCTTCGAGCAAATCTTCTTGATGCTCAATCCGCTCAATCGGGAGGTTGCGGAGGTATTCGATACGTACGTATATATGATGGGTATCACTCAAGGTGCGTTCAGCTATAGTACGGCGGTCGGATTGTTTAAAGCGATTGTAGGCATCATTCTGGTGATGGGCTCGAACTGGCTGGCGAAGCGTTTCGGGCAGGCAAGCATTTATTAATGAAACATTTATTAATGAAACAAAGGAGGTAACAGCATGGGCAAAAGATATAGAACGATCGGCGGAACGATCTTTGACTTATCCAACTATGTGCTGCTTGGGCTTGTCGGGATTGTCTCCGTTCTCCCTTTCCTATATGTGATCGCCGGCTCCTTCGCCTCGGATGCGGAGCTGACCAAGAGGGCCGTGTTCCTGATCCCGGAGACGTTCACTACGTCCGCTTATGAATTTATTTTCTCCACGGACACGATCATCAAAAGTATTTGGGTTTCGATTTATGTAACGGTGCTAGGTACGCTAGTCAATCTGTTCTTCACCGTTTCGATGGCTTATGCGTTATCGAAGAGAAATTTGATGGGCCGCAATACGGTGCTGAATCTCATTATTTTCTCGATGCTGTTCGGCGGAGGCTTGATTCCAACCTATCTGGTCGTTCGCGAGCTGCATCTGCTGGATACGTACTGGGCGTTAATGATTCCCGGCGCCATCAGCGCATTTAACCTGATCATCGTGAAAAACTTCTTTCAAGAGCTCCCTCCGGAGCTGGAGGAGGCGGCCAAAATCGACGGCTGCTCGGAGCTAGGGCTGCTTTGGAAAATCGTCCTGCCGTTATCGATGCCGGTGCTGGCCACCTTCACCTTATTTTATGCGGTCGGTCATTGGAATAACTTCTTCTCGGCGCTGCTCTACATCAATGATCCTTCCAAGTGGCCTCTGCAGGTTATGCTGAGACAGATCGTTCTGCTCTCGCAGGCAGCGGCAGGCGACTTGAACTCGATGGACCCAAGCTTCGTGAAGCCGCCGGAGCAATCCATCAAGATGGCTGTTATCGTTGTAGGCACCATTCCCATTTTGCTCGTCTATCCGTTCCTGCAAAAGCATTTTGCCAAAGGGGTCTTGATCGGCTCGGTCAAGGGGTAATACGGATTACGATATATAGTAAGAATATAAGGGAGGCAAAAGAAAATGAAGAAAAACACGAAAAAATGGATTTCCATGGCGGCAGTCGGTACGGTTGCCATGACAAGTGTCATCGGCTGCAGCACGGGGAAGGAAGCGGCACCGTCCGGTACTGCAGGGGCTGCTAACGGACAATCGGCCCAAAGCCAGGCTCCGCTCGACCTGTCGATCATGATTCCGATTTTCAAAACGAATTATCCGAAGGACGACGGCCCGGTTACTACCGAGATCGAGAAAAAAACGAATACTAACATCCATCTCGAGTGGGTGCCGAACTCCTCTTATACCGATAAGTTTAACATTACTCTTGCTTCCGGCAAGCTGCCTCATATCATTTATGTCGGGGATGTGAAAAATCCAAGCTTCGTCAATGCGGCGAAATCCGGGGCGTTCTGGGAAGTGGGACCTTACCTGAAGGATTTCCCGAATCTCAGCAAAGCCAATCCGGTCATCATGAATAACTCCTCCATTGACGGCAAAAACTACGGTATTTACCGCGGTCGCGCCTTGGGTCGAAACGGTATCAACTACCGTAAGGATTGGTTGGAAGCGGTCGGCATGCAGCCGCCAAAAACGATCGACGACTTCTACAACATGTTGAAAGCGTTTAAAGAAAAGGATCCAGATAAGAACGGCAAGGATGACACCTACGGTATGGTGCTCGTGAAATGGACCGGTCAATGGGCCAGCGGCTTTGATACGATCAAGCTCTGGTTCGGAGCTCCGAACAAGTGGGGCATTAAGGACGGGAAAATGGTACCGGAGCATCAAACGGCCGAGTATCTTGAAGCGTTGAAATTCATGAAGAAACTGTATGACGAAAAGCTGATCAACCAGGATTTTGCCGTGTTTGATTCGGCGAAGTGGAACGATCCGGTTGTCAACGGTCAAGCTGGGGTTATCGTTGACGTAACCGATAATGCGGCGCGTTTGGACGATAAAATCCATCAGCTGCTGCAGAAGGAAGGCAAGGATAAGCCGGATGTGCACTACGTCGACAATATGATCGGCGTCACGGGCAAGCACGGATTGAAAGCATTGCCAACCTCGGGCTTCGCCGGAATGCTGGCGATTCCGAAGTCGACCGTGAAGACGGAAGAAGAATTGAAGCGCGTGCTGAAATTCATCGATCAAATGAACGAGCCGGAACTGCAAACCTTGGCCGGCTACGGCATCGAAGGCAAGCATTATACGAAGGACGGGGACGCGGTAATGCCTTCCAAGGATGCGGCGCTGCTTGAGGCCGAAGTAGAAGGCTTGAACCAAATGCTGACGTTTATTCCGGAAGACCGCGGCCTCAAGGTGAAGCAAACTCCGCTTCGTCTGCAAACAACCAAGATTCAGAAGGAAGCAGAGCAGTACATCGTAGCGAACCCTGCGGAGCCTTTCATCTCGAAGGTTTACTCGCAAAAGGGGCAGCAGCTGGATAATATCATCAACGACGCGCGCATCAAATTCATTGTAGGCCAAATCGATGAGGCAGCCTTGAACGCAGCCTTCGACACCTGGAAGAAATCCGGCGGGGACGATCTGGTGAAGGAAATGAACGAGCTCTACGCCGCTACTGCGAAGAAGTAAGCCGCTGAGGAAGGACTGTTCCGCCTGTTACTTGAAGAGAAGTTTCACTTCAGGGACGGCAGGACGGTCCTTTTTTTCCATCATCAGGTCGAATATAATAAGAAAGTCGGAAAAGTAATGAAAGGAGTCGGAATATTCACTTGCAGGAGCCGTTCTGACGTAATACGCTATGAAGAAGCTTCCTGACAAGTAATTCTCGAATCGGATGGTGACATCATGCGCTTTTATAAGAAGAGTCTGATCATGATCTTTATCGTCTCCGGAATCCCCGGGCTCATCCTAGGGGCATTCGTTTATTGGATGGCCGGCGGGCGAGTGGAGAAGGAGCTCTTGCAGCTTCATCATCAGCAGATCGAGCAGAGATCGCACAATATCGACGATCAGCTGGGCAACTTGGAAATGCTGCTGTCCCACTGGGCCTTCGATAACAAATTCGACTACAGCTTAAACGGCTATGATTTTGTTAAAAACTTCGACAGAACGCAGGACATCACCAAGACACTGATCGTGATGCAAGGCTCCAATTCCATGGTGAAGCGGGCTGAGCTCTATGTCGGCGGTAAGCAGCCTGTTTTGTTTTATCCCGAATATACGGGAGTGGACCCGCAGAAGGCCACAGCTGTGTACGAGCCGTTGATTCAAGGAAAAAATGTGACGTATTGGACGCAGTGGGCATTTGATCCGAGCCGTCCGGAGAGCAAGGACCTGGCTCTCGTTCACCAGGTTCCCGGCGGAAGCCTTCAGCCCTTCGGTGCGTTGATTTTCCGTTTTGACGAACAGAAGGTTGCGAATATGCTCCAAACGATGTCGCCTTATCACGATGGGGAGACGTTCTTATTGCAAAGCTCGGGTGATTTATTCGTATCCGGCACAGGAAGCGCTTCCAGCTCTCCTCTGGTTACGGCATTGCGTGAGAAAATACAGACGGCGGGTTCGGGTAAAGGATCCTTCGTCTTTACATGGAAAGATACGACATACACTGTGTCCTACGGAAATTTGTCACGAATAGCCGCTGATTGGACCTTTGTATCCGCTTCTCCGATTACGAGCATCACATCGCCGGTGGTCTTTATATCCAAGCTCATTATTTCTTTAAGTCTTATGGCGCTGCTTATTGCAGGACTTTTGGCTTGGCTGGCTTCACGGCGGATCTATTCACCGGTGAAGCGGCTGGTTACTTTGCTTGGCGGGAATGCCGTTGCAGTCGGGGCGGAGGATGAATTCACGCTCATGGAGAAGCAGTGGGAACACCTGCGTAGGGAGAGCCTGGAGCTGAACACGAAGCTCTCGGAGCAGCTTCCCCATGTGAAGGAGAGCTTCCTGCATCAGCTGCTGCAGGGATACCTTTCGGCTTATTCGGAAGAGGATCTGCTGCGCCGAATGGAGCGTTTTAAGTGGGACGTGCGGAGCCGCCGATATATCGTTGTTTATGTACAACTGCTTGGAATTACGAGCGTCGAAGGGAAGTTCCGCGACGGTGATGAGGGCCTTGTGACCTTCGCTGCGGTCAACATGATCGGAGAGCTCGCCTCCGAATATTTCGAGCAGAGCGATACGATCAACTTCCACGATTTGACGGCCGGGCTGCTGCTCATGGTGGAGAAAGAGGATGACTACCGCGAGAGATTGCAGGGCTTTTGCGAGCAATTAACGGATTACATTAACAAAATATTGAAAATGCGGGTCGCCATGGCGATCAGCCGCACCGTGCCTCACATCTCGGAGGTGCCTCTTGCCTTCGAGCAGGCGAAGCATTCCGTCAGCTATCGCAGCTACGAGAATGTGAATCAGCTAATCGATTTGCAGGAGGACGGTCGGGAAGATAATGAGACGGAGATCCTTCCTTATCCGTTCAACCTGGAGCGTGAGCTGATTCAGGCGCTTCGTACGGGAAGGGAAGAGGAAGCCTACGATTTGTTAAATGACTTCCTGCGCACCTTGTCCGGCAAGGGGGCCAAGGAAATTGACGTTCAGCAAGGGATGCTGCATCTATTAGGAAGCATTCAGCATGCCATTATGGTATCGGGCATCCAGCCAAGCCGATTATTCAAGGGTGCGAATCTGTACGAGCAATTATCCCAGATTCGTGAGCCGAAACAAATTCTGGAATGGTTCCATGAGAAGGTCGTCGCTCCATTCCTGAGAGAGCTTACCGGCCGTTCCGACGCTCAGGTGAAGCGGATTATCGAGCAGGCGATGATCTATTTGCAGGAAAATTATCAGCAGGACATCTCGCTCGACAACTGCGCGGATCATATCGGTACGAATCCGTTCTTTCTGAGCAAGTCGTTTAAGCAGGTGACCGGAAAAAACTTTATCGATTATTTGACGGAGCTGCGCATTGAGAAGGCGAAGCAGCTGCTGCGGGAGTCGGAATTGAAGATCAATGATGTCGCCGGGATGGTAGGCTATCAGCACAGCTATTTCAACCGGATCTTCAAGAAGCTGGAAGGCATGACTCCGACGCGCTACCGGGAGCTGAGCCGGAATTCTTGATCGGCAAGGATGTGCAAAGCGGTAAAAAAAGTCCAAACGGCATCGTTCCCTCGAACAATAAAGTCCCATTGAAGGCAAAGCGGCTGCTTCCTACAATGGGACTATGATTGGGAAGGAGAGGGAGAGATCATGTCAGCGGAAACGAAGATTGCATTGCGGTGGCTGCAGCAGGAAGCATCCTTGCCTGTCGGAGTGACCTGGGGAGTTCCTTGGAAGGAAGGCGAGCTGAAGCGGGAGGAACCGCTTTGTCTGCAGGCGTCGGGAGACGGACAGGCGGTGCCGGTGCAAAGCTGGCCTACAGCTTTTTGGCCGGACGGCAGTGTGAAGTGGTCGGCCCATGCTGCCGTACTGGGCAGAGGAGAGGGTGAAGGTCTTACCTTGAAGAAAGGGCAGGCGTCCGATCCTAAGCATAACGTGGCTGTAACGGAAACGGAAGACACGATCGCCCTGGATACGGGAGTCATCGTCGTAACCTTGGGCAAGCGGGGAGCCGGCTTATTGCGGAGTATCGTCCGGGACGGAACGGAGGTATGCAGCGGTGGAGAGCTCGTCTGTCTGAAGGAGGAACGCAGTGAAGTTTCAGGTGCAGCAATGACCCGGGAGCTGCGCTTCGAGAGCCGGCTTCTTCGAGCTGTTGTGGAGCAAGCAGGACCCCTGCGTGCCGTCGTGAGGCTGGACGGAAGGCATCGCGGTGTCAACGGCACTCGAGAATGGCTGCCTTTCACGCTGAGGTTGTATGTATATGCCGGACTGGATTCGATACGGCTGGTGCATACGTTTTTTTATGACGGAAACCCGCATCAGGATTTTATCAAGGGGCTCGGAATTCGCTTCGCCGTGCCGATGAAGGGGGCTCAGTACAATCGTCATGTCCGTTTCGCAGGAGACAGCGGCTATTTCAGCGAATCGCCGAAGACGCTTCATACCCGTCGTACGAAGGGCAAATATCGTGAGCTGTTCGAGCGCCAAACGGCGGGACAGCCGGTCGCCTTCGATGCTGCGGAGGATGCCTACTTCCTCAGCCTGCTGGACGATTCGGCAACCTGGGACAGCTTCAAGCTGGTGCAGAGCTCCTCGGAGCACTACCGCCTCTCGAAGCGAACCAAGGAGGGCTGCAGCTGGGTGAAGGTGACCGACGGACATCGTGCCGGGGGGCTCGGGTACGTTGGCGGAGAAGGAGGAGGCTTAGCCGCCGGCCTGAGGCATTTTTGGAAGAAGCATCCGTCCGGGTTGGAGGTGCACGGAACAGCCGGCTCAGAGGCGGCCTTCACGGTATGGCTCTGGTCACCGGACTGTGAGCCGATGGACCTGCGCCATTATGATACGGAAACGCATGTGGAATCCTCCTACGAAGGGGCGGAGGAGCTTCGGGCCACGCCCTACGGGATTGCGAACACAAATGAGCTGACGCTGTGGTGCTTGCCGCAAACTCCCGGGACGGAGCAGCTGGATCGCATGCTGAAGGAGTCTCAGAGCCCGTCGCTGCTTGTCTGTGAGCCGGAGTACTACCGCTCGGCAGGCGCCTTCGGCCTCTGGAGCTTGCCGGACCGGAGCAGTGAGCTGAAGCGAAAGCTGGAGAATCGTCTGGAAGGTATCATTTCTTTCTACCAGGATGAGGTAGAGCAGCGAAAATGGTACGGCTTATGGGACTACGGCGATTACATGCACAGCTATGATCCGGTACGCCACGTGTGGAACTACGACCTGGGCGGCTGTGCCTGGCAGAACACGGAGCTGGCTCCGAATATGTGGCTCTGGGTCATGTTTCTGCGGACAGGCCGCGGAGACATCTTCCGCATGGCGGAAGCGATGACCCGTCACACCAGCGAGGTGGACGTATACCACTTTGGCGAGTATGCGGGACTCGGCTCGAGGCACAATGTCGTACACTGGGGCTGCGGCTGCAAGGAAGCTCGCATCGGTATGGCGGGACTGCACCGATATTATTATTACTTAACGGCGGATGAGCGGATCGGCGATATCATGGATGAAGTGAAGGATTCGGACTTCGCCACGGTGAATCTCGATCCGATGCGGGCTTATTTTCCGAAGGACGAGCATCCGACACATATCCGGGTCGGTCCGGATTGGGCGGCCTTCAGCTCCAACTGGATGACCCGTTGGGAGCGATATGAGGATACAGCCTACCGTGACAAAATTATGGTGGGTCTCGACTGCATCAAGAAGGCGAACTATCGTCTGATCTCGGGTCCTACCTACGGCTATGATCCAAAAACCGGAGTGTTGACCCCGATGGGCGATGATAACTGGGGACGGCATCTGGCGATCTGTATGGGCGGCCCTCAGGTATGGTTCGAGCTGGCCGCCATGCTGAAGGATCCGGAATGGGAGGATATGCTCGCGGAGTTCGGCGTTTATTATAACAAATCCCAGGAAGAGAAAGATGTCCTGACGCAGGGTGCGATCAGCACCAAGCATTTTGAGCATCCTGTGCTCAGTGCTGCGATCGTCGCTTATGGCGCGTATTACCGTAAAGATGCGGAAACGGCACGGAAATGCTGGTCGATTCTGATGGGCAATCCGTTCTATCAGGTTGACCTGCAGACGGAAGCCGCAATCGTTACGCATGTAGATACATTAAACGAAATCGATTGGATGAATACGAACGAAGCGGCTCAGTGGTCGCTCAATACGATTATTGCGCTGGAGCTGATCTCGGAGCATCTTCCGGAGGGAGCTGAGAACCATGGAAAGTAAAGGAAATATCAACGGCATGATTCCGTCCGAATGGAAGCTTCTATATGAGAACGCCCTGGCATCGGAGAAGGACATTCTCGGCTTTCGGATGGAAGGGGACGGAGCCGTCTCCTTCCCGATGGGGCGGATGAGGCTGGAAAGCACCCGCGACCCGGGAGAGGGACAGAAGGCGAATCTGGTATACTGGTGCCCCGAGGATTTCCCGGGGGATCTTGCGATCTCATGGGACTTCTGGCCGATTCGCGAGCCGGGACTGGCGATCATGTTTCTCAGCGCCAAAGGAGCGGGAGGCGAGGATCTGTTCGACCCGGCGCTGGCGGAGCGCAACGGGATTTACGATCAATATCATCATGGTGATATGAACGCCTTCCACATTTCCTACTTCCGCCGAAGGTGGGCGGAGGAGCGCCAGTTCCATACGTGCAATCTGCGCAAAAGCTACGGCTTTCATCTCGTCGCGCAAGGCGCTGATCCGATTCCCGGCGTCCAGGATGCCGCCGGTCCTTATCGCATGCTTATTGTAAAGCAGGGAGCTGCTTTATTGTTCGCCGTGAATGAGATGGTTTTGTTCCGCTGGGAGGACGACGGAGTTACATGGGGCCCGCTGCTGGGCGGCGGAAAGCTCGGCTTCCGGCAAATGGCGCCGCTCATCGCGGAATATGCTAATTTGAAGGTTTATGCGCCCTAAGGAGTGAAGGTGACCTATGCTTAGAACGTCAGAAATACGCGTCCGGGATCCCTTCGTTTTGCCGGTCCCGGAGGAGAAGGCGTATTATTTGTTCGGAACGACGGACGACAATGTATGGGACGGAGCCGCCGAAGGCTTCAACGTGTACCGGAGCACCGATTTGGAGCACTGGGAGGGACCGTTTCCGGCGTTTCGGCCGGAGGCGGGCTTTTGGGCGGATCGGCACTTTTGGGCTCCGGAGGTTCACTTGTACCAAAGTAGGTACTATATGCTGGCTTCCTTCAAGGCGGAAGGGCAGTGCAGGGGGACGCAGGTGCTGCTATCGGAATCAGGACCGCAAGGTCCCTACGCTCCGGTTACGAACGGGCCGGTGACACCAAGGGACTGGGAATGCCTTGACGGCACGTTGTATGTCGATAAGGAAGGAAAGCCATGGATGGTCTTTTGCCGCGAGTGGCTGCAGGTGCAGGACGGGGAAATGTACGCTATGCCCCTGCGTGAGGACTTAAGCGCCGCTTCCGGGGAACCGGCTTTGCTTTTCCAGGCATCCTCGGCGCCGTGGTCGCGCCCTGTGCGGGAGGTCAACTACGTTACGGACGGACCTTTCCTCTGGGAGGACGGACAAGGAGGCTTGCTGATGCTTTGGTCCAGTATCGGCAGTAAGGGATATGCGATGGGAATTGCCCGATCGGCCTCAGGGGACATCCTCGGACCGTGGATTCAGGAGGAGAAGCCGTTCTTTGCGAAAGATGGGGGACACGGCATGCTGTTCCACGCTTTGGACGGGGCTCTCTATCTTGCCATTCATACGCCGAACAAGTCGCCGAACGAGAGAGCGGTGTTTATTCCGATAAAACCGGAATCTTTGGTATAATTAGTCGTTAGAGAGGGGAGAGGTAACGATGCCAAAGGTGTTAATGTGCTTTCCGGGCGGAAGGCATAAGGCGCTCACGATGAGCTATGACGACGGCCGAAACGCCGACAAGCGGCTGGTGGATATTTTTAACCGCCATGGGATTAAGGGGACCTTCCACATCAACTCCGGCCTGTTCGGAACGCCGGATCGGATTGGGGAGGAAGAGATTAAGGACCTCTATGAGGGGCATGAAATCTCGGCCCATACTCTGACCCATCCCACGATCGCCCGTTGTCCGAACGAGCTCATCGTTCATGAGGTGATGGAGGATCGGAGGAATCTGGAACGGATTGCCGGATATACCGTGAGGGGGATGTCGTATCCGAACGGCTCGTATAACCGCCGGATCAAGGAGCTTCTGCCGGGTCTCGGCATCGAGTACGCCAGGGTCGTACCGAGCACGGGCCATTTCGGCATGCCGGACGATTGGCTCGAATGGCAGCCTACCTGCCACCACAATCGGGATCTGATGAAGCATGCCGAGACGTTTGTCGGGCTGCACAAGACACAATATTTGTATCTCATGTACGTCTGGGGCCACAGCTATGAATTCGACAACGATAACAACTGGCACGTGATAGAGGAGTTTTGCGCCTATGTAGGCGGGAAAGACGAGATCTGGTATGCAACGAATATCGAAATCGTCGATTACACCAAGGCGTTCGAGCAGCTGAAATTTTCGGCAGGCCTGGATTTTGTTTATAACCCGACGGCCATTGATGTTTGGCTTAACGTGGACGGGCAGATGGTAGAAGTGAAAAGCGGCGAGCAAAAGCGCCTGGTAGTGTAGCAATAAACCGGTTCTTAGGGCAGAGCAATCTGCCTAGGGAGCCGGTTTTTATTATGAAGCCTACTTCTCGTTTGCCTCACTTTGCGTCGGTGCCATGGCCGTTCGGCGACGCCTTAATCATTTTCTTATATTCGAGCGGCGACATGGAAGCCACCTGCTTGAACTTCCGGTTGAAGTGCGTGATGTTCATATATCCGACCCGCTCAGCGATTTCGATCACCTTATACGGCGTTTCTCTCAGCAGTCTTTGGGCCTCGCGGATACGCAGCGTATTGATATACTCCGGGAAATTAAAGCCCGTATATCGTTTGAACAGACGGCTGAAATGGAACGGGCTAATATAAAAACGGGCGGAAACCCCCTCCATCGTAAGCGGCTTCCTATAGTGGGAATTGCAGTAATCGATCACCTCCATAATATTCTTGTTCATCGGCACGTAGGCCACCTCGGCCGCTTCCGTCAGCTTACGGTGGGCATAGAGAAGAAGCTGGACAAGCAGTGATTCAAAATAAAGGTCGCGGCCTTGACGGCCTTCCTCAACGTATTCGTTTTTCATTTGGAAAATTAAATTTTCAATGTAGTTTTGCTCCATGGGATTGAATTCGACAATTCGGTTGGGATGATGAAAAGGGGAGAGCAGAAGGTCAAGGTGTTGACCACGATGCGGCTCCAAGAGCTGGTCCGTGAAATAGATGACGGTCCGTTCATGATGCTTGCCGCCGAGAAGCGTTTTATGGATATCATTTTTCTTAATAAAAATCATGGAGCCCTTCTTCACATGATAGGTCCGGTTTTCAATATAGTAATATCGCTCGCCGCCAAACAAATAATAGATTTCATAGTGATCGTGGTAATGAAAACGGGGCATTTCGATATTTTCCGCTTTGGAGAAAGATATTTGATAATCACCTTTCATGGCTGCAGCACCCCTTTCTAACACAAGAATAGCAAAGGTTAACGGAGCATTGCAAACGAAAAAACGCAAAAATAGCAAAGGTTAAGGTGGGAAAGCAGGATAGGTGTAGAGCGGCTTCCCGGGATATGCTACAGTTGCAATACGAAAGTCCCATAAGCTCTAATTCAATCGGAGGGAACCGAATGACACCGACCGGAAAGCGATTTGAATCATTGTTTCAAGAAATGGACGGCTTGTTTCAGCATTTCTACGAGTGGCTGGCCGGGCAGTACGATGCGGCCTCCGGCGGGTTTTATTACGCCCGCAGCTCCTTCGATATGGACCATTTTAAACCGGATATCGAATCCACCGCCCAAGCGTTAAACATCCTAATCCGTTCCGGCTTGCTGGAGAGCATGCCCTCCTCGGTTCGGGAACGGATGATCTCCTTCTTCCAGCAGAAGCAGGATCCGGCCACGGGCTACTTCTACGACGCGGATCCGAATATGCGCTTCGATGAGGTGATGGTATTTCGCGCGCTCGGCTACAGTGTAGGGTCCTTAACCAAGCTGGGAGGGCGGCCGCTGCACAAGCTGCCCCACGAGGCGCAAGAAAGGCCCTCGTATCTTGAGTCGCCCGATGCCTATGTGGCATGGCTGAAGTCGGTGGACCTGCGCAACAGCTGGAGAGGCTGCGATTTCATGGGAGCGCCGAATCACCATTTGGCCCGGATGAGCGAAGAAGAGCGCCGGCCTTATGTGGAGGCGGGAAGACAATATTTTGCTTCGATTCAAGATCCGGAAACCGGTCTGTGGGGCGGGGGCAACCGATATATCCGCATCTCGGGGACATTTAAGCTGCGTGCTTTCTACGACCGTTTTCGTATCCCGGTTCCTCATGTCGACCGCATCTATCGAACGCTGCTGGACTGTCTGCGAAACGATGAGGCTATCGATATGTGCTGGGTGCGCAATCCGATGGATTTGCTCGGAGCTTTCCAGCACGAACTCGTGATTCCGGAGCGGGAGCTGGCCGAGATTCTGGAAATTACAATCGCCAATATGAGGCGGCTGCTTAGGGAGGATGGCGGCTTCTCTCGCGAGCTGAAGCATTCTCCGCCGGCACCGAATGTGGCGCAGGTGAAGGAAGGGGAGTTTTACCCCTATATGCCGAAGCCTGTCCGTATCGGGCAAGGACTTGTAGAGGGAGACATGAATGCCGGGACGCAAGCGCTGCTGATCCGTGAAATCAGCCGGAAGCTGACGGGAGTTCCGCATCGTCCTCTGACGGAATACACACAGGGCTTTTGGGAGCATGTCCGACTAAACAATAAGGAGAAATGAGATCATGTCCCGCGAAACGAATGAACGAACCTATGCGAACCCGATCCTGTCGGGGTTTCATCCCGATCCTTCCATCGTCCGTGTGGGAGACGACTATTATATGGTGAACTCAACCTTTCAATATTTTCCCGCGATCCTCATTTCGCACTCCAAGGATTTGGTTCACTGGGAATATATCGGTCATGGCATCACGAACAGCGAGGATATTCCGCTAGCGGGCTTGCCTGACTCCTTCGGCATTTGGGCTCCGGATATCTCTTACTACAACGGCACGTTTTATATATTCGCAACCTTGCGAAACACCACGGAGAGCGGACGAGTGAACATCATGATGAAGTCCTCTTGTCCGGAGGGACCGTATTCCAAGCCGGTCGTGATCAACCATAAGGGACTTGACCCGTCCCATTTTGTGGATGATGACGGTACTCACTATATGGTGTACGGCAGCAGCGGAGCTACGCTACTTCGATTGAATGACGAATGCACCGAAGCCATCGGGGAACCGGTTACGGTCTGGAAGGGAACAGGACGCGTGTCACCGGAGGGGCCGCATGTTCTGAAAAAGGACGGCTATTACTATATTGTCCAAGCTGAAGGGGGCACCGAATACGGTCATTGTGTCACGATGGCAAGGTCTAAAGATTTATTCGGACCGTATGAGGAATGTCCGCATAATCCTGTACATACCCAATCCGACCGCAGCGCCGCTATTCAAAGAGCAGGCCATGGCAAGCTCGTACAAACGCAGAATGGGGATTGGTGGATGGTCTACCTCGCGGGAAGACCTCTCGGCGGCGGCTATTGTGTGCTCGGAAGAGAAACGTGTCTCGATCCGGTGCATTGGACGGAGGATGGATGGATTTCAGTTAACGAGGGGCGAGGTCCGAGCGATGTACAAACCGCGCCCGCTCTGGTGCAAGCTGTTTATAAGGAGCCGGCGACGGATGATTTCGACGCGGATCGGCTGCCGGTGCACTGGCAGTTCGTCCGCAATCCCGATTCGGAGCATTGGTCGCTTGCCGAACGGCCGGGTCATGTTAGGATTTGGACAGGCGACGAACCTCTCGAGTCCATCGAGGTGCGTAACGTGCTAGTCCGCAGAGAAAGACATCATCATTATACTGCCGCGCTGAAGCTGGATTTTACCCCGAAAAGAGACGGGGAACAGGCGGGCTTGACCTGTTATTACGATTCCCGGTGCTTCCTTCAGCTTGCTCTGACTTATGCGGATGGGATCCGGCTCCGGCTGACGGAGAACAGGGCAAGAACGCTGTCTTGTCTTAGTGATATCCCGTTGGAGACGGCGGGTGTGATTTATTTGAAAGTGGAGGTCGACAAGGAACGCAGAGCTTTCTATTACAGCCGCAATGGGAAAGACTGGAGTCTTGCCGGGGTGGTGCCGGATGCGTTGTTCTTGAGCGACGAAGGGACTCAGGAGAAAAAGGCGTTCACAGGAACGATGGTCGGCTTCTACGCGAACAGCGGAGGCTCAGGTCGACGGATTGCCGCTGATTTTGACTGGTTTCATTATGAAGGCCGAAACGTTTCAATAGGTTAACTACTGCAGAAGGAAGGCGAATTCCGTGCAAACATCCAGAACTACGCAAGCTGACCGCTTTGTCCACATCGTTAAGCAATATGCGGATCACGTACTTCAGCTTCATGAGAGACGCAGGGAGGAGGACGGTCTTCCACTTTTTGCCGACGGCTTCCATACGGAGACGAAGGAACCGGTGCAATGGCTGTCCGAAGGCGATACTTGGACATTGTCCAATTTGGCCAGCCAGCAAAATTGGCTTCGTACGCTGTATTCCTTAAGCCATATTACAGGTGAAGAGAACTATCGCAGCGCGGCAAAGGACACGGTCGATTATGCCTTCAAGCATTTGAGATACGGGAGTCTGCTCCATTGGGGCGGTCATCTTGCCTACGATCTTGCCGGGAAACGGACCATCTACGCGCCGGATAAGGGTCCGCAGCATGAGCTGAAATGCCATTATCCGTTCTATGAACTGATGTACGAAGTGAGCCCGGAGGATACGAAAGCCTATATCGAAGCATTCTGGGACAGCCATGTGCTGGAATGGAGCAATCTTGAGTTCAGCCGCCACGGCAAGCCGACAGCCGGGCCGAGTGAGGGAACCGTCTGGGATCGGGACTATGCTCCGGGGGACCCCTTCTTCACGGGGACCGGCTTGACCTTTATCAACTGCGGCAGCGATCTTTATTATGCGGCGGGACAGCTTTACCGGTTTACCGGTGACGAGAAGGCATTGGTTTGGGCCAAACGGTTAAATGGACGGTATGGCGATACACGTAATCCTGTTACGGGAATGAGTGGCTATCAATTCAGCATTTCCGTGCTGCCCGGGGTACGCGGGGACCGCGCGGTCGAGCAATTCGGTGAACAATTGCGTGCGCATCAGCCTGTAGAAGGGACATTGTCGGTGGCTAGGCAAATTCATACGATTGTCGGCAAGGCAGGCATAAGCCGAATGGTGCTAGCCGAAAGCTTAAGGGAAGCGGGGAAACCGTTTGCCGAATCCGCCGTGGAGGATCTGCTTGCCTATGGCAGGTATGCCTATGAAAGCGAGACGAATCTCATGCATCCGATGCTGACGAACGGTACGCGCTTAACCGGTGTCGTGATGGAAAAGAGCGGGTATTACGGCAAACAGGGGGAAGCTTTGCAGGCTATGTCCGCCGATCCGCTGCTATTGTGGTCCTATGCCATGGGATATCGCTTGTCCGGAGAGCCGCTCCTGTGGGAATGTGTTCGAGGCATGTCGAAGGGCAATGGCCTCGGCGATCCTGGCCTGGATAGGACCGGTGAGGGTCGCAGCCTAGATTACGCCACGGACAACGCGAATCCGTATACTGTATTTGCTTTGCTGGAGCTGTACCGGATTGCCGGTCAAACGGACTACTTGGAGCTGGCTTACGCAGTGGGAGACAATATCATCCGGCAGGGGTACTGCCACGGCTTTTTCGTACCAAGCGAACGCCATCCGTACGCCAAGCTTGACAGCATAGCTCCCTTGGCGCTTCTCCATCTTTCCGCCGAATGCATAGGGACGCGTCATGAGCTGCCGGCCTTCTGCGGAGGAAGTGCGTTCTTCGGCTCCGCTTATGACGGGCTTGGGCATATTGAGGATCAGCGACTGTTTTACTTGAGAACGGAAGGCTGACAATAGAGCAATATTCTGCGTGACGAAAAACCTCCGTTACAAGGGTCGAAAGGATCCTGTAACGGAGGTTCTTTACGTACTAGCGCACTTCGATGACGGCGGTTCCGTTGAAACGATTGCCGTTTCCGAGTATACCGTTTACTTCTGTTTGAACCTCACCGCGCTGTTCACCTAACGCTTGGATGAGCGCTTTGCGGTCGAACTTGGCGAGCAGTCCTGTATCGTTCTGTTGCTTTACGGAGCTTGCGTCAAGTGTCGTGCCGTTCACGGTGAGAGAAACACGGGCTGCGTCCGGTCCGGCACCTGCAAGGCTCGGCTCATTCGGCAGTGAAATGTGAACGGTAACGGATGACTCTCCACCCGAGCTCTTCACATTCAATACCTGAGGCTGCAGTTCCGCCTTGGAAGGCATCGTCACATACATGCTCGGAGCAGGCGGCTGGCTCATTCCCGCCCCTAAATAATAGCTTGGATGCGGAGGCTGATTATAAGCCACGTTCTGCCATGCAATGCCTAAACGGTAAACCGGATCGTGAAGCAGAGTAGGCAAACGGTGTTCCGTTACATCGGTGGTGGTGTAGATTCGCAGCGCCGAATTGTCTTCGGTACGCCAGATGACTTCCTCGCGCCAGTCGCCGAACAAATCCGCTTGAAGTACGGGATTGCCTTTCGTATGGTTATTGGAAAGCGTGCCTTCCGCCGTTAGAAGAGTGATCGGCTGATGGTTGATGTAATCCCATTTTTCGATTTTCCCAACGCCGGTTTGCGACGTTCCGTTCCACGTGTGGTCAAGCAGCTCCCGCTGGAGGTCTCCGTCCCACCAAATGCCGAAGTTAATGGAAGATGGGGCCTTATCGCTTATTTTATGCCCTGAGGCGCTGAATAAGCCATACCCTCCGGAGGACCAAACCTCTTCGCCGGGATACTCCGGATGGATGTCCGCGGACATCCCGCGGCCCGTATCCTTGCCGGTATATAAGCCCCAGATCGTTTCCCCGGTGTCTGCATCGCGGTACTCCAGTCCGTAAGGGGAGCTGCGATTCTCATGGACCTGGAATACTTCCATCCCGGGTCTTGTCGGATCGAGATCCCCTAGGTGCATAGCGTCGCCGTGTCCGTATCCGGTTGTGTACAGACCTTGGCCGTTATGATCAATCGCAGCCGCACCGTAAATGATTTCATCCTTACCGTCACCGTCGACATCGGCTACGCTCAAGTTATGATTTCCTTGTCCGGCATACCCTTCATTTCCGGGCGTATTGGAATCAAAGGTCCAAACCTTCTCCAGCTTGCCGTCGCGCCAGTTATACGCTACCAGCACTGCGCGGGTGTAATAGCCTCTGGCCATGACAAGGCTTGGACGCTGTCCATCCAAGTAAGCGATGCCGGCAAGGAATCGGTCCACCCGGTTGCCATAGCCGTCACCCCAGTCGCTCACGTTGCCGCGAGGCGGATCGTAGGGTACGGTCGTCAACTCCTTGCCTGTAGCGCCATCAAAGATCGTCAGAAATTCCGGTCCGGCCAGGATGCGTCCTTCGGCATTGCGATAGTCAGCGTTCGGATCGCCGATCACACGGCCCGTACCATCCACGGTGCCGTCGGCCGTCTTCGCTGCTACCTCGGCTTTGCCGTCTCCATCCAGGTCGTAAACCATCAGCTGGGTGTAATGCGCTCCAGCGCGAATGTTCCTGCCGAGATCAATTCTCCACAGAAGTGTGCCGTCCAGCTTGTAGGCATCAATATAGACCGTACCGGTAACACCGTTCTGGGAGTTATCCTTCGAGTTGGAAGGATCCCATTTCAGGATCAGCTCAAGCTTGCCGTCTCCATCTACATCGCCCAGACTCGCATCATTCGCGTTGTAGGTAAAGACGGAGCCGTCGGGGTTCCTTCCGTCAGCCGGCTTATGCAGCGGAACATCGAGATAAGTGGCGCCCCATACAGTAGCTGCCTCTGAGGCTTGCTGCTCCTTGCCTCCTGCTACCGCACGAACGGAATACTTCGATTGGGCCGTTCCGGCCGTATCCATGAAATTTGTGGAAGAGCGTAGCGGGGCTTCAGTGATCCTTTTGCCGTCGCGGTATAAATGAAAGGCAACGTCCGCAGGGTCGGTTCCGAGCAACCGCCAGCTTACGAAAGTCCCTCCCTGCGTAGGCACTGCTATGATTCCGCGATCAAGGTATTCCATTTGCCGCTTACCGTCACCCGGAGTGAAAGGAACTGCTGCTGCAACCGTTTGCATCGGCGGACAAACCGAAATGATTTGCAGGGCCGCCAGCATGCTGAGCCCTGTCATTCCGGCGCGTCGTTTCCATGAGTGCTGTCGTTTCTTTTTCATTAATACTCCTCCTTGGATGGTTTCATGGTCACTGAGGTGACAATCATAAACGTAAATGTCCCCATCTTTTCCGTAAATAGGAAAAATTCGCAAGCGGCTGAAACGGCACTTATCAAGAAAGTGAAAGCCCGGCAAGAAAATGCAAGTCCCCGGCCAAAGCAGTCAAAAATGTACGATTGTAAACAAAGGTAACCTCATTTACGCTGACGTTATATTCAGATTGCAACCAATCATGGAGGGAATACGAAAATGAACCGAACCGACGTAAATCCTGTGGAGCAACAACCCTGTTTTCTTGGGAAAGTAGATATTCAAGAGGCGGGTCCCCGCTGCAAAATGCTGCTTGGCGATGTCAACGGCGACGGGCGCATGGAAATGATCCTGGTGCAAGCCGACAATCGGCAGGATGTAAGATATATTCCTCATCAGGTGCAGTGTATTACGGTGTTCGATCTTACGGGCGAGCTCTTATGGCAGGTGGGCAAGCCTGATCCCGGGGCAGGCGGGCAAGGCTCCGATTACCCTGCTCAAATCGCCGATATCGACGGGGACGGACATTTGGAGGTGCTGTGCATTATGGACGGCCGGTTTAACATCCTGAACGGACAAACCGGTCAGCTGAAGGCTTCTCATGCCTTACCCGATCCGCAAGCGCATGACTGCATCATCGTAGCCAATTTAACGGGAGGGCATACGGCGGGCGATATCATCCTGAAGGACCGATACCACCGGATGTGGGCGATGAACCGTAACTTCGAGCTGTTGTGGACGCGCGAAGGAAATCCCGGCCATTACCCATGGGTGTATGATCTGGATGGGGACGGGCTGGATGAGGTGATGGCCGGCTATGATCTGTTGGATCACGATGGCCGTCTCCTTTGGAGCTGTCACGATCTTGAGGATCATGCGGATTGCGTTTGGGTCGGCGATGTCAATGGGGACGGACAGCCGGAGCTGGTCATCGGCGGCAGCGTTACCGTGATGTATGACCGGTTCGGCCAAGAGCTGTGGAGACATGAAGGCTCCGTCGAATCTCAGCATATCGCATTGGGCCGCTTCCGCAGCGATTTGCCCGGCCTTCAAGTGGCCGGCCTGGACCGGCTCGTTCGGGAGGACGACGGGAAAGGCTTGAAAGGGAAGGACGCATTGTTCCTTCTGGACAGCGGCGGGCAGGAGCTTTGGAAAGAGGACCGGAAAACGGACGGCTGGCTGACGATCGTCGAGACGTTACGAAATTGGCAAGAAGGATCCCCGGATTATATTTTGGCATTCCGCCGAGGTGGCGGAGTATTCCCTTCCCTCTACGACGGGAATATGAACGTGGTCGTTTCTTTCCCGTCGGAAGGGTATGTCGTGCATGGCGACTTGTTCGGCGAAGGGAATGAACAAGTCATCATCTACGGAGATGAGACGGCAAGCATTTATTCCAGCGGTCCTAAGGATTTGACGGCCAAGCCTTCCGGCACCTCTTTAGCTCAGCCGAAGCGGTTGTCCCACTCGACCTTATATCCCGGCGGAGAAATTCCGCTCTGAATCGGAGGATGAACATGCAGCCTTATTTCCACGAAAATGATTCCATCGCGGGCAAAGCCCGTCGCAGTCAAGACGTTCTTGCCGCCGTTGCCGGCCGCTTTATCGGTTCTCATCCGAAGCTGCCGCCGGTCTATCGGATTTATCGAACGGACGGCTTCCGCCGCGGGGAGGATTACCGGTATGACATGGACCTGCAGAGCAGGTGGCCGGAGCTTGAGGACGGACAATACATCTATGTTTGGGGCAAAGTGTGGAGCGAGACGCAGGGAGATGTCCCGTTCAGCGTCAGCTGTTATAGCCCGGTGAGGGTGTTTATCAATCAAGGGCTGGCGTTTGCCTCCAATCTCAACGACGATGTGTTTCCGGAGCGCAAAAATGTTTTCCGCACGAAGCTGAATCGAGGCTGGAATCACATTGTACTGGAATTTGTAAAAACCGGAACCGGTTGCGGAGGGGTGTTCGGTACCGGCAGCATCAAGGGCTTTCCCATGCATATCCTGGCACCGACGCCGGAGAGAAACGGAGAAGAAGGATGGGTATACAGCCGTCCTCAAGCGGCTCCTTGGGAAGTGCTGCCTGGGGAAGGAACCGGGGAGGTTGCCGGCGGTGACTGGTATCCTCAAACGACTTGGTCCGATGAGGAGCTGCAAGCGGGCTGCTTCGGCCGAATTTTCGGTTTACAGGAAGGGCAAGCTGCGTTTGCTTGGACGAAGCTGGAAGTTAGAACCGCCGCTTCCCAAACGTTCCGGCTGCAAGGTGAGCATCATGGTCCGTTGACGATATACATCAACGGCAGCGCGGTCTATGAATCAACTGCTGCATCCGGTCAGGTATCCGTCTCCGTAGACCTGGGCTTTGGTCAGCACGACCTTGTGGCCCGCTCGGTTTGCTGTGGAGGGAAGCAGTGGGGCTTTCAGCTGGAAGATCCAAGCGTCGCAACCAATACCCGGCTGAAGCTTGCTGCACCCTGTCCTGTGGAAGGCTTAACGGATGTCTGGTTGTATCTTGGTCCGTTTTCCGAAGGGTATGCACCGGAGGCGGGGGACATCACTCAGATGAATTCAACCTTCGGAGCAGGAGAAGAAATCACCTATTGGCAAGCAGATCTGCCGTATGCGCGTATTCGTCCTTATCTGGAAACCGGCATGTACGGCAAATGGAACTACCCTCTGGGCGTGACATTATACGGCATTATGAAGACCGGACTGGAGCTTGAAACGTCTCATTACTTCCAATATGCAGCGGACCATATCGAGCAGTGTACCTCGCTGCATGAATATAGTATGTGGGATCAGCAGCAGTATGGCTCTCCCGGCATCAATCACCAGCTGACGCTGATCGACAGTCTGGATGATTGCGGTTCCTTCGGCGCCGCAATGCTGGAAGCCCACAAAATAAGGCCGCTTGCGGGAGCAGAAGCGGCAGCTGAGCGAATCGCCCGGTATATTATGGAAATCCAGGACCGGCTTCCGAACGGTACCTTGTACCGGGTAAGAGGAACGACCGATTTTATGAAGGACACTGTGTGGTGCGACGATTTGTATATGAGTACGCCGTTTCTCAGCAAGTATTATGAGCTGACGGGTAATCGTAAGTATGTGGACGATGCAGTGAAACAGTTTTTGCATTACAAGGAGCTCATGTACATTCCCGAGCTTCAAATCATGCACCACGTTTATGATGTGAAATTCGGCAAAGGAAACGGGGTGCCGTGGGGCAGGGGCAACGGCTGGGTGTTGTTCTCGCTGACGGAGCTTCTTGCCGTACTGCCGGAGAATCATGAGCTGCGGCCGGACGTTCTCGCATTTTTCCGGGAGCTGTGCCAAGGCTACAAGAAGCTGCAGGGGACACGCGGGCTGTGGCACCAAGTGCTGACGGATCCGGAGTCCTATGAGGAAGCTTCCTGCACCTCCATGTTTATTTATGCGTTCGCGCGGGGGGTTCGCTTCGGCTGGCTGCAGGAGTCTGACGGCTATATCGAGTCAGTCCTCCGAGGCTGGGAAGGCTTGGTTCGTCACTGTATTGATAAGCACGGGAATGTATATGGTGTTTGTCGAGGCTCGGGCTACTCCTTCAATAAATACTATTATAAGGACCAGCTGACCTGGCAGCTGAATGACACTCATGGCATTGGGATCGTACTGCTGGCAGGTATTGAAACGATTAAGCTGGAGAAGCATTTATGTGCGAATGACTCCAAGGCAGCCCGTGAGGTCACTGTTTCATGATTTACGTTAAAGGTATCCGATCGATCAACCCGCAAGGCCTGTTCTTTTGTGTCTGATCTCGTTAGGTTTCGTCGTATGCTGCGCTTGCCCGGGAAATACGGAATACGAAACAAGAAAAAGCCCTATGGAGGGCTTTTTCTACATTCGAACTCTATTGAGCTTGCATTAGAAGCGTGTTCCAGCCAGCTGCTGTTCAGCGATTTGTACCAGGCGGCGCGTGATGTGACCACCGATAGCACCCGTATCGCGAGTTGCCATAAAGCCATAGTAACCATCTTGAGGAATTTGGATGCCCAGCTCTTGAGCTACTTCGTATTTCAATTGCTCCAATGCTTGTCTTGCTTGAGGAACTACCAATACGTTGTTATTTCCGCTTTGTCCTTGAGCCATGTTTTTCATACCTCCACATGCGGTTTATTGTCTTGCGTAACGTTATGATGTCCACAATTTCCCTACTTATTCATCCAATCTTTCATGTTACAATTAGGATGGGTGATGACCATGTACATTTCGCCAATGTTACTTCAATCCGTTGATCAACCCTTCAATGACCCCGCATTTCTCTTCGAGCCCAAAATTGACGGACACCGCCTCATCCTCTCCCGCTCCCAAAGGGAAACGCGAATGTGGACTGCAGACCGGATAGAATGCACAAGACAATATCCAGAGCTACATCCGGTGCCTATCGATGGCGACGTTGTTCTCGACGGACAGGTGGCCTGTCATGTCCCGGAGAACAGCCGCACTTGTACCCATTTGGTGAAGGAACGGTTACAGCTGAAGAAGAGGGAGAAGATTGCAGCCCATTCGTTTCATAACCCCGTTCATTATGTGATCTGGGATATACTTTATTTGAACGGAAGAGATTTGCGTACGCTTCCATTGGTGAAACGTCGTTCTATTTTGGAAAAGGTGCTTGCCGAAAACGATAGATTTGTTCTAGTTACACAAGTTGAAGGAAACGGCGAGGAGCTTTATCGGTCTGTTGTGGAGCAGTCCATCGAAGGCATTGTGGCGAAGAGGAAGGATTCCTTGTATGTTTCCCGGCGTTCTTCGGATTGGTTGAAAATTTGTGCACGAGGTTCATAAAGTGCGGGTGCTTATGTAAAAAGGGAGCTAGACTTCATGGAGAAGTCCAGCTCCTTTCGTTTCCTTTAATATCATTAATTTTTATCTCCGTTAACCATTTGGCAGGAGTAGAGCCTAATTTACTATCCAAAGCAGAATTAATTATACCATACTTGTTGCTTGATTTTTTTTGCTTGTTCTAAAGGGAAAATATATGCAAAGTAATAACTAGAGCAAATGATCATATCTACTTTCATATTTTTTTTATCTATATAGAAGGATAGAACAATAGCATTTGCTGGATTTTGAATTTCTTTTTTCGAAATCCTAGGGATAAAGGTTCCATTGATATTTTCATACAAATAGTCAATTGAAATTCCAATGGAATAGCCATCTCCGATATAGCCCCCAGTTCCGTACTTTGTTAGGACATCAAAAAAAGTACTTTGATTTAGAACGATACCTTTTTTGGTTTGAAATTGTTCCTGATTTTTTAATATATCACCATCTACCAACCAACTATCTACGAGTCCTGCTGAATTATAATGGACGAGAATAGGTCCGTATTTATCTTCTTTCAAGGAAAATATGCCTTCCGAAGTACCATAAATCTGCTCGACTGCTTCTTTGGATTGTTCTAAATAAATGAATGCCTCCGGCTTTTTGGTATCACTCAACCGAAAATCATCATACGAGACTGGAGCAAAAGTAAAATCTTCACTTTCTTCAAGCAGTTGTTCTGGATTATCGGACAGTAATAAACTTGAATCCGAAGGATTTGTTGGTTTATTTTTGATTTCCGTTACTCCTTGAAGCTTAATAATTCTTATTAAGTTTATCGCTTCAGCACGGGTGAGTTGGTCATTTCCTTTCATTTCTTTTAAAGAATCAAATATATTTTTGGTGGCAGGAAATTTAATTAATAAATATCTGATCGCATCATCGCCCCGGTAATTCACACCTTGTGCCGAGGCTGTGATTTCGGCTGCCTTTGATTTTGTCAAGGCTGAATGTTTATCATTATTTTGTATAGACACGGGGTGTTTAAATAGTCTTGCAAGTCTGTACGGTGCTTCTGTCCAATCTGCATCATTATTTGATTTGTTTGGTGGGTAACCAAATGCCGAATAAAAAGTCTTAAGAAATTCTGCTTCGGAAATGGGTTGATCCGGTCGATAAGTTCCATCTGGATATCCATTGATTATTTTTATTAAAATTGCCCATTGAAAAATGCGTTCGCTCCAATGTCCGCTGAGGTCCGAAGGATTACGATCAAGGGCATTCCATAAAGAGGATACAGGATCATTCGTTTCAGTATTTTGCAATATCTGAGTATCTGGATTCGATTCAGCGAGTACTATTGGATTATTGTATGACAGGAATAAAGAACTGAACAAAACGCTTGAGAGCATGATACATTTTAGTTTGATTGCCAATCTTCCACGTCCCAACTTTAATTTCGAGGCATATGTCTCCAGAAAGAAGAATATTCCCCCAAAAAAGAAATTTCTTACCTCCATTATCCAATATTTGTTTTTAAAATCAAGTTACCGGCTTGTCGTACATAAAAAATTCGGGCCCCGTCTCACGACGAGGCCCTTCATGGGAGAGGAGAAACCGGACGAAGAGCTTATGGGGAACGTAAGTCTTCTCCGCGGTTGTCTACGACATTTTCGGATGTCGATGATATAAGGATGCACCCCGGGCAAGAAATATATACATGAATCGGCAAAATTTTTTTCGGTTTTTTGTGAAAATCTTCGTGTTTGTGGTACGATATCAATACGATTGCTGGAAGAAGGTGCTAGGATGAGGGTCATATCGGGTCGGGCGAAGGGCAGGCCGCTGAAGGCGGTACCCGGGATGGGAACGAGACCGACCACGGATAAGGTGAAGGAAGCGATATTTAGCATGATCGGCCCGTATTTTGACGGCGGCATAGCGCTTGATTTGTTTGCGGGGACAGGAGGTCTCAGCATCGAAGCCATGAGCCGGGGGATGGACCGGGCGGTGCTAATCGACATGGATAAGAAGGCGATCGATACGATTCGCCATAATTTGCAAGCGACCGGGTTTACCGAGCAGGCGGAGGTGTACCGCAATGACGCGCTGAGGGCGCTGAAGGCCCTGTCCAAGCGCGGGCTGCGGTTTGAGCTGGTGTTTTTGGATCCGCCGTATCGCCTGAAGGTAATCCACGATTTGCTAGAGCAGCTAACAACGGAGAAGCTGCTGGATGACGGCGCGAGAATTATTATCGAGCATGATGCGGAGGACCGTTACGAAGAGCCTCTATATGGCTTGGAGCACATCAGAAGAGCGGAATACGGGGACACAGCGGTCACGATATTCCGTTATACTGCGGAAGACGAAGACAAGCTGGAGACGGAATTGAACGAGGGAGCTGACGAGAGGTAATGGAGAATCAAAAGGTTGCGGTATATCCGGGAAGCTTCGATCCGGTAACGAACGGGCATCTGGACATCATTCACCGGGCGGCGAAGGTGTTCGATAAGCTGGTCGTGGCGGTGCTCAACAACACAAGCAAGAATCCCTTGTTCACGGTAGATGAGCGTGTGGAGCTGCTGCGTCAGGTAACGGCCGATTTGCCGAACGTGGAGATCGACAGCTTCCGCGATCTGCTCATCAATTATATGAAGCAAAAGGACGCGCATCTCATCGTAAGAGGCTTGCGCGCCGTTTCTGATTTCGAATATGAACTTCAGATGGCGTCGACGAATCGTAAGCTTTGTGAGGATATCGAGACGTTGTTTATGACGTCTACGCCGAAGTATTCGTATTTAAGTTCCAGTATTGTGAAAGAAATCGCCCGCTTCCACGGTCCGGTAACGGATCTGGTGCCGGCTGAAGTCGAGAAGGCTCTGATGGACAAGTATGCGGACAAACGCGGTTAGCGCTCTCCGCGACGGAATAGAAAGGCCGTAAAGATGGAGATCACTACCAGCAGCAGCAAAATGGTGCCGAACTGCAGCATCATCGGGCTGACAAACGGCCAGAGGGTGCCTTGATCGAGCGCCCAAGCACTTTGCCCTCCGTTGAACGCGGATAACGGCTCTTGTTGTCTCGTAAGCCAGCTGTTTAAAGGCTCCCATACAAGCGGTGTAAGGATGAAAGCAGTGCCCGCATGCCACAAGCGGAACTTCAGGAACCGCTTAAAGCGCAGGTCTGTCGCCACGGTAAGGCTGCGAACCTGCGTGATGGCCGATAAGCCGCCCCAGGCTAGGACTAAACTTAGCAGAGCATACTGCCAGACCGAGGAGACGGCTTCTGCTTGCGTAAAAGCGAAGGCGCCCAAATGCGCTTCGAACATGCCGGGCAGCAGGGCTGCCATCATTCGGTTTAGCTCCTCCGAGCTCCAAACTCCGAGCAAGGCGATGGGGGAGGACAACACGGTAAGCAAGCCGGATAAATCGATGACCTTCAGCAGCACGGAGAACATCATGATGTAGCCCCCGATAATGAAGGATTGCTGAACACTCACCGACACGGCATCACCCAGCAGCTTGCCGAAGGTGCGTCCATCTCGGGCTCCCGCCGCACGGAAGGCTTCAAGCGCATGAGCGAAAACGCCTCTGCGTCGGAAGCCGGTCAAGGGCAGCGGTTCTTCAGTAGAGCTCATTCGCTGGGCCAGCAGCACCAGAAGCATAGAACCGTAATGTATTACAGCCAAGGCAAGTCCGATTGTCGCACTGTGAAGAAAGCCTACACCGACAATGGTAATAAGGAACACAGGGCTAAGCACATGGGTCGCTCCGAGAAGCCGCTCGGCTTCATCGCGAGTGAGCTGGCCCTCACACCGGAGCGTGCTAATGGCGGCTGCCCCGACAGGCATGCCCGCCGTAAAGCCAAGCGCGATAAGCCAGCCGCTGATACCGGGCAGCCGGAACAGAATGCGCAGCAGCGGCTCAAGCAGCGCCCCGATCCCATGCAAGGCGCCGATCCCTCGCATGATCTCCGTGATGATCAGGAAGGGCAGCAGAGCGGGGAATACAAGCTTCCACCAAAGCTGAATGCCCTGGAGGGAGGCTTTGAAGGCCTGATCGGGAAACAGGATCATACTAATAATTAACAGAAGCGCGCAAATGCCGAGCATCAGGGTAGACATGCGCGGCGAAGACAACACTCGCAGGGGTTGCATTCATATCACTCCAGCGTAAGCAAGATGGTACATGTTTACGCTTTGTCCGCATCGTTTAGACCAAGCAGGCATACCCTACCTATACAATCAAGCTTCAGCAAAGGGGATGGAATCCATGGGAGAGGCCAGCCATATGAAGAAGGCATCGCGAATCGTATTTTCTGTCTTCATTGCGATCTCCATGCTCTATTTGGTCTATTTTTTGCCGTTACCGCTTTATATCTTTAAGCCGGGCATCGTCGAAGTGATTCGTCCTATGGTTCAGGTCAAGGAAAGCGGCACTGAGGATCAGGGACAATTCATGCTGACGACGGTAAGTGTTCGCGACGCTACCTTGTTCGGATATGTAGCCTCCTTGTTTGATCCGTATGATGAGCTTCGTCTCAAGAGCGAGCTGCTCAAGCCGGGCGAATCCGAACAGGACTATTATCACCGTCAGGAAGTAGTCATGCAAACGTCCCAAGCGGATGCGATGACGGCAGCCTACGAAAGGCTGAAAATTCCATACCGGATCAGCAATGACGCTGTCGTCATCATGCAGGTGTATCCGGACATGCCCGCTGCCGAGACGCTGCAAGCAGGGGACTATATCGTGAAGGTAGGAGATTCGCCGATCACATCACGGGAGGATCTGTTTGCTGCGCTGAAAGGCAAAGCGATTGGCGACACCGTATCTATTAGCTATAAACGGAAAAACATTACGCGAACGAAAGACGTACAGCTGGGCATTCTTCCGAATGCGGACGGCACAACCCCGACTAAGCCGGAGGAGCAGCGCGCCGGACTTGGCATCGTACCGGCCGACGTACTGAGCGTGAAGGCCGAGTCGGAAGACAAGCAGGTGACCATTCGAGCCGGAGAGATCGGGGGACCGTCGGCAGGTCTTATGTTTTCCCTTGAAATTGCCAATCGCCTCCTGCCGGAGGATATTACAAAAGGGTACCGCATTGCGGGGACAGGGACGATCGACAAATCAGGTGCGGTCGGAGTTATTGGGGGCATCAAGCATAAGGTCATAGCCGCGGATAAGGCAGGAGCGGAAATTTTCTTTGCTCCGAAGGACTACACATCACCGGACGGTCAGGTAGTCCCCAATTATACTGATGCGGTCCAGAGGGCCAAGGAAATCGGTACGAAAATGAAAATTGTCCCCGTAGGGACAATGGAGGAAGCGATGAATTATTTGGCGTCGCTGCCGCCGAAATCAGCCTCGGCCTCCGCCGTGCGTTGAAGCGGAGGTTGATAATAATCGCGGTGCAGGTCGCGTGCGGTCGGCTGCTCATAGGCCAAAGCGTAGACGGAGGTTGCCCGCACATCCAGCTGCAGAAGCGGCGAGGCTTCGGTCGTCACCTTGGTGATGACGGGAACCTTCGCCGTTTTTTTCATTCGCTTGAGCAGCAGCTGCCCCTTCGGGCTAAAGCCTAGCACCCGCAGGTAGGGAACGCCGCGGCGCAGCACGTCCGGGCCCAGCTCCTGCTTCGAATGGTTTAGAAGTATGCGGAGCAAGGTGCGCTGCAGCTTCGTTCGCGTATAACGCTTTGTTTTGAGCTCGGACAGCAGTTCGTCAACGATCCGGCCGTCCGGCAGGGTCAGCTTCGTCACGGCCTGCTTGAGCCGATGCTCGAGACCTTCGTTCACCTCGTAGAATGAAGCCAGCTGTCCCGGACTATGATGCAGCAATTGCAGCAATAGCGGCCGCGCAAACGATTCCCAGCCGACGGGAGCCCGTCCTGCCTGCCATTCGGAGCGTAACACGTCAAGGGTGCTCGCCGGTACATAGGGCGCAATTCCCTCCAAAGCGCGATCCTCGAAGAGCAGCTTGCGGATGGCTGTAGCGCTTGCAATTTGACGGTCGGTGATATCGGTTTGGTTATACTCGGCTTTCGTTCGGGTAATCGTAGTTGCTTGGATCGAGCTCTTCAATCGCTGTAATGCAATCAAGTAGTGCAATCCCAGCGTATTATTCGGCTTGGCAAGCTCGGCAGGATCGAGCTCGGGGACGTAAGAGGCCAGCGCCTCGCTGTAGGCAGCCGGGTAAGCCAGTCCGCGCTGAAGCGTCTCCTGAAGGCGTTCCCGGAAGGCGGCGGGTTCATCGGCGACCGCTTCCGCAGCACGTTCCAGGAAGCCGATATCGCCGCTCTCGCTGCCGAAGCAAAGGCTGTCCACGACGCCTGTAGCATCCAGGGCCGAAACCGCGCCGTAGGCGAACCATTCGGCAGGCTGGCAGGAGAAGGCGACAGGGAGCTCGAGAATGAGATCGGCGCCCATCCGAAGAGCCATCTCCGCTCGAGCCCATTTGTTCACCAAGGCCGGTTCGCCGCGCTGGAGAAAATGTCCGCTCATGATGCAAACGGCGGCATCGGCTTGGGTTTGGCTTTTGGATTGTTGGAAATGATAACAATGACCATGATGCAGGGGATTGTATTCAACGATTAAACCCACAGTACGCATGGCGTAACCTCACTTTTTTACCAATCTCGCATATTTATCCACTATAGCATGAACTGAAAATGTTGACAAAAAGTAACGGATATCGCTATAATAATCTTTGTTTGTTTGGGGTGATACTCGTGTTCATTCATTTAAAGGATTTAGCTGCAAAAGGAACCGTTCGTTTTCACGGAACACTGGATCTGCACGGTGCCTTGCCGGTATCCGGCAGCTTGCAGGACTTCGGGCCGCTGAAGGTCGAGCTTGAAGCACACGACGTTAGCGGTGCTGCGGATGTATCCGGCGAACTTTCCATCGAGGTGGAGCAGTCATGCTCGCGATGCTTGAACCCGGTGCACCAAAGCCTGACAATTCCGTATCATGAGACTTTCGTGAAGGGGGAAGAGCCCGACGAGGAAGCGTTCGAAGAGGACGAGGAATCGGAGAATGATCCGGTTTACGTTCAGGACGACCGGATCGAGCTCAAGCCCTATTTGGTAGAAAGCGTAATGCTGCATCTGCCGTTTGTGCCGCTTTGCAGCGAAGCTTGTCAAGGTCTTTGCCCCGTATGCGGCGGCAACCGGAACGAGCAAGCCTGCGGCTGCAAACAGGACAAGGTGGACCCGCGATTGGCCGGACTGGCGGATTTCTTTAAAGACAAGTAAACAGACTTGTGAACTCGTTGAAGGAGGTGGGAAGAAATGGCAGTACCTCAAAGGAGAACATCGAAAACACGCCGTGACATGCGTCGGACTCACTTTAAATTAGAAGTACCAGGAATGGTAAAATGCGATAATTGTGGTGAATTCAAGCTGGGTCACCGTGTATGCAAGGTGTGCGGTCATTATAAGAAGAGAGAGATTATCAACCAATAATCTCTGCCTGAATGCAAAGAGATAGTACTTCATTTTATGAGGTGCTATTTTTTTTTGCGTTTCGAGGCGGATCTTGGGGGAATACGAAGTTATTCTTTTCTTTTCAAATGAAATCCATTATACTATCATTTATTACTTGGTCATAAGATGTAGTGTCATGTCATAGACATGCAGTAACGACATATCTATCACACTGCAAGGTGGTGCTCGGCTATCGAACGCCTTCCGAAGAGACAGCGTCAGCAGCAGCTGGCCAAAGCGATTGAAGAAAACCCTTTTATTACGGATGAAGAATTAACCAGGCTGTTTCAGGTCAGTATACAAACGATCCGACTCGACCGATTGGAGCTTGGAATCCCCGAGCTGCGCGAGCGGATGAAGCTGATGGCGGAGCAGTCCTATGATCAGGTGCGCTCCCTTCCACTGCATGAGGTGATTGGGGATGTGATCGACCTGCAGCTCGACAAGAGCGGGATTTCGATGTTCGAGATTCGGGATGAGCATGTGTTTTCCCGGACGAAGATCGCGCGGGGACACCATGTTTTCTCCCAGGCGAATTCTCTGGCCGTTGCTTTAATTAACGACGAGATCGCCCTGACGGCCGCTGCGGACATCCGGTTCGTGAGATCGGTGAGACTCGGTGAAAAATGTATCGCCAAAGCCTATGTGCGTTCGATCTCCAAGGGCAAGGCTAAGGTGGAAGTGTTCACCTATGTCGGCGATGAAATAGTGTTCCAAGGCAATTTTATTATTTATCATTCCACCAAAGACCGCTTCGAAGGAGGCGAACTTCATGCGGATAGCGATTGACGCCATGGGCGGAGACCACGCGCCGGGCGCCACGGTAGAGGGTGCGATTCAAGCTGCCGAATCGTGGAACGATACGACGGTCATTCTGGTCGGTGACAAGGCCCTGATTGAGCCTCATCTGACGCGGAAGCCGGCGAATCTTGAAATACGCCATACTTCGGAGGTCATCGAAGCGGATGACGAGCCGGTGAAGGCGGTAAGGCGGAAGAAGGATTCTTCCATGGTCGTGGCCGGACGAATGGTGAAGGAGAAGGAAGCGGATGCTTTCATTTCTGCAGGCAATACCGGCGCCCTGATGACGACCGGGTTGCTTATCGTAGGCCGCATTCAAGGCATCGAGCGTCCGGCGCTCGCGCCGATGATTCCTACGATGGACGGCAACGGCGTCCTGGCCTTGGATCTTGGGGCCAACATGGATGCAACGGCGGAGCAGCTGGTGCAGTATGCGATCATGGGCAGCATCTACCGCAGTAAGGTCCACGGCGTTGCTAAGCCCCGCATCGGACTGCTCAACGTAGGGACCGAGGCGATGAAGGGCAATGAGCTGACGAAGGCGGCTTACCCGCTGCTGGAGCAGGCCCCGATTCATTTTGTAGGGAATGTGGAATCAAGGGATGTGCTGCGGGCTCCTTGCGACGTGCTCGTGTGCGACGGATTTGCGGGGAACATTATGCTGAAGTCCATTGAGGGCGCGGCGGGGACCATTTTCTCGGCATTGAAAGAGGAATTTACCCGCACCTGGGTGACCAAGCTGGCGGCACTTGCCGTAAAGAAGGGGCTCTCCCAATTCCGGCGTAAAATGGACTATAACGAAGTCGGAGCCGCTCCGCTCCTCGGCGTGGACGGGCTTGTACTGAAAAGCCACGGTTCATCGAGCGCGACGGCGTTTAAAAATGCTGTGAGACAAGCACGGACGGCCGTACAGAACGACCTTGTGCGAAGCATCTCATCGGAAATCGGAAATCAGTAACGGAAGCGAGATGTAGTCTAATGAACTTAATCCCTGTTGGTGTTCTGGGTACGGGCAAATACGTTCCTGAGCGGGTGCTTACGAATCAGGAGCTGGAGCAGATGGTGGAGACGAACGACGAGTGGATCGTCACCAGGACCGGCATTCGGGAGCGCCGGATCGCAAGCCCCGAGCAGGCGGCATCCGATTTGGCATACGAAGCGTCTCTTAAGGCTCTTAAGAATGCAGGCGTTGCCCCGGAGGATATCGATCTCATCGTAGTGGCGACGATTACGCCGGATATGACGTTCCCGTCGACGGCATGCATCCTGCAAGATAAGCTGGGTGCGAAGAAGGCGGCTGCTTTTGATTTATCCGCGGCGTGCTCAGGCTTCATTTACGGATTGGCCAATGCAGTGAATTTCATCGCTACAGGCACTTATAAATACGCTTTAGTGGTGGGCACCGAATGCTTATCGCGCATTACGGATTATACCGACCGCAACACCTGCATTTTGTTCGGGGACGGCTCCGGTGCAGTGGTGATCGGGCAAGTGCCGGAAGGACGCGGCTTCAAATCGTTCGAGCTGGGGGCCGACGGCTCCGGTGGAGAGCTGCTGAAGGTGGCGGGCGGTGGCTCGCGTTGCCCAGCGACTCCGCAAAGCCTGGAAGCGAAGCAGCATTTTATCCACATGGCAGGCTCGGAAGTATTTAAGTTCGCCGTCCGCATCATGGGCGGATCGGCGGAAGAAGCGCTGCGCAAGGCTGGCTTGGACAAGTCCGAGGTGGATTTGCTCGTGCCGCATCAGGCAAACATCCGCATTATTCAATCCGCTCTGCAAAGGCTGAATCTCAGCGAAGAGAAATGTATGATCAATCTTGATAAATACGGCAACGTATCCGCAGCTTCGATCCCATTGGCGCTAGCCGAGGCGGTGGAGCAGGGTCGCGTCAAGGAAGGCGACAAGCTGGTCCTCGTAGGCTTCGGCGGAGGGCTGACCTGGGGCGCATCCGTATTAGTTTGGTAGAGGAAGGGGACTAACGTGACGATGGGGAAAATCGCTTTTGTGTTTCCGGGTCAAGGAGCTCAGTCAGTCGGCATGGGCAAGGACATTTATACGTCCGATGCGGCCGCTAAACGCATCTTTGATGCGGCGGACGTAGCGCTTGGCTTCGAGCTCAGCCGGATTATCTTTGAAGGACCGGAGGAGGAGCTGAAGCAAACGTACCATACGCAGCCCGCGCTGCTGACTACAAGCATCGCCTACCTGGAGCTCTTCAAACGATACGGCATTCAGCCGGATTATGTAGCCGGTCACAGCTTGGGCGAGTACAGCGCTCTGGTAGCTGCCGGAGTACTAAACTTCGAGGATGCGGTTCGCACAGTTCGTGCCCGCGGACAATTCATGGAGCAGGCTGTTCCGGGAGGACAGGGCGCCATGGCCGCAGTACTCGGTGCGGAGCGCGAGGCGCTGCAGCAGCTTTGTGAAGCGATCAGCAAGGAAGTCGGCGTGGTCGAACTGGCGAACCTGAACTGTCCGGGACAAATCGTCGTTTCCGGCAGCAAAGAAGGAGTGCAGGCGCTCGTAGAGCGCGGCAAGGAAGCAGGCGCCAAGCGGGCCATTCCGCTTGAGGTCAGCGGACCTTTCCATTCCTCGCTTATGAAGCCTGCGTCCAAGAAGTTAGCTGAGGTGCTAGGAGGTCTGTCGATGCAGCATGCACAAGTACCCGTGGTAGCGAACGTGACAGCCGCTCCGGTGGAAGATCCCGCAGCCGTCAAGCAACTGTTGATTGACCAAGTACACTCCTCCGTATTATGGGAGGATAGCGTTTCATGGCTCATTTCGCAGGGGGTCGATACTTTCATCGAGATTGGCTCCGGCTCAGTGCTTGCAGGTTTGATCAAAAAGATCGACCGCAGCGTCAAGGTGTATTCGATCAACAGCAAAGAGGCGGTAGAACAGTTCCAGCTGGAAGCTACGGTGTAAAATCATACATAGGAGGCTTAAAGCCATGCTTATGGGGAAAGTGGCGCTTGTAACAGGCGCTTCGCGCGGTATCGGCAGAGCGATCGCTCTGACGCTGGCGGAAGCCGGCGCCGATGTCGTTGTAAACTACGCAGGCAGCGAAGGGGCTGCGGCGGAGGTGGTGCAGCAGATTGAAGCGCTGGGCCGCAAGTCGTTCAAGGTGAAAGCCAATGTAGGCTCGACACAAGAGGTAGAGGACCTGTTCAAGCAGGTGCTGGAGGCGTTCGGCCGCATCGATATTGTGGTGAACAACGCCGGGATTACCCGCGACAACCTGATCATGCGGATGAAAGAAGAGGAGTTCGATCAAGTGATCGAAACGAATCTGAAGGGCGTGTTCAACTGTATGAAGGCAGCAACCCGTCCGATGATGAAGCAGCGCTCCGGCCGGATCATCAACATCTCCTCCGTCGTAGGAGCTTTGGGCAACGCAGGACAGACGAATTACGTGGCGGCTAAAGCCGGTGTCATCGGAATGACTAAGGCGGCAGCGAAGGAGCTTGCCTCCCGCGGAATTACCGTTAATTGCGTAGCTCCAGGCTTCATTGAGACCGATATGACGGATAAGCTGAACGAGGAGATGCGCACAGGCTTGCTCGCGCAAATTCCGCTCTCCCGTCTGGGACAGCCGGAGGATATCGCCAAGGCGGTACGCTTCCTTGCTTCAGACGATGCCTCCTACATGACCGGACAGACGATTCATGTCGACGGTGGCATGTACATGTAGGACTTGCAGCAAGAAAACAACGAAAATTGTTTTTTTCTGCGTATCTCTTACTGACTATGGCAATTTGTCCATAAGTTAAGTATAATACCGTAGAGGAGGTGAACCGGATGTCTGACGTTTTGGATCGCGTAAAACGCATCGTCGTCGATCGACTTGGTGTCGACGAGAACGAGGTAACCCTCGAAGCATCTTTCAAGGATGACCTTGGAGCCGATTCTCTCGATGTAGTAGAGTTGGTTATGGAGCTGGAAGATGAGTTTGATATGGAAATCTCTGATGAAGATGCAGAGAAGATAACTACAGTAGGACAAGTAGTTGAGTACATAAAATCTCATACGTAACACCATAAGTCCCGTTTAAACCACTTAAGCGGGACTTATGTCCATTTCCTCCGATTTGGTTTTACTAATGATCATTCATAACGACATCAGTTATTTGACAATAGAGGTGGGTTTCAGGTGAAGCAAAGAGTAGTGATTACAGGACTTGGCGTCATGACGTCGCTCGGTAAGGACCTCGAAACATTCTGGGGAAGCCTGATGGAGGGCAAGTCTGGCGTCGGTATGATCGAATCGTTCGATGTGAGCGAATATCCTACACGGATCGCGGCAGAGATTAAGGATTTCAACCCGGAAGATTACATGGATAAAAAAGAAGCTCGCCGCATGGACCGATTCGTCCAGTTCGCTGTAGCCGCGACATTGTCGGCCGTGAAGGATGCCGGCCTCAACATTCAGGAGGATACCGATCCCGAGCGAGTGGGTGTGTATGTCGGTTCAGGAATCGGCGGCTTGTCCACATGGGAAGAGCAGCATAAGATTCTGCTGGAGAAGGGACCGAAGCGTGTCAGCCCGTTCTTCATTCCGATGATGATCGCGAACATGGCCTCCGGCCAAATTTCCATGATCACCGGGGCGAAGGGCCCGAACAGCACTGCGGTTACCGCTTGCGCTACAGGGACGCATTCGATCGGCGACGCTTTTAAGACGATCGCCCATGGCGACGCGGACGTAATGATCTGCGGCGGCGCGGAAGCGACGATCAGCCCGACCGGCGTGGCAGGGTTCTGTGCACTCCGTGCCATGTCCACTCGCAATGAAGAGCCTGAGAAGGCAAGCCGTCCTTTCGATACGGGCCGCGACGGGTTCGTGATGGGCGAGGGAGCAGGCATTCTCATTCTCGAATCGCTGGAGCACGCTCAGAAGCGCGGCGCGAAAATTTACGGCGAAGTGATCGGGTACGGCATGAGCGGTGACGCTTACCACATGACCGATCCGGATCCGGACGGCGCGGCACGCTGTATGGTCAAGGCTGTGAAGGATGCGGGAATTGATCCGGAGCAGGTTGACTACATTAATGCGCACGGCACTTCGACTCCAGTGGGAGACCGCTCGGAAACGACTGCTATCAAGAAGGCGTTTGGCGACCATGCGTATAAGCTGGCCGTCAGCTCCACGAAGTCCATGACAGGACATTTGCTCGGTGCGGCCGGGGGCGTAGAGGCGTTGATCTGTGCGCTGGCGCTGAAGCACGGCATCATTCCTCCGACGATCAATCTGGAGAATCAGGATCCGGAATGTGATTTGGATTATGTGCCGAATGTTCCGCGTCAGGCGGACCTGAATATCGTAATGTCCAACTCCTTCGGCTTTGGAGGACATAACGCTACGGTGGTGCTGAAGAAATTCGAAGCATAATCGGCGCCATTCGGCCCATACTATAACGTGCGCTTTGTTCTGTGGTTGATAAAGCCGGCCTCCAAGCCGGACTTTATCAACTTTTGTTCGTTATGTGGTTTCAAAGACTTCCTAGGGGAACACATCAATAGGCGGTGAAAACATGCATCGTAACCTTAAACAGCTGCAAGAGGCGTTGCAGCTATCGTTTCGGCATCCCGAATTGCTCCGGCAAGCGTTTACCCACTCCTCCTATGTGAACGAGCATCGCATCGGAAACCACAAGGATAACGAACGACTCGAATTTCTTGGCGATGCCGTCTTGGAATTAACGGTATCCGAATATTTATTTGAACAGCATCCGGAACGCTCGGAGGGCGAGCTGACCAAGCTGCGTGCCTCCATCGTATGCGAGCCTTCGCTCGTCGGCTTTGCCGAACAGCTCGATTTCGGTTCTTATGTACTGCTGGGCAAAGGCGAGGAGCTGACAGGAGGAAGAACAAGGCCCGCTTTGCTGGCGGACGTATTCGAATCGTTTATCGGTGCGCTCTACCTGGATCAGGGGCTTGAAACAGTCCGATCGTTCCTGAAGAAGCACATGTTCCCTAACCTTCCGGGGCAAGGGAAGCTGCTAACGGCCGACTATAAGACGTTGCTGCAGGAGCATGTTCAACAGCACAGTCTGGGAAGCATTGAGTACAAGATCGTGGATGAACGAGGACCTGCGCATGAAAGAGAGTTTCTTTCGGAGGTATATCTTCAGGAGCAGCTTCTCGGACGCGGCTCCGGCCGTTCGAAGAAAGAAGCGGAGCAGCATGCGGCTAAAGAGGCGTTAGAGACGCTGAAGGTTAAGGTCCAGCAGCCAAAGTGAATAGATACTCTTTCTTCAGAGGCGCCGGGCTCCCAGTGTAGGAGCAGGCGCTTCTTTTGTAAGATGCTGAAGACCTCAGGTATCTACTAACGCTGGAGAATGTGTTACAATAGCGTGTGAGGTGAGACCATGTTTTTGAAGCGTATCGAGCTGGCCGGATTCAAGTCCTTTGCCGACAAGACGGAGCTGGAGTTCGTTCAGGGCATTACCGCCGTCGTAGGCCCGAACGGCAGCGGCAAGAGCAACATTTCCGACGGGATCCGGTGGGTGCTCGGGGAGCAGAGCGCACGATCTCTGCGCGGGGGCAAAATGGAAGATATTATCTTCGCCGGAAGTGACGCGCGTAAAGCGGTCAACTACGGAGAAGTATCGCTGACGCTGGATAACTCCAGCAACTCGCTACCGCTCGATTATCAAGAGGTAACCGTGACAAGACGGGTGCATCGCAGCGGAGACAGCGAATATTTTATTAATAAGCAGTCCTGCCGGCTCAAGGATATTACCGAGCTGTTCATGGACACCGGGATCGGGAAGGAAGCGTACTCGATCATCGGACAGGGGCGAATAGAAGAGATTCTCAGTACGAAATCGGAGGATCGCCGCGGCATCTTCGAAGAAGCGTCGGGAATCGTCAAATATAAATCGAGGAAAAAAGAAACCGAGAAGAAGCTGCAGGAAACCGAGCAAAACCTGCTTCGGATCCACGACCTGGTCTCCGAGCTGGAGGATCAGATCGAGCCGCTTCGCGAGCAATCGGAGAAGGCGATTCGCTACAAGGAGCTGAAGGAGCAGCTCAAGTCCAGCGAGATCGCCATGTACGTGTATCAAATTGAGCAGATTTACGCCTCATGGACCGAAATTAATGCCAAGCTGGACCGGCTTCGGCGGGAAGAGCTGGAGTTGTCCGGCTTCGTCAGCACTCATGACGCACAGCTGGAGCAGCATCGCTGGGAATCGCGCCGGCTTGAAGAAGAGACGGAAGCCCTGCAGGAGCAGCTGCTTCAGCTGAGCGAGGATTTTGAGAAGTGCGAAGGCCATGGCGAGGTATTAAAGGAACGCAAGAAAAATTTTGCTTCCAATGAGTCGCAACTCAAATTGACCGTTGCTCAACAGGAGCAGAGGCTTCAGGAGAAGGAAGCGGAGATTGCCGGCTTTAAGGATAAGATACGGTATCTCTCAGCGGAGTTGGATGAGTCGCAAGCGAAGCTGAAAGCTGAAGAAGACCGGCTGCTCGGAGTGACGGGAGGCATCAGCAGCGAAGAGGAGGACCGCCTGAAGTCGGAGCTTCTGGAGCGGCTCAACGACATGGCGAATGCCCGCAATGAAGCAAGGTATGCGGAGCAGCAGCTGGAGACGCTGTCAAGACGGCTGGACCGGATCGGCGATGAACGCCGCAAGTGGCAGGAGCAAAGCGACAGCATCGCCGAACGGAAGAAGGAGCTGGAGACGAGGCTTGGGCTGGTAGTGGATGAGATCGGCAAGCTCCGCAACAAATACCTGGACGTAAGCCAATTATTAAAGGAGAAGCAGCTGCTGGCCGAGGAAGTACAGACGACCGTGCGCAAGTGGGAGCAAAAGCTGGACGCCCTTATCTCGCGCCGGGATACGATGCGGGAGATGGCTAACGATTACGACGGCTTCGCGCATGGCGTCAAGGAGGTACTGAAGGCCAAGGACCGCGGCGATCTGCGAGGCATTCATGGCGCGGTAGCCGAGCTGGTGAAGGTGCCAGCGAACGTTGAGGTCGCGGTAGAAACGGCGCTTGGCGCGGCGCTTCAAAACATCGTCGTTCAGAACGAAGCGAACGGACGGGACGCGATTGCGTTCCTGAAAAAGCGTCAGCTGGGCCGTGCTACCTTCCTGCCGCTGGATGTCATTCGCGGACGCTCCATACCGGAGCACGAGGTGCGTCAGCTGCAAGGAATGGAAGGCTTTATCGGGATTGCCGCCGAGCTTGTACAGTTTGATGAGACATATAGGCAAATCGTCGGGAGCATGCTCGGTAATGTCATCATAGCCGGTACGCTTGAGGTAGCGAACCGGATTGCGGCGCGCGTTCAGTATCGGTTCCGAGTGGTGACGCTGGAGGGCGACGTCGTAAACCCGGGCGGATCGATGACTGGGGGCAGTCAGCAGAAGAAGACGACCAGCCTGCTCAGCCGTCAGCGCCAGATCGAGGAAATGGACCAGGACATCATTACTAATGAAACGCAGCTGCAGGAGCTGCGTAAAAAGGCAGAGCATGTCCGAAAGGACATGGCCGCAGCCTCGCATCAGCTGGACGAGCTTCGTCAATCGGTGGAAACCTTGCGTCTTGAAGAGCAGCAGATCCGTGCCTCCTTAGAGCCACTGGAGAAGGAAGCTAGGCAGGTAGCCGATCAGCTTGCGCTGTATGGAGCCGATGACGAGTCACTGACAGAGGAGCGCAAGGATCTCGAGACGCGTAAGGTCAAGGCGGAGCAGGCCCTCGTGCAGCTTCAGCAGGAAGAGGCACATCTTCAACAGGCGATTCGCGATGCAGAGATTCGGCGCAAAGCAAGCGAATCGGCGAAGGAAGAGCTGCAAACGCAGCTTACGGACCTGAAGATCAAGGTCGCCTCCCAGTCGCAGGAGAAGCAGCTGCTCCAGGATCAGGAGCGCCGTTTCCGTGCGGAATTGGATACGCTTCGATCAGAGCTGGACATGAACCGCCGTATGCTGGAGCAGCTGGTTCACGATATGGAGCTGCATGAGCAGGAAACGGTGCTGCAGATCGAGCTGCTGAACGATTTGAAGCTGAAAAAGCAGCACTGCGCGGAGCAGCTGGACCTGAAGCGGGCGGAACGAGCGGAATGGCTTGCGAAGCTCGAACAAGAAGAGAATAAGACGCGCGAGCAGCGCAATCAGCTGAAGCAGATCCAAGAGCAGATGCATCAAACGGAGGTTCGCGTCAACCGGCTTGATGTGGAGCTCGAGAATCTGCTGAAAAAGCTGTCCGAGGATTACGAGCTCAGCTTCGAGCTGGCGAAGCAGCGTTATCCGGTGCCGGAGGATGTGCTCGGGATGCAGAACAAGGTGCGCGAGCTGAAGCGAGATATTGCCGCGTTGGGAGATGTGAACCTCGGGGCTATCGAGGAGTTCCAGCGCGTCAACGAGCGCTTTACGTTCTTAACGGAACAGAAGGACGATCTGATCGAAGCGAAGACGGCATTGTACCAGGTCATCCGGGAGATGGACGAGGAAATGTCGAAGCGCTTTAAGACCACGTTCGATGCGATTCGCTCGCATTTCGTCGTGGTATTCTCTAAGCTGTTCGGGGGCGGCCGGGCCGACCTGATTCTTTCCGAGCCGGAGAATATGCTCGATACGGGCATTGAGATCGTGGCCCAGCCGCCGGGCAAAAAGCTGCAAAACCTGCAGCTGCTCTCCGGGGGAGAGCGGGCGCTCACGGCCATCGCACTGCTGTTCTCGATTATTCGCGTCAAGCCGGTCCCGTTCTGTGTGCTCGACGAGGTGGAGGCGGCGCTCGATGAGGCGAACGTAGCGCGCTTTGCCGAGTATTTGCGCGAGTTTTCCGAGGTAACGCAGTTTATCGTCGTGACCCACCGCAAAGGAACCATGGAAGAAGCGGATGTTTTATACGGAGTGACGATGGAAGAGGGCGGCGTATCGAAGCTGGTATCCGTCCGGCTTGAAGAGGATGAGTCGATTATTGCGTCGGAAACGGCGTAATCGCATATAGGAGAAAGGGGCATAGTGCCGATGAATTTTTTTAAAAAGCTGAAGGAAAGCATTTCGACCAAGGCGGAAGCGGTCACGAATAAGTTCAAGGAAGGATTAACGAAGACGAGAGATGTGTTCGTTGATCGCGTCGAAGACCTGTTCTCCCGCCGCAAGAAGATTGACGAGGAGTTTTATGAGGAGCTGGAGGAAATTTTGATCGGGGCCGACGTCGGTGTGAATACCGTGCTGAAGCTGATGGATAACCTTCGGTCCGAGGTGCGCAAGCGCAAAATCGAAAGCCCGAGCGAGCTGCAGCCGGTATTGTCCGAGATGCTGATTGGTCTGCTGAAGGGGGAAGAGAACGCTTCTCTGAAGATGGCGGATTCCGGCCTTACCATTATTTTATTCGTTGGTGTCAACGGCGTAGGAAAAACGACTACCATCGGCAAGATGGCCCACTATATGAAATCCCAAGGAAAAAAAGTGCTGCTCGCTGCGGGAGATACGTTCCGGGCAGGAGCAATCGAACAGCTGGAGGAGTGGGGCAAGCGTGCGGGCGTAGACGTAATCAAGCAGCAGGCGGGCTCTGACCCGGCGGCCGTCATGTTCGATGCCGTCCAGGCGGCCAAATCGCGCGGGGTGGACGTTCTGCTCTGCGATACGGCAGGGCGCTTGCAGAACAAGGTCAACCTAATGGAGGAGCTGAACAAAATTTATCGCGTCATTCGCCGCGAGGTGCCGGAGGCCCCGCATGAGGTGCTGCTGGTGCTCGATGCGACGACGGGACAAAATGCGCTTTCCCAGGCGAAGCTTTTTGACGAGAAGTCAGGTCTTAGCGGCCTGGTCCTCACGAAGCTTGACGGAACGGCGAAGGGCGGCATCGTTGTTGCGATTCGCCAGGAGCTGAAGCTGCCGGTGAAATTCGTCGGCCTCGGCGAGAAAATGGACGATCTGCAGCCGTTCGATTCGGATCAATTCGTTCACGCCCTCTTCAGCAAATGGATTCAGGAAGAGGAAGCAAAGGAAGGCCAGGAACAGCCTTAATCCCAAGGCAAATCCCGTTTGAAGACTGTTAAGGATAAAAGCTTGACATCCACTCCGGAATTCAGTATGATAGGTTCTGTTGTTCCTGTAAAGTGTTTTACCTTAACGGAGGTGGAGCACATGACTGAAGAAAGTGCGCTGCTGAAGGCGAACCGCATTAACCTGCTGTTCGATTTCTATGAGAAGCTGCTTACGGATAAGCAGCAGCAGTTCATGAAGGCATATTTCCACGATGATTACTCGCTTGGCGAGATTGCTGCGGAATTCGGCATCAGCCGGCAAGCCGTTTACGAGCATATTAAACGTGCCGAAGCGGTGCTGGAGGAGTACGAATCCAAGCTGCAGCTGCTGGCAAGGCATGAAGAACGCCAGCGATTGCTCAGCGAGCTTAGAGCGGCGGCAGACCCGAACCACGGGCATTTGCAGGAGCTCATTAATAAGCTTATCGAGCACGATTGACTGAATAAGAATCCGAACTATGATATAAATTCCTCCAGAAGGTGGTGACGCGTTCATGGCATTCGAAGGACTAGCCAGCCGATTGCAAAATGTATTTAGCAAGCTAAGAGGCAAAGGCAAGCTGACGGAGGACGATGTAAACGAGGCACTGAGGGAAGTACGGCTCGCGCTTCTTGAAGCGGACGTTAACTTTAAAGTCGTTAAGGAATTCATCGCAAAGGTGAAGGAGCGCGCCATCGGCCAAGAGGTGCTGCAAAGCTTCACACCGGCGATGGTCGTCGTCGACATCGTGAATAAAGAGCTCACCGAGCTCATGGGCGGAACGCAAAGCAAGCTGGCGAAGGCCAATAAGCCGCCTACCGTCATTATGATGGCAGGCTTGCAGGGTGCCGGTAAAACGACAACGGTCGGTAAGCTGGCCAAAATGCTCGCCCAACAAAATCATAAGCCGCTCCTGGCGGCGGGAGATATTTACCGTCCCGCAGCGATTAAGCAGCTGCAAGTGCTTGGAGAGCAGCTGAAGGTACCGGTGTTCGCCATGGGGACGGATGTAAGCCCTGTGGAGATCGCAAAGAAGGCGCTGCAGCAGGCGAAGGATCAAGGCAACGATTACTTGATCATCGATACGGCCGGCCGTTTGCACATCGACGAAACGTTGATGGACGAGCTGAAGCAGATCGTCGAAGCGGTCAATCCGAATGAAATCCTTCTGGTCGTTGATGCAATGACAGGTCAGGATGCAGTTAACGTCGCGGAGAGCTTCCACAAGCAGCTTGAGCTGACGGGCGTAGTGCTGACGAAGCTCGACGGCGATACCCGAGGCGGTGCCGCATTATCGGTTAAGGCGGTCACCGGCTGCCCGATCAAGTTTGCTGCGATGGGTGAGAAGATGGATGCGCTGGAGCCGTTCCATCCCGAACGGATGGCATCCCGTATTCTCGGCATGGGCGATATGCTCACGCTGATCGAGAAGGCACAGGCGAGCATCGATGCCGACAAGGCGAAAGAGATGGAGCGCAAGATGCGCAATGCCGAGTTCACCTTCGACGATTTCCTCGAGCAAATGGAGCAGGTAAAGAAGCTTGGTCCGCTCGATCAAATTCTTGACATGCTGCCTGGCGCAGGGAAGATCAAGGGTATGAAGGACGTGAAGGTGGACGACAAGCAGATGAGCCGTGTAGCGGCCATCGTGAAGTCCATGACGAAGGAGGAGCGCGCCCATCCGGAGCTGCTCAATCCTAGTCGCCGAAAGCGTTTGGCTGCCGGCAGCGGCAATTCGATTCAAGACGTCAACCGGTTCATTAAGCAGTTCGAGGACATGCGCAAAATGATGAAGCAGTTCTCCAGCATGATGGGACCTAAGGGCAACAAGATGATGAAGCAAATGAAGAAGCTTGGCAAAGGCGGGAAATTCCCGTTCTAATCCCGGCATCATATAATCATTTTACTCTATCTGGGAGGTGAAAATATCATGGCAACTCGCATTCGTCTTAAGCGTATGGGCGCTCACAAAGCTCCTTTCTACCGTGTGGTGGTTTCGGATTCCCGTTCCCCGCGTGACGGCCGCTTTATCGAAGAGATCGGTACTTATAATCCGGTGGCTCAACCAGCCATTGTCAATATTGACGAAGAGAAAGCACTGAAATGGCTTCAAACTGGTGCTCAAGCTTCCGACACAGTACGCAGTCTGTTCAGCAAAGCCGGCATCATGACTAAGTTCCACGAGTCCAAGCTGCAGAAGTAATCTCGCTGCAGCGTAAGGCTGCACGTGAATTCGGAGGTACGAATGAAGGATCTTATAACCGTTATCGCCAAGGCGTTGGTGGATCATCCGGATGAAGTACGCGTGACCTCGAAGGAGGACGACCGCAGCATTACGTACGAGCTGTCCGTTCACCCCGACGACGTCGGTAAAGTGATCGGCAAGCAAGGTCGTATTGCGAAGTCGCTTCGTACCGTCGTCACATCCGCTGCAGTGAAGGAACCGAAACGAGTTTCGGTTGAAATCTTGTCGTAATGTCAACAATGAGAGTTAGGAGATGCTCCTAACTCTTTTGTGTATATACGGGTCTCTTGAAAAGGGGCACCCCCTTACATAATCCATAGGGTTCATTTTACACGGGGGGATTACTATAAATGGAGGTTTCCATGAGCGAAAAGCTGTATACGGTAGGCAAAATTGTGAATACGCACGGCATACGCGGGGAGCTGAAAATCGTCCCGCAAACCGACTTTCCCGAGGAGCGCTTCGCTAAGGGCAGTCAGCTCCTGTTCGTAGAGGAGGAGAAAAATATCCGCCTTCCCGTAACAGTGGCCTCGTCCCGCTACCATAAGGGAATGTATGTGATCCTGTTCCAAGGCTTTACCAACATCAATGAAGTGGAAAAATACAAAGGCTGGCTTCTTAAGGTGGAGGAAAAGTACCTCGGTGATCTTGAAGAGGATGAATTTTATCACCATGAGATCCTCGGATGTAAGGTGGTGACGGATGAAGGTCAGGAGCTCGGAACCATTACCGAGATTTTATCCCCCGGGGCTAATGATGTCTGGGTAGTGAAGCCGAAATCCGGCAAGGAGCTGCTGCTGCCTTACATCGATGAGGTCGTACTGGATGTCGATGTAGAGCAGAAGCTCGTCACCGTTCACATTATCGAAGGGCTGTTGGATTGATGCGGATCGATGTTCTGACGTTATTTCCGGCTATGTTCGAGGGTGTATTTCACTCCAGTATCCTGGGAAAGGCACAAGAGAAGGGGCTGGTTAGCCTCAATACGACCAATTTTCGGGATTATGCCAATAATAAGCACAATACGGTGGATGATTATCCCTATGGAGGCGGCGGAGGCATGGTGCTGAAGCCGGAACCGATCTTCACCGCCGTAGAGGATATTACCAAGGGCTATACTCGTAAGCCTAGAGTCATTCTGATGTGTCCCCAAGGTGAGCCCTTCACTCAGAAGGTCGCGGAACGGCTGTCGGAGGAAGAACACTTACTCTTCATCTGCGGGCACTATGAGGGCTACGACGAGCGCATACGAGAGCATCTGGTGACCGACGAGCTATCGATCGGCGATTATGTACTGACCGGCGGAGAGCTGCCTGCGATGGTTGTAATCGATAGCGTAGTTCGATTGCTGCCTGGGGTGCTCGGTAACGAAACGTCAGCAGTTACGGATTCCTTCAGCACCGGACTGCTGGAATACCCTCACTATACCCGCCCGGTGAAGTTTCGGGATTGGGAGGTACCGGAGATTCTGCTGTCCGGTCACCACGCGAATGTGGCCGATTGGCGACGTAAGGAGTCGCTTCGCAGAACCTGGAAGAAGCGGCCGGATCTGCTCAAAAACTTCCCGTTGACGAAGAAGGATGAACGGTTTTTACAGGAGATTCGACAGGAAGAAGACGGAGAGAAGTAAGCCTTACCCGAAGAAACGCAAAAAATTAGTTGTTTTTACTCCAAAACCTCCCTTTCCCTGTTGAACTAGGCTTGGCATTGTGTTATGATATAAAGCGTTGTTGCATTTTTGCTTAATACGGTGGTCCTCTGCGCGTAGCATCGATAGAATTTATACAACTTAGGAGCGGCATGAACACCTGTGTGGAAGGAGGGAGTCATACATGAATTTGATCCAGGAGATTACGAAGGAACAATTGCGTCAGGATATTCCTAGCTTTCGCCCAGGCGACACGCTGAAGGTGCATGTTAAGGTTATCGAGGGTACTCGCGAGCGTATCCAGCTGTTCGAGGGTGTTGTTATTAAGCGCCGCGGCGGCGGTATCAGCGAAACGTTCACAGTAAGAAAAATTTCTTACGGTGTTGGCGTAGAAAGAACGTTCCCAATCAATTCCCCGAAGATCGATAAGATTGAAGTGGCTCGCCGTGGTAAAGTCCGTCGCGCGAAGCTCTACTATCTTCGCGGTCTGCGCGGTAAAGCAGCTAGAATTCAAGAGATTCGATAAGAAACGACAGGGGCTTGATTTTCAAGCTCCTTTTCGCTTTCTATATACCCCTATTCCATGGTAGAAAGGACAGTCACGTACATATGGAGCAAGAGCAAACCGTCGAAAACGAAAGCAAACCAAGCTCGGTAAAAAACGAAGCATGGGAATGGATCAAAGCGCTGTTAATCGCCGGAGGATTGGTGTTCATCATCCGTACCTTCATCTTCTCTCCATTCATCGTTGAAGGTCCGTCCATGGAACCGAATTTTCATACCAGCGAACGGCTCATCGTCAACAAGATTTTATATGATTTCAGGGCGCCGCAGCGCGGCGAGGTCATCGTCTTTCATGCGACGGAGGATAAGGATTACATTAAGCGCGTCATTGCGCTGCCGGGCGAGAAGGTTCGGGTGGAAGGCGATAAGGTGTTCGTAAACAATCAGCAGCTGGACGAACCGTGGCTGAAGCAGGCATTGGATGATGCGGCGAAAAAAGGGATACCCTATAACACGAGAAATTTTGCCGAGAAGACGGTAGCGGAGGGCAGCGTGTTTGTCATGGGGGACAATCGCTCCAACAGCGCAGACAGCCGAGATATCGGATTTATCGAATATGACCGCATTGTTGGCCGGGCGGATATTATTTTTTGGCCGATGAAGGATTTGAAGTGGATCCATTAAATGTAGAACAAGTGAGGTGACCTTATGACAATTCAATGGTTTCCAGGTCACATGACACGGGCCCGGCGGCAAATTCAGGATAAGCTGAAGCTGATTGATCTGGCAATAGAGCTGCTGGATGCAAGAATCCCGCTTTCCAGCCGGAACCCGATGATTGACGAAATCCTAATGAACAAACCGCGGCTCGTGCTTCTGAACAAAAGTGATCTGGCCGATCCGGAGATTACACGGCAGTGGGTTGCTTATTTTGCGGAGCAGGGGTTAAAAGCGCTTCCTATCGACGCTGCACAGGGGAACCCGAGCAAGGAGATTTTGAACCGCAGCCGGGAGCTGTTATCCGACAAGATTGAAGCGCAGCTGCGCAAAGGCATCAAGCCAAGAGCCATTCGGGCACTGATTGTAGGCATTCCGAATGTAGGAAAGTCGACTCTCATTAATAAAATGGCCGGACGCAAAATCGCCGCTACGGGAGATCGTCCCGGTGTAACCAAGGGGCAGCAGTGGATCAAGGTTGGTACAGAGATGGAGCTGCTGGACACGCCGGGGATTCTATGGCCGAAGTTTGAGGATCAGCGGGTTGGAATGCGCCTTGCTGCGACCGGAGCGATTAAGGAAGAGATTCTGCACCCCGAGGAGATCGCCTTGTTCGCCATGCGTTATATCGCCAAGAAGTATGGCGATGCGCTGAAGGAACGATTCGGCATCGCGGAGGTTCCGCAGGATACCGAGGATAATGAAAAGGTAGTTCAGCTGATCGAGGACATCGGGCGAAAACGCGGCGCGCTTATGAGCGGCGGAAGAGTCGATCTGGAGAAGGCGTCTCTGACCATTCTCAGAGAGCTGAGAGCGGGCAAGCTGGGACGCGTCAGTCTCGAGGACCCGGCGATGCTTGCTGCGGAAGCAGAAGAGGCAGTTCCCCAAGGGTAAACGAATAGATGGTTAAACGAAGGCCTCACTCCCTATCGGTGATGTAATACCGGTAAGGCGTGCGGTCTTTTTTGTATCGTAGATCAAGGGGAAAAGTTGGATAGAACGGCTTCGGCTTAGGGTAGAATGAGGGTAAAGTATATGATCGGGAAGGATCTGTTTATGAAGTACCCTCTATATGAGTATGTTCTCATAGTAATCCCAACGTTGATTGGGATCCTAGGCGGATACAGGGAAGTAAGAAATAACGGGCATCGCTACGGGCTGTTATACTTTATTAGCGGGGCCGTAGGCACAGGTTTATGTTATCTGTTTATTGCACTTCGCTTTTATACATTCCCGGATCGCCCACTCCATGGGCATCTGACAGTTTACTTTTATTACCTTTACGGTGGTTGCCGGAGTACGCTATAGCCCGAAGATCTGGTCTTGGAAAATTTCCATTTTATTGGGTGCTTGTTCACTTAGCGATTGTTTCCGAAATGCTGCTCATTTAAAATAAGAATATATTCACATTTACGTTCGGTTGGGATCTATGGGATTCCTATACCCTATGGTGGCTTTACTATTTAATTTTTGAATGGCTCGGCGGTAAAATCGTCCCGTCGACCGGTCGCTGCCCGTTTCATACGGCTTTGTTTCGTTATAAGAAATGGGGCTGCAAATAAAGAGTCTTAGCAGTATTCCATAAACTCCAATCGGTTGCCGAACGGATCCTGCACATAGAAACGAAGGATGCCTTCGTCCTCACGCATTTCATCATCGATCACGTGCACGTCCTTGGAAAGTAAATGCGAACGAAGGGCATCGAGGTCCCGGACGAGAAAAGCAGGGTGCGCCTTAATGGCTGGGACGAAGTCCTTCTGGATGCCAAGGTGTACTTGATGTATCCCGCATTGAAACCACGTACCACCGCGACTACGCAGTTTATCAGGCTTCGGTAACTCCTTCCAGCCGAGAATTCCGGTAAAAAAAGCGCGCGCGGCTTCTTCAGCACCGGCCGGTGCAGCTAACTGAATGTGATCAATCCCTTCAAAAGAAAACGACATGTTTAACACCTCTTTTATTAATTTCAACTAGTGAAACATAGTTTCATTATTAATATCTACATTATATAATGTGCAGAGCATCCTGGCTAGAGCTTCTACCAAATTCTGAGATAATCTCGAGGCAAATTTCTCCAAAGTTGTTACCGGAACAAAGCCCACACCGATGGAGAGAGTCTTCTACCGGGCCAATTGGCTATGGTGTTATTTCTCGTGGAATCGTTTGAAATCTTATATTGGCAGCCGGAATGATTGCTTCCTGAGGCTTCAACATTATATCAGGTAAGTTAAACCAGCTCGACAAAGATTTGGAGGAAAGCTCCATTATGTCACGAACGCAAGGGGCGTCGACACAAGCGGTGAGCATGGATTACATTTTTCCGGCTTGTGGCATTGGTGCTGATCGAAATCGTATGGGTATTGGTTCGGTATGGATGGAGTTAATGACAAGCGAAGGGAGCCGGCCTCATTCGTAAATAGGGGAGTATACCGGGTACCGAATTGCGTGAAGTACGAGGAGTACAGGCAAACGAGGTATCCCGGGGAGCCGTTGCTGATGAGGGATGCTTAGGATACACGGTTTATCTAGAGGGGTTTGTTGGAACGTATCGCTGCTGATGGGAGGACTCTCCAGCAGATCTGCAATTTTTTTATGGGCAAGCCGGGAGAGCTGAGATATAATGATTTTTTAAGAGAAGGGTTATGGAAAGACAGAAAAGCGGGTGGACGACTTGTTGGAATATGAAAGAGACCTATGGGCGCAGGGGCGACAATGGGTGGCCGGTGTGGACGAGGTCGGTCGGGGATGTTTGTTTGGCGATGTAGTGGCTGCTGCGGTAATTTTGCCGGAGGGTCTTATCCTAGATGAAGTGAACGATTCGAAGAAGCTTTCTGAAAAAAAACGGGACGAATTGTATGAGGTGGTCCTGCGAGAGGCCGTAGCTGTTGGTATAGGGATCATGGATGTACAAACGATTGAGCGTGTCAACATAAAGCAGGCGGCGCGGCTTGCGATGAAAATGGCTGTGGAACAGCTGAAGCAGTGCCCGGATTATTTGCTGGTGGATGCAGAGAAGGTGGATTTACCGATTCGCCAGCTAGCGGTCATTCATGGCGACGCCTTAAGTCAATCGATAGCAGCGGCTTCGATTGTTGCTAAGGTAACGAGAGACCGGATGTGCCTGGATTGGGATAAACAATATCCTGAATACGGAATTGCAGTACATAAGGGGTATGCAACGAAAATGCATCGAGAGCGAATTTTGGAATTCGGCCCTACGCCGCTTCACCGAAAAATGTTTCTTCGCAAGCTGCTTGCGGAATCGGAATATGAGCAGCAGGAATTGTTTTAGGATGATCTTAGGATAGATATGAAAGTTTGGACGGTAACTGCCGATATAAAGTATGAAGAGATTTGTGAGAAGCCGGTCGGTAGAGGCCGGCTTTCTCTTTCGGATAGGGAGGGATACGATGAATATTGGCGGATTGTTTCGCGGGATGATGGGTGATGTGCACGCATCTGAGCCTAAGTCGCTGGAGTTGAAGACGGGACAGGTAGTCCGCGGCGTCGTCCTTCAGGTTTTGCCGGAGCAGGAAGCTCTGATGAACATTGGGGGGGTACAAGTTAGAGCGAGGCTGGAAACGCCGTTGAAGCAGGGGCAATCCACTATGCTGCAGGTACAGCCGGAATCGGCGAATGGTCAAGTGAACTTGAAGCCCTTGGAAGCTTCAGGAGGAGTACAAATTGCGGATTCATCTCTTCCGGATGTCATCAAATCATTGGCCATCAGCGATACGCCTGCGAATCGGCAGCTCGTCCAGGCACTGCATCAGGCGGGAATAGCGCTGACGAAGGAAAATGTGCAAGCTTTCGTACAGCTTGCCGGGCAAATGCCTGCATCGATTCCTTTGGAGGATTGGCTTCCTGCCGGCATAGTAGCCATGCAGAAGGGGGTGCCCTTAACGCCGGAGGCGGTGTTGTCGGTCAAGCAGGCAATCCAAGGCCAACCCATACATGAGACCTTGACCCAGCTGGAGGATGCGATTGAGCGGGAGCTTGGCGGCGGGAAGCCAATGACACCGGAAAGCAGAGCGCTGCTAGAAGGCGTAAAAGCGCTCGTACAACAAGTCCGGGCTGCCTCAGCGCAGTTATTAGCTCAAGCGGAGGTAGAAACGCCTCCAGGAACGAACGCAGGCGCAGGATCGCAGGCTGGCGGAGCGGCGACGACGGGAGCGAGCGGCAGCGCAGGCGCGGGAGCGCAGGCTGGCGGAGCGGCGACGGTGGCGGGAGCGAGCGGCAGCGCGGGAGCAGGAGCGCAATCGGGCGCAGTGGCGACGCCGACGGCGGGAGCGAGCGGGAGCGCAGGCGCGGGAGCGCAGGCTGGCTTAGCGGCGACGGCGGCGGGAGCGAGCGGGAGCGCAGGCGCTGGAGCGCAGGCGAGCGTAGCGGCGACGGCGGCGGGAGCGAGCGGCAGCGCGGGAGCAGGAGCGCAGTCGGGCGGAGCGGCGGCGGCGGGAGCGAGCGGCAGCGCAGGCACGGGAGCGCAGGCGAGCGTAGCGGCGACGGCGGCGGGAGCGAGCGGCAGCGCGGGCGCGGGCGCGCAGGCTGGCGGAGCGGCGACGGCGGCGGGAGCGAGCGGCAGCGCGGGAGCAGGAGCGCAATCGGGCGCAGTGGCGACGCCGACGGCGGGAGCGAGCGGCAGCGCAGGCGCGGGTGCGCAGGCTAGCGGAGCGGCGACGGCGGCGGGAGCGAGCGGCAGCGCAGGCGCGGGTGCGCAGGCTAGCGGAGCGGCGACGGCGGCGGGAGCGAGCGGTAGCACGGGAGCAGGAGCGCAGTCGGGCGTAGCGGCGACGGCGGCGGGAGCGAGCGGCAGCGGGGGAGCAGGAGCGCAAGCTGGCGCAGCGGCGACGACGGCGGGAGCGAGCGGCAGCACGGGAGCAGGAGCGCAGGGGGTGGCCCCAACGCAACAGCAGCAGCCCGAAGCAGCAGAGCCTGGACAGTGGCTAGGCCGGATGATGAAAGCGCTCGGTGTTGACCATGAGCATCAATCCCTCAAGCTGCTCCATATGCAAGGCAATGCTTCAGCCGCAGAGTCGAAGGCGGCCGATACGCTGAAGGGACTTCTGCTTCAGCTGGGCCAATCAAGCGATGTAACCCCAGCTTTGAAAGAAGCGGCGCAGCAGGCCCTGCAGCAAATAACCGGTCAGCAGCTGCTATTGAATACCGACCGTTCTTCCATGTTTTCACATGTGACGATGTTCGTGCCCCTTATTAATGGGAATGGTGAACAAACGGCCGCGATCCATATTCAATCCCGTAAGGGCAGTCGAGGCGGCTTGGATGCTGATAATTGCCGGCTGGTATTCGACTTGAAAATGAAATCACTCGGTGACACCATGGTGGATGTGCAGGTAGTGAACAAAATCGTAAGCCTACAGGTCCATAATGACCAACCATTTCTCGCGGATTTGCTGGAAGCCAACCGGGAAGAGATTGCAAACGGTCTTTCCGCGATCGGTTATCAGTTCATATCTATGAAATGCACCCCTTATCCTGAACGGCTGTCGGAGCTGAATGAGAACAGTACTGCAGCGATTAAGCCTGGTTCGGCAGCGGCTCAGCTGCAAGCGGTATACGGCCAAAAGCCGTATAAAGGGGTGGATATCCGCCTATGAGCAAGAACAACCAAACCCCTCAGCCAAGCCCGATGAAAAAGGCAGTAGCCTTGAAATATTCACCGGATATCTCTAAGGCTCCTACCGTTGTGGCTAAGGGAAAGGGGCATATGGCGGATGCCATTTTGCAAAGAGCAAAAGAAGGGGGCGTTCCCGTTCAAGAGGATGCTTCCTTAGTCGAGGTATTATCGAAGCTGGATCTGGATCAAGAGATTCCACCCGAGCTGTATCATTTGGTGGCGGAGGTATTAAGCTTCATCTATCGTTCCGACCAGAGGGCCAAAGGGATGAAACCAAACCGATGACAGAGCAAAAAACGGCGTTAAATCGCAAGCAATTGGGAGCGGCAGGAGAGCAGTATGCCGAGGCATACTTAATCTCGAAGCATTATATCATCCTTGCCCGCAATTGGAGGGTTCGCTCGGGAGAAATCGACATTGTCGCCAAAGTGGACGGTGTCATCGTCTTTATCGAAGTACGTACACGCAGTCGGACATTACGCTTCGGTACGCCGCAGGAATCCATCGATGCCAAAAAGCAGCGGCAGGTGCTGGAGACAGCCCAGGTCTATCTTCACCAGCACCGTCTTTATAATGAACAAACACGCTTTGATGTGATCTCCGTCATTACGGATCCTTACGGAAACCTGAAAGAACTGGATCACATTTTATGTGCCTTCTGAAGAAGAGGAGCTTCCTCTTCTTTTTTGCATAAGTTTTAATGATTTCATCATCGAACGGTTTTACTTTTTATCCAATGTACGGTACTGCAGCGCTTCTGCTACATGAACCTCCTCCACTTTCTCACTGCATTCCAAATCGGCAATCGTCCGGGCCACCTTCAATATCCGGTCATACGCTCGTACGCTAAGCCCTAGTAGTTCAAACGTTCGTTCCAGCAGTGCAGAGGAAGCGACGTCCAGCTGAATCGTTTCGCGCAGCCTTTTCCCGCTGAGCTCGCTGTTAAAAAGGATCCCCCGGTTTCGGTATCGATCTTCCTGAAGCAGATGGGCCGTTTCCACCCGCTCCCGCATCTGCGCCGAGCTTAACTGCTCTCCGTGATTCAATTGAGAATAATCGATTCTCGGCACTTCGACGTGCAGATCAATACGATCCATCAGAGGACCGGAGATTTTGGATCGATATCCCGCAACCTTTAGCGGACTGCAGGTGCACGAATGAATCTCGGTCTCAGCGCCCCAATAGCCGCAAGGGCAGGGATTCATCGACGCCGCCAACAAAAAGTGAGCGGGAAACGTATAGACTGCGCGCGCTCTTCCGATCGTGACACGCCGATCCTCCATCGGCTGACGGAGAACCTCCAGCACAACGCGGGAGAACTCCGGCAGCTCATCCAAAAACAAGACGCCGCGATGGGCGAGGCTGACCTCACCCGGTTTGGGGATGGAGCCGCCGCCGATCAGTCCGCCTGCTGAGATGCTATGATGAGGCATTCGAAACGGACGCTCCCGAATCAGCCGGCTGCGGTCGGCAAATTTGCCGGAGGCGCTATAAATTTTCGTGACGTCAAGGGCTTCATGATCGTTCATCCGCGGGAGAATGGTCGGAAGTCGTTTGGCCAGCATGGTTTTACCCGTACCGGGAGGACCGATCAACAGAAGGTTGTGCATGCCGGCAGCGCAAATCATGAGTGCGCGCTTCACGTGAAGCTGGCCGCAAACATCGGCATAATCCTCAACTAAACCGGAATCGGACAATGGATTCGCGAATGATGAAGATAAATGTGATGAATTATTAAGTACATTAATTAAATTCCCTGTAATCCCCCCCTTTAACTCCGCAAGATGAGAAATGGCCCGGATCTCCATACCCTCTACAAATCCGGCCTCGTCGGCATTCGGAGCCGGAACGAGGACTCGTTTGACACCGTAGTCCAGCCCTGTGGCGAGCATGGAGAGAACACCCGGCACAGGTCGGATGGATCCGTCTAACGCCAGCTCTCCCAATACCATAGTATCCTTCCAATCCTCTTCCGGAAGCTGTCCGCTCGTGATCAAAAGCCCCAGCGCAATGGCCAGGTCGAAGGAGGCTCCTTCCTTCCGAACGTCTGCAGGGGCGAGATTCACCGTGATCCGTTGGAGGGGAAACGTAAACCCGCAATTTTTTACGGCGGCACGCACTCTTTCCATGGATTCTTTAATGGCGCTGTCCGGCAGTCCGACGATATTCATCACGGGCAAACCATTGCTGAGGTCGACCTCTACCTCAACCAGTTTCCCGTCTACTCCGTGCAAGCAAGCACTGATTACTTTTCCATACATAACAAAAAAACACCTTCCCCCCGGATAATCTAGTCCTAGGCAAAGGTGCTTCCTTATCGCCGTTGATCGTATAAGATAACTTCATTTTACATGCTGGATGCTGCTTTTGGCAATACATGGAATGAGTCGGATGTTTGTGGATATTCATCGTGATTACAGGAAAGCCTAAGAATGAAGTGAGAAGATTATGCAGGAAAAACCGTACTTTTGTCCGAATTGCCGGTCCAACCGGGTCAAATTCAGTATGATTTCCAGCTTTTCGAGACGCTTTCTGAAGGACGCCGTTACAGGGGCCGTGCAGGAGGTCGGAGAACCGGATGAGCTGCCGGAGGCCGAGCCCACCATACAATGTCAGGTTTGCAGCTTTACCGGAAATGAGCTGAGGTTCATTAAACAGGCGGAACGCGAGCCCCGGGTGATGACCCAGACGCAGCCAATTTCGTATCAATAACAAGCCGCACAACCTTATACGACAGCGCATATTTTCCTTGCAGGGGAGAAATGCGCTTTTGTTTTGACATCTGTTTTGCATGTAAGATACGCATTTTTTTTCAGGTGAATAAAAAAGATTAATAAGAATTTAAAAACTTCCTGCCGAAAAGATGAGGAAACCGTCGATAAAAAGTGTTACAATGGTAAAGGTTTTGAGGTGAAGGCAGATAAAGGGTATCTTCTGGACAACCCTAGCTCAAGCTATGAAGGACGGTATTGCCGGTTCCTTTATACACGCCGCATCGCCTGTTTGCGAACGATTCCGTCCTGCATGGCCGGCATCGGATCCATATAGCAAGCTATAACTGATAGGAGGATTTTGCTCAATGAATATCCATGAGTACCAAGGCAAAGCAGTACTGAAGCAGTACGGAGTAGCCGTACCGGAAGGTAAAGTAGCTTTTTCCGTGGATGAAGCGGTTGAAGCGGCGAAGGCACTGGGAACGCCGGTTGTCGTCGTAAAAGCACAGATCCATGCCGGGGGTCGCGGTAAGGCAGGCGGCGTTAAGGTTGCGAAAAGCCTTGATGAAGTTCGTACATATGCCGGCGAAATCCTAGGTAAGGTTCTCGTGACTCACCAAACGGGTCCGGAAGGTAAAGAAGTGAAGCGTCTGCTGATCGAGCAGGGCTGCGATATTAAGAAAGAGTACTATGTGGGCGTTGTCGTGGACCGCGGCACCGGACGCGTGGTGATGATGGCTTCCGAAGAGGGCGGTACGGAAATTGAAGAAGTGGCGCATCATACGCCTGAGAAAATCTTCAAAGAAGTGATCGATCCTGCCATCGGTCTGCAAGCGTTCCAAGCGCGCAAGCTTGCTTATGCCATCAACATCCCTAACGAGCTGGTCAACAAGGCTGTGAAGTTCATGATGGCTCTTTACAGCGCTTTTGTAGAGAAGGATTGTTCTATCGCTGAGATCAACCCGCTCGTTGTAACCGGCGACGGCAACGTAATGGCATTGGATGCGAAGCTGAACTTCGATTCCAACGCATTGTTCCGTCATAAGGACATTCTTGAGCTGCGCGACCTGGATGAAGAAGATGAAAAGGAAATCGAAGCGTCCAAGTTCGACCTGAGCTATATCGCACTCGATGGAAACATCGGCTGTATGGTTAACGGCGCAGGACTCGCGATGGCAACTATGGATATTATCAAATATTACGGCGGCGAACCGGCGAACTTCCTTGATGTAGGGGGCGGTGCGACGACAGAAAAGGTTACCGAAGCGTTCAAAATCATTTTGTCCGATGCGAACGTAAAAGGTATTTTCGTTAACATCTTCGGAGGCATCATGAAGTGCGATGTTATTGCGAACGGTGTTGTTGAAGCTGCGAAGCAAATCGGTCTGGATCGTCCGCTGGTTGTGCGTTTGGAAGGTACAAACGTGGAGCTCGGCAAAAAAATCCTGAACGAATCCGGCTTGAACATTGTCGCTGCGGATTCCATGGCTGACGGTGCACAGAAGATCGTCGCTCTCGTGAAGTAATACGACTAATATCAGGGGATGTGAACTATACAAATGAGTATCTTAGTAAATAAAAATACAAAGGTTATCACGCAAGGGATCACCGGCTCTGTAGGTATGTTCCACACCAAGGGCGGCCTCGACTACGGCACTCAAATGGTTGGCGGCGTAACTCCGGGCAAGGGCGGTACAAACATTGATATTACGCTTGAGAACGGCGAAGTTAAGTCCCTTCCTGTTTTCAATACCGTTGCTGACGCGAAGAAAGCTACGGGTGCAACGGCTTCCGTTATTTATGTTCCGCCGGCTTTTGCAGCGGATGCGATCATGGAAGCTGTAGATGCAGAGATCGAGCTGATCATCTGTATCACAGAGGGTATCCCTGTACTTGATATGGTGAAGGTTTCTCGTTATATGGAAGGCAAAAGCTCCCGTCTGATCGGGCCGAACTGCCCTGGCGTGATCACACCGGGCGAATGCAAAATCGGCATCATGCCGGGCTATATCCACACGCCTGGTCATGTTGGTGTCGTATCCCGAAGCGGAACATTGACTTACGAAGCCGTTCATCAGCTGTCCACTCGCGGCATCGGCCAATCCTCCGCAGTAGGTATCGGCGGAGACCCGGTGAAGGGCTCCGAGTTTATCGATATTCTGAAGCTGTTCAACGAAGATCCTGATACCTATGCGGTGATCATGATCGGTGAAATCGGCGGAACGGCAGAAGAAGAAGCGGCAGAATGGATCGCAGCGAACATGAAGAAGCCGGTTGTCGGCTTCATCGGCGGTCAAACGGCGCCTCCAGGAAAGCGTATGGGTCATGCGGGCGCCATCATTTCCGGCGGTAAAGGTACAGCGGCTGAGAAAGTCGCTACAATGGAGCGTTGCGGCATTAAAGTAGCTCCTACACCTTCCGAAATGGGCTCTACTCTTGTGAGCGTGCTCGAAGAGAAGGGTTTGCTGGAGAAGTGCATCACTAAAAAATAATTGCTTCTATTATATAGAGCAAATATGCAATGAGATAGGCAAGAAGCCTCTCTATTTCGCCAAGCGGCGAGTGGAGAGGCTTTTTGTTTTTCTGGCGCGAAGGGACAAAGTTGTTTCTTGACAAAGGAGGATATATACTAATATGGATAACCGCAGTATTCTAATCGCTTTACATGAGACCGAAGGAATCGGCTGGAAGACGATTCAGCAGCTGCTTATCATCCATCCGGAACTGACGGAAGTGCTGGAATGGAATGAGCAGGACTTTGAATTGACGGGATTTTCGCAGAAAAAGGCAGCTCAGCTTACGCACCTCCTGCAGTCATTAGACGATAAGAAATATGCTCGGCTCCTGCAGCAATATGAGGATCGAGGCATAGGCATGCTTACCCTGTGGGACGATCATTACCCGGTCCTGCTGAAGCATACGGCACAGCCGCCGTGGGTGCTTTACTACAAAGGCGAGCCGGACTATCTGCAGCTGCCGTGTATCGGAATGGTCGGCACGCGTACACCTACCGCCTATGGCAAGAGAACGGCGGAAGACTTGGCTGAAGCCCTATCTGCTGCCGGCTTATGTGTCGTAAGCGGCCTTGCCCGGGGGATTGATAGCGCTTCGCATGAAGGGGCGTTAAGACAGAAGGGAAGCACGATCGGTGTGTTAGGCTGCGGGATCGATCAGATTTACCCACAGGAAAACAAACGTTTGTTTGAACGAGTAGGAGCTCAGGGGCTTATTGTATCCGAGTATCCGTTCGGCACAAAGCCGCGCCCCGGTTTATTTCCACAGCGCAACCGAATCATTGCCGGCCTAAGCTTGGGGGTCGTGGTAGTAGAGGCTGCCCTAAAGAGCGGCTCATTAATTACCATGGATCAGGCGCTGGAGGAATCAAGAGATGTGTTCGCCGTACCGGGGCCGATTACATCACCCAAGAGTCAAGGCACATTAGCACTCTTGAAGCAGGGTGCCAAGCTGGTCACCTGTGCAAAGGACATTGTGGAGGAGTATGCACACCGGATATCCTTGGATGAATCGGCATACATTAATCGTAATCGACAGCTGGATCCATTGACGCACCAGGAGCAAAAAATAATCGACATTCTCACCTTTCGATCCTGTCATATCGACGAGCTGCTGCTGCAAAGTCAATTTACCTTTGGACTTTTGCATTCAGTTCTGTTAAATTTACAATTGAAAAAACGTATCGTCGAGCTCCCAGGTTCAGTCTACACAATACCTTGATGATGATTATACATATTCATACTTGTTGAAGGGGGAAGGACGACTATGGCCGATTCGTTAGTCATTGTGGAGTCACCCGCAAAAGCCAAAACGATCAGCAAATACTTGGGCAGCAAATACATCGTCAAAGCCTCCATGGGGCATATCCGGGATTTGCCGAAAAGTCAAATTGGGGTCGAAATAAAGAAAAACTTCGAGCCGAAGTATATCACTATCCGCGGTAAGGGCTCTGTTCTCAAAGAGCTGAAGGATGCCAGTAAAAAAGTGAAAAAAATTTATCTGGCGGCTGACCCTGATCGCGAAGGGGAAGCGATCGCTTGGCATTTGGCGCATTATTTGGATGTTTCAGATACGGAGCCTTGCCGTGTCGTATTTAACGAAATTACGAAGCAAGCGGTGAAGGATGCATTCAAAACACCGCGCAAGATTAACCTCGACTTGGTAAACGCTCAGCAGGCTCGCCGGATCCTGGATCGGCTGGTAGGCTACAAGATCAGCCCGCTGCTTTGGAAAAAGGTAAAGAAGGGATTATCCGCAGGCCGCGTGCAATCGGTCGCTGTGAAGCTCATTTACGATCGCGAGAATGAGATCAACGCGTTCGTACCTGAAGAATACTGGACGATCACGGCGAAGCTGATCGCCGGCACAACGGAATTTGAAGCCAAGTTTCATAGTCTTCGCGGGGAGAAGAAGGAGCTTTCGAACCAAGCTGAAGTCAATGAAATACTGGCTGCCATTGCTAAGGCCGATTTCGTTGTGAATGAAGTGAGAGAGAAAGAGCGTCTGCGCAATCCTTCGCCGCCGTTCATCACAAGCTCCATGCAGCAAGAAGCGGCGCGAAAGCTCAATTTCAGGGCCGCCAAGACGATGTCCGTCGCTCAGCAGCTGTACGAGGGGATTGATCTCGGGAGTGAGGGAACCGTAGGTTTGATCACCTACATGCGTACGGATTCGACACGAATTTCGCCGGTTGCTCAAGAGGAAGCCAAAGATTATATCGTAGGCAAATTCGGAAGCAATTTTTATCCCGAGACGCCGCGGCAATATGTAAAGAAAAATGCCAACGCACAGGATGCGCATGAAGCCATTCGTCCCAGCTCGGTGCTGCGGGAGCCTGACCAGATCAAGGAGTATTTAAGCCGAGATCAATTCCGTCTGTACAAGCTGATATGGGAACGATTTCTGGCAAGTCAGATGGCTTCGGCTATTTTGGATACAATGACGGTGGATATTGCCGCGGCGACAACAACCTTCCGTGCGGTCGGTTCGAAGGTGAAGTTCCACGGTTTTATGAAGGTCTATGTTGAAGGCAGTGACGACGAAACGACGGATGACGAGAAGTTTTTGCCTCCTCTCAAGCAAGGCGATAAGGTAAAAACGAAAACGATTGATCCGAAGCAGCATTTTACTCAGCCTCCTCCGAGATATACCGAGGCACGTCTGGTAAAAGCGCTGGAAGAGATGGGAATCGGGCGCCCGAGTACGTATGCTCCCACACTCGAAACGATCCAAAAGCGCGGCTATGTAGCGATTGAGGAGAAGAAGTTCGTTCCTACCGAGCTCGGTGAGCTGGTCATCCAGCAAATGATCGAATTTTTCCCTGAAATTCTGGACGTAGAATTTACGGCTCAGATGGAGGAGGAGCTCGACCATATTGAGGAAGGAAGCCAAGACTGGGTTAAGGTGCTTGATTCGTTCTATCAATCGTTCGAGAAACGGCTTGAGGTCGCGGAAGAAGAGATGGAGAAGATTGAAATCCAGGATGAGGTATCGGACGAAATTTGCGAGAAGTGCGGAAGCCATTTTGTATATAAAATGGGTCGCTTCGGCAAGTTTCTAGCCTGCTCCGGGTTTCCGGACTGCCGAAATACGAGGCCGATCGTCAAAGATATCGGCGTGTCCTGCCCGACCTGCAAGGAAGGGAAAATCATCGAGCGACGAAGCAAAAAAGGACGCATCTTCTATGGCTGTGACAAGTATCCAGGCTGTGAATTCGTATCCTGGGATAAACCGGCGGAGAAGCCGTGTCCGAAGTGCGGAGCGCTGGCGGTGGAGAAGCGGAATAAATCGGGCACATTCATCCAATGCGTCCAGTGTGATTATAAAGAAGAAGCCAAAGACGACGATCTGGAGTCAATCGAGGAGTAAACTTAAGTATAGGGAGTGCGCATCTTGACAGATACACCGAAGGTTACAGTCATCGGAGCCGGTTTGGCTGGCAGCGAAGCTGCCTGGCAAATTGCCAGCCAAGGGGTTCCGGTCGTTTTATATGAAATGCGTCCTGAGAAGAAGACGCCGGCCCATATTTCGGACAAGTTCGCTGAACTGGTCTGCAGCAATTCGCTTCGTGCAAACGGACTCACGAATGCCGTGGGCGTGTTGAAGGAAGAGATGCGGATGCTCAATTCGCTGATTATGCGAGCGGCGGATAAGCATGCGGTGCCTGCTGGCGGTGCTTTGGCGGTGGATCGGGACGGTTTTTCGGGAGAGGTAACATCCATTCTGAGGAACCATCCGTTGATCGAGGTGCGCAACGAGGAGCTGGAATCGCTTCCTGACGGAATTACAGTCGTTGCTACCGGGCCGCTCACCTCTCCTGCGCTGTCAAAGCATCTGCAGGAATTAACGGGCGAGGATTACCTTTACTTCTACGATGCTGCAGCGCCGATTGTAGAGAAGGACTCGATCGATATGGACAAGGTATACCTCGCTTCACGTTATGACAAAGGCGAGGCAGCCTATCTGAACTGTCCGATGACCGAAGAAGAATTCAATGTCTTTTATGAAGCGATCATCTCGGCCGAAGCGGCTCCGATAAAGGAGTTCGAGAAGGAAATCTACTTCGAAGGCTGTATGCCGATCGAGGTCATGATGAAGCGAGGCAAGCAAACGGCATTATTCGGTCCGATGAAGCCAGTAGGACTTGTCAACCCGCACACGGGTACCTTACCGTATGCTGTAGTTCAATTGCGACAGGATAATGCAGCGGGCACGTTGTACAATCTGGTAGGCTTTCAAACCCATCTGAAGTGGGGCGAGCAGAAGCGCGTATTTTCCTTGATTCCGGGCTTAGAGAATGCGGAATTCGTACGGTACGGCGTGATGCACCGCAATACCTTCATTAATTCCCCCAAGCTCCTTCGTCCGACCTATCAGTTTCAAGGAAGGGACAATTTGTTCTTCGCTGGGCAAATGACGGGTGTAGAAGGCTATGTCGAATCCGCAGCCTCCGGTCTGATTGCCGGTATGAACGCTGCGCGATTTGCTAAAGGGGAGGAACTGGTCTTGTTCCCTCCGGATACAACCTTGGGCAGTATGGCGAACTATATTACGACCGCGGACTTTAAACATTTCCAACCGATGAATGCCAATTTCGGGTTGTTTCCGCCGCTTGACGAGAAAATCAAGAACAAAAAGCTTAAGAATGAAAAAATCGCAATGCGCGCAATTGAGAAAATTCAGAATTTTTCTCAAAATCAATACAATTTAACTTGTAAATAAATTCGTCCCTATGGTACGATGAGAAAGGCTTTGTATGGTTAGCATAAGCGAACTATTGCAAAGCCTTGAAGGGGGACAGCCGGTGAAGAACGATCATTGGGTCGATGGCTATCTTCGATACATGTCTGTTGAGAAGAGCAGCTCATCGCTTACTCTGCAAAACTATGCTAATGATATCCAGCAGTTCGCCGATTATTTGAGGCAGCAACAAATCGATGATTTTGCTGCTGTTTCTTATTTAACGGTCCGTTCCTACTTGGCCTCGCTTATGGCAAACGATTATGCAAAACGAAGTGTCTCCAGAAAAATATCCGCTCTGCGTTCCTTCTATTTATATCTTGTCAGGGAAGGCTACATAGAGACAAGTCCGTTTCTTTATATCAAAACCCCAAAGCTTGACAAACGACTACCCAAATTTATGTATCTTGAAGAAGTGGAGCAGCTGCTTAAGGCTCCGGACGTTACCGATCCGCTCGGGATGAGGGATCAAGCCATATTTGAAACGTTGTATGCATCGGGCATACGTGTAAGTGAACTGACAGGTCTTAATTTGAGGTCCGTCGATATACATAATGGGATTGCGCTAGTCATGGGAAAGGGCACTAAGGAGCGTTATGTGCCTTTGGGGGAAATGTCCTTACGATCTTTGAAGCGGTATATAGAGGAAGGTCGTTCCAAGCTTTGCAAGGATGTGTCGGAGCAAGCCTTGTTCGTAAATTATACCGGAACGAGATTGACGGACCGCAGCGTCCGGAGAATTGTTGATAAATATATCCAAACGATGGCCGGCGCCCGTTCGATTAGTCCGCATACGCTTCGTCATACATTCGCCACCCATATGCTGGAAGCCGGGGCTGATCTTCGGATCGTTCAGGAGCTTCTGGGCCATGTGAATGTATCGACTACCCAGATCTATACTCATGTGACAAGAGATCAGCTGCAATCCGTCTATAATCGGGCTCACCCAAGAGCTTAAACCTTCGGGAACTAAGCAGATAGCAGGCTTAGTTTTCGTCATGAATGGAGGAGGAAGAGGCTATGGAACAAACCTTTCACGCTACGACCATATTCGCCATTCGGCACGAAGGCAAAGGGGCCATTGCCGGAGACGGGCAAGTAACCTTTGGGAACAGTATGGTGATGAAGAGTCAAGCCAAAAAGGTGCGACGCTTGTATCGCGGCAAAGTGGTTGCCGGCTTCGCAGGCTCCGTGGCTGACGCCATCACACTTTTTGAGAAATTCGAGTCCAAGCTGGAGGAGCATCAGGGCAATCTTCAGCGCTCCGCAGTGGAGCTGGCCAAGGATTGGCGCTCCGACCGGGTACTGCGTCGGCTTGAGGCTATGATGATCGTGATGGATCAGCACAATTTGCTGTTAATCTCAGGAAACGGTGAAATTATCGAGCCGGATGACGGGATTTTGGCGATCGGATCCGGTGGCAGCTTCGCTTTGGCCGCTGGACGTGCTTTACACCGCTACGCTCCACAAATGTCAGCGAAGGAAATCGCTCATGCTGCACTGACCATGGCTGCCGAAATTTGTGTGTTTACGAACCATAACATCATTGTCGAAGAGATCGAATAAGGGAGGTTATGCGTGTTGAAGCAGGTATCACTCACCCCTAGGGAAATCGTTGCCGAGCTTGATAAGTACATTGTCGGACAGAAGAAAGCGAAGAAGTCAGTAGCGGTTGCACTGCGTAACCGATACCGCCGTAGTCTGCTGGACGAAACAATCCGTGATGAGATCGTTCCAAAAAATATATTAATGATCGGACCTACGGGTGTCGGTAAGACGGAAATCGCGCGCAGATTAGCGAAGCTGGTCAATGCTCCTTTCATTAAGGTAGAGGCAACCAAGTTTACCGAGGTTGGTTACGTTGGCCGGGATGTTGAATCCATGGTGCGAGACTTGGTGGAGACCGCCATTCGTATGGTGAAGGCGGAGAAGGCGGAGAAGGTAAAGGATCGCGCTGAGCAGCTGGCCAATGAGCGGATTGTGGATATTCTTGTGCCGACCCCATCCAAGCAGCGCGGGCAAAAGAACCCATTCGAGATGCTGTTCGGCAACGCAGGCAATCAGCAGCAGGAACCGGCAGATCAGCCGTCCGATTCCTATATTACGGCCCGCAAGCAAGAAATGAAGGCACAGCTGCAGCGCGGCGAGCTGGAGAATCAGGTAATTGAAATTGAGGTAGAGGACAGCTCCCCTTCGATGCTTGATATGCTGGCCGGTCAAGGAAACGAACAAGCCGGCATGAATATGCAGGAGCTGTTCGGATCGCTGCTTCCGAAAAAAACCAAGAAGCGTAAGCTGCCGATTAAGGAAGCGCGCAAGGTGCTGACACAGGAAGAGGCTCAGAAGCTGCTGGATATGGACGAAGTGATTCAAGAGGCAGTGAAGCGTGCCGAGCAGCTCGGGATCATTTTCATCGATGAGATCGACAAAATTGCGAGCTCCGGCAGAGGCGGCGGACCGGACGTATCTCGAGAAGGCGTTCAGCGTGACATTTTGCCTATCGTTGAGGGCTCTACCATCATGACAAAATACGGTCCGGTAAAAACCGACTACATCTTGTTCGTTGCCGCAGGGGCATTCCATATTGCCAAGCCGTCCGATTTAATACCGGAGCTTCAGGGGCGCTTCCCGATTCGGGTCGAGCTCAGCAGCTTATCCCAGCAAGACTTTGTGCTTATTCTCAAAGAACCGCAGAACGCTTTAACCAAGCAATATACCGCATTACTGGAAACCGAGGGCATCGAAGTGGAATTCTCCGATGCAGCCATCGAGGAAATCGCCAAGATTGCCGCTGAGGTCAATCAAAATACGGATAATATCGGCGCACGCCGCCTTCACACGATTCTGGAAAAGCTGCTCGAGGACCTCTCCTTTGAGGCACCTGAGATCACGCTGGAACAAATCGTCATTACTCCGGAATATGTTCGGGAGAAGCTGTCGGACATTGTGCAAAATCGCGATTTGAGTCAATACATTTTGTAGCACCGGATGAATGTTACTGGGATTTCAAGAAAAGCATCCTCGCAGACACTCAGAAACTTGTTTGAAAGGGCTTCGATAAAGGCTTTTCTTAACCGGTCGTTTTCCATGTTTACGAAACCGGGGGGCTTCCGCCATGACATTATTAATGAAGACAAGAAGGTTAAACAAGCTGCTGCAGAAGGAAGCAGGCAATCCCGTCAGCTTTATGGATATGGCCGCAGTGCTAAGCGATATCCTTGCTGCGGATATTTATGTAGTGAGCCGCAAAGGGAAAATTCTCGGGAGCGCACGTTCCCGGGAATCGGCCTTCGAGTTTGAGCCAAACCCGCATCTTCAGGAAAATCGATTTCCGGCGGACTATAACCAGCTCCTCCTCAAAGTGGAAGAGACGTCTTCCAATCTTGAGGCGGGAAGCGAGTTTGATGTGTTTGGCGAGCATGGATCCGAAGAAGGCTTTCATATAACGATTGTGCCGATCATTGGGGGCGGCGAGCGTCTTGGCACACTCATTTTAACAAAATCAGGGAACGATTTCATTGATGACGATCTGGTTCTGGCGGAGTATGGCTCCACTGTCGTAGCGATGGAAATTTTGAGGGAGAAGGCAGAGCAGATCGAAATCGAAGCCCGCGGCAAGGCGGTGGTGCAGGTCGCTGTGGGTTCGCTTTCATTCAGCGAGCTGGAGGCGGTTGAGCATATTTTCGAGCAATTGGATGGCATGGAAGGTCTATTGGTTGCCAGTAAAATTGCAGATCGTGTTGGCATAACCCGCTCCGTGATAGTGAACGCGCTGCGGAAGCTGGAAAGCGCTGGGGTCATAGAAACCCGTTCTCTCGGAATGAAGGGAACTTATATTCGCGTTCTGAACGATCAGCTGCTCCAAGGAATTCAAAGCGTGAAATAAAGAAAATTAATCAAAAATTTTTAAGAAGTAGTCCTATATTTCAAAAATATAGGGCTTTTTTCTTATTGTATTATTTGTCGACATTCTCCAATATAGGAATAGTTCCACGTAACTACATAATATGCCAGCGTTGTTATATTTTTTTTCAGCGAAAATGTCGAACGAAGGAGGATATTCTGCATAGCTTGTTGAATATCTATCTTACATATCTATACGAAAGTAGGATATCCATCATGTATGTATTTAATAAGCCAGGATTTGATATGCTGGAGCGTTCATTGGATGCTGCAACTCTGCGTCAGAAGGTAATTGCAGATAATGTCGCAAATATCGACACGCCTTACTTTAAAAGGTCAGAGGTGAAGTTCGAGGAACTTCTTCAACAGGAGCTCCAGGGACCTGCCGTTCAAGGATATCGAACGGATCCGAGGCACTTCGAGATTGGAAAGCCGGCTCGGCCGATGCCTCAGGTGATTCAGGACAATAGTACGGCTATCAACAACAATTTAAACAACGTGGACATTGATTACGAGATGTCGCTGATGGCCAAAAACCAGCTTCGATATAACGTAATGGTACAGCAGGTTAACGGGGAATTGAAGAAACTGAGAACCGTGATCGACGGGAGGGGTTGATAATAGATGAGATTGACCAATGGATTTGATATCAGCTCTTCCGCATTAACGGCGCAGCGGTTTCGTATGGATGTCATATCTTCCAATATCGCCAATGCGGATTCGACAAGAGCACAGCTTGTCAATGGGAAATGGGTTCCGTACCAAAGAAAGCTCGTTACTCTCGAGCCTAAGCAGCAGACGTTCGCTCAGGCCCTGCAGAATGCGCAGAACGGCGGAGCAGGAGAAGGTGTTCGTGTCACCAGGGTGATAGAAGATACTTCTCCCTTTAAGCAGGTCTACAATCCGACGCATCCCGATGCGGATGAGAATGGCTTTGTAATGCTGCCGAATGTGGATGTGCTTAAGGAAATGGTCGATATGATTTCAGCTACCCGTTCTTATGAAGCTAACGTTACGGCGTTGAATGCTTCCAAGAGTCTGATTACGAAGGCTCTGGAAATTGGAAGATAATAGACAAGATTGAGAGGGGCAAGTTTTAAATGATTGACAAGGTAAGCATGCAGCCGCTGAAGACGGTAGCCTCGGTGCAGCCTAAGACGGCAAGTCCGGCAGAGGTTTCGGAGCAATTCGGGCGTTTTTTGAATGAGGCTATCACGAACTTGAATGAACAGCAACAGGCTGTTGATGACGTTAATCAGAAATTTGTAAGGGGCGAAATTTCCGACGTGCACCAAGTGGTGCTCACTTCAGAAAAAGCATCCCTTGGACTGCAGCTAACGGTTCAGGTACGCAACAAGATGATCGAAGCCTATCAGGAAATTATGAGAATGCAGGTCTAACTTGAATGAATCTTAGCTTCAGTCGATCGGATGGGGTGAAATAGTGAACGAGAATGTTGTCCAGTATTGGAACCGGGTGAAACAGTACTGGAGTCAGTTTAGCAAAGCGCAAAAAATTACGTTCGCAGCCACAATTGTCATATTGCTTCTAACCGTGGGTGTGATTAGCTATAATTTTTCGAAGACGGAATACGCTCTAGCTTATACAAATTTACAGCCAGGCGATGCAGCGGCAATTAAGGGCTATCTGGACGGAGCCAAAATTCCTTACCAGCTAAGTGAAGACGGCAAGAGCATCGGAGTGCCTCGCAGCGAGGTGGCAAGCGTTAAGCTGGCAGTCGAGTCGCAGGGCTTGAATAAATCGGGTAATGTCGGATTCGGAGCTTTTAACGAAAGCAGCACTTTCGGAACGACCGACCGCGAGTTCGATGTAAAATACGTAAATGCTGTACAAGGCGAGCTTCAACAGCTGATCAATGCCAACAGTGCAGTAAACAGCTCCAAGGTCTTAATCAGCTTGCCGGAGAAAAGCTTATTTCTTCGAAGCGGTGACCAACCTAAAGCTTCGGCCTCGGTTGTCGTCAATCTGAAACCAGGCTATCAGCTGGATCAAGCGAAAATTGATTCAATGTACCGACTGGTATCTCACAGCCGAACCGATTTGCCGGTTGAGAACATTACGATTACCGATCAGAATGGCGACCCGCTCGAATATTCGAAGGGCGGCGCATCAATCACTTCAGGCAACCGCGCAAAAGAGCATTTTGACATCAACAATCAATTCCGCTTGGATGTTCAGCGGAACGTACAGCAAATGCTCGGTACCATTCTCGGCAGGGACAAAGTTATTGTAAGTGTATTCTCTACGATAAATTTTGATCAGACAAGAAAGACCGAGCAGCTTGTTACAGCTCCTAACCAAGTCGACCAAAAAGGACTGGAAATATCGCTGCAGGAAATTTCCAAAAACTATTCAAGCGATGGAGGCGGTCAGACTGGCGGCGTTCCGGGTACCGGTCAAACGGACGTACCGGGCTATCCCGGCGCTAGCAACACCGGAAAATCGAATTCCGAAGAACTGAGCCGGACCGTCAACCTGGAAGTGAACCGCATCAAGAACGAAATTGAGCTTACACCATGGGTTGTAAGAGATTTAACCATTAATGTCGGTATTGAACCACCGAATCCTGCGGATCCTGCGTCGCTTACGCCGGAGACGACGGAAGCCGTTCGTCAAATTCTGGTTAACGTGGTTCGTGCGGCGCTGGCCGATAACCGTCCTGCTCCTACTGACGATGACATTGCCAAAAAAGTTACCGTTTTCCCGCATACCTTTGCTCGAACAGCGGAAAATCAAGCGACAAGCACAAATCAGATGCTGCTTTACGGGGCATTGGGCGGTTTGGCACTGGCCTTGCTTGCCGGTGGCGCATTCTGGATGGTTCGCCGCCGCAAACAACGCGCGGAGGAGCTCGAGGAAGAAATGCTGGCGGCTTCCGAAGCGCCGAAGGTTGAGTTCCCAACCATTGATATCGATAATGTGAATAATGAAAATCAAGTACGTAAACAGCTGGAACAGCTCGCCAAGCGAAAGCCGGAGGAATTCGTCAATCTGCTGCGTACTTGGTTAGTAGAAGAATAGGGGTGAGCTCGCTTGGCTAAAGTGCTGCAATCCGGTTTATCCGGTCGTCAGAAGGCCGCTATTCTGCTTATCAGCTTAGGTCCGGAGGTATCCGCACAAATCTTCAAGCACTTGCGGGATGAGGAGATTGAGCAGCTAACGCTGGAGATAGCGAATGTCCGTAAGGTGGATAACTCAGAGAAGGAAGCCATTATGGCTGAATTCCATCAAATTTGTTTGGCGCAGGAATTCATATCGCAAGGCGGCATTTCGTACGCAAAGGACATTCTGGAGAAAGCCCTCGGTTCGCAGAAGGCGCTTGATATTATTAACCGTCTGACGGCCACCCTCCAGGTTCGCCCTTTTGATTTTGCTCGTAAAGCGGATCCGGCGCAAATTTTAAACTTTATACAGAATGAAAATTCGCAGACAATCGCTTTAGTGCTCGCCTACCTTCAGCCCGAGCAAGCTTCTATCATTTTGTCATCGCTGCCTCAGGACAAGCAGGCTGACGTAGCGAAACGTATTGCCCTGATGGACAGCACATCGCCTGAGGTGATAAGTCAAGTAGAACGGGTGCTTGAACAAAAGCTGTCCTCAACGGTGACGCAAGATTATACGAATGCCGGGGGTATTACCTCCATCGTTCAAATTTTGAACGGTGTTGACCGCGGGACAGAGCGCACCATTCTGGATTCCCTTGAAATTCAGGATCCGGAGCTTGCGGAAGAGATCAAGAAGAGAATGTTTGTCTTCGAAGACATTGTTAACATTGATAATCGTTCGATTCAGCGGATTATTCGGGATATCGAGAACGCCGATCTTCAGCTTGCTCTGAAGGTAGCGAGTGAAGAGGTTCGCGAAGCGATCTTCAAGAATATGTCCAAGCGGATGGCTGAATCATTCCGGGAAGAAATGGAATTTATGGGCCCGGTACGCTTGAGAGATGTAGAGGAAGCGCAGACCCGCATCGTAGCAACTATTCGTCGTTTGGAAGAATCCGGTGAAATCATCATCGCCCGCGGCGGAGGAGATGATATCGTTGTCTAATGTCATCAAGTATTTTCAATACGTTTCATTAGAAGACACGAAGATCGTCGAGGCACCTCCGAGCCCTGCCTTTGTTATGCCGGAAGAAGAATCCATTGAGGACGGGACGTCGGAAGAATACCAACAGCAGATCAATGAAGCGAATGAACTGAAAAATCAAATTTTGCAGGATGCCGAATCGTTTGCTGAAGAACAGGTACGACTTGCTATGGAGGAGGCTGCTGCCGTTAAGGAGCAGGCTCAAGCAGAAATTGAACAATGGTGGAGCGAGCGCAGAACTCAGGATCAAGACTTATTCGCTCAAGCAAGGCAAGACGGGTTTCAGCAAGGCTATGAAGACGGGCTGCGTCAAGCTGAAGAACAAATTCGCGAGCAATACCAAGGCATGCTTCAAGAGGCGGCCCAAGTATTAGAGCAGTCCTATGTACTCAAACAGCAGATCATTCAAGAATCGGAACCGTTCTTAATTGATCTTAGCACAGCCATTGCGGAGAAGATCATCGGCCATCAGCTAACTATCGAATCCGGCTGGGTTATCGAGCTGATCCAAGGCGTACTTGCCCGGCGCCGGGAAAAAGGAATCATTACCTTGTGTGTATCAGCGGCCCACTTTACTTACATCCAGGATGCGAGAGAAGAGCTGCTGCTTCATATCGATTCCCAAGCGGAGCTCCAGATTATTCCTGACCCGTCGGTAACGGATCACGGTTGTGTCGTTCGCTCGTCCTTCGGCAGTATTGATGCGAGAATCGATACACAGCTGAAGGAAATAAAGTCGGCACTCAGACAGCTAGCTAATCGAAACGAGGGATGAGCATGAATCAGGTGCCGAACGCAGCCAAATTTTTGGAGCAATTGCGGCAGGTAGACCCGATTCGAGTTAACGGCAAAGTAACACAGGTTATTGGATTGACCGTAGAATCCGAAGGGCCGGATGCCAGCATCGGTGATGTATGCTACATCTACCCATTCAAGTCCAGTCAACCACTGAAGGCGGAGGTTGTCGGCTTCAAGAACAACAAGGTCATTCTCATGCCCCTTGGTGAATTGGATTCAATCGGGCCGGGCTGTGATGTTGTCGGTACAGGCAAGCCGCTCACGGTTCAAGTAGGTCACGAGCTGCTTGGCAAAGTTCTGGACGGGCTCGGACAACCCTTGGACGGGACCTTTCTTCCCTCTAGGATGAGCCAGTATTCGACGAACAATTCGCCGAGTAATCCGTTGAAAAGGCCACGCGTGCTTGAGCCGATTAGCGTCGGTGTCCGATGTATCGACGGACTTTTAACGATTGGCAAAGGCCAGCGGGTCGGTATTTTTGCCGGATCCGGTGTCGGTAAGAGTACGCTGATGGGCATGATCGCCAGAAATACTTCAGCGGATGTTAATGTTATCGCCCTTATCGGTGAGCGGGGGAGAGAGGTTCTCGATTTCATTGAGCGTGACTTAGGTCCCGAAGGGTTAGCTCGCTCCGTTGTTATCGTAGCGACATCCGACCAGCCTGCCTTAATTCGAATCAAGGGTGCTTTAATTGCAACCAGTATTGCTGAATATTTTCGTGATCGCGGACTTAACGTCATGCTGATGATGGATTCGGTCACTCGTTATGCCATGGCTCAGCGGGAAGTCGGCTTAGCGGTTGGCGAGCCGCCTGCTACTAGAGGCTATACGCCTTCCGTGTTCGCTACACTGCCTAAGCTATTGGAACGTTCGGGTAACGGACCAAAAGGTTCAATTACCGCATTTTACACAGTCTTGGTGGATGGAGACGATATGAACGAACCGATTGCAGATGCGGTGCGGGGGATATTGGACGGGCATATCGTACTGAACCGGAATATAGCCAACAAAGGTCATTTTCCGGCAATCGACGTATTGGCCAGCGTCAGCCGTGTTATGAAGGAAATTGTACCGGTGGAACAGCAGCTCGCTGCCGAGAATCTTAAACGACTGATGTCTGTTTATAAAGATTCGGAAGATCTCATTAATATCGGGGCGTACCAAAAAGGATCGAACCCTGATATTGATATGTCGATTGATTACATTCAATCGATTTGGGACTATACCAAGCAGCGCGTGCATGAGAAGCTGACTTACGAAGAAGCGCAGCAGCGTTTAATTCAAGAATTTTACAGGGAATGAGGATGAAGCGTGCGTTTTCATTATACCTTCCAGAAAATAGTAGACCTGAAAACGAATGAAAAGACACAAGCGGAATGGGTTCTTTCTGAAGCTATGGGAAGGCTTAGACAGGAGCAAAGCTCATTGAGCGAGCTTCAGCAAGCCAAAGACAAGCTGTCGGAAGAGCTGCTGCGCGCATCCGAATCACGTACGACCATATCGGAGCTCAAGCTGATGCAAGGCTATTTGGAGCATATGGATCAATGCATTCATGCGAAGCATCAGGATGTTCAGAAGGCACAATCGCAGGTTCAGCTTAAGCAGGAGCATCTGACGGATAAAATGCTCGAAGAAAAAGTATGGACTAAGGCGAAGGAACAAGCATTTACCCGTTTTACCGCTACCATGCTCAAGAAAGAGCAGGAGCAAATGGATGAGATGGCAACCAATCGGTTTCGAAGATTATCATAAGTCATGAACAAGCAGGAGGTGAGGGTATGGCGAACGTCGATACGGAAAAATCCACATCTTACGGTGCCATGGAACGGTTTCTCATATGGTTCCTCATCCCTTTTGTATTTACCGCGGTGCTGCTCGGCGTATTGTTGACGATTTTCGACTACGATATTATGAACAACGTGCTTAGAACGGCTAATAAGCTTCCAGTTGTAAGCAGCATTATTCCTGATCCTAAGGATAAACCATCCGATGCCGGCACCAAGAGCACTACTGCCGATGGAAAAGCAGATACCACCACAACTGCACCGGCTGCACCGGAGGACAAAGTCGCAGAGCTGACCGCACAACTGCAGGCGAAGGATGCCGATCTGAAGAAAGCTGAGGCATTACTGCAGCAGCGTGATCAATTAATTAAGGATCTCCAGTTAAAGAATAGCGGCCTGGAAGAGCAGGCGAAGGTAAAGACGCAATCGGAAGACGAGTATACGAATCAAATTCAGCAGCTGGCGGCGATGTATGCCAAGATGACTCCGAGTAAAGCGGCGCCGATCATGGAAAACCTGACGACTCGCGAGTTGGTGCTTGTACTTAGCATGATGAAGACGGACGAACGGGTGAAAATACTCGAGAAGATGGATGCGAAGAAGGCCGCGGAGGCTTCGATCCTCCTCAAGGATCAAACTACCGTGCGCGATAAGCAAATTGCTGCACTTCAAGAGAGGGTAAATGTAACGCCCGCAGCGAGCAGCCAGTCGAATAACCTGACGAAGGATGACTTGGGCGCGACCTTTGCTAACATGACACCTAAAAGCGCAGCGACCGTTCTCCTGGAAATGCAAAAAACGACGCCTGAGAAGGTTATATCCATTCTGAGTTCAATGGATGTTGCCGGGCGCTCCAAAATCCTAACGGCCCTCTCGGAGCAGTCTAAGGATACAGCGGCTATTATTTCAGCTAGGCTCGCTCAATAAATTATTGGAAGGAGGTGAAAACAAAACATGGAGATTCAAGGACAAATGCCAATTCAAGCTACATCCGGCTCTGCAGGCTCTTCTGCTCAAGCTACGGGTGTCGCGGCGAACGGCGCAAATTTCTCTTCAGCCCTTAGCACGGTTATGACAACAGCTAACCCTTCTGCCGGTCAGGACCAGGCTCCTGCTGCCGGAGTATCGGCGTTGCTTCAATTGCTGATGCCATTATTGAATATGCAGCAATTGCCGGAGGAGCAGGCTAAGGAAATGACGGAATCACAGCTTGACGGATTAATTAAGCTGCTTGAGCAGTCCGATTCCGATCTTACGGACGATCTGTTGAATGATCCCGGTCTGCAAGCATGGCTCGCTGAGGTGCAATCCTTCTTTCTCACATTTCAGCAGGCTCAGGTCACACTGACAGAGCTTCCTGAGGGCGAGACTGCGATGGATGGCATTTCCGATGTATCGCTTACAACTGATGAGCCGATGGAGGCAGTAAGCCCATTTCTTTTCGTACCTCTTGATCATGGTAAGGGCACCACTGACCATTTAACAGAAACGAAAAGTTTGACAAAATCCGAAGCTATTCAATTACTTAATGACGTTAAGCAGCTGCTACATACAGCTTCTGGACTGTCAAACGGGGATCTGAAGCAAGTGATGAAGGAGCTTCCGGCCGTCGCGTTCGGTTTGCAGCAGCACGAGGATGCTGGCTTGTCGCAAGAGAACTCGGATGAACTGCACAGCAAAAACGTGATTCAAGTCGCAACGAGCTCGATTCAAAAGCTGGAGTATTTAGCTGCTAAAACGGTCACTCCCAAATTTGCAGTAGATATCCCAGCCGAACAGCATGACCAGCTTTTTGAACCACTAGAGACGGTAACTGCAGATACGGAAATGGCAGAACCGATCCCTATGCATGAATTCTTAAAGCATCAGCAGACAGCCGGCGCTACAGCCAAACCGGCTTACGTTCAAATGCCTGCGGCTACTTTCACGGACGATATGACAAGGTTTGTCGTTAGCTCCTTCTCGATTCAGACCTCATCGGAGGGCTTTACGGAAGCTAAGCTTTCCTTGTATCCGCAGCACCTCGGTCATGTAGAAGTGAAGCTGTCAATGCAGCATGGACAGCTAACCGCACACTTTATCGCTGACAACGCGGCAGGTAAAGAAATGCTGGAGAATCAGATGGCACAGCTTCGGTCGAGCTTGCAGAATCAAGGCATACAGATAGAAAAAATTGAAGTGTCTCAAAGCCAAAGCTTCCAATCTGGGATGTTTCAAGAGCAAAGGCAGCAGCAACCCGGACAATCGGGCAAACAATCGAAATCCGGTAATAAGAATTTGGATACTCTGGAAGTCGAAGGGACGGACGGAGCGGATTTTCAAAAGACAAGAGCTGCTCTTACAGGAACCGGCGTAATTGATTACTCGGCGTAATTACTTCAGCTTCGATGCTGGTGCTTACCGGGAGGTGAAGGAATGGCGGATACAAATATCGGTACACGGAATGTATGGCCTTATTATTCACAGGAAAATGTTCAACGGGCGGGGTCCGGAGACAAGAATAAATTGGGTAAAGATGAATTCTTGAAAATTCTCATCACACAGCTGAAGAATCAAGACCCAATGCAGCCGCTTCAAGATAAAGAATTTATCGCGCAGATGGCGCAGTTTACCTCCGTCGAGCAGTTGACTAATATGGCTAATGAGTTAAAATTTATGCGGCAATCATTAGGCTTTGCTTCCAGTCTTATCGGGAAGAACGTTACTTGGTCTTTGAAAAACGATAAAGGTCAAGAAGTTGCGAGCTCCGGCTTGGTAGAGGCTATCAAGGTAAGAAATGGGGAACAGCTGGCTGTAATTAACGGTCAGGAAGTATCTCTCGATCGAATCAGTAAAATTACGAATCCGGAGGAAACTCCATGACGGAACGAATATCCATTGGACAGCTTTATCCCAATGCCGTTCCACCTGCACGGACGCGTCAGCCTGTAACACCCGCTAAGGGGTCCAGCACATTTGATCAGATCCTGCAAAATCAATCTGTTCGTGTCAGTCATCATGCGGAAGAGAGAATACGCCAGCGGGGGATTGAGCTTAAGCCGGAGCAGCTGGCCAAAATCAATCATGCCATTGATAAGGCCGCCAAGAAGGGTGCAAAGGATTCGTTGATGCTCTTAGGGGACACAGCCTTTATTGTCAACATCAAGAATAGGACGATTGTCACGGCTATGGACGGCGACTCCATGAAAGATAATGTATTTACGCAGATCGACAGTGCTATGGTGATCACGTAAAGCAGGGGCTGGACCGAATCGGAGGCCCTTACCGCTGCGGATCGATTGAAGCAGCCATCTAGATCCCAATTAGGAGGAATTGAATCGAATGCTAAGATCACTTTATTCCGGCGTATCCGGTATGCGCGGCTTTCAAACAAAATTGGATGTTATTGGTAATAATATCGCTAACGTAAACACTGTAGGCTTTAAAGCAGGCCGTGTAATGTTTAAGGATATTTTGAGTCAAACGGTCGCAGGTGCTTCTCCGTCGGAGGATACAGTACGAGGCGGTGTTAACGCCAAGCAAATCGGTCTTGGTGTATCCATTGCAGCAATAGATACAATTCATACGCCCGGTAGTGCCATGACGACGAATGTAGTAACAGACCTTCGTATTGACGGTGACGGATTCTTCGCAGTAAAGAGTGACCCTGCTGCTACAGAGCCCTTTCTGACAAGAGCGGGGAACTTTACAGTCGACGCTAACCAGCAGCTTGTTACTGCAGACGGGATGTTTGTTATGAGCACGGACGGAGCTCCTATCGATCTGAAGGCTTTTGGTACGGTGACGGCATTCTCGATCTCTACTTCGGGAGAAATCATTACCGTAGATGATACAGGGGCAACCAATAACACAGGAACGTTTATTTCCGTTGTTAAAGTAGCGAACCCTGCCGGTCTTGAGAAGATCGGCGGCAACCTCTACCGTCAAACACCGAACTCGAATGATGTGGCGAATGCGCCTGTTTCCTCCAACTATAGCCAGGCTAATGATGCAGCGCTAGGAACCGGGGCCATCATTTCAGGTCAATTGGAAATGTCTAATGTTGATTTAACCGCCGAATTCACAGAGATGATTGTTGCTCAGCGCGGCTTCCAGGCGAATTCCCGGATTATTACAACTTCTGACCAAGTGCTGCAAGAGGTTGTTAATCTGAAACAATAATAGTGTAGAATGAAGGTTTAAAAGGGGGAGGAGCCCTCCCCCTCCATTCAAGCTAAGTGGAGGTATGGGATGGTTACTTTAACCCGATTGAACGGCAAAAAGCTGGTGATTAATGCTTTGCTTATCGAATCCATCGAAGAAACACCGGATACAATGGTGACATTAATTACCGGAAAAAAAATTATGGTCCTTGAAAGCACAGAAGAAGCAGTACAACTGATTCAAAGCTATTGTCAATCGATTGGACTTGTAGCGGGTACTTTTAAGAGCTTGAATTCGGAGGGGTCGTAAGTTGTTAAAGAATAAGATTTTCATTATGCTGGTTGCGATTCTAATTGCTATTACATTAATATTGACGGCAGCCTTTGTTCTGTGGAACTATATGATTAAAAGTAACGATTCCCCTGAGAATGCGGCTCAAAGCTCTGCAAGTCAAGTAAAGCAGGCCAAGAAGCTGACACCGGATCAAATTAAAGAAAATACAGTTATTATTAAGGATATAACTACAAATTTAGCCGGCAATGCTAAGTTCATTAAAGTTAGCTTCGCCTTTGAACTTGAAAATAAGAAGGCAAAGGAAGAGTTCGAAAAGCTGGATTTCAAAATGAAGGCCATTATTATTCAAACCTTGGCTGACATGACTGCGGAAGAAGCAAGCGGCGGAAAAAGCTTTGATACTCTAACCTCTGTCCTTATGAATAAAATGAATCCTTTACTTCAGGAAGGGAAATTAAATCAAATTTATATTACGGATAAAGTGCTTCAATAGAAACGGGCATTCTCCATGATATAGCACAGAGGAGGTGACGCTAATGGTTGATGTTCTCTCGCAGAATGAGATTGACGCTCTGCTTGCCGCATTGTCTTCTGGTGAGATGGATGCCGAGGAGCTCAAAAAAGAAGAAACGCAAAAGAAGGTCAGGGCTTACGATTTTAAGAGGGCGGTTCGATTCTCTAAGGACCATATTCGAAGCCTAACTCGAATTCATGAGAATTTTGCCCGTTACTTGACGACATATTTTTCAGCTCAATTAAGAACCTTCGTACAAATTAACGTTGTACAAGTTGAGCAGCTGCCCTATGATGAATTTATCCGTTCGATTCCTAAAATGACCATTTTGAATATTTTCGAAGCAGAACCTTTGGAAGGCAGAATGGTGCTTGAGGTACATCCGAATGTAGCGTTTGCCATGGTGGACCGTTTGCTCGGCGGTGCTGGAACGTCTCCAACGAAGATTAATGCGCTCACAGAGATAGAGACGATCGTCATGGAACGGATCTTCAGCAGAGCCTTCGAGAGCCTCCAGGAAGCTTGGAAGACGGTGGTGGATTTATCTCCTAGGCTTGAGGCGCTGGAGACGAACCCGCAGTTCATGCAAATCGTATCACCGAACGAAACGATAGCTCTTATTTCCTTAAGCACTAAGATCGGCGATACTACGGGGATGATCAATTTATGTATTCCTCATGTTGTTATTGAGCCTATCATGCCCAGATTATCGGTACACCATTGGTTTGTATCTCAGAAGAAGGTTCGGGCCCCGGAAGAGGTTATGGCTTTACAGTCCAGGCTGCATAAGGCCAAGCTGCCCATCATTGCAGAATTGGGAACTTCGCAGATTAATGTTCGCGAATTTTTGAATCTTAATGTCGGTGATGTGATTACGCTCAACAAGTCCGTTGACGAGCCGCTTCATATACGTATTGGGGAAAAGCTCAAGTATTACGGTACTCCTGGTACGGCCCGCGGTAAGCTTGCCATTCAAATCAGTGAGTCTGTAGAAGAAGGAGTAGAAGAGAATGACGAATAACAAAGACTATTTGTCACAGGAAGAGATTGATGCTCTTCTGAGACAAGCGTCCGATGGAGGCGGCTCTGACAGCTCCGGCTTATCTCCGGTCTTGGATGATTACTTATCTTCGTTAGAGCAGGATGCGCTTGGGGAGATTGGTAACATCACATTCGGAAGTGCTGCTACAGCTCTATCGACGCTTCTCGGTAAGAAGGTGGATATTACTACACCGAAAGTATCCATAATCGCGCGTGAAGAATTGGTTCAGGAGTTCCCCAAGCCCCATGTAGCCGTACATGTCAATTATGTGGACGGGTTTCATGGGATCAATCTACTTGTGATCAAGACTCGTGATGCTCAAGTCATTGCGGATCTGATGATGGGTGGGGACGGGACCGGTCAGAACATGGAATTGTCGGAAATTCACATCAGTGCCGTACAAGAAGCGATGAATCAAATGATGGGTTCTTCGGCGACTTCCATGTCGACCATCTTTAACCGGTTCGTTAATATCTCGCCGCCAGGCATTGATATATTGAATTTATCCGAACAGGGAGACCAGGCCCTTCCTCCGGAAGACGTGTTTATCAAAATATCGTTCCGGCTCACGATCGGCGACTTGATCGACTCGACCATCATGCAGCTTCTTCCGGTAGGATTTGCAAAAGATATGGTTTCCATACTTATGGGCGGAGGTGACATGAACCCAGAACCGGCTCCAACACCTGCACCGGCGACACAACCGGCAGCTCAGCAGCCGCCTGCGCCAGCATCAGCAGCGCCAAGTATGCCTGCTCCTGATCCATACGCCCAACCAATGTATCAGCAGCCGCCTATGCAACAACCCATGTATCAACAACCGCCGATGCAGCAACCGATGTATCAACAGCCTATGATGCCTCAGCAGCCAATGATGCCGCCGCAACCGGCTACCTACGGCATGCATGCGAACCGCAACGTAAATGTGCAGCCTGCTCAGTTTTCTAATTTCAGTACGCCACACTTGACCGCTGCGGAAGATACAAACCTGAATTTACTACTGGATATCCCTCTTAAAGTAACAGTAGAATTGGGTAGGACACATAAGGTTATTAAAGATATTTTGGAGCTTTCCCAAGGATCGATCATCGAGCTGGATAAGCTAGCCGGTGAGCCTGTGGATATTCTCGTTAACAACAAGCTGATCGCCAAAGGCGAAGTTGTCGTTATTGATGAGAATTTCGGTGTACGTGTTACGGACATCGTCAATCAATGGGATCGCATTCAAAAATTACAACAATAAATATTTACTCAACCCTAGGAGGATTGGTTATCCATGGCTAACCGCATTTTGATCGTAGACGACGCTGCTTTTATGAGAATGATGATTCGCGATATTCTAACAAAGAACGGATATGAAGTTGTTGGAGAAGCAAACGACGGGGCGCAAGCCATTGAGAAATTTAAAGAGCTTCGTCCGGACCTGATTACGATGGACATCACGATGCCTGAGATGGATGGAATCAATGCATTGAAAGAGATTAAAAAGCTGGATGCCAATGCAAAGGTTATTATGTGCTCTGCAATGGGACAGCAAGCCATGGTAATCGATGCCATTCAAGCCGGCGCGAAAGACTTTATCGTGAAGCCGTTCCAGGCGGACCGCGTTATTGAAGCAATCAAGAAGACATTGGGTTAGCGGATTTAAAGCAGCATGGGGAGAGTTTGTTCAACCCGAAAGGAATGTGAAACTTGAAACGACTCGCAACCAAGTTGGCAGCAGCTTTGATTTTCGTTTCAGCACAAACAGCAGTATTCGCTGCTGTTTGTTTTGGAGCAATAGGAGAAGACACAACGAAGTCCCCTGACTTAGGCGATCCAGCTGGAAAGCCTATTGTAGGAGGGGGGGCAGGCGATACGTTTGTCATGATTCTAAAGGTAATTTTCTTCCTTATCCTTATTATCGGTTTGTTTTTTGTGATTATGAAGATCGTTTCGCAAAAAAATAAACTACTGTTCGGCCGCTCGATCCGCTCCTTGGGCGGGGTTCCGCTGGGGCAGAACAAATCCATTCAAATCGTAGAAATCGGACGTTCTCTCTATGTGGTCGGCGTTGGGGAGAACGTTCAACTACTCGAAAAGATAGAGGATGAACAGGAGGTAGCTTATATTACTGATTTGATGACGGCATCGTCTGTAGCACCGGGCTTTGACGCATTTGGCAGCTGGGTTCAGAAGCTTCGCAGCAAGCCTGCCGACAATGAACTGGAAGAGACGGAAATGTCATTTCAGCAAGTGTTCCACAACAAAATGCAGCGTGTTTCCGATCGTAAGAAGCTGGCCGAGGAACTGCTGACACAAGATCAATACACGGATCGGTTGAATGATAAATCATGAAGAACAAATTGAGATGGATTCCAGCTATTATCGCCGTACTAGTGATCGTCTTGGGCTACTCTTCGCCGGTCTACGCGGCGAATCCGATCCCTGGGATCAACATCGACATCGGAGGAACGGATGCGAATACTCCGGCAGGCGCTGCAAGCACGGTCAATATATTGCTCCTGCTCACGATTCTAAGTATCGCTCCTTCGATACTAGTGCTGATGACAAGCTTTACGAGAATCGTCATTGTACTAGGTTTTGTAAGGACCTCGCTTGGGACACAGCAAATGCCTCCCAATCAGGTATTAATCGGATTAGCTTTATTTCTAACCTTTTTTATCATGGCGCCAACGCTCGGTGAGATTAATCAGACGGCATATCAGCCGTATATGAAGGGCGAAATTTCGCAGACGGCCGCTTTAGACAAAGCATCGGTAACCATCAAAAAATTTATGTTTCAGCATACGCGGGAAAAGGATTTAAAGCTGTTCTTGGACTATACGAAGGCAGCGCCTCCCACGGGAGTCGAAGATACGCCACTTACCGCACTGGTACCTGCTTACGCTATAAGTGAATTGAAGACGGCTTTTCAGATGGGGTTTATGATTTTTATCCCGTTTCTTGTCATCGATATGGTAGTAGCGAGTACGCTAATGGCAATGGGGATGATGATGCTTCCACCGGTTATGATCTCGCTGCCTTTCAAAATTTTATTATTCATCCTCGTGGATGGTTGGTACTTGGTCGTACGGTCACTACTGTTAAGCTTTAATACGTAAACGATCGTTGAAGACTGTCAGGAGGAGAATAACGTTGAGCTCCGAGTTTATCATTAAGCTGGCCGGCGAAGCGGTTTATACCACACTTAAGGCTAGCGCACCAATGATGGTGCTGGCTCTGGTTGTGGGATTGATTGTCAGCATTTTTCAGGCGACGACGCAAATTCAAGAGCAAACGCTGGCGTTTGTACCCAAAATCGTGGTAGTATTGCTGGCATTATTGGTATTTGGTCCGTGGATTCTTACCACCTTGGTCGACTTCACTTACAATCTGCTTAACAATTTATATAAATTTGTAGGTTAGGTTGTGAGCGAATGGATTGGATGCTGCAATATTATCCTGGATTTCTGCTATTTTTTTGTCGAATCACCTCTTTTTTTGTAGTATCACCGGTCTTTTCAGCTCAAAACGTGCCGAACCCATTGAAGCTTGGCTTAGCTGTGTTTGTAGCTTTTATTTCTTTCATCAGTCTTGGCACCTCAACACCCGTTACTTTGGATTCGATATTTTGGCTGTTGATACTTCGGGAAATATTGGTCGGACTTTTTCTCGGATTCATTGCTTACTTATTTTTTACCGTTGTACAAATTGCGGGAGCTTTTATCGATATTCAGATTGGTTTTGGTATAGCGAATGTGATTGACCCTGTAACGGGTGCTCAGAGTCCGCTTATGGGGAACTTGAAGTATATGGTAGCCCTATTGCTATTTTTTAGCTTTAACGGTCATCACTATTTGCTTGAAGGGATCATGCGCAGCTACGAATGGATTCCGCTAGATAACGAACTTTTTACTCATATATATAACGGCCGAATCTCTGATTTTATGCTACGCACTTTTTCCGAGGTGTTTACACTTAGCTTTCAAATGGCTGCTCCCATCATAGTTGCCTTGTTCCTTACTGATTTGGGTTTGGGACTACTGGCGAGAGTTTCACCACAGTTCAATATTTTTGTCATAGGGATGCCTCTTAAAGTCCTGTTGGGATTAATGATGTTAATCTTACTATTCCCTGGCTACCAGTTGCTTTTTAAAGATTTGTTTAAAGCCATGCTGGAAGCAATTCAACGATTTTTCGGTGTGTTTGCTGCTTGAACGGAGGGAACAACGTGACAACGCTTCGCTACCAATTGGATCTACAGTTATTTTCGGGTGAGAAGACGGAATCCGCGACCCCCAAAAAGAGGCAGGAAGCTCGTCAAAAAGGTCAAGTCGCCAAGAGTATGGACTTGTCCGCTGCGTTTATTTTATTTTTCACGTTTATGTCCTTTGTATTGTTTGGTAGTTTCATGAAGGATCAACTATTGGCGATGTTTAAGTCCATATTCTACGATTTTCTTCTCTATGATCCAACGATTGAAAATGTACAAACCTTGGGTACACGGTTACTTTTGCAAATGCTCATGATTGTAGGCCCGATATTCTTAATCGCGCTTGTGATCGGTGTTGCCGCGAATTACCTTCAGATCGGTTTTCTTTTTACGGCAGATCCCTTGAAGATGAAGTTTGAAAAGATCAATCCGATCTCTGGAGCCAAAAATATTTTTTCTTTGCGTTCCGTCGTGGATTTTCTGAAGTCTGTACTTAAAATGAGCATCATAGGTGTTGTCGTTTTTAACACCCTATGGGGAGAGCGTAGTCAAGTGATGGAGCTTGCTCATCATCCCATAGAAGATATCCTTTGGTTTACCTCTTCTCTTACGTTATCTCTTGGATTGAAAATCGGTTTGATCCTAATTGTTCTAGCAATATTCGATTATATGTACCAGCGGTATGAGCATGAAAAAAGCTTGAAAATGTCTAAACAGGATATTAAGGACGAATATAAGAAAACAGAAGGCGATCCGTTAATCAAAAGTAAAATCCGTGAGAAGCAGCGAAGAATGGCTATGCAGCGGATGATGCAGGAAGTTCCCAAAGCCGATGTGGTCATTACGAACCCGACTCACTTCGCTATTGCTCTTAAGTACGATGCAGAGAAGATGCAGGCACCCATGGTAATCGCTAAGGGAACGGATTATATCGCCCTAAAAATCAAACAAATCGCCAAGGAAAACGGTATCATGACAATGGAAAACAAACCGCTGGCTCGTGCGTTGTACGCTCAAGTAGAGATCGGGGAAGCCATTCCGAACGATATGTTCCAGGCCGTAGCAGAGGTTCTAGCATATGTATACAAAGTTAAAGGAAAAGCGAACTAATTACAGAAGGGAGGGCATCTGGCAATGAAACTAAAGGATTTAGTGGTATTAGTCGGCGTGATTGGGATCGTCTTGATGATGGTTGTGCCGCTCCCGCTGATGTTGCTTGATGTCCTGCTCATCATTAATATTGCTTTTGCTCTCGTTATTATTTTGATTGCAATGAATACAACAGATGCTTTGCAGTTCTCTATTTTTCCATCATTGCTCCTCATCACCACCTTGTTTCGGTTGGCTCTCAACGTTTCGACAACCCGAAATATTTTGGCCAACGGGGATGCCGGTAATGTGGTCGCAACCTTTGGTTCCTTCGTTGCCCAAGGCAATATCGTAGTCGGCTTCGTCGTCTTTATCATCCTTGTCTTGGTGCAGTTTATCGTAATAACCAAAGGTTCCGAGCGCGTTGCCGAGGTCGCCGCACGATTCACACTCGATGCGATGCCGGGTAAACAGATGAGTATCGACGCCGATTTGAACGCAGGTATGATTAATGAGCATCAAGCAAGAGAGCGCCGCGAAAAAATATCTCGTGAAGCGGATTTCTATGGCGCCATGGACGGTGCGAGTAAATTCGTGAAAGGGGATGCCATCGCCGGCATCATCATGCTTATCATCAATATCATCGGCGGCTTGATTATCGGGGTGGCGATGAAAGGCAAATCGTTCGCGGAAGCAGGGGAGCTGTACTCGATCATGACGATCGGTGACGGCTTGGTTAGCCAAATCCCGGCACTGCTGATTTCAACCGCTTCCGGTATTATTGTTACCCGAGCCGCTTCGGACGGTAACCTCGCTCAAGATCTGACGGCGCAGCTTTTCAATTATCCAAAGCTGCTTTATATTGTAGCCGCTACGATAACAGGACTCGGCATTTTTACACCTATTCACTTTTATACTACGTTTCCGATTGCGCTATTAATCGCTTTTGGCGGTTATAAGATGCAGCAAAATCAAGTCAAACAGCAGGCAGCGGAAGTTCAGCTTGAAGAAGAGCAGCAAATCGAGGAAGTACGCAGTCCGGAAAGTGTTATCAGTCTTCTCCAGGTGGATCCTATCGAGTTTGAATTTGGTTATGGTTTGATTCCACTTGCGGATACGCAGCAGGGCGGGGATTTGCTAGACCGGATTATTCTTATTCGAAGACAATGTGCCCTTGAACTGGGGATTGTCGTGCCGGTCATCCGCATTCGCGATAATATCCAGCTTCGTCCTAATGAATATGTGATGAAAATTAAAGGGAATACCGTTGCACGAGGCGAGCTCCTTCTAGGACATTACTTGGCAATGAGTCCCGGCATCGATGATGATTCGATTTCCGGTATCGAGACCTTGGAGCCTGCCTTCGGACTCCCTGCGATCTGGATTGACGAACAGACGAAGGAACGTGCGGAGCTCTCCGGGTATACGGTAGTGGATCCGCCTTCGGTGGTTGCCACCCATATGACGGAAATCATAAAGAAGCATGCCCATGAGCTCTTAGGAAGACAGGAAACGAAGGCTCTAGTGGAGAATGTGAAGGAGAATTATCCGGCATTGGTGGACGAGCTGATACCAGGAGTCTTGTCCCTTGGGGATGTGCAAAAGGTATTGGTTAAGCTGCTTCGCGAGAAAATTTCCGTACGCGATTTGGTAACGATCATGGAAACCTTGGCTGACTACGGAGGCTATACGAAGGATCCTGAAATTTTGACAGAGTACGTGAGACAGGCCTTATCCAGACAAATTACCCAGCAATATGCAACCGGGGGAGATTCCCTTAAGGTGATTACCGTCGGGCCGTCGTTAGAGAAGAGAATCGCGGAATCGGTGCAGCAATCGGATCAAGGCAGCTATTTGGCGCTCGACCCTACATCAACTCAAGTAATTTACCAAAAGATTAGCGACCAAGTGACGAAGCTGTTGCAGTCGGGACAGCAGCCGATTGTTCTGACCTCTCCTACAATTCGCATGTACTTGCGGCAGCTTTTGGAACGAACCATGCAGGACATTCCGGTATTGTCTTACAGCGAGCTTGAACCAAATGTGGAAATTCAAAGCATGGGAGTTGTTAATCTATGAGAGTAAAGCGCTATGTAGTAGATTCCATGCCGGATGCCTTACAGAAAATACGTACGGACCTTGGCAAAGACGCGGTCATTTTGAATACTAAGGAAATTCGTTCCGGCGGTTTTCTCGGGTTGTTTTCGAAGAAAAAAATTGAGGTAATTGCTGCGACAGATACGGCGGCTGCCGTCGGTGGAGCTGGAGTTCCATCGCCTATCGGGACAGGAAAGCAACCTCAACAGGCCCAGATGCAGAACCCGATCATTCCGCCGGTGCAGTCATCAAGCAAACCTGCATTCGCATCCATGCTGCAGGAGGAGAGGGCGTCACTTTCTTTTCCTGAAGTACCCGACGTGTTTCCAACGGCTTCGACAGGCAGTACTCAGGTCTCGATCCCAACCATGGTGAAACAGGCACCAACGGCTGTGAAGCCTCGAGAGGATGCCCTGCTCGAAGAGTTAAAACAGATGAAGGAAATGATGCATAAGCTTTCTAAGATGAGCCTTCAACAACCGGAGCTGGATCCACTTCTGTTGGAACTGGAACAGCGGCTAATCGATCAGGAGCTGGAACCGCTGCTTATACAGAGGCTCATTGCACGTGTCCAGGAGGAAGTGGAGTCAGAGGGTACCTCTCTTACCAAGGAAGCAGCTATCGCGTCCTTGAAGAAGCAGCTTCTGGAGATCCTTGTGCCGAGCCAAAGCAAGCCGATTTCTCCGCACACTCAAATCGCACATTTCGTCGGTCCGACCGGTGTCGGTAAAACCACTACAATCGCTAAGCTCGCGGCCGAGCAAGTATTGAAGTATGGACGGAAGGTAGGGTTTATCACTTCCGATACGTATCGAATTGCTGCAGTCGAGCAGCTCAAAACGTACGCGACCATTTTGAATGTTCCTCTAGAAGTCGTTTTTTCTCCGCTCGATTTGAACAAAGCATTCGAGCAGCTGAAGGATCGCGACATCATCTTTATGGACACGGCCGGACGTAATTTCCGCAATGAAATGTACGTTTCCGAGCTGAATGCCCTGCTGCAGTCGCGGGGGCAAAGTGAAACCTTCCTTGTATTGAGTTTAACGACGAAGTATAAGGATATGAAGGCTATTACGGAAAATTTCAGCAAATTTAAGCTGGACAAGGTATTGTTTACCAAGATGGATGAAACGGATTCCTTCGGACCGATTGTCAATCTAATCCATGAATTTCAGCTTCAGCTATCCTATATGACCAACGGACAGAGCGTGCCGGATGACATCGTAGAACTGGACGAAAAGCATATCATCGATCTGATTCTGGAGGACTACAAGCATGAATGACCAAGCACAAGGATTACGGAATCTGATACAGCATCAGCAGGAGCTACGATCGAAATCAACCCGGATTATTACGGTTACCAGCGGCAAGGGCGGGGTAGGGAAATCGAATTTTACATTGAATTTTGCTCTGACGCTTCAAAAAAAAGGCTATAAGGTGCTCGTATTCGATGCCGATATCGGTTTGGCAAACATCGATGTATTGATGGGGGTTACAGCGAAGTACAATTTGTATCATTTGCTCAAAAAAGAAAAGTCGATCTCCGAAATTATCCATACCGGTCCAAACGGTTTGCAATTTATTGCTGGAGGATCAGGCTTCAATGACTTGATACGTCTTACTGAAGAGCAGCTTGACTACTTTGCAGAGCAAGTCAATCAATTAAACGGCCTTGTCGATTTTATTATATTTGACACAGGAGCCGGCTTATCCAAAGAGACATTGAAATTTATAATTGCGGCGGAAGAGACGATCGTCGTTACTACGCCGGAGCCGACTTCGATTACCGATGCTTATGCCATCATTAAAATGGTCAATTCGATGAACTACAAGATCCCCTTTAAGCTTGTGGTAAACCGGGTTACGGATGGCAAGGAAGGAAAGCAGACGGCGGACAAAATCAGCCTGGTTGCCAAACAATTTTTACAGCTGGACATTCCGGCGCTTGGCTATGTGCCGGATGACAGCAGCGTATCCAAAGCCGTCAAGAAGCAAATTCCGTTTACCGTAGCCTTTCCTAATAGCGATGCATCGCGCGGCATTAGTGAGCTGGTAGATGATTTTCTTGCCAATCAGCCGAGGACAGAGCAAGATGCAGGTGCAGGAGCGATGAAAGGCTTTATCAATAAAATGTTAAAAATGTTAAAGCAATAAACGTGCCATCCTCTAACCAGCAAGTGGCTTATAACAACCAAAGAGGGGGGACCTGAATGCCGGCATATGACGTACTGGTCGTTGATGATTCGGTTTTTATGCGGAAAATGATTTCCGACTTTATTACAAGTGATCCTGAGTTTCGTGTAGTGGCAACCGCAAAGAACGGTAAGGAAGCGGTAGAGCTCATTAAGAAGCACCGACCGCGCGCCGTCACAATGGACATTGAAATGCCCGAAATGAACGGGTTGGAGGCGCTTCGAATCGTTATGCGGGAGCAGCCCACACCGGTGATTATGCTCAGCAGCTTAACGCAGGAAGGCGCCGCCGAAACGATTAAAGCATTGGAGTGGGGAGCCTTTGATTTTGTAGGCAAGCCTTCCGGATCCATTTCGCTTGATCTTCACAAAGTTAAGGATTTGCTACTTGAAAAACTGAGAGCAGCCGTCAAATCCAATGTAAAAAAATTTGCCGATCCTGTTTTTCCATTAAGCCTCAAGAACAAGCTGACAACGCCGACGTTAGCAAAACAGACTGTGAATCAGCACGGAACGGCGAGTAATGATCTGACGCGATTCGAGCATTTGGTCGCGATCGGCACCTCTACCGGGGGGCCGAGAGCGCTCCATAAGGTGCTGTCGGAGCTGCCAAGCGGATTTCCTGCTCCTATCGTCATTGTACAGCACATGCCTCCTGGATTTACAAAGTCACTGGCTCAACGTCTTGATTCCGTTTCTCAGATCAGAGTGGTGGAGGCGGAGGAGGGAATGAGGCTGGAGAGCAGCACGGCTTATGTGGCGCCCGGCGGCTATCACCTTACGGTGGCACGCAGCGGACCGCAGTACAAGATTCATTTATCGCATGAACAGCCCCGCGGCGGACATCGCCCTTCCGTTGATGTCATGTTCGAGTCGCTGCTACCGTTAAAGGAGTTAAAAAGACACATTGTCATTATGACCGGCATGGGATCGGACGGTGCCAAAGGGATGCTCGCATTAAAACAATCGGGAGCCTTGACCACAATTGCCGAGTCCGAAGAAACCTGCATTGTATACGGCATGCCGAGGGCGGCAGTCGAACTACAGTGCGTAACGGACATAGTGCCCCAGCAAAGTATTGCACGAAAGCTTGCAACAGCTGTATTCCAATCGTAGGAAATACTTCTGGGATACATATACGGACGTAAATTGATGGAGGTGTGGTTATGGAAATGAATCAGTATCTCTCGATGTTTATTGATGAATCAAGAGAGCATCTACAGGCGATAAACGATAACTTACTCAGCTTGGAAACAAATTCCGAAGATGTCAGCATCGTACACAATATTTTCCGTTCTGCACATACGTTGAAGGGAATGTCCGCCACGATGGGCTTTGAGGACATTGCCTCCTTAACGCATGAGATGGAAAACGTATTGGATTTGGTCCGAAACCTGAAGCTGAAAATGGATGCATTTATTTTCGATTGCATCTTCAAGAGCTTGGATTCCTTGGAAACCATGGTGGAGGATATTATCCAAGGCGGCACAGGAAAAGCGGACGTGACGGGTATCGTCGCTGCCCTGAAGTCAATCGTAACCGGCGACTACTTAAAAGGGGGCGGGGCACCCGCTGCAGCACCAGCCGCTTCAAATTCTGCTGCGTCGGCAGCCGCTGAGCTTGATGAATTCCAGCATTCGATCATTCAGCAATCGATAGAAGCAGGAATTCCCGTATTTCAAATTAAGGTAGCCGTGCGTGAGGATTGCGTACTGAAGGCAGCACGTGCTTATATGGTATTTAACGTGCTTGAGCAAAACGGAGAAGTCATCAAATCCAATCCTTCCGTAGAAGATATTGAGCAGGAACGTTTTGACCGCTCCTTCTCCGTATTTTACATTTCGCAAATCGGTCAGGAAGATCTCCACAAGCAGTTAAGCAGTGTATCGGAGATCGAGAAGGTTGATGTCATAGTGCTCGATCAGGTTAAGCTGGAAGAGCTGATGAATCCTCCTGTACCTGAACCGGCTGCAGCGGCAACGACTGCTCCTGTCGCAGGAGCACCGGCTGACCAGAAGGCTGAGCCGGCCAAGAAGCCGGCGGCGCAAGGGAATGCCCCGGTAGCCAATCGGACCATTCGCGTCGATATCGAGCGCTTGGACACTTTAATGAACCTGTTCAGCGAGCTGTTGATCGACCGGGTTCGACTAGAGCAATTGGCAAGTGAAATCAAGAAAAATGATCTGACCGAAACGGTTGAGCACATGGCGCGAGTGAGCAGCGACCTTCAGAATCTTGTATTGAAGCTTCGCATGGTTCCAGTCGACACCGTATTCAACCGTTTCCCAAGGATGATTCGAGATGTAGCGAAATCACTGGACAAGAAAGTGGATTTGGTGATTACAGGTGCCGACACCGAATTGGACCGCACGGTCGTTGATGAAATCGGAGATCCTCTCGTACATCTTCTGCGTAATGCCGTTGACCATGGACTTGAGCCGACGGCCGATCGGATTAGTGCCGGAAAGCCGGAGGTAGGAACAATCTACCTGAGAGCGTATCACAGCGGCAACCACGTATTCATCGAAGTAGAGGAAGACGGCCGCGGCGTCAACCGCGACAAGGTGCTGGCCGGTGCCATTAAGAAAGGTGTTGTCACACAAGAGCAAGCAGCGCGGATGACAGACGAGGAAGTGTATATGCTGCTCTTTGCTTCGGGTTTTAGTACCGCTGATAAAATTTCGGATATTTCCGGTCGCGGCGTAGGACTTGATGTCGTGAAGACGAAGATTGAGAGCTTGGGCGGAGCCATTCATGTATCGTCCAAACTTGGTTTCGGCAGTAAATTCTCCGTTCAGCTACCGCTGACGTTGTCCATTATCGCGGCCATGCTGATTCGAGTCGGAGGAGAGAAATACGCGATTCCATTATCCTCGATTGTGGAAACGGCAGCGATCAAGAAAGAGCAAATCCGTTACGTTCACGGCATTCGCATGATTGACTACCGTAAGAGCGTGATCCCCTTAGTGCCGCTTGCACAGTTGTTCGAAGTACCAGGAGCGATGGAGGAATTGTCCGACGAGACGCAAATCGTCGTGATCCGTAAGGGCGAGAAGATGGCAGCGCTCATTGTAGACGAGTTCATCGGTCAACAGGAAATCGTCCTCAAATCGCTCGGCAAGTATTTGACCAACTTATTCGCCGTATCCGGGGCAACGATTCTCGGGGACGGGCAAGTGGCATTAATCATCGACACGAACGCCTTAATTAAGTGATAAAGCCGACGTTCTCTGAAGAACGATACCTTAAGGAGGTCACGAGCATGGGACAGGAAATCAAAGTCATAGTTTTTGCTTTAGCACATGAGGAATACGGCGTAGAGGTGGAAAAGGTTAAAACCATTGAGCGTATGCAGCCGATGACGCGTGTTCCGAAGACACCTGATTTCGTCAAAGGCGTTATCAATTTACGGGGTGTGGTCACTCCCGTCATCGATCTTCGCGGACGCTTCGGCTTCCCGGAAGGCGAATACACGGATAACACACGGATCATTATCGTTTCCGTCGGTGACATTGAGGTGGGCTTAATCGTAGATTCGGCTAATGACGTTATTGATGTAGACTCCGACCATATCGACGATCCGCCGGAAATTGTCGGCGGCATCAAAGCCAAATACCTGCAAGGCATCGCCAAGGTAGGCGACAATCGATTGCTCATTCTTCTGAATTTGTCCGAAGTGTTGAACAAGAGCGAAATCGTCCAATTAGAAGCGATCGAGGAGTAATCTGCCGTGGAAGCCTTTAACCAATTTGCCGAATTTCAAATGGATGTGCTGAAGGAAGTCGGCAACATCGGTGCCGGTCATGCAGCAACGGCCTTATCCAAGCTGCTTGACAAGCCTGTCGATATGCAGGTTCCTAAAGTGCGCATGGTTCCCTTCGAGGAAATTGCAGATAGCGTTGGCGGTGCAGAGCAAGTCGTAATCGCTATCTTCCTGCGGGTGGAAGGGGAGACCCCGGGAAATCTGTTTTTTATCCTTACACTGGAATCTTCCAAAAAACTGCTGCGGAACTTAGTAGGAATTGAAGTAGTCCATGACGAAGAATATACGGAGATGGAGCTGTCCGCGCTAAGCGAGATCGGAAATATTTTAGCGGGCTCCTATCTTACGTCGCTTGCGGATTTCACGAATCTGAACATGTCACCGACCGTACCGGCCTTAGCCATTGATATGGCCGGTGCGATCTTAAGCTACGGTCTCCTCCAATTCGGTCAAATGGGAGATCAGGCCTTGTTGATAGACACGAAGTTTTTAGATGGACTAGATCAGGTCGAGGGTCACTTTTTCCTCATTCCCGACCCGGAATCGTTCGATAAGATTTTCGTCGCTCTGGGAGTGCAAACTCCATGATACAAGACAATCTCATCAAGGTAGGGATGGCTGACCTGAATGTGACGCATTTGACCGGGGTGCTGAAAACAACAGGTTTGGGTTCTTGTGTCGGTCTTACACTATATGATGCAAGGACAAGAATTGCCGGGATGGCCCATGTTATGCTGCCAAGCTCGGAAATTGCGAAGGAAGGCAAGCTGAATATAGCGAAATATGCGGATACGGCGATACCGGAAATGATCAAGCGGATGCAAGCTCTCGGTGCACAAGTGAGCAGAATGCAGGCGAAAATGGCGGGCGGAGCACAAATGTTCGCCTTTGGGAGTTCGGATACGATGCGCATTGGGCCGAGGAATGTGGAGTCCTGTAAAGAATTGCTTTTAAGCTACAAAATTCCTATCTTAGCGGAAGATACGGGTGGTAATTATGGTAGAACTATTGAATTCGATTGTGAAACCGGCATCCTTGTCATTCGCAGCGTGCAGCAGGGAGTCAAGGAACTGTAAGCCATGATTGGATCAATTCGGATTAACTTTATCGTCGGCGCCGTCGCTTTCTTTCTCACCTTTTTGCTTTCCATGACCAGCAATGTTTGGACGACCACTTTGCTGCGCAGCGTATACAGTTTCATCATCGTATTTCTGATTGTATTCTTGTGCCGTTACGTGCTTGGTACGGTTGCCGGAATGGGCCATCTCCCTGCAGGGGCCGAGGAGCAGCCGGATGAGCAGCACAAGGGCAAGGCTTTCGATGCGGTGACGCCACCGGACGAAGACGAGGTGCTGCATCAGATGCTGCGGGACCAAGCCTCCCCAAAAGACCAGGAGGAAAGTGTATTTACACCTTTGAATCCTCCCAAGCTTTCTACGAAGACCAATATGGAACCTGAAGAGTTGGCGCAGGCTCTGCGTCGCATGTCAGAAGAGTAAGGGTGGTGATGAGGGATCATGATGGGGCAGAAATCGCATTTAGCTAACATCGATATGTGGAAACGATGGAGAGAAGAAGGCATCCTTGAAGCGAAGCAAGCCTTGATTGAGAGTTATTTACCGCTTGTTGATTACGTCTCCGGCCGTCTTTCCATAGGTCTACCCAAGAACGTGTCTAAGGACGATTTATCCAGCTTCGGAATCATGGGACTGATTGACGCCATTGAAAAATTCGATTATGAACGCGGTTTGCAGTTTGAGACCTATGCTTCCTGGCGCATTCGCGGTGCCATTATCGACGGCCTGCGCCAGGGTGATTGGGTCCCCCGCTCTGTTCGCGAGAAAGCCAAAAAAGTGGAAGAAGCCTATCAGAAGCTTGAACAACAATATTTACGCTCTGTCACGGACGCGGAAGTGAGCTCTTACCTTAATATTTCAGAAACTGAATTTCAGCAGATGGTGCAAGACATCGCCATCACTACCGTTTGTTCTATTGATGATCCTATTCGCGAAGAAGATTCGGAGACTCGACTCTCGTTATTAATAGATGAAAGAGCAAAGAATCCTGAAGATAAAGTAAATGAGGTTTACTTAAAGGAAACGCTCGCCAAAGCCATTGAACGTCTTACGGAAAAGGAAAGAACTGTCGTTTCCTTATTTTATTACGAGGAGCTTTCGCTCAGTGAAATCGCGGAGGTCATGAACCTCTCTCCTTCCCGAATCTCACAATTGCATTCCAAGGCGATTCTACGATTAAGAGGTGTATTAAGCCGGTACAAAACGCAATTATTCCAAGAGTAGCTGACCTAAAGCGGATAGGGGGTAGCATATGAGTGAACATACGATGCCGTTAACATATTATATGGATATCGTTCTCTCGGAAGACAAGCTGAGCGCATACCTGCAGTTTACGAATGTCGATGACAACTTTAGGATATCCAAAGAACAACTGGATGAGTTTATCAAAAGCCATCATCTCGTTCATGGTGTAGATTACGTCAAGCTTGAGGCCATAGCCAAGGATCCGAAGGCTTACTTTTTGACCAAGACATTAATTGCTTCCGGAGATGAGCCAAAGAACGGGCAGGATGGTTATGTGAAATATTTGTACGATCTCGACGATCAGACCAAGCGCCCGACAGAACTTGAAGACGGCACGGTAGATTATAAAGAAGTTACGACGATTCACAATGTTCGCAAAGGCCAGCTTATCGGACAACGGGTCCTTGCAACGCAAGGAGTAGCGGGCAAGGCGGTTACCGGGGAGACGGTGTTTGCTAAGGATGGCAAGGAAGCACGTTTCAAGCTTGGCAAAAATGTCGTGATCGATGTGGAGCAAATTTCGTTATATGCCGCCATTGACGGCATGGTCACCAAAACGGAGCGCGATAAGATCAATGTCTTCCCGATTTTCGAAGTGAACGGGGATGTCGATTATAATATCGGGAATATTGATTTTGTCGGGACGGTCGTCATTCGCGGCAGCGTGCTTACCGGATTCCGAGTGAAAGCATCTGGAGATATTCGGATTACCGGCAGTATTGACGGGGCTGATTTGGAGGCGGGAGGCTCGATAGAGATTACGGCAGGCATTCTGGGGCATAACAAATCTGTCATTCGTGCCGGTAAGCGGGTCAAGAGCTCTTTTATCCAGGATGCCACCGTAGAAGCAGGGGAAGAGGTGCTCGTTTCCCAGAGCATTATGCACTCTACGATTCGTGCCGGTAAACAAGTGATTTGCAAAGGGACGAAAGGCCTTATTGTAGGGGGAACGATACAAGCGGGCGAGTTTGTACAGGGGAGAACGATCGGGAATACGATGTCCACGATCACCGTGATCGAAGTAGGCGTTTTGCCAGAGCTGCGCAACGAGCTGCTTCAGCTTCGTTCCCATGTAAAAGCGGTGAATGAGAGCCTGGATAAAACGGAGAAGGCATTGACCCTGCTGGACCAATTGGCCGCAGCAGGACAGCTGGGACCGGATAAGGTAGGCATGAGGATTAAGCTGAACCACACCAAGAAGCAGGCGATGGAGGATTTGCTTACTTCGAAGGAACGAATGCTGGAGATAGAGAAATCGCTGGAGGATTCCGAAAACGCGAAGGTTGAGGTTTTATCTGTTGTCTATGGCGGTACTAAGCTCGTCATCGGACGTTATACCAAATTTATTAAGGATCCTACCTCGCGCATGAAGTTTCAGCTTTCCGACGGAGATATTGCGATGCTTCCGCTAGTATAATCCATTCAGATTATTGCGAGAGGTGAGTGTTCGGATGAACATGAAACCGGTCGAGATGCAGTTTGCGCTGCATAAGAACGACGAGGTCGGTCTCAAGCAGCATCAGCTTCAGCATAAGCCGATTCAAGACCAGGCCGTCCTGCTGGAGGCTTCGGAACGAAAAACGGAGAACGACCGCCAGATCAGCTCGAAAACGGAAGAAACCGCACACGCTTTCATACGGGATGAGTCTAAGCAATCCGGCGGACACCCGAAGGAACGAAAGCGGAAAAGGCAGGAGCCAGGCTCCAATGGGCAGCCAAGCCAGGCTCGTGCTAAGGATCATCCCTTTAAGGGCCATCACATTGATTTGTCATTGTAAATATGCTGCGGAAAAGGTGGGTACATGGATCAACCGTGGGTTTTGATTGTTCTAGTCGGTCTGGTGCTCATTGTGTATGCAAGAATGCAGCCGTCCTCCAAAAGTGATAAAGGCTCTCCGGGGGTCAATATGAAGGAGCTGGAGGAAACCATGGAGCATTTTGCCGCGGAGCTTGAAGAGCAGAATCAAGCTCTAATCGGCATGTTTGCAGAAACAAAGAAGGAGCACGCTGTTAAAACGGCTAAACTGACTGCAAGGATAGAAGCGCTTGAGAAACATAATCAACATCAGCAGCAGGAGCTGCTCAGGCTGTCGTATGCCCTGGAGCAGCAGCCTAAGCTTACAGCAGCAGTGGAGAAGGGCGCTATTTTGACCTCCGCTACCGCTCCTGTAGCTGCTCAAGTAACACAACCTATTGATGTTATTACGGAGGTTGAACAAAACCCTGTAACGCCCGAGCCTGCTACGGAGAGCATTAAGCAGCGCTACGGAGCTTTATTCGAGCTGTACGACCAAGGAAAGTCGATAGAGATGATCGCCAAGAAGCTCGGTATGAATAAAGGAGAAGTGAGCTTAATCATACAACTGGCGAAGCAGGAGGAGAGGGTCAATGCTTAAGAATCGGTCCCTGATGTATGGCCTAGGCTTCGGTTTGATCATCGGTGCCGCGCTTCTTCAGCTGATGAATGCCGCCTCTAATGGCAGGGAGAGTGCCCCTGCACCGGAGACTGCTCCTACCGCCGTCCAACAGCTGGATAAAGAGCAGCTTAAGAGCGCGGCTTCGAAACACTTTCAAGTGTTCGAGAAGGATCAGAAGGTATATACGCAGGCGGAAGCCGATAATCTTATTCAGCAAAAGGTCAATGAAGAAAAGGCGAAACAGCCGGCTCAAGCAGCCACTCCTGTCCGCGAAACCTACGTGTATATCTCCAAAGGGATGAGTGCATCTCAAGTGGCCGAGTCTCTGTATCAAAGCGGGGTCATCACGGACCGCAAATCGTTCGAGGATCAGATGATTTCGCAGCAGCTTACTGGCCGGATCGTTTCCGGCGTACATGCCTTTAAAGGGCCTGTCCCAATGGACCAGACGCAAGTAATTTCAAACATTACAACGCCGTAATCGGCTCCCGAAATGGGGGCCGATTTTTCACTTCTCCGTTCTAAACGGACAAGGTGTTGCATACGAAATTCAGTTGTGGTATAGTAATTGACGGTGTTGAAAACACACGCATGTCAATCCTGGCGAGGGTGCTTCTTCATTAGGAGAAGTTTTGCTGGGAGATGCGACTTGCGGCGGAGCAATACTACAAAAACCAATTTAGAGGAGGTGTGTGAGGATGGCAGTTATCTCCATGAAACAGCTGCTCGAGGCTGGGGTACACTTCGGTCATCAGACTCGTCGCTGGAACCCGAAAATGGATCGATACATCTTCACTGAAAGAAACGGTATTTACATTATTGACCTGCAAAAGACGGTTAAGAAAGTTGAGGAAGCTTACAACTTCGTTCGTTCTGTTGCAGAAGAGAACGGTACGATTTTGTTCGTAGGTACGAAAAAGCAAGCTCAAGATTCCGTTAAGGAAGAAGCTGAGCGTTGCGGAATGTACTTCATCAACCAGCGTTGGCTCGGCGGTACATTGACCAACTTCCAAACGATCCAAAAGCGGATCGATCGCTTGAAAACTCTTGAGAAGTGGGAAGAGGACGGCACGTTCGAACTGCTTCCTAAGAAAGAAGTTATCATCCTCCGTAAAGAAAAGGATCGCCTCGAGAAATTCTTGGGCGGCATTAAGAATATGAAGGGTCTGCCTAGCGCATTGTTCGTTATCGACCCTCGCAAAGAGCGTATCGCAGTTGCGGAAGCTCGTAAGCTCGGTATCCCAATCGTAGGTATCGTTGATACAAACTGCGATCCGGACGAAATCGACTACGTTATCCCTGGTAACGACGATGCAATCCGTGCCGTGAAGCTGCTGACAGCCAAAATTGCTGATGCAGTAGTAGAAGCTCACCAAGGCGAGCAAACAACGGCTTAATCTAGCGTCGAATGAATAAAAAGGGTGGTTTAAAGGTGCTTGCAGCCTTTCACCGCCCTTTTTTTAAAGTACATAAAATTGAGAATTTAGGAGGCCCATCAGATGGCAGTAAGTGCAGCAGCAGTAAAAGAATTGCGTGAAAAAACCGGAGCAGGTATGCTCGATTGCAAAAAGGCATTGGAAGAAGCAAACGGCGATTTGACGAAAGCTTCCGAAATCCTTCGTGAAAAAGGTCTTGCCGCGGCAGCGAAAAAGTCCGATCGTATCGCTACGGAAGGCATGATCGAATCCTACATTCATGCCGGCGGTAAAATCGGCGTTCTGGTAGAAGTAAACAGCGAAACCGACTTCGTTGCAAAGAACGAGCAGTTCCGTACGTTTGTTCGCGACGTAGCTCTTCACATCGCTGCATCGAATCCGAAATATCTTCGTCGCGACGAAGTTCCTCAAGAGGCTCTGGATAAAGAGCGCGAAATCTTGACGAACCAAGCTCTGAACGAAGGCAAGCCTGAGAAAATCGTTGAGAAGATCGTTGAAGGCCGTCTGTCGAAGTACTACGAAGAGTATTGCTTGCTGGAGCAGCCGTTCATTAAGGATCCGGACAAATCCGTTGAGGAAGTTCTTAAGGAAAAAATCGCTACGATCGGCGAAAACTTGTCCATCCGTCGTTTTGTTCGTTTCGAGCTTGGAGAAGGCCTCGAGAAGAAGCAAGAAAACTTTGCAGAAGAAGTTATGTCTCAAGTGAAGCTGTAAATCATAGATAATGACAGAAGAGGAACACTATGTGTTCCTTCTTTTGTAAGCATAAGCAGTTATGGTTTTAGAACGGAGGGGTTAGCGTGACAAGTCCTACCTATAAACGCGTCATATTAAAGTTGAGCGGTGAAGCGCTGGCAGGTCAGCAAGGCTACGGCATCGATTCAGGTATGATCAATTCAATCGCCCAACAGGTGAAAGAGGTTGTCGACCTGCAAGTTGAGGTAGCGATCGTTGTCGGCGGAGGCAACATCTGGAGAGGAATCGCAGGCAGTGCGAAGGGAATCGACCGGGCAACCGCAGACTACATGGGCATGCTGGCGACCGTGATGAATTCCCTGGCGCTTCAAGATGCGCTCGAAACCATCGGAGTTCCTACGCGCGTTCAATCCTCGATCACAATGCAGCAGGTGGCGGAGCCTTATATCCGCCGCAGAGCGATTCGCCACTTGGAAAAAGGCCGTGTCGTCATTTTTGCGGCAGGCACAGGGAATCCGTACTTCTCCACAGACACGACAGCAGCGCTTCGTGCGGCGGAGATAGAAGCGGAAGTGATCCTGATGGCTAAGAATAAAGTGGATGGCGTATATACGGCTGACCCGTTCAAGGATGCATCAGCCCAAAAATACGAAACCTTGACTTATATGGAAGTATTAAATAACAACCTTGGTGTTATGGATTCGACCGCTTCTTCGCTTTGTATGGACAATAACATCCCGTTGATTGTGTTCTCCATTACGGAGAGCGGCAATATCAAGCGTGTCGTATTGGGTGAGAAGATCGGTACGATTGTGAAAGGGAGTGTATAATCGATGCCTCAATCCATCAAAAAAAATGCAGAAGAACGTATGGACAAAGCGATTGGTTCTTTGAAAAAGGAGCTTGCTTCACTTAGAGCAGGACGTGCGACACCGGCGCTGCTGGATCGCGTGCAAGTGGAGTACTATGGAGCGATGACGCCGGTCAATCAGCTGGCGAACATCAACACTCCGGATTCCCGGACGCTCATGATTCAGCCGTGGGATAAGGGTTCTGTAGCAGCCATTGAGAAAGCGATCATGAAATCGGATCTTGGCCTCACGCCTTCGAACGACGGCAGCTCGATTCGAATCGTGATTCCAGCCTTGACGGAAGAGCGCCGTGCGGAGCTGGTGAAGATGACGAAGAAATTCGGCGAAGAAGCAAAGGTAGCTATTCGCAACATTCGCCGTGACGCCAACGATGATATCAAAAAGCTCGAAAAAACGGGGATCTCCGAAGACGAATCCCGTCGCCACCAAGAGGACATCCAGAAGTTCACGGACAAGTTCATCGGAGAAGTGGATAAGGTGCTTGCGGCAAAAGAAAAGGAAATAATGGAAGTATAACCGGTAAAGACCCCCTTAAACGAGGGGGCTTTTAGTCTTTCCTAATGGGGGACCAAGAAATGAAGCCTTTTAAGAAATGGTTTGGAGCAAAGCCGGTGGGAGAGAGCATTCAGAGCCAGCTGGATACCGACAACATTCCGAACCATGTAGCCGTCATTATGGATGGTAACGGACGTTGGGCGCAAAAGCGCGGCTTGCCCAGAGTGGCCGGACATCACTCCGGGATGAAGAATGTGAAGAGAGTGACCATGGCCGCCAGTGAAATCGGTGTTCGAGTGTTGACTTTATATGCTTTCTCGACGGAGAACTGGAAACGGCCGAAAGAGGAAGTAGACTACTTGATGAAGCTTCCGATGGAATTTTTTCCGAAGGAAATCGAGGAGCTCATTGCCAATAACGTTCAAATTCGCATGACAGGCTGGCAGGAGGGGCTCCCTGACTACACATTAAAGGCTGTGCAGGATGCCATCGACCAAACCAAAAACAACACGGGTCTTATTCTGAATTTTGCTCTGAACTACGGCAGCAGAAAAGAAATGCTCGCAGGAGTCAAGCGGATAGCTGAAGATGTGAAGCAAAATAAAGTGAAGATGGATGAGATTTCGGAAGCTCTATTCTCCGAATATTTACTGACGCACCCGCTCCCGGATCCGGATTTGTTGATTCGTACTAGCGGCGAGCTTCGCATCAGTAATTTCATGCTATGGCAGCTTGCCTATTCCGAGTTGTGGTTTACTGACCTAAGCTGGCCGGAGTTTACAGAGCAGCACTTTTACGAAGCGATTCGAGAATACCAGCGCCGCGCCAGAAGATATGGCGGTCTGTAGCAAATGATGGAGGAATCGATTTGAAGCAGCGCATCATTACCGGATTGATTGCCGGTATTGGCTTTTTCCTGTTGCTTTATGCCGGGAGCTATCCGTTTGCCGGTCTTATCATGATTTTATCCGTGATCGGCTACGATGAGTTTTTACGCATGAATGATTTGAAGAAGAATAAAGCCGTTACGTATCTCGGCTATGCCGGTGTCATTGTATTAACGTTACCATGGCAAAATACGATGCCATCCTCTTGGTTTCGTATGGATCATGTCCTTTGGCTGCTGATGTTTCTGCTGCTGGCAATCACGGTACTTTCCAAGAACAAAATCACCATTGATCACATTGCCATGATGTTCCTTGGCATGGTTTATGTGGGCATAGGCTTTCATTATATGATCGAAACGAGGCTGATGGAGGGCAGCGGGCTGTTCTGGACACTGCTGATCTTCTTGTGCATCTGGGCAAGCGATTCCGGTGCCTATTTTACCGGTACTTGGCTTGGACGAACACCGCTATGGCCGACCATCAGTCCGAAGAAATCTGTGGAGGGCTCGCTAGGAGGCGTCGCCATTGCCGTTGTCGTAGCGATCGTCTTCGCTCTCGTACGACCGGAACTGCTCTCTATAGGTCAGGCTGTATTGCTGGGAGCTGTCATAGCGATTGTAGGGCAGCTTGGGGATTTGATGCAATCCGCTTACAAGAGAGTGAAAGGAATCAAGGATACAGGCACGCTGCTGCCAGGGCATGGGGGCGTTCTGGATCGAACGGACAGCTGGATTATCGTCTTTCCCTTCGTTCATCTATTATCGCTCCTGCCGCAGCTGTAGATTAGACTAGAGGGTGAAGCTTGTGAAAAAAATCAGTATCCTGGGCTCCACCGGCTCGATCGGTACGCAAACGCTGGATGTGATTTCTCATTATCCGGAGCAATTTGAAGTTGTTGCGCTCGCGGGTGGTCATAATGTGGAGCTGCTTGCCGAGCAGGTGAAGCGTTTTCGTCCGTCTGTGGTTTCCGTAGCTACTCAAGCTGCCGCCGATCAACTGATCGGTCAGGTTCCTTCAGGAGTGAAGGTGCTTCATGGTGATGAGGGGCTGTTGGAGACGGCGGCCGGCAACGATGCGGATACCGTGGTTACAGCCGTAGTGGGAAGCCAAGGCCTGAAACCGACGCTGGCGGCGATTGAAGCCGGGAAGCAGATCGGGCTTGCGAACAAGGAAACGCTGATTACCGCAGGACATCTGGTTACAGAGGCTTGCCAGCGGCACGGTGTTCAGCTTCTGCCTATCGATAGCGAGCATTCCGCTATTTTTCAGTGCTTGAATGGGGAATCGAGAGACCGGATTCATAAAATCACTTTAACGGCTTCAGGCGGATCGTTCCGGGACCGGAAACGGGAGGAGCTGGCAGGGGTTACCGTTAAGGAAGCACTGAACCATCCGAACTGGTCGATGGGTGCGAAAATAACGATTGATTCGGCAACGATGGTGAATAAAGGCCTTGAGGTGATGGAAGCGCACTGGCTGTTCGGCTTATCCTATGATCAGATTGAAGTGCTGATCCACCCGGAGAGTATTATTCATTCGTTCGTTGAATTCGTGGACCATAGCATCATCGCGCAGTTGGGCTTGCCCGATATGCGGGTACCGATTCAATATGCTTTGACCTATCCGGATCGCATGCCCACTCCTACAGGGAGATTAAGGCTGGCCGAGGTAGGCAAGCTGCAATTTCGGGATATGGATTTCGAGCGATATCCGTGCATGCGGATGGCCTTCGAGAGCGGCAGGGCCGGCGGCTCGGTGCCGACGGTATTTAATGCCGCTAATGAAATCGCCGTAGCCCGCTTTCTGCAAGGAGACGTTTCTTTCCTGCAAATCGAGGACATCATTGAAACGGTGCTATCGAAGCACCAAAGAGTGGCGACACCGACGCTCGAGGAAATCACGGAGATCGACGCGTGGGCTAGAAGGACGGCCGGTGCGTCCGTATAAAATTCTCCTCCTTCCCATTCTTCACGAACGGAATGTTTTCAGCAGCACGATAATATGTTCATAGCATGGCTTAGCTTGTATTCCTACGGGCAATAATGTTAATCTTATTACAAGTATATGCCTTTCCATGACTGACCATATATCGCTTAAGGAGGCTGCTAACCGGTTGGCTACTTTTCAGAATGTTTTCCAAATTGTACTGATGTTTTTCGTTCTCGTGACGATTCATGAATGGGGACACTATTACTTTGCCAAGCGGGCAGGCATTCTCGTTCGAGAGTTCGCGATCGGCTTCGGACCGAAGCTGCTCTCCTTTAAGAAAGGCGAAACCCGCTACACGCTTCGTTTGCTTCCGATCGGCGGCTTCGTCCGGATGGCCGGTGAAGATCCCGAGATTGTGCAGATCAATCCGGGCCAACGGATTGCCGTCGCACTGCAGGGCAACAAGGTAACCCATATTTACTTGAATGAATTCGAGAAGCGTTCGGATACGATCATCGGTTTAGTGGAGCAAATCGATCTGGAGCACGATCTTTTCGTTCGTTTGGACCTGGACGGTGACGTTCAGCGTTACCCGATTCATCCGCAAGCGATGATGGTAAGCAAGGATCGTCAGACGCAGATTGCTCCATGGAACCGTCAGTTCGGCAGCAAGAAGGTCAGCCAGCGTGCAATGGCCATCTTCGCAGGACCGCTGATGAATTTCATCCTAGCTTTCATCTTATTCGTAACTGTTGTTTTTCTGGCTGGTGTGCCGGATAAAGTGCAGGTTCAGGAGGTTTCCCAGAACTCAGCTGCCGTTAAAGCGGGGCTGCAGAAGGGAGATATCATTCTTAGCGTCAACGGAGAGCAGATCGGTGCCGATCGCAATAAGCTGACCAATCTCATTCGGAGCTCTTTGAACCAACCGATGGTATGGATTATTGAGCGGAATCAGGAGCAGCTCCGCAAGGAGGTAACTCCTATGGATAAGGGAGACGGCAGCGGTCTGGTAGGAGTAACGCTGATGGCGCTCACGCGGCCTGCTACGGTAACGGAAGGCTTTGCTAACGGCTGGTCGACGCTAAGCGGAGCCAGCATTTCGATTCTGGACAGCTTCGGCAAGCTGGTGACGCTTCAGTTCAAGATGGATGATCTTGGCGGTCCAGTGCGGATTGTGGAGTTTACGAGCGAGCAAGTGAAGGCGGGATTGCCTTATTACATCAATTGGGCTGCCCTGATGAGCTTGTACTTAGGCATCTTCAATCTGCTTCCTTTCCCGGCATTAGACGGCAGCCGTCTGGTGTTCCTGCTCTTTGAAGCGGTACGCGGGAAGCCGGTGGATCCGAATCGCGAGAGCATGGTGCATTTCGTCGGCTTTGCGATGCTGATGCTGCTGATGATCGCCGTAACTTATAACGATATATTGCGTTTGATTAAGGGATAAATCGATCCATTGGATGTAGTCGTAGGGGGAAAACCATGTCGAACGAAAAGCAGTTTGTAAAAGAGATTACGCCGCAAAGCGAGGATTTCTCTCGCTGGTATATCGATGTTATTAAAAAGGCCGACCTGATGAGCTATTCCCCGGTTCGGGGATGTATCGTATTCAAGCCGGACAGCTATGAAATCTGGGAGCACATCCAGCGAGAGCTGGATCGCCGCTTTAAAGAAACGGGACATCGCAATGCTTACTTCCCGATCTTTATCCCGGAGAGCTTCTTTCAAAAGGAGAAGGAGCACGTCGAGGGCTTCAATCCGGAGCTCCCTTGGGTAACGGAAGCCGGAGGAGAGAAACTGGAAGAGCGCCTCGCGATCCGTCCTACTTCCGAAACCATGATCGGACATATGTACTCGGAATGGATTAATTCGTACCGCGATTTGCCTTTGTTGATCAACCAATGGGCGAACGTCGTCCGTTGGGAGAAGCGGACGCAGCCGTTCCTTCGCACCAGCGAATTCCTGTGGCAGGAAGGCCACACGGCTCATGAGGACGAAGCCGACGCACGCAAGGAAACGATGCAAATGCTGGAAATTTACCGGGATTTTGCTGAAAATTACTTGGCAATTCCGGTCATTGTCGGTCAGAAGACGCCTTCGGAGAAGTTTGCCGGCGCGGTCGATACCTACTCGATCGAGGCGATGATGAAGGACGGCAAGGCCGTACAGGCAGGGACCTCCCACTATCTGGGCACGAACTTCGCTGTGGCCTTTGATATTAAATATTTGGATCGCGAAAATCAGCATACGTTCTGCCACACCACATCCTGGGGTGTCAGCACACGTCTGATCGGCGCATTGATTATGGTACACGGGGACGACCGCGGCTTGGCGCTTCCTCCGAAAGTAGCACCGACCCAAGTCATCATGATTCCGATTGGCCCTCCGAAAACCCGTGAGCAAGTGGTTGGACGGGTAGATGAACTGTATGCTCAGCTGAAGGCAGCCGGAGTGCGCGTGAAGGTGGACGACCGTCCCGATCAGAGCCCGGGCTGGAAGTTCAACGAGTACGAAATGCGTGGCGTACCGGTACGCGTAGAGCTCGGTCCTCGTGACATGGATAACGGAGTGGTTGTTCTTGTATCCCGTATCACAGGTGAAAAGAGAATCGTGCCGCAGGAGAACTTTGTCGAGGAAGTACAAAAACTGTTGACGGAAACTCAGCAGGAAATGTATGATCGAGCTAAGAGATTCCGTGATGAATCACTCACCACGGTGGATACATTGGATGAAATGAAGTCGTTCCTTGAGCAGAAACGTGGCTTCGTATATGCTGGCTGGTGCGGTTCCAACGCTTGCGAGGCGCAGGTGAAGGAAGAAACCGGCGCAACAAGCCGGAACATTCCGTTCGAGACGCCGACGAAGAAATCCAAGTGTCTTGTATGCGGCGACGACGCCAAACACACCGTCCTTTTCGGACGCGCTTATTAATTTTATATTTTAAGTAGATGACAAAATGCCAATTTGGATAAAGGGGTAGTTCCGTAGAGTTTACGTGCCGCCTTTGAAATCAGATATGATCCGCCATACGGTGTAATCAAAAATATCTGATTTCAAGAGCGGCCGAAGGGACACCCCTTATCCACATTAAGAGCATTTTTTCATTTACAGGGGGGACCAGTCAGTGAGCAGTACCGCTCTGAAAAGAGACCGCTTCGAAATGCTGATGCACCAGGCGGGTGTTCCGACCGATGTAATCCAATCCTTTTTTTCGGACGGATACATCGATAAGGTGGAGACAAGCCGGAAGAATCGTGAATGGGCCTTTTTCATCGTCAAAAGTCAAATCGTACCGCAAGACATTTATCGTACCTTTTGCCGCATGATCCGGGACAAGTTCTCCCACATCGCTGCGATACGCTTCGTACTGCAATATACGCCAGAGGTGACTCCAGAGCAGATTGCGCAGGAATATTGGAGCATGTTCATCGAATGGGTGCAGCAGGAAGCCGCCTCCATAAACGGCTGGATGACCAAGGCAAAGATTGAAGTCAAGGATCGACAGCTTACTTTATTGCTCCTTGACTCCATTGGCCTGGAGCTGGCTAAGAAGAAAAATGTCGGTGATTTCATACGAACTTATTTTCATACTTATTTTGATGTAGAGTTTCAAGTGAAGTACGCGGTCAATGACAAGCGTGAATTAGAATTTGAGAAGATGCGCAAGCAGATTGAGAAGGAAGAAGCGGAAGTAACGCAGCACATCATAACGTCGGTGGAAGCCGAAGCGCAGGCGGAAGCGGAAGCGCCGGAAGGCGAAATCAAGCTTATGGTCGGTTATGATATTAAGGACCAGCCCGTCCCGCTGCAGGATGTGAAAGACGAGGAAAAGAAAATAACGCTGCAAGGCTCTGTTTTCGGTGTCGAAATGAAAGAACTGAGAAACGGAAGCACCTTGTTTACGTTCAATATAACGGATTTCAGCGATTCCATCATGTGTAAGGCTTTTGCTAAGACGAAGGAAGACGTTAAGGTCCTGAGTTTAATCGAGGATGGTAAGTGGATTAAGGTACGCGGCCGCGTGGAGTATGACCGGTTTATGCAGATTCCGGAGCTCGTGATGATTCCTTCGGATATTAATGAGGTGATTGCTCCTCCGGACCGGAAGGACGATGCTGCTGAGAAACGAGTCGAGTTCCATCTGCACACCACGATGAGTACGATGGACGGCATCACCTCTGTGGATCAATATATCAAACAGGCGGCTAAGTGGGGACATAAAGCCATCGCCATTACGGACCACGGCGGAATCCAGTGTTACCCGGAGGCGGAGAAGGCCGGGAAGAAAAACGGCATTAAGATCATTTATGGCCTGGAGGCCAACATTGTCGACGATTCGGTCCTTGTCGTTATGAACCCGGAGGAGCGCGATCTGCGCGAAGCCGAGTATGTCGTGTTCGATATCGAGACGACGGGTCTCTCCGTCACGAATAATAAGATCATCGAGATCGCCGGCGTCAAAATGAAGGACGGCAAAGAGATTGACCGGTTTGCAACCTTCATTAATCCACATGAGCGGATTCCATATAATATTCAGCAGCTGACGAATATCAACGATGACATGGTGAAGGATGCGCCGGAGCTCGAGGAGATGCTGCCTAAGTTCCTTGAGTTTGTCGGAGACAGTGTTCTGGTCGCACATAATGCGCGCTTCGATATTGGTTTTATCCAGCATAACTGCAAAAAGCTCGGACTGGCGGAAGTCACGAACCCGGTGCTCGATACGCTGGAAATGGCCAGATTGCTCTTTCCGTCGATGAAGAATCACCGGCTGAATACGCTGGCAGATAAGTTCAAGGTGAGCCTGGAGAATCATCACCGAGCGATCGACGACTCCATTGCGCTCGGACATGTGATGTACCACTTGATTAAAGAAGCGACGGAGAACGGCTATACGACGCTCAACCGACTGAACGATAACGTAGGGAAAAACCTGGCTACGACAAGGCCGTTTCACTGCTGTATTTATGCCAAGAATATGGTCGGCAAGAAAAACCTTTATACGTTGGTGTCCCTGTCCCATACGGAATATTTTCATCGTGTGCCGTGCATTCCGAAGAGCAAGCTCCAAGAGCTGCGGGAAGGTCTCCTTATTGCTTCGGGCTGCGAGAAGGGTGAATTCTTCGAAACGGTCATGAACAAGTCTGTCGAGGAAGCGGAGCAGGTCGCCGAGTTCTATGACGTGCTGGAGATTCAGCCCATCACCGTGAATATGCATTTGGTCGAAAAGGGCTTTATTGCAGGCCCGGAGCAGCTGCAGAATGCCAATCGCAAAGTCGTAGAAATGGGACGTAAGCTTGGAAAGCCGGTCATTGCTACAGGAAATGTCCATTACTTGCGTCCAAGAGATAAAATTTGCCGCGATATTACGATTCATGGCATCACCGGCTTCAGTCCGCTGAAGGATATCCGAAAGCCGGACGTGCATTTCCGCACAACCAAGGAGATGCTGGAGGAATTCAGTTATTTGGGCGAAGACACGGCCTTTGAGGTCGTCGTGAAAAATACCTCGGAGCTCGCGGATCAGTTCGAGTCGCTGCAGCTGTTCCCGGATAAGCTTTTCACTCCGATCATAGATGGAGCAGAAGAGGAAATTCGCAGCAAATGTTATGAAACCGCCAAAGCGCTTTACGGCGAACCGATTCCCGAAGTGGTTACGGCACGTTTGGAAAAGGAGCTTGTTCCGATTATTAAATACGGCTTCTCGGCCAACTACCTGATCTCGGAGCGGCTTGTTAAAAAATCGAACGAAGACGGCTACCTGGTCGGTTCCCGTGGATCCGTCGGCTCTTCCGTCGTTGCGACCTTCCTTGGTATTTCCGAGGTTAACCCGCTGCCCCCGCACTACACGTGCAGATCTTGTCAGTTTAGCGAATGGTTTCTAGACGGATCCATACCAAGCGGCTTTGATCTGCCGGATAAGGATTGTCCCAAGTGCGGAGCGAAGCTGAAGGGAGAGGGGCAGGACATTCCGTTCGAAACGTTCCTCGGCTTTAAAGGGGACAAGGTTCCCGATATCGATTTGAACTTCTCCGGAGAATATCAGCCGCATGCGCACAACTATACCAAGGTGCTGTTCGGTGAAAAGGCGGTATTCCGAGCGGGTACGATCGGTACGGTTGCGGAGAAGACGGCCTACGGTTTCGTAAAGAAGTATGAAGAGGATCAGGGCAAGAAGTGGCGCGGCGCCGAGCTGAACCGATTAGCTGCCGGCTGTACGGGAGTCAAGCGAAGTACAGGACAGCATCCCGGCGGGATCGTCGTCGTTCCGGATTACATCGATGTGGATGATATCACGCCGGTGCAATTTCCTGCGGACGATACAAGCGCTGAATGGAAGACGACGCATTTTGACTATCACGCCTTCGATGCGAACCTGCTCAAGCTGGATATTCTGGGTCACGATGACCCGACGATGATGCGGATGCTTCAGGATCTGACCGGTGTTGATCCGACCACCATTCCAATGAATGACCCGAAGGTCATGAGCATGTTCAACTCAACGACTGCGCTAGGCGTATCGCCGGAACAGATTCGTTCGCCGGTTGCAACGTATGGGGTTCCCGAAATGGGGACCAAATTCGTACGCCAGATGCTTGAGGAATCGAAGCCGTCGACATTTGCAGACTTGCTGCAAATTTCCGGCTTGTCCCACGGAACGGGCGTTTGGCTCGATAATGCGCAAGAGCTCATCCGCAAAGGGATTTGTACGATCAAGACCGTAATCGGCTGTCGCGACGATATTATGCTGTTCTTAATCTATAAGGCAGGAATGGACGCGGCGCTCGCCTTCAAAATTACGGAGAGCGTGCGAAAAGGGAAAGGCTTGACGGAAGAATGGAAGGAAGAGATGAAGCGCTGCAATGTGCCGAAATGGTACATTGATTCCTGCGAGAAGATCCAGTACATGTTCCCGAAGGCGCACGCAGCGGCTTACGTAATTTCCGCCGTCCGTACCGCTTACTTCAAGCTGTATTATCCGATCGCCTATTACGCGACCTACTTTTCCGTACGTGCATCGGATTTTGAACTGGATTTGCTGTGTCAAGGGTACGATGCCATTCTGCGGCGCTTGATTGAAATTGAGGACAAAGGCTTCCAGGCAGCGCCGAAAGAGAAGGCGATGGTATCCATTCTGGAGATGGCGCTGGAAATGACGGCACGGGGCTTCTCCTTCAAGCCGGTCGATCTGTACAGGTCGGACGCAACGAAGTTCCTGATTGAAGGGGACTCGTTGATCCCTCCTTTTGCAGCGATCGGCGGCATCGGGGAGAATGCGGCGAAAGCGATCGCGGCTGCCAGGGAGGACGGCCCTTATCTGTCCATCGAGGATTTCCAATCGCGAAGCAAGGCGTCAAAGTCGATCGTCGAGCTGCTGAACGGGATGGGCTGCTTCCGGGGGCTTCCTGAAAGCAATCAGCTGTCTTTATTTTAAAGGCTGACGGCACGCCCGGCTGCCTAAGGGTTTGTTGCATCAAAACTGCACTTATGGTATAATCTTCAAAGGTAACAATGTAATAACTCGAACTCGGAGAGTGGGGAAACCCACTCTTTACATTTTGTATACGGCAGAAAAGCGTTACAGCTGGTCTGTTTTCGATAGGAGGTTAACGATTGAGTAAGGACATTCATTCCACTGTGGAAGCGCTGGTTCGCCCTTTTTTGGAGGAGAACGAGTTTGAGCTGGTCGACATCGAGTTTGTGAAGGAGGGCGGCAACTGGTTCCTTCGCGTGTATGTCGATAAAGAAGGCGGCATCGACATTGATGATTGCGGACGCGTTAGTGAATACCTGAGCGCGAGGCTGGATGAGAAGGACCCGATTGAGCAGGCGTATTTTCTCGAGGTCTCCTCTCCGGGGGCGGAGCGTCCTCTGAAAAAGGTGCAGGATTACCACAAAGCGGTGGGAGAGCACGTGTTTGTCACAACTTACGAGCCGATTGACGGGCTGAAGGAATTCGAGGGAAAGCTCGCTTCCTTCGACGAAGAGACACTCGTTATTGAGATCGGCAAAAAAAAGCATGTCCTGCCCTATAATAAGATAGCTTCAGCAAGACTTGCTATCGTATTCTAATGGTTCGGATTTCAAGAGCTGTCGGCTCTTATTTTATGAGAGGGGGAACTCCATTCTAATGAACATGGATTTTATCGAAGCACTGAATGAAATCGAACGGGATCGAGGCATTGCGAAGGAAGTATTGATCGATGCTATCGAAGCTGCCTTGATCTCAAGCTATAAGCGCAACTTTAATACGGCGCAAAACGTTCGTGTGGACATCAATCGTCATACGGGCTTGATCAAGGTCTACGCAAGAAAAACCATCGTGGACGAGGTGCTTGATCCGCGTATGGAAATTTCGCTTCATGCCGCGCGGGAAATGAACCCGAACTACACGCTGAATGACATCGTGGAGATCGAGGTGACTCCGCGCGACTTCGGACGTATTGCGGCACAAACGGCGAAACAGGTTGTTACTCAGCGGATTCGCGAGGCGGAGCGCGGTCTCATTTACAACGCTTACGTGGATAAGGAAGAGGACATCGTGAACGGGATCGTACAGCGTCAGGATCAGCGGAACCTGTACATTGACCTCGGCAAAATCGAAGCGGCCATGCCGCTCAGCGAGCTGATGCCAACGGATAAATTCGTTCACGGCGACCGTGTGAAGGCCTATATTACGAAGGTTGAGAATACGACAAAGGGACCGCAGATCATTCTGTCGCGTACGCATCCCGGCTTGCTGAAGCGTCTGTTCGAGCTGGAAGTGCCGGAGATTTTCCAAGGCGTCGTGGAAATACGTTCCGTTGCCCGCGAAGCCGGCTTCCGTTCCAAGATCGCGGTATACAGCCGTAATCCCGAGGTGGATCCGGTTGGCTCCTGCGTAGGTCCGAAGGGCATGCGCGTACAGACGATTGTAAACGAGCTGAAGGGCGAGAAGATTGACATCGTTCGCTGGATCGATAACGTAGAGGAATATGTGGCGAATGCGCTCAGCCCGTCCAAGGTGCTGGAGGTACAAGTATTCGAAGCCGAGAAGATGGCGCGCGTCATTGTTCCGGATTATCAGCTGTCGCTGGCCATCGGGATCAAAGGACAAAATGCCCGCCTTGCAGCCAAGCTTACGGGCTGGAAGATCGATATCAAGAGTGAAACGCAGGCGGAACAAGAGTTCGGCCGCGAGAAGACGTATACGGAAGAAATGCATCAGGATTCGGTCAGCATCGATTAATCGGGTACGCAGATAGCCATACGGGAGGGTGATCGTTAGATGAAGCAACGCAAAATTCCTCTTCGCAAATGTGTCGCCTGCCAGCAGATGATGCCTAAGAAAGAGCTGATCCGTGTGGTCAAGACGCCTACCGATGAGATGCTCATCGATTTGACCGGTAAGAAGTCCGGACGCGGCGCTTACCTGTGCGGCAAGGTATCCTGCTTTAAGCTCGCCAAGAAATCACGAGCGTTTGATCGTGCCTTGAAGGCTTCGGTAAGTCCGGAAATTTACGATGCGCTGGAGCAGGATTTCATCAAGGTAGAGGACGAATTTATTGCCGGGAAAGCGGCGGGGGACGAAGATGAGTCAGACGAATGATAAATTTTTTTCTCAGCTCGGGCTGGCGATGCGGGCAGGCAAAATAGTAACGGGCGAGGGCATGGTGATCGATTCCGTACGGTCCGGAGAAGCCAAGCTGGTTATTATTTCGGAGGACGCTTCGGAAGGCACATTCAAGAAGGTTAACGATAAATGCAGTTATTATCATGTTCCTATTCATCAGTACGGCAGCAGGGTGCAGCTCGGGTCAAGTATCGGAAAGGAAGCGCGGGTCGTGATCGCCGTCACCGATGCGGGATTTGCGCGGATGTTGATGAAGCCATCGGGAAAACGTACGGAGGTGGAGAGTATTGACTAATCAGGACAATAATAAAGATAAACTAAGAGTATACGAATATGCTAAACAGATGAACATGAGCAGCAAGGAAATTATTACGATTCTGAAACGAATCGGAATACCAGTGAACAACCATATGAGCGTAATGGAGAACGATGCGGTGAGTAGTGTAGAGAAGTTTTTTAAAGATGTTAAAGCAAATGCAGCAGCGAAGCGTGACGGCGGCTCGGCCAAACCGGCCGACAAGTCGCAGGCTCCGCGTCAGGAGAAGCAGCAGACGGTAGCAGTACAACCGAAGCCGGAGCAGAAGCAAGCTCCGCAAGTGACGGCAGTGACACCGAAGCCGGCGGATAAGCCAGCCGGCGAAAGCCAAGCGGCGCCATCGGGCCAAGCTGCCTCGGGCAGTGCGGAATCGCGCCCAAGCGGCGGCTACCAAGGCAACCGCGATCGCCAAGGCCAAGGAGGCCAGGGCGGCGGCTACCAAGGCAACCGTGATCGCCAAGGTCAAGGAGGCCAAGGCGGCGGCTACCAAGGCAACCGCGGCGGTCAAGGTCAAGGAGGCCAAGGCGGCGGCTACCAGGGCAACCGCGGCGGTCAAGGTCAAGGAGGCCAAGGCGGAGGCTATCAAGGCAACCGCAGCGGTCAAGGTCAAGGAGGCCAAGGCGGCGGCTATCAAGGCAACCGCGGCGGTCAAGGTCAAGGAGGCCAAGGCGGCGGCTATCAAGGCAACCGCAGCGGTCAAGGTCAAGGTCAAGGAGGCCAAGGTGGAGGCTATCAAGGCAACCGCGGCGGTCAAGGTCAAGGAGGCCAAGGCGGCGGCTACCAAGGCAATCGCGGCGGTCAAGGTCAAGGAGGCCAGGGTGGTGGCGGCTACCAAGGCAACCGCGGCGGTGCAGCTCGTCCGCAAGGAGGAGCGCCGGCGGCATCCGCGGCTCAACCGGAGCGCAGAAGCTTCGATTCCCGCAGCAATGACCGCAACCGAAACAACAACCACAGCACACGTCCGGTTCTGCAACCGCCGAAAACCGTACCTACGAACATCGATCTGGATTCGGATGAGGCAGGCAAACCGACGGTAGCGAAGAAGACGAAGCCGTCACCGAAGCGGTTTGACGATAATAAGCCGGGTGCAGGACGAGGTCCTAATAACCGGGGCGGCAAATTCCAAAACAGAGGCCGTCAACAAGAGCCGCCGAAACCGAAGATTGACAATACGCCAAAGAAAATTATCGTTCGCGGTACGATGACGGTGGGCGAGCTGGCCAAGGCTTTGCATAAGGATGCTTCCGAGGTAATCAAGAAGCTTCTGTTCCTTGGCGTTATGGCTACCATTAACCAAGAGCTGGATCTCGATGCGATTCAATTGCTTGCCTCCGATTACAAGGTGGAGGTAGAACTGAAAATCGCTGTCGAAGAAGATAAATTCGAGAACTTCGAAGAGAAGGACGAGGAAGCGGATCTGCTCGAGCGGCCGCCGGTCGTTACCATTATGGGTCACGTTGACCATGGTAAGACGACCCTTCTTGACGCCATCCGGAAGACCAACGTAACCGAAGGGGAAGCCGGCGGGATCACACAGCACATCGGTGCTTACCAGGTGGAAACGAACGGTAAAAAAATTACATTCCTCGATACTCCGGGTCACGCCGCATTTACATCGATGCGTGCCCGCGGCGCACAGGTAACGGACATTGCGATTATCGTCGTAGCAGCTGACGACGGCGTCATGCCGCAAACCGTTGAAGCGATCGCCCACGCCAAAGCGGCGAAGGTGCCGATTATCGTAGCCGTGAACAAAATCGATAAGCCGGACTCCAATCCGGATCGGATCATGCAGGAGCTGACCGAGCATGAGCTGGTTCCGGAAGCATGGGGCGGCGATACGATCTTCGTGAACATCTCCGCGAAGCAGCGCATCGGTCTCGACAATCTGCTGGAAATGATTCTGCTTGTAGCGGAAGTACAGGAGTTCAAAGCTAATCCGAACAAGCGTGCGCGCGGAACGGTGATTGAAGCTGAGCTCGACAAAGGAAAGGGGCCAGTTGCTCGTATTCTGATCCAGCACGGTACCTTGAGCGTAGGCGATACCTTCGTTGCAGGGGTACATTTCGGTAAGGTTCGGGCAATGGTTAACGATAAAGGCAAGCGTCTTAAAGAGGCAGGACCTTCGACTCCGGTGGAAATTACCGGCTTGACCGAAGTTCCGCAAGCCGGCGATCCGTTTATCGTCTTCGAGGATGAGCGCAAAGCAAGAGCGATCGCGGAGAAGCGCTCCGTAACGCTTCGCCAATCCGAGATGGGTGCGAATGTTCGCGTAACGCTCGACGACCTGCATAAACGAATTCAGGAAGGCGAAATGAAGGATCTGAACGTCATCATCAAGGCCGACGTTCACGGTTCGGCGGAAGCGCTCCGCGGTTCGTTGGAGAAGATCGATATCGAAGGCGTACGTGTCAAAATCCTGCATAACGGTGTAGGTGCGATTACGGAGTCGGATGTTATCTTGGCTTCTGCTTCGAACGCTATCATTATCGGCTTTAACGTTCGTCCGGAGCCGCAAGCGAAGAACACGGCGGATCAAGAGAAGGTCGATATTCGTCTGCACAGCATCATCTATAAGGTAATTGAGGAGATCGAGTCGGCCATGAAGGGCTTGCTGGATCCAGTGTATAAGGAAGTTGTCATCGGTTCTGCCGAGGTCCGCAATATCTTTAAGGTTTCCAAAGTCGGTACCATTGCGGGCTGTATGATTACCTCGGGTAAAGTTACACGAAATGCCAAAGTTAGGCTGATCCGTGCCGGTATTGTCGTGTTTGACGGCGAAGTTGCTGCTCTGAAGCGGTTTAAGGACGACGCCAAGGAAGTGGCGCAGGGCTACGAGTGCGGTATATCTCTGGAGAGATTTAATGATATTAAAGAAGGAGATACGATTGAAGCCTACGTCATGGAAACTGTAGAGAGGTGATCCGCTATGGCAAAAGTTAGAGTAGGAAGAGTCGGAGAACAAATTAAGAAGGAAATCAGCCAAATCATCCAGACCGAGCTGAAGGATCCGCGGATCGGCTTCATTACCGTAACGGGTGTCGATGTGACAAACGATTTTTCCCAGGCAAAGGTTTACCTTAGCGTCATGGGAAGCGAGGAGCAGCGGGAAGAGACCATTAAGCTTCTTACCCGCAGCTCCGGCTTCATTCGTTCCGAGCTTGGCAAACGGATCCGGATGCGCAAAATCCCTGATCTGCTGTTTAAATTTGATGCTTCGATCGATTATGGAAGCAAAATTGAATCGTTGCTCCATCAAATTCATGAGAGGGATGCGGATGTATGACCGTTCTTTCTTACACGGAAAGGCTTAGCCAAGCGGCGTCCTTCCTCCGTGAGAATGATGACTTCTTGGTGGTGTCCCATATCCAGCCGGATGGGGATGCTGCCGGCTCCACCTTTGCAATGGCTTGGATGCTTCTTGCCCTCGGCAAAAGGTTTACTCTCATCAATGAGGGGCACATGCCTGAGAAGTTTATGTACATGACCCATTCGCAGCTTCGTATTCTCAATCTTGAAACGGAACCGCCCGAGCGTAAGTTCGGGCGGGTTATTTCCGTAGATTGCGCTGACTTCGATCGAATCGGCAAGGTAAGCGCCTGCTTCGAAGAGAACGTTCAGCTTTTGAACATAGATCATCATGCAACGAACGATGACTTCGGCGCTGTGAACTTGGTTCGTGCGGATGCCGCGGCGACGGTCGAGGTACTTTACGATTTGAACGTGGAGCTTGGATTGCCTTTCTCCCATGAACTGAACGTTTGCATTTATTCGGGATTGTTAACGGATACAGGCGGCTTCCGCTATTCCAATACATCCCCGAAGGTTATGCAAATTGCTGCGGACATGCTGTCCCGGGGCGTGAAAGGGTATGAGCTCGCCGAGCGTCTGCTGGAATCGCTTACCATGCCTCAGGTTACTATCCTGAAGTCCGCCCTTGCGACTCTTGGCTTCGCCCACGAGCAGCAGGCTGCTTGGCTATCGGTTTCCTTGGAGGATTTGGCCAGGTCCGGCGCTTCCTCAGACGATTTGGACGGGCTAGTCAACTACCCTCGCAACATTGAAGGGGTGGAAGTCGGCATGCTGTTTAAAGAAAAAAAGCCCGGGGTGATCAAGGTAAGTCTCCGATCGGCCGGCAAAGTCGATGTAGCGGAACTTGCTTCCCGCTTCGGCGGCGGAGGTCATGTCCGTGCGGCAGGCTGCACCGTGCTGGGAACGCTGGATGAAGCCATTAAACAAGTAGTAGAGGAAGTAGGTAGGGCTCTCGCATGACGCTGGAAGGGATATTGCCGATATGGAAGCCTGTGGGCTTCACCTCCCATGACGTGGTTGCCAAGGTTCGGCGCATAGTTAGAATTAAACGGATCGGCCATACCGGAACGCTCGACCCTGCGGTTACGGGAGTGCTGCCGCTCTGCATCGGACGGGCGACCCGGCTTGTGGAGTATATCCAGGAGCTGCCGAAGGAATATGAAGCGGTGCTGCGATTGGGTTTGGCTACGGACACGGAAGATATGACCGGGGAAGTCTTGGAGCGAATGCCAGCGGTGAAGGAGCAAGTCACAGCGGAAAGAGTGCAGGAGGTTATCTCCCGCTTCGTTGGCGAGATCGATCAGGTGCCACCTATGTATTCAGCTGTGAAAGTAGACGGGAAGCGCTTGTACGAGCTGGCTCGCCAAGGGGTTGAGGTCGAACGCAAGTCAAGGCGCGTTACGATCGAACAAATCCGAATCCTCTCGATGGAGTGGGAGACGGAGTACCCGGAAGTGCGTTTCCGTGTACGCTGCTCTAAGGGAACATACATTCGCACATTGTGTGTCGATATCGGACGGGCCTTAGGCGTTCCCGCCGTTATGGCCGAGCTCATCCGTACCTCTACGGGCAATATCGGTCCGGAAGCTTGTCTTACATTGGAACAGGTCGAGGAGCTGCACCGGGAGGGACGTTTGGGGGAACGTTTAATCCCGATGGACGAGGCATTATCCCATATGCCTTCGCTTCAGCTTACGGCTGAGCAGGCGCAGAGGGCTTCACAAGGGCAGAAGCTCCGCTTGGCCCGAAAGCCTGAGCAGGAAGCTTCCGACCAAAGGTATGCCGCATATGCGGATCGCCAGCTGGTCGGTATACTCGAATGGGATCCAGAGCAACAACAGCTGCTGCCGGTTAAGATCTTTTCTTAAACCGGCCGCTTTGCTGCTTACAGAGAATGTGGGTGAATAATGATGCAAACGGTTGAGTTGTCCTACCCTCTCCAAAGTGAATTGATCAGCAATCTGCTTTCCGGGGCACATCCCTTTGTGATGGCGATTGGGGATTTTGACGGCGTTCATCTCGGACACCAAGAGGTAATCAAGCGTGCAGTACAGACGGGAGCTCAGTTGATGCTTCCTTCGGCTATTATGACGTTTGATCCGCATCCCCGTCAGGTGATGGGCAATGTCCGGTACGAGAAGGTTCTTTCTCCGCTGCCCGTCAAGCTGGAGCTTCTCAAGCAATTGGGAGTCGATACGACCTTTGTCGTGCGGTTTGACGAAGACCTGATGAAAGTGACGCCGCAAGAGTTTGTAGGCCAGATGCTGCAGCCGCTCGGAATCAATACCGTATTTGTCGGCTTTGACTTTACGTTCGGTTATCGCGGTGCCGGAACGCCCGATACGCTGTGTGAGCTCGCTCACGGGCGCTTTGCTGTAGAGGTGGTACGCCCTTTTTATCGTAACGGATTAAAAGTGAGCAGCACTCAAGTGCGGGAGCTTCTCGCATCAGGTGAAATGGGAGAGGTATCGCAGCTGCTGGGCCGGCCTTACTCAATCCGCGGTACCGTCATCCATGGCGATGCTCGCGGACGGACCATCGGTTTCCCGACAGCGAATCTTGACGTGACGGAGCCATATATTACTCCGGCGACCGGAGTTTACGCCGTGCGAGTCCTCTTGCCTGACGGACGAGCCTTCGGAGGAGTGATGAACATCGGCTATAAGCCAACGTTTGTCTCGAATCTGCCCCGTCCGACGTTTGAAGCGCATTTATTTGATTATGATGGCGATCTGTATGGAGTCGAGCTGACGGTAGAATGCTTAGAGTATATTCGCCCGGAGCGTAAGTTTTCTTCCATAGACGAGTTGGTAGCGCAAATTCAGAATGACGCTCAGCAGGCTCGGGAGCTGTTCCCATCCCATCGCTGATAATTTCTTCGCAATCTATTTTACTTTTATCTGCGGGATATGCTATACTATCTAACGTTGCCTGGAGCTGTAGCATCAGGTAACTAACCTGGGCTTGGAGATCCGATCACTCCGACGCTTCTCTCGGCTTATGGGGATATCTATTATTATGGAGGTGAACACGGATGGCTATGACTCAAGAACGCAAACAGGAACTGATCTCGACGTACAAGACTCACGACACGGATACAGGTTCTCCTGAAGTGCAAGTTGCTATCCTTACGGAAGACATCACGAATTTGACAAGCCACTTGAAGACGCACAAGAAGGATCATCATTCTCGTCGCGGTCTGCTCAAGATGGTAGGTCAACGCCGTAAGCTGCTGACTTACTTGAAGAACAAAGACGTTAACCGTTACAGCGCGCTGATCGCTAGGCTCGGTCTTCGCCGCTAATCGGTCTAACGACAAACGAAGCAACCACGTTAGTCCACTGTCCACGTCCGGCTCGGGCGTAGGCAGCGAGATGAGTCGGCGGTTGCTTTTTTTGCTAATGTTTTACCGAAAAGAAGGAAATACTAGCCATTATGCAGAATGGTTTAAGGAAAGCATACATAACGCGCGTATATCTTTACGATGCCGCTATGGCTGTGGCGAACAGAAGAAGCGGAGACTTACGTAGCCGTTTTGCTCCGCAATGCACCGGGCGAATGCTTACGAAATAAGATGTGCTCCGCAAAACTTGAAGGAGGAAGGCGAATGGAGAAAAAAGTTCAGATGCAATTGGGCGGACGCCCATTTACACTGGAAACCGGCCGTTTGGCGAAGCAAGCCAATGCCGCGGTCGTCGCGAAATATGGCGATACGGTCGTACTGTGTACCGTTACGGCCTCGGCTGAGCCGAAAGATTTGGATTTCTTTCCGCTCACGGTGAACTATGAAGAAAGATTGTATTCCGTCGGTAAAATCCCTGGCGGCTTTATCAAACGGGAGGGCCGTCCGAGCGAGAAGGCGATTTTGGCCAGCCGTTTGACCGACCGTCCGATCCGTCCGTTGTTCCCGGAAGGCTTCCGTAACGATGTACAGATTGTTGCGATCGTCATGAGCGTGGACCAAGAGTGCTCCCCGGAAATGGCTGCCATGATCGGTACCTCCGCAGCGCTCAGCATCTCGGATGTGCCGTTTAACGGGCCTGTCGGCGGGGTGATCGTCGGACGGGTGGACGGACAATTCGTGATTAACCCGACGCTGGAGCAAGCGGAGAAGAGCGATCTTCATCTGGTGGTTGCCGGTACGAAGGATGCCATCATGATGGTAGAAGCAGGCGCGGATGAGGTGCCGGAAGAAGTGATGCTGGAAGCGATCATGTTCGGGCACGATGAAATCCGTAAGATTGTGGCGATCCAGGAGCAGTTCGTGCAGGAGGCAGGCAAGCCGAAGATGGAAGTGAAGCTCCATGCGGTTGATGCGGAAGTGAACAGCGACGTACGCGCCTTCGCCCAAGCAAGACTGGTCGAAGCGATTAAAATTCCTGAGAAGCATGCTCGTCAGGAAGCGATTGACGCGATTAACGCGGAAACCGTAGAGCATTTCCAGAGCGTATATGCGGAAACACCGGACAAGCTTAGCGATGTCAAGGAAACGCTGTACGATATCGTGAAGGAAGAGGTTCGTCGTCTAATTACGCATGACAAGGTTCGTCCTGACGGTCGTGGTCTGGATGAAATTCGTCCGATCGAATGCGACATCAATCTGCTGCCAAGAACTCACGGCTCCGGGTTGTTTACACGTGGCCAAACGCAGGCGCTCAGCATTTGTACCTTGGGAGCACTTGGCGACGTACAGATTCTCGATGGTCTCGACCTTGAAGAAACGAAGCGTTTCATGCATCATTACAACTTCCCGCCATTCAGCGTAGGGGAAGCAAGACCGCTGCGTCCTCCGGGCCGCCGCGAAATCGGTCACGGCGCACTCGGTGAGCGGGCTCTTGAGCCGATCATTCCAAACGAGAAGGATTTCCCATATACGATCCGCGTTGTGTCTGAAGTATTGGAATCCAACGGCTCCACCTCCCAAGCGAGTATTTGTGCAAGCACCTTGGCGTTGATGGACGCAGGGGTTCCGATTAAAGCTCCGGTAGCCGGTGTGGCGATGGGTCTCATTAAAGACGGCGATCACTTCTCCATCCTGACGGATATTCAAGGTATGGAAGATCACCTCGGCGATATGGACTTCAAAGTGGCGGGAACCGCCAAGGGCGTAACGGCACTGCAGATGGACATCAAGATCGACGGCATTAACCGCGACATCTTGAATCAAGCGCTGGAGCAAGCGAAAAAAGGCCGTATGCACATTCTCGGCAAAATGCTCGAGCGGATCTCCGAGCCGAAATCCGAGCTGTCGCAATACGCGCCGAAGATCCTTACCATGCAGATCAATCCGGATAAGATCCGCGATGTGATCGGGGCAGGCGGGAAAATCATCAACAAGATTATCGAAGAAACCGGCGTCAAAATCGACATCGAGCAGGACGGCCGCGTATTTATCGCATCTTCGAACGACCAAATGAATCAGCGTGCCCGTGAAATCATTGAGGGCATTGTGAGAGAGGTTGTCGTCGGCGAGGTGTACTTAGGTACGGTGAAGCGGATCGAGAAGTTCGGTGCTTTTGTCGAGATTTTACCGGGTAAGGAAGGGCTTGTGCACATTTCGCAAATCTCTACGGAGCGCGTAGCGAAGGTAGAGGACGTGCTGAAGCTGGGTGACAAGATCACCGTGAAGGTGACCGAAATCGATGCGCAAGGTCGTGTCAATTTGTCCCGCAAAGCGGTACTGACGGCGGAAGAGCCGGCGCAAGCTTAATACAACCTATGCGAATGCAGTAGAAAAGAGTCAGAGCAGTCTGTCTCTTTTTTGTTGTGTTCCAAAGTGCTGCCTGTCAAGCTTCCGAAGCCAAGGTCTACTCTTGTCCTATCTCGCATACAATGGGACATAATAAGCCATTTATGACGGGGAGTAGAGGGATGAAGTTGAATAAACTGATATTCGCGGCTGTGGGTTTCGCAGCAGTGTGGACAGGTCTTCAGCTATCCAAGGATGTCGATACATTCGTAGACTATGCGAAAGGGACAACGGACAATACGGTCGTTTCCGCACCGTACCATCTGGATGTCCCGCTGCTGGCCTCAACCCACAAGGAACGATTAGAGGAAAAACGCACGCTTATGCTGGAGAAGATTAAGCAGGAAGCGGAGAAGCATTATATCGCGCCGGTCAATGCCAAATTGGATCCCGTGTGGAAGGCGGTTCCGGGGTATAACGGTCTGGAGGTGGACCTTGAGAAGACGCTGGAGCTTGCAGAGGAACAGCAATTCCCGGAGAAGCCGCAGCTCGTCTACCGTGAAGTTCCGCCAGCTGTAGGACTGGACCAGCTTGGACCGCACCCGATTTACAAAGGTAACCCCCAGAAGCCGATGGTCGGACTCATGATTAATGTGGCTTGGGGGGATGAGTACCTGGAAGGCATGCTCGAAACGCTTCGCAGCGAGAAGATTAAGGCGACCTTCTTTTTTGACGGGATGTGGCTTAGTAAGAACATTGATAAGGCGAAGGCGATCATGGAGGAAGGGCACGAGGTGTCCAACCATGCCTACTCTCACAAGGATATGAGTAAGCTGTCCCGCAGCCAGGCTGTTCAAGAAATTATGAAAACCGAGAATTTGCTCACCAAGCAGGTCGGGGCTTCCAACCGGTTGTTTGCACCGCCTTCCGGAGATTTCGATCAGGAGACCGTTAACATTGCGCATGAGCTCAAGCTTCGCACGATTCTATGGACCTTCGACACCATCGATTGGAGAAAACCGGACCCCTCCACGATCGTCCGCCGGCTGAGAGGAAGTTTGGAGCCCGGGACGCTGATTCTGATGCACCCGACGGATTCAAGCCGGAGCGCACTTCCGGAAATGATCAAGATCATCCGGGCCAAAGGCTTGCACTTCGGTACGGTAAGCCAAGTGATTTCGCCGGACAGAGTCCCCGCGGTTGAGTCAGCCCCGCAATAATGTTAATATCTAACTATTATACGGAGCATCATAGTATAACGATCGACTTAAGGAGGCTCTAGAGTTTGAATAAATATACACTTTCTAACGGACTGCGAGTCGTTACGGAACAAATTCCTACGTGCCGCTCCGTTGCATTCGGCATCTGGGTGAAGACGGGATCGCGTTATGAGAGCGAAAGCCTGAACGGCATTTCGCATTTTATCGAGCATATGCTCTTCAAGGGCACGGATCGGTACTCCGCCAAGGACATCGCAGAGATCTTCGACGGGATCGGCGGCAACGTGAATGCATTTACTTCCAAGGAATATACGTGTTATTACTGCAAGGTGCTGGATGAACATCTGCCGCTTGCGGTGGAGGTATTATCCGACATGTTCTTCCGCTCCGTATTCGATGCGTCGGAGCTGGAGAAGGAGAAGAACGTCATCTTCGAGGAAATTGCAATGTACGAGGATACGCCGGACGATATGGTGCACGATTTGATCGCCAAGGCTGCTTTCGGCGAACATTCGTTAGGCTATACGATCATTGGCAATCAGCCGAATCTGGCGGCCATGAATTCGGATACGCTTCGCGATTACATGAAGCAGCATTATACGGTGGCGAACACCGTCATCAGTATCGCAGGCAACATCAGTGATGATGTGATCGAGCTGATGGAGAAGCACTTCGCTGGATTTGAAAAGACGGGCGCGGAAGAGAGCACGATTAACCCTGCTTTCCATAGCGATTTGAAATATTTCCAGAAAAAAACGGAGCAAAACCATATTTGCTTATCGTTTCCGGGACTATCCGCGAAGGATGATCGGCTGTACGCCATGGTACTGCTCAACAACGCCATCGGAGGCGGCATGAGCTCGCGGCTGTTCCAGGAAATTCGGGAGAAGCGGGGCCTCGCTTATTCCGTTTACTCTTACCATACGTCTTACCAGGATGGCGGGATGTTTACAATCTACACCGGCACGGCTCCTAAGCAGACCGATGAGGTGCTGAAGGTGACGATGGAGATGCTCGAGGAGCTGAAGCAAAGCGGCTTAACCGAAGCCGAGCTGAAGAAAGGCAAGGAGCAGATGAAGGGCAGCCTGATCCTTAGTCTCGAAAGCACCAGCAGCCGGATGAACCGACTTGGCAAAAACGAGCTGATGCTCGGTCGGCATTACAGCCTCGATGAGATCATCGAGCGAATCGAGCAGGTCGAAATGGACCATATCCGCGAGCTGATTTCCCAGATGATGTCCGAGCCGTTTGCATTGGCTATGGTAGGGCAGAACCATCAGGCCATCGATGGCTTAAGGAGGGATCAGCTTGTCTAGCCGAACGGAATTCGACGTTCAAATCAAGCGGCTTCCCGGGAATGAGGATCTTCCCTTGCCGCAGAAGATGTCTGCTCTGGCGAGCGGCTTTGATCTGCACGCAGCGGTGGGGGAACGCGTGTTCCTGCACCCCGGAGAGCGTGCCTTGATCCCGACCGGGTTCGCCGTCGCGATGCCGGAGGAGCTGGAGGCGCAGATTCGTCCGCGAAGCGGACTGGCATATAAGCACGGCATCACTACACTTAATGCGCCCGGAACCATCGATGCGGATTACCGCGGGGAAGTGAAGGTGCTTCTTATTAATCACGGGCAGGAGCCCTTTGCAATCGAACGGGGCGAACGGATCGCCCAAATGGTATTTCAGATCGTTCCGCAAATTCGTTTGCTTCAGGTGGAAGAGCTTGACGAGACGGTGCGCGGCGCCGGAGGCTTCGGCCATACCGGCACCAAGTGAGCTGGAAGCTCCTTATTTTCCCATCGGGAAGGTAGGGAGTTTTTTTCTTGTTCCGCCTAGGTTGGAACCCATTTCTGGGCTATCGCATAGGATGTGTTATCGATAGCGATTTAGAAAGAGGTGAAAGGGATGCTGACCGGATTACAAGTGGCCATTATCGGAGGGGATGCGCGTCAATTGGAGGTCGTACACAAATGCTCGGAGCTCGATGCCACCGTGTTCCTCTTCGGCTTTGACAACCTGAGCAACCAATTCAGCGGAATCACCAAAGCGGAGCTGTCGCCGGAAGTGCTCCAAGGGATGGATGCGGTGATCCTCCCTGCCGTAGGCACCGATGACGAAGGACAGGTGGAGACGTTGTTCTCTTCTGTCGTATTGAAATTGACCGACGAACATATCGCCGCACTGCCGAAGCATGCCAAGGTGTTTACGGGCATGGCGAAGCCTTACTTACGCAAGCTGTGCACCAAATACTCTATTGAGCTGATCGAACTCTTTAGCCTTGATGACGTGGCGATTTACAATTCCATCCCTACAGCGGAAGGCGCGCTGATGATTGCCATACAGAATACGGATATCACAATTCATGGATCTAGCTGCATGGTCCTTGGCTTCGGCCGTACCGGCGTGACCATGGCAAGAACCTTGCAGGGCATCGGAGCAAGAGTCCAGGTCGGGGTGAACCGCCCCGAATATTATGCGAGAGCACATGAAATGGGCTTGAACCCATTCTATACCTCGAAGCTGATGAGTCATGTCCGTGACGTCGATCTGCTGTTCAACACCATTCCCTCGATGATCATTACCGCCCAAGTGATCGCCCATATGCCGCATCGGGCCGTTATTATCGATCTGGCCTCCAAGCCGGGGGGGACGGACTTCCGGTTTGCGGAGAAGCGGGGGATCAAAGCGATCCTGGCGCCGGGCTTACCCGGCATTGTCGCTCCGAAGACGGCGGGCCGCATAATGGCTGACTCGATGTCCAGAATCATCATGGAAGATGCCCGAACAAGGAGGAATGCGGAATGAATTGGCAGGGAAAAACAGTAGGGTACGCATTGACAGGGTCTCATTGCACGTTTGCCGAGGTGATGCCACAAATCCAGCGTTTTGTGGATGCCGGGGCAAAAGTCATTCCAATTGTATCCAATACGATCATGACAACGGATACCCGATTCGGTACGTCGGAAAATTGGCAAAAACAGTTGAAAGACATCACAGGAAATGATATTATTTCTTCAATTGTAGATGCTGAGCCGTTAGGCCCTTCGAAGCTGCTCGACGTAATGGTCATTGCGCCCTGCACGGGCAATACGACGAGCAAGCTGGCCAATGCGATGACGGAAAGTCCGGTACTGATGGCCGCCAAAGCACAGATGCGCAATCAGCGTCCTCTGGTGCTGGCCATTTCCACGAATGACGGTTTGGGCTTGAATGCGATGAACGTAGGTAAGCTGCTGATCACGAAGAACATTTACTTTGTGCCTTTTGGTCAGGATGCGCCGACGGCGAAGCCGAATTCCTTGGTGGCCCGTATGGATCTGATCATGGAAACGTGCGAGGCGGCGTTAATGGGCAAGCAGCTGCAGCCGATGTTGATTGAACGGTTTAATTATTGATTACCCGGCATTATATATAATTTATTAGGGGAGAGACGTACTAATGTCCAGTCAAAAGCTTTTTAACGTCGCAGTAGTTGGCGCAACAGGTGCCGTAGGAGAACAAATCATCCGTTTGCTTGAAGAACGGAATTTCCCCATTAATGAACTGAAGCTGCTTTCTTCGGCTCGTTCCGCTGGCAAGAAGCTGAACTTTAAAGGCCAAGAGATCACATTGGAAGAAGCAACACCGGATAGCTTCAAGGGCGTGGAAATCGCTCTGTTCAGCGCCGGCGGCGACGTCAGCCGTACGCTGGTGCCTGAAGCTGTCAAGCACGGTGCCGTATGTATCGATAACACCAGCGCATTCCGTATGGATCCGGAAACTCCGCTTGTCGTACCGGAAGTGAACTTTGACAAAATTAACGAGCACAAGGGCTGCATCGCCAACCCGAACTGCTCGACGATTCAAATGGTGCAAGCGCTGAAGCCGCTGTACGACCGTTACGGCATCTCCCGCATCATCGTGTCCACTTATCAGGCCGTTTCCGGTGCCGGTGCGAGCGCCATTGCCGAGATGCTTCGTCAATCCAAGGAGGTTCTGGCCGGCAACGCGGTGGAACCGCAAATTTTGCCGGTTGGCTCCTTGCCGAAGAAGCACCAAATTGCTTTCAACGCGATTCCGCAAATCGACAAATTTGTCGATAACGGATTTACGTACGAAGAAATGAAGATGATTAACGAAACGAAGAAAATCATGGGCGATGAATCCCTTGAAGTGACGGCAACCTGCGTTCGGGTTCCTGTCGTTTACGGTCACTCCGAGTCGGTATATGTGGAGCTGAAATCCGATTTCGACATTGACGAAGTGAAACAGCTGCTTGCCGATGCTCCGGGTATCGTGCTGCAAGACAATCCGGAAGAGCAGCTGTACCCGCTTGCTACGGACGCAGCAGGTAAGCTGGAGACGTTCGTAGGCCGTGTGCGCCGCGACCTAAGCAATCCGCGTGCGCTTAATATGTGGATCGTGTCCGACAACCTGTTAAAAGGCGCAGCCTGGAATGCAGTTCAAATTGCTGAATATATTGCTATTGAGCAAAAGTAATGATCGAAACTGGCTTCCTTCACAAGAGGAAGCCAAGCTTTTGCTTAAGAGTTTGACGGCAATTTCTGACTGAAAGGGGAAATCTTCATGAAGATTCTGGTGCAGAAATTTGGGGGCACCTCCCTTTCCACAGCCGAAGCCAGAGCACATGTCATACAACACATTAAAGATGCGTTACAGCAACAGTACAAGCTAGTCGTCGTCGTATCGGCCATGGGGCGGAAGGGTGAGCCTTACGCTACGGATACCTTGCTCGATTGGATCCGGAACAATGGAGACAGGCTGCCTGCGAGAGAGAAGGACCTGCTGCTCTGCTGCGGGGAAATTATTTCTGCTGCGACCCTGTGCAGCTTGCTTCATGCCGATGGGATCCGGGCCACGGCTTTAACCGGTGCTCAAGCGGGCTTCTTGACGAATAATGATTACGGCAATGCCCAGATCATATCCGTCCAGCCTAAACGGGTGCTGGAGCTTCTAGAGCAAGGTCAGGTTGTCATCGTGACCGGGTTCCAGGGAGCGACCAGGTCGCAAGACTTCACCACGCTCGGACGAGGCGGTAGCGATACGTCAGCAACCGCGTTAGGCGTGGCACTCAAGGCGGAGCTGGTCGACATCTTCACCGACGTGAACGGTATATTGACTGCGGATCCACGCATAGTAAAAGAAGCGCAGCCTCTATCGGTCGTCTCGTATACGGAAATATGCAATATGGCCCATCTGGGAGCCAAGGTCATTCATCCCAGAGCGGTCGAGGTGGCCATGCATGCCAACCTCCCCGTACGTGTTCGCTCGACCTTCACGAAGGATACGGGAACGCTAGTGACGCATTCGAATGCCATTCAGGAAACGGATCACGTTCAGGATCGGTTAATAACGGGGATTGCGAACTTCTCCAATATCACACAAATTCAAGTAGCTGCGGCGGACGGAAGTCTTGATCTTCAGCTGAAGGTATTTAAAGCAATGGCGGATGCGAAAATCAGCGTTGATTTCATCAATGTGAATCCGTCTGGCGTTGTATATACCGTGTTTGATTACGAATCGGATAGAGCACTTCATACGCTCCGGGAGCTGGGGTACGAGCCGAGGCTGACACCGCATTGCGCCAAAGTTTCCATCATTGGAGGCGGAATGAACGGAGTACCCGGCATTATGGCGCATATCGTCGAAGCGCTGACAAAAAACGATATTCAAATCCTTCAATCGGCCGACTCGAATGCAACCATTTGGGTCCTGGTTCAAGGCAAGGACATGGAGAATGCGGTTCGAGCGCTCCATTCCCAATTTCAGCTTCACAAAACAAGAGAGTAGGAGGAGAGGCACCTGTGGATTTCGGCAGATTAATTACCGCTATGGTGACCCCATTTGACAATCAGCTCCAGATCGATTGGTCGCAAGTGGGCAGCATCATGGATCATCTTATTGAAAAGCAAGCCAGTGACAGCTTAGTCATTTCCGGCACGACGGGCGAGTCTCCCACGCTGACGGAGGAGGAGAAGCTGAAGCTTTTTGAGTACGCCGTTACACACTCGAAGGGTCGAGCGAAAATTATCGCAGGTACGGGAAGCAACGATACGGCGCATTCGATCCATTTATCGAAGGAAGCGGAAAAGCGCGGGGTCGACGCGCTGCTCTTGGTAGCACCTTATTACAACAGACCGTCCCAAGAGGGCTTGTATCAGCATTTTAAAGCGATTGCAGAGTCTGTCCGGATTCCTGTGATGATCTACAATGTTCCTGGGCGTACAGGCGTCAATATCGATGCTGCTACAACAGTGAGGCTCTCCCATATCCCGAACATTGTGGCAACCAAGGATTGCGCAGGAACGGATCAGTTGACGGAAATCGTTCGAGACGCAGCTCCAGGTTTTCTTGTTTACAGTGGAGATGACAGTGCCGCCTTGCCTGCCATGTCAGTCGGGGCGCATGGAATTGTCAGCGTAGCCAGTCATGTGGTAGGGAATGAAATGAAGCAAATGATCAACGCCTTCCTGCAGGGAAATTTTGCAGAGGCTGCACGTCTTCACGGTCAGCTGCTTCCTGTGTTTAAAGGTCTGTTCACCTTCCCAAGTCCGGCTCCGGTGAAGGCTGCATTGAATTATAAAGGGTTGCCTGTAGGAGGCGTCCGATTGCCGCTCATCCAAGCCACTGAAGAGGAAGGACGCTATATAGCATCTCTGTTCCAGTGATAGATGTCAGGGGAAACCGGTGCCGGGGACGGCATCGGTTTTACTTTTTTCGGATACAATAGGCAGTAATATAGTTGTAATGATGGTTTACTTGTAATTCCCTATTTTAATCATGTATAATGATGGCAAGTGACTGGTGCGGTAGATTTTGGTTTGCAGCTCATACTTGAATCGTCGTCAATTACATAGAGGAGGTTTATTTCATTGTCAAAGAAGAATATAGATAAAGTTACGATTTTTGCCCTGGGCGGCGTGGGTGAAATCGGTAAGAATATGTATGTAGTTCAATATGCAAACGACATCGTAGTCATTGACTGCGGTTTAAAATTTCCGGAAGAGGACATGCTGGGGATCGATATTGTGATTCCGGACATCTCCTACTTGACGGAGAATCGCGATAAAGTAAGAGGTATTGTCATCACTCATGGACACGAGGACCATATCGGCGGACTTCCTTATGTGCTCAAGCACTTGAATGTTCCGGTTTATGCCACGCGTTTGACGATGGGTCTTATTGAAACGAAGCTGAAGGAAGCGAACCTGCTTGGTGATACGAAGCGGATTGTCATTACAGCCGACAGTGAGCTGAAGCTGGGCAATACCCTGACGGCGACCTTCTTCAAGACGAACCACAGTATTCCGGATTCGGTCGGAGTTTGTGTGGAGACACCAGAAGGCAATGTAGTTCATACAGGAGACTTTAAGTTCGATCAGACTCCCGTAAACGAACAATATGCCGATCTGCATAAGATGGCGGAGATCGGTCGCAAGGGTGTACTGGCCCTTCTCTCGGATAGTACGAACTCGGAGCGTCCAGGCTATACAGGATCAGAGAAAAGCGTAGGCGTTGAGATCGAGGAAGTATTCCGTAAGGCGAAGCAGCGCGTCATTATCGCTACGTTTGCTTCGAACATTCACCGGATTCAACAGGTTATTGACGCGGCCGAAGCTACCAGACGGAAGCTTACGGTTATTGGGCGCAGCATGGTGAATGTCGTAAGCATCGCGCATGAACTGGGCTACTTGCGGATACCGGACGGGATGCTGATCGAACCGGAAGAAATCAACAAAATGGCAGCCGATCGCGTGGTCATTTTGTCGACAGGCAGCCAAGGCGAGCCGATGTCGGCCTTGACGAGGATGGCGCGGTCCACTCATCGTAAAGTGGATATATTGCCGGGGGATACCGTTATCATCGCGGCTACACCGATTCCAGGTAACGAGCGTTATGTAGGCAGAACAGTGGATGAACTCATGCGGATTGGCGCACACGTCATCTACGGCCCTGGCTCCATTACAGGAGTACACGTTTCGGGACACGGAAGCCAGGAAGAGCTTAAGCTGATGTTGAATCTGATGCGTCCTCGTTACTTTATTCCGATTCACGGTGAATACCGGATGCTTCGACAGCATGGATTGCTTGCGGAATCTGTCGGCATTCCGAAGGAAGACATCTTTATCGTCGATAACGGCGAAACCGTGGAGATTCAAGACGGCGTAGCGCGCAAGGGCTCCAAGGTAACGGCAGGCAACATTCTCATTGACGGACTGGGCGTGGGGGACGTTGGCAACATCGTGCTTCGTGACCGCAAACTATTGTCGCAGGACGGCATCCTGGTAGTCGTTGTGACACTTAGTAAGCAGGACGGAACGATTTTGTCCGGACCGGACATTATCTCCCGAGGCTTCGTTTATGTACGGGAATCCGAGGGATTGCTGGATGAAGCGAACCGGATTGTAACGAATACGTTGCACCGATTAATGAATGAGAACGTGAACGAGTGGGCATCTCTCAAAACACATGTGAAGGATGCACTGGGACGATTCCTCTATGAACAAACCAGAAGAAGACCGATGATTCTACCGATCATCATGGAAGTCTAATATCTCGCATTAGTCACTTAACCCATTAGCAAATAAAAACGAAAATTCAAGCTTCCTGCAGCCTGAGAAGGCACACGCAGGAAGCTTTTTCAATGCCGCGCATATCCTGCATCTGGCTGAATCATACTAGAAGAGTACATTTAGCCAACGGGGGGACGCAAACCATGCCTAATTTTTCGAACGTGGACAGCAACAAGCAGGAGCAGCCAATGTCCGAGGAGGACAAGAAGAACGCAACTGTGGAAAGCATTCAACAGCTTGGGGTAACGAGCCCGGCGACAACCGGGGAATCCAATATTTTTTGTTTGAACATTATTGGGCAGGTAGAAGGACACATCGTGCTGCCGCCGCAAAATAAAACGACGAAGTATGAACACCTCATCCCGCAGCTGGTTGCCGCCGAGCAAAATGCGAAAATTGAAGGAGTTCTCATTATTCTTAACACAGTTGGCGGCGATGTAGAAGCAGGCCTCGCGATCGCTGAGATGATTTCGACCTTGTCGAAGCCTTCCGTTACGCTTGTGCTTGGCGGAGGTCACAGCATCGGTGTGCCTATCGCGGTTTCTTCCCATCACTCCATTATCGCGGAAACAGCAACTATGACGATTCATCCGATCCGCTTGAACGGGTTAGTCATCGGGGTACCGCAAACGTTTGAATATTTGGACAAAATGCAGGAACGCGTCATTCGCTTTATCACTAGTCATTCAAAAGTGACGGAGGAAAAAATAAAGGAGCTTATGTTTAAGACCGGTGAGCTGACCCGAGATATCGGGACTACGGTCATTGGTGCCGATGCCGTAAAATACGGCTTAATCGACCGTGTAGGCGGAATTGGGGATGCCATTCGCGAGCTGAACCGCCTGATCGAGGAGCGGCGCAAAACGAAAACGGAGGGCCCTCTCCAATGACGCTATATACCATATTGCCTATCGAGTCTGTCCTGCAGGGTATGGAAGAGATGGAGAAGGAAACTTATGTGGAGCTTAACCTTAACGGGATCATGATGCAGGTGAAGCCTTTAAACGGCCATCAAGCCTCTATTGTGAGACTGCTCAGCTGCAATCCGCAGGACTTCCTTAATCCGCAATATACTCCTGGACGCATTATTGAATTTCAGCCGGTTGGTATTTGAAAAACATAGCACGCTCATTCTGCTCACACCCAAACTATGGTATAATACCAACTTGGGGGTGAGCTTTTCTTGTCTAGAAGGAAGAAGCAAAGCAAAGGTTTGAAGGCGAATCTGAAGTTTGAATTATACGGCATCGTGATCTTAACGCTTTCGATTATTGCCTTATCCCGGGAGGGCTCAGTAGCCCGCTCGTTAACGTATTTGTTCCGTTTTATGATTGGAACTTGGGATTTTATCGTGCCGCTGCTTTTTATTTATGTCGGTCTCTTCGTTATGATGAAACGGGAATGGCCGATATGGCGGACGAGCCGCAAGGCAGGGCTGCTGCTCATTGTGCTCGCTTTGCTGCTGATGAGTCATATCAGCCTGTTTGCCCAGCTGTACCCGAAGGGACAATTTACAGCAGGTCAAATCATGTCGCAAACGTGGAACAGCATGGTGAACGGACTGAGTCCGTCTGGGAAAGGACAAGCCATTCTTACTTATGAGGTAGGCGGAGGGATAGTCGGTGCTGCGCTATACAGCGTATTGTATTTTCTCTTCAGCCAGCTTGGGGCGAAGCTCATTCAATATATGCTGTTTATAGCCGGATTTACATTAATGACGGGCTGGTCGCTTACCGATGTGCTGCAGCGTTTAAGAGGACGTAAGTCGTTTGCGGATACGCTGCTTGGACAATACATAAGACAAATGCTGGCGAAACGGGAGCAGGCCAAACAAACGGCCTTGGCAAAGGCCAAGAAGAAGCAGCCTGCAACGACCTTTGTTCCGGTCGATGACGAGGAATTCGATGAGGAGAATTTTCGTCCTGAACGCAAGGAGAAGAAGATTGCGAAGAAGCGCCCGCTGTTCTTCGATCTTCTTCAGCCGAAGCCTGCCGAGAAACGGGCGAAGGCAGAGAAGAAGGGAGCTCCCGCTGTTGTCGAGGAGGCTGATGAGGAAGTTTCGGTTTACCGGGCGGACGATTTGCCGCTGGACCGATTGGAAGAGGACGAGCCGGGGCAGGATCCTGCGATCCCCGTCATTCGTGATTTCCAGGAGCACGTGAAGAGTGAGGCCGTTACCTCATCTGCTTCTACCGCTGTTCCGGTTCAGCCAACACCTCCCGTATCCCACGCCAAGGAGGAGCCTTTAGGGGATGAGGCTGCCGAGGACTTCGAGGTCAAGAACAAGCCCTTAGCCGTCCCTTACGTACTACCGTCCTTGCAGCTGCTCGCGAAGCCCAATATGGGCAAAGGCGCCGATTCCTTAGATTACAAGGCTGTGGCGCGAAAGCTTGAGACTACGCTCGAGAGCTTCGGCGTTCGGACCAAAGTGCTCGAGGTTGTCAGGGGGCCTTCGGTGACACGATATGAGATTCAGCCTGATGTCGGTGTGAAGGTAAGCCGAATCGTCAGTTTGACGGATGACATTGCGCTTGCCCTTGCTGCCAAGGATATTCGTATGGAAGCGCCGATCCCCGGTAAATCCGCGATCGGTATTGAAGTGCCGAACACGGAGGTATCGATCGTGACCATGCGGGAGGTCATGGAAACGGCCGCCTTCCAGGATGCCGGGTCAAAACTGTCGATTACGCTTGGCCGCGATATCTCGGGCCAGCCGATCGTAGGCAATCTGGCCCGTATGCCTCACTTGCTTGTAGCGGGTGCAACGGGGTCCGGTAAATCTGTATGTATTAACGGGATTATTACGAGCGTTCTTTATAAGGCAAAGCCGGATGAAGTTAAGTTTCTGATGATTGACCCTAAAATGGTGGAGCTTAATGTGTACAACGGCATTCCGCATCTTCTTGCACCGGTGGTTACGGATCCGCGCCGGGCTTCGCTGGCGCTTAAGAAGGTCGTTGTCGAGATGGAAAAGCGATATGAGCTGTTTTCCAAGAGTGGCACGAGGAATATTGAAGGCTACAACAATATGCTGCTGGAGACGCAGACCGGCGCACCCCTTCCTTACATAGTAGTCATTGTGGACGAGCTTGCGGATTTAATGATGGTTGCCGCGAATGACGTGGAGGATTCCATCACACGTCTGGCCCAAATGGCGCGTGCCGCCGGTATCCATCTTATTATTGCAACACAGCGGCCGTCCGTCGATGTAATTACGGGGGTCATTAAAGCGAACATACCGTCCCGTATTGCGTTCGGAGTATCCTCCCAGGTGGATTCCAGAACGATATTGGATATGGTAGGGGCGGAGAAGCTGCTTGGGCGCGGGGATATGCTGTACCTTCCAATGGGAGCTTCCAAGCCTGTCCGGGTACAAGGCGCTTTCCTATCCGATCAAGAGGTGGAAGCTGTCGTGAACTTCGTTCGCACCCAAGGTCAGGCTAACTATGTTGAGGATATGGTCCCTCACGTAGAGGAGCAGCAGGATGTCCAGAACGAGGTCGAGGATGAACTTTATGATCAAGCGGTACAGATCATCTTGGAAGCGAAGCAGGCGTCCGTCTCGCTGCTTCAGCGGCGCATGAGAGTAGGTTATACCCGTGCGGCTCGCCTAATCGATACGATGGAAGCCAAAGGCATTGTCGGTCCTTACGAGGGCAGCAAGCCGAGAGAGGTTTTAGTCACGTTAGAACAATACCATATGAACCGTATGAGCTCTTAAGCTGCTTGCTGTTTCCAGCTTGAATAGAAGCTTACCGCCTTTCTCATAATAACCTTAAAAAGGTTGTCCATTACGATTGTGGGAAAGGTGAGTAAGCAGATGAACAAGCGGCTAGTTTTCATTACGGTTTGTTTGGTTTTTGTTCTTTTTGCAGGGTATCACATGACGCATCGCATGAACAACGTAACACAAACGTTCAGCGCGAATGAAATCCGTTACGGTGCTACAGGGTCAGATGTTTATGAGCTGCAGGGACGCTTGAAATATCTCGGGTTCTATTATGGCAATGTGGACGGCGATTTCGGCTACAACACGTTAAAATCGCTGAAATGGTTCCAATCCGAGTTCGGGTTGACGGTGGATGGCGTTGCAGGAGCCAAAACGAAGCTGAAGCTGTGGGAGGCAACCAAGAACTACAAGCCCACTGCAGCTGAGCTACCTGGCGGGGGCGGAGCTGCCGCTGGCGGTGGTGCTGGAGCCGGAGCCGGTACGGGCGGCACCGCACATACAGCGGGGATGACCGGCGCGACGCGTCTTGGTTTATCACAGCAGGATTTGGATCTGATGGCTAATGCGGTACACGGGGAAGCCCGAGGCGAGCCATATATCGGTCAAATCGCCGTGGCAGCCGTTATTTTGAACCGTGTGGAGTCAGCAAGCTTTCCTAATACAGTGTCAGGGGTTATCTTCCAGCCGGGAGCGTTCACTGCGGTAGCCGACGGTCAAATTTGGCTTACACCGAATGAAACCTCGCGTAAAGCAGTACAGGATGCCCTAAGCGGCATGGATCCGACTGGAGGCTGTATATATTACTTTAACCCGGTGACGGCCACATCCAAATGGATATGGTCAAGACCGCAGGTGAAGCAGATCGGCAAGCATATTTTCTGTATGTAATGATTGGAAATGTCTCGAGAAGAAGTAACCCCAAGCGGTTGCTTCTTCTATTTATGAAGGAATATAATGGATATGCAAGAGAGGCGGGGTAGAATGAAAGGAGCGGTTGCTTTGAAAACCATTCAATTCGAGCGAAGCGCGGTCCGAAATATTCGGGTTCATGTGCTTCCGACAGAGCAGTTTAAGACATTTGCCATTTCCGTCTATGTAGGGTGTCCCCTTCAGGAGAAAAGTGTCACCCAAACCGCTTTAACCCCTTTTGTTCTGCGCAGAGGGAATGAGACGTACCCTGATACGAAGCAGTACCGGGAACGACTGGATGATTTGTATGGAGCCGGGTTCGGGTTCGATATCTATAAACGCGGAGACCAGCAAATGGTTCAATTCCGGATGGACGTGATTCAAGACGAATTTGTTTCCAGCAAAGAGTCGTTACTTTCGGAAGCGATGAAGTTTCTGGGAGAGACAATGACTCGCCCTGCCCTGGAGAACGGTGCCTTCGTCAAGAAGTATGTGGATTCTGAGAAAACGACGCTGCAAAAACGGCTGGAATCGATTATCAACGATAAAATCAAATACGCCGCCGAGCGCTGTATTGAAGAAATGTGTAAGGAGGAGCCATACCGGCTTCATCCGCTTGGGAAGATTGAACAGCTCGGGGCTATCGAGCCTTCGTCGCTGTACGCCTACTACCGCAATTGGCTTGAAGCGGCACCAATCGATGTTTATGTAGTAGGGAATACGACGCTGGAGCAAGTGGTACCGCTTATTGAAAAGCACTTCGGTTTGGAACGCGGTCAGGCAGCCGGATATTCCGGCCGGATCGAGCATCGGAGCGTACATGAGGTACGTGAGGTAATTGAGCGTATCGATGTGAATCAAGGGAAGCTGAACATGGGGCTGCGCGTATACACTACCTATGGAGATCCCGGTTATGCTACGGCATTAATGTACAATGGAATTTTGGGAGGATACCCGCATTCCAAGCTGTTCACGAACGTCCGGGAGAAGGCGAGTCTGGCCTATTACGCATCGTCGCGATTAGACGGGCATAAGGGAATTATGACGATTCAGTCGGGGATTGAAATCGGCAATTATGAGAAGGCGGTTACTATCATCAAGGAACAGCTTCAGGCGATGCAGGATGGCCAAATCAGCGATGTGGAGCTGGGACAGACGAAGGCGATGATTACAGGTCATCTTCGTGAGCTGCAGGATTCGGCGTTTGAATTGATCTCCTTCGACTTTAACAACGTTCTCTCAGGGGCGGATCGTACGGTGCCTTCACTGATTGAGCAGATTGAGGCGGTATCGAAAGCGGATATTCAAGCGCAAGCGCAAAAAGTAAAGCTGGATACGATCTATTTCCTTCGCGATAGAAAGGGAGGAGAATAAAATGGTGCAGGTAATTCCATACCCCCATGTTAAAGAAAAGCTATACCACGAGCAGCTTCCGAACGGCCTGCAAGTTTTTGTGCTTCCGAAGGAAGGCTTTCAGAAAACATACGCCACCTTCTCGACGAAATACGGATCCATCGATAATCATTTTCAAGTCGTCGGATCCGAGGAGAAGCGGGTTCCGGATGGAATTGCCCACTTCCTTGAGCACAAAATGTTCGAGGAGCCGGAGGGAGACATCTTCTCCAAATTCGCGGCTCAAGGAGCGTCGGCGAATGCTTTTACAAGCTTTGATCGTACCGTGTACTTATATTCAGCCAGTGGAATGGTGGAAGAAAACTTAACCACGCTGCTCAACTTTGTGCAGAATCCTTATTTTACCGACGAGAATGTAGATAAGGAAAAGGGGATTATCGGACAGGAAATTCAAATGTACCGCGATAATGCGGACTGGCGATCCTACTTCGGTTTAATTGAGACGATGTATCATACCCATCCGGTCCATATTGACATTGCCGGAACGATTGATTCCATCGGTCAAATTACCAAGGAAATGCTGTACGACTGCTACCATACCTTCTACCACCCTAGCAACATGAGTGTCTTTGTGGTGGGCGGAGTGGACCCTGAGCGAATTCTGGAGCTCATTCGGGACAATCAGGCGAAGAAGGATTACCAACCGCAGGGGGAGATCAAACGGTTCTTCGAGCAGGAGCCAGCCTCCGTAAAGGAGCCGAGAAGGGTGACGGTACTGCCAGTATCTCTCCCCAAATGCTTGTTCGGCTGTAAAGAGCCCGAGCAATCCTTAAAGGGACGGGAGCTTCTGAAGCGGGAGCTTACGATGAAGCTGCTGTTTGATATTCTCTTAAGCCCAAGCTCCGCCATTTATCAGAAGTTGTATGATGAGCAGCTGATTTCGGATAATTTCGGTTCGGAATACAACATTGGCGAAAACTACGCGTTCTCTGTCATAGGTGGAGATACGAAGGATCCGGATCAATTGATCGAGCGTGTCAAAGCGGAAATCGACGCGGTCAAAGGAAGCGGCATTCGCGAAGAGGATTTTGAACGGAGCAGAAGAAAAAAGGTGGGGGGCTTCCTTCGACAGCTTAACTCGCCTGAAGCGATTGCTAATGAATTTACCAAATATCGATTTAAGGATATCGATTTGTTCGACATTGCATCGGTGTATGAAGAATTGACTCTGGCAGATGTAAACGAACAGCTGCAGCGGCATTTCGACTGGAATCAGCTTGCTGTATCGATCGTAAAGAGTGATAACGCATGAGTATAGATCCAAGGCCTTTTACAGAACAAACGGTACTCATTACAGGAGCCAGCCGTGGAATCGGCGCCGCCATTGCGCGGCGCTTTTCCTCCATTGGCATGAATGTGGTGATTCATTACCTGCAGTCCCATGAGGCTGCGAACGAAACAGCGCGGAGCTGTATGAGTCACGGCTCGAGGGTACTTACCGTTACAGCGGATCTCCGTTCCAAGGAGCAGATTGAGCGCATGCAGGAGAAGCTGGAGCATCACGGACTGATACCCGATATTTTAGTAAACAATGCCGGTATTTCTCATTACGGGCTTCTGTCCGATGTAACGGAAGAGCAATGGGATGAAGTAATGGATATTAATCTCAAAGGTACCTTCCTGATGAGTCAGCACTTTATGAAGCCGATGATTGCCCGTAAGTACGGGCGAATTATAAACGTATCCTCCATCTGGGGCATTTCCGGAGCGTCCTGCGAGGTCGCCTATTCAACCGCTAAGGGGGGCTTAAATGCCTTTACGAAGGCGTTGGCCAAAGAGCTTGCCCCGTCGGGAGTGACGGTAAATGCAGTAGCGCCCGGCGCAGTAGATACGCAAATGCTGTCCGGTTTCAATGAACAGGAGAAAGCGGCGCTGGAGAACGATATTCCCGTAGGCCGGTTCGCCCAGCCGGATGAAATCGCTTCCCTTGTGTATTTTCTCGCGCTGCCTGAATCAGGCTATATTACCGGTCAAATCATCAGCCCTAACGGAGGCTGGCTGACTTGATTAAGGTATAATCGAAGCCCAAATGGTGAACCTTAACCTTTGTAACGACCACTTATCATTACAAAGGAGGAATCGGATCATGGCAACTGTATTGAAGGTGTTCGAGCGTTGGAAAGAATTTTTGGGTAACCGCGTAGAGCAGGCGGAAAACGCGGGGATGTCCGAAGAGACAATCTCCAAGCTGGCTTTTCAAATCGGTGAGTTCCTTTCCGATAAAGTAGATCCGGAGAACAAAGAAGAACGCGTACTGAAAGAGCTTTGGGACGTAAGTGACGAAACCGAAAGAAAAACGCTTGCGAAAATTATGGTCAAGCTGGCGAAAAATAATAACTAACGGTATACGGCAATAATGCAAGCCTCCTCTTGTGGGAGGCTTTTCCTTGCATTTCATGCTATACTAGGGAAACAATCATGGGAAACAGGAGAGTTTGAACGAAGATGTACAGAATGAAGTGGACTTTATTATGCTTGTGTTTTTTGAGCTTGATGTCATTAGCCGCCTGCGGTAGAAACATTCCTGTTATTGACTCTGCGCTTCTGGAATCCAAATCCTCGATATTGATGATTACCAGACCTCATCTACCGGACGCGCTCTACGCCCAAATCGGACAAACGTTGAACAGCTGGAGAGATCAGCACCATATCGCCTACGAATGGCTTCCTGGCGCGGCTGCGCTGCAGGAGGAGCAAACAGCAAAAGTCCGTGCAGGTGCATATGATTATATCATTGTCGTTGGAACCGAACCGGTTCGCAACCTGCTGCCGTTAGCCTCCTCCATGCCGGAGAAACGCTGGATTTTTCTTGATGACGCCATGGGAGCAGCCGTACCGGCTATAACGGAGAAGCATATCTCTTTGCGTCATGTTCCGGAAGGGCTCATCCAATCGGAATGGGACGAGTGGGTTAGACAGCAGCTTGTAACTGGGCGTATGATCGAATGGGTGACCACTGCCGCGTATCCGATTCCGGCGGATTGGGCGCCTTCCGAAGAGGCGGAGCGCATCACGCTTGCCGACGTAAACGGCTGGTTTCAGCAGCTGCAGTTTCAAGTGAAATCTCACGGCCCCGCTTGGATTGTGACTTACGCTCCAATCGATTCAGCATCCATGCAGCGATTAAGAACATTGCAGGTACCTGTAATGAATTTGGCCTCAACCGTAGTGGACCTGCAGTGGGATGCTATTTTTAAGGATATTCAGGAACAGCTGGTTTCCCACACGTTAAAGCCCGGTTCGAGGGTATATCAAACTAACGAAATGAAGGTAATCAAGAGTTCTTAAAAATATTATGAACTTTAAGAAGGGTTTTTGCGAATTTTGTAGAATATTTTTGTAACAAATGACAAAAATGAAGAACGGAGCTTTCGACATGGCCAACGAACATAATGAAGTTAAGCAGTGGTATATGGAGTACCGAATACATAAGAATCGTCCGGGTCTTCTTGGGGATATCGCTTCGCTTATGGGGATGCTGGATATTAATATAGTCACAATTAACGGGGTAGAGGACCGTACGCGCGGATTGCTGCTGCAAACCCATGATGAAGAAAAAATCGAATTAATGGGTAAAATGTTGAAAAAAGTGGATAATATAACTATTACTGCTTTAAGACCGCCAAAATTGGTGGATATTCTTGCCGTTCGTCACGGCCGTTACATCGAACGGGATTCGGACGACCGCAAAACGTTCCGCTTCACTCGGGATGAATTAGGTCTTCTTGTCGATTTTCTCGGGGAAATCTTCAAGCGTGAAGGCAACCAGGTTGTAGGACTTCGAGGCATGCCTCGTGTAGGTAAGACCGAATCGATTATCGCAGGAAGCGTTTGCTCGAACAAGCGCTGGACCTTTGTATCTTCCACCCTGCTGAGACAGACGGTTCGCAGCCAATTATCCGAGGATGAAATGAATCCGAACAACGTGTTCATCATTGACGGCATCGTTTCCACCATTCGTTCTAACGAGAAGCATCACACGCTTCTCCAGGAAATCATGAATATGCCTTCCACAAAGGTTATTGAGCATCCTGATATTTTTATCAGGGAATCGGAATATACATATGATCGTTTCGACTATATTGTAGAGCTGCGGAATTCACCGGATGAGGAAATTAATTACGAATCGTTCACCAGCGGCTTCGACGACTATTGAAACATTACTGACAACCATCAGCTGAAGGGGTGACAAAATGTCCGATCTCGGTTCATTGCTGCGGAAAGCGCGATTGGAGAAAAAAATATCACTCGAGGATCTTCAAGAAACGACCAAAATTCGCAAGGCCTACTTGGAAGCGATTGAAGAAGGAAACTACAAGATGCTTCCCGGGAATTTTTATGTACGTGCCTTTATTAAAACGTACGCGGAAGCGGTAGGCCTCGATCCGAACGAAGTGCTGAATCTTTACCAAAGCGTCATCCCTTCGCCGGAGCCAGAGCATGTGGAGCCGATCCGCAGCAAGCGAACCTCGCGCAATACGGAGCGGATCGGCAAATGGGCTTCCAATGTGATGATGATTTCTTTTGTCGTTCTGATTCTAGGGATAATCTATTATTACCTTCAGAACAACTACCAAGGTCCGGCGAGCGACGTCAGCAACGAGCCACGCAGGGTGACCGATAACGTCATTCCGAGCACGCCGCCTAACCCGTCTCCCGCGGTGAATCCGGACGGGGGCACCGGTACGCTTGCCGTTAAGCCCCCCGAGCAGGTGGCCGCGAAGCCGCCGGAGCCTCCGAAGATTGAAGTGAAGCTGGATCGGAGTGAGCGGGGTACTGACTATTACACCGTGACCAACACGGACAAACTGCAGATTGTCATGAAGGTGACCGGGGAAATGTGCTGGGTTGAGGTCGATTCGATCCAGGGTGAGAAGCGCTCCGTAATCGATCAGGGAACCTACCATAACGGAAGCGAGAAAACCTGGGAGCTGCCGAATTCCGCCTTCCTTATTTTCGGCAGATCCAACGCTGTAGAACTGCTTGTGAACGGAACTCCGGTTACCGTAGGGGACACCCCTAATGCAAAGCGTATTCAGGTGGATTTGCTGAAGCAGGGTACATAATAGGAGTTATCGTAACGGGAAGACACGCTTAGCCTTTGTGCTGAGGGTGTCTTTTTTGGTAAAATAGGGGAGTGAACATTTTAATCGTCAGTAAAGGAAGTGCGGTAATGAGCTCAGAAAATTCATTTGACATTGTTTCGAAGGTCGATTTGCAGGAATTGAATAACGCAATTAACCAAGCGGAGAAGGAGATCGCCACTCGTTTTGACTTCAAAGGAAGCAAGAGCAGCATTGCGCTGGAGAAGGAAGATTTGGTCGTTATCTCCGATGATGAATTTAAGCTTCAGAATGTGCTCGATATTTTACAATCGAAGATGGCGAAGCGCGGAATTGCATTGAAAAATCTTGATTACGGTAAGGTCGAGCCTGCTGCGGGCAGTACGGTTCGCCAGCGCATCAAGGTGAAGCAGGGAGTGGATCAGGATAACGCGAAGAAGATCAACGTGCTGATCCGAGATTCTAAGCTGAAGGTCAAAAGCCAAATTCAAGGCGATCAAATCCGTGTGACCGGCAAAAGCAAGGATGATCTTCAAGCTGTCATGCAGCTGCTGCGCAAATCGGATATTTCCTTGGATTTGCAGTTTATTAATTTCCGTTAATGTGCGGATGATAGATTTTGCCCTTGCCTTTCCATCGGGAAAGCAGGGGCCTTTATTTTTTGACACTCTTGATTCGCTTATATTATACTTGTAGCATGCAGTTTTTTAGGGAAAAAAGTTTGGAGGATCATTCATGACAGAGAAAGTTAAAGTGGTTACCCTCGGATGTGAGAAGAACCTGGTGGATTCGGAAATCATGTCCGGCCTCATCCATGAGCGCGGGTATTCGCTTGTCACCGAGAAGGAAGAGGCTACGGTTATCATTGTCAATACATGCGGTTTCATCGATGCGGCCAAGGAGGAATCGGTTAATACGATTCTGGATATGGCTGAGCTGAAGCAAACGGCGAATCTCAAGGCGCTCATCGTCTCGGGCTGCTTGACGCAGCGCTACAAGGACGAGATGATGAAGGAGATGCCGGAGATCGACGGAATCGTAGGAACCGGTGATTTTGATAAAATCAACGAGATCATCGACCAAGCGTTAAGCGGACGCAAGCCGGTACTGGTCGGCAATCCGGTGTTTAATTACGAGAAGAAGCTGCCTAGACGCGTAACGACGCCTCGGTATACCGCTTATGTCAAAATCGCTGAGGGCTGCGACAATGCATGTACGTTCTGCAGTATTCCGATCATGCGGGGGAAATTCCGCAGCCGGAGCATGGAATCCATCCTTGATGAGGTGCAGCAGCTTGCGTCTCAAGGCGTGAAGGAAATCAGTCTCATTGCCCAGGATTCTACGAATTACGGTACGGATTTGTATGACGGATTTATGCTGCCCGCACTGCTGAATAAGGTTAGCGAGGTACCCGGCATCGAATGGGTACGGCTTCATTATGCTTACCCCGGCTTCTTTACGGACGAGCTGATCGATGTGATAGCCTCGAACCCGAAGGTATGTAAGTATATTGACATGCCGCTGCAGCACAGCGAGGATTCGATACTGAAGCGGATGAGAAGACCGGGCCGCCAGCGCGATACGCGCGAGCTTGTCAAGAAAATCCGGGAGCGGATTCCGAACGTATCCCTGCGAACTTCTCTCATCGTCGGCTTCCCGGGGGAAACGGAAGAGGATTTCGAGAATTTGAAGCAATTCGTTCGTGAAATGCAGTTTGATCGTTTGGGTGTATTTACGTATTCGCAAGAAGAGGATACACCGGCATCCCGCCTGCCTGACCAGCTGCCTGAGGATGTTAAGGAATACCGGGCGAATGTGCTGATGGAGATCCAACGCGAAATTTCCAATGAGCGTAACGGGCATCGCATCGGACAAGTAATCGATGTGCTGATCGAGAAATACGACGGACGCAACGATGTGTACGTAGGCCGTTCCCAGTACGACGCTCCGGAAATCGACGGAGAAGTATTCGTCGGCGGCGCTAAGCTTGCCATCGGCCAAATGGCCAAGGTGCGTATTACCCACTCGTTCGAGTTCGATTTGTCCGGGGAGGTTGTGGCATGAACCTGGCCAACCGCATCACTTTGGTTAGGATTCTCTTAGTTCCCATCATTATGTTCTTTTTGCTCGTAAAGGTGAAATTTCCGCACATCCGGATCGAGCAATTCAGCATTACCTACAATCAAATTATCGCAGTGCTGATCTTTATTATTGCTGCCAGCACGGATAGTCTCGACGGATATATCGCACGGAAGAGAAAGCTTGTCACGAATTTGGGCAAGCTTCTCGACCCGCTTGCGGATAAGCTTCTTGTTTCCGCCGTGCTTGTGTCTCTGGTTGAGATGGATAAGCTTGATGCATGGATTGCGATTGTTATCATCAGCCGTGAGTTTGCCGTGACGGGACTGCGCCAAATCGCCTTGCTGGAAGGCCATGTCATGGCGGCCAGCAAGTGGGGCAAATGGAAGACCGGCGTTCAGATTACGGCTATTATCGCGCTTCTTATTAACAATTTTCCATTCGCGCTCATCAATTTCCGATTCGATGTAATAGCAAGCTGGGTGGCTGCCATTATCACCCTGTATTCCGGTTACGATTATTTTGTGAAAAATAAGCATGTCATGAACTTAGATGACGCATAAACAGTAGGCCTCGCCTATTGTTTTTGTATTTTATCCCACGCCGAAAGCGGGTACATAACATGAAAGCCGAAATCATTGCGGTAGGAACCGAATTGCTGATGGGCCAGATCGTCAATACGAACGCACAGTATATAGCCCGTGCTTGCGCGGATATCGGGGTAGGCGTGTATTATCAGACCGTGGTTGGAGATAACCCGGAGAGAATGATGGAAGCCTTTCGTATTGCCATGAGCCGAGCAGATGTTGTCATTTGTACAGGGGGGCTTGGACCGACACAGGACGACCTGACGAAGGATGTGCTGGCCGGGCTGGTTCGGCAGAAGCTGGTGCTGCACCGGCCTTCCATGGATAAGATCGAGGAGCTGTTTCGCAATCGGAACATGCCGATGGTGGAGAGCAATGCCCGTCAGGCATTGATGCCGGAGCACAGCGATCCGCTGCAGAATGACACAGGTCTTGCCGTTGGAGTAGCGTTAACGTTCGAGGGAACTCATTTTATTTTGCTGCCGGGGCCGCCGAAGGAAATGAAGCCGATGTTCGACCGCTATGCAGCTCCATGGATTCAGTCCAGACTGGAGGGAGTACAGCCGCTGCATTCGGTGATGCTGAAATTTGCCGGGATCGGCGAATCGCTGCTGGAGCATAAACTGATTGACTTAATCAAGGAGCAGACGGATCCTACCATCGCGCCTTATGCGAAGGAAGGAGAGGTTGCGATACGTCTGACTACTAGGGCAGCTACGGCTGCAGAGGCTGAGAGCAGGCTTAAGCCGCTGGAAGAAGAAATTCGCCGGCGTTTAGGACAGCATGTATATGCTTCGGAGGATATTACGATCGAACAGCAAATCGTGCGGATGCTGAAGGAGCGCGGACAGAAGCTGGCTGTAGCGGAGAGCTGCTCCGGCGGTCTGCTGAGCGATATGCTGACGGCCATACCGGGCAGCTCCGCAGCGTTTGCGGGAGGCATTGTCTGTTACTCCAATGAGCTGAAGCATAAGCTCCTGGGGGTGCCTATGGAGCAGCTGGAGGGGCCGTCGGCTCCGGGGGCGATCAGCGAACAGACGGCGAGAACACTCGCCGAGCAGCTGCTTGTTCGGGTGACGGCGGATTACGGCATATCCGTCACAGGGGTTGCCGGTCCGGACGAATCGGAAGGCAAGCCGGTCGGAACTGTCTACGTTGGACTTGCGGTTCGCGGCGGGCAAACGACGGTATTTCCGCTGCAGCTCTCGGGAAACCGGGAATCTATCAAGCTTCGCTCGGCGAAAAGCGCTTTATATCAACTGTGGAAGCTGCTAAAAACATAGTTGCCAATCCATAGAAAGTAAGCTATAATTTCTTATAACGGAAGCACCGTAACAAGTTCATCATCAATTTGTTACGGTTTTTCTTTTGCCACTGATGCGAATGTATGTTCGAAAAAATACTTGGCAACGGGCCAAAAACAAGTTATGATAGAACTATACCAATTTGGAAGAAGGAAGTGAGTTTTTTGGCAGATCGGCGCGCAGCACTTGAAAATGCCCTCCGTCAAATTGAGAAGCAATTTGGCAAAGGGTCGATTATGAAGCTGGGTGAATCCACCCACATGCAGGTAGAAACGATTCCTAGCGGATCTCTAGCATTGGATATCGCACTCGGTATCGGCGGCTTTCCGCGGGGTAGAATTATAGAGGTCTACGGTCCGGAATCCTCCGGTAAGACTACCGTAGCGCTCCATGCGATCGCTGAGGTACAGAAGGTTGGCGGAACAGCAGCGTTCATCGATGCAGAGCACGCATTGGATCCGCTGTATGCCAGCAAGCTTGGTATTAACATCGACGATCTGCTGCTGTCCCAGCCGGACACGGGCGAACAGGCGTTGGAGATTGCAGAAGCACTTGTTCGCAGTGGTGCAGTTGATATTATCGTCATTGACTCCGTTGCGGCTCTAGTACCGAAGGCTGAGATTGAAGGCGAGATGGGAGATTCACACGTGGGTCTGCAGGCGCGGCTGATGTCTCAAGCGCTTCGTAAGCTCTCCGGTGCGATTAACAAGTCGAAGACGATTGCGATCTTTATTAACCAGCTTCGTGAGAAGGTAGGCGTCATGTTCGGTAACCCGGAGACAACACCAGGCGGACGAGCTCTGAAGTTCTACTCTTCCGTACGTTTGGATGTACGCCGAGTCGAGACCATTAAGCAAGGCAACGATATGGTAGGTAACCGGACACGCATTAAGGTCGTAAAGAATAAGGTTGCTCCTCCGTTTAAGCAAGCGGATATCGATATTATGTACGGGGAAGGGATTTCCAAGGAAGGAAGCATTATCGATATCGGTACGGAGATGGATATCATTCAGAAGAGCGGCGCATGGTACTCCTTCAATAACGACCGCTTGGGACAAGGCCGTGAGAACTCCAAGCAGTTCCTGAAGGAAAACCCGCATGTTGCTGATGTAATCGAGAAGAAGATTCGCGATAATAGCAATTTGGTGGCTCCTGTCATGTCCAATCAGGATGATGAGGATGAAGAAGAAGAATTGGCATTGCTCGGTGAATAGGGATTAGGAGGAAAGGCACCTGTTGCAGGGTGCCTTTCCTTGTTTAAGTTCACCTAAGAATTGCGGGGCCAGTTTTCTAAGGAAGGAGGGCATGTCCCATGTCTGAGCCAGTGTTACCTTCAGGGATCATTACCAAGGTAGAACGGCAAGCACGAGCACAGAACCGATATAACCTGTACATAAACGATCAATATGCCTTCTCCGTACATGAGGATGTCCTGATCAAATATCGCCTGTTTAAGGGCGAAGAAATCGAGAAGGAGCAGTATGAAGCGATAGTGCTCGAGGAGGAGCGGCAGAAGGCTTATCTGAATGCCGTTCGCCTATTATCCAGCCGCCTGCGGACAGAGCATGAAATCAAAACCCGGTTGAAGCTGAAGAGCTTCTCGGAAGAAATTGTTCAAGAAACCGTGGAGCGGCTGAAAACGGAAGGGTACCTCAACGATACGATGTTCGCCGATCAGCTGACCCGTCAGCGGCTCCATTCCCAAAAGAAGGGAAGGCATTTTATCAAGCAGGAGCTGCAGCAGAAGGGTGTCAGCAAGGAGCGGATCCAGACGGCGATCAGCCAGGTGGACGAAGAAACCGAATTTCAAATGGCTTATGAGCTGGCGAGCAAGAAGTATCGAAACGAGTTGAAAAGTGAGGATCCGCTGAAAACAAGACGGAAAATTGCCGGGTTTCTTGCTCGAAGGGGCTATCCGGGAGGAGTCGTAACCAGGGTGCTTCGTCAGCTGCCGATTGAGGCGGCAGGCGAGGAAGAAGAGTGGACGGAATGGGATGAATCCTAGTGCCCATTCATGTTATTAATGATTAATGGTATTAATCATATGCAATCCCAGTGTATATAGCTTGACAAGATTCTTCGCCAAAAGCTAAAATAATTATTGTATAATCATATTATACGAGGATCTTACTCCAGTTTATGGATAGGGTTCGCAAAGTAAAATCGCCAATTTTTACTTTTCTTAAGCGTATCAATCGGATTAAACAACCTAATTATCCCAAGCTTACCCCTTGGAGAAGGCAACGAGGAGGTGAACAGGATGCACCCGATCTTTTGGACCCTGATCGTTCTCGTTGTTGGTGTTTCTTGCTTAGGGATTGGTTATTTTATCCGCAAGTCCCTTGCAGAGGCGAAGATTTCTAGTGCTGAACAGGCTGCTGCCCTCATTCGCGAGAACGCGCTGAAGGAAGCAGAGGCACTGAAGAAGGAAACGGTTCTGGAGGCGAAAGATGAAATTCACAAGCTCAGAACCGAAGCTGAAAAAGACATTCGTGAACGTCGAAATGAAGTTCAACGACAAGAGAGACGATTGTTGCAAAAAGAGGAATCGCTGGATAAAAAATTAGAATCTCTCGAGAAAAAAGAAGAGCAGGTCGCCAACAAAGAGAAGCGTATCGAAGAAACGCAATCGCAAATTGATCAGATCTATAAGGATCAAGTTGCGGAGCTAGAACGAATTTCCGCTTTGACCATGGAGGATGCGAAGCAAATTATCCTCACGAATGTGGAGCAGGAGGTTCGCCACGAAACAGCTCAGCTCATCAAGGAAATCGAGCAGCAAGCGAAAGAGGAAGGCGACAAGAAGGCACGCGATATTATCACGCTTGCCATCCAACGTTGTGCAGCCGACCACGTAGCCGAAACAACGGTATCCGTTGTGGCGCTGCCTAACGAAGAAATGAAGGGCCGAATCATCGGTCGTGAAGGCCGCAACATCCGGGCCTTGGAGACACTTACGGGTATCGATCTGATCATCGATGATACACCGGAGGCAGTCATCCTGTCCGGCTTCGATCCGATCCGTAGAGAAATCGCCCGTACTTCCCTCGAGAAATTGGTGGCGGACGGCCGAATTCATCCGGCTCGTATTGAGGAAATGGTGGAGAAATCCCGTAAGGAAGTGGACGAGCGGATCCGTGAATACGGTGAACAAGCTACGTTCGAAACCGGCGTTCATGGACTGCATCCGGACCTGATCAAGATTTTGGGCCGTTTGAAATTCCGGACAAGCTACGGTCAGAACGTCCTGAAGCACTCCATGGAAGTTGCTTATTTAACCGGACTGATGGCAGGAGAGCTCGGGGAAGACGTGACATTGGCGAAGCGTGCCGGTCTCTTGCACGACATCGGAAAGGCGCTTGACCACGAGGTCGAAGGATCTCACGTGGAAATCGGCGTAGAAATCGCGAAGAAGTATAAGGAGCATCCTGTTGTTATCAACAGTATCGCTTCCCACCACGGCGATGTCGAAGCTACGTCCGTGATCGCTATGCTGGTTGGCGCGGCGGACGCATTATCTGCTGCCAGACCTGGGGCACGTCGCGAGACACTCGAAACGTATATCAAGCGTCTGGAGAAGCTCGAAGAGATCTCCGAATCGTTTGATGGCGTAGAGAAGTCCTTCGCGATTCAAGCAGGGCGGGAAGTGCGCGTAATGGTTCAACCTGAGAAGGTGGACGACACCGAAGCATTCCGCCTGGCACGTGACATTACGAAGAAGATCGAGAGTGAACTGGATTATCCGGGACATATTAAGGTCACTGTTATTCGTGAGACGCGTGCGGTAGAATACGCTAAATAATTGCATAGACTACCTGAGAGAAGTGGCTGTGAAGCCACTTCTCTTATATTGTATAGAAGTTCCCGTCCCAGTTAACGTAAGGAGAGAAGCAGTATGAAAATTTTATTTATCGGAGATATCGTAGGAGCAGTGGGTCGCAATGCATTGAAAATTTGCTTGCCAAAGCTCAAGCTGAAATATAATCCGCATTTTGTCATCGTGAACGGAGAGAACGCCGCTGCGGGCCGCGGCATCAATTCGAGTATTGTCAAAGAGTTTTTCGACATGGGCGTGCATGGAATTACTATGGGAAACCACACCTGGGATCAGAAGGAGATCTTTGATTTTATCGATCAAGAGGAGCGTCTCATCCGTCCCGCCAATTTTCCTAAGGGGACACCTGGGAGAGGACATACGCTCGTCAAAGTGAAGGATCAGGAGCTTGCTCTAATTAATCTTCAGGGCCGCACCTTCCTGCCTCCTTCGGATTGTCCTTTTGAAAAGGCCGATGAGCTTGTGGAGCAGGTCAAGAAAAAAACGAAATACGTGCTTGTCGATTTTCATGCGGAGGCTACTTCGGAGAAGCTAGCCATGGGCTGGCATCTGGACGGACGTGTATCCATGGTCGTGGGCACACACACACATGTGCAGACTAACGATGCAAGGGTATTGCCGCATGGAACGGCTTACGTTACGGATGTCGGTATGGTCGGGCCGATGGATGGCATTCTCGGCATGGAACGGACGGCGGTTCTCCATAAATTTAAGACGGGTCTGCCGGCTCGCTTTGTGGTGGATGAGGGGAAATGGCATTTCCACGCGGTGGTCGTTCATCTGGATCCCGCTACTGGATTAGCTAAAAAAATTGAACTCGTTCGAATGGATGAGGACCAAATGCTGTTTGAATAAATAAAAGCCATCAATTGTCAGACTATTCAAAAATATTAGAAAATACCTTCTTTGGAATGAAGGAATTAACCGCAAATTCCTAGAATATGAATAGTACTGGAAGCTATCATCATTCCCGAGGAGGTACTTTTCATGGAAGTATTAAAAGTGTCAGCAAAATCCAATCCAAACTCCGTAGCAGGCGCGTTGGCGGGGGTCTTGCGTGAACGCGGGGCAGCTGAGCTCCAGGCCATCGGAGCGGGCGCTCTGAATCAAGCAATCAAAGCAGTAGCCATTGCACGAGGATTTGTGGCTCCTAGCGGGGTTGATTTGATCTGCATACCAGCCTTTACGGATATTGTCATCGACGGGGAAGACCGGACGGCCATTAAGCTGATCGTGGAACCGAGATAACCTGCAAACTGCTGTTAAAATCACATACGATATTTGCACCAGACACCTGTTTACTCCGTAGACAGGTTTTTTTTGGCTTTCATTTCGGATTCATGGGGAGGAATTCAGGATGAAGATTATTGACGGCCATTGCGATGTGCTATATAAAATGTATGAAAACAGCGCGCTCAGCTTCTACGACCCGCGAACGACCGGATTGGATGTTACTTACGAACGGATGTTGAAGTCCGGTGTAAAGGTGCAGTTTTTTGCGATCTATTTGCCGGAGAGAATAACGCAGCCGCATTTTGACCATTACTTAGAGTATATAAGAATTTTTTATCAGAAAATTGTGCAGGACGAGCGCTTTATCGTCATAAGGACGCAAGCGGATTTGGACCGTGTGATGAATGGGGATCGTTTAGGAGCCGTGCTTACATTGGAAGGCGCTGACGCACTCCATGGTAATTTGCTGCACACACAAATGCTCTATTATCTCGGCGTGCGAGCGATCGGAGTTACGTGGAACTATGCGAACTGGGCTGCGGATGGCGTTCTGGAGCCAAGGCAGGGCGGATTTACGAAGCGAGGAAAATCGTTTATTAAAGATTGCAACGAATTGGGTATCCTATTGGATGTGTCCCATCTTTCCGTCAGGGCGTTTTGGGATTTGGCGGCAGCAAGCACGAAACCGTTCGTCGCCAGCCATTCCAATGCGCGTGCCGTATGTAATCATCCCCGAAATTTGGACGATGATCAGATCCGAGAAATGATAATGCGCGGCGGACGGATCGGACTGACATTTGTCCCATGGTTCGTTCAATCGGGCGGTATGGTGAAAAGCGAGGCGTTGTTGCGGCATATCGAGCATATTTGCGGATTGGGCGGTTCGCACTGCATTACGTTAGGATCGGACTTTGACGGAATTGATAAATGGTTAGTCGGTCTGGAGCATGCCGGCCAATACGGCGCTTTCGCGGAGCTGCTTAGCAAGCATTATAAGAATGAGGTGGTGGAGGGTATCCTTTGTGGAAACTGGTATCGTTTTTTACAAAGTCAGTTGCCTCTTCACTAAAAATTAACATCTGCATTAGAGATATAACAAACTTGTATTGATCTATTTTTGATATGGATTTCATCTAAAAAAGCTATCCTTCAATTTCGTTGAAATCACTTGCTTTTTACCCCCATAAGGCATAAAATTTGTTTGACAACTGAAAGAAATTTTTTATATACACGTTTTTACCAAATCCATATATTAAATTTCCTTCGGCAAAGATTTCTTTCTAGTGCATAGCGGTTTAGTGACGATCTCAAAGGAGTGGACAACGGTGATTAGCCAATTATCTTGGAAGGTTGGAGGACAACAAGGGGAAGGCGTGGAAAGTACAGACAAAATCTTTTCCACGGCGCTGACTCGTCTCGGGTACTATCTGTATGGATACCGTCATTTCTCCTCGCGGATTAAGGGTGGCCATACGAACAACAAGATCAGAATCAGCACGAAGCCGATTCGCTCAATTTCCGACGATCTGGATATCCTTGTAGCCTTCGACCAAGAAACAATCGATTTGAACGCACATGAGCTTCGTGATAACGGAGTTATCATTGCAGATGCGAAAGTAAATCCTGTTGTTCCAGAAGGTGTTAAGGCTCGTTTGTTTCCTGTTCCGATTACGGCGATTGCGGAAGAGCTCGGAACATCCTTATTCAAAAACATGGCTGCTTCCGGCGCATCCTGGGCACTGCTCGGCTTGCCGCTTGAAGTGTTTAATAAAGCAGTAGAAGAAGAATTCGGACGCAAGGGCGCTGCCGTCGTTGAGAAGAACATTGAAGCGGTTCGTAAGGCTGCTGAGTTCGTACTTGAGCTGACAGGCGGTCCGCTGCAGGAGTTCGCTCTGGAGCCTGCGGACGGTAGAACCAAGCTGTTCATGATCGGAAACGATGCAATCGGTCTGGGTGCTGTAGCCGCAGGCTGCCGTTTCATGCCTGCTTACCCGATTACGCCGGCTTCCGAGGTTATGGAATACCTGATCAAGACGCTGCCGAAATTCGGCGGTACTGTAATTCAAACGGAAGACGAGATCGCAGCGGTAACCATGGCGATCGGCGCTAACTTCGGCGGCGTTCGTACCTTGACGGCTTCCGCAGGTCCTGGTCTTTCCCTGATGATGGAAGCGATCGGCCTGGCCGGTATGACGGAAACTCCTGTCGTTATCGTTGATACGCAGCGCGGCGGTCCAAGTACAGGTCTTCCGACGAAGCAAGAGCAATCCGACGTACTTGCCATGATCTACGGTACGCATGGTGAAATTCCTAAGATCGTTCTTTCCCCGTCCACGATTGAAGAGTGCTTCTATGATACGATCGAAGCGTTCAACCTGGCTGAGGAATACCAAGTGCCTGTTATTCTGCTGACGGACCTGCAGCTTTCCTTGGGTAAGCAAACATCCGAACTGCTCGATTACAGCAAAATCGAAATCAAGCGCGGCAAGCTGCAGCAAGGCGAACTGCCGGCTCTGGAAGCTAACAAGCTGTTCAAGCGTTACGAGTTCACCAACGACGGTGTTTCTCCGCGTGTGGTACCAGGGCAAAAGAACGGTATTCACCATGTTACGGGCGTTGAGCACGACCAAGAAGGACGTCCTTCCGAAAGTCCGATCAACCGTAAGCGCATGATGGATAAGCGGATGGATAAGCTCAACCACGTGAAGGTAACCAATGCCATTAAGGTTGATGCTCCGCATGAGCAACCGGATCTTCTGGTCATCGGCATGGGCTCCACTGGTGGTACGATTGACGAAGCTCGTCGCCGTTTGGCTAACGACGGCATCAAGTCGAACCATATTACCGTTCGTTTGCTGCATCCGTTCCCGGCTGCTGAGCTGAAGCCTTACCTTGAGAAGGCAAAGAAGGTCGTTGTTATTGAGAACAACGCTACCGGACAGCTTTCCAACCTGATCAAACTGAACGCGGGCTATGCAGACAAAATCCATAACCTGCTCAAATACGATGGTAATCCTTTCTTGCCGGCTGAAATCACTAAATACTGTCAGGAGTTGAACCTTGTATGGCAACGTTAAAAGATTTCCGCAACAACATTAAGCCGAACTGGTGCCCTGGATGCGGAGACTTCTCCGTCCAGGCTGCCATTCAAAGAGCCGCAGCTAACGTTGGCCTTGAGCCTGAGCAGCTGGCTGTTGTATCCGGTATCGGATGCTCCGGCCGGATCTCCGGTTATATTAATGCATATGGCTTCCACGGGGTACACGGACGTTCCCTGCCTATCGCCCAAGGCTTGAAAATGGCGAACCGCGAGCTGACCGTGCTTGCTGCAGGAGGAGATGGTGACGGCTTCGCGATCGGTATGGGTCATACGGTTCATGCGATCCGACGTAACATCGACATTACTTATATCGTAATGGATAACCAAATCTACGGCTTGACGAAGGGTCAAACCTCGCCGCGAAGCGCAGAAGGCTTTAAGACAAAGTCGACGCCATCCGGTTCGATTGAATCCGCATTGTCTCCGCTTGAGGTAGCTCTAGCGGCAGGTGCGACTTTCATTGCCCAATCGTTCTCGAGCAACCTGAAGCAATTGACTTCTCTGATCGAGCAAGGCATGCAGCATAAGGGCTTCTCGTTTATCAACGTTTTCAGCCCATGCGTAACCTTCAACAAAGTCAACACGTACGAGTGGTTTAAAGAAAATATCGTAGATCTGGAAGAAACACCGGATTACGATCCGTCCAACCGCGTGATGGCCATGAACAAAATCATGGAAACCAACTCTTTGGTTACAGGTCTCATCTATCAAGATAAGAGCAAAAAGAGCTACGAGGACATGGTTACAGGCTTTAAGGAAGAGGGCCTTGTGAAGGCGAACCTGAAGCTGAGCGAGCAAGAGTTTGATAAATTAGTGTCCGAATTTAAATAATTGTATGAATATTGTAGAAGCATGCGGCTCGTCCGCATGCTTTTTTGGTGCATACTGGGGTATACTGTTATCAGAATAGGATAGGAGCGTGAATACATATGAAACAAGTTCCCGTTGGCGTATCGGCAAGACATATTCATTTATCGAAGGAGCATATTCAAGCGTTATTCGGTGAAGGTTACGAGCTGAAGGTGCTGAAAGAGCTGTCCCAACCGGGGCAATTCGCGGCGGAGGAGACCGTAGCCGTAGTGGGGCCTAAAGGTCGATTCGATAAGGTTCGTATTCTGGGTCCGGCTCGCGGCATGACACAGCTGGAGGTATCGCGAACGGACGCGTTCTCCCTGGGACTCAATCCTCCTGTACGGGAATCGGGTAATATCGCTGGAACACCGGGGATCAAGGTTGTGGGACCTGCCGGGGAAGTGGACATTCCGGAAGGCGTGATCGTAGCTGCGCGTCATATCCATTTCCACACGGACGATGCGGTGAACTGGGGCATTGCCGATAAACAGAAGCTAACGGTGCGCCTGGAGGGGGAACGAGGGCTGATTCTGGAGAATGTCGTAGCCCGTGTATCCGACCAATATGCGCTTGATATGCACATTGACACGGATGAAGCTAATGCGGCAGGCGCAAAAACAGGCGATATGGCCACCATTTTGTCGTAGAGGCAGACAATTCTTTTGAAATGGACCCTGCAGGCGTGGTAGAATAGAGAGTATGATTGTTTGCGGGAATTCGCCATTTCAGGAGGAGTTTGATTCATGACGACAAAGAAATCTGACAAAGATTATTCTATATATTTTCAGCCGCCGTCCTTGACCGATGCGAAGAAGCGCGGCAAGGAAGATATCCAGGTGCATTACGATTTCGCGATCCCGGAGGAGCTGCAGCAGCTAGGGAAGGACAAATACTACCTTATCCAAACGTACGGCTGTCAGATGAACGAGCATGACACCGAGACGATTATGGGCCTACTGGAGCAAATGGGCTATCAACCGACAGAGGACCGCCGTCAAGCGGACATCATTTTGCTGAATACTTGTGCCGTGAGAGAGAATGCAGAGGATAAGGTGTTCGGTGAGCTGGGACACTTGAAGCACCTGAAAATCGAGAAGCCATCGCTCTTGCTCGGTGTCTGTGGCTGTATGTCGCAGGAGGAAGCGGTAGTCAACCGGATTCTTCAGAAGCATCCGTTCGTGGATATGATTTTCGGAACGCACAATATTCACCGTTTGCCGCATCTGATCAAGGAAGCGATTTTCAGCAAGGAAATGGTCATCGAGGTCTGGTCCAAGGAAGGCGACATCATTGAGAACCTGCCTAAGAAGCGCGAAGGCGTGAAGGCATGGGTTAACATCATGTACGGCTGCGACAAGTTCTGTACGTACTGTATTGTGCCTTACACACGCGGGAAGGAGCGAAGCCGCCGTCCGGAGGATGTCATAGCCGAAGTGCGCGACCTGGCCCGTCAAGGCTTTAAGGAAATTATGCTGCTCGGCCAGAATGTGAATGCCTATGGCAAGGATTTCGAGGATATCAACTACCGCTTCGGTGACTTGATGGATGATATCAGCAAAATCGATATTCCGCGGATTCGTTTTACGACCTCGCATCCTCGCGATTTTGACGATCATTTGATCGAGGTACTTGCCAAGAAGGGCAATCTCGTAGAACAGATTCACCTGCCGGTACAGTCAGGCAGCAATGAAATTTTGAAGAAGATGACTCGAAAGTATACTCGTGAGCAGTACCTGGAGCTGGTCGGCAAAATCAAAAGGGCCATTCCGGACGTCGTGCTGACGACCGATATTATCGTCGGCTTCCCGGGTGAAACGGACGAGCAGTTCGAGGATACGATCAAGCTTGTCCGCGAAGTGGAGTTCGATAGTGCCTATACGTTCATCTATTCTCCTAGAGAGGGTACTCCTGCGGCAGCGATGGAGGACAATGTGCCTGCCGAGGTGAAGAAGCAGCGGCTGTACCGTTTGAATGAAGTGCTGAATGAGTACAGTAAGCGCGGCAATGACCGATTGCTCGGACAAACCGTAGAAGTACTGGTTGACGGTGAAAGCAAAAACAATCCGAACGTGCTTGCCGGACGCACACGGACGAACAAGCTGGTGCATTTCGAGGGTCCGAAGGACCTGATCGGCAAGTTTGTAAATGTGCATATTACGGGCACACAGACGTTCTATATTAAAGGCGATTGGGTACGCGAGCAAGCGGTAGCCCAGTAGTTTAATTCATGGGAGTAAGGGGCGTGAGAGGCAATGGGAGAGCATCATCATGATCATGATCATTCCAAGCCAGGCTGTGAGACGGTGGAGACCTTCACCAATACGGAAATGATTTTGCGAGAGGATATTTTAGCCAAAGCGAAAGAGCTGGCCGAGCTGCTGTCCACCTCGAACGAGGTGCAGTTCTATCAGAAGGCGGAGAAGCAAATCGCGAACAATGACCACATCCAGACGCTGATCAGCGCGATTAAGAAGAAGCAGAAGGAAATTGTCGCGTTCGAGACGTTCGAGAATCAGAAGATGGTAGATAAGATTGAAGGAGAAATTGAGCAGCTGCAGGATGAGCTGGATGCGATTCCGATCGTCAGCGAATTCAAGCAAACGCAGGAGGACATCAACTATCTTCTGCAGCTGGTGATGACTGTCATTCGCGATACGATTTCCGAAAGAATTAACGTGGAAGAAGGCAAAGAAGAAGTTCGTTCAGGCTGCAGCGAATAGAGGCCGCTCAGGACCGGTCAGTTGCACCTTAAGGGTGAGGCTGACCGGTCTTTTTTTTCGTAAACATTCCGGTTTGATGGATAAGATGTCCTTGTCGCGGCAAACTAGAAAGAAAAGGAGGAATGCGACAATGGACAAGGAAGAAATCCGCGAGCTTGAACCCAAATTTACAGGCAATCAGAGGCACCTGACCGAAGGTGAGGCGGAGGCGATCAAGCATGATCCTGCCAATCAGATCGAGGATGATGATTTTGATCCTGCCGCAGCCTTTGGCTTTTTCAAGAACAGAGGTACTTTGTAAAGGGTTTGTTTAAGCCACTGCTCACGATCGGGGCAGTGGCTTTTCATCTCCCCTGGGACTTAAGTGGATTGTTGATTCTGCACCTCAAGGAACGTATCCAATGCATCGTCGAGCAAGCGTTCCCGGTTCGCATCCTCATTCACATCGGTATCGACTTCGATTTCCTTCGAAAGGATACCGTATATATCGTTGTCCAATTCATACTTGTTAGGTGTCATCTTCATCACACTCCTTCATTACCGGTTCGACTTCTAACAGCTTCAGCAACCTCCGCTTCGATCCATTCCAACGTTTCTTTGGAGCCGTCCCAGACCAGTTGAGTCAGGATGGCCTCAAATGCTTTGGCTGTTAATGCTGAGGCCAGCATCGGCTCTACAGCGGTAACGGTGACATGAATTCCTTCATTAAAGGTAATGTTTAATCGATCAATCAGCTCCATGCAGCCCACAACCTTTCCATCCGATAGTATGGCATTTTAATGGGAGGCTAATCCCACATGAAGAGATATGTTGTAAAAAGAGGGAATCGAGTTAACATAACATATAATATGTAAACAATCATCCCCATGAAAAATTAACCATCAGATTACAATATTCTTGTCTATATAATAAAAAACCATAAAAATCATACAAAAACTAACATATAATGGAATATGTTATTGATTTATTGTTGACTGATAGATACCGCTCGTAATAAGATAACATTAATGCTTTAAAGCATTTTCACTGTACACTACATGGGAGGGTCACACATTGCGCATGAAATCTACGAAACTATTATCGCTTCTAGTAGCGGTACCCCTGATCTTTGCAGCAGGCTGCGGCTCCAAGGCACCGGAATCGAGCGGTTCTGCGGCTGGCGGAGGGAATTCCGGCACACCGAAGAAGGTTGTCAAAATCGGCATTAGCCAAATTGTTGAGCATCCATCGCTTAACGCCACAAGAGAAGGCTTCTTGGCTGCATTGAAGGACGAAGGCTTTATCGATAAGGATAACCTGCAGGTCGATTACCAGAATGCTCAGGGAGATCCGACCAATAACCTGACCATTGGGCAAAAATTTGCTTCAGATAAGAAAGATCTGGTCTTGGCCATTGCCACGCCGTCCGCGCAAGCGGTGGTACAGAATGTAAAGGATACGCCAGTGGTGTTCGCGGCCATCACGGATCCAGTAGGAGCCAAGCTGGTGAAATCGCTTGATAATCCAGGGGCTAACGTAACCGGAGCAGCAGATACTCATCCTGACGCGGTGCCGAAGCTGATGGATTTCATCGCCTCCGAGTTCCCGAAAGTGAAGAATGTAGGGATTGTCGTGAATGAAGGTGAGCCTAACGCAGCGGTGATGCTGAAGACGGCGGAAACTGCTCTTGCCAAGCATAATATTAAGCTGGTGAAAGCGAATGCAACGAACAGCTCTGAGGTTAAGCAAGCGGCAGAATCGCTCGTCGGTCGTGTAGATGCGTTCTATATCACCTTGGATAACACGGTTGTGGCGGCAGTAGATACGATCATCAAAATTGCCAACGAAAAGAAAATTCCATTCTTCTCAAGCGACCGCGACACGGTTGAGAAAGGTGCTCTCGCAACTTACGGCTTCAAGTATTACGATCACGGTTATCAAGCGGGCAAGATGGCTGCCGACATTCTGAAGAATGGGAAGAAGCCTGCCGACATGAAGGTAAGCTATCCGGACAAGCTCGACCTTATCATCAACTCGGATTCCGCTGCCAAGCAAGGTGTCACAATTACGGATTCCATGAAGAAAAAAATGCAGGATCCGAAGAACCTGCTTACTGGTCCTACCAAATAATTTTGCTAGAGTGACCTTTGCCTTTGGGAGGTCACTCTTCATTTCTTAGGAGGGTAACAAAAGATGTTAGATGCCACGATTGGCTCCCTTGAGCTTGGATTGCTTTATGCGATCATGGCACTTGGTGTATATATAACGTTTCGTATTCTAGACTTCCCGGATTTGACCGTTGACGGCAGCTTCACCACGGGTGGCGCCATTGCGGCAGTAATGATTACGGGAGGCTCATCTCCCTTGCTGGCAACCGCTGCGGCCTTCTGCGGAGGAATCATCGCCGGGGCTTGTACAGGCCTGCTGCATACAAAGGGAAAAATCAATGCGCTTTTGTCCGGTATTCTTATGATGATTGCGCTCTACTCGATTAACCTGAGGATTATGGGGAAAAAGTCCAATATCTCCATGCTGGGCGTGGATACGCTGCTCTCCGACGCCAATGTGCTGCTGGTGATGCCGATTATCGTCCTAGTTGTGAAGCTTGGGCTCGATTGGTTCTTCCGTACGGATCTTGGCTTGGCTTTGCGTGCAACGGGCGATAACCAGCGAATGATTCGCAGCTTTGGGGTGAATACGGATTCGACCATCATCGTCGGCGTCAGTCTTTCCAACGGCTTGGTCGCGATGTCAGGTGCGCTTATTGCACAGTATTCCGCTTTTGCCGAAATTACGATGGGTGTAGGGATGATCGTGATAGGACTTGCTTCTGTTATCATCGGTGAAGCGATTTTCGGTGCAAGAACAATTGTTCGGGCTACGCTTGCCGTTATTTTCGGAGCGATTATCTACCGACTTGTGGTTGCCGTGGCGCTTCGCGTCGGCTTGGAAGCGACGGATATGAAGCTGATGACGGCTCTCATCGTTATTGTCGCTCTGATGCTGCCGATGATCAACAAATCATATAAGCAAAAGGCGCTTGTCCGCAAGCGTATGTCTCTCCTGCAGCAACCAGGCACAGATACAACCGTAGATGGGGGGACGAAGTAATGCTGGAGCTGTCCAATATTTCAAAGCTGTTTTATCCCGGTACTCCGGATGAGAAGGTAGCATTGTCCGGTATTCAGCTTCATCTGAAGGAAGCCGACTTTGTAACCGTCATCGGAAGCAACGGAGCGGGTAAATCGACACTGATGAACATCATCTCCGGCGTCATGAGGCCGGATGCCGGACAAGTTCGCATTGCCGGCAATGCGGTAGAAGCACTGCCGGAGCACCGCCGCAGTCAATGGATCGGTCGAGTGTTTCAAGATCCGATGGCAGGAACGGCTCCTACAATGACGATTATGGAAAATATGGCGATCGCGTATGCCCGCAACAAAAGCCGAGGGCTCAGCATCGGAGTTTCCAGCCGTAAGAAGGCTATGTTCCGAGAGCAGCTGAGTCGGCTGGGATTGGGGCTGGAGGATCGAATCGGCGCCAAGGTTGGACTTCTGTCCGGCGGCGAGCGGCAAGCTCTTAGTCTTCTGATGGCGACGTTCACGGAGCCGCGGATTCTGCTGCTGGATGAGCATACAGCGGCGTTGGACCCGGCCCGTGCGGAGCTGATCACGAGGCTGACGAAGCAAATCGTCCAAGAATTGAAGCTTACTACACTGATGGTCACTCATAACATGGAGCAAGCGATTCGGTTAGGGAATCGGCTCATTATGATGGATAAGGGCCGCATTATTCTGGACGTACCTGAACAGGACAAAATGGGCTTAACCGTTGAGCGGCTGTTGCATGAATTCGAGCGCATTCGCGGCGAGAAATTCGCGGATGATCGGGTCGTGCTTGGAGGGTAATATGGAAACGAATCAAACAAAAGCGGGCATCGGCTATGCTGTGCTCGCTTATCTTATTTGGGGGCTGCTGCCCTTATACTGGAAGCTCTTTGCATCCATGTCCTCTTGGGAGGTTTTGGCACACAGAGTATTATGGTCTTTCGTATTTGTTGCTTTGGTCGTCACGGTCATGAGGCGGTGGGGAGAATTGAAGGCAATGTTCGCAAGCCGAAAGGTGGTGCTTGTCGTATGCGCCAGCTCCCTTCTCATCAGCTGCAATTGGCTGATCTTCATCTGGGCGGTCAACAATGACCACGTGATTGAGAGCAGCTTAGGCTATTATATGAACCCGCTCTTCAATGTTTTGATGGGGGTGTTATTCCTGAAGGAACGTCCCCGTTTCGGACAATGGCTGGCGATTGCTCTGGCCTTTGCCGGGGTTGCCTACATGACATTAATCTACGGGAAGTTTCCGTGGATCTCCCTGACGCTCGCATTGACCTTTGGTCTATACGGGTTAACTAAGAAAAAGCTCCCCCTTGACTCGATGCTCGGTCTTGTCGGTGAAACGGTGCTTGTCCTGCCGGTTGGCTTGCTGTACCTGGGTTATATTTACATTACGGGAGCAAGCACGGTCGGTAATTTGCCGCTTTCCTCCTTGATGGCGCTGCTGCTGGCTGGAGCGGCTACAGCGGTTCCGCTTTGGGCTTTTGCTCAAGCAACCAAGAGAATGTCTCTTTCGACGCTTGGCTTCCTGCAGTATATCGGACCGACCATCACCTTGTTTTTAGGTGTTGTCGTCTTTAAGGAAGCTTTCTCGTCGGCTCATATGGTCAGCTTTTCGTTGATCTGGAGCGCACTCGTGTTATACACCATAGCCTCGAATCGCAAATCCGCCGCCGTTTCCACTCCTAACGCCGCGGCATAACCACTGACGCTGATCTACTGCCCCTGAGGCTGTTGGTCGGCGTCTTTTTGTGTTACGATGGTGGGACGGAATATTGGTAAACGGAGTGAGTACGAACATGCTGTCATTACCTATAGATGAAGTGCTGCCGCAAGTGAAAGAAGCTCTCTTGAACCATACGAGCGCTGTGCTCATAGCCGAGCCTGGGGCGGGGAAAACGACACAAGTGCCGTTGTCGCTCCTTGAGGAACCGTGGCTCCGGGGAAAACGCATCATCATGCTTGAGCCACGTCGTCTGGCCGCTCGTGCGGCGGCGCGTTACATGGCGGCAAAGCGGAAGGAGCAGGTGGGAGAAACCGTAGGGTATCGCGTACGCCTCGATACGAAGATCAGCAAGCAAACGAGAATCGAAGTGGTGACCGAAGGGGTCTTAACCCGCATGCTGCAAAATGATCCCGCCCTAGAGGGCGTAGGACTAGTCATTTTCGATGAATTTCATGAGCGCAGCCTGCACGCGGATCTCGGTTTGGCCTTTGTCCTGCAGGCACAGGCATTGCTTAGAGAGGATCTGAGGATCCTGGTCATGTCAGCCACAATGCAAGCTGAGCCGGTCGCTTCATTGCTGGGTGATGCCCCCATTCTTTCCAGTAAGGGCAGGATGTACCCGGTAGAGACGCACTATTTGTCAGCACGAACAGAAGAGAGGCTGGAGGTGCACGTGGCGGATGCCGTTCAGCGAGCGTTAGCGAACGAAGAGGGAGACATTATGGTGTTCCTTCCGGGCTCCGGTGAAATCCGAAGAACGGAAAATCAGCTTCGGGAGCGGAGACTGGGTGAACATGTGCGGATTGCGCCTTTATACGGCATTCTGCCACAGGAGCAACAAGAGCGCGCGATTGCGCCAAGTATTCCGGGTGAACGTAAAATCGTATTGGCAACCTCCATTGCGGAAACCAGTTTAACGGTAGAAGGGATCAAGGTTGTTATCGATTCCGGCTTGATGCGGGTGTCGCGATTCTCACCGAGAACAGGAATGAGCCGGCTGGATACCGTGCCTGTCTCCAAAGCATCCGCGGATCAACGGCGAGGCCGTGCAGGACGCTTAGGCCCGGGGGTATGCTACCGGCTGTGGACGAAGCAAGAGCAGGATCATTTAGCGGAGCGAAGCACACCGGAGATCCTGGATGCGGATCTGACACCGCTGCTTTTGGAATTGGCCGCATGGGGCATCACCGAGCCCTCCGAGCTCGATTGGCTGGACGTGCCCCCTGCACCGGCAGTGAACCAAGCGAGAGAGTTGTTAACCTTGCTTGGTGCGATTCGTGACGATGGAACGATAACCGATATAGGGAAACGAATGGTCGGGCTTGCTGCGCATCCGCGGTTGGCACATATGATGCTAATGGGGCAGGAGCGGGGGCTTGCCAATCTTGCTTGTGACCTAGCGGCCATCCTGAGCGATCGGGATATGTTTGGAAGCGGTCTGTCGGGAAATGCGGACCTTAGGCTGCGCGTAGAAGCTTTACGGGGGAGCGGTCCCCACCTGCGAAGCGCAGATGCTTCCGCCCGTGAAAGAATGCTGGCGGAAGCACGGGCATGGAAGAGAGAGCTTGGGAGCAGCAGTCAGGACGAGGATCACATCGATCACTGCGGGCTGTTATTAGCCTATGCTTACCCTGACCGGATTGCCCAGCGGAGGGAAACGGGCAAGTTTCTGCTCAGCAATGGAAGAGGAGCTGCTTTCGCTCAGCTTCAGCCTTTGTCCCAGGTCTCTTATCTTGTCGCTGCTCAGCTTGATGATCAAGGGGCCGATAGCCGCATTCTTCTGGCTGCGCCCGTTCAGTTAAAGGAGCTGCAGGAGAATGTATCCGACTGGATTCAGCGTGAGGAGCTTGTCAGCTGGGATTCCTCTACCGGCTCCGTCCGAGCGGTCCAAAGGGAAAAGCTCGGCTCGCTGATCCTTCGGGAAGGAAGCTTGCCTCAGGCTGATCCGGACCGTGTGGCCTCAGCATTAGTAGAGGGTATCGCCCTCGAGGGTCTGGAGCTGCTTCCATGGAACCGGGCATCCAGACAGCTTCAGCAGCGAATCCGCTTTCTACACCGATTCGATTCAGGCAGCTGGCCGGACGTCCGTGACGAAGCGCTGCTGGGGTCGCTGGAGGAGTGGCTGAAGCCGCATATTTTGGGCTTGAAGAATCGTGCTCAGCTCGAGCGTCTTAAGCTTACTGAAATACTTGAATCCATGCTTACATGGGAGCAGCGACGCCAGCTGGATTCGGAAGCGCCTACACATGTCACCGTTCCAAGCGGCTCCAGGATTGCCGTTGATTACAGCCAGGTCGAGCAGCCGGTGGTTTCCGTCAAGCTTCAGGAGGTTTTCGGATGGAAGGATACCCCCCGTTTGGCACGCGGGCGAGTGCCGGTGTTATTGCATCTGTTATCACCCGCACAACGCCCGGTTCAAGTTACTAAAGATTTAGCGAGCTTTTGGTCCAGTACCTATTTCGATGTGAAGAAGGACTTGAAGGGAAGATATCCTAAGCATTATTGGCCCGATGATCCGCTAACGGCCTTACCTACCAATCGAGTTCGTCCCAAGGTGTAAAGGACCATCAAGATGATACTTTTCCTTGATATGGATACAATAATAAAAAAGACACAATGGAAGGGTGGCGAAACGCCGTGGATCAACGCAGTCTGGAGGAGCAGCTGGCACATACGCTGCAGGAGGGCGAAATGGAGCGGGTGAATACGCAGGAGGCTGCGCGCAAGCGTCTGCCTAGACGCACAGAGGTGCGCATTCAAGCGGAGATCGATCCCGTTGTTGAAGAAACGAAGCAATATCGCAAAATGGCTCAAGAGGTTGACTCTAGATATGCCAAGTATGATGAAATGGTAAAAGATAACGAGTGAAATTTAATTACTGATATTAGTTATTAACCACATTAATCAAATTAATAACTGCAAGAGTGCGCTGGAAAAGTTCTGCTGCACTCTTTTTTATTCACGAATATGGTTGACTCTTTTGTTGAGAAGGATTATCATTGTCATGAATGTAGTGTGATGGTGGTGATAAAATGACCTTGTCATCAGAGAACAAGGAGCAATTGCGGTCAACCTTTCGAATTTTACTTACAGAAGCCCCATCCTCGTCTGAGCATGCAAGCTTACTTGCTTCGGGCGTATTAGAAGAGCTAATGCAAGCTTTTGCCGAGCAGGCTGCCGCACCCTGCGGCAAGGTTACCGGCTCGCTATGGGTGAAACGGTATTGCTCCCTGATCGCCGGGGCTTTCTATGCGTTTTCCCGTTGGGATGCGCTATTGAACTTGTCTTTTACACATCTCAGCGTTAGCCTGAACGGATCCGGTCTGCAGTTTACGCTGCCCGAAGGCTGCCTGACATATGAAGGTTCGCATGAAGAGAAGCGGGATTATTTTATACGGCATGTTTTTTACGAGCATACCGAGCCGTTGTTTGCACGAGTATCGGAACTCATGGGAATCGATCGTCCAACCTTATGGGCCACCTTGTCCTACTTGCTGGCTTATTATATGGAAGCGCCTAGCCACAGGGAAGAAGACCCCGAGCTTCAAGCACGAATTCAAGACGATTATCTGTTCATAGCGGATAAGGTAGAGGAAATTTCCGTCGATTTTCGGGCGGTTCCGTCACCTATCGACGCCAATGAAAGGATTCTAATCCGATCCAAATGCTGCTGGAGCTTCTGCCTGCCGGGGGAAGACCGGTACTGCTACACATGCCCTAGAATTACCGACGAGCGAAGAATGGAGAAGTACGTAGCGGTTCATGGTGAGGCTGCCGCGACAAAATAATAGCCTGACAGCTCGCTGGCCGCAGGCTACTTCCACAGGATGCTCAAATATATCCTGCCCACTCGATATGAACATGGTCTTCCTCTTCTTCAGCTACGTCCATAACATCTTCTTGCCCTTCCGGCTCCTCCGGCAGGGTTTCTTCATTTTCCATGGAACCTTAACCTCCTTTATTTAGCCTTGATAGAGGTATTATTTAACTTATGCCGATTTTTTATGTGTTTCCACTCGAGCTTTGGTCCGAGCTTCAATCCAAGCCGTCATTCCAACCAAGCTGATCATGGCTATGACGACGAATACGGGAAATCCGCTCCCGGTATAATGACCTATTTCCAATAAGATTCCCATAAGAGCTGATGGCAGCAGCGGTTCCCCGTAAGCTTCCCACCAATCCAGCGTAAAGCTCTCCAAGTAGAAAAACCAAATCATCGACAAAGCTGATATTGCCCAGCCGCCCGTATAAATCCAAACGGCTAGAACCGGGTTATTAGAAGCAATGAGCGGTACCAAGGTAATGACGAAAATACCGGCTACGATCATGACCCAGAAGTTAGCTTTGGTTCGGCCGATCCCGGCGAGAATATTGCCTCCCAGTCTGCTGACGGAGGAGAAGAATACACCAAGTGCCAAAAGCCGGATATAGATGGCCGATTCGCCGGTTGCATATTCCGCGCCGAACAGAAATCCGTTAATTTGATCGGGGTACATACAGATCAACAGCGTCAGCGGGTATAAAATAATATTGTTATAGCGGATACAGAGCGTCCCCCTGCGCTTGCTCTCCTGGAGATTTTGCGAGCTTTCGGCAACGAAGGGAAAGGTGACGATCATAAACGCCCAGGTTACGATTCCTATAAACCCCGTAATTCTAGAGGCATTAGCCAGGTGACCGACGGCAACAACCGATGTCGAACCGATCATCATCACCAGAAACGGCTGCTGGAACGCTTTCGCAATGTTTCCCGCCCATAAAGGTACGCCGTATTTCATCATCTCCCTCAGCTCGGAAGGGGGCAGCGGGCCAAACCATCGGGGCCGATGGACCGCATGGACTCTCCAGCTGGTGATCATAGCTGTCAGGACGGCGCCGATCCCCATCCAGAAGGAAATCCCCCAGAGCACATCATGATCCCCGAATAGCGGCCAAAGGACTCCGGCAATAGTACCGAGTGTGGAGAAGGTTGTCATAATAACCATAAAAACCGCTTGCGTGGCAAAGTTTCGGTTACCGGAGAAGGAGGATACCCCCATATTGACTATGGAGTTAAATATAAACATGATGGACCCCAGCACAAGAGCTGTCTGTAGGGCAGGGAGCCGATACACGCTAGCCAGCAAAGGGGAAAGGGCAGCCACAATAAAACTGATTACGATGCCAAAGAAGGTACTTCCCGCCAAGGCATAACGAAATTTATTTTGCACGGCTTCCTGCGTATTTGTCGAAAAGGTATACACCAAGGCAGAGTTAAACCCGACGTTAAGAAATAGCCCGATCATGCCGTATATTTGGAGGAGCAGGTTTACTTCCCCGAATTGAACCGGATCGTTGACCATCCTGGCAATGATAATACTGCCTACGGTTTGGAGCAATTGATTGATGAATAAGCCAATGACAATAATGGATACATTGCGAAGTAAAAATCGTTGATGCTCGTTGAAATGATGCCATAATTTTTGCATTTGTGCGGCCACCTTCTTGTTGAAGCGATTCTCGGCTGATTGATTGAAGCACCGGAGCTTATTTATGATGATTTATCGTACCAGACGGATGACCAGGTGACAATGATCATATTTTGCGCTTTCCCATGGAAAAAAGCTTACCGTGATGTCTGAACACAGACAACGATAAGCTTTTACATTGAGGGGGAGTAGACCTATTTGAAATTCATTACTTTGTAAGCTCTTTTCTCCAAAAATCAATTACAGAATGATTCGGTAAATGCACGGAAGCCCAAATATTACGACGTTGAAAGCCCATGCCTTCCATAAAATGTACCGTTGTTCCCACATCGGCATTATCGACCCTCAGTTCCATTGAAACCGCATGGCTCATTATAAATGTTAATTGTTTCAATTGATCAGGTTCCATTTCAGAATGAACCAAGAACTATCACTCCTTGCCTTGAATTAGACATAAAGCCGTTGAAAAAATGATTCCCTTAATTTCCGAAACGGATTCTTTCTAATTGAAATACCAATAAGCACTTAGACCAATGAGTCAAAGCGCTTATTTTGTGAAAAGATATATATGAACGGGTTACACATAGAAGGTATGGTTGCCTATAGTAACCGTTGGTTTCGCATTTTTGTTAGGGTGCCGCTCTGCAATGTCCATATTGGCAAAATAAAGCGCCCCATCCGTGGGATCGTTGCCGTTGATGGCTTCTTTGGCCGCGTCATAGGCGGAATCAACGGGCTGCTTGTCAATTTCCCCATTGCGGACAGGCTGAAACTGTCCTTTCGCATAAATCACATCGTGAATAGAGCTTCCAAAATTGTTTTCTACTCTGTTTAAAACAACGGCCGCTACAGCGACTTGTCCTTGATACGGTTCGCCTTTGGCTTCCGCACTGACAATTCTCGCGAGCAAATCAATTTCTTCATCCGAAATTCCAGCATTTTCAGACGTAGCGGCAGGCGCCAGTGTTGCCGGTTCAGGCTCGGGCTGCTTAGTAGAAGCTTCCATTGCCTTGAAGGCTGTAGCTTCTGAGCCTAGCTGATCCATGATCACTTGCGTATCGCTTTCCGTTTGAATAGCTTCAACACTTACCGTAGAAGGTGATGGCTGAATCGTATTCTCATACCCTGTAGAATTTGCTTTATTCGCAACTACAAGAGCGTTGGAAAGGATTAAGGCAAGCAGGGATGTTACTGCTGCTGCTTTTCTCACTTTCTCACCGTCCTATTCGTTTTGAAAAAACCTTCTCATAGAGTAGGATTTACTTTTCATCGAAATATTATAGCTGAACCACGGGCGGTTTGCCATATGGAAATAGTGGAAATGTGCACTGTGAAGCAATTCAAAACGTGTATATTTTTATTATTATTTATAGATTTCCCTCATTTATTTTACGACTCTCCAACGGTACTATGTGGTTACAACCAAATTGCATATAACCTAATGGGAGTGAAATGAATGGCAGAACGAACATGGATGACCGAAAAAAAGCAAACGAATTCAAAAGCCGCCCGAAGCTTTAGCAGATTTAAAGAACCCCTATGGGGCTATGTGTTTATCTCTCCATGGTTGATAGGTCTATTCCTACTAACCGTCGGGCCGATGTCCCAATCCTTTTATTTATCGTTAACGGAATATAATTTGCTGGAGCTGCCGGTTTGGGTCGGGCTTGAGAATTACAAAGAAATTGTAACGGAGGACCAAGTGTTTCGCAAGGCGCTTCAAGTGACGCTCACCTATGTGGTGCTGTCGGTTCCTTTAAAGCTGTTTTTCGCATTAATGGTAGCCATGCTTTTATTTAAAGGCATTCGCGGCATGTCCCTGTTTCGAGCTATATTCTACTTGCCCTCCCTTGTCGGCGGCAGTGTGGCCATTGCAGCAATATGGAGAAACCTGTTCGGCATGGATGGCTTTCTTAACAAATTCATCGGTATGTTTGGACTTGAGGGGTTGGATTGGATCAATACTCCTGGGACGGCATTATACACTTTAGTGGCGCTGGCCGTATGGCAGTTCGGTTCCTCCATGGTGATCTTCTTAGCCGGCTTAAAGCAAATTCCACGTGATCTTTATGAGTCGGCTTCCGTCGACGGAGCATCGAAATTTCGTTCCTTCTTCTCCATTACACTGCCGATGCTGACGCCGATTATTTTGTTCAACCTTGTGATGCAAATGATCGGAAGCTTTCAGATGTTTACCCAAGCGTTCGTAGTTACCAAGGGCGGTCCTATTCATTCTACGCTTGTATACGCTCTGTATTTGTACCAAAAAGCATTTGCTTACTTTACGATGGGCTACGCCAGCGCACTTGCATGGGTGCTGCTCTTGATTATCGGTCTATTTACAGCACTGGTGTTCTGGTCGTCCAAAAGGTGGGTTCACTATGAAAACTGAAGTAACGGTGATTGTAAATATCGGTGGGGTGGATAAAATATGAGACAAACCAGACTAATTCATTACAGTTCCTTAATCATCGGCAGTATCATTATGATATACCCCATTTTTTGGTTAATTAGTAACGCTCTGAAATCCAATGAAGAAATACCGAAATCCAACCTCATTCCGTCAAAGTTTCGTTGGGAAAACTTCTCGGACGGGTGGTTTGCCATCCCAGACTTCAGCTTCGCGCACTTCTTTTATAACTCCCTGTTCATTGCTGTACTTTCTGTGATCGGAACCATCCTATCAAGCGCATTCGTCGCGTTTGGTTTTGCCAGGCTGAGCTTCCCTTTGAAGAGCATGTGGTTTGGCATCTTGATGCTGACGTTGATGCTGCCGACTCAGGTAACGCTAGTACCACAGTATATTTTGTTTAAATACTTCGGATGGGTAGGGACCACGCTTCCCCTGATTATTCCGCATTATCTCGCAGTAAGCCCGTTCTTTGTATTCTTAATGATTCAATTTATCCGCGGCATCCCGAAGGATCTTGACGAATCCGCGAAGATCGACGGGTGCAGCACGCTCGGCATTGCTTTTAGAATTGTACTTCCCTTGTGCACACCGGCCTTTATTACGACGGCTATCTTCAACTTCATCTGGACCTGGGACGACTTTCTCGGACAAATGATCTATTTAACGGATACGGAAAAATATACGGTCCCACTGGCGTTGCGTTTATTCCTAGATAATACATCCGTGGTGACCTGGGGGCCAATGTATGCCATGTCCCTGCTGTCAGTGCTTCCTTGCTTCATCATTTTCCTTGTCGCACAAAAATACTTTGTGGAAGGAATCAGTACGACGGGCATTAAAGGGTGATGGTTTACAAGCTTGTTGAAAGGTCTTATGCTAAAGGGAATATGCTGACAACAGGCGGTAGTTCCGAATGAAAAATCCATTTAAAACGTTCTCATTTCAAGTGACCTTTTTTACTTCTTTTATCATTCTATCCGCTTTGTTAATATCCGTTCTCGGAATTACGAGCTATTACATTACGAATCAGGAGGTCGTTCAGCAGACTATCTCTTCAAGAAAGCTTTTGCTGGGCGAGATTAACAAGCAGCTCGATTATCAGCTCCAATCGGTCGAATACGATTCCTTAGTTTTGGCCAGCAATCCCAAGCTAATCAACTACCTGCAGCTTAACGAAAATTCGTTCGAGCGGATCGGCCAAAACTCGGACATGATCGATTTGCTCAGCCGGCAAAGTTATGTGAAGGAAGGAATTCAATCCGTTCAGCTGTATGGCAAAGATTCGTCAGTGAACATTCATGTTGCCTCAAGCGGCGTGTACGACTACCGAATTTTGCAGAACAGCTCCTGGTTTCATCAAATTAAAGACGCTGATTATTGCTGGATCGGCATCCATGAGCTTGAGGTGCCCAGCTATCCGGTTGATGAACGGATGGTCGTTAGCTTTGCAAGAAAGGTTCTTTCGACCTCGGGCAAGGAAGTGGGCGTGCTTGTAATCAATATGAAAGCTTCTTTTATTCAAAAGCTGACCGCCAGCAGTGCATCAGAGGCGATGCGCTTCCTTTTGGACACGAATCACAGGCTGATTGTCCAATTCGATGGGATTCAGCGGCCTTCCATTCCTTATGAAAACATAAAAGCTGCGATAACAGTCATTCTTGACGAAACCGGTTCCTCTGACGAGCAGGCTGCAATCACTCATTTACTAGATGAGAAGAGCTTGGTCATATGGAATAAACAGCAAAGAACGTCTTGGGTTACTATGGATATTATTCGATGGGAAGACATTACGAGAGGCAGTCGCCGAATCGAGAAAGTAATCATAGCTGCAGCTGCTTTATGCATTCTGATTGCGGTGGTCATGGCTTATTTCTTATCCAAACAATTCGCTGCTCCGATTCGGAAGCTGATTCAGAGCATGAAATTGCTGAAGCTCGGCAGATGGGATGTACTCATCAAGAACGAGTACCACAATGAGTTCGGACATTTGAACGAGAACTTTAACCAGATGGCCGTGCGCATTGATCAATTGATTGCCCAGGTGAACGAGCAGAACCGCCGGAAACGTGAAGCGGAAATTCAAGTACTGCAAGAGCAAATCAACCCTCATTTTATATACAATACCCTGGATATCATGAACTGGCATGCGATTGAATCGGGTGCCCACGGGGTCAGTCATATGCTTTCTTTACTTGGCAAAATGCTGCGAATCGGCCTTTCCAGTGGTGCCTCCTTTATCAAGGTGCAGCGGGAGATGGAGCATCTGCATTGTTACGCTGAGCTGCAAAAAATCCGGTATCAGCAGCAAATCCAATTTATCATATCCGTTCCCGAAACGTTACATCATTATTATATTCCTAAGCTGATCATACAACCGTTTGTGGAGAACTCGCTCCTTCATGGACTGCATTCGAGCGACAGCGGCATGATTCGAATTTCCGGATGGGAAGACGAGAATAGCTTGTATTTTGTCATCGAAGATGACGGAGAAGGAATGGACGTGGAAGCGGGTCTGCATCGAGAACACAACGGGATTCGTAATGTGCATGAACGAATTCAGCTTTATTTTGGTGAAAAGTATGGTGTGGAAATCTCAAGCCTGCTGAATCATGGAACCAAAGTCACCGTATCGCTGCCGAAGGTATTATCGGAGCCAGAAAATCAACCGGAGGGGAACACCCATGATGAAAGCCGTTATTATTGATGACGATATAACTACGATTCAGGGATTGACCCGCTCCGTAAGATGGAGCGACTTTGGAATCCAGGTGGTAGGAACCGCCAAGAACGGGAAGGACGGTCTAGAGCAAATTCGGCTGCATCGACCTGATATAATATTAACCGATATCTTTATGCCCGTGATGGATGGCATCGAAATGCTTAAGGCTATCCGAGAAGAAGGTAATCACGCGGAAGTGATTATCTTAAGCGGTTATGAGGATTTTAAATATGCACAATCCGCTGTGAAGCTCAAGGTGAACGATTATTTATCCAAACCGGCTACACTGGAAGAGATCGAACGTGTGTTAAAGGAAACGGTGGACAAACTCAATCTGAAGGAGCAATCAGATAAGGTTGATAAAGAACTTAGGGAGCTGTTGGAATACAACCTGCCTACGACTAGACAGCAGCTGTTGAAGGGCCTGCTAGAGCCTGAGTTTTGCCACTCGGCGTTTTTCCGTAAAGTGTCCGATTATTTGAAAATGGACTTTACAAATCAATGCTTTACCGTTGTGCTGATCGAATTTTTCATCAACCGAGAACGCACCTCCTACAAGCCGAGTGAATTGGCACTGTTTGCCTATGCCGTCAAAAATATCGTGGATGAGCTGTCGCAAAATAAAAAAGGGGTCTATGTGGCGGACATACAGAGAAACGTTATTACCGTGATCGTTTCGACGCCCGCGCACATGAAAAATGAGTATGCAAAGCGCTGCGCTATACAAGCGGCTATGGAGTTTCTGGAACACATCCAATCGTATTTAAAGCTGAAGGTATGGGCTTCGGTCGGCATGGTCGCTGATGACGTCAAGGATATTCCCAAGTCCTATTCTGTCGCTGTCGATTTGCTTGCTGAGCGGGTAAGGGTATCGGACAAGCAGCTGATCACGGGAGAGGATGTACTAGAAAAAGGGAAGGCTGCTTCACGACGCCCGATGGAATGCTATCAAGCCATTGCCGACGCTGTCATTCTGGGGCAGGAAGACCTGGTGGAGGAGAGAATCAACGAATTGACGAAAGCGCTTCATCATGAGCCTGCCCCCAGTATTAACGTACTTAGGGAATTTGCTATTGATATCGTAGGGATTATTGCTCTCGGATTGCACGACCACGGCTTGCAAATCGAAGACATTCACTCTGAATTTAATGTATATAGGGAGCTCGAGCGGCTTTATAGTATTCAGGATTTTGCAGCGTGGCTGCGAGAGCTTCTCATTCCAATCAGCGAGGTCATGAACCGAAGGGGATCCCAGAAGCATAGGAAAACCATTGATTTCATTATGCGTTATGTGCAAGAGCACTACGCTGAAGAAATTACGCTGGACGTCATAGCCGAGAAGGTATACTTGACGCGAAATTACTTGAGCCAAATCTTCAAGCAGGAAACCGGGGAGAACTATAACAATTACTTGACGCGTATCCGTATGGATAAAGCCAAGGAGCTAATGCTGTCTGGAAACTATAAAATATTTGAAATCTCCCAAATGGTCGGGTATAAGAACAATGCTTATTTCAGTCAGCTCTTCAAAAAGCATACAGGGCTGAATCCTTCCGAATTCAACAATTAAGAGCGTATATTCTTAGTATATTTTATAGATTTCTCTTATTTTGATACAAATCCGAAAATCCTATAATGACATTGTAAGTAAGTAAAAAACAAGGGGTGTATCGACTATGGCAAGGCATCATTTTACGGGCCGCAGATTTTTAACCTCGGTTCTCACTTTGACCCTCTTTGGAGGAATTGCGGCCGGTTGTGTTCCTACGGAGAAGAAAACGACCGGACAATCGGCTTCAGGTACAAAAGACAAGCAGGCCAAGAGCTCTCAAAACGTGGAGCTGCGCTTCGCGTGGTGGGGCAGTCAGGGGAGACATGATCGAACCTTGAAGGTGATTGAGAAGTTTCAACAGCTTCATCCGAACATCAAAATCAAGCCGGAGTATTCGGCGTTCGACGGCTATTGGGAAAAGCTGTCCACGCAGGTGGCAGGCAGCAACACGCCTGACATTATGCAGATGAGCATTTTGTATATCAAGGAGTACTCGGATCGAGGGGTACTAGGCGATCTTACGCCTTACACCGGCAAGGAAATTCAAGTAGCGGAGCTGAATGCGGATGTTCTTAGAAATCAGGGAACGGTAGGCGGCAAGCTAACCGGATTGCCCGTCTCCGATAACGCGGCTGTCCTGATTTACAATAAGGAAATGTACAAACAGGCTGGAGTAGAGCCGCCGAAGCTGGATATGACCTGGAAAGACTATTTCGATAAAGCGCGAGAAATGAAAGCGAAGCTAGGCGATAAAGTATACGGTGCGTTCGATATGTCAACCTCGATGGAAGCCTATATGTATTATTTGTTCTCTACGGGGGACACGCTCTACAAGAACAATCGGATCGGCTATAACGATCAAAGCTTCAAGAATTGGCTTAAGATGTGGGACGACGCCCGTAAGGAAGGAATCATACCGCCGGCGACTGTGACGGCTTCGTTCCTGCCGATTGGCAATGCAGACCCTAATAAGGATGCTTTGATGAAAGGCAATGTGCCGATAATGGGACCACAGTTCACGGCAACGTTCCCTGCATACGAGAACATAATGAAAGACAAGATCGACATGGTACCTATTCCCAGGGATCAAAAAACGGGAAGTGCCATCCTTCCTGCGATGTTTCTTTCTACGTCGGCACAAACGAAACATCCGAAGGAAGCGGCAATGTTCCTTGACTTCTTCCTGAATTCTAAGGAAGCGGCAGACATTTTGGAAATGGAGAGAGGGCTGCCGGAAAACAAGAAGATTCTGGAATATCTTACTCCTAAATTCACCGATCGCGATAAGAAGATGGTTGCCATGCTGCAGCACATCACTAGCATCCAGCCGTCCATGTATGATGGAGGACCGAAGGGCACAGGAGAAGTAACGAAGTTGTTCGAACAAACGGTACAAAAACAACAGTTCGGTAAATTGACAATTGATGAAGCGGTCGCGGAATTCCGCAAGGAAGCTGACAAAGTATTCGAAAAGAACAACAATTAAGGGTATAGCTTGACTACAGAGGGCCGCTTTTGAGCGGGCTTCTGCATTTTGTACCCTAGTACAGAAAGGAATGAAGCATTGTGAGCACAGGCAAGTTTTCGATTATCGGTTGTCAGCATGCACATATTGGCATATTTATCGGGGAAATGTTAGAGCTTGGCTATAGCTGTTGCGGCATTTATGAAAAGGAAAACCATGAGTTAGCCCGCAGCATCGCTGAAAAATTCGGCATCCCCTTAGTGGAGGATATAGAAGCATTGCTGGATAAAAGCGTTACAATCGTTGGCTGCGCCTCGATTAACGAAGAGAAAATAGACGTGATCGAATTGTGCGAAAGCCGTGGCAAGCACGTCATGATCGATAAACCAGCGGTAACCAGCGCTGACGGGCTTGAACGGCTGAAGGCCGTTATTGAGAGAGAACGCATTCAAATCGGCATGCTGCTTACAGAGCGGTTTCATCCCGCCGTTTACACCTTGAAGCAGCATATCGACCAAGGCCTCCTAGGTGATATCGTTTCAGTCGGCATGCGCAAGCCTCACCGATTGGATGCGGAGAAGCGCCCGGAATGGTTCTTCTCCAAGCAGCAATCCGGTGGTATCTTGATCGATCTGCTCGTTCACGATTTCGATCTGCTTCGTTGGTTTACCGGCAAAGAAATCAGAACGATGGACGGCTATATCGGGAAGACAATCTTACCTGAGCACCCAACCTTCTATAATTCGGTGAGTGTCCAAGTCGTTATGCAAGACTGCATCGTTGGCCAGCTTTATGCCGACTGGCATACGCCGAACGGAAGCTGGACGTGGGGAGACGGGCGCATTTTTGTGACAGGTACGGAAGGCTTCGCCGAGCTGCGTCTCGCCGGCGATCCGTTGGTCCGAGAGGAAGCCCTGATGATTCAAGTAAGCCATAAGGAACCGACGGCGCTCGTTCCTTTGCAGCAGCCTGCTTGGACCATAACGGAGGATTTCATCCGACGGATAGAAGGCAGACCATCGATTTTAAGCCATCATGACATCGCAAAATCCTGCGAGGCCACCATCGCTGCGGACGCACTTGTAACCTGCTTACACATGAACGAAAAGGAGCAACAGCAATGAGTGAAATCAATAAAACCAAATTTGCCATTGTCGGTTGCGGCGTGATTGCAGAGGTGCATGCCAATGCCATTCGCGAGGTGGTGGAGGCCGAGCTGATCGCCGTTTACGACAAGGACCCTGTTAAGGGGAAAACCTTTGCCGACAAGCATGGCGCCATGCCATATCAGCAGCTGGAGGAGATGCTCAGGAATGAAGAGATCGAAGTGGTATGCATCTGCACGCCAAGCGCTCTTCACCCTGAACAAACGATACTGGCAGCCCAAGCGGGTAAGCATGTGGTCGTCGAGAAGCCAATGGCGATTCAGCTCGCTGACGCTCATCGAATGATTCGCGAGTGCAGGGAAAAGGGCGTGCTGCTGTCTACCATTTTTCCTCGCCGCATGTCGCCGGTTGCGCAGTTTGCCAAAAACTTTATCGAAAGCGGCGGATTGGGGAAACTGAGCCTGTGCGACGCCTATGTGAAAATCTATCGCAGCCAGCAGTACTATGACAGTGCCGGCTGGAGAGGGACATGGGAAATGGACGGCGGCGGAGCCATGATGAATCAAGGCATTCACACCGTTGACCTGCTGCAGTGGCTTGCAGGTCCTGTCACATCGTTGTACGGCCGGACGAAGACGCTGCTCAGAACGATTGAAGTGGAAGATACTGCCGTTTCCTTACTCACCTTTCGGAACGGGGCGATGGGGGTAATGGAGATCACGACGACCGTGCAGCCGGACCTAGGTCAACGTCTAGAGATTCATGGGGAAAAGGGTACATTGATTATCAAAGAAGACGATATCGAACTCCTGAAGGTGAATGGGGAAGAGGTGCGGATTCCCGCATTCGAGCCCTTCAGCGTGATTCCTGACGGACATCGCATGCAGCTGCGGGATATGGCTCTTGCCGTGAAGCAGAAGCGTACACCGATCGTGTCAGGCGAAGAAGGTATTCATTCACTTGAAATCATTCTCGGAACGTACGAATCTTCGAGGCTTCAAAGCGAAGTCATTCTAGGAAGCGGGAGCCTATGAAGCTGCGGGGTAAACGATTTGATACCTATGAATCGGTTGAAGTCGACATCTGTGACGGGTTGGTCACTTCCATCAAGCGAATGGAGGGGGAGGCTGAAGGGCTGCCTTGGCTTTCTCCCGGTTGGATCGACCTGCAGGTGAATGGCTTTAACGGGTTTGACTTTAATGGGGAGACTACCTCAGTTATGGATGTAACGGGAGTCACGGATGCCTTGCTGATGAAAGGGGTGACCGGTTATTTACCGACGGTCATAACAGGCAGCTATGAGCGAATTCGGCAGGCGATGACGGCGATCTCCGATGCCTGCGGCCAGTACCCTCATGTGAATCGGTCTGTGCTTGGTATTCATTTGGAGGGTCCGTATATTTCGGCTGAGGACGGTCCGCGCGGAGCGCATGATATAGCGTATGTAAGAGATCCGGATTGGCAGGAGTTTCTCGAATGGCAGGAGGCATCAGGGAATCGTATTCGGCTTGTGACGGTAGCGCCGGAAAGAAAGGGGGCTATCCCCTTTATCAAGAAGCTGAAGCAGGCTGGTATTGCAGTGAGCATAGGCCATACTAACGCCAAACCAGTTGAGATAGAGCAGGCAGTTGAAGCAGGTGCAACCTTGTCTACGCACCTCGGCAACGCGGCGCATCCGTTTCTGCCTAGACATCCCAATTACATTTGGGATCAATTGGCGGAAGACCGGCTGTGCGCCACCTTTATCGCAGACGGACATCACTTGCGTGCGCCGGTATTGAAAGCCATGTTGAGAGCTAAGCGCGACAAGTTTATTTTGGTCAGCGACAGTGTCAAATTCGGAGGAATGAAGCCAGGACGGTATTCCAGTGTGATTGGAAACATGGTCGAGCTTCATTCTGACGGTAAGCTTACGCCGGTTGAGAATCCATTGATTCTGGCAGGCTCGGCGCTAGCATTGGATGTGGGCGTCGCTAACGCCGTATGCTTAGCCGGGATTACGTTGACGGAGGCGGTGGAGGCTGTTACGGCTCGCCCGGCTCAGGCGCTCGGTTTACCGGTAACGTGTTGGCTGCAACAGGGGAATATGGCGAATTTCACCTTGTTTAAGGGCCCTGACGAAGCGGGGACTCTGCAAGTAGTAACGACGGTAATTGGTGAAGATCATTGGGAGGAGAAGGGACGACATGACTATATTCATAACCCCAGATAAAAGATTGACGGTTGACAAGCTGCAAGTCCAAGTCTACCCTGGACGCCGCGAGCTTGGTATATCCGCTGCCCAAGAGGCAGCGGAGGCTATCCGTGAACGATTGCGAGAGCAGGATCGAGTACGTATCGTGTTTGCAGCGGCTCCATCGCAGAATGAATTTCTCGAGCAGCTGTGCCGTGAGGAAGGGATTGACTGGAGCCGAATTACGGCGTTTCATATGGACGAATACATTGGCTTGCGGAAAGGTGCGGCACAGCGATTCTCCGAATTTTTAAACAGAAATATATTCGATAAGGTATGTCCGGGCACAGTACATCTAATTGACGGCAGTGAAGATGTAGAAGCGGAATGCCGAAGGTATGCGGAGCTGATTCAGGAAGCGCCAATTGATATCGTTTGTCTCGGTATCGGGGAGAACGGACACATCGCCTTCAACGATCCTCCCGTTGCTGATTTTGCAGACCCGGAGACGATCAAGCCGGTTCCGCTTGAGGAAGCGTGCCGACTGCAGCAAGTGAACGACGGATGCTTCCCGGATTTGAGTGCGGTCCCGACACACGCCATTACGCTGACGATCCCGGCGCTAATGTCTGGTACAAGGCTGTTCTGCATGGTGCCGGGTCCAACCAAGCGTCAAGCAGTACGCAATACGCTAACTCAACCTGTATCGACTGCGTGTCCGGCTACGATTCTTCGCAGCCATCCAAACTGTACGTTATATGTGGACGTTGAATCGTACGACGACGGAGAACTGGTTTAAAAAAGAAAAAGCCCCCCCTAAAGATATTATAACCTTTGGGGGGAAAGCGGTTCAGGGCACATAAATGGAACATTGCCGTTGTGTCCTATAATATATATTATGTAACCTAATTTCAAACTCAGGCGTACCAATAACTCAAACCTGGCCCCATGAAACGTTCGATCTCGCATAATCGGGCTGCATATTCCCCGATAGCGACGCTTGCATCCGGAGAGCAACGTTGATAAGTTACGGTCTTCAGAAATTTGCCAACCCACAATCCCCGAATCGCTTCCTCGTCGTCCTCGACCACGATGACCAAGCCATTATCTCTCCAAGCTATCCCTGCGATGTCTGCGGTTGGCAGCGTTTGCAGTTGACGGTCGATTTCTTTCATCGTTTCATAAGCAAGCGCCTCCGAGGTTGTAATCAACGCCCCCGGAGAGGTCGGCCCATGCTCCGCCTGGCCAAGTATGTCCGTTGCAATTATTTCGGCGTCGGCAGACTCATCTGCAATAACGAGCGTCTCTGTCGGTCCTGCTAACAGGTCAATGCCCACTCTTCCGAATAGCTGCCTCTTCGCCTCGGCTACATAAGCGTTGCCTGGACCGACCAACATGTCGACCGGAGCGATCGATTCCGTTCCGATAGCCATTGCCGCGAGGGCTTGAACGCCGCCCAGAATATAAATTTCGTCTGCGCCGGCAAATGCCATAGCGCAGACAGTCGCTTCGGGTATTTGTCCATCTATGGGCGGTGTACAAGCAATAACCCGATCCACTCCGGCAACTTTGGCGGTAACAATGCTCATATGAGCGGAGGCTACCATACCTGCCGCCGGGAATATAACAGCCGACGCTGCTAACCGGAATATTTTTGTGTCCGAGTACAACCCCTGGGTAGGTCTCGACCTCGACATCCCGAAGCGCCGCTTTCTGCACCTCAGCGAATCCGCGGATTTGGGCCTGCGCGAAACGGATATCAGCTTTCGTTTGTTCGGGTATCGCCTCTACGATTTGTTGGATTTGGTCCGGCGACAGGCGAAAGCTCTGAGGCCGCCAGTTGTCCAAGGAGGCGGAGTATTCGATAACCGCAGCATCTCCTCTGAGCTCGACCTCCCGGATCATCTTCTGTACCGTCTCCGATACGTTGTCCTGCTCTGACCGGAGCTGGTCCTGGGTTTCCCTGCTTTTAATAATTTAGCCATATCGCCGTTCTCCTTTACTTTATTCACTTTGCCGTATAACCACCGTCCACTGGAATATTTGTTCCAGTAACATACAGAGAAGCATCGGAAGCCAGAAAAACAACAGGTCCCCAAATATCGTCGATCCTAGCCATTCGACCTAGCATAGTTCTGGCACTATAACGCTGTACGAATTCCGGATGATGGTTTTCGGTTTGAAAGCCACCTGGAGAAATACAATTGCATCTGATTTGGCGAGGTCCATAATAGCTGGCAATAAACTTGGTGAAATTGATCATGCCCCCTTTATGGAAAAAGTAATCCGGGATTAGCCCATTCATCGGTAGTCCATCATACAACGATGGATCGGGGCCGACCATTCCTTGAATCGAGCCGATATTGATGATCGAGCCGGAGCCTCTTTCCGCCATCCAATCCCCGATCACCCGAGTAATTTCAAATAGACCTGTAGCATTTACAGCCATGCTTTTGGCGAACGTCTCTAAGGGCGCATTGTAGCTGGGCATGGTACGGGCCACTGCGTTGTTGATAAGCACATCACAAGCCCCCGTCAAAGCATCAACTTTGTCCCGAAGCATCGGTATAGAGCTTAAATCCTCTTGATCGAATTGAATGGCATGAACGTGTGTCCCCTCGTTTTGAAAAGACGCCTCGATTTCTTCCAGCCGGGCTTCATTACGAGATGTTACAATGACGCGACCACCCGCCTGCGAACAAGCCTTGGCAATTTGCTTACCATAAAGACCTGCCCCTCCAGTAATGAGTATTGTTTTTCCTGTAAGCGCGAAGCTGGTCATGACGTTCGTGTTCAATGGACTCCCTCCTATCGATTCATGATCGGCAGCTTTACAACCTACCAAGCTGTCCAACCGCCATCCACTATCAAATTGGCACCTGTCATATAGCTGGACGCCTCCGATGCGAGTAGCACAACGGCGCCTACGACTTCATGCGGCTTTCCGGGTCTGCCTAACATGGTTTTGGAGCTCAGCTTCTGCAAGAAGGCTGTATTTTCCCCTATCGTCGTGTTGGGAAAGGGGCCAGGAGAGATGCTGTTGCATCGAATCCCATATTTAGCCAAATGCGCGGCACAGTATTTGGTTAGCTGTACCACGGCAGCCTTTCCTGCTCCGTAGTTCGGCGGATTATTTGCTCCGCTGTCTCCATAAATAGAAGGATCGGGAGATACGATTCCGTACATTGATGCAAAATTAACAATCGCTCCCCCACCGTTTTGTTTCAAATAGGGAATGGCTTCACGCGTACAGCGGAATGCAGTTCCGGCAGCGCCATCTACACCTTTATGCCATATGTCATCGGTCATAAATTCGATTTCCGCTCCTTGCCCGTAGCCCGCCCCGTAGGTGGCGCAGTTGATCAACACATCCAGTCTTCCGCTCTTTTCATGATGGAGCGTCAACATTTCTCTGATAGACTCGGTACTGGACACATCGCAGCTAAGAAATCGAAGCCTTCCCTCCCCCTTAACCGCCTCTAGCTCGGGATTGGATGGAAAAGCAATATCTGCCACCGTGACGTCGGCACCGAATTCCAAGAGCGCTTCTGTTAGGGCTGAGCCCAAGTATCCGGAGCCACCCGTGATGACTACGCTCTTATTGTTCAAAGAGAACAACTCCGTGTACATATACTGTTCTCCCTTCGTTACTTCTCGGTTGTTGTACCGTATACGGACGCGGCACCGCTCACTGAGCTTTTGGAGATGCCATTGGCGATACCATTGAGGTATTGACTTATTCCGACGACGTCCGCCCCCACGCTAATAAAGCTGTATCCAAGCGAGGTTAAATCGTCCAAATTGCTTACACTGCCTACCGTTCCGGCAAATTTCCCATGCTTTCGGGCGAGATGCGCAATATTCGATCGGGCTTCGAGCAATAGAGGGTGATCCCAACGACCTGGAGCACCGATGCCCTGACTGAAATCACCCGGACCGAAGAAAATCATGTCGAGCCCCGGCAGCTTTATGATTTCTTCAAGCTCGGGAAGCGGCTCCGGGTCCTCAATTTGCAGGACATTAAAACGTTGATCGTTGGCCTGGCTCATATAGGCGTCAAGGTCCAGGTTGCAGTAAGCCCCGTCTGCATTGCCTCCGTCGAGCGGGCGTCTGCCGATCGGATGAAATTTGGTATGATGAACCACTCGCTTGGCATCCTCAAGGCTCATGACATGCGGAATCATGATTCCTGCCGCATCCATCTCCAGCGGGCGAATCAGGTCGCTGTAGCTTCCCCGGGCCACCCGTACGAGCACGTCTACGTCGTAGGCTTTTGCCGCCCAAATTTGCCGCTCGATAACGCACCAATCGTTGGGTACGTGCTCCATATCCGTCCAGAGGCAGTCGACACCGGAGAATCTAGCGGCCATTTCCGTTATCCTGGGGTCGGCTAAATTAAGCTTAAGCGCGATTGCCGTCTGCCCGCTTCTTAATTTGTTGAGCACCCGGCTACGCCTCATCGACACATGGTTTCCCACTATACATCCCCCTTTGATACAACTTAGCTATAGGCAGTCTGCGGCAATTTCTTCAAGCATGACGATCCGTCCGTCTTCCTCACGGCTTCGAATGCCCGCAATCACCATGCGCATAAGCTCCTCCGTTTCACTGAACGGAAAAGGTCTTTGGCCGGTTCGCAGGTAGCCGACGAATGCTTCCAGTTGCGCTTTGAAGGAATAAAATGTATCCTGAAATACTGCGGACGCGCTGGCTTTTGTTCCATAAAGCTGCAGAATACCGTGTGAGCCGTACATATCGTCAATTGCGACGACAGCCACATCCCCAAGGATTTTATGCTTAAATAAAACAACGTTCCGTTCTTCCGTTCCGGTATTTTGGGCTGAAATAAAGCCAGGACCAAGAATGGGATATATGGATTCCAAGGCGTGGATTCCGTACCGCTCCCAGCTTTTGAAGGTAGTAATGGTCGTGAAGCGAAGCTCCCCCAACGAGTGAATGGAAGCGCGATAGGGCATGAATTCCTTGCAATAACGCATGCAGCTGGAAGACATGATTGCGGCACCCTCCTTGACCCATTGGGAAAACTGCCGTAAGTCGCCTTCATTATCGGTTAACGGCTTGTCAACAAAGATCGGCAGCCCGGCTTCAACGAAAGGACGGCATCGCTCTACATGCTCGTGCCCGATGTCGGTAGTGACAAGAACGGCGTCCACCGAGCCGATAACATCCTCAGGGTGCTCCACCACATTCGGAATCAGTGAAGCTTTGGCGACATGGCGGGCTTCCTCGGGCTTATCGGTCCAAATGTGAGTCACCGAAGCTCCGGGTATTTGAAGCTTCTCCCGAGGCTCCTTCTCCAGATATCGCGGAATGCCGGGATAAGGGCAATCTTCCATGATTTCTTGGTTGTACCCGTTAAACATCGCACTCCATGAATAAGGGTGTCCGTTACCGTCAACCATGCCTAGCACGGCAAGCCGCAAATGCTGCTGCATACAAGCCATCCTCCTTCAGCTTTTTTTCCAAAGGTTCCATAGTGCCGGTGTAATCACTTGATCAGGAACATCCGCAAATTCGATGGCGATCTGCTCCCGTGTTTCTTCACTTATAGCTTTTACCTGCAGCATATTGAGATTCTCCCGAACCTGCTCGGCCGTCTCGGCACCGACTAGAACACTGGTTACGCCGGGAGTATCCCGAACATAGGAGAAAGCGAATTCGGAGACGGTCATGTTCTCCCGTTCAGCCAGGCGATGCAGTTTGTTCAACCATGGGACGGCACCCTTTACATAGTCCGGCAGACTGTCTTTATTCAGGAAAATAAGGCCCTGCAGGTAAGCGCTCCTAGCAAGCACCTTCTTGCTTGATCGCCTCAGCTTTTCCAGGGCACCATTGCGGATAAGACGTTGATCCAGCACATTAAGAGGAAGCTGAACGATGTGATAAAGATCATCCTCAAGGAAGGGCCAAAGCTGTTCAAACTCGCGTCCAACATGAACGCCAAGGGAGACCCCGACATATCCTACTTTGCCATCCTGGACGAATTCGCGAAGAAGCCCGGTAACCTCATCACCATATTCTTTTAATATCAAAGGCGAATGCAGGAGCATCGCAGGCACTTTGGATACCCCTAATTTGGCCGCGGTTCCCTTTAAGGATGCTTCCAGTTGTTCTCGTAAACTTTGTCTGCGCGCAGTTTCGATATCTTCACTGGAAAGGCTCCATTTAGATATGATCAAAGGCTTCGTCTGATCTGTGAAAAATCGCCCTAGCACTTCTTCGGAACTGCCGTAAGAGGGAGCCGTATCGAAAGATGTGATGCCGCCCTCTACCGCGGCGCTCAGAATACGATTTGAGGATTCGTGATCCGGCTGCCCGGATTGGTTGGCTACCCCATAGGGCAGCCCCAGCTGCACAGTTCCCAACGTTAAGGGTGAAAAGCATGAGTCATATTCAGGTATCGCCATCCCAGCCACCTCGTATCTTTGCAGCTTAAGTTCCGGTTATGAAAGCTTGATCAGTTGACCTCCGTCGACCACCAAACAATGCCCTGTCATATACCTCGATTCATTCGATGCAAGGAATAAGGCGGCATCGGCGATTTCCTCCGGCAAGCCTGCCCTTCCCATCGGGATCGTTCTCAAGTAAGAGCCGAAGGCAGCGGAATTATCGATAAGCGGTCTAGTTAGTCTCGTTTCGATAAATCCCGGACATAGTGCATTCACCCGAATACCTACGGGTGCCAGTTCGAGGGCCATCGACATGGTCAAGAGGTTGATTCCGCCCTTGGTAGCGTTATAATGGGCCTGATCTCCTTCTGCAGCTAGGCCGTTCACGCTGGACATGTTGATGATGGAGCCTCCGGTCCCCTGTTGAACCATGATTTTAGCTGCCGTCTGCCCCGCGAGAAAAGTGCCCTTCAAATTAATGGCCATGTGGCGGTCCCACTCGGACTCCTCGATTTCAAGGAAGGCGGCGGGCTTGCAAATGCCGGCGTTGTTCACGAGCACATCAATCGTGCCCCAGCGTTCCAGAACAGCATCCACCATGCGGCGGACATCGGCCGCATACTGCACATCCCCGTCGATGCTGATTACTTCTCCCCCTGCTGATTCGATCTCACGGGCAGCTTCCTGCAAGGCTATTTTATCTCTGCCTGTAATAGCAACCTTGCATCCCTCTTGGGCGAATCTTAAGGCTGTCGCTTTGCCGATCCCGGTTGAACCGCCGGTAATGAGGGCGACGCGCTCCTTCAATCTCATTGATTGCTGCCCCCATTCTCCGTTAGGCTCCCTAGTACGCGATCAATGGCAGCCAGTGTACTGGCTACCTCGCTTTCTTCATGAACGGCGGATACATACCATAACCCATTGGGGCGGACGAGAACACCTTCCTCCAATAACTTACTTGCAAATAATGCATATTTTCCCGCATCCCGTTTATTAAATGCATCAAAATTCTCGACATGAGTTTCATCTGTAAACATCATATGGAATACCGGACCGACGTGGTTGACGATGCCAGGTATGCCATGTTTGGCCAGCAGGCTTCGAATTCCGGTTACGAGCATAGCCGTGATGTGCTCCATTCTGTTATAAACCTCGCCATCCTCCACAGAAAGCTCTCCGATGGTCGCGAGTGCGGCGGCGGTGGCTACGCAGCTTCCGTTCAAGGTGCCTAAATGGCTGACCGTACCGTTTTCAACCAGTGCCATGATGTCCTTGCGGCCTGCAACGGCACTTATGGCGATGCCGCCTCCAAGCGCTTTCCCGATGGTAACCAAGTCCGGCTTCAGACCGAACTTGCCATGGGCGCCTCCGAGACCGAGCCGGAAGCCGGTGATGACCTCATCGAGGATCATCACGATATTCAGCTCTTCCGTCAGCTTTCTCATGGCTTCGAGGTAGCCGGGCTTCGGAAGCATGCAGCCTGAGTTGCACATCACCGGCTCGGAGATTACCGCGGCAATTTCGTGCCGATGTGTTCGCAATGCTTCTTCAAGCACCTCGGTATCGTTCCATGGAAGCAGGATGATATCCTCCAACGCGCTCTGGCTTTGACCGCCGGTTCCCGGCAATATTTGTTCTGCACCGTCGGTTACGGAGGCAGCGATTTTGCGCATATCCGAGCTTGGAAACGAAGTGAAAATCGAATCCGACCAGCCATGGTAATGTCCATGAAACCGGACGATTTTCCGTTTGCCTGTGTAGGCCTTCGCAAGCCGCAGGGCCAGCATCACCGCTTCCGTTCCGGAGCCGCTAAGCGCCACCTGCTCGGCGCACGGCAGCAGCTCCGTCAGCCGCCGGGACAGCTCGATTTCCCCTTGGTGCTGAAGGCCGAAGGTAAACCCGCTCTTCATCGCCTCAAAGATACTTGCTGTAATGACCGGATTCGCATGACCCAAGATCAAAGGACCATAGGCCAGAAGATAATCGATGTATTCGTTCCCGTCCACATCGCGTATTCGAGGACCTGAGCCCGATGCGGCAAACAAAGGAATCGGCTTCATGGCGCTTCTTAGTGAGCTGGCCACACCGCCCGACAGATATCTCTGGGATTCTTCGTATCGTTCCCTTGATCTCTCAAACGACTTCATACGGTAACCTCCTCTATGGTCCGAACCTTGGGTTCGTTTCATAGTCCAATGGATAGACAGGTCTGATCACATGATGGTATTGAAAATGTGTGAGATTCGCGCTGCAGCAGCCTGGCGAATCGACATTGACGATATGCTTGGCGAAGGGGGCGAACGCGGCCTGCCATGCGATGGCGGACTTCGCTACAATCAGCTTGTAATCTGTTGGCCACAGCCCGAGGGAACGCACATGCCCCAGGTCCCACGGCGGTACCCTTTTTTCGGTGATCACGAGGGTCAGCTGTCCGCTTTCGACAACCGCGGTAAGACCCATATCGGCCAGCTGTCCGGTCATGTAAGGACCGACATGGCGGTAGCGTCCGTCGAAGAGCAGCCTCACCGTCCCTCTTACCTCAACAGGGTCACCGTGAAGGGAATCGCTTTTCCCTCCAACGTAAGTGTGGAGCTCTCCTTTGACTCCGGCTATGAATGCGGCAGCCGCAGCTTCCGGATCACAGATGACGATAAGCGCCTTCTCCGGAATATCGATCAGCTGATTAAGCACATGTGTCGAATCCGCCGGAGCCCCTCCGCCGACATTGTCCGAGCCTTCAGCCAGAATCACGGGTCCTTCAGTCTGATTCAGTGCCTCGTCAACCGCCTCCTTAGGGCTTGCATACGTAACGTCGAACGTTTGCTTGCGTTCGAGAGCCATATGCACCAGCTCGGAGGCATATTGTCGAGCCAGCTCCGGTTCTCCGTCCGTCGTCACCACGAACGACATCCCCGCGTCAGGTACATCACTGTAGGGAAAGCCCCCCGCAACAGTAACATTTAATACGCGCGGGTCGGTTTCCATATGGAAAGCCAGCAGCATCAATTCCTTCATGCTGCCTTCGTCGGTCATCATGCCCTGGGGGACAACAAGCATTCCGGTATGAGCATACGCCCGTGTCGGATGAATCTCTCCCCGGATTTTGCGGATCAGCAGCCCGGCCGCTTCTACAGCCCGTTCATACATATCGATGTGCGGGTAAGTGTCGTAGCCTACGATCAAGTCGGCTCTTTCGACCATTTGTGCTGAGATATTGCCGTGTAAATCAAGTGTCATCGCGATCGGGAAATGGTCCCCAAGCCTGGAACGCAGACGCTGCAAGCATTCACCTTCATAGTCCGGATACTGCTCGGATACCATCGCGCCATGCAGGATGAGAATGAGACCGTCTGCCGTTTCATCAACGGAGTCAGCTACTTTCTCGAGCAGCGCATCGGCCGCGTCAGCTTGAACCATTCCGCTTGGCGTCGCGGCGGCGTACAAACCGGGAACCAGCTCAAACCCAAGCTTAGCAGCGGCATCAATAGCACCGCCCATCGTGGTTCGGGTTCCGGCATATCTTGCGGTGAACGCGCCCAGCCCTTCGGACCACTCGTTCTGAAAATGATGTAAGCCGGTAAGCCCGGGGGCAAACGTATTTGTCTCATGCAGGATGCCGGCAACGGCAATTTTTAGCTGGTTTTCTGACATCATGCTTACCTCCCTCCAGCCTTTAGGAGCTCTCTCCCCGACGGGCAGGCGCATAAGCAATAGCGTCTATTTCCACCAAATAGGAACCGATCGAGCATCCGATAGAGGTACGAGCTGGATAAGGCCGCTTCATTACCTCCGCGTATGCTTTGTTGTAGCCGGGGAAGTCTTCCTGTCTTGATAAATAGGCGTTGATTTTCACAATGTGCTCAAGCGTTAGCCCGGCGGCTCCAAGAATCGATTCAATATTGCGCAGGCATTGCACGGTCTGTTCTTCAATCGTTTCGCCTACGACGACCCGGGTGGCTGGATCTACGCCAACTTGCCCCGAAACGTAAATGAAATCGCCTGTGCGCACAGCTTGGGAAAAAGGAAGCGGAAATTCGGGTGATTGGTCCGAATGGATAATGTCCGACATGTGAATTCTCCTTTTATTTGTAAAAGTGTTTTTTTAATGAATTTTGCCTCTGGCATCGACCGTAATCAGCCGCTCCACTTGGCCTTTACGGACGCCGATAAGCTGGTCATGAAGATTCGCGACCGTACAGCAGTGATTGGGGATAATCGATACGACATCCCCGATCCGTAGTGAGACACCCTCCGGAACAGATAGAATGCCGTGCTCTTCACTAAGACGCTCCACGTAGATTTCGGGAGTCTCCGGGATCAAGCCGAAGCCCCTGCGGTGGATGCTGGTGTCGTTGGTGAGCGTCTTCGAGCCCGCGTCAATGATTGCTGTTCCCTGTCTGGGCGTACTGACTACGGTCGCATAAATGCGCATAGCACATTCGTCTTCTCCAATGAGCCCTGTATAAAGCTGCGAGCCATCGCCGAATATGTACGCTCCCGGACGCATTTCCGTAATGCCGGAGCCGGCAAGCTCACCGACAAATTTCGAGGTGGGTGTCGAGCCTACGCTGAGCTCCGCTACCTCGATTCCTTTCTTCCGCAGCACACGCTGTGATTCGAGAAGTGCTTCGGCTTCACTGCGCGCCACGTCCAAGATGTCTGTGGTGCTGCTCTTGGCGTAAGCATGCCCTGCATGCGTCATCAACGTGGCCAATCGAATGCCTTGCAGCTTCGCAATTTGCAATGCAAGCTCCGCCGTTTCCTCCCCGGCTTCCTTACCGCAGCGGTTCAAACCGCTGTTCACGTCCAAATAAAGCGGGATGCGCTGCTTCAAATACTCTCCCAGTTGGGAAAGCTCTTTTGCCGCTTCATAACTGTCAACACTAACAGAAATCTGACATAGCTGCAGTAGTCTCCCAAGTCTCATCAGCTTGCTCCTGCCCACAATGGGAAAAGCAATCAGGATGTCTTGAATTCCTGCTTCGGCCATGACCTCGGCTTCCCCGAGCTTAGCGACGGTAATGCCCGATGCCCCATAGGCAAGCTGTTCTTTAGCAAGCTGTACGCTCTTGTGCGTTTTGGTATGAGGCCTTAGCCGAACACCGGCTTTTGCGGCTAACTCGGCAGTTCGGCGAAGGTTGGCATCCAACACATCGAGATCGATTACGATGGCTGGCGTTTCAATATGCTCCGGAACCCCATTCGGTTTCATCTGCTCACACTCTCCCTGTATTCAAAAGCTTATCGCCTCAACAGATCCGTTATTCCGATGGGAAAGCTGTAAGGCCTGTGCCACATAAAGCGGATACAGTCCGTCGTTAAGGGAGCAAACCGGTGCCGCTTTCTCCTTGATTACCTGTACCAGATGCTGCACGGCTTCCATGATATTGCTGGAGCGGCTGTTCAGGCATGCCTCCGTCCGCTCTAGCACCAATTGCCGGATCCCGCCAAGCAGCGGATGTGCCTCCGTACCGAAGAACCGGATTTCATCGCCGCTTTGAAGCATTTCGATTTTTCCCTTTTCAAAATACAGATCCATTTCAAACATAAGAAAATCCTTGTCGTCGAACGCCTCGGCATAACCGGTGATGCTCCCGTCTCGTGCCGTGAAGGTAAAGGAATACGTCCAATCCTCCCGGACATCCAGATTAGTATGTTCTTGCCGCAAGACCTGGACATGATCGATCGGGCCGGCAACGAACCGCACCAGGTCAAATAAGTGTGAGCCGTAATTGTAGATGCCTCTGGTATATCGCAGATGGATTTTTTTTAACTTTCCGTAACGCTCCGTCTCCACCGCTTCCCGCATCTGGGCTGCGCCGGGGCTCCACCTCCGGGAAAAATTGACGATCACTTCCCTATTATGATGATCTGCTAATGCCTTGATCTGAAGTGCTTCCTCGAGGCTGGCGGCTACCGGCTTCTCAAGGAAGATGACCTTGGCAGCGGAATGCTCGAATACCGTGCGGAGAAGCTCAAGCCGTACATTCGTGGGTGTGCAGATACTGATGATATCCAGGTGGTTTTCCTTCAGCATAGCGACTACATCGGTATAAAATCTCGTTTCCGGAGCGATGAGCGCAAGCTGATCCCCCTGTGCTTCACGAACACCGGCAGCCGCTACAAAGTCAATGTTGCTGTTCAAATGATAGGCGAGCGAATGGCTCTGCGGGGACGCCTTATTAAAAAGGTCATAACGTAATCCAATATTCCCTAAACCGATAACCGCCGCACGGTACATGCTGCAGGGCCCCTTTCTCAGGAGGTGATCTCTCGTTAATCGATATGAATCCACCGGGTTTCTCTTAAGGACGACAACGCCGCTTCGGCTGTAGCTACGGAGGAACGGGCGGCCGACCCATCAAACAGAGGCTGCAGATGCTCCTTCATCGGAATCCCCCTGACGGCATCCCGAAACGCCTCCAGCTCCTTCGTCATTGCATTAGTGAGGAAAGAAGCGGGACGTGATGCGGCATGCCCGTAAGCTACGCCTCCGTCAGCAGCTATGTAAAACTGCGCCCTTTCCTGATCCTCCTCCTCCGTTCCGTGAAGCGAATGCGTCGTCACATGGCCATCCCTTTTCAAAAATATCTTGGATTTCTTAAAATCAATGAGAATTGCACCTTCTGTCCCGTTGATTTTGACGTAATGCTCCCCCCAACGGAAACCGGATCCATACTGCATGCTGCCTACCGCTCCTCCGTCAAATAACAGCGATAACAGAAGAATATCCTCTTCGTTGCCGTAGCCCTCCCCATGATGGGCGAGATTACCACCCACGGTACAAACCGCTTTAGCCGGCCCCATCAAGGTTTGCAGCAAATCGAGCTCATGAATGTGGTGAAACAGGTGCCCACCGGAGGTTTCGTTGTTTTTCTTCCAGCTCACCGCGTCCTGCTTCGGCTCCCAGCCGGTTCGCTCCGAATGGACCATGATCGGTTTACCGATAACACCATCGCGAATCCAACGGCGTACCTGAAGTAGCCCGCTGACGAAATAGTAAATATGCCCGGCCATCATTAGCGTATTGGTCTTGCGGCATGCTTGCAGCATTTCCTCGCAATCCTGTAAAGAGAGAGCGACGGGCTTTTCGCAAAAGACATGCTTGCCATTGTGTGCAGCGGTAAGAACGGATTCCCGATGAAGGTGGCTTGGCGTTGCAACAATCACCGCATCGACTTCGGGACATGCCGCAAGCTCCTCGAGTGTCTCCATACACTGGCAGTCCAGCTCCTCAGCAAGAGCGGGCGCCCGGCTTCCGCCATAAACAGCTGTTACCTCCGAAAACTCCCGGCGGTGCAAAATTCGGGCCAAGCTCCCTCCGAAATACCCGCACCCCACGATTCCAAATTTCACGCTGTTCATTCGCAATAACGCTCCTTTTTAGCTCTCGCATAATTCAGCCGATATCATATTTTAACGGATCCAAGCAGGAAATCTCCTTAAAATTCCAGTATTCTGTTACATTCTCGTTATGTGGAAAGAAGAAAGAGTAAACCTTCGCATTCAAGGCCCGTATTTTGACTCGTATTGGCTGCCGCTCAAGCTTTAGGATATCGGGATCCCCTCTCCACTTCACTTGCACCGCCTGATTGTTTTCCGTAACAGGTATGCAATCGTCAAAGGAAAATCCTTCGATGGCATGCCCGGTCGTGTCGCAAATTTCTACCTTGACAGAGCCCTCCGTAGCGGCTGCGTTAAGGTAAAGCCTCGCGTCCTCGATAGCAAATGGTCTGGTCATAAGCTCACACCAATCTCTTGTCGCCTGTAAATAAACGAAGCCATCTGGTCTTAAGGTGGCGAGACCGATGCATTCCAGGGCAATTTCCTCGTAAGGAATACGGCCAAAGCCTGAATGGTCGAAGGGTACGGCCGAATAGTAGAACTCCATGCGATCCGCTTTATAGATGATGTTGGATGAAGGCATGACGCAGCCGGCGTCCCAATCTCCTTCGGCACCGAGTGCAATCAGCTTTTGTCCCTGCATGCAGCGGTGCCAGCAGTGACCGTCACGGCTGTACGCAAGCTGAATATCCATCGAGCCGGCCATTTTGTTATACTTCGGATCTGTCCGATAATCATACGTATTGTACATAGACAGAAGCCCCATCGTATAAGGACCGTATGGGGTCATTTGCATGCCGTAAAACTGGGTTTCGCACGGATCCAGCTGATCCGGCTCCATAGCAAGTACCGGCTTGCTCCACTCCGCAAGATCGGAGCTCTCCGATATCCATACCCGTCTGTCCGGACAGCGGGTACGGAACGAAAGCCGGTATAGACCTGTATTGGGGTCATGGTAGAAGCCGATGTGACAATCGCTAACGACTTCGATAACAGGGTTCGCGAAGATCGGCTTCCAATGTATGCCGTCAGGCGATCCGTAGAGGAAAATACTACAACCCTTGGTATAGGGTGACATGGCCAGCTTAAAGCGCAGGCTCGGATCCTTTTCCGCGTAATCGAGAAGGATCGACGGTCCGTGTGTTTTCTCTTCATTGTCTAATACAATGTTAGTGCCAGGTACGACATCCAGTTTTGGCTTAATGAAATGAATACCGTCTTTGGAATAAGCATAGTTGAGATAGGAATAGGCCTTGGGATCGGCTTCGCCAATAGCTGGACCGTAATAATGAGAGGAGTACCACGTTTTGTATACCTGCTCATCCTCGTCGAACAACGCCGTGCCGTAATAATGGGCCCGCTTAAACTCATGGGGCAGCTCGGGTCTAAGGATCGGGTTTCCGGAATATTTGGCTGCCTGCCCCAGTTCACGTCGAAACCCGGAAATATATTCAAATGTACGATTATCAAAAAAGGTAAACTTCACACAGCGCTTGTCATCTTCCATGAAATCACCGCTTTCTCTCAGTCTCCGAACCGGAGGGCATAGATATCGGCGTCCTTTAATTCGAATTTGAAACGAACCGTTTTGCCCGCAAACCTGGATAAATCGGAGCTTCCCCGCCATGTGACTTTATAATCAAGCTCATCGCCGTAAATGACATCACAATCCTCAGTACTGAATTTAGCTACAGGCCAGCCCGTTTCGTCAATAATACCAACCCTGACCGAACCCGGCGCCGAGGTAGCGTAGTTAAGGACGAGTGAATTCCCTTCAACAACGATCGGATGCGTGGTAAGCATTCCACCGGAATAGTCACCGTGAATGGAGGCAAATCGGTGTCGCGGCACGGTAACACGTCGAATCCGCGAATCATCCCACTGGTAGTGCTCGTTCATATATATGGAGAACTCATCAGGCGTCGTCTCCAAAATGCCCCAAGCCGGAGACGAGCTGCGCTGTGTCCAGTTTCTCGGATCGAGTCCCGGCCGAAGCCATGCCTCACGGAAGGTACGATTCCAATGCCTTCCGTCGCGGCTCGTCATAAATGTGTTGTCCGAGACACCGACCTTGGGATGCTCCGCGATTTTATTTCGTTCCGGCATGAATCTCATCGGAAACGATAAATACAAATGCTCTGCTCCAGGGCATAAGGTGGTTGCGTTCGTATAAAAATGCTCGAGAGGGCCTTTATCATAAACGTTGGGCTGGGGCTCGGTCCAATGAAGGAAATCCTCGGAGGTGCTGTGCTGGATAGCCCGAACGCCTACAAACACAGCCGAATGCTCGGGAGCCTCGATATTCGGATTTATGGAGGAGGCGAAATATCGGGAATAGCAAATGTATTTATTTTGATTAGCATCCCAAAAAGCAAGGTTATGGGAATCGAACGCACCCTTAGTAAGAACGGGCTCTTCCTGCAGCTTTCTGAAATGGATGCCGTCCTCAGAGACGAAGGTAAACAATCCTTGTGGCGCATAGCCGGCTACAGCCTTATATTTTTCATGGGCAGGCACACCCGGACGCGTATCGATAAAAGGGCTGAAATTATGGGCTATGCTCCCCAGCATGATGATGTTGTTGCGTTTGGAGCCGTCAAATTCGTGAATGCCGAGCTCAGGACGCTCCCAATGAATTCCGTCGCGGCTTTCCGCGTAGCAACAGGCTTGACCCTGGGAGTGGTCGGAGCTGGCATCGAAGGTAGCTCGATAATACATTCTGTATATATTCCCGTCTTTAAAGACACTGCAGTAAATGCCGCTGCCGGAGCCCTCCCAGGGCTGATCCATGGTCAGGATAATTTCCTTCTTCTCAGGAGTATTGAGTTTGAGATAGGTTTGATCCATACGGTGAATCAAGTTATCGTCAACGAACAGCTCCACTCGCTTACCTATCCTTAACACCTTCGGTTTCCTATGGCTCATCTGTTCTCTTTCCTCCTATGGAGCGAATATCGTGTCAACCAGATGGCAGGATACATAGTGATCCTCCGTCCCTGTCACCTTACGCAGTACAGGGGCTTCTATTTTGCATATGTCCTGGGCTTTTTCGCATCGCGGATGGAACCGGCACCCTTTAGGCGGGTCAATCGGACTTGGCACATCGCCCTTCAGAACAATTCTTTCCTTATGCCGGTCCAAATCAGGTGTGGGCACAGCGGAAAGCAAAGCCTCGGTATAAGGATGCCGTGGCAGCGAATAAAGACTTTCCGAGGATGCAAGCTCGACAACCTGCCCCAGATACATAACGGCGATTCTGTCGCTCATATATTCAACAACGCTTAAGTCATGCGCTATAAAGATGTAAGTAAGATTGAGATGCTTCTGCAGGTCCTTCATGAGGTTCAGCACTTGAGCTTGGATAGAAACGTCCAGTGCGGAAACGGGCTCATCGCAAACGATCAGTTCAGGGTTTATGCACAAGGCCCGGGCAATACAAATACGCTGTCGCTGACCGCCCGAAAATTCATGAGGATACCGATACATGTAATCCGCACGTAAATTTACCGATTCCAGCAGCTCGGCGATCAGCTCCTTTCTTCGGGATTTGCTTCCCATCCCGTGCAGATTTAACGGTTCATCAAAGGATTGATATATGGTTTTCATAGGATTTAACGAAGAATATGGATCCTGAAAGACAATTTGAATTTTTTTACGAACTTCAAAGCTTTCTTGCTTGCTTAGAGATAAAATATCGCGCATGTCTCCACCGTTATAGCGGTAGAGCATTTCACCCGATGTAGGTGCTTGGAGTCGGACCAGGCATTTGCCGAGCGTCGTTTTGCCGCAGCCGCTTTCACCAACCAGTCCTAGTGTTTCCCCTTTTCTCACAAAAAGGCTGACGCCGTCTACGGCCTTCACATGACCTACTACCTTTTTGAACAAGCCCTTGTAGACCGGATAATATTTCTTTAAGTCTCTCATATCAAGTAGGATCTCATTGGTTCGCTGGGTATCCGTCATGTGAACAGCCTCCCTTCCAGGTTCCAGCATCTTGCACGGTGTCCGTCCCCTAGGTCCACCTCCTGAGGCACGGCTTTGCACTGATCCGTTGCAAAGTCGCACCTTGGGGCAAATTCGCAGCCCTCCAGCCTTTCGGACGGGTCGGGAGTGCTACCCCTAATTGTTTTGAGCCGCTCATGCTTTCCGATCCCGAGAACCGGTACGGATTCCATCAGAGCTTTGGTGTACGGATGCTGCGGTGAGCCTAGAACCTGGCGGACGGAACCGAACTCAACGATCCTGCCCATGTACATAACAGCGATGTCATCGGCCATATCGGCGACGATCCCCATGTTATGAGTAATAAGGATAATCGAGGTGCCGTATTTCGCCTGGACTTCCTTCATGAGCTCTAGAATCTGAGCTTGAATGGTCACATCCAGTGCAGTGGTCGGTTCGTCAGCGATCAGCAGTCTCGGATTGCAAACCATGGCCATAGCAATCATGACTCTCTGCTTCATTCCGCCGCTAAACTGATGCGGGTAGTCCTTCATCCGTGATGCCGCATGGGGTATTCCCAGTAGGGTGAGCATCTCCACGGCCTTCTCAAACGCTTCCTTCTTGGATATCGATTCATGCTGTAGAAGATTCTCGCAGATCTGGTCTCCTATGGTATACACCGGATTTAAAGATGCCATGGGATCCTGGAAAATCATGCTGATATCCTTTCCGCGAATGGAACGAATGGTATTGCCGTTCTTCTTCAGCCGGCTCAGAATGATCTCCCCGGCATTTGAGTAGTAGGTAATGCTTCCATCTGTAATGCGGCCAAGCTTCGGAAGCAGCTGTAGAATCGAATGAGCGGTGACGCTTTTCCCACAGCCGCTTTCGCCGACAACGCCAAGCGTACTGCCTTTCCTGACATTGAACGATACCCCGTTCACCGCTTTGACAACACGTTTACCTAAATCGAATTGAGTTTGCAAATTTTCAACCTTTAGAATCAGGTCCTCTTCCGAGATCAAGCAGCAGGCCTCCTCGCCGTATCGGATTATTGGTTCGGGTCCAGGACATCGCGAAGACCGTCGCCAAAAAAGTTGACGCCCAGCACGAAGAACGAAATAGCGAATCCCGGAGGCAGCCACAGCCATGGATTATTACGAATGACATCGACGGCCTTTGCTGCGTTGATAATGTTCCCCCAAGTTGGAATGCCCGAGGGTACGCCTAGGCCTAGAAAGCTTAAGCCTGACTCGGCAAGGATGTACCCGGCTGTGGAAAGAGTGATCGTCACAATCACAGGGCTTAACGTATTCGGCAGGATGTGCCGGAACATGATCGAGAGCTCTCCGATACCAAAAGCACGGCAAGCCTCGACATAGCTTTCCTCGCGTAAGGATAGAAATCGTCCCCGAACAAGCCGATACGTTCCAGTCCAGCCCGTAATAGCAAATATCAAGATCAGGTTAAACAATCCTTGACCTATGTAAACCACGAGGATCAAGATTAAGATAATTTGGGGAAAGGTCATAAAGAGCTCCGAAACCCGGAGCATAATTTTGTCGAACCATCCGCCCCAAAATCCGCTGAAGCAGCCGAGGATGGTTCCGATGAGCGCCCCCCCAAATGCACTGCTCAATCCGATGAAAATAGAAATTCTTGCCCCGTATAATATTCTGGTAGCCACATCACGACCGATCTTATCCGTTCCAAGAAGATGCTCGCCGGAAGGGGGCATGAGACGATTGCCGAGATCTATTTCGTCAGGCTGGTAGGGTGTCAGCACCGGCGCCAGGAGCGCACAAATCATCATGACCATAATGATCGCAAATCCGATCATAGCAAGCTTATTTCTTCGAATCTTCTCCCAGTTGCGCAGCGCAAGACTGGATCTTGCAGCGGTTGTCGCCAAATGGACTCCCTCCCTATTCGTCATAAGCAGCTCGGGGTTATTCAAACCGAACTCTAGGGTCCAACAGTGCGGTTAGCAGGTCAACGAGGAAGCTGGCAAACAGGACCATGCATGCTGTCAGCATCGTGGTGATCATGACGACGGGATAGTCCTTGGCGGAAACGGCGTTTAATATCATCCCGCCCATCCCCGGCCAGCTAAACACACTCTCAATGATTACGGTTCCTCCGATTAAGAGGGGGAGTCGGAAGCAGAGCAGCAGGACAACAGGCATCAGCGCATTGCGAAAGGCATGCTTGATGTTGACCTTCCACTCCGGGAGTCCCTTGCTGCGCGCCGTTTTTATGTAATCCTTACCTAACACATCGAGCATCGTTCCGCGTGTGTACCGCATCAGTGCAGCTGTCAGCGCAAAGCCAAGTACGAGAGAAGGCAAAAGCAGATGCCGCAGCCGATCGAGAAAGCCAGAATCCGCATATTCGAACTGCCCGCCTATCGGAAGCCAGCCTAGCTTAATTGCAAAAATTTGAATGGCACAAATCCCGACGAAAAACTCCGGTATGGAAATCCCAATAATGCCTATTACGGTATTGATGTAATCTGCAGATGAATTTTGCCGTATGGAAGAGACTAAACCTAGTATAATGCCCAGAACAGATGAAATGATTAATGCTGCAGCAGCTAATTCCAGGGTGGCGGGAAGCCGGTTCGAAATCATCTTGGCAATACTGCTTCCATCGACAAGGCTGTAACCAAGCTTGCCTTGCACCATATCTGTAAACCATCGCATAAATTGGATATAAACAGGAGCGTCAAGCCCCATGGATTTCTTATAGGCTTCCAAATCAAAATTGGCGGAACTTAGTATTTCCGGTGGGATCATATAGGTTAGAGGATCTCCCGGGGTCAGCTGAAGCCCGACAAAGATAAGCACACTAACAAGAATCAGCATAGGGATGATGGATAAGAACCGGAAGGTGAAGTAATTTAACAAGGGACCATCTCCTCAGTGTCGGAAATGAAAAGATAAGACGCCTGGCGATTGACGCCTTATCTTAATGGAATATGGAGTCTGTTATTTCACTAAAAGCTCCCAGTCCTGCTGCTTTCTGTTGTAGTTAGTCCATTCGTTGCCGAAGATGCCGGCTGTTTTTAATCTCGACTCGTTAACGAGGACGTACTGTTTAATTGAGAACAGCGGCATGTGCCATAAGAATTGGCTTTCCATCTCTTGAAGCTTGCCTACAGCTTCCTTCCTCTTCTGCGCATCGGTTGTCCTTCTCAATTCGTCAATGAGCGGATCCCATTTATCTTTAGCCCCTCCAAGCACCTGCATGCCAAGTGGGCTGTCTGTATGGAAAAGAGCGTAGGCTTCCTCTAATGCCATGGCGGAAAGTCCTGCGTATAGGAAGTCGTACTCCCGCTTCGTATAGATGAGCTCAAGCAGATTACCCTTCATCAGCGAGGTTTCCACCTTCACGCCAGCCTGCTCCCAATAAAATTTAATTGTATCGATTAAATCGACGGTTTGTTGGTCTGTGTAGTAATATTGCAGTTTAATCGTTTGATTAAAATCGAAGTTTGCGTCTTTCAGCAGCTTCTTTGCTTTTTCCGCATCAAAGGCGTAGGTAACGACATTTTTATTGTATTCCGGCAGCTTCGTCGGGATCTTGGTCTCGAGCAGCTCCGCCTGGCCTTTGAACAGCTTTTCGGCTAGAGCCTTTCTGTCAATGGCATGAAGCAGGGCTTGTCGAATTCGTAAGTCGGCTATCTTCTTATTGCCTTTCCCGTCAGTTCCCGTCATGTTAGCTTGCAGGTATCGGTCAAAGAAGATATCGACAGGATAAGCTTTGTATGCTGGATTTTTCAGCGCTTCATTTACCTGGTCTAAACTCATGACTTGCATATAGTCGAGCTGATTCGCTTGAGACTTGGTAATAATTTTGTCCTCTGACATAGTTTGCAGTTTAATTTTCTCGATTTTCGGCTTTGTTCCGTAGAAGTCTTTGAAGACTTCCATCATAGCGTAGTTATTCGGCTGAACTTCGGTGATCATATAAGGGCCGTTACCAATAGGCTTCTCCCAGAAGGAAGCAAGGTGTATCTTGGCGGGGTCCTCTTTCTCGAGCAGATGCTTCGGATAAGGCGGCCACTGAGCCATGGTTAACAGAAATACGCCGACCGGCTCAGCTAACTTAATCGTAAGTTTATTACCTTCTACCGTGACACCGGCCAAATCGTTGGCTGTACCCGCTTTCCACTCGTTCGCTCCGACAATTTTGCTGAAGGCGCCGGAGAAAGTCGCATTGATCGAAGTGGACTTGACGGCCATACCGATACTCCATTTCACATCGTCAGCGGAAAAAGGTTTCCCATCATGCCACTTCACGCCGTCCCTTAAGGTAAACGTGTAGGTCAACCCATCTGGAGAAATGGTGTAATCTTTCGCCAGGTCCTTCTCTACGGGTTCGCCCTTTTCGTTGAGCATCAGCATTCTGCGGAACAATTGAGTTTTAACGAAACCCCCGTAGTCAGCCCATGCCGCTTGAAACTTATCATCCGGGCCTCCGGCTACCAGCAGAACCTTTTCTCCGGAAGGCGCAGGTACCGGAAGCGTAGAGTTTTTCGGAGCTGAATCTGCGGGAGTAGTCGTCTTTGTTTCGTTTGTTGATGTGGTCGTACCCGTGCCGGTGCAGGCCATCACCATACTCGATAAAAACATGACAGACAGCAGCATTAACCATACCTTTCTCATGTGTAACCTCCCCTAATGTTTACTTGACTCCCGATGCCGAGAGTATTATGCAACCACTTTCACCTGCTCAAAGTGGGAGCCTTTCGAGGGAAATCCGTTTTCATGATCAATGGTGTTTTTAAGCTGCGTACATTCAGGTGTAGGTTTATTTTGAAACCATAGTTTTACTTTTTAGTTAATAATATGCTATGTAATTTCGTTTAACACCCGTACTTCCTATCTTCTATTAAATATTTTCAGAAAATTTCAACGATGGCTCGTAACCGAGCTTAAGCGATACGGCGGCCGCAGCTGCGACTACCTGTGTGGTGATTTCGGGGATGGTCTCGTCCGTGTACCGATGCATTGCTCCTGAAACACTGATGGCTCCATAAATGTTCCCAAACATGCCGAAGATCGGACTTGCCACGCATCTAGCTCCTTCTACAATTTCTTGATCGTCAATGGCGTATCCGCTTTGCCGCACCTTTTCGAGCTCCGTCTTAAACAAATCAACGGAGGTAATGGTCCTCTTCGTGATCGGGTATAGGCCATATTCATCGATTAGTCTATCTATTAACGGCTCCGGAGAATAAGCGGCAATGGCTTTCCCCATAGCTGTGGCATGAAAAGGTGATTTGGAGCCAACGGAATCCGTCATGCGAAGCGCATGAGTGCTCTCAATAATTTCCACATACATGATTTGACCGTCATCCATTAATACGCCCAGATTCACGGTGTCGCCGTATAGGTCTGAAAGCCGCTTCATCTCCGGGATGGCTGCTGTTCGTATATTGCTTCGCTCAAGCAGGTTTTTCGTAATATGAAGCTGCTTATAGCCAAGACAATATTTCCCATCCTCGTCACTGCGGCTTATAAAACCTCGGTTTTCCAAGGTCAATACGATGCGGTAGGTTGAGGACTTCGGTTGATTCAACAGCTCCGTGAGTTCAATGAGGCTTAATGATCCTCGCTCGGCTAGAAGCTCGATTAGATCCAGTGCTTTATCAATGGATTGGATCGTGTAACGTTCTTGCTTCTCTTCCTGCGCTTTCATGTAACCCCTCCCTTTCCCAATCTTGTGACCAAGTAAATTCCGCCTAGTTGGATCAGCAGCATCACTGCACTAAAAATTTGCGGCTGCTGTCCGATCAACAACCCGAGAACGGGAATGATCAAAGCTGCGGGCACGGAGGCCAACGTAAACATGGTAAATTGGCTTTTAAACGTCGTTTCATCGGATCGTTCGAATAGATCATTTAAGAAATAAACATAAGCCATCGGTGCAATATTGGTAGTGACAAGAATGATGATAAAATAGTCGACCGGCAGAAACAGCGACGTTAGCGGTGTGCATAATCCGGTGACACCAATGGCGATCAATATCGCCTTGTTTCCATAACGTTTGGCCAGCTGACCGCAAGCATAGTAGCAACTCGCCTTCACGAGTGTACGGATGAAAATTCCACTCGCCAGAATTTCGTCCATTCGGGCTGCATTTTCCTTGAACCCCAAGCCTATATACAGTCCTGTAGCTGACCAGCAAACGGCATACAGGATGACCGCAGCAATGAAAAGCCTCAAGGAAGGAAGCATGCGAAGCAGGTGTAATTGCTCCTTATAAAAGGTGAAAAATGCTATTCGTTCCTGCGATGCCCCCCTGCTTACCTTGACTTGATCCAGCCATAGCAGGGTGATCAAATGAAGAAATGATACGAAAACGGAAAAAATAAAGATAAGCCGATAGCTGTCGATGCTTCCGCCAGACTGTTGATTCAAGAGCCAGCCTACAGCGACACTTATGAGCAAAGTGCATAATTGACCTATCGCGAGACAGTTGCTCATCACCACAACCCGCGACCTGCTGTCGACAAAAAGGTTGAGCAGCTCGTATATGGGAAGCGATAGACTCCCCGTGAAAAAGTAATACAAAAAAACAGTTAGCAAGATCACATAGATTACGGTTTTGTTTGTTCCCATGGAGAGGGTTAAGGCTAAACAGGCAAGACTAAGCAGACTGCATAAGCTGAAGAGGAGAAACATGTGCTTGTAGTACCTGAATTTGCTTAACAAAATAGCGGATAATACGGCGCTGACCACGATACCGAGATTTATGAGAGAATCGACGCTCCCGGCTTGATAGGGATAGCCCCCCAACACCATGATTAACGAAGCCGATATGCTTGAGTCCAGCAGCATCGTCAAAATAACCCCGTATAACGAGATCAGCAGATACATCGTGATAAATCTGCGATTGACCGGCTGTAAACCGCCCTTTCCCGCTTCGGTAAGCGGGTTACCCTTCTGGAACGGCTCCTCCATGAGGCTTATACATTTTCAACAGCTTGAATGATCTTTCGATGAATATCGGCCACAATCGGCTGCTGGGCATCTGTGATTTCCTCCAGCGGTGCGCGAACCGAGCCGCAGTCCACACCTCTAAGGCGCAGAAGCTCCTTCAGCGCAGAATGAATGGGTAAGCTCAGCAAATCCGTTATGATGTCGTTGATCGTAATCTGGAGATGCTGTGCTTGCGCAATGGAGCCTGCACGGTAATGCCCTTCCATCCGGACGAATAGCTCCGGCATGACTCCATAGGTTCCTCCTATACCCGAGTCCGCTCCCATGATTCGTCCAGCCAGGTATTGTTCATCCGGTCCGTTAAACATCAGGAACCCGTTGCCGCCGATGGCTTTAAAGCGCTCCAGCTCATAGGTGCTTGCCGATGAAATCTTAATTCCTATCAGCTTAGGATTCGCGATCAACTCGCGTAACAGTCCCGTCGTTAAGCTAAATCCCGTCGTTGCTGGGATTTGATAAATAATAAAGGGCAGCTCAGTGCTGTCTATAATGACTGTCCAGTGCTTACGGACCGCCTTGTCACTGTGTTTGTAATAAAAAGGAGGCACCGCCGATATCGCATCGGCACCCACAAGCTCCGCATGCTTGGCAAGCTCGATGCTGTCCCTGGTGTTAATGGCCCCGATATGAGCAATGACGGTTATTTGGCCGCGCGCCTCCTCCAGAGCGGCTTCGAGCACCCGCTTGCGCTCATCTACACTTTGAAGCATCCCCTCCCCTGTGCTTCCCCCAACATAGATGCCATTCACTCCGCGGTCGATCAGAAAGCGTGTTAGCTGCTTAACAGCATTCTGGCTTATTTCCCCGTCCGAAGTGTAGCAAGAGTTCATGGCTACATGGACTCCCCTAAATTTATTTACATCGCAATTAGACATCGTCAATCCCCCTGTTTCCTTGAGATAATTCCAGTAGAAACTCTATGCTTGCCTTATTCTAGTGCCGCCAGCAAATAAATAGGCTCGCCCTTTCGGACCACCGGCGTACCTAGAAGCATGACCACCAGGCCCTCTTCGGCTGCAGTAACGTTATGCAGCTCCGCCCCATCAAGACCGTAGATCGTCCCAATCCGGTCGCCCTGGTTTACCTTCGTTAAGAGCGAAACCGCCGGGATGAAGAAGCCGTCCGCCTCCGACAAAGCCGAGTTATCGAAATTACCGTCGCTATAGATGGTTCTGCGCATGGGAGGATCGGGTGCGATGATCCATTGATCGGGGTTCGCAAGCATCTTTAGATGCCGAAGCAAGCGCATTGCTCCGTTAAAGAATAGTAAGGAGTCCTCCGATCTGATTCGACGGCCGCCGTAGGCTTCTGTATACAGCCACGGAATACCAAGGGCCTGAGCGGAGGAGACGGTTCTTCCCGATCCAATTTCCGGATGCGCCCATAATAACTCGGACCCGAAGGCCTCTGCAGCCTTTCGGCACTTTTGGCCATATACCGTTTGTTCGTTATGATAATAGCCTGCCAGCGAGGCAACGGCGTAATGTGTTCCTCCGCTATGCAAATCCAGCAGGAAATCAGAGCTGGCGATAAAACGATGGTGGAGCTCGTAGGCTAACCTTTCCGTGGGCGTCCCTTGGGTGTTACCGGGAAAAACCCTCGCCAGATTCGCCCCATCCACCGGGCTTACCCTTGTTCCTCCTTGGAAAGCATAGGGGTTAGAAGCAGGAATCATCAACAAGCTTCCTCGCAGAGCCTTAGGCGATAAGCTGTGATACAAGCGAAGAATGGTCTCGATTCCCTCGTACTCGTCCCCGTGTACGCCCGCAAGCACGAGCAATGCGGGTCCGTCCTCTTCTCCGGCGATTTCAAGCACGTTCAGCGTCCCATCCTCTCCTTCCGAGCTTGAGCCTAGGACTAGCTGAAAGCTGCGCTTCACCGACCGAATATTTTTATTCCATTGGAAGCTGGTAATGGGCATATGCTCAACGAACATGGGTTCGCCCTCCTAACTTAAACAATGCTTTCCGGCTCATTTCCTAGTTCAAAGCGACGGTGTGCCTTCCGTATCGCATCACCGGCTTTCTCCAGTACGGCAGCTCCATGACCGGGAAACAACCGGTTAACTTCGATTTCGGTAAAACGTTGAATCGTTGAACGGTACTTTTCCATAGAAAAGTCCTCTGTCGCTATAACGGCAAGCTTCCCGCTTTCAAAGATTACATCTCCTGAGAACAAGGTTCTTGAATCAAAATCATACAAAGAAATCATATCGCTGCTGTGGCCGGGAGCGGGAACAACCCGAAAACGAAAAGTCCCGTTGTCGACAATATCGTTTTCCCTCAAAATTCGGTCTATCTGGCATGGGGGAAACCGGTACCACTCGGGGTATGTACCGGCTTTCCTTGCCTGGGGCAGAGAGAGCCTTTCCTCGTCCGCGGACTCAACGATCGAGGCGGTCAGCTCTGAAGCGAGAACGGGTAACCCAAGCCGGCTCTTAAGTCCATAAGCCCCTCCTGCATGGTCTGCATGTGCGTGGGTAAGAATCAAGGCCATAATACGGTCGGCAGCGAGTCCCGCTTCGCTTAGTCGATTTAGCAAGTCGTTCTCCCCTAAACCGGAGCCGGCATCAATAAGGATCACTCCGTCCTTGCCGTCAATCGCATAGACATTACAGTCGTATGGACTGCTGATTCCGTAGCCGAGTGTGCCTCCACCGATCACATATATATTGTCCGCCAGCTTCATACCTCTCATTCTCCTTGGATGGATGACAGGCTCACAGGCTTCCCTGATGCAGCGGATTGCTCGATCGCCCACGAAACACGCACAGCCTTAAGGGCATCCTCGGGTCGGAGCAGAGGGGAGGGCGTGTCTGAGGCTACGCACTCGATAAAATGAACCAACTCGTCGTGGAGTGCACCTCCTATGCGACCGTTCGTTTCGTGAATAGCCCCAAAAGAGGGAACCTCCGTCTTCGTGCTCCCTGCGAAGGCAACGGACATATCGGGCTCCTGAATGTGTATGCCCCCATGCTCCGCTGTGATTTCCATTCTGACGTCTTGGAAGGAGGGCGCCCCATCCGGCAGCAGCCAGTTGCATTCCAGGATACCAAGCCCTCCCCGGCTGAAGCGCAGCATCGCTGCATTGAAGTCCGGAGCGGATGACACGTCTCCATATGATCGTACAGCGTAAACTTCGGCGACCTCATCCTCCATGTACCAATGCATCAGGTCGATGTCATGAATGCCCAGGATAAATACCGGCGAGATCCGATTATAGAGAGAAAAGAATGCCTTTCCGTTGTTTCGTTTGGCATAGATCGAACGAATGGGACCGAATGCGCCGTCTTTTAGCCGGTCTTTGACGGCTGCATAACGCGGGTCAAACCTGAGAACATGACCAGTCATTACAATGCGACCAAGGTCTGCAGCTTCCCGGATTAGTGCAGCAGCCGCTCTTGGGGAGTGCGCCAGCGGCTTCTCAACAAACACATGGGCTCCGGCGCACAAGGCAGCACGTACGGGTGCTTCATGCAGATGCTCCGGTGTAAGTACATCGACAGCATCAAAGCTTTGATTTTGGAGCATATCCGACCAATCTTCGTATCCTTTTGCGTTAGGGAACCATTCCCTGAATCGGGTAATACGCTCAGGATTGCGATCACAAATGGCGGTAATTTCTACTTCAGGCATCCGGCTGAGGATGCGGGCATGCAGCTCGGCAAAACGACCCAGTCCGATTATTCCGAGACGAACCTGTTCCATTGTTCCATCCCCCCCACATCATCTAGGCTACAAATCCATTTCATGAACCGATAGGCTAGGGACCATTTCCGATGAAGCCATATCTGTCAAGCGACGGATGTCTTTAAAGCCGGAGCCGCTGATGATACAAACAATCCGTTCCATGCTCCGGTCCCTTCTGTCCCGGCAATCTCGGATTAAGCCGGCTACGGAAGCAGCCGCAGCCGGTTCACAGAAAATGCCCTCTTCTTCAGCAAGTAATTTTTGTACTTCCCAAATGGATTCGTCCTCAACCGTTATGGCTTTCCCGCCTCCACTCGCCATCACCTTTAGTGCCCACCTTCCATCCGGAGGATTCGGTACCTGAAGACCCGAAATCATCGATGTGGACACTCCTTCCGCAGGAATCGGGGATCCCGCCGCATAGGCTCTTGCGATATTGGAGCACCCCGCTGATTGAACGGCTATCGTCTGCGGGACCTCTTTAGCTGCCCCGAAGCTTTGCAGCTCGTGAAAGCCTTTCCAGATTCCGCAATAAAGTCCTCCACCTCCTGCAGGAGAATAAATATGGGTAGGGGCCGCATTCAACTGCTCAAAGATTTCAAAGGAGATGGTTTTGACACCCTCCATGGCATAAGGATTAAATTGATAGGCGGTAATCATGATTTCCCAGCCCCGGTTTGTTGCCGATTCGAAAATGCGCCGAAACACTTCGTCGCCGATTTCCGGACTTGTTCCAAACCCCTTTATTTTCCGAACCTTCGCTTTATGAACGAGCACTTGAGCAAGCTTCGCTTCCGCCATGTGCTCCAGCACGAACAAATGATACGGCATTCCGGCTCTGGCAGCATAGGCCGCTATAGAAGCCCCTGCATTTCCGGAGGACGTTCCAATACAAGCCTTCTTCCCTGCTGCAAGAGCCCTTGAAACACCTAAGGCGGCTATTCGATCCTTGTAGGACCCCGTAGGATTTCCACCCTCGTACTTAAAGTAAAGCTCACCGATACCGAGCCTTTTACCTAGCTGAACGCTTGGTATTAGCGGCGTCATCCCTTCCCCAAGATAAAGCCTATGCTCCTTGGGAACGGAGGGAAGCAGCTTGTGATATCTCCAGATCCCGCGGTTACTTTCCTCACTCAAGGCCCCGTTGAAAGGGGGATATTTCGGCAGCAAACTGCTTCCACACACCTCACAGGAGTACATGGCGGATTCGTAGTGCTCCTTGCCGCATTCAAAGCAAACCGTCTGCATGGACTCACCCCTTTTTAGGCTTGAACAGGACGCCCATGGAAGATTATCTGTTTTACATGGATTTCGTTGTCTACGATTAACAGGTTGGCAAGCTTGCCCTTGTCGATACTGCCGATTTGCTCATCCTGATGAATCACCTTAGCCGGGTTCAACGAGGCCATACGGAATGCGTCCACCAGCCCTACAGAGGCATGATTCATCAAATTTCTAACAGCCTGATCCATCGTCAGGCGGCTTCCGGCCAGCCGTCCGAGATGATCCCAATTGACATCGGATGGATTTCCGTTGGAAACGCCGGACGTGGGCATCCCGTCTGTTATGATGATGACACGATCTGTTCCTTTCGTTTTGTGGATTAATTTTAGCATCAGTGGCCTTACGTGTATGCCCCGTGAATCGGGAATCACTTCTGCAAAAATATCGTCATGAACAAGCACAGCCTCATCCACACCCACCTCGCGGGTGCCTCCATAGGTAGACGGGGACGGTGTAGCTCCGGAAGCATTCGTGCAATGGCAGCCTATGCGCAAGCCTTGAGGGACGAATCGGAAAATTTCGTCGGCCGTAGCCTCGGAATGTCCGACGGAGAATGAAATGTTATATTTTGAAGCTTCATTCACAAAATCGACTTGACCGTTGAGTTCGGGGGCGAGCGTCCAAACTTTAATGAGGCTGCCTGCTATTCGAAGTATTTCACTGTATTCCTCCGGGTCTACCGGTCGGATCGGTGAAGTGATGGCACCGTACTTTTTGTTGATATACGGACCTTCCATATGTATGCCTGCGATCACTTGTGCAAATGGTTGGCTGGAATTCATTGCATGTATAATGTTATAAAGACCATCGATAATCTGCTCCCGGCTTTCATTGTAAGTAAAGGTCGGGAGGATCGATGTCGTGCCGTGTTTGAGGTGGGTAAGTGCAAACTCGTAAGGCTGTTCCCATGACCACACTCCTCCGCCTCCATGGCAATGAATGTCAACAAAGCCGGGAGCAATATAATCACCGTTTGCATCAATTACTTCCGCATGTGATGGCACCTGGATCGTTCCTTCTTCGCCAAAATCCACGATTTGACGGTCCTTTAATAGTATGACCCCATCAGGTATTAGCTTGTCGGCAGTAACCAAGGTACCATTTTTTACAACTTTATAATCGTATCCGTCCATAAGGCCACCATCCGTTTAAAGAATGAAACTTACGTTTCATTGTTTTTTATATACTTTATTACCAAATAAAGCTCCGTATGTATTTATTGGATGATCGCCGGATTAATAATTTTCGAGCTTTGACTGTTTGGGTGTGTGTAAAGTAAAAACAAAAAAAATCCACTGGTCTTGCAATCCAGTGAATTTTGTAATGGTTTATTGACAACGAAATTGGTAACAATAACCTCCAAGGACGCAACCCATAACTCCCGGGGACGGCACGATAATTATGTCACTGTCACGATAACTCGCGAAAGTCCAAAACAGAATATATATTATGTAACCTATTTGGCGGAATATGAAACCAGTTAAAGAAGTCCCATTGTCGCCGCCTAACCAACTTACATAAGCATAGTCCCAAAAATTATTTTTTGACGGTAATACTGGGCCGCTAGAAGGCTCAGCGGATTCGTAATATCTCCTTCATACGTACCAATTTGAGGATCATACCATCGAGAGCATAAATATTGTAGTCCTGTTGTAGTATCATAGTATTCACCACTGTACCGAAATGGTTGAGATGACGTATCTTGAGTAGGTGCGATTGGACTGCCCCAGATATCATAACTAAAGTTACTTAATAACAATGAAATGTTTAGAACCTTTCGACATAAAAAACCTGCAGCCCAAGCTCAACGGAGCAGCTTGATCTGCAGGCTTAACATCATATTATTTTATAGGCTCACCTTGATCCGGACGCGGTTCTTTTTTATGATCATGACCGTTTGCGCCCTGCACACCCGGGAATACAGTGACTTGGAACGAAGTGCTTGCGCTGAGCCCCCCGTCATCGATTGCGCTAATGGTAACGGTGGCGGAGCCCACACGAAGCGGTGCAACCGTCAATCGGTCGCGATTCATTGTGATCGAAACGATGGCCTCGTTATCCGCCTTTGCCTGGAACGTAAGCGGCCGCCCTTCCGGATCGGCGAAGCTGCCGTAAACGTCGAGGGTGACGCTCTTCCCGCCCTTCAGCGTTTGCGCGCCCGGCTGCCCGGTAACAATAGGCGGTTTGTTATCGGAGAAGACCGCCATCTCGCTATAGCTGTTCCATGCGTTGACTGAATTGCCGTATCCGGTTACCCGGACGTAACGAGCCAGAATCTGTTTGAATCCGAAGTATTCCATATCGGAAGTCTTACTGCTGCTAACGCCGGCCTGAACCTTCTCCCAGGTTTGCCCATCTTTCGATACGGCGATGTCAATCCATGATGTGCGCGTTGTCCCATTGTAGAAGGCGATTCCGACGCCGCTCACAGGCTTGACGCTTCCTACGTCGAGATCGATCCACTGCGTACCGTACGCCGACCATCGCGTATTCATATCACCGTCGATCGCGTTGGTTCCGGGATTGCCCTCCTGTGCTGCACTTGCGGTCATTCCTGAAACAGGAACCGGCATATAGTCGGCAGGCTTCGCAAGAGCCGATTGCGAAGCGAACCGGATGACGTATTGCTGCGAACGGTCGGTATAGACACCGTCGGTGACCGTCACGATAACGGGCTCCGGCGAATATACGTTTTGCGCAACGCTCACCCGATCACCCGCTTTGGCGGGAACGCCGCTGACGACCGGGAACCGCTGCGTCCCGAACGGTACGCTCGCCAAGTAGTTGTAGGTATTAGGCGCAAAGCCTGCAAGCAGTTGGCCGCCGAGCATCAATTGAGACAACTGCGGAATATCCCTGTCCGGAATGTTCCAATCGCTTAAAGCCACGTAAGGAGCCGGCACGGGAACGTCCTCTCCGGCGGCTAACGGCGTCAGTTGAACGGCCATGTTCAGATCGAGGGCGCCGATCATTTCGATGGCAAGCTTGCGAATGCCCGTATTCGGGTCTTGGCCGGCCGGGTTCGGCGAGCCCGGAAGCGGCTTCGCGTCCATCACCTTGAACGAAGCGCCGGCCGGAGCTTGCCCGGAGAAGCTCATCGTCACACCGAGGCGTTTGCCGTCTTGTGTCAGTACGGCCGACTTGCCGTCCGCTGCGACCTCGATGTCAGCCTTCGTATGCATAAACCACCATACCGTAGAAGGCGCTTTGGCGCGAATTTCATCCTGCACCGTCATTGTGCTCCGGTTGCTCGCAAACAGAAGCCCGCGCTTTGCTGAAGTAACGTTCTTGGCGTAAGCTGGCGTCATGTCAACGATGGCTAGACCGCCACTCGGTTTGGAATCGTACCGTTCGATCCGGCTAAACGCATACTGATCCTGCTCGAACGTTCCATCCGGATTGATCACCAGCGTGTTATGGCCTTCCGGCATCAGACGGTAATATGTAAACCGCTGATTCGTGTAATCAAAATAATTCGGCAAATTATAATCGTCGCTGCCCAAATCGATCGCCCACTGTACGCCGCCCGCTTCAAATACAAAATTGCCCGTATCGGCATGTGCATGGCTGGAATTGCCGGTGCCGCCCTTGATGCCGGCGAAAGCGGCAGCCAAATCGTTCCACTTGCTGCGGAAGGTGGCCAGCTCCGTGTTGCGGAAATAAGCATCCGGCGGAATGGAGACGTTCATAGTAAGCAGATTCGGATCGTACCACAACAGATCGTAAACGCCGCCCGCCTGCTTCGCTTCTTGCATGAGCTGCAGACGCAGTCCCGCAATATCGGGATTATTCATCTGCTTTGCCATCCAGAACAACTCCGGCGTACGTATTTTAAAGCTGGACGAATCCCCGAAATTAAACGAGCCTTTAGGGCTCAGCACATAGTTAATAAAATAGGCCGTCTTATAAAAGCCGGGCGTTTCCGTATGCCCGTACGTTTTGCCGAGCGTGGTCTGCATCGCCGCCATGTAAGTCGTCAAATATTCAACCGTATAGCGCCAGTAACCGGGGCCTTCGCTCCAGCCTCCGTCCGGATTGAATTCCAGTAAAATAAAGTCTTCCAGTGAACGAAGTGAACGGGTCGCGATTTCACCCGCAACCGCTTCCTCCTCATCGCCGATGGCAAGCGCCCCGAGAATGATGCCGCCATTGCATACGGCATTCCAGTTGCTAATTTTCTCGTTGTCCGACAAACTGACCCACCAGGCGTCGCTGTTATGCGCCGCAATTGCTTTGGCCAGCCCTTTGTCACGAATCGCCGTACGAATCTGATCTCTTTGCTGCTGCGTTAAATAGTCGTACAGCCAGTCGTATCCGATGGCCATGCCCGCCGTGAGCTCCGAAGTGTTCAGGAACTCTTTCTGCTCGTTCCAATTCGGGATGGACGCCGCCTTCATCATTTCGTCTACGGCCCGCTGGGCGTACTTCTGCTCTCCGCTCAGCAAATACATGAGCGCCGTCTTTTCGATGAAAGGACGGGCGTCATTCGCCGACGGCATCCGTCGCCCGTCAGGAAGATCGTACTGTCCAATGGGAGTGGCCAGAACAACGTCGGCGCTTTTGCGCAGGTCACCGTACCATTTGGACAAGTTCACATCCGTCCCGATTTGATTTTTCAATGCAGCGAGACGATCCGGTGTTATGAACAACCGGGGATGCTGGCGGTTCGGATTATGCTGCTTCAGATCAGCGATAATATCAGCAGCAGCCGGACGATCATACACGATGCGCCGGATCGCCTCCTTCGTCAGCTTCGGAAGCTCGCTGCTATCCGGCAGCGGATTGCTGCTGCTGACGAGAACCAGGTCGCCGCTTGTCAATACGTGCTGCCCCATCGTCTTGGAAAACAAGTCCGCCGAAACATACAGCGTCGTTCCCGCGAGCTTAAGCGGCGCATCCAGTGCATCGGCACTGCCGCTCCCCGTCATATTGGCGCTGCCTACAGTCAATGTAACCGGGCTGCTCAAGAGTCCCGACTTGGGCCCCAGCGTTACGGTACCGGCCGCAGCATCCCATTGATAAGGAACAGCCAGCTGATCGGCCGCAAACAACAGCGGGATGAGCACGGTGCCGTTCTCAATTATCGGCTTGACAGTCGGATCCGCCGGGCTGAGCGGCATGCGCTGCAAATAAGCGTACGCATTCGGTAAACCGGCCAAAAACGCGATCGATTGCTCCAGCCGCAGCTGCGCATAGACATCATTCGGATTGCCCGTACTCGGCGCAGGCGTCTGAAAATCCGATTCGTCAAGCAATGCCGCACCGGCATACACCCGCACATCATCCATCCAAAACTCGTTGGCCGTACCGGTCTGTACCTTCGTGTAGCTTTTGAACGAGGTGATATCATTGATCGTGGCGGAATTGCTGTAGCTGCCGTCGGTTATTTTTTTCACGCCGTCCACATACACGTCGATTTTCTTCGATGCCGCCTTGATAACGACCGCCAGTCTGTACCAGGTATCCGCTGTATACCCGCCCGCAAGCTTGACGCCGCCGGCATACATGTAGCCGTCCGCTTTGAACTCGAGCAAAGCCGACTGGACACCCGTGCTCGACCGGATTTGGATCAGCGGACTGTAAAATTTGGCGTTGTTGTATTTGACCTTCATTTCAATCACAACATCATTCGTAAGGGGGCTGCCGAACGATTTGGTCATGACCAAATCCGATGCGGTGCCGCTGCGCAAATGCAGGCTCTTGCCCGATCGGCCTCCAACCTCCTCGCCGACGATCATCGCTCCCGACGAGAGACCCGATGCCGACCAGCCGGCGGGGGCTCCTGAAACGTGCGTATCGAAGTTATCGTTGACATATATAACCGGCGAAGCCCCTTCCGCTGCATATGCGGTCGTTACGTCCCAGGCGGTATTGGATACGGCACCTGTAAAAGCAAGGATTAGCATCAGAAAGAGCATCGTACTATTCCGCCAAATATATGTATTCGCTTTCAAATTAGTACACCCCATTTCAATTTTCTTGATCATAAGCTTCACAGCCCGCGATTCATTTCAAGCTTCCCCCAAGCGAAGAGAAGGCGGCTGTTACACCGCCCCGACTCCATGCTGTTTATTTATTCTTCGTTTTCTCGGCCTCGATGTCTTTCGCGAGCAGCTCCGACCCTTCCCGTACCGCCGTAACGAGGTCTTTTTGGCCCCGGCCGATATCGGTGACAACGGTATTCAGCCGCTTCCAGGCAAGATCGTTATATTCAGTGAGCGGTGCCGGCGCCGCATATTTTTGCGGGAAAATCGCGTTGATATTTTTACCCTTATATTTCGGTAAGTCCTGAGCGAACGTTTTCTTAATCTCCGGATTTTTCAATGCGGATTCGATGCCCATCTTGGAACGGATTGTCTGGAACTCATCGGATGTCAATGCTTGCAGAACATCCATCGCGTCGTCCTTGTATTTGCTCGTCTTGCTGATATAAATATAGCCGGGGTACGCCTGCGGGCCGGTTTGCCCAAGCTCCTTGAAATACGGCATCGATACGTAATCCCAGTTCAAATCGTCGGGAAAGTTAAGAGCCGCGTTGGAAAAATGCGACCACATGGCGAGCGTCTTATCCTTCATAAACATGTTGGACTGCGCAGTGGAAGCGAAAAATCCTCCCGCAAGCGGCTTTCCGTCCGGCGAAGGAATCAGCTGATAAAACCGCTTCAGGTTATCCAGGAACGTCATCATTTTCGGATCGTCGAACGTCGGCCTTAAGCTCTTCGGATCGATGAACGGCGCCGAGAACTGGTTCGTCTTCAAAATATGCTCTGGAGACGCAAGGAAGCCATAATACTGGGTTCCGTTGTCGCTGCGAGTAACCTGTTTAGCCAAATGATAAACTTCATCCCACGTCATGCCGTCCTTCGGATAAGGTACTCCGAATTTGTCGAAGATGTCCTTGTTATACATAATGACCGGCGAGGTGTTGGACAGCGGAAGCCCGTAGATGCCTCCGTTCGCGATCTCTTTTTGCTGCTGGATGGTGAAAGGTTCGAAACGGTTCAAGTCGATGTTCTTCTTCTTGATCAGGTCCGTCAAATCAGTTTGGAACTCGTTGCGGAGGAGGTTAAGATGCGTATGTCCGATGGAAAATATCAATATATCGAACTGCTGCCCTCCGGAAATGAGCCCGTCCATCGACTTGGAGGCAGGCACTTGAACAAACTTCGGCGTAATATGAGGAAATTTTTGTTTAATGTAATCGCCGTAGTTTTTCATGAAGTCTTCTTCTTTCCAGTCGGCGTTGCCTGTTTGATAAAAGGTAAGCTCAATCGGCTGTTTCTTGCCGTCTTCGGCCGCCCCTTCCTTCTCTCCTGCACATCCGGCGAGCAGACTCCCCGTTAATGCCGCTGCGATTGCGATATTTCCCGTCTTGCGAATCCATGTTTTCATTCTTATCCCCCTTATTTGAATTGAATTTCTACAAACTCATCCGTCGGCACTTATCACATATATCATTAGCGTTCTACCCTTCACGTAAGGCGCATCCTTCACTTCATGCTGCAATTTGTACAGTTCCTCGGTCAGCTGATTCACCGTATCCCCATTGATTCGGCTGCCGAATGATGTGGTTGGGTCATTATCCGTCGCTCCTTTGCCGCTTACGCAAGCACGTAAAAAGGGGATATCCAGGCGCACTGGCCGTTCATCTGCTTGATTTCCGCATAGTACACGTCGCAATCCGTTTCGGCTTCAGTGTCCGTCCAAGCATCGCTTACAGTGTACGCATACTGTGGAACCGCACGATGGGCCACGATCGCTTCAGAATTGTACGGATGCAGATGGACCGTACGATTGCCGCTCAGCAGCTCACCAACGGTTGTCTTAATTTCCTTCCCGTTCGCCGCCAAGTGCAGTTCGGTTCCCGCATCGCCTTCGATTTCAAGAATGACGCCCGCCGTATGCGGATGAAGCGTCGTCGGGTTTTTGAAAGAAGTACAGGACCATTCCACCGCGGTATCCGACTGGCCGACGATCCGGTTGCCGAGCACATTCATCGTAGGATCGTCTCTCAGCTCCGGCGTTGGTGCAAGAACGCTGCGGCCGCGGAAGCAGGTTTCCACCGAAAGCAGCTTGCCGCCTTGCAGCTTCGCGGTTGCGTTCCATGCGAACCCTTCTTTCTTGTTGCCCCAGCCCATCTCCACCTTCACCTTGTACTTGCCTGCCGACTTGGCGGCGCCGGAGCCTTGAGAGATGAGTGTTTCGCCGTTAATGACTTTCCATGGACGCAAGTTTTTATAAACGATGATTTTATCGATCTGATCGCAGGCGGTCACATCCAATTCGAATCGGCGCTCTTTCGCCGTCGTCTCGCTGCCCATCGGCAGTCCGTTCATCGTAAACCGGCACTGGATTTTATCGCCGGTAACCGCATACGTTCGGCGGGCCAGAATCGCTTCCCAGATCGATTCGCGCGTCTTGGCGTCGGCCAGCACCGCTAGGCGTCCGTCCCCATAGGAACCGGGATAGCCGGCATGGTGATCGGTTGAACCGACGAAGCCGAAACGCAGCTTGCGCGCGAGTGCGGCGGATACGCTGCTGCGGGAATCTCTCGGCCCCATGTCGTGATAGTACGGGAACGGGCTTTGATCGGACATGCCGCAGCCGTGCTTCGAGTACACTTCTACGATCGGACTGATGGCGGAGTCGAAGCTATCCCAATTGCCGCCTCGGTATCCCGGCGTATAGCCGACATGATGCGGTACGGCGATAACCCGGCGAGGGGTAAGCTTCTCGATGATCGCCTTCGTGGACTCCCCCTCGACTATCGGAAGGTCGTCGTCAGGCGTCACAAAATGATGATCGCCGTATTGGCTCGAATGCGCCTCGTAGCCTTGGAAAGTAACGAATTCGCCGGGCACATTGAAGCTTTTGACCGTCTCGCGCACGTAATCCCAATGGTCTCTTAGTTTGGCGAAGCCTTCCTTGTGGAAATCAACCAAATATTCAAGTCCTTCGGTTCGGGCCGGGATATCGTACCAAGAGGCGTGACCGATGATCGCGCAGAAGTCGAGCTGGCCTTTGGCCGCAAGCAGCGCATTCTCGAGTCCCCCGAATCCGTAGCTGATACCGCAATGATTGTGCAAATCTCCCCAATATAATGGCATGTTAATCTCTCCTATTTGTATGGTCGATGATAATATGGTGCTGATTACTCTTTAAATGGACATGGATTTCTAACGTTGTACAGTACTAAGCCTGGCGAAACCGGATCGTATGCCGGCCTTCCTGTTGAAGGGCTGTCGGCTGCAGCACGATCCGGTACAAGCACGCGCCCCAGGAATTGCGAAGCTTCTTGTCTTCCAACGGGATCGTCTCCGCCACGGCCGCAAATTGCGCTGCATCGTATTCCATCAGCAGCGCAGGTTGACCGCCGCGCTGCAGGACGATCCGGCCGTCCGCCTCGATCGCGGGCTCGCAGCACGTCATAAAGTTCAGCGAAAACCGGCAATCCGTCTCCCCGGCGAACGCGTACCGTTCCTCCAGCTCGATGGCCGCCTGCGGCGAGCGCAGCAATCGGCAGCAGCGGATCCACGATGCAATGCCCGCCTCCTGCGGATATGCGCCGGCCAGATTCAGCGTGAGCTGCGTCCTATCCTCGCTTAATTCGTAGTGCGCTTCCACTGCGCGGAATTCGCTGCCGTCCTGCTGCATGCAACCGTTAATCGTCGGCAGACTGTGGTAAGCGGATTGCATCGTCCAGATCTCATAACGCTGCGCGCTGAACGTTTTTGCGCTGTATTCCTCCACCCCGACATCGATCAGCACCGGCAAGCCGTCCGCGTAGACGACGAAATGGCCTACATCGTTATGATTATGGCTTTCCAAGTTGTGGCCGCCCTTCATGGCGGTGTAGAGCCCTTGATCCGATGCATCGGTCTCACGCGCAGCCATCACCTGAATGCCGTCCATCCACATCTCACGGCGGAACGTTAACCGCTTCTGATCTTCATCGATGCGGCGGTAATTGAACAGCGCAGGCAGTACCCGCAGAAAGGACAGGAACTTCATATTTTTCCACCCCTCGCTGCCAAGCATGCGGTGTACGGACGTGCCGAGCGCCATCATATTGTCGTCGCCGATTCGAGCACCGTACCGGTACACGAGATCTTCCTCGACCGTAACCCGATGAGGCCCGTCGGCAAAATTCAAAAAAGTACCGCTCATGAATATGTACTTTGTAGATGTACCTTCCGATATTTTGAATCAGCGGCTCGGAATATACGTTGAACAATCCGTTCGTCGCCGCATACAGCAGCTCCAGGCAGTCGAACAGCGAGCCGCCCGCTTTGTTCCAATAGCCCGGGCCCTCGTCACAGCCGCCGTCGGCCGGATGCATGGATAGAAACCGGTCGAGGCTGCGGAGCGCCTTTCGGACCGCTTGCTCCCTGCGTCCGTCGTCCTCTTCCGTGAGGAGAACGGCGCTCAAGCAGTTGGAAGTGCACCAAGGCGTCCAGTTGTTCAGCCGCTTATCCCGCTCCCGGAACCCCATCCACCAGCAATCTTCCCGCTGCAAATACGGGTCGAGAATGCGGTGGCGCAGCTCATGGCGAATCCGTTCTCCGATCAGTGGATTAACTTGGTCCAATACGGGTCGCAGCAAATAATGGACCCAAGCGAACAGATTGCCGGTTTCGGCGGCGAACAGGTCGATTCCCGGCTGGCTTGCGACATCCGGCAAATCCGGGTGCCGTTCCTGGAACATCCGGTTATGTGCGGAGATGACCCAATTGGACTCCTCGCTGATCAGCCATATGCCGTTGATGAGATCTTTCACAAAACGTCCCTTATTCTCGACGCATTCGGCAAGCGCAAGACTTGTTACAGCCCGCCGGCGCAGATGATAAGGCTCGTCGTACCGTGTACGGTTTCCGTTTTGCAAGAACTCCATGTACATCGATGCGGTCAACGCCGGCCAGCTGTAATCGATATATTTCTCGCCTTCCGATACGACGGATTGCCGAAGCTCTGCGGGAAGACCGTCCCACTCGCTTCGCTGTCCGATATCCGGGTAAGGGCGATAATCTGTTTGGGACAACAGTTCCTCCACAAGCTGCTGCTCGGAAAACAGTTCACTAAGACTTATCATCTGTCATTGCTCCTTTTCATTGCTTCTGCTTTCACGTAGAAGGCGCACGTCTGCGGCAACACCTGTCAAATGGAGTGCTCCGCCCGCTTCCGTCACTTCGTGCGACTCGCGCCTTCCGCCTGTCTCCACCGTCCAGCGGCCGGCCGCAAGGTCGGCGATGAGGCAGTTGAACGGCCCGGCTTGCGCGACAGAAGCCTTCACACCGGATACGGAAACCGTCAATGTATCGCTCAGCCGCTCACCGCTCTTGCTGAATAGCACAATCCAGTCCTTGAGCTTTACCCCGACCATGGCTTCGGTTTCAACCCGTTCGGATTTCAGCGCAGGTGCGCCGTCGATATCCTTCACCTGCATCACGTTCAGAAAATAATCACGCTCAGCCGGTTCACGCGGGCTCACTTCAATGCGCCACGCCCCCTGCTCCTTCGTACCCGGATGATCGTTGACGAAGTTCGTGCCAAACACCCAATATTCTTTGTCCGGCCCGCCGACCTTCACGATTTCGTGATTCCCGGTCTCCGGCAGCAGCGTGTCGTTAATCAGTTGCCCGGTATAGCCGTCCTCGCTGCGCGAGATGATGGTTCGGCCGGTTTCCGGGGTGACCTGCGGCTCCTCGACGCTGTGGAGCAGCCAATATTTTTTGAAATCGGCCTTAGCCGATACAACACGGTCAAATATAATCAGTGCTGCCGGATGCGCGGCGTCCTTGAAATTCAGGAACAGGAACGAGCGCTGGAACTGCTTCATTTTGTCCGAATAGGCGGCCGTGATGTCCCCCTTCAAATAGGAGTAATCCGGTTGAACGGCGTCCGGGCCGTAAGCGTGCGCCAGCACCTCGCCCCGCTTGAAATCTTTGCCGAGCAAATCTTCCAGCTGGAGCGGCGGGCGCCCTTCGTTCGGCCAGCGCTGCCCGCCGTCGTTCACATTCGGCCAGACCAGACCGCCGTCCTTGACGTACGGATATTGGCTCAGCTCGTCGGGATCGTAGACCAGCACCGTATTGTGCGCGATCGAACGCTTGAAGTAATATTTGTTATGCGGCGAATGGTACTTGCCGGACGAACCTTTGTAAATGCCGGAATCAATCGCCAAATAGCCTTTGTAATACAACTGGAACGCCCCGGCGTCCAAATGCTGGTGATTGTTGTACTGGTACTCGCCTACGCGCATTTCGGCAATGACGGTTCCCGAGCTCCGGTCCTTTCCTTCATCCCAGCCCGTTCTGGAGACCATGATCCCGGACGGAGAGCCGAAATAGCGGGTGAGCGGCAGCTCCTTGATCGACCTCGGCTGAACGTCCGCGTTATAGAACAAAAATGCATGGAACACATACATATCCGGTATCGTTTGAAACTCGCGGAGCTGCTGATCGATAAAGTACGGATTGTTATAATAGCTTCCAGCCATCAAATATACGAGCGGGAACAACCGGATATATTGATCCTCGGCATACAGCGGGTTATCGCTGTCGCCGTCGCGAAGCAGCTTGCCGTCCGGCCTGCGGGTGTAAATCCATTGGTAGCCTACATTTTCCTGCGAGTCGTCAAAAGGATTGCCCGCCCCCATCCGGTCCATAATCCACGTGGCATACAGCTCGGCCTGGTACCGGTACGAGCCGTAATTATCCCCCTGGTGATGCCACCCCGAAGGATAAAAGAAATTGCGCGGCGGCACCATCTCGGCATAAAAACGTCCCGCCGAAATTTCATACATCTCCGGATCCTCATCATAGATCGCAATGCCGGTGCCGAGCAGATCGCGCATCAGCATCCATTCGCTCGTATGGCCGACGATCGAGCCTTCTTTTTTCGGCGGGTATCCGCATTCCAGCAAGAGAACAAGCCGCTTGAAGTGGCCGATCATAAAACGGCGCTCTTCGTCATCCAGCAGATCGCGGCACCAATCGTAAACGACGGCTGCCGCCAGCATCAGCCTGCCGATCGATCGGGAAATGTCCTGGTAGCTCGCATTAAAATGTTTTGTGATGCTGCGCATCGCGAGCGTTTTGGCGCGCAGGCCGGCTTCCCTGTCGTCATCCAGAACATACATAAGCGCATTCGCTTCGATGAGATACACATCGCCCGGGCTTTCGCAGGAATATGCGTCCCGAATGTCCAACTGACTGAATTGGACCAGTCGCTCCCACACCTGCTTCATTTCCGGCTTTGATCTTTTTTCCCTCAGACCAGGTACGTCCTTGCTTCTTATGAGCAGACGCGGATGCTCCTGTGGGGGAACATGCGGCGGCTTCGGATACATGGCGCCGACCTCCTTTTCAGGTACGGTAGATTCGTCTGGCTCTGCCTTCGATTATTTCGACTTCTTCATGTCGGTCATCGTTTTTTCCGCCTTATCCTGAATTTCCCGGAGCACGGTATTGACATCCTTATTGTTTTGCGCCATATCTTTGGCTCCCTCCCGGATCAGCTGCTTAAACGGAAGATCGTAGTCGGTCGGCTTCACAATCGGCGCCTGCTTCGTCTTGAAAACAGCCTGTATGTTCTTGCCTTGGAAGCTCTTCAGCTCCGAAGCATACGTTTTCTTCACGGCGTCATTGTTCAGCGAAGTCATTCTGCCGGTTTTATTCATCGCGATTTGCGCTTCATCGGATACGAGCGTGGAGATGACCTGGAATGCCGCTTCCTGATTTTTGCTCTTGGGCGAAAGCATCATCAGATGCAAATCGACCGGTTTGCCGACGCCAGGACGGTCCTCAAAGCTCGGATACGTGACCATATCCCAGTTGACGGGATTGCCTTGATTCGCCATATCCTCCAGCGTGCCGACGACGCCGTCTCCCCAAACAGGGTACATCGCCAAGATCCGGTCCTTGAAGAAGCCGTTCGCCGTATACATGAATTTATTTTTCTCGCCGATAAAACCGGGAATTTCGTACATCGCCTTCAGCTTGGTAAAAGCCGTTTTATAGCCCTCCGTATTGATGAGCGGCTTTTCTTCCTTCTCATCGACATATGGTAGCGAATACTGTCTCGTCAAGTTTTCGGGATAGTCCGGATCGACGCCGATATATTGGATGCCGTCTTCTTTGCGCGTCACCTTTTTGGCCAGCTGGATCGTCTGGTCCCAAGTCATGCCGTCCGTAGGAAACGGTACCCCGAATTTGTTGAATATATCTTTGTTGTAAACCATCATGCCGTAATTCATCGAGAACGGAACCGCATAAACCTCGCCTTTGTCCCCGAACTGCTTGATGGCCGCCATGCCTACAGGATCGAACTTGTCAAAGCTCAAGTTGTTCTTCTTCGCCAGATCGTTCAAGTCCATGCCGAGCCCGAGCTTGTTGAACATGCCGATGTACACGTTGCTCGTCAGGATCAAATCCGGCAATTGGCCGGAAGCGATCACCTGCTCCGGCGTATTTATATCACCGTTACGCGAGACAAGCTCCATCGAAATATTCGGGTATTTCTTGTGGACCGGCTCGACAAAAAACTTCTGGAACTCCGAATCTTGAATGCCCGAGCTGTAGCTGTAAACTATCAGCTTCACCTGCTCCTTATTGGCGGCTATCCCGGGACCTTCGCTATTCCCGTCTTTCGTACAACCGGTCAAAGCAACCGCCAGACAGACCGAACACGATATCGTTACGATTTTTTTCAACATCGGAAGCCTCCCTTTGCATGCATTTCTTTTCTTATAAAGCTGTACAAGGGTTGTCATATCGTTTGAACGGCTCTCTGTCCGGCGCTGACCTCGCTCTATGCCGTTATTTCCATTCGGACAACGGCACGTAGCTTTGACCTGCCGAAGGTACAGCCTCGCCGCCTGCAAGCGGAATCAGCTCCACAGCCATGCGCACGTCCGTTACGCCTTCCAGCTTAATGGCCAGCTTCCGAATTCCGCTATTTGCCGTCTGTCCCGCCGGATTCGGTGACTCCGGAAGCGGCTTCGCCTCCATCACTTGAAAGGACGCTTTCTGCGGAGCATCCTTCGGGAACGTCATCGTCACCCACAGCCGTTTTCCGTTTTGCGTCAGCAGCACGGATTTGCCTTCCTCTGCGATTTGAACCGCTGCCTTCGTGTGCATAAACCACCAGACTGTCGACGGCTTCTTCGCCTGAAGCTCATCCTGGACAATCAGCCGTTTGCGATCGGCCAGCATGACGCCCCGCTTCGCAGCTTCGGCGTTCCTGGAGTAGGCTGGCTTCATGTCGGCGATCGCATATGTCTTCGCCTGCGTCGATACATAATTTACGATCTTGTTCATGGATGCCTGATCCTGCTGAAACCGTGCGTCCGGATTCATCACGAGCGTATTATGCCCCTCCGGCTTCATCCGGTAAAACGTGTAGCGCTCCTTGTCATACTCGAAGTAGCCCTTCAAATTGTAATCATCGCTGCCCACATCGATCGCCCATTGCTCGCCGTTCGCTTGAAACACAAAGGAGCCGATATCGGAATGCGAGTGGCTGTCGATCGCCGTGCCGGCCTTGAATCCGGCGAAAACGGCTGTGGGATCATTCCATTTGCTGCGCATTATAACGACCTCCGCACCGCGGTAATAAACGTCGGTCGGCAGCGTTACGTTCGAATCGCGGAACTTCGGATCGTACCAGAGCAGGTCGTAGACGCCTCCGGCCTGATTCGCGTCTTCCATCATCGCGATCCGCTGCCCGGCAAGCTTCGGATCGTTGATTGCCTTGGCGAGCCAAAACAGCTCGGGAATTTTCATCTTGCCGCTCCTGTTGTCGGCAAAGTTATACGTCCCTTGTGGTCCGGTGACATAAACCGGGAAATATGCCGTTTTGTTCAGGCTCGGCGTCTGCGCATGACCGTAGGTCGTGCCGACCGCCGTCTGAAGCGCCGCCATGTAGCTGACGGTGTATTCCATCATGTAGCGCCAGTAGCCCGGCCCTTCGCTCCAGCCGCCGTCCGGTCCCCATTGTGACAAAATGATGTTTTGCACGGACCTCATCGACTTTATGATGATGTCCCCGGCAAGCGCTTTGACCGGCGCTTCGTCTCCGATCGCCAGCGCTCCGACGATGATCCCGCCGTTGCAGACCGCGCTCCAGTTATTGACCGGATTGGTTCTGACGCTCCACCACACTTTATTGTTGTGGGCGTCGAGCGCTTTTTGCAGCCCTTTTTCCACCATCGCTTTGCGCACGGTATCTTTTTGCTCTTGCGTCAAAACGTCGTACAGCCAATCGTAGCCGATTCCCATGCCGGCGGTAATTTCTGCGGTATTGAGAAACTCCTTCTTGTCGTTCCAGTCGGGGAACGCCGCCAGCGCCATCATCTCCTGAACCGCCCGCTTCGCGTATTGCTCCTCTCCACTCAGCCGGTACATCATCGCATTTTGTTCAATAACCGGCCGGGCGTCTCTTGCGGACAGCATTCTGCGGCCGTCGGGAGTTTCGTATGCGCCGACGGGCTTCGTCAACGTTTTGTCGGTCGTCTTCTTCAAATCGCCGTACCATTTCCGCAGCAGCGGGTCGCTTTTCACCCCGTCCTTCAGCTTCGCAAACGTATCGGCCGTAGCAAACAGCCGCGGATGCTTCTGATTCGGATTGATCTTCTGCAGATCGTCAATGATGCTGTCCGCGTTCGGAGGCGCTCCGGTATACGGCGCGAATGCCTGGGACGGCGGTAGGGTCTGCACCGCCGCCGGGTCAGACGTTCCCGACTGCGGCTTCGCGGCGGGGTCGCCGCTCCCGGTGCAGGCTGTCATCAAAGCGGTACAGAGCAGCGTAAGCCATACGAGAATCGTTTGTTTTCGTTTACGTATTCGCATGTTTTCTCCCCCGGCGCCTCGTTCTTCTACCAGAACAACTCGGTCTGGCCGCGCAGCTTCGCGAGCGCTTCGACGAAGTAATAGTCGCCGTAGATTAATCCGACATCGATATTTTTGCCTGCCGGATAATGGCCGGTGCCGTGAAGCAGGATCGCTTCGTCCTTCTGATCCCATACCGCGTAATGATCGGCTAGCGACTTCATGATCTGTCTGGCCGCTGTGGCATACAGACAGCCCTGCTCTTCAGGCAGCACTTCCGCCAGCAGCAGCATGCCGCTGGCCGCGATGGCCGCCGCCGACGAATCTCTCGGAGCACCTTCTAGAGTCGTCAGACGGAAATCCCAGTAAGGAACGAGATCCTCAGGCAGGTTCGCGAGGAAGAAATGCGCCGCTTTCTTGCTTCCCTGCAAGTAAGCGTCATCCTTCGTGTAATGGTAGCAAAGCGCCAAACCGTAAAGCGCCCAAGCGGTGCCCCTGGCCCATGCGGATCCCGGCGCGAAGCCTTGCCCGCCTAATGCCCCGACGCGCACGCCGGTTTCCGGATTGAACGTAACAATGTGGTAACAAGAGCCGTCCTCGCGAAGAAACTCGCGCAGCACTGTATTTGCATGCGCCGCAGCGATATGCTTGAACCGCGGGTCGCCGATTTCGGCGGATGCCCAGAACAGCAGGCTCAGGTTCATCGTGCAGTCGATAATTGCCCAGCCGGCATTGCCGCCGTCCGCCTTCCAATTGTTGTTATTCCATGCCCGAATATATTGGCCCTTGATGTTGAACCGCCCTGCCAGCCATCCGGCGACCTTCAAAGCCCGCAGCTTCGACTCGGCGCTGCCGGTCAGCTTGTAATTCGCCACCGAGGAAAGGGACCACATAAAACCGATGTCATGGTGAAGACAGGTGTACTCGTCAATGCACACGTCCATTCGGGCTTCGCATTCTTCGGCCAGCCGCTTCAGCTCTTCGTTCTTCGTATCCCGGTAGGCAAGCCACAACAGCCCCGGCCAAAATCCTGAGGTCCAAAAGCGCGGTTCCAAGCTGTCATACTTGCCTTCCTTCGAAACGTGGGGAAATCCGGCCCCGATCGTCTTGCTCATCTGTCCGATCTTCGCTATCGCCTTCTCCCATACCTCGTCAATCCATAATTCGCGTGCACCCGCCGTCATCTCATACTCTCCCCTGATTAAGTTGGTTGTGTGCTTACATGAAATGGCCCAAAGTCGGCTATAAATCGTTCATACAGATCTTCAGGCAGTTCGAGCAGATCGCCCGTTGCGCGCATATGCACTCTCAAAGCCGCCAGCATGCTCTCGATCCGGCCGCCGTTTGCTTCCTTGCGGAAAGCGATGTTGTTCATTTCTTGCGGGTCCGCCGCCAGATCATACAGCTCGACAAACATCTCGTCCTTGAAAATATCGACAATCAGCTTGTGATCCCCTTCGATCACACACCGCTGGAAATTGCTGCGCGCCCCGTTTCCGTCGAATTGAATGAATATGCGTTCGCGCTCCACCCGCTCGCGTTCCCCGCGAATCAGCGGCATGAGTGATACGCCCGATATGCTTTCAGGCGCTTCGATCCCGAGCGCATCGCAGAGCGTCGGCAGCACATCAACACTGCTGACCAGCTCATCGGAATAACGCACCGCCGGTTCGAACCCGGACGGAAATTTCATGAACAGCGGTGTTTTCACCGATTCCTCGTACATGCACATTTTTTGCCACAGCCGGTGGGAACCGAGCATCTCGCCGTGATCGCTTGCGAACACGATCAGCGTATTATCGTAAAGACCCTCACTCTTCAGCTCCGATATGAGCTGTCCTACACAATGGTCAAGCAGTGCGACAAGACCCAAATATACTTTCCAGATCCGCTCCCATTCTTCTTTCGTATAAGACGATCCGAGCATACCCGTCAAGTTGTACAGCTGCAGCGGAGACTGGTTATCGCTCCATACGCCGACGTTGTCCGGCAGCATCACATCCTGTATCATCGAATACCACGGTTCCGGGATGTGCAGCGGCGGGTGTGGCGCAAGGAACATCGCGTTCAGCGCAAAAGGCTTGCTGCGGTCCCGCTGCCGAATCGCATCGAGCGAATCGTTAAGTATAAAGCCGTCATAAAAGTAGTCGAGCGCCTCATCATACCGGCCTACTTTCGGAATCGAATAGTTGCGCTTTCGGGTAATTCTGCCGTACGCAAGCTCGGGGACGAGACCTTGGAACGCCGGTCCGCCGGGCTTTTTCTTGCCGCTCGCCTTCACGAACGCGTCGTAGCGCTGCTCCAGCTGCAGCCAGTGGGTATGGCTGTCCTCGCTATGCTCCAGTTTCGGCTCAGTGAACAAATGCTGCTTGCCGGTATGCCAGCTGTCCCATTCCTTCTCCAATAGCTCATACAGATTCACGTGCTCGGGGCGAACCATCCCGTGCTGCTTCTCCTGCTCCGTCCATGGATTGATCAGCGAGCCCGTAACGTTCGGATATTTCCCCGTAAAGAATGCACCGCGGGCCGGAACGCAAAGCGGCGATGCGCAGTAAGCGCGATCAAATATGACGCTCTCCGCCTTTAGGCCGCTAATGTTCGGCGTATGTTCGCCAAGCGCATCCCACCTCAACTGATCGGCCATAATGACGACCAGATTGCTTTTACCGCTGCTCATCGCATTAACCCTCCCTGGATTGTTCGGCTTAATCTGCACAGCCGCTATACTTTAGCCGGAACGCACCGGACGACGCCTCCGATTGCCAATGCAGCAGCCCGCTTTCCCTGGTCACTTCATGGGTGCTTACATGTGAGCCCCCTTGAGCGCCGGCAGCGTCTTGTGCGAATTCATGCCATTCTACGATCCATGTACCCGCTGCAAGATCGGTAACGATGTAGTTCCACTCGCAGCCGCCGCCTTCCGGACGGCCGGATACCGCAGGGATTACCGCATGCTCCTGCAAATGCTCTCCGCTAGTGCCGAACAGGACGACCCAGTCGCGCAGCTTTACGCCCGCCATCGTCTCGGTCTCCACTTTCACCGTATCCAATGCCGCAGCGCTGTTTATATCCTTCACCTGCATCACGTTCAAGAACAGGTCCAGCTCCGCTGCCTCACGCGGGCTCACTTCGATGCGCCATTCGCCCTGCTCCTTCGTACCGGGATAATCGTTGACATAGTTCGTTCCGAACACCCAGTATTCTTTGCCCGGTCCGCCGACCTTCACAATCTCCTGATTGCCCGGCTCCGGTAGCAGCGTATCGTTGATGAGCTGTCCGTTGTAGCCGTCCTCGCTTCGGGAGATGACCGTCCGGCTGCCGCTGATCTGCGGCTCTTCGATGCTGTGGAGCAGCCAATATTTTTTGAAATCCGGGTTTGCGGATACGACGCGGTCGAACACGATCAGCGCCGCCGGATGCTCCGTATCCTTGAAGTTGAGGAACAGGAACGAGCGCTGGAACTGCTTCATTTTGCTCGAATAGGCTGCGGTGATATCGCCTTTCAGGTACGAGTAATCCGGCTGGATCGGGTCCGGACCGACAGCATGCGCGAGCACTTCCCCGCGTTTGAAATCTTTGTTCAGCAGGTCGTCCAGCGTAAGCGGCGGACGCCCTTCGTTCGGCCAGCGCTGCCCGCCGTCATTCACATTAGGCCAGACGAGGCCTCCGTCCTTCACGTACGGATACTGCTGCAGCTCGTCAGGGTCATAGACCAGCATCGTGTTATGCGCAATCGTCCTTTTGAAATAGTACTTGTTATGCGGCGAATGGTATTTGCCCGACGAGCCTTTGTAGGAACCCGAATCGATGGCCAAATTTCCTTTGTAATATAATTGAAACGCCCCGGCGTCCAGATGCTGATGATTGTTATACTGGTACATGCCCACTTTCATTTCTGCAACGACGGTGCCGGAATCCATGCCGGTCTCCCAACCTGTCCGCGTTACCATGACACCTGTCGGCGCTCCGAAATAACGGGTCAGCGGCAGTTCGTCCAGCGGCTTCGCTTCCACATCCGGATCGGCGAACAGAAAAGCGAATAGCACGTCTTTATCCTGAAAACGCCCCTCATCCTTATGCATCTGATCTATAAAGTAAGGATCTTTATAATAGCCGCCCAGCATCAAATATATAAAATGAAGCCGCGTATACTTCGTCTGTTTAAGCATCACCGGCGTTGTATCTCCGTCGCGCAGCAGCTTGCCGTCCGGACGGCGCGTGTAAATCCACTGATACCCGACTTCGCGCTGCGACGGATCGTAGACGTTGCCGAAGCCCATGCGGTCGAATATCCATGTCGGGAACATCTCCCCCTGAAAACGAACACCGCCGTAGCCATCGCCTTGATGATGCCATCCGGATGGATAAAAAAAATTGCGCGCAGGCACCATCTGGTCGAAAAAACGTCCCGCCGACAAATCGTACATCTCCGGATCCTCGTCATATATCGCAATGCCCGTGCCGAGCATATCCCGCTGAAGCATCCATTCGCAGCTGTGGCCGACGAAAGCGCCTTCTTTTATAGGAGGATAACCGCATTCGAGCAGTCCGGCCAGACGTTTGAAATGCCGGATCAAGAACGCCTTCTCTTCCTCCGAAACCAGCTCGAAGCACCAATCGTAGACCATTGCCCCCGCCAGCATCAGCCGGCCGATCTCTCTGGAAATATCCTGATAGTTCGGATTAAATTCTCTGGTAATGCTCGATAACGCCAATGTCTTTGCTTTGATTCCGGCTTCGTTGTCCTCGTTTAACAAATACAGCAGTGCATTTGCTTCTATAACGTAGACATCGCCCGGGCAATGCTCGGCATTCGCTTCCTCAATCCCGAATCGGCTGTACTCCATCAGCCGCTCCCAAGCCTGCTTCGTCTCGGGTCTAGTCATCTTGTCCCGCATTTCCGGCAAATGCTGTTTGCGCAAAAACAACCGCGGATGCTCCGGCGGCGGTATAATCGGCGGTTTAGGAAACATTCCTCGTCCTCCATTCATCCCATCTGGTTATGATTTTTCTTTTGTCGGCGCATCGTTCATTCCCCTTCCTCCTCATCATACGTCACCCCTGAGAATTATGTCAATAACTAAACTAAATACCATTAAAATAATTTGTAAACGTTAAAATCAGTATCAACAAAGCATTATATATGTTGGATTTGTACATTATTAACCTTATTCCCATTGCTATGTTTGATTTTTTTTGTTATGTTTAAGGAGATGTTATATGAAAGACCGAAATGAATTGCGAGGGAAACGTATGGAGAATATCCGCAAGGTCTGGGATCAAAAAGGAAGCAAAACGGCCATCCTTCAAATGCTGAGAGTTCTTGGACCATTGTCCCGCATCGAACTGACTGAGCTGACCGACTTAAGCCGGGCTACGATTTCGGTTACCATTAATGAGCTCATCGAGCTTGGGCTTGTGCGGGAAACCGAGCTCCGCCAGTCTAATCGCGGTAGGCCGGCGACCAACCTGGAGCTTGTCCCCCACTCCCACATCATTCTGGGTGCCGACCTCAATCAGCAAAACTGGATCCTCGGCGCATTCGACCTGCTGGGCAATACGGTGGAGAAGAAACAAATCTCCTTCAGCCCGCTTACGCCGGAGGCCGCCGTTCAGGCATTAGCCAACGAAATCCCGAACTTTATTGAAAAAATAAAAAAAAGCCCGATCCCACTACTCGGGATCGGTATTCCGGGAATTGTCGATACGCATAACGGCATCCTGCTCAGTTCTGCCGTCCTTGGCTGGCAGCAGGTCAATCTGGGAGCCATGCTAGAGGAAGCGATCGGCTGGCCGACGGCCGTTCTCAACCGCAGCCGCGCCCGCGGCTTATCGGAATGCCGCTACGGCGCCGGCAAAGATTACCGCCACATGATTTACATCGGCATCGATACAGGTATCGGCGCCGGTATCTACGTCAATCGGGAGCTCATTCACGGAGCGCTCGGCGGCGCCGGCGAGATCGGCCATACGACCGTAGCGCTAGACGGCCCTTTGTGCCCTTGCGGCAACAACGGCTGTCTGCAAATGATGTCCGCCGCTCATGCCATGGAACTGGAAGCGCGCAGACTTCTGCGCATGGGCGAAATCTCTTCGCTTCTTCTGCAGCCCGGCTTCGATCTGCAAATGCTGAACGCCGAGGACATTTGCCGCGCGGCGGAGCAAGGGGACGAGCTGGCCGTTCAAGTCGTTACCGGCGCAGCCACCTACCTTGGCGTCACGATGGCGAATGTAATCAATCTGCTCAATCCGGAAGCGATCATATTGGGCGGCACGATTCCGAAGGATTCCCCTCTTTATGTGCAGACCGCGATGAAAGTAATGCGGCAACGGGCCATGGGTCAATTGTCGGCATCTATCGTTGTACAGGTCGGCCAGTTCAAGGAAATCGGCGGTGCACTTGGTGCGGCCAATATGGCTCTGGATCGGCACTTGTCGTTCACCCATTTCTCCACCCAGTTGAGCTAGGCCAAGTAGCGTTTTTTTCTGTACTTTTGTGCCCTGAGCCAACAATAGACACGATTTCATCCTAGGATGGTCGTGTTTTTTTATTCCTGCGAATATCGCAGACTTTTTGCCATATGACGAAACTGACACGAATGGTTCGATTTGTTAAACGAGTAAGGATTGTCTTCTGCTATGCGCTATGTTTATAGCCAACAAGACAGTTATTATTCTAAAACGTTAGTCCCGGACTTAACAAAACAAAAAAATCCCTTGTTGTTTCAGGGACGTTTTAATCACTATACAATTGAATAACACTGTCTAATTGCTTTACAGCCTCTTTTCCAGCTGCCAAATCCACCTTTCTAGGATTGAAAGGGTTCATTTCTTTAGCAATGGCATCCGGGTCAATGACAGTTCCAACGGGTTCTCGCATTTACTTGCTGATCATACTTTTACTTTCACCATTGGTACCTGCAAGAATGGTTTGCACATTCGTATGATTATTCATTTAAAGCTATTTCTTTTCTGTTTCCATATTCATCATAAACAGTTTCGAACTTCTCTCCGGTTGCAGAATTCGCGAATTCGAAAAGGTTCCCATACGCTACCCCATAGAGGTTTAATGATATAGAAATTGGAAACAATAACCTCCATGGACGCAACCCATAACTTCTGGGAACGCAGGATAATTATGTCACCGTACCGATAAATAGCGAAAGTCTAATACAGAATATATATTATGTCAACTAATTTGAAAGTCAGGTGTACCATTGACTATCTTCTTCATGTGTCTTTTTTTAGTATAAAAACATTCCTGTTTGAACTTTACAAAGTCTCTAATATCCGCTTCAGTTTGAATCCATTCCCCTCCCTACCAAAAATATAACAAAAATCTCCCAAGAAACTCTCGAGAGATTCCTACTAAAGTCACATAATAGTGATTATGTAACTAATTTTATTATACGCACAGCATAGACGTTATCTTTAGGGTGAATGTTCGAACGGAGACTGGCGAGCGCCTGCCGTTCTTTTAAAGCTTCATCCCGTGATAGCCCATAGCTTGATATCCTTTTACTCGTTTCTTATACATTGCCATGAGGATCGGCACTTGTATATCCACATAATCATAAATTTGAACATCTGTTTTATTTTGGTGGGCTCGATGAAGTCTACCAGCATATTGTTGAAGGGTTCCCTTCCAAGAGATAGGATGAACTAGAAACAGCGTATCCAAACGTGCATCATCAAATCCCTCTCCTATTAATTTTCCAGTCGCTATAAATACACGTTCTTCCGTATCCGGTATAGCTGCGATTCTATCCCGCAAAGCTTCACGCTGCCGTTTTCCCATACCGCCGCGAAGAACAATGACATTTTTAGCAAAACCCTTCAATCGGTTCTCAAAATATTCAACGTGTGCGGTTCGTTCTGCTAATAAAACAGGAGATCTCCCCTGATCCAAAGCTGTAAGCAAATCATCAAAAATTTGGTTATTACGTTCTTCGCTTTGAACCAAGAGTTGGTATATATCTTGGATTCCGCCAATATTTTCATTAGAATGTAAACGAAAATTTGTATAGCGTGGAATCACTTTATGATCAATTCCACGATGTTGCCCCTGTGTTTTAGCATCAATTTTTATTCGAATCGGACCACATTGCATAAATACGATCGGTTGATGCCCGTCTTGCCGCACAGGAGTTGCCGTTAGACCCAAAACATATTTAGCAGTTACTTTTTTAAGAACTTGTTCGAAACTGAAAGCTGATACGTGGTGACACTCATCTATAATGACTTGACCGTATTCCTGAACATAATCTTTCACAGTACCTTGTTGTTCAAACTTTGGATGATAGCAATATCAATGATCCCTGTTCTCTTTTCTTTACCACCTCCAATGATTCCGATATTCTTCTTTTCAATAGATAAGAAGGTAGAAAGTCGCTCTCTCCACTGATCCATAAGTTCTCTTCTATGGACTAAAATCAGCGTGTTTACCTTTCTTGAGGCAATAATCGAAGAGGCAACAACTGTTTTACCGATTGCCGTTGTTGCTGATAATATTCCGTTATCGGTTGAAAGCATAGCTCTAGCGGCTCCATCCTGTAACATTGTTAATGTTCCACTAAAAATAACGTCTACAAAATGGCCAGTATTACGTTTGTCTTTAACGATAGCCTCGATCTGATGGGAGTTGAATAAATCAATTAATTTTTGATAACAACCTCTAGGAATGGCGATATGTTTTGTAAAATCCTCAGAACATCCTATAACCCTGGGCTTTCCGTACGTAGGTAACCTCATGGCTTGTGTTTTATAAAAGTCAGGATTTCTAAAGTTGGCTAATCGTCCAATTCTATTGATAAAAACAGGGGGTAGTCCATGTTTTTCGATATAGATCATATTGGCTAATGTAACATGGATTTGTGAAGGTAGATTATCCGTAATAATATCTTGCTGATTCGTGTTTTCTTTTTGCCACGGTTCCTCCCCATGTGCCGATTCGTTCCAATCGATACTCAGAGTGGAACCTCCCTTGGTAAGCTTAAAAATGATATCTTGTGCCTGGTTTGTGGATATTTTTTTAATACGAGCTAAGAAACTCCACTGATCATCAAATGGTTGAAAATTTTCATCAATAAATACGCTATTCCCCTCTTTGCGAGGTGCACCTTGTAGGGGTAAAGCAATTAGGTTGCCAAAGCCGCCTTTTGGGAGTGTATCTTGATTGGGAAATAATCTGTCGTAAGATTCTAATGGGATCTGATAGCGATACTCCATTGCTCTGGTCAAAATGGCAGAACCCAATTTTCTAGCAACACTTGATTCTATGGGACTTTCAAAAAAGATCCATATATGCCCGCCATTTCCCGACCGAGATCTTTCAAGAGCGGCAGGTACTCCATATTCCTTACAGGTTTTCATTACAACAGAGACATCATGTTTCCAGTTTTGTTTATCAAAGTCCATTGCATGAAACCAACATGTTTCGTCCTGTAACATTGGATAAACACCAATCGTTCGATTCGTTTTTGCATCGAGATGTTTAGCAATAATATCATCTGTGACCGGTTCAAATGCTTGATGAGCACAGTCGGAGCACTTTGTTTGTGGTTTCTTACAAATAAATGTCCATTCATTTTGACACGCCGGAGAATACCCCATTTACCAGTCTTATTGATCCATCGTACTGGGTAAACGTTGTCCCTGCCTCTAAATAGCGAACGGAATAGTTCGATTTTTTCATTAGGACTGGAATATTGATGAATTGAAGGTTTTGGAGTAACTTCAACAACGTTTGACGTCTCAGCAATCTTATTTTCATATATTTTTGATTTTTCTTCTTGTGTTCCATATTTTGATAATTGTAATTTTAGCAGTTGATTTTCTTGCTTAAGGGCTTCTATTTCTTTTAGCGCCTTTTCAAGTTGATGTTGTAGTTCAATCATCTAACTCCTCCGTAATGTAAACAAAATGTAATGTAATTTTTTTCACATACGTTTCAAAGCAAAAAGCCGTTAACTAATCAAAGTTACGGCTCGAGCAAACATTTATATTTTAATTAAAGAAATTTCGAGTTCATTTTGAATAAAATTCATATCCGTATCTCTTGATACTAAGATAAGTTCATGAACACTAGCTGTCGCGATAATAAGGGCGTCTGGAGTTTTTAACTTTCTACCCTTGCTGTTCTGGTCCCTGCGGATGGAACCAGCTAATCTGGCTACTTCAGAAGAAACTTCTAAACATCTTTTCGTTGAAAAGAGCTTTTCTGCTCGAAGTTGTTCTTCCGGCCTAAGCCCGGCAAAAACTTCACATACTGTAATTGTCGAGAAGTAAATTGGTGTTTTATCTCGGGAGGTTTGCTTAGCAAACTCGATAACATCTTCTTCGTTTATAAGTATTGCAATTGCAATATTTGTATCTAATAAATATCCCCTACTCATGTACCCCATTCCTCACGCGACCTGTTTACTTGGTCAAGGAGCTCCTTGCCCCTTTCAGGAGAAAGTGTACCAGCTGCCTCAAGTAAGTCGTCTATGGAGTAGTCCTCATCTTGGGCTTCTACCGTTTGCTTCTCGAGATCAAACAATACCCGAGTATGTTGTATATTTAATTTTTCAAGAATAGATTTAATGGCAATAGTTGTTTGTTGATCGATTTTTTTGGGGATCATGTGTATCCCTCCGAATAAGTGCTTTTTTATTAATTATAACATAATACTTAGATTTTCAATAATGTAATTCAACGAGTACTCCTTCATCTATTTTGATTTCGAACTTCTCACCGTTTGCCGTTCATGAATGCGTTTGCCTTCCATTATATAATAAATGGAAGCCCCAGCCTTTTGGGCTTCAGCCCGAGCAGATTCTCCTGCCCTCTCGGATAAATTATGATCGCCTCCAGAAACCTGACTAAATCACCGCGGTCAAACTAGATTACCATACTTCATGTCCCTTCTTAACCGATCTGTATCTCGTTTTGAACTCGGAATGAAGATCCCACCGATTCCCGGGGACGGCACGATAATTATGTCCGTCACGATAACTCGCAAAAGACCAAAACAGAATATATATTATGTAACCTATTTTGGGTATCAGGTGTTACCAATAAGAAAAACCTGATACCCTCAAATCGCTCGACAGTCGGTGCACAGGCGGCACTTCGAGTGATTCCCCGAATTCCGCCTCTGCCAAGCAGCATTTGGAACCTTGCCGTTTACCCCCCATTTATACAGTTCAGATACGGCCAATCAGTTTCACCTGGCTGAATAGTCCGTACGGCTGAACGACATAGCCTGAAGTGTAACCTCTGCCCTCCTTGCGGAAGGAGCTCCAGCTTGTAGTCTCCGTATGCCCCTCAGCCTCATGGAAGGGCCCGAACATATTGCGCGGACTTCCCATCACCTCGATGTCAAGCCGGTTGGCGCCAGGCTGCAAATACGACGTAAGATCGACGCCGTCCGCCGCTTTCCACGGCACATGACCGGCGGTTTCACCGTTTACCCTGATTTCGACGGTCGCTGCCGACCACTCGCCGAGCAGAAGCAGCGCCCGTCTTCCCTCCTCCGGTTGATAATCGAAATCGGCATGATAAACGATGCTTCCGTTATAATGCGTGTACCCTTGCAAGCACCAATCTCCAGTAAGCAGGCTGTCCGGCTCGGCAATGATGCTGCGGCTGCGGTCCAGTGCAAACTCACCGATTAGATAGCAATCCTCCAACTCCATTGCCTGATGATAGCTGCACCACAGCTCCAGCTCGTTGACGCCGGAGCGGATCCCCGACAGACGGACGCAATCCATGGATCGGTCCACGAACCATCCGACCGGTTCGTTCGACTGCTCGATGCCGTTCAGCACGATGCGGAATTGCTGCGAGTCTTCGACGACAAGCTGAAGCCCGCTCTCCGGCACCGCTGCCACCTCAAAGCTCAGCTTAAGCGAAGCCGTCGTACCGTTGCCGGGATGCGGTTGATGACTCCATTTGTAACGCTGAGTGCTACCGTTGTAATAAACCTGCCTCATACCGAGCTTCTCGCGGATCTCACGTTGTGCCTGCCAAATGTCCATCTCATCCGACCAGCCGTCTTTTTGCCCCGGTTGCTCGGCTGCAGCTGCATCTTCACTTAGCTGGTAAGCACAGCGGTCAAGCGTCAGCACGTTCGGCTGCGTGCGGCTGAAGCGGAAGGACGGGCCAAATGCCGTGTACAGCATATCGCCTTTCACTGACGGCAAGGACGGCCAGCCCGTACCCATCGCCTGCGCCCACTGTGCAGCAGTCTCGGGGCGCTCCCCTGCCTCTGCTTCAGCAGAGTCCGCCGACGGCACGATCACGTACAGCTTCGAATCCGCCGGTCCGAAGCAAGCGTAGAATCGGAGCCGGCCGTTCACGTTCTCGGCCTTCACCGCCGTGATTTCGCCCGTTAGCGGGTTCCATTCCTCGACGCGACCGAGCCGATCCGTCTCAATACAAACGTCATAGCTCATCTTTCGGTCGTTGTTGACGATAAACATGGAATGAAAATCATCGGCATCCTTCAATAAAGCAAACAGCTCCGGCTGCTCCGACCCATATCTGCTGCGAATGCTGACCGTACGGGGCATAATTCGCTCCAGCTCGCGCACAACCGCCTCCGCTCGTTCTACGGCGGTCACACGGGGATGATCGTAAAGCCGGCTCAGCTCCTCCGCCGATACCGCCCTTCCTTCCAGCATCATTGCCCACGGCGTCATCAGTACGATGCGGCCGCCCGCTTCCGCAAACCGATGCAGCAGCTCGAACGTGCTGCGCAGCATCGTACGGATCGGCGGCACGACCACCGTTTCGTAGCTTGCCAGCTGTACATAAAGCTTACCGTCCCGGACATCTCCCGCTTCGGCCATGATCGTTTCGTCGCCCAGGTCGAAATCGTAATGCGAGCCGAGCAGAGTCCGCAAAAAGGAATTAAACGAATAGCCATATGCGTCGATCTCGGGAATATTCCTGTCCTTACCCCTGGCTGCGCTCCCATAAGGATTCGTTCCAAGCAGCGACCAGGCGGTCGAAGCCGGATGCAGCACAAGAATGTCACGCACCGGTCGGCCTTCTGTCGTAACAGCCGCGATGCGGGCAAAGTAGTCTTCGATCAGCCGGTTATATTTCCACCAGCTCGTCTGGTAACCGAAGAAGGGCGGATAATCCCGCTTGCGGCAGCCCTTGATTGAATACATTGTCAAATGCTGGCTGCGCAAGTTGACTCCGAGCACATATTGCCAGTCGCCCATCCACTTCTGTCCCTCGAAGGTAAACTCCCAGCCCGCGCAGCCGTACGTTTCGGAGATGACATAGGGACGGCCGTATTGATTCGCTACGCTAGTACATTGCTTCACGGTAAGCTGCTCATCCGTCTGCTCACACAGCATATCGATGCCGGGCACATGCTGATACCGGTAATGCGGCATAATCGAGCCGGCTACTCGCGTAGCGACACCAAGAGCGCTTTCCCATAAATAGTGGCCGGTAAAAGCGAGTCCATTCTCCTCGCACCATTCTCCGAGCTGCCGGGAGTAGGCGTCGCAAAACTGATCCGAAACCGTCCGCCAGTAATCATGCCGGGCCGCCGGGGACAGCTCCCCGTCAAAAAACAGGTAAGGCACGGTATCGAGCGGATCGTATCCGCGTTTGCCGGCAAAATAGTCCGGGAACGAATACGTCCACGGAATCCAGCCGCGTCCCGGCGTATACCGCGAATTGCGGTCGTGCACGCTCGGCTCGTCGGTAAACACCCCGGCGATCGTGTTCCCGAAATGCTCGCAGAATTCCGCTTTATACACCTCGTACGTCGATTCGATAAAAGCCCGAATCGTATCTGGATTTAAGTTGTCGGGGGGAGACTCGTCATTAAACCATTCGCTTGCGGCCGACACCTCGATCCGGAAGATAAGAAAGACCTCGCCTTCCTTTAACCTGCCTACGCCCGTCTTTCGCTCGCTGTCAGGTACACGCTCGCAGCGAATCAACTCCAGGCCGTCGATAACGGCGCGGAATACCGCCGCGATACGACCGTCGTTCTCATATTCCCCCGTGGCTACCTCGAGGGTCAGCCCCTTGGAGCGGAAGGCATCGCCTCTAGCCGGCACGCTGCCGCCCGCCGTTCCCGACGGCCAGCGGTCTTCGTCGTACAGCCACGCCTTCATGCCGAGCTGTCCGGCCTGCTCCACGGCCGTACGGACAGAATCCATCCACGCCTCGCCCAAATAAGGCGTCTCCAGACCATCGCGCGAATGCATGAAAAATCCGCCCATTCCTTTCTCATGCATATCGGCTATTTGCCGAACCAGCTCCTCCCGCTCCAATTCGTCGTTCCAAGCCCAGAAAGGCACGGATCTTAGGGTGATCGCAGGCTCCCGGAACTGTTCCTTTACCCGTTTCCAATCCGTCACGCTGTCGTCTCCTCCTTCCATGGAATTAGGCTTCCAGCTCCAGACTCCAGCAGACGATCCGTTGACGTTTCCATGTGTACGTCACATAGATCCGGTTGCCGTCCGCGATCACCGCGGGGTACGAAAATTCGCCCGGCTCAATCGGCAGCTTATACGTCGTATACTCGCCTTCCAGCGCCAGCAGCTCCTCCCACGTTTCTCCGTTGTCTGTCGAGAAGCTGAGCATTAGCGGCATACGAGGTCCCTTGTACATGCCGACCGGGTTGTAGGCGAGAACGAGCGTGCCGTCATCCGTCTTCGCCAAATCGATGCCGCTGTTATTGTTCGGCAGATACGTCTTGTAGCAGGTCGACCAGGTGCGCCCGGAATCGTTCGAATCGCTGCGATAAATAAATCCGGACGTGCTGCGCATCAGCATATGCACCTGGCCGGGCTCCGATTCCCACGCGGTCGGCTGAATCAGCCCTGCACCCCGAACCATATGCTTCGCCTTGACCTCTGTCGGCACTTCGTCCGTGCTCCGCACGATCGGGGCCGGCTCGCTCATCGTCCAGGTCGCCCCCTGATCGTAAGACAAATCGGCGAAGACGCTCCAACCGCCCCTCTCCAGCGAAGCCGGTGCCAGCCATGTACCGTCGTGCAGCTCGATCAGCTTGTTCTTCACCGGACCGCGGCCCCCGACCCGATCTCCCGGTACAAGCTCAGCCGGCTCGCTCCACGTTTCCCCGTCATCGTCCGAGACGATGACTCGAGTATACCAATCTGCAATCGGCTTCCCGACCTTATAGTGCAGAACAATCCGGCCTTCGCAACTGCGGAACAATACCGGATTCCAATGCACGAGCCCTTCCTCGTCAGCCACCTTGTAGGGAGCCGACCAGACGCCGTCGGTCCGCTTTGAGCACCAGATGGCGACATCCGGCTCCCCCTCAAGAGAACCGGCAAAGTAGGCGACCAGCAGATCGCCGTTCGGCAAAGCAACGACCGTTGACGCATGGCAATTATGAAACGGACGCTCCTCCTCGAATAAAAATTGCTTCAGCTTACTTTTCAGCTTCATCGTTCACACACTCCCCTTTCGTAGGCTCTCATATTGCTCGCGATACTGCTGCGTCAAGGCGTACAGCTGCTCCACTTCCCGGCGGTTCGAATAGGTCAGCTTCGTACTGTCCTTGGTCCGCGTATGAAGCCCGACCGGCAAGCCTTCCAATTGCAAATAGTATTTGGCATTCACCGGGTACAGCTGATTTTCAATCACCGACGATAAGCCGAGAAAACTTTGCAGCCGCTCCGCCGCTTCAGGTAAACGATCTTGTAATTCAATCAGCCTGACATATAAATCCGGGTGAAAATTGGCCATAATGCCGCTGTACCCTTGTACGCCGAGCTTTAGGGTCTCCAGCAAAGTGGCCGTATTGGCGTTGTAAATATTCAAGTGGCTGGTTCTTACAGCATTCAGCTTGAGCCCGATCTGCTCCGTATGGCAGCAGGTATCCTTCAGGAACAGAAACCGGCCCGTATCCGCGCACCAGCCCAGCAGCTCGGGCGAGATCAGCCGTTTGTACGGGTATGGGCATTCGTAAATGCCGAACGGAACGTCCGGCACCGCCTGCAGCAGCTTCTCCGCATTCGCCTTCCAGACGTCGTCGGATTCCTCCGCCGAGGCAAGCCGGTTACTGACAAGCACAACGGCCTGCACGCCGGTGGAAGCCATCGCCTGCAGCTCCGTAATCTGGTCTGTGATCGAGTCCGAAACATGGCCCGAAGCGATGACCTGGACGCGGCCTTTCGCCTTTTCCACCACGAAACGGGCGATCGATCTGCGCTCCTCCAGCGTCAGGAAGAACATTTCGCTCGACTGGCATACGGCGAACAATCCGTCCACCCCCTGCCGAATGTACCACTCGACCAGCTGCTCCAGGGCAGTGTAATCGACTTCGTTCGAATCGGTGAAGGGCGTAATCATCGTGGGCCATACGCCCTTGTTTATCGTATTCACAGTTGTTTTCATTCATATCCTCCCTATAAGCCTGCTGTAGCGAAGGCGACGCCGTCTCGCCGTCCTCAGGGAAGGACGACATGCCGGACGCCGCTTTCACGGTTCACCATGTTATTTTTTCACGCGCGCCAGTGCCGTGTTATAAATTTTCTCGATCTCGTTCGCACCGGAATCGCGGGCTTTCTTCATAATCGCGTCGTATTCGTCGATCTTCTTGACGCCCATAATAAACTTGTCGTACTCCTGCTCCAGCATCGTATTGAGCGAGACGAGCAGCTCCTTCACGCGGGTCGACTCCTCCTTCGTAAGCGGCGGATCCATATACGGATCGTGGTACGCTTTGTCGTCTGCAATGATCTTCCAATATTCCTCATGCAGCGGACTCCAGCTGCCGAGCAGCTTCTCCGCCTGCACCTGCGGATCCATATTGGCGAACCATGGCGTAAAGCTCAGCTTGCCCGAGCCCAAATCCGAATACATCGCGTAGAACGGGGTCGGCTGTCCATCCTTGAACTTGGAGACATAATCGGCCTTCAGCTTCGGCTGCCCTTTCTCATCCAGCGTGTGGTGGACGCCTTCGATTCCGTAGCTCATCAGGTTGGACGCCTTCTCCGAATACATCCAATCGAGCAGCTTGATGAGTGTTTCCGGGTCCTTCGCCTTCGAGCTGATGGCGAACATTTTATCCGTAATCGTAGTTGCATAAAATTCCGCTCTCGCTTTGCCGGTTTTGTTCGTGGGGATCGGAATGATTTGGAATTTTCCGTCCGGAACCGCTTTCTTCAGCTGGCTCGTATAATCCATCGAGAAGCCGCTGTTATCCCAGAAGAAGAACGATTTGCCGCTGGTCAGCTTTTCCGTCCATTGCTGCTGTGTCGCAACCGCGTAGTCTCTATCGAGAACACCCATCGTATATGCCTTGTTGAAATAAGCTAGCACTTCCTTAAATTCCGGCGTTGCCGGTCCGAAGACGTAGCTTCCGCCTTTGACATCCTTGTCAAAATAAATGCCGTTACCGCCGCCAACCCCGGAGCCGAGCGGGTACGCCATCGTTTTGAACAGCTGGTGGATCGGGCCGCTGCCTTTCCGCACCGACCACGGTGTCGAATCGGGGTACAGCTTCTTCAGCTCAGCCAATACGTTTAAGAGCTCATCAGCCGTTTTGGGGATCGGCAAATTGTGCTTCTGCAGCAGATCCACGCGAATAATCGGACCGAAGCCGTTTTTCAGCTCGTTGCGCCCGATAGCCGGAAAGCCGTACAGCTCTCCCTCCGCCGTCATCTTGTGGATGTCAGGGTACTGATCCCAGAACTTTTTGAAGTTCGGCATCAGTCCTTTATCCATATACTGCTTTAGCGGAAGAAACACGCCGACCGATCCGAAATTGTTGACGTCAGCCATATCGATTTGAATAATATCCGGCAGGTTGTTGGTGGCGAGCAGCACTTTTTTCTTGTCGCTGTAGTTGCTGTTCGGCACCGTTTCAAATTTCAGTTTGATGTTCGTCTGCTTCAATATTTCCTGCTGCACGAACGCCATGTTTTTGACCGGCTGGTTGGGATGCTCCGGGAACGTGACGACGACCTCGCGCTCCTTCTCCGAGATTTTACCGCTTGCGGCAGGAGTCCCACCGTTCTGCGGGGTGTTGCCGGCATTGCCGGACGAACCGTTGTTGCCCTCGGAGCATGCGATGATACTGCCCGACATCATGATGGTTACTAACGATACGGATATGCATTTTGTCCATTTTTTATCCATACAAGAACCTCCCTATTGGTGTGTATGTTCTTTGACTGACATGAAGCCTACTTTCTTTGCCAAGCATTCCCCCTCTCGCGTATGCCTTCTTACCCTTTCAGTGCTCCGACCATAGCGCCTTTGACAAAATACTTTTGCAGGAACGGGTAAACGATAAGAATCGGAAGCACGGTAATAATGATGACTGCGAATTTATAGTTCGTCGCCACGACCCGGAAGCCCGACGTAGAGCTTCCGATGACCGACGTCTGATCGGCGAATTCTCCAGCGATAACAATATTGCGCAGCAGCACCTGCACCGGAAACTTGCTGCTGTCGTTCAGATAGATCAGCGCCGGGAAGAAGCTGTTCCAATGATGCACAGCATAGAACAGCACCATGGTCGCCATCACCGGCAGCGACAGCGGCAGAATGATTTTGTACAGCACCTGAATTTCATTGGCCCCGTCCAAATAAGCCGATTCCTGCAGCGCAACCGGAATGCCCTCGAAGTACGTTTTCATAATAATCATATTGAACGTATTGATGGCCGGAGGCAGCAGAAGCGCCCACATGGTGTCGATCAACCCGAGCTTCTGGACGACCAGATACAGAGGAATCAACCCACCGTTGATAAACATGGTTAGTGCGACCATCAAGATAAACATGTTGCGTCCGTACAGATCCCGCCGGGAAAGAGGATACGCGCAAAGCGCGGACATAATGATGTTGATCGTCGTCCCGAGCGCGGTGTACAACAGCGTATTGCCGTACGCCTTCCAGATCGCCGGATTGTTAAGGACGATTTGGTATGCGTCGAGCGTAATGTCCCTCGGGAAAAACTTGATGACACCCCGTGTCACCAGATTGCCGTCACTGATCGATACGATAAAGATGTAATACATCGGATACAATGTAATAAAAACAAGCAAGAGCAGGAGTAGGATGTTTACGCTGTCGAACAATCTGGATCCGAATGAAGTATGCTTGTTCATGGCCGCCTCCCGTTACCAAAGCCCGGTATCGTTAATTTTTTTGGACATGCGGTTGGCCCATACGAGCAGGACCAAACCGATCACGGCCTGGAACAGCTCGACCGCCGTCGCGTAGCTGAAGTCCGCGCCGAGCAAGCCTCTCCGGTAGACATAGGTTGAGATTACGTCCGCCGTTTCGTAGGTCGAGCCGTTGTACAGCAAAATAATTTTTTCATAGCCGATGTTCATCAGCCTGCCGACGTTCAGAATGAGCATAATGGAAATGGTAGGCGCTATTCCCGGCAGCGTAATGTGCAGCAGCTGCTTCCAGCGGTTCGCCCCGTCCATCTTGGCTGCATCGTACAGCTCTTCGTCCACGCCGGTCAGCGCCGCCAAATAAATGATCGAGCCCCATCCGATACTCTGCCAAATGCCCGACGATATAAAGATCGTCCGGAAATATTCCGGCTGCATCAGAAACTGGATCGGCTGCCCTCCGAGCCAGACGACCAGCTGGTTGATCAAGCCGTCCGTCGTCAGGAAATTGACGATCATCCCGCACACGACGACAGTCGATATAAAATGCGGCAAATAGCTGACGCTTTGCACAAACTTCTTCAGCCTCGCATGCTTCAGCTCGTTAAGCAGCAGCGCCAGTATGATCGGCGCCGGAAACGCCCAGAACAGCTCGTATACGTTGATAAGCAGCGTGTTACGGACGAGCTTCCAGAAGTAAGGGTCCTGGAGGAACTTTTGAAAGTGGACGGTTCCGATCCAAGGACTTCCCGTGATGCCCTTCACAATGTTGTAATCCTTGAATGCAATGATGATGCCGTACATGGGCCAATAATGAAACAGGATGTAATAAGTAAGCGGAAGAAAAAAAATGATGTACATGTAGCGGCTTCTTTTCACATGACGGAGGAAGGACTGGAACGCGCTTCCTTTGGATATGCGAACGGCCTGCTGAAGATTGGACTGCCTAATAGGAATCCCCCCTAATTGATGATGCGTTCCATGAGTCCGATTATAGGGGCGGCGCCAAGCGGCTGAAAAGCACCGATACCGGAACGGACGCTCCAATTTTCCCCTTTGCGGGGCGATGATTCATCTTTCTACCGGAGTGCAAATGTCCCACAAACCGTCTCCAGCCCTTGTGCGGCGCGGCTGTGAACGCAAATAACCGCCCCGCGGATCATGCCGCGAGGCGGTTAAACGATAAGTATGCAGTTCGGATTGAGCAGGCGCATTACGGCTGCTGGCGATGAATGGTCCGGTATTCGTTCGGAGCGACGCCCTCCGCCTTCTTGAATACACGCAGAAAGGTCGTCCGGCTCGGAATGCCTGTCTGCTCGGCGATGTCGTTGACACGCATATCGGTTTGGATCAGCAGCTCCTTCGCCTTCTCCAGCCTGACCTGGGTAATGTAATCAGTCAGGTTCGTGCCTGTCTTTTCCTTAAACACACGTGATACGTATTTGACCGATACTCCCATTTCGCCGGATATTTGCTCCAGACCCAAATCTTTCGTGTAATTTTCCTGAATATACTTCTCGATCAGCGAAACGAGATTGCCGGATTTCAACCCGCTTTCCGGTTTCGTGGCCTCCACAATACTCCGGTAAAAGCTGTGCAGCGCCTCCTGCAGCTGACTGGCCCCGATAAACGAATCGCCGCGGTGCGCATCGGTCAACGTCTCCCGCGTCTCTCCCGAGTCCAGCTGGTTTACGTCGATACCCCGCTCCACCAGAAAACGAACCCCGGTCATATACAGCTCCTTAAATAGCAGCAACAGATATTCGTAGGAGATACTTCGGCTCACATTCGAGTCTACGATCTCCTTGACGATCGACTCAACTCCCGCTTGATCGCCCAGCTTCAGATGATTCAAGATTTTTTGCTCGTCAAAAAAGGAATACACGAACCGGTTCTCGATTTGCAGCTCGTTCGAGTCAACTACCTGGAACCGCTCTTCGCCGTTCCTCTTACCGATAGCCGTCATCGCCTCGTTATAGGAGGAGCCGATTTCGTTAATTCCGGTATAGAACGATCCGATGCCAATGGTAATGTCGTAATACATGTGAATATCGTAGCGGAAAATATCCAGCATTTGGCGAAAAGCCCCGTGCAGCTGTTCCGCCTCGTTCGGATGCTCAATGTTAACAATGCCGACGAACAGGTTTTGACGGTATTCCAGTACATACGAGGGGACCTTGGCGCCAAGCAGCGTCCACAAAATCTTTTTGACCCCGTTCATCACATACAGCCGGTCGGTGTCCTGAATATGCTGATAGAACGCTTCCTTTAAATCAAAGTGAACGGCGCAGCAGACATAGCCGGAACGGCTGAAGCCGAATTCCGTCGCCAGCGTGTCCCGCAAGATTTCCTCCTGATTCAGCGTATGCCCCTTGAGCAGAAACAGAAACGACGATTCCACATATTCGTTCGTATGCTTGTCGTATTTCAGCTTATATTTGAGGTGGTGGTCGGTCAAACGTCGAATACCTTGCTGAATCTGTTCAAATTCGTTTTTCTCCGCCGGGTGATCGTCGTGCCTCAGCAGCTCGCTCTGATCCGTAATAATATTGCGGATGTTGCGAATCGGATTGTAAATCCGTAAGCTGAAAATAAGAGAGAAGACAACCCCCATCACGACGAGAACAATACACAATATTAGGGTCATCGACAATATACTAAACGTATGCCGATTAAATTCGCCGGACGGGGTAAACGAGTAATAGTGCCAGCCGAACAAGCCGGATTGCGCGTGAGATATTTCGTACTTGCCGCCTTGAAATTCGACTTGGCCACCCCCGGACTCGCTAAACGGATGACTTGCCAGGAGCTCCGTCACCTTCGGTTCGGTCATAAAACGATTCGTATCGTATAGCGTCTCGCCGTTCGCATCTGTAATCAGGAAGCCGGTTGAATCGAAAACGGTGCTTCCCTTCAAAGTCCGGGCAAGCGCCTCTACGGCAATGTTCAGCACCATGATCGCCGTCCGGTTGTTGATCCGGTTCATAAAGACGATAGGCACCACCTGCTTGTCGTGTATGCCTTCCTGGCTGACACTTGAAACCGGCAGCAACTCTATGTAATCCGTTGAAGATAGTCTCTTCGTCCAAAACTCGGCATCATACTTACCGTATTTGTACATATTGCCGAAAAACGAATCGAACCGGTTCACGCCGCCGCTTACGTAAATGTCTTTATTGTCGATATAGACAAACAGCCGGTCTGTAAAATCGCTTACGATATTTTCGTTTCGCTGAATGATTTTCGGCAGCCGCCATATCTCCGAGCGTACCTCGAGGCTTTGCTGCTCCTTCGGCATTAGCAGCATTCGCACCATATCGTCGTTAAAGAAATTGAGGCTCGTTTCCTGTGCAGCCTCAAGATTAACGTCGATCGTGTTTGCCGCATTTTGCAAATTCGTCCTAATCCGCTCGTTAAAATCCCGTTTCATAATATCGACGGAATATAAATAAGTAGCAAGGCCGACGACAACGATCGGGATCAGCAAAGACAGGAAGTAGGAGAAGATTTTCAGAAACAGCCGCTGGTCCTTGCTTCGAATCAACCAATTGTTGGTAAACCTCATAACTCCTGCCCCTCCGGTCGACATGTTGATTTACCCGTTTTGCTGAAACCGCTTTAACGCTTGATTATAGATTTGCTCCAGCTCCGCGGCTCCCAGCTCCATAGCTTGTGCGATGACGCCGTCGTACTCGTCAATCGGCTTGACGCCCATTATGTATTTGTCGAACTCCTGCTCCAGCTTGTCGTTCAACAATCTGTTCAGCTCCTTGACACGTTGTGCCTCCTGCATCGTGAGCGGAGGGTCGAGCCTGAGCTCACGGTATGCCGGGTCTTTCGAAACGAGCCGCCAATATTCTTCGTTCAATTCGTCCCAGTTGCCGGTCAGCTTCTCGATTTGAAATTGCGACATCGTATTGGAGTACAGCGGCGTAAACCCGAGCTGGCAGCAGCCCAAATCCGAGTAGAGCGCATAGTAAGGGGTCGGGGAAGCATCCTTGAACGACTTCGCGTACGAATCGGAGTAAACGGGCTCTCCCTTCTCGTTCTTCGTATAATGAACGCCCTCCAGACCGAAGTTCATCAGATTGGACGTTTCCTCCGAATACATCCAGTCCAGCAGCTTAACGACGGTATCCGCGTCCTTCGTCTTGGCGCTGACAGCAAATACTTTCCCGGAAATCGTCGGATAATAGAATGCTCTCGACTTTCCCGGCATATATACCGGTACCGGTATGAGCTGAAACGATGCCTCCGGGTTCGTTCGACGCACGCTTCGTGTATAATTCAGTCCAAAGCCGCTATTGTCGAGGAAAAAGAATGATTGTCCGGCGACCAGCTTCTCACTCCATTGCTGTTGCGTAGTTACGGCATAATCGGGATCGAGCACGCCAAGCTCATATGCTCGGCGGAGATAAGAGAGCACCCGCTTGAACTGTGGTGAAGCCGGACCGAATACATAACGCCCGCCGTCCTGGTCTTGATCGTAATAAATGCCGTACCCGCTTCCCAGCATGTAAGCGGATGTCTCGAGCAGGTGATTCGTTCCTTTCCGAATTGACCACGGGACCGAATCAGGGTAAAACTGTTTAAGCGCTGATAAAGTCGTAAGCAACTCATCGAATGTGCGCGGTACCCGCAATCCGTGCTTCTCCAGCAAGTCGACGCGGATCACCGGACCGAAACCGTTCTTCGCTTCATTGCGGGCTATCGCCGGAAAGCCGTAAAGCTCTCCGTCTAACGTCAGCGATTTCAATTCGGGGTATTTATTCCATAAAGCGCTAAAATTAGGCGTCATTCCGGTTTTCATGTAATTCGTTAAGGGCAAAAGCACTCCGGTTGAGGCAAAATCGTTGATATCCTGCTTGTCAATTTGGATAATATCCGGCAAATTGCGCGTAGCCAGCAGCGTCTTTTTTTTCTCATTATAGTTGCTGGCCGGTATGGCCTCGTAAACGAGTCGGATCTGGGTCTGCTTTCGGATCTCTTCGCTGATCGGCGTAACCAGCCGTACCTTCTGGTAAGCGCTTTCGGCGAACATTACCTTCACGGATCGCTCATTCGAAGAGTCGGCTTCTGGCTGTCCATTGTCAAAGCAGCCCGCCAATCCAGCCAATGCGGCAATCGACAGCACCGACAAAAAGAGCTTCTTCCCCACCCGTTATCCCCCGTTCTGCCATTCAAGTCAAACGATGTATAGTCTATTTCAGTATATCATAAAAAACGTTCACGGTAATGAAACTGTTTCTATGTCCTTATTCGCCAAAATTTGAAGGGGGCGTGAGTTGTTATGAGAATGATGCTCAACAATATTTGTTGTCCAGGGCGTCAACCGGCTCTGCTCCATTGCATATACCTGCCGATATTTTCGTACTTTCAACAAAAAAGAACCCGGTTGAAAATATTACTTCTTGACCCTCTCGACTCTCTCGCACACGATGTATAGTCTGGCATTTTACACAATAAAACACAATAAATTCCCCCGATATTGGTGTTTACTGAGCAAACTGATGTTGCGTTAAGCTTTTTCTAACAAATATGAAATAGGGAGGAATTATTTTCCTCCCCTCTATCAACCACTTTTAGAGTCCTATTTGATCAGAACGATCATCGTTGTCTAGTATTTTACCTTAACGTAATCGAAGTCAGCCTGCAGCATCGGTTGTATAACGTTACCATGCCTAGCTTGAATGCCGATTTTGGGATTCGGAATGGCAATGCCCTTAGCTATACCAAGAACATGCCAGGTACGGCCGTCACTGCTGTAAAAAGCAGAGTACTCGTTTCCGGCCTTCGCTAATTTTAAATACACAGGCCCAGTTACGGGATCACCGAACGACTGGATCGACGCAACTCCCTTTACTTCAGTAATCAAGGCGAAAGACTTGGCGTATTTCCTGGTAATGTCGAAAGAATCGAAGTCAGCATTTATGCTGAGTGCTGAGGAGCTGTGCATTGCATTGAGACCAACCTTACTATTGACTAGCACCACATCTGTAAAGGCGGTTCCTACTTGGGTCCATTCAATCCCATCAACGCTGTAGAAAGCCGTTATTGTTGTCCCCAATTTGGTAAGCCGAAGTGAAATGGTATCGCTCATAACCGAATCTTCAACCGTTTGCTTCGAAGCGGCTCCGGCTATTTCTTTCGAGAACACCAAGAACTTTCCATTGCTATAGGACCGGTTCAGCTTAATGTAGTTGTCATCGTCTTGATAAATAATGAGTCCGGCTGCTTGATTATTCTGCGTTGGGGTAAATGTCAGTCTGGTTGTTATGTCGAAATCCGTAAACGGAGGTGTCCGCAGTAATATATTTTTCTGTGTATTACCCGCGTACCAAATGTCACCGGACTGCGTAGTTATCCTCATTTTTCCGGAATTTGCCGTTAAACTCCACTTGGCAGCATCTTGTCGAACCCACGACCAACTGGTGTCTAATGTTGAAGAGTTAAAAGTTTCAGCAACATCCCCGGATTCCGAATAGTACCTATCCAGCTTGACATAATTTTGATCGTCAGTGTACACAATCAACCCTGCAGCTTGTTCATCACCTCTGGCATCAAACGAAAGCTTTGTCTCTACTTCAAAGTTGCTGTCGGTTTGTGGTTGTTGAAGCAAAATATTTTTTTGATTATTGGTAGCTGCCCACAAATTCCCATCTTGGGCTGTAATTCGCATGCTGTCCGGCTTGGCCGATAAGCTCCACATGGACGAATCTTCTCTTACCCATGACCAATTCGGATCCACTGAAGTACCGGCAAATGAGGTTGATCCATTTTCTTTGTGAAATGATGATAAAGTAACATAATCAAAGTCGGCGTTCATACCCGGCGCCGATCCACTATGCATTGCATGAAGCCCTACCTTCGGGTTACCGATGCTCACGTTTTTGTAAGGAGTACCCACTTGAACCCAATTGAGCCCATCGCCGCTATAATAAGCGGTATATGTGTTATCCGATTTCGTCAACCGGAAATAAACGTAATCCCCCATGGTGTCAACTGCCGTTTGTTTGGAGCCTTGACCCGCAATTTCCTTGATGAATACAAACCCTTTACCTCCACTGAAAGAACGGCTTAAATTAAGATAATTATCATCATCGCCGTAAACAATAAGTCCCGCCGCTTGGTTGTTTTGCGTTGGATTAAACGTTAGCTTTGTCGTAATCTCAAAATCATTGCTCTGCGGCTGCTGTACAAGAATATTTTTTTGGGTATTTCCGGCAAACCATATGTCACCGCTTTGGGTAGCGATTCTTAGTGATCCCGGCGAAGATGTAAGGCTCCAAGCATTGCTGTCCTCTCGAACCCATTTCCATTGATCTCCAAGTGTAGGCGCGTTAAACGTATCATTGCCATGAGCTGCAAAAGGCTTCGCCACAAAGTAGTCGAAATCCGCAGGAATGCTCGGTGCAGTGCTGCTGTGCATAGCATGCAATCCGGCCTTCGCTGCCGTCAAAGTGACATCCTTATAGGGGCTTCCAATGATCGTCCAGTTTATACGATCCGTACTATAATATGCTGAGTACGTCGTTCCCTCTTTACTTAATTTCAAATAAACGCTGGCTGTAACGGACATGGAGTCCGAGGTTGTTTGGTTTGCATAGACGCTGGACGTTACCGGCGTTGTGTAAACACTAAGTGTTACCGGTATGGGATCCGCTATCGTTTGGTTGGTGCCTTTCCCGGCAATCTCTTTGGTGAAGCTGTAAATATTACCATTGGTGTAGGATCTGCTCACTTTGAGGTAATGATCATCGTCTTGGTAAACGATTAATCCGGCAGATTGATTGTTCTTAGTCGGATGAAAGTCAAGCTTTGTCTCCATTTCATAATTTGTGTACGGTATGGCTTGAAGTAAAATGTTTTTTTGATTACTATTCGCAAACCAAATATCGCCGTTGGTGGTCTTCATACGGAGATGCCCCGGACGTTCTGCAAGATTCCAGTTGGTGCTGTCCTCGCGAACCCAACTCCACGTGCCGTTCAATGTTGCATCGTCAAAAAAGTCTTTCGTTTGCGGTATGGTAACTTCAATGGGTGCCGGTGCAGTATCATCTGTTGAAAACGTAATTTTATGCGTTTTGCCAAGAGAGTTGCTGGTATCAATATTTAGGATGATAGTCGGCGACATTTGAACAACGGCAACGGTGGGATCCTTATGCAGAACAGACAGCCCCGGTTTATTAATCTCCACTCTCAGTGAGGCCTGCTTGTGTGTGGGGTCGGATGCGGAAACAGTAAAAGAGCCTTCCTTCGTACCTGTCATTATAGCTGCTGGCTGCGGTGATGTAATAAGATCAACGGTACCGGCATTCCAGAAATGGGCCGCAACAATCCCCAGTGACTTTTCACGTACTGCCTGAATCGTGGTGTCGTTCTGTATAATTTCGATATCCGGATTGCTGCTGTACTGATTCACTTCTTCCGTAGTTTGATTTGGAAGGGTAATGTAACTGTAGGTTCCATTCTGCGGGTTTACGCCGTGATCGATCCACAGCGGTAAGTAGCTCGCCGTACTCCAGAATCGGAAATAATCGAAGCTTGCAACCGTTTCAGGTACGGAGGCCTCATATCCGCCTTGAGCAAACAGTCCCATGAATAGCTTATCGTTAGCCTCACTGCCTGACATATCATTTGATACGGACGATAATGTTGATCCCCAATTTTCTCCGTCTTTGCTTAAGTAGAATGAATACTGGCTTCCTGTTTTCTCTATCTTCAGATACACCGGAGACTCACCGGAATCGGGGAACGTCCTTGTCAGACGAAGGCCATTGCGTTCGCTAGCAACGATGGTACCAGGGCCTCCATTAACCAGTCCTCTGGAGATCGAGACATAGTTATCGTCGTTCATGTAGAGAATGATCCCGGCTTCTTGACCGAAAGCGGACGGTGTAAAGGTAAGCTTCGTTTCTGCATAGAAGTCTTGTGGCGGCGCTTGAGCAACCAGTACGTTTTTGGCCGTGTTAGTAGCACCTTCCAATGTACCGGGTTGTATCGTAATGTCAAGCGTTGTACCTGTATAGAGGTAGTGCGATTTATCCTCACGTATCCAAGTCCAGTCTTTTTCCTGCAGCCCCGAAGTAAAATCATCAAATGCACGGGAGTACTCCGTTTGATTCACATCGATAAGGTTTCCTGTGCGCTTTTCACGCAATCCCTTCACGTTCGTTGCTTGCGGGAATACGATTCCGCCGTAATCCTCCAGATGGAGCCACTTTACATTCTTCATCTCCTCAAACCAGCCGATCGAAGACTGCTTCTGAACGCCATCTACTGTAAGAGTATTGTTCCCTTGGGAATTCAGGAAACGATTCTCCACAATCGTCTCAATCGTTCTACCCGATGTGCTCTTTATTCCTGCACCTAAGGATACTACTTCTTCGTCAAATAAAAACCACGACTTTTTGGCTGACAGGTCTTTTCCGTTAGGATGGTGGTGAATAAGATAGTCGACACCGGCCGTGCCATACGTACCGTCCAACGAAACACCTCCCACCCAATCCTTTTTCGCATATTGATGCTTTCCGGCACCATCGGGAATCGTCGGATCCCGGTCTACAGTAATACCCGGCAATCGTTGGGGATCTATTGTGTACTGGTAATTGAACGAATAGTCGGAGGGCTTCATGAAAAAGAACGCTGCACCATCGGAAGTATAATAGCCTTTCGTATTAACGTTATGTATAGACTCATAGCTTTTCGTACGTGTAGAGTGCATTGCCACATCAAACAGCCAATTCGGTCTGCGATGAACGACGCGATCCTGATTATAAAACTGATAATTCCCCACTTGCTCCGGGCGCTCGGGAATGCTTGGGTCCTGTAATATGTCTTGATATTTCGTCGTGACCCAGATGGAGTTTTGTAAAAATAAATCCGTATATCCCTGTTTTAAATTAGCTTTGATAATACTCTTATGAATGTCCTTATACGGATTATCAACCATTTCGATTTGCGTTAATAAGGCCAGTAGGAATGCGCCGCCGGAGGTAGGCTTCAAAAACGCCGGGGTAGCTGTAAATCTTCCGCTTACCGAGGGAAGGAATTGGCCTTTATACAGTACATTCTCGAATGCATTAAGATCCCATTGATAAATGTTGCTTTTTTGCGGTGACGTATTATCCCAGATCGATCCCGACAGCAGCCAAAGTAGCTCGGAAATATCCGAAATCAATCCGCTTCCGTAACCGCCGTTATAAGGACCGCCTTCATGCTGAATAAAGGATCCGTCTTCGTAAAATCCGTCTTTGACTTGCAATGGTGTGTTTACGGTGGTGGTAATATAGGGAAATACATCATTCAATGAATCCGAGGCTTCCTGCATTTTTAAAGCATCTTGAGTAACAATAGCACGCAGAGCAACGGCTTTCGCTTTCCATACCCGGTTTGCGCCTGTACTTATTGCGCCGGTGGTAGGGCTTGTGTAAGGATCGGGAGCATGCACCGCTGCAGCGCTCATTAATCTGTTCTTGAGATCCTGTGAAAGTTCATCGTATAACATGATACATGTATACTCTAGATCAAGGGGGATACTTATCTCCCACTCATACCAGTTTCCATAAGCCGTAGTGTTTTCGTTAAAGCGGTTGGTATAGAACCATTCCAATCCATTAACGATATGCTGAAGGAGTGTGCCGCTCTTGTAATAAGCCGAACCGTAAGTTGTATAAGCTACGGCCATTGCTCGTAGTCGATTTGATATTTCACGAAGCGGGAACGTTTCTGATAAACTTGATTCCCTGAGGTCATCCCATGTATAGTCCGTTTTGTTCATGGTTGACCACAGCTTACTGGTCCTGCTGTCAATGCTTTCAATGGTTTGCTTTACATAGGGATTATTGACATCGTAGGGTGCAACCGGATCGTAACCGGTTATCTTCTTGAAAAATTTACTTCGTAATAAAGCGAATGCAGCAGCTTCATCCGAAGGGGCTTGAACCGATAAGGCAGGGTTACGTAATGCTGACACCCTATCGCTGTTATATTCGCTTGCAGGCACTCTGGTTTCAGTAAACGCGTAAGCGGTTTCATTCCATGGTATGGTTTGCGCGGCAGATGGAATGAGAAGACTTGCTATCATGAGCTTTGAAAGTAAACTTCTTGAATTGATTATGCGGGCCTGTTTTACCATTCGCGAAATCCCTCTTTCACTGCAACTCATATGGTCTCTTCTCTATTCACTCCAAGGTATCTTCCCTCTTACTTAACCTTCGCCCCCTTTCCTGCGAATGACTTCATTTTAGAGAATAAATGAACCGTTTGTAAGTACACTGGATTTCGATTTCGTGTCGTAGTTTTGGATGTTTACCCTTCAAATTCAACGGATTGTCTGTAATCCGTAAGATTCATACCCGTATATTTTTTAAACACTTTATTAAAATAACGGCTATCCGTATATCCTAATCGGTTTGCGACCTCATATATTTTCACATTGCCTCCGCTCAGCAGCTCCTTCGCCTTGTTAACTCGAAGAAGTGTTATCGTATCGCTTATGTTTTGGCCGGTTTCCTGTTTATATAAACTGCAGATGTAACTTGGCGACAGGTATACAAATGCCGCCAGCTTCTCCAGGCTTAACGGCTCCGTAAAGTGTTCTTCCAAATAGTTGTTTACCATTTCAATGACTCTGCTGCTTTTGTTGGAGCGCTTGACCATAAGCTGCTCCGCCGCTTCCTCCAATAGTGCGATAATAAGAGCTTGGATCTGCGGAACGGTCTTCAGCTTCTTGATCCGGTCCCAAAGCTCAGGCTCTGATCCTATATAACTTTGAGCATTCTCACCGATCTCCATTAGTCCCAAGGAGACGGAAGACAACAGCCGCATGCTTATTACTTGAACATATTCCGGCTCAACGGGATTTCCGGAGTTTTCAAAAAAATGCTCGATCCCCGGGCGAATCCCACGTTTATCCGCATTCTTAACGGCAAATACCGTTTCTTTTTCTGCTGCTTCCGAGTATCGCCACATCTGTGTCGTTGTGTTCTCAATCTCATTTATATATATCGTTTGCCCGGAGCCTAACAATACTTTATACTTGATCGCCTCTTGTGCGGACAGAAATGACTCTTTGACCTCATGTAAACTCCCGCATGGACTTCCTATTCCTAATGTAATGTTAAACCCCCAGTCGGACTGTACCCAATTTCGTAGCTCATCCCCCATTTCTTTAATCATAGTAACTACTTTCTCCGTGCTTTCGTTACTATGAACAAGTAAGCCATATTCGTAGGGGTTTACCATAAACACCTCACCGCTTTTTTGCAGCGTCGCTTGGAGCTGATTGAACACCGCAAGCTGAAGCAGCTGGCGCCTCTCTTCGGTAATCTCATCGTCGATTTCAAATCCGTCCAGTTGTAAAACTGCAGTGCAATATGAACACTGATTACTCCAATTCATGCCCAAAAACCGAATTCTCTGAGTAATTACGTTAGGATCGGTCAAATGTCCTGATACAAGCTCAATGAAGAAACGCTCCTTTAACAGCGGAAGACTCTCCCGAACTTGTTCACGAAGTCTACATTCTTCTTCCTTGTGTTTTTGCTCCAGCTCAACCGTTGTTTTCAGCTCCACAGCCATTTCGACTAATTGATCCGGCATGATCGGTTTTAATAAATAATCCGTAACCCCAAGCTTGAGCGCTTGTTGTGCATAAGCGAAATCGTCATGTCCGCTGAGCATGACTACTTTGACGTCATCCCCTTTGGAACGAATATATTCTGCTAATTCCAATCCGGTTTTCTTAGGCATTCTAATATCCGTAATCACGATGTGCGGGGATTCCTCATCGCAAAGCTTCATGGCCTGCTCACCGTCACAGGCGGTACCAATAATCTTAATTCCATACTCTTCCCAAGGAACGATGTTTTTGATTCCTTCTCTTATCGTCCTTTCATCATCCACAACAAGCATCTTAATCATATGGACCCTCCGATATGGTTGAATGGCATTAGGATTCGCACAATGGTTCCCTGGTGCTGCTCGCTGCTAACGAAGTGGACACCATAGAAAGGGCCGTGATATAGCTTAATCCTCTCATTGACATTTCTGATCCCATAACCGCCATCGCTTTCTTGCGGCAAGCTCTCGCTCGCGAGAAGCTCATTTAGCTTAACGGTGTCGCAGCCGCGGCCATTGTCAACCACCTCAAGTACAAGCTTGCCCTCTTCCGCATAGCCTCTCACGATAATTTCCCCGGGGTAATCAATTTCCCGAAACCCATGGATAATAGCGTTTTCTACCGCTGGCTGTAGAATGAGCTTTATGATCGATTGGGACAAGATACTTGGATCCACTTCAAATCGAATAGTAAAGGCATTATCAAAACGCACTTTTTGAATGGCTGTATAAGCCTGGATTTGTTCCAGCTCTTTCTTTACGCTGATGAAATCTTTACTGTTATTTAGGCTTAAGCGGAATAAATTGGCTAATGACGTAACCATCATGCTGATATCGTTTGCTTTATAGCGGGAGGCGGCCATCCAGTTTATTGAATCCAGCGTGTTGTATAAGAAATGGGGGTTGATTTGATGCTGCAGTGCTTTGAGCTCAGCCGCCCTTTTTTTCATATTCGTAGCTTGAATCTCTTCGATAAGCTTCTTTATTTCTAAGGACATGACGGAGAACTGTCTGTACAGCTCATTGATTTCATCACCCGGTTTATCCATTTTGATCAGAATATCGAAATCTCCGGTCTGTACGCGCTTCATGGCTGCTATTAAATTCGTTACTCTCTTGGAGAGTCTGTTTGACATCAGTACAGAGTAAGCTATGGCCAGCCCAAAGAACAGCAAACCAACCAACAATGTTGCCCATTTGATGTAATTGATTTTGCTTTTCAGCTCATTCGTCTTCACAAGACCAATGAGTTTCCAACCTGTTTTTTCAATGGTCTCGTAAACAAACATATACTCTTGTCCATCTACTCTTTCAATAAATTTGCCTGCTTTATTTCCAAACATTTTAGTAATATAGGGTTGATGCGATAAATTAGTTAGTAACAGCTTTTTATTATGATGCGATAGGATTCTGTTTTCTTCATCGACAATATATACAAATCCCGTATCCCCAATTTGAATAGGATCGAGTACGTCTCCAATGGTATCCTCTTTCAGACTGACGGACATAAGGCCGATATATTCCCCGGTATCAAGTGATTTGATTTCCCGGATTAACGCAATTTCCGCGCCGTCACCGGCGGAATGATTTTTCTCCAATGTCCAAAACGTACCGTTGATGGAGGTATCTAGTTTCTTGAAGTCGGGCTTATCCTGTATGACTGTATCGCTCAGCAGCTCCGTAACACCAAAGTGAAACGGGTACTGTCCTTGATCACGGTAGTACAGTTTAACGGAGAAGTGTTTTTGATAATTGGTCAATTGAACCAGCGTATTACGCAGCTTGTAAATATGTTCCTGGTATTGCTGAAGAGGTACCGGAGACTTTTCGCTAAGCACTTGCTGTACGACAGGATTAATATAGACGATATCCGATAATTCCTTGGCCCGATCCAAGAGAGAGACGATATTGTTACCGGTTTGTAAGATCGTTTGCTTAACGGATTTACTGATTTCTTCGTCCATGGATTCATAAACCATTTGATAGGATATCGCGCCAACCAATATAGAGGGCATGAATATAGCAAGTAAAAAGGAAATCACTAACCTGACATACAAGGACTTGCTTTTCCTTCTAAACGAATGAATCCAATTCAACGTGGCCGACATCTGTCCGGTGCGAAACATAGTATTAGCTCCTTGAAAATGCTGTGGTTTTCATAGGAAATTCCAATATGATGACATGGATTCATTATACGAATAGGGAAGAAAAGGATCAATGGTCTTGTTTCGATATTATGCAGTCCACATGGGTGCCGGAACCCCCAATACTCTCAGTATTCCTTCCAAATAATAGTAATCACCCCAAATGGTATAATGATGATCACCTTTGGCATAGCAATGACTGAGAATTCCCTCCAGCCTATCATTACCCGCCTGTGAATAGGAAGTACGTAACTTCTCTAGAATACGAATGGCGTCATATCGATAGGATTCGGAGGCTAAACTGCCGTCCTCCAGCAGTTCGGCAATTTCCAGCATGCCGCAAGCCGTGATTGCAGCAGCCGATGTATCTTTAAGAGCATGATTACTATCGGGAAGCTTGAAGTCCCAGTTTGGAATCAAATCATCGTTAAGCTGGCTCATAAAATAGTCAGCCATTCTGCAAGCGGCTTTCAAATATTTCTTTTGCCCCGTATGGCGAAAGGCTAACGCAAACCCATAGATTCCCCACGCTTGCCCCCGGGACCAAGCAGACTCATCACTGTATCCCCCCTCGTTAGACCCGCCAAGAGGTTCTCCTGTCTCCGGATGAAAATCAAATGTATGATAAGTTGAATAATCGCTGCGTATATTGTACAGATACGTGCTGCTGGCATGGTGATCCGCAATGGTCAGATAGGTTGGGTCCCCTGTTAATTTAGTCGCTGAGTACAGCAATGGTAAATTCATCATACAATCCATAATCATTTTTCCGGCCAGCTCCGGTTCCTCCAATGGACCCCATGCACGAATGAATCTCCCTTTGGAGTTGTAGCGTTTCGTTAACTCCTCCGCTGCCTGGATGGCCAGCGCTCTGGCTTCTTCATGCTTCGATGCGTTATAAAGCGCCACAGCATACAATTGATATAAAAAGCCTAAGTCATGATCCTTATACCCTTCTTGTAAACGCTGCTTGTAGACAGGATAATACCTGTATAAGTATTGAAGATATTTATCCTCCTTCGTATACCAATAGGCTAAACAAACCATTCCGCTCCAGAACGATCCTGTCCAGCTGCCATCCTCCGTTAATTCATTCGAATAAAGGCCCGATGCAGACAAATGGGGAAACCTTGTTCCATAAATATCCATTTGTTTATTTATTTTATGAATAATCGTATTAACCTCATTTCGAAAAGCATCCATCCTGTCATCTTCCTTCCTTCTATAATAAGGATCGGGTTCCGCATTCGGAACCCGAAACAAATAGACTGCCGGCCCTATTGGTTATTTCAGCTTTAAAGGATCGAAATCAGGCTTAACAAAATCCTCTTTTTTAAATGTGCCCTCTGCAAGGGCCTTGTCAAAGGCTTCGTTATAACGTTTGGTTAGATCAGCAAGCGCTTCATCCGCTTTTTTGGCACCCGTGATGACTTGAATAAATACGGTTTGCTGGTTATCGCCCTGAATTTTTAAGCCTGGGACGACCGGCGGCCAAATCGCATCATTTGCTTTGAACGCAAAATGCTCAAGATATTTGATATCGGATTTATATTTCGGATTGTCCGCTATTTCCTTTACTAAAGAGATCCACCCTGCCTTTTTCACCATTTCACCCATAAATTCCGGAGAATAAATCCACTCCATTACCTTCCAGGTTTTGTCTTTATCCTTTGTCTTTGAAGACATGGCATAACCCGAGCCCATCTGAACGAATGCTTTGCCCTTGGCTGCCCCATCAATAGTAGGGAATTCCGCTACACCCATTTCGAAGTCCATTTTATAACCTGCCAAAATGGCCGGATCCCAAGACGCCGCTCCCATAATACCGATGCTTCCCTCTGCAAACTTGGCTGTTCCTTGGTCTCTCTTAAGCAATAGTTCCCCTTCCAGCATACTCCCGTCTTTCTTCATATCCTCCATGAGCTGCAGTATGGGCTTATAGACGGAGAAGTCAAACTTTCCTGCCTTATAATCAAAGCCGCGCATGCTTCCGACTGCATTCATCCCCATGCCGTTAAACAGGATGACATCGGTGAAGTATACGTCACCCATCGGTAATCCAAACCCGCTGGCCTTCCCGCCGCTTGCGGCTTTGATTTTCTTAGCATATTCCCTGACTTCAGCAAAGGTTGTCGGCGGCTTCTCCGGATCAAGTCCGGCATCTTTAAATAGTTTTTTGTTATAAATCATACGAATTGTAGCTGCCTGATCAGGGATCGTATAGATTTGGCCGCCCACGACATTGTTGTTCTCTATCCATACCCCATCGCGAAATTTGCTTTTAAATTCTGGCGTTACATACTTATTTAACGGCTCTCCCCACTTGGTTTGCGCGATCTTAAGCGTTAAGGACGGACCGCCAACGGTGAAAATGTCCGGCCCTTCCCCGCTGGTGAATGCCATGTTAAGAACGTCATTATACTTGTCGGCAACGACATTTAATTCTATTTCAATGCCGTCCTTATTGGTTTTATTATATTTATCAACCAGCTCGGTCATTTTATCCTTCATATCGCCTAGATGTGACCAGAGCTTCACTTTTGTTTTTTCTTGGGTGTTGGATGAGCTTTCTTTTGAAGCTACTTCACTGCTGCTGGTGCTTATTTCCTTTGCTGTACAACCTGTCAGGACGGCGAGTGTCGAGATGAGCATAACGGAAACCGCTTTATTGACTTTGTGCATACCGGTAACCCCTCCATTATCATTTTCATATGAATGAAATATCCAGGCTTACAGCGACTGGATATTAGCATTTATCCTTTTATTGCTCCGCTTGTCATTCCACCGACAAAATAGCGGTTTGCCAGTAAGAATACAATCGTAATGGGGATGATGGCCATACATGTGCCGGCTAATAACAAATCCCATTTGGCCCCGCCTTGACCCTCCGCGAGGTAGGCGAGTGTTGTCACCCCTACCGAAAGCGGTCTATTATTAGGCTGCGTAAGGGTTAAAGCCAGCGGCAGCATGTAGCTGTTCCATGTTCCTTGGAACGTAATCATGGCCACGACACCAATAACCGGCTTAATAATCGGGAAAATGATGTGTGTATAAATCTTAAATACTCCACAGCCATCCATGATAGCCGATTCATCCAGCTCTTTCGGTACACCGTTTAAGAAACCGATGACCAGCAAGGTTCCAAAAATAGGACTGCCGCCTAGCGTCGCAAGGATCAGCCCAAGTAATGATTTGTGCAATCCCGCCTTTACGATAATTAAAAAAATGGGATAAATCGTTACTGCCCCGGCGACAAACATCGATAAGTAGTAGCTTCCAAGAATAAATTTTCTACCCGGAAAAACACGTCTCTGTAAGCAATATCCTGACATCGTAGCGAATATAGACGTAATGACCGTAACCGTTCCAGCGTAAATGAAGCTGTTGAGCATGTATTTTGAGAAATTAGCGGCTTTCCAAGCAAGGGCGTAATTGGTAAAGGTAAATTGCTCCGGAAACATATTCACGCCTCCTCTCAGAAGCTCCTGAGTGCTCTTGAACGAAGCCATGAATACATAAAACACGGGAAACAACACGATGGCAGCTGCCGCTAACAGAACGAGATGCAGAATCATTTTGTTTAACATCATGCTTACGGGACTTGCTGCCGTGTTCATTGGGGAGTCCCTCCTAGTTTTCGCTTAGCCTTTTGGACATTTTGAAATAAACGAATGCCACTAAGCTTATGATAAGAAAAGCAACTACGCTGGCGGAAGCGGCATACCCTTGTTGTGCGCGGTACCCTTCCATTTCAAAAAAGTAATTGAAGATGTACGTAACCATGGTTTCTGTACCGTGATTCGGATGGCCATTGGTGAGAACATTGACCAAGTCGAACATTTTGAGACCATTGAGCAAGCTTAGCATAATAATCATTTGCAGCATCTGGCCTAACTGGGGAATCGTGATATAGTAAAGCTTCTGCCACTCGTTTGCTCCGTCGATCGTGGCCGCTTCGTACAATTCTCCAGGAATCTTTTGCAATCCTGCTAAAATCAGTGTCATGTTGTAACCCATAACCTGCCAAACTTCCACCAAAATCAAAGTCATCATTGCAGTTACGGCCGTACTTACCACATAAACCGGCTTATCAATGAACCCTATGGAGAGCAGTAATTCATTAATAATTCCATTGTCCGGCGCCAGCATGATCCTAAAGACGACACCGACGATAGCGGCACTGATCAAACAGGGGAAATAAAGTGCGGAACGATAAAATACTCTTCCTTTTATACTGCTGTTTAAAATAACCGCAAACACGAGCGAGAGAGGGATTCCGATAACTAGTGACCCGAATGTCATGATGAGTGTGTTGGAAACAGCCTTCCACCAAACCTCGTCCTTTAAAAGGACTTTGAAATTATCCAACCCGACATAGAGCGCTCGAATCCCGTCATAATCGTAAAAGGCGTATCGTAATATCCACAGCAAGGGAAAAAGCACGAATACCGCGAAAAGAAGGTAAGGAATGCCTACCATAAGGTAAATTGTTATCAAATCTTTCAGCCTGAATAAAGTAATGGTTGACCGCTTTGAATGAGTAGGTGCTCTTTCAGCTCTCGCATAGATTTCGGTCATTGATGCCTTCACCTCCGGAAATCGTTTACATTTCCATCATAAGGGAAGGCAGGTACCTTTACAATGAAGTGAAATTTTGAAATGGTGTTGTAAATTGCTGTTTTTTTATTTCATCCCGTCCACCTGTTTCATTAACAATATCAATGGTTGCTGCACTACTGATTCGACAAAAAAGGTACAGCCTCCATTTAGAGACTGTACCTTTTCGTATAAACGATTATTTGCTTTCGCAATCGATCATGACATGGATTGTATCTCCCTTATGCTCGTTGCGTAATTGGAAAGCGCGATTTACCTCGGCCAGCGGCACGATATGTGTGATCATCTCTTCCGTGTTAACGAGACCGTCAAGCACAAGTCTCAGTCCTTCCTCGAAATAACGCCGATTATCGATATCCCTCTTCGGTTCCGTTGACAGGATATCCAGCCGTTTCTTATGTACTTTAAAGAAGTCAACCGGCTTATGGCAGGTGCCAATGCAGCCGTACATGACAATTCTGCCGTTCTGAGCCGCCGCATGAATGGCATCCACCATTCCTGCCCCTTCAAGTAAGCAAGGGATCACTACATCAAAGCCGTCAGGAAAATCCTTGCCTACGATATCCATGGTATTGGCGTGCTCATGTGGAATTTTATAGGTGTGCGTCGCTCCGTATTTACGTGCCAGAGCCAGTTTCTCATCAAATAGATCGGTGACGACCAGATTTCGGGGGCTGAACAAGCTGATCACCTGTGTCATTACCAGACCGCTGACTCCCTGCCCGGTGATAAGTACATTCTTATTCGGTGAAATGTCACCCAGCTCCGCTGCGTGAAGAATTCCCGGAAGCACCTCAATGAGTGAGCCTTCGATGAGCGGCAAATCCTTAGGAAGCACTTTGACGGAGAAGGGGCTGCAGCATACATACTCGGCAAAAGCGCCCCATACATATCGCAATGCGACATGATCGCCCTCTTTTACCCCGATCACATTCGGTCCGACCTTGTCGATGATACCGGCGACCTCGTGGCCGAGACGAGTTGGATACGTAATAAACTCCGGCTCCCGCGCGCCTCGAAACACCTCAACGTCGCTGCCGCATATTCCCACCCATTTGACCTTGACCCGAACCTCGCCTTCCTTTGGCTCGGGAATCAAAGCACGTTTTACGCTGATTTCTCCAATCGCGTCCATTACAGCGCACATTTGTGTTCCGGGTCCATCGTAATCAACCAATTCCATTGGCGGAACTGACATTTTCCTTACCATTAAGCCATTACCTCCCACATTCTCTCGGTTACCTCATAACCTTGGCTGTTTAAGCCTTCCATGCTGCGGATGATATCTACAACGACTGCTTCCATCAGAGCCAGATGACCTTGAACGGAGGCCCCCGCAATATGAGGAGTCAGCAGTACGTTAGACAAGGCTCGGATCGGACTATCAGCAGGTAACGGCTCCTTCTCGAAAACATCCAGCGCCGCTAAGAATCGGCCGGTTCGTAACTGTTCCATGAAGGCTTCCGCATCCATAACACTCGACCTGGAGGAATTGATTACAACAGCGCCGTCGGGAATCAAAGACATCAGCTCTCGTGTCAGCATTCGTTCTGTTGCGGGCAGCTTCGGAGCGTGAAGAGATATAATCGGACATTGCATTACTTCCTCAAGTGTTGCGCGCTTCACTTGAAGCCTGGCTGCCGCTTCCTCGGTGAGGAAAGGATCATAAAGCAGGACGTTCACCTGGAACGGAGCCAAAAGCTTGAGGAAAGCGCGTGCCGTCGAGCTGGCGGATACGATCCCGACCGTGCTTCCAGTGAGCTCTCTGCCCTTCCATCCCTGCGGTCTCCACTCGCCTTCCCGTATGGAGCGGTCGAGGCTGCTCATATGACGTAACGAGGCGAGCAGCGCACCGAGACAATATTCGCCTACGCTTGATGCGATACGAGGCGCTGCGGAGAATACTCTAACGCCCCGTTCAAAGATTTGCCTCGGCACCAGATGCTTCACAGTTCCCGCCGCATGTCCTACGGCTCGCAGCATCACGGCCTTCTCCAGAATTTCATCTGTAATCCCCGGAGAGCCCCAGCTTGTGATGACCACCTCGGCATCAACGATCAGCTCCGCGAGCTCCTCTTTCGTATAATCCCGACCGGTTTCATTCCACGTTGTTTCAAAATAGTCATTGAGCTGCTTCCGGCACAGGTCGGAGCAAACCTCATCCAGGCGGGACTTTGGGGAAAGCACTAAAGCTTTAGGCTTCATCAGTTGATTCCTCCCGATCATCATGAATGGAAACGACTTTACCGGTACGCATCGACTCGAAGCAGCCGTCGATGACACGCATCACTTTCAGGATTTCCCGGCCGGATGCCAGCGGTTCCCGGCCCTCCCTAATCGAGTCTGCGAACTCTTCAAGCTGCCATGCGAAATTGCTGTTCGATCTTTCACAAGCGGCCACCTTCTCGCCATTCAGCTCCAGCTCGTATTCATCCTTCAAATGAAGCATGCCGTTCTGCCCGATCAGATAGCGGTCATAGATGCTGTTTTGCGTGGACCAGATCCGCTTCCCTGTCAAGCCTTCTTCGTCCGTGGGACGGCAGCCTGCGTTAAAGGACATTAAGATATTGGCCATTCGGCCTTGACCGAAGCTTAAAGAGATAGCCGCCTCGTCTTCTCCGCTCCAGTTCGGATTATTCGAATGTCCCTGGGCATAAACGGAAACAGGTGTTTGATTATATGCCCAAAGGATATAATCCAGGATATGGCTTCCCCACAGAGGAATAATGAAGCCGCCGATCTTCGTTTCGTCCTTCCACCAGTCTGCAGCCGGTTGATCCATGTGAGCCAACAGCAGTGCGTTGATATTGATCAGGTCACCGATTTCCTTAGAACGAACACGGCGGACGGAGTCCATCACAGGCTGGAAGAAACGGCGGCTTTGTCCTACCATCAGCACAGCCCCGTTCTGCTCCGCTGTGGCGACCATAACCTTTGCTTCCTGAAGGTTCATCGCCATCGGCTTCTCGACAAGCACATGCTTTCCATGCTGTAAGGCACGAACGGTATAAGTTGCATGTAAATCGTGAGGAAGCAGCAGCAGGAAGGCGTCGATATCACGATCCTGAAGCGCCTCCTCAAAGGATGTATAAGTTGCGACGCCTTCCCATTGAGCGGCCTCGTTCTTCAGCTTCTCCGCATCACGCGACACGAGGGCTCTGAGCTCGATCTTATTGCCCAGCTCCCGGATCGCGGGTAAGTGGGATTTGGAAACACGTCCTAATCCGACAACAGCCAATCGCAGCTTCCGGTACATCGTGATCCCCCCATCTTAGGTCATAATAGCCAGCTGCTCCCGCTTTACTTCAAAGGCAAGGGGCTCACCCGCATAGAAGCGCCTGATTTCTTCTACCATCAGCTTTCCGATGCGGAGACGAGAGTCCGGATTCACCCCGGCGAGATGCGGTCTTGCGATCACATTATCCAGCTGCCTGAATTCGCTGTCGACAGCAAGCGGCTCCACCGTGAATACATCCAGGCCTGCCTTGAAGCGCTTCGTTCGCAGCTCGTTAAGCAGCGCTTCTTCGTCGATCAGATCGCCGCGAGCCGTATTGATCAGCATGGCACCATCACGTATCAGCGATAGCTCCGCCTTTCCGATCATATGGTACGTTTCCGGCACCTTCGGCGCATGAAGCGATACAATATCGGATTGTGACAGCAGCTCGTGGAGTGGACAAAGCTTAACGCTCAGATCTGCAGCCATCTCCTCTGCAAAAAAAGGATCGTAGCCAAGCACCTTCACGCCGAATGGCCGCAGCAGCTTAATTACCTCACGCGCCACCATGCCGAGCCCGACCAAGCCGACCGTTTTTCCCCTCAGCTCATAGGTTTCCATCGACGCTATTTTGGCATTACCGCCTCTGGACATGATTTGATGGACAGGAAGGATGTTATGACCGAGTGCCAGAATGAGCGCCAGCACCGATTCACTGACGGATACGGCAATGGCATAGTTGCTGTTCAGCACCCGGATGCCCTTCTCAAAGACCCTCGTGGTCGGCAGCACCGGGCGAATCGATCCGGCCATGTGCGCTACCAGCTCCAGCCGGTTCGCCTGCTCCAGAATCTCATCGTCCAGAGGACAGGTTCTCCACGTCGTAATGACGACATGCGCCTCCTTCACTTTCTCCGCAAGCTCTTCTTTGCTAAAGGGCCGGTCGTAAGGGTTCCATTCCACATGGCCTAACGTCTGCAGTGCCGTCTTGGTTTCCTCCGTAAGAAAAGCACTAAGCTGATGATTGGGAATCTGAACCAAAATATTACGCACTAGGTTCCATCTCCTTCGGTCGGAATCATACAGGGGGTAGACCTAAGGCAGGCGTCTACCCCTTGCACTTTGTTACGTACCGGATCTATTTTTTCAGCTTCGCATCATAAGCCTTCTGATAAATTTCGAGATATTTTTTGATGTTCATTTTATCCAGGGTGCTGACATAATTGTTCCATTCCTTGTCGATATCGGCGTCTCCGGTCACAAAGCGGGCGATCATCGTTTTTACGTAATCGTTGATCGTTTTATCCAGCTCGGCGAGCACCTGCGAATCGCTTGGCGGGAAGAAGAGCGGAGGCACGAGCGTCTTGATGCTCGGAATAAACGGCTCGTAGTTCTTCTTTGTAATCTCGTAGTACATCTTCTCTTTATCCGGCAGCTTCAGTACCGCCTGACCGGCATACCAGTCCTTATCCGTCCGGTAATTCAGGCCGTATTGCGCCCAGCCTTCATTCTGCACCCGACCGAATGGAATGAGCAGACGGTACTTCGCAGGCTGTCCGTCCCTTCCCAGGTCTCCTGGCTGTGGCTTAGACCAGGCGGAGTTTTCCACCCCGAAGTTGGAGTAGAGGTTGGCTTCGAACTCGTACATCGTATCGGCCCAGCGCATCGTCACTTCCGGATACTTATTGGCGTTCGTCATAATAAAGTTACCCGAACGGATCTTATCATACGGATTCCAGAACGAGGTCTGTTTGCCGGAAGGCCCCTTGAGCGGCGCGATAGGCTGGTACTCCAGCCATCTTCCGCTCGGTCCCTCTACGATCGTAATCGTGGAGGGCGAATGCGCAGGCATGGCTCCGGCGATGGCGATATCCGGATTCTCGGCGATTTTTTTCAGACCTGCGTCGTCCTGAGTAAAGGATTGCGGGGCAATGAGACCCTCCTTATAAAGCTTATTTAAGTACTTCAGACCCTCTTTCCATTCAGGCTTGTTATAGACAACATCAATTTTGTCTTTGTTGACAATCATTCGTTTCATACCGTCATCATAAATGAAAGAGTTCATAATGAACGGGTCGATCAATGTTCTTGATCCGGTAGCACCGACGAGAGGAATCTCATCCGCTTTCCCGTTGCCGTTCGGGTCCTTCTCTTTGAACGCCTTCAGCATCTGGTAGTATTCATCCAGTGTGGTAGGCTCCTTCAACCCGAGCTTATCGAGCCATGGCTTATAAACATACATCTTGAAGTTCATTGAGCAATGGTAGCACTCGTTGACGTATGGCAAGCTGTAGATTTTATTGCCGGGAGCTGTAATGGCATCCTTAACTTCGGGCATTTCCTGGAATATTTTTTTCGTATTCGGTCCATATTTGTCAATCAGCTCGGTAAAGGATACAAACACACCCTGTTCACCGTAAACCATCTGCTGTTCGGGCGAAATCCCCATATTCATGATGACATCCGGCAGGTCTCCGCTAGAGAGAGCCAGGTTCAGCTGCTCCAAATAGTTCTTCTCATCCGTAACAGTCCATTCCACCTGCACGTTGGTTTTATTCTCAAGCCATTTGGTATAGCCGTTCGTATTGAAGTTTTCCACCAGACTATTGCCTCGGACAAGCACCTTCAGTTTCACTTTCTCGTTCACAATGGGATATTGGCCGGGCGGATTCACTTTAGTTGCATTCGGAGTTTCTTTGCTCTCTCCTTCCTTGGCCGTTTCACCGGGATCCGACGAGCAAGCCGACAGCAAAAGCGAGAAACAGAAGACAATGGTCCATACCAATGCTAGCCTTTTGCGCATGTCTTAACCTCCCCTGAGTTAATTTCCATGACATGACCCTTGTTCTAGCCTTTAATCGAACCGATCATCACTCCTTTCACAAAGTGCTTTTGCACAAACGGGTAAATGATCAATACCGGGACAGTAGCGACAACAATCAGCGAGTATTTAAGCAGATCCGCCAAGCCTTGTCTTGCGACCAGATCCTCTTCGCTCATCACCATGCTGGGATCGATCTGATTTTGGATGAGGATACTGCGCAGCACCAGCTGCAGCGGATATAAATCCCGATCCTTTAAATATAACAAGGCGCTGAAATACGAATTCCAATGATTGACGGCGTAAAACAGGGAAATGACTGCCACGATCGGACCGGAGAGCGGCAGAACGATTCGCGTCAGGAACTGCCAGTCGGTTGAACCGTCCACCTGGGCGGCCTCCAGCATTTCATTCGGAATATTCGTCTGGAAGTACGTTCTCGTGATGATCACATTAAACACACTAAGAGCCGACGGTATAATCATTGCCCATCTCGTATCGAGCAGCCCTAAATCCTTAACTAGCATATAATTGGGGATCAGTCCGCCGGAGAACATGATCGTGAAGACAAAGATAAACATGATCAGGTTTCTTCCGATAAAATCTTTCCGAGCCAGCGGGTAGGCCGCCATCAGAGTCAATACGACGTTGACCATGGTTCCAACCACAGTGTAAAACAGCGAGTTCGCAAATCCGCTCCAAATGGCCTTATTACTAAATACAGCCTCATACCCTTTAAGGCCCGGATCTACCGGCCACAGCCATACCTTTCCGGAAATGACCGCCTTCGTTGAGCTGAAGGACGCACTGATAATATAGATAAGCGGATAGAGCACAGCAATAAAAAAAAGCGATAACATCACATAGTTGACGATGTTGAAAATTTTGTCGCCGGTAGCTTCTCTTATGTTAGGACTCATAGGGGATCCTCCTACCACAGACTGCTTTGGCCGATTTTTTTGGCAAGTCTATTTACGGAAATCAATAGGATCAGGTTAATGACGTTCTTAAAGAGCCCGATGGCGGACGAATACGAGAAATTGACTATGTTAGAGGCTAAGCCGACTTTATAAACGTAAGTATCCACGATTTCAGACGTTCTTAAATTGAGCGGGTTCTGCATGAGGAATGCTTTCTCAAAGCCGATCTCAAGCATACGTCCAACGTCCAGAATAAGCAGGATAATGGCGATGGGAAGAATTCCCGGAAGGTCGATATGCCACATTCTTCGAAGCTTGGATGCCCCGTCTACGACGGCAGCCTCATGCAGCGAGGGATCGATGCTGGCGAGGGCCGCCAAATAAATAATGCAGCTGAAGCCAACATTTTGCCAGACTCCTGACCATACATAAATACTGCGGAAGTAGGAGGCTTCCCCCATCCAGTTGATCGGATCCATCCCGAACCATTTTACGATTTCATTAATAATGCCGATTCTCGGATCAAGCACTTGAAAGATGATGCCGACCATGACAACCACAGAAATAAAATGCGGTGCATAGGTCACCATTTGAACCGTCTTCTTAAATTTTTCATGCATCACATAATTCAAGCTCAGGGCAAGCAGGATCGGAAACGGAAAGCCCGCAGCCAGCTGGTAAAAGCTTAGAGCCAGCGTATTCCACATAATGTTCCAGAACTCGTAGGATTCAAAGAAGCGGACAAAATGATCGAAGCCGACCCAACTGCTCCCCCAGATCCCTTTGTTTGCGACAAAGTTCTTGAACGCAATTTGAGCACCGTACATCGGAAAGTATTTAAATATGATGATATAAGCAAACGGAAGCAGCATAAGTAAATACAACTGCCAAACCTTCCGCATGCCCTGTAGCAGCTTTTTGGATTTGATCAGACGAATCGAGGAGGAGCCTTGCTTCGCACTTGCCGTTTCCACTTTCACCACCTCCTACGGTAATAGAACTATGCGTTTTATCTTCCGGCGAGCATCGCTTGGGCAAGAATCGTTTCGGCCACTTCCATGGTCTTCAGTGCATCTCCAAAGTGGGAGGAAGGCAGCGTGCCTGTCTTCAGGCAGCGGATAAATTCCTGATGCTTCGCCAAGAAGCCGCCGTATTGAAACAGCTCCTGGCCCCCCGCCATTTCACGGGCATCGTATTCAATCCCTTTGGTATCGCCGTCCGCATAAAGATAGCCCTTTGTTTCGTGTTCGGCTTCTGCGCAAATGTTAGGGGCATGCATTTCCACTGAAAAAATACGGCGGCCGCTGGACCAGCTGTTAATTAAATAGCCCATAGAGCCGTTATCAAAGTGAAGTGTGGCCGAAATGAAATTGATATCCGGCACCTGCACCCTTTGTGTCATACTTTCTACCTTGACAACTTCTCCGCCGCACATCCAGCGCAGCGTATCGATGGAATGCACCGTGTCATCCATCATCCTGTCCCTGGCCCTTAGAAACGGCTGAATCTCCGATTTGTAGAACCGGCACACCGCATGGGTGATAGGCCCCCGCTTCAAGCATTCCTCGCGGAGCTTCGTGACCATCGGAGAGCTCCGACGTTGAAAGCTTACTTGAGTAATGCACCCGTTTTTCTCAGCTACATAAGCTAAGGCCCGTGCTTGGTGAATCGTAATCCCCAAGGGTTTCTCGATATATAAGTTTAAGCCTTGTTCGAGGCACCAAAGCCATATGTCATACATCATGTGCGGTTGACCGATGGCATAGACCGCGTCGGGTTTGACTTCCTCGATCATCTGTTGGTAATCGGTATAACGATTGGCGATGCCATACTGGTCAGCCGTTTGCTCTAGTGCCACCGGACTCAGATCACAAATTGCGGCAATTTCAACGTCCTCCATGGCGGCTAGGGACGGGTAATGAACGGAATTCGCCATACGGCCGGCACCGATGATTGCTATTCTGATTTTATTGGGCATGGTGGTACCTCCCTTATTCGAATAGTGACTTTGCATAAACGATGTCTTCCCCAATCAAACGATCAACGTCGTGCTCGTTCGTGTATTCCGCCGTTAAGCAGATCACTCCGTTATAATCACGCTGCTTCAGATAGTTCGCCACTCGAGGCCAGGATGCGAGTCCTTGACGTCCCGATGTGAAATACCGCTTCCACTCGGCGTTCTGCGCTTCAGGCCCGTTCAGCCGGTTGTAGTACGCGTTTTTCAGATTCACCATAGCTAAATACGGCCATACGATATCTAAACCGAACTCCGGCTGTTGGCCCGCAAGAGCATCATGTGCGGAATCCCAGATCGCTCCGACACATTCCGGCGCAAGCCCGTCAAGCAGATGCAGCAGTCCCATCGAATCGGTCACATGGTTTCCGTAATGCTGCTGCGAGCCGACCTTTACTCCATATTTTTGACATAAAGGGATTAATGCTTCCAGCTTCTCCCGCTCACGCTTCTCCGATTCCATGTACCCGAATTCATGTGAAATGGATGGCATGATTCGGATCATGGGAATCCCCGCCTCTGCACAGCCGGCAAATACCCGCTCATCCGTACTGCTCGCGATACTAAATATGCGCAGACCGTGATCTGCGAATTGTTTGGCCAGCTCTGGAAGCTTATGCGCATTGGAGGGCTCAAGCTGATAGCCGTCCCGAAGCGGAAACTCAACGCCGTCGAAGCCCAAATCCTTTACAAACTTGCCTAACTCCCAAACGGATAATGATTTCCAAGGCTTGGTGAATACAGAGAAAGAAATCGGTTGATTCGCCATGATCAGCACATCCTTTTTATATTATTGTAAAGCTAGGTGATTAAAGCGTTTACAAAAGAACCTGCAGCTTTTCGATTCAGCTTTATGGAACTGACCCTGCACTTAGCGAATACGGTTATGGTTCCTATTCTCGTAATAATCGGGACTGATGCCCAGTTTATCCCATACCGGCTTACTGATCCGGTTTAGCCGTTCCAATACGGCGGGACTTAGGTCAAGGGCTGCAGCCCGGGTATTAAGCTCCAGCTGCTCTACATTGCGGGAGCCCACGATGCTTGTAGTAATCGAGCTATTGGCTATAGACCACGCCAAACAAAGCACGCTCATATGAACATCCAGCTCGTTAGCGATCTCGTACACTTCCTTCAGCAGCGCATTCATCTCCGCTTCGGCCCCTTCTTCCCCATGACGGGTTCCATGCCCTTTGCTGTGATGAAAGTGCCTCGATCTGGCCTGCATCGGCTTCACATCGGATAAATCGGCATATTTGCCTGTTAATACTCCTTGCTGAAGAGGCATATAACCGATGACTCCTATTTGATGCTGCTCACAATAGGGTAAGATCGTATCCTCAATGGCACGTGAGACCAGGTTATACGGGAGCTCGTTGGCGATAACCTTCACGCCGGTCGCAAGGACCTCCTCCATCTGCTCGACGCCGTGATTACTGATGCCGATATATCGGATTTTCCCTTCCTTTTGCAGTTCCTGCAGCGTATGAAACACCTCGTGAACCGTTGGGGGATTGGCGATCAAATCGGCGTTGCCTGTAAAATGCTTAATCGATAACGGCGAGACCGGCCAATGAAGCATATACAAATCGATGTAATCGGTCTGCAAGCGCTTAAGGCTATCCTCGCAGCCTTTGCGCAGCAAATCGGGTCTTGCGTTTGCCGTATTGATTTTACTGCCAATCACAGCATTGTGCCGCCGCCCTTTGAGTGAGACCCCCAAGGCAATCTCACTATTTCCCTCATTATAAACCTCCGCTGTATCAAAATAATTCATGCCCATATCAAGCGCATAGTGTACAACTTCATTTACATCCTTTTGGCTTTGCTCACCCCAATAGGCTCCGCCGCCAAATTGCCAGCAGCCCATGCCGAGAATACTAAGATGCAGGTCAGACGCTCCGAGCCTCCGCGTTTTCACTTTCTCCCCTCCCCTTCGGACGTCTTCCGGACCACGCCCTTTTTCAGTATCAGATTTCCCTTAAAGGCTTGGTCGCTTGTGGCAATGACGGCGAAAGCCTCCTTGGCCCTATTGTAAAATTCGAATCTTTCTACATATTCGAAATCGACAAAATCGGCGTGACCGGTTTGAAGTATCGTTCGGTATTGCTCCCATATTCCCGGAGGATGCTCAGTGTCTCTTAGCGACATAACCGCAGCAGGGCGTTCCACGGCATAATCCAACGGAAAATAAGGTATGACCGCTTCAAGCAGATCCTTAATAACATGCCCGTCACAACGAATGAGTCGTTTGGCCAAGGAGGCAGCCGGGAAGTTGCCGTCGGCCAGAACGATTTCATCTCCATGCCCCATCTCCATTAAAACCTGCATCAGCTGCGGTGAAATGATCGGCGGTATCCCTCTAAGCATGCATCCATTCCTCCTGAATGTTTCTGAATCATCAAGACTGGTTAATGAGTACCACCACCAGTTTTGTAAGGTTTTAAATTATTTAATTCTATCCTATGGTGATCCTGTGTATTTATGTTATGGGAAGGCTAATTCTTATTCCTAAATTTAAACAAACTCACTGTAGGGTGTTGATTATGAGCCAAATCGAGCTAAAAGACCAGAAAGGCAGCAAATTAGCCATACTGCAAGCTTTACGGGTTCACGGGAGTATGTCGCGGATCGATTTAACACGATTGACAGGACTCAGCCGGGCCACGATCTCCATCTCGATTGGAGAGCTAATGGAGAATGGGCTGGTATACGAAACCGAGAACCGTCTGGTTACCAAGGGCCGACCGGCCACCACACTGGAGCTGGTACCTCATTCTAGAGTGATACTCGGGGCCGACCTGGATCATAAAGCATGGACCCTCGGAGCCTTTGATTTACTTGGCAATGCGATAAAGGTGATGAAAATACCCATCCATTCCTTTGAACCCGAGCATGCATTCAGTACCCTTTCGAATGAAATCACATCGTTCTCGAAGAGTCTGGATGTTTCGTCGGTTCCCTTATTAGGCTTGGGGGTCCCGGGGCTCATTGACTGGAAGCACAGGGCTATTCGCAGTGCCGCGGATTTGGGGTGGCAGCATGTCGAGGTGGCGGAGCTAATGGAGAAAGCAATCGGATGGCCGACGGTTGTCGTTAACCGTCATCGGGCCCGTGGTATGGCCGAATGCCGTTACGGCGCCGGTCAGCCGTTTCGTAACATGATCTACATTGGGGTGGGAATGGGGATCGCCGCCGGTTTTTTTATCGATCGCCAGCTAATGTCGGGGTCCATGGGAGGAGCCGGAGAAATCGGACATATAACGATAGAACCGGAAGGTCCTCTATGTCCATGCGGAAATCAAGGCTGTCTTCAGGTGTTGTCGGCAGGCCCTGCGATTGAGCAGGAGTTCCGAAGACTGGTACGTACATACGAGCATACCTCCCCCTTCGCCGATGAATCGATGGATTTGCAATTTTTGAAAGCACATGATGTATGTGTATTAGCTGAGGCGGGAGACGATATGGCTGCTATGGTAGTGAAAAAAGCCGCCTCCTATCTTGGGATTGCAATGGCGAATTTGTTGAATACGTTTAACCCGGAGGCGATTATATTAGGAGGTACCATACCCAATGCCAGCAGGCTGTTTGTCGATACCGCAACCAAAACGATGCGGCAGCGGGCCATGCGTCCTCTCTCCGCGGACACCATTGTGACTACCTCGCAGTATATGGACATTGGAGGCGCTTTGGGGGCTGCGAATTTTGCCTTCGATAAGAATATTTCTCTTTCCTTCTTTAACTGAAAGCAAAACAGACCCGAAATCTCATACGAGTTCGGGTCTGTGACTAGGCCACATGGCTAATTAATCCAAGGTAAAGCCAAAGCACCATCAAATCCTCATCATAATACTGTCCATTGTATTTCAAGGCACGTCGTTCCACACCATATGACTCGAAGCCCAGGGACTCATATAACCGTTTAGCAGGATGATTGTCCGATACGACGGTCAAGTTCATTTGCTCCAGTCCATCATATGCTTTTGCTTGGCTAAGTAATTCCAACAGCAGCCTTCGTCCCAACCCCTTTCCGCGGCATTCGTGTAAAACATAAAACCCGAAAATGTTTCCTTTATGTGCCATCTTATGGCTGGTTTCACGAACGAAGGTTACTATACCTCCAAGAGAACCACGGTCATCGAAAGCCCCTAAAACAAACTTATTCTCCGTCGGTCTTATGCGTTCCTTAACCATTTCCATGGAAAACTGAGCTTCCTTCTCATACAATGATCCGAATGCCTCGGGGCTTCGTTTCAGCGCAGTCAAACGTATTTGCTGGTACAATGGAGCATCCGATTCGTTCAATACTCGAATATGCATGGATCCACCTCCGGCTTCAGTAGTACTCTTGCATCCTACATGATTTCCATCAGATTACCATACCGAACTCACTTTTGAGAATCTTTTTTTACTATTCATCGTAACGGCTTGGTAAAGTTCGTCCGCCGATGGCAACGATCATGACGCATCCCATAAAACAAAAAAGCCGCGAATTTCGCGGCAGTTAATGAGATCATGTCGATTTTGCATTGTTCCACGCGCGCATTAAATCGGGCGGGAGTAGCGATGCTCAAGCGTTACTTGCCTGTATTTGCAATCAAACCGGCGGTCGCGGTCTGTAAATTGATTTTTGCAGCAGCCACTTCCTCTAATCCGGAATTCGGATTGTGCAGCACCGCTTTTGCTGTTTGCAGCGCCGAATGGAATGGCTTCCAGCTTTCCTTGGTGTACTGCTTGTGATCTTTATCTTGATTGGCATCGTATAACTGCTGGAGCTTTTCTTTGTTTACTACCACTTTGTTGACACCCGTGATGACATCCAACCCGTCCAAGGTAAACGTACCGCCTTTCACCACCACTTTGGCCGTATGATTAGCGGATCTCAACCCACGGAGGCTATACGATGTCTGCCTGTCTCCCTTGGCGTAAATTCTATAATTCTCATGAATCGGGATACCGTCGATATACACGTCGATCAAGGCATCCGGCGTCGCTCCGAATAAATTGAAGCCCGAGCCCTCGAATTTGTAAATCAAGCTGCTGCTGGAGCTGATCGGCTTAGGGGTACTATAAATATGGACTCCACGGTAATCCATATAATCCTCTTGCCTCACGTTAGCTCCCAGGGAAACCTTCAGTGTATGCAGCTTCTCCTCCAAGCCTCGGACCGAGTACATCACACCGTCGGAATTCACGTTATAATTCCCGACCTCTACGCCATCAAGTTCAAAGCGATATTTTGATTTGACGGAGGTTCCGGCAAAGTAATCCAGTCCTGTACCGGTAAAGACAATGTATAAGTAAGGATCATCGTTAAAGTGCGCCCAAGCGTTCGTATCATTGGAGCCCCAGACGTTTCCGTTCTTCCGATAAGCATAAACGATATTCGTTACGCTCTCTCCCGGGACGGCGGCTGCATAAACCGCTTGAGCTACACTGCCCGCTTGGGCGTCTGTAAGCTTCACAATATCCTTCGGAGCCAACTTCTGCACTGCCATAACGGGGTCCGTCGTTTCGATCTCCGCTTTGGTAAAGCTGGCATATTTTTCTCTCGTCACTACCTTGAGGGTGTGTATCTTATCCTCCAGATCCTTTGCCGACCAGACCACTTGATGAATTTCGCTGTTATTCACATAACTCGCTTCACCGGCTAATTGACCGTCCAAGTAAACATCCGCCTTACCGTTGGACGGGTTCGTCACGCCGAATAGCCTGATTTCGGTGCCCTTAAAAGTAATTTCAAATGAAGTGCCCGCGGATCCCCACGCGTTGGTGCTGTTGGACGACCAGCTGCCGGTAAACAATACTTTGTTTAAGGTCCCCGGTACCCTGGTCGTATCCCTGAAGCCTACCGTCACTCCGTTCCAGACAGGTACATCCGTAGGTGCCGTCATTTGTGTACGGTTGAAGTGCGCATAGCCTGCTTGCGTATAGTTCCACTTGCCGACATACGCGAGAGGATTCCAGCGATCGATATGCTGTAAAGCTTGCTCTTCCGTATCGAATTTTTTCCCTTGCGCACTATCATATTTAACCGAATCGTAGGCGTAGCCTTTGATCGGCTCCACGCGCAGGTTGTCTATCAGCGTTTCGTAATAGCCGGACCCTAACGCGATTCTTCCCGCCATCACAGCGGAGTCCGCGTCGGTATATGCTGCAAGCTCTACACCGTCGAGATACAGCGTAAATACATTTTCCTTCGCCTCGAAGGCCAGGTTGTGCCAAATCTTGTTGTTGAAGCCTTCGATCGTCCCGCTTGCTACGGCCTTATCCAGCTTCAGTATTTCGTAGCTTCCGTCGGAGAACACTCGCGCATTGTACGGCGCGTGGGAGTCCGCTCCGCCTGCTTTCACCTGTCGTACCCCAAGCAAGGCATAATTTTTTCTGCCCTCTACTTCAGGGGTATGGGTGTCCAACAGAAAATCATAGGACGCTTTGTAGTTGACCCAACGATGATCGCCCAGCGTTGCGGTCGGGTTGCCGTTCGAAGCCGATCCGTCTCTTCCGCCCCATACAGCCCAATCCGCACCGATAATGTCAGGGGTGATTTTCTGCTGAAGCATATTACCGTGAGCTTCGGCATCCGGTATGTCCAGATCCGTACGAAGCGAGCTTCCTGCGGCCACCGGCTTCGTAGCTTTTCTCACGACCTCGAAAGCGGCCGTCTGGTCTGTGGTATAACGCGGCGTTCCGCTTCGGCGGCCGACGTAATCCCTGCCTTTTGCATCAACAGGATATGTATTGTATTCAAAATCGTCCTTGTAAGGCAATCCCAGGATCGTATCCTTCGATAAATCGACCGGCTGCGACGCATATCCGAAGCCCGGTACTTCTGCTTCTTTATCTAACGTAGTGATCGTCACGATGGAATACGGCTTCACTTCAATCTCATACACACCATTGTTCGGCGTGATCTTACCGATCCGCTTCAACCAGTTCGCGTCGTAGCTTTGACCTGCGTCTGCGCCGCGCGTTTCCCATACGTAAACCGGTGCGTTTTCTTTCCCGCTCAGATGCTTCGCTTGGATCTGATATTTGCGCGTGTTTTTCGTGTTATTAGCAAAAACCGTTGTATAATCGTCCGTTGAGGGATCCTTCAAGGTCATGTAGTTATGAGTGCTTGTGTCGACATCCACGCCTCCGTCGAAGAAAGCGCCGTCACTGAAGGTCGCATCCTGAACATACATCCATCGTTCATTCTCCGGAGTCGTGTGATCATCGTGGCCGACGAAGTTCATGACATGACGGACTCCTTGCAGACCGCCGTCTACCTCGTAAAAGCCGGACCACGGATCATATGCGCTGATCAGATGCTTAGGATTATAGGCTGAGCCTTCATAAAAGGCCGCGACGGAAGGCTGAAAATCAAACGATACCGCTCTCAGCGGATTTCTTCCCGCACCTGTCCATGTATAAACGGAAATGATCCGCGAGGTAACGTCGACGATGCCTGCCTTTCCTCCAAGCCCGTTATACTGAGGCTCCATATTTTGACGATAGCGGGCGTTGATCATCGGTGCAATTCCTTCCGAAACCCATATCTCCTTCGGCTTCTTGCCCTCGGCGATCAGCTTGTTCTGCAATTGGGTTAGTTCGTTGGAGCCGGTCAAGCCGTAATGGGAGCTGATTACATCGATTTCATCGATCAAATCCGGATGCTCGAGCAGGGTGCGGCTAATGGTAGATGTATCGCGATAGCCGTCAGCGGCGACAAGCTTGATATGCTTGTAGTCCGATTCATAGTTGGGCTCCTGCTTAATGGTTGCAGTGAAGTATTTTAGCCACTCCAATTCGTTCTTGCCGTTATTGTTCTGCGCTCTCTCATTCTGAGAGATTCCGACATAATCCAGTTTAAAGCCGTATTCGCGATATACGGCATCGATCGTTTGCTTATACCATTGATACCGGTTCTCGTATTCCTTGTTCGCAGCGCCGTTCCATGTCCAGCGTGGCTCTCCCCAACGCAATATTTCAGTTGTAATGTCCGGGTTGATGGATTTGGCATCCGCCGCGAATTGAAACCCTGCTCCTCGAAGCACATCCGCCGGCTCGTCTGCATAACGCATGGTGGCCGGCTCGGTTCCTGATGAGGAATTCACGTCGGCGCCCAGCTCCACCTTGACATGCATAAGTCCTGCCCCGGTTTTTGGATGAAAGAGCTTGTTCATGATTTCCCAATAGGCTTCAGGATGCTCTTCCTTGTAATCCAGCATCAGCCGGGACGTATTATTCGCCGTTACTGTTCCGAATCCCTTAAACCGGTTATGCGGATCTACATTCCTTCCGTCAATGGTGATCGTCTTAAAGATCTCCTCCGCCTGCGCTTCTCTGGGGGCTGCGAAGACAACCGACCCGAACAGCATGGAGGTGATGCATAAGTAGTTGATCAGCTTTTTCATGTTTTTCCTTTGGGGTGCCATGATTCAACCTTCCTCTCGATCAGATTTCAACGTTTCATTCGTTCAAACCGCGATGAAGCGCATTCATTTCCTTCCGTGAAGGTATTTTCTGTACAACCCTCCCTGATTACTATATTTTAGTTAATAATTGGAACTTCCCTTATTGTTTCATAAACGCTTTCGTTTACCATGCCGCTATTTTGACCGTTTCCCACGTTTTTTTTACATTTAAAAAGGAGAGCTCAACAGACCAACGTCCGGAGCCCCCCTTGTGCAAAAAATTTCGCTTAGGGGGAGTACAGAATAAAGCGACCTCCCTCATTTTCTTGAATGCTTGAGGTCGGAGAATCCCGAGACATTCGTGCCTACGCCGGATCGGTAGGCGCAATACGATATTTGCTCGCTTGTTCGTAGGCGTAGGCAAGTCGGAAAAGCAAGGGCTCGCTGTAGGCGGTTCCAACGAAAGTAATTCCTTGCGGCCCTTTAGTCGTATAGCCGCCTTCGGCGATGATGCCTGTCTCTGCGTACCCGCCAGGAACGGTAATAGCAGGATAACCCGCGCGCGCGGACAAATCTAGCCCTTCCTCGTTGCCAAGGAACAGCAGCGCGTCCAGCTGATATTCGCTGATAACGTGGTCAATGCCCTGGTTCCGGGACAGCTCACGGTTAAGGCGCAAACTCTCAGTATATACCGATTCAGTTAATGTTCCACTTGTTTCATTCGACCAGATCAACGTGTCTTGACCATATTTCAGCGCGACGTCGTGATTCGCTTCGTTATAGGCGATGAGCTCATCTAACGATCGAACGGATGCGCCTGGGCCTGCTTTAGACAAATAATTGTTCAGCCCTTTTTTGAACTCAAACCGCATCACATCCCAGTCCCACTTCGCATTCTCGCAAGGCAATGCTACCGGGTCGACGACTATAGCCCCGCATTCTTTGAACAAAGCGATCGCCCTCTCGATAATCTTTACCCGGGCTTCGTCCAATCCTCGATAATAATGCCGCGGAACGCCAATTCGTGCGCCTTGCAAACCATTCGCGTCCAAGAAATTCGTATAATCCGTGTACGCTATTCTGCCATTCTCTTGCATAGCCGAATCTTCCGGATCCGCCGCCGTCATGGCGCCGAGCAAGATCGCGGCATCCCTGACCGTACGCGTCATCGGACCGGCCGAATCCTGGCTATGTGTAATCGGGATAATTCCTGAACGGCTTACGAGCCCGATTGTCGGCTTTAGGCCGACGATCCCGTTTTGCGAGGATGGGCTGATGATCGAACCGGAAGTTTCCGTGCCTATGGCTGCGGTACATAAATTTGCGGCAACCGCCACTCCGGAGCCCGAGCTCGAGCCGCCCACGAACAGCTCACCGGGACCGTAAGGATTAAGCGTTAGGCCACCCCTGGAGCTATACCCTGCCCACATCGTGCTTGACATAAAATTAGCCCACTCCGTCATGTTAGCTTTGCCGAGGAATACAGTTCCCGCAGCCCTTAATTGCGCAGCCACAGCCGAATCCCTCTCAGCGAAATGTTCCGCAAGAGCTACCGAACCGGCACTAGTATGCATGCGGTCGCCTGTATCGATATTGTCCTTGAGCAAGATCGGGATGCCGTGAAGCGGTCCGCGAGCTCCACGTTCCCGCCGCTCCGCGTCAAGCGCCTTTGCGACCGCTATAGCGTCCGTGTTGACTTCCAGCACCGCTCTCAGCTTCGGGTTGAGTCGTTCGATCCGTTCCAAATACCAGCGAACGCAAGCCTCCGACGATAACGCACCTGATTCCATTGCCATCTGCAACGAAACGATGTCTGCCTCTATTAATCTTTCATTTATCGTTCTATCCATTTAGAGAGTCGCTCCCTTTTAGCTGCATTAAGTTCTCAGCATTATTCTAACCGAATCCGGCTAAGATCGGCCAATAAATAACGACTATATTTGAACTCTACTGCCCTTACAAAAAATGGGGGGAGCTGCCGGCGGCAACCTGCTCCCGGGAAGCAAAACGAAAAAGTCCATGAAAACCATGGACTTCCCCAGTAACCCAATGATTTATTTTTTTAATTTTTCTTCAATCGCTTTATTCGCCTTTTCCTCCGCTTCACGTAAGGCCGTATTCACATCTTTGCCGGCTGCCAATTCTTTGGCCGCAGCATCGATGGCTGATCGGACTAAGACGTCATATTCAGTAAGGGGGTCGTTAATTTTGCGTGGTTTTGACTTAAAGATACCGGCAATGTTCTTGCCTTTGAGATACGGTACATTTGCGCCATATTGTGCTTGGAAGTCCCCTGTGGTCACAACGGAAATTTTCCCGCTTTTGCTCATTTCTTTTTGCACCTCATCGGAGGTTAAGATCGACATCACTTCAAAAGCTTCATTCTTATATTTGCTTTGCTTATTCAGCATGATCGTATGCGGGGTAATGACACGGCCTGTACCGATGGCCTCAGCGTAGTTGGGAAGCGAGACAAAATCCCATGGAACATTATTTGCGATGCTCGGATCAAGACTCGCTATCAAATCGGGAACCCATTGGGTAAACATGGCTACGTTCCCGTCCTTAAAAAATTCATTGGATCCATAAGTGATTTTCTTATCCTCTCCCAGGAATCCGGGAACATCGATAATCTCTTTCATTGTGGTGAAAGCTTTTCTCCAATTATCGTTATTAATGGACGCTTTGTTTGTAGCCGGATTAACGTAAGGTAAAGAAAGTCCATAGCCTAAACGAGAAATCGAATCACCGCTCAGTCCAATGTATCGGACCCCGTTATCTGTTCTGGTTATCTTGCGAGCTAACTGGATGATCTCATCCCAGTTCATGCCGTCTTTCGGATATGGGACAGCGAATTTATCAAAGATATTTTTATTATAAAGAAGAGCAGCGATGTTTTGCGCGACCGGTAAAGCGTACATGGCCCCTTTTCCACCGCTGTATACTTTAATGGAGTCTATGGCGGCAGGATCGAAACGGTTCAAGTCGAAGTTGTTGCTTTTAATCAAAGCGTTCAAATCCTCCGGTACATCAAGGTCTCGCCATAGAGGAGTATTAGCGTCTGTCGTATAGATCAAATCCGGGACGATGCCTGCAGCCACTAAATCCTCTGGATTTTGGCCGGTCCCTTTACGTACAATTTTAAAAGAAATATTAGGATATTTTTTTTGTACGGGCTGGACTATAAATTTGTCAATATCATCATTGCTCATCGCCGCGTGCTGGTAGAGAGTAAGAGTAATCGGTTCGTTTGAAATTTTCGGTGGAGCACTTCCTTTGTCAGCACTCCCCGTGTCAACCTGTGTGCTTGTTCCTTGGCTGCAGCCTGCAACTGCTGTGATCAATACAATGGAAGATGCAAGGTTAATCCACTTCATCTTTTTTTACCCCCCCGAATAGGTGTTTGAAAACGCTATCATTTATGTTAAATTATAGGTGATAGTCGGTTTCTTGTAACTGGACAATATTCAGAAAAAATCGTTCAATCTTAACATTTATTATTGGCGTGTCGTACCCGTAAGTCGTCCAATTTTATAACAGGAACAGGTGATTATTTATGCTGCCGTTAACATTGGCCAATAATTCAATCCCCACTCCACTGCCTCCGGTCTACGTTTATTGTATTGGCTGTCATGAACAAAAACCGATTTACAGGCCCAAAGGGTTTCCTGTATATCAAATATTATTTACGCGCAAAGGGTACGGAAGCTTCCGCATATTCGGAGACGAGGTGCAGTCCATGACGCCGGGTACGGTACTGCTTCTTGGTGAGGGTGTTCCGCACGAATATTATCCGAGCAGCAAAGACAACGGATGGGAGCTCGGGTTTATCGGCTTTCAGGGGGAAGCGGCAAGCAGTATCGCCGCACTTGCGGGCTTGGGCAAGCTTAGGACGATCAACGAGGAACGTATGAACTTGTGGGAGGATCTTGTTCGGTTGTGGCATATCATTAACAGCGATGAACCGGACGGCTTATGGAAAGCTTCGAGCTATTTGTATAACATCCTGATCACATTACAGAAGGAATACTCGTATGAGGAACGGCAGCCCGCCGCCCATTCGCAAGACCGTTCGAACAAAGGGCTTCAAATCGCCACTCGATTTCTTCAGGAGCATTACAATGAGAACATTCGTCTCTCTAATGTGGCCCGTGCGATCGGCTACTCGTCGCAGCATTTTTACAGGCTGTTCGTTAACGCATATGGGATGACACCGGGGCGTTATTTACAGATGATTCGCCTTAGGCGGTCGCTTCAACTTTTTCAACACTATCCGGGTATTTCTGTTGATGAGGTTGCTGTGCAGGTAGGTATGGAAACAAGTTATTTCATTAAGATGTTCAAGAAAATTTACGGTACCACTCCAAAACAATACGTAAAAAGGTATATGGTGGAATCCACTGAAGTCACAGAACTCTAGCGAAAAACGAGTCAAATAGGGGAGGAATTGCTTCCTCCCCCCTTTTAAATATTAATATTTCACCTTAAGGTAATCAAAATCTGCTTGCACCGTCGATAGCCGCGGCAAGCGGCTCCTCCTCTACGAAGTTGGCTTAAACTTCGTTATTTCGCTTCATTGCCTTCAATGGGTATTCCATCCGCTTCAGCCCATCACTCTCGAGCACCAAGTGATCATCCAAATACAAACGATAACCTCGTGGCATGTGTTGCTCCCTTTGATTGAAGGTAACACGGATTTGGTGTCCGTCTACCCATATACGATCCAGCTCAAAGAAATCAAGTCCAATATGTACCGGATCCAAAACGATACGATCTGTTTCGATATTCAAGCCGACCACGTGCTTCACGATTAAATCAATATAATATGAGTGGTTATAGTCAACTTCGTCGCTAAGTGCCTCTCCGGTTTGACTATTATAGTGCTCGACCAAATATGGCTTATCAAGGTCCCTGTGGGAATAATGCAGCATGGAATACTCCCTTAGATAGTGGCCGAAGCGTTCGTCAAATTGATGATTTCTGCGTTTGCTCTCCAGCGCTAGGGCATCCAGAACGATGCTATTGGTATATGGCCATGTCGGTCCATCCCAAACACAGCCGTTTCGCCCTTTGATAAATATCCCCTGCCAGCCTCCCTCAGGCTGATAAGCAGGACAGTCTGCTGACACCGAAGGGAACGGGCAAGGCGTATTGAACTCTTCATCGACAAATGCGTGCAAGAGCCCGGCATCGTGCTCAGCGTCGGTAATTTGCGCCCAATAAGGGTAAAAGCCGACGATGTTCTTGACCATCGCCTTTTCATCGTTCTCATAATGCAAATCGTAGAAAAACTTCGATTCCTCATCCCACATTTTAAGCAAAATATCGCTACGCAGCTCCTCAGCCAGCTGACGAAGCAGCTCCGCCTCATGATCTCCGGCCGCTTTACAGAGCGCGGCTACTCCCAAGCTATTTAAATAATGATAGATGGAGCGGTCTACTCTTTTGAGAGGAGTAAATGTATTCGGATCCTTGCAATCCTTAGGAAAGTTATGAAAATACCAATAGCTGGGCTGGTATTCCTTGCCGGTACGGTTATGGGTATACTCTGTGATTGGTATGATCCAATGGATGTGGAAGCCATGCTTTCTATCGTTTACCCCAAACCGTAATACGTAGTTTAGACGCACGAAGATCGTTCATCCGTTGGAGTTCTTTTTTCCCGGATGGACGTTTTTTTTGTGGAGAAAGAGACTTCGATTTTTGAGAATATACGAGGATGGGTGCCTGACACATTTTTCTAACCTCATGTATCCTTGTCCATGACATCGACGTCAGGTTGTCATATTATGGTGCTAAGGACAGCTAATTTAAGGAGGGGAAGTTAGTGTTGAGTGTTGAAGATGCTAACAAAATGATCGAGACTTTTTTAAGTCCGATGTGGTTTTTTGTCACTTCGCAGGAGGATAAGGATGAAATTCACCGGCTTGCTAATGAACTAAGAAAAGCTTCTGGGCAGCTTCAAGAAAAATGATGCCGAGGGGGTGAATTCGATTGCTAAGTGTGAAAGACGCTTTGAAAATAATGGAAGCATTTCTTTTACCGCGATTGAAATTTGTTACAGCTCAAAAGGAACAAGAGGAGATCCAACGTCTAGCTGAAGAGTTAAGGAAGGCATCTGGTCAATCCCCGTGTATAAGCTTTTCCGTCATAAGCGATATTCATGTCCAGTATTGGGATGAACAAGCTCAGAATAAATTGGTTGCCGCCCTGAAGGATTTACATCAATACAATTTTGATCTCGACACCTTAGTTATTAACGGAGACCTTGGAGATGGGCGTCCTGCTGACTATGCAAAGCTGCAATCGATTATGCAAAAGAACACTATCCCGAAAACGGTATGCTATACGATGGGTAATCATGAATTTTATAAAGCGTATTACAATTCCGCGGGAGCCTGGTCCCCAAATACGTTTCCCAATGGCGAATCAGATCAGGATTCCATAGCACGTTATTTGTCAAACACAGGAATGCCAGGTATTTATTATGATAGATGGATCAAAGGTTATCATTTTATTTTTCTGGGATCAGAACAATACAGGCAATCCGATCCGGGCAACAACGAGGATGCCTGGCTATCCCCCACTCAGTTAACATGGCTTCAACAGAAGCTGCAGGAAAACTATGTCCAGAGGAAACCGATGTTTGTTTTTCTGCACCAGCCCTTACCAGGCACAGTATCTGGCAGTTCGGCACGTGGAGTCGTGCAGCATGAAGAACTGAAACATTTACTGTCTATGTATCCAGAAGTGTTTCTCTTTTCGGGACACACGCACTGGGAGCTTCGCTTGCCGACCACCCTTGTAAGAGATGGATTCACGATGATTAACAGCTCTTCAGTGAGTTACCCATATGACGGGAACGACCAACCGCTTCAGGGGAACCGTTCAGAAGGCTTGGTCGTTGAAACGTATGAGAATCGTGTTCATATTCGGGGGAGAGATTTTGCTGCCCGCTCGTGGGTAGCTGATGCTGATTATATTATCAATTTATAAGACGCACTACGGGTAATAGCCTCTCCAGTCCGATAGCGCTAATCAGCATTCGTTCCTTTTTACTGCCCAGCAGCTTCTGTGACCAGTCAACATACCCTCCGTCACCGATCACGTTTTCCTGACCATTCACGGTAATGATTACCGTAAATTGCAATCCCCGATAATACGCATTCTCGTTCGTTTCCGCAGATTCCATCACCTTGATCAGCGGATTCTTCAGCTGTATGTGCTCGCTGAGCCGTCCGATTAGGCCGCTGCTGTCCTTATATCCTCCGCGTCGTTGGAGCACCACGGTCATCTGCAGGTTCTCAAATAAGTTAAAAAGTGTTTCATACATTTGCAAATGCTCTACGATAGCTTCCTTTTCAAATAAATAAGAACCCCTGTCTTTTCCCGAGGTCACCATGCAAAACAATTGAAAATGTGGTAGCAGCCCGGGCATATCAAATCTTTGCGCTCGAACGTGCCGGTGCGTGGTGCATAGCCGGAGTGGGGCATCAACATTGCTTACTGTACCGGATTTTATTGCTTCACACATATATAAAGCAAGCATATTGGTCGCATCTGCGACGATTTCAGTCCCCCGCAAAGCAGAAATCACCTTGTTCTGATTGGCGGGGGCAACGACGGAGCATGAGCCTAGCGGGGCGGCCGGTGAAAGCTCGACCGGACGATAATTGAGCACTTCCGCAATATGTAATACGTCCAGCTCCAATTGCTTAAGCTGAATTGGGTTTACCTCAGACGGTTTACAAAACCGGTTCGATGCATAGTTCACGAGCAGCTCTCGGTAGGAGATGTCGCTCGCTTTCAATCTCAAGAGCTCCAAAAGTAGCGAGTTTAGTTCCGAGGAGGATAAGCAGCTCCTCAGAGTCAGTATTAGTTCCGGCTGGCCAATGCGCTGCAATATTCGATCTACCGCATGCCGTTCAGACATATCCCCTGCCGCCTCCTCTATGCTTAAACAACGGGGATTCCACCCTGTCACTGAGCTTTTTTGGCAAGCCGAATCACATTCCATGAATGCTTGCTGAGACAGGCTGTCAGATAGCCGCCAACTAGCGAGGCATCCCCGTTGCTGTGCGGCTTTACCGTATCCGGTGTTTGCTCGGTATTGACCGCTTTCAGGTTATCATTCACAAGGACAATATGCTCGACGATGCAATAGTCCTTAAACTGGCGAAGATCCCCTTCCAGCCCCAATGATTCCTGAAGGTCCCGGTTCACGGCAAAGATTGTCAGCTCATCACGCTCCTCATTATGTATAGCAATCGATTCCAGCAGCGGAATATCGGTAAAGTCCTTACTGTCGTATTTCGGCGAGGAAACAAGCGTCTGTAGTGCTGTCCCCCTGCCATAGATGGAGGCGTGCATATAGGGATAAAAAATGGTCTGCTTCCATGCCGTCCCATTCTTGGAGGTCATAATCGGAGCGATGACATTGATCAATTGAGCCAGGCAGGCGATCTTAATTCGGTCCGCATGCTTCAGCAGTGTAATCAGCATACAGCCGACCAGCAGCGCATCCTCAAAATTATAAACATCCTCCAGTAACGGCGGAGCTATCGCCCATGGATCTCTTTTCTTGTCTGATTCTCTAGTGTGGTACCATACGTTCCATTCGTCGAACGACAGGTTCATCGTCTTCTTGCTGCGCTTCTTCGCTTTAATATAATCGCAGATGGCGATAACGGATGAAATAAACCGGTCCATATCGAGAGATTTGGCCAAATAGTTTGCGGGATCGTTCTCCTGATTACCATAATAAATATGCAGCGACAGGTAGTCCACATGCTCATAGGTATGCTCCAGCACAGTAGCCTCCCATTCGGCAAAGGTTGGCATTTTGCTGTTGGAGCTGCCGCAGGCGACAAGCTCAATGGTCGGATCAACCCATTTCATGACTTTGGCGGCCTCGACGGATATGCGTCCGTATTCTTCGGCCGTTTTTCTGCCCATCTGCCATGGACCATCCATTTCATTGCCGAGGCACCAGGTTTTGATTTTATGCGGTTCCTTGTACCCGTGGGAGATACGGAGATCGCTCCAGTACGTGCCCGAAGAGTGGTTGCAGTATTCGACCATATTGCGTGCGGCATCGATCCCTCTCGTCCCGAGATTTACGGCCATGTTCACTTCCGCATTGACCTTCCTAGCCCACTGAACGAATTCATTCGTTCCGATTGCGTTCGTTTCCACCGTTTTCCACGCCAAATCCAGCCGCTTAGGCCGGTCCGCAACAGGACCGATCCCATCCTCCCAGTTATACCCCGAGACGAAGTTGCCGCCGGGATAACGGATCAGAGGCACGTTAAGCTGCTTTACCAGCTCGATGACATCCGTGCGGAAGCCCATTTCATCGGCGGAGAAATGTCCCGGCTCATAAACCCCCTCATATACGCAACGCCCCAAATGCTCCACGAAGGAGCCGTAGATACGTTCGTCGATTTTTGCAATCTGATAATCCTTATCTACAATTAGCTTTGCTTTTTTACCTATCACATTGCATCTCCTTTATGTAAAAAGATCTGGAACCATCAACTTGATCGCACCGACGCCCCCGAGCAGCAGAATGATCCGCTGAAACCAACGTACAGGTATGCGGGGAATGACCTGGATGCCGATAAGGGCTCCGGCGACAATGGCCGGCAACGCCCACAGGTTCAACAGCAGCGAAGCTTCCGTGATCATATTCAGCTCCCAATAAAGTGGCACCTTGAGCAAATTGACGGTCAGGTAGAACCATGCTCCTGTCCCAATAAATTCCTGCTTGGGCAGCTTCTTGCCGAAGAGATACATCGACATGATCACGCCGGATACATTGCCAACCATCGTCGCATAGCCGGCCAAAATTCCCATCGCCGATGTGAACCATGCCGATTGAGGAAGTAATTCATCCAGCTTCGAACCCAGCCGGTCCTTCAGCACCTGAAGCGCAATCAGCACGATCAGCAGCAGCCCCAGCAGGAATTGAATCAGCGTATCGTCAAATAATCGCAGGACGACATAGCCAACGCCAAGCCCGGTCAGCACCCATGGAATGAGTGAGATGAGATGCCTCCACACGACGCTTCGCCGGAAATAAACGACGGCGATAATATCCGCAGCGATGAGCACAGGAAGCAGCGTGCCTACCGCTTGCTTGGCTGGGAAGGTCTGACTCATCACTGCCGCATTGAGAATGCCGAGTGTCGCTAGCCCGGTCTTGGCAAACCCGGCCAGTACCCCGGCAATCAGCATAGTGATAATCTGAAGCAGCTCGCTGCTCATCAGATTTGCTTAAACCTGCGAACCTGCTCCGTAATCGCAATTTCCGTAGGCAGTCGCTCGACACTGGAAGCCCCGAAGAAGCCGTCTACGCCTTGAGTCTTGCTTAGGACATAGGCGGCATCCTCCGGTTCCGAAATGGGGCCGCCGTGGCAGATGACCAGAATGTCCGGGTTCACCGATTTCCCCGCATCGTGAATCCGTTGCACCACTTCGATGGATTCTTCCAGCGTTAACGCCGTTGCTGCCCCGATGCTTCCCTTCGTGGTCAAGCCTATATGCGCCACGAGAACATCGGCTCCAGCCTTGGCCATCTTGATCGCTTGCTCCTCGTCGAATACATATGGTGTCGTCAGCATATCAAGCTCATGGGCTTTGCGGATCATCTCGACCTCCAGATCGTAGCCCATCCCTGTCTCCTCCAGATTTTGTCGAAACACTCCGTCGCATAGTCCTACCGTCGGGAAGTTTTGAACGCCGGTAAAGCCCATGTCCTTCAGCTGCCGGAGATACACCTCCATAACGCGGAACGGGTCCGTACCGCAGACGCCGGCCAGCACGGGGGTATCCTTCACGATCGGCAGCACCTCCCCAGCCATCTCTACGACGATTTGGTTTGCGTCGCCGTAAGGCATGAGGCCTGCAAGCGAACCGCGCCCGGCCATCCGGTACCGTCCCGAGTTATAAATAATGATGAGGTCGACGCCGCCCGCTTCAGCGCACTTGGCCGATAAGCCTGTGCCTGCGCCGGCACCGACCAGCTTCCGGCCCTCCGCCACCTGAGCCTTCAATCGGGTAAGAGCTTCTTTTCTGGATATGGCCACGGTTGAATCCTCTCCTTTTCCCTATATGAGATTTTGGGGAGACGCCGCTCAAGGCATCCCCCCCAATCGTTTATTCTCCGATCGTTTGCCGATCCGCCGATGAATAAGCGATAATCATCCGGCAAGGCTCCCAGCTCGTTACCTTGGCATTATGAGGGACACCCTGAGGAATGCGCAGCATCATGCCGGGCTCCAGATGAAATACCTCGTCACCGAGCGAATGATCGCACTCCCCGGACAGGACGAAGATGATTTCCTCGCAATTCGGATGAATGTGTCGATCATTGGCCTGACCTGCCTCAATATACACCATGCCGAAGGTCATCTCCGCTTCCGGATCGATCTCCTTGCCGCAAAGCCATTGAATTTTGCCCCAGCCCATATTCAAAATTCGTTGCTCATCCTGTTTACGTAAATCGGTAATGGTTGCCATGTGCCCATCTCCTTTTTGTTTACTTCGCCGTTGTACGTTCTTTATAAGCTGCATTCATTTCTTGAATAATCTTCTGATAATTTGCATCCTGCTTAAGCTCTTGAACGAATTTATCCCATGCATCGATTCCCACCTTGCCCATGACCACCTGCGTCTTCATGTCATTAATCTTCTTGGTGTAATCGGCTCCGAGCTTCGTATTGGTTTCCGAATAGAGCCCGATTTCATGCCGTTCTGAGCTGATCTTAGCTTTGGCATCGATAATCTTCTTATTTCTTTCGAATATTTCCCGAGGCATGCCCGGTGCAAAAGCATACATATATGGATCATGCTTCATAAATAGCTTGCCCCATGCCCCTGGACCCAGGCTGTCCTTCACCGCTTGCTCATTGGTCACATAAAATCCGTCTTCCTTCTTAAAGTGTACCCCTTCAATACCGTAGTTGGATAAAATGTGGCCTTCTTCCGTAGCGCCGAAATCGAGAACGGATAAAATTTTACGCATTTTCGCTTCCGGAACGCTTTTGGGAATGGCGAATACTCCGATAAAGCCGGAATTTTGCTGCTGGAACGGTCCTTTTTTCGCTTCTAAGGAAACGATCGGCTCCCAATTCACCTTCGGATCTCTTTTCCATTGATCGTACTGCCATCGCCACATTGCTTCGATCGTTTCCGTCGTGATTCCTGATTTTCCTGTGGTGGCCAAATCGGTTATGTCCTGACTCTTCATTACGGCGAAATCTTTAGGAATCAGGTCTTCATCAAAAAGCTTCTTCTTGTACAGCAGTGCTTCTCTCATTTCAGGCTCTAATGTAATGTCAATGAGGTTACCGTTGACAGGCTTCCATTTGCTGCTGGCGTTCGCAAAAATAAATTCAATTTGATCATGCGTGCGCATCGTATAGCCGACAGGATTTTTCGTTCCATCAGGATCCTTTTCTTTAAAAACCTTCATCACGTTGTATAAATCGTCTAATGTTTTAGGCATTTGTAATCCGAGCCTGTCGAGCCAGTCCCTGCGTATGTAGAAGGTTGTTCCCCCCTCAAGAGGACGTACGATAGGAACGACATAGTTTTTGCCGTTTATTTTCGTATTTTCCCAAATGGCTCTCGGTGATTCCATCAGGTTTTTGTAATCCTTAAGATAAGGTGTTAAATCCCAAAACGCCCCTTGCTTAACCATCGTTTGAAATTGGGGAATACTTGTCGTATCCGGCAATCGAATCGCATCCGGAAGGTCACCGGAGGCTAATAGCACATTGAGCTTGTCGTTATACACCGGATCGGAAACCCATGTAATATTCAGCTTGGAATTGGTCTTTTTTTCGAATTCTTTTAACACCGGATTATCCGGCCCAGGAGGCTGCGTGATGGAAAAGTTAGCAAAAATGTTGAGTGCCATAGGCGCCTCTTTGCCATCCTCCTGTTTCACGGTCGTTCCCGCTGGGCCGTCGCCGGAGCATGCTGCAGTGACAACCGCTAAGCCTGACAGTATGACGATCAACGCATGTCTTTTTGAGGTTTTTCTCATACGCTTTCCCCTTTCTCAACATTAGACTTTGCTCAGCCCTTCACCGAACCGAGCATAACGCCTTTGGCAAAATGCTTTTGCAAAAACGGATATACCGCCAAGATGGGAAGTGTTGCGATAACGACCGCTGCCATTTTAATCGTTTGAACGGGAAGTTGGCCTTCTGACATCATTTCAGCAGCGGAAGAACCACCTGTTGTTGTATCCGATTCAATTAACATGTTTCTTAATACCACCTGCAAGGGTACTTTCTCATAATCGTTGATATATAAAATTGCATTGAAGAACGTGTTCCAATAGCCCACAGCATAGAACAAACCGAATGCAGCAAGTGCAGGAGCGGACAGCGGTAGAACGATCCGGAAAAAGGTGCCGAGTTCGTTGCAGCCGTCGATCATCGCTGCGTCCTCGAGCTCTACCGGAATGCTATCAAAAAAGCTTTTCATCAGAATGACATTCCATCCGCTGACCAGCACCGGTATGATGAGTGACCAAATACTGTTAATTAACCCAAACTCACGAACGATTATGTAGTTGGGAATGATCCCTGGGTTGAACAGGATCGTGATCAGAACCATCAGCATCAAAATTCTTCTTCCGAGTAATCTTTTCCGCGACATGCCGAACGCCATGGCAGCAGTGAAAATCAAGCTTAATCCCGTCCCCACGGTTGCCAGGAACGTGCTGACGAAGGTAGCGTTCTTGAATGCATTGGTACTGAGCAAATAAGCATAAGATGCCGTGGTCCATTTTTGAGGAAATAAGACAAAGCCGTTTTTGGCCAAATATTCCCGGGGATCCGTGAATGACACGACAAACACATAGTAAAGCGGAAATACGGTGATGAATCCTATGAGTACCAATAAAATGATATTGAAACCATTGAACAGTCGACCGCCAAGGCTTTCTTTCATTAATAGACACCTTCCTCGCCAAACCGCTTCGCCAATTTGTTTGCCAAAATTACGAGGATAAGACCGACCACTGATTTGAACAGACCTACTGCGGTGCTGTAACTGAACTGTCCGCTCTGAATACCGTTGCGGTACACATACGTTTCAAACACGTCTGCATATTTAGCCACAGCCCCGTTACTCATCAGAAATACTTGCTCGAACCCGACATCCATAATATGACCTAACCTTAGGATCAACAGGACCAATATCACGTTACGGATCCCGGGGAGAGTCACATGCCAGGCCTGCAGCCATCGGTTGGCTCCGTCTATCTTGGCAGCCTCGTATAATTGCGGATCCACCGCAGTTATCGCTGCTAGTATGATGATGGTTCCCCAGCCGGTTTCCTTCCATATGTTTTGTGCAACTAGCATTCCCCAAAAGGTATCCGTATTGGTTAGAAAATCATACTTTGCCAACCCCATCGACATCAGCATCATATTCACGAGGCCTGAGGTTTGGGACAAAAGCAGGAAGGAGATGCCTGCGATGATCACCCAGGACAAAAAATGAGGCAAATAGACAATCGATTGAATGATCCGTTTGAAGACCTGGTTATTTACCTCGTTTAGCATCAAAGACAAGATGATCGGAAGCGGAAAGAAAAAAAACAGATTCAATAAGCTAATCACCATCGTATTTCGGAAAAGCAAGTAAAAATCGGGATTCGTAAAGAAACGTATAAAGTGCTCAAACCCGACCCAATCGCTTTTCCAAACACCGGCATAAGGTGAATATTCTTGAAACGCAATGATAATCCCCCACATGGGGAGGTATTTGAAAAGAATAAAAAATACCACCCCAGGGACAACAAGCAGATACAGATACTTATCGCGTCGTAAAGTTAACCAAAGCATTCGGATCCATGTCTTTTGGCTTTCCATAGCATGGGGCTTCAGGGGAGTGGTTTGGGATTTCATAGCCTTATCCTCCTGCGTTTCTTCTATTTACTTAATCCTAAGCCCTTCTGCATAAAGGCGTAGCATTCCTTCATTCCAAGGGTGATGTCGCCGCCGCTTTCTTCGTCGGCCGAAACCCAACCGGCATAACATGCTTGGCGGATCGCCGCAAAGATCGGTTCGAAGTCAATATTCCCTTGCCCGAGCACACGCCATTCTCCGTTTGCGAAATCCTTCATGTGGAAATTGTCGATCACAGGCGCATAGCTGGTAATAATCTCCGCTACATTATGAATGCCGGATTTGACCAGATGTGCGGTATCTACGGTGAGGCCGACTACTTGATCGCGAACCTCCTCAAAGAATATATCGAAGTCCTCGCGATACATGACCGGCTGGTTATGATGATGGTGGAGCGATAGCGAGATTCCGTGCTGGCGGGCCTCTTTACCCAGCTCGGTCAGGACCGCAGCATATTTTCGGATATCCTGGGTCGTTACCTGATTACGAGGAATCCCATGGCAATACACGATGATTTCGGTTCCGATCCGCTCACCGAATCGCAGCAATTTCCGAAGCGTGCTGATGCTGCCTTCATCGAGCGTTCCGCCGGTGATCAGAGCGGAACCGATGCCGGGGTAAGCTCCCCATTCCTCCAGGAAGCGCTCGGGCTCCCCAATATAAGGAGCATATTGCCCGTGCTTTAATTGAAGTCCTTCGTAACCGATGCTCCGGTAGCTGTGGAAGAGAGAGTCCCGTTCTTCCACAGTGGCCGTTGGTCTGGAAAACGCGAGCTTTATGCTCATACCTGCACACCTCTATTCAGATATACGATGCGATGCTCCTTCGCCGATACATAAGCCGCATCCAGCATCGCGACCGTTTTCAAATTATCTCTGGCGCTGTTCGGCGCTTCTACGCCGGTTTCCAGCGAAACGAGCAGATGGTTCAGTCCTTCATACGTCGCTACCTCGCGGGACACGGCGTTTGGCCAGCTTTGTACCGGCTTCGCTTCTCCCTTGCGGTATAAATCCACATTGCTGTGAGTCGCTTGCAGTGAGCCGGTCTCTCCAATCACGATCATCTCTGTTCTTCGGACGGCGGAGGAGAAGCTTTGCGTATACGTGGCGATGGCTCCATTCTCAAAGGCCACTTGTACCGTAGCATCCGTTTCCCCGACACAATCGATGGCAGGAGATGATGTCATTAACGCGGTTACCGAGGTTGCTTCGGAGCTCAAGATTTGTCGGAAGCCGTCAAACCAGTGAATCCCCATAACAGAAAGCGCGTGACGCTCGCATTGCAGCCTCCAGCCTGCATCCTGACGGAAAAACAAATTGTTGAATATGATAGCGGTTACATTTCCGATCGTTTGCTCAGCAACGATTTGCTTTACCACATCGAAGGTGAAATGACGTCTGAAGTTTTGATTGACGGATATCGGAATGCCGAGCTTCTCAGCCTTTTCCGTAATTTCGATCGCATCGCTTAACGTATCGGAGAAGGGCTTCTCAACGAAGAGCGGGAATCCGGCCTCGAGCAGCGGGAACACAACCTGCTTGCGTAAGGATGTAGGCGTACATACAACCGCCACATCGACTCCACTGTTCTTGATAAAATCGTCCAACGAATGGAACTGCTTCGCGATCCCGTACCTCTCGGCCTTCTGGCTTGCTGCTTCTGGATTCGGGTCGCAGATTGCCGCAATCTCCACGCGATCGGCTTGCTCCTTGTAGCCTTCCAAGTGAAGCTCTGTTACGCCGCCGGCACCGATAAGTCCTACTTTATACTTTTTCATAGTTTATTCCACCTTTTGGTTTATTTTGTTTGAGTAAGCATGGATAGCAGCAGCTGTACCGCTTTGTCCGCGAACTCAGGCGCATTGATGTTGCAGTCCAGCTCGTATACAAGAATTTCAGGCTTTACGTATCGCTTAATGGCGTCGAAGCACGCCCGGTCGGCCTCCGGATTCCAGAAGGGCTGGCCCGGACTGTCCAGAATCGATACACCTTGTAATGGAATAAGAAACGCAACGGGACCGCTGCTTGCATTCGCTTTGTCAGCTAAGATACGGCCGATCACCGCATTCTCCTCTTCCGTCGTTCTCATTAGTGTAACATTGGGATTCCATTCGTATAAATTACGGTCCGCATACCGTTGTGGCACGGTGCTACGCGCGTGAAAATTGACCATATCCACACAGCCGGGGACGATGACCTGTGGAATGCCCCGGGCAGCAGCCCCATCACCCCGCTCCGGGCCTGCAGCGAATACACCGCCTGCGATTTCATCCGCCCATTCTGTCGTAGTTATGTCTAGAATCCCGTTTATGTATCCGCCCTCCGTTAAGCTATCGAGTGTTCGGCCTCCGGTTCCTGTGCAGTGAAATACGAGCACCTCGTAACCATTTGTCTCCAAGCTCGTTCTTGCCCGTTCCACGCAGGCGGTCGTATTGCCGAACATGCTGGCTGCGATCATAGGCTTATCGGCTCCGGAAGCCACTGTGGATTCTACCATGCCGCAGACCGCGCCGGACGCCCGGGTGAACACCGCCCGGCTGATCCGGTTCACACCGGATACGTCGACGATCGCGGGAAACAGGAGAATGTCCTTTGTGCCCACATAGCCGCTTGTATCCCCTGAAGCAACCGTCGATACGATCACCTTCGGAAATCCGATCGGCAATGCCCTCATAGCACTGCTGGCGACGGTGGTACCGGCCGTTCCTCCCATGCCGATGATGCCTTGGATGGCTCCCGCCTCATAAAGCTCGCGGACAACGGCGGCCGCACCGGCAGCCATGACCGTCATCGCTTCCCCGCGATCCCGGCGCTTAACCAACTCCTCGATTGGTGTCCCCCCTGAAGCGGCAACCCGATCTCTCCCAACATCCGGCTTCAACTGTGGCTCGTCAATGACGCCAGTATCGATTACAAGCGTGCGATGTCCGCGGGCCTCGATCTGCTGCTTCACATACTCGAATTCCGGGCCCTTCGTATCCATGGCACCGATCACACCAATGGTGCTTCCCATCGTATCCCCTCCTTCTGCGAATCTGACTTCAACACATCCTACGCGGGTCCGTTCAACAATATGCACATAAAATATATTTGGTTAAACTATATTCAACATGGTTGAAATGTACTAAAGGTTGCTCTGGCTCTCTGAAATCCATTAAGCATGCTTTCCAAATATTTTCTTGGCATATTTCCCTTGTTACCAAGCATATTTTTCAACACAGCATGGAACTGGCTCCCACCGTTTGATAATTCAACTGAATTGAACTATATTAAATTGTGATACTTATTTTCTTGAGAGGGGACCTTATGGATCTAGGTAAACGTATTCGATTAATCCGTAAAGAACAGAAGCGAAGCCAGGACGAGATCGCACAGGTTTGCGGCTTTAGTAAGAGCCTCCTTTCGAAGATTGAAAGCGGGAGCACCATGCCCGCGGTTTCTACCTTGATGAAAATCGCCAATGCACTTGGCGTCAAAGTATCGGACCTGCTCGAGGTACAGCCCGGTCATGAAACGGTGATGGTCAGCAGCAGCCAGCGTGAGAATCCCGCCAACTGGATCACGACCAGCAAGGGCTATTCCTTCTTCGCCTTTGCTTCCGGCATTCATAACAAAATACTGCAGCCGTATTATTTTGTTGCCCGCAAGGGCCAGATCAACAACCAAGTTTTCTCGCATGAAGGTGAGGAGTTTATTTATGTCCTATCGGGTTCCATGAGATACAGAGTGGGCAGCTCCGAATACGAGCTGCATGCCGGCGACAGCCTGCATTTCAACTCGATGGAGGAGCATACAGTGATCCCCCTTTCCGATGAGGTTACTTACTTGGCCGTATTTACAGAGCAGCAATCGAAATCCGGTACCGACAAAAAGTAGGCCGGCATCGGCGTCGTCCCTATTATCGTTGTAGCATCATCCCTGAAAATAGGAGTATGGATATAGCAATCATTGCTTTTAGACACCAAGAAAAGCTCATCAGCGTATCCGATGAGCTTCTTTCTCTATGGCAATTACCATTTTCGTCTTATGACCATTTGTCATATAGCTTTTCTAAATTTCTGCGACGCTTCCATCGAGGCTATAACATGGGATATACTGCTTAGATGTGTATGGATATTTTTCAAACGCCTCTTCATTTAGTTCGATCCCTAGGCCAGGGCCTTTCGGCAAAGAAAAATACCCGTTTTCAGGCTTAAGCGAAATATTGTAGATGTCCGGTCGTGCATAAACGGAATGGGCTGCAAACTCCAGGATAGCGAAGTTTTGAATGGCAGCGCTAACGTGCAGACTTGCTGCCGTTGCAACCGGCCCATTCGGGTTGTGGGGTGCAAACTTGATATGATAGGGTTCCACCATGGAAGCGATTTTACGAATCTCCGTAATGCCCCCGCAGTGGCAAATGTCGGGCTGTACGAAATCGAACAGCTGGTTTTCGACGACCTCTCGGTACTCAAATCGGCTAAAAAGTCGTTCGCCGGCTGCTATGGGAACTTTACATGAGTTTTCGCGGATTCTTCTATATGCGGCGGAGTTTTCAGGGGGAATTGGTTCCTCGAAGAAGTAGATGTTGTGTTTGGCCGCTACCTCGATTTGCTTGATTGCTTCAGTCGGTACCCCCTGGCCATGATTGTCAATACAGAGGACTTTATCTTTGCCTATCGCACTACGGATAGCTGCCAGATTCTCATCCAGAAATTCGATACTGGATTCCGGGTCATAAAGAGCTCCGGGCTTTCCGCCTCCCGTTTTAATCCCGTCAAAACCCATTTCAATTGCCTTCCGCGCGGATTCCGCATTGCCTGCGTGCGTATAGATGCGGACTTTGTCACGTACTGCTCCGCCAAGCAGCATGTATACCGGTACATTATATATCTTGCCGTTTATATCCCACAATGCCTGATCAATCCCGCTAATCGCAGACATATAGATAAAACCGCCTTTCCAAAAGCCGTGGCGGTACATCTTCTGCCAGATCTTTTCGATATTGCGGGGATCTTCTCCAATCACACTGCGCTCCGCCAAAACATGAATGCTCTGTTCAACCGCTTTCTCCTGTCCTTCAACACTGGCCTCACCCCAGCCGTACACCCCTTCATCCGTCAAAACCTTAACAAATAGCCAATTCTGTCTGATTGTAGATACTAAATATGTTCTAATTTCATTTATTTTCATATTTTGGCCCCCCCGTTTTGATAAAGCTCAGGGTATAATCACCGTTAACTAGTTCCATAGATGATTCCTCTTGTTTTTCTTGAAATATTGTTTAACAAGGAAAATCATTACATCACTCGGTTGTATCCTGACAAACTCGGATTTATCCTTGAAAACCATTCCGTACGGCGCCTCGGGAGTGTAGGGCTCCCACAGCGGCATATCCTCACTTGTGGAATCTTTACCATTCGGATCTCCGGAACGGATGAAGTTTGCCCAATAGTTGCACATCTGGCGGGCAAGATCATAATGTTTGCCGACAAAAGGCCTCCAGCATTTGGCGAGAGTCTCAAAGAAGAACCAGAGATCCACCGAGTGGAATGTTCCGGGGTTATCCCATCCCGGTATTTCCGCATCAAAATTGTAATAATACAGCGGGATATTGGCTCCGGTATCCGCATTGGCCTGTGCGGCAATCCGGATTGCATATTCGAAGCTGCTCACGGAAGCATTGTTCACTACTTCGTCTATGTTGTCCGATTCTGCATGGCAAAGGGCAAGAAACTCATCGGCATCATCTCCAAACATTTCCACAGCTAATTGTCGGAACTCCCCATGTGTCTTGACATTCGGAACACTGAAAAATTCGGAGGAGGTGTGACCCCAAAGCACCGGTACCTTCCAGCGCTTGTTTTCAAGGAATAGATCATATGCGATGCCTACGCTGAACACATGATCAATAACAGTTCCCCAGAACCCGAACCCCTTATTGTATTCCAGCATCTTGTCGCGGAGATATTCCGCATCAAGCTTCCGGGCCTCTGCAAGGGAGGAAACTCCAAGAAACTCAAAGAAATTCACGCCATCTTGTTCGGCTTCCGCCAGAATGCGCCTCCCCCTCGGCATGCGGCCTCCAGGGTATAGCGGCGTTATGGCACCGCTCTGAATGATTGCCCTCTGGAAGAGGCCTTCGTTCTGAGGCGAAGTGAGCTGGCTCATGACACTTCCACCGCCGGCAGATTGTCCGCCGATTGTAATGTTGTCGGGATCGCCGCCAAAAGACGCGATATTGCGCTTGACCCATTGCGTAGCGAACTGCTGATCAAGGTGGCCGAAGTTTGCGGGAGCTTCCGGAGCTTCCGCCGTTATGTCAGGATGGCATAAAAATCCGAACACGTTCAGCCGATAGTTAATCGTGACTACCACGATGCCCCTGCGGGCGATACGCTCGCCGTCAAACTCCATCTCAGCCGTGTGACCGACCTGCAGACCGCCGCCGAAGTACCATACAAAAACCGGCAGCTTCTCGTCGGGACAGTTTGCCGGAGTCCATACATTCAGGTAGAGGCAGTCCTCATCCATGGGGATGTCCGGGTCCACTGCCCATTCCCTGGTATAGATGTTATTTACGTCGATCTTTTGCCTAACCTGCATCGAAACCGGCGCGAAATCGTATGCTTTCAACATACCATCCCAATCTTTTACGGTCTGTGGGGCACGCCAGCGGTTTTCGCCTACGGGCGGTGCGGCAAATGGAATGCCTTTGAAACTTGTTATACGGGGATCGGCCGCCGGAAGCCCCTGAACTATGCCGTTTTCAACTTTCACTACTCTAAGCATACTTGATCCTCCCGTTCATTACTTCCTCGCTATAGCATTTGTGGCATCTCTTATTAGAAGTCCTCCTGCGGATTCCGCCAGGAATACTTCGGTACATAGCCTAGCTTCTCTCTCAGCTTCCGGCACGTAATCAAGCCTTCCGCCCCTTCCAAATTGACGGCCATCTCCTTTAGATCCGGCCAGTGGCGTTCGACGACTGTTTTCGTATCCTCCCAGTGCCTGCTGTCCGTATGCAGGTAGAACGCTTCAAACAAATCGAGACCCGTCGCCTCCAGCGCCAATGCGAACGCTTGTGCCGCATCGCGAGGATCGATATATTGATGCGTCGTGCCGATCGGCCCGCCCACGTGATTTGGACGCGCTTCAGGTGTGATATTGTATTTGTACATGTGACGCTGGAACGGATAATCCACCCCATTAAGGCGGAATGCGACGGTACGAATCCCGTACGCCAATCCGAACGCCTTCAAAATTTCCTCGTTGATGAGCTTAGAAAGGCTGTAGGAATCCTCCGGCCGCAGCGGATGTTCTTCATCAATAGGTAAATATTCGACCTGGAAAGGCTTATTGCTGATTCGGAAGCCGAGTCCCAGCACATAGTAAGAGGAGGCGGCAACTACGGTATTCACATGGAAACGGCGTGCCGCATCCATCAGATAATAAGTTCCCATTGTGTTGACACGCATGGTCTCGTCTTCCGGCATCCTCTGGATTCCGGCGCGTCCGGGCTGCAGCGTCGTATCATACGTAATGGCCCCAAGATGAATAATGGCATCCGCATCGGACAGGTGTATCGCACGCATATTATCCTCGAGCGAGGTTAAATTGCCTTTGACAAACTTAACCTCCTTAGGGAACGTCTCGGAATCGGGCGATACCGCATCAAATGCCGTCACTTGATATTGGCGCCCCAGCAAATATTCGATCGTATAGCGAGCCAATTTCCCCGCTCCACCGGTCACCAACACTTTTCGATTTGTCCCCATCGTTCCAGCCCCTTTCGTTACACTGTTCGAAAGTTGTCGTACCCCAGCTGCTCCAAATACCGCTTGCTGGTTTGAATCGCTTCAAGCTGCGGCATCATCGGGTTGCCTTTGCGCGTTGCGCTCCATTGATTGCCGTCAAGCTCTACCATCGCATAATGGCTGTACTTGCGTTCTTCCAAATATTCAAGGATACCCTTAATATCAACAACCCCCATGCCTAGCGGCGTATACCCGAGGAAACCGGTCTTATCAATTTCTCGCCCTTCCGCATCACGTTCGACCGGGCCCCCGATATAATCCTTAATGTGAACCATGCGGATCAGCTCATAGTATTCTTTTATAAACTCGAACGGATCCGAGCCCCCCTTGGAAATTTGACCAAGATCCGGCGCGAAATGGACAACTCTCGAATCAACGGCGTTCATGACCCGGTGAATTTCATCCTCTGTTTCAACAGGTGTTCCAGTATGAGGGTGGAAGCAGCAAAGCAGCCCTTCATCCGCAATCCGTTTGGCAAGCTCGTTTATGGTCGTTTTCATATTAAGCAAATGCTCTGAGATGGTAAAGCCGCTGCGCTGCAGCATTGTACCGCCGATGACGATCACAGGACCGTTAAATTTTTGGTAGAGCCGGACCCAATCCATGACCTGTTGAATACCTTCTTCCCGTTTGCTTGCATCCACGATATCCAAATGGCAATATAAGGACGTCAATTGCAAATCGGCGCGCTCAAATACTTCCAGCAGGCTTCGGCTGCTTCGTTCCCATTCCTCCAGTACCCAACCGAACGTTTCCGAACCCCAATAGCCGCACGAACCGATGGCTGATGCGGCTTGCTCCACCTCTTTGTTATCCCAGGTAATGGCTGTGTGCCCGATCCGAATGTTTTGCCTCTTCATAAGATCCCCTCCGCATCCTGTATCTTCTCTTCAATTAAGCCTTGGATATACCGAATACCATGCTCGAAATATTCGTACTCCTGGTCCAGTCGATCCCGATTTGGGTCCCATACCATCCATCCCGGCTCGATCAGCAAGTGCAGCCCCTCGGCACGGGGACTATGCCTCGCGAGAAGATCGATGGCTGAAGATATATCGACATGTCCTTCCCCGAGTCGGCACCCCTGCGCAATCATCGGTATGTAGCCACGCACCGGCATATCGACTACGACCATATCCTTCATATGGGTCGTAAACGCATAAGGCGCCAGCGCTTCCATGTCTTCCTGCGGATCGCAAAACACCGTAAATCCATTAGCCGTATCCAGAGCGGCTCCGACATTCGGCATATTCGCTTTATCGAACAAATAAACCATCTCACGCCCGGTAAAATCGCAATGATTTTCCACGGCCAAGGCTATGCCTGCGTCGGCGGCGATTCTGCCCGCCTCACGCAGAGAGGGAACTAGGGAATCCAAATGCTCGTGAACGCTCATGCTCTTGTTAAATCGGCTGGTCTTGACATTCAGCCGGCCGTATCCGGTTCGTACAACCGGCACTTGGAGAAGCGCAGCAGCGTCGATCGCATTCAAGAATCGCGACTTCTCTTCGGCATCCGCATAGGAACCACTTACCCCGAAGGCGCCAGCGGTCGTAAGCTCCAGTTCCATCCCCAGTGAATCGGCTAGCGCTTTGATTTCAAGCAGCTTTCCGCGGTCGTCCGGTAGATGTCCGAAACCGATTTGGTGCACCGTACATCCCATTGCGGCCAGCCTGCGCATTTGCCATTCCGTGATGTCTTCCTTGGGCATTTCTTCCGGCGCCGGGTAAAAACTGCCTTGCACTCCGATTTTCATGGAGCGAATCTTTGCACTCACATTCCGTTCCATTTGCAGCTGATCAGCCGTTTCCTTCGTATCCAACATGCTCAGCTCCTTCCCAGAAATAACAGCGGGGACAATGAACCCCCGCTGCCGCATTCGATAATTTATTTCTTGGAACCCTTCCATTTCGCGTCATATTCCTTTTGCATGATGGAAATGTATTCATCAATACCCATTTGCTTCAACTCTGACTGGAACTTATCCCAATCCTTCTCGATGTTCAGGTTACCTACGATAAAGTCAGCCGTAGCAGCATCTACCCGTTTCTTAATCTCCGTCTGCAATTCGTTATGTCGTTTGGAAGTATCAGGATTAAAGAAGAACTTCGGCACCGAAACCTTCGGCGCGTATTTGTCATACATTTTTGCCGCCTTGAAAAGTTCGACCTCCAAATCATAACCGGACTTCAATGCTTCTCTTGCATCGGAACCGAAGGGCGGCCATCCTCCGTTAGCACCACTCCAGTGCGCATTCTGAGGCTGTCCCCACAAATCTTTGCCGATCAGCCTGAACTGAGCAGGTCCGCCGTTCGCTGCAATCGCATCCTTAGGCACTTCCCAGTTGACTCCCGGCACGCCGTAGCGGCCTCTCAAATAAGCTTCATGGGAATACATAAAATCAATCAGCTTAATGACTGCCTCAGGATGCTTGCTCTTGGCAGGAATGACGAACCGGTATCCGCCAACCATGCCATACTCATTGTAATACGACGTTTGAAAACCGTTAGGCCCTTTCAAAGGAGGTACAATCTCATAATTGAATTTTGTGGAATCGTTAGCTGCAAAAGCGTGCGGACCGCCATTGCCAACCGCAGCGACGGTATTCCCGTTATTTAACTCTACCAATTGCCTCAACTGAGGTTCATCATTGGTGAACGAGGACGGGTCAATCAGCCCTTCTTTAGACAGCTTATTCAGGTATCTTAAACCTTCCCGCCATTCAGGTGTCGTATAAGCGGCAACAACTTTGTCATCTTTCACATAAAGGCCATTGCTGTCATGGTAAGTGAATGCATTCATAATAAATTGATGGACATTAGAAAACCAGCTCTTCGGTGAACCGGCCAATCCGATTTCATCCTTCTTGCCGTTGCCGTTCGGGTCCATTTCTTTGGCGGCCTTCAAATACTTATAAAGCTCGTCCGTCGTAGTCGGCACGGACATGTTCAGAGTTTTCAGGAAATTTTTGTTCACCCAAAATCGCATCGCACGGTCGCAATTATAGCAGACCCCTACTTCAGGCACTCCGTATACATTTCCGTCAGGTGCGGTAGTGGCCTGTTTAATAGAGGGATAGTCGCTATACATTTTTTTCAGGTTCGAACCGTGTTTTTCAATTAAATTATTGAGATTGAGGAGAAGTCCTTGGGAGCCATATGTTGCCACCATGGAGTTGTCAAGGCTGAAGTTACCCATAACCAGGTCACCTAAATCGCCCCCGGAGGAAAGCTCCAAATTAAGCTTTGTCTTGGCATCGGCTGCAGGGTAGAGATTCCAATTAATATGGATATTAGTCTGGTCCTCCAGCCAAGTCGTAAACTCATTTTTGCCATATTCCCATGACACCACGTAGGGACTGGCAGGCACGGTTACGGTAATGTTAATCTTTTCCTTAGAAATCGGTAGTTGGCCAGCCGCAGACAGATTTGCCGCTTCCTTGGATTCCGTCTTGCCTGGCTGTGCCGCATTATCGGAGCTGCAAGCGGTTAAGAGCATAGAAGCGGATAGCATCGGAACCAAAACTCGGTTTAACACCCTTTTCCTCATATACATTCTCCCTTCAGTTATCTTGTGCTATATACAATGAAATCGGCCTTATCTATGGCATGCCTCTATAGTACGCCGATTTATTGCCGTCAACCTTTTATGGAGCCGATCATGACACCTTTGACAAAGTGCTTTTGTACGAACGGATAAACGAGCCATACCGGCAAGCTTGCCACAATGATGATGGAATATTTGAGCAAATCGGCCAAACCTTGCTTTCTTGTCATCGTTTCCGTATCCGTAATGCTGCTCGGATCGATCTCGCTCTGAATAAGGATATCTCTTAGCACGATCTGTAACGGGAACAACTCTTTACTCTTTAGGTAAATGAATGCGTTAAAGTAAGCATTCCAATGCGATACTCCGTAAAACAGGACCAAAACTGCAATGATGGCTTTCGAAAGCGGCAGTACGATATTCCATAAAAATCTTATGTGCGAGCAACCATCTATGGCAGCAGCTTCATAGAGCTCTTGGCTGATGGTGGATTGGAAAAAAGTCCGCGCGATGATCATATTCCAAACCGCAAGCGCGCCGGGGAGCAGCATCGCCCACCTCGTATCAATCATTCCCAGCGATTTCATCAGCAGGTAGTTGGGAATCAACCCTCCGTGAAACAGCATCGTAAACGCGAACAGGTACATGATCAAGTTGCGGCCGACCATCGTTTTACGGGAAAGCGGGTAGGCGGCCAAGATCGTCAACACTACATTGATTGTGGTACCGACCACCGTGTAAAAGATGGTATTTCCGTAGGCGGGCATAATTCGCGAATCTTTAAATACGGCGATATAACCTTCTAAAGAAAAGTCAACCGGCCATAAGAATACTTTGCCGGATATGATGGCAAGCTTGTCGCTAAACGAAGCGCTGAATACATAAATCAGCGGGTAAAGTACGATCAGCAGCGCAAATAACAAGATCAAATCATTAATCAAATAAAATATTTTATCCGATTTCGCAAGTCCAACTTTATTGGATCTCATGCTGCTGCCTCCTTTGTTACCACAGACTGGTTTCTCCTACTTTTTTGGCTATCTGGTTGACGATTACAAGCAAGATCATATTTACGACGGAATTAAATAGGCCGACGGCAGTTGCATAGGCGTAATCCGGAGCGCTGGATGCAAGGCTGACCGAATACACATAAGTGGATATCACTTCCGAAGAGCTGATGTTCAACGGATTCTGCATCAAGTAAATTTTCTCAAAGCCTATCCCCATTATCGTACCGGCATTTAAGATCAGCAGAGTTACAATCGTGGGCATTATACCCGGAAGGTCAACGTGCCAGATTCGCTGGAATCGGCTTGCCCCGTCAATCGTTGCTGCTTCATGAACCTCCTGGCTGATACCGGAAAGCGCCGCAAGGTAGATAATTGTCCCCCATCCTGTACTCTGCCATATCCCGGACCACACGTAGATGGACTTAAACCAATTCGGGTCTCCCATGAAATTGATCGGCTCAAGGCCAAAAAAACCGAGCCCTGTATTGACAATCCCGATCCGGGGATTTAAAAACTGCAGGATCATACCGACCATGACAACCGTGGAAATAAAGAAAGGCATATAAGTAATAAATTGAACGGCTTGCTTGAATCTCGTTCTTAAAGTTGCATTCAACGCTAAAGCCAAAATGATCGGAAGCGGAAATCCGGCAGCCAGCTCATATAAGCTAATAACGATTGTATTTTTTAATACCCGGAGAAATTGGTATGACTTAAAAAACTTCTCAAAATGATCAAGACCGACCCATGGACTACCCCAAATACCTTCAATGATTCTGAAGTTCTTGAAAGCAAGCTGGAGGCCATACATGGGAACATATTGAAAAATGATTAACCAGGCAACAGGCAGCAAAACAATCAAATACAATTGATAGTCATGCCGTATCTGTTTAAGTAGTCTGAGTCGCTCTTGTTTCTTGGCCGCTTTCATGTTTACCGCAGTGGCATTCAAGGTTGTTTGACTTTGTGCCATTTATCATAATCAGCCCCTTTTTCCAGGATATGAAATCGTTTTTACGAATACTTTTTTAAATAGACTTGAGGTCAATCAAACGATTTCATCCATTCTTTTTCGTATCTTTGTTACCCAAAAGCGCGAGTACCAAAATTGATGGAATACCTCCTCCTTCAGTGAAATAATTAACATAATTTAACTTGTAACCGTTCTCATTTAACCGTTTACATGCTAGAATGAACTGGATGAATGATGTTATGCTCATAGTGTATATGGATACAACAAGAATCAACATATCCAAACTGAGATACGAGTTACCCAAATTAATACCGGTCTCACGATAAAAAGAAGGCGGTGAAGCCAGGTGGCCAGCACGGAAAGGCCTCGTCCAAGCGAGTTTACTTTAGAGGAATATTTTGCAAAGGATATTCACACCAACCTCCATCTGTTCAGCATGCATGTACGCCGTGCTAAAGGAAATTGGTTCTTCCCTTCGCACGAGCATTTTCAATACGAAATCAATTATCTAATGGAAGGATGCCAGGATTTCACAATAAACGGGAAAACCTACAAGCAGAAAGCAGGCGATTTAATCCTGATCCATCCCGGTGAAATCCATTTTAATCGATCAGGCGACGGAAACGAGCTCACTTACTTCTGCCTGCATTTTCAAGTTGATGACAGTCAGCTGTTCTCTGTGCTGAATCGTTCCCGGCAGGCATTCTATCCTTCTCATTCTCAGATGACTATGAGAGTGCTTCCCCAGCTAAATCGATTGATACAATTCTCGAAGTTGCCTCATTCTTTACAGGTTCGGGATCGGATGTTCATGCTTTCCGAGCTGTTCCAATTATTCGGAAGTATAGCCGACGGACTTTTATCGGAAGAAAGCGTAGAGCACGCACAGCCGCAAAACAATGAATTAGCCGTTTATATAGCCAGCAGGATCGACAAATTGGTTAAAAATTCACACATACATGGCCTGGCCGATGTCGAGAGGATAGGAATCAAAGATATTGCCATGGAATTCGGTTTCAGTCTCTCCTATTGTAATCGGGTCTTTAAAAAGAGCTACCATATTTCTCCGCGCCAATACCTTTCGTCCTTAATGCTTCAAAAGGCCAAACATTTGCTAAAGCAAGACCTCCCTATCGACCATGTGGCCGAATTGCTCGGGTACCGTGAGATCGCCCATTTCAGCAGACAGTTTAAACGTTGGACAGGCAAATCCCCGTCACATTACAGACAAGAAATTCGAACGGACGGAGACTTCTAGCAATCAGGTAAATTGGCGTAAATGACTAGCGAAAAATGGATTACAAATGTGGGAGTATTTTGCGTCTGTTTATCAATCCATATGTATCAGGACGAAAACCGAGGAAATTTTCGAAGAAATTTTCGAAGCGAGTGGATTTGATGTGGGATCATCTCTCAGCAGGATGCGAAAAAGAAGTTCGCTTCCGCCGCTGTCCAGCATATGTTTTTGACAGATAGGTTTGATAGGTTCGACGATCGCGATGTGGTCGGTGTCCATGACGCAGGCATTTTGTCCGCACCGAGTAGTGAATTAGGTATGCCCGCAAACGGTTTCCTGATATGAGTGTGATATAAGAAAAAGAGACGATGTTGAAAACAACGTCTCTTTAGTATGCATTTATTCCAATAGCTCCGACTTAGGCGGATGGATATAATCCTGGTACTTGGCAGCTACCCGTGCCTGTTCGGTCGCCTTTGTAGAAATAAGCGATTCGTTCTCCTGCCGGCGTATTGTAAATGGTGATGGTGCGTGTCTCGTCGATTTGCGGCTTTCCCTTATAGCTTCCCCATACATTTTGGGCTGTGATGACACTGCACACCGGTCCGTCACTAAGCTCGGTAAAGCGCTGATGCAGCTGCTCCCCGTGCCGCTCGGCCGGCTCGTTCCAAAAGTCGATTCCGTTCACGTCGCCAATGGCAAGCCAAAGGGATCGATGACGCGGATGCTCTCGGTTCTTCAACTAACCATTCCTATCTAGATCTTTTTGGCTTCTTCCATAGAGGGCGTATGATAATAAAGTACTTTGGCGCAATGTGCATCCAAGCCTCTCAACTGAATGCTATTCGTGTACACCCCGATCTCTTCATCCGTCCAATAATCGTGTAGTCGATGGCTTCCGTCGTCTAAGAGAATCTCAAAATCCTTTGGCTCATCATCAAAATTAAAAACACAGATCACCTGGCGGTCCCCTAGATCAATTCGCCCGACAGTGTGGCTGTAATCGTCGAATTTGGCCGCCTTACCCGTCGGAGGCAGCAGTTTTTTTAACACATTGATATTGCTCTCCGACATCTTTGGAATGAGGTCTCCACTCAGAATCATACCGCCTGAAGCCAAAACGACCGCTTTATGGAATTGGAATTCCTGATCGGTGATGTCGGAATGCTTTTCAACGAATTCTCCACTGATCGTCTGCGATTTGAAGGTGACCCGTTCAAGCACGACAACGTCCGGGTCATTGTACCACAAGGTGTCGTTTTGCCAGCCCCGTGGAAACTGCTCCTTCGCGTTACCGCCCACGTGCTTCCAATCCCTAGCAATATCATTCGTGATCCGGTTGCCGTGAACAAGTCCTAGCAGCGGCCAGAACGGTGCGTTACAGCCGAGAATAAAGCTGTCGTGCCCGACTTCATCGACAATCGCCTTGATGCCCCGGCGGAACGCTTCGATTCGCGTAACGGTTCTATCGTAACGTATGCCCGGTAGTGCGCCGTACTGCAGGAAATCCATTTTGAAATAGCGCCAGCCCCATTCGTCATGCATGGTTCTGACCACGGATCGCAAATAATTCAGCGCTTCCGGATGAGTGCTGTCCAGCATATACCATTGCTTTTCGGGAGTCTTCTTTTTCTGCCCGATGACGTTATACGGATTTCCCTCTTCATCTTTGACCAGCCAGTCAGGATGCTCCTGCCGAAGCCTTGAGCCTGGCTCAACGATAAAAGGTGAAAGATATCCGGAAGCCTCCATTCCGCTCGCCCGGATGCCTTCGCTGATCGTCTTGACATCGGCACCAAGTCCTGGTCTTGGAATCAGGAAGTCGCCGTTTGCAGCCGCATAGCCACCGTCAATTTGTATTCGCTTCAGCTCGGGAATACGCTGCTTCATTGCACGGGCATTGTCATAAAACCCCTCCGCTGTCATTGGACGCAGACAATAGTAGGAGCACCAGCCCGTTGGAATTTCCGGGTAATGCATACGAGGATGGTTGCGGTTCAAATGTCCGGCGAGCTCCGTAAAAAGCGCATTATGATCGGAGCCGGTTGAGAAAACGAATTCCTCCAGGTTCCACGAGCCTCCCGGTGCCAGCGTCAAATCTTCCGTATCCATGATCACCTCAAGATACGACCCTCTGAACCTGATCTCACCGGAAAAGCGATGGCACGACGTAAAGGCTAGCAGCTGATGTTCTTGCTTTTCCGGCGAGAGCAACAACAAGTTATAGACGGACCAAACGTTTTCATGAAACGGCGATCTCGGCAGACGGAAAAAATCCCAGTCCGTTCCATACGCTCCAATGACATGCGGCGACGCTAACGTTCCCCCGTATTGCGTAAGCATTTGGTATCCTTCCCCGTAAAAAGGAGTATCCGGAGCATACGGTGTTTCACCGGAGAATAAGACTATCTCTTTTATTCGCAGCGGCCGGTCGGAACAGTTGATCACAGCCGTACTTAACAAATGATCCGACCAAACCTTCTCAACAGTCACATCAGTAGCGCTAGCCGTTGAGCAATCAGAGAGTCTAACGGATGAGTCGAGTTTCTTTAGTTGTTCTAAAGTTAACATGAAATCCTCCCTAGTTATTGTTTTTTCTTCGATTCCACCAGCTTATTGAGCGCCTCATCGGCCTCCCGTAAGGCGGTATTGATATCCTTTTCCTTCCGAAGTACGGCCTCATAGGCATCCGAAACAATCTTGTTCGTATCGCTGCCTTGATATTGGGAAATTCGCGGCACAGAGGGTTTCAGCTTCACCATGCTGACCAGGTTCAGCGTTTTTCCTTGGAACTCAGGGATGCCTTTGCCGAACTCTTGTTGGACCTTATCGTCTTTAAGTACGGACATCTTCGCATTCTTAGAGAAAAGGAGCTGTACTTCGTCGGAGAGCACGGTTTCAATGACGAGGAATGCCGCGTCCTTCACCTTGCTTTGCTCCGTGATGGACATGTTCGGAGAATCGACATTTGTGCTGTAGCCCATATGATCCTTATGCTGAGGATAAGTCACAACATCCCAGATCATATCCGGGGCCTGACGCAGTGCGTTCAAGGTCGAGCTGTAACCCGTGATCATCGCGAGCTCCCCTTTTATGAAGGCCTGCTGGTTGTTGCCGTAATTAATTGTATTGTAAGGAGCGTCCGAATTACCGGAATAATTGTAAATTTTGTCCCATAGCTCAAAGGCATTTTTCCACGGTTCTGTCATCAGGGCCGATCTGTCGTTTTTATCAAGTTGTGTGAGTGTAATCTGGTTTATCATCCGGTTTACACCGTCCGGAAAAAAGCCGCGGTATTGAGTTCCGTCGTAAACTCGGGTTATTTTTTTGCCTAGATCGCCCACTTCTTCCCAGGTCATGCCATCCTTCGGATAGGGCACGCCGAATTTATCGAATACTCCTTTATTGTAGAATAGACCGAACGTGTTGTTATATGCCGGAAGACCGCCCAAATAGTCAACGGCCCCATTGACTTTGATGTATTCCAGCATCTCCGGATGAATCCGGTTCAGATCAAAATTATATTTTTTGATGAGAGGCTCCATGTTGTGGAACAGCTGCAGCTCCTTCAGCTGCTTCAGCGTTGCTCCGTAACCGACCACGATATCCGGGATGTTGCCTGCCGCTACCAGCTCGTTTAGCGAAGAGCCTTTCTCCGACATGTTCATATATTCTACAGTTATATGAGGGTATTTCTTCGCTACGGGATCTTTCACATATTGCGCAAAGTCTTTCTCGTTAAAAGGTCCCGAGGTTGTCGCAAATTTCACCGTTACCGGGTCTGTACTGATTTTCGCGACTTCCGTAGTTTGTTGCGGTATCGTGTCTCCGCCGCCGCTGCAGCCACCTAATAATAAAGCCATGCTGATTGAGATAAAGCGATTTCTTTTCCCTTTCATTAGTGCCATGGTAACCCTCTCCTCTCAAAAGTTAGGCAAACCTCGTGGTTGTTCAAACTTTGAATGAAAGCGCATGCAATTTAAACGGGAAATCACCCGACGGCTTGGCTCTTCAATGAACCCCCCGGATGATAGGTATAACGTCTTTGTCTTTGCAGCTTGCCTTCGTATTAGGCTTCCCTTTGATTTTTATGTCTCTCGGGGCCGGCGTGGCACCACAGGGTAACAATCGGATCTTCCGTGCTGGAATGAACGTGATGATCCTCACCCGGCTCTACGATGATGATGTCCCCCGTTGTAATCGGATGAAACGAGCGATTGATTTCGATGGAGCCCTTCCCCTGAACGACGACAAATGCTTCACAGTCTTTGTGAACATGGAAGTCGATGCCGCCCGGTCCGTCATTCGTATGGCTGCGCTCACCCGGCTTCGTGAAGGCAAGTCCCCCGGAGCTTAAATATTCTCCCGGCAAAATATGTTGCAAAATATGCCCGCTTTCTACATCCTGTAAATCCTTTAACCGATACTTCTTCATATCAAGTACCCCTTTCCTCCATTCACTATGAAACACCACTTTCGGCGGCGAACCTCAGGATATCGGCGAGCATACTGGTCCTAGTGCACTCTATTGCGGCGTGAACCAAAATTCCCGCGAGAATAACATCCAGAGACAATCACTTCCACCGTTGTGCTGTTTGCAGAGTATTTTATAACTATTAGAGTCAAAAGAGCATGAAATAATTTACGATATACCTAAGAGTTTTTTCGGTTTTATTAGAGAAACGAGATCGGCTTACTGCGTGGCAGTTAAAGTCTATAGCCGGACGTTCAATGTGTTATAATTTTCCTGAATAAAGCGATAAGGAGTTGTGAGTATGGAGCTTGGATTACGGGGCAAGGTTGCACTCATCACGGGCGGCAGTAAAGGGATTGGCCTGGCTGCGGCTATGACGCTTGCTACGGAAGGAGCCAGGGTGGCGATTTGCGCAAGAAACGAGGAGCAGTTGAAGGCTGCTGCAGCACGAATTCGGGAGGTACCGGGGGCTGAGGTATTGCACTTGCAAGGCGATGTGACCTCTGCGGAGGATTGCCGCCGACTGGTGAACCAAACATACGAGCATTACGGTCGGCTTGACATTCTTATTAATAATGCGGGAACAGCTGCGGCAAAAACGTTCGAGCAAGTCGAGCCCGAGCTCTGGGCATACGATTTGGACTTGAAGCTCTTCGCGTCCATACATTGCTCGCGCGCCGTACTTCCTTACATGCGTGAAGCCGGCGGTGGAGCTATTGTCAATATAACGACTTCATCGGCCAAGGCGCCGGGTGCTTCCTCACTGCCAACGAATGTAAGCCGTGCTGCGGGTCAGGCGCTGACGAAGGCGATGAGCAGAGACCTCGCTCCTGATCAAATTCGCGTGAATACGGTATGCATCGGAATCATTCGGAGCGACCAAATTGAAAAGGCGTGGAAACGAACGGCGCCGGAGCTGACGTGGGAACAATACTCTAGGGACCCTAGACATCAAATTCCTCTGGGACGAGTCGGAGAAACGGAGGAAGCGGCCAAGGTCATCGCGTTTCTCGTCTCAGATGCCGCTTCCTATGTGACAGGTACATCCATCAATGTTGACGGCGGGAAAGGTCCCGTATTATAAAAACCACTGCTTCCGGTGTTTGAGCCTAACGGCTCTTCTCCGGAGGCAGTGGTTTTGTAATAAATTCATGCAGGATTAGGATCTGCAATTTGCCGTCAATGTATTTCTCGAAATATTTCCCGTTCCACCGGCGAAGGAAGCCGCCCCCTTTTCTTCCACCTGTGGACGACCAGCAGTCCTCGTATGGCTTCGTCACAAATCATGGCTGAATATACGCCGATAATACCTAAGCCGAGTGCGATGCCGAACCAATACGTAAAGCCGGCCGCAACAAACCACATCGACAGCATGTTGGTCAGCGCCGTATAACGCGTGTCTCCTATTCCGTTGAGGGAAAAGGCAAAGGCTTGATTGACCATCTTTAGCGGCTGCAGCAACACGTTGATGAGAAATAGCGGAAGCGCGATCCGGAGCACCTCGGTGTCCGAGGTGAACCAGCCGAGCACTCGTTGACCCAAGATCGCCAGAACGATCGTACAGACTGTTACATAAATTAATCCGCCCCACAAAGCCCTATAAGCGCTCCGATAACAGTTGTCATAATCACGGGCTCCGTAAAGATGGCCAACACGAATTTGGGAGGCCATAGCGACGGACATCCCTACGAGCCACGGCAACGATTGAACCGTACTCATATAAGTAAATGCAGCGAGTGTGGCCGAGCCCATTGAGGCAACGGCCGCGAAAATCAGTGTCTGCGTATAGTTCCAGGAGGCGGCGTTGATGGACATCGGCCAGCCGACATGCCATACTTCCTTCATCCGGGGCAGATCCCAGCCCTTCCAGTCATATCTGCTTAAGCCGGGCTCAAAGGAACGTCGCAGCAGTATAAAGCTGAACACCAAAGCAACAAATCTGCTTGCTACGGTAGATACCGCTACGCCCAGGATACCCAACTGGGGCAATCCAAAGGGGCCGAAAATAAATATATAATTCAGCACCACGTGAAGCGCATTCATCCCCAGTACAATCAACATCGGGCCTTTAGTATTTCCAGTATTCCGTACGATGGCTGTCATTGAGGCATGCAGCGACATAACGAACGCTCCTGCGCCGACCATACTTAAATAGGCAACGGCTGTGGGAAGAATATCTTCGGGAGTCTGCATGAGCCCTAGCAGCCCCTCGGCGCAAATAAACATGACGATACTAAGCATGATCCCTACAACCAAATTCGCCTTTAGAGAAGCGACGGCTGTCCGTTTGGCTTGCTCCGTCTGTCCCGCACCCAGCTTTTGTGCAATCACAATGCCGGCCCCGGCACTCATCATCATGAACATGACATTCATAGCGTTCATCACTTGGGTTGAGAGCCCGACGGCTGAAACAGCGTCATCCGTAATCCTGCTGACCATCAAGGTATCGGCAGTCCCCATCAGAAAATTTAGAAACATTTCCAGAGCGATAGGCCAAGACAAGTGCCATAAGGATAATTTGCTGGTTTTCCGCTCCAAGCTTTCCGAAATGCTAAGTCACCCTCTCATGTATGTACCGTATTGTGTAACGGGAATAGTAGGTTTAGTCGGCTATCGTTCTCTATTGGGTCATCCTACCCGGCACCGATACATTGCTTAAAGCCTTGAGTGGAGTAAGCTCGCTGCCCCATGTATTTTTGTAGTAGGAGCAATTAGTAACCTGGATTTGACTTGAATGTTTTAGCTGAATCACATTCGCGTTACCGCTCCCTTTAACCATTTGAATTCGGTCCATCACAGCGTTCTTTACATCGTCCAACACAATGGCATACCGGTCATCATTATTCTCGAAATTTACGTTGACCTTCGTAAAGGTAAGACCGTCTACATGTCTTGCCCAGAAGCCATAGGAGGGCTGTATTCCAATGTCGCCCACATTGTACTTCCCGACGCCCAGCTCCGGAGGACTGATCTCCGAGTCGGCTAACGTATGCCCTCCCTTTACCAAAACATCCACATCCTCAAAATGTAAATTCTCGATATAGCCTATGCTGCGTCCGTCCGGAAGCAACGGTCCGCCATTGCCCACCCTATAACCGGCAATGATCGGCGTTGCCTTGTGCTGGTCAATGTAAGGAACCCATCGTTTGGAAGGTTCGACATATTGACTTCCTTGATAAACCTCTTTGATATTCACATCCTTGATATAGATATTTCGTACCCGTCCGATATTGACATTCGTGCTCAACAGCTCATCTCTTACCACGCCGTTTTCCACAAATTGCATTCTTTCGGCCTGACCGCCAATGACACGTCCCCGGTTGGAGATAGAAATAAAGAAAGGAGCGCGAGTACGCCTCATTTCCGACTTATGGTGGATCGGACCCGTCTGGCCGTAATTCAAGAAAATATTTTCGATATGACCGCCGTCATTAGTGGAAATCGAAAATCCCGCCTTATTGCCTGCGAGAACATAAATATTATCTACATACACATTTTTTATGTCGTCGGCGGTTTCACTGCCGATTTGGAACAAATTGCAATTCGTGTCACCGATAATATTACGGACAAAATACGTCGTTGCCGGTCTTGTGTAGCCTAAAGAACAGTCGCTCCCCGGCTTTACGATATCATCGGAAACACCTTTGGCGTAAATGTTTTTGGCTGTAACATAGCTGCATTGCATATAGTCGAACACATCTCTGGCGCCGCCGCCGATCCCCTTATCGTAATAAAAGTCATGCGTGTTGATATGATCCGTACCGGTTGCAAGCAAGGCAAAATGTCCAGCCTGGTCTACTTTCAGCATGTTGCTAATATCTTTTTCCCTGACTTCGTGGTGGCCATCGGGATCAATACTCTTAATATAGTAAGGTTCGTCGGTTGCAGGAGAATCCGTCTCTTCATACCACAGGTCCAGACCGTTGTCCAAACCGCCAAATTCAAAGTTTGTGCTCAGCTTCACGGTAACCATCTTATCCGTACGGTTGTCCGGCGGATTGCTCATGACTCTATCGCCAGTCACCAAATTGCCATTGCCAGTAATTCTGCCGTTACCGATAATTTTAGCATTATCAATGCGTTCACCGAAAAACATGCTGTTTCTAAAGTAATGATGGCCTACATCCTGCTTGGTCAAGTAGTTCTCAGGATCGTCGTAGGGACCACTGTCCGTTGGGGATGTACCGGAGCGATAAGCTTGATCCGAAAAATAAGTCGTCTCCGGGGCATCGCCCCCTCTTAATGCGGCTATGGTAGCATCTTTATTAACGTAAAGGTATACATTGCTTTGGAGATGAACGGTTCTCACGTGAAACGTACCTTTCTCAAACAGCAGCGTTCCGCCGCCCAGGAGATTCAAGTACGATATTGCCTCATTAATAGCCTCAGTGTCATCAGCGATCCCGTCACCCTTTGCGCCCATCTGCTTGGCATTGAATTTATCTGTGTACAATTTGGCAATATTCGAATATCCCTTATTCAGGCCGCCGGTAACAACAAGATTAAACCAATACTCCGTATTCGGCGTAAGATGGCCTACCTCTACCTGTTCACTTCGTATATCAATCTTTACCTCGTTTACTGTCCATGTGGCACCCTTATCCGTCGATTGCATCAATTGAATGAGATCGGCATGTTTCGCATGACTCCAGCTGAATCTCGCTTTAGTATAGGTGTCGGGTGTTTCCTTGTAAGTCAAGCTTTTATCTACTATTCTCTTGAAACTGCTTATGGTGTTAACTACGTGAAGGTTAACTTCACTCCATGGACTTGTTACTGTTTCCGGCTCCGTTGTGGTATAGGATGCTTCGATTCTATAGTTTCCTTCCGTAAGATTCACGCTCTTGAAAGTGATTTGAAGGTCCTGTCCATTGTCTGGTCTTAAATCTAGACCCCTAAACGTCATGACTTGACTTCCATCCTGATGGTTATCAATGGCGACCGTGCCCACCTGCTGGAACCGGTAGCCTGCTCCCACCCTGCCTATCGATTGGAGCGCAAGCTCGGACAACTTCACATCACCCCGTCCGATCACATTAACCGTCGCATTATCCATGGTAACTCCGAAACCTTTTGGAAGCTTAACTACAACCTCTGTTGCCGGACTTCTCATCCCCGCAAAAAAATTCAAAACGACGTCGGATGACGTATCTGCTGTGATTTCACTGTCAACCAGCAGCAGCTTGCCTCTTACCGCTCCTTTAATAAAGTTAATCGTATAATCGTGGCCTTCATGATCGGCAATTACAGTTACAACATCTCCCTGCACCAACAGATCATTCAACGCTTTTTGCGTGCCGTTTGCAGCCTTGACCTCGTAGGTTTGAGGTTTGGATGTTTTGGAAGTAATTTGCTTGAAAAGCTCGCCAACAGTTTTAATAGTCATTGTGGTGCGTCCTGCGCCTGGAGCCGTATCAACGGTATAAAGATAGGTATCGCCCGATGTAATCGAAATCGTATCATTCGATATTTCGTAAATATTCACACCATGTTCCGAAGGAACAATGGATAACTTATCAGGTACACGGTGAGTGTCACTGCCATTCGTTGATACATGTGAGGAAGTGATTTTCCGGCCGGTCATTCCCGATAACATTTTCTTGTTGCTCTCCATCGATCTTCACTCCTTAAAGAATATCCCTTTCGAAATACATACATAGTATTTTATAGCAATTACTACCACGATTAACATGTATTTTTTTACGATATTCCTATTATTATTTTCGGTTTTATTACAAAAAAAGAAAATGCAGCCAGCTCTTTAGCGCCAGCTGCATGTATTGCTTTACTACTGCGACTTACGCTTCTGATACTCCGCGTTCATTTCTTCGATGATCTTCTGGTAGGTGGCATCCTTCTTCAGCTGATCGACCAGCTTATCCCATTCCTCGAGCGGAACCTTGCCGATAATCACCTGTGTTTTCAGATCGGCAATTTTTTTCGTATAATCGGCGCCCAGCTTCAGCTCTGTTTCCGAGACGAGGCCGATGGTCGGATCCCCGACGGAAATTTTGCTGCGTTCCTCGGCTATTTTCATATTTCGCTGATAAGTCTCCTTCGGCATGCCGGCTGCATATTGCCATAAATCTACAACCGTGGTACTGAACATTTTGCCCCAAGAAGCCGTACCTACGCTATCGGATACCGCCTTATCGTTGGCAACCTTCATACCGTCTGTCACAGTGTAATGGACATCTTTTATTCCATATAACGTAAGATCCAAGCCTTCACCGCCGGAGCCATAATTGATAAAATTCAAGATCGCCTTCATCTTCTCCTCAGGCACACTCTTCGGTATCGCAAGAATCCCGTTCATACCCGAGGCTTGAGAAACGAAGGGCTTGCTTCCCGCTTTAGGAGCCAAAGAAACCAAAGGGGTCCATTCGACCTTCGGATCCTTTTTCCATTGGTCCATAGTATAGCGGAACAGCGCTTCCGGGGTTTCCACGGTTACCCCGGCTCTTCCGCTTGTAGCGAGCTCCCAATATTGGGTTTCCTTCAGCACAGGGAAGTCTTGGGGGATAAGGCCTTCCTGGTAGAGCTTGCGCTGATAGGCAATGGACTCTCTCACCTCCGGCTCGAGATTTACATTCACAAGCTTGCCGTCCTTCTCCTTCCACTTGCCGACCGTTCCGGTAAATACTTCTTCAATAGCCGACGCGCCGCGCATGGTGAATCCGGTCGTATCCTTTTTGCCATCCGGTGAATTGTCTTTAAAAGCCTTCATAGCCGTATAAAGCTCATCCATGTTCGTCGGCATTTTCAATCCAAGCTTATCTAACCAGTCCTTGCGGATCGAGAAAAATCCTCCACCGTCCAGAGGCCGACCGGCCGGCACGCCGTAATTTTTCCCGTCGATCTTCGTATTGTTCCATACCTTCGGATTCATGGCCATCAGATTGGGATAGTCCTTTATATAGGGAGTAAGATCCCAGAAGGCTCCCTGCTTCACCATCTGACGGAATAACGGTGTAGTCACGCTCGGGATTTTTATTAAGTCGGCAATGTCCCCTGCAGCGAGTGCGACATTGACGCGGTCCCCATAATCTCCTCCCGGTATCCATTGCACCGTCAGCTTCGTATTCGTTCTCTTTTCAAACTCCTTCTGAACCGAGTTGTCCGGTGAAGGCGGCTGCGCAATGGTATAATCCACCATGATTTTAATCTCGGTAGTCTTACCGGTCGTCTTTCCGTCCTCACCTGTCGGATTCGTAGATGGAGGCGAAGAAGAGCACGCGGTGATGAATGACGATAATACGAATAGTGAAGACAAAGACACAAGTCCCTGTTTCTGAAATAACTTGCTATCCCTGGTTTTCATACAAAACTCAGCTCCTTCTTGATGGTTACACGGACCAGCCCTGCTCTCGTACCTGCTTCTCGTAAAAAGCTTCATCAAAATGCAGTCCAAAGCCGGGGGTTTCTGGCAATGTTATGTGGCCTTCCTGGATGGTGAAACCTGACGTATCAATACCCGGAATTTGGGCTTCGTCCCATTCGACGAACATAAACCCTTCGATGGCCGGATAAGCTTGGGCGGAAGCATAGTTGCCGTAGAACCCGCCGTAATTGTGGGGAGCAGCCTTTACACCGCTTTTCGCGAGCCTTTTCGATAGGCCAATCCACTGGATGATGCCGTAATCCTTCAAATCATACTGTATGGCATCGATCAGTCCTTGCTCCGCCCATTCGACTATCGGTTTAGGCGCTAAGCCCTCTCCGTCGGTCAATAAAACATGGATATTTTGCTCGGCCATCCACTCCTTTAGATTCCGATACATTCGGTCATCCTCGTGGAACGCCTCCTCGAGCCATAGTAGCTTCGAGTGAGCGGTCTCCCTCAGCACCAGCTTAGCCAGGTTTACGTTATATCCGTTATTGGCATCGATGGAGAGATTACACTCCGGGCCTACAGCTTCCCTGATGCCATTGACAATAGCGATATCTCTCTTGGTGCCTTCCATGAGCTCCATATGCATCGCACCGCGCCCTACCTTGATCTTAAAGCCGCGAAAGCCCTCATGATAACCCTGCATGGCTTCCTCTTGAAGCAAGCGCACCGCATCCGCCTCTGAGCTGAGATGGAGATCGTCAAAATACAACGACGTATCATAGCATGGAACACGCAGAGGAGAAGCTATTTCCTGTTTGCTCAGCAGCTTATAGACCGGGATACCGCCAACCTGCCCAAGCCAATCCAGCAAGGGGAATTGAAGGCCGAGGAACCGGTCTTGGATCCATTGCTCCTCCGAGAAGATGTCGCCTATCGGGGTTCCGATCATAGCCTCTGCCGCTTCTCTGGATATGTTCGACCATCCGTAGCCGGCGATCCCGCCGATCGTAATGCGTACTGCAGGGAACCTGACCTCCTTGCCGTGTACCCCCAGTCTTGCATTGCAGCCCGCTAGTCGACGTCGTTCCCCTTGCATTCTCACCTGTTCGATTTTCTCAATGCGCCAGCTCTTGTTGAGGTCTAATTGACTGATCGTTTTCATGCGTTTCGGTCTCCTTTAGCAATGAAATTTATTTTTAGCAAACTCCCGTTTTTGAAGAGCTTGCTACCCTTTCACCGAGCCTAGCATGACACCTTTGGCAAAGTGCTTTTGCAAGAATGGGTACACCATGATAATGGGGAGTGTGGAAACGACAACAGCCGCCATTTTGATCGTTTGCGTCGGCAGCTGCTTATCGGACGCCATCTCCACCGCAGTCGCACCACCTACCGCCGTATCAGAGTCAATTAGCATGTTACGCAGTACAATTTGTAAGGGCACCTTGGTAAAATCGTTAATGTAGAGCACCGCACTGAAGAAGGTGTTCCAATAAGCTACCGCATAAAATAATCCGAATGCAGCCAGAGAAGCCGCGGACAAAGGAAGAATGATACGGAAATAGGTGCTTAGATCGTTACAGCCGTCAATCATGGCAGCTTCCTCGAGCTCCACAGGTATGCTATCAAAGAAGCTTTTCATAAGAATGACATACCAGCCGCTGGTTAAAACCGGGATGATTAGGGACCATATGCTGTTGATTAAGCCGAGATCTCTCACGAGCAAATAAACGGGGATGATTCCCGGATTAAACAAGATGGTAAACATAACCATAAACAGCATGATTTTTCTGCCGTGCAAGCGCTTCCGGGATAAACCGAAGGAGAAAGTTGAGGTAAGGATCAGACTCAGCAGCGTGCCTACCGTTGCCAGAAACGTACTTATTCCCGTGGCCCTAACGAAAGCCGAGGTGGACAGTAAATATTCGTAAGCACCAAGGCTCCAACGCTCCGGAAACAGTACAAATCCGTACTTATCGGCATACTCACTCGGTTCCGTAAACGAAACGATAAATACATAATATAAAGGAAACAAGGTGACGATGGCGATAACCACCAGTACAACAATGTTTACAGCGGTAAAAATGCGATCCCCGAGACTTTCCCCCATGGCTTAGGCCTCCTTTCCATCTCGGATTAATAAACGCCTTCCTGCCCAAATCGTTTGGCTGTCCAGTTAGCCCACACCACAAGCGCCAGACCAATAACCGACTTAAACAAGCCTACGGCCGTCGTATAGCTGAACTGCCCTTGTTGGATCCCATTGCGGTACACATACGTTTCAAACACATCGGCGACATTCGCCACTGCACCATTGGACATGAGGAACACTTGCTCGAAGCCGACATCCATGATGTGTCCGAGCCGCAGAATCAATAGAATGATAATGACATGGCGGATCCCCGGGAGCGTTATATGCCATATTTGCCGAATCCGGCTTGCACCGTCGATTTTGGCTGCTTCGTATTGCTGGGCATCAATGCCGCTCATGGCCGCAAGAAAGATAATCGTTCCCCAGCCCGTGTCCTTCCAAATATTTTGGATAGTCAGCAATCCCCAGAAATAGCTTTCGCTGGTCAGAAAGGCGATTTTCTGATACCCCATATACTCCAGAAGTATGTTTATGATCCCGCCGGATTGCGACAGCAGTAAAAACGTGATGCCCGCAATGATCACCCACGACAGAAAGTGAGGCAGGTAGACGATGGATTGAATGGTGTGCTTAAAATATTTATTACCGACCTCGTTCATACATAAGGCTAATACAATCGGCAGCGGGAAAAAAAATACCAGACTCAATAGGCTGATCATCATGGTGTTGCGAAACAACAGATAAAAGCTTGGATTCGTGAAGAACCGTTCGAAATGCTCGAGGCCGACCCAGGCGCTTTTCCAAACACCCATATAAGGGGAATAATCCTGAAAAGCGATGATAATTCCCCACATCGGGTAATACTTAAAGATCAAAAAATAGAGGATGCCCGGCAGAACAAGCAGATACAAATATTTGTCCCGCTTCAAATCGGACCATAACGGCCGTTTCTTTTTCTTCTTCGCGGCTGCATCCGGCACAGGCTCTGCCGCTTGGAGTTCCATATCCTTCCCTCCCTTGTTCGATAGTTGTATAATGGATCAGCTGATGTCCTCAATGTAATCGGTCCGCGTACGAACCTCAATAGAAATAAATTTTCGCGACAGCTCGAAAAATTTCCGGCGATCGTCTTTTTTTGTCTGGCTGAGAAAAAGCCCTTCACGTTCGTGTGAAGGGTCAAATTCGGGCATGCTTTTCGCGATATTGCCTGGGGGTCATACCTTCATTCTTTTTAAATAACCGGATTAGGTGGGAAGGCTGATAATGGAGAAGCTCCGCGATATCATTTATTTTCATATCCGTTGTTACAAGGAGCTCTTTACATTTTTCCAGCCTTAGCCGGATGACCGTGTCGATAAAGGTAACCCCATTCATTTCTTTAAATACCTTACTCAGCTTGGAGGAGCTCATCTGCAGCTCATCGGCGTACATCTCAAGCGATACATCGAGTAAAATATTTTGCTTGATCCGCTCCAGCAGTTGATCCATCGATTCTTTCAGCTCATTATCGTAAGCAATGGACAATTTCTTGACAAACGGTCTTATGATTTTCATTCGAAACCAATCCACCATCTGCTCTGGCTCCGATAACTGCATGAGCTGTTCATACAAATGAGCGCCTTCATACAAAGTATACAAATTCATTCCATGCTTGATGATCGTATCATGCAGAGATCCAAGCAGCTTCATCATTCCCTGATGCACCATCAGCTCCGTGCTGTTCTCGCTTTGCAATTCAACGATAAAGCGGCGGATTAATCGTACAGCTTCCTCCTCCAGCCCCAGACTGACAGCATGAACAATCTCCCGTTCCAGCTTCGTTGGAAATGGGTTATGACTTACCGTTTCCAGCATAAATCGGTTAATATCCAGCAGCTGGTTGGAGGAATGAAGATCCCGATACCGTAGTGCCTTCCTCGTATGTTCGAGAATGGCCGGCATCTCCACGAGCGAATCGGATATTTTACCGCTCACGATGGTAACCTTAAGCTTCAGTACATTATTCACTGCGGCAATGTAGTCATGGGATAGCTTGTTCAGCAAAGCCTTGATTTCGTCATTCCCAAGTCCATGCTCGAGAACGAAAAATGCGCCAACGGATAAATCCTGAAAGTTAACGATATAAACCATGCTCAGCCGCTCGGTGATCAGCTCATAGAAAATGTTGGAAGCGGCGAAGGTAATCAATTGATCGTCCCTTTCGGTGAATTTCCCACCCTTATCCGATAGGCCATGAAGCTGAGCCACGATAACTCCGAATCGCTTCTCCTCCAGCTCCCAGCCCAGCTGCTTCAGCTTGCTTGTAAGCTCACTCTCTGAATGATGATATAAATTCCCCTGCAAAAATTGCAGCAAGAAACTGTCCCGAAGTGCCGGTAACGATTGCTTGAGGCGCATTGATAGTGCCTGCTGCTCTTGCAGCTGCCGCTTCCATTGAGTTTCAATAAAAACGATCTCGTCCTTCTCATCCGCATGGTTTGTTTTGTTCCCATCAAATAACTTTTTAATTCTGAAGATAGGAGCATACATTTTGTTAGAAGCAAACCAGGATAACAGCAGCCCTATGGTAAGCCCTATCATGCTGATCCAAAGAATAAGACTGGATAAAAACGTTACCGGTGCGGTGATTTGAGTTACCGGTGTAGACGATACCACCGTCCATTTACTGCCCAGCTTGGAAATGGTCCCATAGGAAACATTGTAGCTTTGATGCTGCCAATCCCATTTGAACATCCCGCTGTTCGCCGGGGCATCCTCCTGAATTCGGCTTTTGAGCGCATCCTTCAAAGCTTGCTCCCGATTGCCCTCGCCGCTTCCTGAGGAGGTTAAGTATTCCCCATGCTCGTTAAATAAAAAGGCAATGCCCCCTCTAAAGGCAACCTTTTGAACCATGGTATTGAGCATAGTCTGGTCCAAATAAATAATGAAGACGCCGAAAGAGCCATGCACCTCGCCTCCGGGAAGCTTGATGATGATTGCTTTATTTTGCGTATCGGGCAAATTGATTTTTTTCAGTGAATAGTTCCAATAAATCGTCTTCTCGTTGTCCAGCAAGGCGTTGAAAGCCCTACGGTCCTCTTCCGAGCGTAAGGGATGAAAGCCGGCCTCGTCTCCGATCAAGCGATCGGAATTACGTACGTATAGCCCCACGCTATTAATAAGCAGGTTCGATTCCGTAATCAACGAAAGCGACTTCATCAGCTCAAGGGTTGTGGGAAATTCCTGAACAAAGTCGATCCGAAGACGGTCATCCCAGCTGCGGTCAAAGGCTAATCTTACGACGGATCGCTCTAAATGCGTCATATAGTCGGTCAATTGCTGAATGGAGAGGTTCAGTTGGTTCTGATACGCTTTATTTACTTCGTCTTCAATACGGGGCGTTCCGACAACATAAAGAATGACACCAATAAAAGCAATAGGAATGGAAGTAATCAGAAGAACAAGTCCGAGACTTTTCCAAAAAATAGATCCCCTAGCTTTACCTTTTGCATCGCTCATGGTTACCATCACATCCCGGTACAAGATTGACGATAATGGAAGATTACTATTACTATACGTGGATTCTTGTATTTTCATGAGCCTGTCCCGTGGGAACACACAAAAAAAGACTCCTTGGAATGATGTTAATGGATCCGCGGCGCTGGCAGGCAAATGGATCCGCAAACAAACCAAGGTGAGAACGAGGTTTTTTCTGCTTATTAGAAGTCGTGTTGGTTAATCGTTCAAAATTACAGGGGTTCGCTGAATGTGAGGGTCGGTAAAGATGTCGAATTCATCCCGGCTTGTACTGGAAAATTCGGATACAATGGCACCGGTATCCGCTGCTTGAAACCAGTGAAGAGTTCCCGGTTGAATGGTGTATTGCTGGCCCGGCAGCAGCTCGATTTCATGAAACACGGTATAATATGGTTCGCTCTGAGCGGGAATATTCGCTTGAATTGGCTTCGTCGCTTCCCCTTCCACATAGAGAAATACTTTTCCCCAGCGGCAACGGAAGGTCTCCATTTTGCCGGGGTCATTCCCTACCGGCGGATGGAGATGCTCCGGACAGGTTTGCCCCGGAAATAATACTAGATCCTTCGCGCAATAGCGGTCGTTATTTATATATGTAATCAATTCCAACCCTTGCTGCGGCAGATCGTTCAGCCCGAAGCATGCGACCTCGATTTGCTTTTGCTCCTCGGGCGTCAGTACAATTCCTGCTGCACGTAACAGCTCTACGGTCCGCTGCTGGGCTGCAACGACTTCACTTTTTTTAAGCGCCACTAGGGATCACCTTCCTATTAGAATGAGTTATTTGAAGCTAATATCCAGCCTTGCGATCAACAAGATTCAGCAAAGGCTCATTGGCAAGAAAGCGCTCTATATTTTGACGGAACAACTGGACTCGCCGCTCCTCCTTTCGGGGGGAAACGCCTACAGAGTGAGAGGTGATGATCACATTGGGAAGCTTCCACAGCGGGTTAGCTGCGGGTAGAGGCTCTACTTCCGTTACATCAAGTCCTGCAGCTAAAAGATGACCATTTTGCAGTGCTTCTGTGAGCGCGCGCTCATCTATGGTAGGACCTCGGCCAACATTGATTAGTACCGCTCCTTTTTTCATGTGGGCAATTCTCTCCGCACTAAGGAAGCCCTTCGTCCCTTCGGTTAAAGGCAGTGCGAGGAACACATAATCTGATACGGCCAGCACCTCATCGACATACTCCTCCGTATATAGTCTGTCTACATATGCCGGACATGGCGAAGCGACTCGTTTGACTGCAAGCACGCTGGCACCGAAGGCCTTCACACGCTTTGCTATTTCCATTCCGATGTCACCTAGCCCAATGACCGCGGCTGTTGAGCCATCAATCTCCAGACTGTAAGGATTTCGCCGCCATTGTTTCCTCTGTTGCTGATCGAAGTGAATCGGCAGCTGCCTGGCGATAGCAAGCAGTAGAGCTAAAGCGTGCTCCGCACCGGGAACCCCAAAGACTCCGCTGGAATTGGTAATTTGCACTTCCTCGCGCAATGCGGACCTGCCGCTCGTATACCCATTGGCACCTGCACTCGGCAGCTGGATCCACCGGAGCAGCGGCAAGGAACGCAGCTGCTCGTCATCCGGCCAGCCGATGAAAGCCTCTGCATCCTTGAGCTCTTCCACCCGGTCTGCGAACTCCTCCTTGCGGAGATCCATCATGCATACTGTAGGAAACTGCATCCGCAAGGATTCAACAAGCACATCATCCGGGTCAAAGTCGCCTGATCGGCATAATACCACCTTCGTCTGCTTCATTCACCAAGCCTCTTTTCGATGATTATTTAAACCGGTAGGCACGAGGCTCACGAAACCAGAAGCTGCCGTCCTGAGAAAAATCCTTATAAGGATTCGGACAAATCTGATCGATCACCTTCAGCTCTTCGTCCCCCAGCTTCACTTCAAGCGCCCCCAAATTATCCTGGAGCTGCCGCTCGTTTCGAACTCCTATGACAGGGATCACGTCTTTTCTGCGCAGCAGCCATGCCAAGGCAAGCTGCCCCAGCTTGATTCCCATTGCATCTGCCAGTTGTGCGAGCCGTTCAACCGTTTCGAACTTGGCACGGTTTTCCGGTAAATCCGGGTTCATGCGCTCTCCGCGTGAATCTGCAGGCAGCGGCTGCCCGGCCCGATACTTACCCGAAAGCCAACCCCCGGCGAGCGGTGAGTAAGCCAGTGTTGCGAGCCCGTGTCTTTCGCAGGCGGGCAGTATTTCCTGATCAATATATCGATTAAATAAATTATATGACGGTTGATTCGTAATGAACCGTTCCAGATTCAATTTCTCGCTCACCCATAACGATTCCACAATTCGCCAAGCCTCGAAGTTCGAACATCCGATGTACCGCACCTTTCCCTGCGAAACAAGATCGTCAAGTGCACGAAGCGTCTGGATCCAGAGGGGTGTGCGGATCGGGACGGTGCACCTGATACAAGTCTATGTAATCGGTATTCAATCTCTTCAGGCTCGCTTCAACCTGCTTCATAATGCGGTAGCGGCTGGCACCTTCGCCATTGGGTCCCTCGGATGTTCGCACTTTAAACTTCGTGGCGACAATCACACGATCCCTTCGGCCTTTTAGGACTTTGCCGATAATTTCCTCGCTGGTACCCCGGCCATACGTATCCGCCGTATCCAGGAAATTAATCCCGGCATCAAGCACACGCTCAATAACGGCCAGCGAGCTGGCTTCATCCATTTCCCAATCGCCATAAGTCATCGTTCCCAAGCAAAATCGCGAAACCTGCAGCCCGCTTCTTCCCAAATAGACGTAATCCATAAGCCCTCCCACATTCAGTCGTAGTTTGGCAAGCTTTTCGCCATACATAGTAATCATAGGCTTATTTTTTATGGGATTCAACAAAAAAGAAGCAAAATGCGGATTCTGCTTGATGGAACCCGCATTTTGCTTTAGAGCCTGCTTACTTATTTACCATTTTGGGCCTTATAATTTTTTACATACTCGTCTTGAACTGCCTGACCACCCTGACTCATGTACTGCTGAACCAATGTTTTGTACAGGCTATCCACTTCAGCTGGTTTAGCAACAATTAGCTTTGCAAGCATTTGAGCTGAAAGATTCTTAAGCTCCGTGTTGTTCTTTGCATCAGCCGCATTCGGCAATGAATAGAAGTATGTCGTATAATAGTCCACCATACCTACCTTTAGAGCGTTCTCTACCTCCTTCTCATACCCGGGGTAACCTGCGGAAATGGCTGCATTATTTTTCTGCTGATCACCAAGCTCGATACCGTTTGTAAGGATGTCATAGTCTAGGTTATTAGCAACGGTCATCATCTTATCGCCGGAATTTGTTGTTCCTGTCTGTTTGGGAACACCATTAACCATGTTGTAGTCGACACCTTCCTGACCGTTCTGGAGGAAGAGGGTTACCTTGGGGTCAGCCATCCAGTTAAGGTATTGTATGGCAAGGTCAATATTTTTACTTGATTTAGGAATAATGATATACATTCCATTGGGGCTGTACCCGTTCTTAGGATGTTTACCTGCGTCATTCTGCCAGGGGTCAATAGGAATAAGCTGAGCACCAGGAACGTTCTTTGTAAGGTTGGCCAAGGTTCCGGGAGCTGTCCTGTACGGGCCATCCCAGTTCGTCTGGAATGCCCCGACTTTGCCATTGGAAATATCTGCGTCAAGCAATTTTCCATCCTTGTCGGTTGCGAAATTCGGGCTGATCAAGCCTGCATTGTACATCTTGTTCATATACTGAACCGCTTTATCAAACCCCGGCATATTCCAGTTCGCCAGCCAGCTAGGCTGCGGCTGAAGTGTAGCAAACTGTTCTTCAGTAAGATTGGATGGTCTAAAGGCTTCCGGTACATAGCCAAGCCCTGGATTTAAAGGCTGAAGGGAATAACCATAAGGAATGACTCCGCTTACATTACCAGGGTTCTTCTCTTTGAATGCAACCATGGTGTTATAGAACTGCTCCGGTGTAGTAGGAACAGGAAGTCCCAGCTTATCGAGCCAATCTTTACGGATAAACGTATTTGAACCTGCCAGAACCGTTCTCTTGCCCGGTATAGCATATTGCTTGCCGTTAAATTTCCCATACTTCAATACATCATCGCCAAGATACTTTGTAAGGGTTGGTCCATGCTGCTTGAGAACGGAATCAAGCTCCGCCAATCCACCCTGCTGTACATAATTATAAACAAGACCCGTGTTGTAGGTGAAGGAAATGTCAGGTGCCTGGCCGGCTGCCATCAATACGTTTAACTTGTCTACCTCCTGGGCTCTAGGTACGGAAACAAAGTTGACTGTGGCATTAAACTGCTTACCGAAATTATCGTTGATATACTTTGTCCAGAAGTTATTATTCAAATCCGGCTGTCCGGGTTTGCCTCTGTCGAAAACTTCAACGGTTAATGTTCGATGTTCTTTTGTAGAACCTGCTGTACCACTTGGTGTGCCGCTTGGCGAATTACTCGTACAGGCAGCCAATGTAGATGCAAGGGTTAGCGCTGCCAAAGAAACATGGATAGATCTTTTTGCTTTTGACTTCAAGGGGACCACTCCTTTTATAAAGTTAATATTTGCAAATCTGTTTACACATATCAGCCTTTAACAGCGCCGATCATAATGCCGGATACAAAGTATTTCTGGAGCCACGGATACACTAGAAGAATCGGAACGGTGCCAAACATAATGCTTGCCGCCTTCAATGCCTCCGAAGGCAGATTCACATTGACATTCTCGCCGGACATTTGCTGCGAAATATTGATGACATTATAGAGCTTAAGCTGAATCGTATACAGGTCCTGGTCTGTAATGTAGAACAGAGCATCCTGAAAATAATTCCACCTGAATACGGCATACAGTAAACTGACTGTAGCAAGTGCCGGCTTGGAAAGAGGCAGTACAATCTTAAGCAAAATCTGCAGCTCGTTGCATCCGTCGAGGTGTGCAGCTTCCTCCAGGCTCTCCGGAAGGCTCTGGAAGAAAGATTTCAATATGATCATATAGTAAACACTCATCATACCCGGAAGAACCAGTGCCATTGGAGTGTTCAAAAGACTCAGGTTCTTTATATTCAGATAATCCGGAATCAATCCTCCGCTAAAATACATGGTAAACAACATGATTAGCAGTAAACCATTTCTACCCTTAAGTCTTTTTTTGGTCAACGGATACGCCGCCAATATGGTAACGGTCAATGCAAGGAGCACAAACACAGCCGTCAGGATCACCGTATAGAACAAGGAGTACAGCATACCGGCATCCCCGAAGACAACTTTATAGGCTTCTATATTAAAGTCTATGGGATAGATGGTAACCGCATGGGATATAATCGCCCTATTCGAGCTAAGCGATTGCGAAAGAATATAGAGAAAAGGAACCAGGCATATAAAAACAGCAATTAAAACAATACATGCCGCCGTATAATCAATGATTCTATTTTTTACATTTTGCGACATACCGGTACCCCCTTACCATATTCCGTCTTCGCCTAATTTGCGGGAAATGAAATTGGAAGTTAACAGGAAAACTAAGCAAATTACAGACTGGAATAGACCTACAGCCGCACCAACCGAAAAGTTCGCGGATTGAATACCTACACGATAAACATAGGTACTGATAACGTCGCCAAAATCCATGACAAGGTTATTTTGAATGTTGAATGGACGGTCGAAGTTAATAGCCATAATATTACCGAGCTGTAGGATCAGAAGGATCACAATGGTCGGTCTGATGCCCGGTAATGTAATATGCCAAATCTTCCTGAATCTTCCCGCTCCATCCGCTTCAGCCGCTTCATACAGCTGCTTGTCGATTCCCGTCATTGCAGCAAGATACAAAATGGTCCCCCATCCTGCGTTCTGCCATACTCCAATAAGTGAATACGTTGCAACCCATGCGTATTTGTTCGTGAGGAACGGTAACGGTTCACCACCCATATTAGTAATTAAGGAGTTTACCATCCCTGTGGGAGAGAGCAGCTGAGCAACCATTCCGCCGATAATAACCCAGGAAAGGAAATGCGGCAGATACAATATGGTCTGGCTTACCTTTTTAAACTTATTCCATACCAGCTCATTAATTAAAATCGCCAAAAGGATCGGCGCTGGAAACCCAACGAGCAAATCCAAACCGTTAAGCACCAACGTGTTTCTAACAACCTGATAAAATTGGGGAGATGAAAAAATTTGCTCGAAGGTCGCAAAATGATTCCACGGACTCATGCTGACGCCCTGAAAAATGTTGTAATCCTTAAAAGCAATCTGTATGCCATACATGGGGGCATATTTAAATGTGAATATATAGGCAACAGGGATAATCAACATCAGGTAAAGGATGTAATCCGCTTTTAAATAGTAAAACAATCCTTTCTTTTTTTTCAGTGAAATTAGTGCGCTTTCCTTCTTATCCAGGGCAAGACTGCTATTTATTGCTTTCATAAGCTACAACCTCCAAGCGCCTTCAATCAATCTGGCATCGCGCTGCGCCGTCAGGCAAAGCTCCGCCGCTTTAAAGGCATGCTCCTGCGTCATCGCGATCTCCGTGCGGTTCAGGCAGTCCATAATCAGTTCCCCGAAAAACGGATATCCTATCTTCCCTTTTACGTTGAAATAATGCTCGCCCTCATGATTAACGAGGTACACGTGCCCGCCGCCTTTTTCTCTGGCTATATCCACGTATTTGCGCAACTCAATATATCCGTCGGTTCCAAGAATAATGGTACGGCCGTCCCCCCATGTGCTGAGGCCGTTCGGGGTAAACCAATCGACACGGAAGTATCCCGTGGAACCGTTGTCGCCCACCAGGTTGCAATCGCCGAAATCCTCGAACGTCGGAAATTGCTTATGGTTATAATTGGCCACCTGGCTGTTCACCACTTTCGCGTCCTTGGAACCTGTGTAGAACAAAAATTGCTCGCATTGGTGGCTGCCGATATCGCAAAGTATGCCTCCGAATTGCTCACGGTTAAAAAACCAATCCGGTCTGGACGGCACGTTGATCCGGTGCGGACCATATCCACTGACCTGCAGTACGCGGCCGATCGCGCCCCGCTCAATCAATTGCCCGGCATAAACCGCGCTTTCTACATGTACTCGCTCGCTGTAATAAACCGCGTACTTCAAGCCGGTCTCCTCAGCTTTTTGCCGGGCCTGTTCCAGCTGCGCGAGCGTAGTAAACGGCGCTTTATCCGTAAAGTAATCCTTTCCGTGCGACATGACGCGCATTCCCAAGTCACAACGTTCCGATGTGATGGCCGCGCCGGCAACCAGCCTCACATCCAGATCCTGAAGCACCTCCTGTTCGGATCTTGCCGCCTTGACCTCAGGATACGTTTCAAGGAATTTATTCACCTTGGCCGGGTCCGGGTCGTACACCCATTTCAACTGTCCGCCGGCTTCGATAAGCCCGTTGCACATTCCGTAAATGTGCCCGTGATCGAGACCGACCGCCGCAAACGAAAAGTCGCCCTGTTCACAAACCGGGGCCGGCTTTCCCTGAGGTGCGTAATTCATGCCGTCTTGTGCTTGCATAGCCTTCATCTCCTGTTCGGTGTTATTTCTTATAATCGCTGCCGAGCGTAATCTCGTTCTTCGAGAACGAAACTACCGACGAGGTCTTCTCGTAAAAATGCGGAGCGTTCGCGAGCAAGCTGTCTCTCGAATAGAACACGCTGTCCTTGGGTAAAGGGAGGCTTACACTCTTGCCTGTAGCCGCCGCTTCATAGATGGCCGTGATCAGCTCCAGTGTTTTGCGTCCCTCGCAGCCGTCAATTAGCACGTTCAGCGAGTCGTCTTCAATTGCCTTCATCACATCGTCGATTTGTCCGGCGTGCCTGGAATACGGAAGATCCGCCATGCTTTTGTAAGTGGCCTCAAGCTCCTCCTCGAGCGCATTGTTCCGAATCGGGAATCCGTTTTCCTTGGAGGTGGATGCATAAACCTTCCAGGGTGCGGAAATTCTTGCCTTCTCCCCTTGGAATATAAGCTGCTGCTCCTCTCCGTGATGCACGACAGAGCTTGTAATTTGCGCCAGGCTTCCGTTTCCGTAAGAAAGAATGGCTATGGAAATGTCCTCGACTTCCGCGTTATCATGCGACGTATTGCTCATCACTGCATGGACTTTGTCCGGCATCCCCATCATCCACTGCAGCATGTCAATATGATGAACGGCGTGGTTTAGCGTACAGCCGCCGCCCTCCTTTTCCCAAGTGCCTCTCCACCACAGATCGTAATAGCAGTGCCCTCTCCACCAGTAGGAATCGACTTGTGCATGTACGATTTTGCCCAGCTTTCCGGTGTCGAACGTGCGCTTTAGCTTCATGATCGGATCCCTGAACCGATTTTGCCCGACTACGGACAAAATGCGTTTCGACTCTGAAGCCGCCTCCAGCATCCGGTCGCATTCCTCCAAGGAAGAAGACATCGGCTTCTCTACCAATACATGCATTCCCGCGCGCAAAAAGTCGATTGCGATTTGAGCATGCGTATACGGAGGGGTGCAGACCGACACCAGATCGATATCGCTGTCCAGCAGCTGGCGGTAGTCTTGTTCGACCCGGCAGTCGAGCTGAAATTTCTCTTTATACCGGACGGCCTTTTCCTCGTAAATGTCGCATAACGCAACGACTTGACATCTTCCCCTAAACGAGGTCACATACGCCTCCAGATGCGAGTTTGCAATACCGCCGGTACCGATAACAGCCACTTTCAACATCGTCTTTCACTTCCTTAGATTTATTTGAAAAATTTGGCATACTTCTGTGTTAAATTTTCCTTTTCAATCATTACCAGTTCCAAATGATCCCTTATCATGTTTTCCGCTTGGTCGGGATCCTTCTCCTTGATGGCGCGAACAATTCCATGATGCTGGGCAAGGATGATTTGCCAATCGGAATCGGAAGCAAGCCGTAAAAAACGGATGCGATTGTCATGTGTAGACATTTGCTGAATTAGTCTCCAGGTACGGGCCCGGCCGCAGCCGATCATTATCGACTTGTGAAACTCTTCATCGAGCTCAAACAGCCGCCCGTAATTCTTTTCGGACTCGCACAATTCCTGCATCGAGACAAGATTTTGCAGATGAAGCACCTGTTCCTTGCCGAGCAGCTCACATGCTTCCCGAACAACGGCGGACTCCAATGTTTTTCTGACAAACCGTGATTCTTCCGCATGCTGCAAATCGATAAGTGATATGATGGAGCCCTTCTGAGGGGTGGTGGCGATCAATTCCTCCTGAGTGAGTTTAACCAACGCTTCTCGAATCGGCGTCCTGCTCACTTGAAGCATTTCGACCAGTTCTTTCTCCGAGATAAACCGCCCCGGATCGAGTCTCAGCTCCATAATGTTTTTCTTCAAGGTATCGTAAACAAAATCCCGTATGAGTCCTCTCTTGTCTCTTAACGCGTTAATCTGAATACTCATAAGACCCTCCCGCCATCGGAAAAACGAGCCGTATTCATCCTACAAGCGCTTACAAAAAATTCGGGAAGATTAGTTACCCTACTGTACCGGCTTGAGGGGAGTGAATCGGATAGCTTTAGTTTGCTTAACCCGCCTTCCTCATTGCATGGATTCATTCCTCCAGCCACCCTATGCTGATGAATACTTGGGGATTCATTTTGTGCTGCCTTTGGCTGTTGATAATACTAACATACCACCACAACAATGGTGTTGACGATGCGCTAATCGCGAAAAACATTTACCCATTTCTTGCATTTCCTTCCACATGAAAGCGCTGTATAATGGATATAGGAATAGAACAGATGAACAAGGGGGACGTATACGATGTCTGAAATGATCGCCGATTCCGTTGAGCTGGGCAGGCTTCCCGACGTTCGAATGTCCCTTCATCTGATGGGGCTGCATGTACGCGAGGTGGGTTCCCGGTGGACCTATCCGTCTCATGAACACCCTATGTACGAGCTTCATTGGATGATCGAAGGAGACATGCAAATGGTCGTTGAGGGCCAGATTTACGATCAAAAAAAGGGAGACCTGCTTTTCATACGTCCGGGAATCACCCATTCGTGCAAGTCGGCAGGCTCACATGGCTTCACTTATTTTTGCGTTCATTTCAGCGTGGCCGATCCCGCTTTCTCCAAGGAGCTGGAGCGCCATCAAGCCGTTTGCTACGAAGCTTCCTCTCCCCTCGTCAAGGAATTAGCCCCCGTCCTTACGGAATTATTCAATCTTGCAACCGGAAACAGAAGTCTTTCCCTTTCCGCCGCAATAAGCATGAAGGTGTACGCAGCCGTGTTTGAGCTTCTGAGAACGTTGGTGGAGCAGCTGTCCCAAACCGACAGCGTCGTGCTTACGAAAAAGGAATTATTGGCCGGCCGCATCGCCCAATATATTGAGGATTCGATCCGTAGCAACCTGCTTCATGGCCAAATGGAAGACAATGAAAGAACATTCGTGCAGGATATAGCCGAAACCTTAAAATTGAGTCCGTCCCAGGTGAATCGAATATTTCAACACGTTTACGGGAAAGCTCCCCGCCAATATATGTCGGAAATTTTGTTAGGTGAAGCACAGCGCTTATTGCTTCAGACAGACCTGTCTATAGATCATATAGCCATGATGCTCGGGTATAAAACAAGCGCCCACTTCAGCCGCCAATTTAAGCGCTGGACCGCCATGACCCCAAGCGGGTACAGAAGCAGCGCAGAGCGTTAAAGCCCGGCAAAGCGTACATGGCCCCTTTTCCACCGCTGTACACTTTAATGGGGTCTATACTTCTGGGTCGAAACGTTCACGACTCTTCCATCTATACAAAGCTTATTGAAATAGGTAAAATCATACAAAGGGGGGTGTTACAAATCGATCTAGAAGGATTCCTAAATATGAGTATGCTGGTGCTGGCACTAATCATATCTATAGGTTTTGTGTTAATTAAAGTTAAGAAAATCCCAAAACGATCCACTTTACTACTGCAATCGCTTGGATTGGGAGTTATTGTTTTTGCAGCTGCATCCTTAGTATCGCTTTTCATATTCACCGATGCATTAAATTTAGTTATGGTGTGGATTATATACGCTTTAGCTTACATAGTAAGCAGTTTGATTAACGTTGGGATCATTGTCTTTAAGAAACGTTAACCAAACCAAAACGGAACGCCTGTTCGTCATTGTCACAGAAGAGGACCGCTTCTCCCCTGCACACCGTCAGGATGAAGCGGTCCTCTGTTATTATTGTTTTAACAAAGCATTCCCCTTACTGTTAAGTGTGCTTATGGCGGAAAGGGAAATATGCTCGCTCATGGCTTCATTGTTCAGATGTCGGAGGAAATCCTCCACATGCTTCCTAGTCTTATCCAAATCGCCTTTGATCCTTTGGTGCTCCGCTTGCTCCAGCTGGTTGCTCAGCTGCACGGCCAATGGACCGCGAAGTTCGCCGGACGCTACGAAGCGATTCGTCCAGAAATGAATGACCGATAAGTTGACTTTGGTTTGAATGGTCAAGGCTGGACTTGGCTCCGAATAAGCTCCTGTTTGGTCATTGGCAATAGTGAATAAGGTGTATTCGGTATCGGGCTCCAAATTCGTTAACATGTAGACGGAACCGGCTACCGTTGCACTCGGCATACCGTTCATGTAAACATCGTAGGTGACGGTGCGATTCCCTCCGATACGAATCGGATCCCAAGCTAGAGCAATGCTCGTATCCGTTACCTCGGCAGCTCTCAAATTCTGCGGAGCGGGAAGCAGGTTAGCGGTGGTGAAGGACCACAGATCAGAGATACTTTGCCCTCCGAATCCATCCTGGACTGCTGCATACCAGAAGTAGGTTTGTTTAGGATCCAGGTCATTCCAGCGGACTTCCGCCGATTGACCGCTGCTTACGCTCTGTGGGTTGCCGATTAGCTCCTTAGAATACACTTTGACTTCGATGGAGTCGGTGGCCACCCTTTTGACCTGCGGTGTCAAATCAACGCTCAAGGTGAACTCATCCTTGTTCGGATATTGAACCGGATCGTAATAATTGTAATCGTCCTTATACGGGGAGTATGTCTTCACTTCGACGGTACCGGTGCCGGGATCAAACGTGAACAGCTTCATATATCCGTCCCCGCCCTCTCCAAGCTCCTGATAGTCGGAAAGAATCTGATAAACCGTCCGCTCCGGCGTACCGTCCCCATTGTCATCCACCTTCACAGTATTAAGGGCGGAGCCGGTATAATGTCCGCTGATCACCATAAATACGTTAGGATTCGGCTTCACCACCTGATGAAACAGCATTTGTCCCGTAGCCGAAATTTGTCCGTTCGCGAGTACATAGTCGTGAAAGCCCAGAATGGCCTTGCGGTCCGAGTGCTCCGACAACACCTTATTTAGCCACTGGACTTCCTCAGGACCGATTCCCCAGCCCATATAAGCCAAGATATAATCAACGCCTCCCGCTGAAATCAAATCATAATGGCCTCGATTATCCTTATAAGACTCACCGTAAAACGGTTTGTCCTCGAAACGGCTTGCTCCGAAATATTTGGAATACATGGTGTAGTCATTCGTAGGAGAAACATCATGGTTTCCGGCAATAACACCGTACGGAATGCCGGCGTCTTCCAGCACCTTCATGGCCCGGTCTGCATTAGCCCATTGATAATCCTGGTGAAAATTCTCAACGAGGTCGCCGGTATGAAAAACGTATTTCACTTGGTTTTCTTCGGCATGATCGCGGATCCAATTTACTTGAGAATCGAAGATGTGGGAGAAGGTTTGTGAATAAAATTGGGTATCCGGAAGCCAGACAAAAGAGTACTTTTCGGAACCGCTGTTATCCAGCTGATCCTGCACGATAAATTGTACTGTGCGATCCTTTACATACTCCTGCGCCGTTACCGTGCCCTTAAGCACGAAGCTTTCTTCTGAGATCGAGGTGCGTGAGTCGAGAGCAATCCAACGGCTTTTGGAATAATTCCAAGCATATAATGTAACTTTGCGTCCGGGCAGAGAACGGCCTTTCCAAGCAAGCTGAACCCTATCCTCCTGCGAGTAATGATCTTCCAGTTTCACTTCGTACCTAAGGTATGGAAACTGCCTTGTCGAATCATTGGTTAGAAAGGACCCGTCAGCTAACTTAACCGACGTCAGCTCTTCTTCAGTTAACCGGTGCTCACCGGGAATATATAATCCTACGGGTGGCTCCGTATCCGATGCGCCGGAGAAGACGGTTACATGCTCCTGGACATCCGCTCCATACCGGTACCCTCGGAAGAAGGACACCTGAAGCGGGTCTTCCGTCGGATCCTGAACCTTCACTTGCAATGCAGTGTTCAATTTGACGTCTACGGCTCCGTTCGCTGGAGATACAGCCTCGGGACGGTAAGGATGCTCCTCTACACTCGAGAATCGTACCGTCTTTTCACTCTTATTCCCCCGTTGATCGTAAGCCGTTATGGTTAAGGTATGAGAGCCTGGCGTCAGCTCGGCGGATGACGTCTGATGCGGCAATGAGATCTTTTGTCCGTCTAACGTAATCTCTGAGCTGCGAACCTCGGAAACCTCATCGGTTATGGTTCCGTTAATCAGAATCGAGCCCTTATAGGATTTACCTTCTATTAATGAGGTCTGGATGAAGGGCCCGTGGTTATCAACCCGAACGGTAGCTTCCGCCGTTAACCGATCCGACGCCGTTACGGTTACGCGATGCGGACCATCGGAAAATGCAGTTGTATCCCACTTGTATACAGCAGAGCGGGCTTGCTCTTTGGAGATGGTGAAGGTGAAATCCACGACCGGAAGGAACCTTCCATTATCCCCCATGTCCAGAACCGTCGACGGATTGCTGTATTTCGGATCTCTCAGCATCGTACCGTCCGCCAGCAGCAGCCTCACGTTACGCACATCGAAATCGTCCAAATTTTCCTTAGAGGAGCCATCATACGGCGCGGTAAAGGAACCGGCAACGAGGGATATCCGATTCGCACCTTCGACGATTCCATCCACGGGGACCATTACCGTTTTATACCCGCTGACGCCGTAATCAAATTGATGAACGACGGTATCATTGTGTTTCACCACATTCTTATAATTTCTGTCTGCTCCGTTGGCATCGAAGGCAAAGTAGGCTTTATGCTCCAAACCTCTTTTCACAGGAGCCATCTCATTGCCGTCAATCGTAATCTTCAGGGAATCCGGCTCGGAGCGGGAATCCGTACCTTTCACCCACTCCGTTCCTGTTATGTACCGGTTTTCCTCCATATTGACTCTGGGACTGACAGAACTGTTCTCAATACTTGCCGTAAATAGTTCAGTGGTCGTTTCGTTAGATCCGTCCGAAGCCGTAAAGTAATATTCAATCGATTTGCTGCCCAAGATCTGCAAGCCGTCAAGAGTATACCGGTAAACGGATCCCGAACCCTGTCCCTTTAACTGAACCTTCGTAAATGCGGTCTGCCGGTCAGTTTTGTAGTGAAGGCTGACGGTTTTGAGCAAGGAGCTATCCTCCGCTTTTACAGCGAACTCAATAGGGGAAGCAGGCTCTGCCTTCGATCCGGTTTGATTAATCAGCAGTGGCGGCGTCGTATCCTCAGGCTGTACCTGTAAGGATGGCGGCACCTGTCCGGGATCGATTGTTCCCGGTGTCGCCCGGACGGTTCTGGAGCTGATTTTTACCATTTGGTTCGTGCCATCCTCCGGATATCGATATACTACACCCATATCGCTCTGGGTATCGTCCACCCCGAGGTTATAGGCTGCACTGACGAGTTCATGCCCCGTATTCGTTGCCACTACAATCCAACGGGTTCGACCGCTATGCATGCCTGCGCTTATTCGCACGACATCCCGGTTCAGCACCAGACTGCTTCCGTAATGCGCATTGAAGTCATCTATCGTAACGTTTGCATTATTTGCGTTTTTCAGCCAAAATAAAAGCGTTTTCCCCGGCTCCAGGATGACGCTTTCCGGTTCATGGTTCCAAATCGCATCGCTTTCATTACCGTTCGGGTATCGGTAAATAATTTTATAATCCTTAAGATCCATAGGACGGTTCGAATTATTGTAGATTTCTATGTATTCATAAGCATCATCAGAGCCGCTGCTTCCTTGTATGTCTACGGAATCAGGTAGTATCTCAGTAATCAATACAGGTGGCGGACTAAGTCCGGAATCTGTACCGGCGGCAATGATACGATCTTCTGCGTAAACGGAAATGCCGCCTACCGGAACGATTGAGGCTAATAAAAGAGAAAGGGTTAAAAAACCGGCACGGCATCGATGCCATCTTTGGCCACAAAACATATTTCCCCTCCATTCACTTGTGTGCTATGGCACTTTCCAAACTATTACAATCTCTCAATACATTCTGCATCCGAGAAACGTTATTTGTTCTGTTGGATATATTGGTTCGCCTTTTCTTCTGCTACTCTAAGCACCGTATTCATATCCTGTTTTTCAAAGGCCATCGTTTTCGCCGCTTCGTTCAAAAATGGATATAGCTTTACATCGTATTTTGTTGCTTTTGGCAGCGGAGCGGGCTTAACGGAGAATATGCCTTGCAGATTTTTACCATCATACAGCTTCGTATCGACGGATACCTCCTTCTTTAAGGACGGGTCCTTGAGCACGGTAATACGAGTACCTTTGTTCATTGCCTTTTGCGCCTCATCGCTGATCAACGTTTTTAAGACAGCATAGGCAGCCTTTTTATTCTTGCTGTTTGGAGTCACCATGGCCAGATGGAAATCTATCTCCCGGCCATACCCCGGTTTTTCGTCGAAAGAAGGGAACGATACGAGGTCCCAGTTAAAATTTTTGCCGGTTTCTTTTAATTGGGGAAGGCGGGCGGTAATGGCAGAATGCCAGTATGGGAACATCGCCGTCTTTTGATCTTTCAGGAAATAATCGATCCCGTAGGTGTATTTCTTCATCGGCTCGACTGTGCCTGGGATATTATAATTTTGCTCATAAATCCCAAATACCCGTTTATACGCGTCCGTATGAAGAACGGATTTTTCCTGCTTTTCGTCAACGACACCAAGGCCGTAAGCTCGCGTTAATAACGTCGGATTCTGTAGATCGATACCGATGTATTGAGTCCCTTGATCTACTCGGGTAACTTTACGGGCCAGCTCGATAACTTGATTCCAGGTCATGCCGTCTGTAGGGTAAGGAACCGAAAATTTGTCAAAAATATCTTTATTGTACAGCAGCACGCCATAGTTCATAGCATAGGGAATTCCATAAATTTCACCCTTAGTGCCGAAGCTTTTTATTACATTGATTGTTTCCGGTTCGAATTTATTGAAGTCCACATTTTCCTGCTTGATGAAGTCCGTTAAGTCCGAACCAAGCTCCAGTTGAAGCAGATCGAGCAAATAGTAATTGCTGGTTAGGATAATATCGGGAATTTCACCCGCTGCTATCAGCTTGTCAAAGGTAACGCCCGATCCTGACACCAGCTTCGTTGTAATGTTCGGATACTTGGCTTGGACAGGCTTCGTTACAAGTGCGTCAAGCTCCGCTTCGTTTATGACCCCGGCATTATGTGAATAGATGGTTAATAATGCCGGCTCGTTATTATACGTATCAGGGCTCGCTGTGGGGGTGTTGACGGAATCTTCATTTCCGCATCCGATCAGTGTAACACCCATGAATAGAGAGATGCCCAAGAAAGCTGGAACTGCTTTCAGTTTTTTCAATATGTAACCTCCCAATAAAAATTTACTTCTAGAAAAGCTGATTTCATCCTTATTCAGTTCCCTGAGCGCCCGAGCCGACTTTCCGGAAAAGCGACGAATGTTACCGATTGACATTGCTGATGATCAGCTTGAGCGACGGAAATCGGCGTGCTTATTCCCTGTCAGCTTGACCAACAGCAAATTGTCACCTTCACGCAATTCCTGACGTAAACGGTGTACTCGTTACTTCGGTCAGTGGGAGAATATCTCTCGGCTTCAGCGTTACCACGCTTCATACCGACACTTCCCAGGACAGTAACATTAGGCCAGTCTACATCGAATACTCGGAATCGATCCACCCGTCATACTAGTTGTTAGCGTCGATCCGCTCAGCGAACACATGCGGGGGAGCCCGCGAATCCTGTCCCGGATGTCTAATCGTTCGCCCTTCGCGCCCGTGAACGTAGCAGAACGTGGATACTCCGAAATGCTGCACCAGCACAGTCAGCGTGTTTCTCCGGCCCGGCTTGATCAAATGGCCGAATTCGTAAGTTTCGTAAGACTGCTCGAACGGCCAGCATCTTGCCGATCTCAGCTTTACCTTCTCCAGGCTCAAGCCTTTATCCTGAGCGTCGAACGATCGATGGAAGCACTTCCACTCGTTCCGCGGGCTTTCTTCCTCACCACTCCAAATCCACTGCGCATCCCAATTTAGAGGGGTAATCTGAGGCATTTTCATTTCTCCTTTTATAGCTTCATCGAATAATTCAAATGCTTCAAAATAAATCCATCCTCTGAAGTTAGAATCACCGTTACGGCCGCATTATTTTGCCTTAGTCTGCGGTAAGAACGGAACGGCATCCCCAGCATGCCTGCTACGAAAATTCGGATCAGCGTATCATGGGTAACGACTAGAACCGATTCATTCGGGCCTTGGTGCAGCTTTACTTTTTCCGTAAAAAAATCGAGCACTCTCGCATGTACTTGAGCAGCGGTCTCGCCTGTTTCCCCTGCTGATGTGCTGCCCGGGTCCGTCGTCCATGCCTGCCAGCTGGATGCAAACCGCTCTCTTATATCAGCGGCCGCTACCCCTTCCCATTGTCCGAAATCGATCTCAATCAGTCGCTCATCCTGTTGTATAGGCAGCCGGCTCCGAATAGCAAGCGGCTCGGCCGTTTGCAGCGTCCGCTTCAGCGGAGAGGAGTAGACGGCTGTGAATCCGAGCCCCTCCAACCCCTCAGCAGTCTCTTCCGCTTGCTGCTCGCCGCGGGGGGACAGCGGAATATCCGTTCTTCCGCTATATCGGTTCCGGTCGGCATTCCATAAGGTTTCACCGTGCCTAAGCAGGTAAAATGTAGCCATCTCGTCATCCCTCTTTCTGTATTTAAAGGTTGAACGCCTTATATCCTTTGACATCGTTTCTTTTCGCTGTCCAAGCGCAATCCAATGTCTTCTGACTTAATCTTCGGTCGCTGTTCCTTCATAATCGCGTTATGAATCGGTTACATTTTTGATCAAGCCGATAAAAATCGGACTTAACCGCCCCATTATCGGTGGACATATGCTCATAATTGAATCTTTTGCTCAGATTTATGTTATCATATCGGATCCTGGTTGAAAACCCATTTTCAACCAATTGTTTTAATTCCACATGGGTAATTGTTCTCTGATAATATAGTTGTTTAAAATCGTCGCAAAAAATGCAATAAACCCGGCCTATGAGCAGGCCGGGTCAGAAATAAAGTTGTTTAAAAACATTGAGCTAACGTCTCCAGTTAGAATATAGCGAATAAGTGTACTCAATCAAGGGGACTGTCCCCTACGTGTGACAACAAAATTGCACGTAACTCCTCTATTTCGGTAATCACTGCTAGAGGGTGAGGCTCTTGAGGTACTTGATAATTCTTCTTATTTAACCATATAGCCTTCAACCCTTCTTGTATTGGAGCCACAACATCATTTGTCCAAGAGTCGCCCACGACAAGTACCTGTTCTGGTTGTAAAGAAGTCATACTTAGAACATAATGATAAATTTCTGGGCTTGGTTTTTCATAGCCGATAACTTCGGATATGAACACATACTCTTTTGGAATGATACCATCTAATCCGATTGCCTCCAATTTATCAGTCTGCCACCCTTTGCTTCCATTCGTCAATACTCCTATTTGATAAAAATTACTAAGATCCTTTATGGTTTTGTTTGTCATCACATTAGGCTTCATATGCTTTTTACTTATTGATTGGTAGAACATTTCAAAGTTAATTGCCGTTTCTACATCCGTTGTTTTCCCCATTTGATCCATAGAATAGAGAAAACGTTTAGTCCGATATTCGTCAAAAGAAATTTGTTTGCTATCTAATTTCTTTACTAAGAATTGTTCTACATTACTAAAGACTTCAAATAAATCGTTACTATTCATTTCACTGGTGAAAAAATGATTTCTGAACGCGTCCTTAACACTATTTTCCCAATAGTCAGCAAAGTGTAAAAGTGTATCATCTAGATCAAACAAAACCAATTTAATTGGATGCATAATACTCTCCTATCCATTATGTGATGATAAAGTTAATTATACTCTACGGAACCCTGACCTCAGGCATTTTAGTTCTACTCCTTTCCCTTTTTCAAAGTACAACCGAACTCTTCCTGAATATTATTTTTCCAATTCTATCCTTCCGCACAGATGCATGCAACACTTATTGTTAAACATTCTTTCAATTTGTTATTACTCATTCAACAACTTTATTATCAGACAACAGTAATCGTCTCCTATACCGCTTCTTCATCGTACGTATCGCATACCGCTCAAGATCCGCATGAGGATACCCCTTCGCAATTCCCTCGTCGGTTGTCAGTTCCTCGAATGCCAGCTCGATGACTCTGCACCCGGCAGCGATCATCACGGTAAAAGTGAGCGATGAAGCTATTGCGGAAGCCGACGTTAAAGACGGCCGCATGTATATCTAGGATGAAAGCTATCGTGCGGTTCTCCTTCCTGCTTACTCCTTTAAAGTTGCCCAAGCCTCCATGATGACAATAGCCACTTATTTTATATAATTAATATTTAATATAATTTATTAGTTCGATTCATGAAAAAGGAGCTCCTCTTTCAGAGAGCTCCTCCTTCGTTTATTTATTTCCTTCCAATATAATCATCGCCTCGATATCCTTGTTGGCTTTCTCCTCCGCCTCCCGGAGCGCCGTATTGACATCCTTCTGCGCGGTAATGCTGTTACGGAACGCGCCTGCAAGCGGAGCAACCACCTTTAGATTGTATTTGGTGTATGGGGTCGGCGTCGCATATTGCTGCGGTATGAGTCCGGCCTTGTTCTTGCCGTTCAGGTCGGCCGTCGCCGTTCCGAAGGCGTCCCGAATCTCCTTGCTCTTAAGCACCGAAGGGCTGCCAATCCTACTCCGCTCCAGCTGCACCGCATCCGATGTCAGTTCCGCCATCGCCAGGAATGCCTCGTCACGGTGTTTGCTGTTTCTGGATAAAGCATAATAAACGACGTCCGGCTGCGGACCTGCACCCGGCTTTTCCTTAAAGATCGGGAAGGACACGACATCCCAATTTACGTCCAGCTTCTGGAAATCTTTCGGGTAGTCGGAATTCATCTGTACGAGCATGGCGAGCGATTTCTCCTTAAAAAACATGTCGTATTGTTTAGCGTCCTGCGTCTGCGCAGAGGTAGGCTGCCAGCCTGTAATACTGTAAAAACGGGAGAAATTGTCGAAGTACGATTTCCAGGTATCATTGTTGACTGTCGATTTTCGCGTCGCCGGATCGAGCAAAGGATGGGACAGCTGGTTAAGCTGCAGCAGCTGGCCCAAGGTACGGATGCCGAAGCCTCGGTATTGTACTCCTCCCTCCTCCCGCGTAAGCTGCTTCGCCGTATCGTAAATCTCATCCCACGTCATCCCATCCTTCAAATATGGAACGCCAAAGCGATCGAAAATATCCTTGTTATAGAACAGCCCCAAGGTGTTAGTCCTAAACGGCAGGCCTGGCAGTTTCCCCTCCCCCACCTTACGCAGCCCATCGATGATGGACGGCTCGAAGCGGTTAAGATCAAAATTGTACTTTTTGACCAAGTCGGTAATGTCTCCATCCAGCTCGACCTCTTTGATCTGCAGAAAGCTGGGATTAATCGTTATGAACACATCGATATGCTCGCCCGCCGCAATGAGATCCTGCAATGTCGATCCTTTTGTATTCTGGATAAACTTGAAAGAAAAGTTCGGGTATTTCTTCTGGACGAGGCTCCCGTGCTCCTTCATAAACTGATCCATGTTTGAATCGGCATACATGTAGTAGAACGTCAGCTCCACCGGTTCCTTCGTTACCTCCGGCGGCTTCTCCTGAGCTTTGGGCTGCTGCTCCTGCGGCTTCGAGGCACTCGGCGCACTGCTGCATGCCACAGTCATTGCCGTTGCCAAGCTAAGAGCCATACAAGCTTTTGCCATGTTCCGTTTCATAGGCCTCCCCCTTATTCCTGCGGGAACCTCGAGTGTCAAGCGGCGGGACTGATCATATGCCATACCGGGTGCGGGACTCTCCTCCGCTTTCTCCGAAGTTCCGGCGTTATGGTGCTTCGACTAAACCATTTGGTTGATGAGGGCTCCGAGACCCTCGATTTCTACAGTAACGATATCCCCGCGCTGTAACCATCGCTGTTCACATTCCGGGGCGCCTAGCACGACACCCTCCGGGGTGCCTGTTAAGATCACATCTCCGGGTTTCAACGTCATATACGTTGAGACGTAGCTGATAATCTCAGATGTGCTAAAGATCATATCGGCTGTGTTAGAGCTTTGCCGTATCTCCCCGTTGACCTTGCTGGTAATGGACAGACGGTCGGGGTCGCCGACCTCATCCGAAGTGACAAGGTAAGGCCCCAATGGGCAAAAGCCGTCACACGATTTACCGAGAAGCCATTGAGTGGATCTGAACTGTAGGTCCCTTGCGGAAAGGTCATTCGCATTACAGTATCCCAATACATAATCCAAAGCGTCATCAGCGGAAACATTCCGGGCTTCCACTCCGATGACCATAGCCAGCTCCGCCTCGTAATCCAGCTGACGGACATCCTGCCCTATCGCGACAGGCTGTAGATGCCCGTTTAACGCGTTGTTATATTTGCTGAAAAGCACCGGCGTCTCGGGAATCGGCATCTTCGACTCGACGGCATGCTTCCGGTAGTTCAATCCGACACAAATGATTTTACCCGGAGTCGGAACGCAGGGGCCGAAGCGGAGCTCCTTCTCGTCCAGCCATACCCGACTGCGTCCCTCAGCCTCCAGCAACAGCGCCTCAAGCCGAAGCAAGCCCTCCCTACCATGTTTCATAAGCGCTTCAATGGAACAATAATACTCAGATAGCGGAAGGATTCCTCGATCTGATTTAACCCCCATAACCAACCGGTCGTTACTCCAAAAGTGAACCAGCTTCAAGAAGAAACACCCTTTCCTCAGTCACTATCGCTAAAGCTCTGCAAGAACGGCGTCAACCGCTGCAATGGTTTCATCCACATCGTTCTCCGTATGCACGGCAGATACGTACCAGAGACCGTTCGGGCGTACGAGGACGCCATGGTACAGCATAAGCTCGGCGAACCGGGTATACTTGGCAGCATCTCTTTGATTGAAGGCTTCAAAGTCCTCTACCTCAGTCTCATCGGTAAACATCATATGGAATACAGGCCCGGCATGATTGATGAGTCCCGGTATTCCGTGCGTTTGCAGTGCGGATCGAATGCCTGTAACCAATCGGTCTGCCATGGTCTCCATCTGCGTGTAGGCGGCCCCGTCGTCCTTGGCTAATGCCTCGATGGTGGCTAGAGCAGCTCCCACCGCCGCCCCATTGCCGTTCAGTGTTCCAAGATGGCTGACGGTTCCGTCTTCAATCAGCTTCATGATGTCCCGGCGCCCGCAAACGGCACTGATGGCCATCCCTCCTCCCAACGCCTTGCCGATCGTAACGAGATCCGGCTGCAGGCCGAACTTCCCATGAGCGCCGCTCAACCCGAGGCGAAAGCCTGTGATCACCTCGTCGAGGATCATGACGATGCCAAGCTCTGCAGTTAAGCTGCGCATCTGCTCTAGGTAGCCCGGTTTCGGCACAATGCAGCCGGAGTTGCACATAATCGGCTCGGAAATGACGGCGGCGATCTCCTTCCTATGTGCCCGAAGCGTCTGCTCTAATAGCTGCGGATCGTTCCAGGGCAGCAAAATAATATCCCCAAGGCTGTTCTCGCTCTGCCCTCCCGTACCCGGCACAATCCGCTCGTTCGAGCTGGAGGAAGCTTCGGAGGACCGTCGCATATCCGCGCTGGGGAAGGAAGTAAAGATGGCATCTGACCAGCCGTGGTAATGTCCGTGAAAGCGCACAATCTTAGCCCGCCCCGTATGCGCGCGGGCGAGCCTAAGCGCCAGCATGACCGCCTCCGTGCCGGAGCCGCTGAACGCCGTCTGGTCGGCACAGGGCAGCAGCTCGGTCAAGCGACGCGCCAGCCGGATTTCCCCCACATGCTGCAGACCGAAGGTCGCGCTCTTCCGCAAGGCCTCCAGCACCCCCTCCGTGAGGGAAGGGTGTGCATGACCCAGAATCATCGGACCGTAACTAAGCAAGTAATCAATATACTCGTTGCCGTCAATGTCCCATATCCGGGGGCCGCTGCCATACTCCGCGTACAAGGGAGTCGGCTTCATGGCCGATCGCAGGGAGCTGGCCACACCTCCGGCCAAATTGTGCTGTGCTTCTTGGTATTTCTGCTTTGATAGCTCGAAGGAAGCCATGGGAATCTCTCCGTTTCCTAATTATTTCGTGGCGGCCGTGATATCCGCGTTCGCCTTGTCTTCCGCGGCACGCAGGGCATCCTCAATCGTTGCTGTACGAAGGATAACCTTCGTGAAGGCTTCGGACAACGGGGCCGTTACCTTCGGCGTATTTTTCGTGTAAGTCGTTGGCGCGGCGTTCTGCTCCGGCAGCATATAGCGGGCGTTGCGCGTTTTCAAATCCGTATTCTCAGACCCGTAGGTCGCTCGGATCGACAGATCCTTAAGCACCGTCGGTACCCCCGATTTGCCAAGCCGCGCCTGCACCTCATCCGAGGCCATATGGGCAATGGCGGCAAACGCCGCATTCGGGTTTTTGCTGTTCGCCGAGATGGCATAGTATACGGGATCCGGCTGCGAGCCAACGCCCGGCAAACCTTCAAAGGCAGGAAACGGGGCCACATCCCAGTTCAAGCCCGGGGCACTGGCCGCTCTCGGATAGTCCGAGTTCATGGCAATCAACATGCCGAGTGTCCGCTGCTTTTGGAATAAGTCAATCTGTGCTGCAGATCCCAGGAGCGATGAGGAGGCGTTATACCCGGGTAATTGGAAAAAAGGCGTCATCTGTGCGAAATATTGCTTCCATGCTTCCGTATGGATCACGGCACGACCCGACTGAGCATCCAGCAGCGGCAGAGATTGCTGGTTCAGCTGCAGCAGGCTGCCTATGGTTCGTGTCCCGAGTCCTCTGTATTGAACGCCGTTCTCATTTCGCGTCAGCTGGCAGGCCGCCTCCATGACTTCGTTCCAGGTCCAGCCCTCCCGAGGATAAGGTACGCCGAACTTGTCGAACAGCGACTTATTGTAAAACAGAGCAAGGGAATTCACGCGGAACGGGAGTCCGGGCAGCTTGCCTTCCCCCATCGTCTTTAACGATTCGATAACCGACGGATTGAACCGGCTCAAGTCATAGTGATGACGATCGATCAAGTCCGTAATGTCTCGACCAAGACCCTTATCCTTGATGGCGGCCATGCCGGAGTTGTTTGTAATAAACACATCAATCGAGTCGTCGGAAGCCGCGATATCATCGAGTGTGGAGCCCGGCTCATTTTGCAAATACTTGAACGTAATATTCGGGTACTTCTCTTTCATATAATTGCCGTGGCCTGCCATGAAGCTTTCAAAGGTCGTACCTGAAAACATGTAATAGAAAGTTAATCGGACAGGCTCGTCAGGGGAATCCTTCACCTGGTCCCAATCCGCGTCCTCCAGCTCAGGGAATACCTTCATCTCCGTCCCGTTGGACACCACGAGCAGGTTCCCGTTGTCCATGGTCGTATACATCTCGATCCCTTTCTCCTTCAGCTGGTTCTGAAGCCGGATATTCGTAAAATGGTTGGAGCTCGCTACAATCACCTTAGGAGCTACGGTCTCTACCCACTCCATAGAGGTGGAGGTGACCATTCCATGATGACCCGCATGGAGAAAATCAGCCTTCAAGCGGCTTCCGTAATGGCCGATCAGCTCCCGCTCTTTTTCCATGTAGGTGTCTGCAGGGAAAAGAAAGGATTGATTCTTATAGGTCAGCTTCAGCACCATGGAGTGGTTGTTGACCGGAATGTGGTCGGGGTTCGGCAGTGAATTCGGCAGTGCGCCCTTCGGCGGATTGATGACCTCAACCCGTACATCCGCGCCTAACTGAAATTCGAACCCATCCTCCACGAAGGTGTCCGGAATCTGTTTGTCCTGAATAATTTTTACAAAATTCTTATAGTAATCCCCCCATTTATCGGGGAGCACGTTAAGCCGGTACACCTGCTTTACCTGCTTCTTGGCCGCAACCTCGGTAAAGCCGCCTACATGGTCGATGTGAGGGTGTGTATTCACGGCAGCGTCAATGACATTCACGTTGAGGGCATCCAGATAACGAAGCAGCTGATCCTTGGTTTCGGGGATTCCGGCGTCAATCAGCATCGTCTTGTTGTCGGGGGTTTGAATCAGAATGGCATCGCCTGACTGCTTGTTATGAACCAGGTTCAAATAACGGATTCTCAGCTGCCCGTTATATTGATTCGGGATGAACAAATTACGGCCTTGCAGCTCAGGTGCCGTTCCGGACGGCTGAGACGGTGCTGCGGAAAAAGCGGGCGCCGCCACCAGCATACAAACAAACCACAGCATCAGGAGTGTAAATCGCTTGGTACCTGTTCTTCTTCTCATCTTTCGACACACCTCGTTTCGTTTGATACGCTCCTCAAGAGCCAATGCACTAGTGCATCATCCAGCCGCCGTCCACGTTGAGTGTTTGTCCCGAAATAAAATCGCTGTCCCGGGACGCGAGAAATACGAACGCTCCCTCGACATCCGCTGCCGTTTCCCGCCTGGAGAAGCACTGCGCCTTAGCAAGAAACTCGCCGCTTTCGCGGATGGTCGCTTGGCTCACCTTCTCGTATTCCGTCTCCGTCAGCACGGCTCCCGGCGTAATGCAATTCACAGTGATGTTGTGCTCGCCTACCTCGCGCGCCAACGCACGGGTGAAGCCGATGATCGCCCCTTTGGAGGTGACATAATGAAGGAACTGCTTCTGGCCAGTGAAGAAGGTGACCGAAGACACGTTAATGATTTTGCCGTATCCCTGGCGTTTCATGTAGGGAAATACGGCTTTGGCGCACAGAAATTGAGAGCGAACGTTCACACCCATCAGAGCGTCCCATTCCTCCGCCGTAATTTCGTACCAGGTCCTGCGCGGATCCATAGCGGCATTATTGACCAATATATCCACGGTACCGAAGCGGTCCGCTGCCGCCTTAACCATCGCCTCCACTTCGGCTTCCTTGGATACATCCGCTCCGAAGGCGAAGGCCGTTCCGCCGGATGCCGTGATCTCCTCTACTACTTGGTCAGCCAGCTCCGGATGGGAGCGGTAGTTCACAACGACACTGGCGCCTTCTTGCGCGTAACGCTTCGCTACCGCTGCGCCGATTGACCTAGAAGAGCCGGTGATAATAGCTGTTTTCCCTTGCAGTTTCATTCGTTGCTTCCCCCTGATCTGCAAGATCCGCCCTGAAGAGCGGGTCTTGCCAGTTTGGTATACTGTCCGAGAATCCCTGAGTGACGGAACGACGGCGGAATCCATGCCGAGAGCCGATCGGAGATCACTTGAAAGATCTCCTCCGGTGTGCGTTCTTCCCCGCGGACACCTACAATATCAATCGAGCGGTTCGGAATATCGATGCGGATGAGGTCACCGTCTTCTACAATGGCAATGGGCCCCCCTTCGATCGCCTCCGGTCCGAGATAGCCGACACAGGGTCCGCGGGTAGCGCCGGAAAACCTGCCGTCAGTAATGAGTGAGGTAGTGTGCGAGAGGACAGGGTCCGAGGCGATGAGCTCCGACATGAAGAACATTTCCGGCATGCCTACCGCTTTCGGTCCTTGATAACGGATGATCACGACGTCACCCGATTGAATACGCTTCTCCTTCAAGGCCTCCACCGCATCGCGTTCGCTATTGAACACCCGCGCCGGGCCTTGATGAAGCTGCATCGAATCCACCACGGCGAATTTCTTGATGGTTGCTCCCTCCGGTGCTAGATTGCCGTGCAGCACCGCGAGCGAGCCTTCGGTCTTCAGAGGCTTTTTCATGGAATAGATCAAGTCACGACGGTTCAGCTTATAGTTGGCGAGGAACATTTCGGCGAAATTCCTCATTTCATTGCGGCGGTACTGCTCCAAATTCTCGCGCAGGGTACGACCCGTCACCGTCATGACCTCCAGGTGGAGCAAGTCGCGCAGCTCCTCCATCACAGCCGGAACCCCGCCCGCGTACCAGAACAGCTCCGTCGGATAATGGCCGGCGGTCTTCGTGTCGACTAGAACCGGTACGGTCCGATGTAGCTCGTCGAAGCGGGAAGCCTCGAGTTCAATGCCTGCTTCCCGCGCAATGGCGATTAAGTGCATTACCGCGTTGAGCGATCCGCCGATGGCCGAGTGCACCATGATGGCGTTCTCGAACGCCTCGCGGGTGAGAATATCCGACGGGCGAATGTTCTTCTCCGCCAACACCATGATCTGCTGCCCGGCTGCACGGGAGGCTCTTCGAATCTCCGCGTTGACCGCGGGGATGAGCGCCGTCCAAGGCAGCACCAGTCCTAGCGCTTCCGCCATTACCTGCATGGTGGCGGCGGTGCCCATATACTGGCAGGCGCCGCAGGTCGGGCAGCAGGCGCGCTGGAAGGCGAGGAATTCCTCCTTGGTCATCCGGTTCTTCTCGACTTCCACGCTCATATGCCATAGCTCTTCGTTGCTTCGCAAACAAGGACCTGCGCTCATCGCGCCGCCCGGTACGTGGATCGCCGGAATGTTGAGCCGGGCTATCGCCATCAGGTGAGCCGGAACGGCCTTATCTCCTGCGGAGCTAAGCACCATCGCGTCGAAGGGAGTGGCCAAGGCATGAATTTCCACCATGTTCGCAATCATGTCCCTCGAAGGAAGAGAGTAATGCATGCCGCCGTGCGCTTGCGCTACACCGTCACAGATATCCGTCGTGGTGTAAAGCGCGGGCTTACCGCCGCTTTGGAATACCCCCTTCTCGATCTCGGAAACGAGCTCCCCCAGATGATAGGAGCTCGGGTGGCTTGCGCCATGAGTGCTTTCCACCAATACCTGCACCTTGTCAAGATCCTCCACCGTCCAATCCATTGACATGCGAAGTGCATCGCCCTCAAAGCTGATTTTGCGCACCTTCTGGCTGCTTCTCTCTGCATTTCCGCTTGGAGCTGAAGAGCCATCAGCCTCCCGGTCATGACAATCCATCGATATCGTCCTCTCTTTGTGTGCTTTTGGTTCCGTACAGCGGATGTTCCTTCCAATCGGTTACTTCATCCAGCGGATAGAACGGACGCACCAGCTTCCGGAATGCCAAAGCCTTCAGGTTGGCCTGGCTGTAGCCCGGAGTATCGAGCATATAAATGTGCGGTGTCATTTTACCGTATTCCGCCCGAAATTGGTTGGCGGACTTGACCTGCACAAGCTCCGCCTCGGAGGGCTCAAGACCCATGCTCCGGTACATCGCAGGGTCTCCCGAGAAGGTGGCACGCTCTGTGATCAGCACGGAAATCCACCCGATGTCAAACACGACACACCGTCCCATAAAGGCCTCCGTGTTTTTGGCATAGCCGCCCTTCAGATAAAAACGCCCGTCTCCGATTCGTCTCACAAGTCCACTCACCTCAATAGGCCTGAACAGTGGTTGGGGAAGGCTCTCATGCAAGGAGCCACCGAGCGTGAGTACCGTTTCCTGCCCTACGCCTGCGGTTATGGCTTTATGTACCGCCGAGGCGTCTACCAAGGTTAACAGACAACGGTGCGTCAGCTGAACCTGCTGCTCCAGCAGCTCCTTCAGCACCGCATTGCTGTCTCCTAGCGAGCCGGCACTGGGGCTGTCCGCCGAATCGGAGATGACAATGGGGCCTTCGTCACGTTGATGCTCTCTTAACTTACTTATCATCTGACGAACGGTAAACAGCTCAATACCGAACGCCTCCCGCTTCTCCCAGAAGAGACCGGCAAGCCGTTGTGCCTCCCTAACGGCCTCCTGCTCCTTCCCGGCATGGCCGACGACCACAACGGAGTTGCCCATTTCATCGATATCCAGCCACGGCTGTACGGGAAAGAGGGAGGTGACCAGAACATCTCCCTTCTCCTCTCCGGCTCTCGCCTCTTCCCACAGCTCAGCGAAGGGGCCATGGGTCGATTGGCTGTTCTCTGCAGGCACGATCATCGGAAGCTTTACCAGCTTCACTACCGGCTGCACCTCCCCGCGGATGGCGGCAAACAGCAACGCTGCCGAACGGCTGCCGGTCTCGGCAAAATCAATATGCGGATAGGTACGGAAGCCGACGAGGCCGTTCACCTGCCGAACCATACGCTCCGTCAGGTTGGCGTGCAGGTCCAACGAAATGACGAGAGGCAGATCGGGACCTACACAATCCCTTATGACTGATAGTAGCTCCCCTTCCGTGTCGTCACAGTCCTCCGCGACCATGGCTCCGTGCATGGCGAAATAGACCCCATCGCAGCCTCCCGCCTGTTGAAGGGCAGCCTGGAGCAGTGTTCGTAATTCAATTTTCAGTCCACGGAAGGAGTCTGCTGCGAGCATCCCTGAGGAAACTGCGTTCGCTGATAATACAGGGACGATCTCGACCCCCTCCTCCTCCGCCTTGCGCATAAATCCCCAGAGCTCGTTCTGCGTTTGAATCGAACGTACCTCTTCCCCCGTAACCCAATGATGCCGGTAAAAATCCTGCAATCCGCTTCGTGACGGACTGAACGTATTGGTCTCTTGAATCAGGCTTCCTATGAGTACCTTCATATCGTCACCTTGCCGTTACGACAGAACCGGCGTCCATTCCAGCAGCGTTACGCTGTAGGAAGGCAGGAACCATTCGAAGACCTCCGTGTCCACCAAGCGCTCCTCCCGCAGATCCAGCCGATGATGATCGTCAACCGAATAGATACGAACCGAGTAAGGTCCCGGTGCTCCCGTCAATTGTATGCTGTGGAGACGGGCGCTGCCGCCGTAGCTTGTAATGAGTGCGGCTCCACCGCCGGCTTCGTTTAGACCCGCAATACAACTGACATGGGAGGCCTTTTCCCCAACGACCGCCCTTACTCTTGCCGGGTGCTTAGTCATGCGCTGAAATGCCTTGAACGAATAATACGTCTTCTGAGGGACGCCGTGGTAATCGAAAAGTCCACAGAATAAAGCGGTCGGTTGGCCGTCGTAATAATTTGCCTCATCCACGGGGCAATCCTGAAGCAGGGTCAGCACTGTCGCTACGAAAGCCGCGCCGTGTGCGTTCTTCTGTCGGTCGAAGTTGCTTTTGCGTACATACTCGTTGCCTCGATGCCATATCTTCGTAAAATCAGTTTCCAGATAATTCCACTCATTCAGGTGACTTTCCGTCTCCATGTACCCATGCCGGTCCAGCTCGGCCCGCACGTGATAGGCATGCTCTACAATCTTTCGCGGATCACCGGTGTACGTGTGCCAGGTGAAGAAATCAATAGGCAGGCAGCGCTCCCGGCAATAATCCAAAAAATTCGTGAGAAACGGCAGCGTCGGTCTAGCGGCGGCGTAGCCTCCAACCTTCAGAGCTGGGTTATAAGCCTTAATCGCCGTGACCGTGGCTTCATAAAGCTGAAATAGCTGAAGCGGGGTCCCCGACCACATCCGTTCCCCCAGGTCCGGCTCATTCCACACCTCCCAATAATCAATGCCGTATTGGTAGCCGTCAGCCCAGCCCTCGTTGTAATGGCGGATGATATTGACGCAGATCTCAGCCCATTTTTGATAATCCTCAGGAGGATGCACGTAATACTTCTTTCTCGTGTGTTCTATGCTTTCGCCAAGACGGTAAACGATCTTAGCCCCAGTATCCAGTATCGTCTTCAGGTACTCGTCCGTACGGGAGAAATCATAGTTCTCGGGGTCGGAGGGATCCTTGGTGAAATCTGGAAATATCGTATGAATATCGACCTCCCAGGCATGCGGCCAATTGGGATCATGGATGCGCACTAACGGAATTTCCGCCTCTTGATAATAGTGAGATACGTCAATCAGCGACCCGTAACAAACCGGACCGTTGTTCACTCCGTGAAGCGCCTTCAATGTACCTGCAGGTTGATCGAGCTGAATGTGAATGTCTCGCATGCTTCAATAGCCTCCCAATTAATTAGTTTACTGCTGCCGAATGCTGTGATGATCGCGGTACTCCTGAGGAGTCATGCCGAATTCCTTTTTGAACACTTTGATAAAATACGGCGTATTCAAATAACCTACCGCAGTGGTTACCTCGTATATTTTCGAATCGCTGCGCTTAAGAAGGTGAACGGCTTTCTCCATCCGAACCCTATGCAAGTACTCCTTGATGCCCTCGCCGGTTTCCAGCTTAAACACCTTGGATAAGTAGACAGGATGAAGGTTCACCTGATCGGCAAGAATATGGAGCGATACATCCTCTGACAAATGCTCATGGATGTAAGCCTTAACCTGCTCGATCACCATCGCTCGGGAGCTGTGCAGCTCCTCCGAATTCTCAATAGACAGCTTCCGGCATAGGCCTACCGCCCATTCCATCATCCGGTCGACGGAAAGCAGGGTGCCAAGCTCCGGGATGGATTCGGTTACTCCTATACGTTCAAGGAGCCGGCTAAGGGTTTCACCGTTGGCGTGTGCATACCGATAGCAGGCCGATACGAGGGTATGGTACCACTCGGCCAGCAATTCGGGCGAATCATCCCAGTTCTCTTCGAGCTCCGCAGCAATGTTCTCGATCTTGCGAACGGCCTCCTCCCACATGCCTGCTTCGAACAAATGGCTGAGCGTCGGCGCTTCGTGAAGCGTTTTCAATGCAGCCACCCTTTGGCCGGAATCCGGATCGTTCACCGTCATAAGCAGGCCAACGTCTTTGCCGATTCTACGCCTCATCGTCTTGACAGCAGACTGATAACCGGCCTGCACAGCATCCGGGTAGTTTACCGGATTGCCGATCACAACGGATATGTCACCCTTAAGATACCTCATCACATGATGCTGCAGCTGGCTGCACATACGCGGGAGCAGCTGGAGCCCTTCCTCCCATTCCGTATCCTCCTTCCCTTTCAGCGCAAGCACCAGGTATTCATGACGGTCCCGGCAGGTCCACAGCTCAAAATATGGACCCATCAATTCCTCGGCCATATTAAACACGGAAAATTCCATGAGCATTCGGTCTCTTTGGTTATAGCGTGAGAAGCGCCCTTCGAGCCGGATCAACACCAAACTTATCGAATCCTCCGGTAAAAACGAAATCCCAAGCAAGGCAAGGTGATCCTCCGCCTCCAGTCGTCCTTCCTCTACCAGCTTGCTTAGTACCTCCGATTTCAGCGCAGGCTGATGCTCTCTGAGGATCTCTACTGCGAGCTGGAAGGAAGCGGCCTCCGCTACGTCAGCCTCCAGCTGCTGAATGATTCTGCGGATCGACTCGATCAGCTGGCTATCGCTTACGGGCTTAAGTAAATAATCGGCCGCTCCGAGCTGCAAGGCGCGTTTGGCGTAATCGAACTCGGCATAACCGGTTAACAGAATGAACTGCGTGCTGCGCGTAAATTTGGCGCTCTGCTCCATCAGTTGGATACCGTCCATACCAGGCATACGAATATCCGTGATGACGATATCGACGACATGCTTCTTAATCAGCTCCAAGGCTTCACGGCCGGAATAGGCGCACATGACCTCGGCGACACCAAGCTCCTGCCATGGGAGCGTATGCGCTATCGTATCGACTACCGACGGCTCATCATCCACAATCAACAGCTGATACATGCTCATTCCCCCTCCCGGTTCGAAGAACGATGATTGATGTGATGCCACCCTCGGGATTACCGAAAAAGAACAGCCCGGTCCCTTCGCCGAACATCAGCTTCACCCGCTGATTCACATTCCATAAGCCAAAGCCGAAGCGTCCTTCCTCTTCGCTTTCTTTACGGTCCATGGCCAGCTGCATCGCGGCCAGCTTCTCAGGAGCCATGCCGACTCCGTTATCCGTCACGATGAGACGGCAATCCCCGTTTTCGAGGAGCTCTCCTACAATCTTGACCATTCCCCTGCCCTCCTTAGGCTCGATGCCATGAAGAATGGCATTTTCAACGAGCGGCTGGAGCATAAGTCGGGGGACCACAATGCCCCTCATGGCTTCCGGTACCTGAATATCGTAAGCAATGCGCTGCATTCGCAGATTTTGAATTTCCAGGTAATTCGTAATCAGAGACAGCTCTTCCTCCAAGGTGGCCGACTGGTTGCCGAGCCGGGTCGTATATCGGAAGTAATCGCCCAGATTCAGCGACATGGCCTCAATGGAGTCCACATCGCCCATACGTGCCATATTTTTAATAAAGAACAGGCAGTTATACAGAAAATGCGGATTGATCTGCGACTGCAGCTGCTTCAGCACCGCTTCCTTGGATCGCAGCTTCTCGGCGACCACCTTCTCCAGCAAATCTTGAATTTGTGCTGTCATTTCATTGAACCGAGTAATGAGGAAGGAGAATTCCGTCCCGCCGGTAAGCTCTACCCTAGAGGAATAATCCCCCTTCCTGATCCGCTGCACATGACGAACGAGCGCCCGTATGGGTACCTGAACGTTGCGGTATAACACATACGATGCGATCACACTAAGCAGCAGCAGCAGCAGCGTCGACCCGTAAAACAAATTGCGCGTCTTCGTTACAGGTGTCAGAATGTCTTCCAAGGGAACGGAGTCTACCAGGTACCAGCCCAGATTATTCAGCTTTAGATAGCTGACCAAAGACTTACGGCCGTTCATTTCCACGGTAAAATGAAGCCTGGACTGTTCCAGGGTCTGCGAATGGAGATAGTTGATTAAGTCGGCTGAGCCTGCCTGATTCACCGTTCGGTTAGCGAGCACCCCATGCTTCGGATGATACAGGAACGGATCGCCCTGTCCGTCCGCCTTATATTGATCGAGCATATCCATCAAGTACGAGGGCGAGAAGGATGTTTTGACAATCAGCTTCGCCGCCTCCGGATGCTCGAAGGCCGTAATAGGATGAACGGCAAACCATACGAATTGAGGGTTCACCGTTTTCCCGTTATCGACGGTCGCGTAGCTCCAGCCTCTGGCAATATCGTTAATGAGCAACTGCTCCTTCAGATCCACCGAGGCGCTGGAGGTTGAGATGATATCCTTCGTGAGCCTGGAATACACGGTGATGTCCGTCAGCCATCCGCTAATGCCGGACTGCAGGGTAATATTATCCAGAATCATTCGCAGCAGTCTTTCCCGTTCGTAGTACGACTCGGATTGGTGTCGGTATTCCAGCTCCCGAATCGCGGCATCATTGGACATGGCAATGGAATTCATCGAAAGCTGGTCGATTTTCTGCTCCATCTGCTGATGAAGAAACCGAAGCTTGTTCAGGTTGTTTTTTTTCATTTCGTCCTCAACGACATGAACGGCCGTTTGATTGGAAATGGCAAACAGAAGCACCACGGGGATCAATATGCTTAAAATCATGACTACCGTTTTGGTGAATATCGTTACCTTTCGATCCATTGCCGGCTCACCGTTCCCCTCATATGTTGACATTGTTTTACTAATGCCTTTCTCTATGAGGCGGTCAATTCCTTCTTTGCCATGGGGTTACTTTTTACTTACGCTCTTATACCAGTCGTTGACTTCCTTGGTAATGGCGTCGCCGCCTTGGGATTTCCAGGTCTGGATGAATTTATCGTAGGCTTCCACGGGCTCATCGCCGAACACGATCTTACTGAACGTTTCCATCTCCAGCTTATTTAAGAAGTCTCCCTTATCCGTCATCGTTGCCGTAGCCCCGCCGGTGTAAGCGTTCATGACGCGGTTCGCCCGCTGGTTCCAAACGTTGCTGGACGATTGCAGCTCGATAGGCGGCGCCAGCTGGGACCAGTATCGCTCATAAGGCGTTGTCGGCTTATTGCCGCTCTTTGCCAAATTTACTAAAGCGGTAATGTTTTGGGACGGAATTCGCGGACCTTGCGTCATAAGCAGGCTGTAGAAAAATACGCGTACGCCGCCGCCCGGAATTTTGGTCAGGTCCGTAGTAACCTTACCGTCCACCACATCCCAGTCGTAGCCCTTCGCCCAGCCGTTCTCAAACTCGCTGCCTGCCTTCGGATCAGCCAAATTGTCAAACAGGAAGTTGCCGTAGGTGAAGAAGGCTTCTGGGTTTTTCATTTCCTTATTGATAAAAATGGCACCTGCATACGGATGGGTTGCAAAATGCATGCCCTTGCCGTTGGAACCGACCGGCAGCGTATAAGTAGCCAGTTCAGCCGAAGGGTTATTCTTCGTCAAGTCGCCCATCGGCCATGCTTCGGACCAATAGGGGCCTGTGAAGCTGCCCGCCCGGCCTGCCGAGACGAAAGAGCCTGCTTTGGCCTCATCCCACACGGGGGCTTCCTTCGGTATATAGCCCTTGGCTACCCAGCTCTTGAGCTTCGCAAGAGCTTCCTTCACGCCCGGCTGCACAGAGCCGTAGGCGAGGGTACCGTCCGGCTGCTTCTGCCAGATCCCGGGGATCGCGCCGTACGCTCCGAAGAGCCAGCTGACACCGAAGTGATTGGCGTATGCCTTCTTAAAGCCTACGGACAAGCCGAAGGTGTTCTTCTGTCCGTCCCCGTCGGGGTCCTGATTCGTGAAGGCGTCCAGTATTTTCTCGTAATCATCGATGGTTTTCGGCTGGGTCAGGTTCAGCTTCTTCATCCAATCCCCGCGAACCCACATTACCGGGTCATTGTTGTAATCGTAGTCCAAGGCCGGGATGCCATACCGCTTGCCTTCTCTCGAGTATTCGAACCAGACGGTAGGATCCTCGGCCATCGCCTTCTTCCATGTCTCCCCCGCATACTTGTCGAAAAGTGCGCCCGCATCCTGGAACCGTCCCGATTCGATGAGAAGGCGGGCCATCTCTCCGCTGGCATGGACGATATCCGGCATGGGCTCATTGGCGGATAAGGCCAGCTTCAGCTTGGTATCGTAGGCGTTATTCGTATTGACGACCGACCACAAGCTTTTGATTTCGATCCCCAGCTTCTCCTTCGCCCACCGGGTGTGCACGTTATCGTCGATGCTCTCCCCGTTCTTGAAGGTGGCTGGGCCAGGCACTCCCCTCACCGTAGTAATGGTAACGGGCGGATCAAATTTGCCGTTTACCTGCTTGAGCGGAGCCGTTTCCGGCTTATCGCTTGCCGTACTGCCGCCTCCGCTGCCGGACGAGCAGCCGATGACCGAGCCGGCCAAGACCGTGCTAAGTAAGGTCAACATGATTTTCTTTGTAGTTAGAAGCAACGTGCGTTCCCCCTTAACCTTTCGAATTTGTCTTCCTAATGAAATCATAAAGGACTACCGCTTTCCGTGGAAATAACACATTGTAAAGACGGGATGTTCTTTTTTTAACATGGCGGGATTCCTTTCACAATGCCTTTACAAAACAATATCAGGTGTTAAGAAAACGGTATATAGCCGTCCTAGGGGCTATGCTAGAATGTGGTTACAAGCGCTAATACGTCTCTGAAGAGGTGAAAGAATGAACATGACAACACATCCGGAGGCGACGCCTCGTCCGGCCGGCGGGCCGCCGCTGCTCCGCAGATTTTACAAAACCTGGGCCTTTCATCTTATGCTGCTGCCTGGTGTAATCCTTGCACTTTTGTTCCATTATCTTCCTATGTTCGGTGTCATAATCGCCTTTCAGGATTACAAGCCTTATTTGGGCATTACCGGCTCCGAATGGGTAGGACTCAAGCATTTCGCCGCCATTTTCGAGCGAATCGACAGCCTGCAGGTGATCTGGAACACGCTGCTTATTGCGTTCTTAAAGATTGCTTTTATGATCATCGTTCCCGTCGTATTTGCCCTGTTATTAAACGAGGTACGAAAAATGGCATTCAAACGCGTCGTACAAACGCTTGTCTATCTCCCCCATTTCCTCTCTTGGGTTATTCTGGGGGCCATCTTGACGGACCTGCTGTCCCCTGAAGGAGGGCTGGTCAATCGGATTCTCCAGAGCTGGTTCGGACTTCCGCCGATCTTCTTTCTAGGTGATGGAAACTGGTTTCGGTTTACCGTCGTGACCAGTGAGATCTGGAAGGAGTTCGGCTTCAGCACGATCATTTATCTGGCATCACTGGCAGGCATCAATCCTGACCTGTACGAGGCTGCTGAGGTGGACGGCGCTTCGCGGTGGGAGCAGACTCTCCATATTACCGTTCCAAGTCTCATCCCTATTATGACAGTCTGTGCTACTTTATCGCTGAGCAGTATCCTTAGCGCCGGCTTCGATCAAATTTATAACCTGTATAATCCGTTGGTTTATGACAAGGGCGACATTATCGATACGTACGTATACCGGGTCGGGATTCTCAGCCAGAAGCTCAGCTTCGCTACCGCCATTGGTTTATTCAAATCTATCGTCAGCTGTATCTTGATTCTTTCGGTGTACCGGATTGCGCTGAAGACAGCCAATTACCGAATCTTCTAAGGGGGGGTAAGCTTGTATCATAAAACGCTGCCGTACCGGATTTTTACATGGTTCAATTATATTTTTCTGGCCGTAATTGCTTTTCTTTGCATACTTCCCCTCATTCACACGTTAGCGGTTTCGCTCAGCGGCCGTGCGCCGGCCAATGCCAATCTCGTAGGCCTGCTTCCGATCGACTTCACTTTGGACGCCTATAAGAAAACACTAAGCAACCAAAACTTTCTCCATTCTCTATGGGTATCCGTGCAGCGAACGGCAGTCGGTACCGTCATCACCATGATCGTCACCTTTCTCACCGCGTATCCTTTATCCAAGGACTCCTCAGTGCTGCGGAGCCGTACGGGCTACTCTTGGTTTTTCGTCATTACGTTGTTGTTCGGCGGAGGCTTGGTGCCGACGTATATCGTCATTCAGAAGCTTGGCTTGATGAACTCCTTGTGGGCGCTCATTCTGCCCGGTGCCATCGATGTGTGGCTGATCGTGCTGCTGCTCAATTTCTTCCGTAACATTCCGCTAGCCTTGGAGGAGGCGGCCCTGATCGACGGGGCCGGGCAGTTTAAGATCCTTACGCTCATCTATCTGCCGATGTCTCTGCCAGCCGTTGCCACATTGTCCCTCTTCAAGATGGTTGGACATTGGAACGCCTGGTTTGACGGACTCATTTACTTGAAGAGCATCGAGGACTATCCCCTGGCCACGTTCCTTCAAACCATTCTGATCCAGATCGATTCCACCCAGCTCTCGACACTGGGCCGGGAGATGGAGAACATCTCCAACAATACGGTGAAGGCGGCACAGATTTTCATCGGAGCTTTGCCGATCCTCCTGGTGTATCCGTTCCTGCAGAAGTATTTTGTGAAGGGCATGGTAGTAGGGTCGGTTAAGGAGTAGCATATACGACACAAGCGCAACAATACAAAAAGGAAGCCCCAATTCGAATGGAGCTTCCTTTTTGTTGATTTCATTAACGCAGATACTTAGGCTTCTCTTAATGCGTAGTCGACAGCAGACTCAGCATGAATTCTTGTTGTATCATATATCGGGATACTGCAATGATCCTGTGATATGAGCAGCGTTATTTCCGTACATCCAAGAATAATGGCTTCCGCACCTTGATCGCTAAGACTGTTAATGATTTTTATGTAGGATTGTTTAGAGTCTTCGTTAATGATTCCAAGACAAAGCTCTCGATAGATGATGTCATGAATCACCATTCTTTCGGCTTCATCCGGAACAATAACTTCGAGTCCAAATTTTTCAATGAGTCTACCCTTGTAAAAATCTTGTTCCATAGTAAAAGCAGTCCCCAATAAAGCGACCTTCTTCAATCCATCCTTTACAATTTCATGTGCAGTCGAATCAGCGATATGAAGCAAAGGGATAGAAACCGATTCTTCTACCTCTTTTGCCATCTTGTGCATCGTATTCGTACATATGACTAGTAAATCGGCTCCACCGGCTTCTAGTTTTTGTGCTGAATCGATCATAATTTTTGTGGCATCATCCCATTTTCCTTGATGTTGAAGTGTCTTGATTTCATGGAAATCCACTGAATACATGAGGCTCTTTGCCGAGTGATGCCCTCCAAGCTTTTCCTTTACACGTTGATTGATGATTTGGTAATAGAGCAAGGATGACTCCCAGCTCATTCCGCCAATAAGACCTATTGTTTTCATAGGTTACGCACCCCTACTATTTTTTTATCCTACATTATAGCAGAAGTTAACACCTTACATGCTTGCGTTTAAAGCCAAGCTTCCCTCTCTCTACCGTCTTTTGAATATTAGCGAGAGCGTTTAGCAGCTTGCTTTTTCCCGTATCACTTTTGACTTCTACCGGGCACACTGCCTTCGCGGTTGCGACCGCCTTATCATGGAGCGGTACGTAGGATGTCGCCACGGTGTATATAAAATTACTCATGGAATATTTCGTTCGCTCGGGGGCAGTGTGAATCAAATGTTCCACTTGTTCAAGCATCCTGGTAAGCTTGCTTTCCGAGAATTCGCTATCCGGACGACTCCCGAGCAGCCAGCAATAACAACTCCAGCCTGCCGACATTTTCAATTCTTCGCCGCTTGCAATCCACTTATCGGCAACATCTTGCGCAATATCCGCTTCCGACAAGGAGACCGCCACTACATAATCGGACAGCATATAAAAATACGCCGAATCCAGCCAACGGTCATAATCCGCCTCCGTCATTGAGTTTGGTTCCGCTATGATTCCGGCAAAATACATTGCGTCGTAATTCCCCGTGGCATAAAGCTGCTCCGCCAAAGGTTGATTGAGCTTGGTCTTCTTGAAGATCGCCTTCATGTCTCCTGTTGCCACTCCAAAAAGAGGCTCGCGCGCGCCATTGGATAGGTACATTTTCTTGAGTCGTTCTTTGCCGAGAGCCTCAAGCTCCTGCATAACCGTTTCAAAATTCATCATTTTCCACTTCCTTCGTTTGGAGGGGTCGTCATAAAGTGATTATACCATTTTTTGAAGGCTGAAAAGTTGTTACACTAATTATAAGCTTGTCAGCGAAAAGCCGCGGTAATGCGTATGGCTTCCCTCCGTATTTGAAAACCCGATCATCCCGGTCAGATACGGATGGTTGTTATCCATATATTCCATTAACGCTACCCCATTGACGGAGATTTCAAAACGATTGCCCACGGCCTTCACCGTAACGGTCGCCGCCTGCCCCAGCTGCCAGTCAAAATCGACCTCCCTCAACGTGCTGTAGCCGTTGTCGTTCTTGAGCAGCGACAGCTTGCCGCCGGGAGCGAAACCGACCGCATACGAACGGATCCCACCCTGAACACGGAAATTGATGCGGTGATGATCGCCGAGCTTCGGCACCATGACCGCTTCAAACGTATAATCATCCCAATCCAGGCATCCCGTATAACTCTCCGCACTTTCTCCGAAGTAGCTTCCGCTCAGCTCTCCGTCCTCAAGTGTCCATATACCTCGCAAATAGCTCAGCTGGCTCACTTCAAGATGGAGCCCGCTCCACTTCTCCATTCGCTCCTTGGCAAAATCGATCGCATAGCTTGGTTTGCCGCCAAATTCAAAGTCGTCGAGGAAGCAAACGAGACTCGGACCGTGAGCTCCTTTACCGTCCATCGGAATGAGCTCGATGCCTGCCTGCTCCAGACAGCAGCCGCTCATGCGGGGAATTTGATAGTGCAGCTGTGCCCACTCGTTATGGATCAACGGAACGGCTTCACCGTAATGATAGGCGCCGCTGTTCCCGTCTTTTACATATAAACGGACTTTCACACGCCGAATGCCGTTACCGGGGAGCATCACCTTCGCCTCGATATGCTGCCCCGGATACAGTATTGGAGAGAAGCTTGGGTCATAACGGCTGTCGTTAAAATCGCTCGGACGATAGTACGTTTGATGAAACACGCGATACGCGTTACCTCCCTGCACCTTATCGAAGAGCACCTTTAAGGAACGGCTTCCCGAAGCGGCTGCTTCAGCCGTATTACGAATCGCGCCCGTAACATGAAGCGGGTCGTTATGCTCCAAACGGAACGCATGCGTGGAGCCGGGATATTCAAAATGAAATTTCAATCCGCTTTTCTTGAGTATGGGTGCCCATTTCTCCGGTATCTGCTCGCCTGCCAGCTTGTAGCCAAGACGCGCGATGTAGGAAGCGCACCACGGTATGTCAAGAATGTTCAAGGAACCGATAACGCTGGAACAGCAAAGAAAATCGTTGATCGGCTTCCGCCACTTCTCGTCAATGCCTGCAAGCCCGTTTCTCACTCCGACGATAGTCGCTACATTGGCAACGTTGCAGTCCGTATCCCAGCCGCACATGTTGCATATGTTGATCGTCCTGCTGAAATCACCCTCCCCGTACATGAGCGATAAGATCATAACGGTTGAATTCGGGATAATGTGACACTGACCCGGATATTTATCGTAGCCAAAGTTTGCTTTTGCATAGTGGAAAGCATCGCGCCAATTGTCCGGATGCGCTTTATAGTAAGCGATTACATTTCTCGTAACACGCGTATATTCGCAATCCCCAGGGATCACGGCCAGCCCACGCTCGATAATTCGCTCGATATCCGTTTCCACGAAGGCAGCGGCGATGCACGCGGCAATAAACATGCCGCCGTATTTCCCGTTACCGTCATGCGAAACGGACGCGATTTTCTCAGCCAGATGCGCGGCCAGCTCCGTATTGCCGGGAGCCACAAGTCCCCACACGTCGATAAAGATTTGACCGCCGATCTGCTCGGCTACCGCAAGCCCGTTCTGCTCGATCGAGCCGGAGCGGGGCGCCATAATGCCGTTTTTCAAATTTAAGTAGGCCGTATGCTCTGTAGACTTCCCATAGCCCCCCCACCAGTAAAAGCCATGGCCGTCCGGCGCATAGTTCAACCAGGTAAGTCCCATTTGCTCAGCGGTGATTTCGGGTCCGCATACATAATCCTCCAGCGCTCTCAGGAAAAAAAGCGGGCCGTTCGTATCGTCGTCGGCGGCAAAATTTTTAAATTCGTGCAGATATTCGGTTACTTCACCAAACGTTCGTTCAATTCGCTCATAAGTCCAATTCTCGATATTTCCTCCGTGCCTGACGCCGATCACCTTGGCCAGCCAGCCGGCGTACACTTTTTCTACATAATCCTGTTGAATCGTCATAAGTCCTACCACCCTCGCTCATCCGTAGGTTCTTTTTGATAAAATATAGGGAACAAAATAATCATTATGGAACCGGTTTTATTTTTCGCAAAAGAGTGCCGATGGTCTGCCTCCCCATTCATCCATGATTAAGGCAGACATCAACTGCTCAATTCTGCTTCACCGTCGATTCCCTCACGATCAATCGCGGCTCCAAGAGCACCTTTTGGAAAGGCAGCTCGACTTCGCGATCGATTCGATTCAGCAGCATTTCAACTGCAATCCGCCCCATTTCCGTTACTAAATTCGAAACGGATGACAATTGGGGCCGTACCAGCGTACACCATGGAATATTATCGATTCCCAATACAGCTATATCCTCCGGTACCCGTACGCCCTGCTCGGTAAATTGTTGAAGGAGTCCGATTGCAACCAGATCATTGGCCGCGAAAACCGCATCGGGCAGCTCCTCTAGATTACAGAAATAGCGTGCCGCTTCTACTCCTGTTTCCAGAGCCAATCTTTCTCCCGTGAATACGAGCGATGGATCCAGCGGTATTGCGTGGGAGGCAAGAGATTTCTCGTAAGCGGCATACCGCCCTCCGCGATGTAATGTCGAAGGACCGCCGGCATAAGCAATACGCCTTCTGCCGATACGGATCAGATGCTCCATTGCCAGGTATCCTTCCGATCTGCTGAGTCCTACGGTGTCGGCTTGAATGTCCTCACCGTAACTGCCGATCAAGCTGACGGGAATGGACGATTTCTTGACGGCGGAAGGCAGTGTCTTCGGGTGACTGATGGAGAGCAGGACGATACCGTCAACGTGCATATCGTTCGCCTCCTTAATAACCGCCAGTTCCTCGGAAGGGTTGCCGTAGTGGTTGATCAATACAAGCCGGTAACCGTTTTGTTTGGCCACCTGCTCCGCAGCCCAGGCAAGCTCCGGGTAGTAGGGATTTCGGATATCGTCGATGGCCAATGCAATCTGTCTGCGCAGCTTGGTTTTCAAGCTCCGAGCCATAAGATTAGGTGTAAAGCCAAGCTCCTGTATAATCCGATTTACCTTAAGCTTAGTAACCGGCTTTACCCCCGGCGCATTGTTAATAATTCTTGAAACAGTGGACTTGGCGACTCCCGCCATTTTAGCTACATCATCAATGGTTACTTTCGTCCGTTTCTCCTGCATCTCCGCTTTCTCCGTTAGCCAGTTTCATAAAATGCTCTACCTCTTCGCGTGTAGGAATGGAAGATTGGGCCCCCTTCCGCGTGACGGCAATGGCAGCAGCTGCAGATGCATATTGCAGGGCTTCTTCAACTTGCTTACCGGCGCATAGCTCAGCGGCATAACAGCCTATGAACGTGTCTCCGGCTGAAGTAGTATCCACAGCTTTAACCTTCCGTGCCGGCGTATAGACGCTCGCCCCATTGGAATTCATGTACAGAGAGCCCAATGCTCCCATGGTTACAATGATTTCTCCGACTCCTCCATCAAGCAATTGGCGTGCGGCCAATTCGGCATCGTTCTTACCGCCGATTGCCCTGCCTGTAATATACTCGGTTTCGGATTCATTAAGAATCAGTGTGTCAATAAGCGGCAGCACATCCTTCGGAATCCTGACGGCCGGGGCAGGGTTAAATATGACTCTCATTCCGCAGGATCTGGCTCGACGAATGACACTTTCATTTGTTGCCCAGGGAATTTCATTTTGCAATACCAAAATGCCCCCGGTATCTTCCCCGGCTTCAAGTCTCGCATCATCCGGCATCAGCTTTCCGTTGGCCCCTTCTGCGAGTACAATAATATTCTGACCGGAAGCTTCCACCATAATATAGGCCATCCCGGAAGTGCCTGGCTTCCTTGTCACCATCGATGTATCAACACCGTGGCCTTGCAATGACCGGATAAGATCCTGGCCGTAAGGGTCTGATCCTACAGCCCCGATTATCGTCACATCGCCTCCGGAAAGGGCAGCGGCAACTGCTTGGTTGGCACCCTTGCCTCCATAATGTATCTCTGTGCTTTCGCTTTTAATTGTTTCGCCCGGCACGGGATACTGCTTTATTCTGCTTACAATATCCACATTAATACTGCCGACTATTACGATTCTGTTCATTTCGTACCGCCCATCGCATCATTTTTGGAACCGATTCCAAAATTATTATGGCACAACTTCGTGCTATTCGTCAATTTACATATATCAAAAAGAACAGCCTCTCTTTCCCCAAGGATAGAGAGGCTATCCTCTGTTTAGCTATGAATGAGTAAAGGAACAACTTTTCCTTCGTTGACGTTGATTAACCCGAAATCGGTAATTTTAAGCGCCGGGCTGACAGGTAAGGAATGCGTGCTGATTGACATAATGGGATTATAGTGTTTATATCCTAACGATTTCATCGCTGTTATAAGCTGATCTGTTTCTTCAGCCAGCTTCTCCAGCGGGGCGTCGGATAAGATTCCTCCTATAGGGAGCCTGAGGCTGGCCAATAGTTGTCCATCTTCCACAACGCAAAAGCCGCCCTGCCCTTTAATGACCTCGTTGGCTGCAAGCATCATATCCGCTGCATTATGACCTACGACAAGCAGGTTGTGATTATCGTGAGAGTAGGTGGTGGCAATCGCGCCGCGCTGAATCGTGTCGCCTCCGATAAGGCCGTAGGCGCGGCTGCCGCCTTTGCCGTAACGCTCAAACGTAGCGATGAGCCCGAAGCCGCTCTCCTCCCAGCGCATCCGCCTTTCCCGGACTTCCGCTTCGCCGATATGCTCCTCTGTAAACGTGGAGCCGTCTTTGACCATCATGACCCGGCAGGCATAACGCCCGTCTTCGAGGTCGGCCGGTACCGTAAAGTCTTCCTCACGCAGCTCCGACAGCTTGACACTGCGGTAAAAATGCGCCGGAAACGGATACGTGTCCGCTTTAACCGGATAAGGCTCATTCGAGTCGTAAACACGCCGGCCGCACTTGAATACCTGCTCGATGGTCAGCTCTTCAAGATTCGATAAAAGCACGAAATCCGCAATTTTTCCCGGTGCAATGACTCCCCGGTCATACATTCTCATCCGCCGAGCCGGTGTATAGGTGCTGGCGTAAATTGCTTTTTCCGGTGTCATCCCCATTCCGATCGCCTTGCGAACGATGTGGTTCAAATGCCCGCGGCGCTGAAACGAATCCGGCATGACGTCGTCGGTTACAAAGCAGAAGTGCTCGGCTACATCTTGCTTGATTAAATAGTCCATCACTTCGGCCGTCATCGATTTTTCCTGAATTTCAAGGAACATACCCGCCGCGATCCGGGCCTCCATTCCCTCCATCGTTTGATGCGTATGATCGGAATCGACACCGCTGTAAATGATCCGGTGAAGATCCAGGTCTAGCAGCTTCGGGCAATGGCCTTCGATGATTAGATGCGGATAATGCTTGCGAATATGCTGTAAAATGCGGTTTGTTTTACAGTCCGGGTCCGTAATGACGTCGACGTAATTCATGATCTCGCCCAAACAAATGATGTTTTCCGTTCGAAGGAGCTCGTCCATATCCTCGATTTCTATCGAGCCGCCGGTCGTTTCCATGGAGGTCGCCGGCACCGAGCTCGGAAGCGCGTAGAACATATCCGCAACACATTCCTTGCTCGCCGCAATGATCTGCTTTACACCCTCCAAACCGAACACGTTCGCTATTTCGTGAGGCTCCGGTACAATAGTGGTCACACCGTTTTGGATCAACCCGTGCGAGAACGTTTCCGGCGTCACCATCGTGCTTTCGATATGCAAATGAATGTCGATCAAACCGGGGATCATCCAGCGGCCACCCGCGTCTATCCGTTCTTTCGCCTCGAAGCCGTCTGAACTCCTAGGACCGATATATACAAACTTCCCGTCCAAAACGGCCGCATTGCCGGGAATAAATTTTTTGAAATAGCTGTTATAGATATTAGCATTGTCTATCCATAAATCTATGCGCATGATGTCTGCACCTCCAGGTCCACTATTCCACTAATACGAGCTTTTCCATTGGCAAGAGCAGCCGGACTTCTTGACCGCTCGCATAAGGATGTTCCATTTCTTTGTTTACGGTAAAATCGCCAAGTGCCGTCTCAACGACATACTGGTAGCTTCTTCCAAGGAAGGTACTGACCTTCACACGACCTGTCAAACGGTTGGCGCCTTCCTCTATCTCCGAAACAGACCCGAGCACCACATCGTCAGGCCGAATGGCGCCCTTCATCCCGCTTTGCTCCCCTCTACCCGGCCCCTTAGCCGCGAGGAACGTGAAATCCTTAGCCTTTAACGTGATCTGCTCGCCATGGTCATGCCTTTCATCAAAGGAAATAAAGTTCGTAAAGCCGATAAAGCGTGCAACAAATTCCGTTTTCGGATATTTATATGCGACGGAAGGCTTATCCAGCTGCTCAATGATCCCTTTGTTCATAATCGCGACCTGATCGGAGATCGAGAAGCATTCTTCCTGATCGTGCGATACGTAAACGGTCGTAATGCCAAGCTCCTGCTGGATGCGGCGAATCTCTACCCGCATATTCACTCGCAGATTCGCGTCCAAATTGCTGAGCGGCTCGTCAAACAGCAGCAAATCCGGCTCGATGACAAGCGCCCGGGCTATCGCCACCCGCTGCCTTTGACCGCCGGAAAGCTCTTTCGGCAGCCGTTTCTCGAAGCCCGACAAGCTGACCGTTTCGAGGATGCGGGTTACCCGACGCTCCAATTCGGCCCCGCTTACTTTACGCAGTCGGAGGCCGAACGCGACATTGTCAAATACGTTCAAGTGCGGAAATAAAGCGTAGCTTTGAAAAACGAAACCGAAATTGCGTTTGTTGACCGGTACACGCGTATAATCTTTTCCGTTTAAGCTGAATCTCCCGTCCTTCGCCTCCAAAAAACCGGCGATCAGGCGCAGCGTGGTCGTTTTCCCGCAGCCGCTCGGACCGAGCAGTGAAATCAGGTTCCCTTTTTCCACTTGAAGGTTAAAGTCTTTCAAAATATATTGCTGGCCGTAAGCGACCGATACATTTTCCAAAGAAAGCAATGCCATGGACGAAGGCCTCCATTATCGTTTAGTAAAATAGGACAGTCCCATCAGCCGTTCGATCATAAACATGAGCACTGCCGTAAACAGCATCAGCAGTACGGAAATGGCGGCGATCGTCGGGTCGAAATGGTTTTCCACATACGTAAGCATTTGGATCGGCAGCGTACTAACGCCCGGTCCCGTCATAAATACGGAAATGTCGACATTATTGAACGATTCCAGAAAAGCGATAAGCACGGCCGCAATAATGCCCGATTTAATATTCGGCAGCACAACCTTGAAAAAGGTTGCCAATCGCCCGGCACCCAGGCTCAAAGCCGCTTCCTCCACGGCAAAATCGAAATTGGCGAGGCTGGAGGCGATGACCCGGATGATAAAAGGCAGCATAATGATGGTATGTCCGAATAACAGCGCCGCATAAATCGGGAGATGATAAACGGCGATCAAATACTTGAGCATGGTAAACCCGAGAACAATACCCGGGATCAGCACCGGCGAAATAAAAATGGCGTTAAGCGCGTCCTTGCCTTTAAACGTAAAGCGGCTTAAAGCGTAGGCTGCGGGCATACCCAAGAGCAGCGCGAGCACATTTCCCGCGAAGGAAACAAGCATGGAGGTGTAGAACGTTTTTAAGAACATTTCCTCTTCAAGTATGTTACTGTACCATTTCAGAGAGAATCCTTGCGGAGGAAATTTAAGCACGGTACCCGGTTCGAACGAAGCTGCGGCAATAATGAGCAGCGGACCGAGCAAAAATATATATACCAGCAGAGTAAACAGGCCCAGTCCTCGATTTTTTTCCTGCATCCTTCTACCCCTTCGGATTTACTTTATTGGCGAATGCGTTCATCAGTCCGATGACGACGAACGTGATTACGATCATGATCGTTGCGATCACGGAAGCCAAATGCCAGTCGTTCAGCGTGATGGCGTTCTGATAAAGAAACGTGGAGATGACTCTTTGTTTGCCCCCGAGAAGTGCAGGCGTTGTATATGCAGTCAAGCTTCCGACGAACACCAGGATGCTCCCGATAATCAAGCCCGGTACGCTAAGCGGCACGACGACCCTCATGAACGCCCGAAAGCGGCTCGCGCCTAGACTCTCCGCCGCTTTCATCAAATCGGGATCGATATTCTCCATGACCCCGACCAAGGTGATGATAATGAGCGGGAGAAACAAGTGAATCAATCCGATCATCATAGCCGTCGGCGTGTATAAAATATCGAGCGGTTCGGTTACGATTCCCAGCGCAACAAGCGTGTTGTTGAGCAGTCCTTTTTTGCCGAGGATGATCATCCAGCTAAAGGAGCGAACGACGGAGCTGGTCAGCAGCGGGAAAATCGCCAGCGCCAGGAGCAGCGCCTTTTGCCTTGGAGGCCGCCGCGAAATATAGTAAGAGACCGGGAAGCCAAGCAATATACAGATCACCGTAGTAACGAGGCTGACCCGCAATGTCGTCCCTAATATTTTGAGAAAATAAGGGTCTTGAAAAAAATGCGAATAGCCGCCGAAGGACAGCCTGCCTTCCGGGAAAAATGTCGAGCCGATCGTCAATAGAATCGGAACGAGCATGAATGCCGCCAAAAACAACAGTCCCGGCAGCAGTAATAACGATAGATACGCTTTCTTCATGTTTGATTCTCCTGTTCGTCGGTTCGCTGCTCCCTTAGCGTGCGGATAAACAATTTGAGAAACGCGTCCACCGCCACATCGGTGCAAACATTTACATTCGGCTCCTTAAGCAGACGGTTCTGGAAATCGCAAACGGTTTGTCCGTCGCACAGGTCGCTTCTTGTCTCCACATCGACATAATAGCGCTTCGTCGTCACAAGCTCCGGGTTCAGCGCCACGGCTACCGCTAACGGGTCATGCATAGCACAGGCTCTTACCCCGTTTCTATCATAATAACGCTGAAGATAATCAGCTGTGCTTTCCCATACATATCGCCCGATGTCCGTATCGCCCAGTTCACGGATGTGCTCCTCGGTCAGGAGCGCTTTGCGCGTTACATCCAAGCCTACCAGCGTTAACGAAGGGAAGCCTGCTTGAAGCACAAGCTTGGCCGCCTCCGGGTCGACGAACATATTGTATTCCGCGGTAGGCGTAATATTGCCGAAGCCAAGGACGACGCCTCCCATCACAATAACTTCCTTCACGTCCCTCACAAGCTCGGGATATTTCATCAAGGCCAATGCCAGATTCGTTAACGGACCCGTCATAACCAACGTCATTTCGCCGGGGTTGCTCCGCACCTGGTCGACCAAGAAATCGGCTGCATGACCTTCACTTGGCTTTTTATGCACCGGCATGTCCCGGAGGGCTCCGCCGAGACCGTCCTTTCCGTGGACCCGATGCTCATAATGAACCGGGCGCAACAGCGGCTTGTTAGCCCCCTGAATCACCGGTATATCTTCCGCCCCGAGAAGCTGCAATATTTTGCATGTATTCACTGTAGCTTGCTCGAGAGAGACATTTCCGTTTACCGTCGTAATCCCGTGAAGGTCGAATTGCCCGCTTCGGACGGCGAGCATAATGCCAAGTGCGTCATCCACCCCGGTATCTACATCGAGAATGACTTTCTTCTTCATCACACGTGCTCCTTCCACGGGTTAAATAAAACAAGGGTACATGCAGTAGTCATATACCCTTGTCCATTCCTATTTACTGAGCAACTTGCTTGTTGAAGCGGTCGATCCAGCCTTTCAAGTTCGCATTCACAAATTTCATATCCAGCTTGCGCAGCTTGGTTACCGTTTCGGCACCGTAGGTGATGCCCTTCGTATCGTCTCCCGATAGCTGCAGCTTCGTGTTGACCGGCGAATCGATTTTTGCCTTAGCAAGCTTCTCCTGTACTTCCTTACTCAAGTGGTAGTTAATGAAGTCCTCGGCAAGCTGCTTGTTTTTGCTGCCTTTTACGATATTGACCGTATTCAAGACAGCGTAGCCGCCTTCCTTAGGCGTGATGAACTTCGTTTCCGGCACGGAAGCGCGAAGATCCTTCACGTACATTTCCATGATCGGTCCCGCAGCGATTTCACCCTGGGCAAACATATTCACAAACTCGGAGGTTTGTCCGTAATACTTCACGACGCTTTTGTTCAGCTCCGTCAGCTTGGCAAACGCCTGATCTTCATTGAACTGCGCGCTCCCTGCTACGACGGACGCGGCATCGACAACCATCGGACCGGCCGTTCCCGTAATGTTAGGCATGGTCAGCTTCTTGGCAAGCTCCGGACTCCACAGGTCGCTCCATGAGGTGATTTCTTTTCCCCCTAGTGCTTTGGGATTGTACGCAATGCCGAGCTGGCCGACCGTGTACGCCGGGCCGTAGTCTTCACCAAGCGGCGCCTTGGCCATATCGTAAATGTCATTGAGGTTCGTAAGGCGGCTGCGATCAATCTTCTCGAACATGCCGGCTTCGATACCTTGCTGGGCATAATAGTCGGATAAATAAATAAGGTCCACGTTAGAAGTGCCTTGGCGAACTTTGTTCAGGCGGTCGGCGTTGTTGCCTTTGTCCAAAACGATCTTGACATTATGAGACTTTTCAAATGGGGCATACACTTCATTTTTGAAGAAATCGTCGGAAAAGCCCCATGTGGAAATGACCAGCTGAGTCGGCTCCCCGCTTTTGGCAGCTCCCGCATCGGTTCCTGCGTTCGTACCGCCCCCTGTTTGATCTTTAGCGGCCCCGCAGCCCGTCAAGGCCAGTCCAACGATCGTTAAAGAAATAAGGCTTCGATTCATATGCTTTTTCATCATCTGTTCCTCCCATTTTTCATTTCTACATGTTTTTGTCTGCAAACCCTTGCCTATTTTTACAAGTATGGTTCCCGAGAGCCAACGATGCTAGTCATGCTCAGCCCTGAAAATCCCCCCAAAAAAAGAAAAGTACCCTTGGAAGAAGAAAAAACATTCTCACAAGAGCACTTTTCATCGTAAACGAAGCCAAGTGACATCTAAATTGTAAACGGGGCGGGAAACACTTAAGATAGATCAAAAGAGAATCACCGCAGGCTTTGTATTCAGTTTTCCTTAACAATTATGTTCGTAATGGACCATTGAGTATGCGGATCATAGTCTCGCAGTACTGCTTCAATCGTCAGTCCAAACTCCTGCTCCAGCTTCTCCCGGATCCGCTTCTTGTATATCGAGGACATGTAAAAATCAACCTCGTGCTTTAACGAAGGAGCTTCCCCTTCCAAGGCGGTGGAGCGCGGTGACTTACGGTGCTTGGCATAAAGGGTGATGATGTTATCCTCCAGCGAAGCCTTCAATGAAGTAGTACCAAACCCGAATAGCTCCTTAGAAATTTCATTGTAAAGGTGACACAGCTTCTTCTTGTATTCATTGGTGTCGATTGGGGGCATGGGATCACCTTCTAGCACGATTATTGACCCATAACTCAGAACTTAATCATTATATTACATAGGGTTTCGGATTAAATCAAGTCAATTGTTCGGGTTTCCTATCGAAAAAATCATTTACTATACGAATATTTCATAAAACTTCGAAGTTTTCCGAATACTATAGCCTGCCCCCCCTCCCTTTCTATGGTAACTTACGCTTATTTTTGCTTCGCCGCCTCGATATCCTTCACCGCGGACTCCACTGCCTTACGGAGAGCGGTATTCACATCGCTTGCGCCCTGTGCGTATTCTCTAAACGCAGTAGTCAAATGCTTTTCCGCCAGATCGTCATAAATCGTCTTGGGCGCTATGGCTGCTGGTTTTACGGGATAAAAGCCCTTCAAGTTTTTCCCTTTTAACGTCGCTATGTCTGCACCGAACGACTCCATTATGTTTGAACTGTTCTTCACGATCGGCATGCCTAGGGCGTCTTTGGCGAATTTGGTTTGCATCTCATCGGATGTCAAATAAGCCAATATTTCAAACGCGACATCTTTGTTTTTGCTGGTGCTCGATACGCTTGCGAAGGTAGGATACATCTGGGAGCCGACTCCGGGAGCCTCCTTAAACGATGGTAATTGCACAGCCTCCAAATTCAAATCGGCCGGCGCGCTCACCATCGTGCTGTTGAAGTAGGCATACATCGCTAGTGTACGCTCCTTAAGGAACATGTCGGCCTCTTTACCGTATTTTTCCTTCGGCAGCTCGGAACCGGGCATGTTATAGAACCGTGCAAAGTTTTCGACCACCTGCTTAAACTTTTCCGACCCGGTCAGAGGCTGTTGTGTCTTTGGGTCGACGAAGGAGAGCGCCAATTGATTCGTACGCATCATATGGCCCACTGAGGTTAAGAAGCCGTAGTATTTCGTTCCCCCGTCCGTGCGGGAAAGTTTTTTGGACAATTCATAAATATCGTCCCAAGTCATTCCTTCCGTAGGATAAGGTACACCGAATCTATCAAATATATCCTTGTTGTACATCAAAGTGTGTGCAGTCGTGAAGATCGGGAGAAAGGTAACCTTGCCGTTCCCGAATTGTTTGACGAAGTCAAAGGTCGTTGTTTCCAAGCGGTTCGTATCATAATTATGCTTCTTGATCAATTCGTCGAGATCAGTAGATAAATTTAGGTTGTGGAACTGCGGTACAAACCCGATGGAAAGGATGACGATATCCAGCGGCTGACCGGAGGCGATTACCTCATTCACGCTTGTTCCGGTACCGAACGGAATAAACTTCGGTGTCACGAAAGGAAACTTCTCCTTGATCTTCTTCCCCATGAGATCCATAAACTGCTCTTCTGTCGTTCCGGTATTCGGCCGATAAAAAGTGATTTCAACAGGCTCCCGGTTCGTATTCTGTTCTTTGATCCGGCTCGGGGCCGTCTCATTGGAGCCTCCCGTCCCGGTGCATGCGGAAGCCGTCAATAAAGAAGCTGTTAGAAACGACGATAATAGTAAGCGCTTACAGATTTTCAAAATTCATTCCCCCTTGGATTCATAAACAGCCTCCCGTCTGCCATAGACCGGCGTCCAGCCGTTCGGATACCGCTATACGGTCACTTGCTAGAATAGAGACTATGACAGGGATTGGATGGACTATTTGCTATAACTATATGAAATATATAATCTGAAATTGTACCGCTGCATTATCTAAAAATGTTGCTCTGTTAAGACTTGCGTCATGTAAGCGGTTAAAATTGGGAGTTCCGGTAGGATCATATGGAGTTTTTGCTTTCAGCACTGTCTTGAAGCGCAAATTTTTGATACAATACACTAAAATAACTCACACAAGGGGAATTTACATGAATTATGTCAGTACTCGGGGACAAGTATCCCCTATCGGCTTCATCGACGCCATTTTGATGGGACTCGCCGACGATGGCGGCTTGCTCGTCCCGGAACGAATTCCGCAAGTATCGGAAGACACCCTGAAGCAATGGCAAGAGCTCACTTACCAGGAGCTGGCTTTGGAGGTATTCTCCTTATATGTGAATGATGAAATTCCACGGGCGGACCTCAAAAAGCTGGTTGACGACAGCTACTCGACATTCCGTCACGAGGCGGTAACACCGGTCCTCCGTCTCCATGAAGGCCGATATGTATTGGAGCTGTTTCACGGACCGACCTTCGCCTTCAAGGATATCGCTCTGCAATTCCTTGGTAATCTGTACTCCTATGTCTCCCGTAAAACGAATTCCATCATTCACATTCTTGGTGCAACGTCAGGAGACACAGGTGCATCCGCGATCGAAGGCGTACGGGGCAAGGAAGGAATCCGCATCTGTATTCTGCATCCGCACCAGAAGGTAAGCAAGGTACAAGAGCTTCAGATGACTACAGTCGATGACGCTAATGTATTGAATTTATCTGTAGATGGTACCTTCGATGACTGTCAGCGCATCATTAAGGAACTGTTCGCAGACGTTGAATTCAAGCATCGCTATCATCTTCGCGCGATCAATTCCATCAATATCGCCCGGATTCTCGCGCAAACCGTATACTATTTCTACGCGTATTTCCAGTTGGCGAACCAAGGGATTGCGGGAAAAATCAATTTCAGCGTGCCGACAGGCAACTTCGGCGATATTTTTGCCGGTTATCTGGCTAAAAAGATGGGACTTCCCATCGATCAATTGATTCTTGCGACGAATGAGAACAATATCCTTGCCCGTTTTGTGAAGGATGGCGTCTATCAGCCCGGCGAGTTCCGCGGAACGCACAGTCCGTCCATGGATATTCAAGTCGCAAGCAACTTCGAACGTTATCTGTTCTACTTGTACGGGGAGAACAGCGAAACGGTGACCGGGCTCATGGCTCAGTTCAAAGCCGAAGGACGCATCGACATTACCGGCGACGCGCTTAAGCAAGTGCAAGCCGATTTCGGTGCTCACAGCGTGGGTAATGAAGAGTGCCTTAACACCATAAGCGAATATCATGAAAAACACGGATACCTGCTCGATCCTCACACGGCGTGCGGAGCTGCCGCGGCAGACAAGCTTACGCCACCGGGTGAAGTAACGGTAGTCCTGTCAACCGCCCACCCGGCGAAGTTCGACGAAGCCATTCGTCTGCGCAATATTACTCAAACCTATCCGAGTCAAATCCAAGCTCTCTTCGGCATGCAGCAATTCCAAAAGGTTGTCGGCGGAACCAACGAAGAGATTAAGAAGGAACTTGTGACATTCTTTTAAATCAATCTGCAGCTCAAAGAGGACCTGGTCAGCCGCCAGGTCCTCTTTCTATGAAAGTTCATGCAGCAAAAAAAGCCCAAGAATCCTCATGCTTTTTCCTCTGCTCTATTGCCGCTTAAATACCAAGCTCAGTTGTAATGTAACGTTATTCTCCGTATCCAGCATAACCGTATGAGGGTTTTTCATCCCAAAGTCAGCAAAAGTGACGACGGTTTTCCCTTGCATTTTCAGAAGTCCTTGGTCGTATACAGCTTCGTTCTGGAACGTAACCTCCTTCGAAATCCCCTTGACGTCCAGTGTCCCCGTCATCGTGAACGGCACTTTCACACCTTCTTGCCATGTCGTAGGAAGCTTATCGAACGATTTTACCGTGAATTTCGCCTCGGGGAATTTCTCTACTTGCAAATAGTCATTCCCTTTAATGTGATTGTCCCGTTGTCCGTTTCCCGAACTAAGCTTGGTAAGGTCGACATTGGCAGTCCCTGCCGTTTTGCTGACGTCGCTGGAATCTAACTGCCAATTTCCATGAACCGCGTTAATCGCAAAGTTAACCGTCTCTTTGGAGGTAGTGACAGAGAAATATACCTCTGATTCCGGTTGAATCGTCCACTGGCCGTTCAGCTGCTGAGCCGCCCTATTCCCCGCTTGTACTGAAGCTGCGCTGCTGCTGGAGACCACTTCCTTAACTTCTACATGATTTCCGGCATAATAATCGTAAGCGCCGTAACCACCCGCTAATAACGCTACAACAACACCCGAAAATAACATTTGTTTCTTCATTTTTATATTCCTCCTATTATCCGAATTGCACTACATAGCGTAGTGTTAATGGGTAAAAAAATTTATCTGCCCAGCAGGACAAATAAACCGGTCAAAAAAATAATGACCAAGTAGGATAACAACTGATGCTGCCATGGTAAGTGGAATTTCAGCTCCGCTTCTGGGTCGATCATGTGCTTGATCCGATAGTTAACCGACGTATCGGCGAATGCAGAGTGGGCAGCTCGTATCGATGCTTGATTCCGCTTCATTAGCTTTAACAGTGCGCTGCCTAAGTCTGTCTCCGCTCCTTTGACTTGGATCGCAAATTTATCGGCCAGCACCTCTTGAGTTATTTTGTAATATCGGTGCCACCAGGAAAGGATCGGGATAAACCATAACGAAGAAGAAAACCACAATGTCAGGAAGCTTTTGAACGGATGCCTCTTCGTCAAATGATACTGCTCATGCAGCAACACCGCTTCAAGCTCAGATTCATTTAATAATTGAATTAACCCGGCGGAAATGACGATTTGAGGACGAACAAAGCCCATTGTCATCGCAACCGCTTCAGAATGGTCTGTAACAATGATACTTCCTTGGTTTAGCCGGTATCGTTCCGTAACCTTCTGTGTAAGCTCTTCATTCCGACTACGCTCCAGCCTAACAACCGCCCGCCTAACCAGGTAAGCTTGCTTGACGGCTAGCCAGAAGCAATGCAGTAAGGTACAAATGACCAAAGCATTCATTAGATAAACTGCAAAGGAAAGTCCTAATGCCTGGATCCAGCTGCTGCAGATTTCGAAAATATTAAAGCCCGGTGACCAGTGAAAGGTGAGATGGGATGCGTGCATAATCATTTGAAAGAAAATGAAGCAGGACAAAAGCACCGTTGACCAGAAAATCGTTTTCGAACGACGTTCCCACATAACGTTATTTTTCCTTTTTCATCGCTTTAATTTTTTGTTCCAGCTGCTCAAGAAGGTCAGGATCCGCTTCCTCCAAGGCATCAATCATATGATTCACAACCAGGGGCCCGAAATCTTCAATCAGCTCATGCGTGATTTCCTTCGACTGTTCTTCGAGAAACAGCTCCTTCGATTGCGTTGGACTATACAGCGACGTACGCCCCGATACCTTCTTGGATAAAATGCCCTTCTCTACCAGCCGGTTCATCACCGTCATCACGGTATTGAAATTGATTGATTTCTCCTTGTCCAGCTTTTCCTGAACCGCTTTAATCGATTGCCCCGGCGTTTCCCAAAGAATCTCCAGGATACGTGCTTCTAACGGTCCAAAAAATCGGTTCAGTCCCCTTTCATGAAACTTGAAGTTGTTGATCTTCATCTGCGCTCACCTCACACTACATATTGTAGTGCATGAAATGGATGTCGTCAACCTGTGCATGATTATAGGCGACAAAGCTGAAAATAACCTGAAATTTGGATTAATTTAACATGAAGGATGAAATCTGGTATTCGACATCATTTGATGTTATTAATGATTAATCTCATTAATATTTCACTGTAATTAGAACATTTTCCCGAAATACACCCAAAAAAATACAAAGAAGCACGAATATTTTTACAGGATTTGTCGAAGAAAGAGGGATAACGTCATGACAAATTATAAGCATTACCTGCGAAACCGCATTGATAAAATGAGAAGCTCCGCATCTGAGCTTTTACTGTCACGCTATGAAGAAAATCAAGCTGTGATTGAACTGGAGCCCGCTTTGTATGAAAGCTTGAAAACCTCGGCGGAGGAACAAGATACAACGGTACAAGGACTCGTGAACTACATTATTGAGCAGCACTTGGCCCACCGTCAAACCGGCTCGGCCCGTCAAGTAACCACGGAGCAAAAGGAGAATAATCCACTCCTCTTATTGGATGGCCTATGTGGAAAATAACCGGAGGTGTAAGTGCGATGGCTGAGTTTGAATCCTATCCCCAATCTGTATTTATTGATGAAACCGCGTTTACCGCTTTTATGAATCCGTCCAATCCTCAATACATGAAAGCCAAATCCTTGTTTATTGATCTGGACGACCTTGATAGGCATTTTGTCACGACGAACTATATTTTATTTGATGTCCATGAATGGTTGCGTAATGAATTTGGTTATCCGGAGGCTGAATACTTTCTCAATACGGTAGATAAGGCGGCCGGACTTGGAAAGTTAACGGTCATTTCGGGAAACCCGGAGCTGGAGCTGGAGTCGCGGCGTTTGCTGATAGAACGACCCGATCTAAAATATTCGTTAAGTGAGGCATTAACGGCTATTGTTATGTCCACCTACCGGATCCGTCATATGTTCACTTTTAATGCCCATCATTCCGTATTATCGAAGCTGGACAAAAAAATCAAGGTTATTCCCACCTTGTGGTAACAGGCTCCTCAACATATCCGTTGGGAAAGAAAAAACCACATTGCTGTGGTTTTTCTTCACTCCCAAGGGTATTTCGTCAGCAAAAAGTCCGCAAATTTCTTGCTTTCTTCTCTACGGATTTTGCGCATTTCAGCCCGCTGCCGGGCCGTCTCGAACAGCTTCTTCTCTTCTTCCGTTTCCGGAATAATCCGCGGGACAGGGATCGGTTGATTATTGTCATCCAATCCGACAAAGGTCAAAAAGGAGGTTGCGGCGATATCTCTTTTGCCCGTATACAGGTTTTCCGTCATGACCTTAACAAAAACCTCCATAGAGGTTCTGCCTGTCCAGGTAACGAACGATTCCAAAGAAACACTGTCCGTAGGCCTGATCGGCTTCAGAAAGTCTACCGAATCCGTTGAGGCCGTTACGGCGGTTCCACGGCATAGCTTGGAAGCGGAGATCGAGGCGATATCGTCGATCAGGGACATCAGCTTTCCGCCGAACAATGTGTTGTGATTATTAACATCAAGGGGAAACACCCGAGAGATTTTCATTACTCTAGTTTCGTTTACATACTTTTGACTCAATCGACTTCACACACCTTCATCAGGATGTGTCTAATGTTCCCGGCTCCAATTCGAATTATTCCCGGAATATACAAAAATCCCCTGGCTTAGGTAAGCCAGGGGATCTTTGTTAGTTCTATGTTTGAACGATAATGTTCCAGCCTTCAGTCCACTTACGGACAAGCTGCGCAATCCGCTCCTTCATCGAATATTTGATGACCCGAGAGCCTTTAAAGGATATTTTCAGCTCTAGCTCAGGGTCGTTTAACCGCTCTTGGATGGCCTTAGCCACGGATTCCCTTAGCTCCGGGTGCCGGTCGGCAATGCGTAACAAAGCCATCACCGAATACGAGAAGTATTGGAAATAGAGCTCCTGCGGGTCGGAAATAAACTCCCAATTTCTTTCCTCCGTCTGCATCTGCGGCAATGTAGAGGCATCCTGAATCATGTCCAGCAGCTCGGGCACGATTTCTTTGTCCCGAAGCTTTCCGAGGAGATAGACGGCTGCATAGCCGCGTGCCTGATTATATTTACGGCTCGTGTAAGGAACGAACATATCCCGCTCCTTTACCATGCTTCGTAGAACAGTCATCGCTTCAGTATAGCCAAGTAAGCCGAGCGTCATAGCGCTATGTCTCGCGAGATGCTGCTCTTCGGCATTCGCACTCCAATCAAGAAGACGGGGAACGAGCTTGTCGCCTAAGCGCTTTGCCGACCATATCGCAATACCCGGCTTGGTGCTTGCCAAACCCGCTTTGATCTCCTCGGGATCTGTCAGCCACTTGCAAGCAAGGAAGTCGTTGTTCGTGCGGACGGAGCTGTCTTTGAACTCTACCCCTTTATCCTTTTCGAAGCAGCCGGTCTCCTCCAGCAGCGTCCTGAGTTCCTCATAAGGCACATTTTTCAGGGAGCAGTCTTTGGTAATACTTAAGAAAGCCATATCTGCCGCCGCTTCCCCGCTTTTTTGCATGTCCCGCTTCATACGAATACACCCTGCCAAATCATGATCCAGCGACAGACTTCGTCCGGCAATCAGGAGGCCCTCCGTATCTTGGGGAATATGAGTTCCCATCGGAATCGGAAGCCGGAAGTTTAAGCCCCATAGACTCGAAACCACTGACCAGTCCTGCTGAGCTTCACTTTCCAGCGCAATATCCTTGCTATGATTATCCAAATTCGAATATGCGTAAAAAATCGGCTTCGCCGTATAGCGGTCTTCGATAAAGTCCCTAAAGGTTACGGTCTCTTCGCCTACGATGAGACGGCCTTCCCGCAGACCCAGCTGCGGAACGATTTTGAGCAGCCTCGCTTCTTCTTGATATACGGGCCTCAAATGCGTTTCCAACAAAGACGATTGAACAATAGCACGAGACAAGCCTACCGGATCTGCAGCATCAACGTAGCCCGAATCCGTATAGTAGTGTTGAACCTTGTTCTCCCTGAGCAGTTGTACGACGTTGGAGAAGGGCTGCACCTGTCCGTCTGCCGAACGGCCTCGACGCACCTCACATCCTGCCAAGGCGCAAACCTCGGCTTCCCCGGTCGCATCTATAATGACCTTGCTTCCGGTGCTCCGAATCCCTTCGGGACCTATCCAGCGTAATCCTTTGACCTGCCTTCCTTCCATAAACACACCAAGTACGGTCGAATCATAGAAATAAACGGCCCCCGCCTCCGCTGCCGACCTTTCCAGGACGATACTCTTGGCATTGGCGTTGACTCCCCCGGCCTTCTGGAATAGGGCAGCTTCCAGCTCAGCCGTCTCTTGATCCACCTCTTCATATATACCGCCGCGCGTTCCAAAATAATAGCCCGTCACGCCGCCAAGCGTACCGGCACCGCCCATTCCATGCATTTGCTCAATACCCAGCACCTTCAGTCCGAGCTGTGCAGCGCGAATAGCTGCAATGGAGCCGGCGGTCCCAAGTCCTACTACAATGACGTCATACATTTTATCAAAAGCAGGCTCAACGGATTGCTGTACAACCTCGTCATCCCATCGTTCGGAAAGAATCACTTGGACGGCACCTCCAATGAGTACTGGATACCCGCTTCGAATGCTGCGATCGGATCCGCATACCTGCAGGACGGATGCCAGTGCCAGTCCGGCTCCAGCTCCTCGTCGGCTATTGCAAGAGTGACATCGAATGCATCGCCGATGGTCGCCAGTCTCCAAGACTGCAAAGCTGCGGGTCTGGCTGCCCAGTGGGAGAGTATCCCTGCTCTCGCGGCGGACCAATCGTCCTTAGGCCCGATCGGAAAGCTAACGACCCATTCCGAGGGGAATCGGCCTTGGTGAAAGGAGAACCCTTCCACCTGAGGCGGGGTTTCCTCCCCTCCTTCCGGACCGACAACAACGGCATTCAGCCGTTGGCTGCGCACCTTCCCGGCAGCTCTGACAGGTGCCGAATCACAAAGGCTGGTAGTGTCGATAATTCGACCCGCTTGTACCTTGGACAATCCTGCTCCATTCATTAGAACGACCTCAAATCCCCCGCTTGCGAATGCAGTTATTTCAACGATTCTTGTAAGAAACAAAACCTCCAGATTATGCTTAGAAATCAGTTGATGCAGAACAGGAACGAAGGCCGGCCAGTGGATCCCTCCGGCTTCGCTGATCATATTCCTCTGAAGGGCTTCTATCCTAAGCTCTGACGCATGCGGCGATACGATGCGGTCCAGCTCCACCTTACCCTCTCGGTAGGACGAGGTAAATTCCGAGCCCACCGCCCCTGTCTTCTCGAGAACGAGCGTTTGGTCCCTTAAGGCGCATGCTGCCCCGAGACCGGCGAAGGTGGCACCGACCACTAACACGGAATACCGCTTTGCTTGCTTCATATGCCTCTCTCCTCTCCTATCTATATCCACTACCTAACCGCCCCTGTATTGACGGGGGGCCATGCCGGTAACCTTGGTAAATACGCGGGTAAAATACAAGGGATCGCTATACCCGACATCCTTGGCAATTTCGCTGATGGGCTTTGAGGTGCCGGTTAGCATGGACTTTGCCTGATCCATTCGGACCTTCTCGACGAACTGTAACGGACTGATCCCGATGACCTTCTTAAACATGGCCGAATAATGGCTGACCGATAAATCCGCATGCTCCGCTAACGTTTCCCGTTGAAGCGGTTCGGCATAATGCTGCCGGATATAGCGGACGGAGCTTTCCATTTTGCGATAAGAGCTGTCCTGCAGCGTCCTCTCCGTTATCACAACATTGGACAATTCGTTGAGCAGCTGGAACAGCCCGAGCTTGGTCTGCCACTCATACCCGGCTGCCTTGACATGCCAGCAGTCGTACATCGTCCGGATGTCTTCATGCACCGGATGGCCGCGTAGAGCCAGCAGCCTCTGGAACGGAAGAGGAGTGTCCGTGAACGATGCCTGATAATCACCACCTTCCCATTGAATCCGCAGCTGATGGAAGTGAACTCCGAAATATTGCAGCGGCTGCTCCTGCGAGCTTTTCAAATCCATTCGCCTTCCGGGATTCACATGAAACACGCAGCCGGAACCCAGCTCATAGAGGTCGCCGTCTAATTCCAACACCCCTTCTCCCGCATAAATAAACGCCAAATTATAGAGGCTTGTCGTCGGACGCACCACGCGATATTTGTGCAATTCCCAGTACGAGGCGGGCCGGTGCACAACATCGAGAATTTTCGGATAAAATTGATGGAGAAATTCCTTTTCGATGACCGTTCCCCCTCCTATCTGCTAGTGGAACTTTTATTTGTTTTTGGCGGTTACGATTGCCTGATTGATCTTCTCATCCGCCTGCCGTAACGCGGTATTGATATCTGTGCCGTTCTTGATCATAGTGAAAAATTCCGTCTGCAGAATACTGGAAGCATTCACCAACGGAGCAAGATTGGCATTGGCCAAAGGCGCAGGAGCAAATTTATTATAGAAAATCGATTTGAAATGTTTGTCTTTAAACAGCCTGTGGTCGCTGCCAAGACTGGCGTGAATCTTCTCATCCTTCAGGACGGTAGGTCGCCCTTCCTTGCTCGCTTGCAGCTGAACCTCATCGGACAGCAGCTCCGCCGCGACCTGGAACGCTTGCTCCGCCTTCTTATTTGCATTGCTTACAAAATAATAAATTCCGTTCGCCTGATAGCCCATGCCCTGGGCATCCGGAAATGTAGGGGCGGCAACGATATCCCAATTCAGCTCCGGATCGCTTTCAAATCGGCCGAAGCCAGACATCGGAGAAAGCACCATAGCTACATTCTTATCCTTGTGGAACGAGGTGAGCTCCTTATCCGGCGTAATATCCCCCTCAGGCTTATTTCCAGGAATATCGTAAATGGCTTTATAGGTTTGGAACAGCTTCTGGAAGCCCGGGACATTCACAGAGCTTTTGTCCTCCTTCGGATCCAGCAGCGGAAGCGACAATTGATTCTCCAGCAGCATATTGGATAAGAACATGGAGAGCCCGCGGTATTGCATGCCGCCCTCGTTGCGCGTCAAACTGGCTGCAAGCTTGGTTACTTCCTCCCAAGTCATGCCGTCTTTAGGAAAGGGGACTCCAAAACGGTTAAATATATCCTTGTTATAGAACATGACGACAGTATTCGTGTACTTAGGCAGGCCATAAATGCCGCCTTTGGACGTTGCGTTCTTCAGGGATTCGATCAAGCTGGGCTCGATTCGGTTCATATCGTAATTATATTTCTTAATGAGATCGGTCAGATCATATTCCAAACTGCGGGGCATTAATGCGGTATGCAGACCGGCCAGCGAAGTGATCGTAATGTCGGGGGCGGTGCCGGCAACCATTAACTTTTCAATGTTGGTATCCTTGCCTTCGATGATATAATTCAGCTTATAATGAGGATACTTGGCGCGAATCGGGGCCGCCATCGTTCGTTCAAACTCTTCTTGCGTTATCGAAGCGACTCTCGACAAGACCAGCAGCTCGGCCGCCTCCAGCTTCGCATCGCCTACACGAACCGATTGGCCCTCTTGCTTAGGACTATCCGTTGGAGCGCCTCCGCCGCTGCATGCGGACAATGCTACGATGGATATGGCCGCTAAGCAAGCGATGCCTCTTTTGTTTATACCCTTCATCGAAAAACCCCCTACTATGGATTAACCAACGTTGTAACCCCTTTCACATTTCATTATAAATCAAAGACTCTTGTAGTAAATGGAAAATCGATTTGCTCAATATGGATAATAAGCTGATTAGCAGCTTTTGTACAATTTACAAACAAAACACAAAGAAAAGTCCCTCGCAGTTGCCGAAGGACTCGTGAAATAGTGTCTAGTCAATCTCATAAACCATGCACTCATAAGGGCTCAATGACAAGCTTCCGTCCTCGCCGGGGATTGTCACATCACCATTACCGATGACATATTTGATTTCCTTGTAGTGCAATTCCTCCTTCACGTCGATCGTTTCCGTCTCGTGGAAAAAATTACAAATCACTACTAACGTCTTATCCATGTGCGATCTCTTGTAAATATACAACCGCGGATGAGACGCGAATAATAAATCGTAGCTTCCATAAACGATAACGTCGCTGTATTCGCTATCCTTGCGTAGTTCGATCAGACGCTTGTAATAGTAAAATAGGGAGTCGGGATCCGCAATGGCTGTCTTCACATTGATATGTTTGTAGTTCGGATTCACTTTAAGCCACGGCGAGGATTGGGAAAAGCCCGCATGCTCTCCGTCATCCCACTGCATGGGAGTTCTCGCGTTGTCGCGGCCCTTCGCCCAAATTTTTTGCATCAGCTCTTCATGAGTATGGCCTTTTTGCAGATTCTCCTTATACATATTCAGTAATTCGATATCGTTGTAGTCCCCGATCGATTCGAATTTGACGTTTGTCATGCCAATCTCTTCTCCCTGATAAATATAAGGAGTGCCCTGCATCAGATGAAGGCAGGTAGCGAGCATTTTTCCGCTTTTCACGCGGTACTTTTCATGATTCCCGAAGCGTGACACCGCGCGGGGTTGATCATGATTGGACCAATATAAGCTGTTCCATCCGATTCCATGCAGCCCTTTCTGCCACCTGCTCATAATTTCCTTGAATTCCAAAAATCGAAAAGGGCTGACCTCCCATTTGCCGGCTGGATAAGGACCCGCATCCACAGCCATGTGGTCAAATTGAAATACCATATCCAGCTCCTTCCGTGAAGGCTCGGTATACAGCCTGGCATTCTCAATCGTAACACCGCTTGTTTCACCGACGGTTACGATATCATACGGCTCATACACCTGGTGAATTTCCTTCATGAACTCGTGGATGCGGGGGCCGTCCAGATAGTATCTTCTTCCGAGCGCATAGCTTCCTTCCTCCACATCCGGCACATCCGGGAAATCCTGATGTTTCGACAGCTTACTAATCACATCAAAGCGGAAGCCCTTGACCCCTTTTTCCGCCCAATACCGGATCACCTGGTAAATCTCCTCGCGCATCTGCTGATTTTCCCAATTCAAGTCAGGCTGCTGCTTTGAGTACAGGTGAAGATAATATTCGCCGGTCAACGAATCGAATTCCCATGCCGAACCGCTAAAGTAGGACGCCCAATTATTAGGCTCCCTGCCCTGCTTCGGCTCCCGCCATATGTACCAATCCCGCTTCGGGTTATCCTTGCTGCTTCTGGACTCCATAAACCACGGATGCTCGTCCGAGGTATGATTGATGACAAGATCCATCATCATCTTGATGCCGCGGCGATCCGCCTCCCGGATTAATTGCTCGAACTGTTCATTCGTCCCGAACTCAGGAGCGATTTCGTAGTAATCGGATATGTCGTACCCATTATCAGCCATGGGAGAGCGGTTCACAGGACATATCCAAATGATATCGATACCGAGCTCCTGCAGGTAATCCAATTTATCGGTAATTCCCTGGATATCGCCTGTACCGTCGTTGTTGGCATCATAGAAGCTTTTGGGATAAATTTGATAGACAACGGATTTATGCCACCATTTCGGATCCATAGGTTCTCCATTCCTTTTAAGCAAATGTTAGGTTAGGTTCCCTATATCTTGTATCTTTTTCAGCGGGATCATACTCGACTGCAGGTGTTGTACAACGAAAAAAAGCCCACTATGATCATAGCAGGCCGAAATTCTTTGATGCATCCCTACGTCATGACCGAAGGTAACGGTTACTACGAAGGTTATTGCTTCTGCTTTTTATGCACGAGAATGCGCTCCATCTCATCCGGGCTGCCTACGACCGGAGCATGGCCTGTGGCATACTCCAGCATGTCCCAGGAAAGGCGGGAGGCAACGACACTATCCCGAGGCGTCGGGAAGCCGACGTTCTCCTTCGTATCGAGTGACTGTGCGAACTCGGAGCAGAGTACGTCGATATTTTTGCCGCCGTAGGGTCCGACCTTTCTTTCGGTTCGGTTCACACCGAAATATTCAACCGTTGCGTTGGTAAAATCATGAGACATCCGGGCCAAGCCTAACGTACCCACCAGCTCGATGCCGGAATTGTTCGTCTTCGTTTGGGCCATTTGACCATAGGTAAAGCCTTGCGTGATGTCAAAGACGATTCCGTTGTGAAAGCTGCCGTGCACATGAACCCACCAGGGCTCCTTCCAGCCCCAGGTCCTGACACCCTGTGCGTCCCAGCGGTTGATCTCGCTGCCTGCATACCAGCGGGCCACATCGATATAATGCATGCCGCAGGTATGGAAAGGCGCCCCCTCAACCTCGAGCAGCTGACTCTCGGTCGGCATATCTCCCGGAGTCTGGTGGGAAATACGGATGACGGACAGCTGTCCGATTTCGCCGCTGCGGATAAAGTCCTGTATCTCCCGATGGTACCAGGCGCTGCGATTGAATAAGTTGACGGCGACCATGAGCCCGCTTTGCTCGATTTCCTCAAGAAGCTTCTCTTCCTCCTGAATGCTGATTCCAAGAGGCTTCTCGGCAATGATATGCTTCCGGGCGGCGATCGCCTGACGGATCAGGTCCGGCCTGGCGTCCGCGTAAGTAAAGATTCCGACGACCTCAATTTCCGGATCGAGGAAAATATCGTCCGGACGGTGGGACGTTGTTACTCCCGGAAGCATACTGCTTGCCAAGGTGAGAGATTCCGGGTTGACATCACAAACCGTCACCACTTCATATTTCGGATTGCCGGCCAAATGCTTCAAATAAGAACGGCCCATTTTGCCAAGACCGATCAGCCCTATCTTGTATACCTTCATATGCTTTCCTCCGGACTCCATCCGTCTTGACCGGCCAGTATATCGCGTACCGCATAGGCGCAGGCCTTCTCGGGAGTTAATTGATGTGACCAGTTCACTCTTGTATCGGTAGTGGCACCCGGTCCGGCATTGTTATACTCGCAGTAACGGGTGGTCTGTTCACTTTCCGGCTTGTTCCAATTGTGCCAGCCTTCCGGATGAATATGCTCCCCCATCCAGCAATTGATAAAAGCGGTCTTCGCATGGATCCGCCAAGGTCGGCCCAGGTAAACCGAATGCTTCGGCGCATCCCCCGTCAGCTTGCACTGATGGAACACATACCCGTAGGAAAGTTGCTCCGGAGTGGATGCCGCAGTGATGTACCCGTGAATGGCGTGATCGGCGGAACGCTTCTTGGAAAAAATTTCACATCGGTCAAATACTGCTATAGCGGAGCCGAAAATGAAATCGACATCCCCTTCGATATAGCAATTTTTGTAGTACTGTCGTCCGTACACGCGAGGTGCTCCCTCCTTGGGTCCGCCGAAGGTGGAACGATCCATCGGTTGCTCGGGAAGCGGACCTGTAAACAACGTATCCTGATGACCCAGAAGCCGGCAGCCGTCAAATACAATCCGATCCCCGTCAACATAAGCGGCTACGGCTTGACCTACGAGGTCCCCGCTTCCTGACGTATTGGCGATGGTCAGATTTTTCGCGGTGAAATCATTCGCCCCGATCAATACGGAGTACGAGTTGAAGGTATTGTATAGCTCACCGCTCGGGTAGGCTTTCTTCGCATAATCGTCAAAGGCAATGACAGTTGACTCTGCGCTTTCGCCAAGCAGTGTAATACCGGGCTTTTCGATGTGCAGCTTCTCTCGATACTCCCCGTTTTTAATATAAATCAGGATCGGCTCCTTCGAATGGTCCGGGGCATGATCGATAGCCTCCTGAATTCGGGTATAATCTCCTGTTCCGTCTTGCGCCACAATGATTTGCATATTCGATGCCTCTCCTCCATATACAGAAGACTGTCAGACAAGTATGTCTAAGGTCTTTCCTGCTGATTACTTCTTAGCCGCTTGGTACGATAAGGTAAATTCCTTCAAGATTTCATTGCCGCCTTCCGCCTTCCAGCGTTCCACTTCTTTACGAAAGCCTGCTTCGTCCATGCGACCCAGGATGAACATGTACGTGGCGTCCTTGATCCATTCCTGCAGACGAGCGCCCTTCTCGATATACGTTTTGGAATCGAGTGACAACGTCGGATCATGGATAAGGTATTTACCGTTATCGATTGTCAATTGCTCCGCTTTCTGCTTCACTGGCAGCTCATGATAGAACACCAGGCTGCTGATTGTGCTCGGCCCCCCGATCTGCAGGGATTGATATGGCTTGACTTCCTTGTCCGTCAGCTTCACATCCTGAACCGGCGCCACCTTGCCGTCCTTCATCGTATAGTGCTCGCCCTCCAGACCGCTGTAGATCAGCAGCCCGAGCTCGGGGGTCATCAGCTTGTCGAAAAAGGACAGCAGGCTTCTCAGCTCCGCCTCCGTTTTGACTGCTGATTTCGGGAACAGCACGGCATTGCCGAAGCCTGGTACCCCCCAGATGCCGTAGCCCTTCGGCCCGCCTTGAATAACATTTTGCACGTCCAACTCGATTCTCGGGTTAACCTCCGTCATCTTCTTTTGCAGGCTGACCACGTCGCCCATCGAACCGATGTACATGCCGGCTTTGCCGGAAATCAACAGGTTTTGCTGATCGTTCTTGGAGGTGACAGGGAAATCCTGGTTCATCAAGCCCTCTTGATGCAGCTTTTTGAAAAATTTCATCGTTTCCATATAGGCGGGATCCATAAAATCGGCAACGATGCTGCCGCCGCTTACCGCAAATTGATTCGGCGTACCGAACCACGACGCTACCGTTTTGAAGGCGCCGTAGACAAGATCGTTCCGATCGGCAAGCCCGATGGTATCATGGAGGCCGTTTTGATCCGGGTCCTTCTCTTTGAAGGCCTTCATCATGTTATATACGTCGTCAATCGTCTTGGGAGCCGTTAAGCCGAGACGGTCCGCCCAGTCCTTCCGGTAAATAATACCCGAGCGAGCTGTCGGCGTTTCTTTATAAATCGCGTAGATTTTGCCGTCAACAGCTGTATTGGACAACACTTGCGGGTCCAGCCTTTGCAAGTTCGGATAATCCTTTAGATAAGGCCCGATTTCCCAGAATTGATCATTTCGAATGGCATCCTTGAACAGAAGCAGCGAGGTCTGATTTTTTAGAAAGGTTGCCTTTGGAAGCGTACCTGTGGCAAACGCGGCATTCAGCTTCTCTTCATAGCTGTCGTCCGGCACCCACTGGATCTCCAGCCTTGTCCCCGTTTTCTCTTCAAGCAGCTTTTCGATGCGATCGGACGGCACTTCGGTAGTAAACAAATTCGCCATCATGGTAATGACTTGAGTATCTGCCGGACCGCTTACCGCAGCGTTTTTACCTTGACAGCCAACAGCAAGGAAAGCCATAAGCGCAGCGCCCGCGATGATCCCTACCGCTTTCTTTCTCCGACTCATCGATTACAGCCCCCACTCTCCTCGATTTACAAAGTTGAGGATAAACCAATATCAGGCATTTGTATATAATCCGATGATTGGTTGAATGCCGAGCTTTACAGAGAAAAGGGCCTACGGCAATAGCACCGAATAGGATGATTATCGGTGTTATCGCTGTAAACCCTTCCTTAATGAAGGTAATAATCAGGGAATTGATTTCCTACAGCTTGACTTCATTCCATGTTTTGGTGAAGAAATCAAGTGAAGCAGGAAGGTGCTCTTCCGTGACGCCCTCCAGTGTAATATCGATATGAGGCTTGTACTGGCGGACCAGCTGGAGGAACAACGGGTAGTTGAGCAACCCGGTTCCGAGGCCTGTATATTCGAACCGGCCCTTCTCGTTTTCCTTGATATCTTTGGCATGAATTAATACGGTACGGGCGGCAAGCGCCTCGAACGCTTCCTTCATTACCTCGTCCTGCCTTACAATATTGTCCGTATCCATAAGGTTACACGGATCGATCAATACGCCCAGGTTCGGAGACGGAACCTCCTCCAGCATACGCAGCATGCCTTCCGTAGAATGAATGACCAGCGACGTCGCCGGCTCGATGGCCGCAATCACCCCGTATTTCTCCGCTTGCTCCGCAAGCTCCTCTACGGTTTCCCGCAGAATCGCCCAGGCTTTTTCCTTATAGTCATTCGGGTAGTCCTTCAGGTATGTATCTAATCGACCTGTCTCCGTTGCAACCAGTGATGTGCCGAAATCGCGAGCATAGCGAAGGTGCTCCTTAAAGCGGTCGATTTCGTACCGGCGCTCCGCCTTATCCGGGTTGATCGGATTAATGTAACAGCCCAGAACGGCCACCCGAACCCCTTGCTTGCCGAATGTCTCCGCAACATGATTGGCGTAGCCAGGACTTAGCTTGCCAAGACCGCTGTCCATATCGGCGATCGCCTTCGCTAACGCCAGCTGAATCGAACGAAAGCCGAAGGAGCCGACCTTTGCGGCCATTTGCTCCAAGGGGAGCTTGCCAAAATCATGAGCGCGAATTCCTAATTTCAAAGTCATGCGAATGTCCTCCTAATCTATAATGAAGCTCCTATACTATTTCGTCCCCCGGTAAGTAATTTCCTATCAGCTCGAGGCAAATAATCACATTCAGCGACCACTGTGCCGCCGTATTCGTCGACATCCAAGGAATTTCGCGGACCGGAGTGGCATATTCCCAAGGGTCCGGCGTTTTCGTTTCCATAGGAAACTTCAGCTGCCAATGCGTATTTTCCCCGAGCAGCAGCTGCCATGCCAAGTCCGCAAGCTCCTTATCCTGCTTCTTGGCAGCCGCGAATGCGACGAGCGGGCTCGAGAGCATTGGGATGCCCCAGTCCTTCCCTACAATCTCACCATTGGTCCGGCGGGCCTTCTCCTCCTTCGGGAGATTATAAAATTCGCCGAACTCGACCACCATGTCCTCCCACTCCGGATCCTTGAGGAGATGAACCATTTCCATCCATACCTGGGCGCCGCCCATGCTCATCATCAATTGATGGCCTGAATTCTCGTTGCCCATGAAGAGCAGGTCGCCGGTTTTGGCGTTATAGCCGAAGGTCGGGCCGGTCAGAAGCCGATACGGCATGGACTTCAGGCATTCGATCCCTTTTACCATTTTATCACGGTAACGGGTATCCTCATAGCGCTCCCATCGGGTGGACCAATTGGAGCAGAACGCCGCCCAGTCGGGACCGGAACGAACGTGGGTCGGGAATTCGTCCTTCGGAAAATAATAGCGCATCGGGTCCAGATGCTCCACCGAGTAATCGGCGTCCTTCACCTCGTCCATCACATCGCCGATCCGTTCGTCAGCCGTCAAATAATAGTACATCCGGTGTAGTCCGGCCATGGCAATCCGGGCCTCCTTGCAGCCGCAGCCCCAATGCAGGACATTATGTCTGGAGCCAAGACCGGCATATTCACCGGCATGATATACGTCCGTTTCACTTGTATGGCGTGTCATCGCTTCCGCTAAACGGAAGAAGTCCTCCTTGCCCGTACGAAGGAATACGTACCAAAGCCAATAGTTCGTGGCCAGCTCCGTATTTTGCCAAGCGCAGCCGCCGATATCGTATTTCCAGGTGTGCCGTACAGGATCGTAGCTGTGCATCACATCCCCGTAGTCCCAGAAGCCATACCAGCTGCGCCGCTCCACCTCATCTTGATAGAAGCGGACGACCTCCTCCAGCCCCTCCTCCAAATACGCTTTAAGCGGTGTACTGCGATCCGGCAGGCTCCATGGACCGAACACATAGGTGCTTTGATAGCGCTCCGGCGAACAAACGAGCAGCGAGGGAGATTCGTTTTCCTCCACGATTGATTCGAGCATCTGCGGCTCCGGGGTACTCTCGAAGCACCAAAGGGAAAGCTCATTGGTATTGCCGACACCGTACGGCGTGCTCCGCATTTCGTGAGCGCCCTCATAAGCCGACTCCACGTGCGTTTCCGTGTCATAGTGCCGCAAGTCCATCGCTTCGGCGTCCGGTGACCACAGCCAAGCCGTGAGCTCCGCCTCGTCCTTCGACAGGCGGGAAGCTTCCATGGACGAAGGGTATTTTCTCCAGAAGTGGCGCATCGTTACGGCCATCCCACCGCTTTCGCTTCCCACGTAGCCAAGGCCGCCGGCCCTGCGCCCGTTCACTGCCTTGATCCAGCTGCAGCCCTCCTTCGTCCGCTTGGAGACCGCATAGGAGTCCGCCGACAGCTGGGTCAGCTTGAAGCCGTCCCATACCGCCGAATCGTCCAAAATGCCCAGAAATTTGGCATCTTCATCGCTATCGAAGGAAACGGGAATGCCTCTCATTTGCTGTTTGTACAGCTCCTCCACCTTCTCGCTCAGCCGCCAGTTCATAAGTCCCTTCGGTGATTCGATAAAAAAGCCCGTATCGCCGGCAAACCGGACATACCGGTTATACAACGGTCCCTTCATCGGCACTCGGAAGGCAAGGCCAAGTCCTTTCACATAATCTTGATGCGGATTCCCGTCATATACAAAGGTATGGACGATTTTGACTTCAGGATGATTCGCAAACAAATAGAAGCGCAGTGTGAACGGAAGCCATTCCCTCGTTCCTCCGGATAAGCGGTGGCGTCCGGTCACCTTCACAACCGCTCGAATCGGTCCGTCCTGTTCTATCTCAACGGAAGCCAGGCTGCTTTGAAACGGGATGCTCTTCCGCACTTCAAAGCCTCCCGTTTCGCTGCGTTCCTCCCGAAAGCCGACCAGCCGGCCCCCGGAGCAAATGACCTGCCCCCCCATCACCATTTCGCGAATCAGCTCCGTACCTCTTTTATGAAAACGGCACACCATACTTCCTGTATCAACCTCGATATACTCCGGATGGTCAACCGTCCTCAATCGTTTCTCCGCTATTGCAGGTTTTCCTTTGGTAAGGGTATAACCCTCCGCACCTTGTCCCTCCAGAACAGCGGCATGGGCTGTCCACTTAATGCTGCCGTCAGGCCAATAGGCGGTTGGCCAGCTTTGAACGGGTATGGAGGCGCCGCTACTCGGATTATGTAAAGATAATTCCTCTTCTCTGAGTAACGAACCTTCCGCCCAAGGGACACCCCAAGTGGCAGCCGCGGACAAAGCCGGACGCTTCAACCAGTGCATCGGAACCGCTTCCTTAGAACTCATATGCATTTCCTCCTTGTGAACCCATCTTGATTGACAACTTTGTTGAAATCACCCTCCCACTATAGTGACGAGCCGCCTTTCCGTCAATTGCACATTTTTGATCGGCACTGATTTGGGAGAAAGATCCGTTGGATTGCACTTTTTTGTACGGATAGTTGTCAATCATGAGCTGTGATTGCATTGCGGATTTTTTTGATTTTGACCAGGCAGTCTCCAATCAAATATGTCCGATTGAACAACGCCTTCCCGGAAGAGTATGTTGAATGCAAGTACTTTCATTACTTTCAAGGAGGATTACAATGAAACAGAGAAACCAATGGGCGGTCCCCATCACCTTGCTTACGGCATTCGCACTTATCGCAGGCGGCTGCAGCACCGCCGCACCGGGTCAAGGCAACACCGGCGAGGGCAAAGAAGCTGAAGCGAAAAAAAATTCGGAGCCGGCTGAGCTTGTGTTCTATTCCACGAGCCGAGATTCGGAGGAAAATTTCAACGAACGATTCGGCAATGCGATTCGCCAAAAATTCCCTCATTATACCATTAAGTACATTCAACGGGTTCCGAACAGTACGGATTTGCAGCAGCTCTTAACGTCCGGGGCGCAAATCGATATCCAATGGGACTCCATTGCATCGTTCACCGGCTCGGTGCTGGACAGCGGAACGGCGTTTGATATGAAGGATTTGATCAAGCAGCATAATATCGATCTCAGCCGGTTCGAACCGAGCATCATCGGTGCGCTGGAGAAAATGTCCGGAGGAGGGCTTTACGGCTTGCCGCTATATAACGACCGGATGGCGTTATATTACAACAAAGATATCTTCGATAAATTCGGCGTGCCTTATCCTAAGGACGGCATGACCTGGGACGAGGTCATTGAGCTGTCCAACCAAATTACGCGCGAGGAAGCCGGAGTCGTTTACACCGGGCTGGCCGCCTCCATCAATCATGTGTTTCTGGCCAACCCCTTCTCCTTGCCTCTAGTAGACAGTTCGACGAATAAAGCAACGATCAACAACGATACGTGGAAAAAAATCGTAGATACGATGCTCGTCCGCCCTGCCGCAAGCCAAGCTTATAAGAAGAAGATCGAGCAGCTGAAAGGAAAGCTGCCGGATTCGAACACCTTCGTCAAGGAGAAAACCTTGGCCATGTATACGGCCTCTCCTCTGCTGCCGGTCGTATTCAGCCAGGACATGGCTTCGTTTAACTGGGATGTCGTAACGTTCCCTGCGTTCAAGGAGCTTCCGGGGGTAGGCGCACAGGCTTACCCGGGCATTATCTCCGTCACGAAGATGTCCAAGAACAAGGATGCGGCGATGGAGGTCATCAAATTCCTGACCTCGGACGAATATCAGACGGAAGCCTCGAAGAAAGGAAATATGACGGTGTTAAAGAACGAAGCCATTCAAAAAACGCTCGGTCAGGATACGCCGTACAAGGATAAAAACTTCAATGCTTTCTTCTCCAAGTTCCCGGCCATGGCTGAGAAAACAGTAAGTGAAAGCAAAGCTGCCGTCTTGGGGAAATATACGAAGGATGTTGTGAAGGTCATCAACGGCGAGATGGATATCAACACCATGCTGCGTACCGCTGAAGAGGAATCGAACAAGGCGCTGCAATCCGCCGCGGCGAAATAAGGCTGTAATGAGGCAAGCTGCACAAGCAGATCCGATATCTGTTTGTGAGGCTTGCCTTTTTTGTATTTGTCTGTAAGAATAAGGAATAGGTTTTATTTCATTTTGAATATCTTGTTATTATTTTGTTTCGTTCAGGGAGGAGCTTATGATTCCTAGCATGAAGCGGCTGTATATGCCGTTGAAATCGCTTTCGTTCTTCCAAAAAGGAAATCATTTCAAGAAAAGCCTGCTGATCATCTTACTCGTAAGCACGCTTCCCGGCATCGCTGTCGCTTCTATCGTCTATTGGCTTGTAGGCGGCCGCGTAGAGCGGGAGCTCTATGAGCTTCATACCGCCCAAATCGCACGAAGAATCCAAGTACTGAACGATCAATTTACTCATTTGGAGCACTCGATGGTTCATTGGACGTTTGATCCGATGTTCCAATCGGCATTGAATCACAAGGATTTTGTTAAGGGCTTTCAAGAAACGTGGAACATTTCAAAAAGCCTGATGGTTCTGCAGGGCTCTCACCCGCTTGCTTCCAAGATCGAGCTGTTTATCGACGGCACCCAGCCGACGTTGTTCAAACCGGACTATATTCCGATGTCGGAGGAAGCCGCACTGGCGAACTATCGGACGCTGTCGAATCAGGAGGACAAGGTGTTCTGGTCCTACTGGTCTTCGGACTTAAATGGCGCCGAGCCGAAGCAGGTGACCTTGGTTCATAAAATTGCGACGAATCAATCCCAGCAAAAAGGCACGCTCCTGGTACAGCTGGATAAGGATAAGATTACGGATTTGCTCAAAACGATGACTCCTTATCAGAACGGTCTTTCCCTCCTATTGCAGGAGGACGGGACCCCCTTGGTTTCCAGCGGAGAACCCCCTGGCTTATCCGGCGTATCTCAGGCGATTACGGAGAAGCTCATGTCACTGTCTTCAGAGCGGGATTTGGAAGCGGGCTCCTTCCTCCTCGATTGGAAGGATACCCGGTACACCGTAACCTTCGGAAAATATGCCAAGCTCAATACGAATTGGTATTATGTGACCGCAGCTCCGCTCCATGTCATCACGGATACGGTAATCTTCGTGTCCAAGCTGCTGCTGTTCCTGGGCTGCGCCGTGCTGATTGTCGCTTTTGCACTGTCATGGCATGCTTCCAAACGGCTTTACGTCCCGCTGGATAAACTGGTTCGTCTACTCTCCGGCGGGAAGCGCTCCCTCCCTGGGGACGAGGATGAATTTCAATTGATTGAAGAGCAATGGAAACATGTAACCGGTAAGACCTCGGAGCTTCAAACGAAGCTGGAGGAACAGCTGACTGTGACGCGCAAAGGCTTTATGCTGCAGCTGGTGCTTGGCTACCTCAGCTCCTATACCGATGGCGAGCTGGTGAAACGAATGGAGCATTATGGCTGGGCAATAACGAACCGCAGAATTCAAGTGATCTATATCCAGCTGACCGGCCTTGCAAACGTGAAAGATCGTTTTGCCAATGGAGATGAGTCTCTCCTTTCTTTTGCCGCAGCAAATATCATTGAGGAAACAACGGCGAAGTATACAGACCAGTTTGAGGCGATAGATTTTCAGGATGCTACCGTCGGACTGCTTCTCTTCCCTGCCCAAGTGCTCTCATCCGATCAGCTTCAAGCACTGATCCAAGATTTCACCAAAGCCGTCAATCGCATCCTCAAGCTTCAGATTACGGCGGCCGTTGGACGCCCTACCCTCTCCCCCTCGCGGATTCCTTCCATTGTTGAGGACGCGAGACGTACGCTTCGATACCGAAGCTACGAGGCCGAGAACCAAATCCTTGAGATCGGCCCCTGGCATGAAACACACGAGGACAAGGAAATCCGGTATCCGTTTCATCTGGAGAAGGAAATCATCCAATCGCTCCGCAGAGGGCGCGAGCTGGAAACGATGCAGTGGATCGAGGCGTTTCTAACGGAGCTTACGGCCAATGGCGAGATGAAAAACATCGATGTGCAGCAGGGCATGCTTCAGCTTCTTGGCAGCCTTCAGCATGCCACGATGTATGCGGGGTTCAGCCTGAAGCGCCCCGGCAAGGGAACAAACCATTTTGAACAGCTGGCGCAAATCCGGGAACCGGAGAGGATGGTGGAATACTTGCGCGATATGATCGTCTTCCCCTATCTCGAAGGAATGAAGGACCGTGCCAATGATCAAGCCAAGCTGTTGGTGCACAGAACCAAGGACTATTTGTCGCTGCACTATGCTGATTTCGATCTTTCTCTGGAACGCTGTGCCGACCAGTTTGGAACCAATCCTTATTTTCTAAGCAGAGCCTTTAAGCAAATTACTGGACAGAACTTTATCGATTATGTAACGGAGCTGCGAATCTCAAACGCCAAGGATTTATTACTGAATACGGATTTGAAAGTACAAGAAGTTGCGGAGCGATCCGGTTACCAGCAAAGCTATTTCAACCGCATTTTCAAAAAGCTGGAGGGGGTTACTCCCACCCAGTTCAGAGAAGCCTATCAGGATCGCTATGAAGGCACCATGGGGGTGAAACCGTAAATGGCCAAGCGTCACCCGGCGCTGTATTCTTATACGGCCGGCATGCTCCTGCTCCTGCTCCTTACGGGTGTGATGACCGGCTGCTCCGGTCTAGAGACGAAGGGGATTGCCGCTCTTTCTGCCGACAGGATCCACGATGCCGCAGCACAGGCAAAGCTCAAGATTCGTTTCATGGTCCCTACCGGGCGCAGCAGTTACCCGAGCGCGGACTCTCCCGTCATTCAGGAGCTGGAGCGGCGTACGAATGTCGATCTGGAGCTCGAATTCGTACCGGATCCGATCTACGACGATAAGGTTAGCATCAAACTGGAATCGCACAGCAAGCCGACCGTCATGGTCATGAAGGAGAAATCCGCCGCTTTCATCAAGGCTGCCGAGGCGGGCTTGTTCTGGGAGCTGGGGGCTTACCTGTCGGAGTTCCCGCATCTGCGTCAGTCAAACCGCACAGTACTGGACAATCTTTCGGTGAATGGCCGCATCTATTCTATCTATCGTTCCAGACCGATGGGACGTTACGGAATCGCCTTTCGAAAGGACTGGCTTGACAAGGTGGGGCTGCGAAGACCGACGACCGTAGAGGAATTTTACCGGATGCTCCATGCTTTCACGTACCAAGATCCCGATGGGAACGGCGTCGACGACACCTATGGCATGGTGATCACCAAGTATTTCGGTCCCTTTGACATCATGGGCACCTGGCTGGGAGTTCCTAATAAATGGGGACTCGATCCGCAGGGCCGTCTCATCCCCGCACATCTCACGGAAGAGTACATGGAGGCTCTAAGGTTTTTTAAGAGGCTGTACGACGAGAAGCTGATTAATCCTGATTTCGCCGTGATGGATTCCAGCCGCTGGAATCTCCCCGTCATACAGGGCAAGGCCGGCGCTGTCATTGATGTATTGGAGCGGGCGGGACAAATCGAAACGGGGATCCGCAAGAAGGATCCTAAAGCCGACGTAATGGATGCGATTTCCGGAGTTGCCGGACCCAAGGGCCTGCGCCTCCTTCCTACGTCGGGCTATAACGGGATGCTTGTCATTCCGAAGTCCTCGGTGTCGTCCGAGGCGGAGCTTCGCAAGGTTCTCGGCTTCTTGGACCGGCTGAACGAGCCGGAGCTGCAGAGCCTGCTGACGAACGGATTGGAGGGCCGGCATTACGAGCTTGAGGGCGGGTATGTAAAGTCGACGAAAAATAATAGCGAGATCTTCGGTTTGAATCAGATGCTGATGTATATCCCGGAGGAGCGATACCTCTCCCCGAAGCCGACCCGGCTAAGGCAAACGTTCCCTGCCCTGATGCAGTCCAGCGAGAAGCACTTCGTGCTCAATCCTGCGGAGCCCTTTTCTTCAGAAACGTATGGTTCGCAGGGCGAGAAGCTGGATGGGATCGTCAAGGAGGCGCTCGTCCGGTTCATTTACGGAGAAATTGACGAAGCCGGGCATCGTGCGGCCATGGACAGATGGAAGCAAAGCGGCGGGAGCGATTATATCCGGGAAATCAATGAGCAATACTCGGCTTGGCAGCAGAGAAAACTTCCCTGATATGGCTTGGCTTGCTAAAGCAGGAATGCACCCCTTATCTTTCGAATCGATCTCCGCTCGGGGCCGACAAGGATAAGGGGTGCATTTTGTATCGTAAAGATCCGTCTATCGGGTTACATAAATCGATGGCTTCGGAGGCTGCTTCATCCCGTGGCCCAGAAAGAAGCTTGGATGCGGCGGCTGATTGTAGGCGACGTTCTGCCATGCTACGCTGAGCCGGTATACAGGGTCATGCATCAAGGTATGGATCCGGTGCTCCGTCACATCCGTGGTCGAGTAGATTCGTAAGGCTGTACTGTCATCCGTACGCCAGATGACCTCCTCTCTCCAGTCCCCGAACAGATCCGCTTGAAGACAAGGGTTTCCCTTCGTCCAGTTGTTGGAGCGGGTACCCTCGAAGGTGATTAGGTTCACAAGCCGCTCATTCATGTAGTCCCACTTATCGATCCGGCCTACGCCGATTCCTGTCCCCGGATCAAAATCGTGATCCAGAAGCTCACGAAGCAAATCCCCGTCCCACCATATCGCGAAATTAAAGGATTGCGGGGTGCGGTCCGATATCTTCTCCCCGGAGACGCTGTGCAGCCCGAAGCCGCCGGTTTTCCAGTTGTCCGACGCCCAAACCTCCGCTCCGTCATAACGCGGGTCAATATCCGCCGCCATCCCCCTGCCGATATCGCTGGCCGAAGGCAGCCCCCAAAGAATTTCTCCCGTCCGGGCGTCATGGACCTCGATGCCATGCTCCGAAGGATTCTCATGAACCTGGAACACTTCCAGCCCTTGCCGGTTCGGGTTCAAGCTGCTTACATGCATGGCATCGCCATGTCCGAGCCCCGTCGTATAAAGTCCCGTCCCGTCATGATCGATTACACAGGAGCCGTAGATGATCTCGTCCCTGCCGTCCTCGTCGACATCGGCGACGGCTACGCTATGGTTGCCTTGTCCTGCATAGCTTTCATAACCGGGCTCATGGCTGTCAAAGGTCCATACCTTCGTCAGCTCTCCGTCTCTCCAATTGAACGCCGCCAACACCGTTCTTGTGTAATATCCGCGGCACATGACCAAGCTTGGGCGTTCTCGATCCAAATAAGCGACACAAGCAAGAAACCGGTCGACGCGATTTCCTTTGCTATCGCCCCAATCGGCGACATTTCCCCGAGGAGGCTCATAGAACGTTGTTGCCAGCGCCCTGCCCGTCTCTCCGCCGAATACGGTAAGGTACTCGGGGCCTTCGAGGATAAAGCCCCGCTCATTGCGGTAATCCGCCTCCGGGTCTCCGATGACGTTTCCTTCGCCGTCGATCGTGCCGTCCGCCGTTTTACAAGCGATTTCCGCCTTACCGTCGCCATCCAAATCATAAACCAGGAACTGTGTGTAATGTGCTCCTGCGCGAATGTTTCTCCCCAGATCGATTCTCCACAGGAAACGTCCGTCCAGCTTATAGGCGTCCAAATATACGTTTCCGGTGTAGCCGGAATGAGCATTATCATGTGAGTTCGAAGGATCCCATTTGAGGATGATTTCATACTCGCCGTCCCCGTCGACATCCCCTACACTTGCATCATTCGCGCTGTACGTATAGGCAACACCATCCGGTGAAATACCTCCTTCGGGCTTCTGAAGCGGAATTATCGTGTAATTCGTATCCCACACCCCTACTGTTTCCGAAGGAGGCTGCTCGACGCCGCCAACCACCGCGCGAACCGTGTATTGGGAATCGGGCTGTCCTTCCGTATCAACATAATTGGTGCTTGTAGCAATAGGCTCGGAATTCACCCTTACCCCATCCCGATACAGATGAAATCCGATGTCCTCCGGCTCAGTTCCAAGCAGGCGCCATCCCACATATACTCCTGCCTCCGCCTTCATCGCTACCAAACCGCGCCCGATCCGCTCCATTTGCCGTGGCTTGTGTACTACGTCCATTCCGAGTCCCTCCTCTTTACATTAACTAATCTCATGCTGAAGCTCAGCAATAAATTCGATATACGGCTCCCGCTTCGGTTAAAAATGAAATTTGCAGCGGGCCTGCTTCTTCCCAAGCAACCGGTTCGCCATCCGACGTGACTTTGATGACCGCGTGCTTCGTTCTAACGATACAGCGCCCGCCCGAACCCGACCGAATGGATGCTTCCCGCAATCGGCCTGCATCCCAGGACAGGTCGACCTCAAAGTTTCCTCGTGCCCGCAATCCCATAACGGATCCCTTCTTCCACTCTTCCGGCAGCGTGGGCAGCAGACTGATCTCTCCGGCATGACTTTGCAGCAGCATCTCTGCGATCCCGGCTGCTCCTCCGAAGTTCCCGTCGATCTGGAAAGGCGGATGTGCATCGAACAGATTCGGATAGGTGGATTTTTGCAATAGCGTCTTCACGTATTGATAGGCGTTAGCGGCATCCTCAAGCCGTGCGAAGACGTTGATGATCCAGGCGCAGCTCCAGCCGGTGTGCCCGCCGCCGTACTCCAGTCTTCTCGCCAGCGATATGCGGGCCGCTTCGCTAAGCTCCGTATCTCGGCGAAGCTGTATTTCGTCACCGGGGTACAGCCCGTACAAATGGGAAATGTGGCGATGACCCGGCTCTACCTCCTCAAAGTCCAGGTACCACTCCTGCAGCTGGCCGTGCTTCCCGATCTTAAACGGGTACAGCCTATCGCTCGCCTTCCTTAGCTGCTCCCGGAGCTCTGCGTCTTCCCCCACGATGTCGATTGCCTTTATGCAGTTGGCAAACAAGTCCCGGATCAACGACATGTCCATCGTGGAGGCCATACTGATCGAGGCCTCTTGGCCGTTATCCGCAATAAATTTATTTTCCGGAGAGGCGGACGGACTTGTTACGAGGTACCCGGAGGCGTCCTCAACGAGCCAATCCAGGCAGAATAGCGCCGCTTCCTTCATGATCGGATAGGCTTGATTCCTTAGGAAATCCTCATCGAGGCCAAATGCATAGTGCTCCCAAAGATGACGGCAGAGCCACGCCCCGGCCATCGGCCAGAACGCCCATTTGGGGTCGCCTCCTTCTTCCCCGACCGGATTGCTGAGCCGCCAAAGATCCACGTTATGGTTGGCCGTCCAGCCGCGGCAGCCGAAGCTCGTTGCCGCCGTCTTGCGACCTGATTGACTCAGCTCGCGAATCATCGCAAATAAAGGCTCATGACATTCGCTTAGGTTACCGGTTTCGGCAAGCCAGTAATTCATCTCCGTATTGATATTGGTCGTATAGTTGGAGCTCCAGGGCGGTCGAAGCTGCCGATTCCAGATGCCCTGCAGATTGGCCGGCTGCGTACCCTCCCGGGAGGAGGCAATCAGCAAATATCGGCCGAACTGGTAGAAAAGCGCAGCCAGCTGGGGGTCATCCGAGCCATGGCGAAATCGGTCCAGCCGTTCGTTCGTCGGCAGCTGGGCAGCCTCTGTGATGCCGAGGTCAAGCTCTACCCGGTCGAATAACGACCGGTGCTCCTCTTGATGCCTTTGGTACAGCTCGGAATAGGTCATGGACAGAGCGCGTTGTAACCTTTCCATACACTGGGCTCTTAGCCGATCATGTCGGTCCTCCGCCGTCAAATTGGGATACGATGTAGCCGCCGTTATAATCAATAGCGCGGAGCTCGTATCGTGTATCTCAACATGAGTTGCGTCATTAGTTACAACCGCTCCCTGCTCAATATGTACATACAAATGAAGCTCAAGCTCCACACTGGGCTGATTCTCATAGCGAACCGGATTCTCGATATGCCGGCGATAGTTCGGCTCCACATGGGTCGGGCATTTGGCCTTCAGTACGAGATGACGATCGGAAAGCCGTTCGATGCTGTGCTCAAGCTGCGAATCGAGCGAGGCTGAGAATCGAAGCGTCGGTTCGCTGCAGGTCAGCCTTACGGCCAAAAGCTGCTCCGGCGCGCTGGCGAATACCTCCCGACCGTACTTCCGCCCTGCTTGCTCATATTCCACTTGGATTGTGGCATTTCGCAAATCGAGCTTCCGCTGGTAAGATTCGACGGCTCCCGTTCCATGGAAGTCGATATGCAAATCTCCCAAGGGCAGAAACGATTGCGTATACGGTCCCTGCACCTCCTGCGCGATGATTTTCTCCGCTTCCACGAATTGCTTCTCGGCGATAAGCTTCCTTACCCGATCCAAACCGGGAAACGGACGGTCCATCTCCTCCCTGCCCGGAGGGCCGGACCATACCGTGTCCTCGTTCAATTGGATGAGTTCCTTATGGGTACCCCCGAACATCATACCGCCCAGCCGTCCGTTTCCTATAGGAAGAGCTTCCTCCCATACTTCAGCCGGCTGGTTATACCAAAGCAGCAGCTCCTGTTGGTTCATTTTAAATGGATGGCTCCTTTCTTTTGTTCCATTGAATCAATTATAAGAATATATTAAAGTAAAGCTAGCATACACACAGCCCTTGATAACCTTTGTTTCTTTACCATCGTAAGGCGTTTCCATGGCGTTATCAATCCGAAATATTTCATATTATATTGATTTTTGAAACGATAAGGAGAACGCGATGAGGCAATTTATTGTTCCTGTTATAACGAACCGCTCGCTGCTGCCTGTGTATTTATATAGTGTCGGGGGAATGGAGAACCAAATCCCGATCCATCGCCAGCACGGCTATACGGAGTTCATATGGCTTCATACGATTCAAGGGAAAGGCCGGCTGCTGCTGGACGCAGCGGAATATGTGCTGGAACCGAATATGGGGATGCTGATCTATCCCGGAGTCGCGCACAAATACCATGCGCTCGAGGAGCCATGGGAAACCCACTGGATCGCCTTTCACGGTTTCGGGGTACGACCGCTGCTGCAAAAGCTTCTCATGACGAAATCCAAGGTGTACCGTTTGCAGAATGCGCAGCTTCTGGAAAGGCACATTCATGACATTTTTACCGCCGCCTGCAGCAAGCATCACGATATCGGCTTGAACACCACCGGGAAGCTGTACAACTTTCTCCTGGATTTGCCAAGCTGCATCGTGGATGAGCGAACTCCCGCCAATACGGCAGCCTACAGTCTCCTGAATCAAGTGCAGGAGTATATGGAGCAGCATTACGACAGCAATATCTCACTCAGTGAGATGGCCGGCGCCGCTGGGATATCTCATCAGTACTTATGCCGGATTTTTAAACAGACGATGCAAATGACCCCGATCGCCTACCTGACCAAGCTTCGCTTGCAGAAAGCGAAGGAGCTTCTGCATGAAAAGGACGTCACCATTACGCAAGCCGGCAGAAGCGTCGGATTCTGGGATACCAGCTATTTCTGCGCCGTCTTCAAACAGCACGAAGGGATCACCCCCTTGGACTACAAACGAAATTACCGCTAGATAGTAAAGATCCCCGAGTCACGATGGCTCGGGGACATACCGACTAAGGCTACTTTTTCTTAAACTTCGCATCGTAGGCTTGCTGATAAATGTCCAAATAACGCTTCAGGTTCATATTCTCCAGATTCTTTATATATCCGTCCCAGCCCTTGTCGATATCAACATCCCCTGTCACGAAGCGGGCAATCATTTCTTTCACATGATCATTGATCACCTTATCGAGATCCGCCAGCTCGGAGGCCTGATCGGAGGTAAAGAACAGGGGCGGCAGCACTTGATCAAGCGATACCTTGTAGGGCTCCATCTTCTCCTTCGTCTCCTTATACAGCGTTGGCTCCAGAGGCTGGTCGGGGCTCGCTACCTCCCCTAAGCGGAAGTCGCTCGTGCGGTAGCTCGGTCCGGTCTGGCTCCAATGGACATTCTGGATCTGTCCCCAGCCAACGAGCTGCTTCCAAAGCGCCGGCTTGCCGTTAATGCCGATTTCGTTTTTCTCTGCCATCCGCACCTCTTGCCCGATCCGGCCGTGGATGGAACGCAAGGTTACTTCTTGATTGTACATATAGTCCGCCAAGCGGAAGGCAGCCTCCGGATTTTTCGCCGACTTGGTGATCACGTACTGACCGTTGCTTACGGCGTAGGGATTGTAAGCGGCGAGCCGCACCCCCTTCGGTCCTTTCAGCGGCGGTACGGCGACATACTCCAGCCATCGACCGCTCTTGCCGTTCAGGGTAGCCAGCGTTCCCATATTATGACCGGACGAAGCCCCCAGAATCGGTACCTCGCTCTCCCCCATCTGCTTCAGCTGATTGGCGTCCTGCGTGAACGAGAGCGGACTGATGAGGCCTTCCGCATATAAGCTTCGCAGGTATTTCAAGCCTTCTTTGAACTCCGGCTTATTAAAGGAGACATCCACCTTACCGTTATTCAGCAATAGCCTCTTATCCGCCGGGTTATAAATGAAGGAATTCATGAGAAAGGAATCGACCCCGTCGCGGAAATTGATCGGATTGCCGGCCATCGGGATTTCGTCGGCTTTGCCGTTGCCATTCGGATCCTTCGTTTTGAACGCCTTCAGCACCTCGCGGAATTCCTCCGTCGTTGTCGGCATGGCGAGCCCAAGCTTATCAAGCCAAGGCTTGTAGATCCACATTCTCTGGGACAGGAAGCAATGGTAGCATTCATTGACCTGAGGCAGCGCATAAATATTGCCGTCCGGGGCTGTAATCAAATCCTTAGCGCTCGGCGTTTCCTGGAACATCCGTTTCGTCTCGACGCCGTACTCCTCAATCAGCTTGTTCAGCGGGAGAAAGACGCCTTGGGTGCCGAAGATCATCATCTGTGTCGGGGACACGCCGAAGCCCATGATCACATCTGGATATTCCCCGCTGGAGAGCACCAGGTTCAGCTTTTCCGTCGCCGACTTCTCCGGGGCAATCTCCCAGTCGATGTGGATGTTTGTTTTTTCCTCCAGCCATTTCGTAAATTCGTTCGTTGCAAAATCCTCTACCGAGCTGTTGCCTCGAACCAGCACCTTGAGCGTGACCTTCTCATTCACAATGGGCAGCTGACCTGGCGGAGTGACCGCCGTTTTTCCTTTTGCATCGCCAGAATTCCCCCCTTGACCCGAATCCGATGAACAACCGCTAAGCACCGTGACAACGGCAAGTACAAGAGCAACCAAAAGCACAGACCATTTTTTCAATGGAACCCCTCCTTAGGACCTTTTCAGCCTCTACCCCTTAAGAGAACCGATCATAATGCCTTTGACAAAATATTTCTGGACGAACGGATACACGACAAGCAACGGCAGTGTGGCAACGACAATGAGAGAGTATTTCAGCAGCTCCCGCAAGCCTTCCTTTCTTGCAGCTTCCTGCACATCGGTGAGCATCGTCAGATCGACGTCGTTTTGTACAAGAATATCCCGAAGGACAAGCTGAAGCGGGTACAGGTTTTGATTTTTCAAATAGATGAACGCGTTAAAGAAGGAATTCCAATGGCCCACTGCGTAGAAAAGGGTAATTACGGCGATGATCGGTCCCGAAAGCGGAATGACGATCCTCCACACAAAACCGAAATCGCTGCAGCCGTCCAGCTGTGCGGCCTCGAGCAGCTCGTCGGGAATCGTCGTTTGAAAATACGTACGGGTAATGATCATATTCCAGACGGCGAGCGCTCCGGGAAGAAGCATCGCCCAAGTGGTGTTGAGCAGCCCGAGATCCTTCACGATCATGTAAGTAGGAATCAAGCCGCCCGAGAACATCATGGTGAAGACGAAGTAAAACATGAAAGCATTTTTCCCGTAAAAATCTTTCCGTGCCAGCGGATAGGCCGCAAGAATCGTCATGACGACGTTGATCAGGGTACCGACCACCGTATAATACAGTGAATTCCGAAAGCCGATCCAGATGAGCTTGTGCTTGAATACCGCTGTGTAACCGTCCAAGCTTGGATTTACGGGCCATAGCCACACCTCGCCTGCAATGACGTCCTGCGAATCGCTGATTGAAGCGCTTGCAATATAGATTAGCGGATACAGGATGGTAATGAGAAATAAGGACAGCACCGTATAATTGATGATCGAAAACAATCGGTCCCCGGCAGACTCTCGGATGTTCTCCATTTCTGTCCCCTCCTCTCTTTACCATAGGCTGTTTTGCTTCGTTTTCTGAGCAATCTTATTGACGAGAATCAGAAGAATCAAATTGATGACCGATTTAAACAAACCGATGGCGGAGGAATACGAATAATTCATCGCTTGGGAAGCGAGCCCCACCTTATACACGTAAGTATCAATGACCTCGGAGGTTCGGAGGTTTAGCGGATTTTGCATAAGCAGCACCTTCTCAAATCCGACGTCCAGCACGTGGCCGGTGTTCATAATCAGCATGATGATGGCGATCGGCATGATCCCCGGCAGATCGATGTGCCACATTCTGCGGAGCTTGCTTGCTCCATCCACCACCGCCGATTCATGAAGCGCCGGATCGATGCTCGAGAGGGCTGCGAGATAGATGATGCAGGAGAAGCCGACGCTTTGCCAAATGCCGGACCACACATAGATGGATTTAAAGTACTCGGGTACGCCCATAAAATTGATCGCTTCAAAGCCAAGCGCCTTCAGAAGCATATTGACAATGCCGTTTCTCGGATCCAGCAGCTCGAGAATAATGCCTACCATGACGACAACCGAAATGAAGTGCGGCGCGTAGGTGATCATCTGGACCGATTTTTTAAACAGCCGGTTTTTCACATAGTTGAGACTTAACGCAAGAATGATGGGAAACGGAAACCCGGCCAGCAGGCTGTAAAAGCTCAAAACCAGCGTGTTCTGCATGAGCCGCCAAAATTCATAGGAATGGAAAAATCGGATGAAATGCCGAAACCCCACCCAATCGCTGCCCCAAATCCCTTTGGTGACGACATAATTTTTGAAGGCGATTTGAGCCCCGTACATCGGGATGTACTTGAAGAGGAAAATATAAATCACCGGGAGGGCTATCAGTACGTACAGCTGCCAAACCTTACTCATTTTCTTAAGCGGCGATGCCTTCCTCAGCCTTACTTGATCCGTCGAGGATAGCATGGCTTCCTTGTTCGCTGCTTCCAGAGCAATCACCTCATTTTGTTTCCAAAGTACTGCAAGCGTGTCCTATTTCAATTCTCGCGATAGCCTCCTGTTAGCTTAGTAAACGCTCGCATAAAGATCTTGCATGACATGGATCCTTCACTGCTTTTTATGGGAGACAACATACACTATCGTACACGATACATTAATATTCCCAAACCTTGGGAATCAGAACGAATTTTGTTCTGAATTTTCAGTTTATTTTACAAAACCACTCGCCTTCCTGATAAGTTTCCTGATCTTCTCATATATTGCCCTTGGCTTCTCTATCTTGTCCTTTCTTGCGAATGATGGATTTTTTAACCCGTTTCACTAATAATAGTAGGTGTTCAACAACATGACTCAGGGAAAGGTAGAGATCGTATGAAAGCTTCAGTACATGAACAATGGCAGCAATCCATACAAGATATGCCCCCGGTCGTCGTACCGCAGTTTCCGGACCGGGATTTCCTCATTACCGATTACGGTGCGGTCGGGGACGGAATATTCCACAATTCATCCGCAATCTCCCAGGCGATCGAGGCCTGTTCCGCTTCCGGCGGCGGCAGAGTCGTCATTCCAGCCGGTATTTGGCTTACCGGTCCTATCCATCTAAAAAGCAATGTGAATCTCCATGCGGAAGCCGGTGCCCTCGTCATCTTCAGCTCGAACTTCAACGACTATCCGTTGATCTACTCGACATATGAGGGCTTGCGTACGGTTCGCTGTACCTCCCCGCTGACAGCCGAGAACGCGGAGAACATCGCAATTACAGGAAGCGGCGTTTTTGACGGCTCAGGCGATGCGTGGCGCCCGGTGAAAAAATGGAAGATGACGGATCGCCAGTGGAGCAAGCTCGTTCAGTCGGGCGGTGTGGTGGATTACGGCAAGGAAGAGATTTGGTGGCCGACGGAGAAAGCCCTTCAGGCACAGGCTCTTGTCAAGGAGCTGCTGGCGTCCGAAGCGACGGATATCGAGCTGTTCACTCCTGCGAGAGATTACCTTCGCCCTGTTCTCCTTAGCTTCCGACAGTGCCGAAACGTATTACTCGAGGGGCCGACGTTTCAAAATTCACCCAGCTGGAACCTCCACCCTTGGCTTTGCGAGCACGTAACCGTCCGGAATGTGACCGTAAGAAATCCGTGGTACGCTCAGAATGGCGACGGCATTGATGTGGAATCGTGCCGCTATGTACAAATCCTGGATTCCCATTTTGACGTCGGGGATGATGCGATTTGCATGAAATCCGGTAAGAATGAGGACGGCCGCCGCCTGGGCAAGCCCTGCGAATATGTCTTCATCTCGAATTGTACGGTGTATCACGGTCATGGCGGATTTGTGATCGGGAGCGAAATGTCCGGCGGCGTGAAGCATGTGTGGGTTACGGATTGTACCTTTATCGGTACGGATGTAGGCTTGCGGTTCAAAAGCACACGCGGCCGCGGCGGTGAAGTGGAGCATATCCATATCCGCAACGTACGGATGAAGGACATTGCCGGGGAGGCGATTACCTTCAACATGTATTACGAGGTGAAGGATCCCTCAGGAGAAGCCGCCGTTCCGGTTAGCGAGGAGACGCCTAGGTTCCGGGATATCCATATTTACGATTGCCTCTGCGTCGGGGCGGGAAAAGCCGTCTTGTTCAAGGGCTTGCCGGAAATGCCGATCGAGCGCATTGAAATTGATGGGCTGACCGTCACTGCCAACGAAGGCGTAGAGTGCTCCTATGCACGGGATATTCATTTCCGGAATGTCTCGATACAGCCCAAGCTTGGCCCCGTATACCGCATTCAGAGCAGCGATGCGATTACGCTGGATGGGAAGCCGATTACGGACTAGAGCGAAAAATGGGAAAACCGCAGGCCTTCCCCCTTCTGGGGAGGTGGCTGCGGTTTCTATTGTTTACATAACATTTGTTATGTAAACTTGTAGTCCATTTATTTTGAGATGTCTCCGGCTTCATTCGCTTGCATCGTATTCTTTCCGATATTTGGAAGGGCGTCTCCGCTCAATTGAATGCCGTAACCTTCGTTGTGCTTCAACACGTTGTAATGGATGACAGGCTTTGCTCGTTCATCCGCGTGAATGCCGCTGTTTCCATTTTTTGTTGATATATTCCTCTCCAGCCGCGGTTTACTCAATCCGGTGACATATATACCGTCCAGCCCATTCTGGTAGCAGTCGTTCTCCACAGCGGAGCCTGCAGCCTCATCCATAAAGGCGATCCCGTCGCCCCGGTTGTGATAGCACTCATTTTTGTCCAGCTCAGGACTGGATTGAAAAGCAACCTGGATCCCCTGCTCATTGGTCATGCACCGATTCTGATGAGCCTTGCACTTTCCGCTGCTGCTGATGAGGATCCCTGCAAACTTATTATCACTGCACGTATTGCTATACACATCAGCTACCGATTGCTCGATGACGGCAATGCCCCCCTCACCGTTGTGCCGACAAGCATTCGCAACAACACGCCCTGACGATTGCTGTCCGAAGCCGATACCGTACAGCTCATTGTTATTAGCCATACACTCTGATACGGTGCCACGTGCCTCATTTCCTAAGCCTATTCCCGTCTTGTTGCCATTGCACTCGTTACGCAGCGCAGTTACACTGCTCTGACCGCCGCAGAAAATTCCCCCGGTTCTGTTGTTATTACAGCGGTTGTCTTCAAGCGTCGCTTCCACTTGCTTCCAAATAATGATCCCAAAGTAGTTATCGCTGCATTCATTGGACTTGGCTGTTAGGATTATATTATCATGCACGGTCATACCGCCGTCGTGGTTGTGGTTACATTTGTTTTCTTCCGCCGCATGTTGGCCTGTGCCCGTGAAGTACATGCCATGCTGCATATTACGGCTGCATTCGTTCCAGGCCAACAGCGTCGGTCCGTCGGCCTGATGACAGATTCCCGCCTCTCCGTTCCATGTGCAGATATTCCTTTCAACAATAAGCGAGCTCTTGGTTTCATAGCTGATACCGGTAGACAGATTGCTTGTGCAAACATTAGCGGCGATATAACCGCTGGACGAATCCAGCAAGCTGATGCCGCGAATGTTCATCGAGCAGCTGTTTCCAAGCGCGGTGATAAAAGCCTTCCCGCGTCCTTGGATGCCATCCTCTTCATTATGATTGAATTCATTCTCTTTGATGGTAAGCTCCGCTTCGTCGCTTCCGACGATACCCACTTCGTTGCACCACAAGCGGTTCCCTTTGAAATATCCCTTGGCTTGCCCATCCAAGTAGACGCCTATTCCACTATGCGTGATCTCGGAGTTATTTACTTCTATAATCGTGTGATCCCCCGCATAAAGTGCAGTATAGGGATGGTCCCAAAAACGGCTGGATTGTACGGTAACCTTACTTGAAGAAAGCATACTGCAACCGGCGCTGTTGCCGTGAAAATGACAATCGATTATGCTGCCGGCGGAAGAGTCTCTCCAAGCAAGAGCAGCCCCTCTTTCCTCCGTATCCGTCGGATGCTCCACGGTTCTTGCACCGGTGAAACCGCAGTCTTGGAAGTGAGCTTCTCCGCTTTCGATCTGAACTATGGTTCCTACGGTATTACACAAGTCAAAAGAGATGCCTTCAAAGTACCGCTTGTGATTTCCGTTCAGCTTAAGCAGGGTCTCAACAGCTCCTTGGATAACGGTAGCTTGTTGCCCGGCACCTCGCATACGAATCGGTTTGTCTAAGACCATAGTTTGCGTTAGTATGTAAGTCCCTTTCTCCAAAACAAGCTCCTCTCCCGGCTGCAATGCTGCGACCAAAGCCGGCAGATCGGGCTTGGCAATTCGGTTCATGCCCGACTGGATTGCCTCAAATTGCCCGACTTCTGCCGCTGCCGCCGTTTCTGCCGCCCCATGGTATGCCTCAGCCGGTTCGGAGAGAAGAAGCTGCTCCAGATCTTGCAATCGGGCTATAGAAAGGCTTAAAGACGCTGCTGTATCATCGCGATAGGACAGCCCTACTCTTCTCCCAAGCGAAGTAACGATGGCGGCAAGCTCCCCTCCTACTAACGTCTCGGTTTTCGGCTTCGCCGCTACCGTCCAATACAACTGCGAAGCCGTAGCTTTTGCTTTCGCCTCAGCCTCCTCCTGGTGATTCAGCAGCTTGTCCAGTTCATCCAAAGTAGCTTGTGCGTGTTTAACCGCAAGCTGCGAAAGCTCATAAGCTTCTTGCTCGTTACGCTCCAGACGGGTAAGAAATAATTGGTGCCGTGAGAGCAGCTGCTCCTTCTCCGAATTCAGCTCGTTCGCCCGTTCATCAAGCAGCTTCGCACGGGCATCAAGCCGTTTGCCGGTACCGTCGAAATCAAAAATGGGCCGTCCTCCGAACATCCCCGATTTGTTGTACTCGGCATACTCCTTCTCCAGCTGCACATGGTCCTTGTTATGGTGTTCAATGGCTTGCTGATTCGCTTCATAGGCCTGATCAAGCAGCTTCCGCTCCCTGCTCAGCTCCTCTTGGACGCCGATCATCATATTCAGCTGCTGATTTAGCTTGTCCTGCCCTTGAATCAGCTCCGGCAGCGGATAGCTGGATTTCAACCGATAGAAGGCGCTTCCGGGATCGAAGCCCGACCATATGCTGAGCAGCTCGGCGACTTTCTTGCGGTGCTCCGTCGCTTCTTTCATCGCTTTCTCTTGGTCCCTAACGAACGCATCCGCCTGCGAAAACTGAGCGTGCTGTGCAAGCACTTGCTCATGCAGCTCGGTCATGGTCTCCCGGAGACGGGATAACAGTCGAATCCCTTTCTTCATCGCCGCCTTATCGTATAGCTCCTCCTGTAGCACCTGCTCCAGCTGCGACCATCGACTTTCAGCGTACAGCACTGCGTCATCCTTCGCCTTGGCTTCTGCCGCTTGGAGTGCGGAGACGCCTACTAAGCGGCACACATGATCTCCAAGTCTGCGCCGTACCTGCTTCAGGAAGGCATCCAAGTCGCCCTCCTCAGGATCGTGCTCATCAATGCGGTTTACAACACCGACCGGCTTCCACGCCCCCCTGAGTCTGCCCAGCGTTAAAATTTCCATCTTCGTTGCCGCATGCCCATAGGAGAACAGCCACAACACCTGATCCGCGCGGTCGATAAAATACTCCGTCGCCTTCGTATGGTGCTGGATGTCGGAATTGAGTCCCGGAGTATCAACAATGGTAACCTTCTTAAGCAGCTCAACCGGAAGTCGAACCTCCAGGTAATCTAACTCGCTTCTCAGGCGAGCTCCCTCCGCGTCCCCTTCCGCTGAAAGGGAGTGCAGACTCTCATACGGAAAGCGCTGCTCCGTGCGGTCTAGCAGGTGGGCGACAACCTCGGGCTGCTCCCCGTAGCTAAGCATCGTCACAGCGGCAGTCGCCGGCGTGACCTCCACCTTCAGGCAATCCTCCATGCCGAGAAGCTGATTGATAAAGCTGGATTTACCGGTCTTGAATTGTCCCATAATGACTAGGAGCAACGGCTTGGCTGCATCCTGTGCAAGCTTTTCCAGCTTTTGCTTGTACTCCTGCAGCTCAGGGTAAGGCTCCAGGAGAGAAGCCGTCCGTTCCGCCGCTGTACCTACCATGACGTCAGCAGGCAGCAGGTATGCTTTCTCGGGTATGGTGGGATACGATGGCGTCTTTATGGTGCTTAGCTCAGCTGCGGACATTCTCGTTATCTTCTGTACAAGTGATGCTGCCGATAAGGCCCCCTGTTCTTTCTTGCTAGAATCAGTGCTTCCTTCTATCAAATTTTCGTTAGGTTTTCCCTTGGAGTCAGAACGACTTAGCCGAGACCACAGTAAGCCAAGACCTGCGATCAAGGCAACCATCAGCACGGTAATGACAAAGAGAGGCAGCATCATAGGCTGTACCCCCATGTGGTGAGATCCTCTCTTGCTTTGATCAACCGCTGCTGTTCATGCTGCTTTTCCTCCTGGGCGCGCATGGCTCCCGCGAGATCCTGATCAATCCTCATTCGATGCACGCGTACGATCTCCATATAACGTGAATCGGCAGCTTTCCTAATGGAAGCAGCATTCTGAAGCAGCCACTGCTCGACGCTTCGCCCGAACTCCTCCATGACCTGATCCAGTACCGCGTCCAGCTCCGGCAGCAATTTTTCCTTTGCTTTCTTTAATTGATCCTGCATCAAGTGCTTCTGGATAAAAGGATATCCGGCCATTCCTACCAAGGGCAGAAGCAGGGGTCCGCCTAGCAGCATCGCCAGCATGCCTGCGCCGCCTGCCAGCAGGCCCGCCATAATAGGCGTATTGGACAGATCTGCCGCAGTGATTGATACATTTCCCTCCTGCGAATCGATTTCACCTGAACGCTGCTTGACTTCCAGCGATCGAAGGGAAGTGTTGAACTCCGTTGCAAGAGCCGTGGCCAGCTCCTGTTCCAGCATTTGAAGCAGCTTTAGCATGGAGGGAGTATGCTGCTCGATCCACTGCTTGAATCGACGCTTGACCTGCATAGGGATTTGCGTTTCAACAAATTCCTTTAATTGGGGCCCCATATACTGCTGGACGGTAAACTGCATATCCTCCTTCAACTGCTCTTCAAAATGCCGCAGCGATTTGCGGACGATCGCCAGCATTTCGGTTTCCCGATCCCTTGCGTAGTCTTCCATTTGGACACGGATCGCACCGTGACGACGAATCAAGCCCTCCACGCCCTCCAGCTTCAGGGCCAGCTCTGCACTGGATTCGTTCAATTGTGCCAGACGCCCATCCAGTTCCCTCCCGATAGAATCGTTTAGAACTTCCAAACGACTGCGGAAGCGGTTCAGCTTCGTCTCACCCCGGGAGCCGTGCTGAATGAGCCCCTCTACTGCCTCGAGCACAGCGGTAAAACCGGACTGCTTGAGCTTGTCGTAGTCCTTCGACAATCTGGCATCGAGCGCATCCGTCGCGCTGAAAGGAAGCACCTTCGGCTTCTGGCCTCCAACTGCCCCCGCCAGACGTCTTTTTATGTTCTCCAGATGCCCTTCTGCCTCCTCTTCGTCCACTTGGTCATAGAAGTTGGCAATAAAAATCATACGATCCAGTCCTTCGGACAAGAGAGTATCTGTAAGAAAATCCTTTTCCGAGCGTTTCACCGGCGATACAGCATCCAGCAGAAAAATACATACATCCGCCTTGGGTATGAACTGATAGGTAACCTCTGCTCTCTGCCGGTTCAGATCGTCCACACCCGGCGTATCGACAAGTACGACGTTCGGCTGGAGCAGCGGCGCCGGCATGGTTATTTTCAAATATCGAACCTCTTCCGGGTTCTCCGTTCCATCTACGGAATACTTATGCAAAGCCTCCGCAGACAGCTCCCTTCGCTCAACGGACCCGTCCTGTTTGTAGACGGCGAGACCCGGCTGCTCCCCATAGTGAATCGCGTTTATGGTAGCCGTTGTCGGGGTCACATCGACCGGAAGCAGTTCTTCGCCAAGCAGGCTGTTAACGAAGGTCGATTTCCCCCTCTTGAATTCGCCTAACACCACTACCGTACAGAAATCGTCATAAAGCTCCGATCGAAGCTCCTCCAATTGGGTAAGGAAAACCGAATCAGGGAGAAGCTCGCTTACAGCCGTCCGTACCCTGTTCAGTCTCTCAAGCAATTGCTCCCTATCCATATCGTAATTGCTCATCGCTGGGTGCCTCCTCCTAAAGTATGCGCACGCTGCCCCCCGGTCAGTTCTTCGGCAAGAGGGACTAAGCCTGCAATAATATCGTTCAATTGCTTCTCTAGACGGTGAAGGGACGATTTTCTTTGCTCAACCTGCGACGCTTCCGCATTCCTCTCCGTCAGCACCCTCTGCAGCTGCTGTTCAATGGAGCCGAGCTTTCGACGTATTTCTGTTTCAAAGTGTCCTATAGTATCGTCAACCATACGGCTCCACTGCCTGTCGAAATCAGTACACATCCCCGGAATCACATCCCGGTACCGCCGCTCCACTTGTACGCGAATTTCAGCCAGTGCACGCTCCCGGACCTTTCCGTCAAAATAAGAATACAAAAACTTACCTCCAAAGAAGAGGGCCGGTATGGCAAGCGGTAGGGCGACATGAAGTCCGATTACCACGCCAAGCAGTCCCAGCGATCCGAGCCCTGTCTTCACAATGACCTCGTCCTCGTCGTAGAATACGCTATATTCCTCGTCTTGCCCTGATTCGTCTCCGGTGCGGGGTAGCAGCGATTGTACAATGGTGCGGTCGATGGCCTCCCATTCCTGCTCCAATCGGCGGTTCGCCCGGTTCACCTCTTCTTCGAGAAGGGCATGCTGCTCAGTACGAATGCGCTCTTGCAGCTTCGTTTGTACGGGGGCCACAGCCGCTTCAATCGTACGTGCCAATTCCTCCTTTTGGAGCGGGCCCGTGTAGAAGGATACAGCCTGAACAGCGGTTGTCGCGACCTGATGCAGGCCCGACTCCCATTGCGAACGAAGCTGCAAGCCGCCGCTTGTGAGCGCCGTCCGCAGCCGCTGTACAGTTTCCATTGCAGCTCGGCTCACCCGGTTGAGCTCCTCCTGTACTTTGGCCGTCCGGGTTTCCAACTCTATGAGATTCATGCCAACGGTGGAAAGCGGAAGCCGGATTGCATTTCTTTTCAGCTCGTCTGCTATACGCATCGCACGTTCGAGCGGCTTCGCCAGCTTAGCTCCTCCCCGTTCCTCACTTAGAAAGGCTCCGAGAGCCGCCTCGAATTCCAAGTAACCCGTTTGCTCCATTGGTACGATCTCCCCCTTAACCGCTTCGCCCAGAGCGTGCCTGCGTGCGGCCAACGCTTGCTTGGCGGATAGGAGGAACACCTTCGCATTCTTTGTGATCGGAGCAAGATGCTCCTGTATGTAGTCCATTACCTTTCTTTGTGAAGCTTCCGATTTCAATACATCCTTGAAATTGACGACAAAGAAAAGCTTTTGAATGTCTGCCTTCAGTAACCTGTCCTTCAAAAAACTCATTTCCGTTTCCGTCAGCTGCTGCCTTCCGGATAATACGATGATCGCTGCATCGGCGCTTGGGATAAAATTATAGGTAATCTCCTCCCGTGCCGCATCCAGATCATTCGTTCCCGGAGTATCTATGAGCTCAACCCCGCCTTGGCATATCGCCGTCGGATATCCGATTTCAGCGTGAGCAATCTCGCCAAGCTGCTCCATCCTCCGCTCCCGCTCCAACACTGCACCGTAATCATCTGTATCCGGTTCATCCGGTGCAACGATGTTTTGAAACTGCTCTTCCGTTATCTTCTCGCTAGGCCTGCCGTCACGATAATGAAGACAGTAGTACGGTTCGGCTGCGAACTTCAGCTTGCTTAATACCGTTGTTGTCGGACTCGGCGACGATGGAAGCAGGCGCCTGCCGAGGAGGCCATTGACAAAGGTAGATTTCCCCCTGGAAAACTCACCGACGACAACGAGCTTGAACACCTCGTCAGCCAATTCCCGTTTCGTCGATTCAAGCGTGTGCTCCGCCGATTCAACACCAAGCTGCTTCGCTGCCTCCTGTATTTGCTCCAGTGCATTCATAATTTTCCGGTTCCGCGTGCGATACCATGTTAAATCAATTCCCGTCATGTTAGTAACAAGCTCCTTTTTCACAACAAATAGGTAAGAAAAAAAGAGACCCGCACATCCTATTTGCAGGTCCCTTCCGGGATCAGGATTAATTAAATGTTAGCGGCGGCATTGTATATTCTTGGATGTGAGCAAGCGGATTGGCATGCTGTAATACACTCTGAAAGGATACTTCATAATGGCTTAGATAAGTAAGAGGGTCCCCTGCCGCCACTTCGCCGGTAAACGGATTCACGTTCCCGGGGTAGGTATAATTGTTAAACGGATTATGATCGGGATGTGATCGCATATGAGCCTTCACATAAGTTCCGTCCATGCGGAAGTAATCATCGACGAACACAGGATTATCCGAACGTCCTAGTCCGTAGGTTTTATCAAAGGCATCATATTGCTGATCATGATTTCCCGTATAATGACTAAAGTGATTCGAATCCATACGACACACCTCAATACATTTATTTGGTAAATTATTAGTCAATAGCCTGATTATACTCTCTTCCTGTTGTGGAATCTACAAAAATATTCATTTTTCACCCCAAGGGTCCTAGGGCCAAAAGACTACTTATCCGCATCTCTTCTCTTTAAGCTCCAGGCTTCCATCGAAGCTCATTAACTGCCGCTGCAGTTCCCTCGTGAGCACGCAAACCTCCTGTTGGAGCTGATTAAGCTCTTGAATGACCAAGGGCAGGTTGTTTCCCTTCGTCGCTTCCCAGCTGATATCTTGTATTTGAGTGATCATACCGAACAATTTGTCCTCCAGCAAGTAACACTGGCCATCCAACAGTACCTCAATACTGTTTTCATATTTCAACATTGCCAAATCCGCTTCCCGTCCGTTCATCGCTGTCCGCTCCTTATCTGTGTTCATAATGAATAGTTAACATTCGTTCATTATTGGAACAAAAAAATTTATTCTCGTACGCTCCAGAAAAAGTACATCTGAATGAATTGGGTTGTCAGCTTGACGATATCATCAGGATGTTCATGCCGGCGAATGATATCCATCACTCCCTCAAGAAAACTAACCGCCATAGGTCTTGCCATCATCTGGTCAAACACAGGGGCTTCCGTTTCTTTATTCAAAACGCCGATATGTCTTGCAATATCCTCACTTAGAATCACCGTAATTTCTTCCTTCGCGCCGGCGAACGGTGTTCCTTTGCTGCCGTCGAGCAGGATGATCAATTCATCCCGGTAATGCTGCAATAGCTGCGGCAAACGTCCCAGTAGTGTCTGCCCTACCTCAGCTGGAGTTAACGTGGCATCCGCATTCATTCGAAACAAATCATTGATGACTTGATAAGCCGGTACAACCAGTTGCTTGTACAGCTCCTCTTTGCTGCTAAAATACCGGTAAATGTTAGGTGCCGTAATGCCCGCTTCCTTCGATATACTCCTCATGGTCGTTGCTTCATAGCCATAAAGCGTAAACTGTCGCAAGGCAACCTTCAATAGTAGATCTTTCAATTCCTTCTTTAAATACTGCATAGACACCTGCCAATTTGAGGGGATAGAAGTATTAGCCATTTTACCACCACTCTCAATAATTAACAACAGTTAATTTATCTGTCCCGGCTCCATTATTTGGTTCTTACCGAAGCTGACATGAATTCCGATAAATATTGTTGTATACCCAAAACCAAGGGAGGAGTCCGAGACATCATGAAAAAGAAAAAGACCAACAAGAATTGGATTTCCCTAGCGCTCGCCGCGGCGATCACAGCCTCAGCCTTCGGTCCCGTTTATGCCGCGGAGCCAACCTATCAAGTAAAAGCCGGCGACGTGCTTTGGAAAATTGCTGCAGCACACAACGTAACCATTGCTCAGCTTAAGCAGTGGAACGGATTAACGGGCGACATGATCTACGTAGGCCAAACGCTGCGCCTTACAGCTCCGGAGATCCGCTATACCGTTAAAGCGGGCGACTCTTTATATTTAATCGCACAGACATACCAGGTGCTTGTAGCGGATATCAAGCTGCGCAATCAGCTCACCTCCGATAACCTCCAGACAGGAACGATGCTGTCCATCCCAGCCCAAAAAGGCTCTTATGCCACTCACACGGTCATTGCTGGGGACTCTCTATTTATCGTTGCAAGGGATTATGGTCTAACCATTGCTGAACTCAAGAGCTTTAATCAGCTAACCTCCGATGTCATTTATGTTGGACAAGTCCTGAAGCTCACAGCGTCAAGTAACAATATGACTATGAAAGCAGTAGAATCCGGACCTTCCGCCCCTGCCTATCTTAAAGATGCTCAGTTCCCCTTAAGGTCAAGCACCTATGAGCCCTTCACCGACACGTGGGCGGAGTCGCGATCCTATGGCGGCGACCGCACACACGAGGGAACGGATATCCTTGCGGCAGAAGGAACGCCGATCTACTCGGCGACGGATGGCGTTGTTATCAATTACGGCTGGAATACGCTTGGCGGCTGGAGGTTGACCGTACGTACCAGCGAGGGATATATTCTGTACTATGCTCATATGAGCAAATATGCTCAAGGCATGAGTAAAGGCGCAGCCGTAACAAAGGGGCAGCTGATCGGTTATGTAGGCAGCACCGGTTACGGTCCGGAAGGAACCTCGGGCTCCTTCGTCTCTCATCTTCATTTCGGCATGTATGATGCCAATTGGGTCGCTATGAATCCTTACGCTCATCTGAAATATTGGGAATACGTCATGAAGAAGTAAAAAAAAATCGCCTTTGCAAGTGCTTTAAGCGCTTGTAAGGCGATTCTTTTTTTCATAATCGTATGTATGATTAGTGCTTTCCGCGATCGTATCCGTTCTCCTTTTCCTTCTCCTTCTCCTTCAACTGACCAGGTGCTTTCTCCTTGCCGTTCGCGTGATTCTCGTTTTTCTCTTTTGGTTGTTGCTTCATTTGCTGCTTCGGCTGTTCTGCATCTGCATCGGTCTCGTTTTCCTTTACCTTGAGTGACTTTGCATTAAGCTCCTGCTCCGTTTCTATCACAACAGCAGCAGATGTCGTAACGGATGCTGCTGTGACTGCAGAGGTAAGCTGTGCGGCTTCAGGTACCGTTTCCAATATCGTTTCTTCTGCTTTCGCCGGCTCCTTTGCCAGCTTCTGCTCCGATTTCGCCAGCTTTTTCTCCATGTGCTCGAAAGACTTCTCAATATTGCGCAGCAGCGCCAGCTGTGCCTTCGGATTTCCTACCTTCTCTAGAGCCGCCGTTAGCGCAACAATATTTTTCTTCATATTCGCCTTCACAGCCTCTGCCGCTTCCTCGGTTGCTACTGCTTTCGTTGCCGCCTTCACAGCTACAGCTGCTTCTGCTGCAGCTTCCGAATCAGCGTCTTCCTTTTCGACGGTTTTCACAGAGGCCGGCTGAATAGCTTCAGCTGCTTTCTTAGTTTCGGATTTCGCAGACACCTTCTCTAGCGCCAGCTGCTGCGTCTCAAGGGAGAGCTGAAGCGTTTGCGCCGCTGCATCCTCCTTGCCTGCTGCCAATAACGCGTTCGCCTCCGCCAGCCTTTCATGGGCGTACCCCGAGAGCAACTTGGCCTCCTCTATCTCACCCGACGCAATTGCCAAGCGGATGCTTTCATAAATCGCTTTGATAAAATAAAAGAAATCTCCCGGCACCAGTGCCGGCTTAGCTGTTGCAAGGGTCGCAGCTTCCTGTTGTGTAGAAACTGCTGCGGGGGGAGTCTGCTGCTTCGACGTGTCCGCAGGATCCTGCGAGGCGTAGGCACTGCCCATACCGGCGCTAAATGCCATAGAAGCAATCAAAATACTTTTGACTAGGAGCTTGTTCATGTTGGTTCCGTCCTTTTCTTTAGGTGATGTTCCGGATGCATCGGATACTAAGTAATATACGGAGCGGCCCAGCCTTTTCAGGGGGGAGGGACAAAAATACCCCGCAGCCAAATTGGCTGCGGGGCTTTATCCTACTCTTCAAAATCTACATTATGGAATACCTGCTGCACATCCTCGAGGTCTTCAAGCGTATCGATCAGCTTCTCGAATGGAAGCATCGCCTCTGCCGGCAAGGTAATATAGTTCTGCGGGAGCATGGTAATCTCCGCTACGGTAAACTCGGTAATGCCCGCGCTTTTCAAGGCTTCCTGGACAGCGTGGAATTGGTCGGGCTCTGCATACACGATGACCGCCTCGTCCTCCTCAAGAATGTCGCGAACCTCTACATCCGCCTCCATGAGGAGCTCCAGCACTTCATCCACCGATTTGCCTTCCAGACCGATGACTGCCGTTGCGTCGAACATGTAGGCTACCGATCCGCTCACACCCATGCTGCCGCCGTTTTTCGTGAAGGCCGCGCGTACATCGGACGCCGTCCGATTCACGTTGTTCGTGAGCGCATTGACAATGATCATCGAACCGTTCGGTCCGAAGCCTTCATAACGAAGCTCGCTGTAATTTTCATCTCCGCTGCCTTTGGCCTTCTCCAGCGCACGGTCGATAATTGCTCTTGGTACGTTGTACGTTTTAGCCCGCTCGAGCACGACCTTTAATGCGCGGTTGGATTCCGGATCCGGCTCTCCCTGCTTGGCCGCCACGTAGATCTCGATGCCGAACTTTGCGTATATGCGACTTGTGTTGGCATCCTTCGATGCCTTTTTTTCTTTAATGTTGTTCCACTTACGGCCCATATTGTTCCCGCTCACTTTCTCGTAGTATATCTTCTGCTCTCGTTCCAAACACCCTTACCATTATATCTCGTTACGATGTGCTTGGACAAGCCTTGCTCCATCAAAAAAAGCGCACCCCTCAGGCGAGCGCCGGTGGAAGGGTGCGTTTCTCAACTTGCATTATTCAGCTTTCGCTTGCTTCTGCTGCTTTTTCTCTTGTACCTTTGCAAGAACTTCTGCCTTCAGCTGCTCCTTGGATTTGCCTGTCGCGTCCAATCCGAATTTCTTGGCTGCCTTGGTCAGTCGATTCATGGTCTGCTGCTCGCGCTTCGCCTTTTCTTTGGCTTTCACCGCTTCCTTCAGCTGTTGCTTCGTCAAACCGGCCGTTTCCACGCCAAGCCTCTTAGCCATATCGGTTAGCTTCGCAAGCTCTTTTTGCTTTCTTTGCTGTTTAGCTTCCTTCTGCTTCGCCATCAGCTCCTTCTTCAGTTGCTTGGGCGTTTTATCTGTGGTGTCGATACCGCGCTTTTGCGCCAACTCGATGAGCTTGGGCGCTTTAACGACATTTTTGCCCACAGCAGGGACCGTTTGCGTTTCAGCGAACACGGGAGCCGCAGTAAGCAGCATAGCGGAGACGATTCCGGCACTTATCCATTTTTTAACCATAGCTTCTACCTCCATCATATCTTTCTCTACATACAGTTGGTACTTCTATACTGTACACAACCAATATGACCAGATTATGACTTCAGAGGAAGCATGACCAGAAATTGCGTTCCTTTGCCTAGAGTAGAATGAACCTGAATCGCACCGCCATGCGCTTCTATAATATGCTTGGAAATGGTAAGCCCAAGTCCGGCCCCTTGCCCGGCTCTGCTTTCATCCGCTTTGTAAAAGCGTTGAAACAGCCGGTCCAGCTTTTCATCCTCAATACCGCGTCCGCGGTCCCACACGGTAATGACTGCTGTTTCGCTACTTACGCCCAGCTTCAAGCCTACAGCAGTTCCCTCTCCGTTGTGCACTATCGCATTATGCAGCAGATTCAGCAGGACCTGCTTGATCCGGGCCGCATCGGCTTTGATGACAATATCGCGGGGTATTTCGGTTGCAAGCTTGATTTTATGCTCTGCGGCCTTTACCTTCATCTGCTCTGCCGTTTGCATCAGAAGCTTCGATAAAGACATCGGCTCCTTATTCATAACCACCTGCTTTTCTTCGAAAAGTGATAATTCAAGCAGATCCTGCACAAGGACACCGAGCCGTTTGGTTTCGTCGAGTGAAATTTGTAAAAAGCTTCTGCGGTCCTCGGGATCAACAATCTCATCAAGAATGCCCTGCAGCGACGCGCGAATCGTAGTCAGAGGTGTGCGAAGCTCATGAGAGATTTCGCTGATCAGCTGCCTCCTTCCAAGCTCTATGGTTTCCAGCCTTGCCGCCATGTCGTTCATGCTTTCCGAAAGCTGAGCGATTTCATCACGCCCCTTCACCTTCATGCGATGCTGAAATTCGCCGCGGGCCATGCGAAGGGCAATCTCCTTCATCTCGGCAAGGGGACGAACGAACCTGCGAGATGCCGCATATAACGCGGCAACCACCAGACAACCGACGATGAGTGTAGTGTAGAAAATTTTAACATAAATTTCCTCCACGAGTGCTTGGACATTCTGTACCGGGGTATAAAGAAAGATGGCACCATGTCTTTGATTCTTATACATGAAAGGTATGCCGACCACCAGCATCTCCGTCTGATCATTCGTATGGAAGGAGCTTCGAACAAGCTGCTGTTCCCCCTCGAATACCCGTTTCACCCATTCCTTGACCTCCGGCTTCTCTCCAATGGAGAGCAAATCATCCGTGTCTCCCTTGAAATTTTTCCCTGTAACTGATATTCGCACATGGGAGCTTCGTTCGAGCAAATTCACTTGCTTGAAAAACTCCTTCTGCGTCAATATGCCATCCATATATTCAAGGCTGATTTGATGTACCTGATTGGCTATGGAGGACAGTACGGCTTCGGCTTCCCGGTAGGTTTGCTCTCTCAAGGCGGCACCGATGATGATAGCTATCAGCAGCAAACTGATCAGAGCGACGGAAACGTAGGTGAGGAGCCACTTTTTAAATACGGAGTTCAGCATCACCGGCTCACCCGAAACTTATATCCTACGCCTCTAACCGTGTCGAGCGACCAAGCCGAAGAGTCATCTTGATTGAACGCTTCCCGAATTCTTTTCATATAGGCGTCGACGATCCGATCTTCTCCCTCGAAATCCCAGCCCCATACATGCTCGATCAGCTCAGCCCGCGTAAACACCCGGTTCGGGTGCTCTGCCATGAAGCGCAGCAGCTCGAATTCCTTTCGCCTCAGCGGTACTGGCCGATCCTCGCAGAACACTTCATAGGAAAGCTTATCGATTCGTAGCGAACCGTATTGGAGAATCTGCTTACCCGATAACTTAAGATTGTCCTTTTCACCGATGCCTTCCGTCCGTCTCAGCACGGTCTCGATCCTGGCGATCAGCTCGTTCGGATCGAACGGCTTCACCATGTAATCGTCGGCTCCCATACGAAGCCCGCCGATTTTGTCTTGCGTCTCTCCCCTTGCCGTCAGCATAATGATAGGGACATTCGATGTTTCCCTGAGCCTCTGGCAAACGGTCCAGCCGTCCATTCCCGGCAGCATGAGATCCAGCACGATCAGACTAAACGGCGCTGCCGCGGCTTCCTTAAGTGCGTCCGTGCCGCTGTGAACGGTCGTCACCTCATAGCCGTTTTTCTGCAAATACAGCTTTGTAATAGCACATATGTTCCGGTCATCATCAACGACCAATATGGATTTTCCCACGTCCGTTCCCTCCCGCAAGCTTGCTTATCTTCATGCTAAGGGCAAATGATCTATCCGTCAATGGAACGCACACCGCGTAGTTGCTTCCATCATAAGCTATGGATAACGCTGCTTGTAAGGGAGGAAACGACAATGAAATTGTTTCTGGATGACCGAAGGCCTTGCCCCAGGGGATTTCGAGTAGCAAGATCGGCTTCCGACTGCATCAGGCTTTTGCGCAAGCACCGGATCCATGTACTCTCGCTTGACTATAATCTCGGACCCGGGAGGCCGAAAGGATCGGAAGCGGCACGTTATATCGTACAAAGCCGGCGGTTTCCCAAACACATCATACTTCATACCGCCGATCGACAAGGACGTCTCAGCATGCTGAGGCTTCTGCGCAGGAATAAACCGGCTGGAGTGAGGATCGGGTTGAAGCCCTATCGACCTTAAGAAGGGGGTGCCTACCAGCTTAACACCGCTTCAAGCATCGATAGTAAGTACTCCGCTCTATGCAGCTCCGGCTTCGCTTTCAGCTTCCGAACCTCATCCTGCACATACCCAATGTAACCGGCGCGAAGCCGATCCAGCTGCACTTCGGTCAATAAATACAAATAGGGCACGACATACTCATGGGAAAGATAGCTTTCTTTCTCCTCAAAGAACGTATAGGGTGAGCTCTGATACCATTGTCTGGCGAAGGCTCGAAGCTCCTCCGCGATATCTTCTTGGCCTCCAGCCATAGCAAGCAGCCGATCAGCCGCAAGCAGCCCGCGATAACCGTTTACGTCCCCCTTCGGCTCGGTAAAGGGCAGATCGTAGTACCGGAGCAGCAGCTCCAGCAGTTCTATGTAAGCTTCCGCGCGTATTCGTTCGGGGTTCAGCTGGATCCTTATCGCAATATGAGCAATTTCTTGAAGCAGCTGTAGCGCCTCGGAGGATTCTTTTTTGCCGGCCGACCCGGTAAAAAACAATTCCTGCTTTCCCGCACGAATTTCCGCCCGATCAATCGCATCATGAAGCTCGTCCTCGAAGCGCTCCTTGCTGTACCTGGCCCACTGCCCCATGTGATCGGCAAGCTCCGCCCGGATGCCGAATTCCCTGCGCAGCAGACTTCCAAGTCGAATTCCTCCGCTTCCGCTAACTATGTGGAGGATATCATAGAGGAAACCCTCCAGATGCTTGACACGCTTCACTGCTAGTATGACTTCCTCCGGGAGAATATAGGTTTTTTCCGCCTCTTTTTCCTTGAGCTCACGGACAAGCTGCTTCAGGTCCATCAACATTTCCTCTTGCATTATTACTCCCCCTCTCAGTTTAGCTTATTATTCCAATTCCGCGGTAAATTAAAAAGCTGCATCCGTAACCAACGTATACGTCAGAACGAATGCAGCTTATCATGTGACCGGTTATGGCTGTGCCTTGGCGCCCCAATGAAATGGCACGGTGTCAAAAAACAGGTTGGGATTCACAGGAACATTATGTGCCCAGAACGTAAAATGAAGATGAGGCCCCGTAGAAAATCCCGTCGATCCGACGAGACCGATGATATCGCCGCGCTTTACACGGTCCCCTGTCTTGACTTGCAGCTCCGATAAATGGGCATATTGGGAAAACAATCCCATCCCGTGGTCAATATAAATGGAGTTTCCAGTCAAGTACATGTTGTCCGCAAGGGCGACTACACCGTCATTGGTTGCCTGAATGGGCGTTCCCTGCTTCGCCGCAAGATCCAGTGCAAGGTGAGAGCCGCTAAGCTTCCCATTTACGTACCTTGTATGCCCGAAGGGGGTGGTAAGCCTTCCTTCTACCGGGATGACGAAGGGACGGTTAAACAAAAATTCCGGCTCGGATTGGCTGCGCGCGGCATCGATTTTGACTTGGTCCGCTTGAATACGCTTGGTATCCTGCCGCATGCTCTCCAGCTGCTCAGATACCTGCAGATGCTGTGTCGGGAAGCTTTTGGCAGCAATCTTTAAGCTTTGGTCGCCGATGCGGTATTCCCCAGGCTTGACTCCGGCGCCAATAGGAAGATACGTAAAATAACCGGCTCCGAAAGGCTGCAACGGATAGGTCTTTCCTTGCCATTCGACATTTCCCGGCTTCGCATGGCGAACAAGGATGACATCCCCGGGAGATGCTGTGTTAGGCAGCAGCAGCCATTCGGTTCGGGCGACTTGCTTGACCTGCTCTAGAGAAGCATACAGCGGAGCTTCCCTCTTCCACTGCTCCCGCAGCTGCTTCTCTTGACGAATTGCCTCTCTGATCTCGGCGGTTGGTTCGGTTTCCCATGTCTTACCGCCGTCTGACGTATAAAATAGCTTGCCGCCCAGCTCACCTTCCTGTTCCACAATCGCCCAACCGATTTGCTCCGTATAAAACTGGGATTGTTTGACCGGAAATTCTTTTGTTTGAAATGTAAGCATCGTCAGTGTCTTCGCGGGCGGATCCCACAGCGGCGGCACCGCTGAATCAAGCTCGGTCGATCCGCCAGCGGGGACGGCATCCGTACGCTGCCACGTCATCCCGCCGTCGGCTGTCATCTCCAATCCATCCGCATACCGTATCCAGCCACGGTCCAAGTCCAGCATGCGAAATTCATCTGCCACCCTGTATTGCGGTGTATTTGGTGCAGTATCTTTTACAGTCAGTGGGTAGGTTTGTGCCATATACGCCCCTACTCCACCTCCCAGAAGCGCCCCTGTCAACGCGATAAGGAGCCATTTCGGGTTCTTTTTGCGACGAGTTATCATTTGCATCCAACCCCTGTTCGTCCATTCTCTCTACCTATTCATCAAATTATATCACCCTGACCCTGTAAAAAATAGAATAGCCCCCAAGCATGTCCCATTCAGGACGAAACTCAGTGGCTATCCGTTCGTATAAACCGGTCCATCCGTTCATTCACCTGATCATATTGCTCATGTTGAACCCAATGAGTAGCTTCCAAATATACCAGCTGCCCATTCTCGCATCTCTCCTTGCTTAACTTGGCCAGCACCGGGTCCAGAAAGGAATCGTATATTCCCCATAAGATTAATGTGGGAACGTGAATGTTTTTCCGCTCCCTGATGGAAGGCAGAGATCTTCTTACTAGCGCACGGTACCAGTTGAGCATGGAGCGATAGGCTCCTGGTTCGGACCAAGCCTCCTGGTATGACTTCAGATCACCCGCTGTGAAGGTACCCTTCCGGCTTGATTTTTGCATCATCGTCTTCAGGAGGGACCAGTTCTTCCATCGGGCCAAGCACTCCGGAAGCCACGGCAGTTGAAAAAACAAAATATACAAGCTTTTCGCCATCTGGTTAGGATGAGTAAGCAGATGCCTTATCATCACAGACGGCTCAGGTGCATTGAGAATAATAAGACGGTCCAGCAGCTCGGGCGCGACCGCCGCTACATGCCACGCAACGATGCCTCCCCAGTCATGACCTGCTACAATGGCTTTGGATTTTCCGGATGCCCTAATGCACTCCACCACATCCTGAGCCAGCTCGTTCAAACGATAGGAGCCAAGCTCTTTTGGCTTCTCGCTTTCGTTATAGCCGCGTTGATCGATAGCCCACACCCTGTATCCTTTACCAGCCAAGTAAGGCAGCTGATACCTCCAGCCGAACCAGCATTCGGGGAAGCCATGCAGGAGGATGAATAAAGGTCCTTCTTCAGGCCCTGCTTGTACGATATGTAGACGGACGCCATTTACATCTAGAAACGTATGTTCCAATTGATTCGGGTTCATCAATATATCCATGGCGGCTTATTTAAACTGTTTATTTTCAAGCAGTAGGATCCGCTCATCCGAACGCCCGGCCGCGTCCTTGGTATGGTGGACTAGACGGATGATATCTTGATAGGCTTGCTTGATCCCCTTCACGAGGAGCGGGACGCCGATCCAATCGATTTTTAGCCAGCGTGAGGTCAGTCCGCCGAACGTAAGTGCCAGCGGAACCGTCGGCGATGTGTTGGACAGGATGATTTTATCGTTCAGCGCCCCTTCCTTCTCAAGCATCAGCAGCAGATGGTAGATCCCCGGCACGAGAATTTTGGACCTGCCCCTTCCCATCGTGTACACCTTATTTCCGTCTTCATCCGTCCCATGAAAAAATAGCTTCCCCCGGTCCGAGTACACCAGCTCGTTGAAGTTATGGGCTGTCAAAATCTCCTGCCTCGTTGGTTCACGGTCCTGGGGCAATTTTTGCAAGTGATAAGTCGCTGCCATGACAGTAGAGTGGGTTCCGCCGAAATCGTTATAAATATAGATCATGGTGCTCCTTTCTTATCTGCAGCAGTATTTCGCAGCTGTGCCGATGCCGATGATTCTTTTTGCCATAGTGTTACCTTCCGCCCCCTTCTATTATCCATCCGCCTCATCCAGCTCCGGCTCCATGAAGGTAAAGGTCCCATCCTCCTCGCTGATCATCGAGTTTTCAATGAGATGCTCTCGGATATCCTTCGTGCTGCTTGGAAGCGGCCAGCCCTCTTCAATCAACCGCTGCTCAGCCCAAAACAACACGATAGCCCTTATTTCCTTTTTGATCTCTTTCTCCGAAACGAGAAGAATTGAATCTCTCAAGATGGCTTTCAGGTTAATTTTGATCTCAGTTTGAAATCGAATGCCCATAGAATCACTCTTCCTATGCTATATAGTTCAGCATATGTACTTCTTGAATCAGTGTTCCTGAAAAACAAAAACACCTAGTTCCTACCTGTACAGGTACTTGAACTAGGTGTAAATGCTTAAATGCTACGGAGAGAGAGGGATTCGAACCCTCGCACCGCTTACGCAGTCTAACCCCTTAGCAGAGGGTCCCCTTGAGCCGCTTGGGTATCTCTCCAAATTGGATGCAGTTCGTTGCACCCTAAAAACTGGATTCGAAACTTCAGCAAATGTCATATGCTTGTAGGATAAGCCCTCGACCGATTAGTATTCGTCAGCTCCACACGTTGCCGCGCTTCCACCCCGAACCTATCTACCTCGTCGTCTACAAGGGGTCTTACATACTGGGAAATCTCATCTTGAGGGGGGCTTCACGCTTAGATGCTTTCAGCGCTTATCCCTTCCGTACTTGGCTATCCAGCCGTGCCTCTGGCGAGACAACTGGTACACCAGCGGTACGTCCATCCCGGTCCTCTCGTACTAAGGACAGCTCCTCTCAAATTTCCTACGCCCGCGACAGATAGGGACCGAACTGTCTCACGACGTTCTGAACCCAGCTCGCGTACCGCTTTAATGGGCGAACAGCCCAACCCTTGGGACCTACTTCAGCCCCAGGATGCGATGAGCCGACATCGAGGTGCCAAACCTCCCCGTCGATGTGGACTCTTGGGGGAGATAAGCCTGTTATCCCCAGGGTAGCTTTTATCCGTTGAGCGATGGCCCTTCCATTCGGTACCACCGGATCACTAAGCCCGACTTTCGTCCCTGCTCGACCTGTATGTCTCGCAGTCAAGCTCCCTTATGCCTTTGCACTCTTCGAATGATTTCCAACCATTCTGAGGGAACCTTGGGGCGCCTCCGTTACTCTTTAGGAGGCGACCGCCCCAGTCAAACTGCCTACCTGACACTGTCCCCGCACCCGATCAGGGTGCCAGGTTAGAACTCCGATACGATCAGGGTGGTATCCCAACGGCGCCTCCACCGAAGCTGGCGCTCCGGCTTCCTAGGCTCCCACCTATCCTGTACAGATCGTACCAAAGTCCAATATCAAGCTGCAGTAAAGCTCCATGGGGTCTTTCCGTCTTGTCGCGGGTAACCTGCATCTTCACAGGTATTAAAATTTCACCGGATCTCTCGTCGAGACAGCGCCCAAGTCGTTACGCCATTCGTGCGGGTCAGAATTTACCTGACAAGGAATTTCGCTACCTTAGGACCGTTATAGTTACGGCCGCCGTTTACTGGGGCTTCGGTTCACAGCTTCGGATTACTCCTAACCGCTCCCCTTAACCTTCCAGCACCGGGCAGGCGTCAGCCCGTATACTTCGCCTTACGGCTTCGCACAGACCTGTGTTTTTGCTAAACAGTCGCTTGGGCCTTTTCACTGCGGCCCCCTCGGGCTATTCACCCTACCGAGGCACCCCTTCTCCCGAAGTTACGGGGTCATTTTGCCGAGTTCCTTAACGAGAGTTCTTCCGAGCGCCTTAGCATGCTCTGCTCGCCTACCTGTGTCGGTTTGCGGTACGGGCACCTTCTCCCTGGCTAGAGGCTTTTCTTGGCAGCTTGAACTCATGACCTTCGCTACTATAATTTCGCTCCCCATCACAGCCCAGCCTTATGGTTAGCGGATTTGCCTACTAACCAGCCTCGCTGCTTGGACGGACATCCATCAGTCCGCGTCACTATCCTTCTGCGTCACCCCATTGCTCATAACGGTTCACGGTGGTACAGGAATTTCAACCTGTTGTCCTTCGACTACGCCTTTCGGCCTCGCCTTAGGTCCCGACTTACCCTGAGCGGACGAACCTTCCTCAGGAACCCTTAGGCTTACGGCGGACAAGATTCTCACTTGTCTTTTCGTTACTCATACCGGCATTCTCACTTGTAACCGCTCCAGCTGTCCTCACGATCAACCTTCACCGCTGTTACAACGCTCCCCTACTGCCCTCGCTGCAAACTTGTTTGCACCTGGACTCATAGCTTCGGTGGTGTGTTTAGCCCCGTTACATTTTCGGCGCAGAGTCACTCGACCAGTGAGCTATTACGCACTCTTTCAATGGTGGCTGCTTCTAAGCCAACATCCTGGTTGTCTTTGCAACTCCACATCCTTTCCCACTTAACACACACTTGGGGACCTTAGCTGATGATCTGGGCTGTTTCCCTCTTGACAATGGATCTTAGCACTCACTGTCTGACTCCCGGGTTAAAGTCTGCGGCATTCAGAGTTTGACTGGACTTGGTAACCCTTGGCGGGCCCCGCACCCAATCAGTGCTTTACCTCCGCGACTCATCACCCGAGGCTAGCCCTAAAGCTATTTCGGGGAGAACCAGCTATCTCCGAGTTCGATTGGAATTTCTCCGCTACCCCCACCTCATCCCCGAATTTTTCAACATTCGTGGGTTCGGGCCTCCAGTGCGTGTTACCGCACCTTCACCCTGGACAGGGGTAGATCACACGGTTTCGGGTCTACGTCTACGTACTTAGTCGCCCTATTCAGACTCGCTTTCGCTGCGGCTCCGGCTTCTCACCTTAACCTTGCGCGTAAACGTAACTCGCCGGTTCATTCTACAAAAGGCACGCCATCACTCATTAACGAGCTCTGACTTCTTGTAAGCACACGGTTTCAGGTTCTTTTTCACTCCGCTCCCGCGGTTCTTTTCACCTTTCCCTCACGGTACTGCTTCACTATCGGTCACCAGGGAGTATTTAGCCTTGGCAGATGGTCCTGCCGGATTCCGACGGGGTTTCACGTGTCCCGCCGTACTCAGGATCCGTCTAGAGTCTCAGTTGCTTTCGGTTACGGGGCTGTTACCCACTTTGGCCGGCCTTTCCAGACCTGTTCGCCTACCAACCTGCACTCACATTGACGTCCTACAACCCCAAGGGGCAAGCCCCTTGGTTTGGGCTGTTCCGCTTTCGCTCGCCGCTACTGACGGAATCACTTTTGTTTTCTTTTCCTGAGGGTACTTAGATGTTTCAGTTCCCCTCGTCTGCCTCCTACACAGCTATGTATTCACTGTGTGGTACGTGAGTATTACCTCACGCGGGTTCCCCCATTCGGACATCCCCGGATCAAAGCCTGCTTACGGCTCCCCGAGGCATTTCGTCGTTCGCCACGTCCTTCTTCGGCTCCTGGTGCCTAGGCATCCTCCGTGTGCTCTTATTAGCTTAACCTCAGCTAAAAGATTGATGATCTCGCATGCGCTCAATCATCACATCGTATAGATGTTTCGACATTTTGCTTTGTTTCGATATCCAGTTTTCAAGGAACAAGGATTGTTCTTCGCTGCTCGCATTACCGCGGCAGGAAGGTTATCATAGCACGTCTGCAATCTTCGATGCAAGCATCAAGATTTGCCAGAGGGTGCTCGCACAATAACGGACTTTGAGAACGTTATTTGCGGTTTTGGAATCGGTCAGAGGCAGATAACGGACTTTCGAACCGTTATTTTCTGCTGTAACGCGATTGTGGAGCGGTTTTGCCTTGTTTTCGCCGAAATAGCGGTCTGATAAACCGTTATTCCAGCTTCTCGCTGTTATTTCATTAGAATAACGTCCTGAAAGTCCGTTATTCCTTCAGCGAAGCAAAACATCCTATGTACAGAAAGGCATTGCACCTTTCAAAACTGAACAACGAGGAGAGTGAGTTCGCTGCAACTGTTACATCGTGGAACGATGTCAGTTGTCAGCTTTTATGTCCGATGGCCTGCAGCCATCATGGACTCCATAGAAAGGAGGTGATCCAGCCGCACCTTCCGATACGGCTACCTTGTTACGACTTCACCCCAATCATCTACCCCACCTTCGGCGGCTGGCTCCCAATCCGGGGTCCCCGAAAAGTACTCGGATTACGCTGCGAAGCATAGTCTTCACTTTTTGGGGCGGCTCAGGTTGCCCCACCGACTTCAGGTGTTGTAAACTCTCGTGGTGTGACGGGCGGTGTGTACAAGACCCGGGAACGTATTCACCGCGGCATGCTGATCCGCGATTACTAGCAATTCCGACTTCATGCAGGCGAGTTGCAGCCTGCAATCCGAACTGAGACCGGCTTCTAAGGATTCGCTCTAGATCGCTCCTTCGCTGCCCGTTGTACCGGCCATTGTAGTACGTGTGTAGCCCAGGTCATAAGGGGCATGATGATTTGACGTCATCCCCACCTTCCTCCGGTTTGTCACCGGCAGTCACTTCAGAGTGCCCAACTTAATGCTGGCAACTGAAATCAAGGGTTGCGCTCGTTGCGGGACTTAACCCAACATCTCACGACACGAGCTGACGACAACCATGCACCACCTGTCTCCTCTGTCCCGAAGGCCTACGATATCTCTACCGTATTCAGAGGGATGTCAAGACCTGGTAAGGTTCTTCGCGTTGCTTCGAATTAAACCACATACTCCACTGCTTGTGCGGGTCCCCGTCAATTCCTTTGAGTTTCACTCTTGCGAGCGTACTCCCCAGGCGGAGTGCTTACTGTGTTTACTTCGGCACCAAGGGTATCGAAACCCCTAACACCTAGCACTCATCGTTTACGGCGTGGACTACCAGGGTATCTAATCCTGTTTGCTCCCCACGCTTTCGCGCCTCAGCGTCAGTTACAGTCCAGAAAGTCGCCTTCGCCACTGGTGTTCCTCCACATCTCTACGCATTTCACCGCTACACGTGGAATTCCACTTTCCTCTCCTGCACTCAAGTCTCCCAGTTTTCAGTGCGAACCAGGGTTGAGCCCTGGGCTTAAACACCAAACTTAAAAGACCGCCTGCGCGCGCTTTACGCCCAATAATTCCGGACAACGCTTGCCCCCTACGTATTACCGCGGCTGCTGGCACGTAGTTTGCCGGGGCTTTCTTCTCAGGTACCGTCATTTCCAGGGCAGTTACTCCCCGGAACGTTCTTCCCTGGCAACAGAGCTTTACGATCCGAAAACCTTCATCACTCACGCGGCGTTGCTCCGTCAGACTTTCGTCCATTGCGGAAGATTCCCTACTGCTGCCTCCCGTAGGAGTCTGGGCCGTGTCTCAGTCCCAGTGTGGCCGATCACCCTCTCAGGTCGGCTACGCATCGTCGCCTTGGTGAGCCGTTACCCCACCAACTAGCTAATGCGCCGCAGGCCCATCTGTAAGCCACAGCCCTCGAATAAATTCGGAACCGTGTTTCCAAGCTCCTCCATGCGGAGAAGCCATCTATCCGGTCTTAGCTACCGTTTCCGGTAGTTATCCCGGTCTTACAGGCAGGTTGCCTACGTGTTACTCACCCGTCCGCCGCTAGGGTCCGAAGACCCTCGCTCGACTTGCATGTATTAGGCACGCCGCCAGCGTTCGTCCTGAGCCAGGATCAAACTCTCCAATAAAGTAGTTTGACTTGCTCATGTTCAAAGCTAGCACGAATCCGAAGATTCGTTATATCTTCACTCTCTCGTTGTTCAGTTTTCAAAGGACAATTTCTCTCACATCTCCGTACCGACCAAGCGGCAGGAGTAACAATATATCACGTAGGATTTGTCGAATCAACCGCCAGTTTCTGACAACCAATCCTCCATCGCGTCGACCGCTCCCGCGGCCGGAGTAACAATATATCACGTGCCCTGCCCCTGTTCAACCGCCAAAACCATCCATTTGTTAGCTACATTAAATATTAAAGCAAAAAAACTCCGCACAGTACCCGATCACCAAGGCACTGCAGCGGAGTTCGATTACATCCCGACGCCATTTTCCGTCGATACCGACCTCACTCGATTTAAAACAAATAACAAACAGCCTACCGCCGCGCAGCCTGCTGCAAACAGCAGCAGCAATTCGAACGATACCGTACCTCCGAGCGATGTGCTTAACAGCGGCCCGATGGTCCCCCGAATCCCGAACAGCATTAAGTGCAAGCCAAAGACGACGGCTTCCCGACCCGGAGCTAATCGAAATACGTAAGCCATACACCCGATATCCCAAATGGCGTCACCGAAGCCTTGTAATCCACCTGCGGCTATGACCGCCGGGTAAGTGCCGCCGAGCCCGTATAACAGCGGCACTAAAGCGTAAGCAAACGTACCGAAACACATGGCGACGCGTGGCGAATAACGATCGATCACCCAGCCCATAATGAAGTAAGACAAGAGCAGACAGGTGAAGTAAGACATGCGGATATATCCGATTTCCAAATTGCTTAACCCCAGATGGCTGACCTGGATAATGGAATAAAGCGGACTTGCGAGCATATTGCCGAAGCCTGAAATCGTGGTTGCGGTTAAAAACAAGAGCAGCCCCCGATTGCCTTTTAAAATGTGCCATTGATCTGCAAAGGATACCCTCTGCTTCCGATCGCCGGCCTTATCCACAAGAGAGGGAATCTCCCGGATCCGGAGAAAAGCAAGCACGGAAATAAAACCGCTGACCGCCGCAGCCATCAAGGGACCCGAGCCGCCGGACGAGTCAATCCATTGACCGATCACGTAAGCAAGAGGAATCATCAGGAGCCCCATAACTACCCGTACATTCCCCATCAACCGGCCGCGAAGCTCCGCCGGATAAATGCGAGTCATAAGCGAGGCATAGGCCGGAGCTTGGATGCCCATCAGGAGATGAAAGAATAGCGCAAACCCTACGAAAACCCAGGAGTTATAAAACAGAACAGGGATAATGATCAGTGAACGCCCGATTAGATTCGGCCAGAAAAAATACCATTTCGGAGCACCCTGTTGAATAAAGCCTGACCACAAGGGCGAAAACGTCAGTCCGATCGCAGGAGCTGCCGCCAGCAGACCCACCTGAAAATCCGACGCCCCCTGCTGAATGGCCAGCGGAATATAGAACTGATTGAACACCACATTAAACAAACTAAACAAAGAAGCCGCGGCAAAATCCCATCGGAAATTATGCCACGCCTCCCTGCCCATTCGCATTCCCATAAATGACACTTGTCCGCCGCTGTCCATATTCCAGGTCTCCCGTTCGGTATGCTGCCAAGCCGATGTTTATACCGGTTGAAGCTTCACTTTGCGTCCGTATTTTTGTTTAAAATATTTAATAAACAGCACTTTCACCATTTGAAGTTCCTGCTCGGTTAAATGCATGATCCTCGAATAAGCCAGCGTTTGCCCGTTAGAGACAAATTCCTCCCATCGAAGCACATGCCCCTCGGCCGCCGCTTTATCCAGCGACATCAAAATCCATTTTTTAATTCCGCCGGTTACCAGCTTCATCGGATCAGGTCGATAATAATGAGTGTGCTGCACGATCTCTGGTTTAAGCTTAAGAAGCTGAACCGCATTCAAGGCATCGTCCAAAGCGGAGTGATGCTGTCCGAGCGAAGGAAGCTCATGTGTAGCGAGCGCCTGCTGCAGCCCTCCCTCGAACGGCTTGGACATGTCCACAAGGCGCTGCGTCAGCCAATCATTATCGATTTCATTGACCCGGCAATCTACGAATAGACTGAAGAAGTCGCTGCAGCCCCAGGCAAAAACAATAAATTCCTCACCGCAGAACCTGCGAAATCTATCAATCACTTGTGTAAATGGCTCCGCTTCTTTCAAGGTCTTCTCCTGAATCCCGCAAAATTCGAGTGCAAATCGATTAATCGGATATTTCGGCTTAATATAGCTTTGAAACATATCTATGATTTCGAGCTTCTCATTCAGCTTCACTGCACCAAGCTCGATGATTTCCATGGGATAAATATCGTAATGTCTGCGACCGTTGAATTCCAAATCAATCACAATGTAATTCATGTCGGTCCCCCTTTCTCCGAGAGACGTATCGCCTATCATACAACAAAGACCATGACCTGGCATACTTACCGGACATGGTCTCATCTTTATTAATCACACTACCATTCTCCTGCCCCAAAATCAAGCCCCAAAGCTTGGGCAATATTTCCGCTTCGCCATCTCTCATTTCCCGGGGAAGCGCAGGAATCGCGGTTTTTCCGTTTTACTTGACAGCAAGCTTGACAAAATGTAGGAATTCGTCTAAATGCTGCGGATGACAGGCAAGCAAATATGGCTCCTGTATCATGCCTTGGAACGGATTTCCTTGAAAATCTACAACAATCCCGCCGGATTCCTGGACCATCAACAGCCCGGAATACAGATCGTCTCCTTCGGAATTATAAACGATAATTCCGTTCAGGTCCCCCTTGGCCAGCATGCACCATTGCAGGGTTGGCGCCCATAGCCTCATCATTCTTTTAAAATGGACATCCACTTGTCTGCGCAGGGAGACTGCCTTGGCATCATTTTGCACGGCATGTCCCTGAATCCAGCCCACGGTCCCCTTACGCAGCTCAGGACGGCTCCGTACGGTCATCCGGACATCATTGCAAAAGGCTCCCATCCCTTTCCCGGTAACGTACATCCGATCGACCATCGGCTCGTAGATCACAGCAAACACAGGTACGCGCTTGTACATCAATGTGACGGAAACCGAGAACACCGGGAGACCGATGACGTAATTATTCGTTCCGTCCAGCGGATCAATGAGCCATAGCCAATCGCTGTCCGGCCCACGGTCGCCGGCCTCTTCACTGTGGACGTGATGGTCCGGGAACGCTTGCTCTATCGCACGCAGCATGATTTCTTCCGCCAGGTGATCCACTTCCGTGACCACATCGCCATGCGCATCCTTCTCCGATAAACGGTAAGAGCCGTCGAATCTCGATTTGATCAAGGCTCCGGCTTCCCTTGCCGCCTTCATCGCCACTACTTTCGCTTTTTCAACAACTTGCTCCAATAACATCATCCGTCAGCTCCTCTCTCCATCCAAATTATGTATTGGAACAAAGTAAAAAGCAAGCACTCCCGCTAAGAGCGCTTGCTTCTTCTTAAATATACTCATTAGACCTGAGACATTCCGCTCAGCAAACGGCCGATTTCCCGCTCTAGATCTGCAGGTTCCCTCGTATAATTATACAGCCCGAGAAAAGTGCGGGTAGCTTCGACATCCGACCCGATCAGCCGGTTCACGGCAGCCTCTTCGGCAGACACGTGTACGTTCTTCGTAAGCTGACAGCCCATATGGAAGCGCGACATCAGCTTCGTTTCCATCTCCGCTTGATACGCTTGACTCATAGCATCCCAGCTGGAGCTCCAATTCTCCCTGCCGGTTTGAGTCAAAATCCGAGTTAACGTACGGCTGCCGTATATTGCGTCATGAATCCCTTGACCGACGGCCGGATCCTTGAAGGTAAGCGCATCCCCAAGCAGCGCCCAGCCTCGCCCCATTCCTTGATACCAGTCGTTATCATAGCCGTGCAAGCCTTTGATCTGTTCAACGAAACGGACCTCCGACAACCGGGCCGGCAAGCTGGTATGCGGGAACCCTTCGGCAACGATCTGCCGGAAGCTTAGCTCCGCATCGGACTTGAACCGCTCCAGCCAAGCCTGGGAAGTCAAAGGAAACATCACCCCTACGACAAACAGATCGTCGCTGGTAGGAAACGCGATGAAGAGCTTGTCATCCCATTTGTAAAACTCTACATGCCGTTCCCCTTCCTGCTTATAACCGGCAACATACCCGACGTACGAAGCAAAGTCCGTTGGGATTGCCAGTTTACGCTCACTCGCTGCCAGCTGGCGAATCGCGGACAACCGGCCGTCGCAGCCAACCACCAGCTTGGCCTCGAAGGTTTCCTGACGTCCGTCCCGGTGCCTGCCGATGACCCCGCGCACCTCGCCTCCTTCCGTTACCAGGTCGGTAACTCGAAAGCCTTCGATGCCCGTTACACCAGGCTGCGACTTGGCATGCTCCAGCAGAATGTGATCCAGATACGTGCGTCTTATGCACAAGCAGCGGGACTCTCCATCGATTTCAGGGATCATTCCGTCAATGACCGAGGGACCGAATTCTACCCGCGCCCGGCGATACGTCGGCGTATTGGTCTCTAATAGTCGATCCAGTACGCCCATCTCTCGCAGCATGATCACGGTATTGTTAAACATATTATGCGTCGAAAGCGTATCGCTTGGAAACGTGTTGCGATCTACCAGCAGCACCTCATAGCCTTCCTTGGATAGCTCATACGCAAGCGAAGAGCCGGCAACGCGGGAACCGACAACGACCACATCATAACTTGAACCTCTCATCTTAAGCCTCCCCAATCACTGTGAATATATCCAATCATATCCAGCGAAGGGTCATGTGACCAGTAACGGCGGTCATGAATGCTGTCATGGGGAAGCTGTGGACGCCTTTCAACAGCTTTACTTATAGCCCCATACACATTCCTCCGGTGGCTTGTCCGGCAAAAATTGCTGAAACGCCGTCATGCCCAGCTGATGTCTGTCATTCCGGTCCCGATAAGTAATCCTGCAGCACATTCGCGGCTCCAACCAATGGATTCCGTTTTCCTTTCGGGTGGGAAGTGCTGCCGCCATCGTTAGGAATCGTTCTTTGTCCTCTTCCGAAATACCTCTCTCTACCGTAGCGACCGGTTTATTGCGAACCGTCCGGAAATGTACGCCTACAATCAAGGCAAACCGCGGCTCCTCCTTATATCCGAGCACAAGCGTATCCAGGCTTCGCTCATGCTTGAATTTCAACCAGTCGGCGGATACTGCACCCGGTTGATACAAGGAACGTTTCTTCTTGGCCACAAGACCCTCCAGGCCTTGATCCCTCGTTAGCCGGCTCATGGCTGTGCCCTGCCCCTCCACGAACATCGTCGCTACAAGAGCGGGACAAAGCTCTATGACTCGGGATAACCTCTGTTTTCGATCTATAAGAGGACAATGCATCAGCGATTCCTCATTCAGCCTCAATAGGTCAAACGCAACGAACGTAACCGGATGGGTTCGTACCGCATGGGAGACCTTCATTGGCAGCCGAATCCGCATCCGGTAGGCCATATCATCGAATACCGGCTTTCCTTCCTGCAAGCAGATGGCTTCACAGTCAAGTACTGCCTCGTTAGCCTTAATGCAGCTTACGGCCGCTTGGAGCTCAGGCAGCTTCTCCGTTACATTCTCGCCCGAACGTGTATACGCCTCAAGCCGTTGTCCACTCTTATGAAGCTGCAGGCGATATCCGTCCCATTTGGGCTCGAACAAATAGTCATCGTCATCGAAAACCTCTTCCCCCTGGCTCACTATCATGGGTTGGATAAACTTCACCGTACCGCTCGCCTCCGAATGTCCTTTAAGATTCAGATGAAAAGAAAACAGCCTTATCATCTGCATGACAAGGCTGACTCCTCATTACTTACACGGTTTCCCGTTAATATAATACTTATCTTCATCGTAGGCGATGAAGGCGACCTCCATATCGGCAACGCCCAGCGACTGCACATGCTTCGTGACAGCCGCAGCGAAGCGATCCCGGATTTCCTTTCCCCGCTCGAACCATGCAACCTCAATGAAAGGAAAGGAGGCTACTTCCTCCCCCTCGAATAGGGATACCGTGTTCAGGCATTCCAGCATGAAATTGTCGGTTCCGCATTGACATATTTCAGCAAGCTCCCGGATCAACGGTCCGGAAATCCTCCGAGTGCCCTCCACACTTATACCTCTTACAAGCAGCTGCGGCATAGCGGCTCTCCCTTCTACGCCTGGCCGTTCTGTACGGCACTTTGGCTTCTGGCGGCTTCGATGCTCGCATAGAAATCCGGACTGGCCGATAGCAGCCAATTGCGGTGCTGCGCACTCACTTCGGTGAGCTCCGGTTCGCCGTACGGCCATTCGATGCTGAAGCCCTTCGCATAATCCTTCATCAGCATCAGGAAGGCAGCGCCCCACTCGCGGGTGCCTGTTACCGTAGGCACTAACGGATAGTACTGGTCATAGGCCGAACGGATCAGCATATGCGCCACTTCCTGCAGAATTCCCGGGATATCCGCTTCATTCACCTTTGATTCCAGCTCTTCCGGCAGTGTCGCTTCATCCGTCGATGCGTGTGCTTCATATTCCTCCTGCGACACAAAGCCCTGCTGCTTCGCCATCCACAGCTTCATCCGGTCGAGTGCCGGCTTAAACGCCTGTGGAACCGAAACCGTAAGCTCCGGCTTCGGCTCATTCAGATCGATGACGAACGATTCGCCGAACTTCGAGATGCGGGCATTGCCGCGGATGCCGAGCCATCGCATAGCCAAGAGGGAATGCGTTCTTACCTTCGGATCGATCTCTTCATTGCGGGCGACGCGCCGAAGCAGCTTCTCGCTCCGCGGATCGGGCAGCATGCAGAGGAAGCGCACACCGTGAAGCGCATTCTCGGGGTCTTCCGTCCAAACCTTCAGATGGTTAAAAATCTTATCGATATCCTCATCGAGCAGCCAATCCAGCTCTACACGGCGAGCGGCGAATTCCTTCAGCCCTACCATGCCCTGCTGATCCAGCGCTTCCTGGCCGTGTTTTTCAATAAGATCAAGGTAGGCCTTCTCCAGATCATCGGCCATTTCCGTCAGCATGCTCTTGTCCTGCTCACTCACACCGCCGAAAGCCACTACGGCACGAAGCCACTCGTACAGCACCTTCGGATTGTTCTGCCAAATCATAATGGCAAAGGTGACCATATCCTTGTCATAGTCCTGCTGCTCTTGCAGTCCATAGCGAGCGAGCATCGTCATGGAGTCTTGCTCCTTGCGCATCAGGCTGAGGGACAGCACGATGCCATTCCAGGGGCTCCCGTTCGGATTGCCCTCCAGAATCGCCCGATAAAAGCAGTACGCAGCCGCTCCGTACGAATCGTTCTGCAATAGATGACGCCCGTGACTTCCAAAATCCACATTTTGACTCATCGTCTACTCGCCCCTCATCATGTATGTATATAGGACAAGTATACATTACTCGGGCAAAGGAAAACATCCCTAATTATTTTGTTATTAAAAAATCGTATTCGTCTCGTTCCAGCTTCGTTCCCGAAACCGTGACAAGCAGAGGGTTAAAGCCGTCCAAGCCCCCGATAAAATGATATTCCTCATGCTTGCGATGCCTTGCGTAGACGGAGGAATGGGTTAGGAACGCCATCTCGAATTGACGATCGGTTACAAGTCGGCTAAAGCTCATGTGATCACCTCAGGCAGTCTTCTTTTTCTTAAACAGATACGACATGGCATTGATCTCCCCGCCCACAATAATGATCAGAGCGCAAAGATAGAACCAGGTCAGCAGTGCGATAACCCCGCCCAAGCCCCCGTAGGTCGCACTATAATTACCCCAATGGTTCACATAGAAGGAAAAGCCCTCCGAAATTAGCTGCCAGCCCATGGCGGAGAAGACGGCACCCGGGAGCACATCCTTGCAGCCTAAGCAAGTATTGGGAGCGATATAGTAGATCCCCAGGAAGACGAGGAACAGGATAAGCAGGTTGATAAACCAGCGGAGCACGTTCCACAGCTTGACCTGGTCCATGGATAGGGACAAGTACTCGTGAGACAGGTCGCCGAGGAAGTGACCGAATACACTTAGCAGCAGTGCGGAAGCGACCACAACCAGCATGCCGATCGTCAGCATGATGGAAAGAAACCTCGAGTGGATAAAGCTTCTGCGCTCAGGCAAGCCATAGGCCTTGTTCACCGCAAAGACGATGGCGTTCATTGCCGCGCTTGCACTGACAAGAGAGAGAATCAAACCGAACGACAGCGTCCCGCCTCTCTGCACATCCAGTACGCTGCTTAAGTGCCCCTCCACCCCGGAGGCTACCCCTTGAGGGATGTATTCCCGCGCCAGCCCAAGCACATCTTCTGTGGTAATCGGCAAATAGCCTAAAAGGCTGACAATAAACAGCAGAAACGGAAATAACGAAAGCAAAAAATAATACGCGCACTGCGCAGCCAGTCCGAATACGTCGTCCTGATCCAGCTGTTTAGCGAGCTCCCGCAAGAAAGAAGCGCCCATGAAGTTACCTCCCTTGTGGCTGTACCTATTGTTTTTCCCAAAATTATAGAACTCATAACCTGATTTCCAGCGAAAAAAAATAAATCCTAGACCAGCGGGTCTAGGATGGGTTCGCGGCAAGCTGCCGGGAGGCCGCTTCTACCAAGGCATCAAACAGTTCATCATCTTCCTCAAGAGCATCTTCCACCTGCTCGATAAGCTCTTCACTGCCCGACTCCTTGGCGAAGCTCAGGCTGTAGCTCCAGTCCTTCCTGCTCTTGCTGTGCAGTGTGATTTCATAAGGCTTCGGATGCTGGTCGAATTGAAATACGACGTTTCCGATATACCCGTCTTCTTTGGAATGCGTCATACGAGCTTCAACAATGGTAATTTCATTCATCGTTCGAATTGGACTCCTTTTTCTTAACGCCTGCGTTCGGCTGTTTATTTCTATTATAGAGTACAGGGTTTATTTTTCAATATGCCCCTTCGATTCCGTAACCCGGTCCTGTTCTTGAACCGTTCGGAGGATGTGCTCCAAATTGCTTCTGCCTTCCACATCAACATAAGGATCCGCGCTGCGAAAATAATCGGGATGACCTCCCTGTAAACATAAAGGTACGATGCGGTCAGGCGCATATTTATATGGACTCCAAACCGGAATTCCGCTTCGGCTTCGTTCCCAGCATCCCCAAGTGCCTATACGGGTAATCGGATCCGTGCGTCGTCCCTTCATATTCACTGCGTACATATACATGGTGGAGGAAGCCTCTAAGGACGGAGGAATCGCGCAGCGGGGCGAGCCGATCTGAATGATTCGTTCAACAGGCAAGCCATGCTCCCGAAGCAGAAGATCGCCTGCATGCACACCGGCAACACCGCCGCCGCTATGACCCACGAGCCAAATAGCTCCCCCTTGGTAAGCTTCGAGAATACCGCTAACGGACCGCCTTCCTCCAAGCCAAGCCGGCTTAACGCTGCGTACGAAGGGCAGCATGTCCTTCCGGATCTCGTGCAGCTGACGATAAAGCGAAGTGTACCAATCTCCGTACGGAAAGAGAAGCTGCGTCATCACATGAAACCCTTTTGCTTCATAAATTTGCGACAGCTTCTCCGCGAAATCCTTCATAAAGGTCGGTGCCGTTGCCACTCCCGCCAGGAAGCTAACGTGCAGCATACGGCTAGGAGTCGTGCTTGAAGGACTGGGCATGAATGATCCTCTCCATAATGCTCGGATGGGAAGAAGTGAACAGCTTGACCAAGAACGGCGGATTCACTTCGCTTAACGAGGAGGAGGCCAGCTTCTGATACATGCTTACCGCGCCATCCGTACTTCCGATCAGCTCGAAGGCGTATTGATCGGCAGCCTGCTCGGCGTTGCGCGATACCGCATTGGAGACGGGGCTTGCGATAAACGCTAAGAGTGACATCAGCAGCAGGATCAAGGGTAGCGCAGCAGGCTCATTCGGCTTGCCGATTCCCCACCCTCTCCCCCATCGTGCAATGGCATATCGAAGTATGACGCTGCCTGCCCACAGTACGACGAATGTGGATGCAACGGCTCCAAAGGCGCTCCATTCCAGATGGTGCATCACGTAATGCCCCATCTCATGAGCCATGATAAGGAGTATTTCCGGCTCCTCCATACGCTTCAGCGTCGTATCCCACAGGACGATCCGCAGACTTCCCCCGATCCCGTTCACATAGGCATTCATGGCATTCGTCTTTTCCGACATCATGACCTCATAGACCCGATCGGCGGGAATTTCGGCCTTAGCGGCCAAGCTTAATATTTTCTGTTCGAGCACCGGGTCCGATAGTCTTGAGAACGGGTTGTACAGAGGATCAATGATGACGGGCTGAATATACATCATAAACAAGCTGAAGGGAACGGAAAGCAGCCACAGACGAAGCCACCAGCGTCCTCCCTTGGCCATGATCCAAAAGGCAACGGCGGCAACAAGCACCATCAGCACGTAATTGACCCCGAAGGAAATCAGTTTGTCTTTGACCCAGCTGGGGATCGACTGTGTTGATATCCCATAGTATCGGGCCAAGGAAAAGCTGGTAATCCGAAGCGGAAGGAACCACAGAAAGACGGCGCCTTGAAGCAGAAGTACGAAAACAGGCAGTCGGAGAAAAGCAATCGGGACGGATTGGGAGAGTCGATCCTGCCACTTCCGAGCCCGGCCGGTCGTCAGAAGGATGAGGTAAAGGCCCCATTCCCAAGGGTAGCTGAGGAAAAATAAGCCGTTACGCAGGGCGGAATAAACAACGCTTTGCTCCCATTGCTGCGGGGAGAGGAAGGTTGCCGGATCTGCCGCCGTCCCCTTATAGGCTTCCGGAATCGTATGGCCCGAGGTAAACCAAAGATACACGATAATCAGCAGCATGAATACGGATAACGAGTAAAAGTACGTCCGAATGAAGGATCTTTTGCTAAGCTCGGCCATAAGTACCTCCTGATGTGACGAGTTAATCCTATCATACAATCTCTATTCCTTGATTTACAAATTCATTTCCTTTTGGCAAAAAGAAAAGACCGGATAGCCCGGTCTTTCCTGCTTATTTCGTTCCGCCGCCGCCGCCGGAGCCGCCGCCCTGACCCCCGCCGGAGCCGCCTTGCCCCATGCCGGATTGCTCCTTATCTTTCCCGGAGCCGCTTTTGTCACTGCCACCGCCGCCGGAGCTTTGTTGGTCGCCTTGGCTTCCGCCGCCACTGCTCTGCTCTTGATCTCCGCCCCCTTGGTCACTGCCCGTCTGTTTGGCTTGACTTTGGCCGCCTTGACCTTGACCTTGAGACTGACCCTTCTGGTTATTTCCTCCACAGGCACTTAAGCTCCATACTAACGCTGCCGCTAAGAAAAACAATGCTGCCTTTTTCAATGTACTTCCTCCATCGTAAGTGTAATTTTCTGTAAATCAAAACTAGTGTGAAGCTTTTGCTATTTTATTATTCATGGATGGCCCGAATCATCCGTGTTTCTAAATGAATTGAATAAATCGGTTACTCCCTGTACACAGTAAAATATAGTTACAATGGATTCTACCAACCAGGAGGTACTCACCATGTTTCCGCAAAATCAAAACTCTTCCTATCAGCAATTTCTTGAGCAGCAGCAGCAGAGACAAATGGAACAAGCCCGTCAAGCCCAGCAGGCGATCGCCATGAACGGACTCAGCAACTTCACCCAGCAAGTTCGCGATGTACAGCAGCAGTTCATCCAAGTGCAACAGGATTTGCAGCAGGCGCAGTCTCAAGTTCAGACACAAATGGAAGCTCAGCAGCGACGCATCATGGAAATTCAACAGCGCTTGCAGCAGAGCATTCAGCAAATGGACGTACTGGTACAAGCATCCCAATACCAAGCGGCTCCAACGACCAATCAAAGACTAATGTAGACAAAAAAGAGGCAGCGATCGTCATGCGAACGCTGCCTCTTGAGTTATTGCGAATCAAGTCCATAGTCCTTGGCGATCATCCTCTTGGATGGCGCCATGCTCATCGATATCCGCTTCCATCCCGTGTTTATCATCTCTTCGAAGCCCAAGGCGTTCATGCGGCTGCACGTCTTCCCGCTCTCGGTTTCCCTTCGTCTCATCCATAGAGCCCATATCTTTGTCCCTCCTTATCGAGGGATAGCATATCCTATCCGAAGTCAATTCATACGCCTAATGGCATTCCTGCAAATAATCGCGAATCACCTGCAAGGCATCCATCAGCTCAAGGAGTTCCTCCTTCGTGGACTGCTTCAGGCAATGGGTTACCTCTTCCATGATCAAGGAGCTAACAGCTTCCTCCTGATAGACATCCTTCTGTACTGCTTCTGCACTTGACGCCATAGCTCCTCCACTCCATTCTACTCTATTTATTTAATACATGCTCGAATGCATCCTGGATTCTTTGTTTATCGAACGGCTTCACAATAAAGTCTGCAGCTCCAGCTGCAATCGCTTGCACCAGTAAAGACTGCTGACCCATGGCTGAGACCATAATGACCTTAGCCCCGGGATCCAAGGAAAGGATCTCCTTCAGCGCAGTAACGCCATCCATTTCTGGCATAGTGATATCCATCGTGACCAAATCCGGGCAAAACTCTTCATACCTTTGAACGGCCTCGCTTCCGTTGGAAGCCTCGGCGACAACCTCATACTCCGAATCCTGCGAAATCATGTTTTTTATGATCATTCGCATGAACATCGAGTCATCGACGATCATAATCCGTTTGACCTTACGTCTCTTGGTTACGAAGGCTGACAACACAAATACCCCCCTTTCCTATGCATGCCTAAAGGGAGGTACGCTCATACTGACCCCATTCCTTCGGCAGCTGGCTGACATGGTTGTTCACTGTAGTCCCTTTAGCTTTGCGTCGCTGGCTTTCGCCAGTTTTGCCATTTATCGAGAATGCCATATGTAGTTAATCCAACTTAATTATACCATGACCTGCTGTCAAAATCGACATGATTTTCCCTACGCTATTGGACCTAATCGTCTTCCCGAGTGGTAAGGAATCCCTTGAAATAGCTTACTGGTCGCGGTCTCCCTGCTCTAGATGCCTGAGAATAAGTTCATAGTAGGTACGGTCATGTGGGACCAAATCCCCCGCTGAAATGCTTCGTACTACGGGAATCAGGCGGCCCTGCTTCAGCTCCACGCCCGATGCGCGTATGGAAGTCGCTGCTCCTGAGATAAGCAGCTCCAGCCAGCTCAAAGGAATCTCGTACAGCCCTGTGACCTCTTCGGCTTGCAACCGGTAGTCTGAAAGCGGCTGGTCACAGCGGTACAGAAATACATGACAAAATTCGCAGTCGCGTCTTCCGTCCGCAAGCACCTTATCGCTAGGATACATCCCGCAGAACGTCAAGTCCTCATAATCGACAATAAGTCCCAGCTCCTCCTCCAGCTCACGGGTGCCGTCTTCCACCCGCTCTCCTGCTGACAAATGCCCGGCACACGAAATGTCCAGCATTCCTGGAAACGTATCCTTTTGCGGATGCCTTAGCTGGAACAATATTACTGGCCCCTCATCCCTGACGGTCCAAATCCAGCATTGAAAGGTTTGGTGCCATAATCCCTTTTGGTGCACCTCGGTCCGGCCGGCCGTTCCGATCCGCATCCCGTTGTGATCAAATATATCAAATAACTCTTCGTGTCCCGGCATAGGAGCCTCCCCTGCTTTGATCTATTGTATAGTAAAAACAGTTATAGTATTATAGGCGCAGCGAGTTATGTTATGAATGAGGAGTAGATTACCCGTGAGTGTACATGAAGCAATAACTTCCCATGTGAAGAAGCAAAATTCCCATCTTGAGCAATTTCTTAAGCTGGAAGCGAAGCGCGAGGAAGCCATCGATCAAGCTGTAGCTGCTTGCGCGGATGGCCAAGCTTTTACGGTAGACCAGATTAACTATTGGAACGCACAAATCAATGCACATGCGATGAAGGGCATTTCCCCCACGCGTTCGCAGGTCACCGTCCAAATGGTCCGTGACTATGTATCCAAGAAATCCCAATAAGCGCCGGACTTGGAGGAGAAAAGCCAGCAGGACGGATGAACATATCATCTGCCGGCTGGCTTTCTTCGTGTCGTTATAACGACTTCCACTCCTCAAAGGAAATGCCCTCTTCCACTGCAAATTCAAAATCGTCGATATCATAGATTTGGGCGGCAATTTCCGATTCGATGGCCTTCTCAAGAAACTCCACCTGATCGGTTAGAATGGGTGCCTTCTCCTTCATGGCACAGAGGATGATTTCGGTTTCAATCGGATCGAATCCTTCACCGAATTGAGCGTCCTCGAAGGAATTCATGACGGTGAAGGTGACCCTATCGTTGATCGGCATCGGGGGACTGATCCTCCAAGGGACGGCCAGAGCCCTCTCGATTTTTTTGCGATTAAACGGATCCTCGAAAAAGGCAATCAGCTCTTGAATCTTCACCCGTACATGAGCCTCATCAGCCGGGTCGGGCATTATGGGCTCCGGACTGTCCTTCAGCTCATAAAGCTCCCTTATCGTGGAATAAGGAATAATATAATCAACCGGCTGACTTGGCAGCATCAATTCCCCATAGATGGCCGTCAAAACCGCTTCGATGACAAACCGCTTGCTCATCTTACGCTTCTTCCCCCTCCTGCTGCAATACTCTAAGATTATCATAACAGACAAGCGAATCCTTGACAAAATATAAAGGCCTTCCATGTAACGAATTATACTTCTTGCTTAACCGCTTCAACCAAATTCTCTTGATTTTTTTACCGAAGGTTGATATTTTAGTAAGGTTCTACAACTTTACTTTGCTCTGGAGACCTGACATCACATGAATCGATTGCAACTTGTTCGTTCCCAGCTGTGGTTACTTATTCTGATTGGTATCATCGCCATCTCCTTCTCCTCCATCTTTATCCGCTGGTCGGAGGCTCCTGTCTCAATCATTGCGATGTACCGTCTGTTCCTAACAGCACTCCTGCTTCTGCCTCTGTTACCGAAGCATTGGCCGGATGTTAAGAGGCTCAGCCTGAAGGACTGGCATCTTTTGTTCTGGTCCGGGCTTACCCTTGGACTTCATTTCTTACTTTGGATGGGCTCCCTGCGTTATACAACTGTAGCAAGCTCGACCGCTATCATGTCATTGGAGCCGCTGCTCGTCATGCTGGGCTCATTCCTGCTGTTCGGCCACCGCACGAAGGCTTCGGCTATCCTGGGGATGACCATCGCCATGATCGGAGCATTGCTGATCGGCTGGGGGGATTGGGGGCTGGAGGGCAGCGCTCTGTACGGCGACGTCCTATCCTTCTTAGGTACCGCTGCCGTTGCCGTTCACATGCTGGTGGGCAAAGCGCTGCGCGAGCACATCTCCGCATTCGTATACAGCTTCTTCGTTTTTGTCCTGGCCGCCGTCGTCCTTGCATTCTATAATGCAGCAGCAGGTTACTCTTTTAGTGCATATCCTCCAAAAGAATGGGGTTTGTTCTTCCTGCTTGCCGTCGTCCCGACCCTATTCGGTCATTACTTGTTCAATTGGTTGTTGAAATATATGAGTGCCACCTCAGTCTCGATGAGCGTTCTCGGAGAACCGGTCGGTGCGACACTGCTCGCTTTTCTTCTGCTTGGCGAACCCGTTACTTGGCTCCAGGCTGCAGCAGGCAGTCTGTTGATCTTCGGCGTTTGGCTGTTTCTTACCGTGAATGAGAAAGCAAAGAACCCATCCGAATAGAATGGGTTCTTCTGTTTAAGAGAACGTCATTAGGATGCCGCCTTCCCCCGCATACGTTCCGATTACGGGACCCATCTCGGAAAAGACAACCTCCTGAAATGCATACTCGCTGACAACACGCTTCATAAACTCTATGGCCCTCTCATTACAATTGCTGTGGGCGATACCCAAAATAAGGCTGCCGGTATTTCCCTTTACCTCTTCCAGTTTTTCCATCAGCCTCCCTACTGCTTTGGGGGTTCCGCGAACCTTATCGATGACCTCAACCGCCCCCGCTTCGCTCGCTTGCATAACGAGCTTTATGTTCAATACGGAAGCAATGGCGCCTTTCGCACGATCCAAGCGCCCTCCTTTGATCACGTTCTCTAAGGTATCCAGGCTGAAATAGGTTTTAGCTCGCTCAATGACCTTACTCAATCGATCAGCCAGTTCATCAAGGCTGGTAGCCGCTTCTCCCTCCCTAGCTGCTCTATACACCAGCAAGCCTAAACCTAAGGATGCCGTCTTCGAATCCAGCACCCTGCAGCTGCCCCTATACCCGGACGCTTGCAGCATATCCGCAGCCATCAGCGCATGCTGATAGGTGCTGCTGAGACTGGATGAGATCGTTATGACCAGCATATCCTCGTCCTTATGCTCTTCCATGATTTGAAGAAAATCATACGGGGAAGGACTCGCGGTTTGGGGAAGCATGGAATGGGCTTTCATCTCCTGATAAAAGGCGGCATTGCCGCGTTCCAGGTCAAAGCTTTTGCCTTCAAAGCTGACATGCAGCGGGACGATCCGGACTCCCCACTGCTGCACGATGTCGACCGGCAAATCTGCGCTGCCGTCGGTAATAATGGTAATAGGCATAGCCACACCTAATTTCTGTATATTCTATCGATGATAGGTACAATCGTAATAAGGTTAATAAATTCAACACACTTCGACAAATTCCTGCTGTTTCTGCTATTTTCCAATGCAATTTAGCTAGTGCTTTTCGACAGGAAACTTGTTATACTAGAGCAGTTCTCTTTGTACAAGAGACTCTACCCGCGGTAAAGGAGAAAGGGGAAGCATGGCAGTGATAGTTGTCGGAGGCATGATCGGCCTAGGGAAGACTTCAGTGGCAACATTGCTCGGGAAGTCGCTCGGCTCTGACGTTTTTTTCGAGAGTGTGGATGAGAATCCGATATTACCGTTATTTTATACCTCCACACCGGAGGAGATTGAACGGAAGCGGTATCCGTTTCTTCTGCAATTATATTTCCTGGATACACGGTTTAAGGCGATCAAACAAGCGTTGACGCAAAGGAAGAATGTCCTGGACCGAAGCATTTATGAGGATTGGTATTTCGCGAAGGTGAATCGTGAGCTCGGACGCATCAGCGATTTGGAGTTCTCCATCTACGAGAACCTGGCCGGAAACATGATGCAGGAACTGGAGGAGCTGCCGAAGAAGTCACCGGATCTCATGGTATATTTAAAAGGGTCGTTTGAGACCGTTTTACATAGAATCGGGCTGCGTGGCCGTGATTTTGAACAGGATCCTGCCCTGATACAATATTACCGTACCCTATGGTCCGGTTATGACGACTGGGTCATGAATTACTATAATGCCTCTCAGGTGTTGATTGTTGATATGGATGTGACGGATGTCGTCGGACGACCTGGGGATGCCGAGCGCCTTGTGCAAGATGTGAAGCGGCAGTTGGAAACTTTGCAGTAAACAATGAAAAGAATGATTAGCGTGTGAATCGGCATCAGCGTTCGCACGCTAATTTTTTATGCGATCATATTTGTTTATGCTCATTCCGCTGATCACTACATTGTGTATTAATTTGATATTATTAATAATTTTATTAATTAATATTAGGCCAGGGGTAACAATAACCAAAAAAAGCGTGCGAAAAATGATCATAATTCACACGCTTCTTATGAATGTGGATTGCCTTTAATGGCGAGGCTTCTTACTGCCCTATTCCTTGTTCCTTACCGTTCACCATTGTCCGCTCCGCCGAATTCCGTAATACAAGAAACGATTTTTTGCAGGCGCAAAAACTCGTTTTTCTTCAGATCCACACGGAAGTACGCAAACATATAGGCGGCATGAAGGAAAGGCATACCAGGGTAACATACGATATCCTGATTGGTGTAGGGGTTATCGATGATGATTTGCCATTCCCCTTCACGCTCTGCAGCGGGAATGTCCTTCAGTACCTTCGATTTAGTCGTGATGATCGTTTCGTATTCGTTCCATACAACCTGCCACACCGGGCTGAAGTTCGCCGGAACCGGAAAAGCGGATCTCGCATAGCTTAACAGCTGCAGCATGCGGTCGGTTTCCTCTTCCTCGAACGATTTCAGCTTCTCTGTAAAGCCCTCCAGAAACAAACGAAAGCCGGTAAAGCCTTTCACCTTGATTTCCTCCGCGAATGCGGCGAGCGATTGTTCGGAATCAATTTCTTCAAATACTTCAAAAGGATTTGTTATCTTCATGCTTGGCCCCAATCCCCTATCCATTCGTCGTTACGGTTACAACGCCTTCCTTATCCATAAAGAGTCTTCGGGAAGGATCGTTTTTGAGCTTGACATTGAATATTTTCAGGCGGTTCTCGTCTACCTTCAGTATGTGCCAAAATGGTACGTCGGTAACACCGACCGAGCTTAAAAAGGCTTCCCGCTCCGCATCCGCCTCTTCCTCATCATCCCACCATTTGGTGCCGTAATAATCAAGATTATAGCCGTTGCGTAAGATGCCGGTCGCGATTTGTCCGCTCTGTGTATGTCGAAGCACATAGGGCATTGCCGTTCACCCCTCCGGATAAAATGAAAGGCGCAAGCTCCAATGAGTTTGCGCCTTATGATATTACAAGTACGGATTCTCGTGCTTCGCTTTCAGACGCTGCCAACGACGCTCGATTTCATCCTCAAAGCCTTTAAGTGCTTCCGCATATTCCGGCTTCGTCAGGTGCTTTGTTTTGCCCATGTTTTTCAGCCAATCGGAGACAGGAACACGCTTGTTCTTCTCTTCCGGATTGTACGTGATCGTCGTTACCCCGTTCTCGATCTCATAGAGAGGGAAGAAGCAGGAGTTCACCGCTTGGTCGATCAGCGTTTGGCCGATTTGCTCTTCGGAGAGCCAGTTCAGCGGACAGGTGATCAAGATTTTACCGTACACAAGACCTTCGTTTTGTGCGTAGTATTGCGCTTTCGCCGCTTTCTTGACCAAGTCCTGCGGACTAGCCTCGGAGCCTGTGAATACATAAGGGATGTTGGTTGCCGCCATAATTTGCGGAGTATCCTTATGGTGGAACAGCTTACCGCCTTGATGCTTGCCGACGTTGGACGTAGATGTCCGGTGGCCGATCGGCGTCGAGTAGGACAGCTGTGCTCCTGTATTCATGTAACCCTCATTATCGTACTCGAGGATGATCATCTTGTGGTTACGCAGAGCTGCACCGATCGCCGGACCCATACCGATGTCCATACCGCCGTCACCAGTGATCATAACGAAAGTAAAGTCAGCCGGCAGGTTGTATTGGTCAAGCTCGCCGCGACGCTTGCGCTCCCAGAACATTTCTACCACACCGGAAAGGGTGGCTGCACCGCTCTGGAACAGGTTGTGAATATAGGTTGCCTTGTGGGAAGAGTAAGGATATCCCGTAGTAACAACCATCGCGCAGCCTGTGTGGAACAACGCAACGATGTCGCCCTCGATACCTTTGAAGAACAGCTCGAGACCGGAGAAAATACCGCAGCCTGGGCATGCGCCGTGACCCGGAGCAAGACGCTTCGGCTTCTTCGTGAGAGCACGAAGCGGCGGAATCTTCACCTTCAGCTGACCTGTAGTCTCATCCTTGTCTACTGTGATCAGACCTGTGTTAAGTTCTTCATATTTCATTGGCTCGAGCACGCGCTGAGGCTTCTTGTTCGGATCCCCTGCCGTGTGGCCATAATAATCAAACGGAACTTCTACAGTCCCCTTCTCCATTGCGTCGATCGCCATTTGGAAGAAGGCATGACCGTCTTCGGCGTAGAAATCTTTGCCGCCGAGACCGTAGATACGGCTGATGACCTTTGTTGTTGTGTTGCCTTCTGTGAACAATGCCGCCTTGATCTCAAGCGTCATGTTACCGCCGTATGCGCCATAGGAATCGGCACGGTCACCTACTGTGATGACCTTGACGTTCTTCAGTGCTTCTGCGATTTGCTTCGCCGGGAACGGACGAATCATATTAGGCGCGATGGAGCCTGCCTTGATCCCCTTCTCGCGCAGCTGGTCGACAACGTCCTTAACGATCTCCGAAGCGGAGTTCATCAGGAACACGGCAACCTCTGCGTCTTCCATGCGATACAGGTCGAGAATTGGATACTCACGGCCTGTCAGTTCCTTGTACTCTTTCTGGATGCGGTCGAACACTTCACCCGCGCGGTACATCGCTTCCGACTGCTGATAACAGTTGTTGATGTAGTCCGGCTCGTTCATGTAAGGACCAACGGTAATCGGGTTGTTGCGGTCCAGAACGTGCGGGAAGTTTTTCGGCGCCTCGCCGATGAACGCATGAACGTCCGATTTGTGAGCGAACGTTTGTACGCGGCGCTTCTGGTGAGACGTGAAGTAGCCGTCGGATGCCACGATAACCGGCAAACGTACTTCAGGATCTTCCGCCAGCTTGATCGCCATAATGTTCATGTCATACACCGCTTGCGGGTCACGGCTCATCAGAATCGGCCAACCGGTGTTCAGCGCATAGTACAGGTCGGAGTGGTCGCCATGGATGTTGAGCGGTCCGGATACGGAACGGCACACCAGGTTAAGAACCATCGGGAAACGCGTACCGGATTGAACCGGCATTTGCTCCAGCATGTACAGATAACCGTTCGCGCTTGTCGCGTTGAATACGCGGCCGCCCGCTGTGGAAGCACCGTAGCAAATCCCCGCCGAGCCGTGCTCGCCGTCTGCCGGAATCAGCTTGATATCATGCTGGCCGTTGGCCTTCATGAGGTCAAGGAACTGTGCAACCTCCGTCGAAGGAGATATCGGGAAATACCCCATTACGTGATAGTTAATCTGGTGAGCGGCGTAAGCGGCCATCTCGTTACCGGATTCGTATACCATCCGCTGCTCGACTTTGCCTTGACTGACTTCTTTATTAATCTCGATCGCCATCGATGAAATTCACCTCTCCCTTAATTGAAGATCGAACAATTAGTTTGCTGCGAGGTTGAAACGGTGAGGTACGCGATGCTCCTCGTGATAGCCCTCGGTTTCCCTTGCGGAGGAAAGCGCTTCTGTAGGACAAGCAACAACGCACTTCAAGCAGCCCTTGCAATATTGATAGTCAATTCCCTGCAGGAACATCTGCGGACGTCCCTTCTTATCCGGCTGTTCGTCCCATACGAAGCAGAAATCCGGGCAAGCGGTATCGCAGGCCGCGCAGTGAATACATTTTTCATCGTCAAAGTGAGGCATCATCCCGCTGCGGGAGATACTCAGATCTTTCAGAATGCTGTTCCCCGGGTTCGAAACCATACCGCCGATCGGCTGAGTTTCATAACCGTATACCGGAATATCCCAGCGCTTAGGAAGCGGCATCTCTACACCCTCAGGAAGCTCGAAGGTTTGGAACTTCACTTCGTCGTAGCCACGTTGAAACGTGCGCAGCGCAGGCTCGACGGCTTGAGGATACTTCTTCTCCAAAGATTTACGAATAATGCCCTTCATGTGCTCGAAATCCAAGAAGTCGCACAAACGGAACAAAGCCCCCAGCATCGCCATGTTTACGCGGTTTTTCTCTTCAAGCGAAATTCCTGTTGCGTCAATAACGGCCAGTGTGCCGCCTTGCAGCTTCAGCTTCTCCTTCAACTCCTCCGGAGATTTCGCCGAGTTCACCAGCACCATGCTGTCCTCATAAATACCGCTTACGACATTGACGGTTTTCGACAGATTCTCATGGAAAATACCGACCACATGCGGACGCTCTACCGGTGTGGTATCGCGAATGTTTGTGTCGATATCGCAAAAACGGATATGCGCCTTAACCGGCGAGCCCTTCTTCTCCGATCCGTAGGAAGAAAAGCTTACTCCGTTGAAGCCGCTTCCAACCACTCCGGCTTCGGCCAGCATCTTGCCTGCAAGATTCGCGCCGAGACCTCCAATGGATTCGAGCCGAATTTCAAAGAAGCCGAGGTCGTTCATCTTCGGAAGAACCCTCATTTGTTCCACTCCCCTCTAATATTTACAAAACGAAAATATTCCCTCGAAAGTAGTATAACAGCTTCTTCCTCTGTCGCATAGAGAAATCTGCTAAAAAACGCGAATACTAGAGCAAATGTCAGGTGGACAAACTTCCATTATCGTCCAACATTCCGCTTAACGACGCGGTTCCATCGGTTTTGGATAAATGTGAAATTTTCTTCCTTCCCTCGCGGTTGACAGGGGGCGGCTGAAGTGAGAAGAGGAAGAAACAGGATACCCGAATTCAATGGTACAGTTTCTAAGAGCAACAAAAAACGGTGCACCGTTCGCAGAGAACCTGCATGAGGATTTACAGCATTCCGGTTTGATATTTATTCTCAATGCCGGGCAGCCTCATCGATACGATGGTCCCATGGCCAACCTCGCTTTGCACGGAAAGACCGTAGCTTTCTCCGAATACCATCTGAATGCGCCGATGCACGTTCATCATGCCGATCCCCCCCACCCCGGAGCTTCCCTCCCCGCTCTCCCCGAGACGATTTTCGAGCAGACGCCCGCGGACCCGTTCCAGCTGCTCGGCCGTCATCCCGATCCCGTTATCCTCCACGTGAATCCACAGCTCCTCCCCTCGCAGTTCTCCACCGATAACAAGCTGCGGCGCCTTATCCTTCATCCTGTGGAACGCATGCTGGAACACATTCTCCACAAGAGGCTGCAGTGTCAGACGAACCATATGGTGCAGCAGCAAGGACGGATCGATCCGAACATCAATTTCGAAGGGCTTCCCTGTCCGGTATTGAAGGATCAGCAAGTAATACCGCACATGATTCAGCTCATTCGCCACCGTAATGGCATCCAGATCCGTCTGGACGGTATATCGCAGCATAAAGGTCAACGCTTCGGTCATGTCCGAAATTTCATCGGCCTCATGATCCAGCGCATAGCTGTTCAGTGCGGCCAGGGTGTTGTACAGGAAATGAGGATTGATCTGCAGCTGCAGCGCCTGATATTCCGCCTTCTGCCGTTCGAGCGTCTCCTTCTGCCGATGAAGCTCTGCGGCATACACACGCTGGATCATTTCGGACAGACGTTCGACCATGAGGTTGTAGCTGCAAGCGAGCTCCGAAATTTCATCCCCTGTATTTTTGAACGCAACGGGCCGAAAATCCCCTTCCGCCGTATGCCGCATGCTTCGCCTCAGCATATCGATCGGGCGTGTAATGGACCTGGAGAACAGCAGCGCCAACCACAGCGTAAGGAGCAGCGTGCCCGCCCCTACAGCAAGCAAAGATGTACGGATACTGACGACAGGGTAGTTCATCCATTCCTTGGACACCGCAAGAAACAATCCCCAACGGGGCAACGGTGATTCTCTGTAGAGCACAATCTGCTTCTGCTCGTCCCATGTCATTTCGGTGATGGAGGCGCCCTGCAGAGCCTTGGCTGCGAGCATCTCGTAGGCATGACCGATCAGCTCGCTTCGGGGATGATAAATGAGCTTGCCCTCTTGGTCGGCAATGAAAAAATAACCTCCCTCTCCCTTGTTCATCCGGTCCCAGAGGAGGGAGAGCTTGGCCGTATCGAACTCAATGGCGAACACACCCCTCCTCTCGAAATCCGTCGTTCCTCTCACCTTGCGGGCTATCGTAATCTGGGATCGATCCGAGGTCAGCAAGCTGGAAGGGAGCACGGCGATATTGCCGTCCGTCGGGATATCCGAAATTTTCGTCCTGATCTCCTCCGTCAGCATCGATTCCCTGAACTGCTCCGTTCCCCTGTCTAGGTAGATCATCTCTCCCCTGCTGCTGATCAGGTAGATCCGCTTAATATCGGGATAATAATCCAGCAGCGATTTAAACACCGTATCCCGGATGAGCAAATAGTACTCGAATTGCTCATATCGGGTAAGCTGCTCGATCTCCATAAACCGGCGTACGTCAGGGTCGGCGGCGATATGCTTGCTCACCTCATCGTAAGAGGCCAGCATCGTATCCGTCTGCGCCCGGATCGTTTCCACGATTTGTTCCATATATTTTTCAACCTGCGTCTCCAGCTTGCTCGAGGAATAGTAGTAAGCAAACCAGCCGATTAGCAGCAGCGTAAGGAGGATAACGGAGAAAAACATCGCATAGGTGCGCACGAACAAGCTAAGCTTCAGCATCAATCGATCCCCAGCTGCCTGCGGTATTCCGAGGGGAGAACACCGGTATGTTTTTTGAAGGTGCGGGTAAAATGCGGATGATCGACATAGCCCACCTCGGTGGAAATATCGGTAATCCGGTAATGGGGTATTTCCAAAAGCCGCTTCGCCTTTTCCACGCGCAGCCGAATCCGGTATTGAATGAACGTTTCCCCCGTAACCCTCTTGAACAGCACACTGAAGTACGTCGGAGACAACCCGATATGCTGTGCGGTTTCCTCAAGTGAAATTTCTTCCGCCAGGTTCTCCTCCATGAATTTCATCGCCTCCTCCACCGGGTTCTTAAAGTCGCCGCGCCGTCGCTGAAGTATGAAATCGACGATCCTGCGGATTTCAGCTTCGAACTGCTTGAGCAAGGTAGCCTGGTTCCCATGTGAGAGCGATATCCGTTCGTCGAATACAAACACATTCCGGCTGTTCAAGCCGCGGATAAGCCAGTTCAGGCAATGCCGAAGCGTAGCCTCCTTATCGGAGCCGTGAGCCCAGCCCCTAGCTGAATTGTGCTCAAATGCTCTCAGCAATCGGCAGATCTCTTCATCATCCGCAGTCCAGACGGCCTGCTCCAGCTGCGTGATCCATTCCTTCACCTCCACCATCAGCTGGAACGGATCCTGCAGGTTCGCCTTGTAAGCTGCCAGCTTGTCAAGCAATTGGCGCAGCTGATCTCTCGCAACCGGTTTCAATAAATATTCCTTTACTCCATAGGACATGCACCTTCGTGCATAATGAAAATCACCGTATCCCGAAACGACGACCAGCTGGACGTTCCATTGCTTTTCCGTGATCGTCCTGCAGAGCTCAATTCCGTCCATATTCGGCATCCGGATATCCGTCATGACCACATCGGGGAGCTGCTCCTCCATCAGCTGAATCGCGTGAAGTCCGTCATCCGCCGTTCGGATCGATCCGACGCAGGAATGCACACTCCAAAGCAGCTTAACCAATCCCCGGCGCACAACGTCTTCGTCATCGACGACCAGAACATCCAACACCGCATTCCCTCCCTTCATTCCTTGCATGATCCCGCTCGCTCTTCTTCTCTAACGTAAAGGGATGATGACGCCTTCCCCCCTGCGGAACCTTTCATTAGCTTCCTCCAAGATGGCTTGCCCGCCGTTTTTCTTCCATTCTTCTATGACCCGAGGCCAGCTGTCGACCGGCTGATCCCCATATATGATTTTGACGATCGGCTTCAGAATATCCTTGGAAATCGCAGCTCGTGAGCCCACTCTGGCGTCAAGGTATTTCATATTGGCGTTTAACTCCGGCAAAAATTCGACGGTATCCCGTCCTTCCTTGCTAAGCACATGCTCCGTTGCTTCGATCAGCTTCTTGCCGGTGCCGCTTCGTTCCACTAAACCTTTCACATACGTAAAATCCCGTACCATCCAGAGCCATTCCGTTCGAAACCGCTCTTCGTTCAGCTGCTCCTCCGATTGGGGGGAATGATAATGAAGCACTCCATCCTTCATCGTATAATCCTCCCCTTCCACCCCGAATGTGAAGAAGGTTTGGGCTTCCTCCGTAGCCATCCAGTCGAAAAAACGTATGATTCTCGCTGGATCTTCTGCATTTTTATTCACGTAGTATCCCCGAATAACAGGGTTGACGAGAGAGTTCCCGCCCTTCCCGTCGGGTCCGGTCGGAGACGGTACGATCGCAAGCTCCGCGTCAGGGATCTTTAACCGGATCCGGTCCGTGAAGGAGAGCAGCGTGTTGGCATTGGCTTGAAAAATGGCGGAATTCCCCGAAATGATGTTATTGGCGTAGTCGTTGCCGGACAATAGCGCAAAATCAGGATGGATAAGCCCCTCCTCATACATCGTCCGATACATTTGAAGCGCTTTCGTCATATTCTCCACGTCGAAGAAATTAGGCACGACCTGATCGTTTTCTATTTTCCAATAGCCGGGAAACACATTATACGCATGAAAAAAAATATCGGAGTATTCGAAATTGACCCTCCCTCCGAACGGATAGGGAACGCCCATTTTCTTCATTGCTCGCATGACCTCCAAATACTCCTCTACCGTTCTCGGCTGAGGAAGACCGGTCTGCTTCAGCAAATCCATTCTCATAAAGGTGGCACGCCGCCCTGTATTGGACATCCAAGCCGGAAGAGCGTAGATCTTCCCTTCATGCCTAACCATATCCCATGCTTCCTCGGGAACCAGCTTGAGCAGGTTCGGTGCATGCTCCTTCAGCAAGTCGTCTAAGGGGAGGAACACACCGGCTTCCACGGCGCCGATCATTTCCCGCTGATACGGCTGGCCGCCTTGGATCACGTCGGGGAGGTCGTTTAGAGCGAACATCTGTGCCAATTTGGCATTGTATTGATTTTGCGGGTAAACCTTAAAATTCAATGTGACATTGGTCAATTCGTTCAGCTTGCGTACAAGCCTCGTTTCATTAATATTGTTAGCGGTTTCAACATAAGGCAGAAGAGCTGACCTTACTGCAATGCGAATCTCATAGGGCTTTGGCTTCAACGGGTCCGTCTGCTCGCGCGGATTAACGGATTCCGAATTCCCTTCGTATATACCGCTGCATGCCGGTACAAGTCCCACGAGAGCGGTAAGCATCACAAACGTCGACATAGCCTTTTGCATCAAGCGTCTTCCCCTCCAATCAGGCTCAAGAGACGTATCTTAGAAGCGGGTTACCCTTCATTATATCGAAACGGCATTCGGGGCAAGCAGGGACTGCCTTTAGGTAAGCTATGTTTTTTTCTAGGATTTACGAAAAAAATGCTCAGGACCGTGATAAACACAATCCCGAGCATTGATATCGTCTGAGCCGAACTTACTATTTATTAGCCGCTTCTATAGCTTTGTCCAGTCTCTCCGAAGCTTCGCGAAGCGCATTATTGACGTCCTTGCCGTTGATCCACTCGGTGAGTGCCGTCAAGAGCTCCTTGTCTGCAGCCGCTTGATGCACGGTTTTCACCGTCGGAGCGGCGAATTTCTCGGGAAGCAGCGATTTGACGTTTTTACCTTTCAAATAGGGCACCTCGCTGGCAAAAAGCGCATCCAGCTTGCTCTTATCCTTCAGAATGGACGGAGAGCCGCGCTTTACGAAAAATTCCTGGAACTCATTTGAAGTAACATAATCCAGTACTTGGAAGGCGGCGTCCTTATTTTTGCTGCCTGCGGATATATAGAAGTAGTTCGGATACGACTGGGGACCGACACCCATCAAGTCCTTATAATATGGAAGCTGAATCACATCCCAGTTGACCTGATCCTTAAAGGTGCTGGAGGTCGTACTAAGCGCAGCATACATGGCCAGGGACTTATCCTTATAGAATAAATCCTGCTGCTCCGCCATTGTATACTTCTGCGGATTCGGCAGCCCGTTGCCGGGGATCGTATAAAACCTTGACAGATTCGCAAACGCCTTCGTAAAGGGCTCCGAAGTGAACAACGATTTGTTCGTCTTCGGGTCAACGTGCGAAGCGGAAAGCTGATTCAGAAGCATCAGATGCTGGAAGGACATCAGAAATCCCTTGTACTGCTTGCCTTCCTCCTGGCGTGTCATGCGCCGGGCCAGATCGTACAGCTCATCCCAGGTCATCCCCTCCTTCGGATAAGAGACGCCGAACCGATCGAACAAGTCCTTGTTATAGAACAGCGCCGCCGAAGTCGTATTCGCCGGAAGACCGTAGATCCCGCCGTTTGCCAATTGACGCTGGATTTCCACAGTCGAAGGCTCCAGCCTGTCGAGCTTGTAGTCGTATTTTTTGATCAACTCGCTAATGTCGTATTGCATGTCGAAAGCAAGCAGGAAGGTGGAGGTCAACCCGATCGAGCTGATCAGAATATCGATCGTCTGGCCTGAGGTGATCGCCGCCTGCAGGTCCTTGTTGCCCGATGTTTGCGGTATAAATTTCAGCTTGTAATTCGGAAACTTCTTTTGAATCAGGTTCCCGTAATTTTCCATGAACGTTTCTTCCGTCCAGCCGTTGATTCCGGTGTAAAAGACGAGCTCCGTCGGCGTTTCACTGACCTTCTTGGCGAGAGCCGCTCCCCCTTCCTCTCCGCCCTTCGCGGTGGAGTCGGGGGGAACAGCCCCCCCTCCGCTTTGACACGCAGCTAGCCAGGTTGTAAGTAAAGATACGACAATGATTTTTGACAGCTTACCCCTCATCAAGCATAACCCTCCTATAGAACCATGTCTTGGTAACATGCTCACTATATCATGATGAAAGCGCCCTCATTGTGCGTATCTTAAGGTATGCTTTGGTTAACTTCCGCTACTGAAGGAAAAGCACACCCAGCATACGGCTCAGCATCACCGCGCCTTGAGCACGGGTTGCCGTGCCGTCCGGTTCGAAGACTCCCGGCGCTGCACCTTGAAGTATGCCCTGCGCGACCAGTTCACCGATCGCCTCCCTTGCCCAGTCCTGCATTAGGCTTGCATCATCGTAAGCTTCGTTCGTGGCTTTTGCCGCCTTAGTCTCGAACCCGGCTGTCTTCATCGCCCTATAGCCGATGACGGCCATTTCTTGCCTCGTGATGATTTCATTCGGCCGGAAGGATTGGTCCTCATAGCCGTGTATCAGCCCCGCCTTCACCGCAGCATTGACCGTCCGGGCATACCAGTCCTGTGGTTTTACATCGCGGAATTCAATGGATGCCCTGTCGGCTTCAGGCAGCCCCAGTGCGCGAATCATCATGGCGGCGAACTCTGCCCGGGTTACCGCGCGATCCGGCAAATACAGCGCTTCGCTCGTGCCCCGAATGATGCGCCGATTGGCCATACGTTCAATAGGCTCTTTAGCCCAGTGCAATTGAATATCCTGGAAGCTGACTTGACTCTCCATCGCCATGTAAGTGCTGTTCGTCCGGCTGAAGATCGTAACGGTTGCACCTTGCAGGGTAAAGGGAACCGGATCGTATTGCAGCTGTCCATTGCTATCTGCTTTGACCCGAACGACGGCTAGCTGATTCGGGTTCACCTCTCGTTCCAGCTTCATCGTTCTTGGCACATATTGGGTAAACTCGCTGATAGCCGACGAGCGGTTGTCTGCCGTCATGGCGGTTACCGTGTAATCAAGCGCACCGAGAACCTTCTGTCCCTCTTGAACCGCCTGCGTTACTGCTTCCGGGTTTTTCATAATCTTGATGATCAGCTGGAGGTCATCCGGGGCCGCGGCCACTTGTGAGGCCCATTCGGACAGCATCTTCTGCTGCACGGGAAGCTCATAGGTGCCGAGCTTTGTCTCTACCGAAAGCACCATCCTCCTCTCGGCAGCGGACAGCTTCCGAAGTGCCGCCCCGCTCAGCGATACGGACGCTTCATCCGGCATCGCCGCGGTTTCGAGGGTTAGCTTAAGCCTGCCTTGGGATACTTCTTTCAGCAGCCGTTCTGCTCCCTTTTCATCAATGTCCAGCGTTACTGTTCTTTTCCCGTCCGACGCCGTTTCCTTCACGGCCCATTTCTCTTGGCCAACCGGGCCGGCAATTGGGGGTGCAGCAGCAGCTAATCCTGTAACGGTCCCGCTATCCTGAGCCTGATCCTGATCTTGATCTTGATTCGTATCCGTATCCGTGCCTGCGCCTGAGCCAGGATCCGTGCTAGGATCCGTGTTAGGGGCGGGCGCGCGGTGGATGTTCACTGTGTAGGTCTTGGTAGCACCGCTCTCAGCAAATACTCGAATCGTGATGTTCGTTTCGCCTATGCTCAAATTCGTCAAACGGTAGATGCCGGTCGGCACCTCCGATCCGTTGATCTGGAGCTTCGCATGAGGATCCGAAACGGCAGCGCTGAGTTCCAGGCTACTCACGGTATGCTCCACTTTCACGACATAATCGGTAACATCGGCCGCAAACGCAGGGGTCAGCGTACCACCGCTTACGGTAAGCCAGCCCAGATCGGCATTCGCGGATGCCTCTTCAACTCTAACCATGACGCCATCCGCCGCCTGGTAATTCGCGACCAGGTTATTCAGCAGATTGCCTCTCAGCACAATGTTCGTTCCGGCTTTCAAATAAATGCCGTTCGTATTGCCCTGAATCGTATTGCGAACGATCTGTACGTTAACCGGATCGCCTTCGCCGATATTTCCCGCATTCGTATCCCCGTTGTCATGCTCAAGAACAATGCCCCAGTACTCCTTCGCCGTATTATTGCGAATATCATTCTCCCGGATGACGGTTCCCGGACCGTTCCTGACCACGATACCGGCGGCGCCGTCAACATTCGTCGTATTCTCGATCACGTTGCGTTCAATAAGCGTGTCAGGCGTACCGAGAATGACGATAATGCCTTCCCGGCTGTTGCGTATGATATTATCGTGAATATAATTGCCATGGCCTGTTTTACTGTGATTGCTCGGCGCCGTGCCTCCGGTATTGCCGAGGCCGATGCCTCCGCCGGTAGTGACATCCGTAATGACATTGCCATAAATGTCGTTCAAATATTCCAGCTCTCCATGAAGGTCGATTGCATCCAGACGGGTTTGATCAAAGCGGTTGTTACGCACCACGTTATTGTGAGCAACAAATTGAATGAGAACACCGTGCCTCAAATAAGGTCCCTCGAAGGAGGAATTCTCCACCACATTCCAGAGGGTATCGTTAGGATAGCCGAGCCGGTCGATCTTCGCCATGCCTTGAATCGATACCCCGTAGCCGGCACCGCCTCCTCCCACATCCGTTGCATTGCGGAACGTACTGCTGCGCACAACAACATCGCGGCTGTTATCAATGCGGACGCCCATCCGGCTGTATTTTTCCACGGTGACATGATCAATCGTTATGTTGTAGGACGGATCATCACCGAAGCTCGCAATCGTGATTTGACTATCAGGTCCTCCGACCGAAGGATTGTTCGTCCGGTGATCGGTCGAATAGACGCCATCCCATGTTGAAGTCAACGTAAGATGCGAGATGACCAAATCATGCTGACGGGCCGATTTGATCGCGGTGCTGTTCTTTACATTATTGAGCGAGGTTTTCAATATCGTACCGGCTTCACTTTCTCCCCGCAGGTTGACCCCGGTCTTGATAACCAGATTCGTGCCGCTTTCCGTCGTACTGAACAGATTGTAGGTTCCGTTCGGCAGAAACACTTCGTCCCCTTCCTGCGCCGCTTGGATGGCGGCTTGGATAGCCGGACGATCATCGGATTGGTTATCCCCGGGATCCGCACCGAAATCAAGCACATTCAACGTGCGTCCCGTTGTCGTATGAGGAGGATGAACCGGTCGATCGGTCCCGTCAGCCAGCTTCATCCCCGGCCGAGTGAACGGAGTCGTATCTCCGGGCGGACCGGGCTCGATCGTGGGGACGATCGCCACAGGCGTATCCCCATCTGCGAACGGCGGATACAGCTGCACCTCTGTTAAGCTGACGAATTGAGATCCATCTGAATTGCCGTATCCGGTTACGCGGACATATCTTGCTTCTGTGTTCAGCCGGAAGGCTTGAAGCTGAACGCTTTTTCCGCTGCTGAAGCCGCGGTAACGCGGAGTCCACGTCAACCCGTCCTTTGACGTTTCGATCGCCAGCTCCGTCGAGCGGAGATCCCCCTTATAGAAGGAAATACCTGCATAGCCAATCGGAACTACGGAGCCCAGGTCAAGCTCGATCCACTGTCCCGCTCCTGCTGCCGACCATCGGGTATATAAATTGTGATCGATGGCGTTCGCTTCGATATTTCCGTCGCTTCCGCTTGCCGTTACATTCGACACGGAAAGCGGCTGGATCGGCTGCAACAGGGTGGCCTTAGTAAGCGACAGCGCCGCACTCCGGTTGCCCGCAACATCCACAGCCTCCGCCGCGAAAGTATAAGTCGTTCCCGGCGAGAGGCCTTCCACCTTGTAGCTCGTTCCTTGGACGGTCGTCATCAGCTCCCCGTTACGATAAATACGGTAATGTGAAACATTGCTGTTATCCGTCGCCGCAGGCCAGCTTAAGTCCACAAATTCCGTGCCTACATTTGCAGCCGATAGGCCTCCACGAGCCGGCCACGCAGGGGCTTCAACATCATTCGAATAATCGAGGATTTGCTGAACGACCATCTTAGGCTTCGGATTGCTGCTGCTGGTGGATTCCTTCGTATATATATTTACGGATACGCCGGTGCTCGCTGCATCTCCCAGCAGGAAGGCGACCTCGCCCTGTCCCAAGCGGCTCCTTACATACGTCGTGACATCCACCTCGTACAGCTTCGTAGTGCTCGAATTCACCGTAAACTTGCCAAGCAGTGCACTCGGATTCAAGCTCTTGACGGGAGCGTTGTTCCAGGTCAGGGTGCTTTCCGACCAAGTCGTATCCTCCAACCCGTATAACGACAGCTCCACATCGGTGCCCGAGCTTCCCTTTTTGGCGGAAACGTACACCTTATAGTGATAGCTTGGATCCGACGCAGCTGACACATCATATTTGAAATACACATACTTCTTATTCGTGGATCCGGCCGAAATACTGAACAATCCAACGCTGGAGCCTGTTTTTTCGTTAAAGTTCGTTCCCGCATTCGCAGAGGAGCTATCGATCGCCGCGTCACCGGTAGGAGTCAGAGTGGCGATCTCCGTAACGACTACCTTGGTAGGATCCGGCGGCGGTGCTGTAACGGTAACCGGCGCTTCTGCGTACACCTGCTCCGACACACTGGCGCGAATGATCGCCGTGCCCGCAGACACTCCGGTCACTTGTGCAACGGCGGCACCTGTTGAAGTAACCGTTGCAATTTGAGAGCTGCTTGTTGTCCAGGACAAAGCCGGGCTATCCACGCCTGCTCCACTCACAGTAGCCGTCAGCGTGCCGGTCCCTCCCTTTTCTAGGCTCAGGGTCGTCGGACTCAGACTCACCGTTATGGGGGCTTCCGGATTAGGGTTCGTTGCTCCTGGCTTATAGATGATAGGCTCTGTAACCGTTCGATTTTTCACATGCTGATCTAAAAAAGCCCATGCCTCCGCATCGGCAATATCTTTTGCCTCGCCGACAAAACCGTGTCCTTGACCGTCCACGAGCTTGAAATCGACGACTGGCACCCCGGCTGCCGTCAACTGGGAGGCCAATACCTCGCTGTTCTGATACGGAACCGTGAGGTCCGCCTTGCCGTGCCGTATCCAGATCGGAGGATCATCCGGGGAGGCGTAGGTTCCCGGCATCGCCAGCCGTGCCTCGTTCGGCACTGTGAACGCCTTTTTCCCGCCTAACAGCGCCGTTACCGAGCTATAATTATTGGCGAATTCCGTAGTAAAATCAGCCGGCCCGAACCAATCTACTACCGCCTGAACGCGAGTAGAATAATCAGGATAGCCTCCCGTTCCTTCCATGTCGGGCACCTGAACCGTATTCCCGTTATCCAGCATAATATGCTCGGTCGACAACAAATCGGATGTCGTTCCCAGAAGCGCAGCCAAGTGCCCTCCCGCCGAGGAGCCGATCACGCCGATTCGGCTCGGATCGATATGATACTGCGCCGAATTCGCCCGCAAATAGCGAATCGCCAGCTTCACGTCCTGAATTTGTGCGGGATACGGCGCTTCCGGCGTCAGCCGATAATCAAGCGACACCCCAATGTAGCCTCGCTTGAGGACGTAGCTGCTGATGCTTGACAGAGCTTGCTTGCGGTCGCCATGATTCCAGCCGCCCCCGTGGATATATACCGCAACCGGCATAGGAGCATCCGGCGTGGTCTCAGGAACCGCGATAGAAGTATACAGCTTCCGGTTGCCGGCCATTCCGATCTCAACATCCTCATACATTCTCACCCCAGCCGGAGGAACAAACGGAGGCGTTTCGACCGGTTCCGGCATCGGAACCGGCGTAGGAGCCGGGGTAGTGCCCGGAATCCGCTGTCCCGAAATGACTACATTGTCCATATACATATTAGCCGACATCGCCTCTCCCACTCGAAAACGGATTTTCACATTGGCATTATTGTTGGCAGCAGCGCCGAGCGTCCATTCCTTACGGGTATTCGGCTGCGATGCGGTTCCTGCAGGCAGCTTCAGCTCCTCAAACGTCGTCCATGCAGCTCCGCCGTCGGAGGACCATTCCACCACCAAGCTTCCTGCAGTATAGGAGGAAACTCTTGTATAATAGCTCAGCTTAATGTTGCCGTAGCCGGTCAGATTTAGAGGCAGCGCCAGCGAATCCTTGCTGTCGATCTTGACCATATTCGGAACCGATGGAGCGGTCGAAGAAGCGGAGGTTTTGGCCGCGCTGCCGCTAGCGCCCTCTTGAAGCCAAGGAAGTGGGACATTCACTCCGCCGGTCGATCCGAAATTATCCGGATCATCGAATAGCTCGCTGTAAATTTCCATCTCCGGTCCTTCCGGGCTCTGATGGGGATCCGTCGGTACAGTAGCCTTAGCCTCGCCTGTGACGACAACCTCGTCCAGGTATAAGGCCATAGCGCCGGTATTTTGAGACACGAAACGGATACGTAGATCCGCCAGATCGTTAGCCGATGAAGGCAACGAATATTCCTTCATCGTGAAGGACCCGCGGGCAGAAGTAAGAACCTCGAGCGTTTCCCACTCTGTTCCTCCATAAACGGAGTATTGAACGGAGAAAGGTCCTGCATAACCTGTACCCGTTTTGTAGTAATAGCTAAAGGAAATGTTCTCGTAGCCCTTTGTATTGATCGACGTGCTTAAGGCATCTGAATTGTCGAACTTAGCGCTTTGCAATCCGTTGTATTTCGTGGTTGATGACGTTACTTTGCTGTCCCCTCCTTCCTGTGTCCAAAGATCGAAGCTTTCAAAGCCATCGCTAAACAACGTTGTGCTCGCTCCCCGTACCGTCGGCGTCATGGGGACAATCCCCGAGACTGACAGTAAAAAGCATAAAAAAATAAGTAAAACCCTTTTTTGAATTGCTGATCCTGCACTCAACCTTGATCTCTCCTTCCACAGCCCCTAACAAGTATGTAAACGCTTCCCAAAAACTATAACATTCAGAAGTCTGCATCGTGAGGAATCTCTTTGTAACGTATTGTGTTTTCTTCAGACGGCAACAAAAAAACCTGACTCCGCGGCACGCTTGTGTGCCGGAATCAGGCCGATGTGTCAATGATATGGGCAAGCTTAGTGCTGTTTGTTCGGCAGCTTCGCCTCAGGATGATTTTTTTGTCCTTGCGAACGCTTATTTTTCTCCTGCTTTGCTTGTGTTTCATGCACCTTTTGCACGAAGCCGGCGGTGTCCATTGTGTTATCCGTCATGGATCTGCCCTCCTTCCTTTGCGGTTCAGTAACCGTGAGATCAGAAGTAGTTTGCCCATGAATTGCTTTTATTAACAGGAACGGGATGTAGTTACAGGAAGCAGCCCCACGCACCCGCGGTATAACGCGAACAAGCCGAGATACGCGGCGGAAAGCAGAAACAACGGGTTATAAAAGATTTTATGAACCTCCGTCATCATGACCGTATCCTTACTAAGAATCTGCAGCAATACATCCGCTGTCAGAACTCCGGCGATCCACCCGCTTACTAATGCGGTGACATGGTAACAGATACGCATCCGTTTCCAGATTCGGGCGGTCCATACCATCATTAACGGGATAAGCAGCGCAGCTGCACCGATGATCCAAATCATGCACATTCCTCCTCCCCTCAGCCTTCCCATTGGGGAGGAGAGTCAAACCTAACAGGAATCAGATTTCATCGTAACGGATGCGGCTTCTTTTGCTGCCTAGCCGGTACCGGGCTGTTTCTTCTCCAATATGCCGTCAAGACTGCAGCCGCTATACCGATACCCCCGGCAAAATAAAAGCCTCCGGCCAGTCCCGTCCATTCGTTCAATGCCCCGGCAATAAACGGTCCTGCGAACATCCCCACTGCATAAACCGCTTGATAGAAGCCCATGGCAGTCGCTCGCTTCGATTCGGAAATGTTCGCGATGGAAAGCCCCAGGAGCAGCGGGAAGTGCAGCCCTTGGAAGAAGCCGTTGAACGCTTGCGTAAGGAGCAGCCAACCGAAATCATCCACGAGCACCGTCGACGCAGAGAGGGCGGCACTTACGACAAAGCCCGACACAATGAGGTTCCATTCCCCTACCCGCGGCGCCCAATATCTTCCTGAGCAGAAGGAGCTAAGCGCATGGGGAATCATGAAGGCCAACACGAGCAGCGTCAAATCCTTTTCCGTTGCGCCTAACACTAGAGCATACGACGGTGTAAAGCCGAACATGGTGATGAACAAGACGCTGTGAGCCAGGATGGACAATGTGGACACCTTCCACAGCATCGTATCTCTCATGACAGGCGCGAGATCCTTCAGCTGCATAGGGGCCCGGTCGGCCGGCTGATGCGTTTCTCGAAGCAGTAAAGCAAGCAGCGTTCCCGCCAGTCCTAAGATTGTGCCTGTCCAGAAGGTGGCATTCCAGCCCTTCCATTCGACGAGGAAACCGCTGATGCTCATACCGGCCAGCTGTCCGGCTACAATTAGTAAGCTGATTGCCCCCATGGCGCTGGACATCTGGTCCCTGCGGTACATCCCCGCATACATCACGGTGAACGCCGACCAGGTAGACGCCCCGATCCCCGATACGATTCTCCCGGCCAGAGGCCAGCCGATTTGTTCGCCCCAGGCGAAGCAAACGCAGCTTAGCGTAATGCTGATCATGCCAAGTAAAATATACGGCTTGCGGCGCTTCAAGCGGTCCGAGGCAATACCGAGCGGAAGCCGAAGCAAAATTTGAATGAAACCGTAGCTTCCCAAGACAATGCCGATCATGCTGTAAGAAGTCCCTATCGATTCCAAGTATGGCGTTAGAACGGGAACATATACGTACAATGCGGCCCAGTAAAGCAGCGTTACAATAACAAAAATGAAATGATTTCGACGATCCGGAGCAGGCTGCTGCTCATTCATGCGGTTGTCTCCTCTCGTTGGCGACAAAGCAAACGCTTCAATTTAGCTTACATAACTATTGTTATGTAAACTTAAGAATGAAAAAGCGCTGCCTCCTCAGAGCTGAAGAGACAGACGCCTTCTGTGGCTTATAAACTCATCTCCAAAATCGCTTTGACATCATGCTCCTGCAGAGGCTTAAACGAGCCGACCGGACCGAAACGCACTGTTTCCTTGGCCATTCGATCCAGCTGCGAAGCGTCAATATTCAGATCCGTCAGACGGGCGGGCGCTCCGATGTGTGTGAAATAGTCCCGCGTTGCCTGAATGCCGGCTAGCGCCACCTCATCGTCCGTTTTGCCCGATGGGTCTACATCCCAAACCCGAACGGCGTATTGAACGAAACGATCAAGGCGTTCCTTGTACACGTACTTCATCCAATTCGGGAACAAGATGGAAAGTCCCGCCGCGTGAGCAATGTCGTAGATGGCGCTTACCTCATGCTCAATCATATGGGTGGCCCAATCGTTCTGCATCCCGACGCTGATCATGCCACCGTTCAAGGCGTACGTTCCGCAGAGCATAATATTAGCGCGCGCTGCATAATTTTCCGGCTCGTTCAGGGCAACTTCCCCATTATCGATGACCGTTCGCAGAATCGATTCACAAAGTCTCTCCTGCAGTGGCGTATCCGTTGTTTGGCTGAAATACTGTTCAAATACGTGCGACATCATGTCCACGATTCCGTTGACCGTTTGATCCTTAGGCACTGTGTAGGTAAGCGTGGGATCAAGGATGGAAAATTTAGGGTAGGCATGAATGCTGCCGAACGACTTCTTAAGATTCTCTTCCCAGTTCGTAATGACGGCGTTGCCATTCATTTCAGAGCCTGTAGCCGATAAGGTAAGTACGGTCCCGAGCGGCAGCGCGGATTGGATCTGCGCCTTGCGGATCAAGAAATCCCACACATCGCCTTCATAGGGTACACCGACGGCAATCGCCTTCGAAGCGTCGATAACGCTGCCGCCGCCAACGGCCAGAATGAACTCCACGCCGTGCTCGCGGCAAAGCTGAATCCCCTTCCGAACCGTAGAAACCCGCGGGTTCGGTTCCACACCGGGAAGCTCGACATACTCGGCTCCCGCCTTGTGCAGCTGCTCCGTCACCCGGTCGTAGAGCCCCGTCCGTTTGATGCTTCCCCCGCCGTATACCAGCAGTACTTTTTTGCCGTAGGCCGCCGCTTGAGCTCCTAATTGATCGAGCATCCCCTCGCCGAATAACAGCTGCGTCGGGTTATAGAAACGAAATGAATTCATTGTGCTTTAGCCTCCTGTCCGAAAGTTAGCATTACCTAAACACCCAATTTATAGTATAACCTCTTCGCGCCCGGTTTCAATGACTGAAAAAAGGTTGAGAAGCTTACCTTGGCGTAAGTACCCTGGTCCAAAAAGAAAAAGGCCCTAAGGCCTTTTCAAAAGGTAAGCTCACCGGAGCTTGTATACTCTGGCTTCGTAAGGCTGCATTGCTATGGAAGCCGCCAGCGGTTGCGCATTGCTGTCCGCGTCAGCGTAATTCCCGAGCAGCAGCTGTGCCGAATATTTGGTAAGCGACTCCGGAAAGCGAACGGTAGTAACATGCTCTGAGAAGCTGCAGACGACAAGCAGCACTTCCTGTTCCTGTCTCCGGACGTACGCATAGATGCGTTCATCCTCGGGCAGCAGCAGCTCATACGTACCATACACCGATACCGGCTGCTCCTGACGAAGCTTAATCAATTGCTTATAATATGCTAGCACGGAATCGGGCCGGTTCAGCTGCCGCTCTACGTTAATTTCCGCATAGTTAGGGTTAACAGCCATCCACGGCGTTCCGGACGTAAACCCGGCATTCGCTTGATCGTTCCATTGCATTGGGGTACGGCTGTTATCCCGTCCTTGACGGTAGACGGCCTCAAGCACCTCTTGCTCCGTTCGTCCGGCGGCCGTTAGTTCCCGGTACAAATTTTTAATCTCAACATCCCGATACTCATCGATACTCACGAATTGTACGTTGGTCATGCCGATCTCTTGTCCCTGATAAATATAAGGTGTTCCTTTCATCAGCATATAACAAGTAGCCAGCATTTTGGCGGAGGCCTCTCGGAACGCTTCGCTGTCATTGCCGAAACGGGAAACCGAGCGCGGCACATCATGATTTTCCAGGAACAAAGCATTCCATCCTCGGTTCTCCAGTCCTTCCTGCCATTCACTCAGAATCCGCTTCAGATCGGTAAGCTTCCAATTCGGGTTGTCATCCCACTTGCCTCCCGGCCCATGATCGACCGACATATGCTCAAACTGGAAGATCATATTGAATACACCGTTATTCTCGCCGACGAACTCCTCCGCCTGATCGATCTCTACTCCGTTCGCTTCTCCGACGGTCATAATGTCATATTTGGCAAAGGTGCGATCCCGAAGCTCGCGCAGCCAATCCAGAATCCCCTCTCTGTTGCGATGCCCTTCCCAAGAAGGAACGTATTTCTTGTTATCCGGGTTCGGAAGGTCCGGCAGACCGGCAATTTTCTTGATATGGGTAATCGCGTCGACACGGAACCCGTCAATTCCTTTATCCAGCCACCAGTTGATCATATCGTACAGCTCTCGCCGTACCTTTTCGTTTTCCCAATTCAGGTCCGGCTGGCGTGTAGAGAACAGATGCATGTAAAATTCGCCCGTAGTCTTGTCCCATTGCCAGGCCGATCCGCCAAAGATGGATTCCCAGTTATTCGGCTGACTTCCTTCGCTCCTGCCTTCGCGCCAAATGTAATAATCGCGCTTTGGATTGTCCAAGGAGGAACGGGATTCGATAAACCACGGATGCTCATCCGAGGTATGGTTGATGACGAGATCCATAATGATTTTCAGGCCTCGCTGATGCGCTTCCTTCAGCAGCTCATCGAACTCCGCCATGGTGCCGAATTCATCCATAATATCGCGATAGTCACTAATATCGTAGCCGTTATCGTCGTTAGGGGACTTATAAATCGGACAAATCCAGATGACATCGATGCCCAGCTCCTTCAAATAATCAAGCTTGGAGCGAATGCCTGCCAAATCGCCGATCCCGTCTCCGTTTGCGTCCATGAAGCTGCGCGGGTAAATTTGATAAACCACGCTTTCTTTCCACCATATGCGGTTCATAAGGCCGTAGGTCTCCTTTGGTATGGTAAGGGTTGTTTGCGTTATCGTACCCGAAATAAAGGCAAGCTAACACCTACGGCATTGACCAAAATGGTGTCGGATGTTGTTATTTTCATGAGCAAACATGATTTTAATTGATGCAAAACATGTCGAAATTAGTTATGATGGGTAAGGCAATTTTAACCATGGTACTCAAATTAAAGGAGCGTGTATGAATGAAGCAACGGGAAATTCAAGTTTACGAAAGGCCGCCGCTACTACAGAGCCTGCCGCTCAGCTTTCAGCATTTGTTTGCGATGTTCGGCTCCACTGTGCTGGTCCCTTTCCTGTTCAAGGTGGATCCGGCAACCATTCTGCTGATGAACGGGATCGGCACTTTGTTTTACTTGCTGCTGTGTAAAGGAAAAATTCCTGCCTACCTGGGCTCCAGCTTTGCGTTTCTCTCCCCGGTATTCGCCGTTTTCGCTTCGAATCAGCCCTATGAAGCGGCGCTTGGAGGCTTCATCGTAGCCGGCATCATCTTTATCCTGGTGGCCCTCATTATCCAGGCGACGGGGACCGGATGGCTGGATATCGTATTTCCTCCGGCAGCGATGGGCGCGATTGTAGCCGTTATCGGTCTGGAGCTGGTGCCGGTAGCGGCCGAAATGGCAGGATATATTAAACCGGCCGGTGCCGCGGCGGACTGGAAGGTGAACCCGCAGGCGGTCATCATCTCATCGGTAACGCTGCTTATTACGATGCTCGGTAACGTCTTGTTTCGCGGCTTTCTGAAGATCATTCCGATCCTGATCGGCATTCTCTGCGGGTATTTGCTCGCCTACCTGCTGGGACAAGTAAACTTCGGAAGCATTACCGAAGCGCCGATGTTCTCGACTCCTACCTTCTACACGCCGCAGTTCAGTCTATCGGCCATTACGATCATCGCGCCCGCTGCCCTTGTCGTCATCGCCGAGCACATCGGACACTTGATCGTCACCGGCAACATCGTCGGCAAAGATTTATCCAAGGATCCGGGGCTGCATCGGTCCCTGCTTGGAAACGGGATTTCCACCGTCGTTTCCGGCTTCGCCGGCTCAACGCCGAATACGACTTACGGGGAAAATATCGGTGTCATGGCCATCAGCAAGGTATACTCCGTTTGGGTTATCGGAGGGGCGGCCGTCATTGCGATCGTGCTGTCATTCTTCGGCAAGCTGGCTGCTGTGATCTCCACTATACCGACGCCGGTGATGGGCGGCGTTTCCTTGCTGTTATTCGGTGTCATTGCCGCATCCGGCATTCGCATGCTTGTGGAAACGAAGGTGGATTACTCCAAAGCAACGAATTTGATTCTCACCACTGTTGTGCTTGTTATCGGGCTCAGCGGAGCCACAGTGACCATCGGCAGTTTCTCGTTGAAAGGCATGGCACTCGCAACAGTGCTCGCCATCCTTCTCAGTCTCTTCTTGAAAGCCATGGAGAAGCTCGGTTTACTGAACGAATAAAATTACAAAAAAGACATGCTCCCCGGCAAGGAATTCCTTACGGGATGCATGTCTTTTTCTATGATATCGCGTCTAACCCGCCATATCGGGAGATAGCAAGCAAAAGATCCTGAAGTATCGGCAGTACGAATTGAACCGAACCAAGTGTAAAAATACCGCTGCGGTTATGAACCACAGCTTCCCTTACAAATACACGGTAATGCTGCATACCGGTATGAAAATTCACCATCTCGTCTCCGGATGCCCGGCGGTTATGGAACGTGACCGGTCTGGAACCGATCGGCTGCTCAAACGGTGTAATGCTGATAATATCCTCGAGCCGGATATGATAATTGACATGAGGCTTTTGAAATACAAGCTCCTTCGTAGAAACGGTAAGCCCGAAATCATGCTTTTTGTGCGAATGCTTCAGATCCCCAACCAGCGTTTTAATCGAAATGAAATTGTCGTTCACGTTCTCTCCTCCTCCCATAGTGACCCACAAAGCGGCTTTCCTTGGAACGGCCAAAACGTGCTAACAGTGTACCATACATCCGTTTAGTTGTGCCATACCTTGGCCACGAAAAAAGAGACCGGTGCTTGTCAGGAACCGGCCTCTTCCACTTTGTTGATTTACAATAATGACTCTGCCCCATCCACATAAATTTCGGTACCCGAAATATGGCTCGACGCTTCAGAGGCTAAATAAGCGACAAGATCGGCTACCTGCTCCGGCTTCCCAGGTCCATGCTCAAGCGGCTGGCTGCCCTCAGGAAATTGGATCGGAATTTTGATCTTATCAAGCTCCGGCGTCGGGTGGGTGCTTTCCCCAATGTTCGTTTCGATGGCTCCCGGGCAGATGACATTCACGCGGATATGATACCTAGCAAGCTCAAGGGCAGCCATCTTCGCAAAAGCGACCTGTCCCGCCTTCGACGAGCTGTATGCCGCCATCCCGAAGCTTGTAAATTTCCGGCTACCGTTGATAGAGCTTGTAATGATGATGCTGCCTCCCTGCTGCTTCATGTGGGGAATCGCATATTTAACCGTATGGAACGTGCCTGTCAGATTCGTGGTAAGCGTCTTGTCCCAATCCTCCGGCTTCATGTCCTCAATAGGAGCGACAACACCGTTAATGCCCGCATTGGCGAATACGATATCAATGCGTCCCCATTGCTTCACTGCCGCTTCGATGGCTTGCTGCACGCGATTCGCATCCGCAATATCGACATCCTCGGCCAACACTTGCCCTCCGAACGACTCGATCTCCCGCTGCACCTTTTCGCTCCGCTCATCCTTCAGATCGGCTAAGACTACCTTAACGCCCTGCTTCGCCAAAGCAATCGCAGCGCCCCGTCCAATACCGGATGCCGCACCGGTCACAAAGGCGATTTTGTCCTGCAGATCCGGTAATACGATGCGCTGCTTCTCCATAGTCACCGTTGTCATGTTCCTGCCTGCCTTTCAAGCATTATTTTGTATCACCAAAGAAAGATGGCTTTATTTTTCCTCCTCCGGTACAAAATATGTGATGAACCCCGACTCGCTCGTTTTCCGAGTGGGATTATGCTACAATACCGAAATTAGGTCTTATTTTTCGACACAGGAGGCTTTATTGCATTTATGTTGATTATCGGAATTGCCGGAGGTACCGGCTCGGGCAAAACAACGGTGGCGCGTTCAGTGATCGACCGGATGGGGGCGGATAAGGTTACGTTCATCTCCCAGGATAACTATTACAAGGATCATTCCCATCTAAGCTTCGAGCAAAGGGAGACGATCAACTACGATCACCCGCTAGCCTTCGACAACGAGCTTCTCTTCATCCATCTGAAGCGGCTGAAGCAGAGCGATACGGTCCATGCACCGGTATATGACTTCTCCAAGCACGCTCGTTCCGCTAACGAATCCGTGGAGCTGCTGCCCAATAAAATTATAATAATCGAAGGATTGCATGTGCTGTCGGACGAAAATTTGCGCAGCATTTTGGATATCAAGGTGTTTGTCGACACCGATCCCGACGTTCGTATTTTGCGCAGGGTGCTCCGTGATATCAATGAACGCGGCCGGTCGATCCAATCGATTTACGACCAATACTTGTCTACGGTCAAGCCGATGCATGAAGCATTCATTGAGCCTTCGAAAAAATATGCCGACCTGATCATCCCGGAAGGCGGGCATAACGAAGTCGGCATCCAGCTGCTTACTATCTTGACGGAAAAATATTTAATGGCATAAATGATTAACGACAGAAAACACCTGCAAACCGCTCAAAACGAGCGATTGCAGGTGTTTTTCGTTTGACACATTATGACGGGTTTTTCGGTGTCTCCAGGGCCGTAGCCGCTTCCGCTTTCGCTTGCGCCGGCGTCTGAGCCGCCGAATGCGCTGCCCCGACTCGGCTTGTAAGACCCTTAACCAGCTGTTCTACGTCGATTCCGCTTACGCTCTTCAGCATCTCCGGAGCCGTCGCCATGAGCGAGGTGACATAGTTGCTGACCCTTGCCGCGCCTTCGCCATGTCCCGTATCGACGACGGTCAGCTTGTCGATGGCCTTGATCGGCTCCGCCACACGTCCGGCGAGCTCAGGCAGCATCTTCACGATGATGTCCAGCACCGCCGCTTCGCCGAACTTCTCGAACGCCTCGGCCAGCTTCTGCTTCGCCTCGGCCTCCGCCAAGCCTCGCAGCCGGATGACCTCGGCCTCCGCGGTACCCTTCGCACGCTCCGCGTCGGCTTCGGCAAGACCCGCAAGCCGCTTCTGCTCCGCCTGCGCTCTGGCTTCCGCTTCTATGCGGTACTGCAGCGCGTCCGCTTCACGCAGCTTCTTCGCCTTGTCGGCTTCGGCCGCCTGCTCTACCGCATACCGGTCCGCATCGGCCTTCTTCTTGACCTCCGCGTCATACTGCTTCTCCCGGCGCAGGATTTCCTTCGCCTCGAGATCGATCTCGCGCTCCTTGCGAACAAGCTCTACGCGCATTTGCTCCTCGACTACCGTCTGCTTCGAACGAGCTTCCTGCACGTGGTAGGCTTGGTCGGCTTCCGCCTTGGCCATATCCTGCTCCCGTTTGAAGGAAGCGACTTTCAGCTGGTTCTCCTTCGATGCTTCAGCGATGTTCGTATCGCGCAGCAGCTCCGCCTTCTGCCCTTCCTCTTCCGCCCGCGCCTTCTGAATTCTCGCATCCCGGACGGCTTCCGCTTCCGCGATTTCCGCATCCCGCTTCACGGCTGCGATTCTCGGCTTACCGAGGGCGTCGAGATAGCCGTGCTTGTCTCGAAGGTCCTTAATCGTGAAGGAGACGATCTGCAGCCCCATTTTCTTCAAATCCTTGGCGGCAACGCCCTGGACCTCCTGAGCAAATTTATCGCGGTTGCGATAAACCTCCTCTACGGTCATCGAACCGAGGATCGCCCGCAGATGTCCCTCGAGCACCTCCTGCGCTTCGCCCTTCAAGGCTTCCGTAGGCTTGCCCATAAATTGCTCCGCCGCCGTGGCAACATCCTCTACCGCGCCGCCGATCTTAATAATCGCTACCCCGTCGGCCATTACCGGTACGCCTTGCTCCGTATATACCTCCGGAGTAGAGACGTCCAGCTTGTGCGATAACAGCGACAGAAACTCCGCCTGCTGGAATACGGGAAGGATGAAGGATCCTCCGCCTCGTACAATTTTAATTTTCCGGCCGGTTTCATCCGTCAGCACATTGCTGCTGCCGAGGAACGACCCCGTTACGATCATCGCTTCATCCGGACTTACGGTTTTGTAACGCGCCCAGAAGGCCAAACCGAGAACTACAATGACACCCACTACAAGAATCGGGACTACGAATGCATCAGGCATGTACGCAAAACTCCTTTACAATGTGTTATCATCCAAGCGGGAAACCAGTAAGGTACGATCCTTCACTTCAACCGTAACCACTCTGGCTCCCGCCTCGATTGCGTTCCCGTCTAAGCTGGCCGCTATCTGGTTGGTAACCCCGCCTCCTGCTCGCAGCATGACCTCGCCGTATCCTCTTGCCGGAATCGGCACGGTGACCTCACTGATCCTTCCGACCAAATCCTCCATGGAGAAGGCAATGGAGTTCTCGCTGTTACGCATGGGCTTGACGTACAGGAAGTAGACGGCCATAGCCGATAGAACCGCCATCAAAAAGGAAAGGATCAGCACCGAACCCGTTCCGATAGACGAATACTTCGTCAACAGAATTCCTGCTCCGCCCAGAACGGACATACTGCTGAAAAGCACCATCGGCTGCAGCTTATCCAGCAGGTCGCCGGAAAGAAAATCCAAAGTTCCGTCCAGCACCCCGCTCAGCAGATCTCCAAAAACGACCGTCACTAAGGCGAAAAGTACACCGGTGATCAAAAGCCCCCAGTACAGCTCCAGCATCCAACGACCCTCCTTACGTCGTATTCATATAACATACTAAGTAATACGTAACGAACCGTCAGGAAGTTGCGTAAAAAACAAAATGACCAAGGCGCCGAAGCGCCTTGGTCATTTTTACTCAGTAAGTACGATTAGAATTTGTTACCTGCCAGTTGTTGTTCAGCAATTTGCACCAAACGGCGGGTAATATGTCCCCCGATTGCACCGGTATCACGAGTAGCCATGTACCCGTAGTACCCGTCTTGCGGGATTTGGATGCCCAATTCTTGAGCCACTTCATATTTCAGTTGTTCCAAAGCTTGATTTGCCTGAGGTACTACAAGTACGTTGCTGCTGCGAGATTGTCCGTTTGCCATTGTTTATACCTCCTGTAAATCGTTTTTTGTTGTTACATCTGCTATTATTGCGCGAAAAGGCGAAGGCTATCCAAACGGAAACGTAGTAACTTTTTCCATGTAATTAAGGACTTGTCCGCTGCTTCATAACGGTATGAACAAACAGCGCGATCGGATGCTGTACCAGCACAGCCAGCATAATCGGCACCGCGACTTTGGGTGAAAAATACAGCTGGGCGATGACCATGCCTGCCGTATAATTGCGAATGCCGCCGCTGTAAGTAAAGGCAATCTCCGAGGAGGTAACAAGTCTCATCCACGCCATCGTAACCCAGCTTCCGATATAGCCGAGCACGATTAATCCGGCAACCGCCATGATCAGCGAAACGATCTCTTTCGTAAATCCCCCCATGGAGGAAGCCATCGCTGCAGCGTTCAGCATCACAATGATGTACAGGGTAACCTTGGAAGACAACGACATCACCACCCTGATCTTTTGCCGGCTCTTCAGCTTTCGGATCGCCGCTCCGACGGCAATGCCGACAAGACAAGGAATGACCACAAGCCTGACGACCCCCCAAATAAGCGGGATTGTGTCCATGCGAACGGATTCGCCCAGCAGACTGATCAGAGTAAATGGAATGAGAAGCGGACTGAGCAAGGCATCAATGGTCACCATGGAAATGGCAATCCCGACATTCCCTTTGCTTAAGCTGACCCAAACGATCGAAGTTACTCCAATGGGCATGATCATGGCTAACAAGATTCCCAGCTGGAACTCACCCGAGCCCTCATAGAACATCGTTAACAGTTTAAAGGTAAGCACGGGCAGCACGATATGGAACATCAGCAGCAGCGTAATCATGGGCAGCGGACGACGCCATACCTCCATGAACTGATCCTTCGTAACATTCATGGAGGAGACGAAGGTCAAAAACATAAACAAATAAGGTACATAGGATATGTAATCTCGAAGCGTCTCCTCCATGGTGTACCCGAGCCACAACAAGATCGGCAGCAAAATAATAATCCAACGTTCCAATGTTCGATTCAAGAGTGATAGCAGCGTTTCGCTCATAGTGCTCCCCCGGACCTGAATATGGCTTCTGTTACCCTTGCGCCGCTTGTCCTTCACTCATGTGTATGCGTGAGCTCGTCTTTTCAATACACCAAATCAGCACGTTTCTTCCCTCAAGTGGATCGCAGTGCAATCATCTGATAGACCGGCCGCGAATCCCCTTTCAATTGCACTTCCTTCAGCTTCATCTGGGAAGAGCCGTCCCCGTCCAAAAAGATGCCGCCGATCAGTCGCCCGGGCATGATCGTCTCCAGGATGGCCGTACGGAACTGCTCCGCCGTGCACGGCTTGTCCGATACAATCAGCCATAGCTGCTGCTGAGCGTCGTAGACCGCGCCCGATCGAAGGCGCGGCTCCTCTATGAGCGGCATATCCTCCTTGCGAGCCTGCTCCACCCAGCGCCCCGGATCGGACAATGACATGCTGACTCCGCCTTGAGCCCAGTAATGCTGCTTGTCCGTCACCTGCAGCTCGTCGGCAGCAAGGACCACCTGCGTAGAAAATCGCCTCGCTGCCGCGTCCCAGACAAGCGTTCCCTTCGGGTGATCGATATTGTGCCAGCCAGAGCCATAGTCCTCGGCCTGACCTTTGACCGGAAAGTTGTTCATTACGGCTATGCTGAGCAGATATCCTTGCCAGAAGAAGCCCCCATTGATCCCGTAATCCGATTCCTTCGTAACATTGCCGGAGATAGCCTTTAAGATCACAGCATCCGGCGAGGTTCGGACGGCATGCAGCTTCACGCCGTTACCGGCCATGGTTTCATAATAGCTGTACAACATGGGCTCGGGGAGCGGCTCACGCGCAGGCAAACCGAAGCCTAACACAGCAAGCAGATTTCCTGCGAGGAAACCTATGAAATACAATTGTAGGCGTTTCCAGTTGACAGCGCGAGCCTTCCTGTGCGTGAGCACCCTGCTCATCATCTCCCAAAGCACCTCTTTCATTCGCCGATAGTTTACCATTCTATGTTTCTATTCTACGAAACATAACGCTACGATATGTCACTTGATAGCCAAGAATCCGAGATAATTGTGCTGTTCTTGCAAATCCGTTACTATAGTATAGAAAGCTGCTAACTTTCTACTACCAGGAAAGCGTGGTGCGTTTATGGAAGACGTTATCATCATCGGGGCGGGCCCCTGCGGACTATCGGCCGGCTTGGAGCTCCGGAAGACGGGGATCGATCCGCTAATCATAGAGAAGGAATGCGTCGTCCATTCCATTTACTTATACCCGACCTATATGCAGTTCTTCAGTACTCCGGAGCTGCTGGAAATCGGCGGTTATCCGTTCTCGACCCCGCATGAGAAGCCCTATCGGATCGAGGCGTTGCATTATTACCGCACGGTTGCCGAGCGAAGCAAGCTGCGAATCGAATCCTATCGGACGGTGACCGCCATTGAGAAAAAGCCGGACGGCCATTTCGAGCTGACTGTTGCTCACCGGAGCGGAGAACGCTATACGGCTGAGGCCAAGCACGTGATTGTGGCCACGGGTTATTTCGACCATCCGAATCTGCTGGGGATTCCCGGCGAAGAGCTTCCCAAGGTGACGCATTACTACCGGGAAGCACATCCGTATACAGGAATGAAGGTGGCTGTTATCGGGGGAAGCAACTCCGCCATTGATGCGGCGATGGATCTTATGAAGGCCGGCGCCGACGTAACGGTCGTCTATCGTGGCGAGGGCTATTCCGGAGTTATCAAGCCATGGGTTTTGCCGATCTTCGAAAGCATGGTGAACAAAGGACGCATTCGCATGCTGTTCCGATCCCAAGTCATTCGCATCGAGGAAACTACTATAACCATCACTCACGAGGGCGCCGAGCGTACGTTGGACAATGATTTTGTACTTGCCCTTACGGGCTTTCGCCCCGACAGGAAGCTGATTACTGCAGCAGGCGCCGAACTGAACGAGAGCGGCGAATCCCCGATCTTTCATCCCGAGACGATGGAAACAACCGTCCCCGGTCTTTATATTGCCGGTGTTGCCGCCTCTGGCAAGAACGCCAATGAGGTGTTCATCGAGACAGGCCGTCTGCATGGCGGAATGATTGCCCGTGACATCGAGCAGAAACAAAAACGGTCGTCCTGAGCTTCTCAGGCGACCGTTTCTTGCTAATTATGATGTTATCTAAAAAATAAGATCTTTTTCCCTCTGTGTCAATCGTCTTCCGGCGATATCCACTACCAGCTTGCCTCCGGACAAGCCCCAGATACGGCTTCCGTACTTCTCCGCCAGCTCCACTTGGTGCAGACTGCAGAGCACAATCATCTTCTCTTTCTCACACAGCCGCTTTAAGTCTTCCAGTACCCGGCTGGCCGCTTCCGGATCCAATCCGGACACCGGCTCGTCCGCAAAGATGACGCGTGCACCCTTGATCAGCGCCTTGCAAACCGCCACCCGCTGCTTCTCCCCGCCGCTTAGCTTCTCAACCGGTTCATGCGCTTTATCGAGAAGTCCCACTCGGTCCAAATAATCCATGGCTTCCATGTGATCGTCCTCCGATACACTGTTGGTAAGAAAGCGCCACCATGACTTTTTGAACAGAAGAGCGCTCAGCACGTTTTTCAATGCGGATTTTTTCGGATTCAGCGCCGGCTTTTCTTCGAGGAAAAACCATTCCTTGCGCAGCTGAAGCTTCTCCCATGCTCCGATCTTGGAGATGTCCTTGCCGTCATAAATATACTGGCCTTCATCCCACTTCTCCTTGAGCGACAAGCATTTGAAGAAAGTGGTCTTACCGCTTCCGCTGGATCCGAGAAGCGCGACCAGCTCCCCTTCATCCGCCTGGAAGCTGATTTTATCAAGAATCAAATGATTGGGAGGATAGCTCTTGTTTAAATTGCGTACGATGATCATTCGTCCGATGTCTCCTTTACCCCGGCATTCTATGGTACTACTATAACATGACGGCCCACATAAAAACCACAGCCGGGGCACAACCTATGTTGTGTTTCCCATTATATCGAATTGGTAAGGAGTGATTTCTCATGAAGCATCAACTGGTCAAAATGGTATGTGAACGAGCGAATATTTCGGAAGGTCAGGCTAATGAAGCGATCGAAACGGTGATCGGCTACTTCAAAACCCGCATCCCGGCTGAATTTGCCGATGAGCTGGGCAACCTGGCAGCCGGTCACAATCAAGACAACGCAGACCCGAACCAATAATAATCATCAAGTTCAGCAGCCCCGGCCCTAAAGCCGGGGTTTTTCCTAAACAAAAAAGCCGCCATAATGATGACGGCCAAGGAATCCGAAATGCTATTGAGGGTTAGTTTCCTTCGGCACCTCATTCAGGCTAGGCGGGCGCTTCGCCACCTTATCCGCATGCATAATGGCTTCCGGCTCCGTAAACTTATGCTCTTTAAAGTTCGGATTGTTCGGATGATTTGCTTTTTCGCTGTCCATTCTCGTCACCTCCACTGCAGTTACTTTGTCTCCTTAGCCGTCACATTATGCTCCTTTCGACCGTTTGTCAGAAAATATTTAAATTTTATCGACACGTTTTTACAACTTTCCCGGCGGACAAGCCTTATAATAGCTCCTTAGCGGAACTTATTTGGGCATGAATCGGGGTTGAACAGTTGAAATGGATGAATTGAAATTGAAGCAGGATCTGGAACGCATGCAGTTTCAGCTGTATCACTTGGTAGAACAAAAAGGGAGCTTTGTTGATCCCAAGGTTGTAGAGCTCAGCCAAAAAATCGACCGATTGGTCCTCACGATGCAGCAGCTCAGGATGAAAAATAAGGCCAAATAGCTACGAGACCCTAACCGTACGAACCGTACAAAATTAGGCGTCTCTTTTTTTCTTTTCGGCTTGATAAATGTAACATGATATGTTATATTAAAACCAAGGAAAATCAAGGGTTTCAGCAATGTAAACACTTACTTAAATAGCAGCTTTCACACTATTGGTCGACTAGGCAGAACATCACAAAGGAGCGATGAGCCATGAGTCAACACGCTGAGCAGCCGCAAGAAAAGAAAATCTCCGTCGAGCTTACCTTGAATGAGGCGCTGGCCTTAACCGGTGTCCGTTTCCGTGAGAATCATCAACTGGAAGTTGAAGCGGTGCAGAAGATTAAGCGCCAATTGGAGGAGCAAATTCTTGATCCTCGAAGAAACCTGCAATAACACATGACCATAACCCTCCGAGCCTAAACGGTGATGAAGACTCCTGCAAGCGATAGCTGCGGAGTCTTCTTTGTATTTGCCCGGCCGATTTCATATAATGAAAGCTATAGATTCCGAAAGGAGCGCATAACTCTGCCATGAAACAACAGATCGCCCGTACCATTGATACCTATGCGGATTCCTTGATTGAGCTGTCCCGCTATATCGGGAATCATCCGGAGCTGGGACATGAAGAATTTCAAGCCTGTGCCCGTTTGACGGAGGCATTACGTCAGCACGGCTTCCAAGTACTGAACCCTTATCATGGGCTCCCTACAGCTTTTCTCGGAGAATATCAGTCTCCCAAACCGGGCCCGATTGTGGCTTTCTTATGTGAATATGACGCTCTGCCGGAGCTCGGCCATGCCTGCGGTCACCACTTGATCTGTACGATGGGCCTAGCTGCGGCCATTGGGCTGAAGTCTGTTATTGATGAGATCGGCGGCACCATTCGCGTCTATGGCACGCCTGCGGAGGAAACCAAAGGGGCGAAAGTGACCATGGCGGCGGAAGGCCTATTTGACGATGTAGATGTTGCTCTGATGGCTCACCCCTTCTATACATACGAGCGTTCCGGGCAATCCCTGGCGATGGATGCGGTGCAGTTCGAATACTTCGGCAAGGCTGCTCACGCTGCCGCAAGCCCTTATGAAGGCGTCAATGCACTGGATGCCGTCCTCCTGCTGTTTCAATCGATCGGTGCCTTGCGGCAGCAGCTCAGGAGCCATGCCCGCCTTCACGGGATTATCAACGATGGGGGAAAAGCACCGAACATTATTCCCGATTACGCATCCGCTCGATTTTATATCCGTTCGGCCAATCGCCCTTATACGGATGAAGTTGTGCAGAAGGTACTGCGCTGTGCGGAAGGGGCTGCGCTTCAAACGGGCTGCCGGCTGGAATGGTCTCATTATGAATACTCCTATGACGAGTTGATTACGAACGAGACCCTGTCGGAGCTTTTTACCAAAAATTTGGTGGAGCTGGGCATACGGGAAGAGGAAATCGAGTATGGTAAAGATCACGGTTCACTAGACCTCGGCAATGTGTCGCGCCACTGCCCTGCCATTCATCCTTATATCAAGGTGATAGATGAGAAGCATCTGCTGCATACGAAGGAATTCCGGGACTTGGCGATGCAGGACCGAGCCTTTGAAGGGATGCTGCTTGGAGCCAAGTCTCTCGCCTTCACAGCATACGATGCGGCCGCCAATCCGGACGTGCTGCGCGCAATCAAGGAAGAATTCGTGCGGAGTCTTAAACAAGACGCTTAAACGAATAGAGACCCTGCTGCACCGCACTGATCTCGTGCGGTGTAACAGGGTCCTTTTTCTTTTCCTAAGTTCAATTATAGAACCTTGCGTAAAAATTCTTGAGTTCTCGGGTGCTGAGGATTGGCAAATACGTTCTCAGGCTTCCCCTGCTCGACGATGTTGCCTCCGTCCATGAAGATCAATCGGCTCCCCACTTCCTTGGCGAAGCCCATCTCGTGTGTGACGACAACCATGGTCATCCCCTCCGCCGCGAGCTCCTTCATGACGTCAAGCACTTCTCCTACCATCTCCGGGTCGAGCGCAGACGTCGGCTCGTCGAAGAGCATCACATCCGGAGACATGGCTAACGCCCGCGCAATGGCGATTCGCTGCTTTTGTCCGCCGGACAGCTGCCCCGGGTAGCTCTTCGCCTTGTCGCTAAGCCCGATCCGCTTCAGCAGGCTCATGGCAATCCCGTTGGCTTCCGACTCGCTGAGCTTCTTCAGCTTGCGGGGGGCGAGCGTAATATTATCCAGCACAGTCATGTGCGGGAACAGGTTAAACTGCTGAAACACCATCCCCATCCGCATCCGCAGCTGATTAATATTTTGCTTGCCCTTGAGCAGGGAGACTCCGTCAAAAATGATATCGCCCCCCGTCGGCTGCTCAAGCAAATTCAAACAGCGAAGGAATGTGCTTTTCCCTGAGCCGCTAGGACCGATAACGACGACTACCTCGCCCTTCCGGATTTCAATATCCACCCCGGTCAGTACATGATTGCTGCCGAACGATTTATGCAGCCCCGTCACGTTAATCACTGGTCTTCATCCTCCTTTCGGCGACCCCAAGCAGCTTCGACAGCGTTAAGGTCATGACGAGATAAATAACAGCGGCAACGATCAGCGGCTCAAAAGGCTGTGCCGTGTTGCCCCGAACCGTATCGGCGCTATACATCAGCTCGCTGATTCCGATAACCGATACGATGGACGATTCCTTTATAATGACGATAAATTCATTCCCTAATGCCGGCAGTACATTGCGGAAAGCCTGCGGCCAAATGATGAAGCGCATGGCCATGCTTTGAGGCATACCCAGCGAACGCGCCGCTTCCATTTGTCCTTTATCAATGGCTTGAATCCCCGCTCGGAACGTTTCGGCCACATAAGCGGCGCTGTTGATCGATAAGGCTACCACCCCTGCCATAAAATCGGGGAACGAGCTGCTGATCGCCGGAATCTCCGGGAATTGAATACCCAGCTTCGGCAGGCCGTAATAAATGATGTACAGCTGCACCAGCAGCGGTGTGCCCCGGATGACCTCAATATACGCAACGGCAATGTAACGAAGTACGGAAAAACGAGACATTCTCATCATCGCCACAACCATTCCGAGTACAACCCCAAAAAGCACGGTAAGTATCGATAAGATTAATGTGGCTTTAGCCCCGTTAAGGAAAAACATGTAGTACTTATCCATAAAATCAAAATTCAACCTAACTCCACCACCTTTGCCATGTAAGAATTGTTTATAACCAACAAAAACCCGACGGACAGGTCCGCACAGGTTTTTGTCAAGAAGCGGCTATGAATCTCCAGATATTATTCCACCATATCGTTGGCTTCAGCAACAAGCTTGTCGATGGTTTTATCCTTCATCAGACGATCCAGCGTTTTATTCATGGCCTCAACGAGCTCAGGCGCTCCCTTTTTCAAAGCAATCGCGGAGCCGCTGTCTTCCGTATTCAGCTTGATGCTTTCCGCTACCATCAGATCCTTATTTTTGGCCAAATAAGCCGTTGCTACCGGCAACTCGACAACAAGCGCATCGACCTTCTTGTTTTTCAGCTCCAGCATCAAATCGGAAATTTTACCAAGCGGCTTCACTTCCGAATTAGGCATTTGTTCCTTTACGATTTTTTCTTGCGTTGCACCCTTTTGTGCCCCCACCTTTTTCCCTTTCAGGTCATCGATGGATTTGAATTTATCTTTATCTTCCGCACGGATAACAACCGTCTGGACAGCCGTATAATAAACCTTGGTAAAGTCAACACTCTTCTTACGCTCTTCTGTTGGAGTCATGCCGGAAATGACGAAATCTACATTGCCTGCTTCCAGCGCTGCGAGCAAGCCGTCGAATTTCATATCCTTCATCTCAAGCTCAACACCGAGGTCCTTAGCAATCGCCCTCGCAATTTCAATATCAAAGCCGACGATTTCGTCCTTTTTGTTGACTTCTTTATGGAATTCGTAAGGAGGGTAATCGGCGCTAGTGCCTACAACAATTTTACCGGCCTTTTTAATTTGATCCAGCTTCGTTTCCTTTTGCGCAGCCGGGGCAGCAGATCCGTTCGCCGGCTGAGCTGCGGGAGCTGCCTTCTGTCCGCAAGCAACGATAACCAGTGTCATACATAGAAACAAAAACAAAAGTGCTTTTTTTTTAGTCATTGGTCAATTCCCCTTTCTGAGTAACTTCAACATTATATAATATGGCACTTCGTTTGACAATAACTTGTGCCATTCGACAACCTTGTTGGTGATGGGTTTAATCCTTTTTATTGTTATTATTTACCATATGGTTTACAGTTACCGGACATGCCGGACATCTCGACAATACCAAAATGAAGGGTGGTCCGTTTCATGGAAGCCAAGAAAACATGGGATTTGGTTGCCGTCTCCTCCATTCCCTTAATCATGACACTAGGGAATTCAATGTTGATCCCGATTCTTCCATCCATATCCAGGGAGCTGCACATTACGTCTTTTCAAGTCAGTATGATCATTACCGTATATTCCGTGATCGCCATTCTGCTGATTCCGATTGCCGGCTTCTTGTCAGACCGGTTCGGCCGCAAAGTCGTCATTGTTCCCAGTCTTATATTAGCCGGGATTGGCGGCTTGATTTGCGGGCTGGCTGCTTGGTGGATGAAAGACGGTGCCGCTTACTGGACGATTTTGGCAGGCCGCTTTCTTCAAGGTATCGGGGCTGCAGGAGCTTTCCCTATCGTGCTGCCTCTTGTTGGAGATATGTTCAAGAATGAAAAGGAAGTCAGCCATGCGCTGGGACTGGTCGAAACCTCGAATACGTTCGGGAAGGTGCTTAGCCCTATTCTCGGTTCCCTCCTGGCTCTATGGATCTGGTACATTCCGTTTCTGGCCATCCCTGTGTTATGTCTGATTTCCGTCCTGCTCGTTGCCTTTTTGGTCAAAACGCCGAAAAAGCAAGATAACCGGGAAAAGAAGGAATCGGTTCATGAATTTCTGCAATCATTGAAAGAGATCGCAAAGGAGAAAGGCCGTTGGCTTGCCGGCGTATTTGCGATCGGTGCAATTTGCATGTTCGTCCTGTTTGGAATTTTGTTTCAAATTTCCAATGTACTTGAAGAGCAGTATCAAATCGACGGGATTGGGAAAGGCGGCTTGCTGGCCGTCCCCCTTTCGCTCCTATGTCTTTCTTCTTATATAACGGGAAAGTGGATCGGGGAAAATAAAAAACGAATGAAATGGGTTACCGTGATCAGCATGCTGCTGCTATCGGGAGCCCTGGTTTGTACTGCATTATTCGGGATCAGCATATTATGGCTGCAATTTGTTTGGATCGGACTGGCGGGGATCGGTATTGGGGTTGCCCTTCCTTGTCTGGATGCCTTTATTACAGAGGGGATCAGTAAAAAAGAGCGAGGGACGGTAAGCTCGGTGTACAGCAGCATGCGGTTCATCGGGGTTGCCGCCGGTCCGCCCGCCGTATCTTTGTTGGTTGTGCTTGGCCATTCCATGCTCTACTTCATCCTAACGGGTGTGAGCGTAGTCGGTGCTCTGCTTGCGTTATTCGCGATTCGACCGAAATCCGCAGGACCGACGGATTCAAATAATGAGGAAGAAACCTTGCATGAAAAGAAAGTGCATCGGGGAAAAATACCTGCGGTGTGAGTGCTTCAAAAGAAAGGCGGCGAACGGAAGTGCAGCAATCAAATGACAAAGTGATAGCGGAAAAAATGGCGGGACAAAGAGTCAGCTGGGAGCTTCCCGACGATGTGCCGTTCGAGGCCGTTCATCAGGCTTCCGCCGGTAATTCGGAAGCTCCGGGACTGGACCGGCAAGCGGGCATTCCGGCAAATTATGAAAGCAGTCATGTAAGCTACCAGGATGAAAACCATTTTGAGGTTAAGCCGGAGCCGGGTCGGCTCGGTTAATTTGGAAAGCGAGGTGAAATCGTATGAGCAACGAGCAGCAATTCCAGGAGTTGAATGAGGCGGACGCAAGTATCCGAAATGATGTTCCGAACGTCAACGTAAATACGGGATCCGGAAGCAAGGAAAAAACCGTAGTTAACGCCAAAGAGAACACACATTTGGATAATTCGCATATTTCCGTAAATCAAGAGTAAGCAAAAGGTTGACCCTGTAGCGACAAATTCCCAGGGTCAGCCTCATTTTCTTATCGGGAGCTTTGTACAAAGTCGTACAGCTGCTTGGTTAAGCCCCCCTTCCCGAATTTCAAATGACGTCCATTCCCCCGTTCCTGCAAATGCGGTGAGGACAGGAAGGCAGCAATGGTTTGTCTTCTTTGCACAATCTCCCGGATGCCGAAGCGGTATAGCCATTCATCCATCGTGTTGTAGATACCCCGGTTCAAGCCATAAACCTCGAAGCAGTGGGTAACGAATTGATAATCCGGCAAATGCCATAGCTCTTCATGTGCCTGCAGCTGTGTCCGTGCGATCAATGGAACCATCTCCTTCTATCGAATAAGTGCGATCCAAGATCTGCTTCTCATAGCAAGAAGCCGCTAGCCTCTTCTCGCGGTCTGGCAAGCGATATCGGCATTTCCACTGTGTCGTTCTCCTGAAAGTGCAAGTGCAGCTCCTTCAGTACCGATGAATCCCTCTCTTGCTTTCACTTCCTGTGTATATTCCTGTACGGCTGTCTTGATCCGCTGTACCAGCTCCTCATCGAGCTCGAACTTATTGTTGTCTATACGCTGCACCTGCGAATCAAGGGCATAGACTCCGTTCCAATGGTGGTATCGGGCACCATGAACGGACAGAACCGGCTTAAGGGCGCGGTCGATTGCTAACAAATGGGCTGCCATGCCGCCTATGGCAACCGGAAGAATCGTTTTCCCTTCCAGGCTCTTGGGCGGAACGAGGTCCAAATACGTTTGGAGCACTCCGGTATAGGAGGCCTTGTAGTTCGGCGTTGCTATGACTAAAGCATCCGCATGCTCCACGATCCGGTTCGCGGCAAGAATGGCCGGGCTGTCGAACTTGGTAAACATTAGGTCCTCCGCAGGCAGCTGTCTCACATGCACCCACTCGATCTCGTGACCATTCGAGGCAATGACCTCCGATACCAGTTCCAATACACCATTGAGACGAGACGTTTCCGATGGGCTCCCCGAAATTATCGCAACCTTTGCCACAGTAATACCTCTCCTCTATTGTGATTTGAAGAAAAAAAGAGACCTCCCTTACACTTGGGATCAGTTCCGATGTTGGCCCTGCTCTCTAGGTAAAGGAAGTCTCCGGTGATCCGGTAGACTGCGATTGTACTATGGATGGGTACGCTGCTGCTTCGTTTCCGTTACATTGCGTACCACTGCGTTCTGGCGAGCCTGATGCTCACTGTCAAACCGCTTGCGCTCCGTGCGCTCGATTTGTACGATTCTGCCGTCATGAACGATAATTTGTACGGTTCCATATTCCAAACCGTTAACACTTTGCAGGATGCGCTTGCTCCATACCTCATCAATATCCAGCGGCTTTGCCATACGTGAACACCCTCCCGGTTGTATATTTCACTAATATCCCATGTGTTTACTTGGTATTTAATGTTTAAAAATAACGACCTTGGATTAAATAATCCAGTCGTTCCATTCCTTCTTGCGCCGCTCCAACGAGAGCAGCCAATCCTTCGTTGTCCGGAAGAGCTCTTCCTTCGCCCTGGCCGTTGAATAAGTATGATTCGCCTGAAAGATGATCTCTTTATCGCAGGTCCCTTGAGATCTCATCCAGAACAGCTTCTGGTATAAGAAGCAATAATCCACCGGGATCGTCTCGTCGCTCGTGCCGTGCACGAGCAGCACGTCGCCGCTGCACTTGCGCGTCTGCTCAAGGGGCTGGTGCTTGGATAACGACTCGAAGAAGTCCGGTGTAAACTGATACCCTAAGTAGTCGGCCGAACCGTGCTGAATCGCCTCGTCATACACTTCGCGGGAGGTAATGTTTACGATATCCGTAAATGGATGAGCCACCGCTGACCAGAGAATCAGCGTTTTCACCCGCTTGTCACGCGCCGCTGTCAGAATCGAGACCGCACCTCCGAGACTATGTCCGAGTAGAATGATCCGCTGCGGGTCGATGCAATCCAGGTCATAGACGTAATCGATGACATACCGGGTTTGATCGATCAGCTGGTCCAAACCACCCGAGCCATAGTCTCCCGTGCTCTCCCCGCAGCCTCCGTAATCGAACCGCAGCACCATGTAGCCGGCGCGGCTGAACTCTCTGGCGGCTTTCACGAACAGCCGGTCCACCCCGACGCGGCTGCCCACGAAGCCATGGGCGATAATAATGACCGGGTACCGCCCGTTATTCGGCGACGCTTGATCTTCCGTCACCCCTGCGGAAGGATAATGAAGAGTTGCCGCCAGATCAGCTCCTCCGCTTCGAATCGTGATGTGATGCTCCATAGACAACTCTTCCTTTCCCTCATGTTAAATATGAACAGGCAGCGGATCAATCTTCAAGCTATTCTCTAGTGTCGTGCTGCTCGTTTCATTAAATAAATACAATCGATGAATGAGAACATGTACCTGCTCGCCGGATTCGATTACCGGCAGCTCCAAGGAGCGATAAGCGAACAGGCGGTCTCCGCCCAATTCTACCTCAATCTGCCAATGATTCCCGCGGAAAAAGGTATTCTTCACAACGCCGGTTTCCGCAGCGGACGGGAAAGAAATTTCGTTCCCCTGCCCGATTTCAATAAACTCCGGCCTAATGATCGCTCTTCCATTCTCCAAATCCCCGGCTTCAAACCCCTTCAAATGCGAAATATTGCTCAGCTGGGTCGACTCGCCGATGAAGCTTGCTACAAATGGCGTGCTAGGCTTCTGATAAATATCGATCGGGGAGCCTTGCTGCTCAAGACGGCCTTGATGAATAATCATGATCTGGTCCGCTACCTCAACGGCTTCCTCCTGATCATGTGTAACGAAGATCGTTGTGATGCCCACACGGTCAATCATGTCCTTGAGCCAAGTTCGGAGCTCCTTGCGCACCTTGGCGTCGATAGCGGCGAACGGTTCATCGAGCAGCAGCAGCTGCGGCTCCGGAGCAATTGCTCGAGCGAATGCGACCCTCTGGCGCTGCCCTCCGGACAGCTGGTGAGGCAGACGCTTCTCCAGCCCCTTGAGGCCGGTCAGCTCGATGAGCTCCGTAACGCGGTCTTTGATTTGCTGTTTGCTGCGCTTCTGTACGGTTAGCCCGAATGCGATATTATCAAACACGCTCATATGCCGAAATAACGCATAGTTCTGAAATACAAAGCCGATGCCTCTCTCCCGGGGGGGCTTGTTGTTCACCTTCTCGCCGTGAAACAGGATATCACCGCCGTCCGGTTCCTCCAGGCCTGCCAGCATACGGAGAATCGTCGTTTTGCCGCCGCCGCTGGGTCCGAGCAGACCGATCAGTTTGCCTTTCTCAATCTCGAAGCTGACATCCTTCGTCGCTTGGAAGCTGCCAAAGCTTTTGGTCAAGTGTTTGGCCACGATATGCATATCTCTTTATTCCCCTTTCCTGCTCAGCTGCGATTGGTGTCTCCACTCGATGAAGCTCTTGACTGCCAGAGTAATGACAGCCAGCAGGACTAATAGAGACGCCATCGCGAACGAACCTGCAAAGTTATACTCGTTGTACAAAATTTGAATGTGCAGCGGCATCGTATTGGTTGAGCCCCGAATATGGCCCGAAACGACGGAAACCGCTCCGAACTCTCCCATGGCTCTGGCATTACACAAGATGACGCCATAGAGCAACCCCCATTTGATGTTAGGCAGCGTAACCTTCCAGAAGATCCGCCAGCCGCTGGCGCCGAGCGTCACAGCCGCCTCCTCCTCTTGGACGCCTTGCGCCTGCATCAAAGGAATTAATTCGCGTGCAACAAACGGGAAAGTGACGAAAACGGTCGCCAGCACAATGCCTGGCAGGGCGAAAATGATTTTGATATCGTGCGCCTGAAGCCAGGGTCCGAACCAGCCCTTAGCCCCAAATAAGAGGACATAAATCAAGCCTGAAATGACCGGAGAAACCGCGAAAGGCAGATCGATTAACGTGATGAGTAAATTTTTGCCCTTGAACTTAAATTTCGTGATGGCCCACGCCGCTGCCAGACCGAAGAGCAGATTGGCCGGCACCGCGATAGCTGCAACCGTTAAAGTGAGCTTTATCGCCGCTGCCGCATCCGAATCGACAAGGGCAGCCAAATATACCTCATACCCTTTGCGGAAGGCTTCGACGAATACGGAAACAAGCGGGAGAATCAGCAGAAACCCGAGAAATAATCCCGCTACGGTGATCAGCAGCCATTTGACAAGCGCCGGCTCCGTGATGTGTTTCGGTCGTTCGGCCAGTGAAGAGCCTTTCTTGACTGTCGTTGCAACATATCCTGCCATGATGGTTCCCCCCTACGTCTGCGTTGCATGGCGATTCGTGCGCCATTGCAAATAATTGATGACAAGCAGCATAAGGAAAGAGATCGTCAGCATGACCAGTGCAATTGCCGTAGCACCTGTGTAATCGTATTGCTCCAGCTTAGTCATAATCATCAACGGTGCGATCTCGGTCTTCATCGGCATGTTGCCGGAAATAAAGACGACCGAACCGTATTCCCCGACGGCTCTGGCGAAGGCAAGAGTGAAGCCGGTTAACAGAGGCGGAAGCAGCTCCGGGAAAATCACCTTGCGGAACGTGTTCCAGCGTCCTGCGCCTAAGCTTACGGCAGCCTCCTCCACTTCCTTCTCCAGCTCTTCAATCACCGGCTGGAGCGTGCGTACTACAAACGGGATCCCGATAAACGTTAACGCCAATGTAATGCCAAGAGGGGTAAAAGCAATTTTAATACCGTGCGGCTCCAGCAGGCTGCCTACCCACCCGTTCTGAGAGTAAATGGTCGTTAAGGCAATCCCCGCTACCGCCGTAGGCAGTGCAAAGGGTAAATCCACGAGTGCGTCTACGATGCGTTTGCCTGGAAAGGTATAGCGGACAAGCACCCATGCCACAATGAAACCGAAGACGGTATTTACGAGTGCGGCTCCTATGGAAGCCCCGAAGCTTATTTTATAGGATGAAATGACACGCGGATCGAGTATGGTGTTCCAAAAGGCGGACCACGTCATGCCCGACGTTTTGATAAAAATGGCGGACAATGGAAAAAGGACTATCAAACTTAAATACATGACAGTAAAACCCATCGATAATCCGAATCCGGGTAGAATACTGCGCTCTTTCCAAGCTTTACCCATTGCTCATTCTCTCCTAGACGTTCGGAGATCCCGGGTCGGCCGGAATCTCCTCACTCAGATGATAGTTAAGGCTTATAAATTTGGTCGAACACACCGCCGTCGCTGAAATGCGTTTTTTGTGTTTTTTGCCATCCCCCAAACGGCTCGTCGTCGATCTTAAACAAATTCAGCTTAGGGAATTGGGTTTCGTATTTTTTCGCTACCGACTCCAGCCGCGGACGGTAGTAGTTTTTCGCCGCAATATTTTGGCCTTCCTCGCTGTACAAGTATTCCAGGTATCCTTGAGCTACCTCACGGGTGCCTTTCTTATCTACAGTCTTATCGACTACAGCTACCGGAGGCTCAGCAAGAACACTGACGGAGGGCACGACGATCTCGAATTTGTCTTTGCCGAATTCATTAATCGACAGGAACGCTTCATTCTCCCAAGCGATCAGTACATCGCCGATCCCGCGCTGCACGAAGGTCGTTGTCGAGTCACGGGCACCGGAATCCAGCACAGGTACGTTCTTAAAGAGCTGCTTCACGAATTCTTTCGCTTTCGCATCATCCTTGTTGTTCTTCTGCCAAGCGTAGCCCCAAGCCGCAACATAGTTCCAGCGGGCGCCGCCTGAAGTTTTCGGGTTAGGAGTAATCACCTGCACCCCCGGCTTCACCAGATCGTCCCAGTCCTTGATTCCCTTCGGGTTGCCTTTCTTGACGAGGAACACAATGGTCGATGTGTAAGGCGAGCTGTTATCCTTCAGCTTCTTCTGCCAATCCTTCTGCAGTACGCCTGCGTCGGCAATGGCGTCAATATCATAAGATAGCGCCAATGTTACTACATCGGCCTCCAGCCCGTCGATGACGGAGCGTCCTTGCTTGCCTGAGCCGCCGTGCGATTGCTTGAAGGTTACGGTTTGATTGTTTTTGCTTTTCCAGTGAGCGGCGAACGCCTTGTTAAATTCCTGGTAAAGTTCACGAGTCGGATCGTACGATACGTTGAGCAGTTCTACGGAAGGCTTTGCCGCTGCGGTCGATTTGTTATCAGTCGATGCCGGTGCCGAACCGTTGTTCGCGGCCGTACCGCCGCATGCAGTCAGTCCCACCAAAGATAATGTTAATGCGCCGAATAAAGTCCATTTCTTGAATGCTTGAAACCCCGCTGCTTGAATACCCATCTTTTTCTCTCCCCTTAGTTAACCTAAATTTGAATAATCGATAAGGTTTGCTTATAAATCGTTGATGACGCTTCGATTATTAATTAACTATTCGCATTGGTCTAGTTGGTTTTAGATCAACAAAGCACTCTCGGTACTCACATTCCGGCGGTCCGGTCACATTCATTTAATTCCGATGCGTTTACTTTGTTTTATGTCAGTATATTAGCATCGTTAGGCAAATGGTGTCAATTGTTTTTTGGAAAAAAAATGCTCGGTATGAAAAAAACCTTCCCTACTGGGAAGGTGCTTGATATTAAGGCGTTGGCGGTGTGCATTCGCTGCAGTAACCGAAAATTTCAAAGCGATGATTTTGAATCTGAAAATCCGAAGGGAGATCCGGGATATGCTTCATCGGACAAAATTCGAACGTAACGGTCTTCTCGCAGCCGAGACAGATCATATGATGATGATGGTGCGACAAACATCTCGCACGGAACTTCAGTCCCTCGTTCAAATAAAATTGCTCCAGCACGCCCATCTCGCTTAGCAGCCGAAGGTTGCGGTAGACCGTATCGAAGCTGACGCCCGGATATTTTACCTTCATGAAGTCATATACATCCTTGGGCGACAAGTACCCGGCCGATTCGGCAAACAGCTTGGCCAAGCTTTTGCGCTGATCCGTGATTCTCCAGCCCTTAGCGGCCATCGCCTGTAACATATCTTGAACCGTTTCTTCTATGTCATGCTCGTGCTTCGCCATAAGTACCCCATCTCTTTCACGATTTTGTTACAGCTTGGACAGCTCGGCAACCAGCTGCTCTTTATTGAAATGCTCGCCGATGAACACCGCAACGCTCGGGAGCTCCTCTTTCGGTGTAATTTTCAAAAAGTCCATCTCGCGATAGGCATATTGGAACATGAACGGGCTTACCGTATCCGTAAAGCGAAGAATGCCCTTGGCCCGATAAATTTCTTGAGGCAATCGTCCGATCAGCTCTTCAAACCGCTCGCTGTCAATCGGATGGTCAAAATAATGGGTATATACCATCACGTGCTCATGGGAATGATGGGCAGCCGTATGAGAGTGATGCCCGTGATGGCTCGGATCGCCGCAGCTGCAGGCTTCTCCCTCGGCATGGCGATGCGTCCTGGACACGGAACCCTCCAGCTGTTGAAATAAGGAAAGGTCAATCTCTGCTTTGACCGTCACCTCAATAGGCGCCACCGGATTCAGCTCACGGAGCTGCTTTTCCACAGACTGCAATGTATCGGGCTCGACAAGATCAGTTTTGTTCAAGATCAAATGGGTCGCACAGCGGATCTGATCCTGCATAAGACGGAAGGTTTTGCCGTTGGATCGTTCGGCCCGCTCTGCGAATTGCGCAGCATCGACTACGGTGATCACCGATTTCAATTCCAGCTGGGTCAGCAGCGAGGCATCCGTAACCCCATCGAGAATCTCGATCGGATTCGCAGCGCCCGTGCATTCTACGAAAACAACGTCCGGTTTGTGCTCATCGATGAGCTCCTTCAGCTCCAGTCCAAGATCGCCGCGAATCGTGCAGCAGATACAGCCGCCCAGCATCTCGGTCATCGGCACCTCGTCCCCGACGAGCATACCGTCCAAATTCACGTCGCCCAGCTCATTCATCAATACCGCAGGCTTCAAGTCTTGCAGCTTATAATAATCCAGCGCCCGGGTAAGCAATGTCGTCTTGCCGCTTCCCAGGAATCCGCTTAAAATATGAACGGGAACTGCCTTGGTCATCGTAACTGCACCGCTTTCTTTAATCAAGGTAAGGATCGTATCCTTCCATTTTATCATGACTGTATAGAACTGTCACATCCCGAACTGCTTCTAATTTCATTGAATTCGACATAGATGCTAGTAATACGGCTTACGAGAAACGGAGGCTTGATGTTTGATGGCATGGAAGGAGGAAACGCGTTGTGAACCGACGATTCAATTCGATCCCGCCTTCTCCTATTACCAAGGCAGATCCGCGCAAAGTGTAGCGGCAGAGCTGGAGCTCGCCGGCTACCGGACGGTACGGTATTTTGTTACGAAAGAGACGACGGTGGACGGTCGCCTGCTGGATGCCTTCCATCGCCGGGGCATGAAGGTGTGGGCTACGGTGCTTGGGAACGGAGCTTACACGACCGAGCATCTGCCCAAGGGCTGGGAGTCATGGCAGATGACGCTTTTGAAGCCGGTGAACGATGGTTTTTACCGTTTCTCTCATTTCAGCAGGTCGTATGTGGAGTGGAAAAAAACAGTGCTCCATCGTATGGTACGAGAGTATGCGTTTGACGGACTCGAAATCGCGGAACCGTATTTCCCGGAGTGGAACGGATTCTCCAGCGGGGTATACGGGGACATCGGCCCTTGGGCCGTTGCGGCCTTCCGCGCCTATTCCGGCTCCGAGCCGCCCGATTTCGTGAACAGACTCTCCCCCAGGTATTACAAGAAGGATCCGGCCTTATACCAGCAATGGATCGCCTTTCGCGTGCGTGCCGTCAATCATTTCCTGGATGAACTGATCAACGCGCCCGGTGGCGTTCGCAGCGGACGCCCGCGTATCCGAATCGCGACTTGGTCTTTGGCGGTTGATGCGGGGCGCGACCCCGTCGCCGCCGTGAAAGAAATGCAGGGGGTCGATGCCGCGGAGATGATCTCCGTTGTCCGGCCGGATATGCACGTGCTTCAAACGCATTGGCCCGATTGGATGCGTTCACGGCTGCCGTCTGATTATGTGAAGCGGTATCGCCCGTTTGTCGAGCAAATTCGCAGGCTTCACAAAGAGATCCCGATCGGCGTGCAGACCGATATCGGTTCCTTGAAGCCGATGAGACGAAGCAATGACTGGCTGCGCCGATTTGCTGAAGCTTCCTGCGAGGAAGGCTATCGCTTCTGGACAGCGTACGAATACCACATCGGACTTTCCATGTATGAGGATCCGCCGCTGCCGCTTCGTGCCTCCCGCAGGAGCCGCTGCCGCGTTACGATCGAATGCAGCAAAAGAATTGCTGTCGATACCAATAAGGTGAAAATTTCCATTATTACGGAGGAGGAGGAAACGACGGAAGGAATGGCCGAGGTGGAGAAAGTGGACGGGAACCGGCTTGAGCTGCTCTGTGAGAGCTTTCCTGCTTCTCGATTTAAGCTGCAAGTACAGGGAGTTCGGGATACGCCCGAGCATTGGCTGCTTAAGGGCTATCCGGCTCATGAGATCCCCGGCTTTGTGACAGTTATCATCCCTTCGGTGTGATATTGATCAATGGTCATTCCCCTAATGTCGGCGTACAATGGAGGAAAATGCTGCATGGCGGGCTCGTATATTCGGGTCGGCAATGGGCAAACCTACCACCAGCTATTACGCTTAATCGACCTAGGGGGATGATGATGAATGGACCGTGCTTGGAAGGAAGAACGCGCAAACGCCATCAGCCATGGGATTGGAGCTGTGCTGAGTGTTGCCGCACTGATAGCGCTGCTTATCAGCTCGCTGCACATCGGTGATCTGTGGAGGATTGTCAGCAGCACCGTCTTCGGGGTTACTTTGATTTTGCTGTATGTCTCCTCTACCCTGCTGCACAGCGCGCGAACCGACAAGTGGATCGATCTGTTTGAAATTATGGATCATGCGGCGATCTATCTGCTTATAGCAGGTACCTATACTCCGTTCTTGTTAGTTACTCTGCACGGCACCCTGGGCTGGAGTTTATTTGCTGTGATTTGGGGACTCGCGCTTATTGGGGTCATCTTTAAGCTATTTTATGTCAAAAGGTTTCCTGTGCTTTCTACCCTGTTTTACATAGCGATGGGCTGGATGATTCTTTTTGCCATACGTCCGCTCTATGAGCAGCTTCCGCAGGGCGGTCTGTTCTGGCTCGTCATGGGAGGGGTGCTCTATACGTTTGGAACCCTTTTCTACTTATGGAGGCGCGTCCCCTACCATCACGCCATCTGGCATACGTTCGTTCTAGCTGGCAGCGTCTGTCATTTCGTCACTATATTTTTCTATGTTATACCAAAATAAGTAAAACGATCGCCCATTTTCATAGAATTGAAGAGTTTAGATGTACCCATGAGCCTGCCCTCTCATAGTATGCATGGAGCATGCTGCTATGAAGGAGTGTTGAATGATGCTGAACGCGAAACAGCGTGTGAAAGTCATCGAGCGCGGTTATGGTCGCAAAACCGTCGGTCCGCGTTATGTGTATCGTTATGTGTCCGCCGCCGTGCGACGCAAGCATCCGGTCTCCGTTATTCGCCTGGGCGATGTGATGGCGAAGCTTCTGGCCCGCCGCAATGTGCGGTCGCTATATTATGTATCGCGATTTCTCGGCGTTAAGCTCCCTCCCTCGAAGAAGCTCCAGCACGACCTTGAGCAGGCCGTCAGAGGCGCGAATATTGTTGGGGTCTCTCATTATAAAGTGAGCATTACTTATTTACGTGCCTTTATGACACGCTCGGGCTGGAAGCCTCCGCGGATTGCCGATTCCTTCCTCAATGATCAGCTGTATGAAAAAGGTTACCTGCACCGCCTGATACGGGAGAATCGCGTAGCGCTGGTAGGCCGGGCGTCTCCTGATGCCGCGAGGCAGCTGCGGCGCCGCGGGCTGAAGGTCGTCCTTACCGTGGGCATGGACGGTTATGGGGAGGTAAACTCCGTCATACGGAAGCTGAAGCGGAACAAGTCCCGAATCGATCTGGTGCTGGTCGGGGCGAGTGTCCCCGGACGCATCCTGTGCACGAAGCTGAAGCAGCAGGCCGGACTGTCCGCTATAGAGATCGGCCACATGATGGACGCCCTGTCCAAGCCCGGCGACTGGGCCAAGCCGGGCAGCCGCAAGCGGTTCAAGCACCGCTGGATGCGGAAGCTGAGGAAATAAGGAAAAGCGGACGAATCGCGTCATTGCGATTCGTCCGCTTTTTTTGATCGCCCTAGGGAGGCCCTGAGCACTGAATATGCAGGAATTCCCGCTTAGTTCGCGGGATAACCTTATCGGCGTCGCAGCCGCTTAAACTGATAATACAGGAAGCACCCTACGCAAAATCCGCAAAGCGCGATGAACGCTGCCAAGGCGACCATCCCGGCGGCAACATAGCCCCAAACGCTGCTTTCGTCGTACCAGAAGCAAACGTTGGCGATGGTGAGCAGTATTACCGCGATCGCCCCGTTAAAGCGCTGAAGCTCTCGTGCTTCTGTCGGCGCGCCGGCAATACGGCTGCGCAGGAAGGGAGCCGCCAATTGAACGATCAAATTGCTGCGGATTCCCTGCCACAAACTGATAAGCTGGATGGCCCAAAGCGCGAGGATCAAGACAGGCTGCTGTAAAACTATCGCAAGGATAATGATGATTACCATACCGGCCTGATTGGCGCGAACATAAGGAACCGGGATTTCCGTCGGCTGTAATTTCATGTAAGTAGCTACCTCCTTCAATTTAAGTTGATACCGGCTCCAACGTCAGCTTCCCGGTGCTGGGATCGCTAAGCACAATACGTGCCTCCACCGCCTGACCGTCTATGTTCGTCAGCCGCATGGAGGCCGTTCGGCCGTGCTCCAGCAGGTAGCGGACAGCCGTCACCGTTAAGGACGCGCCGAAGCTGTCCTTCCAGATGACGAAGCCGCAGCCGCTCTTATACTCGCTGCAGCCGTAGCCCCGCTTGCCGGTGATGATGCGCCCGCGGCAGCCCGGCCTAGGGCACGCGCCGAGAGGCTCCAGCGCCGGCGGCGCAGCCTGCACCGCCGCTGCAGCAGCCGCCTCCGCCGCGCCGCCTGCGGCCTCGCGCTTCGCTGCGGCGCTTGCCCGCTTGCGCTTCGGCGGCGCTTCCGCCGCTGCGCTCTCGCTCGCCGCTGCGGCCGCCCGCTTGCCGCCGGCGCTCCGCTTCGCGCGGCCCTCCGGCGCCGGCGGCGCCTCGAACGCGGTCTTCGCCGCGCGCGACTGCACCCGCACCTTCTCTACGATCAGGGCGGCGAACTTCTTGACGTTCAGCATGAACGTCTCGTCCGAGGCCGCGCCGCGGGCGATCTCGTTCAAGCGGCGCTCCCAGTGCCCGGTCATCTCCGGCGAGGTCAGCAGTTCGACGCCGGCGCCGCGGATCAGCTCCACGGCCGTGCGGCCCTTCTGCGTGATCGCGATCCGCTTGCCCTGCATGACGACGTAGCCGACCTGCTTCAGCCGCTCGATGATCGAAGCCCGCGTCGCCGGAGTGCCGAGCCCGGAATCCTTCATCGCGTCGCGCAGCTCCTCGTCCTCGATCTGCTTGCCCGCGCTCTCCATCGCCTTCAGCAGCGTGCCTTCCGTGTACGGCTTCGGCGGCTGCGTCTCCTTCTCTTTGGCGGTGCTCTCCTTACAGAGCACGCCCTGCGAAGCGTCCAGCGAGAACGGCGTCTGAATCTCCTCCTCCGCCGAGTCGTCCTCATCGTCCTTCTCCGCCTTCGCTTTGCTCTTGGACGACTTCTCCTTCTGCTGGTCGGCATAGATGACCTTCCAGCCCAAAGACAGCAGCTGCTTCACCATGCTCTTGAAGCGCTCGCCTTCAGCCTCCGTCAGCACGGTGTGTACCTTATACTGCGCCGCCGGGTAAAAGTGCGACAAGAACCGCCGCACGATCAAATCATACAGCTTTTGCTCCTCGGGGCTCAGGCCGCCCGCCACTTTATGCGTCGGCAGAATGGCATGGTGATCCTCGACCTTGGCAGGGTTGCAAACCGCCTTATTGCCTTTGTGTACCAGCTTTTTGTCGGCCTGCCGCACAAGCTCCGCATATCCCGTCTTCCCCAGCTGATCCAAAGCGCGGTGCATTTCCGGTATGTTCTGCTCGTTCACATAGTTGGAGTTCGTCCGCGGGTAGCTGATGACCTTGTGCTTCTCATATAACGCTTGGGCCAAATCCAGTGTTTTCTTCGCGGAATACCCGAACTTGGCATTCGCCTCCCGCTGCAGCAGCGTCAAGTCATAAAGCTTGAACGGATACTCCTTCGTATCCTTTACCTCATAGCTCTCGATACGCCCCGGCTTCCCGGAAACCTTCGCCGCTATCGCTTTAGCCTTCTCCGCGTCGTTCAGCCGATCGCCCTGCCACATCCCGCGATAAAGCGTATCCCCTTGGCTGAACCACGCCTCCACCTCGTAATATTTCGCAGAGTCGAAAGCTTCAATCTCCCGCTGCCGGTCATATAGCAAAGCAAGCACAGGTGTCTGCACCCGTCCGACGGACAGAAGCTCATTATGCTTGGTCGTAAAAGCCCTCGACCCGTTCATCCCGATCAGCCAGTCCGCTTCACTGCGAACTCTTGCCGCCCGCGTCAGGTTGTCAAAGTCCGAGCCTTCCCTCAGCTCGGCGAAGCCCTTGCGGATCGTCTCCGGCGTCAGATCGGAAATCCACAGCCGCTTCACCGGCTGGCGAAGCTTCAAGTAACGCTGAATGAGCGCAAAAATATGCTGCCCCTCGCGCCCGGCATCGCAGGCGTTAATCAAAGCCGAGCTCCGGCCCGCCAGCTCCCCGATTACCTTCAGCTGATCCTTGGTCCTCGCATTCGGGATCAGCTTAAACTCCGTGGGCACAATCGGCAAATCGCCGAAGCTCCATTTTTTATACTTGGGGTCATATGCGTCCGGCTCGGCAAGACCGATCAGATGCCCGATCGCCCATGTGATGATATAGGACTCCCCTTCGATGTACGTCCGATGGTTCTTCGCACGGGGCTCGATCGCCGCAGCGATGTTGCGTCCCATGTCCGGCTTTTCGGCAATAACTAACGTTTTCATCCGTTCCTTCTCTCCCGCAAACTACGTTTCATATAGGATCTTCCCGGTGTCGGTCAAATCATAGCCCTGTACGGACCGAAGCTCCCTTTGCCAATCCTCCTGAAGCAGTACGCCGCGGACCAGCTCGATCAGCTCGCGCCCGGTTTCCGTCTTCAGTACAACCAGATCGTATCGCTCCTTGATAAGCGGGACGAAATCAACGCCCACGAGCGCGGCGGCCTTCTCCATTCCTACCCCGACATCGGCGCGGCCTGTAGCGACTTGGCCGGCAACGCCGAGATGGTTCGTCTCTTCCGATTCATAACCGAGCACATCGGAAGCAGGGATGCCATGCAGCCGAAGCTGCTCGTCCAGCAATACGCGGGCACCGGAGCCCTTTTCCCGGTTCACGATCCGAAGCCCTTGACGCCCGAGATCCTTCCAGGAGCGCACGCCTTTGGGGTTTCCCTTGGCTACATACAGCCCGGCATAACGCGAAAGCATATGAATCACCGCGTAAGAATGCCCTACCAGCAGTCTCCGTACATAGGGAAGGTTATACTCCCCGGTATCGCCGTCCAGCAGATGGCAGCTTACAATATCGGCCTGTCCCTGATACAAGGAGATCAAGCTGTCCATGCTGCTCGCATAGGACCGCAGCGGCCTAAACCGCCGGTCTTTCTTCTCGATTTGACGGCATAACAAATCCAGGCTCATGTCCTGTCCGGTAATGACGATCGATCTGGTGCTTTGCTCCTGGTGTACGGCAGCAGGGATTCCCGCGCTCCGCCCTCCCTTGGCCCGTGCCTTATAGGCCTCCAAATCGACGGCATCCACCCGCATTTGGCGTCCTACGCGATAAGCGGGCAGTTCGCCTCGTTTAATCAGATCGTACACCGTCAGCTTGGAGATGCGAAGCAGCTTCGCCAGCTCCTCCGTCGTGTATGACTCCCCTTGGCTCAAGTTCGATACCTTCTTTCTCTCGGGTCAAAGCTTGCTAAGCTATTATAGCATAATCTGTTTTCGCTGGCAGAGTAGCGTTTTTTGGAGTATTGTCCTATTTGATTATATCTAAATATAACTAATTATAATTAGATATATCCTACCATACTCATTCTGTGGTAAAATAACCCTTATTCCATTGCTGGAGGAACCTGCCATGCGTCGCAAAAACATGCTTTTTTCCATTATTCTCAGCTTATCCGCACTGGTCTCCGCCTGTGGACCCTCTGCCTCCGGAACGCCCGTGCAGCTTACCATCTCTGCCGCCGCCAGCTTGACGGACAGTCTGCAGGAAATTCAAAAGCTGTATGAAGCCGAGAACCCATCGGTCAAGCTCACGTTCAATTTCGGCTCCTCCGGGGCTCTACAGAAGCAGATAGAGCAGGGCGCTCCTGCTGACCTGTTTCTTTCCGCCGGCTCGAAGCAGCTGAAGGAGCTGGTCGATCGGCAGCTCATCGAGCCTGCAAAGCAGAAAAATTTGCTCTCGAACGAGCTGGTCGTTATCGTACCGACCGCGAAGACAAGTCCATCGCTAACCGGCTTGCAGGACCTAACGAACCCTTCCGTCACCAAGCTTTCCATCGCTGACCCGGAAACCGTCCCTGCAGGCAGCTATGCCAAGGAATCGTTGTCTTACTATCAGCTCTGGACGGCTGTTCAGTCGAAGCTCGTACCCGCCAAAGACGTACGCCAGGTATTGACTTACGTCGAATCCGGCAATGTGGATGCCGGCATTGTCTACAAAACGGACGCCCTTACCTCTAACAAGGTGAAGACGGCTTTTACCGTCAGCTCCCAAAGTCATAAGCCCATCGAATATCCCGCCGGGATCGTCAAAGCGACGAAGCATCCGAAGGAAGCGGAAAACTTTTATCAATTTTTACAGGAGAAGCGGTCGGAGGACATTTTCGTGAAATACGGCTTTTCGATCCCTGCCCGCCCATAATCTGATGTCACCATTAACCTGGAACGGTTGGTTGTCCCCTGTCTGGCTGTCCGTTAAAATATCCGCCGTCGCTTCTCTTCTCGTCTTCCTTCTAGGCGTCCTGGCCGCATGGGGAATGACCCGGTCCCGTTTACGGGGGAAGTCGCTCCTGGATACGCTCTTCTTGCTCCCCTTGGTGCTTCCACCGACGGTGGTCGGGTTTCTTCTGCTGCTTCTTGTGGGACGGCAGAGCATAATCGGCCGGTTCGCGGAATGGGCGCTGGGTCATACGCTCGTGTTTACCTGGTGGGCCGCCGTTATCGCCGCCGTGGTCATGTCTTTTCCTTTAGTATATCAAACGGCCAAAACCGGCTTTGCCTCCGTGGATCAAGAGCTGGAAGCCTCTGCGCGATCGATCGGCGCGAACGAATGGCAGGTGCTCCGCTACATTACTCTTCCTTTATGCAAAAATGCCCTGGCCTCCGCCTTCCTGATGGGCTTCGCCCGAAGCCTGGGTGAATTCGGAGCAACGTTTATGGTCGCCGGAAGTATCCCCGGCCAGACCCAGACCTTGCCGACCGCCATTTATCAAGCCGTCGAATCCGGGCAGCTTCCCCCTGCCGCCTATTGGACTATCACGATTATGGCGCTCTCTTTTTTCATGCTGAGGGCAGTGGGAAAAACTCAGAAGGATTCTTCGTAAGAAAACGATTGCATGAGCGCGCAAAGTTATGCTATAGTATATCTCCTGTCTAAATTGGGTAATATTCCCTACGAACGGAGGTATAAGCTTGGAAGCGGACACTCGAACAACCTTTGATCAAGAGTACGAACGGCTTACACAAACAATTCAGGAGATGGAGCAGCAGCTCGCTTATCTCGAGAACATCCCGGTATACACCGGTCATGACGCAACGGAGCAGGTGCTGGAGTCGATTCGCGAGAACAAGCGCTATAACCTGAAGCACGCAAAGCCGGAGCCTTATTTCGGAAGGCTGGACTTTCAGGAGGAGGGCAAACCGGAGCCGACCCCTCTCTACATCGGTAAATTCGGTGTGGAGAAGGCCGACAGCCCGGAACTCATGGTCGTCGATTGGCGCGCCCCGGTGGCGAGCTTATTCTATTCCTTCACCGGAGGGTTGGAGAAAGCCGGCTATGAGTCGCCCGAGGGTGTGATCGAGGGGCTTGTTTATTTGAAGCGCAACCTCGTGATCCGCAAGCAGCTGCTGCAGCGTGTCGTCGATACGTTCGATCGTGCGGGGGATGCGATGGCGGTAACGGACGAATTTCTGCTGTACCGGCTCGGAGAGAACAAGGACAATCGGCTGCGGGACATTGTGTCCACCATCCAGGCCGAGCAGGACCAGATCATTCGTGCCGGCAAAAATCACTCCCTTGTCATTCAAGGGGTCGCGGGAAGCGGAAAAACAACCGTCGCCCTGCATCGGCTTGCCTTCCTTCTTTATCAGTACCGCGATCAGGTGAAGGCAGAGAACATGATAATATTCGCCCCGAACCGAATGTTCCTCGATTACATTTCCGGCGTTCTGCCGGAGCTGGGTGTCGGCCATATTCGGCAAACGACCTTTACCGATTGGGCGCTGGAGCTTCTTGAGCATGAGGTCAAGCTGGCCGATCCGGGGCAGCGGCTTCGCCACTGGCTCGATTCGGGAACGAACCGCCCTCCTATGGATGATACGGCACCGGGCCGCTTTAAGGGCTCGGTTCATTTTATGGCTTGGCTTGATGAGGTGCTTGCTGCCTATGAGCTTCGGGCTGTTCCGACAGCCGACTTCGAGCCGTGGGAGGGTGTGCGACTTACCGCCGCTACGATTCGAGAGTGGTATTACACGGAGTATAAGCATGAACCGTTGATGAAGCGCCGCGATCGGGTATTGGCACGCGTCAAGCGTTGGCTTGAGATGGGGCTGGATAAGCTTCGCGGCTCTCACCTGGCCAAGGAATATAAGAAAAAATCCTCCGCCAAGCTAAGGGAATACGGCAAAAGCTGGACGGACTATACGCCGGTTACGTTTTACAAAGAGCTGTTTAACGGCAAGGTTGGTTTCCTAACGTCCGAGCTTACAGCACGTATTCCGGAAGCAATTCGTGAAGAAACCGCGGCCAACTTGAAAAAGAAGCAGGTTCAACCGGAGGATCTGGCTCCACTCATGTATATACGCCAGCGGTTTCACGGGATCGGCAGCGATCAGCGCTTTGACCACACGGTCATTGATGAAGCGCAGGACTTCTCCCCATTTCAAATCTCCCTGCTGTCGCGGCATACGAAGAACGGCTCGTTTTCCATACTCGGCGATTTGTCGCAAGGGATTCACGCTTATCAGGGCATCCATGATTGGCAGGAGTTTCTCTCCTTGTTTCCTGCCGAGCAAGCGGCGTACTTTACGTTAAACCGCAGCTACCGCTCGACGATGGAGATCATCTATTTCGCCAATGAGGTGCTGCGAAACGGAATGGCGGAGCCGCCCGCGTTAGCCGTGCCTGTGTTTCGGAGCGGCGAGCCGGTGGCGATGGTCCAAGCGGACGGCAAGGGGCTGCTGCTCCAGCTGAAAAGCAAGGTGGAAGCACACCGGCGGGCAAGTGAAACCGGCACCTTGGCGGTCCTCGCCCGCAGCGAAGCACGCTGCCGAGAGCTGCATAAGCAGCTTGAAAAGCTCGGCATCGCGACGAACCTTATCCTGCCTGGCCAGCAGCAATATGAAGGGGGCGTATCCGTGCTGCCGGTGTATATGTCCAAGGGCTTGGAATTCGATTCCGTCCTGCTGGTGGATGTGGACACAGAGAATTATCCTGCGGAGCCGGTGGACGCCAAGCTGCTGTATGTCGGCTGCACCCGGGCGCTGCATGAGCTTACGCTCTACTACGCCGGGGAGCCTTCCCCTCTCATTGCCGCTATTGAAGGCGATTTTGTAAGAAGATAGTATGATAAAAAGGGCTGAGCCGCGGCATTTCGTCGCGGTTCAGCCCTTCTTTTGTAGTTGACTATTACGTACCCTCGTAAATGTAACGTCCTGCGTGCCACTGCATGCCGTGTTGAGCGGCTGATGGGACGCATGAGCACCCAATAATGGCAGTAATGCGATTGCAAGCAGCGAGATTGCGTAAAAACGCGGAAATAGTGGCGAAAGTGCCACTGCATGCCATGTTGAGCGGCTAATAGGAAGCGTGAGCACCCAATAATGGCAGAAGCCGCTGCCGTTATCCTAACTCCATATCATGCGTAGCCCCCGCATAACGATCTCCCCCCGTAAAGCCCAGCCGCTCATAGAAGGCGGCCGCAGCCTTCGTATCGGTCCGAAGAACCAGCACACGATAATGCGCACCTGCTTCCCTCCGGACCTCCTCTATCAGCATTCGACCGACACCCTGACGGCGGTAGGCCGGAAGAACATACATTCTCCTAACACGTCCGATTCCGGATTGCGCAGAGTAAGGGTCTGCATTTAATCCGCATACTCCGACCGGTTGATCGTTCACGTAAGCGGCAAACAACGCCTCCCCTGGACCATCAAACCGGTTTGAACCGCTGACCAGCTCATCCGCCAGCCTCTGAATATGCCGATAACCCTCGAAGGTACTTTCGCGCACAAGGTGCTGCAGCTCGAACGAAGCCGCAGCAGCGCCTACCTTTACTACCTGAATCCCGTTCATCCCAGAAGGCCGCGCAATTCCGATACTACATTCGGCGGAATTTCACCATTCAGCGCGGCAACTATGTTCTTAGCAGCCACCATGGCCATATCCGCACGTGTTTTCGAAGTTGCCGAGCCAATGTGTGGAAGTGTGACGACATTCGGCATCGACAGTAACGGGTTATCCGGACTTGGCGGCTCCGGATCGAAGACGTCGAGACCCGCTCCGCGAATCGTTCCCGTCTGCAGCGCCTCGATCAACGCCTTTTCGTCCACGGTTTGACCGCGGGAAGCATTGATGAAGAACGCTGTAGGCTTCATCAGCTCAAAATGCTCCTTACGGATAAAATGTACGGTTTCCGGTGTCAGCGGCGTCATCAGCACGACGAAATCGGATTCCTTCAGCAGGTCCTCCAAGGAACGATATTGGGCTCCGTAGCGGGTTTCCGCCTCCTGCTGACGGCTGCGGTTGTGGTAAAGAAGCTTCATGTCAAAACCATGTACGGCCCTCTTGGCGATCGCTTCGCCAATGCGGCCCATCCCTATAATTCCAATAGTTGCATGATGGACATCCAGCCCGAACAAGGATTCCTCATTCAGCCCGATGCCACGCTGCCACTTGCCGTCCTTGACGAATCGATCCAGCTCGGCAATCCGGCGCGCAGAAGATAAAATCAAAGCCATTACCAGATCGGCTACCGTGTTATCCAACACATACGGCGTATGGGTGCCGATTACCCCGCGCTCCTTCATCGCTTCAATGTCGAAGTTGTTATAACCGACGGAAATGTTGCTTACCACCTTCAGCTTCGGCGCGCGATTCAGAAGCTCTCGATCAATCGGTCCGCCCGACGTGATCAATCCATCCACATCACCAAGCTGTTCCAGCAATCCTGCCCGGGAGGCAGCCCCGCTGCCGTCCCACATCCGGCATTCCAGGTGCTGCTCAAGGTAAGCCAGCACCTCTTGCGGGATTTGCCTGGAGATATATATTTTTTTCTTTTCCTGACTCATCCTGACAACCTCCGATTTCCGCTTTAGTTACGAGCAAGCGCCTCTGTCGGCAGCACTTCATTCAAGCTTCCGGAACGGTAACCCTTCAGATCAAGCGTAACGTAGGCATATCCGATTTCCTTCAGCTTCGCATGGATTGTTTCCGCAACGGCTACAACCTCCGCGATTTCCTGAGCGGGCACCTCAATACGCGCAAGGTTCTCATGCTGTCTTACCCGGACCTGGCGGAAGCCAAGCTGGATTAGGAAATCCTCTGCCTGATCGATCATCGACAGCTTCAGAGCCGTAATCTGCTCTCCGTACGGAATCCGTGAGGAAAGGCAGGCAAAGCTCGGCTTATCCCAAGTGCGAAGACCGAACTGTCTGGACAAATGGCGAATTTCCGATTTCTTGATACCCGCCTCAAGCAGAGGAGCCCGAACCCCTTGCTCGTGAGCAGCCTGAAGACCGGGCCGGTGGTCTCCCAAATCATCGGCGATGGCACCGAAGATGACATGCTGGTAACCTCGCTCCTTAGCAATCGGAATCAAATGATCGAAAAGCGAGTTTTTGCAAAAATAACACCGGTTCGTCGGATTTTCCGCATAGCCCGGAATATTCAGCTCGCTCGTATGAATGACTTCATGATTCGCCCCGAGCTCCGCCGCAAGCGTAATGGCCTCATGCTTCTCGCGTTCGGGATACGTCTCGGAATCCGCAGTAATCGCCAGCACACGGTCCTTCCCCAAAAACTCCAGCGCCGCCTTCAGCAGGAATGCGCTATCCACACCTCCCGAAAAAGCTACCACCACGCGATCCATAGAACGAAGGATCTCTCCGAGCCTTTCGTATTTCTGTTCTATCTTCATATCCATGACTTCCATGGCTTTCCCTCCCGGTCATCGAGCAATATCATTACGCACACGTTTGCATAAAAATAAATTGGTACTGATGACTATTATAGTCTCTTTTGTCTCATAGAAAAAGGTGTCTTGCCAACTTTCAGCAAAACACCCTTGCATATGGAGCTCTTTTTTTATACCAATACGGGACGAATCGCTTGAAGCAGCAGCTCAAATTCCTTGCCCGGCAGCGGCTTGCTGAAGAAATAGCCCTGCGCTTTCCCGCATTGCTGCTCTTTAAGAAAAAGCAAATCCTCCGCCGTTTCCACGCCCTCCGCAACGACCTCCAGCTTCAGGTGCCGGGCCATGGCAATGATGGTGGCTACAATGGCCGCACTGTCTCTGTCGCTTGCAATGTCGCGGATGAACGACTGATCGATCTTCAGCTTATGGATCGGAATTTTCTTTAAATAATGGAGCGAGCTGTACCCTGTCCCGAAATCATCCATGGAAATCCGGATCCCGAGCTGCCTAAGCTCCTCCAGCTTTCGGATGACGCGATTCATATCCTCCATAGCCATGCTTTCCGTAATTTCGAGCTCCAGGCAAGCCGGGTCCATCCCGGTCTCTCTTACAATCCGATAAATATCTCCGATCAAATTCATTTTTCGGAACTGCCGGATCGAAAGGTTCACGGACACCGTAAGCTTGCCGTAGCCCATGTCGTGCCACCGCTTGGTCTGCTCGCAGGCCTCGCGCAGCACCCACTCGCCGATTGGAATGATCAGACCGGTCTCCTCGGCGGCAGGAATGAATTCCCCGGGTGCAACCAATCCTCTTTCCGGATGCCTCCAGCGTACAAGCGCCTCCATTCCGGTCAACCGGTTCGTATGAATCTCATACTGAGGCTGGTAATATACCTCAAACTCCCCCCTTTCCAGCGCTTTGCGAAGATCATTCTCCAAGGCCAGTCTGTCCGCCGCCCGATGCCTTCCTTCCGTTCCCGGCATGAAGTCCCACGCACTTTCAACCGATCGGGTAATAGCCGCATTCCTTAACAGTGCCGTCATGTCCTCGCCGTCACGCGGGTATTGGGCGGAGCCCATCCGAATTTGCAGGTAGATAGCCTCGCCATGAACCTGATATGGCAGGGTCAGCCGCGCATAGATCGAATCCAGCTTCTCTGCCGCTCTAAGCGGCTCCTCCGGCGTCGCATACAGCATGGCGAATTCATTGCTCCCCGTCCGGCTCACGTGCTCATCGTCTGAAAGGTAGCCTTCCAGCCGTTCACTGACCATCTTGATCAACAAATCCCCGGCATTATGACCTAACGAGTCCGTAATAATTTGAAACCGATCCAGCTGGATCAATAAAACCGAAAACGGCTTCCGGCTCAAGGCAAAGGCCGCGATTCGGCGCGTCAGCTCAATCTGGAACATCGTCCGGTTCGATAAGCCTGTCAAGGTGTCATGATACGCAATATGATGGATCATTTGAGAGGCGAGCTTCAATTCCGTTATATCCTTCATCACGATGTACACCAAACGGCCTGCATCGTGAGTCCATGGGATGATCCGCAGCTCAAAAAACTGCATATGGCCGTCCGCATGCCTGAACTGCGCCTGCTGGGTTGAAGCCTGTCCCTGCATGGCCTCGTGAAACCCTTTGGAAAATGCACATATATGTTCAGGCTCCAGGAACGATACAAACGTTTTGTGAAGCAGTGAAGCCTGACGGTACCCTGTCACCCCCGGAACTGCCGGATTGACCGTTTGAATGCATCCTTTCGAATCCAACAGCAGCATGGCATCCGTGCTCATAGCAAACAAAGGCTGCTCCGCCGCTGACGTTAAGACTTCCGCGAATCGCATGATGTCCACTCTCTCCCCAAGCCGTCAGTACGTGACGATCTTCTACATCTTTCAACATTTTACCATATATGCTTTCCGGGAAATGTTGAGTTTTCATGAAGACAAACAAAAACCGCCTCCCGGACGAAGCCGGAAAGCGGAAGCTCTTAACCTAACAGCAGCTCAATATCCTCTTGAATGGCGGATGGCTCGGTACGCGCGCTGTACTGCTTGACCACCCGGCCGTTCGAATCGACCAAAAATTTAACAAAGTTCCATTCGATATCGCCTGTATGATAAGGAGCCGGAACATGGTCTACAAGATAACGATACAGCGGATGGGCGTTGTCCCCTTTTACATCGATTTTGGCGAAAAGCGGGAAGGTAATGCTGTATTTCGTCTCGCAGAAGGCTTTGATCTCTTCCTCCGTGCCCGGTTCCTGTCCGGCAAATTGATTGCAGGGAAAGCCAAGCACCGTGAAGCCGCGATCTTGATATGCCTCTTGAAGCTTCTGCAAGCCCTCGTAATGTGGAGTAAGACCGCAGGCGCTTGCTGTATTCACAATAAGCAGCACCTTGCCTTTGTAGGCTTCAAGTGTCGTTTCTTTGCCGTCGATGGTTGTGACCGGGATCGAATAAATGGACATTACTGCACTTCCTTTTCCCTAGAATAAAATCATGCCTTCCTGTATTGTACCAAATTTGCAGCTGGAAACAAACGCCATCAGTCGATTAGAGAAATGACAATGGTTTTGGTACAATAGTAGGGATTGTTTGCCGTATCATTCTTGGATGATGGAGGTCGTTATGAATACTGATATGCAGACCGTTAGGGAAAAAATAGATCAAGCCGTCTCGCTTCTCGAAAGCCGATTTCTCGAGAGGGAGGAGCTCATTCGCCTGCTGTTCCTGGGGATCATGAGCGGTGAGAACGCGCTGCTCGTAGGACCTCCGGGCACGGCAAAATCTCAGCTGGCCCGCGCTGTCGCCCAGCTGTTCGGCAGCGGAACGTGGTTTGATTATTTGCTGACACGCTTCACGACGCCGGACGAAATGTTCGGTCCCGTCTCGCTGCAAAAGCTTAAGCAGGACCAATATGTACGCCAAACCGAAGGGTATTTGCCTGCGGCTGATTTCGCATTTCTCGATGAAATCTTCAAAGCGAACAGCGCCATTCTGAATGCCCTTCTGTCGATATTGAACGAGCGCGTGTTTTTCAACGGTCAGCAGAAGATGGAGGTTCCCCTTCTTTTCCTGATGGCGGCTTCCAATGAGCTTCCGGAGGAAAACGACCAGCTGGCCGCGCTCTATGACCGGTTCCTTCTGCGTTATGAGGTGAATCCGCTGAAGCAAATGTCTAGCTACGAGCTCATGTTTCAGCTGCCCACGGATCCGCTTCCCGCCCTGTTGTCCATTCGGGAGGTGGAGTCTGTGAGGCGCGCGGCGGAAACCGTGCGTATTCCCGAAAGTCTGATTTACATGCTCTACCAGCTCAAGACCGAGATGGAGTCAAAGGAATTCGTTCTGTCCGATCGCCGCTGGCGCAAAATCGGGCAGGTGTGGAAAACATCCGCCGCCATGAACGGCCGGGACGAGGTCATTGTGTGGGATACGGTGTACACACCTCATATGCTGTGGGATTTGCCGGAGGACCTGCATCTGTTGCAGGATATGTTCCAGAAGGTGTTCCAGGACGCGCTCAAAAAGGAAACCGAACGCGAGCTGCCGCTCCGCAAATACGAGCAGGTCGCCAAGCAGTGGTCCGGTCAGGAGGATGCGCTGCATTCGTTTCAATTCAAGAAGGAGCTGTCGCGGCTTAGTAAAGAGGAACAAGAGCGGATGCGCCTGAATCTCGAGGAATGCCGTATCGAGCTAGAGGAAACGGCAAAGGAGCTGCGCGGAAAGCTGGTGCAGTGGGTGCAGCGGGAGAAGGATTTACCCGGCTACATTCGAAATCGCAATTTCTTGCTGCTGAATACAGCGCAGTATGCCGTCAAGTATACCCACCTTCGCATTCAGGGGGAACGGATTTTGCAGACGCTGCAGGGGCTGTATCGGACTTTGTACGATCGGGAGATCCCGGGAGTTACCTATGACTACACGTTATAGCACGCAGGCCATGCGCCTGACTTGCTAGTTAAGGAAATTCGCCCGCGGGCACGTAAGGAGGCTGTGGCACCATGATCATTCGCTGCGCGCGTGTGGATCGTTATGTATTCGACGGTTACGTTCACTCCTCTCGTACAGCTCAAGAATGGATTCGGGAAGCCGAAGCAAAGACACCGTGGTTCTCCATCGAGCTGTTCGCCGATTTCTATATGTGCTTTTATTTGCCGCAGCCGGTGACGGACCGTTCTCAGGAAGCCCCTCCCTTCCACCGCTGGCTTGTCGGGGAGCTTCGGAGGCAGTTTTTTTATCGCACGCTTCATCCAAGGACGCGAGGGGAAGTGAATGCCTCCTTCAAGACGGCACTGAAGGCGCTGATGTGGCTGACCGACAGCTTTGCGGAAGAGGTATCGAAGCGAAAGAAGGAAGAAAAGCAGCTGGTGACCATCGGTCTCAGCGAGAAAAACAAGCAGCAAGGTCAGGATCAAGCCTTGGTCAGCGAGCATTTATCGGAGAAGCAGATCGAGCAGCTGCGCCTTGTCGGTTACACCCTTCAGCAGGGGAAACGAAATGTTGAGGAGAAGCAAGCGGCTTTGGATAGCCGGCCTCTGGTTGAGACTGAGGTCCGACGGCTGAAGGAGCAGGTCCGCTCGCTGCAGGAGGAGATGCGGACGGAGTTTCAGCGCCGCGACAAGCTGAAAGCGAAGGTGACGAAGCTGGAAAGCGAATTGACCCAGCGCGAGAAGCAGCTTGAGCGCATGAAGAAGCGCGAGGATGAGCAGCTTCGTCAGCTGGAAGAGCAGCTCGGCGCCTGGCTGAATCGGGCGCTGCGGGAATCGCTCAGCCGCGAGGAAGCGGAGAGCCTGGACGTGTACGAGCTGCTGCAGGCCAGCCAGCGCGTGGCGAATCGCCGCTGGGGCAGCGACCTCGGTAGGCTGCATCGCCAGGAATTCGCGTCGTATTTGCAGTGGCTGGACAAGCTGAAGCGTCATCCCGAGCTCGTGGCCTTCATGCAGGAGATCGGGCGCAATCTTCAGCATCTGAAGGCACGCCGGAGGAAGCTGAAGACGCCGCGCATCCCCGAGAGCTATGACGACTTGCGGCAATCCGGGGATATTTCGCACATGCTTCCTAGTGAAGCGAGTCTGCTCGCCGATTCGGATTTCGAGGCTTATTTCACCGTCAAATGGCTGGAACGCAAGCTGCTGACCTACAACATTTCCGGCTGGACGGAAGAACCCCAGCGGGGACCGGTCATTTGCATGCTCGACACCTCGCATTCCATGCGGGGCGCCAAGCTTCGTCTCGCCCAAGTGTTCATCGCCACGTTCGCGGCTTTCAGCCTGCTGGAACGGCGCGATTTCGTGCTGCTCCTGTTCGGCGCCCGCGGCGAGCTCATCGAGCGCCAGCTGTACTGGCGCAAGCCCGATTGGCCCGCCTTCTATGCCTTGTCGCAGCTCGCCTTCGGCGGCGGCACTCACTTCGATGCCCCGCTAAAGCGCGGCATCGAGCTCGTGTCCGCCGAGGCGCGCTACCATGACGCCGATTTCGTCATGGTTACCGACGGCGTCGGCGCAGTATCTCCCGCCGTCCGCCAGCAGCTGGCCGAGCTCGGCCAGTCGAAGCAGGTGCGCCTGCACTCGCTCATTGTCGGCACGGCGCGGCAGCACCTCGCGCAGCGCTATGACCTCCTCGGCGTGTCCCACGAGGTGCGCTTCGCCGCTACCTGGGAGACACAGGAGGATGCGAAGAAGGAGCTCCTGCTCGATGTGATGAGCCGGCGTCGTTAAACCAAATCAGCCCCTTCCCTATTGAGTTACAGGGAGGGGCTGATTTGGTTTTTTCAGTATAATTAGTGACCCATCGGCAGTGGCCGTAGTGGCACTTTCGCCATTACAGACGCCCGTTTCCGCTCAAACCTACCCTGTAATCGCACTTTTGCCACTATTCGCGCCGCTTCCACCAGTTCCTCGGCAACCGGTACCGATTAGTGGCACTTTCGCCATTACAGACGCCCGTTCCCGCTCAAATCCACCCTACAATCGCACATTTGCCACTACTCGCATCATTTCCACCAGTTCCTCGGCAACCGGTACCGATTAGTGGCACTTCTGCCATTACAGACGCCCGTTCCCGCTCAAACCCACCCTGCAATCGCACATTTGCCACTACTCGCGCCGCTTCCACCAGATTCGCGTCAACCGGTACCGATTAGTGGCACTTTCGCCATTGCAGGCACCGGTTTCCGCTCAAACCCACCCTGCAATCGCACTTTTGCCACTATTCGCGCCGCTTCCTCAGGGACTATCCTAGAACGGCACCGCGGCCAGCTCCCGCTCTTCTTCCTGCACCTTCTCCTGCAGGCGCCGTACGAGCGAGTCCAGCGATTCCGGCGAGAGAAGCTCCACGGGGGAGATGCCCCTATCGAACTCGAGCGCCTCACCTTCAAGCACAACCACATAGCGGTCTCCCAGCTTGGCGATATGCAGCCGGTCGCCGAAGTCGGCCAGCAGCGCCTTCACGAACATGCTGCCGATCCGCAGCTTCAGGTCGATATCCGGCTTCTGCTCGATCATGATCGAAGCAGCCTCCATGACCTGCTCCGGCTCCCACTTCTCCTGCAGCTCGCGCTTCTCGCTATGCGCCCAGAGCTCCACCGCTTCCAGCTCGCGCTCCTTCTCCTCCGCATTATCGCTATGCTCGTAAGACTGTTCGATATACTGGTGCACGAACTCCACAACCTGATCCGTCATCAGCTGCGGAACCGATTTTTCATACTCGACAAACTTCAAGAAATCCTCGAAGTACCGGGCGTGCGACGACTGATGAATTTTCAGCTCCCAAGCCTCCAGCATGCCGGGCTCCGGCATATGAGGATACATGATGGACTTCATATTTTTGGCGCTGATAGCCATTTCCACTTTATTCAACAAACTGCGTTCATCCGTAATCCGCGCAATCTTCTGCTCAAAATCACATTTCATCACGAACAGGAAGGGCTCGTCAAAATACTGATTCAGCTTCGCTCGCCCGATGAACATCGCGCCGCCGCGAATCGCGCTGGCATCCATATACGTGCTGACCAGCTCCTCCGCATGCACGATATAATGCTCCCGAGTTTCGGCCGCGCGCAGTCTGGCAAACAAATTATAATTCGGGTTACTGTCCAGATCATAGCCCGGCTCTGCAATGAAGCGGCCGATTTTGGTTGGCACCTGCTCGGCGGACGGATTCCTTTCCGCCTTCCGCTTGGCGATCTTCGAGAACTCCCCGTCCAAGAAGTCGCTCAGTTCACTTTCGGCATAATCCTCGCCGTCCAGCGTCTGAAAGTGCTTATATCGCTTTCCGCCCTGCCCGTCTTCCCCATCCACCTGAATGACGAAAAAGGATATCATATCCACATCAAACTTCATCGCTCTATGTCTCCTTCATCTGTTAACGTCCCATGATACCGCTTTGCCCTCCCGCAGGAGAACGAACTCTAGTATACTATAGGAACATGAAAGATTCATAGGCATATTTTAACCTTCGGCAATGTCCGCCCACAGTTCTCCGGCCACTTCTATGAGCATAGGAATAACGGCTTCGTTCGCTCCCGATACGTAAATATCTCCTTGGTAATGCCGAAACGGAATCTCGATATCGCCATGCCTCCACATGAAAAAATCTCCCTCGATGGACATCGTGGCAGCACCTCTCACGGTAAACACCGACGTATAATAAAAATCGGATTTCGAAGCAAAATATGACTTCGCCTCTTCCAAAGCGATCTCGCGCGGAAAGCTCCCCGTTTCCTGGAATTCTCTTGTAATTCGATAACGTTTGCTCATAGGTTTGCCTCCCTCGGTCAAATCAAGACTTCAACGATTGATAAGCCGTCGTAGTGTGCTTTGTAATAGCGTCATCGAAGCCCGGGTACGAATATCCGTGGCGTGCCGCTATGATCTTTGATTACTTTCTGAATAAAACATAACAAATAAATAACGAGTGCCAGATTGCATCATAGCCATTGCCGGAATAAGTAGACAGCAGCGTCTCCCCATCTTCCTTCGGTAAATAGGACGGGCAATTTCATGTACCATCCTCAAATAGGATGAGATTGGAAAACCAGCTGCCTAATTCCGAAGGCAAAAGCTCCATATCCTCCGGCTTTTGCATCATCAGACGGTTCCCGGATCTATCGAACCACTCATCATCTCTTGCTCGCTTCTTATAGATACCCCACTCCCGTCTTCCCTGCATAAAGTAACACCCCGCATTCTTCACCAATGCGGGGTGCAGCCTTCCTACTGGATGACGCCGCAGGCAATGCGGGCGCCGGAATTGCCCGACGGATCGGTCTTGTAATCGTCTTCCTTCTCGTGAATAACGAGAGCTGTTCCGCCTTCCTTCAGCAGCGAGTTCGGTTTACCCTTGGCTAAAGTAACGAGAGTGGTAGTAAACTCCGCTGCCGCTTTGCCATCCGCGCCAACCTCAAGGTTCGGCAGATCACCGGCATGAGGACCCGCCGGATTCTCCGTGCCGTGCTTCTTGCCGGCCGGGTTAAAATGATCCCCCGCCGTTTTGAATTCGGGCGGATCGCATTTGCCCACTTGATGGAAGTGAAGCCCATGCTTGCCCGGAGTTAAAGAGGACGCTTCTACCTTTACCTTCACACCGGCAGCCGTCTCCGTCAGCTCCGCCTTCCCGATGACCTGCCCCTTGGCATTCATCATGTTTACCATAATCGAACCCGTTGCCGCTTCACTCATCGTGGGAACACTTTGATCCTTAGTCGTCGTGTTCGTTTGGATGTGGTTGCTGTGATCCATTTCCGCACCCGGCGCATTCTTATAAGTCGAGTTGCCGAAGCAGCCGCCGACCCCGGCGAGAAGTGCCGCGCACAATCCTGCCTTCCATAACCACCCTTTCATACCGTAAACCTCCCTTTGATATCTAACAGCATGGTAAGTCTTTCGAAACTACACCACCCATTGTTACCAAAGGAAGGAAGATTAAACGTGAAACGGATTTTTCCATTCCATCAACATTGCATAGTTAAGAGACTCCTCGTCCTCCAAATAATCGCTTACCAGCTTGACGGGAGTCCGGCCGCAGCGAAGCAGGAACGTCATGACCGGGTCCTTGAGCTCCCCTTGCATAACCGCATTCACATAAGCCTCCGGAGACATCTCTCCTGCGTGCTTATGGTACCCCGGAAGCCGGCCTCCTCCGAGAAGCCGCTCCAGCTTCAGCTGAACCACCGTCTCATACATGGACTGCATCAGACATTGGCCGAGGCCCAGCTTGCGGTAGGCAGGCGATACGCTGATATCGACGATATACAGCGTATTCCCGTCCGGTTGGTGATTGCGGATGTACCCTCCGTCCGTGATTTCCTCCCATGTATGATCGGCGTGGGAGGGATCGAAATGAACCCGCAGCCCGGTCATCGAAGCAACCGGACGCCCTTCCATCTCCACGCAGAGCGCTCCCTCCGGAAACAAGCGGACGTGGTTCGTGAGCTGCTCCTCATTCCACCAAAGCTCGGAAGGAAACGGCGGAGGAAAACATTCTCTCTGGATCTGTATGAGGCCATGGAAATCCTCCTGCGTGTAGGAACGAATCACGGCAGGCACAGGCCGCTCCTTATCAAAGACATAGAGCGATTTACGGTAACGGGACATACGCGCCTCCTCCTCAGCTCCAATCTGTATACAGATCGACTCGGCGATCCCTCCATGTGGTAACGGATCCCTTTTCTCGCACCTGATGCAGCAGCGTCAGGTCCAGATCGCCCGTGATGATCATATCGTCATTGATCTCTCCGGCCGTCATAATCCCGCCCGGCGGGAACGGTACGTCGTTCGGAGTTATTATGGCAGCCTGGCCATAGTTCCCTCTCATAAAATCAACAGTCGGCAAAGAGCCTACGGTACCCGTAGTCACAACATAGACCTGATTTTCTATCGTACGCGCGTGACATGTATAACGCACCCGGTGGAATCCATGCCGATCATCCGTACAGGAAGGACAGAAGATGACGTCCGCGCCGCGGGCACGAGCCATACGGACGATCTCGGGGAACTCGATATCGTAACAGATGAGAATGGCGATGCGGCCCTTGTCCGTGTCGAACACTTGAAGCTTATCTCCCGCAGCCATGCTCCACTCCTTGACCTCCGTCGGGGTAATGTGAAGCTTCCGCTGCTCCGCAATACGGCCGTCCGGATAGAAAAGGAAGGCAGTATTGTAGAGGCGCCCGTTTTCTTCGATGATATGGGTGCCTCCTATGATATGGGTCTTGGTTTCTGTCGCAAGACTTGTAAAAAGCTGTATATACCGTAAAGTAAAGCTCGGAAGCTCCTCAATCGACAATGCTTCGCCTTCGCCTTCTTTGTTCCCGCGTCCGATGGACATCAGCTGCGTTGTGAACAGCTCGGGAAACAGAATGAAGTCCGACTCAAACTCCGCAGCGGATTTCACATAGTGCGTGACCTGATGTGCGAACTCCTCAAAGCTTTTGATCGTATGCAAATGATATTGAACCGCGGATACCCGCATTTTCATGAAAGCCACTCCTTTAATCCATTTCTTTTCCAAATCCGTCTACAGTGTGTAACATTATACCATTCCTTCCTATAAGAAAAAAGCTAGCCCCTTGAAATAGGAGACTAGCTTCGTATCTATCTTAGTACATCGCGTTCGGCTTATCCTGCAATTGGCTCCGAACCTGCAGGAAGCTGAAGAAGGCTGTCGCCGCTTGAGCTCGCGTAACCTGCCCCGCCGGCTTAAACTGTCCGTTATCGAGCGACATGATCGATAGCTTCATAATCAGAGCGATCTCACCCGGATTCTTGATACCGTCCAGATCGGACGCTTCGGAAGCGAACATTCCCTCGATTTGGGCCAGCTTCTGGTATCCGAGGGCGCGTACGAGCAGGCTTGCCAGCTCGCTGCGTGTCAATACTTCATCCGGCTTGAACTCACCAGAGGTACGGTCAATCAGACCACGGTCAATGGCATTCTCAATATAGGCAAAATATTTATTATCCTTCGCGACGTCGCTGAAGCTGGCCGTACGCTCGGCATACATCGCCATAGGGAAGTAAGGAAATCCTCCATTTACGGCAGCGAGCAGCATTTTGACCATTTCACCGCGAGTGATGCCGTCATCCGGCTTCACCGTTCCGTCCTCTACATCCAGAGCTTGATAATCGATCATCAGGGAAAGGGCGGCTTCCGCCCAATGGCCTTTAATATCGGCAGGCGGTGCGGACGGCGGCTTTACGACGCTTCCGTCTTCCCGATTTTTCCATTCGCCCGTTTGGGCGTCAAGTACTGCCGGCTGCAGGAATTGATACTTTGGAACCAGCTGGTACACAAGTCTTGCTTCCTGTTTTTTTCCATTCTCGCCCGGCTTGACAACGCCGGAAGCGACAAGCAAGTTATACTTTTCCATCGGGATGGGCTGGCCGCCGTCGATGTAAGAATTCATCATGTATTGAAGCTCGACATGGTATTGATCCAACAGCTTAGCCGTAGCTTCGGCGGAAGTGATTACTTTCGGCTGGCTGGACGGATAATCGATTTTCATGATGTTCGAATAAAACTGCTTGATTTCCCCGGTTTGCAGGTCCAAACGAAGATGAGCGGAATCATATTCCGTATTCACGCCCCCGACAATCCGTTTAAAATTAAATGCGTAGCCGTCTGTGTAGGCAATCTTCTCTTGAAGTGCATCCTGCTCGGGAGCCGGCTCGAGGAAGAGCTCATGGGCATAGGCCGGCAGTAAAGTCTTCATGTGCTGAATGGCTTTTTCCTTGAGCTGGTCATAGCTTAGCTTATTTTTCCCTTCCTGCTTCGAGTCCGACGCCATAATGCGGTAATCGTACTTGGAGTATTGAAGGATTGCGCCTGTATTGCTGTCCACGGTAGCATGCAGGTTGCGGCCGCCTTGATCGGATCCATCCTCAGCCAAAGACCAGCGAAGCTCCCATTGGACGCTGGACTTTCCTGTCCACGGGTCAACGTTCTCCCGATAAGAAGCATCCTCCAGCTTGGCATCCTTCGGAACACCTATCAACGACTGCACGCGCTCCACAGCCTGCTCCTTCGTCAGCTTCAGGCCTTCCTTCACTTCCTCCTTCAGAGGCTGCTCACTAACCGGCACCCACTTTGCGTCCGGATTTTGCTTTCTTCCATCCAGCGTAAGAATGTCCCCTTTTTCTGCGTCAAGCAGGAAGGGTTTCATACGGTAGGTGAGAAGCGGATCTGCCTTGCCAAAGCCGTTGCCTGGAAGCACGTACACCAGCTCCAGGTCCGACTTCGTTTGGAACGCTTCCTCCGCTTGCTGCTGACTGATCGGCTTCTCTACGTTCTTAAACAGAATAGCCGGATCCCATTGCTTATTGTAAGACAACACCTTGCCGTCGCCGTTTACGCTTATCATAATAAAATTTTGCGGGAAAACAACACCGTTAACGACCCTGACGAACTTTATGGAATGCTCAATTCGGCCGGTAAGCGGCTGCCGTGTCGGATAATCCTTGGCATCGTAATACTGAAGCTGATCCTTCAGCTCCGGGCTCAACTTAGCTACGCTGTCCAAGGCGATCTGCTTGGCCTTCTCCAGGTCTACCTTCGGCGGATAACTGACAGGCTTGTCGCCTTCATCCTGATACGAATAGAAGGAGTTCAGCTTGCCTGTATCCGAGTCGATGGAGACGGACACGCTTCCGTAATGCCTTCTCTGGTCCTGCTTGGTGAATTGGATATTCCACGCACCGGTTTGCCCCGATATTAGCTGCATATTCTGGTAGCTTACACCCTGCAGAGTAAAGTCCGAAGGCACTTCAACATATTGTTTGGCAAGCTCGATTGCTTTCTCGCGGGTAATCTTCGTATCCACAGGCGCTTCCGTAGAACCGCTGCCCATCATGGCTTCCGCCTTCCCCATAACCGCCGGCCCATTCATGGGAATGGAATCACCCATCGGTGTCATTGCACCGGCAACCGGAACGGAGCTGAACAGCATCGCGGCGCTAACCCCAACAAATCCAAGCTTGGACAATCTTTTCACGTGAATGCTTCCCCCTCAAAGTAAAAATCATAATTGATTTCGTATCCTTTGACGGAGACGGATTGCCAAATGTTTCATCAAAACCGGTTTCGTAGGTAAAATTTTTTCAGCTGCATTGGATCGGACTGAATCCGGTTGTTTTTGGGTCGTTTTCACCCCTATTCACTGCATCGTAGATGCCCGAGGCACCAGCTCGGCATCCACCGTGAGTGATTGCCGCGGCTTTCCTTCAAGCTCATCAAGCAGCATCTGAGCCGCCGATTCAGCCAATGACCGGCGCGGATAATGAAGCACCGTTAGAGGAGGATCCGTCTGCGAGGACATGAGAATATCCTCACAGCCGGCAACGGCAAGCTGGGAAGGAACCTTCAAGCCTTGTTCCCTGCAGGCGGACAAGCACCCAGCCGCCATAAGATCGCTCGCGCAAACCAAAGCCGTGAGGGACCAGGAATTTGACGCCAGCGTCCTATTCAGCGTTTGAGCGGCTTGCTCGAATCGACCGCCGCCATCAAGCAGATCCTCTGCATGCCATGACAGTCCTTCCAAACGAATCGCTTCGATAAAGGCTTGCGCTCTAACTGTATAATGAGTGGCGGCCTGCCCGCCTCCCATAAACCCGATCCGCCGGTGGCCCTGTTCCTGCAAATGGCGAACCAGCTTCCTCATGGCATGGCTCCAATTGATGTCGACATAAGGAATATTTCCTTGTTCCGACAGAGGCTGCATGACGGATACCACGGGCAGCCCCATTGACTTGAACTGCTCCACGGTTTCGGACTGCAAGGATTGCCCGAGCAGCAAAATGCCGTCCACGCGCCCCATAAACAAGCTCTTCAGCTCAGGCTCCTCCAAAGTGGTGTACGTCTGGAAAAACACGAAATAGCCCCGGGCACGGAAATAATGCTCGATCGTGAGCAGCAGACCGGCTTCAAATGCGTTGCCGAGATAATTGACCAATACGGCGATTTGATTCGACCGTTTGGTCTTTAACCCCCGTGCCAGCTGGTTGGGCTGATATCCCAGCTCCTTCACCGCCTTTAGAACCCTTTGCCTTGTTTCTTCCTTCACGATGCTGCGATTATTGAGTACATAAGAGACGACCGCAACGGATACACCCGCGCGGTCGGCAACTTCCTTTCTGCTTGCCATAGTAAGCTCACCCTGCTACCAGATTGGATTCTATATTCCGTAGGTTCGGCCGCCGTTGACAGAGAGACACTGACCCGTGATGAACCTCGACTCTTCCGAGGCGAGAAATACAACCGCATTCGCAATATCCAAGGGTTCCCCCATCCTTCCGAGAGGCACGGCCGATTGATAGCCCGAAGTATCGGCGCCTTCATGGCGTTCCACCGGTACCCAGCCCGGAGCAATAAGATTGACGCGAATCCCGTGCGGTCCCAGCTCGCTGGCCCAGGATCTCGTCATGCCGATCATCGCCGCCTTAGCCGTAACATAGCTGGAGAAACGGGCATTGCCGATTTGAACGACCTCACTGCCGATATGAATCAAGCTTCCCGAGCCGTTGCTCTTCATTCCGGGAAGCACCTCCTTCGTCAGTAGAAGAGGCGCCTTCACGAAAAATTCCAGCTGTTCCAAGTACGTCTGCCAAGTGCTTTCCTCCAAGGGGAGCATAGGCTGCGGTCCTGTTGCATTGTTGACCAGAACGTCAATGCTGCGCCCGTAATAGCCTTCTACACGACGAACGAGCTCGAACACCTCCTGCTCCCGGGTAATGTCCGCTTGAAAAGCGGCCGCATTCCCGCCGGCAGAGGTGATCATACGTATCGTTTCCTCCGCATTCGCCGCGTTGTTGGCATAATTAACGGCCACACTGGCTCCGGCCTCCGCCAACGCCGCCGCGATATGCCTGCCGAGCCCCCTGGACCCTCCGGTTACCAAGGCCAGCTTGCCTGCCAATCTTTGCTTGCTTCCCATAAGGAGCCTCCTTATTCGTATACGCTTTCTCCGGTATTCTGTCGATATAGCTCCTTTAATGGTACCATAGTTTCCGATGGAACGTAATATTTGAAAGGATTCTCATCGATGACCCCGAGCAGCTGCTTCCGGTATGGCGAAGCGTTCTGCAGAAGCTTTTCGGAGGCGGTACGATAATCGATCGGACGCATCCAAATGGGACTGTAGCCCAGGAATAGCTGACGCCGTGTATAGTCCGAATGGTTCGGCGCGCCGGCGTGCCACAAATTTTGCGGAAAAATGAACACGTCTCCGGGCTCCCCGCACACCTGCACTTCACCCTCTACCGTACCTCGCACATCCTGCGTCTCCGGCTGGAACAGCTTGTTATGAGAGCCGGGAATAATCTTCGTATTCCCGCGGTTCGGCTGCGACATATCGCTTAAGATGTAGCAGGTTTTGATATAGTAAGTAGAGGTGATGCCGTTTTGCTTGGGAAACTGAGGATGCGGTCCGTCCTGGTGCCAGTTGATGAAGCTCTGGGTTGCCGTTTTCTCATCGTTTGGATTCGGCTTACGAATCGTCAGGTGCGATATATGCAGCTGAATGTTGTAGCCCAGCAGCTGGACCATGAGCGGAAGCAGAGTCGGCTCATCAATCAACGAAGCAATCTCTTCATGACGCTCCACACTGTTATATATGTTATACGCTAGTGACTCCGGCTCCTGTGCGATAAGCTCATCAATGGCGTTGTTTAAACGCTGCACCTTCTCTTGAGACAGTACGCCCCGTAAGATCAAATAACCGTCCTGTTGAAACTGTTTCGTTAATTCAGGAATATTCAGGCTTGTTTGCGGCATGCTTCATCTCTCCCTTTAAATATATTACTCGAGTAAATTTACTCGTGTAAATTGTTGCTGGTTGTTATTATACAATATTTTCTTTTTTCTGAGAAGGGGTCATTGTTATCCATTGGCAGCATCCGGAGGAGGGTTGCCGCCCTCCCCCTAGCCTGCGTTTATTTCACATAGCCGAGCTCTTTGATTCTCTTCTCCGCTGCATCCAAATACGCTTTGTAATTCATGGAGCCTTCCAGTGTTTTTACGAAGCTGTCATACTCGCCCAGCGGGCGCTTGCCATAAACGAACTTGGACAGCTCTTCCTCGATATAGCGATTTGCATCCGCCGCATTATATCCGTTCGGGTAATCGATGAAGCCGTTCAGCGCTTCAATCCGTGGCTGCTTGCTGGCAAACTCCATGAACTTGGCTTGCGGAGCGAACTTCACTGTCAAGTATTCCATCTCCGGCCGGCCGGTGAACTGGTACAGCCAGAAGTAGCCGCCTTCCTTGCCCATAAGCTCCGTCGGCACCACCTTCGAGCCATCGAGGTTATAATGCTTCCCCTTCACGCCGTATTGCACTAGGAGAGACCCATCCTTGGAAGAGACGTAGTTGAGCAGATCAAACACCTTTTGCAGCTTCTCGGGCTGCTTCTCCAGCGCCTTCGGGATCGCATACATGCCTGCGGACTTTCCGATGTCCCAAGCTCCGGCGAATTGACCGCCCGGTCCTTTAAGGGCATCTACCTGTACCCAGTTGGCATTCGGATTCACTGCTTTAATCTGTTCCACGAATTGCTCCTTCGTTACGTTCGGCCAATCGATGTAGATGATGCCCGCCTGACCTTTAATGGCCTTTTGCTGGTGCTGCAAGCCCGAATTTGCCATCAGTTCCGGATCAACTGCACCTGCCGCAACCATTTTCTGAATGAAGCCGAGCGCATCCTTCATGCCGGAATCATAAAGCCCGTTAACAAGCTTGTTGTTCTTCACATAAAAGCTCGGTACCCCATCCGTGTGCCCTACGCCATAGGCGCCGAACACAGGCTCGAATGCCCCCAGCTTGCCGCCGGTCAGCCCGAACGTATCCTTCTTCCCGTTGCCGTCAGGGTCCTGCTCCGTGAATGCCTTGGCAACAGCCAGCAGCTCGTCGGGGGTCGTAGGTATTTTTAAGTTCAGCTTATCCAGCCAGTCCTTCCGGACCCAGTACGTATTATATGGAACCTGAGGCGTCTTCGCGATAGCGAACGTTTTCCCGTTCAGCGCTCCCTTCTTTAAGCTGTCCTTGCCGATAAAGTCCTGCACCGGCTTCAGCTTATCGAGATGCGGCGTCAAATCCAGCAGCAGGCCCTGCTCCGAGAATTGCTTCAGCTGCTGACGGTCCACCGCGAACAAATCCGGAAAATTCGCCGATGCCATGCGTACGTTCAGCTGGTTTTTGTAGTCATCCCCGGAGGCATAAACCGTCAGGTTGATTTCCGTCTTCAGCGCTTTGTCCAGCTCTTGTTTAATTATGTCCTGATCGGGTGACGGCAGACCGCTGCCGGTTTCAATGATGTCCAGCTTGACCGGCTTATCCGATGCAGGCGCCGAAGCTGCCCCCCCAGCCGGTTTATCCGTCGGAGCCGTGGCTCCGCCGCAGCCCGCAATCAGCGTCCCTCCCGCAAAGGTCATGGCTAACAATACCGGCACGTAAGCTCTCTTTTTCATAGATACCCCTTCTTTCCTCTAAATGAAATTTCATATATCGACACCGACCTCAGGAGCCGCCCGGCTGCAGTCCGTAAGCTCCTGCTCCCGGAATCAACCTTTCACTGAGCCAAGCAGCATCCCTTTGGTGAAGTGCTTCTGGATGAATGGGTATACGAGGATGATCGGCAGACTGGCCGAGACTACGGCAGCCATCTGCATCGTTTCGGTAGGCAGCATGTTCTCGGCGTTCTCGAGCGGCTGCTGCGTCATCATAAGAATCTCGCGGATGACCACCTGAAGCGGAAACAAGGTGCGGTCGGTCACATACATAATCGCCTGAAAAAATTCATTCCAATGACCGACCATGTAGAACAAGCCGATGGTCAGCATAGACGGAACGGAGAGGGGCAGCACAATTTGCAGCAGGATGCGGAATTCCTTCGCCCCGTCCATACGAGCGGATTCGAACAGCTCCTCAGGCAAGTTTTCGAAGAAGCTTTTCATAATGAGGACATTGAAGCTCCAGATGGCATTCGGCAAGATCATGGACCAGACGGAGTCCACCAGGCCCAAGGATTTGACAATCAGATAGGTCGGGATAATGCCTCCGCTAAAGAGCATCGTAAAGACGACCATCAGCAGAAATAGGCTGCGACCGGGCAAATTGCGCCGGCTGAGCGGATAGGCCATTAACGCAGTCAGCACCAAATTCACGATCGTACCCACAACCGTAATGAAAATGGTAATCCAAAACGCACGAGTAATACCCGTTTCGGTAAACAGCTTATGGTAAGCTGTGAACGTAATCGACTTCGGGATCAGGATGAACCCGCCGTTCTTAAGCACCTCGGAGAATGGGGTTATGGATACGGACACCACGTACATCAGCGGGAAAATGGCGGCCAGTGCGGCAATTCCCAGAATGACAACGACGACAAGGTTGACGATGCGGTCCTCCCAGCCTCTTACCATATGCCCTCACCCCATTTCTTGGAGAGATGGTTCGAGCCGAGCACAAGCACAAGCCCGATCACCGACTTGAACAATCCTACGGCGGAGCCCAAGCTGAAGTTCAGCTGCTGAAGCCCGGTTCGGAACACCCACGTATCCAGAATGTCGGCAACCTGATACACCTGAATGTTATACAAAATGTAAATTTGGTCGAAGCCGGCATCCATAATGTGGCCAAGCTTCAAGATCAGAAGCAACACGATAACATTGCGAATTCCCGGCAGGGTAATATGCCAGATCATCCGCAGACGGCTGGCTCCGTCGACTCTCGCCGCCTCGTACAGGGTCGGGTCGATGGCCGTCATGGCTGCCAGGTAAATAATCGCCCCCCACCCAAGATCCTTCCAGATCTCTGAGCCGACGAGGATGGCCCGGAAATAATCGATAGAGGTCAAGAATCCGATCGATTGCCCCCCCGCCTCCTCCATCCAGCGGTTCACCAAACCGGAGCTTTGCGACAGCAGTGCAATAAGAATCCCGTAAATGATGACCCAGGACAAGAAGTGAGGCATGTACGTTAAGGTTTGCACTAAGGTTTTAAACCAGCGCATCCGGCACTCATTCAGCAGGAGGGCCATCACGATAGGCGGCGCCATCCCGAAGATCAGCTTATAAATGCTGATTACAAAAGTATTGACCATCAGCTGACCGAAATAGGGAGATTGGAAAAAAATCTGAAAATGCTTGTACCAAGGGTCCGCCCAAGGGCTCTTCATGATGCCCTCCAGCATCTGGTAATCCTTGAACGCGATAATCACGCCGTACATCGGCACATATCGGAATAAGATGTAATAAAGAACACCGGGCAGCAGCATGAGATAAAATGCGCGAAACGCCCAAACCTGCTTTGTCGTCAGCTTCCATTTGTTCACTTTCAGCTTCGTTGCTGCCGCCGGCGAAGTCGTTGCCTGCTCCATAGGACCACCTCTTTTTTATACTGATTACGATTTGCTCACCGGTTGATATCAGTATAGCAAGCGCTTTCTTTATCAGATATACAGTGATCCTGCGAAAATGTCCGAATTATTGTAAACGCTTCAATTGGGCTTTTCTGTATACTGTACTGCAGGAAGCTCAATCCGGATGAGGGTACCGATTTCAGGCAGGCTGAAAATAGAGAGTCCGTATTCTTGGCCGAAATGGAGCCTGATCCGCTCATGCACGTTCATGATTCCGATGCCCGTAAACCGTTCCTTGCTTGGTGCCTTACGCCGTTCTGCGAACACATCCTGGAGCTGGCCCGAATCCATGCCGAGCCCATTGTCGCGTACGGTAAGGATCAGCCTGCCTCGGACCAGCTTGGCCCGGACCTTTATGGCGCCGCCCTGCTTCCTAGGAGCGAGGCCGTGAAAAATCGCGTTCTCAACGAGCGGCTGCAGGGTCAGCTTAAGTATCGTACAGCTTCTGGCTTCCCGGTCAGCCTCAATGGTCATGTCGAATTTATCCCCATACCGAACCTGCTGGATGTAGGCATACATGCGAAGTCCCTCCAGCTCCTCCTCCAGCGTAACGAATTCCGTACTTTTGTCGAAGCTGAACGAGAGCAGCCCTACCAGCGACTTGATCGTCTCCCGAACGGCATCAATCTTATGCTGCTTCGCCAAGCTGCTGATGCAGGCCAGCGTATTATAGAGAAAATGCGGAGCAATTTGACTCTGCAGCATCTTCAATTCAAACTGTTTCTTTCGTCGCTCCGCTTCCTTGGTCTCTTGGAGCAAGTGATGAATCCGTTCCATCATGGCGTTATAGCTTCGCGTTAACCGGCCGATCTCGTCATTGCCGATGACGGCGATACTCGGCAGCACCTCCATATCCCGAACCCGGTCCATCTTTGCGACCAGCGTACGTACGGGATGCGTCACATAGCGGCTCATCATATAGGTGCTGACCAGAACGATTAGAATCCAGAACACCGCCGCCGTATTGAAGTTTTGATACAGACTGCGAATATTTTGATAGAAGTAGCCGTCCTCGTAGAAGGCTATAAAATACCAGCCTAGCTTGTTCATACCCGATTTGACCGCGACCAGCTGACCTTGCGGCCCTTTCAACTCGGATACGCCGATGGGCAAATCCGCCGTCTCGTTAACGAAGCCCGTGTTCAGCTCCGGCGGAAACACGCTGGTGTTGTATGGAAGCAGCCGGTAAAAATGCAAAGGCAGCGCCGAATCGAAGGAATGCACCACATTTCGCTTATTCGTAAGGATGGCAAACGTCTGATTTTTCGTATTCATGAATTGCGCCAGCATGTTGGTCAGCTGAACTAGGTCGATTTCCACGACGGCCATGCCCAGAAACTCCTCCGTATCGGCTGACGTTATGGGAAGAATGAACGCAACCGTTTTCCCGGACATCGGCGATTGATAGGGCTCGGTAATAAACATGCCGTAGGTCGTTTTCGCTTTTTCCAGCAGCTGTTGAATATGAGGGTTACCGATAATATCGAAGGTAGTTTGGGAGCTGACCATGACCTGACCGTCGGCGCGGACGAGGTACAACGTTTTGTACAAAGTGCTGTTCTTAGCGGCATACTCGCGCAGTACCTTCGAGGCCTCGCTCTCCTCTCCTTCCTTAAGCAGATCTTCTCTGGTGGAGATCAGCAGAAGCAAATTCTGAACGTTATCCAAATAGGCATTCATGTATAAGTTGGTCCGGTCAATGATGACCTGAGAATCGGTAAGCACCTGCTTGCGAAAGAGAGCCTCCGCATCCCTCAGGTTCATCCAGGCGAGACCCCCGAACAACAGAAGCGTACCCATCGATAAAAAAAGAAAATGTTTGGCAACCATGCTGCGGCCGCCAAACCAGTCCAGTACTTTTCTCATATAAGATCAGCCCTTTTTAAATTCTGTGGGTGCAACCCCGGTCCAGCTGCGGAACAATTGAGAGAAATAACGGTAGCTCGGTATCCCCACCCGTTCGGCTACCTCATAGATTTTAAGCGTTGTGTTTTGCAATAGCTGGACGGCCCGTTCCATTCGCTGCCGGGTCACGTAATCGTTGAACGACTCTCCCGTCTCTTCCCGAAACAGTCTGCTTAAATAATAAGAGCTGAGTCCCACCTCCTCCGCGACCGTAGTCAACGTAAGCGGCTCCGCCAGCCGGGCTGCAATGATCTCTTGCGCTTGAAGCACTTCTCTTCTTATTTTCTTTCTTGATTGGGGCGAAGCGGCAAGAAGCTCCCGGAGCTCTGCCGCAAGCTCCTCCCTGCTTGTAACCGGACCTGCAGCGTCAATACTGCAGCGAAGTGGGCTGCTTATGTCGTCAATGCAGCTGTGTTGTATGGCTTGAAGGAAATCCTTAAGGTACTTATCGGTTGACGACGGCTCTCCCGGGAACCGGAGGAGCAGAAGTAACATTTGCTCGCTTAAGGGTATATATATGAACGAATTGTCGGAACGGCCTTCCCATTCCTCCAGCCGCCTAAGCAGAGACTGGGCTTCGGCGCCTCCCGCCATGGGGGTTAATCGAACAGGATAACAGGGAAACCAGCTTTGCAGCGCCTCCTCTAACTCTTGGTGCCCCGGACTCAGCTCGGCCTCCCCCTTAAGCAGCGGACCTATCCTATGGAGAAGCTCCTGCCGCAGCCGTCCTCTCTCACTACGAAGATGATCTCTCTCCCGCTGGATCGCTTCCCTTGCTTTTCTTACGGCATCCTCCATCTCCTTCTCCTCAAAGGAAAGCTTAATCACGTAGCTTAGCGCCCCCAGCTTAAGAGCTTCGCGTGCATAGGCGAACTCGCTGTGGCAAGTCAGAAGCACGAATTGCGTCAGCTGCTGCCGCTGTCTTACCCGTCGAAACAGCTCCAGACCGTCCATGACGGGCATGGTAATATCCGTTACCACAAGATCCGGCTCCAATCGACGGCACAGCTCGAGAGCCTCCTCCCCATTCTCGGCCTCCCCGACGAGCACCGCCCCGAACGCTTCCCAGGGAAGCGAGCGCAGCTCCTGCCGAAGCGGCAGCTCGTCATCTACAATCAGTACACGAATCGGCTCCATCCTGTGCATCCCCTCTCATAATGCAATCGCTTACAGTTCAGCATAGCAAATGTCAGGACGTTTTTTTATACATGAATGCAGTAATAATGTTCAAAAATCGCAACAAGCGCGAATAACTAAGACAGGTTCTGTCACCCTTATCTGATAACCTTTCCTTGTAAACGATCATATCACACGGGAGGCTAACCATGAAACCAGCTTTACAACACCAATCCACGATCTATGTTATCGGAATCCGAGAGGAGCACGTCATGTCCGAAGAAGGCGGCATTCCGACGATCCTCTCGCAATGGGGCCGCTTTATGGCAAGAGTACATGAAATTCCAAACCGTGATGAAGCTACGCTCGGCATTTGTCTCGGCATGCCTCAGGAAGGTCCATTCGACTACGTGACGGGAGCGGTCCTGCGGAATTCAACGGCGTCAATTCCCTTGGGCATGGAGCTTGTGCGTCTCGAGCCGGCGGAATACGCCGTATTCACTCACCAGGGACCGATTGCAGCCCTTCACGAAACCTACCTCGCGATTGAGCAGTGGCTAAAGGAAAATGGCGGGTATCGAAGGGCTGCCGCACCGGAATTCGAGCTGTATGATCATCGTTATATTTCTCCGGACAGCCCGGACAGCGCGTTTGATATTTATGTGCCGGTGGCTCAGCAGGAAGGCTTGGAAGCATGATAAGCTTCAAACAGCTTGACCGCAGCTTGTCTAAGCTGTTCCCGTAATTCCTGCGGCTCCCGGATGACGGCATCGGCCCCCATGCTTAAAAAATACTGCGTGTAATAACCGAAATCGTCCTCTCTGATATGCAGACGTAAGATTCCGGTGCCGTCATCATTCACCTGAAGCTCGTCGTGGAAGATGCCTTCCCATTGAAAGCGGCTTACTCCCTCCGTCGTTAGCTCGGCAATCAGCGGCATTCTTTCAGGGTCGGACGCGTATACGGCCGAGACAGGCTGCCCTTGCGGTAGAAACCACATCTGCAGCGGGTAGCCGCTCACATCGACTGTCTCGGCTCCTTCCTCCATTTGTTCCGCTTGGAGTACGCGATCGACGCGAAACAATAAGTACTTCTCTCGATGGAAGCAATAGGCCGGGCAGTACCAGTAGCCGTTCTGCGAGTATACGCCGATAGGTTGAATGGTCCGGGATTTGGCTCCTTCTCTTGAATCATACAAAACTCGTACCGGCCTCATCTGCAAAGAAGCGTCCAGCAGCAATCTTAAATGCGGTGAAGGAGCCTTCCGCTTCGGAGACCAGAAAATCACGCGCTGCTTCATTTTGTCGATCGTACGTTTCGTATCGTCAGGTAAATAGTAGTAAAACTTATTTAATGCGGTAACGGCTTCCTCATCGAAGGGCAGCGACCCGTAATGCTGCAGTGACTGGTACGCGAAAAAAATCGCGACAGCCTCCTGCTCCGAGAAGACGATCGGCGGCAGCAGATGCTCGTTCAGCAGCCGGTACCCGCCGTTCGGGCCATATTCCGCGTAGAGAGGCAATCCCAGCTCCTCCAGCGCCTGCAGATCGCGCATGATCGTCCTGCTTGAGACGGCGAATTCCTCTGCGAGCTCCCTTACCGTAAACTTCCTCCGCTTATTGACAGCGATCATCAGCTCGATCAGCCGCTTGGACTTGGACATTCCTTACGCTCCTCAATCATGCTATATGGATAGTTGTAGTATAGCACAACACTATGACAATTTCTGTCATAGATTAGCTCCCTAATAAAAACACCCCTGCCTGATACGTGACCCGTATCATAACAGGGGTGCAGTTTACTATTCTACATGCTCCAGCCAGTGCAGCTCCTCCGGAGTTAAGCGTATACGAGAGCCTTCGATGCAGGAGTCCAGCTCCTCCTTTGACTGTGCTCCAACCAACGCGCAGGTAGGAAACGGCTGATTGATGACATAGGCAAGCGCGATCTGGATCGTGGTTACGTTCTTCTCCTTGGCCAGCTGCTCCGCACGACGAAGCCGTTCCCAATTGGCATCGTTATAGAAGACACGTACCATATCCGCGTTGTCAAGCACGTCCGGGCTGAAGCGTCCTGTGAAGAACCCTCTCGCTTGAGACGACCAGGAAAGGAGCGGCATCTGATGCCTCTCATGCCAAGCGCAGTCCTCCGCATCTACGGAAACGCAGCCTGCCCAGAACGGCTCCTTCGGCTTGGCCAGACTCAAGTTCGGACTGCTGAAGCTAAAGCCTACGAGCCCGTTTGCCGCTGCATACTCGTTGGCCTCCTGCAGCCTCGCGGTAGACCAGTTGGAGCCGCCGATAGCACGAATGCGTCCTGCAGCGATATGCTCGTTCAGGGCATCGATGATGTGACTCACAGGGACATTCGGATCATCGCGATGAAGCGCGTACAGGTCAACATAATCCGTTCGGAGACGCTCGAGACTGATCTGAAGCTCCTCCGCGATTACATCCCGGTTTACCCGAGGGCCTTGCTTGTTGGGGTGAGCCCCCTTGGTCCAGACGACTACCTGCTCCCGGTTGCCCCGTTCTTCCATCCATCGGCCGATGGTAGCTTCGCTCTCTCCCCCGCAATAACCAAAGGCGGTATCAATCGTGGTGCCGCCGGATGCGAGGAGATTATCCAATACATCGCACACTTTATCATACACTTCATGTCTAAAGAAATCCGATCCTTGAATCAGACGGGAAATCGGCTTATGGACTCCAGGAAGCTGAATCGTTTCCATTACGGGTTCCTCCCTTTTTTGGACTACAGCGTTACGCGAATGCGTTCACGCGCGGACTGCAACGTTGCATCAATGACCTTCATGTTCGCTACGGCATCGGAAGGAGCAAAGGCAAGAGGCTCTCCATGAAGGATACTGCGTCCTATCGCGTCCGCCTGCAGCGCATACTGGTTCACATAAGGCACCTCTACCTCTCTTCGCTCACCTTTCACCGTGACAAAGAAATGATCCTTCGCATCCCCCCTCGTAACGAAGGCAGACGGCACTTCGATCGTTCCGTCCGTACCAACTACCTCAAGCGTATTTCTGCCCGCCGCCCACATGCCGCAGTCGAACGTCAGCGCCACATGGTCCGAAAACTCCACAAGTCCGGATGTCATCATGTCCACATGGTCGTGCTCCGGCGAGAAGAAGGCATGCGCTGTTACAGCCTCCGGCTCGCGCTCCAGCAGCAATCGCGCAGCGCTTAACGGGTAACAGCCTACATCGTATACCGAGCCGCCGCCCCATGCCTGCTTATAGCGAACATTATTTGACGCTTTTGCATTATTAAAGGTAAACGTACCGTGGATGCCGCGAATCGCGCCAATCTCTCCGGATTGAATGATGTCGCGAATCATGGCATAACGGGGATGATAGCGGTACATGAACGCCTCCGCCAGGACGACCCCTGCCTTAGCACAGGCATCCGCCATCTCTTGCGCTTCCTCTGCATTCAGTGCAATCGGCTTCTCGCATAACACGTGCTTTCCGGCTTCCGCCGCGCGGATCGTCCATTCCTTATGTAAATGGTTCGGCAATGGGATATAAACGGCATCAATGCTTTCGTCTTCCAGCAGCTGCTCATAGCTGCCATAAGCCGTCGGAATGCCCAGCTTGTCTGCCGTTTCCCGGGCATTGCTAAGCTCCCGGCTGGCTATAGCCGCTACCTCGCCCGTTTCCGATTGCTGAATTCCCGGAATCACCGCACGCTTTGCAATACCGGCGCAGCCGATGATGCCCCAACGCACCTTTTTCGAACTCATATCAGCATCTCTCCTTGAAGGAAAATTAATACGATATTGCCATTATACTTATGCCAATTTAAAATGAAAATATAAGCTTTTTGCAGATAGATACAATTATATTGTCATTATGGGAGTGGAGTCTTTTGAAAAGACAGCGTTTTCTTCCAACCATGTCGGAGCAGCCGTTTTTCATCCTGCCGGAATCCGTCGGTTGGTACTGGGACGACCCGGAGCATACGGTGGATCGACGTGAAAATTCATGGAATACCTTCAGCATCCATTACATCGTCAGCGGGAAAGGGTACCTTGAAACGGATCAGGAAACGTACCCGCTTGAGCGGGGCGACGCCTTCTTGTATTTCCCCCTGCAAAGACAGCGCTATTACAGCGACCAGGAAGACCCCTGGAGCGTCTTATGGATTCATTTTTACGGTACGGCCATCAACGAATTCCTGATTGAACGCGGCTTTCACCGTTCCCATCTGTGGACGCTCCGGCAAACCAAGCTGCTGGAGCAAGCCTTCGAGGAGCTTCTCACCGAGCTGGAAAAGGAAGAGTTTTACCATCTGTCCCGCATGTCCACTTTAACCTATGCCATTCTGGCCGAGTTCGTAAACCAGGCGGTTCCCCAGTCCGCCGTGAAGCTGCCGGAATCTACGGATCGTATTCTACAGCTTCTGCCCCGCATGCAAAATGAAGCCTGCAAGCCGTTCGATCTCCCTTACTGGGCGCAGCAGGCGGAGGTAAGCACCTTTTATTTTTGCAAGCTGTTTAAGAAGGCGACCCAAATGACCCCCATGGAGTTCATTACGTTATGCCGCTTGCAGAAAGCGAAGCAGTGGCTGCTCGAGAAGAAGGAATGGACGATTCGCGAGATCGCCATGGAAGCGGGTTACCCCAGCATCAGCTATTTTAACAAACGATTTCTGGAGCAGGAAAGCATGACCCCGTCGGAATATCGGCAGCTGTACTGGAAGCAGTAGGCCTTCCTCCGGATTTGACGCAAGCGCATGATGGTTGTACGATGAATGGAATGCTGATTGAAAGAGAAGGAGAAGGTATGAAATCATTAGTTCTTGCGGAAAAACCGAGCGTCGCCAAAGAAATTGCCCGCGTACTCGGCTGCAACCAGAAGCATAAGCACTATATGGAAGGACCGAAGCATGTCGTCACCTGGGCGCTGGGGCATCTTGTAACCCTAGCGGAGCCGGAGGATTACGACGTGAAGTTCAAGACCTGGGATCTTGAGGATCTGCCCCTGCTTCCAGGTAGGATGAAGCTTAAGCTGATCCGGGAAACGACGCCGCAGTTCAAAGCGATACAAGGACTTGCCGCACGCCCCGACCTCGATCAGATCATTATCGCTACCGATGCCGGGCGTGAAGGAGAATTGGTGGCCCGGTGGATTATGGAGATGATCCGGTGGAAAAAGCCTTACAGCCGTTTGTGGATTTCCTCTCAAACCGATAAGGCGATCCGCGAGGGCTTCGCTTCGCTTAAGCCAGGCTCCTCCTACGATCCATTGTACCGCTCCGCCGTGTGCCGCGCGGAGGCCGACTGGCTGATCGGACTCAATATTACCCGAGCTTTGACCTGTAAGCACAATGCGCAGCTTTCGGCCGGGCGGGTTCAGACGCCTACCCTGTCCATCCTGATGGAGCGGGAACGGCAGATCAAGTCGTTTCAGTCTAAGGACTATTGGATGCTGCGGGCGCAGCTTGGATCGTTTCAGGCAATGTGGCGCGGCAAGGAGGCTCAGGACGGCCGTTTGTTTGATAAGGCGGAGGCGGACCGGCTGCTCGAGAAGCTGAACCGGGTCGGACAAGCCAAAGTAACGAAGCTGCAGGTAGCGGACAAGAGTGAGCCGCATCCGCTCGCCTATGATCTTACGGAGCTTCAGCGGGATGCGAACAAGCGTTACGGCTTTACGGCGAAGCAAACCTCGAATGTGCTGCAGCGCCTGTACGAACAGCATAAGCTGGTTACGTATCCGCGAACGGATTCGCGTTATTTATCAACAGATATGGTTCCGACGCTTGCGGGAAGAATCGAAGCCTTGCATGTGCCCGCGTATGCCGGATGGGTCAAGCCGCTTCTTCGGAAACCGCTGCCGATCACGAAGCGTATCGCGGATGACAGCAAGGTAACCGACCATCACGCGATCATTCCGACGGAGGAACGCCCTCATCTCCAAGCCTTATCGGCCGATGAGCGCCGCCTGTACGACTTGATCGTGAAACGGTTCCTCTCGCTCTTCTACCCTGCCTTCCGTTATGACGAAACCTCGGTTACGCTAGACATCGGCGGCGAGAGCTTCTATGCGAAGGGTCGGATCGTCAAAGATGAGGGCTGGAAAAGCATATACGGCCTGGACGCCTCCGCCATGAGCCTTGACGAGGAGGAGGAGCAGCGTCAGGAAGAAGAGAACGGCCCGCGTCAAACCCTCCCTCCGCTTTCCGTCGGCGCGGAGCTGAAGGAATTGCGTTTGGGACTGCAGAAGCTGGCGACGAAGCCGCCGGGCCGATACACGGAAGCCTCCTTGCTTACCGTCATGGAGAAGCACGGCCTCGGCACACCGGCTACCCGGGCGGATATCATCGAGAAGCTGCTCTCTTCCGATACGATCGAGCGCAAAATGAATGTGCTCCAGCCTACGGGCAAGGGAGCACAGCTGATCGAGCTGGTCGTACCGGAGCTTAGGTCGCCGGAGCTGACGGCCGAATGGGAGCAGGAGCTAGAACGCATTGCCAAGGGTCGCGGCGACGCCAAATCGTTCATGGACCGGATCCGCTCCATGACGGAGCAGATCGTCAAAGAAGTGAAGACCAGCGCGGCCGAATATAAGCCGCATAATCTGACGAGCTCCCGCTGTCCCGATTGCAGCAGCCCTCTTCAGGAGATCAAAAGCAAGCGGGGAAAGCTGCTCGTCTGCAGCAGCAAGGAATGCGAATATAAGCGCGCGGCGGAGCCGCAGCTTTCGAATAAACGCTGCCCGCAGTGCCGTAAGAAAATGGAGATTCATACCGGCAAAGCAGGCAAGTACGCACAGTGCCGTCCGTGCAATGTCATCGAAATGCTCGGTGAGAAAAGCAGCGGTGGCGGCAAAGCCGCCAAACGGCAGCAGGCCCAGCTCGCCCATCAGTTCAGCGATAATGTTGAGCTGACCAGCAGTCTTGGGGATGCGCTGAAAGCGGCCCTGCAAGGCAAAAAAGAAGATTGAGGGCTTGGTCCCCCAATCTTCTTTTTTAGCAAAACATCCCGCATAGGAGGAATCGTCATGCCCTATATTAACCTTCAAATCACGAAAGGCGCTACCCGAGAGCAAAAAGCCCAAATCGTACAACAGTTTACGGAAAATTAGTAACGGTTCTCGGCAAAAAGCCGGAGCATACCCATATCGTCATTCAAGAAATCGATGAAGAAAACTGGGGCTTTGCCGGTATGCTAACCGATGATTACCGTAAAAGGGAAGGTTGAAGCCTTCCCTACCCTAACAAGGGGAACTGCCCGCGAACCTGCTCGTCAAAAAACCGCCGCAGCTGCTCCTTCTCCCCTTCCGTGAACTGAAATTCGCAATCGCGGCCTTCGTCCTGAGGCACGATTTGTACCATGTCTCCCCGCCGGGTGCATATGATCAATGCGGATAAGTCCTCCACGTCCTCCGGCTGCTTGCCGTCCGCCAAGGCAAACGAGATTTCAACATCCACCCACTGCTCATCTCTTGGCTCCACACGCGCCTTCAAGCGCTCAAAAACAAGCTCCTCGACAACAGGATCGCCATAACGAATCATTTCCTAACCCCTCCGAACCATAATCACTTTCCTACCAAATCTTCCAGCGCCATCTCCAGAGTCGGATAGCGGTATTCAAACCCGTGTTCCAATGCGGCCTTCGGCAGCACGCGTTGTCCCTCCAGGAGCAGCGTCGACAGCTCGCCTAACAGCAGCTTCATGGCAAATGCCGGAACGGGAAAAATATAAGGCCTCCCCATGACTCTTGCCAGCGTTCTCCCGAATTCATCGTTCGTAACCGGCTGAGGAGCCGTTGCGTTGACCGGCCCCTCCAGGCTGTCCTGACGAATGCAGTAATCGATCAACCGGCAAATATCGGTTACATGGATCCAGGAGAGCACCTGCCTGCCGCTTCCGATTCGTCCTCCGACACCAAGCTTGAATGGCATTGCCATTTTGGGAAAGGCCCCCCCATCGTTCCCCAGAACAATGCCCACACGCAGAAGCACGATGCGTCTCGCGTGGATCTGCTCGGCAGCAATCTCCCATTGATCCACTACGCCGGAAAGAAAATCGATGATCCGGGGCTCACTTTCTTCGGAGAATGTTGCTGTCTCCGACACCCCGTAGATCGAGATGCCAGAGGCGTTGACCAGCACAGGCTTCTGGCGAAGCTGGTCGACCGCAAGGCCGATTCTTCGGGCCGCATCCAGACGCGATTTCATAATTCGTTCCTTCGCCTCATCCGTCCAGCGTTGATTGATGGATTCCCCGGCCAAATTGACAATGGCATCCGTTCCCTCCAGAAGCTGCGGCTCACGCTCCAGCTCCGACCAAGTCAACACGGGAACCGTCGACAGGCCTGCCGTTTGCTTTGTCCGCGAAATCAGGACGACGTCGCACTTTTGATCAAGCAAATACTTCACCAAATGCTGTCCGACAAAACCGGTACCTCCGCTGATGGCCACCTTCACAAGCATTCCCCCACTCCAGGAAATCACTTCATGTAACTATTATAGCGCATGAGCCATAGGAACAAAAAATCCGCATAACAGCATGAAAGCTGCATGCGGACTTGCTTAGCAATCCGTTAGGGCCCATTGCCGCTCCAGAAACTGCAGCGCCTCCGGCAGATGCCCGCCGAAATAATCCCAGGTATGCTCCCCTTCAAATTCCATATATTCGAACGGGTATTGCAGTGCCTCCAGAACATACTGGAACCCTACATTCATAGGGTATAAATAATCGTTTTTGCCGCAGTTGAAATGCAGCGCCGGACGGTTCGGCAAGCTTGCGGCACGCTCCGCCAGCACGTGCAGATCGTATTCCTTCGCATAAGCGCCGTGGACCGGACCGATCATCCGCGCCGCATCCGAACGGTGAAATTCCGGAGCAAGGAACTTCGAAGAAATCATCGCTCCCGCGATGCTTGCCGCCGCTCCGAACAGCTCAGGATGGCGGAGCGCCAGCATGAAGGCGCCATAACCTCCCATGGACAGACCGCAAACATAGCGCTGCGAGGATTCCGCGACCGTACGGAATTGGTCATCCACCAATGGGATGACATCCTCGATCAGGTAATCCTCAAACCGACCCGTGCCGTCATACCAATTGAGGTAGAATGTGCCTGTGCCGTAGCCTCCGTCACTCGGCATCACTACGATGCATTCCCGCAGCTGCCCTTCTCCGATCATCCGGTCCAGCGTTTCCTGAGCCTTGCCGTTCTGGAGCCAGCTCCATTCCGAGCCGTGCAGGCCATGGAGCAAATAAATGACGGGATAGCGTCGATCAAGGCTTGCTGCATAGCTTGGCGGCAAGTAGACGTTACACGTTTTACGAGCATAAAGCGCGCCGGAGAAAAAAGGTACGGTCTGAACGCTCATCGTCGACATCTCTCCTCTCCCATGAGGTAAATCTTAATCCAGAACCGCAGTCATATGTGCCTTGGTGATCGACCAATGGGACGTGTTCCAGACGGTTTCTTTATTTTTAATATATAAAATTTGCGGCGATGCATGCTTCACACCGGTATCCTCCGCAATTTGATTCGATACCGGACGAGATTCAATGACCTTCACCAGGAAGTAATCCACGCTCTCGTTAGGCGATTTGCCCAAATAGGTCTCATATTCCTCCAGCGCGTTGAAGCTTACAGGACACGCCGTGCTGTGCTTTAAAATAACAAAGGGCTTCTCGGAGGATCCCTCCAGCAGCTGTTCCCATTCCCCATTCGTTGTAATTTCCTTCCATTGGATCATATCGATCACCCTCCTGGTCACGTTATACGCCGGCCGTCGACGATTTATCATCATAATAATAATGCTCGGCTTCGATTGTTTTACCCAAGGTCAGCACCCCGTAGGAATATCGTGGCTGTCTCCTTTTGTCTGTGGGCGATCCGGGATTAAAGAGCAGGATACCCGCGCGGTTCTCCAGATACGGTATGTGAGAATGGCCGAAAACAATCACGTCTACTGCCTCGGATCGAAAAGACGCAAACGCCTGATCCGGCGTAGAACGGCCCCCGTCGCCATGAACGATACCGATGCGGTGACCGGCAAAGGTCAGCAGCTTCTTCCGTCCCAAGCGGGCGGCCAGCTTCTCACCGTCGTTGTTGCCCGCCACCCCGTCCACGGGAGCGATCGCGGCGAACAGCTCTATCACCGACTCATCCATCCAATCGCCGGCATGCAGGATGGCGTCGACTCCGCTTAATCCTGCCACGAGCGCATCCGGCAAAGCCTTCGCCCGGCCGTACATATGCGTATCCGAGACAATTCCCAGCTTCATTGCCGCCACCTCCAGCCCAGTGCAATTGTTGTACTATTTTACCATAGTTTCGGTGAAAAAGAAAAAGCACCCCGCGGGGTGCCCTTCATGACAATAGGCATCAGTCCATAATGGTGAACCAATCGATGGCTTTGCTTGCGAGCAGCTTCTTCTTGCCGTCCAGCTCGTGATATACGTTGATTTTATACTGCTTCAACTGACTTACTCGATAGATCAGATTATTGTCCTGTTTGACCATTTTGTACTCGTATTCTCCAACCGTCATCTTGCGGTCCTTATCCTCCGGAGCCGTCTCCAGATAAAACGATTCGCTTATGGAAACCTGCCCTTTGTTATCCTCGAATTCAATGATCAGCTTGCTGCCGTCCGTATTCTTCTCGAAGTAGTAATCCCGTTCCAGCAAGTACCTGAACTGCACCTTAAGCTCCTTGCTGTCGAGCCAAGTGGTCAGATTGCTCAGCGTTAGCGTATAAGGGTAAAATTGGATTGCCTTCAATGAGTCCTTTGGACCGTCCGGTTCCTTAGGCAATGCCATTTCCACTGCATTCAGATAGAGCTCCGGCTTCTCCTCCGTACCGCTCCAATGCTGATCCGTCACCGATTCGCCGATCAGGAGACGGAGGTTCGTCGTATCCATATCCCTAGGAACCACTGCCGTAAATCCCACCAGAGCATGGCCGCTCGGATTCAGCTTTTGCTTCACCTCTTTGACCTTCGTGGGGAAGAGCTGATCGCTTGGCGTCTTTAAGAAAGCGGTAAGCTTAGGTACCGGCGCGGCGCGCTTCTCCATATTTTCGGCATCCACCTGAACCTCGACCAGCTTGGAATTGGAGTTGACGTAGGTATTGACTTGATAGGGCGCATACCGGGCTTGTCTTCCTGAGCCGAGTATCGGCTGCTTGACGCCCACCGGAATTTGCTGGATCGCCTGTCCTTCTATAGGCAGGAGGAATCGTCCGATTTCTTGGGAAACCGCGCTGTCTCCCGACTCTTGAAGCACCAGCTGAGCCGTGCTGAACGGATAGGTATAAGGAATTTTGGCGACGATTTGCATGTGCACCTGCTTCTCCGCAGGTACGCCGAGGGCACGGTCAACCATAACCGCCTTGGCTTCTACCTTCACCCCGTTGTCCAAGAGAAAATAGGGCTTGATCGCCGGGAACGGCAAGGCTTCTCCTTCATGATGGGAAAGGGCGACCTCCGCGCTCAAGATATCGACATCCTCCCAAGGCAAGCGCTGCAGCTTTTCCACCTGGAAGAAATAGGTTCCCGTCAAATTCGTGTAAGTGACCGGATCACCCAGCGCGGCTGCTTGCTCTTGAGCTTCGGGTACGAATAATGCCGCCACCGGAACGTTAAGCTTCTGCTCGGACGTAATCGCCGTCGGCTGCTGAATCAGAAGCTCCAGGCCGCCCTGCATGGCGTCCGCTGGCAGCATGGCTCCCTTCAGCTGCAGCTGGACCGGCACATGAGGGGTCAGCAGCTGCTTGTCGGACGGAATGACCGGCTCGAGAGGATACAACAGCCCCGAAGCCGTCTTGAGCGAGAACTGAAGCCCCGGCAGCTTCAAGCCCACCTGCCCCCGGTTAGTCAGCTTCAGCGTCATGACACCGGAAGCATACTGCTCCCTGGGCTGTAGATGCCATCGTGTGACCTCAGCGTCTACGGCAAAGCTGCCGAAAGCCAAAGTTCGCGAAGCTGCGGATTCGGTTAGAATTGGCTGCGCCTCCTCCGGAAAAGAGATCGCGCCAACCGTATCCTCCAGCGACTTGCTGGCATAGTTCCAGCGGGTCACGCGGAATCCCAGCTCGCTTAACGCGGTCCCTTCGTTCACAGGGGCGTAAAAAGAGAACTCAACCCTTTGCCCGGCGGGAATCTCCTTCTTCGCTTTATCCTGAGGAATCAGCTGCGCCTCGAACTGCAGTCCTGCTGCAGTCTCCGGCCGCACCCAGTAGTCCAGGAACGACAAAGCGCGATGTGAGCCGCTATTATCCACGGTGACCGTGAAAAACAGCATATTCCCGTTTTCTGTCGGTACGATGACGGCATTCTTCAGCTCAAAGGCAGCTCCGGCCCCAACCGCCAAGGCAGGCAGACGGGCTGCCTCCTCCAGCTGATCCCGCTGATACGCCGCTACCTCCGCTTGCAGCGGCAAGGCTGTCCAGCTACTTCCGGCGGCAGCTGCAATGAGGATGGAGAGCACCGCCTTCGTCCATGTCTTATTTCTCTTCACTTTCCCTTCTCCTCCTTCACATCCGGAGGTACCAAGACGATCCGGCCGCCCTCCAGCTCCACTCTCACTTTGTTTGACTCCTTCAGCCCGATGGATTGAAGCAGGTCGGCAGGAATTTGCAGCCGTCCCGCCCTGTCGATAACGGCATACTCCACATGAGTATCCTCCCCGTTATCTGCGGACGCGCCGGCTTCCAGCTCAGCCAGCTCATCGGCATAGGATCTTCGGCGGATGATCTCCGACGAGGTTTTGCCGTCCCGAATTGCTACGACACGGTCCACCTTCTTGGCCAGCAAGGGGTCGTGGGTTACGATGACAACGGTAAGCCCCATGCTTCGATTCAGCTCGCGGAACAGATCCAGAATCTGATTGGCCATCCGGGTATCGACGGAGCCCGTCGGCTCATCCGCCAGCAGCAGCTTCGGCTGATTGGCAAGCGCGATGGCAATCGCTACCCGCTGCTGCTCCCCGCCTGACAGCTGATTCAGCTTATTCCCCCGCCGGTGGCTTAGACCGACCGCCTCCAGCAGCTCCAACGCGCGTTCCCGTTTCCGTCTGCCCTTCAGCAGGACGGGAAGCTCGACATTCTCCTGCGCCGTCAAATAGGGGATCAAATTTCGGGCATTGTTCTGCCATACGAACCCCACCGTCTCCCGCTTATATTTCACCAGATCCTTCTCGGTGAATTTCAGCAGATCCTTTCCGTCCACCGTCAGCTGTCCTGCCGACGGGCGGTCGAGCCCGCCCAGCATATTCAATAATGTCGACTTGCCGCTTCCGCTATTTCCGATAATCGCCATCAGCTCGCCGGGCTCAACGTGCAGATCCAGCCCTTGGAGGGCTACGACCTCGAGATCCGCCACCTTATAAATTTTGACCAGATTGTCACAGTGGATCATGAATGTGAAGTCCCCTTCTAATCCTCGCCAAGTTTAACGGCTTGATGGATTTTAATTCGCGACAGCATGGATCCAAGGATCGTCAAGCCGATCGCCAGCATCATCACAACGATAATCAGCAGCTGCAGCTGATCCTGCGGATCAAAGGTCACCTCGAACGGCGGCACCTGAGCCGAGGATTGCAGCGAAAGCTGAAACATCGGCACAAACAAACGGCCTGTTACAACGCCGAGCATGAGCCCGATGCCAAGCGCCGCTCCGGAGGTCATCAGCTGCTCGCCGATCAGCATCACCATCAGCTGCCGGAACGAAATCCCCATCGCCCGAAGAATGCCTAGCTGAAGAACGCGAGAGGACAGCGACAGGATCCAATACAGCAAAAAGCCGCAGAAGCTGATAATGATAGAGATGAGAAAGCCCAGCGTCATAACGCCGTTAATGGCCAATTGAAACGGATCATTCTTAGCCAGTATCAGCTGCTGCCTGGCATCCGTCAGCTGCTCGACCGGTATGCTCTTCTGCTCCAAGGCATCATATAAGGTCTGGCTTGAGCTGCCTTCCTTCATCTTGAGCCATACCTCATAGGGCTCAAGCGCCATATTGTTCTGAATATACGAAAGATGGCCGACAATCAGCATCGGATACTGCACCTTCGCATTTTTGTTATTGCCCGTAGTCGTGGCGGCCGGGCGAGAACCGAAGGCAGGGTTCGGATTCCACGACGGCCAGTAATCGACAATGCCGTATACGGTAAAGTTTGCGGCCTCTACGCCTCCCCAGCCCGCCGAGATACGATCTCCCGGCTTCAGGTTGTGGGTTTCCGCCATCGTTCTGGAAATAAGTACTGCCGAAGGCTCTGCTGCAAGAACATTCAAATAATCATAGAAATGATGCTCAAGCAGCCCGTCCCGCAGCCAGGACGTCCTTCCGAAATCATCGGTATCGATGCCCATAAGCAGCGCGGTTCCCCGATCCTTGCCGACGGTAAAGGCGACGTCCTTCTTCTGGAACACCTTCGCCGCATGCTCCACTCCCGGAAGCTGTGTCAGAGGAAGGAAGGGCGGCTCTGAGAACTGCACTTTTTTCTTCACGACCGGCTCAGCCGGTAATGCCTCCCCTTCCTCAGGCGCCTCTCCGCCGCTTATCGGCTCCGGAGGGGCATCATTCTCCCACTTGATCTTGAGCGTGATATCCGCTCCCGTCTTGTACATAATCTTCTCGCTTGCATTCTTGTTGATGGTGCGCGCCGCACTGGCGCTGAACATGCCCGTTGCAAGCGTTACGCTAAGGAATACCATAATGGCCTGGTATTGTGTGCTTGACCGCCCTACCTGAAGCAAGGTTGAATAGAGGGACGGCGGCCACCATTTCCGGCCGACGGTGTAGATCGCCTGAATCAACAATGGATAAATACGAAGCATCAGGAATGAGCTGCCGAGAATGAACAAGGCCGGTACCAGAAACAGCAGCGGGTCCATCTGAAGATCCGCGGCATCGAGTCCAAGCGCTTTCATGTCGGCCATACGCCGCTGAAACGTGACGAGACCATAGATCGACACACCGACGAGAATCAGGTCCACCAAATATTTATGCCAGAAGGACAGCTTCTGTCCTCTCGCCATTTGCTGCTTATGTCCCACAATGGTTGCTCTCGTGGCGAACAGCACCGGCAGAATCGTCATCAGTACGGAGACCGCTACCGCTATGAAGCCGTATTGAAACGCCTCTCCGCTCAGCTTCACCTGCAGCGCCGCCCGCTGTACAAATTCCAGAAATCCGTTGGACGCTCCCAGCACCTTGGTCAGCGTGAGTCCCAGGTAAGGGCCAATGGCCAACGCTACGGCACCAAGCAGCAGCCCTTCCAACAAATAACCGATGACGATCTGTAGACGACTGGCTCCCCGGCTGCGCAGTACGGCGATTTCCGTCTTCTGTCGTTCCGTGATCAGGTTGGATACCATGAACAAGTAATACCCAAGCATGATCATAACGGGGACGTTGAGCGACCAGAGCATCATCCGCAGCTTCTCCTCCTTGGCATAATAGCCCTGCAGCGTGGTAAGCGCAGGCGCCTTCATGGACGTACCGTTGCTGAAACGATTTATCAAAAATGCTTCCGTCCGGTTGTACACCTGGATAAACCGGGTAATGGATTCCAGCGTCATACGGCTGTAGTCCGCCGCAGCATACCAGATGCTGGAACGCACAGGGAGTATTTTGTCCTCCGTAAAATGCTTCTCGAACGTTTCGAAGGGAACCAGGAAGCTGCTTTTATAAGAGGAAAGCACGTTATACCAATACAGGTCGTCAAAGGACTTGCGATCGACGACGCCGACAATGCGAAATTTTAATGCAGCCGGTGCGGACGAATCCTCAATGACAAATTCATTGCCCACGACGGCCTTCAAGCCCGTCAAGCTTTCTTCAACGACCAGCACCTCATAGACGCCATCCACCGGCTCCGGCTTCGGCCAAGCGCCGTCCTTCAAAACGGTGTGCTTCTCCATTTCGCTCAGCGCCACCACATCGACGACACGCTGAACGGAAGGGTCCAATCTTGTCGGATCGGCGGGCGCCAGCTTATACCGGTCTGTGGAGCGCTCAATCACATAGCTGATGATCGGCAGATCAAAGCCCGGCAGCGCACTCTCGCGCATATATCGGTCCGTTTCCTTGATTCGTTCAAGTCCCTGCTCTAACGACATTTCCCCGGTCAAATAGGCTGACGACCAAAATACGCCGGGATAAACCTGCTGCATTTCCTGCTGCAGCTCCAAATCCTTAATCAGCATTCGCTGCAAAATAGCGCTCGTATAGATGGGCATACTGCTGGCCAGCCCGACAGAAATGACTAGCCCGAGCAGGAGACTGAGCTCCAGCCATTTATTTTTGGCCATTTTGCGCACGATCATGATCAGTAACGCCACGAAGTGTCACCTCAATTGTTCAGAATTACCTTTTGGCCTTCCTTCAGCCCTTTGCGGATTTCCACTTCTGTGGACGATACGATCCCTTTCTCCACATCGATTTCCTTGCGGCTCTCCCCCTCAAGCACCTGTACGTAATCGCGTCCCATATAGGAGCGCAAGCCGACCTTAGGGATGATCAGCACGTCCGATCGCTGCTCCGTTACGATAGTGAAATCCGCATTGTTGCCGATCTGCACCTCGCTTGGAAGCCCGTTTACGGTAAGGACGACGGTCTTCGCATTTTTATCGGAGATCGCCTTAATATCCGACTGCGGTGCCGTAGCGGGAATTTGCACGACCTTCCCTTCGTACTCCTTCGATTTGAACTTTACGGTAGCGGGCATGCCGACTTGGATTCCCGTCAAATCGTTCATATTTGAAAATTCATAGGCCAGCTTCATCTTCGTCGGGTCAGCAACCGTGATCAGCTGTTTATATGCCGTTACGGCATCGCCCTGCTTAATCGGGTCTATGTACGTAACAATTCCGTCAACCTTGGAAACGAGCTTCGTTTTCTCCAGCTGCTTTTTTAGAGAGTCCAGACCGAGCTGCTCCTTCTCTACGTCCAGTACCTTAAGCCGAATGGCCATCGCGTCGCCGCGCTTCTCTTCTTTCGCCTGCTCCAGCGCGATTTGTGCCTTTTCCAAATTAATTTCCTGCTGCCTTACCCGGTTCAGCAGATCGCCCTTGTCCAGCTCAGCTACGACATCCCCCGCCTTCACCGTGCTGCCGAGACTGACATGCATGGCGGCCAGCCGCCCCCCCGACTCTGAAAACGATAAATACTCCAGCCGATCCGAGGCAAAGGTCGCCACGCCGCTGACCTGCTTCTTAATACTGCCTCGCTTCACCTCATACAGCTCGAAATTTTCCTTGACCGGCTTTACCAAGGGCGGCTTTAGCGCCTGTTCTTCCTTCGGCAGCAGACCGCAGCCGGTAAGTGCTATCAACACCAGCAAAGGAACTGCGATTTTCAGACGGCCTGCCCGCAGTCTCTTATTCTTCCACAATGTGTCCATCCTCCAATGCGTACACCTGATCCACAATCTCCATGATCGCCGGATCGTGCGTAGTCAGTATGATCGTCATTCCTTCCTGATGCACCAAATCCTTGAACACCTTCATGACCTGCAGCCCCATCTTGCTGTCAAGCTCTGCCGTCGGCTCATCCGCGAGCAGCAAGGAGGGCCTGTGAGCAATAGCTCTAGCTATCGCCACGCGCTGCTGCTCTCCTCCGGACATTTCGTAAGGCCGGTGCTTCATCCGGGCCTTTAAGCCTACGAATTCAAGCGCCTGCTCAGCATATTCTCTGCGCTTGCCGCTCGCGATGCCGGCAATGCGCAGTCCAAACTCCACATTCTCGTAGGCCGACATGAAGGGAACCAGCGCAAACGATTGAAATATGAGTCCGAGCTGTGTGCGCCGAAATTCGTTCCGCTTCTTGTCCGGCCAACCCGACATTTCCTGCCCACGGTAGTAGATCGCCCCTTCCGTAGGGCGGTCAAGCGCTCCGAGCATGTTAAGCAGCGTAGTTTTGCCGGAGCCGGAGCGTCCCCTCAGCGCCACCAACCGGCCGGGGGCGATGCACAGATTGGCACCGCGTAGTGCATGCACGGCGGAGGAGCCTTTGCCGAAGGTGCGCGTAACATGAGCAGCTTCAATAATGGGCTCTTGCGCCGCTGCCGCAGGATATGAATAATCCATAGAAGCCTGTTCCTCCCCTTTTATACATGTAAGCGTTATCTTACTTTACTGTAAACTTATTCCGAAACAAAAAACAGACACCAATTTGTTGGAAAAGGTGTCTGTTTGTTGGACATCGTCCCTGCTCTAGGCCCGGTCTGCGTACTCCTTCGGGCTGCAGCCGGTGTAACGTTTAAACGTCTTCGTAAAGGCCTTGGCATCGGAGAAACCGACCGCCTCCGCAATTTCGTACACTTTACTGCTCCCCGCCACCAGCATCCTCTTCGCCGCCTCCATGCGAATCCGGGTTAACGCCTCCGATAACGGTTCTCCTGTCTCCTTGCTGTAAAGATCGCTTAAATAGCTTCGGCTAAGCCGCACATGCTCGGCAATATCGGTGGTGCTGATCGGCAGATGGAAATGCGCCAGCATATAGTCCGTCGCTTTCCGGATAAACGGATTTCGCTGTCCGCTCCCGCTCCCATCGAGGGCTGAGCTGCGCATCAATAGGGAGAGCTCCTCTTCAAACCACGCCATCACGCCGGTAAAATGCAGAAATGCCTCCCCTAAGGCCAACTGGTTCAGCTCTTCAAACTCCGGAGTCTCTCTCCGGGTCATCGCTGCCGCCAAAGCCGCCGTCTCCTTCAGAAAGGCGACGGCTCGCCGCGGCATCGGCCGCTCCGTCTGAAGCCTGCGGCTAAGCTCTCCCGTCCAATGCGTCACCGCCTCCTGATTATTACCTGCTACGGCACGGAGCAGATTATGCCGCTCCTCCATCGGAAGAGATGCTTCCGTCCGCTCATCCGCGGAGAAATCAATTCCGTAAAACCGGCTTCGGTGTATCTGCAGATGCCGACGATACGCAAGAATGAGCTCCTGCAGCGTCGCAATGCCTTCCACCGAGCTGATCTCACACTCCTTAGCGGCAATACCCCAGCACTCCCTTGCATAAGTCAGGAACAATCCTTCCGGAGCTTCTGAATGACTGGTACATAACACCAATACCTCCCGTTCTCCGAGAGGGCACCATACCTCCGCCTCCGGCCATGCCCGTTCTATCCCAAGCTGGTCATCGCCTGCATGACGCAAAAGCATGGATGCATAGGCAGAAGCCGACTGGGCGGGGAAAAGCGCCGATTGAAGCTCCGCCATGGCTTCTTGAGAAGCATTGCCTTCCAGACAAGGTCTAAGCGATAGACCGAGCTGTACCGCCCGGGTGCGTTCACTGCTTTCGCGCCAGAGCTCGCGCTCAAGCCTTCCCCGGCGCTTTTCCAGCAGCGCCTCTTTCGCCTCCAGCAGCACCTTCATCAAGGATTCGGGCTCCATGGTCGGCTTTAGAATATAATCGTGTGCGCCCAGCTTCATCGCCTGCTTGACATAATGAAAGTCATCAAGACAGCTGAGCACCACCATCGCACCGTCAAACCGCTCCTCCTGGAGCTGCTTGATCAGCTCAAGGCCGTCCATCCGCGGCATCAAAATATCGGTGACGACAATATCCACGCCGTCTTCCTTCACCGCCTTGAGCGCTTCCGCGCCATCCTCCGCTTCACCGTGCCAGGAGAAGCCATGGGCTTCCCAATCCATCATCGTCTTTAGCACCTGCCGGATGATGGGCTCATCGTCGACAATCAATACGTTCATGCGCGCTGCCCTCCGCTATGATGTACGGGAAGCGTTAAACGCACAAGCGTTCCCTCCCCCGGCTTACCGAATAAATGCATATGGTACCCGTTGCCGTAGTACAGCTTGATTTTCTCACGAATATGCCGAAGTCCGATGCCGCTCATTCGCTCGCGGACCCCGCTTGCGGCCCTGCCTCCCGCCGCTTCCTCCTGCCTGGGCTCGTTCAAGCCGATCCCGTTATCTTCCACCTCGCAGATCAGCAGCTCTCTTTCCGGCTCCACCCAGACCCGAATGGAGATGAGGCCGTCCTTCTTCGCGGGCTCAATCCCGTGCACAATCGCATTCTCCACTAGAGGCTGAAGCAGCATGCAGGGCAGCAGACAATCGCTCGATAGAGGATCTACCTCGATACTCAGCTTGATCTTTTCCCCATAACGAAAGGTTTGTATATGCATATAATCACGGAGCAGCTCGACCTCTTCCCGAACCGTGATGAAATCGCCCTTCTTGCCGAGGCTCGCCTGCAGCAAGCGAACGAGTGCCGTTACGACTTCGCCGATTTGCGGCGTGCGGTGCATTTTGGCAACCCATTTTATCGTATTTAATGTATTGTATAAAAAATGCGGATTCAGCTGATATTTCAGCGCCTCCATCTCCGCTTCCTTCTTTAAGCCTTCCTCGCGCTTAACCTGCTTGATCAGCTCCTCCAAACGGTTCAGCATCTGATTGTAGCCTTCGCCAAGCTCGTTCAGCTCGCCGGCCTGTCTTCCGATCCAATAGGCCTTAAGATCTCCGAGTTCAGCCCGTTTCATGAGAATACGCAATCGCTCCAGTGGTCCGGCAAACCGCTTTTTATACAAAAACCAGCTTACTAAGAGCAGCAGCATGAAGCCCGCAGCGTAAATCGTCAGAGTCATATAGAGGAGCTTCCGTTCGTAAAAAGAAAACTGCGTAACCGCTTCCACTCTAGTGTACCATGCCACCTGCGGAACATCGAGCCTTTCGCGAAAGGCATACCGGCTTCCTTCCTGTACCAAACCCGTATCATAGTCGGCTGGAGTGATGATGCGGGAGCCGATATCCTCCCGGTCCTCCGGATGACGGGAAAACAGCAGCGTTCCCTTCTCATCATATAACAGCAGACTGGAAATCGCCGGACCGTCGAAGATGTCCTGCAGCAGCATCCTCGTGTTCACCGAGAGCAGCAGCACCCCCTTCACCACGCCGGAGCCGCGATCCCACACCGGTGTTGCATGAATGAGCTCCGCCGCGCGGCTTTGCTCCCCTGGCTGCTGAACGGCTGGAAACAGAAGTCGCTCGTTTCTCGTCATCGCGGGAAAGGGTTGTGAGCTTAGCTGGACTCCTCCCGGATCAATGGGAGTACAGAAGACTCCGCTGTCTTGTGCCCGAATCAAGCAAAGCTCGTTCACATAACTGACGTCGCCTGCATAGCTGCGCAGCAAGGCGTCCAGCAGCTCCCTCGCCGGCTTGTCCTCCGTACTGCCGCCGCTCAGGGTAAAGCGCTGAACCGCGGTCTCGCCTGCGAGATGACGGGCTAGGAGATCCAGCTCACCTACCTTTTGCTCAATACGTGCATTGGTTTGCTTCTGCCAGGATTGAAGACTTTGCCGGGTATCCTGCAAGTGAGTCGACCTCATCAGCAGGTAGACGGCGCCGGTCGTAACGGTTAGGAGCAGGAGAAATGAAAGTCCGAGATATAGTAATAAGCGAAACAATGGCTCTCTCTCCCTGACCTCGAACGGTAGTATAGAAGAAAACCCGCGAGGCTTAGCAGCGCCTGCGGGTTTCCGTTGTTCCTTACGGTGTTCCGGTTAAGCTCAGCGCCTGATCCGAGATCGGCACAACGAATTTCGACATGCAATTGCACAGGAAATCCTTGCGGCAGATCGGGCAAGGCTCTTTCTCCATACGGTTAATGTGCGTTACTCTTGGCGGCTGTCCTTCCGAGCCGATTTCAAAAGTAAGACGGCAGACGGTACGGTCTTTTAGTTCGGCAACAACCTCGAACAATCCGTTTTTCGGATTATGACTCACAATTTTGGCATCGACGACTTGTGGATTATATGCCATCTAACAGCACCTCTTTCAAATAATTGCCCGCAAGAACCTGCAGGGAAAGGTTGTAACTGAATGATAGCCTTTTTTATCTGTCTCCGTCAAGCAAGTTGCCGAGTCCGCCCAGAATACTGCCCTCTTCCTTGCGGCCGCCCGGTCCTGCAGCGCTCAGGACGCGATCTGCCAGCCTGCTGAAGGGTAGCGATTGAATCCATACCCGACCGGGTCCGCGAAGCGTAGCGAAGAAGAGTCCTTCGCCTCCGAACAGCGCGGTTTTGACGCCCTTAACGAATTCGATATCGTAATCGACCTCTTGGGTCATCGCTACCAAGCAGCCTGTATCCACCCGGATCATTTCCCCAGGCTTCAGAACGCGCTCACAGATTGTACCTCCGGCATGCACGAACGCAAGACCGTCGCCTTCGATTTTCTGCATGATGAAGCCTTCTCCGCCGAAGAAGCCCGCACCGAGCTTGCGCTGGAAGTCAATGCCGATCGATACGCCTTTTGCTGCGCAAAGAAAGGAATCCTTCTGACAGATCAGCTTACCGCCAAGCACGGATAAATCCATAGGCAGGATTCGTCCCGGATAAGGTGAAGCGAAGCTTACCCGTTCTTTACCGGAACCGCGATTGGTAAAGATGGTCATGAACAGGCTTTCCCCTGTAAGCAGCCGCTTGCCGGCACCAAACAGCTTGCCCATGAGTCCCTTGCCTTGATCGCTGCCGTCGCCGAAGATCGTCTCCATCTGGATGCTCTGGTCCATCATCATCATGCTGCCCGCTTCCGCAATGACGCTCTCGCCCGGATCGAGCTCGATCTCCACATATTGCATCTCCGAACCATTAATTTGATAATCGATTTCATGTGCGTTCATCTTCGGTTTCTTCCTCTCGCCTTAATATTCGATATGAAGCAGGCCGGCCGCTTCCTTAGCCAACCGCCGCGCTTCCTCTACCGTCTCGCCCGAGCTGAGGGCGACGGCCATCCGGCGGCCCACCTTCGTCTCCGGCTTCCCGAAAACACGCACCTGTGTGTTAGGAAGCGCAAGCGCCTTCTCCACTCCGCCGATCCGGAATTGCTGCGCTTCCCGGTCCGCCTTCAGCGTGAAGGAAGCTCCCGGAGTCAGTAATCGAATGGACGGGATTGGGAACCCTAAAATGGCACGCACATGAAGCGCAAACTCCGACAAGTCCTGTGACGCCATCGTCACCATTCCCGTGTCATGAGGCCGAGGGCTGACTTCGCTGAAATATACCTTGTCAGGCGCCAGGAACAGCTCCACACCATAAATGCCTGCGCCTCCCAGCGCATCGGTAATCGTCTTGGCGATATGCTGCGCTTCGGCAATTTGTGCTTCACTCATTTCGTGAGGCTGCCACGATTCGATGTAATCGCCGTCCTTCTGAATATGGCCGATCGGAGCACAATACGATGTACCGGACACGGAACGGACGGTAAGCAGAGTAATTTCGGAATCGAATCGAATGAATTCTTCTACGATAACACGAGCCTTCTTTGCCCGTCCGCCCTCCATGGCCAGGTTCCAGGAGGTATCCACATCCTCCGGAGTCCGGCATACGCTCTGCCCTTTCCCCGAGGAACTCATGATCGGTTTAATGACGCAGGGCGTGCCGATCTCCGCAACCGCTGACCTAAGCTCCTCCAAACTATCAGCGAACGCATAGCGGGCCGTAGGCAGTCCCAGCGTTTCCGAAGCAAGGCGGCGGATGCCTTCGCGGTCCATCGTCAGCCTTGCAGCCTGCGCCGTCGGTACGACGCGGTATCCTTCCGCCTCCAGCTCTACCAGCGTAGGCGTTGCAATCGCCTCGATTTCCGGCACGATCAAATCCGGCTTTTCCTTCTCAATGAGCTCGCGAAGAGCCGCACCGTCAAGCATATTAATAACATAAGAACGATGCGCCACCTGCATGGCGGGAGCGTTCGCATAGCGGTCTACGGCGATTGTCTCAACGCCTAGGCGCTGCGCCTCGAGTATGACCTCCTTGCCCAGCTCGCCTGAGCCGAGTAACATCATTGTTTTCGCTTGTCCCGAGTAGGGAGATCCATACATAAGGAAATCCTCCAAATCCATATAGTAATGATAGCTAGCCATTTGATCCTGCTTTCCAAGGGTGTCTAAGGTTGTTATACTGTAATCCGACAATTATTTCAACCAAAACCTTCCTCTTTGCCCGGATTACCTTGGGAAGAAACAAAAAGCTAACATAGATCATTAAAATATGATAAAATATAGGGAGAAAAAAGAGGTGATACCCATGGCAGAACAACCGCACCATCACCAAATGTGCCCGAAGTTCGAAGCCGCTTTCGAAATATTAGGCAAGCGCTGGACCGGTCTGATCATCCGTGCCCTGCTGGAGGGCCCTCGGCGGTTTAAAGATATTTCCGAGATGATACCCGGCATGAGCGATCGAATGCTTGCGGAGCGATTCAAAGAGCTGGAAGCGTGTGGACTGATCAGCAGACACGTATACCCCGAAACGCCGGTACGAATTGAATATGAGCTAACGGAGAAAGGTAAGGCTCTCCAGCCTGTAATGGAAGCTGTACAGCAATGGGGAGAATCGTGGGTTCAAAGATAATGAGGCAAGCAGTACCCGCACATGGATAGCCGCGCCATGGATACACTTATTCATAGTGTACTGGTTCGGCTATCGTCGTTACCGGGTAATAATACATACGTTCACCGCAGGCAGGGCATTTCATCCTTGAACCTTGACGTTCCATGTCATTCAACATGAGTGCAAAAGAAAAAGACGACTCATGATTAATCGTCTGAATGACATCCTTATGGTATACATAATCGCATTCCCGGTTACTGCAGCAGGCTCTTACTTTATAACAGCTGTTCATAGGAAGCATGCACTCCTGTCCGGCATCATTGGGACGGGGCTTCAAAACCGTAAACCGTCCTGCCCACTAGGTTTGCCCGGACTGCCGCTGTTTTATTCACAAGCAAACAGGTAACCATGCATTTCTATTTTAGCTTGCACAACGTGAAGAGGCTTTACGTTCTTCCTTCTGTCGTTTCATCGCTAGAAGAATAAGCTCGTCGAGCTCCATGCTCTTTCGGACAACCTCAGGATCGACCAAGGAGCAGCCTTGACCATTAACAAGCTGATCCAGATCATCTACGCAGGACTGAATGTGCTGCTGCAATTGGGGGGGTATGTACATCATATAGATTCCTCCTGTGGTCGATACCGGGTTACGCTTGTCCTGTGCCCGATCTCTTATGATGCTTTCATTATGAAGGATAATCTTTCAATAACATTCAGCCGCTTATTGGATTTTCGTTAATTTTTTTGCGACGGTCCTAACATTTCCCTAACAATTGAGGTGGTCTCGGTGTCTAAAGTGCTGCTGATTGAGGATGATCAGAGTGTTGTCGATTTGATTTCCATATATTTGTCGGAGGAACAATTTTTGGTTTTCAGTGCGGCCGACGGACAACAAGGCAAACGATTGTTTCAGGAGCTTCAGCCGGATGTGGTTATCCTCGATATTATGCTTCCGGATGCCAATGGGATTGATCTATGCAAGGAATTTCGCTTGGTATCAGAGGTGCCGATCATGATCGTTTCCGCCAAAAATGAAGTTTCCGAGCGGGTAAACGCCCTCATGGTCGGAGCGGACGATTATTTATGCAAGCCGTTTAGCATGCGCGAGCTGGCAGCCAGGACGACCGCTCTTCTCCGTCGTTCTTCGATGAGACAGCCGTACGGCGGACAAGCCGCGGAGACTCCCGAGAAAGCAAAGGATATCATGCTGGACCTGGAGAAGCGTTGTATTTACGTTCACGGCAAGCCGGTGGAAACGACGTTCTCCGAGTTCGAAATTATGAAAAGCTTCTGGATCCATCCAGGCAAAGTGTACTCCCGTGAGGAGCTATTGAACAATATCCGAGGCATCGATTCTTTCGTTACGGAGCGCTCGGTTGACGTGCATATTACGAACCTCCGCAAAAAAATGGAAGCCGACCCGAAGGAGCCTAAACATATCAAAACCGTATGGGGCGTCGGTTATAAATTCGAGGTATAAGCTATCGGAAGAGATGAAAACTCCCTCAGCCCTTATGTGAAGTGCATACAGGCCAAGGGAGTTTTTTTAACGTTCAGGAAAAGCGTATTGAACCATCGTATTAAACTCATTCACATAGTTCTGGAACGTGCCGCGTTCCTGCTCTTCCTTCGCGTAGAAGCGGAGGCGCTGAACAAAGTTCGCATTGGAGGTCGCAAACACTCGCTGACGATCAGGCATCGCCTTAAGCACCTCCATTTTGATGCGATCCTGCAGCGAATAGGTCATCCCGTTCGGGTCATACCAATTGATCTTCTGCGTTCCCAGCGCCCCATCCGCACCAAAGAGACTGACGCCTCCTTTATCCGTTACCTGATAGGCCATAAGCTCGGGGTTGGCTTGATGGTCCGGGTTTTGCCCGTCCAATACCGCCGCCACGTACGCATTGGTTTCGGTTAGCAGTACGATGGTGGATTGAATCCCGGGCAATTGGTTCAACCGTGCCGCCAATTGGGGATCAAAGCGTAATTTCTTCGTCAAATGGACGTTATTGTAGTCGAGCGCGGCCCAGCCGCGGTATTCCTCGCCCTGCCCTCTTTGCTGATCCTTGACCCACTTTTCTTTCACGCCCAGCGAATTATCTTCGTTATTTCGGCTATCTCGGTCATAGAGCGCATGAGTGCGCCGATCCTCCGCTCCTCCCCCGGGACTTGTGTCCCCCGGTTGGCTGTGACCGCAAGCAGTGACAGCCGCTATACACCCTGCGATGACGCCCATCCGTATCCAACGCCATGCTCCATTCGATTGGTTCATGCTGCAAGTCCCTCCTGTCTGCTAATGGAACATCTCTTCATTAGGATGAATCACCGGCGAAGAAATCATGCGGACCCTTAACAAAAAAGGGCTTGCCCTCGGCCTAACGGCCAAAAGACAAACCCATAGATGTAATGTCCTATTCCTTCTCGGGAGGATCAAACGATTCCAGCAGCTTGCGCAGTGCTTCCTCCGACCGTTCGCCGGACTGCTTGAACCGCTGCAGCTCTTCGACGATCGAACGTCCCACAATTTCACTCTCGTCTTGGTCGTTCATGTAGGAAGGGTCAAACCAGACATAGTCTCCCTCCGGACCGTTGCGCAGAAAAGCATGATCCCAGAAGTCGGGATATGAGTATGGCTGCTCTCCAAACATCATACCCAGCACAGCATCGCTGTCCAAAGGCATCAGGTGGTGGAACACTTCCTCCTCCCCTGCCCCCGGTCCTATAGCTGCCAGATTTCTGTGAACGTATGCGTAATGCAAATAATGCTCGCCGGTATCGGAATCTTTCGATATTTCATAAAGCTCCAGCTCGTCCTGACGAAGCTCGTGAACGGTGGATATCCTCTGCTGAAGCAGCTCCGACGGCACCCGTGTCATTTCCTTAAACGAATCGCTCATTGTCGCATTGAGCCTCCTGTCGGGATTTAGTTTCTCTTAGGTGTCGGCTCCTCATGCAGCCGCAAGGTGCGCCGCGGCAAACGCCACTTGAAATACACGGACATGAGCCGGAGAATGACGATGAGAGCGAACAAGGCGAGCAGGGGCCAAGAGCCCTGAAACCATCCCAGCCCGATAACAAGACCTGCCAGCATGCCCCAAACCGCATAGATTTCATCCCGAAGCACCAGCGGTTTACGGCCGGCCAGCACATCGCGAATGATGCCTCCGCCGATCCCTGTCATCATGGCCGCAACAATAACAGCGCTTAGAGGCACATTCATCTGCGTCGCATAAAGCGCCCCTTGGATGGAAAAGGCGGATAACCCTATCGCGTCGAAAATAATCTCCCACGACTTCCACCTTCGAATCCAGTTCACGGGAAAAATAAAAACGATAAAAGCGGCAATCAGCGCTGTTTTGAGATAAAAGCCTTGGTTCCACAAGGTAGGGACAGGGATCCCGATCAATACATTACGGACGACCCCGCCGCCAAAGGCGGTAACAAAGCCTAGTACAAAGACGCCAAGAATATCGTATTCTTCCTCCATCGCCACAACGGCGCCGGAGGTTGCAAATGCAATCGTTCCGATAATGCTGAAAATCTGTAAATTTAATTCAAGCATGCTGTCCATGATGTTCTGATTACAAGCTCCAATCCAGCTTTACGACCTCGCCGCTGCGAGAGGACTCGTAGATGGCTTCCAGGACAAGACTGTTGGTCAGTCCGGACATGGCCGAAGTGATCGGTTCCTTTCCTTCCTTAATGCAATCGATAAAATGCCGGCTTAACCGCTGACGCGCTCCTTCATCGTTCGCCGGAGCCGTAAGCTCGACATCCGCCGTCCGATCGAAGAGCTCGGTATGCAGCTTGCCTTTGCCTCCCGACAAAGAGGCGCCGCCGTCGGAACCCATCAGATAGATGTAGGGCCCATTATCAACAAAGCTGGTATGTGCCGCCCAGCTTACATCCAGCGACAAGGTGCTGCCGTCTTCCATTTTGATCAAGGCGGTTGCCAAATCTTCTACATCGTAGGCTCCGTTCCAATCCGGCTTGCCCCATGTGCCAATCCCTTTCTTCTTCGGTCCGAACTCTGCGTAGGTCGTACCAAACACGGACACCGGCTTCGGGCTTCCCATGAGATGTAAAGAAAGGTCCAGCATATGTACGCCGATATCGATGAGAGGCCCTCCGCCGGCTTTGTCCATCTGGGTAAACCACGTTCCCCAGCCTGGAATCCCCTTGCGGCGAAGCCAGCCGGTCTTCACGTTATAGATTTTCCCGAGGGCCCCCTTCTCTACCTGTTCCTTCACCTGCAGATTCAGAGGCTCCCAGCGCATCTGATGAGCCATCATCAGCACCTTGTTCGACTCCCGGTGAGCTCTAACGATCGCTTTGGCTGAAGCCGCATTAACCGCCATCGGCTTCTCCAGCAGCACATGTTTGCCGGCCTGCAGCGCGGCGATGGAGATCGGTGCATGCATTTCATTCGGAACGCAGACGATTACGGCATCGATTTCAGCATCGGCCAGTAACGCTTCATAGCTTGAATAGACCTTCGGAATGCCATATTCCTTCGCGCGCTGCTCGGCCAGCGGGGCATAAGCGTCCGTTACTGCGGCAATAGCTGCATCATTCAGCTTGATGAACTCTTTCATGTGCACGTTTCCAATATTGCCGGCCCCGATGACGCCGATCTGAAGCTTGTCGTTTGCACTCATTTTCCTCTCTCCTTGTACGATAAAAGTGATGATCGATGTAAATAAACTGTACCTACTATACCATAATTTCCCGAAGTGCGTTATCAAAAAAAGCGACATCCGCAGGGAAATTTGTCTTTCCCCCTTCCTGTCGCTTTCCTTCCTTATTAACATCTACAAAAGGCCCATATCCTTCGCTTTCTGCGCAGCTTCTTTGCTGCTTTTGCCGCCGAGCTTTTTTAGAATGTTCCCTACATGCACCTTGATGGTACGAATGGATACGACGAACGTATCGGCAATCTGCGTTTGGGTGTGCCCTTTCTCGATCAGATCCAGCACCAGCAGTTCCGTAGGTGTCAACAGATTGCGCAGCTCCTTTACTCTAACCTCATGCTCAAGCTGCTTCAGCCGGCGAAACTCTTCCCTCATCTGGGCCGCGACGCTCGGATGAATGGCGCTCCGGTTGACGTAAGCGCTTCGAATGACGTCCGGGATCTCCGTATAATTGGACTTGACCATATAATCGACCGCACCGGCTTTAAACGCCTCAAAAATAAACTCTTTTTCCTCCATGGAGGACAGCATCACGACGCGGGCTCCGCTGCACTTCACGATCTCGGCCGCCGCCCATAGCCCTTCAGGACTATCGGACATCATAATATCCATCAGCACGACGTCGGCATCAAGCCTCTCGAGCAGCTCTACCGCAGTTTCGCCGGAGGACGCATGGCCAATTATCTCTATATCCGGCTGCTTGTTCAAATAGCTCTGCAGCCCGCGCAGCCAATCCATGTCATCCTCCACAATGACTACACGTATTTTGGTGTTTGCTGTGTTTGGTTCCATACTAGACCGACTCCCTCCTTGTTATCGGAGCTTTTTTCTTGGGAAATTGCAGAAATACGCTAGTGCCTCGTCCCGGCACACTGTGAATGCTCATCGAGCCCTTATGCTTCTGAACAATATTATAACAGTAGGATAAGCCTAATCCGAAGTTCATTTTTTTCCCGGTTTTCGTTGTATAGAACGGATCGAACACCCGTTTTTGCTGCCTTTTATCCATTCCAGTGCCGGTGTCTTTGATTTCCATTACGATGTTACGCTTGGTTTCAGTCAATCGCAGCGTGAGAACTCCTCCTTGGGGCATCGCCTCAAGCGCGTTTGTTATCACATTCGTTACGACCTCCGTAAGCTGCGCCCTGTCTCCACAGAGCGTCCCCTGATACAGCAGCTGCTCTATCACTTCGACCCTCGCCAGGCCGGGAGCCAGCATACGGACACACTGCTGCAGCAGCTCCGCCGGACGCAGCTCCTCCGGCACCAGCTCTACCTCCTGAGTTTGGCCTTGAATCCTGTAAATCATATCATAGATATGCTGAGAGGCATTCATGATTACTTGGATATCCGCAACCAGGGCCTCCTTGTCGATAGGACCCTCCTCCTGCACATCCGACTGGATCTTTTCTCCGAATAGCCGGATTTTGCCCACGTCATTTTTGATGGCATGATTCAAAATGGAGGTTCCTGATGTGATCGCACGGAGCGTATAATCCAGCTTTTGATTTTGAATCGAGATTTGCAGACCCAAGAAGCCGTAGCGGAAGCTGGAAACAAGGATGACGGCGAGTGTAAAGGCGATAACGTAAGCATTGTAGCGCCACCATTCGTACAAGCCAAAGAAGAGCGGAAGCAAGTATAAGGTAAATAGAGCAAAAAATAAGGTTGGCGCTGCAGCGGTCGTCACGAGCATCCGGCTTCGCCGGAGGAAGGAATTGCGCTCCCTCCATGCGGAAATAAACAATAGGACGATTCCGCCTAAAATATAAGGCGTCGCCCAGAAGGCGACATAGGTGTAAGGGATCGGATCCGCCGGCTTAGTTTCCATAAACAGGGAGATGAGTACCGGAACCAGCAGGATCCAAGGAGCCCATCGCTTGCCTCTCCAAAAAGGAAAAGACGGATGATAAACCAAAGTAAACATGAGAAAGGTATAAGGCAATCCGTAATAACATACCAGTGAGCTTATATATTCCGCGTGAAGAAGGAAATCACTGACGTTATCGGTCAACCAGCCGCGAAGCAGGAAGTGAGGTCTCACATTGTCCGCAATGACTGCCGAAAGCCCCCCGGAGCCGCCGGTAAACGCAATGCTGCTCACCCAGCGGGTCGTCGCCCGCTTCGGGTCGGTAACAAGCAGTAAGAAGCCGATCGTCCAAAGACCGACCAGTACAAAAAGCATCGGGCCTCATCCTTTACAGCTTATATTCTTGCTGAAGCTGCTCCAGCTCCTCGCGGCAGCGCTGCGCGAAACGAATAGCCCGGTCCAGCTGCTGCAGCTCCTGCGCAAGCGCTCGGCTCAGGGATTCGGCATACTCGGGAACAAAGCCTTCGTACGGACGAATGGTTTGAACCGGCATAAGAGCGATTTCCTGGTAAGCCAAGGCACGTCTCTGATGGAAGAAGGGTACGTCCGGGTCCATCGGATTATGGAGATCCCCCTGCGTCGGATGTTTGACTACCGCCAATATTTTCACGGTAGCCTTCATGGTAGATGATTGCTCGACGATTTCCCCGATATATTGTCCGGTTTTATACGAAGCCGTCACAAGGGATCCGATCGGATATACAGCCATATTGTCGTTCATGTTCGCTTCACAGACTCCTCTCTTTACGCGAATCATTATAGGTTTTTTACTTCGTCTTCTTGAATAAAGCGGTACAGCTCATCAACCGCTTGCATGCGATAACGCTTCACAGGGGGCTGACCCCTCTGCACTTTCACTATACAGGGAACGCTTTCGATTTTCCACTCCTGCGTCATCTTAGGACTGAAGTTAATGTTGCAGCGACCGATGTCCTGGGTCGGGTCCATCGCCTGGACAATCTCCAGCATACGGTTTGCCACCTTGCACGTCCCGCACATGAGTGTATAGAAGAGCACATGCCACGTTCGCAGCGGTGCCGGATTGCCTTGAAGCCGATTCAAGAGATCCGATTCCGTCCATTCCGAAAGGCTCATGCGGTTTACCTCATTTCTCTTTCGATTGCGTATTGCTTCCGGCGTCATAAATCAATACAATAAGAGCATAGACAAGCAAGGTAGGTGTAATGAGAATGACGGAAAATCATGAGAATCAAGAGCAGCAGGCCGGGTCCGAGCCAAAAAAGGTCAGCTTGGCCGACGCCATTAAGAACAAGCTTGCTCAGAAGAAACAAGCCCAGCAAAGCGGCGGCGGACAGCAGATGCGCGGAGGCAACAGCGCTGTGATGCGCAGCCAGAACAACAAGAAGCCGAACAATCAGCGTAGACGTACCGGCGGAAGCTAAAACAAGTACGAAGGCTTGAAGAAAAGAAGGATGAGCGCACGTCCCCTTAAGGGTACGGTTAGCGGCTCATCCTTTTTCTCATGCAAGCTTATGCGTACAACGCCTCGCGCTGCTTCTTTATGTCTTCACTTTCGAGGTACTCGTCATAAGTGATGATCTTATCGATGATGCCGTTCGGCGTAATCTCGATGATCCGGTTCGCGATCGTTTGCACGAACTGATGGTCATGCGATACGAACAGCAACGTACCGTCGAAATCGATCAAGCCGTTGTTTAGCGCCGTGATCGATTCCAAATCCAAGTGGTTCGTCGGCTCGTCAAGCAGCAGCACATTTGCGCCGCTCATCATCATTTTGGAGAGCATGCAGCGAACCTTTTCTCCCCCGGACAGAACACTGGCTTTCTTGAGCGCTTCTTCTCCGGAGAACAGCATCCGGCCCAGGAAGCCGCGCAGATACGACTCATCTTGTTCCTTGGAATATTGTCTCAGCCAATCCACCAGATTCAGGTCCGAGTTGAAATACTGGGAGTTCTCCTTCGGGAAATACGCCTGCGTAGTCGTAACCCCCCAAGTATATTCGCCCGAGTCCGCTTCCAGCTCGCCCATCAGCACTTGGAACAAGGTCGTCTTTGCCAGCTCATTCGGTCCGACCAGCGCAATCTTGTCGCCCTTGTTTACAGTGAAGCTGATGTTGTTCAGCACCAGCTCGCCGTCAATCGACTTGGAAAGGCGGTCTACGGTCAGCAGCTGCTTGCCTGCTTCTCGCTCCGGCTGGAACTTGATGAACGGATATTTCCGTGTGGAAGGCTTGATATCCTCCAGCGTCAGCTTCTCGAGCTGCTTCTTCCGGGAGGTTGCCTGCTTGGATTTAGAAGCGTTCGCGCTAAAGCGGCGGATAAATTCCTCCAGCTCTTTGCGTTTCTCTTCTACCTTTTTATTGGATTCACGGGTCAGCTGCAGCGCCAATTGGCTGGACTGGTACCAGAAGTCGTAGTTACCGACATACATCTGGATTTTACCGAAGTCGATGTCCGCGATGTGTGTACAAACTTGATTCAAGAAGTGGCGATCGTGGGATACCACGATAACGGTTCCTTCAAATTTCGCAAGGAAATTTTCCAGCCAGTTGATGGATTCGATGTTCAAATGGTTCGTCGGCTCGTCAAGCAGCAGAATGTTCGGGTTGCCGAACAACGCTTGAGCCAAGAGCACGCGTACCTTTTGGCTGCCGTCAAGGTCCTTCATCTTCAGATCGTGCAAGTCCTTGGGAATGCCGAGTCCGATCAACAGCTCAGCCGCATCGGATTCCGCCTGCCAGCCGTCCAGCTCCTGGAATTCGCCTTCCAGCTCCGCGGCCTTCATGCCGTCCTCTTCGGAGAAATCCGGCTTCGCGTACAGCGCATCCTTCTCCTCCATGATTTGGAACAGACGCGCGTGGCCTTTGATAACGGTCTTAAGCACCTCCACCTCATCGTACTCGAAATGGTTCTGCTTCAGAACAGCCATCCGCTCGCCCGGATTGATGCTGACTTCTCCTTTGTTCGGCTCCATCTCCCCGGACAAAATTTTGAGAAACGTCGATTTGCCCGCCCCGTTCGCGCCGATCAAGCCGTAGCAGTTGCCCGGAGTAAACTTGATGTTCACATCTTCAAACAACGCCCGCTTGCCGTATCGCAGGGTAACACCCGTTACTGTAATCATATTTGATAACCCACTTTCTATCCATGTCCCGTTGTTTAGTTCTTCCAAACGTATATTATAGCATACTTTAGGGCAGCTTCCCAAACCTCGGCAAAATTATTTGTTTTGCGCAATCTGCTCCACCAGCTCCGAAAGCTCCGCCCAGCGGTCCATCGCCTGCTCCAGCTGTGCCGAAACCTCCTGCTCCTCCCGGTACAAGGTCTGGACCTTGCCGAAGTCACTGCCCGCATTCTCTATGTCGTTTTTGATTTGCTCCAGCTTCGCTTCCAAGCCGGCGATCTTCCCTTCAATTTCATCCCATTCCTTCTGATCTTTGAAGGACAGCTTCTTCGGCCGACTGGATTCGCGTCGCTCCGAGGCCTCTTCCTGCTTGCCTGGAGCCGGCTGCTGCTGCGCTGCCTTCCGCCGTTCCTGTTCTTCCACCTGTTTCTCGAGCTGCTGAGCTTCCATATATTCCGTATAGTTTCCGTGATAACGCCGAATGCGGCCGTCTCCTTCGAATACGAATAGATGATCCGCCGTACGATCGAGGAAATACCGGTCATGGGAAACGGTGATAACGGCTCCGGGGAAATCGTCTAAATACTCCTCCAGAATGGTCAATGTCTGAATGTCAAGATCATTGGTCGGCTCGTCAAGCAGCAGCACGTTCGGCTCGCCCATCAGCGTCCGCAGGAGATACAGCCTTCGCTTCTCTCCGCCCGACAGCTTGCCGATCGGCGTCCACTGCAGCGACGGGGAGAAGAGGAAGCGCTCCAGCATTTGCGCAGCGGTAATGGACTCGCCGTTCGCCGTTCGGATGACCTCGGCCGCTTCCTTAATATACTCGATGACGCGCTGCTTCTCGTCCATCTCCACATTCTCTTGCGTATAATACGATAGCTTGACCGTAGTACCTACTTCCATCGTGCCGCCGTCCGGCTGCATTCGTCCGGCTAGCAGATTCAGGAATGTCGACTTCCCCGTTCCGTTCGGTCCGATAATGCCGATTCGGTCTTCCGGCATGACGATATAACTGAAGTCCCGGACAAGCTGCCGGGAGCCGAAGCTTTTGCTGATGTGATCGAGCTCGATCACCTTCTTGCCGAGCCGGCTTGCCCCGAGCGCCATATCCAGCTTCTCACCAGGACCGTCCGCCTTGCGGTCCCTCAGCTCGACGACGCGGTCGATCCTTGCCTTCTGCTTCGTCGTCCGCGCCTTTGCGCCGCGGCGCAGCCAGGCAAGCTCCCGGCGAAGCAGGTTCTGACGCTTATCCTCCTCCGCAGCCTCCCGCTCAAGACGGTCCGCCTTTTTCTCCAGGAAGGCCGCATAGTTGCCCTCATAGCTGTACAGCTTGCCCCGATCGAGCTCGAAGATGCGGTTCGTTACTCTGTCCAGAAAATATCGGTCGTGGGTAACGAGCAGCAGCGCTCCCTTCCATTTGCTAAGGAAATCCTCCAGCCACTCCACCGTTTCGTGATCGATATGGTTCGTCGGCTCGTCCAGAATCAGCAGGTCGGCCGGCTGGATAAGTACACGGGCCATAGCTACGCGCTTGCGCTGCCCGCCCGATAATTGACCTACCTTTTGGGAAAAGTCTGTAATGCCCAGCTTCGTCAAAACGGTCTTCGCGACAGTACCGGCTTCCCAAGCATTGAGGTTGTCCATTTGCTGCTGGACTCTGAACAGCTTAGACTGCAGCTTTTCATCCTCCGGCTTCAGCTGAAGCTCGGCAAGTGCCCATTCGTACTCTCTCAGCGCCTGCATGAGCGGCGTATCCCCATGAAACACTTGTTCGAGCACGGTAGACTCCGGATCAAAATCAGGCTGCTGCGGAAGATATTCCACCCGAAAATGATTCGAGTGGATCAGCTTCCCCTTCTCAATCGGATCCAGTCCCGCTATCACCTTAAGTAAGGATGATTTACCCGTCCCGTTCACACCAACCAAACCGATACGTTCCTTCTCGTTAATTTGGAAATGGATGTTGTCGAACAACACCTTTTCGCCATAGCTTTTATATAAATTTTCTACCGTAACGATGTTCAACGTTCATTACACTCCTTTCAGTCACACCTTGAAGCAGTTCGATTATGTCTTGTATGGCTCCGCGGGCTCCGTTACATAGGCTGCAAGCAAAGCAATGGTATTCATGATACCCTCCTCATGAGTACGCTCCATGGCATGAGAGGCATGAACTCCGGGACCGATCAAAGCCGCCCGGATGTTGCTTCCCCCGCGAAGCGCCGCAGAGGCGTCGGAGCCGTATTGCGGATATATATCGACGGCATAGCTCAGACCGTCGCGTTTAGCCAGCTCGATCAGCTTCGAAGTCATTGCGTAATCGTAGGGACCCGAGGAATCCTTGGCGCAAATGGACACATCGTATTCGGTACAAGTGAGATCCGCACCCATCGCACCCATATCGATTGCGATCATTTCTTCGATTTCCTGAGGAATCCAAGCTGCACCATGCCCCACTTCTTCATAGGTGCTGATAAGCAGCTGCAGCGTATATGCGGGCTTTATGCCCTCTCGCTGGAAGAGCCCCAGCAGACCGAAAAGAGCGGCAACTCCCGCTTTATCGTCCAGATGGCGCGATTTGATATACCCATTCGGTTTGAAGTGGGTACGAGGATCGAAGGAGATGATATCGCCGACGCTGATTCCAAGCGCTTTCACCTCGGCCGCCGAGGTCACCCGTTCGTCCAGACGGATCTCCATGGCTTCCTCATCCCTCTTGAAATCTCTGGCGTCAGGGAATACATGCACTGACGGCTTGGTCGTCATGATGGTCCCGTCGTACGTAAGTCCGTCCCGAGTATGCACGATACAATACTCGTTCTCCACGGAGCCCATCATGTATCCGCCGATCAAGGTGAACCGGATTCTTCCGTCCGGCTTGATCGATCGGACCATCGCCCCCAGCGTGTCGACATGAGCGGATAACCCGATCACTCGGGAATCCTGCTGCCCCGGTACCGTGATGATGCCGTTGCCCTTTGGCGTAAACGTCATTGGGTACCCTAGCTTAGCGGCTTCTTCTTTCAGCATAGACATGATCTGTCTGCAGTAACCGCTAGGGCTTGGTGTATTCAGCAGCTGCTCAAGAAGCTGCCGTACGTAGGTCTTGTTCATACGGTCTTGAAACGCGCTCATTTGGATCATCCTTTCCGGCTGGACTCCACATGTTCCAGCATTTGCATAGTCGACATTTTTCGTGTAAGCTACTTGTGATTAAGTTCTAGGAGGATGAGTCCTGTGTCTGAAACAACATTGCCGCCAAAAACATGCTCGATCGAGCGTATGATTACTGTTGATGCCGACATCCAAAAGGTACTGAGCGGCGAGAAAACCGCTACACGCAGAAACGGCCGTTATGCCGATATCGGCGAAATTATGGAGCTTCAAGGAAAGAAGTTCGAGGTTACCAGCGTGTATCAGCAATCCCTGGGCGAGCTTAACGATGAGAACATTAAATCCGAAGGCTACAGCTCCCTCGAAGAGTACAAAAACTATATCTTATCGATGCATGCCGGCATGCCTTGGATGCCTCAGATGAAGGTTTGGGTTCACGAATTTCGCGCGATCTAACATGACACAAAAAACAGTGTAGTTGCCAGCGCCGCTACACTGTTTTTTTCTATCCACTTCTTCGGAGGCATTTGTAACCATGACAATGATCTACTCCCTGCTCGTCTTCATTCATGTATTAAGCGCTCTTGCAGCCGTAGGGCCGTTCCTTGTGCTGATCCCCATGCTTCGCAGGCTGCGGACGGCGGACGATACCCAGCTGCTGATTTATTTGGACTCGTTTCAATATGTTGTCAGACTGTCCAAGCATACCGGACATGTCCTCGTCTTCTCCGGTTTGCTGCTTATGTGGATCGGCAAATGGCCTTGGACGACACCGTGGATCTTCGGAACGTTCGTCGTCCTCTTCGCTTCCCTGTTCTTTCTTGCTCGGGCCTTCTCACCCACGCTGCGGCGGCTCCGCGAGCCGGATCACGACCGCAGTGCTCTTGTAGCCAAGCTAAGCCGATCGTTGTACATTTATTTATTCGTCCTGTTCGTCATGCTTTGGCTTATGATCATGAAGCCGCTCTTGTAGGAGCGGCTTTCTTATTGGGCGTGGCAGTCTGGTTATCCAATGGTAAAGTAAATGAAATTCTATTATATCACTTTCGAAGATAGACCGGAATAAGCTCCAATAACTTTTTCACTTGACGGTGGACGTTCTTCAAACGGCGAGTCCAGCGTACCCGATCCGTACAGGTCCGTGTCATAGGGCTGATCAGCATAAGGCTGATGTTGTCCTCCGCTTGTCTGTCCAGTGCCTTATCCAGCAGCTCATCCGCAAGCTCTTGAAGATCACGGTCCGGCTCCCTTGCAGACTTCAGCAGCTCCGACAGCTTCAAATCGGTGAATCGGTCGTGGAAGCCGTCGCTGCTGAACAAAAAGACGGAGCGTGGGGTGTACATTCCACGGCGGATATAAACGCTTGGCTCCACACGTATGCCCAGCGTCTGAATCAGCACGTGTCTCTTGGGATGCGTACGTGCTTGACTGCGGGTCATTCTCCCTCTCCGCATCTGTTCCGATACCCAGGAATGATCCTTCGTCAGCCGCTTAAGTCCTCCGCGCCAAGGAATATAGTAAATGCGGCAATCTCCAACATGCGCAATAAGAAAGGTTTCGTCCATCAAAAACAGCACGGTTAACGTAGTCCCGAGCGTTGTTCCCGTCTCCGTTCCCCGTTCAAGCAGCAGCCGATGAATCGCCCGGAACAGTCCCTGCAGGGAAGACTCCACCCGATCTATCGGGTGCTTGTCCTCCAGAAGCTGCGGAAGCCGCTCATCCAGCCATTGCTTTACGGCCTGCATGGCCGTTTCACTGGCTGTCCTGCCATCCCCTACGCCGCCGATGCCATCCGCGAGGGCAGCGGCGGCATAAGGCATGCCGGCAGCCGTAGTACCCATCCGCAGCAAGGAGCGGTCCTCATTCGTCGTGCGGAACCAGCCGGAATGCGTGGCCGCTCCATATTGCCAGTGAACCGCAATTTTGGTTTTCACGTGTTAAGACCCCATTCGAAACGTAAAATCAGTTCGTATGATCTTAACTATATCACCATCCTGCAAAGAATACACCCTGTAAGGCACCAAAGCTGTGCCATTCAGCATCGTTCCGTTGCGGGATCCCAAGTCCTTCACCACATATACGCCGTTTTCGCGGATGATTTCCGCATGGATTCGGGACACCCCCTTGTCCTCATGCACAAAGTCTACCTCGACACCGGCGCGGCCGATGACGAAATGTGATTTTCGAAGCTCCACCTGCTCTTGCTTCCCGTTCTTTATGTATTCCAACCGAGGGTATAAGCTCTCTTCCATTATGGCAGACGGAGATAACAATACAGTGGCTTGGGAATGCGCCAGCAGCACGGTATGCTGAGAGCTGTCCGGAGCGCCATCTTGAGCCAAGGGGATCGATGGCGTGTGACCTATTGCTGCAGCTTTTGAGTGTGAATCGTCGAAGAAAAAGGGCTCGAACGGCTCATCCGGCAACGTCGATACGGCAGAGGAGGAGAGCTTTTTGAATAGAACAAACGCCAATCCTACACTAACTAGGCTTATACCTGAACATATATACAGGTAAAGCTCCGTCGGATTCTCGGCATACAAGCGCCAGATGAGTGCAAGGAGCAATACAAACATGGCTGCGGTTAGCCATTGTCTTTTAATCTTATTCTTCGAATCGTCCGCACGCTCCTCTTGCAGAAACGAATCTGCTGTCACCGCGCCCATAGGTGAAGCCGTTATAGGTGTTTGGCGGTGCAGCTCCTCTTCAAACATAGGTTGCGGAGAGGTGAATGTCCGCGGCCTTGGATCGGGATTTACAGTGTTGTACGGTTCCTCCAGTTGGGCAATATGCTTGTGCAGCAATTTCTTCAATTCCGATACGGAAAACGATTCCTCCTGCAAATAGCTCATAAGCTCTTGAAATCCGCTGCCCGTAAGCTCCTTCACCCTGTAAACCAGGCGTGAAGCCAGATGCTGCAAATCGGATGAAATCGAGCCTTTATTTTCAAGCTGCTCCTTTGGAATATAGGTCAAATAAAGATCGTCCAGCCCGCGCCCGCAAAATATGTAGTCCTCCATTAAGATATATCTTCCCGGCTGAAGCATGCAGGCTCTGCTGTCGTCCAGCACCTCAGTGAGTGTATACAGCACTTGATAAAATTGCTTTAAGGTTAAGCTCTCCTGCCTCAACCATGCGGACAGCATCCTCTTGCCCTCGATCGAATAATACAGCTGAATGTTTCCGTCTCTGGAGTCAAGCTGGAGCGGCAACAGCCTCGGAAGCCGATTCCACGTGAGCATTTTGACTTGAAACGAATTCAGCTGCTCTTGTACTAACCCGTCCCGATCGGATAAGACCATAAATTGTCCGTGTTCGTTGGTAAAATCAACCTGCAAGCCATACAACTGCTCCTTCACGCATGAGCCTCCTTATCCTGTCATATGAAAATATAGACCTATTGACGCGGGCAGCACAGCCCACATAAACGGAAACCGCAAATACCCATCTGCACGAACCACGTCTCTGAGCTCCTCCCTGTCATGCAAAACGCCGATGCGAAACATGGAAAACAGAAGCCGCTGACCACGAATAACCATTTCCTTCCTCCACAGGAGAATAAGCAGCGCTACTATACCTGCAGCCATTAGTGATGCAAAAACGAGCTGCAGCGTCATCTCCGTCCCAATCAGCGCGCCGAGTGCGGCAAACAGCTTGACATCGCCTGCCCCCACCGCGCGGGTCATATACAGCATGAGCATGGGAACAAACCCGGCTGCGGCGCCAAGCAAGGAAAACAACAACCCGTTAAACCCGCTAAGGTAAAGATGCACCAGCAGCCCCAAGACGAAACATGTCACCGTAAGTCCATTCGATATTTTACGGGTACGGATATCGCTGTAAAAGGCAATTATTATGAGGGCCCCAGCTACGCCATAAGCGATCATCCGTCACCTCCGATCCAAGCTCTTTCCATGGCTTGTTTTTTCAGCAAGATCGTCTTGCGGTAAAAGGGAATGTGTAAAGTAAGCTCGTATTGCGCTTCAATCACTAGATAGGCCTCCCCCATATTCTCAAAGCTTGGAAAAACCAGCTTCGTTACCTTCAGCTTCTCGCGCCGTAGTCTGCGTTCGTCGGCAAAGGCTGCCACGATGGGAGTCGCTGCGTCCCGAAGCCCCTCGTTGACGCGGTCTTTTACTGTTTGAGCTGCGTCCTGCCCTAGGGTTTCCAGCTTCTCTCTCCGTTCCTTCTCCCACTTGACCGCCATGAGCAATGGCTCAGGGATCCACTGGGCATAGTCATCCGCAAATGCCTCCGCATCGGTCACCGTTTGTCTTGCCGTCTGCACCTGCGAGACGATCTGCTCCAGCCATACACCGGCGGCGCTCTGCTGCCATCGGGCTTGCCCCTGCAAATATAGGTGGCGAACCGGATACATATTGGAGGCGATGACCTTGGAGCTTTCCGATACGGCGGTTTGTAGCGCCATTTCCGCCAATGAAATTTGAATGAAGGATACAAGCAGCATGATTAAGGTCAGAAAGAAGGGCATCACCAGCGCCGCCTCTACGACCATGCTCCCCTCCTCCGCTTGCCGCTTTTGCATACGCTTTTCCCCTTAGTAAGTAAAATCAGCTGTGCTGGTTAGCTTACAGCGGTTCCTATCCATATCGCAGCCCGAGAACCCTGTCCGTGAGATCAGCTTCATAACTTCCGGTAAAAACCATAAGCGGATGGATGTCGTTGCCCTTCCGGATATGTACGTTGCGGCCTTCGAAAGATCCTGCCCCGTATTGAGTTGAACCAGCGCCTGCAGCCTGGATAGCATCACCTTGTCCTTGCTGTGGAGCAGCAAAAACAATCTCAAATAGTCCTTGTAGCTGAGTGTGATAGCTCCGCTGAGCTTACGGGACAAGGGAACCTCCTCCCCTTGGAGAAGCTTAAACATATCCTGCTGCGCTCGGACGGCTCCTTCAGCCAAGGCGGCTAGAAAAACCAACAGCGGGGATCCGGCCGCCAATGCTTCATTACGCGGCTCCAGCAGCGCTTCTGTGGTGCCGATCGCCAGGCGTATCGCGAACATCTCTGCATAGGCCATCGTATAATTCGACGCACAGGAGCCGCCTCCATAGAGCAAATATTCCAGCTCCTGATTGGCGAGCACGTGCTGCTCAGGAGCAGACAGCTCCTTGGATATCTTCACCTTTCCCTGAGAATCCTTCTCTAGTCCCAGGGTGCGGTAGCTGAATTTGCTGACGGCAAATTCATCGATATAAAACTCATCGCGCACGTCAGTAAAAAATTCCTCCAGGCCGGCAAACAGCTTCAACGCTCCCAGGCCGGCTCGGTCCGGATGGCTTAGCTCTATCTCAGGCACCGGCTGCAAAACGCCCGATGCGGCATTAAGAGCCAAATAGGCTTGGTAATAACCCTTTGTCCCGCGACTCGGATCGCCCTGAAGCTCTTGATAGCTGGAAGCGAAGGGATCGACGCTGTCCGATAAGCTGCAAACGCCCATGCTTCGTTTCACTTGATCCAGCACCGCTTGCGTTTGCCTCCGCTGCTCCCGTTTGGCGCTTTGATTCGCAGAGCTTCTTGACGCTCGCTCGTTCTCCTTGACCTGCTCCCTTGTGTAAACCTCGTGCAGCTTCAGTCGAAACGACTCCAGCGCCGAATCCGTAGAGCTGTACTTTGCTTGCGTAAACATGAGTCCGTCCCCGATTTGCACCTCCAAACCGGAGAATAAGGCAACTGCTGCCCCTACATCGGTTTCATACGTCTCAAGCTCGGAGCGTTCTATAAGCATGATGCTCTGAAATGCCGCATTCGACCGATTCGATGATCCCGCAGCAGTTCCTTGAATGCGCCGCAGCTCGGTATTCAACTGATCGTTAGCCTGCTTAGCCCGCCCCATAGCTTCTTTGAACGCTTCGTGCAGTCCCGCAAGATCCTTCTGATCTTGAGCCGCCTTTAGCTTCAGCATGGCCAGCAGCTTCGCATATTGGAGCAAATCGCTCAGCAGCTGCTCGTACTGCGATACCAGCTGCGTTGCTTCCGAAAGCTGCTGCATAAGCGCGTTTCGAGACTCATTCAGGGCAATGATGGTCTGAACGGCCGCAGGACCTGCTTGAACAAGCGACATCAGTGACAGATCGATGCCGCGAATTTGCTCCTGCAGTGCAGCCACCTGCTGCTTGGCGGTCTGAAGGGTGGCGCGAACGTCCTCAATCGTATGAATCCCGATTCGCCCGCTAAGCTCATTCAAATCCCTGAGCTGAGTTTTATAAAATGGATACATATCCGACGATTTGTGCTGCAGCTGCTCCAGCTCTTCCCAAGCGGAAGACAGCTCCTGGTCCCTTTCCTCCAGCAGCTTTTCGATCTTGGCAGCATTCTCTCCGAAGCCGGACGCTTGATTCAGCTGAACGGGCAAGCTTGATTTTTTGAATTTATCGCTTATTTCCAGCGTGTATATCATGGGCGCGCGATATTTCATTTCCTCAAGAATTTGCCGCTTCAGAACCTGATGATTGGCAAGCGAGTAAACCGGCGTCGTCTTCGCCGTCCCCTCCTCCAGCCTATGGTCGATAAAACGGAAGCGGCTGGAGTCGACGGCATCCGATAGATTGGCGCTTACAACACGCGGAAAATTTGCCGCTTCCCCCTCCTCCTCCGAAGGTAGTCCGTACAGGCCATAGCTTTGAAGCTGAGGCGAGAAGGCGGACATGGACGATCGCAATCCCGCCTTTACCGCCTGTTCTCCCTCCTTCGCCGCCGTCTTGTACCTTATGACATCAATCAGGACGCCGCAGAAGAGCAAAATCGGCACAATGATCAGAACCAAATAAATTGAAACCGATCCCTGCTTCCCTTTCCAGAAGCGCTGCACACTACGGAGCAAATACACCCCCCCTTCATTCATGAATCATGACTACAATGCCTTGTCGTTCCAGTTCTTGCTTCAGTCCCTGGGACAGCTTCACCTTCTGCTGCTTCGACAGCTTGAAAAAATGCCAAACGACTCCCTGAACTTGTTGACCGCTCTTCAAAAGCTCCACATCCTTAGGCATCTGGCTCTGCCTCAGCTGCGCCTCGTTGAAGGTATAAAACGCTTGATGGGCTACCCTCTGCGCGTCGAGCGCATCCACCTCCCGCTTGGTGGTCGGATTTACCTGAAGCGTCGTCGCTTGACCCCCAACCAAGGTTCTAAGATGTGCTGCCGCTTGGGCATGGCTTGTTATTCGCACCGGCTCGTCGGGCACCGATTTAGGATCCGTCATCAGCTGCAGTGCCTGCCTCGGCTTTATTTTGCCTTGTATCTCCTGGACGAACGTCCACGTTAGGTCAACCAGCCGGATCGTCTCCACGGGATCGATCACATAGGAGGTAGCCAGTGCCTCCACCTGCCGCGGCGGTCCGGCCAAGGGGGCATGGAAGCCGGAACGGAGCAGAGCCTGGGTCGAGCGCAGCAGTCCCAGGTTCCGGTAGGACAATTCCCCGGACCAAATGCCCCCCAGACTTTCGGCCGTTTTCAACAGCTTGCCTCTCGGCTCTTGACCGCTGCCTTGTTCCACTGTAGAAGGCAGCGCTATTTTTACCGCTCCTGTCGGTAGCAGAAACTGAAATAAATTCAACACATTGTCCTGGGTAAGACGCCAGTAGAGGCTATCATGCTGACCTGCCGCCACACTTCCCGTTGCAAGCTCCTTCCTGCTGTTATCCCAGGCGTAAGCCGTACGCTCAGCCGCGAGCTCCGCCCTTTGCTGCAGGGCAGCCTGCTTGTATACGAAAAGCGAGAGCAGCAGCAGCGTACAAGTAGACAACAGGATGACGGGGAGCACCAGAGAGGCTTCCAGCGTAATGCTCCCTTTGACCTCGCGCCACAGACGCATTTAAGGCGTTGCGTTCGGGCTGATCGACGTAGCGTCCGAGCCGACCGTACCGGTTTGATTCGTCACTTGCGCGTCCGCCGAATCAAACAATGCCTTCACCCATTTCATGATCCATTTTCTAAACGCGATCGCTATAATTAGTAGAACAGCTACGATAAGTAATATTTCTAACGTGCCTAATCCTTCTTCTTCCTTCCAAAACCTTTTCCAGCTCAATTGCACCCATTGCATTTGTATTCCTCCTCTACGGACTAGTCAAATTCATCATCAGCATAGCGGGCGCCGCTACAACCACCATCACCATGAAAAAAATCAAAACCATCGGAAACACCATCTTCGACGAGGCTTCCTCCCCAAGCGTCTTTGCGACCGCCTTGCGCTTCTCCCAAAGGGTAACGGAAAGCTCGCGCAGCGACATGACCAGATCGTCGCCGCCCCGTTTATAATTCAAGAGCAGCGTCGTCGTGAACAGCGAAACCTCCTGCAGTCCGCACCGCTTACTGAAGTCCTCCATGCCTTTGGCAAAGGAACCGTTCATTCGAAGCACCTGCACTACGGGAAGCAGCTCCTGCAGGAGCGGATCCTTGTCCTGCTGCCGGCCCTCCACAATACGGATGAGCGCCTGGGGCACGGTTTCTCCTGCTCCTGTCAGCAGCATCAATTGATTCAGCAGCTCCGGCAGAGAGATCAGCATATCGAGCTTTCTTCGTTTCAGCTCCAGGCTACACTGCTGGTATTGCACGATCGGGAGCAGTAAGCTGAGCAGGGCTCCGTAAACCAACAGCTCGTAATTATCGGCAGCTGCAGCAAGCAGCGTAGCGGCCATAACCCCAAAGATCATCCCCTCGGACGATTTGGCCAAAAACCAGCGTGTTTGCGCTGGCGCAGCCTTAGCACCGTTAAGACCCACCATGATCTGATGTACGCGTCCCACCTGTTCCGGAAGCCGGTCTCCGGGACGAATAAGGTCAAGCAGCCATAAGCCTACCGGCGCGAGCCAAATTCGGTTCGAATGCGGAGGATGGTCACGTATCCACCCGGTGTAGCGCTTCGAAGCAGCTGCGTAGACGGCCGCAGTTCCCGCAACCTGTACAGCGAACAAAAGATACATCATCATGCCGTTCACACCCTAATGTCCATAATTTTGTTCGTTAGAACGAAGCAGGCTGCGAAGACGAGCAGGGCAAACGACATGATCAGCCTACCGGTCACACCGCTGTACATGGGCTCCATGTAATCCGGCGTCGTCATCCCCAGCACGGCGATCATAACGACAGGGGCCAGCGAGAGCACCCTTGACTCCAATCTTTTCTGGGACAGCAGCACTTGGATATCCTGTTGGATGGCGAGCTTGTCCTGGATAATGCTTGAGGTGCGGCGCATGACCTGGACGAGGTTGCCTCCTGTCCGTTTGCAGGTAATGAACACCTCCGTGAACTGCCGGATATCGTCAAGCTGCGCCCGTTCGCTGAAGCTCGCCAAGGCCCGCTCAATCGTTTCTCCGTTCTCCATCCGGCGCAGGATGATCTCCAGCTCCCGAATGATCATCGCTTCCGTACCGGTATAGAGCAGCCTCAAATCGGCCAGCGCTTCGGCAAAAGCGGATTCGATGGATTTGCCCGCACCAAGCGAAGAGGATAAGGAAGCCATGAGCTGCTGGAATTGAAGCTGCAGCTGCGCCCTACGGTTCTTGAGCAGCTGCCTGCGTCTCCATTCCGGAAAAAGCGAGCCCGCCGCAATGAACAACAGAACCATCCAGAAGCTTTTGTAGAAAATCCATGCCGTAACTCCCATGAACGCCCACCCGATTAGCATTGATAGGAAACGCTGCCGGGTGGACAAAGCGTACTGTCGATAGTCGGGCAGCGAGCCTTTTGCTGCTGCATCGGCTGCCGGTTTCGCGGAAGCTCGAACCAGAAGCTGCAAGCTCATGATAGATCTCCTTCCCCTGGAAGCTGCAGGCCGGCCATCACCAGCTTATCCGTGTGAAATAGCTTCTGACCGGTACACTTCAGTTCTCCCTGAACTCGTCCATCCTCTGCTGTGCCCGATTCAACGAATCGATACAGAGGGCGAAGCACAATCGCTCCCTGGTCTAGACCGATAACCTCACTGATTTCGGTCACACGTCGCGATTTATCACGGAGCCTTGACAGGTGGACCATGATGTCCAACGCGGAGGCCATCTGACTTCGAACGACCTCAATCGGCAGAGGTGCTCCGCTCAGCACCATCGATTCCAATCGGCTGAGCATATCTGCAGTAGAGTTCGAGTGGCCCGTCGACAACGAGCCGTCATGCCCCGTATTCATAGCCTGCAGCATATCCAGCGCCTCGGCCCCCCGTACTTCCCCGACAATGATTCGATTCGGCCTCATCCTCAGCGAGGAACGAATCAACTCTCGGATCGAGATTTCGCCCCGGCCCTCCGTATTGGCATTCCGAGTCTCGAGACTGACCAGGTTCGGTATGCCCGTAATTTGCAGCTCAGCCGAATCCTCAATCGTAATGATTCGCTCATCCGAAGGGATGCATTGGGAAAGCGCGCCGAGAAAGGTCGTTTTTCCCGAGCCGGTTCCCCCGCTTATAAATACGTTGTATTTGGCCCGAACCAGGGTGCTTAGCAGCTGGGCCGCTTCCTCGGAAAGCGCGTCCTTGCGGATCAAATCCTCCAGCGTCATCGGCTTTTCCGGAAATTTACGGATCGTCATGGCAGGGCCCTTGAGAGCGATGGGCGGAAGCACGATATTCACACGGGAACCGTCCGCCAGACGGGCATCCACAATGGGAGTAGACTCATTCACAACCCGGTTTACCTTAGCCACGATGGATTGGATGACATCTTCCAGCTTCTCTCTGCTCTCGAAACGGAGGGAGGTTTCCGTGACATGCCCGGCACGTTCGATAAAGATTCGGTCATGGGCATTGATCATAATCTCGGTTACGGTCTTGTCCTCCACCAGCGGCTGCAGTACATCAAGCCCGCGAAAGGAGTGAAACAGCTCCCGCACGCCCTGCACCTTTTCTCCCGCGGTTAAGAAGCTTAGCCTGGAGTAAGCGAACACCTCCTGCTCGATCCGTCCCAGCAGCTGCTCATCCGTCAATGACTGCCCGAGATCCAGCTGCTCCTGAATTTTGGCTTTCAGCTCTTGCTTCGTTTCCATTGACCACATGCGACTTGACCATTCCCTCCTTCCGTGAAACAATTCGTCCCCATGCTTCCGCCAAGGCACCGGAATACAACTCCTCCACCCGATCAACAGCCTTCCATTCGGGAATATAGGGGAGCTCTCCCCTAAGGCGAAAGCCTTGGACCGAGCCAACGTTCAAAACAGCACCCCTGCTTTTATTGAGCACAAAGATGACATCATCCCCTAGCGAAGCTCCTTCCCGTATGCCAAGCTGCGCTCCCATGCGTTCGAGGCAGAGCGCAGCCTTGTCCAAATGCACCACATCGTCCAGCAAAAGCCAATACAAGGCATCGCATCTTCGTATTGCTTCCAGGTTCGAGGGATGGAAGGAAGAGTCCAAATCGAGAACAATGCGATCATATCCCCCTAAAACCGCTAACGATTCCAGCAGTACTCTTACATCCTCCGCTTGCCATTCCAACAGCTCCCTCCAGCTTGAAGAAGGGATGAGATAATCGTACCTGCCTCGCGGATGTCTGCGTTTCACCTGCTCCAGCTTAGCAGGCACCTGCTTAGGCTGGGCTCTGATGTAGTAGAGCAGCTCGGCAAAGGGATCCTCTGCCGACAGACCTCCGGCAAGCATCTCTTGGGGATACCAAGCATAGGAGGGCTGCTGCTCCAGGGACACGCACATAACCTTCTCCCCTTGCTGTACCCAATGCCTTGCCAGATGGGAAGCTGCGACCGTCTTACCGGCGCCGCCGACAGCCGAGTACAATCCGATGATTTGAGAAGCTCTCTGGCCATGCAAAGGGGCAGCCTCGCATAATTCGTTGTAATGTCCGCTTACCGTAGACAACATCTGATCCAGGGGCTGGTATTTGAATAGAACCGGGTATTCCACAATTCCGCCGCTACCATTCGCCTCACTGAGCACCATCATGCTTCCTGCCCTCAGTTCAAATACATGATCGGGAAGGGGCAGGAATGCTTCGTGAACCAGCAGCAGGAACGGTTCCCTTTCCCGCGCGACATAGTGCATCGCCGACTCCCTGGAAGTAAATCGCTGCACGGCAAACCTTTCACTGTAATCGGTTGTTCGGATGAACATCGCCAGCATATCGCTAAAATATGCGTCCTCATCCAGCAGCACGAGCTTCAGCTTCGTCATACTCCACCTCCTCCCGTCAATGATCGCCCAAACACAAAAAAAAGCACGCGCTGTAAAAAGAACAATGGTTCTTCAAACAGCGGTGCTTCCGCTTATGTAGTATGGGATTTATTAGTATTATAGCAAAATCTTCGGAAGAATCAACCCTTATGGAAAAAATCGCCTTGCTCCGGCAAACTCGGCTGCGTAGGCAGGTGTGTTCATTGGAATGATTTCGAGCGGGCACTCCGTCTTCGGAGAATGAATCATCATGCCCTCTCCGATGTACATCGCCACATGGTGTACCTTCCCTTTTCCTCTGTCATAAGCATAAAAGAGCAGATCTCCCGGGAGCAGCTCGCTGCTTGGAATTGGCTCCCCCGCCTTAGCCTGGTCCTTCGCATCCCGCGGGATGGCAATTCCTATAGAGCGATACAGCGAATAGGTAAAGCCCGAGCAATCAAAGCCAAAGCCTGAAGCACCGCTCCAAATATAAGGCAATCCAAGGAAGGACTGAGCTGTCTCTACCAGCTTTTCCCTTGAGGCTTCGATGTCGGTTTCCATCAAGACGGACGCCTTTTCCACATAACGCGTTCCTTGCGGAGCATCAACGACCAGCCATGTCTCCTCTTCCCCGAGAACCGGGAGCAGGGTGTTAAAGCTGATTTCAACGGATGGACTGGACGGATCCGGTGCCTCGTGAAGAAAAGCGGTAGGCAGGGATACCACTGCTTTCGGACATGCTTCGTATGAAAACTCGACCTCAGCCAGCTGGGATTTCGGCATCCAGCCTGGGTAGCCCTCTTCCCGTTTCGGCGTATTTTGCTCGGGAATGGCAACTTTCACCCACTCATTGCCTTCCTCCAAAACAAAAACATTCGTTCCTAGGAGAGCCTGAGTTTCCAGCTTACCGACAAACCACAGCTTCTCCCTCGTGCTCAGCGGCTCCAGCCAGTCCCTTAAGAGCACAGGATTTTGCAAGGAACGCTCGTCCTTCGGTCGAGCGACGCCCGGTTCGGCCCAGAGGGTTGCCACGGATACCGCAATCTGTTTCATCCCCGTTTCGTGATCCGAAGGCCGGCGGCAATCGACATTTACCGTTGCTTCCGGCGGCGGAAGCATACCGGGAATCGGCTCCGGCACAGCCAAGCTTTCCTCGGCAGCCGCCGTTGCAACAAGGTAATCAACGCCCAGATTGGTTTCCTTCGCCGGCAAAAAAACAGCAGCCATCCCTAAGATGAGCAGGAACAGAACGAACGGCACTAGCAGCCGGCGCAGCAGCATCACTTACCCCCGAGCCTGAAATGCTTGCTTATTTCGCTCAATCTGCTGAACGTGGCGGTCTACATGACCGCTAAATTGCTGAACCAGATCCTTGAGGGTCAGCTTTCCCGTCACGTTGTGGACCCCAGTGCGGCTCCAGTCCTCCTCCTTCAGCTGCTTCAGCGCAGGAATCATACTCAAGCGGAGTACTTGAAACAGCTGCAATGATAGGTTCAAGTCCATTCCCTCATAATTTAAACGCACTGCCCAAGCGTCAGGATCGAATTTGAACAGCAACGGATTGTCCTCAGAGATGACCTTCTTCATTCGGTAAATGGCGTTGATCTCCGCATCGCACAGGTGAAGCACCACTTCCTTGATGCTCCATTTGTCCCGCGCAGGCTTGAAATTCAGCAGCTCCTCGCCGACCCCCTCCAGAGCTGCTGATAAACGGGTAAAGCCTTCCCCATAATGACGAATTAACTCTTCCATCGAAACCTCTCCCCTACTTCTTCGTATATGCACAGAGCTCCCAGACCCATTTGGGTTTACTGTAGCGGTGAAGCACTTGCTCCTCCATCCGGCTTATTTGCCAGTCTTGAAACAGCTCTTCGAGCATAGCGCCGTCGAAGAATCGCTTGCGCTGACCCTCCCATAAAAAATAGCCCGGCTCCAGCAGCTCGCCCTGTCCAGCTCCGTAAGCCACATCTTTCGTAGAGTTCACCCTGCACAGTAATACTCCACGGGGCTTAAGCAAACGGCGTATCTCACTGACAATATGCTTTGTCTGCTCCCAAGGAAAGTAATGCAGGCTTAGATCTGCTATCGCCAGCTGAGCCGATTCGTCGGGAAAAGGCAGCGGTTCCGTCAAGTCCAGCAGCAGTGTCTCCACAGCCGGAACGATCGTGCGAACACAGCGCAGCGCCTCTTCCGAAAAGTCACACGCGATAACGGGAAAGCCTCTCTCACTCAAGTACAGCGTGTTATTTCCTGCGCCGCAGCCCAAATCCAAAACAGGCGTCATTCGGAAATGCTCCAGCTCGCCGCTGTACTTATCCAGCCATGAATCGTAGGCCGCCGCGCGAACGCTGCTGCGAACATAAATGTCGTTCCAAAATTGCTTATCCGGTCGATGCTCTATACTCAACTGGGGATCCCTACCCATTCTTCACGAGAAAGAGCGTTAGCTCCTCGCGGTTGTGGAACAGCTGCTTCGCCTTCTGGAGCGACAGCTGCGGTTCGAAGTCTTCCGTCGCCTCACGCAGCGACTGCAGCGCCTTACCGTGCATCAGCTTCAGCGTAATAATCGCCGTCCCGCCCGGCTTGAGCGAATATAGCAAGCCTTGGATCAGCTTCACCATCTGACGCGGACTCCAGCTCATGTCGCACACGAGTAAATCGAACGAGTCCGGCTTCAGCTTAACATCGCCTGCGTTTTTCTGATAATACGTCAGCTTCGGATGCTTTAGAACGCCCGGATCCAGCTTTGCCGGGTCAATTGCGGTAACGTCGAGCCCTCTTTCGAGCAGGAGAGAGGTCCAGCCTCCGGGGGCTGCTCCTACATCAAGTGCAGCGCGATATTGGGTAAAATCAAGCCCGAACGTCTGCTCCGCCTCCAGCAGCTTAAACTTGGCGCGAGATACCTGCCCTTCCTCCTTGCGATACCGGACGGCTCCCCCCGGCCAATCGGACAAGTTATCGGAAGGCCTCGAGATGCCCCAGTAGATCAAGTCCTCCGTAAGAAAAAGCGAGATGATCCATTCCGCTTCCCTAACGACGGGAACGATTCCAGGCTTCACCGTCAGCACCTCGTCCAAGGCGTGCTTCACCGACGAGGGCGAAACCCCGGGTGCCGCGTGCTCCGTTTTTCGGACTTGAACGGCCACCCGCTCCCCCGCTGCGATAGCCGAGTGCTGCACCAGCTTTTCCCGAAGAGCCTCTACCAAGCTTTCCAAGCTCCCGTTCCACGCTTCTTGCCCGTTTACGGGATGCAGATGTCTTAAGAATACAGGCTCGCTTTCCGTCACGACCCGTACCGTTTCTTCCCAGGAAGCCTCCTCAAGCCGTGCCAGAAATACCTCTCCGGGGACGAGCCATTGGTACTTTACCGCTCCTCCGAACAAACGGCGAATTTCCTCTTGAGCCTGTTGAGCAAAGCCGTGATTTGATGTACCTATGAATACAGCTCCGTTTTCGCTCATTACAGCACCTTAATCCAAGGGCGCTCTCGGAACCATTCCAGCTGGATCGGCACCTGATACGCCTTTACTAAATTTTCCTCCGTAAGCACCTGCTGCTTCTCTCCTTGCGCAATCACTTGTCCGTCGCTCAGCAGCATCACATGAGTGAACATCGGCACAATCTCTTCAATATGATGCGTCACATACACTACGGTCAGCTGCTGCCTGCCCAGCTCGTTAATATCCTGCAGCAGACGCTCTCTTTCGAACAAGTCCAACCCTGCACACGGCTCGTCCATGATTAGAATCGACGGGTTCGTCATCAAAGCGCGCGCGAGGAGCACCTTCTTCCGCTCTCCCTGCGATAAGGAGATAAGCGGCTGGCCGGCGAGGTGGCGGATCCGAACCCGCTCCAGCATCGTGAGCGCCTTTTCCTTCACTTCTTCCGGAATTTCCTCATAGAAACGCAGGAAGCTGTACTCTCCTGTAGCAACCACTTCCCAGACCGAATCCGACGGTCCGAGCTTCTCAAACAGCGATTGGCTGACGTAGCCGATCCGCTTGCGCACCTCGCGTACGTCGCACTGGCCAAAAATATTGCCCAGTACCTCCACGCGTCCGCGGCTTGGAAATTGATACCCGGTAATCAATTCAAGAATCGTTGTTTTCCCGGAGCCGTTCTTCCCAAGAATGACCCAATGCTCTCCAGGCTTAACGTTCCATTCCACTTCGGATAAAATGCTGCGGTTTTCACGAATAAACGAAATTTGCGATAAGGACACAACTTGCGACATTAGCTACCACTACCTATTCCATGTATTTGGCTATTTCCATGATTAATTCCACGGGCATCGGCCCGTTCGTCAGCTCCACCTGCGGAGGCTTGTTCATATAGAGAGCTTCAAACATTCGAAGCCTGCCGCTCACACTCGAGGTATGCAAATAAATGCGTCTCGGATAACGTCCGGAAGCGATCAGTCTGCGGACAACGTCCATCCCGGTCTCCTGTCCCCAGCCGAGATCATAGTCCAAGGACAAGATATCGACCTCGCATTCCTGAAGCAGTAAGGTACACTCTTCTGCATTCGTAGCAAGGGTAAACCCTCGGGGACAAGGACGGTAATCGTCCAAATAGACATGAATCATATTCCGGCCAGCTCCTTCACATAGCTTATTTCTCCGGCATGCGTGCCGCCTTCCGGAACGGATGTTTCGAGCACCATAGGCAGCCTGGCGACATGAACGGAACGAAGCATGGTACGAAACCGCTGCTCTCCGATCTCCCCTCGGCCGATCATGGCATGCCTGTCTTTGCCTGCGCCGTTCGGATAGACGGAGTCGTTCAGATGGATCGCCCGAAGCTGCTGCATATAGCCAAGAGATAACGCCTGCTGCTCCAGCCGCTGCCAGCCGTCCGGTGCATCGGACCATAACCCGGCTGCGAACGCATGGCATGTATCCAGGCAGAACCCGACCTGCTCCGGCCTTGCGCACAGACTGCGAATCTGCACCAGCTCCTCCAGCGTCGTCCCCATTCTGGAGCCTTCTCCCGCTTGGTTCTCGATGAGCAGCAGAGCCTGCCCCGCATATCCTTTCAGCACCTCATTGATACATTGTATAATATTTTTATAGCCTTGTAACGGGTCTGCTCCCTTATATTTGCCAAAATGCACCACAATCCCCAGCGAGCCGCACGCGTCGGCTATCTCCAGATCATTCTTCAGCGAGGCAACGGTTGCCTGCCGGAGCGGTCCCTCGTCTGCGGCAAGATTGGTCGGGTAAGGCGTATGGGCGATGGACGCCAAGCCGTGCTCTTTGCAAAAATCCGAACATTTACGGGCATCGTGCTCGTTGTAGGACTTTACGGTAAGGCTGCGGGGATTTTTCGGAAAATACTGAAATGCGGTGGCCCCAATAGCCACCGCCGTACGAGCCGCATCATAATAACCGTGCCGAATGCTGATATGACAGCCGATCTTCATAGAGTACTCCCTCCCCCCGTCAATGCTGGCAATTCGTACAGCAGTACGATTTCTTGGAAGAGACATCCTGGCGAACGATCGGATGGCCGCAGCGGACGCAGGGCTCATCTTCCCGATCATACACCCGGCATAGGCTGTCAAAGCCTCCGGTCAGCCGATCGCCTTCAAACAACGGCATATCCATGTAACCGCCATGGCCGGTAGCTTCCCGCAGCACCTGATGCATGGAAGCGTACAGCCTGCCGCTCTCCTCTTCGGTAAGTGCTGCAGTCTGTCTTGCCGGCAGCAGTCCCGCACTGAAGCAGATTTCGTCGGAATAACAGTTACCAATGCCCGATAGGAAGCTTTGGTCCACCAAATTACTCTTGAGCGTTCCCTTACGGCTGCGCAGCAGCTTTGTGAAGCGCTCCACCGTCAGTGCGGGATCGAAGGGCTCCGGTCCGAGCTTGGACAGCAGCTCCCTTACTGCATGCTCTTCGTGCAGGTGCAAGTAACCAAGCCGCAAGCCGATAAAGAACAAATGCTCTTCTCCAAAGCTTAACCGTACCTGTACGGAACGTTCCGGCTTCTCCTCATGCCTGCCGAAGAACATGGAACCGCCCAGCATCAGATGCAGAAGAAGCACATACCCGTTCGTCAGATGAAACAGCAAATGCTTGGCTCTCCGCTCGATGAAACGGACCGATTGACCCGTTACCAGCCGATGAAAGTCGGCAGGGTTCACATTGATGGACTTCTCCCGCTCCACCTCCGTGCCGGTAATCGTTCTGCCTACCATACGTCCGCTCAGCAGGCTGCGGTAGTTCTCCATCTCCGGAAGCTCCGGCATAGGCGTTCCTCCTCCATTGTCTAAGTAGAAATGCAGCTTATATAAAAAAGCAAAGTCATTTCCACTAGATTCCCATAAAGAGGCGGTTTTATACGTCTATTCGATAGTGAAGCTCAGCTGCTCATCAGACGACGCCTTGCGCAGCAGGTTGCGTGACGTCAGTGACGGCGGCTTCTTATCCGTAACAGCAGCACGGTTCTTCCTGGGGCCATTCCGGCCCAAGCCGGAAAGCTGCTTTCTCTTCAATCGCTCCAGACGCTTCTCCAGGTCGGCCGATTCATCCTTGGTCTCCTGCGAGGCCCGGCGCCCCGTCGACGGACCTTTGCCCCGTGTCGAGCGCTTCAAGGCGCTCCGCTGCCACACCTTATTCAAAGCCTGCTCGGCGTAGCCAATTGCACTTTCATAACATTTTTCCTTATGCTCGTAATACATCGCAAGCTCGACATACGGCTCCAAGGAACAGGTCGGCTTCTCTCCCTTGAGAGCAATATACCGTTTCCACAAGCGGCAGGCCAGCGCGTATCGTTCCCGCCCCTTGTAATACTGGGCGAGTGGCAGCAGGCACCCTGTATCCTCAGATACGAGTTCATCCTTCTCGCCGTCTGCTGCTTCCGTCTCAAGCAGCTCATAGGCAAGCTGATCTAGCACCTGCTCCGCACGCTCGGACAAACCGTTCTTGTCCAGCCAGAGCCCGAAGCGGTAAACCTCCTCGAACCCAAAGGAACGAAGCTCGTGCAGAGGAACACGCCCCTGCAGCAGGTTGACAAAGTGAATGGCCAAGCCCGCCAGCGACAGCAAATCCAGCTCATTGTGCACGAACACCCCTTGCAGCACGGAAGGATCACGCTCCGCCAAATAACGAAAATACAGCTCCGGCGCCAGCGAACCCGGCACATCGTCCTCTCGAAATACCTGAAGCCTCGCTTCCTCTACCTTCCCAAGCCGGCAGGAGGGCAGCGTATTCCTCCACAAGCTGCGTGACGGATAGAGAAAGTCCAAATGCTCCAGCGGCTCATGCTCCGCCTTCAGCCGGTTCATTACATAACGATTCTTAATAATTGGCCAGTCGAACGTCTTCCCGTTGTAGGAAACGAGATACGGATGCTTGGCCAGCTTCTGCTGCAAATAGCAAAGCATGGCGTGCTCTTCACCCGGATGGCGGATCAGCATCTGTTCTACCTGGAAGCCGTTGTCAGTGTAATATCCGATCCCGATCATGAAAGGCACATTCCCTGCACCCAAGCCTAAGCCTGTCGTTTCCGTGTCCAAAAACAGCAGCTGATCGTGCCTGATTCCGTTCGTCTCCACAGCTTGCCTAACCTCACTATCGGACATCAGCAGCTTTAAAGGGCCGGCTTGTCCGCGGAGATCGTCAATTTCGTATCGGCCGTGCCGCTTACCCTCTTCGTAGACTACACGGCGAAGCACGAAGGAGCCCCATTCGGTCTCGTACAGCTCCCCTTGGATGACAGCCCACTCGGACGCCGTTACCCGTTCGTCAGCCCGTGGCGCCTCCTTCTCCGCCGCAGCACCCGAACCGCCTGCAGCCTCCCCCTTCTTGTGCCTCAGCAGCCGTTCCCGAAGCGAGCTCATCGCGCTCCCTCCGCCTTCTGCAGCAGCGCAAGGGCCAGCTGCTTTCCGGTCAGCCCGACCTCTTCGATCGGACCGACGCACGCCGGACACCCGCTTAAACAGCCGCAGGAGGAAATCAGCCGCTTCGCTTCCTTCAACAGCTCCCCATGCACCTCGTACAGCCGCTCGCTTAACCCGACGCCGCCCGGGTAGCGGTCATAAAAGAAGATCGTCGGTTTTTTGTTATGAACCGCCTTGACCTGAGGCACCACGCGAATATCGTGCGGATCGCACATCAAATAAATCGGAGCAATATGTACCAGCACGTTCGACAAGCCCAGCAAGCCGAATTGCATGTCATTGTTCGTCATGCCCTCCGCCGCTTCGTCCGAGAATGTAAACCAATAGGAGCTCGTATGCAGCTCCTCCTCCGGCAAATGGATCGGACCGGAACCTATGTTCTCGTGCGTTCTCAGCTTGATTTTCTTAAAAATCGTCGCCTTCGCATTGACCGTCACCTCGCCAAATTGCCGCTGCAGCCCGAAATCCATCGATTCCCGGTGCACATGCAGCACCTTCAGCTGCACCGCCAAATTCGCATCCGTGAAATAATCGACGCTCACCTCACGGATGTAGGCCTTCTTCTCCTCATAGTCGAGCTTCTCCACCTGGAACTGAACCCCTTCATGGATGTAGATCGCTTCCTCGTGCACCATCGTCAAGGCGCTGAAGCGGTCCACTTCGCCGATTACGCGGGCTCCATTCGTCATATCGATGATGATGATATTTTCCTGGGCAGCCGAACGAAGAGAAATGTCATGCGCAGGGAACGATTGCTCCATCCAGTACCAGCGGTTCTTCACGCGGTGCAGGATATGCTCCTCGGTAAGAAACTCCAGAATATCCTTGAGCGATTCGTCTCCGAACTTCTCCCCTTCCTCGAAGGGCAGCTCGTAGGCCGCGCATTTCACATGGTCAACCAGGATGATCAGGTTATCCGGATGAATTAAGGCCTGCTCCGGCGGCCGCTCGAAGAAAAAGCGGGGGTTCTGGATGATATGCTGGTCCAGCGGGTTGCTGCTCGCCACCATGAAGGTGATGGAGCTCTCTTGGCGCCGCCCCGCGCGGCCCGACTGCTGCCACGTGCTTGCGATCGTTCCCGGATACCCGTTCAGCACGCAAGCCTGCAGCTGACCGATATCGATGCCGAGCTCCAGCGCATTCGTGCTGACGACGCCGCGAATCTCGCCGCTGCGCAGTCCCTTCTCGATCTCCCTGCGCAGCTTCGGCAAATAGCCTCCGCGGTAGCCGCGGATGGACTTGGTGCCCAGCTCGTGTGCAATAAGCTCCTGCAGGTAGGTCAGCAGAATCTCCACGCGCACCCGGCTGCGTGCAAAGACGATCGTCTGCACCCCCTGCTTCAGCAGCATCCCGGCGATGCGCCGGGTTTCGAGCACGCTGCTCTTGCGGATGCCCAGCTGTTTATTCACCACAGGCGGATTATAGAACACAAAGTGCTTCTCCCCCGCTGGAGCGCCGTTGCGGTCGACAAGCGCCACCGGCTCTCCGATAAGCCGCTCCGCGTGCTCCTTCGGGTTGTCGATCGTGGCGGAAGCGCAAATAAACTGTGGATTGGAGCCGTAAAACCGGCAAATCCGCTTCAGCCGCCGAATGACGTTCGCTACATGGCTCCCGAACACGCCGCGGTACGAATGCACCTCGTCGATGACGATGAACTTAATATTTTCAAACAGCTTGACCCACTTCGTATGATGAGGAAGAATAGCGGAATGCAGCATGTCGGGGTTCGTTACAACGATATGTCCGGCGTTGCGGATGGCCTGCCGAACCGTCGGCGGGGTATCGCCGTCATAGGTATGCGTCTTGATATCGACTTCCATCTTGTTCACGATTTCGTGAAGCTCCGCCACCTGATCCTGCGCCAGCGCCTTCGTAGGAAACAAATAGAGCGCCCGCGCGCTCTCGTTGTTCAATATGCCCTGCAGCACCGGCAGGTTGTAGCACAGTGTCTTGCCGGAGGCAGTCGGCGTTACGGTTACGACGTGCCTGCCGGCTGCCACCTCGCGGAACGAAGCGGCCTGATGCGTATATAAGCGATGGATGCCCTTGGACGCCAGCCCCTCCCGGAGCAGCGGGTGCAGCCCATCGGGAAAGTCGTCATACTGTCCCTCCCGCGGAGGAATCGTATGCCAGTGGGTCACCTGCTCCATCAGCTCGGGGGTGTTGCGGATCAGTTCGATCATTTCATCTATAGAAGAAACCTTACCCGTTAAACGGTTCATGGTATCATACACCTCTCGGAATCACGATACCTTCATTATATCGAATGCATGTTCGCAGTTCAATGCATAATTTCCCTCTGCCTTTCCATAAATTCTGCCAGCAGGCGCGCGCCCTGCATGATAATCGGCACACCTCCGCCAGGATGAATCGATGCTCCTACCGCGAACAGCCGTTTGATCCCATAAGGCTGCACCTGGGGCCGGAACACTCCGGATTGCCGCAGCGTAGGCGCCAAGCCGAAGCTTCCGCCTTGATATAAGCCCTCCTGCTTCGCTTCATGCGGAGTTCTTACCTTGCGCCACTCCACAGCCTGCCGCAAACCGGGAAAACCGCGCCGTTCAAGCTCCTCCAGTATCCTGTCGGCAAATGCCTCGCGCATCGTCTCCCATGCCCCCCCGTCGCCCGACGGCACAGGGACAAGCACATACAGGACCCCTTTGCCCGGGGGAGCCAGGGAGCTGTCGATCAGCGATGGATGAAAGGTGTAAAGGCACGGATGCTCAGGAACGATTTTCGATACAAACACATCCTTCAGCATCTCGGCAAACCGGTCCGTAAAGAAGAATTGGTGTACGGAAGCCGACTCGTAAACACGGTTAAGTCCTAAATACATGAGGAAGCACCCGGAGGACGGCTCATACGCTTTGGCCATTCCCCATCCTTTCCCTCTCTGCCCGCCAAGCAATGCACGGGTCATGGGAAAATCGCCGTTCAGCACCACCTGGTCAAATGCCCACGACACGCCCTTAGCACGTATCCCGTAACACTCGCCGTCCCTGACGAGCACCTGCTCCACAGCGGTATTGAGCCTCACCTCCACACCCCGTTCCTCCAGCAGCTGCGCCAGCTTCCCGATCATGCCCGCATAGCCGCCCTTCACATACCAGATCCCGTGCGCATGCTCGGAAAAGGGAATCAACGAATACAACGCAGGAGTAGCTTCCGGATTTCCTCCGATGTATAACGTTTGAAACGAGTAAGCCTCCCGCAGCCGGGAAGCGTGGAAAAATCGCGCGACATCCTGCCGTACCGAGGAATAAGCCTTCAGCTTCACCAACGACCTTACGTTGCCGGGAGTCCAGAAATCGCGCTTTCTTACGAAATCCTTACTCAAGAACTGCTTATACCCCAAATTGAACCGCTCCTGCATCACTTCCATGTAGTTCAGAAAGGAGCCGCCTTCACCAGGAAACATTCGTTCGATCTCAAGTGCCATCCGGCGTTTGTCTGTCCACTTTGTGAGCGTCCGTCCGTCCTCGAAATGAATGCGGTAGAGCGGGTCCACCTGCTGAAACTCGAAAAGGTTCGGGTCTACGCCTGCGGCTTGCAGCGCTCCGCGAATCATGCCGGGCAGCAGCACAATGGTCGGTCCCTGATCGATTCGAAAGCCTTTCACCGACTCATAGGCCATCCGTCCTCCGAGCCGCGAGCCCTTTTCCAATACCGTCACCTTATGGCCCCGGTACGAGAGCAGCAAAGCCGCGGTCAAGCCCCCAATCCCGCCGCCGACGATGGCAATTTTACGAGATTCCCGCTTCACCATCATAGGCTGCCACCTCCGACCGATTGCAGTTCTCCCTGCGATGCGCCATGCTTCTTAAGAATGCCCCGAACCGTAATGCGCGCCGATTCCATAATGGTAGGCAGGCCGCTGCCGGGATGCGTTCCACCGCCGACCAGCCAGCAGCCGTCCAGCTCCTCGTACCGGTTATGGGGACGTAAGTACATCATTTGCGTCAAATGGTGTGCGAGATTGAAGGTCGCCCCTTCAAACACATGATGCTTTCTCTCCCAGTCCAAGGGAGTAATCATATGTTCTACTTCAATGTGCTCCTCCAAATCGGCAAATCCGCCCTCCGTCATGACCTTCTCCAGCACGCGTTTGCGAAAATCCTCCTTCTCCAGCTCCCACCGAATCCCGCTTTGATTGTTAGGGACCGGGGCGAGCACGTAGATCGCAGATTTCCCTTGCGGAGCCAGTGTCGGGTCCGTGACGGAGCCATTCTGCACATAAACCGAAGGATCGGCGGAGAGAACCTTGGTTTTGGCGATCTCTTCGACATTTTGCTTATAATCCTTGGCAAACAGAATGGTATGATGCGGCAAATCGTAGGTCCGCTTCACGCCAAGGTACAGCATGAAGGTAGAGCAGGAGTAATTTTTCTTCCTCAGCCTCGCTTCCGTATACTTGCCCGATGCGGCCGGATCCACCAGCGTGGACATGGCGTTCGCAAAATCCGCATTGACTATGACTTCATCGGCGTACCGATCCTCCCCCTCCTCCATTTCAATACCGATCACTCCGCGGTCCGCCGTAATCAACCGCTTCACTCCCTTACCCAGATGAATCCTCCCCCCATGTTCACGAACGACATTTCCCATGGCCTCCGTGATTCGATGCAAGCCGCCGATCGGATGATAAATTCCGTAAGCATGCTCGATATAGGAAAGAATGGAGAACGCTCCCGGACATTCCCAAGGCGACATCCCCAAATATTTGGACTGAAAGGTAAACGCAAGCCGCAGCCGCTCGTCGTCAAAATATTCCGAGAGACACTTATACAGGCTTTGGGTCAAGGTCAGCTTAGGAAGTGCCTTCAGAAACCTCGGATGCAAATAATCGAGCAGGGAATCATGCTTATTTTGCAAAATCGGCAGAAGCGCTTCCAGCTTCCGGGACTCTTGCTGCAGGAAGCGTTCATAGCCCTCCTCATTCCCAGGAAACATCCTTGTAATTTCCCGTATCATTTGTACAGGTTCCTTATATACATAGAAGGGAGCCCCTTCAAATACAAGCCGATAGAAGGGTTCAATCGGCACCAGCTTGACGTAATCGTGAACGGAGCGTCCCGACTCTCGAAAGAGCTCCTCCAGAATATGGGGCATATTTAAAAAGGTCGGACCACGATCGAAACGATATTCGCCCAGCTGCAGGCCGGAGGTTCTTCCGCCCAAGTAGTGCATTTTCTCGAACACATCGACCTCGTAGCCTTTCGAGGCCAGCAGCATGGCCGCCGAAAGCCCGCCAGGTCCCGCACCGACGATAATGACCTTGCGCTTGTTCATGTTCGCCATCTCCCGGATAGTCATTTATTTTGTATGGACTTTGTCAAACTTATTTGTATAATGTTAGTATAACGTTATACACTTGATTTGGGAAGTATCCCTTTTCAATGTACAAAGTTTGTATAACATTAAATGATTCCATACCGGCACTGCCGGAATCTATCACGAGGTGATGGTCATGAAAAGTACGTTAACGGATGCTTACGCAGTCTGCGAGGAGGTTGTGAAGAAGCATTCCTCCAGCTTTTACCGGGCATTCTCCGTGCTTCCCGTGGATAAGCGCAATGCGGTATGGGCGATTTATGCGTTTTGCCGTACCGTGGACAATATCGTCGACGGGCAGCCCGGGCAGGCTGTCCCTTTGTTGAATGAATTTGAAATATCCTTTGACCGCATGCTGTCAGGCAGACCCGAACCGCACCCGCATTGGCTGGCTTTACGGGATGTGTTCGACCGGTATCCGATGGATGCCGCCCCCTTCTGGGATATGGTCCTCGGCCAGCGCCTGGACCTTAAGAAATTTCGTTATCGGACTCAGGCGGAGCTGGAGCATTACTGCTATCTGGTAGCCGGGACGGTAGGGCTGATGCTGCTGCCGGTGCTCTCACCCGTACATTCCGATGACATGAAGCGCAAGGCTGTCAAGCTCGGCGTCGCCATGCAAATTACGAATATTCTCCGTGATGTGGCGGAAGATTACGAGCGCGGCCGGGTTTACTTGCCTGAGGATGTCATGAGCCGGTATGGTTACAGCGAGCAGGATATCGCCGCCGGAAGCAGTGCCCGGGGCTGGGCGCCGCTGTTCCGTCATTTGGCCGAATGGGCCGAGGAGTGTTATAACGAAGGCTTATCTGCACAGCTTCACTACCCGCGGGACAGCCGACTGGCTCTGGCCTCCGCCGCCTTGATCTACCGTCAGATTCTGGTCGAGAGCCGCTTGCGTCATGGCGACGTCTTCTCCTCCCGTGTCCGAGTATCCAACATGAAGAAGGTGACCCTGATGATTTCTTTATTGGCCAAACGCAATACATGGAGCAAATCGAGCATTGAACTGGAGACGCAAGGGCGATTTACATGCTGAGGTCCTGGTCGAACGGTATCACGGTCCTTTATGTGCTGTGGTTTCTTTGCGGATACATCCTCATTACCGGGGACCTGCTGCCTGCTTGGCTGGAGTGGGCCAACAGCTTTTATTTGATTCTGGGAGGCGTTACTGCCGGTATTTGGTATATTGGCAGGTACGGGGTCCGGCAGGCGCTGATTCTCATCGTTGTTTGTGCCAGTATATCCTATACGGCCGAATGGATCGGCGTCCATACGGGACGCTGGTTCGGCTCCTACAGCTACGGCCCCTCCTTTGCTCCGCTGGTATTCGGCGTGCCGCTGGCGATCCCGTTCGCATGGATCATGCTTCTTGTTATCGCCAAGGCATTTGCACCGGTGAAGGCAGGCCGCAAGCTGTGGAAGGGACTTACGGTCCAGCAGGCGTTGTCCCCGGACAAAGAAAGCCTGCTCCGCAGCCGCAGACGGGCGCGGCGCCGCCACTTCTGGCTTCCGGCCGTTTGGGCTGCCATCATGGTGACCTCCATGGATCTCCTGCTGGACCCGGTAGCCAGTCAGAAAAGGTACTGGAGCTGGGCGGCTCCCGACCACGGCACTCCCACACTGCCGGATTTTTACTCGGTGCCCTTAAGCAACTTTGTCTGCTGGTTAGTTACAGCTCTACTCATTATTAATATTATTAATTTTTTGCATGACGAATATTTTGACCGGGAGGCCGGACGCTCCTCAGCCTATGGCCCTTTTATCCCGTGGCTGCTGCTGTTGACTTTGGAGTCGCTCTTCCTGACACTGGCCCTTCGTACGGGCTTGTGGTGGGCAGCCGGTGCGAATGTCGCTCTCCTGTCGATCCTGTTTCTTTGGAAGCGCAAGGAGGAGGCCGCATGATCACGCCTGCCAAGAACGCCCGCTTCGAAGCCTTATTCGAGCTTTACAACCGCAGGCTGCTTCGACGCTTCTTTCACAAAATCCATGTCCGGAGCAGCTTGGCCATTGATCCGCTCCGTCCTACCGTGTATGTTGCTAACCACTGCAGCTGGTGGGACGGCTTGCTTGCTTTCCAAGTGAATCGAGGCTTGCTGCTTCAGGACGCTCACGTCATGATGAGTGAAGAGGGCTTACGCCGATTCCGCTTTTTTCGCCGGCTGGGCGCCTTCTCAATTCATCCGGATTCGTTACGGGAAACAAGACAAGCCCTGGAGCTCAGCGTTAGGCTGCTCTCCCGTCCGCGAACCTCGCTTTGGCTGTTCCCGCAAGGGAAAATTCGGCATCAGGACATCCGGCCGCTCGATTGCCGCCCCGGCATCGGATTCCTGCTTGAACGTTTGCCTGAGGTACAGACCGTGCCTGTATCGCTCTATTACAGCTTCCTGGAGGACCAGAGGCCGGAAGCCTTTGTTTGTCTGGGGGATCCCCTGCCGAATTGGATCAGCAATAAGCTCATTCGCGCAGATAAGCTAGCGTTTATCGAGGAGCATCTCACCAGGCAGCTGAATGAGCTGCGGTTCGGAGTCATTCAGGGCGAGGCCGCAGGATACACCTCCTTGCTGACGGGCTGCGCTTCTACCTCGGAGCGTTTTGTCCGCTTTTTCCGCAGAGCCTAATAAAGGAGTTTACACAATGATCATCGTACTGGCTGCTATTCTTGCCGGGGTCTCGATCCTGCTTACACTGTGGGTTGCTTGGAATCTGCGCGGTTGGCCGCGTCCTGCAGTACAAGGGACCGGCGAGCCGCTTCCCTATGTCTCGGTTCTCGTTCCGGCCCGCAATGAGCAGGACAATATCACGCGCTGCTTGGAAAGCCTGCTTCGGCAGGAGTACCCTTCCTATGAGGTCATCTGTCTCGATGATCAATCGGAGGACGCTACTCCCACAATGCTGCAGGAGCTAACCTTGCGGTTTCCCAAGCTACGGATCCTGCACGGAAGCCCTCTTCCCGAAGGCTGGGTTGGCAAATGTTATGCTTGCCACCAACTGGCGGAGGCGGCGCAAGGAGAATGGCTGCTGTTCACGGATGCCGATACCGTTCACTCTCCGTCGATGCTCTCGTCGTTGGTTCGGACAGGCATGGTGCGAAAGGCCGGGCTCGTCACAGGCTTCCCTCGAATCATCTCAAGCCATGCGTTCGGGTGGCTGGTACTGCCGATGCTGCACTTCGTAATCGCATTGCATTTGCCGCTGCGCTTCGTGGAGCGCTCCTCGGATCCCCGCTTCGTTGCCGCTCATGGGGCATATATGCTGTATCGCCGTGAGGCCTACGAGCTGATCGGAGGGCATGCCGCACACCGCAGCTCGCTCATTGAGGACATGGACATGGCCACGGCCGTAAAAACAGCCGGAAGCAAGGTCAGCCTTATCGATGTAAGCGGTCTGGTCGGCTGCGAGATGTATGCTACGCCCTCTGGAGTATGGCAGGGCTTCGCCAAAAACATGTTTACCGGGCTGGGACGCTCCGCCGTACTGTTGTTCGCCCTGCTGTTATTTTATCTGCTGATCTATGTATCACCTCTGCTTCTTTTGCCTATAGCGCTGTACAAGGGGCACATCATGCTTGCGGCACTAAGTGCCGTAGCGCTAACCGCGGGAGTTCTGCAAAAGCTTATCGTCGACCGGCGTTTCGGGGTACCCATGGGCTGGTGCCTGCTGCTCCCCGTGAGCTTTATTTCTATCATTGCGCTTGCGCTTCGTTCCTGGTATTTGTCCGTTCGAAAGCTTGGTTATCATTGGAAAGGGAGAAGATATTTCTCATGAGTGCTACTGGGAAAGGCGTCATTATCGGAGGCGGCATCGGCGGTCTGGTTACTTCCATCCTGCTCGCTTCCCGCGGCTTCAACATCACGCTGCTGGAGAAAAACGAGACGCTGGGAGGAAAGCTTCAGCAGGTGAAGCTCGGAGCGTATGCATTTGATTTCGGACCCTCGACGCTGACGATGCCTTGGATATTCGAAAAGGTGTTCGAGGCGGCCGGCGAGCCTCTGGATCCGGAGCTGCACTTCCTGAAGCTGGACGTGAACAGCCGCAATCACTTCGAGGATGGAAGCGTCATCGATCTGTCCACCGATCCGGACCGAATGCAGGAGCAGCTCTCCACCTTCTCCGCGGACGATCGCAAAGGCTTTCAACGTTATCTGCAAGAGGTGAAACGGATCTATACGATCGCCGAGGAGCAGTTTTTCAGCCGCAGCTTCGCAGGGTGGCAGGATTACGTCTCCCCCAAGCTGGGCGTGGCCTTGCTATCCGTACATCCCTTTACGGCGATGGATGCGTTCCACCGCCGCTTCTTTCGGGATCCGCGTCTTCTTGCGATGATGAACCGCTACGCAACTTATGTAGGCTCTTCACCCGGTCAAACCCCTGCAACCCTCTCCATGATTGCTTATCTCGAGCTGATCCGGGGGGTCTATTACTTGAAGGGAGGTAATTACAAGCTCATTGAGGTGCTGGAGCGGCTGGCCCGCAAAGCAGGCGTGACGATCCGCAAGGGGGCTGTAACAGAGCGAATCGAGCATAAGCGTGGGACTGTACTAGGGGTTCAAGCAGCCGGGATGCGGTTCGAGGCGGATTTCGTCGTCTCCAATGTTGACGTTCACACAACGCAAAAGCTTCTATACGATCAGCCGCAGCAAAGCCGCGCTTCGCTGTCCAGCTCGGGATTCCTCTGTCTGCTGGGCCTAAAGAAGCCGATGACAGGGCTTCACCACCATAACTTATTTTTCCCGAAGGATTACGGGTCGGAATTCGCAGACATGTTCGATGCAGGCTGCTGGCCTTCCTCCCCGGCGCTGTATGTGTGTAATTCTTCCTACAGCGAGCCTGAACGAGGTGGACTTAATGGGGCGGGAAGTAATCTTTATGTGCTCACCAATGTTCCGGCACTGGCCAAGACGCCTTCCTCGCCTCTCAAACAGCTGTCGGTGCAGGAAATCCGCGCCTACCGGGCGTTCATCCTCAATCGGCTTGCCGACTGCCTGAAGCTGGACACAATAGAGCCGCTTATTGAGGAAGAGGCAATTTACACGCCTCAGTCCATTGCCGATCAGACCGGTGCCTTCGCCGGCGCGTTATACGGTAACGCTTCGCATGGCTGGGGGCCGACCTTCTTCCGCCCTTCCCTTGCCGACCGTAAGGTGCAAGGCTTGTATTATGTTGGAGGTACGACGCATCCCGGCGGCGGCACCCCTATGGTGACCCTTAGCGGCATCCAGGCGGCGGAGCTCATCTCCGCTCGACATAGAAAGAAGACCCGAACGGCGCTGTAACGCCGAGTCGGGTCTTTTTAACAGAAATAGCGTCGAAGCTCCGCTCCGTCCGCCGCCGAAATAGGCGGAAGGCTGTCGTATCCTGCGCTTTCCCGGGAAAAGTACCCACGGTTTACAGCAGGTCGGAGGAATCATCGTAATCGTATCGAAACCCGTCTTCCCTTGCACTGTCTTCATGGCCAACCGATGCAGTGAGCGCGCTCGTTGCATTCGCCTGCAGCTTGGCGAGCACCTCGCGAAATTGATGAGCCTTCGACTCGTTTCCCTGCACCTTCATTGCCAATTGCAGAGCTTGTTCAATCACAGCGATATCCTGACTCGTAAAGTCCATGACGCAGTACCTCCCTGGTTCGATATCGTGATGGGTTTTTCACCCAATCTATTATCTCCGTTTGCGTACCCGTTATACATGCCAATTACGAGATATTCGACGATTTATACAGCGAAATGCGTTCCCCGAAGGAATCGATGTCCGGTACGAGCAGCTGCTACTTGAAATACACATTCGTATTTAGCTAGACAAAGGGCGGATCCCAAGCTTTTTTCCGCCAGCCAACTCGCTGATGCACCACGTTCAGATCGCGATCCAGCTGTACATCAACCCCGAACGGAAGCTTGTGATTATACCAGAAGCGGACGTCTCTCCATTCCACGATGTAGCCATCCTTCTTCTCGGTCCACTTCACATATACACGCTGGGCAAAATGTAAAAACGCCCTCACCCCATCGGTTCCAAGTGTAGCCGTGACGATCGCGTTGTCCTCGTCCTTACGATATACATCCATTACGACAATCCTTCGCCCTTGAATGATCCCGGTATAAAAGCAGTGCTTTGTCTCAAGCACAAACTGCCATCGGAACCAATGCATGCTGGGCACCACATGACAAACGCCGTCCGGGCTCAGCTCCTGTCTCACGCACCCTATGAGCTGACTATGCTGAAGCGTCCGAATCCCGATATAGAGGAAGGTCATCACATAGATCGTCAGGAACATCACGCCGGGATTGCTGTCCGTCGCAACCCAAGCCACTAAGCCCGCCGCATGCAGCGCAAACAAAAAGGGCTCGAACAAAGCCAATACATCCAAATGATGCCACCGCTTGGAAAACGGACGAAAGCACTGCACGCCATACGCATTAAACCAGTCCAGGAAAACATGGAACCCGACGGCCGCGAAGCACCATCCATAAAGCAGCAGCCAATGCTGCATGACACCGAACAGCCACGCAATCGGCAAGGATAAAAGTAAGGGCCACGCCAACAGCGCGGGAAGGGAATGCGTAACCCCCCGGTGTACTCGAATGTAGGCAGCATATCCCTTCCATCTCGCAATCGTGTCCAAATCAGGAGCATGTGACCCCGCTAATGCTGCAACGAGTATCGCTTGAGCGACCTCGGGCTCTGCCGCTGCGACCGGATGAAGCATCGCTAAACCGGCTAGTGTAGCTCCGAACAACAAATGGCTTCCCGTATCCATGCCAGTCACCTCCGTTACGCCGTATGAGCCGAACTCTCCTTAGCAGCATCGGCCATTCCCGGCTCCTGTTCCTCCTCCCAGCGCTCCTGAGCATTAAACCAGTAAAACCATTCCTCCGGGCGCTCCCGGATCACCCGCTCCATGAAGCGGTTCAAAACCCTCGTCGCATCCGACCGTGTCGCTTTTGAGTAGGACGTATAGAGATGAAGCGGAGGCTCGAACCGCAGCCTGTGTGTAAAGCCTTGTTCCCGCCAGCCGTAGAAGGGAATCACCGGCGCCAGCTGATCGATCGACAGCGTTGCAGCCCCATCCGGTGTGCGTGTTACCCGACTGAAGAAGCGGGACCGGGGAAACGACGGTCTCCAGAAATCACCGAGGAGAAACACGACCCCTCCTGCCTGAAGATGCCTGCGCAGCTTGCGAAACAGCTCCAGCGGAGGCGTTTCATCATAATCTAAGCCGGTACAACCCATGGCCTGAAACGTAAGATACAACGGTCGCAGCTCAGGACTTCCCGCTGTGACTACGGTGAGGCAGGAATAGTTCTGACACAAGTACCAGTAGTAATAGAAAAAGTTGCCGACATGCGGCGTATAGACAATAGCCCCCCGTCCCCGCCGCAGTGCCTCCGACAGGTGTTCCTCTCCTTCTACCTGAAAACGCCGCGCGCCGCTCTCCTCCAACTCAAATGATTCCATAAGCAGCTCGTAGAGCGTTATCACAATATTTTCAAAGTATCTGTATCGATATCGCTGCAGCTCGCGCGGCGTACGTCCGGGAAGCAAATCGGACATGTTGGATAGAACCGTTCGCTTTACGTTTTTGCCGGCTAAAGCATATAGCATAAAGGCCGATGCCCTGCACAGGAACAGCAGGAGGCTGTCTGGAAGCCGCCTGCACAGAGCAGCCAGCTGCCTTCGTTTCTGCTCATTTCCCGTTACCTTCCCGATCCATTCGTACAAACACCATCACCTTACCTGTTCAGGAAGTGCTTTTTATATCGTCTTGTCACGCGATCCCGTTCTAGAATGATGAAAAAATCGACCGTATCAAAAATGGCGTCGTAAGCAGGGTCTCCCCCGATCTCTGCGCCAAGCCACTGGTAGCCCTTCATCAGCGGCGGCAGCTGGCGGAAAATCTCCTTCTCCGATTGCTCGGTCTCCATCATGCCCAGTCCTTGAATCCGGTGAGTCTCCAGCGGCCGGATACCGTAACGGTCCGTGATGACCCCCTTCTTCCTGAGCATCGTATAGATAGGGTTCAGCTCCTCCAGCTTATGCAGGTGTACGCTGGCACAGCCGATCAAGTATTGATAGTTATGCTCGGTGATATAAGAGGCAATGCCTTCCCACAGCAGCTGAATCGCCCGGCCGCCGCGATAAGCCGGATCGATGCAGCTTCGGCCCAGCTCCAAGGCATGGCGTTTGTAGTCGCCGAAGGAGCTGAGGTCAAATTCCGTCTCTGAGTAAAATCCGATATTCCGGATGGCCCGTTCACCGGGAAGCAGCCGGTAAGTCCCGACGACCGTGTCCGTCTGCACATCCTTAACGATCAGATGATCGCAATAAACGTCGTATTCATCCCGCTCTAGTCCTGATTCCGTGCGCATCAGCATGTTTTTTTCTTCTTCCACGAACACTTGATACCGGAGCCGCAATGCCTGCTCCACTTCCTGATCATTTGCCGCCAGGGCTACGGTAAGATAGGATAGCGGCGCGGTAAGACTGCCAGCGGATTCAATCATCAATAGGCACCCTCTTTCTGAGGCTTGGATGGATGAAGATGTTATCCAGCTCAGCGTAGCATTCGAATATTAAGCGAACGTTTTCGGATTTTTAAGCTTTTGTAAGGATGGAAAAAATAGGAGAATGCAAAAAAGCTGCTCGTCAGAGCAGCTCCTTCCACATTTTAATGAAGCCAAGCATATAAAGGAATAAATAGGAATGAGGTCAAAATCGCCGTTACCCCCATGGCAAAGCCGCTGACACTGCCCTGCAGCTCGGAGTCTCGGATGACCCGGGCCGTGCCGATGCCATGGGCCGAGGTGCCGATAGCCGTGCCGAGAGCAATATCGTCCCGAACGCCTGCCACCCGCAGCAGACCCGGTCCGAACATACTGCCGATAAGACCCGTCAGCACCGTAAGAACAGCCGTCAGCTCCGGGATCCCTCCGGCTTGTCGAGAAATTTCCAGTGCAATGGGAGAGGTTACCGACTTCGGCATCATTGTGATGAGAAGCTCCATCGAGCCGCCCAGGCTCCAAACAAGTCCGGCCGACAGCAGCAAAGCGCTAAGCGTGCCTGCCGTAATACCGGTTACGATGGAGACGAAGCTGCTGCGGATTTTACTCGCGTTTTTATACAGAGGAACACCTAAGGCAACGGTCGCAGGTCCCAGGAAAAAAGTGATATAATCGCCGCCACGGCGGTAAGATTCATATGGTATTTTTGATAGAAGTAATACCACGATGATTACGGCTGAGCAAAGAAATAGCGGATGCAGTTTTCGGTATTTGTTATGTACCGACAAGGATAAGGCATAGGCGATGACCGTCAGTGAGACGCCGAACAGCGGTGTATTTGAAAGCTCAGCCAGCATCATGCTGCTTCTCCTTCCCACGAAGCCGAGTCAGCTTAACGGTCCACCCGGTAATGAGCAGAACGCCAATCGTGCTACCGAACAAACTGATCAGAATGACCACGGCCTGCTCGCCGATTAGAGGAAAAAATACCATCGTCCCCACGACGAAGGGGGTAAAGAATAAAAGCATATGCTGTATCAAAAACTGTGCCGATTGCTCCACCCATTCGAGCTTCACAATGCCTGCAAATAAACTTAAGGTAAACAACAGGAGTCCGATCACATTGGCCGGCAGCGGAAGCTGAAGTGCCCCTTGAAGCCAAGTTCCAAGCAAATAATAACCAAGTAAAATAGCAAAGCCTTGCACGTTGTACAAGTCCCCTTCCTGCAACTTACTGTGCATATAGACCCTAACGAAGTGGCATCGTAATGGTGGCGCTGATGCGCCGAGCAACCACTATTTCGAAGGAGTTGATCGCAACATGGCCAAACCGGATAACCGAGCCGACAATGTAGAGCATCTGCAAAGCAATATTAACCATACCATCGCCAACCTGGAAGAAGCGGAAGAGTATCTTGCCGAGCATGCGGACGAGATTACGCCTCAAGACAAGGAACAAATCCTTGAGAAGAATGCCCGCCGCCGCGAGAGCTTAAGCTCTTTCCGTTCCGAAATTAGGGATGAGGCGCTTAACCAACGAAATCAATAGGGTATTGCTTTATCGGAGACCTCCGTTCCCTTCAAGGGACGGGGGCCTCATCTCCATTACAAAGATGCATCCCGCTTCACAGCTGGAATTTCGAATCGAAAATGATCGTGCGCCAAATAGGTGTTCTCATGAATTTCTTTGGCCTCCTGCACAAGCAGCTCCGCCTCCGCTCCTTGATATCTGGAACTGATATGAGTCAGTATCAAGTGCTTGGCGCCCGCCTCATGGGCCGTTCTGGCCGCATCCATCGCAGTGGAATGATCGTAATCTATGGCCAGCTGCTTCTTATGTTCCGCGAAAGTTGCCTCATGCACCAAAACATCCGCCCCTCTCGCCAGCTCTAGACTGCCAGGACAAGGCTGCGTATCGCCCAGAATCGTCACGACCCGGCCGGCGCTTGAAGGACCTACGAAGTCCGCTGCCTTCAGCACCGTTCCGTCGTCCAGTGCGATATCTTCTCCCCGTTTGATTCTGCCGAACAAGGGACCCGATGCCAGCCCAAGCTCCTTCAGCTTTTGTACCTGCAGCTGTCCCTTTTGCGGCTTCTCAACGATTCGATAACCGAAGCTCTCCACCCGATGAACAAGTGGAGCAACATGTACCTCGAAGCCTGCGTCCTCGAACAATAAGCCTTGCCGGTCCTTCTCCAGTTCAATGATGGTAAGCTCATAGATCAAGTGGGATTGGCTGATCTGCAGTACCATCTCAATAAAGGCTTTAATCCCCTTAGGACCATAAATTGTGAAGGGCTGCTCTCCTCCAAGGTAGGAACGGCTCGACAGAAGACCCGGTAATCCGTAGAGATGATCTCCGTGAAGATGTGTGATGAACAGCTTCTCCAGCTTGCTCATTTTGACAGGGGATCGCAAAATCTGATGCTGCGAGCCTTCCCCGCAGTCAAACATCCAGTAACAATTCCGCTCGGCCAGCAGATTCAACATAACGGAGGTTACGTTGCGTTCCTTAGATGGCATTCCCGCCCCTGTGCCGAGAAAATAAAGCTCCAAACCGACCGACTCCGTTTCATGATGATTTCTTATCGATAAAGGAAAGAGTGAGGCAGCTCATGCCCCACCCTGTGTAGTATGCCTAACTTTTTTCCACATTAAAATATCTTGCCTGCGGATGAGCAAAAACAATGGCCGATACGGAAGCTTCCGGCTCCATCATGCTGCCTTCGGTCAGCTCCACTCCAATATCCTCCGGCTTGAGGAGAGCGAACAGCTGCTTCTGGTCGTCCAGATCCGGACACGCCGGATAACCGAACGAGAACCGTTGGCCGCGGTACTTCGCCCCGAAACGCTCCTGCATCGTCATATCGGCCGGATCCGGGAAGCCCCATACGTCGCGCATCATTTGGTGAACACGCTCAGCGAACGCCTCTGCGGTCTCAAGCGCCGTCGCCTGAAGCACGTGAGAGCGGAGATAATCCCCCTTATCTCTCATGATCGTAGCACGATCGCTAACGCCATGACCTGCCGTAACAACCAGGAAGCCTACGTAGTCCATTTCTCCGCTGTCAACCGACTTTAGATAATCGGCCAAGCAGAGGAACGGCTCCGTTCCTTGCCGCGGGAACGTGAATTTCTGCAGCACCTTCGTATGATCCTGAGGATCATACACAAGCACCTCGTTGCCGTTCGACTGAGCTGGGAAGAAGCGGTACATGGCGTGTGCTTTGATGGCGCCTTCGCGCTGCGCCTCCTCCAGAATTTGATCCACCGTTTCCTTCAGCTGTACCGCCTTCGGATCCTTGTCCGCCAGCAGCTTCTCTACTTTGCCCTTCAGACCCAAGTGGTGACCCAGCAGCATCTGCATGTTGATGTAAGGGATCAAGTGGCTGATCGGATAATCACGCAGCACGTGACGCTCCAGGTCCGGCGGTACCTGTACCGGTACCGTGCGGTCCACGTCGGAGCTCTTCACCCGGGTCAGCGCCGGCATCTGATCTTCCTTGCGTCCGGCTTCCTTGACATCCGAGTCCACGCTCTCTCGAAGCTGCTGAATCAGCACTTTACGCTGCTCCGGATCGCTCAGCTTGTTGGCGATATCCAGTCCGTCCATCGCGTCCTTAGCGTACACAACGATTCCATCGTACTCTGGGGCGATTCGCGTTTTCGTAAACTTTCTGGTCAAGGCCGCGCCGCCGACCAGAATCGGCACATCGATGCCGGCATTCTTTAAATCCTGGGCCGTGATGACCATTTGCTGCGCGGATTTCACGAGAAGACCTGATAAACCGATCGCATCCGGCTTTTCCTTCCGGTACGCTTCGATCAGCTGCTCCGGCGGTACCTTGATCCCAAGATTTATAATGTGATAGCCGTTGTTGGACAAAATAATCTCAACAAGATTTTTTCCGATGTCGTGCACATCGCCCTTGACCGTTGCCAGAATGATTTTCCCTTTAACGGCGGACTCATTCTTCTCCATAAACTGCTCAAGGAACGCTACGGAAGCCTTCATAACCTCGGCGCTTTGGAGCACCTCGGCGACGATCAGCTCGTTGTTATTGAACAAACGGCCAACCTCTTCCATTCCCCTCATGAGCGGACCGTTGATGACTTCCAGCGGCGAATATTTCTTAAGCGCCTCCTCCAGATCCGGAATGAGACCCTCCTTCGTACCTTCAATGACATAGGAACCGAGTCGCTCTTCCAGAGAAAGATTGGAGATTTTCTCTTTCTTCTCTACGTTCTTCTCACGGAAATGCGCGACGAAAGCTGCAAGCGTTTCATCCGTAGTGTTGAAAATGAGGTTCTCTGCCAGCTGTCTTTCCTCTTCCGGTATGGAAGCATAACGCTCCAGCGCTTCCGTGTTCACAATCGCATAGTCCAATCCGGCCTTGGTACAGTGGTACAAGTAAACGGCGTTGAGCACCTCGCGGCCGGCCGGCGGAAGACCGAAGGAAATGTTACTTAAGCCGAGGATCGTCTTACATGCCGGATATTTTTCCTTGATCATCCGGATCCCCTCGATCGTTTCCACAGCGGAACCGATATATTGCGGATCACCCGAGCCGATCGGGAACATGTTCGGGTCGAAAATTATGTCCTCTGCCTTCATTCCATACTTCCCTGTCAGCAGATCGTAGGCGCGCGTTGCAACCTCCAGCTTGGCCTGACGGGAAACGGCTTGCCCCCGCTCATCGATCAGGATCATGACGACAGCGGCGCCGTATTTATGAATCAACGGAACGATGCTTTCGAATTTCGTTTCGCCATCCTCAAGATTGATTGAGTTAATGATGGCCTTCCCTTGCGAATATTTCAATCCCAGCTCAATGATATGGTCGTAAGTGGAGTCAATCATGAGTGGGACCTTTACCTTCTTGACGACCTGCGAAAGGAATTGCTCCATCGCATACGCTTCATCGATATCCGTATCCTGGAGGTTAATGTCAACAACCTGAGCGCCGTTCTTTACCTGAGCACGGGCGATTTCGGAGCCTTCCTCGAATTTGCCTTCCTTGATCAGACGCTTGAACTTCCGGGAGCCGGAAACATTCGTCCGTTCACCAACCATGACGGGACGGTTGGCATCCTCGATGTAAGTCGTCTCAATTCCGGAAACCGCCGGAGGGTGCGTACCCTTCTGTTCTCTAGGCTTGTAGTTCTGCAATGTCTCTGCCATAGCCTGAATATGGGCTGGCGTCGTTCCGCAGCAGCCCCCGGCAATGTTGAGCCAGCCCTGCTCGGCGAAGCCGGCCAGCTTCTTCGCAAGCGAATCGGGGGATTCGTGATATTGTCCGTTCTCATCCGGCAGCCCCGCGTTCGGGTAACAGCTCACAGCCGTTCCTGCGATGTCGGATAACGTACGGATATGATCGCGCATGAATTCCGGTCCGGTTGCACAGTTCAATCCGATGGAGATCGGGTTCAGGTGCTCTAGGGAAATGTAAAAGGATTCAATGTTCTGCCCCGCCAGCGTGGTTCCCATCGGCTCAATCGTACCGGAGATCATAATCGGCAGCTTACGGCCGAGCGTTTCGAACGCTTTACGAATCCCGATGCTGCCCGCCTTTACGTTCAGCGTGTCTTGGGAGGTCTCAAGCAGCAGCGCATCCACGTCCGCTTCGATCAAAGCCAGAGCCTGCTCATAATAGCTGTCCACCAGCTCTTCGAACGTCACGCCGCCGGTAACGGATAACGTCTTTGTCGTAGGACCCATGGCGCCCGCGACATAACGAGGCCACTCCGGTGTGCTGTATTTCTTGGCCGCTTCCACCGCCAGCTTCGCTGCGATCAGGTTCAGCTCTCTGGCACGGTCCTGCTGATCATATTCAGCCAAGACCACGCTAGTGGAGCCGAACGTATTCGTCTCTATAATATCAGCGCCCGCCGCAAAATACGCCTCATGAATTTTCGAGATGACATCCGGGCGAGTAATACATAAGTATTCGTTACAGCCTTCCAGGTCCTCTCCGCCAAAATCCTCTGCGGTCAGGTTTTCCTGTTGGATCATGGTTCCCATCGCACCGTCAAGAATGAGAATCTTCTTCTTAAGCTGTTCTTGCAAACTAACCTTAGTCATTGCCAAACCCCTTTCAAATGCCGCCCTCAATCAACAAAAAGTGACTTCTAATTTAACCCATAGTGTAACAGAAATGTGACATGATGAAAAGCGACAAATCATGTGATTGTCTTGATTCTTTATATATCCGATCGGTTTGGTCGCATTAGCACTATCGACAGATGCCCCTCCTTCCACTATAATACTGTTTAGTAGGAATTGAATACCAAGGGGAAAGAGGGATCCGTATGGCAGAAATCCGTATCCGCAGCACCAATGAACGCATCACCGGCGAAGAGCAGGTGAAGGCCTTTTTGAATAAACAAGAAGTACTTTACGAGCACTGGAATGAGAAGAAGCTGCCGGCCGAGCTGCAAGAGAAGTTTGTTTTGTCCGATGAGGAGAAGACGCAAATCCTGTCTACCTTCGACGAAGAAATTCGCGACCTGGCCAGCCGCCGCGGCTACCGCACCTGGGATATCGTGGCATTGTCGGACGCGACTCCGAATCTGGATGAGCTGCTGAAGAAATTCGAGCAGGTTCATACGCATACGGAAGATGAAGTTCGTGCTATTACTGCCGGCAAAGGCATCTTTATTATTAAAGGCACGGACGATGTCGGCTACTTCGATGTTGAGCTGACGGCAGGAGACGTGATTTCCGTTCCGGAGCATAAGCCTCATTTTTTCACTCTGATGGAAAATCGCCAGATTGTAGCCGTTCGACTCTTCATTGAGACAGAAGGCTGGATCGCTCATCCGTTTGAAGATCCTGCTTTCCAACAGGCATAAGCCGCTTCATTACCATAATGAAAGCCCGTCACCGATTCATTCGGCCGACGGGCTTTGTTTATTGAATAAATGAATTATAGCGAATCAATAACACCTTGAATGTCACGCAAGCTGGTAATTTCGAAAGCCGGAGCGATCTCGTCCCCGCGGGTCAGACCGTGACGGTTGATCCACATGTTGCGCATACCGACCTTGTTCGAGCCCAAAATATCCGTAGTCAGCTTATCTCCGATCATAACGCCTTCCTCTGCGGAGATGTTCAGCAGCTTCATCGCATGATGAAAAATGGCTTCAGCCGGCTTGCCTTCCCCAAATTCACCGGAGATCACGATATGGTTGAAGTAAGGAGCCAGCTCAGGTACACCGGCCAGCTTCTCCTTCTGCAGATCAGGAGAGCCGTTCGTTAGGAGCAGCAGCTGGTATTTGGATTTTAATTGCTCCAGCACCTCGAAGGTTTCCTCATAAACGATCGGACGGCTGCGTCTCTCAGCCGGGAACAGCTCCGCTAATCGGGCACCCAGCTCCGCATCTTCTATCCCTAACGCCTTCAGTCCTTTTGTCCAGGACTGCTTGCGGTATTCCGGGGCCAGCGCCTCCAGCTTGCGGAACTCTTCCTGCTCGCCCTGACTGAACCGTGCCCACAATCCTTCGAACGGATTGATCCCGATCATCTTGGTGAACGGAAACGTCTCGTAGGACTCATACAATGCCCTGGCTTCACTTCTAACCGCTTCCTCAAGATGAGCAGGCTCAATGGCATAATGCTTAGCCGCCTCCTCGCACGTTGCGGCGAACGCTTCCTTCACGCTGCGCTCATCCCACAGCAGCGTATCATCCAGATCAAACAAAACCGCTTTAATAGCCATTTCCCTTGTCTCCCCCAAAACCCATAAATATGTTTTACTTGTCTAGGCCTCATTCTTAACCGGAATCGAATGACGGCCGGCAAATTCCTTCAAGCCTTCCTGCATGGAAGCTATGGAAAAGCGGTGAAACATTCGGGTGAACACCCAACGGGTGTTTTTCCCCTTGAAGCCAATAGTGACACTATCCTTATGAAACACAAACTCGCTAATGTCATCATGCTTGAAGGTACGATCTCCGCCAAACCGGCGGGAAGTAATCGAATCCTTCCCTACCTTCAAATAAGGACGACGCAGCCAGAAAATAAACAAGCCGAGGAAAATGTAGCTGCCCCCGGTGATCCAGTACAGGTTATCGTCCTGCCTGGTTTCACGGAAAATAATGAAGCAAAAAATCCCTGTCAGCACGAGCAGGATTGGCAAAAACCAGCTTCTTCCCCGATAAACCGCGGACTCCTCCGTTGGTGTCGCAGCGGATATTTGTTGTTTCCCGTACTTCTGCCGATGCTTGTTCGCCATCTTACGATTGCGTCGGACCATGCGTTCCCAGTTACGCGCCATTTCCAATACCCCTTATTGTCCGTTTACCCTATTTTTTCTCTTCCTCATCGTCGACAAACTTAATGTTGTCCAGCTGGGATCGTAACGAAGATTTGAACGCGTCGATATACTTCCTTCTTAGCTCGTTACGCTCTACCACTTCCTCATCGGTGAGTCCGTCCGCCTTCGCTTTGCGGGCCAGCTCATTAATCCGCTTGACGTTCGCATCGTGTTCGCTTTCGTGTTCGCTCATGACTACCCTCCAAGTTATGACTTGTCCAATGGTGATGAAGGAGACCTACCTCATCGTCCCTTAATACTTTGACACTAAGGGGTAGGATTGTCAAGTGACGAGAAGGGAATGATCGGTAATACCAAGCATAGAAAAAAGGCGCTGCTTCGGATTCCACAGCACCTTCATCTTATAGTAATACCTGCGTATTATCACAGCTAAATTACATTGGTCAGAGCTAAACCCGCTCACGGCAGCAGCAGCTTCTGCCCCACATTAACATTACTGTTCTTCAGCCCGTTCATCTTCCTCAGCTCATGCACATAATTACGAACATCAGTTCCCCTTGCTGCGTGTTCGGTAGCAATCGACCATAACGTCTCCCCTTGATCCACGATAACCACAGCCTGCTCGGGCTCATTTTCAGTCGCAGCATAAGCGTCCTGATCGCCGAACAGCGAAGCACCGAAGGCTCCGAAGGATAAGAAAAGCAATAAGGCCGTCACGGTAAAGATCACACGAGCATTTAAGCCGTTGTTCTTCTTCTTGCTATGTAACTGCTTAGACTCGTCAGCAGAATTGTATTTACGAATAAGAGTAGGATTTTGAATCATGAGTAACCGCCCCCAAACATTTGTTCTGTTCATAATATAACACGAACAAATGTTTGTGTCAACGATTTTTCGAACTCATGTTTGTACGAACTCCGGTTCTGTGTTATACTCCAAGTAATGATTACCAAAATTGGAGTTGATACGAATGAGCAAGATTTCCAACCGCCAACAGGCGATTTTGGATTTCATTAAGAATGAAGTTCGGGACAAGGGGTATCCCCCTTCGGTTAGAGAGATCGGCGAAGCGGTCGGACTCGCTTCCAGCTCCACGGTACACGGACATCTGGAGCGGTTGGAGAAGAAGGGGTTAATTCGCCGCGACCCTACCAAGCCGCGGGCTATCGAGATTTTGGACGGTACGGAGAATGACGGCGCTTATTCGGTGTCCGTTGCCCGCGTGCCTTTAATCGGACGAGTTACGGCAGGCGTCCCGATCACCGCTACGGAGAACATAGAGGATTACTTCCCTCTGCCAAGCCACTTCGTTGGCGACAATAAGGTTTTTATGCTCAGCGTCATCGGGGATAGCATGATTGAGGCCGGCATTCACAACGGGGACTATGTCATCGTCCGCCAGCAGCAGACCGCGAATAACGGAGAGATCGTGGTGGCTATGACAGAGGAAGACGAGGCTACGGTAAAAACCTTCTATAAGGAAAAGGATCACATTCGACTTCAGCCGGAGAATCCTGCACTGGAGCCGATCCGCTTGAAGCATGTCACCATTCTCGGCAAAGTCATCGGCCTCTTTAGAGATATTCATTAAACATCGCAAACGCTCCAATCTACTTCACGGTAGAAGGAGCGTTTTTTATTCGGCCATGTTTTGCCTGTACCGGGTCCGTGGCAACTGAAAGACTCTCCCGAAATCTGCAATAGTACAACTTTGAAGCCTTCAAAATGGTCACTTAAGACATATTTCTGCGAATAAGCACCAATATACAGGGTGAATTGCTATCAACGCCCTACTTCCCCATACATTTTTGCACAATCGCACAAATGCACCAATGCCCCCCTTTCGCAATCCATTTGTTGTGCATTTGCAGAAATCGGGCAAATAAGAAAAGACCCGGATGAGATCACAAAAGGATCTCCGGGTCTATAGGCAAGACTAGCTTAATACAGAGTCAAATACTGCTCGCGTTCCCATGCGTGAACCTGCGTGCGGTAGATATCCCACTCGATTTCCTTCAGCTCAACGAAATGAGCCAGCGCATGATCGCCCAATGCATCGCAGATGACGTCATCGCGCAGCAGCTCGTCTATCGCTTGCTTCAGATTCACCGGCAAGCTCGGAATCCCCTGCTCTTCGCGCTCTTCTTCCGTCATCACGTAGATGTTACGGTCGGTTGGAGGCGGCAGCTGGGTCTTGTTCTTGATACCGTCGAGGCCCGCCTTCAGCATAACCGCCAGTGCCAAGTAAGGATTCGCTGCCGGATCCGGGTTACGCACTTCTACGCGTGTACTCACGCCGCGGGATGCCGGAATCCGGATCATCGGGCTGCGATTGCTCGCTGACCATGCTACGTAGCAAGGTGCCTCATAGCCTGGCACCAAACGCTTATACGAGTTAACGGTAGGGTTCGTGATCGCAGCGAACGCGCGCGCGTGTTTCAAAATACCTGCCATATATTGTCTGGCCGTAGCGCTCAGACCCAGCTTGTCGCTCTCGTCATAGAACGCGTTCTCGCTGCCGCGGAACAAAGACTGGTGACAGTGCATACCGGAGCCGTTCACACCGAACAATGGCTTTGGCATGAAAGTGGCATGCAGCCCATGCTGCCGGGCTACGGTTTTCACTACAAGCTTAAACGTTTGAATCTGGTCAGCGGCCTTCAAGGCATCCGCATATTTGAAATCGATTTCGTGCTGACCCGGAGCTACCTCATGGTGAGAAGCTTCGATTTCGAAGCCCATTTCTTCCAGTGTTAGAACGATCTCGCGGCGGCAATTCTCGCCAAGGTCTGTAGGAGCAAGATCGAAATAACCGCCTTGATCGTTCAGCTCCATGGTCGGGTTGCCCTTCTCATCGGTCTTGAACAGGAAAAATTCCGGCTCCGGACCTACGTTCATCGCGGTATAGCCCATCTCTTCGGCTTCCTTCAGCGCCGCCTTCAGAATGCCGCGAGGGTCTCCCGGGAACGGACGGCCGTCCGGCAAATAAACGTCACAAATCAAACGGGCAACGCGATCTTCCGTAACCCAAGGGAACACAACCCAAGTATTCAAATCAGGGTATAAGTACATGTCGGACTCTTCAATACGAACGTAGCCTTCGATCGAGGAGCCGTCGAACATCATTTTGTTGTCGAGAGCCTTCTCCAGCTGACTTAACGGGATTTCCACGTTCTTGATGGTGCCCAGCAGGTCGGTAAACTGCAAGCGAATAAATCTTACATTCTCTTCCTTGGCAATACGCAGAATATCTTCTTTCGTATACTTCTTGTCTGGCACTGGAATCTCTCCTCCTTAGACTATGTACAAAGGTAACGGAGCACTTCAGGAGCCTGCCTGTGCCTGCCGCCCTCTGTACTCCGGTAAAACCTACTTCTTGTAAAAGCGTGACATTTGTCCCTCAATCAAGGACACCTGACCCGGGCGTCTGGCCCCGAGCAGCTCTTGCTTCAGCATTCTACGCAGCTGCGTATCGCTTAATTCACGACGCTTCGATTCCGATTGCTCCGTCAAAACCGTAGCTTCCTCGGAATCCTTGTTCACCGGCAGAAGCACCTGCTTGATCCCGGCAATATTGACGCCCTTCTCAATCAGATCCTTAATCTCCAGCAAGCGTTCCACATCGTTAAAGGAATATAAGCGCTGGTTGCCTCCCGTACGCGCCGGGATCACTAACTCATGCTGCTCGTAGTAACGTATTTGTCTGGCGGTCAAATCCGTCAGCTTCATGACGATGCCTATCGGAAAAAGCGCCATATTACGGCGTATCTCATCACTCATGACTTATCACTCCTGTGCAGTCTGAACCTTACCCTTATTGTAACCTTACAGGAAAAACATGTCAAGTCATGTCAGGTTTGTGCGAGATGTTTGCACATATAGGCTTTCATTTTCGAAAACAAAAACTACAAATTCAACAGTCCCCGATCCACCATGTTCTGGATGGCTGTAAGCACTCCGAGCTTACAGTGGGAGAACGTGAGCCCACCTTGCATGTAGGCGATATACGGCTCACGTATCGGCGCATCCGCAGACAGCTCCAGGCTTCCTCCCTGTATGAATGTGCCGGCGGCCATGATCACCGGATGCTCATAGCCCGGCATATCCCAAGGCTCAGGAACGACGTGCGAATCTACCGCAGCGGCCTGCTGAATTCCTTGGACGAATGCAATCAAATGCTCGGCGCCGGTAAACCGGATGGCCTGGATCAGATCCGTCCTCGGATCGTCCCAGCGCGGGTGCGTTACAAAGCCGATTTCCTCGAAGAGCGAGGCGGCGAAGACCGAGCCCTTCACTGCTTGTCCGACGAGGTGAGGGGCCAAGAACAAGCCTTGGTAAATCGCCCGCGTCGTGCCGAGCATAGCCCCGACCTCCCCGCCAATGCCGGGAGCCGTAAGCCGGTAGGAAGCCAGTTCGACGTATTTGCTTTTCCCCGCAACATAACCGCCGGTAGGTGCCAAGCCTCCGCCGGGATTCTTGATCAAGGAGCCGGCCATCAGATCGACGCCAACCTCTGTCGGTTCCATTCGCTCCGTGAACTCACCGTAGCAGTTATCCAGGAAGACGATGACATCCGGCTTGATTTCTTTGACGAATCGCACCATGTCACCGATCTGCTCTACGGTGAAGGACGGCCTCCACGAATAGCCGCGGGATCGCTGAATCCCGACCACTTTCGTGTTGGGGCCGATTCGCCGGGACACCTCCTCGAAATTGACGGAGCCGTCTTCCAGCAGCTCCACCTCCCCGTAGCCGATCCCCCAGTCCTGAAGGGAACCTTTCCCGTCTCCGGGCTCGCCGATCACTTTATGAAGCGTGTCGTACGGACGCCCGGTCATCATCAGCAGCTCGTCACCCGGCCGCAGTACACCGAACAGCGCCGTGCCGATCGTATGCGTCCCCGACACAAAATGCGGCCGCACTAGGGCGGCCTCAGCTCCAAACACATCCGCATACACGAGATCGAGCACCTCTCGCCCGCGATCGTTATATCCGTATCCGGTCGAGCCGGCAAAATGATAATCGCTTACCTTATGCTTCTGGAAGGCCTTGATGACCTTCCAGCTGTTATGGTCGACAACCCGGTCGATTTCCTGAAGCTTCCCCATAGCCTTCCGCTCAGCCTGCTCCATCAGGCTGAGCACCCGTTCGTTAAACATGGTCCGTCGTCTCTCCTCCGCTTTCTCCCTGAAGCCGCTGCGCCATATCGTAAGCCGCCAGCATATAGCCGATCTTATCGAATTCCTTGTTGTTTACCCTTACCTTGAACAGCATATCGTCACCGTCCACATCGTTCTCCAGCACCTCGCCCACCCTGTACACAAGGGAGATCACATCGCCTTTGTCCGCCGGGATGCGGTATGTTATATCCCCGCCGGTAAGCTTGGCTTCGATCGCCTCCATCACCCGCGCAAGATCGTCTTCTTGATATGCGGATATACGCAAAAACTCGCCTTCTGTAGTCAGCAGCTCCCGTTGAGCCTGCGTGCACAAATCGAGCTTGTTAAAAATCGTAATCCGTTCCTTCCCGTGAGCGCCGAGCTCCTCCAAAACTTGATCCACTACTTGCATTTGGATCGCCATCATGGGAGAGGAGCTGTCCACGACATGAAGGATCAAGTCCGCCTCATTCGCCTCCTCCAGCGTGGCGCGGAAGGCAGCAACCAGATCATGCGGCAGGTTCTGGATAAAGCCGACCGTATCCGTCAGCACAACCTCCTTGCCGCTTGGAAGCTTCAAGGCTCGGGAGGTCGGATCCAGCGTGGCGAACAGCTGGTTCTCTACATAGACATCCGCGTTGGTCATCTGACGGAGCATGGTGGATTTTCCCGCGTTCGTATAGCCGACCAGCGCGATTTGAAATACGCCCGTTTTCTTGCGCCGCTCTCTATGTAAATTGCGGTGGCGCACCACCTCCGACAGCTGGCGCTTCAGCTCGCTGATCCGGTCGCGGATATGCCGGCGGTCGGTCTCCAGCTTGGATTCCCCCGGTCCCCGCGTCCCGATGCCGCCCCCGAGCCGCGACAAGTTGCTGCCTTGACCGGACAGCCGCGGCAGCAAATAGCTGAGCTGTGCCAGCTCCACCTGAATGATCCCTTCCCGCGTTTTCGCCCGCTGTGCGAAAATGTCGAGGATCAGCTGCGTGCGGTCAATGATTTTGACATCCAGCGCTTCCTCCAGGTTGCGCACCTGAGCTCCGGACAGCTCCTGATCGAAGATGGCCGTATTGGCCCCCTGCTCATCGATCCGCTGCTTCAGCTCCTGCACCTTCCCCTTGCCGATCAGCCAGCGGAAATCTTCTTTTTCCTTATTCTGGGTCATCGTCTCCAGCACCTCAACGCCTGCCGTTTCCGACAAGGCGATCAGCTCCTGCAGCGAGTATTCCGGATCATACTCATCCTGACGCTTCAGCTCCTGGGTAACCAGGCTGACGAGAATAGCCCGCGGCTTTATCAGCGTCGTTACATCATGTGTATTGGATCTCATGGATAACTTATCGTCTCCTTCTGCCTTCGTGCGGGCATGCGTTTCTTCCGCAGCCGCACCGCATGAGTTCTCATCACGCATAGCTACTGCCGACTTCCTGATTCAGGAAACGACAATAGGAACGTTCACGTTCATTGTAAACGTCCCCTCTCTTAATTACAATGCACAGTTCATGTAGGATCCATTCTTTCCTGACGCCCGAATCCGAATTACTTGCGAAGGTTACGCAATTCAAGTCATGTTTCCCGAGAGGTGAGGCATAAAAATATACATATCGGGGGTGGAGTGGAGATGGATGAAGATACGCGTCAAATAGTAACCCGGGACAGACAAATCAATGTTACCTTTAAGACAGCCACGGATCCGAAGCCCAAATCGAAAGAGAACCCGGTGGAATTGAAGCAGCATTTCGAGGCCTTCTCAGACATCTTCAAGGAGCTTGACGAAATGATCGGACTGGAGGAAGTCAAGGAGTTGGTTTTCCAGATATATGCAATGCTTCAAATAAAGCAATTCCGGGTGGAAGCCGGCCTGCAGGCGGGCTCCCATGTATACCATATGATTTTTAAAGGCAATCCGGGAACCGGCAAAACCACCGTCGCAAGAATTATTGCAAAGCTGTTTAAGGCAATGGGAGTGCTTTCCAAGGGACACCTGATAGAGGTGGAGCGTGCGGATCTGGTCGGCGAATATATCGGCCATACGGCTCTGAAAACCCGCGAGATGGTGAAGAAAGCTTTGGGCGGCATTTTATTTATCGATGAAGCCTACAGTCTGGCGCGCGGCGGGGAGAAGGATTTCGGCAAGGAGTGCATCGACTGCCTGGTCAAGGCGATGGAGGATCACAAGAACGACTTCATACTTATATTGGCCGGCTATCCCGATGAGATAGACAATTTCCTGCTCACCAATCCCGGCTTGCCTTCCCGCTTTCCGATTCAAGTGGATTTCCCCGACTACACCGTAAGCCAGTTAATCAAGATCGCTGAGAAAATGGCAGCTGAGCGCGAGTACACCATACTCCCCGAATCCATTAAAAAGATCACCGAGCATCTGGCCGTCGTCAAGTATGGCGACCTCAATTTCAGCAATGCGCGATACGTCCGCAATCTGATTGAGAAGGCCATTCGCTTCCAGGCCGTGCGGCTGCTCAGAAAGCGGTCCCTCAAACCTACGAAGCAAGACTTGATTAATTTGATTGCGGATGATTTCGTCATTCACGAGGAGCCTCAACAGCCGAAGCCGAATGTCATTTACTGACTGGTCACAGCAAAAAAAAAGACAGGGGTGCATGGATAACGATACCTGCCCCTGTCTTCTTTCCATTTTCCGATTAAACGGCGTTCAGCGCCTTCGGCCGATCCTCCAGCGCACCGAGAACGTCATCCAAGCTCCGGTCGGCCATGGAGTCCATCCTCAGATCATGAACCCCGAATGGCAATTGCGAGGTAACTTCATTCGGCACAATCACGCAATACATACCTGCCCTCTTGGCCGCAAGCGACCCGTTGGGCGAATCCTCGAAGGCAACGGCTGCTTCCGGCGGTACCCCCAGGCTCTCGAGAGCTTTCAAATACAAAGCGGGGTCCGGCTTCACCCGCTCTACGTCCTCCGAGGTGCGGATCACGTCGAAATACGACAACAGTCCATACTGCTCCAAGTACCCGGTCACCCAAGCCCGCTTGGAGCTGGAAGCCAATCCGATCCGAAGTCCAAGCTCCTTCGCCCGCTGCAGATACGTCCTTACTCCCGGCCTGACGTCGGCAGCTTGCATTTTCACATCATATTTGGCCTTACGAAGCAGCCGCAGCTGCTCTCTGTCAACCGGCCGCCCCAAACAGGTCTCAAGATGCCCATAAGGGTCGAACCCTCCTTGCGTGCCGATGCACGCGCCCCATACCTCCAGAGTCAATTCCGTTCCATGCTCCGTAAACAGCTCTTGAAACGAATGAAATTCCGGCGTCTCCGTATCGAGCACCAGTCCGTCAAAATCAAAAACGATCGCTTGAATCATGGCTGCCTCCCCAGAAAAAGACCATGTCTTCAAGAGACACGGTCCGGATGTACGTTATAAGTTCAAATACCGTTCGAAGACAGAGCCGAAATCCTTCACGTGATACTGCTTTCGGGTCTCGGTCAGCCAAGTAAAGGCGGCTTCGTTCAAGCCCTTGAACTGCTCCACCAGGTTGGCCTGCTCGTTTGAAACCCGGCTCATGACGGTAGACGCCAAGTTCACGCTTTCCCGCGCATACTGCAGCATCGTGTCGTTATCGTGAGTCAGTTCGGAAATTTTCACCAACGCTTTATACAGATCCTTTAGCTCTTCAATATGCTTCTTATGTACGTCGATCGAGTAAGGAATCGATCCCATGGTGAATTTAATCTCCACATCCAGATCGACCGTACCGGCCGTCTCCAGCGATACATTCGAGATCCGATGCGTGCTGTAAGGATAACGCTGCAGCGTGCGCTTCTTGCTGACCGCGCTGGTACCGTCGAGATGGATCAAAGCCAGATTCGTAAAGCAGTATTCATCCGTCTTGGATTTGATCAAAAAATAAATTTTCTCCTGATCCTCATGCAGGACGTAATCGTCCGAGTCCACCTTGTCGTAATTTTCCGGCTTAATGACCGCACCTACATCACTGAGGCCGAGCAAATCCGCCGCGACTTTACCGAACATGCCATCATCCCTCTCTCCAGCTTAAATGGACGTACAGCAATAGTATACTGCATTTCAGATTTCTGGAAAATAGAGCCACTTGAGCAATAAGTACACGCACAGCACATTGAGAATAAAAAGAAACGGTACGCCGACCGTAAACGATTCGTGCTTCGTCTTGTGCCGCCACAGCTGCATGCCGATCCATACCCCTGCAGCCCCTCCCGCAAGGGCAATGAAAAACAGCCTTTTTTCGGGGACTCGGCGATTTTTGCGCTTCGCCTTGCGCTTATCCGCTCCCATGATAAGAAGTCCGAAGAGATTGATCAACAGCAAATATAAAGCTATGACTTTCATTGGATGGTGTCCCCCTCCTTCCTTTACCCGATAATCAGCTCTTCCTTCGGATAATGATATCGGTCCTTCGTCACCTTCGTGCGGAACAGGAACAGTAAGGACAAGATTCCAATACGGCCGATGAACATCAGCACGATAAGGATCATTTTGCCCGTGCCCGAAAGGCTGCCCGTAATTCCCGTGGAGAGACCGGAGGTACCGAAGGCGGAGCATACTTCAAAAATAATTTTGTTCAGCGAGAAATGCTGCCTTTCCACGGCATCGAGGAACATCGTAGCTCCGATAACGATCATAACCGCAGTAGAGAACACGACAAAGCTCTTCGTAATGTCCTCCTGCCTTATCGTCCGTCGGAACACTCGAACATCCGTTCTCCCCACCGCATAGGTCGCTAAAGTGAGCATAATGACGGCGAGCGTGGTTGTCCTTATGCCCCCGCCTACACTCGACGGGCTGGCTCCGATGAACATCAGGATCGACAGCAGGAACTGGGTCGGTGTCGTGAATTCAGCCACATCCATGGTGGCCAAGCCGCCGCTTCGCGTAGAGATGGAGTTAAAAAGGGAGTAGAAGAGCTTCTCATGCCAAGACATATTTTGAAAATAAACGCTGCTCTCTACAATCCAGATCCCGGTTGTGCCGAGGATTACGAGCAGAACGAAGGTCGTGACGGTCAGCTTGGTAAATAAGGAAAATTTAAACTGCTTGTCGCGGCGCAGCAGCTTTTCCCTCACCTCAATCAGCACGGGAAAACCAATCGCTCCAAGCACCAGCAGCAGCATCGTTACCAGCTGCACAAAATAATCGCCGGAGAAGGAATACATCGAGTTTCCGAACATATCGAGTCCCGCATTCGTATACGCCGAGATAGAATGAAATAATCCGTGATAATATGCTGTAATCCAATTGTCATAATAACCTGCCGCTATAAAATAAGTCCCGAACACAAGAGCGCCGCCAAGCTCAAAGATCAGGGCAAGCAGGAGAATGGTCCGCATCAGATGCACGAGCCCGGAAAGCTGCGTACGGTTTTGGTCGACCATGATCAGTCTGCGGTAAGATAATGAAATGTTTTGCCCTAGCAAAATCCAGATGAATGTGCCTAATGCCATAATGCCGATCCCGCCGAAATGGATCATTCCCATGATCATTACGATGCCGAAGTGGCTGAAGGTTTCCGATACATTGACGGTGGTTAGACCGGTAACACTAACGGCGCTTGTCGCTGTAAACAGTGCGTCGAACGCCTGAAGACGGACACCGGGCTGCTGGCTGATAGGGAGCATTAGCAGTCCTGTGGACACAATGACGGCAACTAAATACGAAAGAACAATGAATTGAGCGGGTGTAATTTGTTTGAACTTCTGAAAGAAAGGACGACGCAATGGCTTAACCTCCGGTTGTTTATCCAATTATTATAGGGAAAACTATCCGCCGAGTCTAGGCAAATCAAGGACGTCCGATTCTCACACACAAATTTTGGAGTGAAATGATGTGAATTCGGTCAAACTACGGTTTGCACAGTTGAATCCGGGAGGCTGCTTATGCTTTGGCTAACGTATGCGATTTTATCTGCCGTTACGGCTGCGATGGTCAGTATTTTTGGTAAAATCGGGCTGGAATCCGTCGATTCCAACACGGCAACGGCGGTACGTGCCGCAATTATGTGTCTATTTATCCTCGGGGTCGTCGCTCTGCAAGGCAACCTCGGGAAAATTCCGGAGCTGATCGGCGATAGAAAGGCTCTGTTTTACGTGACGTTAAGCGGAATTGCCGGAGCGACCTCGTGGATATTTTATTTCCTTGCGATCAAATACGGCAAAGTATCCCAGGTCGCTCCCGTAGACAAGCTCAGCGTAGTGCTGACCACCATTGCGGCGATTCTATTTCTTGGGGAGAAGATCAGTCTGATGAACGGAATCGGGGTTTTTATGATTGCGGTGGGCGTCGTAATCGTCGCCTTGAGCTAACGCATTTGCGTCAGCCCATGAACATTTAGAAATGAATGACGGTAAGCCATACATACAATCCGATTAAAGTGATCAGCAGCGTAGGAACCGTGAGGGTCACTCCGATTTTGAAATAGTAGCCCCAGCCGATCTTTACATCCTTTCGGGAAAGCACATGAAGCCACAGTAAGGTGGCGAGCGACCCGATCGGCGTGATCTTCGGTCCGAGATCGGATCCGATGACATTGGCGTAAATTAATGCCTCACGAACGGCCCCTTCCGTCTGCGTGCCTTGGATAGCAAGCGCATCGATCATCACCGTAGGCAGGTTATTCATAACGGAGGACAAGATGGCGGCAAGAAACCCCATTCCAACGGAGGCCGCCAGCAGTCCATGATCGGCAACATACTGGATGACGGAGCCGAGCATGTCCGTTAAGCCGGCATTCCGGAGACCGTAAACCACAACGTACATTCCGATGGAGAAGAAGACGATAGCCCAGGGCGCTTCCTTGATCAGCCGGGTCGTGTGAATTGCGGGACTTTTCCGAGCGGCTAAAAGAAAGCAAAGTGCCGCCACGCCTGCGATAATCGACACGGGAATCCCCATCCACTCGCTCAGGAAATAGGCCGCCAGCAGCACGATGAGAATGACCCAGGAGAGCTGAAACAATCTCATGTCCTTGATAGCCTCGCTTGGCTTCTTTAAGGTGGAGACATCGTAGCTTTGTGGAATGCTTTTACGGAAATATAGATACAAAACTAGCAAACTGGCGCCGATAGAAAAGAAGTTCGGCACTACCATGCGGCTCGCATATTCCGCGAAACCGACCCCGAAATAATCCGCAGATACAATGTTGACCAAATTGCTGATGACAAGCGGCACGGAAGCCGTGTCCGCAATAAAACCGCTGGCCATAACAAATGGCAGGATCATCTTCTCCTGAAAGCTTAAGGCTCGAACCATAGCCAGAACGATCGGGGTCATAATAAGCGCAGCACCGTCGTTGGCGAACAAGCCGGAAACCGCCGCCCCCAGCAGGATGATGTAGACGAACATCCGGGTTCCGTTGCCGCGCGCCAGCCGGGCCATATGCAAGGCCGACCATTCGAAAAATCCAATTTCATCGAGCACCAAGGAAATAAAAATAATGCCGACAAACGCCAGGGTGGCGTTCCATACGATTCCCGTAACGGCAGCAACATCGGACAAGGTGACTACACCAAACAATAACGCCAGAACGGCTCCCCCGGATGCGGACCATCCTATGCCCAGCCCTTTAGGCTGCCAAATGACCAGCACCAATGTAAGAAGAAAAATAATAATGGCTACATATGTCATGCTTTCTCCCAGCCTCTTCTCTATCATCATTCCTTATTGTTAAGTCGTTTCGACCATGGAATATCATAATGGAATCCTATTTTGATGTAAAGCGCAGAAAAAGAGCCAACGTCGCGGAACGTCGGCTCTTGGTTAGGAGGAAGCAAGCTTTTTACGGTACACCATTTTGGAGATCGACACGCTAATTTCGTATAACAAGAACAGCGGTATAATCACGAGAATGTCGGACATCGGATCCGGCGGAGTGATTGTTATCGCCGTAACGGCCAAACCGAAGTAGGAAAGCTTTCGTGCTTTCGCCAGCCTCGCGGGAGTAAGAACGCCGATTTGGGTCAGGAACATTACGATCACCGGCATCTCAAAAAGCAAGCCGAAGGGCACCGTCATATTGATCATGAACGAAAAATATTTTTCCGCAGTGTACATCGTCTCGAAGTCCACCGCCAGCGTCTCCAAAAAGGTGTAAACCATCGGATAAATCACAAAGTACCCGAAGCATATGCCTGCAAGAAACAAGACCGCAAGCGCCGGGATAAACGACATGGTCGCCTTGTACTCCGACGGACGAAGCGCGGGCTTCACGAAGAGCCACGCCTGCCAGGCCAGCACAGGCATCGTCACCGCAACGGCGAATACGCCGGAAAGCATGAAGTATACCCAGATCACATCGGAAGGCGCCAGGATCGCAAGCTTGCCCTGCACATCGCGGACGAGCCAGGTATACAGCTCCTTCACAAAGACGAAGCCGAGACAGAACGCGCTCAGAAAAGCGGTGAGCGTAATGATGATCCGCTTGCGCAGCTCCGTCAGGTGGGCTACGAAGGACACTTCTTGTTGAATTGGCATCATAACGGGACCGTCACAGCCTTTACCTTAATTTTTGTCAGCTGCCGCTGCAACGGTAGGCTTAAGCTCCTCGCCCTTCTTCTCTTCGCCCTTCTCTTCCTTATCGCCGTTCAGCAGCTCGCGGGTACCGTTCTTGAATTCACTTAAGGTGCGGCCGAAGGCACGACCCAGCTCCGGCAGCTTCGAGGGTCCGAAAATAATCAGTGCGATGATCAGGATTAGAATGAGTCCGCCGACTCCGATATTACCGAATGGCATGATGGTTTTCCCCTTTTATCGTCAGATGTGACGGAGCCGGCTCTATAGAATTGCTACAGAACCAGCCCCCGCTCTTGGTTTGCCTATATTCGTTGCAGAAGCTTTAGCCGAGCTTAAAGCCCTTGATCGCTACGACACCGCAGCGTGGAATTTTGTCGCCGTCACGATGAGGCCACAGGCTGGTAGGCTTGTTGACCTCCGTCGTGTTCTCCCCAGGATGCTGAACGGAAAGGAACAGCGTTTGCTCATTCGGTGTAAAGAACGGCCCCGTCAGCTCGGAATCGATAGGAGCCGAAGCGAACTGCAAAGCGATGCCTTTGCTCGGACCGTGAGTAGGAATGACGAACAAACCGTTGTTTTTGAAGGGAGTGTGCACACCCTTATGCATGCTGCTGGTCGAAATATCCGTTACGACCCATAGGTTGCCGTTGGAATCGAAAGCAAGATTGTCCGGGGAGCTGAAGCCGGATTGCCGGCCGCCCGCAGCGAAAATTTCGAAATCGAATTCCGTTGCGCCCAAATCGTTGTCCTTTTCAAAGATGCGTGTAATATGCCCGTGAATGTTGCCATGATTATCGTTATTCGTATGGCAAATGAATACCGTGTTGTCAAACGGTGAAATTTCGATATCCTCCGGACGGTCCGTAGGCGTTCCTCCAAGAATTAAAGCCGCCTCATGGCAGTTGGTGACAACATCGCCTTGGTTTTGGAACTTCTTGAGCAGCTCCTCGCGAGTGCCTTTGACGCCGGTCGGTGCTTTGAAGCTTTCGTTAGCAAGTGCTTTGCTGACGGCTTCATAAGTCAAGGCAACCCATTTGCCGGACTTCAGGTTCGCCACGTAGAGCGTCCCTTCTGTCAGCAGATCTGCATTTTTACGGCCAAATTCCGCTACATACTTGTTCTTGGACACGAACTTGTATACGCAGGCATCCTTCTTGTCATCGCCCATGTACACCACAACGCGGTTATCCTTCGTAAGACCCATGCACGTATTCTCATGGTTGAAGCGACCCAGAGCCGTATGCTTCTTCAGGTAGCTTCCGTCGAACGGATCGATCTCGACAACCCATCCGTAATGAGTCAGCGGCAAGCCGGCAGCCGTTGCGGTCTCGCTGAAGTTTTCCTCACAGGAGAGGACAGTGTTCCACAGGGTGATACCGCCGGAGCAGTTGGCGAAGGTGCCCTGTGCCGTGGTTGCGTTGTTCAGTGCAGACGTTCCCGCAGCAGGACCTGTCAATTCGAATTTGGAAAAGCCGTTAATGCGGCGGGCATGCTTCGACTTCGTGTCCATTCTCCAAGTGCCCTTCTCGTCCTGAGCTACTTCGATAACGGACATGCCTTGGTAATACAAATCCTTTTCAACCTGCTCCTTGGTCATTTTCCCGTCCTTAACAGGACCTACGGAGAACAGGTTCGTATATTCATGGTTATTCACCAGCAACCCATGGGAATTCGACCCGTCGATCGGGAAGAAGGCATTGTAATCGGAGCCGGTGCCGAAACGTTCGCCCGCTTCGTTAATAATGTCATCGAATGCGGCCACCACGTCGTAGGAATATCCTTTCGGAAGGATCAGCTGGTCTTCCTTGGACGCGGCGATAGGTTCAAAATAACCGCTCACCTTATTTGTTTTGAAGCCAAACAAGTGGTCTGCCGTGGCGGATGCAGCCGAAGCTTTCCCATCCAATACGCCAAGTCCTGCAGAAGCTGCGGCAAGCGCTGCAGCGCCGGTACCGAGATAAGATAAAAACGTGCGGCGATCGATCTGTTTGTCCATGGATTCGTACAACTCCCCATACATTTGTTTGGTGTGATGTTGCTATAGACAAGCATAGTGGGTGAGTATCAAGCAAGTGTTAATTGCATATGAAGTATTTGTAAAGATTGTTCAATCCTGCTAGCCACTGGTGCTGACTTGAGGCAGCCCGACACAAAGAAAAAAGCTCCTCTGAGCAGAGGAGCTTGGAGCACAACTAACAAACATAGGAATCGGCGAGACTGCGAAGCAGGAGCTCCCTGCGCAGCTGATCGGCCGAGGCCGGCGAAGAAAGATCGGACTTCATCAGCTCGATCCGCTTCGGTCTACCGGCGGACACATGGAAGAAATTATCGCTTAAGCGGGCGTCCAGCTGAGCAAAATCCAGCTCCACGAACAGGGCAAGCGACTCGGCATGAAGCGTAAGGATGAACCGATCCTCCGCTTCTTCGATGTCGCAGATTAGCTTTGGCTCCGGCGACAACCGGAAATGCTTCGGTCGAACGAAGAGTACCCAGCCTTCGCTCACTTCTTGCCCCCCTTGATGAAGGGCGTATTCCAAATACAGCTCATCTTCCCGGCCTTGCACGCTTTCAGAGAAATCCAGATCTGCGACCGGCTGTGCCGACATCGCGCCTGACAATACATTCAGACTGCCTTCCTCCACGATGCGGCCCCCGGCCTCTCTCAGTTTCCATACGACCGTACCGGCTTCCTCGTTTAACGTATCGTTCGTCACGACCAGCTTCACTTGAGCCCCCGTTTCCTCCGCGGATAGGAGAAGCGGCGCATAGAACCGCTTGGCGGCATAATGCAGCGCCTTCCAGCGACCGTAGTAATCGATGCTTGACCAAGAGGCTACCGGCCAGCAGTCGTTCAACTGCCAATACACGGAGCCCATGCAGCGGCCCCGGTTCCTCCGCCAGTGCTCAACCCCGTAGCGCATCGCCTCCGCCTGCAGCAGCTGGGATACAAAGAGCAGGGATGAAAAGTCCTTCGGGTACAGGAAGTTTTCGCTGATCCCGAACAATATTTTTCCGTTGCCGCCGGCGTTCTTCTGATGGCTTTCCATCACCGGAGTGAAGATGTTGCGGTCGCCCGGCTCCGTAAAGGCAGCTACGGTCTTATGCGAAGGGAACGATTGAAAGCCGAATTCCGAGCAGAAGCGGAAGTAATGCTTCCGGTACTCCGTGAACGGCTTGCCCCCGTGCCATACTTCCCAATAATGGACATCCCCCCGGTCCGATGCGTTCGGATCATCGAAGCCGCCGCCGGAGGAAGGAGAGGCTTTCCAGTAGAACGTTTCGGGATCGTGTGCCTTGGTCACCTCGGGAATCAAAATTTCAAACTGCTTGATATAGTCGGTCCGCAGCTTCTCCCGTTTCGGGAACCCCCATGACATCCAGGCCCACTCCATCTCGTTATTTCCGCACCACAGACCAAGACAAGCGTGATGACGAATCCGCCTTACATTATCGGCGACCTCGGCCTTGATTTCAGCCGTGAAGGCTTCGGTCATCTCGTACTCGGCACAAGCGAACAAATGATCCTGCCACACAATCAATCCGTATTGATCGCACAGTTCGAAGAAATCATCATCCGGATAAAACCCGCCGCCCCAGACGCGAATACAGTTGAAATTCGCCTTCACGCAATCGCGGATCAGCTGCTCCGTACGCTTACGGCTCAGTCTTTCGTGAATATTATCCTCCGGGATATAGTTCGCTCCCATAGTGAAGATCGAGATGCCGTTGACTTCGAATTCGAAGGATTCCCCCCAGGCGTCGGGCTCCTGCCTCACCGTAAGCGTTCGCAAGCCTAGCTTATACGATTGCTCGTGAACGGCGGCTCCTTCGCTAATCAGCTGAAGCTTCAGCTCATACAAGGGCTGCTTGCCTAGCCCGTTAGGCCACCAAAGCTCCGGCTCGCTCACACTCAGCAGGATCCGGTCCGGTGTCTCCCCTACGGTAAGCTCCGATGAGGCGGCAACTGTGCTGTCAGGTGCAAGAAGAACGGCATCCAGCTGCAGCTCGGTGCCCGTAAAGCGTTCTGTCTGTACCCGAACATCGAGTGTTACGGTGCCGTCTTCCGCATGCTTTTGTACGACATACACATCCTCAATGCGACCGACCTGGTGAGCTTCTATGTAAATGTTTCGCCAAATGCCGCTGTCCGGCACCTTCGGACCCCAGTCCCAGCCGAACATATGATGCGCCTTTCGCAAATGCGGGTAGCCCTGAACCACATAGTCGTCATTAGCCGCCCAGAGGTATCTCTCCTTTTGCATATTGACCACATAATTTACCGGTGAACGGAACGTCACCTGCAGCTTGTTACGGCCGGCGACCGCCAACCCCTTAAGATCCAAGCGGTACGTTCTATGCATATTCCACGTATGGGCAAGCTCCTTCCCGTTCAGGCGAAGCTCTGCAATCGTATCCAAGCCTTCGCAGACGAGCTCCAACCGTGCCGCCTCCAGCTGCGCGGCCTCCAGCTCAAACTCTCTCTCGTACTCATAATCCTTAAGGAAGATGTCGAACACCTCATACTGCCTGTCGCGGTAATACGGATCCTCTATCCTACCGGCCCTTAACAAATCGGACGCCACCGACCCGGGGACTTTGGCGGGAATCCATTCCTCATCACCCACCGGACGCATACTCCAGGCTCCGTTAAGATCGATTGTTTGCCTCATTTCATTCACGCTCCCTTTCCTCCTATGCTAAAATAAGAGCGCGCACCATTGATCTCATTTCGTACACAATATATCTCATTTTGTAAAGGAAGTTGTCTCATGACGTATCCGCAGACATTTGACGCCTCCATTTATCCCGTGCTGGGTTCTTCAACACCGCTCGTGGTAACTCGTAATGTCATACATCACCATTTTCCATCGCACCGGCATGATGTCATGGAGTTTTCTTTAGTGGTCGGTGGAGAAGGAACCGAGTGGATCAACGGGATTCCCCATCGGATGATACCCGGTACGGCAACGTTCATCATGCCGTATCAATTCCATGAAATATCAAGCACCGGATCCGAACCGCTTACCCTGCTGAATTGTATGTTCGGACTGGAGCTGCTGTTGTCTTCCCCTTCCTCCGAGCAGCGGCAGCTCGTAAGCGACCTCATGTCAACGGATTCTGCCGAGCCCTATGTTCTCAGCTTGTCGAAGACGGAGCGGCAGACGGTGGAGGTGCTTTTTACCGAGCTGCTTCGGGAGTTCGCAGGGACGAGCAAGTATCGGCAATCCATGCTGAAGCTGAAGCTGACGGAGATTGTCATCCACCTGGAACGGTACAGATCAAGAACGGCACTTGGACAAAAGGGGAAATCCACCGCTCATGATCCTCTCGCCCAGCGGCTCCTGGTGTATCTTCACCAAAGCTTCCGGGAAGAGCTGAGGCTGGAACAGCTGGCGGAGCAATTTCATGTGAGCCGGACCTACCTCAGCACGATCCTTCGGCAAACGACAGGGAAAACCTTCGTCGAGCTGCTTCACGAGATCCGGCTGCGGCATGCCAGCTCTCTCTTGCTCTCGTCCGACCTCGCCATTGCCGATGTGACGATGGAAGCCGGCTTTCAATCCGTCAAAACGTTCCACCGGGTGTTCAAGCAGTACAAGGGCATGACGCCGAAGGCTTACCGTGAAACCTTTCGGCATGGCGGAGCGGGGCAGCCCGGATGATTTCCGGCCTGAAGTAGCATCCTAAAGGGGAAGTGGAAAATGAAGGAGGCAGCACAAATGGCTACCACAACAGAAACCAAGCAAACCTTTCCCCCGCAGCACCAGAATCATCAGCCGGGGATTGAAACCGAGATGAATCCGCGGCCCGTATTCGAAAGCGGCACTTATAAAGCAGCCGGTAAGCTCAAGGACAAGGTGGCGATTATCACAGGAGGAGACAGCGGGATCGGGCGTGCCATCGCCGTCACTTATGCGAAGGAAGGCGCCGATGTGGCGATCGTGTACTTGAACGAGCACAGCGATGCCGAGGAGACAAAACGGCAAGTTGAGGAGGAGGGCCGACGCTGCATCCGGCTCGGCGGTGACATCGGCTCCGAGGCGTACTGCAAGCAGGTCATCGATGAAGTGATGAAGCAATTCGGCAAAATCGACATCCTGATCAACAATGCGGCCGAGCAGCATCCGCAGAAAAGCATTGAAGATATTACGGCCGAGCAGCTGGAAAAAACCTTCCGCACGAACATCTTCTCGATGTTCTACCTGGTGAAGGCCGCCCTGCCGCATATGAAATCCGGCAGCACGATCATCAACACAGCCTCCATTACTGCGTATGAGGGCAATGAACAGCTGCTGGATTACTCGGCTACCAAGGGGGCCATCGTTACCTTCACAAGGTCGCTCTCCCAGCAGCTGATCGGCCGCGGCATCCGCGTCAACGGCGTCGCACCGGGACCGATCTGGACGCCTCTGATTCCGTCGACCTTTACGAAGGAGCAGGTCGCAAAGTTTGGGGCGAACGTGCCGATGAAACGGGCCGGCCAGCCGGAGGAGCTGGCGCCGAGCTACGTGTTCCTCGCCAGCGAGGATTCCTCCTACGTGGCGGGGCAAATTCTTCATGTCAACGGCGGCGTCATTGTGAACGGATAGACGGATAGAAATACAACACCCAAGCTTCACGGGGTCTCCCGGGTCGCTTGGGTGTTGTTTGCTTAGCTGGAAGGGCTGATGCCGAAGCTCAGCTGCAGCTTGTCCCACTGCCATTTCGTGAGCGCCAGCGTCTCCCTCCCCTTATGCCAGGCCATCATCAGCACCTTCGAATCCATAGGCGAGGCCGTCGGCCCCTGCATGCCGATGAACTTGGCGATATCCAGCGCCCGTACGGCATGATAGCGGTGCGTAATGATCACGGAGCTGGTCCAGCCCTTCTCCTCCATTAACTGCTGACTGAATAGTAAATTCTCATAAGTGCTGGTTGCTTTATTCTCCAAAACAATCGCAGCGGCAGGAATCCCTTGCTTGACCAAATAATTGCGCATCCCCTCCGCTTCCGTAAGCTTGGAGTCCCTGCGATCGTAGCCGCCGCTGACAATGATATGTCGAATCTTCTTCGTCTGATACAGCTCTACGGCCCGATCCAGCCGTTCCCGGAGCGCCGGGCTCGGCACCTCCTGCCAGAGCGCAGCCCCAAGGACAATGCCAACCTCCTTAGGCGCCGCCATCTCCTCCGGCAGCGCCCACATGCGCCAAAAAATCGAACCGACCCACACCACGCATACGGCGGTTATCAGGAGTGCTGCGCGGAAGACCCGCTTAAAAAAACCGCCTGAGGACCTTTTGTTTCTCGCGATCCGTGTGCCTCGCTTGGTCCGCGGCGTTCGGCGCTTCATCATCGTGTTCATACCCATACCTTCATTCGGTCCGCGAGCGTGCCGGTGAACAGCTCCAGCTCCGTGCCGTCTGGATCGAGGAAATTGACGCTGTCTCCCCCGCCCCGATGCAGCGGCCCCCTGACGATACTTACTTGGCTGGCCTTAAGCCTGGCGACCGCCTCCGGAAAATCCGCCGCGTCGATATGGAAGGCCACATGGTCGACACCCGTCCTCTGCTGATCGGAGCTCCCCTGCACCTTTTCGATCAAGCAGATCCATGCGTTCCCCCACTCCAGATAAGCATCCGTCCTCCCCAGATGAACCGGTCGCATGCCGAGAATACCCTGATAAAAATGAAGCGCCTGCTGCAGGCTCGATACGCGTATCGTCACATGATTAAACCCTGTCACCTTCATGGTATATCACCTTCCTTCTTGCTGTGCATGGACAAGGAATTGCTCCACTTTATGAAATAATTGCTGTGCTTCCGGGTCCGTACATATCATATGCTTCGATTGCTCCAGAAGGTAAAGCTCCCGCTCTCCCCGGATTCGCCGGTAGATGTAATGTGCGCTTCGCGGATGAACGATATGATCCTGCTTGCCTTGGACGATCAGCGTCGGAACGGTCACCCTGCGAAGCTCCTGCTGCTTCACGAGCCGGACCAGCTTCATGAACTGAACCGCCGCCTTGAAGGGGGTCCGCTTCACTCTGCCGAGCTGCTCCCAGTCCTTGATCCGGATACGATAAGCCATATCGCGTGCCAGTCGTACCGGACTGACATAAATCGCCGCAGCGCTCAGCAGCACGAGGCGACGAACCGGATAACGATTCGCGAGATACATAGAGAGCAGGCCGCCCATGGAAAATCCGACCAGATCGATTTCGCCATACTCCCTCGTCAATCGCTCCGTCAGCTCGGCAGCACTGTCCAACCAGTGATGAAACGGAATCTTTCCGATGACACTGAATTCTTCGCCATGCCCCGGCAAGGTAGGGACATGGCAGACGTAACCCAGCCCTTCCAAGTGCTCTGCGAGCGGTAATACCTCGTAGGGCCCGCCCGTAAAGCCGTGAAGCAATAAACAATGACGCTCAGCCATTCTCGTTGAAACCCCTCTCTAGCGATGCCTCATACAGCTGATCTGCCAACTCGAGCATGCGTACTCTCCTATGCAGCTTCTCACGCCAAGTCTCAGGGATCGCCTCATACCCATAATACGCGCCGGCAAGCTGTCCGTAGATGGCTCCCGTGGTGTCGGCGTCATCTCCCAGATTAACGGCGAGCAAGGCTCCCTCCTCGAAGGTAGCGCTGTGGTAAAATGCCCATAAGGCAGCCTCCAGCGACTCCACTACATAGCCGGTGCCGCGAATTTCGGGAGGCTGCTTTCTCTTGAAGGAGCCTAACGCAACCTCCTCGATCTCAGGCACCAGAGGATGCTGCGTCCAGCCCCCTCCCGCAGGAGAATACTTGGCCGAAAGCAGCTGCTCCTTATCCTCGCCTGCGAGCGCACCGACCAGAAGACCGCCGAAATATCGGCAGCCATCCACTGCCAGCACCGAGCCATGCGTAGTCAGAGAGCTGTCCCCGGAACGGACGATAGCTTCTTGCGGCTGCTCAGCATAATACATCGGCACCGGAGCGAGCCGCATCAGCGAGCCGTTGCCGGCTGACATGCGATGCAGCGAGCCGCTGAAGGGAATCCCCGTCTGCTCGAAACGTTCCAGCGCTTGCCGTACCGTATTGCCGATGTCGAAGCAGACGCCGGTGCTGCTCAGGTATCCCTCGCGGTACCACCGGACATATCGGCGCATCTGATCGAGAGGATGAAACATGCCGCACTTGAGCAGGCTCTCCGCCAGACAAAGCGCCATAGAGGTATCATCGGTCCACTCGCCCGGCTCTAAACCAAAGGGCCCCCCGCCTATCAGATCCGTAAGGGGCTCGAAGGTGCCCGGAGATTTGAATTCCAGCGTTGTGCCCAATGCGTCGCCTGCCGCTAACCCGAGCAAGCAGCCCCGGTAACGATTCCTTCTTTGTAGATCCATGTCCATCTCTCCTTTGTTTGACGAAATTGAGCAGGATTTTGTTCCCTATGTACCGCTTAAAGCTGCTGAGAAAAAAACAGCGTGGAATCCACGCTGCTTCGTCGTTACTTCTCTGTGATTTGTACGGATTGGATGGTCACCTTTTCCGTTGGTGTGCTCATTTCGCCTCGAGAGTTCTTCGATACCGGCGTTTCGGCGATTTTTTGGACTACATCCATGCCTTCCGTGATTTTCCCGAAAATCGTGTAGTTGGGATTGCTGTTCAAGCTTTTGCTGTCTTCACCCGTACAGATGAAGAACTGGCTTCCATTCGTATTCGGGCCGGCGTTCGCCATTGCGACAATGCCAGGCTCGTATTTGTAAGGCGTCTTCAGCTCATCCTCGAACCGGTAGCCCGGACCGCCACCGCCTGTGCCCGTCGGGTCGCCTGTCTGCACCATGAACGTCTTCATAATCCGGTGGAAGGTAACGTTATTATAGAAGCCTTCCTTCGACAGGAACACGAAGTTGTTCACTGTCTTCGGCGCTTCCTTCGCGAACAGCTCGATCGTGAACGTGCCTTTGTTCGTCGTTACCGTGGCGGTATATTTTTTGTTTTGATCAATCTTCATCTCCGGTGCCTTGGCCCACTGCTTTGCGGTTTGCGGCTCCTGATTGGCCGGTGCCGGCTGTGAGGCATTCGTCTGTCCGCCGGACGAAGTATTCCCCTGCTGGCCTGCGCCCGCCCCGCTATCCTGTGCAGGCTTCGTACCGCAGCCGGTCATCAGTGCAGAGAACAATGCAGCAATCGCTAGAATGTTGGTCGTCTTACGAATCATAGCAGCGTTCATCACTCCGAATTCATCTCCATCATGTCGTCATCTAAGGGAAGGGATAACCTTTCCAGCTACCCCTTATTATACTACGAATATCCGAAAAAATGAAAATCGTCACTAACTTCCCGGCTTAACGCGTGCCGGCTGCCGGTAACGTGACCGGCTCCTTCTGCGTCGTCGTCGCACCGCCCGAGGTGCCGGAGGTTGCCGGCGGGGTCGTCGGCGTCGGCTTCGGTGCTCCGGTACCCGGAGCCGTTCCTGTGGTCGGAGCTGTCGTGCCGGTGCCTGTAGACGGCTGCGTCGTTGCCGGCGGCTGCGTACCGCCTGTGCCACCCGTGCCGCCTGTACCGGTCCCCGGGGCTGGCGTCGTACCTGTCCCCGGTGCAGTGCCCGTGCCTGTTCCGGCGCCTGTTCCGGTTCCAAGCTCCGTGCCCGGACGAGTCGTATTTCCGCCCGGTCCCGTACCTCCGGCTCCCGTACCGGTTCCGCCGTTAGCTCCGCCCGGCTGGGTGCCTCCGTTCGGATTCCCCTGCCCCGGCTGACCTGTCTGACCCGGCACCTGAGGAGCTGCTCCCGCATCCGCAGGAATTTGAACCTCGGCGATATTCGATTTGGCTCCTGCGACATTGCTTTCTTGATTCAGCGGAACTACGACGAAGTGATAAGTAGCTCCAGGCTTCGTTGGTGTCATATCATTGACCTGCGTCGAAGCGGAGGTCATGAACGGCTCGGCAGGGAATTCCTTCTCCTGCGCTTCCTTGCGGAACAGCTGATACACGACCTTATCGCCGACAGGAGACCAACTGAGCACCATCGTTTTCTTCTCCTGGTTGTACTCCGCCTTCAAATCCCCTATGGTCTTCGGCGGTGCTCCAAGCTCCTCCACACCGTCCGGCTTCGTAAACTTGGTCGCCGGCCGTTTGGCCAGCGCCTTCTGCATCACTTCCTTGAAGATGACGGCAGGACCGGCACTGGACATGGATACGTAATGCTTCGTATCTGTCTTGTCGAAGCCGAGCCATACGGCGGCGGTCCACTCCGGCGTATATCCGGCGAACCAGAGGTCGCGGTTGAACTTCTCAAGCCCCTTCAGATCCAGCTGCGTCGTACCCGTCTTGCCGGCTACCGGACGCTCGAACTTCGCTGCGGAGCCCGTACCGCCGTTCACAACGCCCTCCATCATTTGGGTCATGTACCAAGCTGTCTTGCTGCTCATCACCGACTTGCGCTCCGGCTTGGCGGAAGCAACCACAGAGCCTTGATCGTCTTCAATCTTAAGGATGGAGAAGGCCGTATTCATAAATCCGTTATTCGGGAACGCACTGTACGCCTGCGCCATCTGCAGCGGGGTAACCCCTCTGGTCAAGCCGCCGAGGGCGATGGCGAGATTCCGGTCCTTCTGCGGATCCAGCTCGATGCCCATCTTCTTGACGAAATTAACACCAGTCATCGGACCGATCTCGTTCAGAGTCCATACCGCAGCCGAGTTCACCGAGCGCTTGATCGCGTCGAACATATCGACCTCGCCCTTATACACGCCGTCGTAGTTACGCGGCGAATAATTGCCGTAAGACATCTCCTCGTCCTTCAGTCTGGAATAAGGAGTGAATTTGCCCGACTCCAGCGCCGGCGCAAATACGACCAGCGGCTTGAAGGAGGAGCCCGGCTGACGCGCAGCTCTCGGATCCGCCGCCCGGTTCAAGCCTCTCGGGACATAGTCCCGGCCGCCGACCATCGCGACAATCCCGCCGTCCTTATTATTGACGATCACCATGGAGCCCTGCATCTTCTGCTCGGGACCCGGCTTCTGGAAAAACTTATCCTGCGCGAACGTTTGCTCCATAATCTTCTGAGCATTGGCATCCATGGTCGTGTAAATCTTATAGCCGCTTCGAAGCAGAGCATCCTCTTCGATGCCATAACGCTCTTGTGCTTCATCTACCACATAATCGAGAAAGGCCTGATAGTCCTTCTTATCCGTGCTTGGAAGGGGCGTGTAGTCTACGGCAGCCGCCTCGTTTTTCTCCGCTTCCGTAATATATCCCTGGTCATACATCAGCTTTAGGACAACGGCACGCCGCTCCTTTGATTTCTCCGGATTGGCGATCGGATTGTAAGTGCTCGGCGCCTTCGGCATCGCTGCCAGCGTAGCGATTTGCCACAGCTCCAGCTTCTTCAGATCGGACACGCCGAAGTATTTTTTCGACGCCGCTTTCACACCGTACGCCTTTTGTCCGAAGAAAATCCGGTTTAAATATTTTTCCAAAATTTCGTCCTTCGAGAACTCCTGCTCCAGCGCTACTGCAATCGACATTTCCGTTGCTTTGCGGAAGAAGGTTTTGTCCGCATTCAGGAAGACGTTTTTCGCCAGCTGCTGGGTGATCGTGCTTCCCCCCTCCACCATGCTTCGGGCTACGACGTCCTTGACGAGCGCGCGCCCGATCCCGAAGAAGTCGACGCCGGCATGCTCGCCGAAGCGCTTATCCTCCGTAGCGATGAACGCCTGCTTCATCCGATCCGGAATCTCGGCGCTCGTGACGACCTCCCGGTTCTCACGGTACAGCACGGCGACCTCGTTGTTGTTCACGTCGTAGACGTGAGAGGCTTCATCCATATCCAGCTTATCGATGTTTTCCTTAAGAATTTTATGACCGTTGATGATGACAAAAATATACACACCCATTGCGCACACGGCAGCCATCACGGCAGCGACGAACGTCCAGCCGAACAGCTTGGCTGCGCTAAAACCTTTTTTCTTCTTTTTTTTCGGTTGTGCCGGTTTTTTGGCCGGCGTTTTTTTCCCCGGTTGTTCCGTCATGGAGCTCCCTCTCCTTACATCTGTCTTCTTCAGGGTGCTTACCCCTGATTTCTGTGGGTTAAACAAAGAACAACCCTAGATGGCTAAGGTTGCTCTTTAGGGATTGTATTGAATTAGACGATAGGACAGAACAAAAAGTTGCTTGCGGCCTGAGCCCAATCGATCTGCCGTTAACGGACGAGCTGCATTACTCCGCGCTTTCCTGAGGCATTAAGGAAACGGCACGCTGCGGTGTGAAGGTGGAAATCGCGTGCTTGTACACCATCTGCTGACGGCCTTCGCTGTCAATGATGATCGTGAAGTTATCGAATGCCCGAATGACGCCGCGGATTTGAAACCCATTGGTCAAATAAACGGTTACGGGAATACTATCCTTGCGAAGCTGGTTCAAAAAAGTGTCCTGAATATTAATCGACTTGTTCATGAATGGGCCCCCTCCAAATAGTTAACGGTCATAGGTCAGCTTTCCAGCTATTATAGCATGGATCTGCTGCAAATGGGCAGAAAAATTTGCCAAATCGCTCACATCTACCCAGTAGATATCCTTCATGTGACGGAACCAAGAAAGCTGCCGCTTGGCGAACCTTCTCGTATCCCGCTTCAGCAGCTCGACCGCTTCCTCCAATGTACAGCGTCCTTCGAGGTATGTAATGATTTCCTTGTAGCCGAGTCCCTGCATAGAGATCAGCTCCTTACCGTACCCCTGCTCCAGAAGCCGGCGAACCTCATCGACCAGCCCTTGCTCCAGCATCAGATCGATGCGTTCTTCAATACGTTTATATAGTAAAGCTCTATCCATTGTCAACCCGACGATACACAATTCGTAAGGCGATTCCTTTTTCTGTACCCTCAGTCGATCGGACAACCGTTCCCCGGTCAAGTGGAAAATTTCCAGCGCACGAATGATTCGCCGCCTGTCGTTCGGATGCAGCCGGGAGGCTGTTTCCGGGTCGACCTCCCGAAGTCGTTCATGAAGCGCTTCGTCTCCATGTTCCGTTGCATACGCTTCTTGTGCCGCGCGATAAGCTTCATCGGAGCCGGCCTCACTGAACTGAAAGTTGTAGCAGACCGATTCCACGTAGAGGCCGGTCCCGCCCACGATAAAGGGCAAGCGGCCGCGATGATGGATCTCTTCGATAATCTCGCGGGCCCTCTCTTGAAACTCCGCGACCGAGAAAGGATGGTCCGGTTCGTGGATATCAATGAGATGATGCGGCACCGTCGCCAGCTCCTCCGGGCTGGCCTTGGCTGTCCCAATGTCCATGCCGCGATATACCTGCATGGAATCCCCCGAGATAATCTCGGCATGAAGGTCCTGAGCCAAGGCGAGACTGAGCTTCGTCTTGCCGACCGCCGTCGGACCTACCAGAACGAGCAAGCGCGGCTTGTTCTGCTCCTGCGGGCCGGCATAGGCTGCTTCCGTTAACATCTGATCACTCCATAAGCTAGTTTCGAGCCGGAGCGCTGCACCTCCGTGAACCCAAGCCGCTCGAATTCCTCGCTGTCACGGTGCTCCTTGAGCACAACGGCCTTCGTCGCCACGCGAACGGCTTCCCGGATGGCTTCTGAGGATAGCGCCCGCTCATCGGCAATGCCCCGGATGGCACGGATCGAGGCCGATTCCGTGATCGGCTTCCGGAACATCGGATCGAAGTAGACGAATTCTGCGGATTGATCCGGTTGACGCAGCAGGAACGGCAAATGATCCTCATGCAGCACCTGAATGCGGCGCATCGCCTCATTCAGCCCGGGCACATCGGATTCGTACGTCTGCAGCCCCTGCTTCAGCAGAAATCCGGGCATACGAGCGCTCTCCAGCGCGGTTACCTTGCCATCGTTGCCCGCAGCGAAGGAGAAAACGATCGCATCGGAGCCAAGCCCTGCCGTGCAGTCGATCACGCGGTCCCCCGGCCGGATGCCGGCAAGCTCCAGAAGCGGATCGTTCTCGCCGTTGTTCAGGCGCTTGATACGCACAGCTGCCGTGCTGGGATGAAAGAACAGCGGCTGCCGCTGTTCATGATGATACTCGATTCGCTCCTTGGACACAAGGAGGATGTCCTCGTCACCGAACCGGCGCCGCAGCATCGCGAACGTCATCTGACGCCTCGCCACCGCCCGGCCGCCCAGCTCCCGGGCCAAACGTTGTGCCTCCGCGAGCTGCTCCGGGTTCGGATCATAGGAGGTCGTTACTAACATTACATCACCCTTTTGAACATTTTCTCCAGCTCATAGGTAGAAAAGCTGACGACGATCGGTCTGCCGTGCGGACACGTATAAGGATTGCGGCAGCCGGCAAGCCGGTCGAGCAGCGCTTCTATTTCAAGATGACTCAAGTTTTGATTGGCCTTAATCGACGCCTTGCAGGAGCACATGATCGCCGCTTTCTCGCGAAGCTTGCCCACATCGACCTGCTTCTTCTCTTGGAGCAGCCATTCGATCATCTCCTCGACGATGGCCTGCTCCTCCCCCTGCGGGAACCAATGCGGGTAAGCCCGCACCAGGAACGAGCTGCCGCCGAAGGGCTCTAAATACAGCCCCGCATGCTCAAGCTGAGGCAGCTTGTCCGACAGCCGGGCGGCTTCGATAGAGGTGAACTCCAGTGTAATCGGAACGAGCAGCTCCTGGCTCGCCTCTACGGGCTTGCCGAACAGCTCGTAATAATGCTCGTAGTTGATCCGCTCATGCGCGGCATGCTGATCGACCAGGAACAATCCCTCTTCGTTCTGGGCGACGATATACGTTCCGTGCATCTGCCCGATCGGATACAGCTTCGGGAACGCCGGCAGCGCAGGCGGCTCCGGCGCGGCGGACGGCGGTGTCAGCGAGCGCAGCAGCGCCTCAGCTGCGGCCGCGCTCTCGCGGGCGCCAGGCGCGGGCCGCTGCGTCGCAGCTGCCTCGCGGCGGGCCGCCTGCGCAGGCTCGCCGCGCCGCGAGGCGTCGCTCCAAGCGCCGCGCTCCGCCGAAGGCGGCTCCGGCAGCGGTGCAGCCGCATAGCTAGCCGCTGTCTCGCGCGCCGTATAGCCGCTCGTGCCCGCACCGGCGCCTGTGCCGCTCGCCGGCTCGGCAGCCGGCCGGCTCAGCTCGAGCTGCTCCTGCACGACCGCCTCGCGAACCGGCTTCGCCCCCGCCGGGATCAGCCGCTGGCGACCCAGCACCTCTCGCACCTGCTGCTCGAGGAAGTGCATCAGCTCGGCTTCCTTGCTGAAGCGAACCTCCAGCTTCGCCGGATGCACATTCACATCGACCAGCGTAGGGTCCATCTGGATATGCACCGCGCCCAGCGGGAAGCGATTGATCGGCAGCAGCGTGTGATAGCCCTGCAGCATCGCTTGAATGAGCAGGAAGTTGCGGATGTAGCGCCCGTTGACGACTGTGCTCAGTCCGTTACGATTGGCACGCGTCATCTCCGGCTTCGCAATATAGCCGTCGATCTTATAATCCAAAGATTCCCCGCGGATCGGAAGCATCGTTTTGGCCACAGCCGTGCCGTACACCGCTGCAATTACCTGCAGCAAGTCGCCATTACCCAGCGTCTGGATCAGCGTATGCCCGTTGTGCTTCAGCGTGAAGGCGATCCCCGGATGAGCCAATGCCAGACGGTAGATGTAATCCGTGACATGACCGAGCTCCGTCTGGATGGTCTTCATATACTTTAACCTTGCCGGCGTGTTATAAAACAGCTCACGTACCGCAATATCCGTTCCGCGCGGCGCAGCCGTTTCTTCCTTGACCTTTACGCTGCCGCCTTCGATCACAAAACGCGTCCCGAGTCCGGTCGTATCCGGACTGGTAACGCACTCTACCTTCGCTACCGCGGCGATACTGGGCAGAGCCTCCCCGCGAAAGCCGAGCGTGCGGATAGCGAACAGATCCTGCGCGCTGATGATTTTGCTTGTCGCATGACGGAAAAAGGCCCTCTCGCAATCCACGCTGTCCATCCCCGAGCCGTTGTCCGCTACGCGGATCAGCTGGAGGCCGCCTTCCTCGATCGTCACATCGATCCGGGTACCGCCTGCGTCCACCGCATTCTCGACCAGCTCTTTGACAACGGAGGAGGGCCGTTCGACAACCTCCCCCGCGGCAATCTGGTTGGCAATATGCTCATCCAAAATGTTAATTTTACCCATAACGCCTACTCCTTAGACGTGCTGAATTTCACCGTAGAGCCTTCTTCGCTCCAATGAAACGAAGGGAATGCCTCCGCAAAGCGGCGGACGTCGATGAAGCTTGTACCCTCCCGCAGAATCCAATCCTCCCCGGACGGAGAGTAGCGAAGAGTTCCGTCCGCCGTGGCAATCTCCACAGCACTGCGCTCTTGATCCCATGATACTTTGCCGCCCAGAACGGCAGCCAATACTCGCGACGGAACATAAATGCCACCCTGCTCACGAAGTACCGGGAACCAGTCATTCACCTTCACACCATTCATGTATACATTCTCACGGGTTTTCGACACTTCCAAACGAGGAACGCCCGCCATCCGCAGTGCCGTAATCATTTGCGGAACACTGCCCTCTATCTCTTGATCCGGCTGGAGACCGACCTTGTTCACCTTTCGCAGGTTCGGCGTTAAATATTCCTCCACCGTTACCTTCAGGGCACCGCCGGATTTCAAATCAAATACCGTCTGCACGCTGCCTTTTCCATAGGTCTTTTTTCCGATTACGGTAGCGGCGTGATAATCCTGCAGAGCACCGGTCAGCACCTCCGAAGCGCTCGCGCTATACTCATTCACCAGGAAAAACACTGGAAACGGCTGCTTCTGTCCATTGCTGAACTCAACCTTTTCGTCGATATTGTCCCGGTCGCGGGTATGGATCAGGACCCCCTTCTCCACGAACAGCTTGGCCATTTGAACAGCGGTATCCAGCAGCCCGCCGCCGTTATTGCGAAGATCAACAATTAAACCGGTCAGCCCGCTGCCCTTGCTTTTCAGCTCCTTAAGATGCTGCTCCATCAGCTCATCCGCGTCGCTGGAAAACGTAGAAACGCTCAAGTAACCTACACCAGGCGCGAACCAGCCGCTTGAAACGGGAGGAATATGGATCTGCTTTCTCGTCAGCTGCAGCTTCAGCTCCTGACCGTTCCTTAGAACGGTTACGTTCACCTTCGTATTCTCCGGTCCGAGAATCAGCCTCATCGCTTCCTCCGTCGTTTTACCCACAAGCGACTGGTCCTCCACGCGAACAATGATATCCCCGGATTTCATCCCTGCCTTAAGAGCCGGAGAGTCCTCAAACAAGTCCTCTATATATATACCCGCAGGGTCTTCACTAATCCTAACCCCGATGCCGACATAGTTGTTCTCCACCGAGTTTTCAAAGCTCCTCAGCTCTTCCGGAGTAAAATATTGCGTGTAGGGGTCATCCAAAGCTTGAATCATTTCTTCAATGCTTTTCCCTGCCAATACATTGGCAGCCGGTGCGCTCACATGCGCTTGCTCCAGAAGCAGCTTGACCTCATTCATACGATCCGTGTTGGCATCCGCAGCCCATAGGGCCATCGGTGAGGACAATAGCAGCGAAGCGGATAAGAGCATAGCGGCGGAACGGCGCCATAGGGTGCGGTTGGTTAGCTTTTTCATACGGATCATCCTTTTCTTTCTTTTTAAGGCAGCATTTTTTTGATGTCGTGCAAAAAGTTCATCGCCATCATCGGTGTCATATTCATCAGGTCTGCCGAGCGCAGCTGGTCCAGAAGCTGCTCCGTTTTCGCGTCGGGCTTTTTCCTGTTCTTCTCGTGGATCGTCGGAGAAGGCTGTTCTTCCGTAAACAAGCTGAGCTGCTCTACCGGGCCCTTCGTTTCCGGCTCCGGCTTCGGCTCTGCAGCCACCGCATTCTCCGCTGCCGCCAGCTTGAGCTCGCTTCGCGTCTCGAAGGCGCCGAGCAGCTCATAGGAACGGTCGATGATACTGCCGGGCAGACCCGCTATCTGAGCGCAATAGATGCCGTAGCTTGTGCTGGCCGCGCCGCGAATCAGCTTCCGCAGGAAGGTGACCTGCTGGCCGCTCTCCTTTACCGCCATGCAGTAATTGCGAAGGCCGGACAAGCTCTCCTCGAGATGCGCCAATTCGTGAAAATGCGTCGAGACCAGCGTCTTGCACCCGACGTGATCGTGCAAATATTCGATGACCGCCTGTGCGATCGCCATACCCTCGCCGGTCGAGGTGCCGCGTCCCAGCTCGTCGATAATGACCAGGCTGTTTGTCGTGGCCTTTTCCGTCATCACCTGGATGTCCATCATCTCGACCATGAATGTGCTTTGGCCGCCGATCAAGTCATCCGCGGCGCCGATGCGCGTAAAAATGCGATCGATCACCGGCATTCTCGCTCTCTTGGCGGGCACGAAGCAGCCGATTTGAGCCATGAGGCACAAAATCGCTACCTGTCTCATATAGGTGCTCTTCCCGGCCATGTTCGGACCGGTAATCAGCAGCATAGTGCCCTCATCCGCCGAAATGCGCGTATCGTTGGAGATAAATACCCCATCCTCCAATACCGCTTCTACGACCGGGTGGCGTCCTTCTTCTATCAACAGCTCGTAGAAGTCGCCTACCTCGGGCCGAACGAACCGGTTCGACGCGCTCACCTGCGCCAGCGATTGGTATACATCCGCGGTAGCGATCAGCTCGGCGAGCTGCTGCAATCGGGAAATATGCTGCGTCAGCTTGTCCCTCAGCGCCGCAAACAGCTCATATTCGAGATCCACCATGCTCTCCTGAGCGTCGAGAATGAGCGCCTCCTTCTCCTTCAGCTCCGGCGTGACGAAGCGCTCCGCATTCGCCAAGGTTTGCTTACGCTCATAACGCCCCTCCTCCAGAGAGGAAAGATTCGCCTTGCTCACCTCGATAAAATAACCGAACACCTTATTGAAGCCGATTTTCAGCGACTTGATGCCGGTCCGCTCGCGCTCCTGACGCTCGAGCTCGGCAAGCCACTGCTTGCCGTTCGTGCTCGCCTCGCGCAGCTGGTCAAGCCGCTCGCTGCAGCCCTCGCGGATCATGCCGCCGTCCCGTACGGAGACGGGCGGCTCGTCCACGATGGTGCTCTCGATCCACTCGAGCAGGTCCCGGCACGGGTCGATCCGTGCCGCCAGCCTGGAGAGCGTCTGCGAGCCGCTCTCTTCAAGCAGCTGCCGCAGCAGCGGTACCTGCTGCAGCGACTGCTTCAGCGCGACCAGGTCGCGGGCATTGGCGCTGCCGTAGGCAATGCGCCCCGTAAGCCGCTCCAGGTCGTACACCTCGCGCAGCGCTTGCTTCAGCTCCTCGCGCACGATCAGCTGGTTGTACAGCCGCTCCACGGCTTCAAGCCGATCTTGAATGAAGCCGGTGTTCATCAGCGGCTTCTCGATCCAGCGGCGAAGCAGCCGTCCGCCCATGGCCGTCACCGTTTTATCCAGCAGCCACAGCAGCGAGCCCTTCTTCGAACGGTCGCGGACCGTCTCCACGAGCTCCAAATTCCGCCGTGTGAACGGGTCCATAATCATAAACTGGCTCGGCTCGTATACACGGATATGCTTGATATGGGACAGCGAGCGCTTCTGTGTTTCCTGCAGGTAACCCATCAAGACCGCTACCGTTTCACGACCTCCTGCGGGCAGCTTGACCAGCTCGGAGTTGTTGAAGTGGTCCTCCGGAGAGAAGCCACCCTCCTGCACCATTTCCCTATGCGTCATGACTGTGGTTTTCAGCCAAGCAGCCGTCCCGCTGCGAATTTGCTCGAGCAAGGAAGCATGGCCGAGCAGCTCGGACGGACTATATACGTTCAGCTCGTCCAGCAGCAGCTCGAAGGAGCCGTCCAGACGAGTAACGTACATTTCTCCTGTGGAAATGTCGCACGCTGCTAAGCCGTAGGCGCCGTCCTTCGTGGTAACGGCTGCGATATAGTTATTGCTTGTCTCGCTTAACGATCGGGAATCCATTACGGTCCCCGGAGTAACGATGCGCACGATCTCGCGGCGCACGACGCCCTTCGCTTCCGAAGGGTCTTCCACCTGCTCGCAAATCGCAACTTTATATCCTTTTTCTACTAGGCGGGCTATGTAATTTTCAGCGGAATGATAGGGAACGCCGCACATCGGAATGCGCTCATCCCCGCCGGCGCCGCGTCCGGTCAGCGTAATTTCCAGCTCGCGCGAAGCCTGCACCGCATCTTCGAAAAACATTTCATAGAAATCGCCGAGGCGAAAAAATAAAAACGCGTCAGGCACCTCCGCCTTCACGGCGAGGTACTGCTCGATCATCGGCGTATATTGTGCCATACCCGTTTCATCCTCCAAGATTCGTGCTATCCGCCCGCATGACTGGAACACCAGTTCCCGATTCTGCGGGCGTCTCTTTCATTATAGCACGAATTGATAGAGTGCACTCGTTTTTACCGATAGGGTGAGATTTTCCATTTGGGCCGGATATCCTGCTGCTCATCCCAAGCGCGCATTTGCAGCATCATCCGCCGAAGCGGTAGCAGATAAGCTTCCAGCTCCGCATAGCCCTTCAGCCTCTCCAGATCCCGCCAGAGCGAAACAATGAGAGGACGAATCCGCTGCTTATCGCCTCTATAATAAGCCTTTTGCACCTCAGGGTCGGTGAGGGGTCTGAGCTTCAGCTCGCGATAGTGCTGAGCCGTCAGCTTAGCCAAAGCCAGTACGCCCTTCGCTACCGTAGGTGACACTAGCCAGCTCGGAAGGACACGGTATTCGAAGCCGCCGTGGCGCTGCCTGCGAAAATCGCCCAAAAAGCCGTAAGCCGGCTTGCGCCGCGTCGTCGTCGCGTCCTCTAGCAGCGTCATCGGAAGCGCAACGTAATTGTCAAGCACCCTTAAGAGCGAGCAGTTCAGGCTGACTCCGCTAAAATGAATATGCCCCCCCAAAGGCAAACCCCGCACCGGCATGCCGCCGGCAATCCATATCAGCCCTTTATCCGTGATCCGCCTTGCCGCCAGCTGCATCGTTTTGTGCAGATTGCCCACCAGCTGTTTTACATCCGTGCTGGGCCGAGGTCGCAGCTCGGCGAGCGGATAAATTTTGCGGCGGCTTCGCAGGACGATGGAATCACAGCCGAACGCTCCCTCCTTAGGGGCATACTGCGAGGCGAAGGTGATCTTGCCCCTGGTATCCCTGAGCAGAAACTCCGGATCCGCGCCCAGCATGACCTCTCCAGGCTCTCCTCGCCGCGCTTCCTCCTCCGCTAACTCACGATCCAGCTGCGCCATGGCCGCTGCGAACAGCTCCGCCAATCTTGGCGTGAGCCGGGGAATCGCCTCCACTTCCAATATGGCTGCACCGGCTCCAGGCCGAATGCCGATATGAACTACGCCATAATCGAGCCCCAAGGCATAAATGGCCTTGACCGCTTCTTTTACCGCCCGCATGGTATGGTAATTGGTTTGCTCCAATCCGATTTCCGAGAACTCCTTACTCCCTTTATTCGAAGCTGTAACCCCTTTGGGAGCCTTGCCGGCGTAAAACACTTGATTTCTTCTATAAAACAGCGTCAGCGCTTTTAAATGAAACACCGGAACCAAATACTCATGCGACCACCGATTCTCGCCGGGCTCCTCCCAGGAAGGCTCCATGCCGTGCAGCGTCAATATTTCCTTCACCCGCTGCCGATTGCCTGCAAGCAGTATGCTCTTGATCGGTTGAAGTACGCCATCGTCCCCGCGGTCCGGATGATAGGCGCCCCAATGAATGAGAAGCCAGTCCCTCTCATTCCCCTCCGGGGCCTTCGTCCCGTGCGGGATCGTTAATTTTTGAAGCAGCTGCTGAGCCGCCGGCTCGCCGGAATGCAGCAGATAAGCACGCATACAGACACCTCCTTTCTTGCGGCGTTTGCCTATTTTTACCTATTAACCTTCCGACAACAAAAAAGAGGGCTAACGCCCTCTGCCGAAATCTGCTGCTGCGGCATATACTGCTAACAAACAACAGATACCGTGGCCTAACTTAATTCACGTCGTCGTCAAGCAAATCCGGATCGAGATCCTCGAAGTCACCCTCATCGGCATCGTCGAAATCGATCCCTTTGTCCTCCAGGTCGTCACCGCCGTAAGGGGATACGACGACATATACCTTCGTCTCAGCGATCATTTCCACCTTGTACTCACGCTCTACGCGAATGAGCACGCTGTCTCCCGTAGAGGAAATGCTGGCTTCTACGCAATTTGGCTCTTGAGTGGATACCGCAGACACCTCAGCGGTTGTCGGCTTATGCTTCTTATCAAGATAAGTAAGCGGAACGACCTCTACATAAGAAATCGTTTCTTTCGCAACATCCGTTTTGGTATTTCTGTCATAGGAATACCAAATGTTGATGTCGTAAGTACCCACCACCTCTACATGGTCCCCCGACTTCACCGCATCATATTGGTTGTTGATAATCCAAGCACCCAAAATACTCGTCGGAGCATGAGGCGGAGTGACCGAGTTGGTTACCTGAGAAAATTTGCGTCCTTTGCCGCAGACAGCCTTCGTATAGATCTCTCTGACTTGCAGGTCTTTATCTAATGACATCCTTTCTACCTCCTCCATACAATCATTCATTACATGTGTATGCAGGACATTCGTCTAGGGTGACAAAAACTTTTACATTTTATATCGTTTCTTTTGAAAATTTCTTTTTTTCTCGTTTGGCGATAGATAAATAATGCTTCAATTCCATCAACAGCTGCAGCAGTGCCGAACGTACCTCGAACTCCTCCCGTGTGGCCGGAAGCGCCGTTTGCTTGAACCTGCTCTCCAATTGGAGCAGCAGCTGTTCGGCTCTGCCTGTGTAATAATCCACGAATACGTCCTTCGAAAGCTCCTCAAAAACATTCGCCAACAGCTCTCCGTGCGAAAGCGTCTGATAGACCTGAGCGACCAAAGGAATCATCCGGTCGACCGATTCCATTTGCTGTTTGCGCATACTTATGTAGGTAGACCAGGAATCGGTTTCCCCGAACCACAGCGTGTTTTCGTTTGAACGTTGGGCGGCTTTCCAACCGTCCTCCAAAAGGTCATGTGCGAGCAGCAGCTCGTTTCCGTCCCAGATGTGCGCCGTATTCCTTAGATGTCCCGCAATCTCCGTGAAAATTCGTGAAAAGCAGTATTCCAACCGCTCCTTCAGCCCGGCGAGACGCTTGTCCTCCTTAGGCATATAGCTAATATTAATCAGCGTTGCCGTACCGAGACCTACCAGGAGCAGGCAAACCTCATTCAGGATCAGATGAGGATCCACGCTTTCCGCGGCGAACAGATGAAACATGACTACCGAGCCGGTAACCGCGCCCTCCCTTAACTCCAAACGACTCAGGATGGGAAATAAAATTAGAAGAAAGAGCCCGATGACCCACACCTGAAACCCGAACACGTAAAATAATAATGCGGCTATCAGCAAGCCTAGAATTGAAGCCGCTAAGCGCTGAAGCGAGGTGCGTAAGCCTCTTCGTTTCGTCACGTCCACACCCAGGATTGCCAGGAGACCGGAGGAGAGCGGCGAATGAAGACCCAATGCTTGTGAAATGAGAATGGATATAACGACAGCCAGTGCCGTTTTGATGACTCGGAAGCCCATAGATGTCCCCCTTGCTGAGGCAAGTACGTAAAATAAGGTAAGTATATTGTACCTATTGTAATCAGAATTGCTTCTTAACGCTATAGTTTGTGGAGTATGTTGCTCTATCGTCCTGCCTTCCTTTTTAACCACTATCCCCTTTGATCAGGAAGATTAGCCGGGGGGATATGCCGAAAGTTGCCCGTCTTCCTGCTGTTTACTGCACGGCCTGTCAGTTATCTTGTGGGTATTTCATTACAACTCAGTATTCCGTGAAGGGGTCTATCCCCTCTATTCAGGAATGAAAAATATTTTGAATTTGGAACATTTCTCTTGTAATAGGAACATATGTTCTGTATAATATAAGTTAATTGAAACATTAGCAACGGGAGCGGATTCGATATGAAGCAAGAGCAAACCGAAAACCTTCAGCAGCTTCTTGAACATTTTGAAAATACGACTTCCAGCTCGGAGCTTTTATTTCAGCTCAAATGGCCCGGGGGGTTCGTCTGTCCCCGCTGCGATCATCGATACGCTTATACCATCTCCACCAGAAAGCATCCGCTCTTTGAATGCGCACACTGCAAATATCAAGCCTCCCTTACCGTAAATACGATTTTTGAAGGCAGTTCAACGGACTTATCCAAATGGTTTGTTGCTTTATATTTATTTTCGACCGATGAAGGTACTACCGCCGTTCGACTTCAGCGTACTATTCATGTTACTTACAAGACAGCTTGGTTAATGCTTCACAAAATACGTTTTGCTGCAGGCCATAAGGATGCTCAACAACTATTGTCCGGTGTTGTGCGTATAGGCGCTGCCTTCTATGGGCGTTCGTTCCATTCTTCCTACGAAGGACATCCCGAGGAGCACCCTATTCTCATCGGAAGCGGCACTTCATCACAATCTCCTCATGAGCCTGGCTATATCAAAATGCGGGTAGTATCCAAAGAACATATGCATCACCGCAGAATTCTCCGTTCAGGCACTCACGCCTTTTTGAAAAAAGAAGTCGCTCCCGCTACAGAGGAAATTCGTACGGTCACCGAGCGCTACAGCGAGCACCGATTTGTCCATCTGATCAAACACGTCCTTCACGCAAGCAAGTGGATCAACCGAACCTTTCATGGTCTCGGGCGCAAGCATCTGCAAGCTTATTTAAACGAGTTCTGCTATCGCCTTAACTTCGAGAACACTTCAACTCAAGAGGAAAGCCTGATGAGTAATTTGCTGCGCTTATGCTTTCATTCCCCTAGGATTACCTATGCTTGCCTGACAAAGCGAAGCTAGAGGTTATCCTCTCTGCCATGCCATCGCGTGATTGGTCTAGAGATAGTTTCCTCATTCACCTAAACATCATTTTATGGTAAGAAGCTTTTGTTGTTTCCATCCTTCGCACAGCAGCGATCATTCCTGAACAATGGGGATGAGACCCATTCACCGTCGTCTTAGCTAAACGTTTCCCTGAAGCAAAGGGATAATAAGACAGACTTCCGAGAGTCCAGTAGGTGGGGGTTTGGGGCCAACAGCAGCAAAAAAGCAACCCAGTCTGCGGTCATATTCTATCCTGATAAAAGGGGATAATGACCGGAAGGGAAGCTCAGACCCACAAAGCTTTCGTGCCATCCATTTCTTTACATACAAAAAGGCCTCCAATGAGGCCTGCAAATCAGCTCACAGCTTACCTTTTATACTGCTTTAGCACCTCCTGAAGCTTCATGGCAAGGCTTAAATTACCGCCGATTTTGAGCGAACCGGATAGGAAGGCTTTCATTGCGTTAAGCTCGTTGTTTAGCAGCTTCATAAGATTGGCCGTCGTCAAGGTCAAAGTGCAATCCGCCAAATACGGCGTGCCCTCCATCACTTCCACTGTGCCCGATCGAAAACGTACCTGTAATATTTCCGCATCCAGCTCCAGCTGGTAAACGGACTGCAGCGGACGAATCGGATCGGGATTCTCATTCATTCGATCGGCAAGCTGCTGTAATCGCTCCTTCACGTCCATCTTCTACACTCCCTTCTGAGGTGGGATCACCCGAAATGTACCCGTACCGAACGCACAACGCTTCCCTTCTTCGTCATACACAAAGCCTTGCGCCGTGATGAGCTTGCGGGAGCTGTGAATGAGCCCGGCCGTCACCTTCAAGGCTCCTTTGTCCGCAGGGGCCAAGTAGTGGATGTTGAGGTTGGTTGTCACTACTCGATCTTCAGGCCTCGCAATCATTGCGGCAAGACCCATAGTAGAGTCGAGCAATGCGGCATGCACGCCTCCATGCAATATCCCCAAGTGATTCAGGTGATGCTTTCGAAGCTCCACCCGGATGATGATTTCCTCGGGGGATACGGTTACAATCTCAGCCCCGATATGCTCCCAAAACGTTCCTTGGGCCGATTTTTTTAATTTCTGGAGAAAATCGGAATTTACACTTTCCATAAGCATGGTCCTCCAGGATTCGTTTGCCCTATCCAATCCTAACCGTTCCGTTTGTTATTCCTGCTGCTCGGTTTCCTCCTCCAGCAGCTTTCTGCGCAGGATCTTGCCAACGATCGTCTTCGGAAGACTTTCCCGGAATTCAAATAGCTTTGGCACCTTGTAGGCGGCCAATCTATCCTTGCACCAGGCCTGTAGCTCGGCGCCGTCGGCTTCCGAACCTTTTTTCAATACAATGTAGGCTTTGACGGTTTCCCCTCGATACGGGTCGGCTACTCCCGCCACCACCGCTTCAACGACATCAGGGTGCTCATACAGCACCTCTTCCACTTCTCTAGGATAGATGTTATAGCCTCCTGCTATGATGAGGTCCTTCCGCCGATCCAGGATGTAGAAGAAGCCCTCTTCGTCCATTCGCGCCATGTCGCCGGTATAAAGCCAGCCGTCCTTTAGCACCTTGGCGGTTTCCTCCGGCCGCTTCCAGTACCCCTTCATGATCTGGGGTCCGCGCACCGTCAGCTCTCCGATCTCGCCAACCGGCAGCTCCTTTCCCGTCTCGATGTCGACGACACGGCACTCCGTATCCGGGAAGGGAATCCCGATGGAGCCGACCTTTCGTTTTTCCCAAATGTTGTTCGCATGAGTTACGGGAGAAGCTTCGGTCAGTCCATACCCTTCAATAAGCTTCCCTCCAGTTGCCTTCTCAAAGGACTCCTGCACCTCATAGGGAAGCGAAGCCGCACCGCTGATGCAAAAATCGATGGACGACAAATCGAATTGCTTAATCTTAGGGTGCTGGAGCAGGGAAATGTACATGGTCGGAGCACCGGGGAAGATGGTGGGCTGCTCCTGATGAATCGCCTCAAGCACTTGAGTAGGCTCGAACCGAGGAATGAGCAGCAGGGTTCCGGCCAAGTACACGGATTGATTCAAGAGCACCGTTAAGCCGAACACATGGAAAAAAGGGAGCGCCGCCAAGTATCGTTCATAAGCAACCTGGGACCGATAGGCCCATAAGCGGCTTTGGATGGTATTCGCTATCAGATTATAGTGAGTCAGCATGACACCCTTAGCTACACCTGTGGTTCCTCCTGTATATTGAATAAGGGCCAGATCTTGCTCCGCATTGACTACAGCTAGAGTCGGTGTTGTGTCAGCCTGATGCAGCAGCTTCATAAAGGACAGCACCTGTTCACTGTACAAAACCTTTCGTTTCAGGCCGTCCTTTTTGGCTTTGATCGGATAGAGGATGTTTTTCGGAAATGGGAGGTAATCTTTGATGGAGGTAACGACCGTATATTGGACTCCGGTTGCAGGGACCGCTTTCATGACCCGGCTAAACAAAATGTCCAGAGTAACGAGCAGCTTTGCTCCGGAGTCATTAAGCTGATATTCCAGCTCGCGCGGCATATATAAGGGATTAGTCATTACAACGATGCCGCCCATGAGCAAGGTGCCGAAATAAGCGATAACGGCCTGGGGACAATTGGGCAGCATGATCGCGACCCTGTCCCCTTGGCGAAGGCCCAATCGGGTTAATGCATTGGCAAATCGATAGGCTGCGTTCAGCAGCTGGCGATACGTAATGTTTTTGCCTAAGAAATGGAGTGCGGTATGACCCGGGTATAAGGAAGAGGTCTGAATAAGAAAAGATGCCAAATTATGCTTCGGGTATGGGTAGGTCGCAGGCACTTCGACTGGGTAATGTCGTAGCCATGGCTTGGTTGACATATCTACCACCCCTTATGATGTTCATGCTGATAATCACACGGTATATTGCTCTGTTTCAATGACACGTGCGGCAATTCTTCGTTTCAAAGAAAGGGTATTTACCGGGGATTTGCGTGCGAGCTTCTTCAGAATGGAGAGCTGCGTTCGCAGCATATCTCCTTCCTCCATCGCCGCCAAAGATTCCTTCGCCAGCCCTTCGATACGGTCAAACGTCTCCTGAACGAACACGATCGTCATCTCGATCGCATTACGGGACTTCTCCTCCCCGCGCTTGTCGATCAGCTTCTTCGTGCGAAGCAGCGCGCTTTCCATCGCATAGACACCGATCATCATATCAGCTAAATGACTTAGCAGCTCCTGTTCCTGCTCCAGCTTCAGCTGATATTTTTGGACGGCTTGTGCGCCGATCATCAGGAATATTTTTTTGGCCATCCCTATCAGATGGGCTTCTTGCTCCAGAGCACCCTCGAATCCTTGGGCCGGAACAAGCGACAAGAGATCGGACTGAAGCGCCATAGCCTTCTGCATCAGCGGCAGCTCTCCTTTCATGGCCCGCTTGATGAGCGTCCCAGGGATCAGCAGCCGGTTGATTTCATTCGTCCCTTCGAAAATGCGATTGATTCTGGAGTCGCGATAGATTCGTTCGATACGGTACTCCTGGATAAAACCGTAGCCTCCGTGAATCTGCACGCCTTCGTCCGCTACAAAATCGAGCGTTTCCGACCCAAACACTTTGTTGATGGAGCATTCCAACGCATATTCGGCAATCGCCTTGGCGGATTGGGTTCCGACATTCGGGCTGGCATAATCGACCTCTGCCAATCCTTCCTCGAACAATCCGGCTGTACGGTACACCATGCTCTCCAGCACGTAGGTGCGAAGGTTCATTTCAGCCAGCTTTTTGCCGATCAGGGGGAAGGAGGAGATTTTTCGTCCGAATTGGGTTCTCTGATTCGCATACACCGCAGAGTAGCCGATCGAATCCTTGGCTGCCCCGAGACAACCTGCCGCGAGCTTGAAGCGCCCTATGTTCAGGATGTTAAAGGCGATCAGGTGGCCCTTGCCAACCTCCCACAGCAGATTGCCGACAGGCACCTTCACATCCTCGAGAATGAGCGGGCGGGTGGAAGAGCCCTTGATGCCCATCTTCTTCTCCTCCGGTCCGACACTCACGCCTTCCATGGTCCGCTCCACAATAAAGGTGCTGAAATCCGTCCCATTCACCTTGGCATATACGATGAACACGTCGGCAAAGCCCGCATTCGTGATGTACTGCTTGGTGCCGTTCAATATATAGTATTCACCATCCTCGGATAAGGTGGCAGTTGTTTTGGCTCCAAGCGCATCCGATCCGGAAGAAGGCTCCGTCAGGCAGTATGCGGCAATCTTCTCCCCTGTAGCAAGCTGAGGCAGGTATTTGTTCTTCTGCGCCTCCGAGCCGAAGTATACGATCGGAAGGGTGCCGATACCTACATGCGCTCCTATGGACAGTGCGAAAGAGGAAGCTTTGGTGAGCTTTTCTCCTATGAGGGTGGAGCTGATTTTGTCCAGGCCGATTCCTCCGTACGCTTCCGGGACATCCGCTCCCAGCAGTCCAAGCTCCCCTGCTTTGCGCAGCAGTGTAACGGTAAGCTCGTAGTTCAGCTTCTCGAGCTCCTCGTCATGCGGAGCTACATCGCCGGCCACAAAGTCCTCCGTCGTTTGGGCGATCATTCGATGCTCTTCGGTAAAATCCTCCGGGGTCACGATCCGGTTATGATCGATATCGTCGATAATAAAGCTTCCGCCGATGGTTTTCTCCATTCGCTCATCTCTCCCTTGCTCCAAGTTTACGGATGCACCTCAAATACCCCTGCTGCCCCCATTCCGCCTCCGATGCACATCGAGACGACTCCGATGCCGCCTCCCCGCCTCCGCAGCTCATGCAGCAGCGTCGCTGTAAGCTTCGTTCCCGTGCAGCCCAGCGGATGACCGAGCGCAATGGCGCCCCCGTTCACATTCACCTTCTCCTCATCCAGCTTCAGCTCGCGGATGACCTGCAGGCATTGGGAAGCGAATGCCTCGTTAATCTCAAACAAATCCACGTCGTTTATCGTAAGACCGGCCATTCGCAGCGCCTTGGGTATCGCTTCAATCGGACCAACGCCCATAATTTCCGGCTCCACCCCGGTTAAGGCAAACGCTCGGAAAGTCGCTATCGGCCGCAGGCCGAGCGCCTCCGCGCGCTCTTTGCTCATGAGAACGGCGGCTGCCGCACCGTCGCTCATCTGCGATGCGTTGCCGGCGGTAACGGTGCCTCCCAGCTTGAAGGCAGGTTTCAGCTTCGCAAGCACCTCCGTCGTCGTATCAGCCCTGACGCCTTCGTCCGTATCGAAAAGGAACGACTTGGCCAGGACCTTACTGCCTTCTTCCACCTGCTTCCACTCGACCTGGAGGGGCACGATTTCGTCCTTAAATTTACCCTCGCGCAGCGCTGCTGCCGCTTTTTCGTGGGAGCGAGCGGCGAAACGGTCCTGCTCCTCCCGGCTCACCCCGAAGCGCTCCGCCACATGCTCCGCAGTATGCCCCATGCCGATATATACCTCCGGCATCCGCTCCACAATCCTCGGATTCGGCGACAGCTTGAATCCGGTCATCGGCACGTGGCTCATGCTCTCCACCCCGCCGGCGATGACCACATCCGCTGCTCCCAGCATGATCCGTTCCGCCGCGAAGGCGATCGACTGGAGGCCGGATGAGCAGAACCGGTTGACGATGAGTGCCGGCACCGTCACCGGGAAGCCCGCATACAAGGACATGATGCGGGCAAAATTCAAGCCCTGCTCGCCTTCCGGCATGGCGCAGCCGATGATGATGTCCTCCACATCCTCCTTGCGCAGACCCGGCGTCCGCTCCACCACCGCCTCGAGGACCGCCTTGCCCATATCCTCCGCTCTCGTTTGGGCCAGGCTGCCCTTCTTGGCCTTGCCGACCGCCGTACGGGCAATCGATACGATGACAGCTTCTCTCATTGGCTTTTTCACCTCTTCCGAGTTCATTAGTTGCGAAGCGCTTTGCCCTTGGACAGCATGTGCTGCATCCGCTGCTGCGTCTTGGGCTCGCCGCACAGGCTCAGGAACGCCTCCCGCTCCAAATCGAGCAGGTACTGCTCCGTCACAAGCGACCCTGCGGGCACATCTCCACCGGCAAGCACATGCGCCAGCTTCGACGCGATCTTCACATCGTGCTCGCTGATATAACCGCTCTCTCTCATCGCGAAGGCGCCAAGCTTCAGTATTGCCTTGCCCTCGGCCCCGGCCACGCGAATTCGCTCCTCGGGAATCGGCTCGTAGCCGCTCTTCGCGAGCGCCAGGACGGACTTCTTCGCCTCGTGGATCAAATGCTCCTGATTGACCACGATACGGTCCGTCGGCTTTAACAGCCCGATACGCTGCGCATCATGTCCGCTGGTCGATACCTTCGCCATGCCGATCGTCTCGAACGCCTGATTCAGGTACGGCTGCAGCTCTGCCTCCGGATGCGAGGCCATGCGGCTTACCCGCAGCGCCATCTCCTTGCTGCCCCCTCCCGCAGGAATCAAGCCGACGCCGACCTCGACCAGTCCGTAATAGGTTTCCGCAGAGGCTACGACCTGATCTGCAGGCATGCATACCTCCACACCGCCTCCCAATGTCATGCGATGCGGCGCCGCCACGACCGGCTTCTCGAATTTCTTGAGCCGGTACATGGTGTTCTGAAACAGCCGGATAATGCCGTCGATTTCATCCCATTCCTCATCCTGCGCCTCCATCAGCAGGATCATCAGATTAGCGCCGACACAAAAGTTTCGTCCTTGATTGGCGATCACCAGACCCTCGTAATTGCGGCGCACCTCCTCCATGCTTTTCTGTATCATCATCAGGATATCCGCACCGATCGCATTGTTCGGTGAATGAAATTCCAGACAGGCTACACCATCCCCGATATCGATTAAGCTCGCGCCGCTGTTCGACAGAATGACCTTGTTCTGCTGCTTCAGCCGTTTCAGTGAAATTTCCTCCGGCGGCGTATCCAGCTGCACATATCGGCCTCCCGCCATATAAAACGGCGCGCCGTCCCGCTCCCGATAGAAAGAGGTATTTCCCTCCGCAATCCATTCCTTTACCCACGCCGGTATGGGTAGCCCATCCGCTTCCATGCGCTCCGCCGTACGGACAAGACCAAGGGCGTCCCACGTCTCGAACGGGCCGAGCTCCCAGTTAAAGCCCCATTTCATGGCATCGTCGATGTCACGAATGGAATCGGCGATTTCACCGAATTTGGCGGCGGAATAAACGAGAACCTTGCTCAGGATGCGCCACGCCAGCTCCGAAAACCAATCCTGGCCTTCGATCAGTGCCTTCGTCTTAGCCTTTGCTCCCTTCGCCAGCTTAGCAGCCTCCAAAGAGGCGGAAGCCGGCTTTTTTTGCGGAACATAATCCATGGTCTTTAGATCCAAAGACAGGATCACGCTGGCGCCGCCTTCTCCCTTTTGCTTCAAGTAAAAGCCTTGGCCGGACTTCTCGCCTAACCAGCCGCGTTCCACCATCGTCCTAAGCATGTCGGGAACGGCAAATACCGCCTTCTCCGCTTCATCCTGTACATTACCGTACACGTTATTGGCTACATGAACGAAAATATCGAGCCCTACCAAATCCAAGGTTCGGAAGGTGGCACTCTTCGGCCGGCCCAGCGCCGGTCCCGTCACTGCGTCCACCTCTTCCACGGTATAGCCTTGCTCCACCATCTCCTGCAGGGTAACGAGCAGACCGTAGGTGCCGATCCGGTTGGCGATGAAGTTCGGTGTATCCTTGGCGGTTACGACGCCTTTGCCAAGTCGCTTTTCGCAAAATCTGCGCATTCCTTCCACTATGCTGGGATCCGTCCGTTGTCCGGGGATGACCTCGAGCAGCTTCATGTAACGAGGCGGATTAAAGAAGTGAGTGCCCAAGAAGTGGGACTGCATAGCATCGCTAAGGTGGGAAGACATCGCGTTGATGGAAATGCCCGATGTATTCGAGCTCACAACCGTGCCCGGCTTCCAATGCACCTCGATCCGGCTCAACAGCTCCCGCTTCACTTCCAGCTGCTCCACGATCACCTCGATCACCCAATCCACCTCGGCAATTTGCGGCAGATGATCCTCCAAATTTCCCGGCGTGATCCTGTCGGCGAAGGCATCGTCATACAGCGGTGCGGGCTTCAACTTCTTCAGGCGGCCGATCGCCTGTGCCGCAAGGCGATTGCGGACGGCAGGGTGCTCCAGCGTGAGTCCTTTCGCCTTCTCCTCCGAAGTGAGCGACTCCGGTACGATATCCAGCAAAAGGCAAGGAATGCCAACGTTAGCCAAGTGGGCGGCAATGCCGGACCCCATCACTCCGGAGCCGATGACGGCTGCTTTACGGATTTCTCTCATGACGCAAATCCCTCCATATGTTATAGGAATGAGTGCTGCGCTAGTTAACCGTTCCGAATATGGATTGCTCGAGCAGCTCTGCAATGTCTCGTGCCTTTACCTCATTCTCCACTTCCTTCAGCTTGGTGCCGTCCTCCAGCATGGTCAGACAATAAGGACATGCGCTGCTGATGACGGTCGGCTTCACTTCCAGCGCCTGTTCGGTCCTTGCGAGATTGACCCGCTTGCCTGACGTTTCCTCCATCCACATCATTCCGCCTCCGGCGCCGCAGCACATCCCGTTCTCACGGGAGCGTTCCAGCTCTACCAGCTCCACGCCGGGGATAGCTCTGAGCACCTCGCGCGGTTGTTCGTACACTCCGTTATAGCGGCCTAGGTAGCATGAGTCGTGATAAGTGATGCGCTCCCTAACTTCATGCCGGGGCTTCAGCCGTCCGTTTCGTACCAGCTCTGAGAGCAGCTCGGAATGATGCAAAACCTCAACCCCTGCCATCCCAAAGTCAGGATATTCATTCTTCAGCGTATTGTAGGTATGCGGGCAAGCCGTAACAATTCTGCGAACGCCATACTTTACGAAGGATGCGATATTGTCCGCGCAGAGCTGCTGGAACAGCATTTCGTTGCCCATACGCCGTGGGGTATCGCCGGAATTACGCTCCTCATTGCCCAAGACGGCGAAGGAAACGCCGGCCTCATGCAGCAGCCTGACGAGCGCCCGGGATACCTTGCGGCTTCGCAGATCATAGGAGCCCATGGAGCCTACAAAAAACAAATACTCAAAGTCCGGCCGCTCCTTTACCGTGGGCACCGGGATCCCCTCCATATCCGCCGTCCACTTGCTTCGGTCGTTGCGGCTTATCCCCCAAGGGTTGCCCTGCCGCTCGATGTTTTGCATCGCTCGCTGTCCTTCGTGGGGCATGCTTCCCTGCATCAGCACCAGATGCCTGCGCAGGTCGATGATTTTATCCACATGCTCGTTGCCTACCGGACATTGGTCCTCACAATTGCGGCACGTCGTGCAGGACCAAATTTCCTCCTCCGTCATCACGTCTCCGATCAGCTCCGTTTCCGTAGCCGGCTTTTCCTGCTGCATCGTCCAGGAGTGCTGCTGCCACTGCAGCGTCGGTCGTATATCGGTGTTCCCTAATGCAGAGTCCCAGTTCAGCGCCTTGGGGATCATGACATGCGCACCGGCACCCCCAAATACAGCTTCCGGCACCCAAGGGGATTTGGAAGTGACGGCGGCCCCCTTTTCCACCAAGTGATCTCTCAGCTTGACGATCAGATGCATGGGTGACAGCACTTTGCCTGTATTCGAGGCGGGACACACATTCGTACAGCGGCCGCATTCGACGCAGGCGTAGAAATCCAGCATTTGCTTTTGCGTAAAGTCCTCGATCCTGCCTACACCGAACGATTCGGCTTCCTCATTCTCAAGATCAAGCTTCTGAAGACGGCCGGCCGGTTCATCTCTTCGTAACCAAAGGTTGACAGGTGCCGTGATGATGTGAAAATGCTTCGATTGGGGAACGTACACTAGGAAGGACAGGAGAATGAGCAGGTGAAGCCACCAGAAGATATAAAAGGCAGCTTGCGCCGCTTGAGCGGATAGTTCGGGAAGTGCGGATGCGATGAGGGAGGAAATCGGTGCGTATTCACTGGGAGGGTGTGCAAGCCATATGCGTTCAAAGGCGAGTGAGAAGAGAACGGACAGCATTAGGGAAAAAATAAACCAAACCACCAGGCTCGGCTTCCAGCCGCGCTTTAATCGGGGAAGCTTCTCCACGTACCTGCGGAAAACGGCGTACCCCATGGCGGCCAGCACTAGCAGCACTGTGATCTCCTGAAGCAGGCTGAACCCGTCGTACCAAGGAATCGGCAGCGGCAGCCCCATACTCAAGCCCTTGTAGATCAAATCCAGTGCTCCGAGCTGCAGCAGGATGAAGCCGTAAAAAATGATGATATGCATGATCCCGCTGCGCCAATCCTTCAACAGCCTCGTCTGCCCGAATACTTCAGTTAGGTAAGCACCGAGCTTCTCCCGGATTTGCCGTCTAAAATCGACAGGCTGGCCCAGCTTCATGTATTGGTACCGATGGGAAACGGCTTTGTAAAATAAATACACGCCATATCCGCTCACGCCCAAAAACAAGATTAGGTTCACCGTCTGCCACATGCTCTCATCCGTCCTTTCGGTTGATGTCGGTATGTTGCGGCGTTGAAGCGTATTCACTTGGAAGCGGTTTTATGTTTCCCCTTTGTAACAGTGTATGTGCGAAAGTCGTTGACAATATGCAACTTTTTTCTTACGATAGAGAAAAAAATGAATGATCATTCATTCAGTTATTCCGAATCATACCATCCGAGGTGCCGAATGACAAGTAAGAAAAAGGAAAAATATCAGCTGATCGTCGACGCAGCCTTGAAGGTGATCGCGGAGCACGGCTATCATAACGCCCAGGTCTCCCGCATTGCCAAAGAAGCCGGCGTCGCGGACGGGACGATCTACCTTTATTTTAAGAACAAAGAAGATATTCTGATCTCCGTCTTCCGGGAAAAGCTCGGCGAGCTGATCGGCCGCTTCCACAACAGCATCAGCGAGTCCCCTACCGCGGAGGAAGCGATTCGGCGGATGTGCCGAATTCACTATTCGGAGCTCGAGAATAACGTCCCCTTAGCCTATGTTACCCAGATTGAACTGAGGCAAAGCAACCTGGAGCTGCGTCACGCTATAGGCGATGTGGTAAAAACGTACATTCATCTCATTGAGCAGGTGCTGCGAAGAGGCGTAGAGGAAGGCTCGTTCCGACCTGATCTCGACGTGAAGCTGACACGGCTGCTGCTATTCGGCGCCATGGACGAGGCTGTCACCTCCTGGCTGATTTCCGGGAGGAAATACTCGCTGTCGGATCAGATCGAAGGTACGGTGGAATTTTTTCTGAGAGGTCTGAAAGCGTAGGTTCCCGATATGTATGTAGGGAGAGGAGCGATGCCAAATGAACATTTATGTGCTCATGAAGCAAACGTTTGATACTGAGGAAAAAGTGATTCTCCTGGACGGCGCTGTCTCCGAAGACGGCGTGAAATTCGTCATCAACCCGTATGACGAATACGCGGTGGAGGAAGCCATCCGTGTCAAGGAGCAGCACGGCGGCAAAGTAACTGTCGTGTCCGTCGGACCGGAACGCACCGCGGAGGCGCTCCGCACGGCGCTGGCCATGGGAGCCGATGAGGCCGTGCTCATCACGGATGAACGGCTCAGCGCCGATGAGTACGCGGTAGCAAAGGTGCTGGCCGCTTACTTGTCGCAGCAGGGCGGGTCGGATCTGGTGCTCGGCGGCAGCTTTTCCGTCGATCACGGCGCCGGTCAGGTCGCCATCCGTACGGCCCACCTGCTCGGCATTCCCCATGTCGCCTCCGTCACAAAGCTCGATATTGACGGCAATACGGCGACGGTCGAGCGGGATGCCGAAGGCGACACCGAGACGCTTGAGGTGACTCTCCCTGCCCTCTTCACCGCTCAACAAGGCTTGAACGATCCCCGCTATCCATCGCTGCCGGGCATTATGAAGGCGAAGAGAAAACCGTTCCACCGTCTCTCCCTTGACGACCTCAGTCTAACCGAAGCAGATATTGCCCCTCGAACCCGACAATGCACCCTCTCCCTTCCACCCGCCCGCAAAGCCGGTCAGCTGCTGCAGGGCGAGCCGAAGCACCAGGCCGCAACGCTCGTTCAGTTACTCCGCACGGAAGCGAAAGTACTGTAAAGGAGGATTCCATCGCATGAGCCCATCGTATTGGATCGTTGCAGAAGCCCGGGGCGGCAAGCTGCGCCAGGTCACGCTGGAAATTATCCAGGCGGCGCGAGCGGCCAAGGAGGACGGTGACCGCATAGAGGCCATCCTGATCGGTCATCAGCTCGCCAGCCTGGTGGAAGAGCTTCAGAGCTATGGTTTGGATCGAATCTATGCAGCGGATGCTGAATCGCTCGCGCACTACAATCCGGAAACGTATTACCCGGTCATCGCGAGCCTGCTGGCTGGTGCGTCGGAGCCGCCTCGCGCCGTCTTCTTCCCGCACACGGCGACCGGTCGAGACCTTGCGCCGAAGGTAGCCGCACAGCTCGGAGCAGGCCAAATTTCCGACGTCATTGCGCTGGAGAAGTCCGCCGACAGCGGAGAGCTGCTGTTTACGCGCCCGCTGTACGCCGGCAAAGCCTTCGAGCAGAAGGCGTTCCTGCCGGATGCGCGGCCGATGGTCGTTACCTTCCGGCCGAACAATCTTCCCGCGGCGGAAGCGGCCGCAGAAGGCAGTGCATCGGCTGATGTAGTGAACATCGCCGTAGCTCCCTCCCCCGACCTCCGAACCGTGGTCAAGGATGTGGTGCGCAAAGCCTCCGGCAAGGTCGATCTCACCGAGGCGAGAATCGTCGTCTCCGGCGGCCGCGGTGTCAAGAGCGCAGACGGCTTCCAGGTGCTGGACCGGCTGGCCGAGGTGCTGGGAGCGGCGGTCGGCGCCTCCCGCGGCGCCTGCGACGCCGGGTACTGCGACTACGCGCTGCAGATCGGGCAGACCGGCAAGGTCGTTACGCCGGAGGTGTATATCGCCTGCGGCATCAGCGGCGCGATCCAGCATCTGGCCGGGATGAGCCAGTCCCGCATCATCATCGCCATCAATAAGGACCCCGAGGCGCCGATCTTCAAGCTCGCCGATTACGGGATTGTCGGGGACTTGTTCGAGATCGTTCCGCTACTGACGGAGGAATTCAGGAAAGCGCTTAGCTGACGAACCGATTCCATATCGCCTCCTGCTTCGGTATTCGTTATAATGAATCTACTGAAGTGTTGGAGGTTTTTCTCATGAGCAAACTCGTTTTCTTTCTAGGCCCGGCCGGGGCGGGCAAAACCACACTGGCCAAAGCGGTAGCGGCGAAGCGGCACGCCGGCTTCTTCGATATGGATACGCTGCTTAGACCTGCCGCTGTAGCACTGATGACCCAAGCGGGACTTGATCCGGATGACAGGGATTCGCAGCAATATAAAATCCGGTGCCGTGACGTGGGCTACCGGATCACGATGGACGCGGCTCTCGAGAATCTGCAGCTCGGGAACGATGCCTTTGTCGTTGGCCCCTTCACAAAGGAAACCTCGGACCCTGACTGGCTGCGGCAAGAGCTCGCCCGAATCGCAGACACGGCTTCCGAAGCAGTGGAGGTAAAGGTCGTGTACGTGTACTTGAAGGACATCGACCTATACAGGCTTCGAATACAGGAGCGCGGTCTGTCTATCGACGCATGGAAGCTGGAGCATTGGGAGGAGTTCAGCCAATCGCTCGCCGTGCGAACCATTGCTTGGCCGCTTCCGGTCGATGCGATCCTCTACTACGATAATGCCGTGCGGTTGTCGGACGTAGTGACGGCGAGCATTGAAAGGTTTATTTACGGGGAAACACGGGAAAATACAGCTCAATAAACAGCAAAAGGGGCTTAACCCATAAGCGGGTCAGCCCCTTCCTTTTCCTTACGAACTGATCGTAAAGTGATTGACCGAACGAAGGAATCTTCTTTCGTTATGCTTGTCCTTCCGAACGGTAGCCTCCGTATCCGAATAGCTGATCATGACGCCGGGGCCGTAAATTTTCTCATTGTTCCGGGCATATACGATAATAGGCGTTTGGTTGCGGATCGCATCTTCGAACTGTTTATCGGTCGTTAATTTTTCCAAGGAAATCGGTCCCTTCAGTAAAGAATGAAAGCCGCATCGGCTATAGGTCACCCTTAATAATGCCATGCTTTCTTCCCGAATGCAAATCCGTTGCAAAAAGCCCTCCATGCCGTATGACAAAGAGGGCTAATAAGCCGGCTAATCGGCCCCGGTTCCTCCGCCGTCCCCTGAGCCGCTATCACTCGAGCCCCCGCTGGAGCCGGAGTCGCCGGATCCGCTTCCCCCCGTGGAGCTGCCTGCAGCCTTGGCCGGAGCAAGCTCTGCCATCGTGCTCTGCAAATATACCACTCCCTGCATTACGCCCGGCTGCAGCCATATGGAATTCGTGCTTACTCCCGCTTCCTTCATTCGCTGCAGCACCTTCCGCACATAGGGCATTCCTGCCTCCAGTAGCACTGCGTAATGCGCAAGCCTTTCCCAGCGATCAACGTCGACATCTGCGTAGGGAGCCCCCTTCTTCAGCTGCATTCGCCAAGCAAGAATCGAGCTCCGGTACGCCGCAGCTTCGCGCGACATGGCAGTTCGGGGAAGGATAGGTATGAGAATGATCGATAAGATGGCGATCATCAAATATCCAGCGGTATATGTATCCTCAGCGAGCTGAGCCGCAATGAAGAAGCCGAAGACATAATACCCAATGAAATATCGCTTCTTCTCCGCCTTCCAAACGGCGATCAGCAGTCCGAGGCACAGCAAACCGAAGGCGATCCACCAATCGGACCAAGGCGCTGCATCCATTATGTACAGGGTGAGGATTAACATCACATGGAAAATCATCGTTCCGATAAGAAACGGTTTACGCAGCCGGTTCTCTTGAAAGAAAGCGTCCAATCCTTGCTGCTCCTTCTCCTTCTCCGCCCATTCCTCGAACCTCCTGCGAAATCCGCTCATGCGATTGCGGTAATGATGAACCCGCTTCTGCTTGCTCCGTTCCGTCTTCGTAGGTCCCGCCGCGGAATCCATCGAGAAGCTGCGTCCTTCCTCACTTTTGGCCCGAAACAACCATCGAAGCAGCAGCCTGTCGGATTCCTTGCCCTGCAAGGACGCAGCATTCCCCGGATAAAGAAATCGCAGCACCCGATGAGGAGCCCCGGTTTCCGCACGAAGCCGATTTTCCGCCTCGGTCTCCGATACGTGTAGCATGCCCCTTTGTATCATGGAAAATAATCCCGCCACATAATCTCCCGGCTTAAGCCGCCCCTTGCGATACAGGTATACAACCCAGAAGGGCTCCGCTTCTTCAAGCTCCTCGAATGATTTCTTATGCTGGCTCCAACGTGCAGTCCATTGCGGCAGACGAAAACCGTACCACAGGATTAGCAGGGCTGCGATGAGCAGTACAATAATCAACAGTCTCTTCCCTGCGGGCAGCAGCTGGTCCCGATTCGCGACCCGTTCCGCCTGATTTTTCTCTGATTCCAGAATCCGCTCAACATCCATAGCTTTGCTTTTCGTCGGCGACTCCGCCAGCGCATCCGCCGGAAACAGGATACGCAGCTCGGCATCCCCGAATTCGGATAACCTTTCATTCTCGTACCGGACGGCGCCGTTCTTCCATTGAACCGTCCCACCTGTCCTGTCGTGCAAAAACGCATGCACATTTCCGTCTCCTGCCGGCTTAGGCAGCGTCAGCTCCATTCGGACCTTGTGCAAATCCGTTTCATTGTTATTGAAAAATTTCCAGAGCAGCTCGCCCGTCTTCACATATTTGGAAGCGGCCTGATCCACCCGGTATCGGTAGTATACCTGTTTCGTTTCATCCTTGGAGGGAAAATCCACGTAAAACGTATCGTTGCCCGAATCGAAACGAGTCTGCAGCTGCTTTAACCCCTCGTGAGAGAACGTTCCCAGCTTCCCCCCTAACGGAGGTACATACGCCTCGAAAAATTCCACTCCATTATGCTCACCCAGCTCCACGGCGCGCTTCGTATGCTCATATGTGCCGGAGAAGGAGTAGGTAAACAGCTCCTCTACATAGAGATCCCCGTCGGGCAGCACCGCAGCCTTCACGCTTACTTCATCAATCGAATAGTCCCGCTCACCTTCTTCACAGCCTGCCACAATCCAAAGTACGAATAACAGAAAAAGGGCAGCCCCTTTTTTCATCATGATTCACCTGCCTTCCGATAATGATCCCAATCCTTTTATTAACCCATGGAAAAAGTGATGAAACATAAAAAACACCCTATCCCCTTCCATCAAACGATGGACACTCCAGGGACGGGTGAAGGCTATCCGGCTAATTGTTACTTACCAGCTTGCTCTCAAGGTAAGCCACCGCTTGGTACATCAAGGCTGCGGCAATGGCGATAATGAACAAGCTGCCGATGACCAGCGTAAAGTTAAACACCTGGAAACCGTAGATGATCAGGTAGCCGAGTCCTTGCTTCGATACAAGAAATTCCCCCACGATCACGCCTACCCAAGAAAGTCCGACATTTACCTTTAAGGTGGAAACGATGGTCGGATAGGAGGCCGGCAGCACCGCTTTGCGGAAAACGGTGGAGCGGTCCCCGCCGAATATGCGAATGACCTTGATATAGTTCGGATCGACCTCACGGAAGCTGTTGTACACGACCAGGATCGTGATGATCACCGTAAGGGATAACGTGGTGGCGATGATAGATAACACGCCGGGTCCCAATGCCACGATAAAGAGTGGTCCGAGCGCCACCTTCGGGAGGCTGTTCAGCACGACGATATAAGGATCGAGCACGCGGGAGAGAAACGGGGAAAACCAGATCAGCGCCGCTACGGCCGTTCCCAGCAGTGTCCCTAGCAGGAAGCCGACAACGGTTTCCCACAGCGTAACCTGAACGTGAATCAGCAGCGTATTATCGTTCAGCTTCGTCCACAGCAGCCCGAGCACCCGCGTCGGCGAGCTGAAAAGCAGTCCGTCGATCCATTTCAACCGGGCCGCCACTTCCCATAGGGAGAAGAACGCAATGAGAACGAAGAGCTGGGTTGTGCGAACATAAAGCGTTTGGATGCGCTCCCTGCTCCGATACTTGCGCAGCACCTCGTTTGTCAGCTGCTCCGACGACCCGCCGCCGGCGGCCACGCTTCCTTCTAATTCCAGCACCTTCGTTCGAGGCTTCATCATATCTCGGCTCCTCCCTTCGCATCCATCTGTTCAAACTGCCCCCACAGCTGCCGGAACAGCTGATGAAAGCCCTCCGCCTCCCTTGCAGCGAGCGGAGGCGTCTCCCGGATCGCCTCCGGAACGTCTACTACGGTCCGAATTCGTCCCGGCCGCGGCTCCAGCACCACCACCCGATCGCTCATCGCCAGCGCCTCCGAAATATCGTGCGTCACCAGAATCGCCGTTTTGCCTCGGGAGCGCAATGTCTCCGCAACCAGCTCCTCCAGCTGAAGCTTCGTCTGGTAATCGAGAGCGGAGAACGGCTCATCCAGCAGCAGAAGCTCCGGCTCCGTAGCCAGTGTCCGCACCAGGGCTACCCGCTGCCGCATCCCGCCGGAGAGCTGCTGCGGATACTTGCCCGCAACATCCGCAAGCCCCATCTCCGCCAGAAGCTCCATGGCGTACGCTTTGGTCTGCGCGTTCAGCTTGCCCATCAGCTCCAACCCGATCAGCGCGTTCTCACCGATCGTTCGCCACGGGAACAAATAGTCCTGCTGCAGCATATAGCCTACCTTTGCCGAGGGCTTTTGAATCACCTCGCCCGCCACCTTAATCGTACCGGCTGACGGAAGCAGCAGCCCGCTGATGAGCGACAGCAGGGTCGTTTTTCCGCAGCCGCTCGGGCCGATCAGGCTGACAAATTCGCCATGCCTCACCTGGAGCTGGATTTGCTCCAAGGCGAGTGTCGCTCCCCTTTTCCCAACATACACGTGAGAAACGTGATCCAGCTCAACCGCATGCACCATATCGCTCTCACTCCTTTATCTTGAATTTCCGAAGGCCTTGACGCGAATGGGGCGCCCCGCTCTCACGACAGCACCCCACAACGCATCCCATGCGGTTTATTTCACCGTTTGCTTTGCCTTCTCGGCAAACTGGTTGTTTACCAGTGTCTTATGGTCCACCTTGGACTTCAGCTCGCCTGCAGCCTCCATGACATTTTGCAGGTTGTTCCACTCCTGCTCATCGACAATACCGTCCGTAGCGAAGGAGCCTTGATCCTTGTAGCGTTTCACCACGCCCTTGATGATCTCCTTATCGGTGTCGGTAAAATAGGAGGCTATCGCTTCGGTAATCTCATCGACACTCGCGCTCTGCACCCAGTTTTGAGCCTTCTGCACCGCGTTCGTGAACTTTTGCACCGTTGCCGCATTTTTGTCCATGTAGCTTTTCTTCGCCATGAATACGGTATAAGGCAGCTTGCCGCTCTCAACCCCGAAGGAAGCAATCACGTAGCCCTTGCCCTGCTTCTCAAACATCGTCGCCTGCGGCTCGAACAGCTGCACGTACTCCCCTGTGCCCGAAGCGAAAGCCGTTGGAATATTGGCGAAATCGACGTTCTGAATCAAATTCAAATCCTTCTGCGGATTGATGCCGTATTTTTTCAGCGTGAATTCGCCGGCCATTTGCGGCATACCGCCTTTACGCTGACCAAGGAAGGTACTGCCCTTCAGCTGGTTCCAGTCGAACTTCCCCTGGATCGGCTTACGCGCTACGAGGAACGTACCGTCCGTCTGTGTCAGCTGCGCAAAGTTGATGACGGGATCGTCACTTCCCTGCTGATGTACATAGATGGACGTCTCCGAGCCGACCAGCGCGACATCAATGCCGCCCGATAGCAGGGTCGTCATCGTTTTGTCCCCGCCGAAGGTAGTGGTCAGCTCGACGTCGAGCCCTTCTTCCTTGAAAAATCCTTTGCTGATGGCCACATACTGAGGTGTATAGAAAATGGAGCGTGTCACCTCGCCGATTCGTACTTTGGTCGATTCTTGTCCTGAATTGCCTGTTCCGCAGCCGGTCAACACTACAGCAGCCGTTACAATGGCCGCTACCGCCCCGGTGAACCACCGTCCAGCCCTTTTGTTGTTCATGGCAAGCCCTCCATGCGTTTGTAAGATTGTGGGATATCTTATGCACGCGCCCAGAAAAAGGTGCAAGGTGCGGCGAATCGGCAACATAAGAGACTAAGGTTTCGTTAGGAAGGTAAATAAAGTTCGAGGGGGAATCTTCATGCGGATAAGAAATACAGGCGCCGTCCTCGCCTTCGTGCTGCTGGCCGCTTGCACCAGCCCGTTCTCCAAACCGGCCGTATCCTATAAGGAAAGGCAGCTGCTCGCTTCCGCGCTCGAGCCGCCTATTGTGCAAGCTTCCAACAGCTTCGGGCTGCGCCTTCATAAGCAGCTGTCCGAATCGAAGCCGGAGACCAATGTGATCCTCTCCCCCGTCAGTCTTTCTACAGCGATGGCGATGACTTATAACGGCAGCGAGGGCGAGACTAAGGCTGCGATGGCCACCTTCCTCGGCTGGCAGGATCTTCCGCTGGAACAGTTGAACGGAGGATACAAGAAGCTGGAGGCGCTTCTCCGGGAGCCCGGCTCAAGGGTGAAGCTGAACACGGCGAACTCGCTGTGGCTGAACAATAAGTGGAAGTTTCACGACAGCTTTCTCGACACGGTTCGAAGCAGCTACGAGGCGGAAGTGCGGAGCCTTGATTTACAGGGGAAGAACGCTGTCGGAACGATCAATGGCTGGGTGAACAAGAAAACCAACCATCGCATCCCTTCTCTTCTGACGAATCCGCTTCCGCCGGAAGCGGTTATGGTGCTGGTGAATGCGATCTCCTTCCAGGGAGGCTGGAAGCATGAATTCGATCCTTCGCTGACGAGAGAAGGTGTGTTCAAGCTGGCGGGGGGAGGCGAGAAGAAGGTACCCCTGATGTCGCTCGGACAGCAGCTGGAATACTTGGAAACCGATGAAGCGGAGGCGGTACGCCTGCCTTATGGGGACGGTCAAATGGCGATGCTGCTCATCGTTCCTAAAGAGGGGGTAAGATTAGACGCGGTTCAAGCGAAGCTGCGGCAGGACCCGACGCCATGGCAGCAGCGTTATCCCGCGATTCCCGGAGATTTGCGTCTGCCGAAGTTTAAGGCGGAGTACGGGGCCGAGCTTCGAGAGGAGCTGGAAGCCATGGGCATGAAGCTGCCTTTTGACCGGACAAAGGCCGATTTCTCCGCCATGGCTCCATCGCCTCCGAATTTGTTCATCGGACAGATTGTGCATAAGACCTTCCTGGAGGTAAACGAGAAAGGAACCGAGGCCGCCGCGGCAACCGCCGTGCTCATGGAGGCGGGAAGCGCCCCTCCGAAGCAGCGGTTCTCGCTGACTGTCGACCGCCCGTTCTTCTTCGCGATCGAGGATCGGCAGACCGGAGCCTGGCTGTTCATGGGCTCGATCTACGAGCCGATGCCATGATCCAAAAGCCCCTTCCAGCCGGAGGGAAAACCCTCGGGCCGGAAGGGGCGATTTCTTTTTTATAGCTTATAAATGTCCGCATATTTCTTCTTCAGATACTCTACCAGGTAATCCGGGTTCAGCTCTTCTCCCGTCACCCGTTTCACGATCTCGTTCGGCGTCTGCGCCTTACCGTATCGATAAATTTGCTCGGTCAGCCACTCCTTGATCGGAATGAGATTGCCCTCTTCGACCAAAGCGTCGATATTCAGTGACTTCTCCATGGTCCGCGTGAATTGCGCCGCATACATATTGCCTAGCGCATACGATGGGAAATACCCGAACGCACCGCCGGACCAATGCACATCCTGCAATACGCCTTCGCCGTTATTCGACGGCACGACGCCCAAGTATTCCTGGTACTTGGCATTCCATACCTCCGGCAGATCGGCCACCTTCACCTCGCCGCTGAACAGCGCCTTCTCGATCTCATAACGAACCATGATGTGCAGGTTATAGGTAAGCTCGTCAGCCTCAATCCGAATTAAGGACGGCTTCACCTCGTTCGTCGCCCGGTAGAAATCCTCCACGGCCACCTGATCGAATTGGCCCGGGTAGTTCTTCTGAAGATCGCCGTAATAACGTCTCCAGAATGGACGGCTGCGGCCGATCACATTTTCCCAGAAGCGGGATTGGGACTCGTGGATTCCCATAGAGGTGCCTGTGCAGAGCGGTGTTCCAAGCAGCTCCTTGGAGATATTCTGTTCATACAGCGCATGGCCGCCTTCATGGATCGTACCGAACAACGCACTGTTCACATCATCCGTCAGATAGCGGGTTGTGATGCGAACATCTCCCGGGTTCAGGCCGGTCGCGAACGGATGCACCGTCTCGTCCAACCGTCCCGCTTCGAAATCATAGCCCATTTGCTCCAATATGTATAAGCTGAATTTCTTTTGCTTTTCCTTCTCGAATGTTTGTCTCAGGAAGTCCGTTTTCGGAGCATGAGGCGATGCCTGAATGGCCGCAAGCAGCGGAACCACCTGTTCTCTCAGTGCGCCGAATACTTGATCCAGCTTTTGCACGGTCATCCCCGGCTCATACATATCGAGAAGCGTATTGTATTTATGCCCTTCATAGCCCCACAGCTCAATGAATTCCAGATTGGTCTGTACGATCCGCTCCAGATAAGGCTGAAACATCGCATAATCCGCTGCATGCTTCGCCTCTTCCCACACGGATTCCGCCTGGGAGGTCAAAACGACATACTCCTGATATTTGGCCGGAGGAATTTTTTTGCTGCGATCGTAATCCTTCTTGCACTCGCGAACGATGCGGCGATCCAGATCGCTTAAACGCTCATTGGCTTCAGGTGTGATAAAATAATCCAGATACGCTCCCATTTCATCGGATACCGACATCCGGAACAGCTCGCCGGAGAGGACGCCCACGGTTTCCGAGCGGGATTCCAGGCCTTTCTTCGGGGCGCCCGTCCGCATATCCCAATAAATGAGTCCGACGGCTTCCTCGTAGCTTTTCATTTTCTTCAAATAGTCCCGAAATGCAGCGAGCTTGGTTTCATGGGTTTCAGTGGTCAACGGTCATTCCCCTTTCCTCAATTTCCTTACCTCTTGATCATACTTTCTCTTGAAATGAGAAGCAAATCCGGCTACAGTAATAATAGACAAAGGAGTGGTTGAAGATGAGAATCAATTTCACAGAGCAAGCGGCTGCACGAATCAGCGGCTTCCTGAGTCTTACCGAGAGCGGCGTGCTGAAGCTCGCTTACGATTCGGAGGGCTGCGGCTGCGCGGTCAGCGGCGTACCTACCTTATGGCTGGTCGACGAGCCCGGACCGAATGATTTTCGCTTGGAGAATGAGGAATTCGAGCTTTGGATGGATCGCAAGCATGAGGTGTTCTTCGAGGAGCTCATGACGGTGGACCTGCAGCCGAACGGCATTGCCTTCGTGCTGAAGAGCACCGGCCAAATCTATACGGCCAGCATGAGGCTGATTGACAAGCGCAGCCATGTAACGGCATAGCTTGATCATATAAGAAATAAAAGAGAAATCAAGGATCAGGAATATTCACTAGGAGAGGGCGTGCTAGTTATGTCTTTATTAAATGAAATTATCCAGCACAACGAGCAATTTGTGGAGACGAAGCAATACGAGGAGTTTATTACAACGAAATTTCCTGACAAACGAATGGTTATCGTCACTTGTATGGATACCCGTCTCACAGAGCTGCTGCCGCGGGCAATGAACCTGCGCAACGGCGACGCGAAGATCATCAAGAACGCCGGAGCGCTCGTCACTCACCCTTTCGGCTCTATCATGCGGAGCATCATTGTCGCTGTGTACGAGCTGGGGGCGCAAGAGGTTTTCGTCGTAGGGCACTATGAATGCGGTATGACGGGAATGGAGCCTAAGCAGGTGCTTGAAAAAGCGCAAAGCCGCGGCGTATCCCCCGAAATGATCGATACGCTGAAGAGCGCCGGGGTCGATCTGAATAAGTTTCTCACCGGCTTCGATTACGTCCATGACGGCGTCGTAAGCAGTGTGCAGATGATTCGTAAGCACCCTCTGCTGCCTAAGAATCTCCCGGTCCACGGCATGATTATCCATCCGGAAACAGGCCGCTTGGACTTAATTGATAATGGGTATGAAGTGTAATCCTTGAAGTAAGGGGGTGTCCCATAAGTAGAAATTCTACTTGGGGAACACCCCGTTTGCTTTTGTGGAACTAAATTTCGCTTGAAATAGTGGAAGGATGAGCCTTTCCCCCCGAATTTGGAGCTCCTTTGGCTCCCACTGCCGCTTTCTTGAGTAAATTATGGGCAAGACTAAGCAGACCTACCTCGATGTTGACTTTAGGCCTACGGAATCCTCGATTCCCCTTTACTTGGCCAAAGACGCTTTCGACCTCGAACATTTTTCGCTACTTCAGCGTGAGTTTTGGATTGCCGTCATTTCCATAAAATCTAATCTATTGACGGCGACCAAGTGTTTGAGCTTAGGCTGAAGGTATTTTCCCACGACCAACGATAAGATGGTCATATTTTCACGGACTTATGGGACAGCCCCTTTTTTTACATGCAGCTGCGGATCCACACCGTCATTTCCCCCGGCTGCCGGTTGCCCCATAGGTAATAGGGCACCGCTTTCAGAGTTATCGGCTCCGATGCCGACAGCCTCGCAGCCGGACGGTAGGCTGCCTCATCTTCCTGCCAGGAGGATAGCTCCCCTGCGAAGCCCTTCGCTGTAATGACAACCGCCCCGCCCAGCATTTCCGGCTCGAACGAGGCCTGCAAATCCTCCCTCAGATCAATGCATATATTCGAAAGCAGAGCTCCATTGTCCGCTTCCTCCAGACAATACACGAGCGGACCCCGTTCGATGGCCGCCTTGCCTGCATTGGCCCGGATCTCCGGACGGGACTCGATGAACTGCGGCACCAGGGCCGGCATCCATTCCACGATATCCCCGGCTGCCCATCTCCTGGTCACAACGGCGTAGCCCGCCTCCGTGTCGTAGGATATGGCGGCTCCATTAACTAGCAGCTCCGCTTGCCCATTGCACCAGGAAGGAACTCGCAGGGCGAGAGTGAAGGCATCGTCCGGCACAGCCGTCATCTCGAACCTTGCGTAGCCTTCCCAAGGAAGCCGGGAATGCTGTTCCAGCTCCACTTGGCCCGCCGCCAGCTGAAGCTTCGCGGAGCTTCCGATGAATAGATGTGTATACACCTTGTTCTCGTCCTTGGACGCCGTGTAAATATAGTCGTTCAAGGAGGTCAGCAGCCGGGCTACATTCGGCGGACAGCAGGAGCAGCCGAACCACTTCTGTCTTACCGGCTTGACGTGCCTCTTCCCCGGATTATGCAGAGAAGCCTGCGGCCAAACCTCCAGGGGATTCACATAGAAGTAATGCTTGCCGTCCTGCGACATGCTTCCCAGGACATTATTGTACAGGGCCCGCTCCATCACATCGGCGTAATCGCTCTTGGCTTCCAGCTCCAGCATACGTCTGGCGAAGAAAATCAAGCCGATGGAAGCGCACGTCTCGGCATAAACCGTATCGTTCGGAAGATCATAGTCGAAAGAGAAGGCTTCTCCGTGATGGGTTGACCCGATGCCGCCTGTGATATACATCTGCTTCCGGGTCATATTGTTCCATAGGCGACGACAAGCCTCTGCCAGCTCCTTGTCACCTGTTAATCCGGCGAGATCCGCCATCGCTGTATACATATACACAGCCCGCACGGCATGCCCTACGGCCACCTCCTGCTCGCGAACGGGCAGATGCGCCTGATTATAGGCCAGGCTCTGGGCAGACGGTATCGGCACCGCCTTCTTGGCCCAATGGCTGTACCCGCCTCGCCGCTTGCACTCCTCGATGAAAAAATGCGGCTCCCGCCCGCGCTCATCAATAAAAAACTGCGCCAGCTCCAAGTATCTCCGCTCCCTTGTCACCCGGTACAGCTTGACCAGCGCCAATTCGATCTCCTGATGTCCGTCATACCCCCGGATTTGACCCGGCTCCTTGCCAAATACGGTATCGATATGGTCCGCAAGCTTGCATACGACCTCAAGCAGCCGTCGTTTCCCCGTAGCCTCGTAATAAGCGACCGCTGCCTCTATCATATGGCCGGCACAGTACAGCTCGTGCGCTTCGTGCAGATTCGTCCACGCATTGTCTTTTTCCTTTATTGTAAAATACGTGTTCAAATAGCCGTTTTCTTGCTGGGCTTTGGCGATCAACTCAATGACGCCGTCAGCGATGTCTTCCAGCTCGGGGTCCGGATGGGCAGCCAGCGAGTAACCGACCGCCTCAAGCCATTTGGCCACGTCGCTGTCCTGAAAGACCATTCCCCCGAATTCCCCCTCCTCCAGGCCGGCGGCAATTCGAAAATTTCGAATCGCGTAGCTCGGCTCCGCATCGGGGATCCGGTCATTGAGCGCCTCCCATTGATAAGGTAGAACCGCTTTGCGAACCAGCTCGGCATAGGAATTCCAAAACGGATCCCGAATATGTACCTGCCTCATTTCCCGTCCCTCCATTTATATACTATTTGAATATTACACTTCTTCAGTTTATTCTGGAATGGAAAGCTGCACTACGAATAAATCGAACCCATTTTTTATAAAATATCACACTGCTTTCGGGAGGCTTATATTTGTGACTGAAACCGGCATCATCTCGTTGGAGCTCCCCCCGCTTCCCTATTACATAACAACCGGTCATACGACACTGCAGCCGGGGGAGCAGCATCCGAACCGCAGGAATATCGGAATTTTTGACCTGCTGTGGGTAACGCAGGGAACGCTTTTTATGGGGGAAGAGGATCTACAATGGGAGGTAGCCGCCGGCCAAACGCTGCTGCTGCTTCCCGAACCGTATCATTATGCGGTCAAGCCTTGTGATACGGAGACTCGCTTTTATTGGATTCATTTTGACTATAGCGGGAGGTGGGAGCATTCGGTCGAAAGCGGGGGAGGTCTCCCCTATCCCATACGGCACGCTTGGAAAAATCCGTATTCGCTGCGATTGAAGCAGTACGCCTCACCGTTCGAATTCCCGCTGGCGGAGCGGCACCTGCGAACCTTGCTTCTGTCAACGGACAGGCGCCGCTCCGAGTCTTTCTGGCATGAGCAGCAGCTGTTCATGGAGCTGCTTCGCTTGATTGAGGAAGGGTACCATGGAGAAGACGCCTCCCCCGCCTTACGGCTCGCAGAAAGGACGGAGGCTTACCTGCGCCAGCATTATCAAGAGGAGTTAACCTATGACACTCTAGCCGAGGCTCTACATTATCACTCGAATTATATCGTGAGATGTATGAAAGAAACGTACGGTTGTACGCCGATGGAATATTTGCACGAGTACCGGCTGGAGCAGGCCAAGCTGCTGCTTATAAAGACGAACTGGCCTGTCGCGCGAATTGCCGAGCAGTGCGGCTTCCAGTATGCACCCTACTTCTCCAGCTGCTTCAAGCAATATGCAGGCGTTTCACCTCTGCGGTTTCGCAAGCAGTATATCCCGTAACACGAATAAAAGACCGTCCCCTCCATAGAAGGCACGGTCTCCTCAAGCTACTGTAAATAAATCAAAAACGTCCGGATGTCGTACGGCTTGATGTCGAAGGTCAGCTCCTGCCCCGCTACACGCGCTCCCTCCGCTCGTTCGAGCAGATCGCACTCCTGCCAGCCGGAAACCGGCAGACCCGCTTTCATCGTCACCTGTCCCCTGCGTCCGGTGTACTCGTGCAAACGGACGACGATCGCGTCCTCATCCTCCGACTTCTTTATCGCGTCCACCAGGACATGATCAGCCGTTAGCTGCAGCAGCGAGAAGGCTCCAAGCTCGGGCTGAGCTAACGAATAGCTTAGCGGTTGATTCAAGTCCCATGCCTCACGCACCGTATTTCCTTGCACCCAGTCACCCTCGTGAGGAAGGAGCGCATAGGTGAACTCATGCAGTCCTTGATCGGCTGTAGCATCAGGGACCATGGCCGATTTGATCAAGGTGAGGCGCATGACATTGTCCTTGATATCGTAGCCGTACTTGCAATCGTTCAGCAGGCTGACTCCGTAGCCACGCTCGGATAGATCGGCCCATTGGTGGCCTACCGTTTCGAAGCGGGCATAATCCCAGCTCGTGTTCCAGTGCGTCGGCCGCTTCACGTTGCCGAACTGAATGTCGTAGGTCGCTTCCACCGCGCGAGCCTCAACGGGGAAAGCCACCTTTAGCAGCTGACGCCGCTCTTGCCAATCCACCCTGGTCACGAAGTCCATACGACGGCTGCCGCTATATACGATGAGATTCTGTTCCAGTGTGGAATCCATGTACTTCCAGCGGAACCGGATCACGGCACGCAGCGGCCCTTCCTCCAGCAGAGTCGCGCCCTCGAACAGCGTCACTTCCCGCATTTTCTCCTGATAGTAAATATCGATGTCCCACGCTTCATGCCGGCTCTTCGGCTTATCCTCGAAAACCTGAAAGACGTTGCCGCGGGATTGCGGAGCGAGTACCGAACGGCCTGCTTGGCGGTCATAGATTCGAGTGAGCTGGCCCGCATCATTCCATTCCAGCTCGTAATACGGCGTATGGATGCCCGTTTCACTCCAAACAAAAGGGGAAGCGGCCGCGACGCTGCTATCGGCCGGCATGTAGCGCAGAAACGAATACCCGAGCGACGGAAGGCCTTTGGCCTCGATAAGCCAATCTCCTCCTGCCGTCCGCTGTGCTAGCAGCGGTTCGCCTTCCGGGCTTGTCCACTTCCCGGATGCCTCCGCCGCATCTCCGCTCACTTGGACCAAGCCGCTCCGTTCCCAGCCGGCGCTGTTCAGCACGGTTACGCCAAGTTCTGTGGAGCTTCCCCGGGAGGCTGCCAATCCTTCGGCCGCCTGTTTCCATGCGTTGTCGGTCAGGCGTTTCGCTTCCGCATACTCTTCGCGGCTGTCCTCATACACCTCGCGGATCGACGAGCCCGGGATAATATCGTGAAATTGATTGCGAAGCACAAGGATCCAAGCGTCGTATAGGGCCTGCCCCGGGTACTGCGTCCAGCTGCCTGATTGAACGGCGGATAAGACATTCATCCATTCCGCTTCACGAAGCGCCAGCTCCAGCTTGCGATTCGACCGCTTCGTCTCGGCCTGGCTCGTATACGTCCCCCGGTGCAGCTCCAAATAGAGCTCCCCGTCCCAGGTATGCACATACTCCTTCGTCTGCTCCACACGTTCCTTCAGCTCATCGAAATACGAGTCCGCTCGCCCGGTCGTCACCTGCGGCAAGCCCGGCATGTCCGCCAATCGTCGGCGCATTTCGAGCATATCCCGGTTCACCCCGCCCCCACCGTCGCCATAGCCATACGACAGCAACAGCTTCTGATTGAGAGCCTTATCCCGATAAGCGTTCCAGATCCCCTGAATCGAGAACGGCGTTATGCCGCCGTTATACGTGTAATAAAAGGCTCCCTCCCGGCCTCCCGGGTCCGGTGTCGTAATAAAATGAGTCAATATGTCCGTTCCGTCGATTCCCCGCCAGATGAACGTATCATGCGGCATCCGGTTGTATTGATTCCAGCTGATTTTGGTTGTCATGAACGCTTCAATTCCGGCTTTCCGCAAAATTTGCGGCAGCGCCCAGCTGTAACCGAATACGTCCGGCAGCCACAAATATTTGCATTCCACGCCGAACTCCTCACGGAAGAAGCGGGTACCGTAAAGCAGCTGCCGCACCAGCGATTCGCCTGACGTCAGATTGCAGTCCGCTTCGAGCCACATGGCGCCGCCCGCCTCCCACCGTCCTTCCTGCACCCTCTCCTTGATCTGAGTATAAAGCTCGGGGTAATCGGACTTCACATATGCATATAGCTGCGGCATCGTCTGGAGAAACACATACTCCGGGTATCGCTCCATTAGGCGAAGCACAGTAGAGAAGGAGCGTGCGGCCTTCTCTCTTGTATGCGTCAACCTCCATAGCCATGCCACATCAATATGCGTATGGCCGATGCACTGCACCTCAACGGGGTGCCTCTTCGGCAGAGCAGCCAATGCCGTGCGCAGCTGTTCTCGTGCGGTCGATACCGATTCATAGAAGCCAGCCGAACTGGGGCGGGACCAATCGATCAGCCGGAAAGCCTGATCAAGGACCGACAGCAGTTCATGGCGCTCCGCCTGGCTATCGCCAAGCTGCTTTGCCGTATCGAGTGCGGCACGGCCCGTATAGTAGAGGTCATCGGCCGCTTCGTCCAGCCAAACCAGCTCCGCACGCTTCAGCTGATGCTCCATGACGGCTGCGGGTTGATACCCGCCCATCCCCGACCAAAGCCGAAGCCGGAAGCGAGCCTGCCTTCCGATGAGCTCTTCCGGGAGGAACACCTCGCCGTGATTCGTATCCACCCCTTGATAAAGCTGTCCGTTCAGAAACAATAACGACTCAAAGCCGCTGTTGCCCCCGCCTCCCGTGGTGCCCAAATCGAATCTGGCCAGTACGTTGCGTCCAGTCCAGCCGGAAGGAACGAATGCGTCCGCGGCCAGCCAGCGGTATATATCGCGGCCCTTCCAGCGGTCTCCGAGCTTAACCGCCGACCAGTCTCCCTCCTCGGTCGGATAGCTGCCGTTGGCCCCCTCATCGTCCCTTTTCATTCGCAAATTCTCTAGCGGAACTGCATCCCGGTATCGGTAGGGCTGCAATTCTACGATTCTTGCTTCGAGCTTCTCAATCGTCCAAAACATGCCTACACTCTCCTTTTAGATTCATCGGGAAGCGGGATGCCGAAACACGCCTTCCCCTCCGGCCTCCAACCGAGCTTATGGTAGTTTGCATCCGTCGCGCTCGCCGAGTAACTGATGAAAACGCTGCCGTTTCGAATCAAATGGGCAGGATGCTCGTTCACCGGATAGCCGATCTTCTCCAAACGATGAGCGAAGGACGCCTCCATCCGGCCGCTCCGCAGCTCGATCAGGTCAACCGTAGTTACCGTTGCTGTAAAATAGTACCATCCATCAGTATGCTTGTAAACCACGGATCCGCACGCTGATTCGGGTAGCGGCCCACTCGCTCCATCATCCGTAATCATACCAAAGATGTATCCCTAACATAACGGAATCGGTGTCGTAATCCCTCTATGAAAAACAGCGGCCCACCGAAGTGCTTCAGTGGACCGAGCTCATTATTTTCCGTTCGATTTGTTATAATCCGCCGAAAACTCCTCCATGATTTTGTCGCCGCCGCCTTTGCGCCACTTGTCAACGGCGTCGTTCCAGCCCTTCTCGTCCAGCTCCCCCAATATATATTTGGTTTGGGCGTCCGTAATAGCCTTCTTCAGATCGGCTCCCTTCTGCGTATTCGTATCCGACACCAACGAGGCGCTGAGATCTACGACAGCGATCTGCCTATTGTCTGCGAACAGCTTCTGCACTTTTTCTTCAATCGGCTTAGTTACCCCCTTGATGCTGGAGGTGCCCCCATCCCATCTCAGATTCCACGCATCCGCCGCCATCAGGGCGCCATCCTTCTTCTTTGCCGCCCCGTTGTCGAGTGTGTAATCGACGCCTTCTACCCCCCATGCGAATACATCCTGCATCGGTTGCTCAGCCAGCTTATCCAAGAAGCCGAGAATCTCTTTGACCTTTGCTTCCGAGGTGACGCTTTGCTTAGGAAGCGCAATTAAGGAATCATACCCATTCGTAGCCCGAACCTTCTGCCCTTTCGGCCCTTCGAAATTTTGCGCGACATCGACAGAGGCCTTCGGATCCAGCTTCGGAAGATCATTGTGGCGTGTAATGCTGTCATCCAGCACCGAGAAGTACATTCCCGCTTTCCCCTGGTTGAAGTAATCATATTTCTTGGCAATCGGAAAGTCCGGGCTGATCAGCTTCTCGCTGACCATTTTTTTATACAGGTCGAGGGCGGACTTGAATTCGGGAAATAGGAAATCGGGGGTTACCTTGCCATCCTTCAGCCCCCACCCGTTCGGTCCGCCGTTGTAGACGGTCAGCTGCTTCAAGAGCTCCATCGTGGCATCCTCTTGGATCCCGAACGTATCGTTCTTGCCGTTCTTATCCGGGTCGTTTAATGTAAAGGCCTTGGCTATATTGTAAATATCATCCACTGTTTTAGGTTGCTGTAGGCCGAGGTTGTCGAGCCAGTCTTTACGGAAGATCATGCCGTAGCGTGCAAGCGTACGATCGCGCGGAATGCCGTACAGCTTGCCGCTGACCTTGGCGTTTGTCACGGCGACTTCACTCATTTTACTCAGGTTCTTCGTATCCTTCAGGAACGGTGTCAAATCCCAGAAGGCACCCGACAGCTGAGCGTTTAGCATGGCCGATTCCTTGTTTTTGCGGATCAGCATTACTTCCGGCATTTTCCCCGTAGCAAGGGTTGCACTCACTTTATCGTCATACGCTGAAGCCGGTACAAACGTGAAATTCAGCTTCGTATTCGTATATTCCTGCAGCTTCTTAATGGCGGGATTGTCCGCTTTAGGCGGCTCCGCAGCCTGCTGGATGAGCATAACGGACAGCTCCAGCGGTCCTTTCGGTGCTGCTCCGCCGGACGGCGGGGAGGCGCTCTCCTTCTGCGAGCTGCATGCTGCAAGCAGCACCGCGGACAAGCAGGTCAAACAAATGGCTGCAGAAACTACCTTCAGCGCTCTACCTTGTTTCGTTTTCATCCATATTTCCTCCTCTGGTTTTGGAAAATTATCCTTTCACAGACCCCAATAACGCGCCTTTGGCAAAATGCTTTTGTAAAAACGGATAGACCAGTAAAATCGGCAGCGACGAAGCAATGATGACCGCCATTTTGATCGTTTCCGCAGGAGGAGCCATATAGCCCTCCTCAAACGTTGTCGAATCTCCAATCCCCCCTTGTGATAATATCACGATTTGTCGCAGCCACACCTGAACCGGCCATAGCGACGAATCGTTAATATAGAGAACGGCGCTGAAGTAAGCGTTCCAATGCCCTACTGCATAGAACAGCGCCATGGAAGCAAGCACCGGTGCGGAAAGCGGTACCACGATGCGGAACAGAATGCCGATATCGCTGCAGCCGTCGATTCGGGCGGCCTCCTCCAATCCGTCGGGAAGCTGCTGAAAGAAATTGCGCATAATGATCAGGTTGAACGCGCTGATTAATCCCGGAACAATCAAGGCTGTGAAGTTGTCGAGCAATCCGGTCCACTTGACCACAAGAAAGGTAGGGATCATTCCTCCGCTGAACAGCATTGAGAACACGATCAGCCGCATGAACAGCTTGTTGCCCATGAGATCCTTCTGCGCAAGCGGATATGCCATCAATGCCGTAAAGGTTAAATTGGCCAACGTGCCGAGGACGGTAACGAGAATCGAAATCATCAGACTGTGGACAATAATGTCCGTCGAAAAAATGTACTTGTAGCCGGCAAGTGAAAATTTTGTCGGGAATAAAATGAAGCCTCGCTTCAACAGCTCCTCCGGCGCAGTTAAGGAAGCGGCCAGTATATAGATGAAGGGCAGTACGCATACCGCCGCGAGCAGCGCGAGCAGCAAGTAGTTCACTCCGTCGAACAGACGGCTCAAGAAGCGTTTATCCACCATGACGGTTCTTCCTTTCTTTTAGTAGATGCCATCCTCGCCGAATTTCTTGGACAAATAGTTTGCCGAGACGACGAGCAGCAGTCCGACGACCGACTTGAACACCCCAACGGCCGTACTGTAGCTAAATTTTCCCTGTGTAATTCCCGTAGTATAAACATAGGTGTCGAATACTTCTCCTACCTCACGGTTCATCGCGTTAATCATCAAGAAAATTTGTTCAAAGCCGGTATCGAGAAAATGGCCGAGCCGTAGAATCAGCAAAATGATGATGGTGCTTCGTATCGCAGGCAATGTGATGTGCCACAGCTGCCGCCAGCGTCCGGCTCCGTCCATACGCGCCGCTTCGTAAAGCCCGGGATCGACGCCGGCAAGCGCTGCAAGGAAAATGATCGTTCCCCATCCCGTTTCCTTCCACATGACCTGGGAGGTAATCATCGTCCGAAACCAGTCCTTACTAAGAAGGAAGTTGATCGGCTCGCCTCCCCAGCTTGCGAGTGCATTGTTCACAATTCCTCCCTGAGCGGAGAAAAACAAAAAGCTGATCCCGACCACAACGACCCAAGAGACAAAATGCGGTATATAGATGAGCGACTGGATCGTCCTCTTGTAGACTTCCGTTCGCACTTCGTTCAACATTAATGCAATGACGATTGGAAGCGGGAAGAAGAAGACAATGTTATAGACGGCTAACATGAACGTGTTGCGGAACAAGGTCCAGAACATCTCATCGCCGAAGAAGGTCTGGTAATGCTTCAGTCCGACCCATTTGCTCTGAGCAAAGCCGAGAAAAGGCTGATAATCCTGAAAGGAAATCAGAATACCCCACATCGGAACGTATTTGTATAGAAGAAAATATAGTAAACCGGGTGCCAGCATCAGATAAAACCAGCGATGCTTTTGGAGTCGTCGGAAGAACACGGAGCGGGAGACTTTCAGCTCCGTTCGGTTGTCAGCTGCTGCGGTGTGCATTATGCATCACTCCTTCGTTGCGCTTGTGATAAGGTAACCATACCCCGAGTATAAGATTTCCGTCTATAATCCGGATAGCAGATGATGCCTGCCGCACCGTTTTGTAAGTCTTACCCGTCCTTGCGGCACAGGCAGATAATCATTAGAGATGCTCCGGCAATCTCTAGGGAAGCTCGTCGATTCGAAACCAATCGATATCGGCATAGCCTCTTCCCGGCTGCCGGTCCCGCTTTGCGGCGAACATGCCAACCTTGGCACCGACCCAGCGGCCGGGAACAGCCTGTTGCGGCTCTCCCGCCTTATGATACTCAAGTCCATCTTGACTATAGCTATATTGACATACCGCGTCATCTTGTATCGTTACTCGAAGATACATCTCCGTAACGCCCCCTGCCCGATCCTCTCCCCACAGCTCCCGCTCCGTCCTTGCCGCCTCTCCCGGAGCACCTTCAAGGAGCGCCAGTCGATAGCCACCCTCATGACAGGTGATCGCCAAGCAGGAATAAGTGATTCCGAATACGGTCAGACCGGTCTGCTCTTGAGCCGCTTCGGGTTGAAAGCTCAGCTTCAAGGTCACTTGAATATGTGGTGCAGGCAGCTTTTGCAGAAGCAGCTGCGGCGCCGAATAAAGCGTCGTGCTTCCTTCCGGTAAGGGGACTGCGTACAGTCTCAGCTGCCCGGGGCACTCGGTCAGAGAGTACCAGCTGGCGTCAGGGTTAGCCTGCCATTGCCACTGCTTCCCAAGAACGGCATCGGTAAAATCATCCGTAGTAGCGGGCACCCGAACCGGATAGGACCGCCCTACATCCGGCTTCGTCCAATGCAGGACGGGTTCGCCGATACCGTCCTCATCGTCATCGATTCCGATCACCGGCCAATCGTTGACCCATTGCATCGGCTGCAGGTGAATGATCCGACCGTAAGCGCCGCGATCTTGAAAGTGGAGAAACCAAGACTCTCCCGACTCCAGCTCGATCCAGCCCCCTTGATGAGGACCGTTAATCTCCGTATTCCCTTGATGCAGGACGATGCGATCTTCATAAGGTCCTTCGATGCTCTGCGAACGCAGGACGGTCTGCCAGCCCGGAACGACCCCGCCGGCAGGGGCGAATATATAATAGTAACCGCCGCGTTTATACAGCTTGGGTCCCTCGATCGTCGGGTGGCACTGCTCTCCGTCGAACACAAGCTTCCCCTCTCCTATGAGCGCTCTGCCGTCAGGAGACATTTCGATAAGCTGCAGCCTGTCCTTCGTACCACAGCGGCTATGGGCAAATGCATGGACGAGATAGGCGCGCCCGTCCTCGTCCCAGAAAGGGCACGGATCAATCCATCCCTTTACCTCGTGCACAAGATGCGGGGAGCTCCAAGGGCCTTCGGCTTTTTCAGCTGTGCACATAAAAATGCCCTCGTCCGGTGTAGCGTAGAATACCCAGAACCTGCTGTCATAATAACGGATGCTGGGCGCCCATACCCCTTCTCCATGTCGCGGCCTGTCAAGCCACGGAAGATCAAGGCGATCCAATACATGGCCCAAAATACTCCAATGGATTAAATCCTTCGAATGCAAAACCGGAATTCCGGGCACATGCGAGAAGCTGGACGAAACCATGTAAAAATCGGAACCGACGCGGATCACGTCCGGGTCGGCATAATCTGCATACAGAATCGGGTTGCGGTACGTTCCGTCCCCTTGATCAGCCTTCCATACCGGTTGAAACGATGACTGTTTCATGAACAATCCCCTTTACTCTGCTGTGTTTCGAGCCTTACGATACGGATGAATCCTTGGATTCATGCCCTGCTGGCCCTGTACCCCTACTGTAATGGGATAGCTGCTTCCTGACTATAATCAGCGCGGCAGAAGGTGCATGACGGCAGACAAATAATCTTCAGGTCATTCGAATAATCATTGGGGAAGGCTTCAGCTGGAGAGAATAAGCAAAACCCGGGCCTAAGGCCCGGGTCGCGTTCAGCTCATTCTGTATTTTTTTCGATAATCCCCAGGAGTCATATCCTCCATCTTGCGGAAATACCGGATAAAGTTTTGCGAATTTTGGTATCGCAGCCGCTCCGCTATTTCCGATATTTTCATATCGGTTTCGAGCAGCCATTTTTTCGCCTGATTCAAACGGTACTGGGATAAATAATCGCTAAAATTAATGCCCGTCTCCTTGCGGAATACCGTCTTCAAATAGTTCGGATGATAATTGAGCCGTTCCGCGCACACATTCAAGGTCAGGTCGGATTCGAACTCATGATGAATAATGTCCATCATCTGCTCGGAAATATTATGATTACGTGCCTCCCACTTACGGCTCATGACGGAAACCATCGGCTCCATGACGGTTTTCATGAACCACTGCTCCGTCTCCTGCACCGTCTTCAAATCGATCAGCTGCTGGAATAGCTCTCCATCCCCGTCCAGCATCGCCGGGAGCACTTCTCCGGTATTCTGAAGCTCCCGAATCATATCCGAGAGCAGCCGTAAGAGGATAATTTGATATTCTTGATGATGAATGTTTTCCCGTAACGTTACGGTTAAAAACTCGCTCAGCAGCTGGCGAGCCTTCTCTAGATCGGGAATCAACAAAGCATCGATCAGCTGCTTCTGGATCCATTCGGGGTAAATCGTCTGTACCCTGCTGTCCGGCAGCACGTCCTCCATATGAAGAATCGCCTCTTCCCCGAAGCGGATCCGATATTTCAGTGCTTCGAGGCTGTCCCTGTAGGCTTGGGCTGCATTCGTCAGACTGGCAAAGCCGCGGCTGATTCCAATACTGATCTTGAGCTCAAGAATGTTCTTAACTGTTGATTGAATATTTTCCGCAAGAAAGTAAACCTCATTCTTGGCTGCTTCCGGGGTCGTCGTGACATGCTTGACTAAGGTCACCTGATTCCCTCCGATGACGACAGGCTCGAGCCTCGCCCCGCTCGGAAGCAGCTCCGAAACGATATTGTTGACGGCAAACATGAGCAGATCGCGGTCGGCCTCCCGGAATCTCGTTCCCTCGAACGTGTCGATTTGAATAGTCAGGACACTGTACCAGCCGGGCTCAGGATCATACTGATACTGTGTGAGCTTCTCCTGTACCTCCTTCGCACTCAGCTCTCCGAGAAGCAGCTTCCGCACGAAAAACTCCTTCAGCTGCCCTGTCTGGCCTTGAATTTGGTCCAGGAGCTTCCGCTGTGACAGCTTCATTGACCGGATATGCTCACCGATCGCCTGCAGCTCGTCCTTGGGAGGGGGCTGCTCCTTCTCCAAGCTCCCGACCACCGCATCGAATACTTGTCTAATCGGCAGGTACATCTTCCTGGAGATCAGAAGCGAGAAGGCTACCAGAAGCAGGAACACGGTCGTCGAGATCAACAGCGTATACCAGCCAATGGCTCTCGACTCCTTCGTAATTTCCTCAATCGAAACGAGTGAGAGATAGATCCATCCATTAAAAGATGACTTCCTGTAGGTCATGCCGATAGACCGGTGATCGACATCCAAGGTCGCAAATCCGCTTTCCGGCTCCATCGTTTTCAACCGAGCAATCGTTTGATTCAATATATTCTCTGAAAAGGTGGGACTTTGCACTTCATCCGTCAGCAAACGGTAATTTTCGTCCAATATCACCGTCTCCGCTTCACTTGTCATGTCCGGGACCAGCTGTTGCAGCCGTGCCTTCGGTACCATGGCTCTAAGAATGCCTGCCGGATGCAGTACGGTGTTGAGCGGCAGCAGCTTGATCAGCTGAACGGTGTGTGTCGGTTCATCCGTCAACCAGAGGGAGGTTTCCTTCATTTGGGCGAGCTTGCGAAAAACGGCGTTCATTTCTTCCGGCATGGATTCAAGGTACGCGTGATTATCGAGCAGCCATTTCCCCTCCAAGCTGGCCAGCTGGATATTCAAAATTCCCGCATCATACGATTGAAGTTTATGAAGGCCCTCCGTTAAATCACGGATTTTCTGAAAATCTTTCGGCCCCATGGGGGTATAGATGTTCTGAGTCACTAACGGGCTGTTAATAAATTGGATCATGGAATTATCAATCGTACCGAGCAGTTGTTCAACCTTTAATTGAGTCTGGAGGAGCAGCTGCATCTGCCCTTGGATGACTTTGCTCTCGATGATCCCTCTGGCCTTGAAATACGACAGCAAACCAAGGGAAACGACCGGAACAGTGACTAGAATCATACTAAATAAAATGAGTCTTTGCAGGTATTTAGATTTCCACATGTCAGCCCCTCGATAGGTTAAGAGTTTCTTCATTATAATGAATCCTCTCCAAGCGTTCAATTCATATCGATAATCCGTAGGGCAGAAGTCATGCCGAATGTATAATCCCGGGGGAACATTCTGTGATCCTTACAGCAGGAATGCGGCCTACACTAGTGAAACGTCCCCTGTTCCGCAATATACTGAAGTCGATTCTACACTATCTAAGGAGGCGCAACAGTGAACCATCATCTCTATGCCCCCACGCCGCCCATGGGCTGGAACAGCTGGGACTGCTACGGTGCCAGTGTAACGGAAGAAGAGGTAAGAGCCAATGCAGACTATATGGCTAAGGAGCTGAAGCCCTACGGCTGGGAATATGTCGTTGTTGATATTCAATGGTATGAGCCGGGCGCGTCTTCGTCCCAGTACCGGCCTTTCGTTCCATTAGAAATGGACGAGTATTCACGGCTGATCCCCGCAGTCAACCGATTTCCTTCCTCCGCCGGGGGAAAAGGCTTTAAGCCGCTCGCCGATTACGTTCACGGACTCGGCCTGAAGTTCGGCATCCACATCATGCGAGGGATTCCCCGTCAGGCGGTCCATGCGGACACGCCGATACTTGGAACGTTAGCCACAGCGTGCTCTATTGCTCATACGAATTCCATCTGCCCTTGGAACACGGATATGTATGGAGTGAATGCATCCAAGGACGGTGCTCAGGCATACTACCATTCCTTGTTTCAGCTGTACGCCGAATGGGAGATTGACTTTATCAAGGTTGACGATATTGCCGCATCCCGGCTGTACGGCTATCACCGGCAGGAAATTGAGCTCATTCGCAATGCCATCAATGCCTGTGGAAGGGATATCGTGCTTAGTCTTTCCCCCGGTCCGGCGCCCCTGGAATATGCAGAGCATCTTAGCTGTCATGCCAATATGTGGCGTATGACGGACGACTTCTGGGACAAGTGGGACCACTTGTACGGCATGTTTGAACGATGTGAGAAATGGTATCCGCATACCGGCCCCGGCCGGTATGCCGATTGCGACATGCTCCCGCTCGGTCATATCGGCATCCGCTCCGTCGATGGAGGAGGCGCCAATCGTATGACCCGTTTTACCCAGGACGAACAGCGGACTATGATGACCCTGTGGTCCATCTTCCGTTCTCCCCTCTTCTTCGGGGGCGAGCTTCGAAGCAACGATGAGTGGACATTGTCATTGATTACGAACGAAGAAGTGCTTGCGGTCCATCAACGCAGCAGCGGCAACCGGCTGCTCTACCGCGACGGAGAGCGCATTGTTTGGACGGCATCGGATGGAGTCGGAAGCACCTATGCGGCGCTGTTCAACCTCGGAGAGGACCTGACTTCGGTAAGTATCAGCTTAGATCAACTGGGACTGACCTCACCGATGCAGGCCCGTAGCCTATGGGAGCGTAAGGAGTTGGGTCTTGTTACCGATTCGTTCACCGCGGAGCTCCCCCCGCACGGAAGTCTGCTGCTTAAGCTGCACCCATACCCTGAAGGAGGAACCAACGTATGAGCATGTATAACATTCGCGATTTCGGAGCCATTGGCGATGGAATCTCCATGGACACGAACAGCATTCAAGCGGCTATTGACCGCTGTACGGAGGAAGGCGGAGGAACCGTTATCGTTCCTGAGGGACGATATTTATCGGGAACCCTCCTGTTGAAACCGAACGTAGAATTGCATTTGGAGGCTACGGCGACCATCGTCAGCAGCATGGAGGAGCACGACTTTGCCTTTTTCCCGGAGACGGGGGCGGCAGGACTGCTGACGGCGCGCGGCGCCAACCGGATCTCCGTGACGGGACCCGGGACTATCGACGGACAAGGTCCCCGCTTCGTCGAAGAGGATGACGGCTGCGGTCATCACGTCCTCGTTCCTCTGGTCAACTTTCGGCCTAAATTAATAGATCTGGAAGACTGCAGCGATGTTGTCTTCCGAGACGTCACACTTCGTCACGCCTCCTCATGGTGCTTGCATATGACAGGCTGCAATCGGGTAGACGTTCACGGGATCAAAATTCTCGGTCAGCTTCGCGGACCGAACAACGACGGGATTGATCCGGACAGCTGTAAGAATGTACACATCTCGAATTGCCATATTGAAGCCGGCGACGATTGCATCGTCCTCAAAACGACTAAACACGGGGCCGCTCATTACGGCAGCTGCGAGAATATTACCGTGACGAATTGTACGCTGGTTTCGCGTTCGTCGGCATTAAAGATCGGTACCGAGACACATGCCGACATCCGCAATGTCGTCTTTCAAAACTGCGTGATTACTCACACGAACCGCGGTATGGGGGTATGGGCGCGCGACGGCGGGACGATTGAGAATATCTTGTTCTCGAATATTGTCGTGGATACGCGGCTGTTCAGCGACGAATTTGAGCAAACCCGGAAGCGCAAATGGTGGGGGAAAGGCGAGGCGATATTCATCTCCGTAGATCAACGTGACAGCGGCGGCTTCCCGGGAACGATCCGCAACATTCGCTTCGATCATATTCTCGCCGATGCCGAGAATGCCGTTTATCTTGAGGGCATGGAGGATAGCGTTATCGAAGACATCGCCATCCGCAATCTGAAGCTGACGCTTCGCGACAAGAGCGGCTATCCGGGAGGCGTGTTCGATCCGAACCCCTCACCTCGCCGCGTTTATGCTCATACGACGCCTGGCCTATTCTGCAGAAATGCGAGGAAGGTATCCCTGCATGACATTGAGATCGACTGGGCGGGGGACGTCAAGCCGAATTGGACCTGCGCGGTTCAGGGGGAGAACATTGAACAACTTCGGTTGAAGGATCTTACCGGGGGCCCTGCTTACGCGGGCGGACATGCCATCGGGCTATCGAATGTGCGTGGACTCTCCGTTGAAGGCTGCAAGGCGTCAACAGGCACCGGCACGTTCCTTCTTCTTGACGGAGTTCCCCCGGATGAGCTGTTCGTGGTCGGCAACGACTTCACCGGAGCACAAACCGCCATTCAGTTTACGGACAGCCTTGCCCCAAGCTACTTTGAGGCAGCCAATCGGATGCCTCGTAGAGGATGACAACAAGGCAGTGCATTCGGAGGGAATAAGCTCGAATCACTGCCTCTTTTTTTATTTGGATAATATAGGGAACGCCACGGTAAATTCCGTTCCTTTCCCTATCTCACTCTCGACGGAGATCGTGCCCTTCATGCCTCCGACCAGATGCTTCACGATAGTCAATCCGAGCCCGGTCCCATCCGATCGGGAGACGCGGGAATGCTCCGCCTTGTAGAACCGGTCCCAAATGCGGTGCAGCTCCTCCTCGCTCATCCCCACTCCGGTATCGCGTACTTTGAGAAGAGCCGTATGACCGTCGTCCGAGGTCAGCTCCACTTGAATCCGACCCCCTGCCGGAGTGAATTGTACCGCATTATACAGCAAATTTTGCAGGATCTGGGCAAACCGGTCCGGATCCAGCTCCGCCGAGAGCGGCTCCCGCCCTTCGGACGGCAGCGTTGTCACCAGCTGCAGGCCCTTATCGGCAATCGGCTTGTTCATGAGTTCCAGCACCTCAATGACCTTCTCCTTCAGCACCACAGGTCGAGTACGAAACACATCGATGCCGTTCTGGATTCGCGCCAGATCGAGCAAGTCGCTGACCAGCCGCTGCAGCCGCTGTACCTCATGCTCGCAGATTTCAAGATAATGCGAATACTTGTCCTCAGGGATGACACGATCCTTCATGGCCAGAATGAGTCCGCGCAGCGTCGTTAGCGGAGACCTCAGCTCATGAGACACATTCGTCAGAAACTCCTGCCTTGTCCCTTCCCATTCCTCAAGCTGATCGATCATAAAATTGAAGCTTCTCGCCAGCTCTCCCACCTCATCATCCGTAGAGATAGGGACCCGGGTAGTGAACTCCCCTCCGGCTACCTCCAGCGCGGCTTTATTCATCTGCTGCAGCGGACCTGTCAGCTTGCGGGACAGCACGTACAGAATCAGGCCTACCGCCACTAAGGAAAACAGGAGCGGGGACAATATGTTCCACCTCACCGCTTTGATCGCCTCATTGATCTCATAAGCGGGTACCTGCAGCATGATGACAATCGGTTGTCCTTGGTGCTGGGCAGGCGCATAATAGGTAAGCAAGCCTTCCTTGCTGCCGCTTCCAAAAGGATATTGGTCCGCCACAAAGGCCGTGTGCCCCTTCAGCCCGTCCAAAAGCAGCGGCTCCATCGCCTTCGGAATAGCCGTACCCTCCTTCTCCGAGGAGCCGTACAGCAGCGTTCCCTTCGTATCCACCAGCCAAGCCGTGCCGTTAATGCCGCGGGCAATGATGCGCATTCCGAAGCGAAGCTCCTTCGCGGTTACGCTCCCATCCTGCACCGAGGCAAGCAATCGGCCTACCTCAGCGGCTCTGGCCGTCAGCATCGCTTTTTTATCCTTATAAAAGAAATCCGTAAAGTAATCATTCCAGAAAAAAGCCAGCCCCGCAAAGAACAACACGCAGGTGGCGAGAAAGGAGAGAAACATCTTGATATACAAACTGCCCAACAAACGCTTGACCATAGCTGCTCCCCCTAGCTCACCTCAAAGGAATAACCGATACCCCACAGCGTCTGAATCGTCCAGCCCGGCTGCGTACCAAGCTTTTTGCGCAAATTTTTGACGTGAGCGTCCACCGTCCTCGTCCCCCCGCTGAAATCGAAGCTCCACACGTAGCCGAGCAGATCCTCCCGCGTGTATACACGGCCGGGGCTTAACGCCAGAAAATGAAGCAGCTCGATTTCCTTCGGGGTTAAATCGACCTTCGTCCCGTCCACGGTGACTTTATACTGCCCCGGGTCAATAACGAGGTTATGGATTCGCAGCATCTTGCTCATCTTAGCTTGCTCGGTTTTGACCGCTGCCGCCTGGCTGACCTGGGTCCGCCGCAGCACCGCCTTAATCCGGGCTACCAGCTCATTAGGGTCGAACGGCTTCACGATGTAATCGTCCACGCCCAAATGGAAGCCGCGAAGCTTATCGATTGATTCCCCTTTGGCGGTTAGAAAAATGATCGGCGTTCCGTTCAGCGGCGGCACCAGCTCTCTAATTTGGCCGCACAGCTCGAAGCCTGACAAATCCGGCAGCATGATATCCAGCAGCACCAGATCCGGGCGCTCCGATTGAACGACTTCGAGCACCTGCCCTCCGCGATACAGTATCATCGGCTCGTATCCAGCATGCTCAAGGTAGAGCCGGATGACCTCCACTATATTCGGCTCGTCGTCGACGATTAAAATTTTGGCCTGCTTCGCTGCATTCTCACCTTGCATCCTGCTCATCTCTCTTTATCTTAATCTGTTGTTTCCGCTGCTTCTGCCGTTCCCGCTCCCGAATCACCTCGCTGCGGTCCCGCAGCGTATGCTTGTTCATCAGATACCGGTTCCCCATATCGCTTGGCTGTCCCCAAGTCTTCCCGCGGCCGGAGGCAATCCTGCTGCACCGCTCTGTAAGCTCGACATCCGACAAACAGAGCTCCAAATCCGTGTAAGGCAGCTCAGGTGAAGTCTCGAGTTCCTCCAGCCGTTGCTTAAGACGGGCTTGAAGCTGTTCACCGTTGATCCCCAATTGCTCCACGAGCGGGTTATGTAAACCGCTTATAGCCTGCTTCAGCATTTTGACGGCGCCGTTCCTATTGCCTCTCCGCTGATGGTACAGCGCAACCGCCACTTGAATAAGTCCGACATAGATGCCGCTGAGCGGGTCGTCCGGATGCTCCTTCCAATATTCTTCCAGCACCTCATGGCATTCAAAATAATCGCGATCCCCGTGAAAATAAACCAAATAATCAATATAGGCCAACGGATAATTGGTCATAGCTCCCCCACTCGCTCATTTCTAGTAAGCTTTTTTTTATCTATTGTAACAAGTTCGATTAAAATCTGAAACCATCGTCAAACCTATTCGTATAAATGAATGTTACCACAAACATAAACATACGGAGGAATTGATTTTTATGTGGAAGAAAATTTCTATGCTTTGCTTGGCAGTCATGATTGCATTCTCCTTCTCGGCGCCTGGCGTTGTAGATGCGGCCAAGTACAAATCCTCGCGGAAGAGCGTTTCACCGGGGGCCACGAATCAGACACCAACCAATAACTCCGGGGTCACCAAAACGGATCCGGCTGCAGCGACCAAAGCACCTGCAACCACGAATTCCGTTCAGCAAAAGCGCGGATTTTTCAGCGGCGGCGGCCTGATGAAGGGCCTGATGATCGGCGGTCTGGCAGGTCTTCTGTTCGGCGGCTTGTTCGGCGGCATGGGCTTCCTCGGCGATATGCTCGGTATGATGGTCAACGTCCTTGCATTGGTCGTACTGTTTGTTGTCATCCGTAAGATTTATGTTCATTTCCGCGACAAGAAAAAAGTAAATGAACAGCCTCGCAACTATTAATACTGAAGGTCGAATGAGGATAAGAAGATATGATGAGACTAAGCGAGCAAGATATTATCGATGCCATCTGTATTCATATGGCGTCGCGCAAGCAGATTAAGCCCGAACAGGTTGAGGTCGAGCTGATGTGGGATGAGGATCACGGCTTCTCCGCCGAGGTGTTCGCCGAAGGCCGGAGCCAAATCCTGATCGCGGCGAACATTCTGGAATCGATTGAGCGCTTCCTGCTGGATTACCGCAACGTTCGTGTCTTCCGCGATCAGATCCGCCTCGGCCTTGAGGATGAGATTTACGCGGATATTGTGTAACGTATTTTGCATTTGAGGCTTCCCCTCCACCCCTTCGCGAGTTTTTCGTGAAGGGGTTTTGCTTTCCGTTCGAGTCCGGGGAGGAGCCGCCGGAGAGGAAAATGGGAGTTCGCGCGAGTTTTATTAACCAGCCTGCCCACTTGGACATTGATAATCTAGGATGGTTCATAAGATGTTTGAGCGTAAAGCGAACCCCATTTGCTTCGCAGGCGGTATCTTCCATGACCCGACTGTAGGCTTTTTCCCCTTCATGAAAAATCTCCCATGCAACCTTTCGACTCTTTCTGCGTTTAATAGAGTAGATTGCTAGAAAGAGGCTGATGCATGTTGAGACGCAAGACTGTGATAGGCTTATCCGTTTTGGCGCTGCTCTTCTCCGCCGCCCTTCCGGTCCAAGCCGCCGATAAGACGACCAAATATCGCGTCTATCAGGACGATAAGCTCTTGCAAGAGCTTTCCGACTACAAAGCCGCGGAAGCGTATGCAAGACAGTTTGCCGGCAGCCACGTCGAAGAGATCGGCACTCGCAAGTGGTTGTGGAGCAATTACCCGAGGTACAAGGTGTATCAGAACGGCTACAGCTCCGCCTCATGGGAATTCGCTTCACTCGATCAGGCGATCCGGGAAGCTCAGCGCTGGGGACATGCCAGCGTCAGAGATTTGCAGGACGGCGGCTGGGTATGGAACAATTACCCGAAGTACCGTGTATATCAAGGCGAGATTTCGTTAGATTCGTGGGAATTCCCTACACTGCAGCAAGCGACGGCAGAAGCGGCCAAATGGGCCAACTCCCATATTATCGACCTATCCACACATCGCTGGGTTTGGGATAACATTTCGTCCAACCGGAAAGAAGAAATTCGCAGCACCGGCTCCCCCATCTATCAGGTTTACCAAGGAAACTACACGCAAGCCGATTGGAAGTTCGCCCTGCTGGAGGATGCAATTAACGAATCGCTGCGCTGGGGCAATTCCACCGTGGTCAATCTGGAGAAGAACAAGCAGGTCGTCTTTTCCAATCTGAAGAAATACAAGGTGTACCAGTACGATCATTACTTAGAGGAATTCCTCGATATCGGCGACGCCATTGCTTATGCCAAGCAATACGATCATACGAAAATTGTGAATCATGAGCTGCCCGAGTACTTACAACGCACCATATGGAATAATTATCCTTACTACCAGGTATACCAAAATTCCAGTCTCATCGGCGATGCTTCCACCATTCAGGGAGCCCTTAGCTACGCGATGCAGTATGCTAACGCTTCGATCCGTTTATATGATGACAAGCTGAAGGTTTGGGACAACTTCCGTAAGCTTCAGTATTGGGGCTGGAACGGAAGCTCCAGTGACAGCACCATTCGCAGCCATGTGAAGAATACGGTAGGCATGGACGTAGATTCGCCTACCTACTTCCAGCTCGCGGATTCGGACGGCAACCTGACGGACACCTCTAACAAAGAAACTGTCGCTTGGCTCAAAAGTCAAGGAATTACCGTTTATCCATTGGTAGCGAATCAGTTCGATTCCGCATTGACGACACAATTCCTTGCGAACCCTGCGGCCCAATCCAAGTTTATTAGAGCGCTTGTGGATCGAACTGTAGCGATCGGCGCCGACGGCATCAATATCGATTTCGAAAGCTTGAACGGCAAGGACCGTACACGTTTTACCCAGTTCGTCAGCGACTTAACGGCCGCGGCTCACGAGAAGCGCCTTGTCGTTTCGATTGACCTGCCCCGCGGCAGTGTGAAGTGGAATGCGCAGACAGCTTTTGACCATGAGAAGCTTGCCGGCATTGTCGATTACATCATTACCATGACGTACGATCAGCACTGGAAGGGAAGCACCGAGCCCGGCTCTGTGGCCGGACTGCAATGGGTAGAGGAAGGCGTGAAGGAATTTCTTTCCTACGGCATCCCTCGGGATAAGCTGATCATGGGCGTTCCGTATTATGTTAGAGAATGGACGGTTTCTCCTGCGGGTGAGCTGCTGAGCAACCGGGCCCTGCTGATGAAGGATTTGGATGCACTCATCTCGGCCAAGAACGCTTCCCTCACATGGGACAGCCGCTTCAATCAATACAAGGTGGAATATCGCGAGGACGGCAATACCCGGGTGTTCTGGATGGAGAACAGCGACAGCATGAAGGCCCGCATCGAGATTGCCAAGAAGTATGACCTGGCCGGCGTAGCCGCGTGGAGGCTCGGCTATGAAACCGCCGATTTATGGAAAATGATGCTTCAGGAAAAATAGGAATACAATCAAGCCCCGTGCCCGCTCAGTTCAGAGTGGTCCGGGGCTTTTGTCATGATCCGCGAGCAGGCGATTCCTCCGACGAGACCACTCGGTGCCCGCCGAATTCATTCCTCATGGCCGCAACAACCTTACCGGAAAAAGTATCCTCCTGCTGCGAACGGAAACGCATCATTAAGGATAGCGCGATGACGGGCGCCGCCGTTCCGTATTCCAACGCCGTTTCCACCGTCCACTGGCCTTCCCCTGAGGCTTGAACGACACCCTTCAGGCTGTCCAGCTCCGGATCCTTGGAGAAGGCATGCTCCGTCAGCTCCATGAGCCAAGAGCGAATGACGGAGCCGTGATTCCAAACCCGGGCTACCTGCTCATAGTCAAACGCAAACGGACTGCTATGCAGGATTTCGAAGCCTTCGGCTATGGCCTGCATCATCCCGTATTCAATTCCGTTATGAATCATTTTCAGAAAGTGGCCGCTCCCGCAGTGTCCTGCATACAGGTAGCCTCGATCGACCGAGATATCTCGAAAAATCGGTTCCACCCGATCGAAAACCTCTTTATCTCCGCCAATCATGGTGCAGACTCCGTTCCTTGCGCCTTCTATGCCTCCGCTCGTTCCCACATCGACCAAATAGACACCCCGCTCCCGCAGCTCAGCCGCTCTTCGGATAGAATCCTTATAATGAGAGTTCCCTCCGTCAATCACAATGTCCCCTTCGGAAAGCAGCAGTACCAGCTCGCGGAGTACACTTTCCGTCAGTTCACCCGCAGGAACCATGAGCCAGATGACCCTAGGCGGGGTAAGCTTCAGCACCAGCTCCTCGACGGATCCGGTTCCAACCCCTCCTGCTTGAATCGAACGCTGTACCGCCTCTGCATTGACATCGTAAACAACCGTTTCATATCCATGGTCGAGTAAATTCAGGGACAGATTATAGCCCATCTTCCCTAAGCCGATTAAGCCGATTTGCATAGTCGATATCCTCCACGGAATTGTTAGGAAGCCAAGCTGATCTTCTCGTTTCTAGGTTTTGTCATTCCGCAGCTTTTTATGAAAATGCAAAAAGCGCCGATTACGAATCGACGCAGACTTGTAAGACTATGATGCTTTCATTCGATGGGCGATCCCAGCAAAAGCTCTTCCAGCTCCTCCACTGTTCCAACCGGCGATTGGCAGGCGAAATTTTCGCATACGTACGCTGTCGCACGCCCACCTAGTGGCAGCTTATCCGCAACAAGCGGAATGAGCTCGCTTACCTGTGCTCCGGCTTCTCCCTTCGGATGCAGCATAAGCATTGCTTCCGGAATAAACATCCGCTGCACCGCGCTGATCATTTCTTGGGTATCCTCCGATCCCGGATCGCCGGCAATGACAATTTCAGCCGGAGCCGTCAAGAAGAAATCGAGCGCCATCAAATATAAGGCGTGTCCTGAAGGATATCGCTGAGCCGATCCCGCAAACGCGTTGAGCTGCACTTCTGCCTTCTGCGCAAGCTTCGCATTGTAGGTGTAGCGTGACAGCTTGAGCAGATTCAGCGCCGCAGCCGAATTTCCTGACGGCATTGCTCCATCGTAAATTTCCTTCGGCCGGGTAAACAACTGCTCACCGTCTTGGCCATAGAAGAAGAAGCCTCCCTCATCCTCATCCCAGAACAGGCGAAGCATGTCTTCATTCAGCTGTACCGCCTGCTTCAGCAGCTCTATGTCAAAGGCAGCTTCATATAGCTCAATAAGTCCCCATATGAGAAAAGCATAATCATCCGCATACGCCAAGTACGCAGCTTCTCCGTCCCGGTATCGGGCAAGCAGCCGGCCATCCTCCCTGCGCAGCTTGGTTAGAATAAAGTCCGCTGCTTTACGGGCAGCCGCGGCATATTCCGGCTTCTGCAGTGCTTTAGCCGCCTTGGCCAGAGCCATGATCATTAACCCATTCCATGAGGTAAGAATTTTATCATCCTTATGCGGGTGTATCCGTTTTTCTCTGTGAGCGAACAGCTTTTGCCTTGCCGATTCGATTCTGACTTGAAGATCACCGAGCTCCAGCTGTTTCAGTCGCGCTGAGTCTTCTAAAGTACGCTCGATAAGATTGGGGATGCTGTTCCTCTCAAAATTCCCCTCTTCCGTGATGTGGAACACTTCACAGAAGAGCTCTCCTTCCTCATCGCCAAGCACCTGCATGATCTCCGAAGGCTTCCAGACGTAAAATTTGCCTTCCACGCCTTCCGAATCGGCGTCCTCCGCGGAATAAAATCCCCCTTCCGCATCCGTCATATCGCGAAGCACATAAGCAATGATCTGCTCGGCGACGTCCGCATACCGCTGCTTTCCCGTGGCCTGGTAAGCTTCTATGTAAGTCATCGTCAGCAGCGCATTGTCATAGAGCATCTTTTCAAAATGAGGCACCAGCCACTGCCGATCTGTGGAGTATCGGGCAAAACCGAAGCCAATGTGATCATACATGCCGCCGCGATACATTGCATCAAGCGTTTTCTCTACCATCTCCAGCGCCTTCGCCTCCCCTGTCCTGCGCCAATATCTCAGCAAGAAAGAAAGGTTATGCGAGGTCGGAAACTTCGGAGCATCGCCAAAGCCGCCGTAGGTACGATCGTACAGCTTCTCATTGATGCGAAAGGCTTGCTCCAGCAGCTCCTCCGACAGCTCCCCCTCGATGTTACCGAGAAGCCGCTTTTGCGTTTCTTCCACCACTTGATCGCCGATCAGCAGTACCCTCTCCGGATTGTCCCGCCACTTCTCCGCAATTTGCGGCAAAATTTCCAGAAGTCCCGCACGGCCCAGTTTGCGTCCCTTCGGAAAATACGTGCCCGCGAAGAACGGCTTCTTCTCCGGCGTCATAATAATCGTGAGCGGCCAGCCTCCCTGACCTATCATCGCTTGACAAACGGACATATACAAATGGTCGACGTCCGGCCGTTCCTCCCGGTCCACCTTGACCGATACATAGTTCTTATTCAGCAGCGAAGCGACCTCTTCATCTTCGAAGGATTCCCGTTCCATGACGTGGCACCAATGGCAAGTGGAGTACCCGATGGAAAGGAAGATCGGCTTGTTCTCACGCTTAGCTGTTTCGAAAGCCTCCTCCGACCAAGGGAACCAATCGACCGGATTGTTTGCGTGCTGAAGCAAGTACGGTGATTTTTCCTTGGCTAAGCGATTAGGTTTGCTGTTTGTTCTCATGGGACACCACCTCTTATTAATTAATAAGATTCCTTAGGTAACGCTTCCGATTAGTCGTGTCGCTGTAGAGAGGAATTGTTTAACTATTGTAGAATGATCATCCGTTCGCCAGGCGATACTCATTTCTGCACGCGGGGCTCCTTCCTCGATGGTTATATAAGCGACGTCACGCGCATGTAAGTTCTCTGTTGATTTGGGCACGATGCTTATGCCAAGACCTGCCGCAACCAACCCGACAACTGTCTGTATTTCTTTCACGTCTTGACGGATGATTGGGCTGAAACCGGCATTACGACACTGTGAGAGGATATCATCATACCAACTCGGCCAAACCTCCCTCTCCACTAGTATGAATCGTTCTTTGCTTAGAACGCTCATCGATATGGAAGCGCGCTGCGCCAGTGGATTCAGCTTCGGTACGACAGCCACACACGTCTCTTGATAAACGGGCATGAGGGATATCAGCGGATCGACCACAGGGGTTCTTACAAAGCCAATGTCAATGTCCTTTCTGTGAAATGCCTCAACTTGCATTGGTGTAGGCATCTCGCGAAGAACCAGATCTATGTCTGGAAACTGTTCTTGAAACGCCCGGACAATGTTGGGAAGAATATCAAAAATCGCAGATCCGACAAATCCCAGCACTAACCGGCCTGCCATCCCCATCTGTGCTCTTACAGCTGCAACCTTTGCCTGATCTAATTGGGTAAGGACGGTGCGAACCTCATGCAAGAAAACCTTTCCTGCATTCGTCAATTCTACGTGTCGTTTTGACCTTTCAAACAATTTCACGCCGAGCTCCCCTTCAAGTTGTATAATCTGCTGACTTAAGGGGGGTTGTGTCATTTGCAGGCGCGCTGCCGCGCGGCCAAAATGCAATTCCTCCGCCACTACTGTGAAATATTCAATCTGACGTAGCTCCATAATATTATACTCCCTATTAAGTCGTACTACGACTTAATACTATGTTATTTATATATTAGACACTAGTTCAATCTCATTGTAAAGTGTTGTTAACAATTAATGAGGAAACAGAGACTGGTCAATCCATATAGATATCTTGGAGAGAATCTGCTTATGAATGCTTCGATGATTGTTTTGTGTCTAATCTGGGGGATTAATTTTGTTATCATGAAATTAGGCAACGGCGAATTACCTCCTGTCCTGTTTGCAGCATTGCGTTTTCTGATCGGTGCCGTCGTCCTCTTAGGTGTGTGCTATATAAAAAAGATACCCCTCCCGAATAAATCAGATCTCAAGTGGTACGTTCTCTGCGGACTGTTCCAAACCACCTACTTTAACATTGCAATTCAAATATCGCTTAACTATATCAGTGCAGGTCTTACCTCTGTTCTAACTTACAGCATGCCGCTGTTTCTATCGCTTTTGGCCCACAAGTGGATTCCTGGAGAACAGTTGACTCCAAGAAAGACCATTGGAATTGGACTGGGTCTGGTCGGTTTGTTTCTTGCTATGAATATCCGTTTAGGCGGATCCTTTTGGACTCTGTTATTGGCTTTAAGTTCTGCTATTTCATGGGCAGTAGCCAATCTACTATTTAAATTGAAACTAAGGCACTGTGATACTGTTCAATATACTACTTGGCAAATGACGATTGGAGCTGCGGGGTTATTATTGTGTGCTCTAACATTTCAACAAGGGCATTTTCAATGGGGATTCATGTCGCTTATTTATATTCTCTTTTCAGGCATTGTCGCTTCTGCATTGGCGTTTGTGATGTGGAATCGTATTCTAAGTCGTACCGAAGCCAGTAAAGCATCCATTTCTTTGTTGCTTGTACCGGTTGTTGGCGTCATCTCCGGACTGATATTTTTGCATGAAACCATATAAAAATGGTCACGTTTGTAGGGATTGTGCTCGTACTGATAGGAATTTGGATTGTTAATAGTAAAAGTGGTGCTCTCACAACCCGGAGAATTGAATCAAATCGCGTTGTTTCGAAAGCCTCCTCCAAGCATGGGAATTCATCCACCGAATTGTAAATGTCAGGAGCAAGCCCTCCTTAAAGCCCTCGGGATCGTTAACAAACGATACTGTGGGCTTTTTGCAGAGACAGCGTTTAGGAAGGTCATTCATTGGTTCGTAATTATATCTGTTTGGACGTCAGCATGATCCCTCATGAATTCTGTCAGGATGTTAAGCAAAGCTTCCGGATTTGCCAGCATCGGCAGGTGGCCGGTTTCCATGCTCCTAATTTCTTGTGGCGCCAGATTGGAGATCATTTGATTCTGTAACGACAAGCTTAATTGCTTATCCTTGGACAGCTTAACATATAACCTCGGGACGTTTGGAAGAGACGCTTCCACTCGCTCCGTATACACGTGAATTGACTCGGGAATAAATTGGCCGACAATTTGATCCGTCAGCTCCGCCGGCAGATCGTTGCAAAGACCATCCCGAATAGCGAAGTCAGGCGGTTTCGTCCCAAGTAGCCGCATGATGGCAGAGGCGAACATTCTTTGAGTAAATGGAAAGGCGGACAAAAAGGAGCCTCCTTTCGGGGGAATAACAGCTCCAACGGCTATGAATCCCCTCAGTCTGTCGTTCAATTCCGATGCCAGCTGTAGTCCGAGAACGCCTCCGAGCGAATGAGCCACAATGACAAAGCTCGTTACCCCCCATTCCTCCACTTGTTTCTTCATAGTCGAAATATAATCATCAAAGGAGAAGTTTTTTCTTGATCGAATCAAGTCTTTTCCGGTAGAAGCGTCAATAATCAAAAAGGGGTAATCCATGGCTTTCGCTACCTTATGCCATATCCATGGCTCCAAGCCCGCTCCCGCAATAAAAACAATTCCAACTTTATCTCCTTTTCCTGCTTTCCCATCCATTTTCATTCCCCCGATTCCTTTAACTGTCCAACAAGGCGACTATATCATATAAATATGACAGTTTATGTCTTATTTTTGTGGTATTATCAAATTAATCATGGATGTGTGGAGGGAATCGATGCAGAAGTCACAGCGATTGATCCTGATGATGATGAGAATTAATGCTAAAAAGTCATTTACTGTAAAGGAACTGGCGGATGAGTTTGGCCTCTCAACTCGAACCATCGCAAGAGACTTGCAAGAATTAGGGGAGCTCGGGGTTCCGATTTATTCCATCCAAGGTCGAGGCGGAGGATATCGGTTACTCCATGAAAGGCTTCTACCCCCGATCAGCTTCACTGAGAGTGAAGCTGTCGCCATTTTTTTTGCGTGCCGATCGCTGAAGTTTATCAGTGCGCTTCCTTTCGATGAAGGTGGGGATTCGGCACTTCACAAGTTCTATCATCATTTACCCGCCGATACAAAAAAACATATCGATCGCTTAGAGAATAGAATCATGATATGGAGTCCTTATCGATGGATGTCACCAGAAATACTTCAAACCTTGCTGAGTGCCATTATGATGCAGAAGGTAGTTTCGATCGAATATAAATCGAGTACCGGCGTCACCCGAAGGAATATACAGCCGATTGGTATTTACGCCAGCTCCGGATTTTGGTACTGTCCCTCCTTTTGCTTTCTGAAGGAAGATATCCGGCAATTCAGGGCCGATCGGATCTTGTCCGCTTCGTTCGACGAATCGGTTTCATGGAGAGAGGATATTAATCAATTGACATTACTGGACAAGCCGACAAAAACCCATCTGGAACAAACAGAGCTTCGATTTACTCTTACGATGAAGGGGGTATGGATATTGGAATCAGACCCTCGTTTCGCCCCTTTCATTAGACGTAATGAGGACGGGAGCGGTCACGCTGTATTGCATATTGCAGAAGAGGATCTGCAATTTTATGTGGATCAGCTTTGGAAAATGGCCGAGGATGCACAAATTGTAGGACCTGATGAAGCCATTATGCTCATGAAACAAAAGGTAGAAGCCGTTCAAAACTTGTATACATGAAAAAAATTGTCTCTCCTCTCCACTCCCCCCCAACTTTTGCTTAAATTCCATCTGGAATTCTCCGATAATACACCTGAAGATACGTCAAAATACATAGTAACTGGGGAGTGGACTTGATGAAATTCGCTGCCTGCTTACTGATAGGGCTCCTGATCGGGTGCAGTACACTTACATCAGCTTGGGCAACGTCACCCGAATACAACGCTGCTTCTAATAAACAAGATTTGCAGCAATGGCATCCAAGGGAAGACGGGAGCGTTTCCTTGAACGGACCTTGGGAGCTGTATTGGAACCGGCTTTTTGAGCCCGGTGATTTCACCGAGGGGGCGCCCGGGAATGCGTTGACCGTTACCATACCCGCCCAGTGGAAGTCTTATGAGAACAATGGACAAGCCTTATCCAATGAAGGCTATGCGACATATCGGATGCAATTCGTCGTATCCAGCGAGGTGGCAGGACAGCCGCTCGGTCTGTATTTTAATAACGTCGCCACAGCCTACCGGTTTTGGATCAACGGCGAGGGGGGGGACGGCAACGGGACGGTCGGCACTGATGCCAAGCACATGGTTCCGAGAAGCTACCCGAAGGTATACTTCTTTCAACCTCGACCCGGAGACAACGAAATCATAATCCAGGTGTCTAACTTTGCTCAGCGTACGGGAGGCATTTGGGAGAGCATCGAATTGGGAGATGCTGAAGACATTGCGGCGCTGCAAAGAAACCGGGTCATGCTCTGGACCTTTGGGACCGGGTGCTTGCTGCTCATGACCGTCTTCTCTGCCTTCCTCTTCTTATTCCGCAGGCAGGAGCGTGGCGCCTTATGGTTTGGACTTATATGTCTGGCCATCTGCATAAGGTCTTCTCTGCTTGGAGAATCGTTCATTTATGTATTGTTCCCAGGGCTTTCTTGGGAATGGGGAGTGAAGCTGGAATACCTGTCGGAAATCGTCACCATTATCAGCTTAGCGGCATTTGTGAATAAGCAGTATCCACAGGATGCGGTCCCTCGCATCTTTCTCCCGTTTGCCGTTGCTCTAGCCGGGTTTGGGGCCTTTGTGCTCGCAACGCCCGCTAAAGTATATACACAGCTCATGGTTCCCTACGTCATCGTGCTGCTGTTCCCTGTATTTCTTTACGTTATGTATGTCTACATTCGCGCTGCGTTTCGACGAAGAATCGGATCGCAGGCCAACATGCTGGGCTTTCTCGTATTCTTTCTCACCGTAATCCACGAGGTATTGTATTATACCGGTTACTTATCGAATGGGGGACTCGTGTCGTTCGGTCTGCTGTTCTTCCTCTTGACTCAGCTGCTTAACTTATCTTTGCTGTTCACAAGGGCTGTCACTCAGTCCGAAATGCTCTCGATGGAGCTGAACCAAGTGATTGCGTCGCAGGAAGAGACGATTCGGCAGCGAACCTCCTCCCTTCAGGCGCTCAATTTGCAGCTGGAGCAGGGAAATCTGGAATTGTGCCGCATCGAGCAAGCACGCAGCAAGCTGCTGGCAGAGGTTCATCATGACTTATCGACACCGATCACGGCTATCAAAGGCTATTCCAAGGCTATTAGCACGGAGGTCATTGCAGCGGAGGAAGCGCCGGCGTATGCCGGACGCATCTATGAGCGGAGTCTGCTGCTGGAACAGCTGATTGATAATGTTGTCGAGCTGAGCCAATTGAAATCAGGGGAAACACCGTTTCAGCTGGATGAAGTGCCGCTGCTTCCCTTTCTTCGCCAATTGTGTCAAAGATATGCTGCCGATACAATGGTAAGGGGGATCACTCTGACATGGGAAGAACACGATCTAACACTTCCCATGGAGCGAGAGCTCCTCGCTGCTTTGGATCGTTTCCGGTTCGAGCGGGTTTTTGCCAATCTCATTTCCAACGCGGTAAAATACACCCCGAATGACGGGCATATTCGGGTTTGGATCGAGTTCCGGATACCGGAAGGTTCGGATCACGGGCATGTTACGATCCATGTGAAGGATTCCGGTATTGGTATCCCGGAAGGCGAGCTCGAGCATATCTTCAAGCGCCGCTACCGGATTCCCGGCATCCGGCAGTCCACGACAGGAAGCGGCCTGGGGCTGGCCATCTGCACGGAGATCATAGCACGCCATCAAGGCGAAATCGGCGTCAGGAGCCATCCCGGCCAAGGAAGCGACTTCTTTATTTCCCTTCCGGCTAAGCTTGGAGATTCCTCGGCCAACACGGGGAAAAATACCGAAGGAGGATAACATGACCACGAGTATTCTGCTAATTGAAGACGACCCGGACATCTGTGAGCTAGTCGCCATCTATATGCGGAAGGAAGGGTTTCACGTGGATATTGCCCTAAGTGGGGAGCGAGGGCTGGAGCTGTTTGAACGATCGGCGGCGTACGACTTGATGATATCGGACATCATGCTGCCCGGAATGGACGGAATGAAGCTGGTCGAGTTGGTTCGCAGCCGCTCGGATCTTCCCATTATCTTCATTACCAGTAAAAAGGGGCCGCAAGACATCATAGCGGGATTACACGTCGGCGGAGATGATTATGTAACGAAGCCGTTTGAGCCGGAGGTGCTTGTTGCAAGGGTTCATGCTGCTCTCCGACGCTATCGTTCTGCCGACCAGAAGCCCCCTGTCGGGAACAGCTCGGATGTATGGACGGATGGATGGCTTACCGTGCATAAGCAGCAGTTGAAGGTGCTTGTGAATGGTAAGTCGATCACATTGCCCGCCAAAGAGCTTCAGCTACTACTTCTTCTATTGGAGCATCCGAAACAGGTCTTTAGTGTAAGCAGGCTCTACGAGAGGATCTGGAGCTTGAACGGAATGAGCGACGAACGGACCGTCATGGTTCATATCCACCATCTCCGCCGAAAAATTGAAAAGGACCCCGCAAGCCCCCAATATATATTGACGATCCGCGGCTTTGGTTACAAATTCGGCATCGAATCGTAAAGAAAGAGGAAAAGCCCCAAGGGAACATACATTCCGCTTGGGGCTTTTCTGCTGTACTGTTACGGACGAATCGTTACCTTTTTTATAATAGGTTTGGTGCTCGTGTGAAGGTCCCCGCCTTTAACGTCCTTCAGCTGTTCCGCGGAAACCTCCTGCGACAAATCCGTCAGCTCGACGGACTCCTTCTCATTCAGCTTGTTCTCATTATTTTCTGTCATCATAATTACCTCCATTTTCATGATGGCATCATTATACTTCCTCTAGTTTAAGTTTGGTTTAAGTCATAAAAAATAAAAGAATCGCTATAAATCCGCACTGCATGCTAGAATAAATACAAGAGCTGATGACGAGAGGAATGTAACTTTGGACACGGCAAACACATTTGCACTACGCATTAATCATAGAGCAATGACCCTGAAGCAGCTGCTTCAAAGGCTACGGATTGACGCCTCTCTGGCGGCGATCAGCCGCTGTAAGGAGGACTTGACGATAGAATGCTGGGCCGATACGCTTGGCCTTACTGCCGACACCGCCGCCCTGCAATCCGCGGTCAACCGGTTCCGCCGCGACAACGGGTTATTTACGACCGCTCAGACAAGCGAATGGCTGGAGCGAAGGTCGATGTCACTGGATGACCTTGTCGCATTGCAAAAGCCGCAGGTGCTTGGAGCAGCTTTAGCCCGGCACACCATATCCGATGAAGAGATTCATCGGCATTTTCTAGAAAATGCAAGCCGGTATGATCTCGCCGAGATTTCTATCATTGTCACGAGTGAACATGGCGTTGCACAGGAACTGCTGTTTCGGGTGGAAGAGGGCTCCGACTTTCATGCGCTGGCGCGCGAGTATTCCATAGATGCGGCAACGGCCAAAGCCGGGGGATACGTCGGTCTTGTCAGCCGCGAGGATGTCGAGCCGGAAACGGCGGCAGCCGTATTTAACACAGAACCGGGCTCCGTACTTGGCCCGTTCGAACGGAAACGCGGGCACATCGTTCTGCTGGTTGAAGAGCTTTATCCGGCCGAGCTGAACGAGGCTCTCAAAGAAAGGATCAGAGAAGAGCTTTTTCAATATAAGCTGGAAGCATATCAGCGTACACTCGAAATACATGAAGATCTATGGAGCTTAGGTGAGGGATGAAGCTTGTGAACGGAAACGGCCTACATTATTTGCATCACATTCCCCTATTCGATGTATTTACTACGGAAGAGAAGCTTCTTCTTGCCGAGCAGTTTGAGCCGCAGACGTTTTCCATGGGGCAAATGATAGTGGACCAAGCTAGTCCCGCGGATTCCTTTTATATCATCGTGAGCGGCAAAGCTAGAAAAATAGGATTCTCCGCTGCAGGGCGGGAAACGAATCTCGGTTTGCTGCTGCCAGGGGAGCATTTCGGTGAGCACAGCCTGCTGGACGGGGAGTCGGCCCCCCCTATTACGATCCGTGCATCCACGGCACTGGAAGTACTGCGCCTCGGTCGCCGTCAGTTTCAGGACATGGTTGCCCAGCACCCTGCCATAGATAATTATTTCAGGCAGTTTATTTCCTCGGATGTCATCCGTACATTTTTGAAAAACAACACGGTGCTTACCCATGTCGACCATGCCGCACTACGTTCGCTGCTCGACCTGCTGGAGGTTCGCATTTACGAACCAGGCTCTTGTCTTGTCAACGAGGGAGAGATCGGCGACGCATTTTATATCGTCAAGACCGGCTCCGCGCTTGTGGAGAAGGGGCCTGAGGCTGCCATAGTCAACCGGCTTTATCCCGGAGATTTTTTTGGCGAATTGGCGCTGCTTACCGGAGAACCGCGCAAGGCGACGATTCGTGCCGCAGAGACTGTGACCGCCTTCCGTCTGTCCAAGACGGATTTCGATGAGCTGATCCAGAAGTATCCCGTCATCCTGGAATCGATCCGCCGGATCTCCGCCCACTATACTGCCCAAGCGATGGTGATGGTTGAGGCCCCGGAGGAGGCTGAACCGGCAGCTGCACTGCAGAGTGATTTGCATCCTTCCGACGAATCGGCACCATCCATCTCGCGTACCGCTAAGCTTTGGAATTCCTGGAGGTCTTGGAAATGGCGACGCCGATTCCCTGTGCTGATGCAGCAGAGCGAGATGGATTGCGGCCCCACATGTTTAACCATGATCTCCCGTTATTACGGATTGAACGCCAGCGTAAACCGGATGCGAGAACGCTGCAATGTAGGAGCCGAAGGAACCTCCATGCTCGGGCTGATCGAAACCCTTGAGTCTCTCGGATTCTCGGCCAAAGGGCTGAATACGACAAGCAGCCTTCTGAACGAGCTGCCGACGCCTTTCATCGCGCATTGGAATGGCAATCACTACATTGTCGTGTACGAGGTCGGAAAGGACGGGGTCATTGTCGCGGACCCGGCACTCGGGTATATCGATACCGTCCCGTTCGATACTTTTCGTAATCATTGGTCCGGTTATGTTATCACGATGCAGCCCGCCGGTCCTCTTGCTTTGCTGAATGACAGGGAAGTACTGTGGAAAAGGTATCTAGACTATATTCAGCCTTCCAAGAAGCTGCTCTTGTCCGCTTTAGGCTTATCCGTCATGATCGAGCTGGTCTTTCTTATTTTTCCGGTAATGACACAACAAATTTTCGACCGTGTATTGGACACGGCGAATTGGTCTCTGCTCCATATTCTTGTCGTCGCCATGCTTGCGCTAGTCTGCTTCAATACCGCTAGTATCGCCATTCGGCAAAAGCTGATCGGACGTCTTGCCCAAGCGATCGATCACTCCATGCTGGACAGCTTCTACCGTCAGCTGTTTCGCCTGCCCTATTCGTACTTTACGAAACGAACGTCAGGGGACATCCTGACACGAGTCTACGAGAACGAAAAGATACGCAGATTAATGACCGACAGTGCCATAGAGCTGCTGCTTGATATTTTGACCCTGCTCGTTTATGGAGGACTGATGGCTTATTACCATCTAGGTCTTGCTCTCATCTCCTTCACTCTTATGCCGCTATATATCGGCCTCTATGCGTACCTGCTGCCAAAGATGCGCCGCAATGTTCGTAAACAGCTCATTGCCGAGGGAGAATCCCAGACGCAGATCGTCGAGGCAGTTCAAGCCATCGCTACCGTTAAAGGCTTATCTATGGAGCGTGCCATCCGTGGCAAGCTGCTAAACAAGCTAAGCCGATTACTGGCGCTGCGACTGGAAGGCAATCGGCTTGAGGCTGCCGCCAAGGCTGCGGCATCGGGCTTGCGATCCATAAGCCAGGTGGCCTTGCTGTATTTTGGCTCCACCTTCGTTCTGGAAGGGCAGCTGAGCGTTGGTGAGCTTGTTGCTTACACCGTGCTCTTCACTTCTTTTTTGTTCGCACTGGAAATGATCTCGCAGCGAAGCGGAGAGCTCTCGGAGGCACGCATTTCCATGGAGCGGCTCAACGATGTATATGAATCCACTCCGGAGCACCCTGAGCCGGGTAAAATGCGAATGCTTCCGTCCATTCAAGGTCATATCCTTTTTGAGAAGGTTTCGTTCCAATATTACCGCGGAGGGAAGATGATCCTTCAAAATCTGGACCTGGAGCTGCAACCCGGGCAAACGGTAGCTCTAATCGGACGAAGCGGCTCGGGCAAATCGACCATAGCCAATTTACTGCTCAGGCTTCTGGAGCCGTCAAGCGGAGCCATCTATATTGACGGCTACCCCCTGCGGGAGGTGCATGCTGCCTCGATTCGCAAACAGGTCGGCGTCGTGCAGCAGGAGACGATGCTGTTCCGAGGCTCGGTTCGCGACAATATCGGCTTGAGCAGCGAGAACGTCACCATGGAGGAGATCGAGCGTGCAGCCCGTCTTGCCGGTGCCCATGAGTTTATCGAAGCGCTGCCGCTCGGCTATGATACAATGATTGGCGAAGGGGGCATCCGCTTGTCCGGAGGACAGCGCCAGCGGATTGTCATAGCGCGTGCACTCATTAATAATCCGCGGATCCTCATCTTCGATGAAGCGACAAGCGCCCTGGATACCGAATCGGAGCGAATTATCCAGCAGAATATGGGCGAGATGCTGCAAGGAAGAACGACGCTGATTATCGCGCACCGGCTCAGCACGATACGCCACGCGGACCTGATTGTCGTGCTGGACCAAGGCGCCGTTGTCGAGAGCGGCACGCATGATCAGCTTCTTCTGCAGAAGGGTATCTATCATTACCTGCTCCAGCAGCAGTCCTTATAATCCGATCGAGCTGAAGAAATGCCCTCCTTCTTTTCCCTGCAGCCACCTCACCAATACATCCTCCAGCATGATAACCATAACGGAGGATGTATATCTGTTGTTATTGATTAATCAATCACTTTTTTTCCTTCTGAGCCTGCATTAGCGTACGAATCGTTTCCGTAATCCCCTCTTGAAAGCCAGTTGACGGTATCGGACCGATCTGACGTTGGTACTTCTCTCCACTCAGTATCAGAGGCTCTTCCGTTAAATACAACATCTCCACAATTTCTTTCATTACCGGTACAAATAGTCCGAGTAATGACAAGCTTACTCTGCCAAGTGAAATGACGGGTTTGCTTTTCCCACTGGCCGCTCTCGCGATGCGAACAATGTCATGGCCAGAGATGATCCCTGTTCCCGGAATGTTCCAATTTTGTCCATATGTGCTTTCACGCCAGGCAAGCTCGACGATCATCTTAGCGGCGTCCGGCAAGTAAACATACTCCCTAGGGATGTGCATGTTCCCGATAAAAAAAGCCATTTTACCGGCTGCAATGGCCTCAAGAGTCGAACCGAGATAGGAAGCTTCATTGGCAGTAGGGCCATAATAATCAGGCAGTCGGACAATCAAACGCTGCACATTATCCCAGCGGTGACTAAATATCATTTGTTCGAATGCCAGTCGTGTCTTTCCTTTCTTGGTATGCGGCTGCTTCGGATGTTCCTCGGTTACTCTTTCCATCCTCTTTCTCCCGTAGGGATAGATTCCGTCAACGGCAACTACTTTCAAGCCCCTCTGTTTGGCCGCTTCCATAACCGCTTCTCCCAAAGGGATCAGCTTACTGACCATTTCATGGTAAGGTACGTTCGCGCAATGAAACAACACTTCTGCTCCTTCCGATGCCGAGAAAATGTCTTCTGACCGAAAAGCGTCGCCTACGTATAGTGTCAAATGCTTAGGATTTCCAAGCCGCATGGCAAGCTGTTCGAGCTTCGCCTTAGAACGGCCGAAAATGACCGTATTCACTCCCCGTTTGATCAGTTCCTCTGTAATTACCGAACCCGTTCCGCCTGTTGCACCTAACACCAATGCTTTATTCAATGATCTCATCCCCATTTCACTTTAGTTAGTGATTAATCAATCAATTATTGATGTTATTATATGGCATAGTTAGTGATTGGTCAATAACTAATCTGCAAAAAAAGGAGACGCACTTTCATTGCATCTCTCTTGGAATCTCTTATTCCGTCAACGCTGCCGGAACGATCTGCTTACGGTGATGCAAAACGTAGTACAATGCGGCAGAGCATGCAACGACCAGTCCTGCTACGAAATACATCGTATGGTAATTGGTGCGGTCAGCCACGACTCCCAGCACATAAGAGCCAAGTCCATATCCGAGGTCGAACAGCAGGAAATATGTTCCTGTAGCCAGTCCTCTTCGATGGAGCGGTGCAGCTTGGATCGCTATCGTTTGAAAGCTCGGGAGCAGCGCACCGAAGCCCAGTCCCAGCATAGCGGCAGCTGTGAAGAAGATAGCGGCGGAATTAGCGAAGCTCAAGGTGATCATCCCCGCAGTAAACAGCAATACTCCCGGGTACACTAGCGTATTCGGTCCGGAGCGGTCGAACCATTTGCCGGTGAACGGTCTGGAAATGACGATCATTGCCGCGAACACCATAAAGAAAAAGCTGGCGTGCTTCCCAAGCCCGATGGCCTTCGCATAGACAGATAAGAATGTGGTGATAGCCCCGTACGAAAATGCCAGAAAGCTCCCCGTCACCGAGATCGGCAGCGCCTTAGGCTCAATATACCTTCTCCAGCCCTTCACCGCCGGCTGCGCAGCCTTCACTGATTTGGCTTTATGGGGAATTCGTATCATCACCCCGCAGCACAAGGCCATAAGTCCAAAGGTTATGCAAACGATAAACAGAACCCAATGGCTCGAGTAAGTAATGATCGTTAAGCCTAAGAAAGGTCCCACAACCATGGCCAAGCTCATAAATAAGCTGAAATAGCCAACCCCTTCGCCCTTGCGGTTCTCGGGTACAAGCTCGACGGCAATGGCACCAGTAGCTGTCGCCGCAATTCCGAACGAGATGCCGTGTACAAACCGAAGCAGCAGGAGAGGCAAATAGCCTTCCGTGTACATATATGCTGCGGTACAAGCCGAAAACAGCAGCAATCCGAATAAGAGAATCCATCTAGGTTGATATTGATCAAGCCACTTGCCGGTCAGCGGACGCAAAATAACTGTCGAAATAATAAATGAAGTCATGATTAAACCGACCTGCTGCTGTCCTCCGTGCATTGTTTCGGTTACAAAGACAGGGAGCGTCACAGCAAGAATATAAAACGTCATAAACAAAAAAAAGCTGCTGAAGCAGACAGCAACAAAATTACGATTCCATAGCTTAGGTTCACCTGCGGTATTCACTCAGCTTCCTCCCGTTCTCGGATGTCTTGGTTCGTATTTTGGGTCATTTGGATCAATAACTCCCGCAGGATGTGAATCTGCTCCTCAGTAAAACCTCGCATAACGGAGGAAATGACTCGCTGCTCAATCGGAACAAGCGTCTGGTCAAGCCCCCTGCCTTTGTCTGTAATGTACGTAAGAAAGGAACGCCGGTCCGACGCATTCGCTCTCCGTTCAATCAAACCTTTGCGCTGAAGATGATCCAGTATTCTGGTTATATTCGTCTGATCCTTCTCCGTTCGGCGGGCTAGCTCCTTCTGGCTGATCCCATCCTGCTCGGCTAGCCGATGAAGGACGGTCCATTGCTCGGTTGTAATATCATAAGCCTGAAAATGCAGGGTCAACAGCTGGCTCATTCTCCGTCCTGCATGATTGATAAGAAACCCGAACGAATCCTCCAGCTTCAAGTAAAATGACCTCCCGGATTTAATTATTTGCTATAGCAATTATATACACAGCATCTATTATTGTCAAAGAATTAGATTCTCCCGAACTACCATTGTGTAAATTTTTCTTAATGCTGCTATGAGGATATCGAAAGGTCAAGCAATGGCATACCCATAAACGAACAATAGCGCCGGGCAGCCTCCTCGATGTCATTCTTCCTCTCCTTTTGAGGTATGAACAGGTCGATTTCCATATGTATGCCCTTGCTCTTCAACGTACGCTTCCATATTCCGCTGACTTGCCCATCGATGACAATTGTCGGCATAAACACGCCATTATTACCAGGCACCACACGCGGTGCAAACTCCGCCTCTAAGACGACATCGCGTTCCTTATAACCCAGGACATATTCATCAAATCCGGGGAGAAGGTGAACGGACGTCACTTGTCCTTCGTGCCCGGCAAATCCATCCGCCCTAACCCAATAAACCTGATTTTCCAACTCCATTGATTCTAATGAAAATGAAACGGCTTCCAAGCCCTTCCTGGCATCCGACAGGGTAATCCCTGCCCACCAGGCAAAATCCTGCACCGTTGCGGGACCGTGTCCATAGAAATAGCGTTCCGCCAGCAGGGCTAGCGCTTCTTCTCTCGAAAGGTCCCTACTTCTCGGTATCCATTCCTCCAACAAAACGAATGTTTGCTGCTTGCCTTCCTTGGGTCCCATGCAAATAAGTCCGCTCTGAGCGAAATACCATAACAGATGATAACCACGTTGATGGCTTGTGCCGATCCCTGAATATTCAAGCAGCTCCATTAACGCATCCCTGGTTAGGCGTTGGTTCCCTTGCAGCGCGTCGACTATAATATCCCGACTGCGTTCCACCATTTCCTTCGTGAGCCCCAGCTGCTCATGTCTTTTCTGTTCTCTAGCCTGCAGCCGCGGAGCGACCAGCTTTAACATCCATCGGACATCATCGGAGGATACCATATGTATCGTACCGCGCAGCAGCCATGTCAGGACCATCTTGCCCGCCGCAATGGCTTGCTCCACCTCGGTAACGGATGCGGACTGCAAACGAGATCCTACGGCCCAGAGTACCTGGTGGTAATCCTGTGCCTGCAACGCCCCCATATACTGAACAACCTGCTCCGGCTTCCCGAAAAAATCGCTTGCTATCCTTTGATGCAGCAGCCTTTGTCGTGCGATGTAATGCTTCGTCATAGTGATGGACATGAACAACCCTCGTATTCAAATAAAAATGAAGTAATATGAATAATCAGCTTTATCTGTTAAAAGTATATACGAAAATGGCAATCGTTACTAACGAATCAATACATCAATAAAATGATAACCAGCGCTAACAGAAACATGTCCATGAGTCCTAAGCTGGCAAACGTAACCCATACGGAAACCCTTGGAGAACGGAACGTTTCTTGATTAATTCCTTTCTGCTTGACCATATAATCTCTGGTGGCACATGTCATAATGATCGCTCCAAACAAAACCGCCCCCACCCCTATTATGGCTGCGATCCAGCGCCCGATATGCTCGAAGGACGTCGCTCGGAAGACCACACCGGCCGCTAGAAAGCCTAGCCCAACGATAGCAATGCCGGTACGCACCCAAGCCAAGTAGGTTCGTTCGTTGGCAAGATGCTGTTGAATATATCGGGAGTCCGCTGTTTTGTTATCATTCAAAAGGGATCCCTCCAATCAGCGTAATGAGACATTCGTTATTATTCCTTGATTAAACGTTTGTAACCGACACACTTGCATTTATCCTTTTTTTGTAGTAAGATATAGTTAATTATTCAAATGGAAACCAATTCACATATTGAAAAAGGTCTCATTTTTATGATGGTACTTTTTTCAATGTGTGAATTTTTTTGTTTTTAAGGAAAATGAACATGTTAAAAAAAATTATTGGAGGTAATCACACTATGCAAACAGGTACAGTGAAATGGTTTAACGCAGAGAAAGGCTTTGGCTTCATCGAAAGCGAAGGCGGCGGCGACGTGTTCGTACACTTCAGCGCCATTCAGGAAGAAGGCTTCAAGTCTTTGGATGAAGGTCAACGCGTACAATTCAATGTAGTTCAAGGCAATCGTGGACCACAAGCCGAGAACGTAACTAAAATTTACTAAGCTGGAAACGAAAGCTGCTCCTGAACAACCTTCGGGAGCAGCTTTTTTTCATATCAAACCATTGGGGGGATTTACAATGTATTTAAACTTTCGCAACAAGCATATCGAGGAACTCCCGAAAGAAGATACGGCAGTATGGTCCTGCACCAAGGAAGATTGCAAAGGCTGGATGCGTGATAATTTTGCCTTCGCACGAGAGCCGATTTGTGGTATCTGTGCATCCCCGATGACGAGTGAGATGAAAATGCTGCCTTTGCTGATCAATTCAAACAACGATTTGAAGGCGATCAAGAGAGGCGTGGAGATTACGAAAACAGGCCTATCCACTTCCCCGGTTCTGTAATAAGCAATAACAAAAAAGACCACCCTTACCGGCGCTCCTCGCTCGGCGGATGGTCTTTACCTTCTACTTGAATCCGAACCTCAAATTCCAACAACTAACCACTTACACAAACCTTAACTGCAAACCTTGAAACACCTAAAACAACGAAAGCCCTGCCTCTCTTCCATCCTTGCGGCTCCGAAGACCGCGCCAGTGAGAATCGGGTTGATCCAAAACAAAAACAGATAAGTCTAAGCTATATGTGATACGGCTGGACACCCAGCGCATGCTTTTCAAGTAGATATTTTATTATACCACGAATGAAAAATAATAGCAATAGTTCATTTTTTAAACATAATCACTGCGCTGCGGGCATACATATAATTTTGTGTCCAAAAAAAGCAAGTCCTTACTAATGAAAGGATCGGTGAAGAAGTTTTATGTGGGAAAGCGTATTGAAAAAGCAGCAATTGGAGATTCATGTAAATTCGAATGACAAATCGATTCGGTTCCAGGTTGCCTCCTCCGACTCGGAAGGGAACCCGGTTCAGCTGGAGCTCAATCAATCCGAGCTGTTCGAGCTGATGCACACCTTTTTGCATATTAACCGATCGTTTAATAAAGAGACCATGTATTATGAAGAGGTCGGCTAACGACCCCTTCAGCTTGGCCTTCAACCGTCAGGGAGTTCCCTGACGGCCTCAGCCTAGGTTTCCCGCTCACGGGTCTTCAATGAAAGCGGCAGCTCCATGTGTCTCCCCTACTATTCTGCGGCTTCCCATTCAATCTGGAGGCTGCGGGCAGCCCAATCCCTTACCAGAATCTCGATGGCGCCCTCCTTCTCTTCCTCCGTAAGCTCCTCCATTTTATAATCGTCAATTTCGATGGTTGCTTCCTTTAGTAACTCGCCGAGCACGGACAATCGGATGTTTACCTTCATAATGCCGTCTTCCTCCTCTGAATGGGGAAAACCAATACCCGTAGGAGGATATTGGTTTCCCGCTAACTGTGTTATGTTGTCAGCTGCTCATATAATCCGGCATATTGCTGAGCCGACTTGCGCCAGCTGAAATCTTTTTTCTTCATATTCGCAAGCAAGCTCGACCAAGCGTCCGGCTGCTTGTACAGCTGAATGGCGCGCTCTATCGTGAACAGCATGTCATGGGCGTTATAATGGGCGAAGCTGAAGCCGGTCCCCTCTCCGGTTACCTCATTGTAAGGCTGTACCGTATCCTTCAAGCCGCCCGTTTCCCGGACAATGGGGACGGTGCGGTAACGCATCGCGATCAGCTGGCCGATGCCGCAAGGCTCGAACAGCGACGGCATAAGGAACAGATCGGAGCCGGCATAAATTTGTCTCGCCAGAGCCTCATCGAACAAGATGTTCGCTGACAGCTTGTCCGGGTATTCGGAAGCGGCCCAGCGGAACAGCTGCTCGAAGCGCTCTTCTCCCGTCCCGAGAATGACGAACTGGGCATCCAAGCTGAGCAGCTCAGCAATCACGCGGTCGATCAAATCGAGCCCTTTTTGATCGACAAGCCTCGTCACGAGGGAGATCACCGGCGTTTCCTTCGATATCGGCAAACCGAGCCGCTCCTGAAGCTTCAGCTTATTCTGCAGCTTCTTGGAGAGGGAATCCCGATAGTTCACCTCAATCCTGGGATCTGTCATCGGATCGAATTCATCATAATCGATGCCGTTAATAATACCGCTCAGACGATAGCTTTGGCTGCGCAGCAGGCTGTCCAAATTTTCCCCGTAATACGGTGTTTGGATCTCCTCCGCATAGGTAGGACTCACCGTAGTTATGAGATCGGAATACAGCAAGCCCCCCTTCAGGAAGCTGGCGCCCCCATGCTGCTCCAAGGCATAGCCGTGCAAATGCTCGTCCCCTAACGAGAAATAATCCTTGAACTGCTCCTTGCCGAAAACGCCTTGATACTTCAAATTATGTACGGTCATGATCGTCTTTACATGCTGGAATGCCGTCTGATGGCTAAAATGCGCTTTATACAGTACGGGGATCATGCCAGCCTGCCAATCGTGGCAGTGGATGACATCCGGCATATAATCGATGTGCAGCAGCGAATCGAGTACGGCCCGGCAGTAGAAGGCGAATCGTTCCGCGTCGTCCCCGTACCCGTAACAGCCCTTGCGGCGGAAATAAAATTCATTGTCGAGGAAATAAAAGGTGATGCCTTCCCATTCCAGCCGGAATACCCCGCAATACAGCGAGCGCCAGCCCATCTGCACTTGGAAGGAGGTGATCGGCTCCATCAACTCCACAAACCGCTCCGGGATGTCTTCGTACTTCGGAAGCATGACGCGCACATCCAGCCCCTGCTTCACCAGCTCTTTGGGGAGCGAGCCGATAACATCGGCAAGTCCTCCCGTTTTCACAAAAGGTACTGCTTCTGACGCGGCAAATAACACTTTCATGGCTTCCTACCACTCCTTTATATTTGTACGCGGCGCGTAAAAAAAGGGGGTCTCCTGCTGCCGAACCGGCTGTCTCACTCGGATAGAGACACCCTTCACGCCGTGCCGATTTTTAAATGACCTTGGTCTTGGAAGCGATAAACGGTGCTTGCTTGTCACCCGTGAGCACTCGCCCTCTGCTGATGAACACGTCTTTATCCAGGATGGCATTCTCGATGATGACATTTTCTTCGATTTCGCAGTTTTGCAGGATAATGCTGTTTTTGACATAGGCGCCCTTGCGTATTTTCACTCCGCGGAACAGGATGCTGTTCTCGACCTTGCCCTCGATGACACATCCGTTGGCGATAAGAGAATTCCTCGCGTTCGCATTCTCCGAGTATCGTGCCGGAGGCTCATCCTTGACCTTGGTATAGATCAAATTTTTCTGGAAGAACAGCTCCCGCCAAATCTTAGGATTCAGCAGCTGCATGCTGTGTTTGTAGTAGCTTTGAATCGTATTTACAATGCCAGTATGGCCTTGATGGAGATAGCCGTAAACGCTGAGCCTGTCGATATTCTTCATAATGCCGTCACGCACCAGGTGATCGTAGCCCTGTGCCAGGCAGGACTCCACCATATCGAGCAGCAGCTCCTTGCTCATGACGTACATTTCCAGCGAAATGTTGTCCGTGCGCAGTCGTCCGGTTTGATCCTCGATTACCGTCACTAGGCCGTCATCCTTGACTGCCATCCGGCGAAATTTCGCGTATTCCTCCTCGTCCGCTTTCTTGTAGACGACGGTGACATCCGCATTTTTCTCCAAATGATAATCCAGCACCGCATTGTAATCGATATTGCAAATCATATGACTGCGGGAGATCACTACATACTCCTCGCGGCCGCGATAGAAGTAATCTCTATGGCTGTAGAATTGGAACAAATCACCGCGGGCCATTCCCGTCGTCTCATGCAGCACTGCAGGAAGCAGGAACAAGCCGCCGCGCTTACGGTCGAGGTCCCATTCCTTCCCGGACCCTAAGTGGTCCATGAGCGAACGATATTTATGTTGAGTGAACACCGCCACATTCTCGATACCGGAATTCACCATATTCGACAAAGCAAAATCGACCAAACGATAGCGGGAGCCGAACGGCACCGAGGCTACACATCGGGAATAAGTCAGTTCTTCCAATTCATCCGGCTCGTTCACCAGATTGATAACTCCCATAAGTCGCTTCATAAAGCACTCACCCTTTCGTGGACGCGGTCGCCGCTGAGATATGCTCGTTATTGCCGATCAGGACAATATCCTGATTTCCATCCGGTTCGCCGATGACACATCCGTCTTCCACGACCGTCCCTTCGCCGATGATGGCTTTATAGATTTGTACGTTCTCCCCGATGATAACACCCGGCATAATCACGGAATCCTTGATCAGGCTCCCCTCGCCTACCTGAACGCCATAGAACAAGACCGAATGCTCCACGGTGCCGGAAACCCAGCAGCCTTCGTTGATCAGAGAACGCTTGATTTGCGCGGTTGGAGCAATATACTGCCCCGGCTGGCAAGGATTGACGGAATAGATGCGCCATTCCTTATCGTTCAGGTTAAACTCCGGCTGCTCCTCCAGAAGATCCATGTTGGCATCCCATAAGCTCTGGATCGTACCGACGTCCTTCCAGTAGCCCTCGAACGGATATGCATACATGCCTTTATCTTCTCTAAGCATCCGCGGAATGAGATCCTTGCCGAAATCCTTGCTCGAATCCGGATCCGCTTCATCCTTGGTCAAGTATTCCTTCAGCATGTGCCAGTTGAATATATAAATCCCCATGGAGGCCAGATTGCTCTTGGGCTCCTTCGGCTTCTCTGCAAATTCAGTGATCCGGTTCTCATCGTCGATGCTCATGATGCCGAAGCGGCTTGCTTCGTCCCATTTTACCTCGATTACGGCAATGGTGGCATCCGCACCCTTACTTTTATGAAAGTCCAGCATCAGATCATAATCCATTTTATAAATATGGTCACCGGAGATGACCAGCACGTATTCCGGGTCAAACTGCTCAATAAATGAGATGTTGCGATAGATCGCATTGGCGGTACCCTTGTACCAGTCGCCGCCGCTCTGCTCCATGAACGGTGGAAGCACGGAGACGCCGCCGTTCTTTCGGTCCAGATCCCACGGGGTTCCGATACCGATATAATTATTCAATACAAGCGGCTGATATTGAGTCAATACACCTACGGTGTCAATGCCTGAGTTCGTGCAGTTGCTAAGGGTAAAATCAATGATTCGGTACTTGCCCCCAAAGTGGACGGCCGGCTTCGCCAGCTTGCTCGTTAGAGCCCCCAATCTTCGGCCTTCGCCGCCTGCTAGAAGCATCGCTACACATTCTTTACTGCGCATCGGCACTACCTCTCTCTCTTCTGGTTATTCGGCTTTTTTTCGGGGTCTTCCCCGTTTGGCAGTGCTGGTCGCGGATTCTCTTACCAGCTTCACCGGCTTGATCAGCACGGCAGCCAGCGGTGGTACGGCGATCGTCAGACTATACGGTTGGTTGTGCCACGGGATGGGCTCTGTTCCCAGCATGCCGCTGTTCAGCTTGCCGGAGCCGCCGTATTGGCCTGCATCGCTGTTAAAGCGCTCGACGTATTGGCCTTGTACAGGCACGCCGATACGATATTCCGAATGGTAAACAGGAGTGAAGTTGCACAGGATGATAAGGAAATCGTCAGAATCTTGTGATTTTCTCATGAAGGTGGTGATGCTCTGCTTGTTATCGTGCGGGTCGATCCAAGTAAAGCCGTCAGGTGAGTGGTCGAGCTGCCATAAGGCCTTCTCTTGCAAGTACATGTGGTTCAAATCGTGGACGTAGCGCTGCATGCTTCGATGACTGTCAAAGTCAAGCATTTCCCAATCAAGATCCTCAAGATCCTTCCATTCGTCAAATTGCCCGAATTCGCCGCCCATGAAAAGCAGCTTCTTCCCGGGATGCCCCATCATATAGCCGTAGAGCGTCCGCAGATTGGCGAACTTTTGCCAGTAGTCACCCGGCATTTTATTAAGAAGCGATTTCTTGCCGTGCACTACCTCATCATGCGATAAGGGTAACACGTAATTCTCGGAGTACGTATACATGAAGCTGAACGTAAGCAAATTGTGACTGCCCGGGCGGAAATACGGATCGGTCTCCATATACTTCAGCATATCGTTCATCCAGCCCATGTTCCATTTGTAGTTAAAACCAAGGCCTCCCTCATGGACCGGCGAGGTTACCAGGGGCCATGCCGTGGAATCCTCAGCCATCATCAGGGCATGAGGGAAATAACCGTAAACGGTCATATTCAGCTTCTTGATAAATTCAATGGCCTCGAGGTTGCTGTCGCCACCCAACCGGTTCGTGATCCACTCCTCCCGGGGCTTGCCGTAATTGAGATAGAGGATGCTGGCGACGGCATCAACGCGTAATCCGTCAATGTGGAACACTTCCATCCAGAACACGGCGTTGGAAATCAGGAAGCTGACAACCTCCGGTTTGGAAAAATCAAAGGAGAGTGTTCCCCAATCCTTCTTCTCCGCCCGAATCGGATCCTTGTATTCATACAAGGGCTCCCCGTCGAACTGGCGCAGGCCGTGCTCATCCTTTACAAAATGTCCCGGCACCCAGTCCATGATGACGCCGAGTCCTTCCTGATGGCATCGGTCTACGAAATACATGAAGTCCTTCGGTGACCCGAAACGGCTCGTCACGGAAAAATAGCCTGTTGCCTGGTACCCCCAGGAACGGTCGTACGGATGCTCGGCCAGCGGCATGAGCTCGATATGGGTGTAACCCATATCCTTGACGTACCGAACCAGTTCATCCGCGAGCTCCCTATACGTATAGTAGGCACCGTCCGGCCTCTTCTTCCAAGTCCCGAGATGCACCTCATAAATATTGAGAGGCTCGTTATAGACCGATTGCCTCTGCTTGTTCTCCTGCCAGGCTTGATCCTCCCAATCATATCCCTCCAAGGAATATACGCGGGACGCCGTTCCCGGCTTCAGCTCGGAATGAAAGGCGTAAGGGTCGGCCTTATACAGTGTCGTTCCGGTGGATGTCACAATTTCGTACTTGTAGTATTCTCCCTCCCGTACATGCGGGACAAAAAGCGACCAGACGCCCCAGGTACTGATCTTCTCCATACGGTGGCGGGTGCCGTCCCAGCAATTGAAATCTCCTACGACTCGAATGTCTCTTGCATGCGGTGCCCATACGGCAAATCGGACGCCCTTAACGCCTTCCGATTCCATGATATGCGCCCCGAGCATGCGGTAGCTTTGAAACAAGCTTCCCTCGTGGAACAAATACAAGTCTTCCGGACCGGGGATCAAGCTTTTCACGATTCGTGTCATCCCCCTTTACTTCAATTTTTCGGGCTCTACATAAAAACATACTACACGCAGGTGAGAAATCCTTTCTGCCCCTCCAAATTTTCGGTAAATCTTTGAAAACAAATTGTGCGTTTTCACAAAAAAGGATTTCCCCCTCGGATGTGGAATACTTCTACATACTCTGTCGAAAGGTTGGATAGGAATGATGAAGGATAAGTTTCAAGGGCTTGTGCTGGGGTTAACCTTAGGGCTTGCCATCAGCGGCTCCGTTGCCTACGCGAGTGGGACACAGATTGAAGTATATTTCCAAAACCTCAAATATATGTTTGACGGAATTGAGAAAAAACCGACGGCCGAGCAAGGCGCGGGCTTCATTTATAACGGCACCACATACGTGCCTCTGCGCTTCGTAAGTGAAGCTCTCGGCAAGGATGTGGCTTGGGACGGCGACACGGAAACCATTTACGTCGGGAAGAAAATCAATCCCGCTTCCGTTGCCGCTGAATATGAAGGCGGTCAGGTGACGATGGGAGAGCTGCTGAAATTTTTGAAATTCCGCAGCCTTCTGAATCCGCAGAACGTACAGTATGAAGAGGATCCGCAGTATCGAGAGTACATGCTGAATCAGTTGGTTGGATACACGATTTTGCATGGCAGAGCGAATGACACTGTGAAGGCTCAGCTGCCGGAAGCGGTCAGCAAGCAGCTGGAGCAAACGAAGCAAAGCTTGGTAGCCGCCGCTCCGGGCAAGGATTTCGCCGGGCTGCTGACGAAGAACGGACTGACGGACGAGGATTTCAACCGGTATATGGAGCTGCTGATCGCTTCGGATAAGACGATGCTGTCGGAGCTTGCAGCAACCTCCAAGGGAATTCAGAAGGCTTCCGTCCGCCATATTCTGATCGGCTTCCAGGACGAGCAAGGCAAGGAACGCACGAAGGAAGAAGCCTCCAAGAAGGCGCAGGAAATTCTTGCGAAGCTGAAGGCCGGTCAAGATTTCGCCGCGCTTGCCAAGCAGTACTCCGAGGACCCGGGCTCGAAGGACAACGGCGGCTTGTACGCCAATGCCGATGTCAACAATTGGGTAGAGCCGTTCAAGAAGGCTACTGTTGAACTGGAGCTGAACAAGATCAGCGAACTGGTCGAAACGGACTACGGCTACCACATCATCCGGGTGGAGAACCGCTCCGTGACGCCATTTGATAAGCTGGATACGTACGAACAGCATCAGCTCCTTAACGATGCCTTCGAGCATTTTATGCAGGTGGAAGTGCCGACGAAGATGAAGGCAACTCATTTGGAATAAGCGACTGGAGACCAAGCCGTGGGCTTGGTCTTTTGTTTTTACCGTACACCTTTGCAGCATTCTGGCATCCCTTGGGCAAGTAGTGTAAAATGTTGAAGATAATACGTGTATCCACAGATGAAGGAAGGTTCGGAGTCCATGTTTGCAGCTCAAGATTGGAAGGATTATGAATTGATTGATACCGGCGGCGGAGAGAAGCTGGAGCGCTGGGGGAACGTGGTGTTGCGCCGTCCCGACCCTTTGGTGATTTGGCCGATGGTGAAGGAAACGAATGCGTGGCGTCAAGCCGATGCCCATTATCACCGGAGCTCAAGCGGAGGGGGCAACTGGGAGTATAAGAAAAAGATCCCCGAGCGTTGGACAATTTCGTACCGGGACTTAAAGTTTCATATTAAGCCGACCGGCTTTAAGCATACGGGGCTGTTTCCCGAGCAGGCGATCAATTGGCAGTGGATGATGGACAAGATTGCGAATTCCGGCCGCCGGATTCGGGTGCTGAATCTGTTTGCCTACACCGGGGGTGCATCCGTAGCCTGTGCGTCCGCCGGAGCGGAGGTATGCCACGTCGACGCTTCGAAGGGCGTCGTTACTTGGGCGAAAGAAAACCTGCAGCTGTCAGGCCTCGGCGACCGCCCCGTCCGTTTCATCACAGACGATGTATTCAAGTTCGTACAGCGCGAGCAGCGCCGCGGCAGCAAGTATGATGCGATTATTATGGATCCTCCCTCCTACGGAAGAGGTCCGAACGGGGAAACCTGGAAGCTGGAGACAGATCTATATCCTTTCGTGGAATCCTGCGCGAGCATTCTGACGGATAAGCCTTTGTTCTTCCTGATCAACTCTTATACGACAGGAATATCCTCAACGGTATTGAAAAATATTTTGAGCATCTCGCTTGGCTCGAAGTTCGGCGGCTCCATTACCCATGGAGAGATCGGCCTGCCGATTACCGAATCCAAGCTCGCGCTGCCGTGCGGCATTCTGGGACGTTGGGAGGCGTAGCCGATGGCTGGAGGCAGCAAGCCGGACATACCGGTGCTGTATGAGGACAACCACGTCATCGTGGTTGTCAAGCCGCCGAATGTGCCTACCCAGGAGGACCATTCTCGGGACCCTGACCTGCTGACGCTGATTAAGGCGGATCTGAAGATCCGGCATCAGAAGCCGGGCAACGTTTATCTCGGTCTGGTGCACCGCCTGGATCGCCCCGTCGGGGGCGTCATGGTGTTCGCCAAGACCTCGAAGGCGGCGTCCCGGCTGTCGGATGCCGTGCGCACGCGCACGATCCGCAAGGAATACACGGCCGTCGTAAACGGCCGGCCGAAGGAGCCGCAGGGGTCGCTGCGCCACCACCTGCTGAAGGATGAGCGCACGAACACAGTGTCCGTCGTGCCGGCGGGCAAGCCGGGCGCCAAGGAGGCGCTGCTCGATTACCGCGTGCTGGGCAGCCTCGAAGGGCTGTCGCTCGTGCAAATCGAGCTGCATACCGGGCGCCCGCACCAAATCCGCGTGCAGTTTGCCGCGATCGGCTGCCCCCTCGTCGGGGACCAGCGCTATGGCGCGCACCTGACGAAGCCCGGGCAGCAGATCGCGCTGTGGTCCACGCGGCTCAGCTTCGAGCATCCGACCACGAAGGAGCAGCTCCGCTTCACCTCCGACCCGCCGCGCGGCTTCCCTTGGCTGCTGTGGGAAAAGGCATGATGGATAAAAAGCGGCTGTACCCCGCCCATTAGAAGGGGGAACAGCCGCTTTTCCAATGAATACCGCCAAACCACGCCTCTCTTGCCTTTACGGCATTCCAACGCACTTCTCCCGCAAGAACCTTCCTGCCTAGCTCCGTTAGGGAAATAACTTGCTCCCTAAACGTCGGCTCTGCTCGAAGAAAGCTTGGAAATCCCGCTTCTCCTTGGATACTCACTAGCGCATAAGGCCCCTCCGACATTTGCTCCAGATGATACCAGTACTCCAAATCGCCCATTCCCAGCAGGCTCAAACGACCACCCGCCTGATGAAACAAAGGATGAGGCGACGTGATCCCTTCCTCCAGCAATTCCAGTGTGGTCCGCTCAATCGACCCTAGGCCGCTCGGATCCGAAGGAATGCGAGACAAATGCGCCTCAAAGGCCGCCCTGGCAAATGGAAGCGCCGAGGTATCTTCTTGAAGGACTGCGATGTGCCTATCCAATCGACCGGAGGAATAAGCGCTCCAAAACCTCTTGGCCGCCTCAAATTCCGGCTCCCCTACAGCCTGCCTTATCCCGAACAATGCGATGAGCTGCTCCGATGTCAGCTGCCCTAGTCCTCGAAAATCCGCAATGCCTGGATAGCCTCCGATGCATACCAAACTCAAGCTCGTGTCTCCATGAGACTGTCGTGCAAACCAACGAAGCAAATAGCATAGCATCGTTTGATCAAAGAGATCATGCTCGAACCACAATACGATCTCGTTATACTTCCTGAACTCCTTGAGAGCCTGCTCCTGCGTCTCACAGAACGCAATATAGTCGGAGCTCGGTAATCCGATACCCTTTTCCAAAAACGCTGCTCTTACAGACCGGTTGCCTTCCTCCTCCATATCTTCGAAGATCGGTCCGAACGGATACACTTCCCGCCAAACGAGGATGTCCCCTTGGGCGCCGCCTTGCCTTAAGCGCTCCCCTACCGTATCACCATTCACAATATGCAGCACGAATCTCCCTCCTTGCTTTGCCCGCACAATAAAAAGGCCATTCCCTCAGAAAGAAAGGAACAGCCGCTTCTATTCATCACACCGACACGCTCGTCGGCTTCTCCGTGTTTGTCACCTTGCCCAGCAAATACACCAGCAGCTGCTGATTATGAGACGAAATACGGCTGAGGTACGACTGCAGGAACTGCTCGCGCACCTGCATCCCCCGTTCGCATTCCGATTGCCCTTTCTCCGTGACCAGCACCCACACAATGCGCCGGTCCTTCTCATCCCGCTCCCGGATAATCAATCCGCTCTTCTCCATCCGGTCTAACAACGTCGTGATCGCTGCAGGCGTCGTTGCCAAATATTCGATGAAATCCGACGGCTTCATTCGTTCCTGGCCCGAATACATCAGCAGCTCCAATACGGTCAGCTGACCTTCCGTAAGGGTTGGCGCCAGCTCCGCCTCCATATGCGTACGCAAGTCCTTGGACAATTTCCACCACAGCCTGGCAAAATCTTGGGTTACCATGCGAATCACTCCTGTAAACCGATTTCTTTATCCTAATTATACCACTAGGCGACAGGGAAAGAAAGGTTAATCACCTAAATAGTTTAGGACATAAATCGATAAAAACAGGTACCAGACGAGCCTATTCTACATATGCTGCAAGCAGGATCGTCGCCTATAGGCAAAGCTTGTCAAACGGTGGAAGGAGCGTGATTTCCTATGGAAGACTGGAAACAGCGGCTCGGTGAAACGGCATTGCAGCGAGGTGTAATCAAAGACCCACAATGGCTCGAACGTTTGGACGATTCGATGCCAGTGTGGGCCGTGCTTCAGCTGATGCTGGAGCTGCTCGATCGACTCGAGCCCGAGGAATACATGAGCTACGATTGAGCCGCCGCGGCGGTAACGAGCTTCAGCACATCAACTACGGTTTCATTCTTATTTAGTGAAACCAGCTGCTTCCCTGTGGATTTCCGATCCTCGATCGGCGCCTGCTCGGTTGAGAAGGCTGCCTTCTCGCCGGTGCTAAGCACCGCAGTAAGCTCAAAGGGCTCCGTTACGGTAAAGGCTCGAACCAAGGCATCTCCGTTCGGCTTCACTCGTTTGCCTTCTTTGAATTCGAAGGTTTGCAAGCCTTTGCCGCCACGACCTTGCACCATGTAATCGAATACTAGGGTACGCTTCACATAACCCAGATCGGACACAACAACCAGCTCTCCCTCATCGCCCGAGAGCCAATCCGCGCTGACCACTTCGTCCTTCTCCTGAAGCGCAATCCCGCGAACCCCCGCAGCTGCGCGTCCCATCGGGTTGACCTCCGCTTCCTTGAAGCGAATGCTCATACCAAGCTTCGTCACCAGCAGCAGGTCTTTATCTCCGGTGCTCAGCTTCACGTCCAGTATCGCATCGTTGTCAGCTACCTTAGCCGCGACAATGCCGCTGGAGCGGTTTGTGAAGTATTCCTTCAGCTCCGTCCGCTTCACTTGCCCCTTACGGGTAACGAACACCAGCGATTTGCCCGGTTCTTCGAAATCCTTCACAGCAATGACCGAAACGATCCTGTCGTCCTTCGGGATCGGAATTACGTTCACGATAGCCGTTCCGTTCTCTTTCCACTTGTACTCCGGTACTTGATGGACAGGCAGTAAATAACACTGGCCCTTTTGTGTGAAAATCAGGAGATTCTCCAGCGTGTTCACATCCAGCAGGTAACGAAGGTAATCGCCTTCCTTCAACCCCGTCTTATCGATCTCGCCGCCGGAACGGGCGAACGACAGATAGCCTGTCCGCTTAATATAGCCCTCATTCGTCAAGGTCACATACACGTCCTCGGCCGTGACCATCACTTCAAGACCTACCTTCAGCTCCTCCACCTCGTCCTGGATCTCGGAGCGGCGGGCTACGGCGTATTTATCGCGAATGACGCTCATTTCTTCCTTGATGACCGCCTGAAGCTTCTTCTCGCTGCCCAGAATCCCCTGCAGGTAAGCAATCGTCTTCTGAACTTCCTTCAGTTCCTTCTCGAGCGAATGAATCTCCAGATTGGTCAAGCGATACAGCTGCAAGGTCAGAATCGCGTCCGCTTGACGCTCGGTGAAGCCGTATTCCGCAACCAAATTGTTTTGGGCGTCCTGTCGGTTCTTCGAGCGCTTGATCGTCGCAATCACATCATCCAGAATGTTCAGCGCTTTCACTAAACCCTCGAGGACGTGAGCGCGATCCTCCGCCTTCTCCAGCTCGTACTGCGAGCGGTGGGTCACAACTTCCTTCTGATGCCCGATATAGGCTTCCAGCATGTCCTTCACGCCAAGCTGCTTCGGCGTTTTGTTCACAATGGCTACCATGTTGAAGTTATACGTGACCTGCAAGTCCGTCTTCTTAAACAAATACGCCAAAATTCCCTGCGCATCCGCTTCCTTCTTCAGCTCCACAACGATACGCAAGCCTTCGCGCCCGCTCTCGTCCCGAACCTCGGCGATGCCTTCGATCTTCTTCTCGAGCCGAATGTTCTCCATGGCCGTGACGAGCCTTGATTTGACGACCTGATAAGGAATCTCGGTAATGACGATCTGCTGCTTGCCGCCGCGCATATCCTCGATGGCGGTGCGGGCACGCAGATAGATCCGTCCGCGGCCAGTGCGGAACGCTTCCTTGATCCCCTCGGAGCCCATAATGATGCCCCCTGTCGGAAAATCCGGCCCCTTCATGATCGTCATGATTTCCTCGAGCGTTAGCTCCTTGTTGTCGATCAATGCGATGCACGCATCCACAACCTCCCGCAGGTTATGCGGAGGTATTTCCGTAGCGAAGCCGGACGAAATGCCGCTGACGCCGTTCACCAGCAGATTCGGGTAACGCGAGGGCAGCACGACAGGCTCCTTCGTCGTATTGTCGAAATTGTCCTTGAACAGAACGGTCCGCTTCTCGATATCGCGAAGCAGCTCCAATGCAATTTCGGACAAACGAGCTTCGGTGTAACGCATCGCCGCTGCCGGGTCATCGTCCAGCGAGCCCCAGTTCCCGTGGCCGTCGATAAGAACGTGCCCCATCTTCCAAGGCTGCGCCATCCGCACCATGCCCTCATATATGGACGAATCGCCATGCGGGTGGTAGTTACCCATCACATCACCGACGGTCTTAGCCGACTTGCGATACGGCTTGTCCGGCGTATTGCCTGCATCATACATCGCATACAGGATCCGCCGCTGTACGGGCTTCAGTCCGTCCCTAACGTCGGGAATGGCGCGGTCTTGAATAATATATTTGGAATACCGGCCGAACCGGTCGCCTACAACCTCTTCCAGATAGGCCGGTAAAAAATTTTCGAGTGTGCTCACGTCTTAAAACGCTCCCTTACTCATTACTCTACATACTCGGTAAAATCAACGTTCTCAATGATCCAGCGCTTGCGCGGATCGACCTTATCGCCCATCAAGGTGGAAACGCGACGCTCCGCCTTGGCGGCATCGTCGATCTTCACCTGCAGCAGCGTCCGAGTCGTAGGATCCATCGTCGTCTCCCACAGCTGATCCGGGTTCATCTCGCCAAGTCCCTTATACCGCTGAAGCTCTACATTTTTGCCGAGCTCCTTGGTTAACGCAGCCAGCTGCTCATCGGTCCACGCATACCGGACTGCCGAGTTTTTGCCCGCCTTCTTCGTTACCTTGTACAGCGGCGGCTGGGCGATGTATACCTTCCCTGCATCAATTAACGGCTTCATGTAACGGTAGAAGAAGGTTAGCAGAAGCACTTGAATATGCGCGCCGTCCGTATCGGCATCCGTCATAATGATGATTTTGGCATAATTGCTTTCCGATTCGTCAAATTCCGGACCGACGCCCGCTCCGATCGCAGCAATGATCGCCTTGTATTCCTCGTTCTTCATAATGTCAAGGAGCTTGGCCTTCTCTGGATTCATCGGCTTGCCCTTCAGCGGCAAAATCGCCTGATGGCGGGAATCCCGCCCTTGCTTCGCGGAGCCGCCAGCCGAGTCGCCTTCTACGATAAACAGCTCATTCTTGGTATAATCCTTCGACTGAGCCGGTGTCAGCTTGCCGCCAAGATTCGAGCTCTCGCTCTTGCCCTTCTTGCCGCTGCGGATTTCCTCCCGCGCCTTCCGTGCCGCTTCTCGCGCTCTCGCGGACTGAATGGCCTTCTTCATGATCATCTGCGCCGTTTGCGGATTCTCCTCCAGGAAGACGGCCATTTTGTCCGACACCACGGCATCGACCGCGCTGCGCGCCGACGCACTGCCGAGCTGGTCCTTCGTCTGCCCGACGAATTCGACCTCGCCCATCTTGATGTTGATGACAACCATCATCCCCTCGCGCAGATCCTGTCCGTCGAGGTTCTTCTCCTTCTCCTTCAGAATGCCCGTCTTGCGCGCGTAGTCGTTCATTACCCGCGTATAGGCCGTCTTGAAGCCGGTCTCGTGCGTCCCCCCGCCGCGTGTCGGAATCGAGTTGACGAAGGAAGCAAGCGTTTCCGTATAACCGTCGTTATACTGCAGCGCCACCTCCACTTCAATTTCATCCTTCTCCGACACGAAGTGGATCACATCGTGCAGCACCGTCTTATCCTCGTTCAGGAACTGGACGAATTGGCTTGCCCCGCCTTCATACTGGAACTCCTCCTGCTTGTCCGTACGAAGGTCCGTAATCGTCACCTTCAGGCCGGAGTTGAGGAATGCAATTTCCTGTAATCGCTCGGCAAGCGTGTCATAGTTGATTGTCGTTCCTGCCTGGAACACCCGCTTATCCGGCTTGAAGGTAACCTTCGTCCCGGATTTGCGCGTGTTGCCCAGAACCTCCAGGTCCGTAACGGGCTCCCCTACATGCTCTTTGCCCTGATCATCGACCCAATATTCAAACCGCTGGCGGTGAACCTTGCCTTCACGATAAATCTCCACCTCAAGCCATTCGGACAACGCATTCGTGACCGAAGCCCCTACCCCGTGCAAACCACCGGATTTCTTGTAGCCTCCGCCCCCGAATTTTCCCCCGGCGTGAAGAATCGTAAACACCACCTGCGGTGTCGGAATGCCCGTTTTGTGCATGCCAGTAGGAATACCGCGGCCGTTGTCCTGTACCGTGACCGAATTGTCTTTATGAATTGTGACATCGATCTGCGAGCAGAATTTGGCCAAATGCTCATCTACCGCATTATCGACGATTTCCCACACCAAATGGTGCAAACCGGAGGAGCTGGTGCTGCCGATGTACATCCCCGGACGCTTTCGAACGGCCACTAGGCCCTCAAGCACCTGGATATCATCTGCACCATAGTCGACCGGCTTTTCTGCGGTTTTTGCAAACAAATCAAGTTGTTCCGCCATCGCAGCCTCCCCAAACAGTAAGTCATCTCCGTTGCAACTGTTACAGCGTGGAATCACAAGATCCGTTGTCGGTCCATCCACTTGCAACCGAACATGTCAGTTGTCAACAGTTTTTACAGCTAATCTGCATTATAACATTTGATCCGCTTAGTTCAACACATCTTTTTTCGTAAAGACAGTAAAAGAGACAATGACCGACAGCAATCCCCACACGGTAAGCACCGTTAAGGAGAAGAGCAGGCTCATGCCTTTGATCGGCGGCAAGGCGCCGCTTAAGTAGTCGGTGAGCTTCAAATTGACCATAAACAAATATTTCGCCGTCTCCCAGGACGAGACCATGCTGGTCAAAATCGTACCCGAGATGAGCACCGCGAGCATGATCCCCATACCTGCCGCCGTGCTTCGAACAAGGACGGACACCATTAAGGTAATAATGCCCACAATCAGCGCGGTATACCAAACCAGCCCGAATTCCATCAGCAGATAGAACCATTGATCGACCGCCCGGACATAGGAGAAATCGACCTCCGTTCCATTCACCTGAAAGCCCATAAATACCGGCATATCCCAGCCGCCATATCCAAAGACAACGCCGGAAATCCCATAAGCAATGAGACCTGTGGCTATCACCGTAAAGGAAACGAACAAAACCAGCGTGATGTACTTACTCAGTAAAATTTTGGAGCGCTGCACGGGTCTTGTCAATAAAAGCTTGATCGTACCAGTCGTATGCTCGCCGGAGACGAGGTCTGCGGCAATCACCATAACCATAAGAGGGATAAAAAGGCCGATCGCATTTTTTACAAATTCTCTTGTAAAGGTTACCCCGTTCGGACTGGACGGATTCACATCTTTATCCAAATAGTATTGCGCCTGCTTAATCTCGACACGACGCCACTGCTTCCATTCCTCCGGCATGCGGCCGCTGGAGAGGCTTCGCTGGTAATCCGTAATTTTTTGTCTAAGCTCCACTCGCCAATCCGTCGTGCCGAACTGCTTGCGGGCATTATCGGCGACCTTCATTTGCGCATAAGTAAACATTGGGATAATGGCCGCCAGTATTAATAAGACGACCAGCAATCGCTTTTTCTTGACGATCTTGATGCATTCGTTCACGACAAGCGGATACAAGCTAACCAATGCGCTCCCCCTCCGTCAGCTGCAGGAATAAATCCTCTAAGGTCGGATTTTTCGTTTCAATGCCATACAGCTCGATTCCGGCTTCGATCATTCGTTTGGTAACCTCAGGAACGTCCTCCGGGCTTAACTCCGTCGTTATCGCAGAATCCGAATGATCGTCCGGCTGCGGGGAGTTCAGCACCTTCACATTCGGAAAAAAAGACAGCACCTGCAAGGCTGCTTCCTTCGGCGATGCCTTCCAGAGCACCCGGCTGACGGATCGGTCGACCAGCGCGGATACCTCGCCGACCTGAATGACCTCGCCCTGGCTGATGATGGCGACCCGGTCGCACATTTGCTGAATTTCACTTAGCAAATGACTGGATACGAACAAGCTGAGACCACCATCCGCCAGCTTGCGGATAAATTCACGCAGCTCCTTAATCCCTTGCGGATCCAGTCCGTTCGTCGGCTCGTCCAATATGAGCAGCTTGGGGTTGTTCAAGAGCGCTTGCGCAATCCCTAAACGCTGCCGCATGCCAAGAGAGTACGTCTTAACCACATCGTGGATGCGCTTGTCCATGCCTACGATCTCCACGACTTCACTAATGCGTTTCTCGTTCACGCCCGGCAGCATCCGGGCGAAGTGTTCCAGGTTTTCCCAGCCGGTAAGATAGGAATACAGCTCCGGGTTCTCTACGATACATCCGACATACTGAAGCGCCTGGTTATGCTGCTTATGTACGTCGTAGCCACAAATTTGAATCGTGCCCTCCGTCGGCCGTATGAGGTCGACGAGCATACGTATCGTCGTCGTTTTCCCGGAGCCGTTGGGCCCCAGAAAGCCGAAGATTTCCCCCGCATACACCTCGAAGCTGATCCCTTTAATGATTTCCCGATTTTTGATGCGCTTCTTCACCCGGTCGACGGATAAAACAACCTCTGGCATAAGCTCTGCCTCCCCACTACTTCAATATGTCGGCAATACGCCCGGCGATCCGCTCGTAGCCGTCCTGATTGGGATGAAAATGATCGGTATATAAATATTTATTGAGATTCAATTCGAACAAATCGAACGTCGGTACTACCGTGACATTCGGATATTTATTCGCAATCTCAAAGGCAGCCGTATTCCAGCGCTGTACGAGCGGCGAGCCTTCCCGCTTCGGGTCGAGATCCAGGAACGGATGATACAAGCCGACATACATAATTTTGGCCTTCGGGGCTGCTTTGGCTACTCGATCCATCACCTGCTCCAGCCGCTTGACCGCCTCCGGCAGCCGCTGCGCCGCAGCCTGCGAATTGAAGCCTTCTCCCGTCTGCGGATTCGTGAACAGATCTTGTCCCCCCTCGAACAGGTCGTTTCCCCCGATGGTGAACAGCACCAAATCCGCCTCCGACAGCGATTTATCGATATCCTTCTTCGCATCCCAATCCTTCAATAAATCATACGTACGAAACCCCGGGATCGCGAAATTATTATAAACGAATACAGGCTTGCCCAGCTGCTCCTGAAGCTTCTCCTTCACCTGCCCTACATAACCCCTGCCGGACAAGTCTCCAGTCCCTGCACTCAGAGAATCCCCTAAGGCGACGATACGAATTTGCTGCTTCGCAGCCCAATTTTCTTCTACGGGCTTAGCTGCCGCTCCTCCGGGAACCGAGGTTTCCGTACCCGTGATGGGTGAAGGAAACATGATTTCCTTGATTGCATAACCGAAGCCGACCGCGCAGACGACGGTTGAGACCAATACGGCAGCTCCTGTCACGCGCCATAGTCTTTTTGCCGAGTTCATGCGTTACGTAGCTCCCCCCGTGGTAATTTGCAAGTTACTTTCCTTTTTAGAGTAGCGGTTTACGAGGGGATTTGCAAATGGGGCTGTTGTGGGGTTAAAGAAATGGACAGCTTCAATATTTCGCTGGAAATATCCTCAGCCTCAACTAAAACATCTTGTTTGCCGTCATTTGATTAGAATGTTATGGTGTAGACGGCAAGCCAAAACTCGCGGCTGAAGATATTTTCCCGCTATTCCGAGGATGTCACTTTCTAAACCATCAAAACAGCCCCATCGGAAATGGGGGAGAGAATAGGAAAAACCGTCCGATTTCGGACGGTCCTTTGTGCTGCTTGGGATCGGAGATAATAAGCTCCACCCCATAGTCTTTCTCTTCCGGATCTACTCCTGCTTATATATCCATGGATTCCTTTATAGTACTGGACATTTGTGCAAATAGACAGCTTTTTTCCATGATTGGTGTCCAATGCAAGAGGATTTCTGCGTATGTACAACATTCCAAGACCATTTGTCTCGGTTCAAAGCCATTGTGCACTTTTAAAGATGCTGATTCTCACAAATCTCGTTCTGAAACTCCCTTGGCATCGTGGATTTTTGCACTATAGCAGCATTGCAATCCCGGATGGTCACCTGACGGAATGAATACGTTGAACACGCGACAATACCGTATGCTCTCCTTCCGTATTCCGCCCTAAGAGCCGCCACATCCGGTACAACGGAGCAACCTTTACCCAAATCGGGGAGGACCCAGATGTAACGCTACCTTTTTGAAATAGAGGAATGTCGATGAGGGGCAAACACGACTTTGAGGCCGAGGAGTTATATTCGAGACATGAGCGGATAGTGCTACAGCAGGGACCAAATGTCGTGTGATTCCATGCCTAAATACCAGAAGGCAGCGCCGCCGAGCTGGTACTGCTCCACAAGCTGGAGCCGCTGCTCCAAGGAGGCTTTATCCTCCACCCATAGCTGGTGCCGCTGACTGCCTACCGTATATTCTGCGTAGTGCTGCTTCGTTATAGGAAGCCAGCGGAGTGACAAATTCCTGCGTTCCGCTTCGTTTCGGGCCTGAGTCATGGACAGCTGCTCACTGGTCAAGGTTCCCTTTCCCGAATCGGAGGTCCACTTTCTCGTATAGAGAGGAATGCCCAGCAAAACCTTATGTGCCGGCGCTTCCTTCAGCAGCAGCTTGATCCCTTCCTCCACCCAGGGATAAGAAGCGGCGGGGCCGGCCTTGCTTCCTCCCGGCCAGTGCTCCTCATAACCCATCAGGATAAGATAATCGGCTGCTTTAGCCAACTCCCTGCGATCGTAGGAGCCCGAATGCGGATCAGGGTTATGCCGCGTGACACCGACCGTTGTGGTTTTTCCAAGCGGATGCAAGGCCTCCCTAAGCGCCGAAACCGTTTCTGCCAAGTGCGTTTTATTCCGCGGATTGATGTTTTCGAAATTCACATTGATCCCATCCAGCTGATAAACTGAACACAGCTCGACCAATGCTTTCACCAGCTCTTCACGTTTGGAGGCATCGCTCAAAATCATATCCGTCAGCTCCGGATCGAACCGGTTGCCCAGCATCGCCCAAACCTTTTTGCCATGCTCACGACACCAGGCAACGAACTTCGCATCCACCGTATGAGTCACATAGGGTGCCTCCTGCTGCAGCATCATCCACCGGGGGGATACGATCTCGACGGGTGCCGCACGCTCCGTACGCTCCATATAATCCGTTGTGGTGCCGAACGCATGCCAGCCGACGATCAGACGCTCGCGATGCTCCCGAATGATATGCTTTTTCCGAACCCAACCGACCCTGCTTCCCCCTAAACGGATTTTATAATAATATTGGCTCTCGGATAAAATGGGGGCCTGTTCCTCCCGTAAAAGGGAGGCCAACACTTTGGATTTGACAGTTGGAAGGGAATAGGCGTACGTCTTTTCACAGTTAACGATGCCTACTGACAGCTTTTTACTCAACATCGCTCCTCGCCTCCGCTGCGCAGCTTTCGCTAGATGCTTAAATATTTCATCGGATTTTCCTGCTGTCCGTCGCGCATCACCTCAAAGTGCAGATGCACGCCGGTAGAGTTTCCGGTGCTCCCCATGATGCCGATTTTCTCCCCTTTTTCGACGGGATGCCCTTCGCGAACCTCAATTTTGCTCAAATGTCCATACAACGTTTCATATCCGTTCTGATGATCGATGATGATCGTATTCCCGTAACCGGACTTCACGCCGGCGAATACCACCTTCCCATGATCTGCGGCCAAAATGGTTTTCTTATCGGATACCAGATCCATCCCGGAATGCTTTCTCCCCCATCGCTGCCCGTATTCACTGGTAACTCGGGGAGATAACACCGGAAGGGAGAAGCGTCCGGTGCCGACACCCGGAACAACCTTCGTTCCCTGCTTCACTACCGTTTGCACAGGCGGCTCAAGCTCCTGCTCTTCCGTAACGACCTCCTCCACCACATTGCCATTGATCCGCGTGGTTTGGTAGGTTTTCAGCTTGGCGCCGGGCTTGCCCTGCGAAACGATCTGAATGATCCCCTGCTTCAGACTATCGTCCTTCTCATATACAATCCCGCTTGGAACCGTTACCTTTTCTTTACGGGATTCCATCGTTTTCACGGCAAGCAGCGGCTGACGAACCGTAATATTCAGCTCCTGGCCGATCTTGATAAAATCGCCCTTTAGCTCCGGATTATTCGCGTAAATTTGAGATTGCGGAATGTTGAACTTTTTCGCGATTTTCGAAATGGCATCGCCCTTCTCCACCGTATAGCTGACCGGCTGTACCTCACCTGCGGCAATGGTTTCCCGGATGCGTTCCGCCGGTGTAATCCGATCGGGAGTTACCGGCGTATCGATGAGCTCGACCTTCTGAACGAAATCGGCGTATGTTTCCATGTGGGCGCTCACCGGTTCCACCGCGTCAGCCGATAAAGCGGTCACCTTCTTAGTTTTGCCTACGAAGGGCTGCTTCAGCTCCGCCAGCAGCGCTTCGGCGGTACTCCGGTCCTTGAGAAACCCCAGCGATTTACCGTCCACCCGAAGCTCCGTAGCCAGCACGCCAAAAACGATGCGGCCGCCCAACTCGGAAAGCACCACATCGATGGCATTTTCTTGGGAGAAGCTTTGATTTATCTCAAATCGTAAGCGATCCAGATTCGAGGTCACCTGGACATTGGTAAGTCCCCACGACTCCAGAAACGCCTGACGCTGCTTTTCTTCCCATTGTTTTATCTCCTCCGGATTGGATACGGTTCCAAGCGGCTGGTCGTCCAAATACACGTCGTAGCGCTCCTCCACATGGGCTTTGACATACCAACGCCCGGTCAGCATGGTGCTGAGGATAACAACTAAGGCAATCAACCATTGAACGGCTTCCAGGATCCATTTCAAGCTTCCTTTACGCATTATCAACGTCTACTTACCTCCCGGTTGCTATGAATTGGCGAACCTTCGCCTATTTCTTTCATTCTATGCGGACCCTTCCGAAAAAAGCCGAGAAAAAGAGAAAAAACCTCCCGCTCCCCCTTACGAGAGGGGGAACAAGAGGCTTTGGCGGTTAAGAAAACGAACGCTTCAGACCGTGCGCAGCGGGATTATACCACTTCCCGGAGGAAACGATATTGGGCTTGGATGAGCCCGTGATAGATCCCTTTATGAGCCATAAGCTGCTCGTGATTGCCCTGCTCCATAATATTCCCGTGATCAAGCACGAGAATATGATCGGCATGGCGAATCGTAGATAGCCGGTGAGCGATGATAAAAGTAGTACGACCGGCCATCAGCGTCTTCAGCGCCTCCTGAATTTTCAGCTCGGTCTCCGTGTCGATGCTGGCCGTAGCTTCATCCAGAATGAGGATGCGAGGATCCGCGAGCAGAGCCCGCGCGAAGGAGATCAGCTGCCGCTGTCCCATGGAAAGCACGTTGCCTCGCTCTTGAACCTCGGTATCGTAGCCGTGCGGAAGAGCAGCGATGAAATCATGCGCCCGTACCGCCTTGGCTGCCGCTTCGATCTCCGCATCGGTAGCATCGAGACGGCCGAAGCGAATGTTATCCCGAATCGTCCCGGAGAAGATGAATGTGTCCTGCAGAACAATGCCGACCTGAGAGCGCAGGCTCTGGATCGTAACATCCCGGATATCGTGCCCGTCGATCAGGATCGCCCCGTTCGTAACGTCATAGAAACGGCAAAGCAGGTTGATGATGGTGCTTTTCCCGGAGCCTGTGTGACCGACAAGCGCAATCGACTGGCCTGCCTTGACATCCAGATCGATTCGCTTCAGCGCATGACGACCCGGCTCATACTCAAACTCAACGGCGTCAAACCGGATGTTGCCTTGGATCGCAGGGAGCGTCTTAGCGTCTTTATGCTCCGCCACCGTCGGCTGTTCATCGATGAATTCGAAAATCCGCTCCGAGGAAGCCATCGCAATGAGCATTTGGGAATACATCTGGCCCAATCGGTTGATCGGCTCCCAGAAGTGGCCGATATACGTAGCGAACATAACCAGCGTACCGACGGTAATTTGCTCCTGTTGAATCAAATAAGCGCCGAGCCAGAACAAGATGCAGTAACCGATCGCTCCCGTCACCTCGATCAGCGGGTTGAAGCTCTGGTTCAAGGTCGAAGCGCGATTCCAAATACGGTGATTGTCCTTGTTCATTTCGTCAAAGTAAGCGATGTTTTCCTTCTCTTGCGTGTAAGCCTGCGTCACCTTAATGCCCTGAATACACTCGTTCAAGTGGGCGTTGATTCGGGACTGCTTCGTCTGAACGACCTGCCAGGAGCGGCGAATATGTACTCTCAGCTTGGTGGAGATTACGAACATGATCGGCACTGTGATGATGATCGCAGCCCCCAGCTTCGCATTGTACACGAGCAATATCGCAACGATCCCAACAAGCTGCACGCAGTCGATCATTAGGTTGACCGCCCCGTTAGCCAGCAGGTCCTGCAAAGAGTTTACATAGTTTGTAATTCTAACCAGAATCGAGCCGGCCGGACGCTTATCGAAAAATTTAAAGGATAACTGCTGAATATGGCTGAACAAATCATGCCGTAAATCATAAATGACGCGCTGCCCGATCATATTCGTATACCGGATCCGGAAGCTGTTGGCAAACCATTGGATCAAATAGAGAGTCAGCATGCCTCCGACACAATAAAACAGCAGCTTCTGATCTCCGTCGCCGGTCAAAGCATTGTCGATCGCATAAGCGATCAACAGCGGATTCAGCAGCTTCGTGAGCGCTCCCACACACATCATCGTGACAATGACAGAAATAATTTGTTTGGCATACGGCTTCATATAAACGCTGAGGCGTTTCACTTGTCCCCAGTCAAAGCCTTTATCCAGCTCTTCGTCATCCTGGTAAACGAACCGTTGATTTAGCTCCGTCTGTTGCTTGGCATTCTTACTCAATGCACGACCCCCCTGACCTTCTGCTGCGCAGCTGCCGCCGCTTCCTGTTCGCCTTGCTCTTGCACCGCCATGGACACGCGGCCGGACGGCTCCGTCGCTGCGCTGTCTTCCACTTCATCCGGATGGTCGGCGAACTGAATTTTGTACGTCTCCAGATAAGGTCCCTCTTGCTTCATCAGCTGATCATGGGTGCCGCGCTGCACTATCTTTCCTTCCTCCAGCACAATAATTTCATCCGCATGCTTCAGCGAGGAAATCCGGTGAGCGATAATGAAGGTCGTTCTGCCCTCCATGACCTCTTGGAAGCCCCTCTGAATCTCATGCTCGGTTTCCATATCGACTGCACTTGTAGCGTCATCCAGAATTAAAATTTTCGGATTCTTCAGAATGGCTCTTGCAATCGCAATCCGCTGCTTCTGACCGCCGGACAGTCCGAGACCCCGTTCCCCAACGATCGTATCATAGCCAAGAGGCAGCTCCATAATGAAATCATGTGCCTTGGCCAGCTTCGCAGCCCGAATAATCTCGTCCATGGAGGCTTCCTTCACTCCGTAGGCAATATTGTTGCGGATCGTCGAGGAGAACAGGAACGTCTCCTGGAAAACAACGGCCATTTGCTCGCGCAGGCTCTCCAGAGTGACATCGCGAATATCCACGCCGTCCAGCGAGATCCTGCCTTCCTTCACGTTATACGCACGCAGCAGCAGCTGAATCACAGTGGATTTTCCCGAACCGGTACCGCCGAGCAAGCCGATCACGGACCCTGCAGGAGCGTTCAGCTCAAAGCTTTGGAGCGCAGGCTTCTTCTCCGGATAGGCAAAGGTTACCCCTTCAAATTTCACATGCCCTTTCACCCGGTCTGTTGTCAGCTTGATGGCGTTTTCTTTATCCTTCACATGAACATATTGATGAAGAATTTCGAGCAGCCGTTCCCCTGCCGCCTTGGATTGGGTGAAGTTGTTAATATGAAAGCCGATTTGCCACAAAGGTCCGATGATGTACCAGATTAGGCTGAAGAAGGCAACGAGCTCTCCAAGCGATATCGAGCCCTGAATGACCATATAGCCCCCGACTCCGAGGAGGATGACCACACTGAGGTTCGCAAACAGCTCCATCACCGGAAAATAGGTCGCCCATATTCCCGCGGTCGATACGTTGTTCACTCGATAATCCTCGTTGCGTTCCGAGAATTTGTCGATTTCGTGCGGCTCGCGCGCAAACGATTTCACGGTTCTCACTCCCGTGATATTCTCCTGAACCGAGGTCGTCATCGAGCTCATCGATTTGCGAATCGAACGAAACGCCGGATGAATTTTTCCTTCAAACCGAATAGCCGTAAATACAAGAAACGGCATGGAAGCCATGGTGAGCAGCGTCAATTTCCAGTCGATCGTCATCATCATGATGGTCCCGAAGGTGAACATCATGAAAACGTTTAGAATTTGCACCGAGCCGAAGCCTACAAAATCCCGGACCGCCTGCAGATCCGCCGTCAAACGGGACATCAAATCGCCTGTGCGCGCCTTGTCGTAGTATTGGAACGACAAATATTGAAGTTTATGATAGGTTGCTTTCCGCAAGTTAAAGGCAACCTGATTGCCGAGCCGGCCGCTGGACGCGCCATGAAGAAACTGAAACGTTGCTTTCACGGCCATAACGCCTACGACGAGCAGGGCGAGCATCGGCACGGATTGAAACTGTGATTTCATGATCACTTCATCGATCAAATAGCGCAGCAGGTTCGGATACACCAAACCTAGTGCCGTTGCCGCCATCAAGCTGAAGAAGGAGGCGAAGAAAAACTTTTTTTCGTTCCAATAATACTCTCGCAGCTGTTTAAAAACTTCCAACGCATGACCCTCCCCTATGCAGCTCCACCTATGTCCGCGGCAAAGCCGGCTGCGTCCATTCCTGGTCTTGAGTCCGGTAAACGGAGCTCTTCGGCGCAGCTTCCTCATTCATAATTAAAACGCTTTAATCCTTGAAAAACCAATACATCCTAAGCTGTGATTCACCTCACTTAAGAAAGCGCTTTGCTTGAATTGAAGTCTATCACCATACGTAGAGAGCGGCAACAGTGCTGGCTCCCGTAAACTTGCTTATCGTGGGGAATTTCTCCATTTGCTCACATTATGGGGATACAATCCACTTATTTCATGCATATAGTGCCAATTCCCCTTGATGTAAGCCTTTTCACAAATATCTTGTAAAACGGGCTGTCCCCAAAGGAACAGCCCGGTGTATTGCGCTTAGGATTCGATAAGATCGTGAAGACGGCTTTGCTTGCTCTGGAGCGACGGCAGGTCGATCGGCTGCTCCAAGGCCGCTAGCAGTCCGTCTGCATGCTCCTGCAGCGCTTCCGTGAGGAAGCTGCTGCGAGAACGATAGGCCGCTTCCAGCTGGTCCTGATAAGCGCGGACGAGCTGGGCTGCTTGGGCCTCGGCAAACTCACTCATCGGTCTTACCAGCTTAGCCTCCAGCTCTTTACGCAGGCTTTGCCGTCCGTCCCCCTCGAAGAACTGCTTCGGATTTTTATAGAAGCTCTGCAGCCATTTCACCGTAACTTCATCCGCCTGCAGCGATGCCTTCAGCTCGGGTGTTTCCAGCTTCAAGGCAGGCTGCGAAGGCGGGTCGAACGAGTTGATCCGCGTCCGAATGGCTGCTGTCCATTCTTGGACAGCCAAATCCATCAGCTTGTTAATTTTGTTCTCAATCCGCAGGGTTGTGGCGAGTACCTCCTGGGACAAATCGAAGGTAATCATTCGCTTGAGCTCCTCCCATGCTCCCTGCAGCAATGCTTTGGCGTCCTTGCCCTCCTCACGGAAGACCGCCGGATTGAAGGAGTGCCCGAAAAATTCGCCGAACCGGTACGACGTCCGCTGCCTTACGTAATAGAGAAGCTCCTCGATCTCCTTCGTCAGCTCCCTTCGCTCCGCGGACGGATCCGAGCCCTGAAGGGACGATAGGGACAGCTGAACGTCGGCACGAAGCTGCTCCGCCTCACGGCGCCGCTCCGATTCGTCCGATTGCGCGCTGGCGATCCACCGCTTGAGCACCTCCATGGCACGGCGCATATCGGCTTCGCCTGCCTTGATGACCAGCTCGGTCAGCTCCTCGAACGTAAACCGAATAAACTCCTGTTCGAATTGCGTGATCCCGGATTGGGCGGTAAGTGTTTCGTTTTGATCGACCTTCCCCTCCAGCGCGTAATAGCTCGATAACGGATAAATTCTCGGCTTGCGGATGCCGTGCTGCACGAGGTTGCTTTCGACATGGGCTACCACCCCGCTTAGCTCCTCCGCCGAGGAGGCCAAATCCGCCGCGTTGACGATAAAGAACATTTTATCCAGCTCGAAGCTGTCCTTCACCCGGCCGAGCTGCAGCAAAAATTCGCGATCCGCATGGGAAAAGGCATGATTATAATAAGTCACGAATAAAATGGCGTCCGCATTTTTGATGTATTCAAACGCAACCCCGGTATGACGCGCGTTGATGGAATCCGCTCCCGGCGTATCGACCAGGACTACCCCTTGCTCGGTCAGCGGGTTCATGTAGTAGAGCTCAATCAGCTCCACGAAGCATGACTTGGCTTCCTCGGCAGCGTATTCCCGGAACTGTTCCAAGGAGGCTTTCCGTTCTTGCCCCAAATAGGCCGATTGCTCGGACCACCCCTTCTCCACCGCCTTCAGGAAGGAGTAATGCGGCTTGCCCTTGCCCGGAATCTGGTCTGCCCGAAGTCTCGCGATCACCTGAAGAGCCTCCGTCATATCGGAAGCAGGAAAGCCCAGTACCTCCAGCGAGTACAGCACGTCGGAAGCGAGCCGTTCGGCGCTCTTCATCCGTATCTTCGCCGTGCCGTGAGGCCAGCCGGCCTCGGGCTCCGGCGGCATGATTTTGTTGATCGCCGCGGTCGTCGGGTTCGGCGACACCGGCAGGATGCGTTCGCCGATCAGCGCATTGGCGAACGACGATTTGCCGGCGCTGAAGGCGCCGAAGAGCGCGATCGTGAAGCGGCTCTGCCCGAGGCGCTCCGCCTTCTCCCGCAGGGAGCGGCGGAGCGACGCGAGCGGCGCCACGCCCGCGAGCTCCTGCGCGGCGGCGTCCAGCCGCGCGGCGGCTTCGCGCAAGCGGCGGCGATGCTCGCCCCCGGCGAGCGTCGCCGCGCCCGCTGCGCGGGCGCTTCGCCGGCGGGCCCTGCGGCCGCCGGCGCAATCCAGGCGAGCCCCGCGGCGGGCTCGCCGGCAGGGGCCGCGCTGCTGCTGCGCGCGGCTGGGGCGCTTGCCGCCTCCGCAGGGGCGGCGGCCGGGTCCGGCAGCGCCGGCGCAGGCGCGGCCAGCGCAGCGAGCGGCGTCGCCAGGGAAGCCGCGTAGGCGGCTTCCTCGGCGGCTAGCCGCTCGAGCTGCTGCAGGCCGCTGAGGCGCTCCTGCAGCGCGGCCAGCTGCCGCTGCAGCTCCGCGCGCCGCGGGGCGAGCGCTTCGGCCAGCTGCGCGGCCAGCGCCTCCAGCACGGCGAACGCTTCCTTGCGGTACTGGCCCTTTACCTCAGCCGAAAGCTGCTTGGAGAAGGTAAGCGTGTACTCGTTGCCGAAGACGGCGCCTTCATTCACCAGGGACGCCATCCAATCCGCCGTGACGTTTACATGGATCGATTCCGCTGCCGAGATCAGCTCCGCCGAGGGCAGACCGCTGCCCTCGAAGCCCGCTTTGACGGTCTGCTGAACATGACGGGCCACCTGCGTTTCCACTTGGGTGGCAAAGTCCTTATGGAACGCCTCTAACCGGCGTTCCACCTCCTTCGCCGTCTTGGCGGCGCCGGCGAACCAGCCCACCTTAAAGCCGGGCTTGCGGCTTTGTAAATAGTCGTGCGCGAGGTCGCGCGTCACGGCCGGGATGACGTTGGCGTTGTCGAGCACCGCCGTCACGTCCTTGCGCATCGCCGCCTCCCGCTCCTGCGGCAGCGCCTCCAGCCGCTTCAGCTCGGCGCTCGCTTCCGCGTAGAGCCTTTGCGCCTCCTCGAGCCCCTCGTCGGCGTCCAGCTTCGCGCGCAGCGCTTCCTTAGCCGGCTCGTTCCGCTCGGCCATCTTCGCCGCATGAGCCGCGGCAAGGGCCTTCGCCGACTTCTCCAGGCTGAGCCGCATCAGCGGCTCCCGCAGCGAGATCAGCCGGCTCAACAGCCAATCCAGCTTGCCCCACTCGCTGTGAGGATGGTCCGGCTCCTTCACCGAGGTGTAGAGGATGCCGTCCGGCTGAACCCCCCAGTTCGCGAACGCGTCGCGAACCCCGGCCTGATACGCCGCAAAAGGAAGCTCCGCTTCCCTGTGCTTGTCGATCATATTAATGATCAGATAGAGCGGCTTGCCCCACTCCTTCATCTTCTTCGTAAAGGACAGATTGATCTCCGATTGCACATGGTTATAATCCATCACATAAAAGACGACGTCCGCCAAATGCAAGGCCGATTCCGTCGCCAAATGGTGCGCATCGTCCGTCGAGTCGATCCCCGGGGTGTCCAGCAGCGCTGCGTGCTCCCCGAGAAAAGGAATCGGGTAACGAATCTCGACCGTCTCGATCGCCTCTCCGTTTCGGCAATGCTCGGCCAATCCCTCAAGCGGGACGCGCTCCACGCGTTCCTTGGACCCCGCTTCATCCCTATACACCACATGGGCTCCGGCTTCCCCGCTCGCGATGCGTACGATGTTGGCGCTTGTCGGGATCGGACTCGACGGCAGCAGCGGATGCCCGCACAGCCGATTGATCAAGCTCGACTTCCCCGCCGAGAAGTGTCCGCAGAACGCGATAAACAGCCTTTCGCTTTCCGCCTTCTCCAGAAGCTGTTTTACTTTCTTGGCATGCTCCCCATCCGAGGCCTGCTCTACCTGTGTCAGCAGTCCTTTGACGGTCTGCTGCATCAAATCCCCTGTTGTCATCACGCTGTTCATAGCTCCCCTACTCCCACTCCACTTTTCATTTCTCTCTTGTTCCCCGCAAACAAACAAAAAAACCGAATCGCTTCGGTTTTTAGTGTACCATATTTTCCGTTTCCGGGATAAAAATTTCAAACAAATCGCGATGCTGAAGAATCGTAATATCTTTATCGCGCACCTTCATCACGACAACCTCAGGACGGGTTTTCATCCGGTCGAGGTAATGTTCCGGTACGCTGCCCGAATCCGATACCATAACGCCTTCCACTTGCTTCTCTTCGTTTTCCTCTAATGGAGTGCTGAGCACCTTTTCATAAATGTCGGAAAATACTTCAAAATCCTTCGTATACACAGAAATGCATTTCATACGATTCAATCCCTTCGATTTCAAGCTTTGGCGGACTTCTCCTTGATCGCCTTTGTTCTAGGTTTCCTGCTTACGGCGGTTTTCATACGTTTTTTTCCATCTCGGCAATAATCAAGTAGTGAGCACGCTTCACAGTTCGGATTTTGCGCTTTGCAATGATATCTACCGAAGAAGATTAACCGATGATGCGTATCCGTCCACTCCTCACGGGGGACCTTCTTCATCAGCTTCTTCTCGACCTCTAATACCGAATCGTCCGGACCCGCAAGTCCTAATCGCTTGGATACCCGTTCCACGTGCGTATCCACGGCGATAGCCGGAACGCCGAAGGCGTTGGAAACGACGACGTTGGCCGTCTTGCGTCCTACCCCGGGCAGCTCCACGAGCAGTTCGTGCTCCCGAGGCACCTCACCGCCATGCTTGTCCAGCAATAGCGCACAAAGCGCCTGAATATTTTTGGCTTTGTTGCGATACAGACCGATGCGGCGAATATCCTGCTCCAGCTCCTCAAGCGGCACAGCCAGGTAATCCTCCGGACGCTTGTATTTCTGAAAGAGCGCAGCCGTCACCTTGTTGACCGTCTCATCGGTGCATTGCGCCGAGAGCAGTACGGCAATCGTTAATTCAAACGGATTGGCGTGATTCAGCTCGCAGTGGGCATCGGGGAACATTTCCGCAATCGTGTCGAGTATATGGCGCACCTTTGCATTCATGGCCCTAACGCCCCTTCCTCTGACGGTATAGTAACAGTTTACTCAATCCTGCCGGACGAATCAATGACCGATGCTGACAAATTACGAACTTTTTCCGAAAAAAAAGAAAATCCGTCTTCGCAGCCCTATGCCGCTTTAGACGGATTTTCCATAAAAAAGGTTACACAATAAGGCCGATTATTTCTCAATTTCCACAATTTTGTTGTCAATTAAATAGATCGTCACTTCTTCGTTCTCCATAAAGGCATTGGCGGCCACTTGCTGCGTTCCCTTGTGCAAATACGCCTTAGAAAAGAAGTTAAAGGAATTTTGGGTAACGCCGTTAGCAGGCTTAAGGAACAAGGTATTCAACACGACATCATAGGACTGAATGGTCCGTTTCATCGCCGTCGCAACATAAATCGTCACCTTGTCATTCGCATCTTTGGCAATTTCCACACGATCGTTAACCTTAATATTCGTAAGAGCCGCCGTGGTTGTGCCGTTTTGCTTAATGATATACTGCTGGCCTACAGGAACGACTTGCACACCGTTCGCGAAGTCCTGCACGGTAATCGTACCGGCTGCCGCATCCACCGCCGTCACTTTGCCTCGCGTCGTCGACATGAGCACGACCTTATCCAGCTTCGAGCCGTCATAGGAAACCTTCACATACTCATCAACCGCAATATCCGAGAAAGCATGGGTGGCTTTCCCCGGATTGACGATCTTGTCGTCCGTATCGACCACAACGATATGGTTCGCACCGGTTTCGTCCTTCACCGTAACTTGCCGCGAAGAAGCGTTTGTCATAATCGTCTTATAGACGCCTACCCGCTTGACCGCAATAGCCGTCACGTAGTCCTGTCCATAGCTAAGCGTTGCCTTGACGTTGTCTCCCACCTTCAAATCGGCCAGCGTGCCGTTCGCTTTGCTTTGCGAGTCTACAGCAATACTGTAGTTCGTCTTCATCACGATGCTTTGTCCGCTTGCCGTGCGAATCGTAATTTCTCCCTGCGTTGCGGTAGTAGCCCCGGCGTTAATCAAAGATACGGTTCCCTCCAAGGCCAACGTGTACTGAATGGATACGACCTTATCCTTGGAAACCTTCAGGTCCACACGCTTGCCCTTCGTGAACATCGATTGGAAGTTGCTTAACGGCAGAGTGGATTCTCCGTATTTGATGATGGTGGAATCCGTTAACCGGTAAGCGGCAATGGAGCCGTTGTCGGTAGAAATCATCAGCGCTTTCGTATCCGGGTCGTAGCTCAGGATGGAGGCGAACACATAAGGAGCCACCGAACGGCTGGTCACGGTTGCCTTCACTACCTTATTATTCAAAATATCCAGCCGCAGATCGTCATTCACTTCGATGTCGTAGAAGCTTGGGTTCGTCAGTCCTTCAATTTCCACGATCGCGTTATCGGCAAGATAATACGACCCCAGCTTCGAAGAGCTGTCCGTTACCGTCAGGATGCGGCTGTCATGGTTAATGCTCACCAGCTTGCCCTGAGTACTGACCGTAACATCGGCCTGCTTGCGGACGGTAACGGAGGCGAGTTCATTGGCCTTAACATCATAGGATACGAAATCGCCCACCCGCAGCTTGGATAGCTCTGCAGCCGAACCGTCCGGAAGTGTTACGAACACTCTAGCCGATATCGGATACGTTTCGTTCTGATTTCCCGTCGCTTCCAGGAACGTGATTTGGTTTTGCTCACGGTTGACGGAGACTACGGTTCCTTCCGCCACCTTGCTCACCGGAGCCTGCTTCACTACAACCTGCGTAATTTTTGTGCTCTTGACAAGCGGATTTCGCTTTAACTCGACAATGCTGCCAGGCACAATGGAGCCGAGACTCAAGCCGCGGCCTTCCGCATCGGTAACCGTTACCTTGCCGTCCAGCTCAAATAAATTTTTCCCGTTCGCCTGCTGAAGCGACAGTACCATCTGGTTGACGAACACCTCATTCAGCGTACCCTCGAAAACCTCAAGCTTCTCTTGATCGTTCGTCTGCTCTATGTATAAAGCATTATTGCCATACGAAACTACGTACACTTCATTCGTAATTTTCAGATTCGTCGAAGGAATGCGGCTGTCGTCCTTGCCGCTGTAGAACACGGTATCCGCCGACAGGCTGAAATCGTACTGTTCCCCGATCGCATTTTGTACCACCAGCTTATTGTCGGTTCGCTCCATGACATAACCGATCGTGACACGCTCCGAGCGCGTCGTCATATGCGCATCCGCCCGGCTGAGGAAGGTTGCCATCTGCGCCCGCGTCACTTTACCCTTCGGCTGGAAGCTGTTATCCTCGAAGCCCTGGACGATCTTTAGCGAGGCGGCGGCGTTAATGTATCCTCCCCCCCACGAGGAGAATTCTTGTCCGTCCGAGAAGCTCGTCTGCGCCGAGCTCAGCTGATTCGCCAGAGCCTGTTTCCCGATGGCACGAATAACGAGCTTGGCCACCCATTCCCGTGTCGCTTCTCTGGAGCCCCATGCCGTTTTGGTTGTCGTCCCTTGCGTCTCTTCCTGAACGGTGATCAAGCCTTTGTCAAAAGCGTAAGCTACATAAGGCTTAAAGAAATCATCTACGGCAAAAGGAAGCACCGTTTCCGTGCGGCTCCGTTTCACTTCATTCTCGAGTCCCATCATCCGAAGCGCCATGACAATGACTTCCTGCTGCGAAACGGAGTTTTCGGGACGGTATTCATTACGCTCGTAGCCCTGAATGATACCTAGCGAAGCTAGCTTTGTAACGTGCTTAATGGCCCAGTGCTGTGCCGTTACATCGGAGAAGCTGAGTACCAGTCCGGCGGCCGCAGCCGCCGATGGTGTAGTGCTCGATGGAATTATCGTATCGGCATAGGCCGTACTGCTCATTAACAAGGAAACCGCCAGTACCGTGGCGGATAATTTTCGCAGCTGCTTATTTCGTCTTCTTTTCATATTACGATTGCTCCTCTCAAAATCTGCCGGTTCCTCTGCTTAGTGCTTGCTTGAAAGCTACTTCCTCTTGATAGGGTGAGGCAGATCCATATGCCCCATAAGGCTCTCCACCTGCTTGCCGTCCACCAGTACATCCACAGCTTGAATTTCCTGGAATTGGAACACCGTTTGACCCAGTGCATCCAGCAGCAGCTTCTCCCCTCCGGAGCCCAGTCTGCCTTCCGGCTGGATGGTAATGTCTACGTTCAACTGACCGTTTTTGAGCGACACGGATTTGAATTCAATCCCCTTAAATAGAGGAGTCAACTTGCTGTCTTCACTAGCACGCAGAGCTTGAAGCGCCGCAGCATACTTATCCGAATCCTGCTTATAGGAAATGGTTACATCACGCTCCAGAAGCTTCTCCATCTCGGAATCCCCATAGTAAGCTTTAATCTTCAGCTGCTTCTCCTGCGGGGTTTGCGGGGCTGCCGGCGCCTGCTGAGCGGGCGGTTTGGCATTCTCCTGCGTTTGGGAGGGAGCAGCCGTACCTGCATTGCCCTGAACCTGGGCAGGCTGCTTCGTTTGGCCGCATCCGGCTGCCAAAAGCAGAGCGACGACAGCAACGGTTGTTGTCTGAATCCATTTGGTTTTAGCCATCCTTCACTCACTCCTCTGTCATTTTAGATGTAATTGTTCCTTGATCCCGGCCACAATAGCAGCGGCAACCGTTTGCTGGAAGTCCTCCTGAAACATCGTCGACTCTTCCGTTCGATTGGATAAAAATCCAATCTCCAGCAGCACCGAAGGCATCTCTGTATTTCTAATGACATGGAAATTGCCCTGCTTCACCTTGCGGTCCGGAAAGCCTGTAGCTTCCAGCACATGTTTATGCATGATTTCGGCAAAATTCAGGCTTTGCTCCGTATAGTAATACGTTTCGGTGCCGCGAATCGTTTCCTTGGTAGTGGAATTGGCATGGACAGAGACAAATACATCCGCCTTCTGCTCGTTGGCTATAGCGACTCTCTCGGCCAGCTCCAGAAACGTATCGTCAGAGCGGGTCAGCTTCACTTCAATCTGCGGCTCCTTGGCCAGGAGCTCAGCGACCTTAATACTCACCGGTAGAACGAAGTCCTTTTCCCTTCTCTTGGTAGCCTGAGAAATGGCTCCCGTGTCTTTACCGCCGTGACCTGCATCAATCACCACAAGCGCCTTGGTTTTAACCGGGATCAGCTTCCAGGCATACTCGCCTGCGGCAGGCTTATCGATAGGCTTCCAATCTACCTTTTTCGATAAATCTACTACTATTCTAACGATTGAAGACTCTTTTGCAAATAGCAAATAACGAACCTGCGAGACGGAGTCGGCTTTGATGTCGATCTTCCCTTCTCCATTTGCGGCTGTCTTCATCGTCTCCTTATCGAGCACCGTACCGGGCATGTCGATGATCAACTGATTCGTTTCCGCCTTCATGGTCACATTCGGCTTCACCATGCCGCCTGCAGTATTGATGGAGAGCTTGTCCCCGGTCACGTTAACAGCTTTAATGATGACCGGCTCCTCCGTCTTCCCAGGCACTGCCACATCAGGCTTGGTGGGAGCTGTTGCGGAAGGCTTGGCCGTCTCTCCCGCAGGTACCTTATCCGGGCTGCTCGGAACGAAGGCCGGTACATCGGCAGGCTTCTCGACAGGCTTGCCTGACGGTTTGTCCTGGGAGCCTGCGCTTGCCTGTGGCTTGTCCGCGCCAGTCTGTGCTACATCCGTGCCTTCGGATTGAAAGAGAAATACAGAGCGGGTCAGCTCATCCCAGGTCACCTTGACGCCAAGCTGCTCACTAACGAAGCGGAGCGGCAAGAGCGTATTCCCTTCTACAATGACGGGCGCCGACTCAAGACGAAGCACGCTGCCGTTCACTACGGCATCCGCCTTATCTATGGTCAGCTGGATATTGGTATCCTCCTTACTCACTCCAACCTTCCGCTGCTTACCGTCCCAGGTCACATTCGCACCGACCGACTCTGCGATGACGCGGATCGGCACCATCGTATTCTCCTTTATGATCCTCGGCGGGACTTCACTCACCAGCGCCTTTCCGTTTAGAAACAATTGAATCTGAGCTTCCGCGGCGGAAGCTTGACCCGCGATCAGCAAGGATAAGGTAATCAGCAACGAACACCAATAAGCTACAAATCTCATCATGCACCTCGTTCATTATGTATTGGAATGGATATGTCATTTATGTAAACGTTTGTAACTTGGTTTCTCTTTTACACGAATTCTATCATTTTGTGCCGAAATCTACCAATATATTAGACTTGTTTTTTGTAGAAAAGTTGCACCTTTATAAAAAGAAAAGCCATGAAGCGCTCCTTGCGCCTCATGGCTTAATTAGATCTAGGCAATATGCTTGCTGTCCGTCTGTTCCCTTAGAAGCTGACGGAACTGCTCGCCGGTTAACGTCTCTTCACGAATCAAAATATCCAGCGATTGCTCGAATACTTGACGGTATTGCTCCAGCATTTCTCTTGTAGAAGCGGTCAGCTCCTCCAGAATCGAAGCATTTTCTTTCATCAGCTCTTCCTTCGTCACCATATCTCTGTCGATAATGCCAAGCTTAGTAAGGCCGGAATCCATCATCGTCCGCACCATATTCAGAGACTGCTCGAAGTCGTTGCGCGAACCGGTGCTACGGCCGCCGTAGAACATTTCTTCCGAAACGGCTCCTCCCAGGGCAACCATAATTTGCTGTTCGATTTGCTCTTTCGTGTACAGGTATTGATCCTGCTGCGGATTATGACGCACATAACCAAGCGCCTTTCCCCGCGGACTTAGAGCGACCTGTGACACGGATCCCGGCTTCAACACCTCGGCCGCGATCGCATGACCCAGCTCGTGAATGGCCACACGCTCACGCTCTTCCTTGGTCGATTCACGGTCGGTCTTCTCGCCCATCATCACCTTGTCCACCGCCAGCGACAAGTGCTTCTGCGTGATCAGCTCGCTATTGTCGCGCATCGCGTAGATCGCCGCTTCGTTCATGACGCTCTCCAGCTGGGCACCGGAAAAATGGAACGTTTCCTGAGCGATCATTTCCAAATTTACATCTTCCGCGAGCGGTTTATTTTTGGAGTGAATGTTCAGAATATGCATACGTCCTTTTTTGTCGGGCAAATCCACTTCAATATGTCTGTCGAAGCGTCCTGGACGAAGCAAAGCGCTGTCCAGCATTTCTTTACGGTTCGTAGCGGCCATGATCAACACGCGCGGATGTTCGCTCGTATGAATACCGTCCATTTCCGTAAGAAGCTGGTTCAAGGTCTGATCGTATTCACGCTGCTGGCCTCCGGCCCGCTGGCCGCCAATCACATCAATTTCGTCAATGAAAACAATCGCACTTTCTTTGTTTTCCTTAATTGCCTTCGCACGTGCTTCCTTAAATAAATCGCGGACTCGGCTCGCACCTACACCGACGTACATCTCGACGAATTCCGAACCGGAAGCCGCCAGGAATACAGAATTCGTGTAATGCGCTGCAGCTTTGGCCATCAACGTCTTCCCCGTCCCCGGAGGTCCGGTAAGCAGGATCCCCTTCATAGGACGAATTCCGAGCTTCTTGATGTCCTCAGCCCGGATGAGGAAATCGAGCGCCTCTTGAAGCTCCCGCTTCGCCCTGTCCTGACCGCCGATATCCTCGAACGTCAGGAAGCTGGGTTGCTTGCTGCGGGTTTTCCGTTCCGAACCGACATTCATCCCGCTGCGAGCACGGTTCATATAGAGAAACGTACCTAAAATCGCAGACATAAATACAAGGGGAATGACATTCACCCCAAGGAATACTAGAAACAAAATCAAAACCGGGATCGATCCCAGTAAAATTTCTTTACCATATTTACTCATTCGGCCACACCCCCATTTTTGCCGGTGTCCGAGGAAGCATGATATGTTTGCTGGATTCACCGTCTTTCAGTGTGACATATACATACTTGTCATCCATCTCCGTAGAGACGGTCAGTCCATCCCCAGACGCCTCCGCTTTCGCTTGCAGCGATTTCGGAATATCCGCGTATTGCTTCGTTTCCATGGCCTGCGCAACCTCAAACAAGGCCGAGGACCACCACTGCTCCAGCCGCGGCGAAGAATCGCCGGCAATCGTGACGAGCAGCTGCTTATCTCCAATGACGGATGCGCCCTGCTTCTGAATCTGTTGATATACATCACGCAGACTCGTATCGGAAGCCAGCTTAAGCTCCAATTCCGCCTTCGTTCCGCTCAAGTTCATTTGGACCAGCTCCACTCCCGGAATGCTGGTAACCACATTTTGCAGCGGGTTCTCCATGGCAACACTTTGATATGCGAAATATCCGCCGAACAATACGCTGGCTGACACGACAACACTCAATATAACAGGTAAGAGACGTAACTTCATAAGCTAACGTCCCCCTTTCTACGAATATATTTTAGATAAACATCTTTATACGCAACAAAAAATGCTATACTCAGAGTATAGCACATGATCTATCACTTATGCGGATGTAATGTGTGGAAGCTTGCCCAGACTCATTCCTTTGCTCGCGCGGATACGCTGAAGCGATCGATGGACTTATTGTCCGCATCATATACGTTGAAATCAGCTTTTCCTGCACCAATGTCAACCACCATATAATGATACACCGGGTTCGGCCCGGCAATCACATTTTTCTTATCTTTTACCGTTGAATAAAGCGGTGCTCCCGCTCCTCCGACCGTCAGCTGATAAATGGAATGCTTGAACTGCTGGTTAAAGGAGCTGTCTACCGTCCGCCGATTGTAATTATGCTCATGACCGACCATAGCCGCCGTAACCTGATAGCGGTCAAGCAAGCCCCACAAAGCATCGCGCCGAACGGGATCCGCATCTAGAGATTTTCCGAAATGGGCACTGGCAGGGTAGGCCGGAACGTGAAATATTACGAAATCATAGGATTTGTCGCTTGTTTGAAGACGATCGTCCAAGTAAGCCAGCTGCTTGTCATCAATAATATACTGCTTTTTCTCATTCGTCCGATTGGAATTGAGCACAACGAAACGTGCATCCTGGTAGTCAAATGAATACACCGATTTCCGATAGCCTTCCAGCTGTTCGTTAGGCAAATAAGCGAAGTGCTTACTGAATAACTCTTCGTCATCATCATGATTGCCTAAGGTAGGGTAATACAAATGGACCGGATAATAATCATCGACGATATTTTTCCATTCTGCGAGCTCCGCATCAACGTTGCTCCCTTTGATTTGATCTCCGGTAAACAAGATAAACGAAGGCTGAGGCTGAAGCGTCTTGAGCTGCTGCAGCAGCCGGCGCAGTGTAGCTTCATTAATAGCATCGCCGATGCCGCCGCGGCTGTCCCCCATCACAATAAAGCGAAAAGGCTGCTTGTTTGAAGTTCGCGGCTTTTGCTCATCAAGCTGAGTTTTACCCGGAGGCCATGCCTCATTCCCTTTCGGTGGCATCGCTTTATCAGGCAGGACGGCAGGTGAAAGCTCTCTCCCCTGCTGACAGCCTAACAATAACAGCAAACTCATGATAGCAACAACAGCGTGACGCTTCACCCCCATTCCCTCCCTTATTGGATATTGAGCCTCCATGTATCGATCAAAGAACCATCCGTGAACTTATAATACGTATAATAGTGCTTTTCCTTCTCTCCCTCAGGCTCGCGTTTGTAGAACACTTCCCAAACCGGCTGTCCGTCCAGAATACCCGGTTGTATACGCAGGATTTCGGCATCCGGCTGCTGGGAAAGCAGCCCTTGCTTCGCCTGCTCCGACGTGATACCGGAGGAAGCCATTTCGGTACGGATATCGTTTTCCGATACCCAGACGATAACGGGCTGCCCGATTTTGTCCTTCCCTTGTATCACCGTATAAATTTGGTCCCCGACAAACCGTTCCACCTTGTCGGCCTTAGCAAGAATCGTTTTCTCATAAGCTTGTTGAACGGCTGCACGCTGGACCGACCATTCCGGCTCCATAATGCCGGTGAACATTTTTGCACTTAGAAATATTCCAAGCGAGACCGCAACCACTATCAACGTGATCCACTTCCAACGTTTTGCAATCAACTTGCTTACCTCCTCCCGCCGCCGTTCGTTCGGCTTACGAGGAAGCTCCCGTCAACCGCTCAAAGCAGCGCTGTGCTTCAAACAAAACCTTTTCCTCATCAATCGTCAAGCATTCGCCCTTGCGCATAATTTGCTTGCCGTCCACCCACACGTCAGTTACATCTTTGCCGCTGCCTGCGTACACGACATGAGAAATGTAATTCGTTCTTGGGTAATAATGAGCCTGCTCGATATCTACGGCGATCATGTCCGCTTTCATGCCGGGCTGCAGCGCACCTACATCGTTCAACCAGATCGAACGTGCCCCGTCAAGCGTGCCCATGCGCAGCGCGGCGGAAGCAGGCACCGCAACCGGATCACCGGTGACTCCCTTATGCAGAAGAGCAGCCAAGCGAATTTCCTCGAACATATCTAGGTTATTATTGCTTGCCGAGCTGTCCGTGCCCAGGGACACCAGCACTCCTGCGCGCTGCAGCTCCGGTACACGGGCAATGCCGCTGGCCAGCTTCAGGTTGCTGTTAGGATTGTGGGACACTCTCACATCGTATTTGGCCAAAACATTGATTTCTTCATCGGTCAAATGTACGCCGTGGGCTACCAGAGTCGGTCTAGTGAATACTCCCAGCTTTTCGAGATGGGCAACCGGCCGTAGTCCGTACTGATCCACATTCCCCTGCACTTCCCTGGCTGTTTCGGACATATGCGTATGGATCGGAAGATTAAGCTCATGAGCAGCAGCTACGATCCGCTCGATGTAATCGGGAGGGCACGTATACGGCGCATGAGGTGACATCATGGTCGTGATCCGTCCTCCTGCCTGTCCGTTCCAATCTTTGGCGAACTGTACCGCTTCCTTCAGCTTGGCGTCCTGCACTTCAGGAGGACACAGCCCGATGACGCCGCGGGTGAGGACAGCCCTCATTCCCGTTTCTTCAACGCTTTTCGCGACTTCATTCATATGGTCGTACATATCTACGAAGGTGGTAGTGCCGCTTTTTACCATTTCAAGGATGGACAGCATTGTGCCGGTACGCACGTCATGCGCCGTGAATTGTCCCTCCATCGGCCACATTTTTTCTTCCAGCCATACTTGGAGAGCCATATCATCGCCATATCCTCTAAGCAGAGACATGGCGGCATGGCAATGGGTATTCACAAGGCCCGGTAGGAACAGCTTTCCCTTCCCGTCGATTACGTGATCGTATGTATTTATCGGTTCAGGAGCATTCGTTCCGATGTAAGAGATCCGATTGTCTTCCATTATTAGGCATCCTTGGAGAATCGGTGTCTCTTCATTCATAGTAATAAAGGTTCCATTGGTAATGATCGTTTTTGCCATTGGTATCTATCCTTCCCCTTGCTTTTGAGCATATCGATTTCACTGTACAACTTTACAGGGGCAAAATCAACTTATTACAAACTTTCGAATAATGATTCTCATTTCATGTACATATCTTATTTTGGATAAACTAAGATTGCATTGCCCCTTCCACCTATGTTATTTTTAATTTTGTGTAAATTTGAGGATTCTTGTCTACATAACTCGAACGATATTGTTAAGCTTTTGTTAATCAATATATATTTCCATCCCTAAGGAGGATTTTCATCCATGCTTTTCACCAAAAAGAACGACACGGATTTCCTGCTTCTTCTTATCAAGGCGGCAGAGAACACGCTTCACGCAGCTCAAATGTTCCGCACAGCGGTTATGGGCAACGAATCCCCCGCAACGTACTACCCGCAATTGCGTGATCTTGAGCATCAGGGCGATGAAATTACGCACACCATCTTCAAGGGTCTGAACAAGGTTTTCATAACTCCGCTCGACCGTGAGGATATCCTTGAGCTTACCTCCAAGGTAGACGATGTGCTTGACGGCATCGAGGCAACCATTGCCCGTTTCGATTATATGGACCTGCATGTTTCCGATAAATATATGCAGGAGTTTTCGGCTGTCATCGTTGCCAGCTGCCAGCACATTCTGGATGCCTTTAAACTCCTTGCCAAGAAGAAATATATGCAAATTACGGAGCACACCGTCAAAATCAACAGCTTGGAGAACGAAGGCGACCGCCTCATGCGGGAGGGTATTCGCGACATCTTCAAAAACCCGACGGATCCTTATCATGATTTCAAATTGAAAGAGCTGTATGAGCGCCTGGAGCAAACAACCGATGCTTGCGAGGACGTCGCCAATATTTTGGATAGCGTCGTACTCCGTTATTCCTAAGCTAAAGCGCGGGAATGCGCTACAGTAAACGTAGGAGGAAATCATGTTAACCTTAATTATCGTTGTCGTTGCCCTTGCCCTGCTCTTTGACTTCATCAACGGGTTTCACGATACGGCCAATGCCATTGCTACGTCCATCTCTACCCGGGCGTTATCTCCCCGATTCGCTGTCATTTACGCTGCCGTTCTAAACTTTGTCGGCGCCGTTTATTCATCGGAGGTTGCGAAAACCGTAGGCGGTAAAATTGCCAACCCGGCTACGATCGAAAATGGAGTTTATATCGTTATCGCCGCTCTGCTTTCCGCGATCATCTGGAATCTGCTCACTTGGTACTATGGGATTCCTTCCTCTTCTTCGCATACTTTGATTGGCTCCTTGGCAGGCGCCGTTATCTCCGGCGCCGGAATCCAGGCCGTCAACTGGGCGGGCTTTAAGGAAATCATCGTGATCTTGATCCTGTCCCCGATCGTGGCTTTTGCTACAGGATTTATCATCATGTGGATCATTAAGAGAATCGTACTTGTATCCGGTAATAATTCCAGATCCAAGCTCAATCGAACCTTTCGGTTCTTCCAAATCCTTTCCGCCGGGCTGCTTTCTTTCTCCCATGGCGGGAATGACGCACAAAAGGCAATGGGTATCATCGTTTTCGGTTTAGTCGCGCTGCAATACCAAAGCTCGCTGGATGTGCCTTTGTGGGTTAAGCTTTCGGCCGCGACTGCCATGGGTCTTGGCACCTCCATCGGGGGCTGGAGAATTATCAAAACGATGAGCCGCAAGCTGTTAAAAATCGAGCCGATCAACGGCTTCGCTTCCGATTTGAACTCATCGATTGTGATTCAGACGTCTACGGCCATGGGGATGCCGCTTTCCACGACCCATGTCATTTCCTCCTCCATTATCGGCTCTGGAGCCGTCTTGAGGTTCCATGACGTGAAGTGGGCGACCGTGACACGAATGGTCATGACATGGATCATTACGATCCCGATTAGTATGATTCTCGCCTTCCTGTTGTACAAGGTTGTCTTCGTCTTCTCGTAAGACAGACAAGCCCGGTCACTCCTAAGAGTTGACCGGGCTTTTTCATTTTTATTTATCTGCTTCATCATCCAAATAGTAAGCCAAGCTTTGCAGCTCGGTTGTGAAATCCGCATGATGGACACGAACGTCGGCGGGAACCTTGATGATAATTGGAGCAAAGTTCAGAATCGCCTCTACTCCGGCCTCTACAAACTGGTTCGCCACCTGCTGTGCCTCTACGGCCGGAACTGTGATGATTCCTATACGTATGCGGTGCGCCTCAACTGTAGTCTTCAGCTCTTTCATAGGCTTCACCTTCAGGTTGTTTATGGATTCCCCAACCTTCGAATCATGAGCGTCAAACACCGCTACAATTTTCATATTGTCTTTCAAGTAGGCATTATAATTGCAGAGAGCTCTCCCCAGGTTTCCCGCTCCTACAAGCCCTACGGGGATAACTTTATCCAGCTTAAGAATTTGTCTTATTTTCTCAATGAGGTAATCAACGTCGTACCCGATCCCTTTTTTTCCGAACTCGCCGAAGTAGGCAAGATCCTTCCGGATTTGCGCAGGATTTAAGTCAAGCTTTTGTCCCAGATCCTGCGAGGATACCGTTTGAACATGATTTTTGCTTAATTCATTTAGAAATCGTAAATAAATCGGCAGCCGACGTACGACCGCTTCTGAAATTTTCGGTGTTTTCATTGTTCCTTCTCACCCATCCACTGCTTAATTCTCGGTACGAGCTGACTGGTGTTCATATGCTCTATTTTGGGGCCCGGCAGTGAATATAAAAAATATTTGCCGTAGTTCGTATCGATCACGCGAGTATCATACACCAGCACGATGCCGCGGTCGGAGGCCGTTCGAACCAACCGGCCGAAGCCCTGCTTGAAGCGAATGACCGCTTGCGGTACGGAAAGCTTCATGAATGGGTTTTGGCCCAGCTTCTTGAGGTTCTCCGTTTTCGCTTCCACCAGCGGATGATTCGGAGGCTGAAAGGGAAGCCTGACAATGGCCAGGCAGCTTAACGCATTCCCCGGAATGTCAACCCCTTCCCAGAAGCTGCTGGTGCCGAGCAATACGCTTGCGGGGTAATTCTGGAACATCCGTGTCAGCTTGCTTCGGTTGCTGCTGTCTACGCCTTGTCCCAGCACCTGAATGCCGAAGGGAGAAAGCATATCCTTAAGTCCGGCGTGAGCTGCCTTCAGCATCCGGTTGGAGGTAAACAGCACCAGCATGCGTCCCTTGGTCTCAAGGGCGACCTCCGCAAGGGATAGAATCAGCTTGTCCACAAACTCCTTCTCCCCAACGTTGCCCCGAATACTTGGAAAATCCCTCGGAATAACCACCAAGGCTTGCTCACGGTAATTAAACGGAGACGGCAGCTGAACGGTCACCAGCTTATTGTCGTCCTTTGTCTGAAGTCCAAGCTGCTCGCAGGTATAGTCAAAGGACTTACCGACGGAGAGAGTTGCCGAGGTCATCACAACACTTTCCTTCGCATCGAAGAAGTACTGCTTCAGCAGGCTGCTGACATCCATCGGCACGCTGCTCAGCTGAAGCGAACGCGCTTTATTATAATGACCCGCTTCGAGCCAGTATACATAATTCTCATCTGCCATGGTCATGAAAAAGTGCAGCGCATCTTTGTGTCGAAACAGCTGTTTCACGGTTCCGCTTAAGTCCGTGACAAGGCTTGCGGCGTCATACTCATCTTGCAGCTCCTTAACTTCCGTAAGCAGACGATCCAGCTTCTTATTCACTTCCGTAAAATGAAGCTGCATGTTCTCTTCCATAATCATCAGCTTATCCCAGCCGTTCGGCAGGCTGTCCTTTCTCAGCCGAAGCACCATCGTATTGCCTTCGGTTTGCGAAGCATCGCTCCGGGACGCCAGCAGCTGATAAAGAACCTCGGTCAGCTCATCCCACTGCTCCTTCAAAGCGATAAGCCTCGGAACGATTTCCTCTATCATCGAGCACCATTTCTGCGTAATATCCTTCTCGAACCGGGCCAGCTTCTGCTTGAGCAGGGAGAGCTGTCCTGTACGCGCATCCTTATAGAGCCATAGCAGCGTACCGGAGAGCCCATGATAATGAAGCTCAATTCCCAAGTGCTTGCTGGCCACTTCCTCAAAGTGATGCGCTTCATCGATGACCAAATGCTTATACCCCGGCAGCACGCGATTTTCCGCCACAACATCCGTAAATAATAAGGAATGATTCGTGATAACGACATCCGCATTGTTGGCTTCGTGCCTTGCTCGATGATAGAAGCATTTTTTAAACCACGGACATGCGCGGTTCAAACAAGACTCAGCGTCGCTGGAGACCGAATACCAAAACTGCTGGCCCTTGCCTGAGAAATGAAGCTCTTCGTCATCCCCGTGTTTCGTTTCTCCGAGCCATACAATCATTTGCGCCGCGGTAACGCGGTCCTCGCGGCCGTTCTCGAAGTCCAGCGTATTGACCTTCGCCTCGAATTTGCGAGAGCAAAGATAATGGCTTCGTCCCTTAAGAATTCCCGCCTTGAATGGAACGGGAAACAGCTCCTTGAGCAGAGGGATATCCCTCTCGCGCAGCTGTTCCTGCAAATTGATCGTGTGGGTGGATACGACAACCTTTTTCTCGTTCTTCAGCCCGTAATAGAGGGAGGGAATCAGGTAACCGAGTGATTTCCCGGTCCCCGTACCCGCTTCAATCATGAGGTGCTGTTCCTTCTGGAACGCGCTTTCCACATTGTTCAGCATCTGCACCTGGGACTCCCGTTCCTCATAGGCGCCGAAGCTTTGCTGCATTAAGGCCTTCAACTGAGTGTAGAAGGCTCCGAAATCATCCGGCATTCGTTTGATTTCCTGAGGATCCCGTTCCTCCTCCTCTTCACCCCAATCGCTTACATTCAAGGCGAATTGCCTGAAGTAGCGGTCTTCATGAGGATCGGAGCCGGCTGAGGCGTGCATTTCTTTGTAAGTGCGCAGCTCGTGAATTAACCAACCGAGATCGCCAACCTGATCCTCAAAAACCATCTCCAGCCGCTGTAGTGTCAGCAGGGGAAGCGATTGCAGCCGTTCCATGCAGCGAAGCCAAATCAAGGCAGTCACCTCGGCATCGCTATCGGCCTGATGCGGCCGTTCGTGAACGATGTCGAAGGCTTGGCATACCATGCTCAGCTGCAGACTGGACAAACCGGGATACAGCATACGAAGGGTATCCATCGTATCCAGCACTCGTCCGTCGAACGGGTAATACCCCTCTTCATCCAGAGCCCTCTGGAGAAAGCTAAGATCGAAACCGACGTTATGTCCTACCAAGACGCTATCCTGCAGCAGAGGAACCATCTCGGCAATTACGGAATCGATCGAAGGCGCATCCTTTACCATTTCGTCATCTATGCCGGTTAAGGCTGTAATTGAAGAAGGTATACTTATCCCTGGATGGACCAGTGAAGTATACCTGTCCGAAATCTCTAAATCGTTAACAATGCACAGACCTACTTGAATAATGCGATCGGAAGACGTGCTTCCCGTTGTCTCAAAATCCAATACGGCGAATTTCATTGCTGTATGGTCAATCCCTTCATTTCCACTCTCTATTCCTATAGAATATCAGTTCGGAGCGGAAAAGGGAATAGTTATCTTCTGCCTACGAATGCCGGCCGGATGGGAAGGTAAACTGAAGTCCGCCCTTCTTTTCCTTGCACATCCCGAGCTCGATCAGTGGTTCGACGCTGGAAGGGTCGGTCCGGTAAGCCAAATTGAAATACTCGCAGGCTTTCTCCAAATTCTGATTTTGCGCCTGAATACAGCCCATGGCATTGAAGGAAATGGCCTTCATCTGTAAATTCTCGGTAAGCTGAGACAGAAACTGAAATTGGCTGTAGCTTTCCTCTGCATCGCCCTTCTTTAAATAGGACATAGCCAAATAAATACGCCCTAGGGTAAAATTCGGCTCATTCTGTATGAGCGCCTCAAATTCCTGAATGGCCTCTTCAAACATGCTCAGCTTATAGAAGCCTTGACCCCGAATGAACAGATCCGATCGTTTCCCCGCTATTTCGGGGTCAAACGGATCCGCGCCTAAGGCTGCCGGCCCCGATAAACTGATGCTGTTGGCATTCATAAACTGCCCCATTTTCTCCTCAAGCAGCAGCCACTCTTCGATACAATCGTCGCTCATCGCCTTTAGTGCGCGCAACTTTTCATGAAGCTCACGTTTCTTGGAACCGGAAGCGGAAGAGTACTGCGACATCACTTCGTCCAACATGTCATTCATGGAAGCAAAAAGATGTTTGAACATGTTTGCATCCCACCTTGAGCCTCTGAATTGTATCTTCATTGTGCGTAACCCGGCTCATTTTCATTCCTTGTTACAGAATGGTGGAATGAATTTCTTCCTTTAGTACACTGACTACTTTATTATTTTCACCCATGATGGCTATGTGAGGTGTATGCTTGCGTGCCTCTTCCTCGGTCATCATGACATACGATAAAATGATAACTGTATCGCCGGGATGGACAAGCCGTGCAGCGGCTCCGTTCAGACAAATGACGCCGGTTCCCCGGGGACCTGGAATAATATAGGTTTCAAAACGGGCACCGTTGTTATTATTAACAATCTGAACCTTCTCGTTAGGAAGCATATCCACCAGATCCAGAAGATCCTGGTCGATGGTAATACTGCCGACATAATTCAGATTGGCTTCTGTGACGGTGGCGCGGTGGATTTTGGATTTTAGCATTGTACGAAACAAGGCAATCGCCTCCTGAGGTATTAGGATATGCGGATAATGGTGTTATCAATTAATCGGGTTTTCCCGAACTTTACGGCAAGGGCCAGGATGACCCGGTCAACTTGCTTCAGGCTTTCGACGGGCTCCAGGGATGGGTAAGCCAGCAGCTCGGCATAGTCGATCACGGCCAGCGGCGCCGTCTCGATATGGCTGCGAACCGCATCCACCACTTGGGATGGGGTTACCGAAGATGCAGAGCTCCCGCCTAACAGCTCCTCTGCCATGCGAAGCGACTGGGACAGCACCAATGCTTGCTTCCGTTCCTCTTCGTTCAAATACACGTTCCGGGAGCTTAAAGCAAGACCGTCCGCTTCCCGAAGCGTCGGCCGCGGCACGATGGTTACCGGCATGTTCAGATCATGAACCATTTGCTCGATCACTGCCACCTGCTGAGCATCCTTCATCCCGAAATACGCCAAATCCGGCTGGACGATATTGAACAGCTTCGTAACAACGGTCGCGACTCCGTCAAAATGCCCCGGTCTTGAGGCTCCGCAAAGCCGCTCCGTAACCCCTTCTACGGTCACCTTGGTTTTGGTCGGCTTCGGGTACATCTCCTGCACCTGAGGGAAAAATACGATATCCGCCCCGGCATCCTTTGCAACGGCCAAGTCTCTCTCTTCATCCCGCGGGTACTTGTCAAAGTCCTCATTCGGTCCGAATTGCAGCGGATTGACGAAGATGCTGAGCACCACAAGATCACACTGGGCTCTTGCAGCTTCCAGCAAGGAGGCGTGACCCTGATGGAGATAACCCATGGTAGGCACAAAGCCTATTGTTGCTCCCGCTTTCGCGGCTCTTAGTGTGCGAATAGACTCTCGAAGCTCTTGTACAGCACGAATGACCTGCATGAATTTATGTTCCTCCTACTCTTTCCGTTCGTTTCCATATAAAGCTCCAGCGAGTTCCGCATCGGCATGGAAGGAGTGCTCCGGTGCAGGGAATTTACGCTGCTTCACGTCTTGCACATATTGGCTGATCCCGCTGCGGACGATTTCTCCCACGTTGGCATACGTTTTGACGAATCGTTTCGGATGAATTTCTGCGGCGTAGCCGAGCACATCATGGAACACAAGCACTTGTCCGTCGCAACCGGCTCCCGCCCCGATCCCGATTGTGGGAATGGTCAACCGTTTCGTTACCAGCTCGGCGATTTCATCCGTTACCAGCTCCAGCACGATAGAGAAAGCGCCTGCTTCCTCAATGGCAAGAGCATCCTCCAGCAGCTGCTTCGCTTGCGCCGAGTTTTTGCCCTGAACCTTATACCCGCCGATCTGATGAATGGACTGCGGCGTAAGGCCAATATGGCCCATCACCGGGATCCCTGCTTGAACCAGAGCTCTGACTGCGGGGACGATTTCTCGGCCGCCTTCCAGCTTCACCGCTTTAGCTAAACCCTCCTGCATGATTCTGCCAGCATGCTGAAGCGTTCGATCGATGCTCCCGTGGTAAGTCATAAAGGGCATATCCGTTACGACGAAGGTGGATTTCACAGCCCGTGTAACCGCTCTTGAATGGTAGATCATATCTTCTACGGTAACGGGAATCGTCGAGTCATAGCCGAGAACCACGTTCCCTAGGGAATCCCCCACCAGAATGACGTCAACCCCTGCTTGCTCCGCCAATTGGGCGGAAGGATAATCATAAGCTGTGATGACACTGATCGGCTGTCCGTCCTGCTTCATCTTCTTCAGCTTCGAAGTTGTTATGGGCTTGCGCGTTTCCATCCGTTCACCTGCTTCCTCTATGGTTATCCATAGTATTTCTATACAGCAAAAAAACCTTCCGGCCATCTACAAAAAGAGGCGAAAAGGTTCACATGTACGCAGTCTCATATGATCCTTCTGTCTCGGTCCGAATGGCTCAGAGCAGAATCCGACATATTTCAAAACGAAAGCTATGAAGTTGTGTAACTCCAGTATTGCGAGGTCAACCTGTTATGCCGCGTGCCGTTCCTCAAAAGGATACAGCCGCCGCATACACAGATTATACCAGAATCCGAAGGGTACGTCATCTGAATTCGACATCACCCGAGTAAATTTTGGTCAATGTCCCGTCCGCATGCCTCACCGCTAGAGCGCCTGAATCGTCCATGCTCTCGGCTATGCCTTCAATGACTCCCTGGGGTGTCTGGGAACGGACGGGCCGATGAAGCGAAACATTGAGCGCCTCCCACAGCAGCTTGATCGGAGCGAAGCCTTCCGTCAAGTAGAGCTCGTACAACTGTTCCAGCTCCAGAAGGAACCGGCACAGGAGCTCGGTGCGGTCCAGCGGTTTGCCTAATTCAATCGCCAAGGAGGTTGCGACCTCACGAATGTCCGGGGGAAAATCGTCGGCAACCAGATTGGCGCTGATCCCAACACCGGCTATTACGTGCTTTAACCTTTCATCCTCCGCGCTGGACTCCAGCAGGATCCCGCAAATTTTCTTGCCGCCGATGAGCAGATCGTTCGGCCATTTAATGCCAACGGGAAGCTCCGTGAACGCACGAATCGCCCTGCATAAGGCAACGGCTACCAAGAGCGTCAACTGGGGAGTGAATTGCAGAGGAATAGCCGGCCTGAGAATGATACTGACCCATATCCCCTTGCCCTGCGGAGAATGCCATTTGCGCCCCATGCGTCCTCGGCCGGCGGTTTGCTTATCCGCGAGAACTATCGTCCCCTCGGCCGCACCTTCGTTCACCAGCTGGTGAGCAACGTTTTGCGTGGAGTCCACCGATTCGTAGAATTTGATGCTTCGGCCAAGCCGCTTGGTTGTCAGCTTTGTCAGTAAATCCGTCAGCTCGAGCTTGTCCGGCTTCGTTATCAGCCGGTACCCTTTGCGGGATGCCGCTTCAAACTGATAGCCCTGCTCGCGAAGCTTCTCGATTTGCTTCCAAACGGCCGTCCTGCTGATGCCCAGCTTGCTGCTCAGCTCTTCGCCGGAAAGAAAAGCGCCGCTTGCGTCCTCAAACAGCTCCACTAGATCTTTCATGTCTGTATCACCTGCACCTTGCTGTAGACCGCCTTTGCCTCGTTCAAGAGCGCATCACGCTCGTTCGCCAGTCGGCCCAGGACCGCTTGCTGCAGCAGCTGCGAAAGCACCTTGCCCACCCATGGACCTGCCTTCATGTCAAAAGCGGCTACTAAATCTTTCCCCGTAATCTCCAATTCCTTCATTTCCGTTACCGGCATCTCGTCAAGCCAGACCGTCACTTCATCCGATTCCTTCGCGATGATGGCCGCTAGTCCTCGGACAGCTGCCATACCTGCACGAAGCACACTTAGCTTCCAGGCTGCAGACTCGTCCGTTTGTGCTGCACGCAGCTCCTCGAGCGTTTCCTGAGCAAGCATAATCCTGCTTACGGCTTCAATCCTTTGATTGGAGAACGTCAGCACGTGAAGGTCGTCCTTCGCTTCCGCCGAGCTCAATCCTATTCGCATGTATAAGCAAGCCCACCTCTGCTCCGAAGCAAGCCCCTCAAGCAGCGGCAGGTCCTGTTCAAATTTGTCCAAATCTGCGAGCAACAGCTTTTCTTTCACGAAAGACAAGGCACGGCTCTCGATCAGTAAGCGAAGCGCTGTCTGCGGATTTCTCCCTTCCATCATCCGCTCCAGCTCGGCTCTTACACGCTCTAATGCAATATGCTTCAGAAGTGGAACCTGTGCCAGCAATCCGGCCCACGTAGCCTCTTCAATGGTCAGATCATACTCCGAGGCAAAGCGCAGGCAGCGAAAAATCCGGAGAGCGTCTTCTCCGAATCGCTCCACCGGATTCCCTACACAGCGAAGAACGCCTCGCTCAAGGTCCTGCCGTCCGCCGAAAGGATCCACAAGCTCACCGGACCGGTTGATCGCCATGGCGTTCATCGTAAAATCGCGCCGCTGCAAATCCTCCAGCAAATTATCGATATATTCCACCTCCGTCGGACGACGGAAAGCTTCATACTCCGCTTCCCTGCGGAAGGTCGTGACCTCATAAGGCTCTTTGCCGATCATCACCGTAACCGTTCCATGCTGAAGCCCCGTTGGAATGGTCCGCTCAAACAGCTTCTGCACCTGCTCCGGACGGGCCGAGGTGGCGATGTCATAATCCTTCACCGGACGCTGAAGCTGTTTGTCACGAACACAGCCGCCCACCAGGTAGGCTTCGTAGCCTCTATCTGTGAGCGTTTCTACAATCTTCATCGCTCCTTGCTCCAGCGGTCCGGACCGGGAAGCGACATCCTTATCGACCATCATGCACTCTTCCTTCTTTGTTAACAGTTCATCGGCTTTAACCGCAAATCCTCCGGCATGCTGCGCTGCAGCACTCGATAGTATATCTCTTCATATTGTCTTGTAATGATATCGTTACAGAATGTGAAGCGAGCTCTGTGTAGACAGGCTTCCCTGATCCTATCGTAATTAGCCTGGTCGGACAGCAATATCTTGGCGTATTCCGCCATTTGCTCCACATCCCCGATCTCTGCCAAATATCCGGTCTCCCCGTGCGTAATCAGCTCCGGAATCCCCCCGGCATTCGATGCGATGGTCGGTACGCCGCAGGCCATCGCCTCCAAGGCTACCAGACCGAAGCTTTCTTTCTCCGAAGGCAGCAGCATAACGTCCGCCAGCGAGAGAAGCTGCGCCACGTCGTCCTGCTTCCCGCAGAACGTTACCCGGTCAAGGAGTCCCCGCTCTTTCACCTTGCATAACACCTTGGACAGCTCCGGACCTTCTCCGACAAAGAGGAGTCTTGCCGGAATGTCTTTTTGCACGCGATCGAACACTTCGACGACGTCGGTCACTCGCTTCACCGGTCGGAAGTTCGAGATATGGATCAGTATTTTTTCATCAGGCTGCGCGAATTCCTTCCTAAGCGCCGCAACCTCCCGAGGATAATACACCCTTTTATCGACAAAGTTATAACCCAAATCAATCGGCTTATCTATGGCCAGCAACTCGCGTGTCTCTTTAATGAGATCCTGCGAAACCGCCGTAACCGCGTCACTCTCATTGATGGCAAAGCGGATGAGATCGCTTAAGGACTCATCGTGCGCCAGCACCGTGATATCCGTTCCGTGGAGCGTTGTCACAACCTTCAGGTTGCTTCCCACCATCTGCTTGGCGATCAGCGCGCATACCGCATGAGGAATCGCATAGTGCACATGCAGCAGATCCAACTCCTCCAGCTTAGCGACCTGCGCCAGCTTACTGGCGAGCGAAAGATCGTATGGCGGATATTTGAATACGTAATAATCGTTGACTTCCACTTCGTGATAAAAAATATTTTTGTCGAACTTACCGAGCCGAAACGGCATGCTGTGCGTAATAAAATGAACCTCGTGCCCCTTCTCGGCAAGCAGCTTGCCGAGCTCGGTGGCTACAACCCCGGAGCCGCCGAGCGTAGGGTAACAGGTGATCCCGATTTTCAAACGATCCTTAGGCTTACTCATGGTTTGGCCTCCCCCATTCGCCGATGTCAGAATCGATCGACTACGTATGGTGCTTTACATACAAAACCCTCTGCATAAGGAAACAAGCGCTTCTGACCCAGCAATCGGTCTCGCGCTTCCACACGTTCAAGGTAGCCCTGATTCAGCGGCGTATTGACGTAATCGTTTCCGGACTTCGCAGCATCAAACTGTGTGCGGTACGCTTTCAGCGCCGCTGTTTTCCGATCATAAACAGCCGTCACATCTACTATAACATCCGGTTCATATACATCGTTGATGAAATAAAAATACGTCTCTTCTACGGTATGCGCGGGCAGCTCCGGTTTATAACGACGAAGCTTCGCATTGAACACCGCTTCCTGAACGAGCTTGCTGCATGCGATATGATCCGGATGACGATCCTCCCAATAAGGAGCGAACACGAGCCGCGGCCGCCATTTACGAATTTCTGCGACAATCCGTTCAATCAACTCCGGTGTAAGGAACAAGCCGCGGTCCGGCAGCTTCAAATTGCTTCGCATAGCCAGTCCAAGCTCCCTGGCAGCCTCTTGAGCCTCCATTTGCCTGCTTTCTACAGTACCGTTAGACGACATTTCCGCCAAGGTAAGGTCGCAGATACCCACTTTCAGCCCCGCCTCGGTATGTTTGGCAATCGTTCCGCCCATCCCGATCTCCGCATCATCCGGATGCGCCCCGAAAATAAGAATATCAAGGGTTTCCATTATTCTATGGCCCCCGGCTTATATTTATGGACAAGCTCTCTCCAGGCAAAATCTCCGCGGTCCAACGCTTTGACAAGAATCTCGGCGGTGGCAATATTCGTAGCACAAGGAATGCCCTGAACGTCGCAAAGACGCAGCAGTGCAATGATATCCGGTTCGTGCGGCTGTGCCATAAGCGGATCCCTCAGGAAGATGATCAAATCCATTTCATTGGTCGCCACCAAAGCGCCGATCTGCTGATCTCCGCCAAGAGGACCGGACATAAATCGATGCACATTCAGCTTTGTGCTTTCCATGATCCGTGTACCTGTCGTTCCCGTGGCATAGAGCTGGTGATGCTCAAACACCGTTTCATAGGCAATGACGAAATTGACCATTTCTTCTTTTTTACGATCGTGTGCGATTAATGCTATCTTCATCCCCATTACCTTCGCCTCCTGCACAGCGAGGACAAGCTTCCGGCACGATACCGGAACGCTTGGTCCTCCTTCCTCTACTCTATAAAATGTTCAAAGCCATATACCATACCGGTGTATTCCATAACCTTCTGTACTCCAACCTTAACGCCCGGCATATAGCCCGCACGGTCATAGGAATCATGGCGAATCTTCAAGGTTTGGCCGAAGGCGCCGAAGACGACCTCCTGCTGGGCAAATACTCCGGGCAAACGGACACTATGTATTCGGAACCCGTTATAATAGCCTCCCCTTGCACCTTCCAGCGTTTCGTGCTCCTGCGGATTGCCCTGACGCAGCTCCTCGCGCGCCTCCGATATCAGCTCCGCCGTCTTGATCGCGGTACCGCTAGGCGCATCCAGCTTCTGGTCTCCGTGATACTCGATAATTTCGAGATGCGGAAAATGCTTGGCCGCCTGCTGAGCAAACCTCATCATCAGAATCGCGCCAATGGAGAAGTTAGGTGCAATCAGCCCCCCGATGCCCTGTTCCTTACATTGCTTGTCCAGCTCCTCGATATCCTGGGGCGTAAAGCCCGTCGTCCCGAGTACGGGACGAACCTTATGCTTTATCGCCAGGCGGGCGTTGGACAATACGGTCTGCGGCGTCGTGAAGTCAACCAGAACGTCTGGCTTCGATTCCACCAGGGCTCCTTCCAGGTCACTACTTATAAGGACGCCGCAAGGATCCAGCCCGACCATTCGTCCGGCATCCAGCTCTAGGCTCTGGGACCGTCCGACAGCCGCTACCAATTGTAATTCCGGATCATTTAGAGCAAGCTTGACAACCTCCCGGCCCATACGGCCGGTTGCGCCTGCTACTGCTACTTTGATTGGACTCATGCGTTTGACCAGTTCCTTTCCAATTACGATTGCTTGGGATATATAGGTTCAATATACTGCTTCCACTTACTCTGATACTCGGCCAATAACCGACTGCCAAGACTATGCTGCGGATCCAGCTTCAATACTTCCTTGATCGCCTGGATCGCATCGCTGAATTCCTGCTGCTGCGCCTTCGCAATACCAAGCAGCAGAAATGCCTCTAACGCAAGAGGATCCAGCTTAATGGCTTCCTGCAGCAATGCGACGGCCATCCAATGTCCGTTTTCCGATTCCTCCAGCAGCTTCTCAGCCTGTCGAACACGCTCCCTTGCCTGCAGCTGCTGATAATGAAACTGATAGTGCTCATCCCGCGGCTCCAGCTCCATTGCACGTCCCGCGTGGTGAATGGCACGCTCCAGCTTATTGCTTCTAGCATAGGTTATAGATAGTTTATAATGATAAACTGCATTGCTCGGGTCTAATTGAATCGCTTGCTCGAACCAGGCGATGGCTTGCTCGAAATCGTGCATAAGGATGGATGCATACGCTTTTCTGATCGCTTCTTCTCCATTCATAAAACCATCACCTCCTTGGTCCTTTCCCTTAGGGAAAGCTTCACTCGGAAGCATAACCTGAAAAAGGGTGATGGTACAGCATATGAAGGAGACTAGCTGTCGGTGTTAATTTTCGTCCATCTGTCGGCATCCCGGGTGCGGAATTTATGCATGACCTTGTCATGTGCCTCCGTTAAATCGATGCCCAGCGAATTCGCAAAGCACATCGTAATGAACAAAATGTCTCCGAGCTCCAGCTCGATGGAATTGTCAGCCTCTGTAGGCTTCTTCGGCTTCTCGCCGAATTGGTGATTCACCTCGCGAGCCAGCTCGCCGACTTCCTCCGTCATTCGGGCCAGCATCGTCATCGGACGGAAATAGCCTTCCTTGAACTGAGATATGTATTGATCTACCTCCGCTTGGAGGTCCTTTAACGAACGATCATTCATTAGGGATACAACACCCACCTACTTGAAGAAAATAAGTTTCTACACCATGTTAACGCAAAACGAGGGGAAAAGACAAATTTTTTTTGACGTGACTTGGCAAACTAACCATGCCGACAATAGATACGTTTGGGGGAAAGGCTTCATGAGTCAGGAATCGCTGCAGTCCAAAATAAAAAATATTTTGCCTATTTTGCTAGGATCGGCTATTTATGCCTTTGGGCTACATTACTTTGTCATTTCCAATGAGCTCATGGAAGGCGGTATAACAGGGATTGCACTTCTGCTGAATTATATTTTCCACCTTCCTCCTTCGGCTACAACCTTAGTAATGAACGTCCCGCTGTTTATTCTCGGCTGGAAAATCCTTGGAAGAAGCTCCTTGCTGTATACAATCGTCGGCACGCTGGCTGTATCCTTCTTCTTGTGGGTAATGGAGGTTTCCATTCATAAAGGCTGGATCGTTCCGTTTCGTACGGAAACAGATTACTTTCTGGCAACAGCCTATGCAGGGTTTACTTTGGGGATCGGTCTTGGGATTGTTTTTCGGTACGGGGGCACTACAGGCGGGTCTGATATTATTGCCCGCATCGGCAACAAGCTGATGGGCTGGAGCATGGGCCAGGTGATTCTTGCTTTCGATGCGCTGGTTATCGGGGCCTCGTTCTTCTTCATTCCGAAGGAAAAAATACTATATACCTTCGTTGCCGTCTTTATTACGACCAAAATGATCGATATTATCATCGAAGGAGCTTACGCGGCAAGGGCGTTCTCCATCATTACCGACCACGCGGACCGTGTTGCCGAAACGATACATAAGGAGCTGGGTAGAGGAGCCACGCTGTTTCCCGTCATCGGCGCCTATTCGAAGCAATCCAAATATCTCGTATACTGCGTGATTTCCCGTAATGAAATGAAAAGGCTTAAAGACCTCATCCAATCGATCGATCCTCGTGCCTTCATCATCATAGATGAGGTTCACGACGTCGTGGGTGAGGGCTTTAAGCCCGAGTAATCAGTTCAGCCTTCTTCCGGCTTTCGGACGGTTACTAGACCGTCATCCTTCTTCGAAAGGCGCCAGCCGGCAAAAATGAGCGCTGCCAGAATGACGGACCCTATCGTCAATGTCCAAAGAATCGGGTTCTGCGGCTCCGCCATCGGCAAGTAGGCGGTAGCCTCCTTTTTCATGAAAAGCTTGTCTAATGACTGACGTACCTGCGGAAGGATTTGCAGCATCTGCGTATACGGATCCTGAGCCGACAGGACCTGCTGCTTCATGAAGACGGTAAGAGAGTCCAGCTTCTCCACATCGGACGGATTCCGGCTAATCAAGAGGCTTGGGTGTATAATCCCATAATGCTGCTCCCAATTCCGATACACCTTTTGCAGCTCCGTCTTCTGCTGATTCTTCGCTGCCGACTCCAAACCTTCCACATCTTCCAGGAGCAGCTTGTAATACTGAAGCCACATCGGATTGTTGGTGTGAGTCAAGGCATCGGTGGCCAGACGAATCTTAGCGGTAGACACCTGTCCCTCTTCTTGACTGAACTGAGCTGCGTTAAAAACCTTTTTGGCCTCCGTAACCGTTTCGGTCAAAGCATTGATCCCTTCTAACGAAGTGATCCCCTCAAACCGAATTTGCGTTACTTGATCGCTAAGCTGCTGAAGAACGACCTTGCCGCCGGCCACATCCCCCTGCATTACTTTTTTGTACATTTCATCTGCCGTTTGATTCAGCAGCTCGACACGCTGCAGCTGCTCCTGACTAGGCTTCGGAGCAGCCTCCCCTTCCGACCTCACAGCTTGACCGCATCCGATCAATACCTGAGAAGCCAAAGCCAATACAGCGATTAGGCCCGTCCACTTTCTCCTCATCGCAAAAAACATCGGACATCCCCTCCTAACTTCATCCTATGGGGGGATGTCCGACTTTAGACCGACTTTCTAGATGCTGCTTGGCTCTTTTCTCGCCAAATCCACAAAAGCACCGCTATGATAACACAAACAACCGTTAAGCCGATTGAGAAAGCGGCAATCTGGCTGAGATCATCCTCAAGCACATCAGGCAGCCAAGGGTAAATTCCGATTCCGTAATCCATATAATCGTTGCTAAACGTCCAAACCGCAACCAAAAGGATAGCCGGCCAGCGATATTGGAAGAAACGCCAATACAGCAGCGCTTCGGCCGCCATACCCAGATGGGATATAGAAAGCATCCAATCCTGCCAGCCCAGCGGATCTCCCTGGGAAGCTCCCCAGAAGATCATGGCTACCGCCCATACGCCATACTTAATGGAAGTCACGACCGCAAACGCCTCAACAAAGCTTCGCAGTCCGCTTCCTCTCTTGACCTCGAAGGGGTTTTCGTTTTCCCTCGATCCGGAAATAAGCAAATAAAAAAGAAACCATGTAAAGAACAAGCTTGCTGTCGGACTATCCGGGACGAACGGCAGCAGCCATGCCGGGTAAAATTCGATCGTAAATTTCAGCTGATTTCCATACCATATGTACCCGTACGCGGTTCCTAGCAGATTGGTCCAGAAGAGCCCCCACAGCATCCATCTGCTTCCTAAAAATTCTTTTGAGAAAAAGTATGACAAGCTCCATTGCGACAAGGGGGTTCCTCCCGTAGCTTCATTTAAAAAAACCTGACCGCAGAGTTAGCGACCAGGTTTGGTGTTTTATTTCTTTTGACGAGCGAGCCAGTCGGCCAGCTTATCCATATCGGCATCGGTTAAGCCGCCTTTGATATTCGCTTCATATTGGGCTGTCATATTGCCTACACCCTGTTTCATGATGTTCAAGATCGCAGCTTTGTCATGCTTGTCGCCTACGCCGCGAAGCGCCGGAACTCCATTGGAAGGCATTCCCTTCAATTCGCCGCCGTGACATGCTACGCAAGTCGATTTTTTGTAAATTTCAGCAGCAGGATCATCCGCTGCAACAATGGAAGCAGCCGCTTGCTTCTTCGGTGCGCCGCCTTCACTGCCGCCTTGTCCTTTTGCTGCATGCGCCTCTTGCTCACGTTTAATGTGCTCTGGGATGATGTTTTTATCTTTCAGCTCGTGCTGGTAGTGAGACCAAGAAACAATGGTCAAGTAACCTGCAGCAACCAAGCTAAGCAGCATAAGAGCAGAAGCGATCGGACGACGATAGAAGCGTCGTTCTTTCCCCGTATCCAGGAAAGGAGCCAAAAGCAAAGATCCAAAGGCGATACCAGGAATAGCAACCGTACCAAAAATCAAGTAGCCCTCTGAAGTATACGGGTACTTAAGAAGCTGGTACATAAACAGGAAGTACCAGTCCGGCATTGGAATAAATGCCGTATTCGTTGGATCCGCCGGATAACCTAGCGGCGCTGCTTCGGACATAGTCAATACAAGAATACCGACCAGCACGACGACAGCTACCATCCATTCCTTCAGAAGGAAGTTCGGAATGAAGACTTCCGACTTTCCGGGATATGCGGAGAAATCAGGTTGCACCGGGCGCGACGTTTTGACACGCACGCGGGAATCTCCAACATAAACAATTTTTTCGTCAGATTTAGGACCGTGAGCCACGATTTGCCCCTCCTTTTCGTTTTCTCGAATCGAAAACTTACATTGTCAAGATCGGTTTGATTATAGAGGACCGGAAATCCCTTGCTTGCGGATCATGAAGAAGTGTCCGGCGAGCAGCGCCAGCAAAGCGCCAGGCAAGAAGAACACGTGCAAAGCAAAGAATCTCGTTAACGTTTGGGCCCCGACAATCTCGCCGCCTTGCAGGAAGGATTTGGCATATGGTCCAATCAGCGGTGCGGATTCTACAATCTTGAGCGTAACGCTGGTGGCAAAATAGGCTTTGTTATCCCACGGAAGCAGGTAGCCTGTCAAACCAAGACCCAGCATGACGAAGAAAATCAGCATTCCAACAACCCAGTTCATTTCACGAGGCGCTTTATAAGAGCCTGTGAAGAAAACCCGAAGGGTATGTAAGAACATCATAACAATAACCAAGCTCGCTCCCCAGTGGTGCATACCGCGTACAATGACGCCGAATGCTACCTTGTGCTGCAGGTAGTCGACACTTGCGTATGCGTTAATAATATCCGGCACATAGTACATCGTCAAAAACATACCGGACAAAATCTGAATAACTGTGATGAAGAATGTCAATCCGCCAAAGCAATAAACGAAAGCGGAGAAGTGATGCGCCGGGTTAACGTGCTCCGGAACCTCATGGTCCGCTACGTCTCTCCACATCGGCGTGATATCAAGACGTTCATCGATCCAGTTATAGACGTTTTTAAACATCTGATGTTACGCCTCCTTATTTGTGCCTCTTGTTCGGCCCCAATTGACCGACGTAGACGAAGCCGCCTTCCACTTTCACTTCGTACTCGTCAAGCGAAACCGGAGCTACTGCAAGAGTCTTGCCTTCAGCGGTATAATGCGCGCCGTGACAAGGGCAATAGTACTGATCCTTGAATTCCGGATTTCCGTTCCAGTTAACAGTACAGCCAAGATGCTTACATGTTGGATTCAAAGCGAAGATTTTGCCGTCCGCGCCTTTGGAAATCCAAGCTTCAAGCTCAGGATCGCTCTCATACCAGCCATCCACTTGATGAATCTTGAATTTGAAAGATTTCGGCTCCGCTGTGACCTTTGACTCCTCCACAACCTTCACCCATGCTGCAGCTGTCTTCGGTTGAAGGACAGGATCTACTGCAAATCGAAGCATTGGGACTAACATTCCGGCTCCCATGAAGGCACCGGCTCCGCCAAGGGTATAGGAAAGAAACTGCCGCCTGGACATCTCGCGACGTTTCACCGGCTTCTGACCCTGATGCTGCGAATCTTGATTCGTGTGATCGTTCATTCTCGTTCTACCCCCTTTTGCAACATATATCAGTCGTTCGACATAACTTTACACCATATACTTAGGACATTACTAATAATAGCTTACGACACCTAGTGCGTCAAGGATTGGGAATAGTCTCTGCCCACCATTACCGCAAGCTCTAAGACTACTTTTAACGAAATTGTCACAACTGTCCTGCTCACAGAAAATGCCTGTTTGCTTACATAGAATTAACAATATTCCCACGAAACATACATGAGACGTTTAGGATTGTTTTCCCGCCCATAGACCCGTTACTTCTTCCATCAGCCTGCGCTTCGTGTCCTGGGGCGCCGTTCCCAGCTCCTCCGGCGTTACGCGAAGAAGAAGATCGCGATTTCCCCTCGAGAGCGGGAGCTCCTCCTCCGACTTGGCGGTAACGGCGACCACATATCGAAAGCCGGAGCTCCGCAGCTTGTCGCACAGCCTGCCGAGCAGCAGCTCCCCCGCCTCACCTTCGGGCAAATAATGAAGGGCTGGATATGTGACCACCCTGCCTTTAAACGGCTGTTCCAGCCCGTCAAGTGCGTCTCTAAGCTCCTCCAAGGCCCGCGTAGCTTCCCACGGCTGCTCCGCTCCGGTCATACCCGTGATCGGCAGCAAGCAAGTGTCCAGAAAGGGGGCAAGCTCGGCCCAGCCTTGCTCTTCAATATCGCTGAATTTCATAGTTTCTCTCTGCTCCTTCCTACGTACCTGCTATACATTAGTCCCCTCTACTTTAGCACACAAAGAAAGACATATGAATCCGCTTCATATGTCTTTCAAGAAAACGCCTATTTTATATAACACTTATTGAGGTCCCAGGGAGCGCAGTGACTTCAGCTCAGTAGTGTAGGCAAGAAACGCAGACTCGTCTCCCTTTGCTAACGCTTGATCGATTTCCTTGTACAAATATTGCTCCTTATGCCTTCGCAGCGCCTCATCGAGCACCATTTCCGCAAACAAGCTCAGCATCACGTCGTTAGATACGTTCATTTTGCCCATGAATCCTACCTCCAACCGGGTCAAGAATACGAACTCATATAATGTTACTTGATACAGCCAGCCAGTCTGTTTAAGCTTGCCGATTCCCGCCCTGCTCCCGGTACTCTATTCCGCGAAGCACGTAGCCGTCAGTCGTCCGTTTCATCCGCTCCAGGTCGGATTCTTTCAACTCGCGTACGACGGCGGCCGGTGAGCCTAAGCTTAATGTACGGGAGGGGATCGTCTTGTTTTCCGTCACAAGCGAACCGGCACCTACTAAAGCATATTCACCGATAGTGGCGCCGTTAAGGATAATCGCCCCCATCCCGATTAATGTGCCTTTACCTATAAGGCAGCCATGAATGATGGCGCCGTGTCCGACGGAAACATCCTCTTCGACTATCAGGGGTTGATCCGTGTTCACATGACCTACGCAGCCATCCTGAATGTTGCTTCGCCGGCCGATTCGAATCGGAGCGAGATCTCCGCGCAATACCGTATTGAACCAAATGCTCGCGCCTTCTTCAATCGTCACATCCCCGATGATCTGAACTCCGGGGGCGAGATAAACCGACGGATGAATCTTGGGGAAGATCCCATTATAGCTGTGCAGCATGACGAACACTCCTTCGACTCCAAGTTTTGGAGTGATTGTAGCAGGCTTTCTTACGGGTTGTCAAAGGGGATCACAATCTTGTCCTCGTCCGGAACATAGATGCCTGCAATCAAACTGGAGCCGAGCTTCGTCACCTGGACGACCCTGCCTGCGGCTTCATCCTCTCCGATCCTCACGAGTCCCAAATGCATCATCATTTGCAAAATTCTTTGCTCCAATATGGAGTCTGGGCTGTCATAATAGAACGGACGAATGAGCGGGCCGATCGCTTCCTTTAACGACGCGGCCGTTACCCATGTGCGGGAGGCCAGCTTATCCAGCCATTGTACCAGTGATTGCAAGTTGGGGATGGCGCCTTTATACAGCCTCAACCAGAAGCGGTACACTTGAAGCAGATCTTCCTTTTGCCGTTCGTCCACTCTCGCCTTTCCGAGCTCCGTTAACGCCAGCACCTGATTATGCTCGGTAATCAAATCGTTGTAATAGCAATAGTCGTAAATGAAGGAAAAGCGATTCGGGTAATCCCGAAACATTCTTCCGTAGCCAAATCTCCAGGCCGTTTTGGGGACCAGCTCTTCCCGAACGGACAACGTCTCCAGAATTTGCTGAAGATTCCGCTTGTACATCACATTCTCTGCAGTAAGCATCACTTCCTGATTGCGCAGGAAGCGAAGGAAGTTTCCGATATCCTCGACAATCAGCTGCTGCTCGTCCCGATAAACCGCAGGCTCTTCCGTCTCGATCAGACGCTGTTGAAATTGCTTTGCCAAAGCCGAAACGAACCTTTTCTTTAAATCGGCCGGGACCTCGAACAAATATCTCGTTTGTTGGGAATACCCGTTAAACAGCCAGCCGCGCTGCTTAAACCTGCTAATCATGTCCCTTGGGTTCCATGGTTCTCCAGATTCATCTTTGACAAACCGGCTTTGCTGGACCCGCGCGATAAGTTCCTCCAGGCTGAAAGCGCCGCGTGGGTCGAAGATCAGGGAATTCAAAAATCGGATATCCTCCATGGTCAAATCATCCACCTGCCGCTCGAATACGTCCTTCCGGCATACGGTCGATAAGATGGATTGGATCAGCTCATTTTTGGAATGTCCGTTGCATTCGCACTCATACGTTCTTGCGATACGGCTCAAGTCATGGATATCGGCATAGCTGAGCATATCGGCTAAATTCATGGCGTTCTCCTTTCTTGAAAGGTTGTTCTTACTACCCATTATGGGAAAATGTTCCGGTTTTAAACGGTATTTCACGAGAAAATGAAAAAAACGTCTGTGCCGGAATTCCCGGGTAACAGACGTTTACAAAGCGAAATTTATGTGCTTAGCTCATTTAAATGCAAGGTACAGTTAAGCAAACGAATATCCCATTGCTTCTCGTTGCGATAGAGAACCGTTAGGGAAGTATTGTTCAGATGCTCCTCCAGGGGACCCTGCAGGATACGGGTAATCACCGGTACGATATATCCCCCATGGCTGACAATCAGCAGTTTTTTGCCGGGATGGACCTGCTCCGTTTCGCTAACGAACGAATCCCATCGCTGCAGCAGGGAATCATCGCTTTCCAGACCGAGCTCGTGCTCCCGCTCGCGCCAGTCTTCTCCCCATTTGGCTATCCTGTCCTGAACCGTAGTCCCTTCCAGCTGACCGAAGGCTCGTTCCCGAAGACGGGCGTCAACACCTAATAAAGGAACGCCTGTGACCTTCTCAATCGTTAGCGCGGTTTCATGGGCTCGCATCAAATCGCTGGCAATGATCCCATCCCACGCTTCGTGTTTCAACCGATTCGCAAGCAGCTTGGCTTGAACCCTGCCCACCTCGGCCAGCGGCGTGTCCATTTGTCCCTGCATTCTGCCTTCCAAATTCCATTCCGTTGTACCGTGACGAATCAATCCGAGCTGAATCATGGACTTTGCTCCTATTCTTAAAGGATAAGTAGGCTAAAAAAGAAAAACCCCTCCGCAAGGGGTCAACCGCCTATCGTTACGAGCGGGTTCGCGAAAGCCAGTTCATAATGAGCAAAGTGCATGTTAGACCGAGCAGCGACAAAAACATCATGTAATCCTTCACGGTCTGAATAGGTCCTACTTTATACATAAACGGCTCGTTGAAACCCTTGAGACTGGCCACCGCCGTCGGCATGGAGTGCACATTCATCGAATCCCCGCTGCTTCCTGCGATCACGACAGGCTCCCCAAGCCGTCCGAAGACGGACGATTGCTGGCTTGCCACGGTATCGGACGAAAAGCCACCGGCTGCCGAAAAAACAAACGTAAAAATGAACAAGGTCAGACAGAAGGCAACGACAGCAGTAACGTTTCTGCGCATTTTGTAGGAGAAATGGTACAGCTTGTCGCCTACCGGAACTCTCCAGGACTCGTCTTGATAAATACGCTTCATCACGCTCTCTGAAATGATCGGCGCTTGCCGCTCTGTTCCCATCGTTTCCGTTACCGATTTGATCAGATCCTCGCTCTCCCGCCACATTTCGAATTCCTCGGCACATTGTACACAATGCTTGATGTGCTCGTCCACGGCCTGCCGCTTCAAATCACGCTCATTCAAATCCCAATATTCGGCGAACAATTCTTGAATATCCTCGCATTTCATCTCCGGTTCATCCCCTCGTACTCCTCCAAGATCGGTTCCACAAAGTACGGCTCAAGCTGCAGCTTCACACTGGCTCTGGCTCGAAACAATAACGATTTGACCGAACTTACGGTTTGCCCTAATATATTCGCGATTTCCTGGTAATCGAGCTGGTCGTATTCACGCAGAATCAACGCGGATCTTTGCTTCTCGGGCAAATTGTTGATCGCATCCCTGACCATTAACACCTTCTCGTTGCGAAGCACGGTTTGCTCCGGCAGCGTATCTAACGATGTTTGCGGCGTATGGCCGCTTTCCTCCAAGGAAACCTTAATGCTCCTATGCTTGCGCAGCTCGCTTAACACCGTATTGCGCGCAATGGTGTACAGCCAAGTGGAGAACGTTGCCTCCACCTCTCGAAACGAGTGAAGACTGCGATACGCCTTGTAGAAGGTCTCGTTGCAGAGGTCTTCGGCCAGCGACTCCATCTGCGAGCTTTTCAGCATGTGATATATAAAAGCCAATATTTTGCGTTCATATCGGCGCATCAATTCGTCGTAGAGCTGAACGTTGCCGTCCTTGATCTCTCTGATCAACTGGGAATCGGTCATTACTTGCGACCCTCCTTGTGATTCCTGCTTACTCCCAGTGACGTTACTAATTTTACTGTTAGGGGAGTAGAAAAGTTGCGGTATCATTTTAAAAAATATTTAGAATAAATCGACTCTAGTGTAAGATTCGTTGCACATAGTCAAAAATCCTGCTTTTCCGACATCTTTCAGAGAAATTACCAAAAAAAGGTGTGCAATCCTACTAAGGAATGCTCATGAGAAGGAACAGATGCCCCCTATATATGTAATGCGAGAGAGTAAACAACTATCACAAAAAAAAAGACCACCTGAATTTCAGGTGGTTGCACATAGTGCCATTATTCGGATAGGAGTGGAGAGAAACCATACTGTACTTTTATTATATGTATCCGTTTACAATCTGTCAATGGTTTTTTTGAAAACGGTTACCTTTAAATTTAAAAAAAAGATTACACGTGAACCGTGTAATCCTTCTTCAGCAGCTCGAGTGCCTTGTCCATGTGCTCTTCTTCCCCAAATGAAAGACGGAGCACTCCCGGCACATCTTCCCTGCTTTCAATAATTTGAATATTGCTCAGATTGACCTTGTGGTTGCCCAGGAGCATCGTAATTTGACCGATGACCCCCGGATGGTCCGGTACATCTACATAAATATCGTAGAAGGAATGGATAACGCCTTTACGCCGCTCCGGCAAGTTATTCCGGAAGCTTCCAGCCAGACGGAATTCCTCCTGAATGGCTTCACCGTTCTCCGTCTGAATCAACTCGATAAATCGAGCAATCTCCAGATTCCAATCGGAGAGCAGCTTTAACATCACATCTTTGTTATTGATCAGGATGTCACGCCAGATGATCGGATCGCTGGAGGCGATGCGGGTAATATCCCGGAAGCCGCCTGCGGCGAGCAGCTGATACAGATCGTTCGAGCGGTTGTAATTGGCGATTTGGTTCACCAAGGCAACGGCAATGACGTGGGGCAAATGGCTGATGGCCCCGACAATCGTATCATGTGATTTCGCGTCAAGCTTAACGATATGCGCCTTCGTCCAGCTGAGAAGCTCCACCAGCCGATCATACGCCTCCGCAGGTGTATTTGCTTCCGGTGTCAGAACATAGAAGGCGTTCTCGAACAGAAGTGAAGTGGCCGCCTCCACTCCCGACTTTTCCTTACCCGCCATCGGATGTCCGCCGATAAAATGCACGTCTCTCAGCTCTAAACCTGCCGCGTACGCAGCTACGGATGCTTTTGTGCTGCCTACATCGGTAATGATGCAGCCGGGCTTCAGGGGCAGCCGGGTCAGCTTTAACAAATACTCCTCCAAGTTCCCTACCGGCACGCAGACAAAAAGAAAGTCCGCATCGGCTGCGGCTTCCTCCAACGAGGTGGTGGCATAATCCACCACTCCCCGTTTCATATATTTTTCTACGGACGCAGGATTGTTCGAATGGCCGACGACCGTCACCCCCGGCTTCCCTTTGAAGCACAAGGCGAGCGAGCCTCCGATCAAGCCTACGCCGAATATCGCAATTTTGGTCATGAGGACACGGCCACTTCACTCAGCACTTCGCTAAGCGCGGACAGGAACTTCTCGTTCTGCTCCTCGCTGCCGACCGTAACGCGGATTTTTGTCGGATAGCCCCAGCCTGCATCATGTCGGATAATAATCCCTTTACGCAGAAGCGCCTCGAACACCGCCTTACCGGAGCGCTTTACGTCCACCATGATGAAGTTGCCGTGAGCATCGAAGTAGTCAAGCCCCATCTCATCGAATCGTGCGGTAATTTGCTTAATGCCCTTGGCGTTCGCATCACGGCACTTCTCGATAAATTGGGAGTCCTGGATAGAAGCCAATGCCGCCTTCTGTGCAAAGCTGGTCGTATTGAACGGTTCGCGAACTTGATTGATGGATCGAATCACATCCTGATGCCCGATGCCATAACCGATCCGCAGTGATGCCAGACCGAAAATTTTGGAGAAGGTGCGCAGCACGATAATGTTGTCGTATTCCTTGAGCATGGCAATACTGTCGGGATACTGGCCGCTTACATTGTACTCGGCATAGGCCTCATCGAGGACTACGAGTACATGCTTCGGCACCGCATCCAGAAATGCGCGAACTTCCTGTTCGGTGTTCATGGTGCCTGTCGGATTGTTCGGGTTGCATAGCCATATCACCTTCGTCCGATCCGTAACCTTCGACAGCATGGCATCAAGATCGTGCTTGCCGTTCGCGTCGACCGGAACCTCGATGATGACAGCTCCTTCGATTTCCGCATTGTGCTTATACTGAGGGAATGTCGGAGTAGCCGTAATCGTTTCATTACCCGGCTCCAGATAAGCGCGGGCGATCATTAGAATAATTTCGTCCGACCCTGCACCGAAAATGATTTGATTGTTTTGCACGCCAAAGTGCGCGGAAAGCGCCGTTGTCAGCTCGACAGCCCCGCCGTCCGGATAAATGCTTGCTTGGTCGACCATCGCCACGATGGCCTCCTTCGCCTTCGGCGAGCTGCCGAACGGATTCTCGTTGGAGGCAAGCTTGATTACTTCCGTCAATCCAAGCTCCCGCTTGACTTCATCCATCGGCTTGCCCGGTTGATAAACCGGTAAATGAACAATATTTTTCTTAGGCTGCATAGCCGGTCACCTCTCTACGTATAGGAAAATGGAAAAGTGCTATTACTCTCCCACTAATTCTCTCACAAAATTGCGAATTTGCAAGAGTCCCTGCGACTTTGTTTGCTCCGAAGCAAGGAGTGGAAGCACTTCCTCCACTTGTCGGACCAGTGCGCTGCCCACAACGATCCCGTCGCAGGTCTCTGCAAAACGAACGACCTGCTCCCGATTCGAGATCCCGAAACCGACGGCGATCGGCAGATCCGTTACACTTTTTACCGTCTTCAGGAACTCATCCACTCCGCTATGAAATTCGCTTCTAGTCCCCGTAACCCCTAACGAAGAGACACAATATACGAAGCCCGACGCACGGGAGACGATCCGCTGAATTCGCTCGTTTGAGGTAGGAGCTACAAGCGGAATCAGGTGAAGCCCATGCTTCTCCGCCAGCTCGCGAACCTCCTGGTCCTCCTCCATCGGCAGGTCGGGAATGATGAGTCCGCTGATTTCATTTTCCTTTAGGATAGGGAATATACGATCCAGCCCCATTTGCAGCACCGGATTGTAATAGGTGAACAGGACAAAAGGCAGCTCGCAGCCTTCCTCTCTTGCCTGCTTCGCCGCATGAATCACGTCCCGGATGGAGATCCGGTTCGATTTCAACGCACGGCCGGAGGAACGCTGGATCACCGGACCGTCGGCAAGCGGGTCGGAATACGGTACTCCGAGCTCTACGATGCTGGCTCCGCCCTTCTCCAGCTCCTTGATAATATCAATGGAAGTGCGAACGTCGGGATCACCAATGGTCAAAAAGGGAATGAATGCCGTTTGCCGCTTCTCCCGCAGCTCGGCGAATTTTTGATCAATGCGATTCATTCGAATTCCCCCCCAAATATTTCATGATTGCTTCGACGTCCTTATCTCCGCGGCCCGACAAGCTGACCACAATGATTTCATCCTTATTCATCGTAGGAGCCAGCTTCATCGTTTGAGCGATCGCGTGAGCGCTCTCGAGTGCCGGAATGATGCCTTCCGTGCGGCTGAGGAGCTGCAGCGCGTCCAATGCTTCCTTATCGGTAATCGGTACGTATTCTGCACGGCCTGTATCCTTCAGATACGAGTGCTCCGGTCCGACGCCTGGATAATCCAGCCCGGCCGAGATCGAATGAGCCTCTTGTACTTGTCCGTACTCATCCTGCAGCAGGTAGCTCATCGAGCCTTGGAATACCCCGTGGCTTCCCTTGGTCATCGTGGCGGCATGCTCTTCCGTTTCCACACCTTTACCTGCCGCCTCAACACCGATCAGACGCACCTTCTCGTCATTCACGAACGGATAAAACATACCGATCGCGTTCGAGCCCCCGCCAATCGCCGCCACAACGGCATGAGGCAGCCGGCCCTCCAGCTCCAAAATTTGCTTGCGGGATTCGTCGCCGATAATGCGCTGGAAGTCGCGAACCATCATCGGGTAAGGGTGCGGACCTGTAGCCGAGCCCAAAATATAGTACGTGTCTTCCACATGGCTGACCCAGTAGCGGAGCGTTTCGTTACATGCATCCTTAAGCGTCCGGGTGCCGGAGGTTACGGGCACTACCTCAGTGCCGAGCAGGTTCATCCGGAACACATTGAGCTGCTGACGCTTTGTGTCCTCCTCGCCCATGAATACCTTGCATTCAAAGCCCAGCAGAGCTGCGACCGTTGCGGTAGCTACACCGTGCTGTCCTGCGCCGGTTTCCGCGATGATTTTTTTCTTCCCCATCCACTTGGCGAGCAAGCCTTGACCGAGTGCGTTGTTGATTTTGTGTGCGCCGGTGTGGTTGAGGTCCTCGCGCTTCAAATAAATTTTCGCTCCGCCCAAATGCTCGGTTAAACGTCCTGCGTAATAGAGAGACGTCGGTCTTCCGGAGTAACGGTGCAGCCAGTAATGGAGCTCCTGCTGGAATCTTTCGTCCTTCGAATATTTTTTATATGCCTCTTCCAGCTCGATCAATGCGTTCATAAGCGTCTCGGGAACATAACGTCCGCCGAACTTCCCGAATCGTCCTTGCTCATCCGGTCCGTTAAACATTGGCCTTCACCCTTTCTACGAAACTGCGAATTTTATGAATGTCTTTGGTTCCGTCCGTCTCCACTCCGCTTGAAACATCAACCCCGTCAGGACCATACGTATGCAGCAGGTCCTGCACATTCTCCGGATGAAGTCCCCCTGCAACCAGCAGCGGAATCCCAGCTTCCCGGCACCATGCCTGATAAGGCGGTATCGTATCCCAGGCAAAGGTTTTCCCTGAGCCTCCGCCATATACCGGATCAAACGTATCCAGCAGCACTCCGTCAATATAGGGCTGAAACGGTTCGAGCTGAGCGCTCACCTGCTCCTTCGTTAGGGAGGACTCCGATTGGCCGGCAAGCGACCAAACCTTCAGCACTTTTGCGCCGGGGAAAGCTTCCTTCACCGCACGGCAAAACTCCGGACTCTCCTGCCCGTGCAGCTGAATGATATCCAAAGGGGCAGCCGTCATAATCGCTTGAAGCTCCTCTATCGCCGGGTTCACGAACACCCCCACCGCCTCAGGCTTTCCGGATTTCCCCGTCTCCCGAAGTACACGTAGGAGCTCCGACGCTTGCTCCACTGTTACCTGGCGCTTGCTTCGGGCAAAGAGGAACCCGATATGGTCGACGGGAAGCGAAGCGACCGAACGTACCATATCGGCCGTCTGCAGCCCGCATATTTTCACACTTGGCATGATGTGGCTACTCCTTTACAGCGTCCGTGCGGCTGCCCAGCAGATCGTATACCGCCTCGGTTACATTCGGCTGACGCATGAAATGCTCACCCACTAGAACGGCTTGAGCTCCGATGGATTGCAAATAACCGATCTCCTCTGCCTTGGATATGCCGCTTTCGCTCACTACAGTCACGCCCTTCGGAATATGGCGGGTAAGCTCCTCGGTCGTTTTGAGATCCGTCACGAACGTCTTCAGGTTCCGGTTGTTGATGCCGACGAGTGTCGGATGGAGCTCTAGCACCCTATCCAATTCTTCCTTGTCGTGTACCTCGATCAGTGTATCCAGATCGATGGAGGAAGCAATTTGGCTGAACTCCTTCATCTGAGCAGTAGTGAGGATCGCTGCGATAAGCAGAATGGCATCCGCGCCGATGACGCGCGCTTCATAAATCTGATGCGCATCAATCGTAAAGTCCTTCCGAAGCAGCGGGAGTCCGACGGATTTTCGGACCTGAGTCAAATAATCGTTGCTGCCCTGAAAGTACTGTACATCGGTCAGAACGGAAATGCAGTCCGCCCCTGCCGCTTCGTACGCCTTGGCAAGACCTACCGGCTCAAAATCCTCACGAATCAGTCCTTTGGACGGTGAAGCCTTCTTCACCTCTGCAATCAAACCCATGGGGCGCTTGCGCCCTGCAGTCAAGGCTCTTTCAAAACCAAGACAGGGGGGGAGCGATGCAATCTGCTTCTCCATCTCCCCGATGGTTACCTTTTCTTTCAGTAAGGCAACCTCCTGCTGCTTCGTTGCTACAATTTTATCAAGAAACATGGCTCATATCTCCTGTACATTGGACTAACTGCTCCAGCTTTTGCAGCGCAAGGCCGCTGTCGATCACCTGCGCCGCTCGCTGTACACCCTCCTGCAACGAGCCGCTAAGCCCCGTCACATAGAAGCATGCGCCCGCGTTAGCGAGCACGACGTCGCGGCAGGCTCCCTTTTCCCCGGCAAAAATGCTGCGGATGATCTGCGCGTTATGGACCGCGTCCCCGCCGACCACTTCCTTCAGGCTGTACGTTTTCAGCCCCAGCTGCTCAGGCGTAATTTCATAGGTTTGAATGTGGCCTTCTTTCAGCTCCGTCACTTGAGTAGGCGCCGAGATACTGATCTCATCCAAGCCGTCGAGACTTGCAACAACCAAAGCTTGCTTTACGTTCAACGCCTGCATCACCCATGCCATCGTCTCCGTCTTGCTCCGGTCGAAGATTCCCAGCACCTGGCGATCCGCCCCAGCCGGATTCGTAAGCGGGCCCAGCAAATTAAACACCGTACGCACGCCAAGCTCCCTGCGAGGCACCGCTACGTGCTTCATCGATTGGTGGTACAGCTGAGCGAACATGAAGCAGATGCCTACCTGCTCCAGGCAGCGGGCCGCCTGCTCTTGATTCAGCTGAATGTTCACGCCGAGCGCCTCCAGCACGTCCGCGCTGCCGCTGCGGCTCGACATCGCCCGGTTGCCGTGCTTCGCAACTCGAATCCCTCCGGCTGCCGCAACGATAGCGGAGGTTGTCGAGATATTGAACGTATCCGCTCCGTCCCCACCGGTACCGCACGTATCCAGAAGGTTGCTTTGCTCCGTCAGTACCCGATTGGACTTGGCGCGCATCGTTTCGGCGAATCCGGTAATTTCCTCTATCGTTTCGCCCTTCATGCGAAGCGCGGTGAGCAATCCGCCGATCTGGGAAGGCGTCGCCCCGCCCTCCATAATGTTCGACATCACCTCACGTGCTTCATCACGCGTCAAGTGCTGCATGCTGACAATTTTTTGAATGGCTTGCTGTACGGTTAACGGTTGTACTACCTGTTCCATATCCTCGCCCCCCATGTAATGAGTAAATCAATCCTATTGATAATAATCGTGATTGATCAGCGCATAGGCCGGTTTCTTAGGTGTAAATACCGCCTCCGCCATGCGAATCGCCTTCAGCATGCCTTTGGCCTTGTTTACCGTTTCCTGATACTCGTTCTCAGGCACGGAGTCCCATACGATCCCCGCACCAGCCTGCACATAGGCTTTTCCGCCTTTGAAAATAATCGTCCGGATCGTAATGCACGTATCGAGATTGCCGGAGAAGCCAAGATATCCGATCGCCCCGGCATAAGCTCCGCGGGCTTCGTTCTCCAGCTCCGCAATGATTTCCATCGCCCGAAGCTTCGGAGCGCCCGAAACCGTACCCGCCGGCAAACAGGAAATGAACGCATCGAAAAAGTCCTTATCCTTTGCAATCTTGCCTGTCACGTTCGAGACGATGTGCATTACGTGCGAGTATCGCTCAATCTGCATGAACGTATCGCACTTCACCGTGCCGAATTCGCTGACGCGCCCGATATCGTTGCGTCCGAGATCCACCAGCATCAGGTGCTCCGCCCGCTCCTTCTCGTCAGCCAGCAGCTCCTGCTCCAGCGCAAGATCCTCCTCCGTGGTCCGACCGCGCGGACGTGTACCGGCGATTGGTCTTGTCTCTACCTTCTCGTCCTCGACGCGGACAAGCAGCTCCGGGGAAGTACCTACAATGACTTCGTCGTCCATCTTCAAGCAGTACATGTAAGGCGAAGGATTGAGCGTGCGAAGAATGCGGTATACCTGCAGCGGCTGCACCTCCGTCTCGATCTCGAAGCGTTGGGACAGCACCACCTGAAAAATGTCGCCGGCGCGAATATATTCTTTGGCTGCATTCACATTGTCGATGAATTGCTCCTTCGTCAGGTTGGATTTCACCTCGCCAAGCTCCACATCATCGGGAACCGGATTGTGGGAGGCGACCGGCAGCGGCTTTTTCAGCCTTTCGATGGTGGCATCGATTTTCGCACATGTGGCTTCATAAGCAGCGAGGATTTCAGCATCCGTCCCTTGCGGTGGGATGTGCACGTTCGCAATCACCTTCAGCTGCTGTTTGAAGTGGTCGAATACGATGACCTGATCGCAGAACATGAATTGGAGGTCATTCATCTGCAGATCATCCTGGCGGTGCTTCGGAAGCTTCTCATAATACTGCAGCAGATCGTAGCCGAAGAATCCGACGGCCCCTCCTGTGAAACGAGGCAAATCCGGCAAAGAAGGACTCTTATAATGCCTTAGCAGAGCTTTAAGCACCTCAAGCGGCTTCTCGGAGGACTCCTTCGTCCCTTCCGGTCCTTCCAGTCGTGTAACCCCGTTCTTCGTCTCCAGCAGCAGGAAAGGATCCGTACCGATGAAGGAGTAACGAGCCCACTTTACCCCGCCCTCAACGCTCTCCAGCAGAAAAGCTCGTTTTTCCTGATAAAACTGCTGAAACACGCGAATCGGCGTTTCCGTATCCGCCAGCAAATGGCGAACAACCGGGATCAGGTTATACTCTCTGGCCAGGCGAATCACTTCTTTGGCTTCCGGTGTGTACATCGTCATCTCTCCTCTTCTCGTCTCTTCCTTGACTTAGCCTCATATTCGTGAAAAACAAAAAACCTCTACCGCAAAGTAGAGGCGTTAATTAGCCGATAGGAAATAATGGTTATGAAAGGTATGGCAAAATATGCCGTGAGGGGCTAAAAGGAATATATATAATTGCATAATCCTAACCCTTACACCCTCAAGGAAACCTTCCGATAACGGATCCTAACAATCAAACTCGGCTCAACTCTACTCGTCTTCACTCTACTCAGCTCGGCTCACTGACTGTGCTCCACAATCAGCAGTTATCTATACTATACTATCTGACTTATGCACTTGTCAATTTCGATAAGTCGGGACGCAGGCGCATCGCATCTTTTAAATACACGTGCTGCATTTCCGCCTGACTTTTCTCCGTGTTCACCATCACCATGAGGCGGATACAGAGCGGGAGACTGCCCTCAACCGGGATTTCCAGCGAGCACATAAGAGGAACAAGATCCCAGCCCGGCATTTGGCGAATGGCCATGGCCGGGAACGTCGCCGTCAGATCCTGGGTAACGGTTACGAAGACACTGGCGATATCCTCCGGAACGATCTCGTTCTCTGCAATAATTTGATGAAGCAGCTCCGTGGTTGCGGATAAAATTTCGTTCTTTTCATTATTCACAACTGTAGTAGCACCGCGAATTCCCCGTACGTACATGTGTCAGTCCTCCCGTTTTAGTTGTTCTACGACCTCGCGAACCCATTGCGCAGGTACGTTCTTGTTGATTTCAACCTTCCCGATGTCGGTTGGAATGATAAACGTCATTTGACCTTCTTGGAACTTCTTGTCATGCATCATAGCGCGCATGATTTCATCCGTATCCAGGTGCTCCGGAAGCTTCGTCGGAAGACCGACCGCCTTCAGTACGCGTTTGGTTTTCTCGTAAATGTACTCCGGATGGCCCAAGCGAAGGGATAACTTCGCAGAACCTACCATCCCGATGGAGATCGCTTCTCCGTGGAGCAGCTCGCCATAGCCGGCAACCGCTTCAAGCGCGTGTCCGATCGTATGCCCTAGGTTGAGAATCGCACGCAAATCGTTCTCCCGCTCATCCTGGGAAACAACCGCCGCTTTCACGCTGCAGCCCACGTATAAGCCATATTGCAAGGCTTCCGGATCCAAACCGACCAGCTTGGCCGCATTGGCCTCACACCAGTCCGTAAACGCGGCATCCCAGATCAAGCCGTGCTTGACCATCTCCGAAAGTCCGGCGCGAACCTCGCGATCAGGCAGTGTCTGTAGAGTAGCCGTATCATAGAGAACCATCTCCGGCTGATGAAACGCACCGATAATATTTTTGGCGAGCGGATGGTTCACCGCCACCTTACCGCCGACACTGCTGTCATGAGCAAGGATCGTCGTAGGCACCTGAACGAACCGAACACCGCGCATGTAGGAGGCGGCTACGAAGCCCGCCAAATCGCCAACGACACCGCCGCCCAGCGCAACGACCGTCGATTTGCGGTCCAGCCCCGCTTCAAGAGCGACGCCGACGATTTGCTCCAGCACGGACAACGACTTCGACTGTTCCCCAGCATCGGCTATATAAGTGGCCGTACGGAAGCCGGACTTCTGCAGTCCGGTCTCCACTTTGGACAAGTGATGCGCCGCCACTTGAGCATCCGTTACGATTAATAACGGGGAAGCTTTGCTTATTCCGTGCTTTTCGAAGTACGGCCCGATATTGTCGATGAGACCCTCACCGATATAGATCGGATACGACCGAGCGCCCAGATCAACTGTCAATTCCTTTATCATCAGCGGTTCCCCACCCATCAATAGCTCTTTACTTGCGCCAAGAAGCCCTCATAATTTCTGCGGGTTTCCTCTAAGGAATCGCCGCCGAACTTTTCCATGAACGCGCGGGCAACCTCCCATGCGACCACATTTTCCAAGATAACGCCCGCCGCAGGTACCGCACATGCATCGGAGCGTTCCACTTGTGCCGTGAACTGCTCTTTCGTATCAATATCCACGCTCTGCAGCGCCTTGTACAGCGTGGAGATCGGCTTCATCACCGCGCGGACCACGATAGGCTCCCCTGTCGTCATCCCGCCTTCGAAGCCGCCCGCACGGTTGGATGCGCGGTAGAAGCCGCGCTGCTCGTCATGCATAATTTCGTCATGCACCTGGGAGCCCCTGCGCTTGGCCGCTTCGAACCCGATGCCGAACTCCACACCCTTAAACGCTTGAATGGAGAGCACCGCTTGAGCGATCCGGCCGTCCAGCTTGCGGTCCCACTGTACGTGGCTGCCGAGACCTACTGGTACACCTTCAATGATACATTCGATGACACCGCCGAGCGTATCTCCGTCTTCCTTCGCCGCATCGATCGCTGCAATCATTTTTTCTTCCGCCGCTTTATCGGTTACACGCACCGGAGACTCCTCGGTTACGCGAATCAGCTCATCAATCGGCATCTCCTTGCGCTCTACCTCTACCTCGCCGATGCGGATTACTTGTCCGGCCACCTTGATGCCGAATTCCTTCAGCAGCTGGCGAGCCATTGCCCCGACAGCTACACGCATCGTCGTTTCTCTGGCGCTGGAACGCTCGAGAATGTTGCGCAGGTCGCGCTGGTTATATTTCAAGCCGCCGTTCAAATCGGCATGACCCGGACGCGGACGGTTGACACGGCGCTTCGTTTCGTCACTGCCCTCGATCGGCTCAATGTTCATGACAGACGTCCAGTGCTTCCAGTCGTTGTTTTCAACGACCAGCGCTATGGGCGCTCCTGTAGTTTTCCCGTGGCGAACGCCGCCGACAATATTCGCCGTATCCTTTTCAATCTGCATGCGCCGGCCGCGGCCATAGCCCTTTTGTCTTCTTGCCAATTGAAAATTGACTTCTTCAAAGTCAATCGAAATATTGCTCGGAAATCCTTCAATAATGGTCGTAAGCTGCGGACCGTGTGTTTCTCCAGCGGTTAAGTATCTCACCAATATGTCCCCTTTCATCCTATCCCGTGTCTTTCCACGTTCCTTCACGCTTTAGCGCTTTTATGTACAACAATGGTAACATTATAGTACAGCAACCCCGGTTTGACAATAAATATACCCGATTTGGGCATAAAAACTCCCTTTTTCTGCTGAAAGCAACAAAAAAAAGCGCTGCCTAAGGCGTTAGCCTTGGACACCGCATAGCCTGCGGCTTGCGCCGCCGCGTGCTTATCCGTTCACCGATTGCTTTTTGAACCCCAAGGGTCTCTCCTGCTTATCCGGCTCGTTCACAAGTCCCAAGATCTGCATGGAGTCAATCCCCAGAATTTGTGCACATTCCTGCATCGTAATAAAACCTCGGCGGTAAGCTGTTATGACCTTTCGTTTATCCATGACGCTCCTCCTGCCTACCTGTAGGCACATCTCTAAAGCTGCTACATAGCCTTAGTATAGGAAGGTCTGGAAAGGTTTATTCAATTACTGGGATATTTTCCTATAGAAGAACGTATCCGCAGGCTCCATTCCGTATTGACCCGGAGAGAATATTTGCTCCGTGCTGCCGACAAATAAGAGTCCTCCCGGCTTCAGGGCGTTCGCAAACTTCTGGTACAGCAGATGCTTAGCCTCTTCCGTGAAATAAATCATTACATTGCGGCAAACGATCAAGTCGAATTGAGTATCGAACGTGTCCGTCAATAAATTTTGCTTCTGGAAACGAATGCTTTTCTTCAAGCTATCCGCAATATGATAGGTCAAGTTTTCTTGACGGTAATACTTCTTAAGATAACCCGCCGGCACATCGCGAACCGAACGATCCGCATATACGGCTTTTTTCGCTTTCTCCAGCGCCCCTTCATCAATATCCGTAGCCAGCACAAGGCTGTCTTGAAGGGCATTCAGCTCGGATAAAATCATGGCTAGCGTATAGGGCTCTTCCCCTGTCGAGCAAGCCGCACTCCAGCACTTCAGCTTGCGGGATTTGCGGAGCATCTCCGGAAGAAACCGCTGCTCGAGCACCTCCCAACGATTGGGATTGCGCCAAAACTCCGACACATTAATCGTCATCCGATCCAGAAATTCATAGAACAGTTCCTTATCCTTGGTCATCGCATCAAAAAACGCGGCAAAGCTGTTATACCCCTTCTTCATCCGGAGCGTCGTCAGACGGCGCTTCATCTGCGCTTCCTTATACTGTGCCAGATCGATGGACGTATAATCCTTCACCTTCTTGATGAACAGAAGAAAATCCTGGTCCTCCATGCTGATCCTCCTGCCTTTAGCCCGTATGGTAGCTCACTAAATCCAAGTTTGAATGGCTCGGCTGTAGTCCAGCAATTCTTCTTTGGCAAAATAGATCGCAATCTCACGTTCGGCGTTCTCCGGGGAATCCGAGCCGTGAATTAAATTAAAGTTCGTATGTACGGCGAAATCACTCCGAATCGTGCCTGGAGCCGCTTCCAGCGCATCGGTTTTGCCGATCATATGCCGCGAAAGGGCGATAACCCTGTCCCCTTGCCATACCATAGCAAACACTGGCCCCGAAGTAATGAATTGGACAAGCCGATCGTAGTACGGCCTCCCGTAATGCTCCACATAATGCTGGGCCGCCAGCTCCGGTGTAACCATAATCAGCTTGGCTGCCGCCAGCTGAAAGCCTTTCCGCTCGAATCGGCTGACAATCTCACCAATCAGCCCGCGCTGAACGCCATCCGGCTTTACCATTAACAACGTGCGTTCCATGACCCATCCCTCCCTAATGCAATTCTTCTATGTATATGGTAGACGGAAGCCGCTATGCTTCCTGAATTCACTATACCACAGCTTTCCTAGTCTGATAACACATTAATAGGACCGATTGCCTACAAAATGGGCGATGCTGATCAAATCCTTCTTCGCCTGAATATCCGGCAGGCCCTCCAGGGCAGCTATGGCCTTATCAATATAACGCGAAGCTAAGCTTTCCGCACGCGGGATACCGGAGCTGCCCCGAATCAGCTTCAGGAAATGACTGACATCGCATTGTCCGTCCTCCTGTTGAATGCGGTTCAATTCCCGCAGCAATTCCGGTCTAAGCTCTGGATCCTGAAGAGCATAAATGACAGGAATGGTCACATTCCCCTGTTTGACATCGCTGCCGGGCGGCTTGCCGATTTCCTTCTCGGTTCCGCACAAATCGAGCAGGTCGTCACGAATCTGGAACGCCATACCGACATTGTATCCGAACGAATACAGCTTACGCGCATTGGCTTCGGAGGCTTCCGCCGCAATCGCTCCAAGCTGACAGCTGATAGCGATCAGCAATGCCGTCTTCCTCTTGATGCGCAGCAAATAATCGCGCACCGACTGCTCTGCATGGAAGAAGAAACGGATTTGTTCCATTTCCCCGATCGACATCTCCACAAGGGCATTGGACATGATTTGATGAATTGCGGGATTCGGCAGCTGAGTTACAATGCTGAGCGCTTTGGCAAATATGTAATCGCCGGTATACATGGCAATCCGGTTATCCCACTTGGACCTGACGGTCAATTGGCCGCGTCTGGTGCTGGCATCGTCAATGACATCATCATGCACTAGCGAAGCCATATGGATCAGCTCGAGCGGTACGGCCACATGCTTCACACGATTCAGGTCGTAGGTACCGAACTTGGCGCCGAGAAGGACGAACACCGGTCGGATCCGCTTCCCTCCCGCCTTCAGCAGATGAAGCGAAGCCTCCCGCAGCAGAGGATGCTCTACATCAATGCTGCGCTCCAGCTCCTTTTCGATAAAGCCGATATCTTTTTTTAGCTTGGCATACAAATCCAACAATTTCATTCCGTCACCTGTACCGTTATTTTATCGTTCCAGATTTGCAGCGGCACATCCCGCTTCAAAAATCCGAGCTCTTTGGCATACTGATAATATAGCTTCAGCCCGTCCTGCTGCGAAGGACCGAAATCATAGCATAAATTCTTGAAATAACCTTCCCAGTAGGTTGGCGTGCCTCCCAGCAGCTTCTGAGCGTCCTGAACAAGCGAAGTCAGATCGGCCAAGGACTTTCTCTTGCTTTCCATAAAGCCGTCAAACACACGTTTCACCAAGTCCGGGAGCTCCCGTACCGTTTGTTTGCGGATGGCGCAAACGGCGAAGGACATCCCGAGCCCCGTCCACTTGGTCCATTCCGTCGCAAGATCCGTAACCAGATAACCTTGCTCCTCCCAGCTTGCACGGATGGCATGATCGCCAATCAGCAGCCCGGCATCGGCCGACTTCATCATCGTTTCCAAATGCGGCGGAGAATCTACATAAGAAGGCTGAATCCCATAAAATTTCGTCAAAATGATCTTAAGCAAATTGATCGACGTCGCCGAAGTCGTCGGTAATGCAATGGTTGCGTCCGACAGCTGCTCCAAAGGAACTCTGTGGAACAACAGGATCGACTTCACTTCTCCATACGCGCTGACGGACATATCCGGAAGCAGCATGTAGTCGTCAAAGTGCTCTCCGTAAGCAAAAGAGGATATGGCGCTGACATCAATCTCCCCTTGAGCCAGCGCTTTATTGAGGCCGGTAGGCACTTGCTGCACTATTTTTAGCTCGCTGCCGAACGAAGTTACGGGAAAATAATAAAACAGCGGCCATACGTTCGTGAAATCAATCCGCCCGATGCGAATTTCCCGCTGGTTCTTGTTCATATGTCATACCCCATCTTTTAAACAATTGATGATCCAAATCCATGATGTCCAATACTTTGCCGACCAAGAAATCAACGATATCTTGAATCGTCTGCGGATGCTGATAAAAGGCCGGCATTGCGGGCACGAGCTTCACACCCATGCGGGCCAGCTTCAGCATATTTTCCAGGTGAATGGCATGAAGCGGCGTTTCTCTGGGCACAAGAATGAGCGGACGTCCTTCCTTCAGCATGACATCCGCCGTACGTTCAAGGAGGTTGTCCGAGGCTCCGTTCGCTATCGCCGACAGCGTCCCCATGGAGCAAGGAATAATAACCATCCCCTTGGTACGGAAGGAGCCGCTGGCCGTACTCGCGCCTACATCCTGAATAGGATGATACTGCAGCTTCCCCGGCAGTCCTTCGAATTCCCGGTTCAACGTATCGGCTCTGCGGCCGGTGTCCCAGCCGAGCTCCTCCTTCAGCACCCTCCATCCCGCATCTGTAATGATAAGGTGGATATGCTCCCCTTGCGACAGCAAAAACCGGCACAGCCGAACGCCATATGCCGCTCCGCTGGCGCCGGTCAAGCCGATGACCCATGGTCTCGTCATCCGTGATGCACCACCAAATCAATTAACGTAAAGACGAACACCACAATGCTGAGAATACTGTTCAAATGGAAAAAAGCGATATTCACCTTCGTTAAATCCGTCGGTTTTACGATCCAATGCTCGTACATGAGAAGTCCCGTAGCGATGAATACGCCGATTAGGTACCACCAGGTCAGATCCGTCAAGAAGAACAGGGCGAAAAATGCAAGAGCCGTAATCATATGAAACGACCTGGCGATCTTGAGCGCCTTCACCGTACCGAAACGACTAGGAATGGAGTATACGCCTTCCTTCCGGTCAAACTCCTCATCCTGTGTAGCATAAATAATATCAAAGCCGGCCAGCCAAAAGACGATAGCAACATAAAATACGATCGCCGGGAAGGAAATCTCATTGGTGACGGCCACCCAGCCGCCCAGCGGGGCAAGCGCAATCGTCATGCCTAATACCAAATGACACGCCCATGTAAAGCGCTTGGTATAGGAATAAATCACCAGAAAAAACACGGCGATCGGCAGAAGCTTCATGGACAGCGAGCTTAAATTGGATGTTGCCCAAAACAACAGGAAAAAGGATAAAATAACATACATAATAGCTTCCTTCGAAGAGATTAAGCCGGCAGGAATTGCTCTGAGTGCCGTACGCGGATTTTTCCCGTCGATCGTCTTGTCAATAATCCGGTTAAGACCCATAGCCGCTGTTCTGGCCCCTATCATAGCGAGCGTGACCCAGCCGATTTGCGCCCAGCTGGGCAAATGTCCTAAAACGACGACGGATCCTAGGAGAGCACCCATGAAGGCAAACGGCAGAGCAAAGATGGAATGCTCAAATTTAATCATTTCCAGGAATATTTTTGTCTTTTTCCAGAGCAAGTGTGATTACAACTCCCTTCATGACATGCTGCCGGTTATTCCATGGACTTCTTTCCGATATGGAGGGCGGCAACGCCCCCGGTAAGCGGATAAGCTTCAACTGAAGTAAGTCCGGTGTTCCGGAAGATCTCAGCCAGCTGCTTATGATCCGGGAAGGAGACAAGCGATTCCGGCAACCAACGGTACTGCTCATAGCTCTTTGCGAGCAGCTTGCCCAGCATCGGAAGCACACGCTGGAAATAAAAATAATAGATCCCCTTAAACGGCTGCCATGTCGGCTTCGAAAGCTCCAGCGAAACCACGAGGCCTCCCGGCTTTACCACGCGCTGCATCTCTTTGATGACTTGAACCAGATCCGGCACGTTCCGCAGAGCAAACCCGATGGTCGCATAGTCAAACGTATTGTCCGCAAAAGGAAGCTCCATCGCGTTGCCGCGAATCAGCTTGATCTGCCTGTCCAGATGCAGACGTTTGATTTTGTCTGCCCCGACATCCAGCATGTTTTGACTAAAATCAAGTCCTACCACATCACCGGTCCCGCTTGCTTCCGCCAAGCTGATCGTCCAGTCACACGTACCGCAGCAAATATCGATGGCCTTGCTCCCCGGCTGAACATTCATCTTCTTCATCGTAAACTTGCGCCAGGCCTTATGGCGGCGAAAGCTGAGAATATCGTTCATCACATCATATTTCGGGGCGATGCTTTCAAAAACAGAATGTACGAATTGTTCCTTGGATTTCGATGCCACGTAAGTTCACCTCATACTTCTTCTATAACTCTTGGTGCGTTAAGGTACTTTCTAAGCGGTTCACCGATATTCAGCAGCTCTGCTCCCAGCTTCTCCGACTCCATCCCCTTCAGCTTGTCCTGCAGCTCCGAGAGGCAAGCATCCAGCATATCATAAAGCTGGGAAGAAACTTTGTACTTATGCCATACATAACGCAGCCTCGAATGATCCGGTTCATCGGTTTGAAGCAGCTTGCGGTCATCCTTCGCGCCTGTCTGCAGAATAAGCCAGTAGCCCCAGCTGTCCCTGAATTCCTCAGCGCTCTCCGATCGGGTAATTTCCTGAATCAGCACCTCGCAACGGGTAAAAAGCCGAAGTATTTCCGGCCACAGCCCGCGCAGCCCTTCGTCCAGCAGGACGGAAAACGATAAGAACAGCTGCGACCGGACCTCTACGGTTTGCCTGATGTACTCCTCTGCGGTAAGCTTGAGCTGCTTCATCGTCATATACATGTTCATCTTAAGACGATTCGCCTCACAGATGGCCTGCGACAGCTTCCCGATCAAATCAATATGTCCTGCATGAGACAACAGGTAGTAAAAACGGCTGCTGAAATAATCTCCCGCCAGCACCTTAAGCTGACGTGAGCGGGCAGCCTTCATCTCCTTGGAATCATTGGTGATACTAACCATGTCATGGGTATCAAGTCCCATCTGAACCAAAGAGGTCACGAGTGTGTAAAGCTCGCTGTGTCCGGAAAGCGCACTGTGCCTATTCAAAAAAGCATACAGCAGCCGGGTGCGGAATTCAGGAAACACCGGCAGCTCCGTATGCTTAAGAATCATGTCGTGTTCGAAATATTTCCGGGCTATTTCGGGGATGCGATAAGAGTTCATATGTAAGCCTCCGAACCGTAACATAAATCACGTTCTGACAATCTAAATTATTATAGCATAATCCGATCGTTTTTTCATAATAGACGTTTGGTTTTCATAAAAGTCTTCAGCTTTTTTGTTCGTATCGCTCTTGCCACTTCGGATAATACGTCATCCAGAAATGGGAATCCAAGTACTGCATCAGCTCATACGTGCTGGCCGGACGGGCCTTCGGCTCATTCGGGAGCCATTTCTCCCTGCGGGCATCCGAAGCGACAAGAAGCTGTGTGCCGCCGCTTGCTTGCTCTTTCGAGCCGTCCAGCACCCGGACAAGCACTTGATTGATATTCGTCGAGGACGCGAAAAGATAGGTCGGGATTTCGTACAGATCCTTCACGACGTCGGTGTGCTCCGACGATGAGGTTGCCAGCAGATCAACCGAAACAATCGCATGGGTGATCTCAACCCGCCGGACCCGCAAGTGCAGCGGCATCTTGGTAATCACATCCACAATGTTCTCTTCAGACACCGGCTGTGGCTTTTGATGCTGAAATACTCCGCTGGATTCATCCAGCCTGGTTACCCATGATAAGCCTAAGGCTACCAGAACGGAGATCAGCGAGGTAGCCGCTATTTTCGTTAACCATTTCATAAGGACCGTTCCCCCTCGGGCACTTAAACCTATCGCCATGATAGCGATGACTTGGCCAAGAATACCTGTCCTTATCATTGTACAACGAAAAAAAGCAGGCTATGCCTGCGGGAACATGAAAAATTATTCCTCCGTTGTATCAATGATCCCATACTTGGTCATAATTACTGCCTTGCCGCGGATTTTCACTGCCGACGTATGGTCGGTAAACTGGGCAATCATAACCTCGCCCTTATCCAGCTTCTCTGTATGATGAAACTTCGTATCTTGGCCCCGGGTAAGTCCGATCACCTGCACGCCGTTATCCTTTGCCTTTACTACAAAGTAATCATTATGTCCTGATTCCATTGGCTCGTCTCCTCCATACTCATCTCTACTTACATTCTACTATGCCAAAAAAGGCGGTTCAGTGTCAAGAACGGCACAGCTTTCCATAAAAAAAGAAAAAGACACCGCTTTGACGATGTCTTCCTCATGGTCGGAGTAGCGGGATTCGAACCCACGGCCTCACCCACCCCAAGGGTGCGCGCTACCAGACTGCGCCATACCCCGAATCAATGCCATTGGTTAATGCTAGGTTTTATTATAATTGCGTCCCCTGAAGTTGTAAAGTACCTTTCCTGCTTCCCGTCTGGAGAAAAAGAAAAAAGGCATATAAAAAGCGCCCTACCTCTTACTATCGAGATCAAGGACGCTTGTGTCAGCAGATGCTATGTACTATTACTGGATTCCATCTTTCAGAGCTTTACCAGGCTTGAATGCCGGAATTTTGCTGGAAGGAATCTCGATTTCTTCACCGGTTTGCGGGTTGCGTCCTTTACGTGCGGAGCGCTCGCGAACCTCAAAGTTACCAAAACCTACGAGTTGAACCTTGTCACCGCTTTGCAAAGCTTCCGAGATCGCGTCAAACACGGCCTCAACTGCTTTGGTTGCGTCCTTCTTGGAAAGCTCGGAAGCTTCAGCAACCTTGTTGATCAAATCCGATTTATTCATGCCATTCACCTCCCCCCAAAGCGATCAAACCTCTTATTCTCTTTGTTCACCGTTTTAAAGAAAAATATACATGTTATGTGATGTACATATCAAGTAAATCAACATTATAGTAATACAGCACTCCCCGATTTTCAAGAGAAAAACAAAAAAATGCACCCTAAAGGGTGCATTTTGGTGTGTTATATTACAATATGATGGCAATTAATCCGCCGGAGCCTTCGTTGATAATGCGACCAAGTGTTTCTTGAAGCTTGTAGCGCGCGTTGTCCGGCATCATGGCGAGCTTGCCTTGAATGCCCTCGCGTACGATGGAGTGCAGCGATCTGCCAAAAATATCGGACTCCCAGATCTTGAGCGGGTTGTCCTCGAAATCCTGCATCAAATAGCGGACGAGCTCCTCGCTCTGCTTCTCCGTACCGATGATCGGGGAGAACTCCGACTCCACATCCACCCGGATCATATGAATCGAAGGCGCGGTTGCTTTTAACCGAACTCCGAAGCGCGAGCCTTGGCGGATCAGCTCCGGCTCATCCAACGCCATCTCGGCCAATGTCGGCGGCGCGATCCCGTAGCCGGTCGTCTTGACCATTTCCAGCGCTTCCGCGAAATGATCGTACTCGCGCTTCGCATGCGTGAACTCCTGCATCAGCTGCAGCAGATGATCCTTGCCTCGGATTTCCACCCCGACGACTTCCTGAAGGATGCGGTCGTACAGCTCATCCGGCGCGTGCAAATCAATCTCCGCTACCCCTTGACCCATATTCATACCGGCTAATGCCGCTTTATCGATAAATTCATATTGCTCGAAGTTGCTGACTACGCGATCTACATCGCGCAAACGGCGAATATCCTGCACCGTTTCGCGAACGGAGTTTTCGAAGTGGGAACGAAGCCAGTGATTCTCCTCCAGCACCATGACCCAGCTTGGCAGGTTGACATTGACTTCATGCACAGGGAACTCGTAAAGCACCTCACGGAGCACACCTGTCATGTCGTCTTCGTTCATATTGGCCACGCTTGTAACTACGACCGGGACGTCATGCTTCGCCTGCAGCTCGCTGCGGAGCTCTTGGGCGGCATCCGAGTTCGGCTTCGTGGAGTTCACGATGACGATGAACGGCTTGCCGACTTCTTTTAGCTCAGCGATGATCCGGTCTTCCGCATCTACATAGGAGGCACGCGGAATTTCCGCGACCGATCCGTCTGTCGTAATGACTACCCCTAATGTTGCATGCTCTTGAATGACCTTGCGTGTCCCGATTTCGGCCGCCTCTTGGAACGGAATCGCTTCATCGAACCAAGGCGTGTTGATCATGCGAGGACCGTTCTCGTCTTCAGAGCCCTTTGCCCCTTCAATAACATAGCCTACGCAATCCACCAAGCGTACGTTGACATTCAGTCCTTCAGCCACATGCAGCTGCACTGCATTGTTCGGTACGAATTTCGGCTCCGTTGTCATGATCGTACGTCCTGCGGCGCTTTGCGGCAGCTCGTCGACAGCGCGGGCGCGCTCGGCTTCGTTTTGAATGTTAGGCAAGACGACTGACTCCATAAAGCGCTTAATAAACGTTGATTTTCCCGTACGGACCGCTCCAACGACCCCCAGGTAAATATCCCCGCCAGTACGCTCTGCAATGTCCTTAAAGATATCCACTTTTTCCAATGAGAATCCCTCCTACAGGTTGTTTAAGGCGAAACTCGTACATGCTTTCGGACTAGTACAAATATATGTATGGCTTATGAAAATATGTATTATATTTATCTTTTTAATCACTCCTTGCTGCTGCCCTATCGCATGGTCAAGATAGAGCCTCTTAGGCTTCACCTCTGACAAATATATGTGGGCTTGCTCCCGGATATTCAGGTTGAACGAAAAAAACCTCCACTCCCGAAAAGGGGTGAAGGTTTATATGAACTAACATTTACGCTCCTGTTACCGGTACAGGCTGTCCATTGTGCCATCGGTAAGGAAACGAACGGGCAGGAACATAAAATGCCTCTTGAACGAGCAGCCCCCGAAGATCCTGATCACCCTTGAGCTGGGCCTGAAGCTGCTTCTTATCAATTAAGCGCATGAGCTCCGGCGCGTAATCGATGGCCACCTGCCCTGAGTCATGAAGCAGCAGAGGAAGCTGAAGCTGGCGTGTATATACACTCGGTACTTCCACCGTTTTCTTGTTCATGAGCTCGAAGTCGATTTTTGAAAAGCCCGGAGCAACCGCGGCTCCTTTCGGCAGCTCGCCGTTATGGCTTCGCTTGTAATCGTCCACTTGCTTCTGAGCTTCGATAACCATTTGGAAGGAGGTAATATCCATCAGCTTTACGGTAGGCTTGGTTTCTACATCGACCAATACGTACATGGCCGTCCCGCCGTTTTCGAACGCATTTCCGGGGATGCTCCCCAAATACCTCCCGTTCAGCTTTTTGAAATCAATAGGGTATTTTTCGTAGATCGGCGTGGTCTCTTCACTATTTTTGATCGGAAGCACACCGGTTTTCTCTTTATACTGATCCACCGCATTCTGAACGAGCATAATGCCTTCTCCGCTTGTCAGCTGATTCTCCTTACGCTGCTCGGCAGGGTACATACAGCCGCTTAGCAGAAGCAAAATCAGCAGCAGGGACAGCAATCCCGCTTGGCGCTTCATAGCTCCTCCTCCTTTCGTTGCAGCTCCAGCTGTCGACGGATCGCCGCCTTCAGAGGATCCTCAGGCACCTCTACCTCTGCCTGCCCCACGATCTTCGTTTGACATGCCAACCGATAGCCTTGATCCGCCAGGCTTCCCAGCTTCAGCCGTTCCTTCTGGCTGATGGGGGACAAGCCTTGTCCGTCACGGACCACCACCTTGCACATCATGCAGGCGGCTTTCCCGCCGCACCGCACACGCAAGGTAACCCTGGCCTTTCCTGCTGCATCCAGCACGGTCGTACCGGGCCGAACTTCGATACGTTTCACCTCAGGCCAAAACGTGATCTGGGCCGCCATTATGCCTCCGCCCCTTCCTGCGCCAATAGCTGCCGCAGCTTCTCGGCGAGCGGTTCAGCCATACGATTTCTAATGAGCAAAGTATCCAGAAGCTTCTCATGATCCGTACGATGGACGCTTCGGCAGAACGACGCAATGGCTTCATACCGGTCGGGACGGTCACGCAGCACATTGAATATCAGTTCATGCATCAAGGGCATCAGACGAACCTCCAGAGGCGTTTCATCCAGTGAACGAACCACTATGGATTGCGCGGCATGCTCATACAAGAACTGTGCTTCAACGATATACTCGCTATGTAAGGAACGAACCTCAAAGCCCCCGACCAGCTCTACCTTGCATCCGGCAATATCGTAATGACTTAATATCGATCGATAGATTCCCGTTTGACTTGAGACTTGCTGATCCGTCGCAAAGGCTCGTAACGCTTGATGCATCGACGCGGCATGCTTCGCGTCCACATACAAATCCAAATCCCGGGGAGCCCGGTTTAACGCAACTCCCTGCAGAAGCAGCCCCGTACTCCCGCCGACAAGCCATGGAATCGAGGCCCCTTCTAAGCTATTTCCTATTACGGTCAACGCCTCACGAAGAGGATCCGCGGGGGAGATCAACATGACTTCATTTTCCTTGTTACCCATTCTAAAACAGCACCTTCTTAAAAATACGGCTTATTGGCTGCAGCCAATGTCCCCGCTTGCTTAATTTGCGCCTGGCAGCCGAGGCGGTACCCTTGCTCGAGCTCCTCGGGCTCCAGCCGATCAAGTTCTTCATCCGTCGGCTTGCTAAGAAGCTCCGCCCCTTCAGTTACCACACACCGGCAGCGGGCGCAGGTCCCCCGCATACAGGAAAATCCGAAATCCACGTTATGCTTTAAGGCATGATCCAGCACGGTTAATCCGGCTTCAGCCTCCACGGTTTTGGTTATTTGCCTTCCCTTGATTGTCAGCATCCGTAATCCAAGCTCCTTGTTATAGTAATGACAGCAGCATATACAGTAAAATCGGAATGAACATCAAAAAGGCTATGATAGATAAAACAGCGCGCAGCGCGCCCGTGGTTTTATTTCTCGCAAAGGTAATGAGAAAAGAGGCAAAAATCATCAGGCCTATGGCAATAAAGGAGGCCCACATTTTATCCAGTGACGACATCATCATAACTCCTATCCGGCAACTTGTTCAAAAAATCCAATCAAAACTGCAAAGATAAGGCAAGTATACCACAAAAAAAGCACAAGCGCGCCTGCCGGCGGCTTATGCCATCAATTCGTAAAACTTATGATTATTACGGGATCCCTTATTTTTTGGTCATCATCTTCATCAGCTGTTCCAGCGTGTTGGGATTGCCCTTGCTGCTCTTGATGGCCTTGATTAAGTCATTGACCGTAGATTCCGATACCGGCACGTTCACCATATTGGACACCTGCTTGATCAGCTGCCGCAATTGCGCCTCGCTTTGCATGGTGGAGGGCTTCACCCCGCTGGCAAGCTTCTGAATATCCTTCTCGGTTACATTTTTACCGGTTTTCTTCTTAACGACGTTCAATACATCCTTGGATACGTTCTTCCCGCTCATTCCTTCAACCTCCCCCAGGTTCAAGTCAAGCACCTCGTGCGCTTGGTAACTTGATCTGAGGTAGTATATGTGAAGAGCAGGACGTTCGTGTAGGCTCTTGCCCTAGCGGAACCAGTTCATTGCACCGCCTCGGGCTACATCCTCCATCTCATGCGTTCGTCCGCGTCCCATCAAATCCTCAACTGCGGTTTTAGGGTCTTTGCCGCTGAATAACACATGATACAGCTCGTTCGTGATCGGCATCGTAATGCCGTGCTGCGCAGACAATGCATAGGCCGCTTGAGTCGTCTTCACCCCTTCAACCACCATCCCCATCTGCTGCAGCACTTCTTCAATCAGTTGGCCTTGCGCGAGCATGTAACCGGCACGCCAGTTTCTGCTATGTTTGCTGTTGCACGTGACGACAAGGTCACCGATTCCGGCAAGTCCGGCGAAAGTAAGCTGATTCGCTCCCATGGCCGTTCCCAGACGGGCGATTTCGGCCAGACCCCGTGTCAGCAGAGCAGCCTTCGCATTATCGCCGAAGCCCAGTCCGTCGGAAAGGCCGGCACCCAGGGCAATGATGTTCTTCAGCGCTCCGCCGAGTTCAACGCCAACAATATCGGGGTTCGTATAGACGCGGAAATAGGAAGTAATCAATAGATCCTGGGCTTGCTCCGCTGCCTCCAGATCATTGGCGGCAACCACCACAGTCGTAGGCTTACGTCCTATGACTTCCTCGGCGTGGCTTGGCCCGGAAAGCACCACGATACGATTAGGATCATAGTTCCGAAGCGATTCGGCAAGCACCGAGCTCATCCGAAGCAAGGTGCCTGTCTCGAAGCCCTTGGTTGCATGGATGACGAGCGTCGACGAATCCAGGAACGGATTCATCTGCGCTGCAACCTCCCTCATAGCGCTTGAAGGTGCCACGATGACAACCGCACTTGCTCCTCGCAGCGCTTCCTCCATTGAATCGGTTGCTCTCAATCCTGGCGAAAGCTCGGCATCTCCTAGAAACCGCCGATTGCGGTGCTCGGTGTTGATCTCATCCACCTGCTGCCGATTTCTCGACCAAAGCACAACTTCATGCTCATTTTCCGTCAAGACGGAGGCGATGGCTGTCCCCCAGCTTCCCGCTACTAGAACGGCAACTTTCGTCGGTTGTGGCATCCTGTGCATCCCCTTCCCGTTCGATACAATTCAATTATGCATTCTTCTTGGCGCCAATCTTGTTTTCCTGCCCTTTCAGAAGCTTCGCGATATTGCTGCGATGGCGAATCCAAGCGAATAAGAAAAGCAGCAGACTAAGTCCAAATACGTATACATCATGGCCCATGAACCAAATCAACACAGGTAAAAGTGCAGTAAACAATAATGAGCCAAGAGAAACATATCGGGTAATAACAATAGAAATAATAGCAACAATCCCGGCTAACAACGCAGGCAAAAAGCTCAGCGTAGCCATTACGCCGATCGTAGTTGCAATGCCCTTGCCTCCGCGAAAGCCAAAAAAGACCGGCCAGTTATGGCCGACGATAACGCTTACTCCGGACAGCACGGTAATAAGAGCATCTCCGCCGCTCAACCGGCTTCCGATCCATACGGCAGCTACCCCTTTCAGCGCATCGAGCAGCAGCACGGCAATAGCCGGACCCTTACCAAGCACTCGCAGAGTATTGGTGGCTCCGGCATTCCCGCTGCCGTGATTCCGGATGTCGATACCTTTCAGCAGCTTCCCCGCAAGAAAGCTAAAGCTGATCGAGCCTAACAAGTACCCGACCAGCACAGGCAATATAGTACTTACCATGTCGTATCTCTCCCTAATCGTCTTCCGATTTTCTCCGGGTGATGATATGCACCGGTGTTCCTTCAAAGCCGAACGCAGCCCTTATCTTGTTTTCCAGGTAGCGCTCATAGGAGAAGTGCATCAGTTCCGGATCGTTGGCGAATAAGACAATCGTAGGCGGCTTCACGGCCACCTGTGTAGCATAGTTAATGCGCAGACGTTTTCCTTTATCCGTCGGCGGAGGATTAATCGCCACCGCATCGGAAATGACATCATTAAGAACATGCGTTTGGATCCGCAGCGCATGCTGCTCCGCCACATGGTTCACGACCGGCAGCAGCTTGTGAAGCTTTTCCTTCGTTTTGGCGGAAAGGTACACCACAGGCGCATAGGTCATGAATAAGAAGTGATCGCGGATCTTCTGCGTAAACTGATGCATCGTCTTCTCGTCCTTCTCTACGATGTCCCATTTGTTCACAACAAAGACGCAAGCCTTCCCTGCTTCATGTGCGTAACCGGCAACATGCTTATCCTGCTCAATGATTCCTTCTTCGCCGTTGATCAGTACGAGCACCACATCCGCCCGCTCAATCGCCTTCATAGCGCGCATGACGCTGTATTTCTCCGTGTTCTCGTACACCTTGCCCCGCTTGCGCATCCCGGCCGTATCGATGATCACATACTTCTGACCATCCTTCTCGAACGGGGTATCGATAGCGTCACGGGTCGTCCCGGCCACATCGCTCACGATGACGCGCTCTTCCCCAAGAATAGCGTTCGTGAGTGAGGATTTGCCGACGTTAGGACGCCCGATCAGTGCTACCTTGATGACATCCTCGCCGTATTCTTCTTCCTCAGTATCCGGGAAATGCTGCACTACCTCGTCCAATAAATCGCCGATGCCCGTTGCGTGGGAACCGGATATGCCGATGACCGTACCGAAGCCCAGGCTGTAAAATTCATAGATATCATCTTGTCGGGCCAGGTTATCCACTTTATTCGCAGCTACGACAACCGGCTTCTTGGCACGGAAAAGCATTTGCGCCACTTCCGTGTCCGTCGGTGTTACGCCGGCTTTCGCATCTACCATGAAGATGATCACGTCGGCCTCATCAATGGCTAACTCTGCTTGGGCACGGACGTGCTTCATCATTTGATCCTCGCCGTCAACCTCGATACCGCCGGTATCGATAATGCTGAATTCATGGTCCAGCCATTCGCCGCGTCCATACAAACGGTCCCGGGTTACGCCCGGTTTATCTTCTACAATGGCCAGCTTGTCTCCGATAATTCGATTAAAGATCGTAGATTTCCCCACATTCGGGCGTCCTACAATCGCAACAATAGGTCTTGCCATAGCTCTCTCATTCCCTTCTTGCAAGCCAACCAAATCTTGCCTGTAAGCTATGATATTATATACTAATTGGCAGCCATAAATCAATCATGCTTGACAATGATCAATGTTCCGTTCTTCAAATCATGTGCGGAAGCGTCCAAAATTTTTTCAAGACTGAAGGCGAGCTTCTGCTGCTCATCCGGGTTGTCCGCAATAAAAATAGGAGCGCCTCCCCCTACTTTTCCTTTGTCACAGGTAATGACCGCCATGATTTTCCCCATCAAGCCCCCGCCTTTCCTGAATTCCGGGATTGTACATGCGCCTCGGACGGCATCCTGACGGCACTTTCCAGTACGGGAGCTCGCAGAATAACTTGCCTTGCCTTCTCCTTATCTTGCTCCTGCGTGAGTAAAAAAACGGCCAGTCTTCCGTCTTCCATATCCAGCTTCGCCAAAGGAACCAATGAGGGCTCTCCTTCGTCGCGATACACACCCATAATCGTACAAATATCATGAAGTATGGCTTGACGCTGCCCTGGGTTGGCCAAGGTTACACGCGAATTTTTATTCTTCGGAGCTACGACAAGCCCTATCGCCTTCCGCTGAATCAGCTTTCGCGTATCCTCAAGTCCAACGTTCATAATGTAAATATCATCCACAAATAGATCCGGGCCATCCAGCTTTACCTCTGCAATTTGCACGTCGGCAATATGGGATATACTTTTCCCCGTCTTAAAATAATTGGTGATGAGCATGGCTCCGAGACCCGCGACGATCCCCCAATACCAAGGGAACAGGATGCTGAACAAGGCTGTTGCGAAGGCTGTAAAAATGACCAGGTAATTTCGCCCTTCAAATACCATCGCGATCCCTTCAATATAGGTGGCTCCTCTAGGCACCAGCTCATGGCTGTCGATTTGGGTCAGCGTCTGGCGCTCCATGTTGCGGACATCCCGGAACTGCTGAGCCGCCAAGGAAAGAAACGTGATCGCGGTATAGTTCTTATCCAGCAGAGAGGGAACGGCTACGGCACCGAGCCCCGCCGCGATGAAGCCTAAGGAAAGATGAATGATCTTTCCATGCGGATAGGTCGGATACTGCCGATAATCGGTCCGCAGCATGCTGATTCTCGCCAATAGACCGAAAATCACTCCTAAAATAATGCCTACGGTATACTTTTGTTCTGCGATCCACTCCAACATAAAGCATCGCCCCTTCGCATTAGTCTCTTCGCTGCTTCACAAGCTCCCATATGCCTTCGGCCGAACGGCGAATTCCGAAGAGAAAACCGCTTAGTACAAGGGAGCTGCCTCTGGCGGCGAACACGGTTGTCCACCACAAATCCTGAAAGGATGTCCCTCCCAAAACAAACGGTGCCTGCTGAAGATGTGAGTAATGAAACATGGTCTCTCCAATGAGCAGCCCCATTGAAACATTAGCCACCTGGACGATCGGATTCCGTATAAGACCAGCAGCAAGGATGCCTATGAATAAGGCCATCGTTACCTGTTGGTTTACGATAATCATCGAAGGGAGCAAGTGTAAGGTTTCCCGCAGGAAGAAAGTTACCGATCCGAGAAGAAGGCTTACGGAAAGCGCGTGAAGTCGGACCATCCACGCCCGCACCTGGTACCAGATTCGTAAGTAGCAGCACAGCAGCAGCGGCACACAAAGAAACACACGGTACGACCCAATAGTTACGGACAACGGTGTCGCAAGCAGCCAGCAAACAAAAAAAAGAAGTAGACTCGGATGAGTAATACCTCTTAAGATGAAATCCTTCCAGCCGCTGGCGAATAAAATGAGCGATATCACAAGTAGCAGTAAAGAGAGATAGCCCGGATTCATTCACACCCACCTAAAGAGTTGCTTTCATTTTCTTTAGTATGGCTTGGGTTATTCTGTTTTACTCTCCATATTCCTCAATGGTGCCTTCTCGCATAATGCGTTACATCAATTCCTCTAAGTGAACACCAATCAGCTGTTTCCCCCATAATGAGGATCGGCCGTGCTCGCAGATCGCGAATAGACGAAGCACCAACTGCTGTCATGACCCAGCGAATTTCGTGTTCAATTTCGCGGATTCGCTCGATTAAAGCGTCCGTGCCCTTTGCTCGCAGCACCTTTAATAAAGTGCCTGCCACACCTGCTGCGCTGGCTCCTATAGTCAAAGCCTTCACAATGTGCAGTCCGCTGGTAATGCCGCCGGATGCGATGATTGACATTGCTTCGGATCGGCTGCCGTTTGACTCCATGGCCTCTAATAAAGCGGTGCTCGTCGTGCAGCCCCAATCGTTCAGCCAATCCATCGGGACAGCCCTTCTTGCGTTCTCAATCGCGGCAAAGTTGGTTCCGCCGGATCCGCCGACATCGACGATGCGTACTCCAGCTTGATACAGAAGCTCTATATCCTCCTTCGCCATGCCGAAGCCTACTTCCTTAACGATCACCGGAACGCCCACCGCTTCCACTATAGTAGCGATGCGTTCCAGACGTCCGCGGAAATCTCTGTCCCCTTCCGGCATGATGAGCTCCTGCATCACATTCAAGTGGATTTGGAGCGCATCCGCTCTCAGCATGTCCACAGCACGAAGAGCTTGCTCCAGCGTTGCCTCGCTGCCGAGATTGCCGAAGACCAAGCCGTCAGGATTATGTTCCCGTACCGTTCGGTAGCTGGATTCTACCTCCGGGTTTTTTATAGCAGCCATCTGCGAACCTACCGCCATGGCCAGTCCGGTTTCCCTAGCCGCTACAGCCAGCTCTTTGTTGATTTCCTCTGTCTCCTTTGCTCCGCCGGTCATTGCATTAATAATAATCGGCGAACTCATAACGAGCTCGCCGATCCTTGTTTGCAACGATATATGTTCCGTAGAGGTTTCCGGGAGACTGTTCGGCACAAGCTTCAAGTCCTCGAAGCCTTGCTTGCCGCTTTGTCCTAGCGCTAGAGCATGATGCACATGCTCCATCTTTCTTGGAATGCGCACCAATGGTTCCCCTTTTCCCTCAGGCTGTGTTCATTACTTCTTAAACTGACTCAGCTTATCTCCAAAACGCTCGCCGAGCGTCAGGTTCAAACCTTGCGGCTCTTCGATGTGAACCGTTTCCTTGCGAGATGCGCGCTCAGGACGCTCTCCGCGTTCGCGCTCTTGTCTTGGCTCGCGGGCAGGTGCCTCTTCGGTTTCCTTGATGCTGAGAGAAATACGCTTCTCGTCGGCATTCATATCGAGCACCTTCACCTTTACCTCTTGGCCTTCCTTCAACACCTCATGAGGAGTACCTACATGACGGTGAGCGATCTGGGAAATGTGCACGAGACCTTCGACGCCAGGAGCAACCTCAACGAAAGCACCGAACTGAACAAGGCGCTTCACGGTTCCTGTTACGATGTCGCCGATGTTGATCGAGCTTGCCACCTGCTGCCAAGGACCTGGCTGAGTGGCACGGATGCTCAGGCTGATCCGCTCGTTCTCCGGATCTACTTTAAGCACTTGCACTCTTACCTTGTCGCCTTCCTTCACAACTTCGCCCGGTGTTTCCACATGGTGCCAAGCCATTTCGGAAATGTGTACAAGACCGTCTACGCCGCCGATATCGACAAAAGCACCGAACTGCGTCAAGCGTTGTACCGTTCCGTCCAGCTCCTGACCTACGGAAATTTTGGAGAGCACATCTTTCTTCTGAGCATTGAACTCTTCATCCAGAACATCCTTCTGGGAAAGAATGACTTTGTTCTTCTCGCGATCCATTTCCTTAACGCGCAGACGCAAAGTACGGCCCTTATAATCGCTGAAATCTTCCACGAAAGTGCGCTCTACCATGGAGGCAGGAACGAAGCCGCGCAGTCCAATGTCAACGACGAGACCGCCCTTCACTACCTCAGCAACCTTCGCTTCCAGGATCGTCTTGTTTTCCATATCGGCTGCAAGCTTATCCCAAGACTTCTCGGAATCGATCGCGCGCTTGGACAGAACAAGCTTCTCGTTACGATCATCGATTTGAAGCACCTTTAATTGAACTTCTTGGCCCACTTCAACGCTTTCTGCCGCATTGTCAATGGATACGTTCGAAAGCTCGCGAACAGGAACAACGCCGTCATATTTGTAGTTGACGTCAACATACGCTTGATCCGCGTCTACCTTGATCACCTTACCGGTAACGATATCGCCTTTCTTGAGGATGTTGACATTCGCCATAGATTCCTCTTGGGACATTTCCGCTTCAGCGGTTTGAACGTTTTTGTTTTCTTCAGACATGGTTAATACCCTCCTTAGCAACCTGACAACATAATGTATTAAAAAGTGGTAGATCTACATTGTTTTTTTAAGTATGCCACATTTGCTCATTTCGATTCGTGTTCTTTTACCATGGATCGAATGGCCGTCATAATTTTGTCTGTGGCCTGCTCCAAGCTGTCGCTTCCGCCTTCTGCAAACTCGCTTAAATCCACGGGAGGACCGTAAATGACCTTCATCGGCCGGAACAGCTTATACCCTCCGACAATCGCGGCAGGAATGACTGTCGCACCGGATTTCAGCGCGAACATCGCCGCGCCCTTCTTCCCCATTCCCCCTTCGTTGCTGCGGGAGCCTTCCGGGAAGATGCCGAGGATGTTGCCATCCTTCAGAAGCTGAAGGGATAGCCTTATCGATTCCTTGCTGACACCGCCGCGCTTGACAGGAAACGCACGGATTCGGGGCAGCACCCAGCCCAGCACGGGAACGTCAAACAGCTCTGCTTTGGCCATGTAGTGTACCTCTCGGGTAAGCGGGCTTCCCAATAGCGGCGGATCGAAATTGCTTGTATGGTTGGCGCAGAGCACCACTCCGCCTTGTCTTGGAATGTTCTCTAAGCCGCTTACTTGTAATCGGTATAACGTGCCGAACATGATGCGAAATAATTGCCGTAAAAAACGATAAAGCATGCTACTTCCCTCCACCGACGTGACTGCGGCATAAGGAAAGGATGCGCTCCACCACTTCCGGAATGGACAAGTCCGAAGTATCAATCAGTACGGCGTCGACGGCTTTGACGAGTGGCGACACCTCACGCTGTTCATCCATTCGGTCTCTTTCCGCAATTTCCTTCTCCAGCTTCTCGATCGAGGCGCCAGGCTGACTATCGCGAATCTCCAGAAAGCGTCGTTCCGCACGAATCCTCACACTTGCCGTCAAAAACACCTTCACTTCCGCATTCGGGAGCACATGGCTTCCGATATCACGGCCGTCCATGACAACACCCTTATGCTTGGCCATGTCCTTCTGCTTCGCGGTAAGAATTTCTCGAATCTCCCCGATCGAAGCGATGCGGGACACATTGCCCGTTACTTCAGCCGAACGAATTTGTCCGGTTACCTCCTCGCCGTTCACATAGACCAGTTGGCCGCGGTCTCCCGGTGCAAGCCGTATGTCCATCCGCCGTGCCGCGGCAATCATCTCCGCCGTTTGATCCGGAGCCAGGCCCTCCTCCATGATTTTCCATGTCACTGCCCTGTACATAGCTCCTGTGTCCACATAGACAAAACCAAGTGCTTCGGCAACGAGACGGGCGATCGTGCTCTTCCCGGCGCCTGCAGGGCCGTCGATTGCGATGTTAAATTTTTCCAAGATGTGGCCTCCTACACGATGATCAAGCGAGTCGGCACCTAAGTGTCCTACAGCCTCGAACGTTGAAAATTATACCATAAGCGCAGGAAGGAATGCAAAACCTGCGTCGGTCCTATTTCCCGTCCGATCCGAGTGCCTTCGACTCGCTGTAAAGCTTGCCTTCCAGCTGCTCCACCTTTACCATGACATACCGGATTTGCGGATGCTGCAGCAGCAGCTGGGAGAGCATGAGCGCACACAAAAGTGCGGACACAAGGATGATCAATACCTTCTCCACTCGCGCGGAGAACCGTATGAACAGATCCTCGTACCCGCTTTTACCTGCTTCTCCAGCCTTATGGTCCTCCATGGAAAACACCCATTCCTAATTTTGGAAGGTAGTGTGTCCTCGTAGGACGAATACTATGCATTATCTTTTACGGAAATCAAGCTGACGTTCAAAGCAGTACCGGATAATCTTCTGGCGGTCCCGGTCCGTAATGTCGGTAAAGCGCATCATCACCTGGTTTTTACCGCTTTCCAGCTGCTTGATACGAACAATTTCACTCTTGAACGGAACGTGCTCAATCTGTCCGTTCTTAAACGGAATGAGCAGCCAGCAGGCTACGAACATGCCCGAAGCAAGCGGAATGTGCCCTTCACTAAGGAATGAAATTCCACCGCCCCCAACATCGTCCGTAAGGGAGACCAACTGGAGCTGCTCCGAATATTTGACTGCGATCTCCAGCTCCGCCGGCACCCGGAGGAAGTTTCTCCGCTGTACCTTTGTAATGGCATCGGGCTCAGGTTTCTTGATAAGAACGAGACGGACGACATCATCCGAAAATCCCATGACAGAGGAAGTGAAATAGTTCTTTACGCCTCCGTCCGTAATGAAATAAATCGACATTTCATCGCCTTGGTACAGCCGTTTCAGCTTTCCTGTTTTCTCGCTGAGCGGCACTTCCATGCTAATATATGTGTCGGACACATCGGCAATCCGGGATTTGTATACTTCCTTTGCCTCTTCTTCGTCAATGGAATTGACTTGTATGTATAGAATTTGATTCACTTTGGGAAGCAAATCCGGCACCTCCAATTAGTTCAAAAGACTTATGCTTCATTATAGCATGTCGTGTCGATATGGGAAGCATAAATATGCACGCTTTTATTCGGCAAAAAAAAGAAGAGAGCCCTCATCAGGCCCTCTTCTTGTTTCAGCCGGATACCTGTTTCTGGGCTTCCGGCAATTGGTCGATTTTCTCCTCTGCTCCCGTTTCCGCATTGACGTAAACCCGGTAGCTGCTTCCGTTCACGCGTCCGATAAACTGATAGCAGTGAACCTCTTCATCAATGTCATTACGGATCAACGCCTGGCTCACGCTTTCCACTTGGAAGCTCGGATTCAACGTTTTCTTTGCTTCTTCGGCCGACAGCTTCGGTGTCTTCAGCTGCCGATCCTTATTTTCAAATACGTAATCCGTTGCTTGCAGGCCGGTAACCTCGCCGTTGTCCAGCGCCACCTTGACGGCTACCTTTTCCAGATAGTTAATCACATCGTTTTTGCGCGTCGCGAAGGTAATGTTAGCTACATTCGAATATTCATCGTAGCTGACCGGAGTCATGTCCTTATAGCCGTGCGAGTCCAGGAATTGCGCTGCAATATCTCTAGCTCTGCGCACGTCAACCGTCTTGCTCGGAACATCTCGCGAAGCGGAGAACCATAGAAGCTGTCCTCCCTTTTTGGCAAAATCCATATGAATTCCGTCATGGGTGTTATCCTTAGCCGTTGAAACCGAGAAGGATTGATATTCCGTCCCTCCACCGTTCTCAATCACGTTCATGCCTGACGTATCGGTAACGCCAAGAAACTGAGCGGCCTTCTGCCGAACCTCTTCCGCCGTCATTTCAGAACCGCTTAGCGTGTTCACATCGTGTTTACGATACATGCTAAGAATGGCGGGGCTCCATTGAAGCTCCCGGTATTCCTGAACGTTCTTCTCTACCGTTTGGAAGCCGTCGATAATCGCGTTATCATAGGGCTCCTTCTGGGTAGCCAGGGCAAGCTCTACGTCCATCCAGCGCAGATTGCTTTGCAGCACCTTGGATTGCAGCCCCCGAAGCTCTTCGGATAATTGCCCGGAGTACTCGTAGAGCGAATGGAGGTTTTTCATTTCCTGGTCATCCAAAGGCTGCTTGGACAAGTCCCTTACGGCCGCGCGGTACGAGAAGGTTGCTATGTTCGCCAAAAATTCCTGCGTCTTGTTGAAAGGCATCAGGGTCAACGGCAGCTGTGTAATCTCGCCTTGAGCTTGACTTGTGATCCGCCAGACGTTGATCAGACCTTTCTTGTAAGCGTCGTGCGTGGTGGAGTTAACAGCCAGTGTGTTCCCTAGCTCTGTATGCAGCTTGTCCATATGGAAGGACAAGTCATGGAAGGCACGCTGGTACTGATTTTCCGCCTTGATCAATACGGAGTTCTTCTCCTGGTGCTCCAGATATCCCCAGATTCCTGTGCCGATGAGCGCGACCAGCAGGAATGGAAACATGACGATGCTTAGCCTTTTGTACATGTTCGTGAAATCTCCCTTCATCAGCAAAACTTGGGCTTAGTTTACGCTTGAGGGGGAATTCTTTATACCATTCTACAAAAAAAGCCGGCCATTTGGGCCAGCTTGATGTTATGTCTTACATTTCATTGGTCTCCCAATCAAAATCCTTGTCATTATTACAGATGCATTGCTTAAACCCCGTATCGATTTTCCCCTTCTCCCGCTTCCCCTTCAGGATGAAACGCTCGCCGCAAGCTCTGCAGCGAATGGTTACCTTCACCCGATTGCTGATCATCACCGTTTCCCTCCAACATGTTGCTGTCCTTATCCTTCATTATAGACAGCGATGTCAGATTTTAACCTGATCTTCCCGGGTTACCATACGAAGCGGCGATCTTGAATTCGCGCGATTTACTTTCCAGAGGCTTCTAAACCAAAGGAAAGCCATCAATGGGAGCATAAACAAAGCCCAATACGTTTGTACGGAGAGCAAAATGAAATCGAATACCCCGTGCCAAAAGACCGGGATGAAGATGGATAAAAGCAAGTATTTGCCCGTCTGATTCGTGAACTTCGCTTTGCCTAAATGGTATCCCATGATGACGCCAAACATCGCGTGTCCCGAAACCGGAAGCAGTGCTCTCATCAGTAAGGAAGAGAAGGTGGTTTGCTCCATGAACGCATAAAACACGTTCTCCACCGTAGCAAAGCCAAGCGATACGGTAACCGCGTAAACAATGCCGTCGTATGGCTCATCGAAGGATGCATGCTTATAAATCAGCAAGTACAACAGAAGCCATTTAAAAAATTCCTCAAAGCCGGAGGAAAGTACAAAGGAATATAAAAACGGATGGCTTCCCAGCACTTCAAAGAACGTATGCTGAAGCACCATCACGGGAAACACAAGCAGCATCCCGAGGACGAACATCTTGGCGACCAAAGCAATCGGCTCGGTATCGTAGCGGTCCTTTAAATAGAAATAAGACAGCAGAGCGATTCCGGGCGCTACCGCGGCCGTGAGTAATGATAGTACGCTCATCTGTCCCCCTCCTATCCGGGTTTGAGATATAATAATTTTTCATTTTCGCTTTGTACGTTCCGTACAGCTATTTTGCCTCCGGCCGCTCTTGAAATGGAGTTCCATTGAACTTACCTGTCGGTAATAACTCCATTTCAAAGGCGGCTCGTAAACTCTACGGCAAAACACTGTACTACACTAATAAACGCTAATGAAAAAAATAAATCTCAAACCTAGCCGTTATATATTAGACCCAACCCCTAAATCGGGCGGCCTCCGCCATCTTGCGGACACCGACCATATAGGCGGCCAAGCGCATGTCGACATTTCTTGTCATGTGAACATTATAAACATTCTCGAACCCTTTTTCCATCATTTCTTGCAGCCTGGTATGCACTTCCGCTTCCGTCCAGTAATACCCTTGGTTATTTTGCACCCATTCAAAGTAGGAGACCACTACCCCCCCGGCGCTGGCCAAGACGTCGGGAACAAGCAGAATACCCCGTTCCGTCAGCATTCGGGTTGCCTCGAGGGTTGTCGGGCCGTTAGCGGCTTCGACGATAATAGGAGCCTTGATTCGGTCGGCATTCTCCGACGTAATCTGATTCTCAATGGCGGCCGGTACCAGAATGTCGCATTCCTGCTCCAGCAGCTCTTGATTGGTGATCGTATTCTTGAACAGCTTCGTCACCGTCCCGAAGGAATCCCGGCGATCCAGCAAATATTCAATATCCAGTCCGTTCGGATCGTACAGAGCGCCATAGACATCAGAAATCCCGCAAACCTTCGCTCCCGCATCCTGCATGAATTTCGCCAGATAGCTGCCTGCGTTGCCGAAGCCTTGGATAACAACCCGAGCATCCTTCAGCGGAATCCCCTTTTTCTTTAGGGCCTGATCGATCATGATGGTAACTCCTTTGGCTGTAGCCGTTTCCCGGCCATGAGAGCCCCCAAGCACAATCGGCTTTCCTGTAATGAAGCCCGGCGCGTCAAACTCGCGGATGCGGCTGTACTCATCCATCATCCAAGCCATGATCTGCGAGTTGGTCATGACATCCGGCGCGGGGATATCCTTCGATGGTCCGACAATTTGGCTGATCGCCCGTACATAGCCGCGACTTAGGCGCTCCAGCTCGCGGAAGGACATCTGCCTAGGGTCGCATATAATACCGCCCTTCCCGCCTCCGTAGGGAAGATCCACAATGCCGCATTTCAAGCTCATCCAAATCGATAGCGCTTTGACCTCATCCTCGTTTACATCCGGGTGAAACCGGACGCCTCCCTTGGTCGGCCCCACCGCATCGTTATGCTGGGCCCGGTAGCCGGTAAAAACGCGAACCGTATCATCATCCATACGGATAGGGATCCGGACCGTTAATACGCGCATCGGCTCCTTCAGCAAATCTATCATCGCCTGGGTATAGCCGAGCTTGGTCAACGCCTGTTCAATGATCAACTGTGTTGAGTGCAGGACATTTAGATTTTCCGTCATCAGAGCACATCCTTTGCTGGGAAGGGTTGGTCTTCTACTAGCTTTTGCTTACTGCTCTCCGGTTATTTCCGTCTCCGACTTCAGCTCTGCAAACAGTGCTTTTTCATCGTAAAATCGTAACGGAATGCATGCCAGTGTTCCATTGCGATGTTTCACTAAATCCAAGGCTGCATTCGGCTCCGATTGTTGCTTCGTTGCCTCCAGCGCCCTCAAGTGCATGATAACGTCCGCTGAGGCTTCCACTCCATCCGGCAAACGTTCCTCTCCGAGCTCCGCCGGAATGGCGGCGATAACCGCCGCTCCATTCTCGCGGGACCATTGCTTGAGCGTATAAGCGAGCAGCGTTTGCCTCTCCTGCCAGCTCCGCGTTGTTCCAAGCAGCTCAGCCGCGGGAATGCGCTGCAAATGATCGATAAACACAACGGGTGTCTTACCTACAAGCACGGCAATTTGTTCGATGGAGGCGAACACTTTATCTAAGGTCGTATCCAGAGAGCATTCCAATGTCCAAAGCATTTTGCTGATGTGAACATAGGTTTTATTCGCTTCATTAATCGCATCCGGCTCCACTTTGCCGCTAAGAACCTTCTGCGGCTCGATGCCGGCTAGGCGGGCAATGCTGCGAGCCCACAGCTCGAAGCCGGTCATATCCCATGAAACATAGACAACAGGTGTCTGCTCGCCGGCCATGTGGTCGGCGATTTGCTTCATCAGCATGCTTTTGCCGGTGGAAGCCCCGCCGACGATAAAATACAGGCCCGTGCGAAAGCCGCCGTACAACGTCTCATCCAAACTCTTGAATCCGCTTGGAATACCCGACACCTGACCACGGTAACGCTTCATATATTCTTCAGTATACACCGTAATATTCTTCACATCGGGAGCGATGGGAACCAGCAGCGTCTCCTCCATCGTCTGATTCAACATCTGCATGAAGGTATCCAGCGGATTTTGGACACGTACGAAAAAGTCGTTTACATCGCGAATGCTTTCCGGAAGATTGACAATGTAAGTTTCCTTTGCCGATTCCTGCAGCATCGTTTGTATTCTTACACTTTCCCGCCTGCCTAATTCATCATTCCCCAAACAGATAAATACGCGCTTATCCTTGAGCCGCTGGGCATGCCATTCCTTGAAGGTAAGCCAGTAAGGCACGCAAACCGCAGGAAGCCTGGATTGGCTTAAGCTTAAGACATCGAAAACCCCGTTGCATAAGATGACATCCTCGGTTTCCTCAAGTATCTCTTCATTGAACATGATGTCCTCCATGCCGAGTAGCGCTTTGTATTTCGGCTCCCGGTGATCGACGGATCGGCCGACCATATCCACAGTTACTCCTTCGGCATTGGTAACAGGTATAATGACGCGATTCTCGAAAAAGTCTCCCAGCTTATTCGGATATACGATAAATCCAATTTTGCCTGGATCAAAGCCGATCCGGTAATTTTCGATCGTTTCTTGCTCAATGCCCCTTTTTTGCAAATAAAAAAACGCTTCGTCGTGAAGCTGTTTCTGGTAGTAAGCTACCATTTCCTCTAAATCAAGCGAAGACTTCGCAGCCCCCATATTCATTGCCGACATCCGCTATTCCCCCCAATACATCTCCCAGAACGCCCAACTTGGCGATAAAAAAAGCATCCGCAAAAACAAATGTTTTTGAGAATGCTTATTACCCTAATCGCAGCTTGTTCTAAACGTTTATTTGAAGCTTGCGCACAGTACCTTTACTGCGTCGGATGCGATGACGGTTTTCCCGTATTCCTCAAGAACGGCATGCGTAACGGAGGTCGCTTCACCAAACTCCGACAGGATCGCTACTACGCTTTGAAGACGATTCTCATCCATCTCGACTGCATCCAGATGCAAAATCCATTTGTTCTTATAAGAGAACAGCGTTCCCCCATCGATCAACAACGGATTGACCACCTTGGCCATGCGAAGCAAATCTTCAAAATCATGGAACGCATACGTGATCTCGTCGGTTTCATCCATCGTGACTTCGAGCTCGTAAACATCCTCCATCTCATCCTCCAAGGCGTCCTCGGCATGAGAGAAGTTCATATTCCCGCGTGTAACGATGACAACCATTCCTTGAGCCGGCATAGCCAATACTTCCACGGCAAGGGGTCCGCTTGCGTCAAAGCCAAGTTCCGTATAGGCTTGGTCCATCATCTCACTGAACAATTCATGAACCTTGGGAATTTCTCTCCACATGTCATCCTTTTGAATGCCTCGTTCCGTTAAGTCATCGAATGTGAGGAAAATCCGTATCTTGTCTTGACTTAAACGCTCCATTTTCATACTGGATTCCTCCCTTACCGACTGTAATAACAGCTTATGAAGTTGAGTCAAAAAGGTGAGCTATGTCTGTTAAAGACCAAAGCAAAATAACCAATGAAACAGCTTGTATTCAATTATATGACTATTATATCACATATTAATCAGAAAAGAACGGGTTTTACCCGGAAAAAACAAAAAGACACAGCCGCCCAAAGAGCGAATGTGCCTTCATGAAATGCAGATGCTATTGAAGCTGGTATGAGGAGGTCGGTTTCTCGCCGTTCTTGCTCAAAATTTCGTCCACCTGCGATTTCAGCTTCGGCTCCTTAGCAACAATATCCTCTACCCGATCCAAGCCGGCTTCGTCGGACTTACCCGCTTTCATATTGCTTTTGGATGCGGAAGCCGACTTGTTGTTCGTACCGGAAGCCGATGCTGAGGCGGAAGTCGATTTGCTCTCAGGAATAAATTCAATGAACGTTTTCTTCGCTTTGTCTACCGTCTGGTCTACAAGGTCGCTGAAGGAATCGTTCTTGCTGCTGAATGCGGACATCATCATGTTCTTATTTTTGTTGCTCAGATAGATGGTCGCCGCGGCGCCCACTATTCCGCCTAGGAAGAAAGCTCCAAGTCTCATGCCCATCCCTCCGTTGTTTTGAAATGTGTTCCCCCTTATTTTCCACTGCAACTTTCGTAAACATGCATCATAAATAAAGGAAACTGAAGGACGTGGAACCGGTTTACGAACCGGATGATGACCGAACGAGCTGCCAGCCCCAGAACAGCATGCCGCAAACGAGCAGAATGAATAACCACAGCAGCGTCCGATAAAAGATGCGAATCCATCGTTCTCTTTCCGTCGGATGTACCGTTTTGCGCGGCGGAAGGAAGTGGTCGTCCTCTTGACCTTTCCCTCCGAGCAGCAAGTCCCTTTCTTCTTGGCCTACTCCGATGCCGGTTTCCCTTGAAGTCGTTCTTGAACGCATTTATTCCTCTCTCCTGTATCTAAGAATGCAGCCCATCACCAGATCAATGACAAAGTGTGCCACGATGGGAGTCCAAAGCGAGCCAGTCTGTATATATATCCAGCCAAGTCCGTAGCTGATCCCGAACACCATTCCCGTCATGAGCCAGTGCTGCAAATAACGAACGTGGATCGCCGCGAACAGGATGCTTGTCCAATAAGGTCCCCAGGCCGCTTGTATCGCTCCGCGAAAGAGCAGCTCCTCACACACGGACACGACAAAAGAAATAAGAATAATGTGCCAAAGCGGGCGCTCTTTGAACAGCATTTCGTTGATGCCGCCGTCATCGGTTACTTCCGGGGGGACCCAGCGGCTGACGAGCAAATCGACAAGGATGACGCCCAGTGCAAATAGAATGCCCCAAAGCGCGATTCTACCCGGGTTCATCAAGGAAAACATCATCTGCAGCGAAGGCTTCTGGAACCAGAGGATCAACAACCCCAATATCAGAACGGCCGCCTGAGTAAGGTAAAGATTGAGTAAAAGAACGCGGTCATTCAGTTCGTCCAACCGGACTTTACGGAGCCTAAAACGATCAAAGTTAAATTTTTTCATGGTTTGTTCCTTTTTTCGACATTATCACCTATACTACATATAAGAGTTATAGGTCATATGTAACAAGATTATAAGATAAGGGGTTTGATGTATGGAAAAAAGGCTGACCAAGTCAGACTATTTGTTTGCCGTCACCTTTATTTTTATGCTTGTCGTAGCCCTAGGAGCCTTCTTTTACGGACTTCAGGTCGGGCAAAACCGGGCTACCGCCAAGTATGAAGAATTCATCGCCAAGCAAAATGAGGCAAAGCAAGGCTACACGGCCTACCATCAGCAGTATTTGGTATCCTTCTATCATACCATTTATCAGCCGTACAGGGAATTTCACAAAAAGTGGTTTGAGAAGATGGCCGAGCTCGACACGAACCGTTCGGCGGATGCGTCGCTTATTGTAAAGGATCTGGCCAAGCTGGCGGAAGAAACCTATACGAAGCTGCAGGAAAAAACGATGCCTGATTCCTCTCCGCTGCTGAAGGAAGCCCTTACGAACTACATGAAGGGACTGAAGCTCTTCGGGGAAGGACTTCGTACATACCAGTCTAAGGCTAACGCAACGCCCGGCAAGGAATTGGTCAGCCTCTTGAACCAGGACGCCTACCTCGGTGAAGCTAAAAACTTTGCTCTGAAGGCCGAGAAGGAATATTACGACGCTATCGTCAAATGGAACGAAACCGTGAGCTCCGGCTTTCATCCGATTGATGTAAGCAAGGCTCTGACCGTCAAGGAATGGAGCGGCATCGGACTGAACATGAAAAACGACTATGTCGCGCAGCTTATGGTTCAAACGAAAGCTTACAAGGCGTTTACCCCTCAGGACCTGACCGTCCGGATCGACGAAATGATTGCCTCCGGTCAAGCGGCCAAAATGAATCTTGCCAACGTACAGCAAGTAATGGAGGTTCTGCTCGCGACAGACGCCGTCCGCCCGGGCGACTATCAGCGCGGCGGCAGCAAATGGTACGCCAACGAGACATTACCGCAGCTTCCGTTCTTCACGAACTAGTACATGAAAAAACCGTCCAGGCTTCAGCAGCCGGACGGTTTTTCCTTGCGCATTAATCGTACTGGAAGCCTTTCAGCTGGGCTAACGCTGACATCCCGCCCTCTACATTCGTAACGAGCTCGTAGCCCCGCTGCCGCATATAATAGCAAACATTGGCGCTGCGAACGCCATGTGCGCAAACCACATAAATCGTCCGATCCTGGGGAAGCTCCGGCAGTCTGGCAGGGATCGTGTTCATCGGCATGAGAACAGCCTCTTCCAAATGATAGTAATCCCATTCCATCGGCTCGCGCACGTCGATGAACAGAGCGTCCTTGAGCCCTTCTTTCTCCAGCTTCTGTAAAAATTCCTCCGGCTCAATACTTGAAAACGGATCCATATTTATCCCCCCTGTGGATTTCGACTATTTACAAGAATAATCAAAACGACACCTATTGACAAGGCTAAAATTCCCATGGTACGCTAGTAAAAAATCTTCATCCCGCTTTAAAGCCTTGACGGAGCAAAGCATGAAACGAATACGTCAGAGAGCCGGTGGACGGTGCGAACCGGTCGCATTCCTTATGCTTAAGCACTCCCGAGTTGCTGCATTGAACCTTAGTAGGTGCAGTCGGTTGGAACCCGTTATCCCTTCCAGGTCAGCTTGACCGACTGAGGCCGCACGCGTGAGCATGCGGTGAATTAGGGTGGTACCACGAGAGTTAACTCTTCGTCCCTTGTATACGCTAGACGTATCGGGATTGGGGAGTTTTTATTTTTTTAGAATACAAAGTGGAGGTTGGAGAGAACATGTTTAAAGTATTGGTTATGGATGGCATCAGCGATATGGGGATTCAATTGCTGTATGATGCACCGGATGTAGAGGTAGAGAAGAAAAACGGATTAAGCGAGGACGAGCTCGTTGCCATTATCGATGGCTATGACGCATTGCTCGTTCGCAGTGCGACGAAAGTGACGGAGCGCATCATGAACGCGTCGTCCCGTCTGAAGGTTGTCGGACGCGCGGGTGTAGGCGTAGATAATATTGACCTGGAAGCCGCTACAAAGCGCGGTATTGTCGTCATCAACGCACCTGACGGTAACACCATCGCTACCTGTGAGCTGACCTTCGCGATGATGATGTCCATCGCCCGTTCCATTCCTCAGGCGTACAAGAAAACCGTTAGCGGCGAATGGGACCGCAAAACGTTCGTCGGCGTCGAGCTGCGCAATAAGGTGCTTGGAATTATGGGAATGGGCCGTATCGGAAGCGAGGTTGCCAAGCGCGCCAAGGTATTCGGTATGGAGGTTATGGGTTATGACCCTTTCCTGACGGAAGAGCGCGCCGAGAAGATCGGCATCAAGCTGGCCACCGTGAATGAAATTTGCGCCCAGGCTGACTTCATTACCGTTCATACTCCGCTTACGAACGAAACACGCCATATGATCTCCCGTCCGCAATTCGAGATCATGAAGAAAGGCGCCCGTATCATTAACTGTGCACGCGGCGGCATTATCGATGAGATGGCCCTGGTAGAAGCGATTGATTCCGGTATTGTAGCCGGAGCCGCTTTCGACGTATTCGAGCAGGAACCGCCTCAAGCAGATCATCCGTTCTTGAATAATCCAAAGATTGTGGTAACCCCTCATCTCGGAGCTTCGACAGTGGAAGCGCAAGAGAACGTGGCGATCGACGTTTCCGAAGAAGTGCTTCACATTCTGCGCAGCGAGCCGTTCAAGAATGCGGTTAATATGCCTCCGGTTCCTGCGAATATTTTGAACAAGCTGCAGCCTTACTTCAACCTCGGCGAGAAGATGGGACAATTCCTCGGCCAAGAGATTGAAGGCGCGGTGAATGAAATTATCGTCAGCTACTCCGGTGAGCTTAGCGATGTGGATACGGCGCCGCTCACAAGATATATCGTAAAGGGTGTTCTTGATCATCAGCTGGAAGGCGTCAACCTGGTTAATGCCATGCACTTGGCGAAAACTCGCGGTGTGAACATTGTGACCCAGCAGTCTACGGCATCGAAGACGTTCACAAACCTTGTTTCCGTTACGTTGAAGTCGAAGAACGAGCAGCGCACGCTGGCAGGCACCCTGCTTGCAGGCTACGGCGAGCGCATCGTGCAAATCGATCAATATCCTGTCGATATCGCACCTGCCGGCAACCTGCTGCTCATTTCCCACAACGACCGTCCGGGAATTATCGGTAAGGTAGGTACGCTGCTCGGAAGCAATGATGTCAATATCGCCACCATGCAGGTTGGGCGTAAGGTCGTCGGCGGCTCCGCGATCATGGTGCTCACGACTGACAAGCAAACACCGAAGCCGGTAATTGATCAGCTGACGCAGCTTCCTGAGATCGATCACGTTCGTGAGCTTTCGCTCTAATTCGATTGTTTCACAAGCAACAAGATAAAGCATGTTTTTTCAACAAAAAGAGAGAGCATCCGAGAATTCCCGGATGCTCTCTCTTTGCTTTTATGACAGTCGGAGCGGAAGGGTGATAGAAAATGTCGTCCCTTGTCCGACATGGCTCTTCACTTGTACGGCCCCATGATGCGCTTCTACGATGTTTTTGACGATGGCAAGGCCTAACCCTGTCCCGCCCGAAGCGCCGCGTGTACGAGCTTTATCCGCCTTGTAGAAGCGTTCGAAGATGAAAGGCAAATCCTCCGGCGGGATCCCTTGGCCCTGATCGGATATTTCAATCAATGCCGCGTCCTCCCCCTTCCACTTCGTGCGTTCAGCGCTAATGCGGATCTGGGCCCCGGAAGGCGTATGGCGAAGCGCGTTATCCAGCAGGTTCGTCAGCACCTGCTCCAGCCGATCCTCGTCCGCCTGCTCCAGGATCAGCTCGCCTTCAGGCAGATCATGCTGCATGGAAATGCCCCGTTCTTTGGAAAGCGCCGCAAACTTGCGATGAATTCGTTTCAGGAAGGGGACTATCTCCAGCTCCCGGAAATGAAGCTCGATATTCCCCGTCTCCATCCTAGCCAGGTCAAGCAAATCCCTGACCAGCCTGCCCATACGAAGCGACTCGTCATAGATCACCTGAGCCAGCTCATTGCGTTCCTCAGGAGAAGCGGCGATATCGTCGAGCAACGCTTCACTGTAGCCCTGAAGCATAGAGAGCGGCGTTCTCAGTTCATGAGATACGTTAGCCACAAAGTCCTTGCGCAGCTTATCCAGGCGATGCTCCTCCGTCACGTCACGAAGAACGGCGACTACTCCTCGAACGACATCTTGAGAATAAAGCGGAGCCATCACGACGGACCATACCTCGTTCTGCACATGAAGCTTGGAGGTCATCTCCTTGGCATGCTGGATTACGGCCTCGAACAGCTGCCTCATCGGCTCCGGTACCGACTCCTTCACAAACATCAGCTCATCCGCATCCATCCGTTCCGAAGCATCCTCGCCCCAGCCAAGCTCCTTCCAATCATGAATGATCTTTTCCCCTTGAGGGTTCATCAGGATGACATGGCCATCAGCATCAAAGGTGATGACAGCGTCCGCCATGCTTCGCAGAATGCTGGAGAGATGCTCCTTCTCGTGGCTTAACGCCTTAATCGTGTCCGACAGCTCCTCTCCCATGTGGTTGAAGGTTTTGCCGAGCTCGCCGATTTCATCGGAGGACCCGATGGGAACTCGCGTGCCATACTCTCCGTGGGAGATCAGATCGGCAGCCTTTTTCAGCTGCAGCAAGGGCTGTGTGATCTTCGACGACAGGAAGAAGGCAAAGAAGGTGGTCATGGAAAAGCCGATGACACCAACGACAACGAATAGCTTTTTTACATACGACTGCGTTTCCTCAAAGGACTGCGTCAGCTGATACAAAATCACCGAGCCGGTGATCGATTGATTGACCTCGGACACAAGCGGTACAGCCACAGCGATATAGTCATCCTTGACCATGGAAAATACCGAGCCTGAAGCTCCGCTAAAAACCTCATGAAGCTCCTGTTTTGTGAAGAAATCCTGATAATGCAGGTTCCCCTCCCGCACTCCCTCGACGGAAACCGGAGCCTCCTGATAGGCCGAGTTCAGAAGAATAATCGAAGCATCCTGAGCGCTCAGCAGCTCGCCCACCACTTGGATGTAGCGATGGTCCTCCATATGCATTGCTATTCCGCCCGCCACCTTGAGCGCAAGACGCTGAAGATTCTCCGTCTGGTCCTGTGATTTCGGGAAGGAGGTTTCGATGAACTGGAATAAAAAAAGGCTGAGGATCAACAAAACGACGATAACCATCGTGGTGATTGTCAGCCAAAGCTTACCTACAACACTTTTTAGTAGAAACACGTTATTTCGGCACCTCGAGCTTATAGCCTACGCCCCACACGGTGGTGATCATGGAGGCCGCCTCCGGCGATACCTTGTTCAGCTTCTCGCGCAAACGTTTCACATGCGTATCCACGGTACGCAGATCTCCGAAAAATTCATAGTTCCATACATCCTTCAACAGCTCTTCGCGAGAAAACACTTTATCCGGCGATACCGCCAAATAATGAAGAAGCTCATACTCTTTCGGCGTTAGCGCTACCTCTTGTCCCCCGGCGGTCACGCGATGAGCGTCATGCTCAATGACCAAATTCGGAAACACGATGTTGTTGCTGGAGTTCACTTCTTTGGACAAATAAGCCGTAACCGAGGATCGCCGCAGGATGGCCTTCACCCGGTAGATTACCTCACGAGGACTAAACGGCTTGACGACATAATCGTCGGCTCCCGATTCGAAGCCCTGCACGCGGTTCGTTTCCTCTCCCTTTGCGGTAAGCATAATGACCGGGGTGGACTTGAACTGGCGAAGTCTTGCGCACACCTCGTTGCCGTCGATCCCCGGCAGCATGACATCCAGCAGGATCAAATCATAATCGGTCTCGACCGCTTTGCGAAGGGCGGTTTCCCCGTCCTCCGCCTCGTCGATCACGTAGTTCTCTTTCTCCAGATACATGCGAAGCAAGCGGCGAATGCGCTCTTCATCATCAACAACCAAAATAGTGGCTTTCGTATCTGACATCGTCCTCAACCCTCTCTATTAGTTATCCCCCAGCGATTAAGCCCCGGAATAAGAGTGCAAGCCTGCAATGACCAGATTCACGCCCACGAGCGTGAACATCACCACCAGGAAACCGACCACGGACAGCCAGGCGGATTTCTTTCCCTGCCAGCCGCGGGACAGCCTGAAATGCAAATAGGCGGCGTAGAAAAGCCAAACGATCAGCGCCCATACTTCCTTGGGATCCCAGCCCCAAAAACGTCCCCATGCCTCGGCAGCCCAGATCATCGCGAAAATCAAAGCGCCTAGCGTAAAGATCGGATACCCGATCGCAATCGCGCGATAGCTGATTTCATCCACATCCTCCGGATCAATGCCCTTCAAGTAAGGCTGAATCGCCTGTCCGAGCGGCTTTCGGATGATCAACCGAAGAATGGCATACAAGATCGCCCCGCACAAGACGGACCAGATGACGGTATTAAACTTTCTGCCCGCATTGGCACCCTTCATCCAGCTAGGCGATTCGAAGAGCGGCTCCGTCATGCCGAGGAACGGCTTCATCTCGACCGTCTCTCCCTCATAAGGCTTAACGATCGGCGGAAGCACGTAAGTGACGTTCTGCTTCACCGTCGTAGGGTTGTTGTTCTGATCAACCGCCTCTACATTGTTGGAGAACACCGCCTTATAGCCCGACGCGTTAAACCCGAAAATGGCGGCCACGAAAGCAATAATCATAATCAGGGAGAAAATTGTAAACTCCACACCGCGCTGCTCACGGCGGTCTCCCTTGCTTGTTCCCGTAAAATTCACGCTCTGCAGCAAATACATCAAGCCGGCGGCAAAGCCTACGGCGAAGAAGGCCTCTCCCAGCGCTGCCGTCGTAACGTGAATTTTCAGCCAGTAGCTCTGCAGTGCAGGAATCAGCGGCTGAATTTCTTTGGGGAATACCGAAGCGTAGGCGATAATAATGACCGCCACCGGAACGGCAAACACGCCAAGCACTGCGATTCGATATAATAAATATACTATCAGAAAGGCCAGGACAATCATCATGCCGAGGAAGGTCATGAACTCAAACATGTTGCTCGTAGGAATGTGTCCCGCTTCCGCCCATCGAAGGAAGAAAAAGGCCAAATGAGCGGCAAAGCCTGCCGAGGTGAGCCCGAAGGATATCCATCCCCAGCGCTTCGCATAGGCTTCGGGGTCGTCTACCCCAAATTTTTTGCCGGCAATCGCAATGACGAAGCCGACAAAGGCGAAGCAATATACAAAAAAGGAAATCAATAAAAACGAACTGCTGTTCACGCGTTATATCACTCCTTCTTTTCCAGCGACTTGTCATCTACAGGGATGCTGTTCTTCTGAAGCATGGACGCCACTTCCTTGCGAATGCCAAACCAGTTTTTGTTGGTGTGCGCTCCCAGAGAAAGCTTCCCGTTATCAATCCGCAGCCAGACACGGCGGTGATGCCAGTAGAAGCCCATGATCAAGCCTATCATAGAAATGGCGGCACCGATCCAAACGAGCGGCATCGCTTTGTCGATACGAATGTTCAAATAGCTGATCCACTCGGATATCGTAACGTCCTGCATGGAGCCTACGGAAATATCAAGCTTTTGGCCAATGGCTCCATTAATCTCGTCCTGACGGAAATTCTCCTTATCAACTTGCCGCGGGAAGTACAGATAAGGCTCTCCCTGCGCCTGCAGGCCCGGACCTTTGATCGTAAAAATAAAAGCAGGAACCTTAGGCTCATTGGAAAGGGTGATCGGTACCCCCTTGCTGTCGAGCGAGAATTCAGGATAATACCCCCGAAGCTTCAGCTCATAGGGGCCTGCCTGCACTTGCTCGGCCGGCCTATCCATCGAGAGCTCGAAGCTGCCGTATACCTCGCCGGTTTGGCGGTTTTTCAGAGACGGTTTTACGGCCAAAAGCATCGGATTCGACTTGAAGTCGAATTGATAGGCCATCAGCCCTTCGTAATTCAAAGGCTTATTTACAATGATATCCTGTCGATGCACCTCGGTTAGCACCGGATCCTTCGTCGGGTCATCGCACTGCGCGGTACATGTATAGAGGACCGCCTTCGTCTCATAAATTTTCGGGACGTCCTGCTTCTTGGCGCGGAATTCCGGCGAAAGCTCCTCGTCACCGTAAAATTCGATGGTAAACTTCTCGTTCTTCAAATAATAGTTCGTCTCAGGAATCTTAACGGCTTGTCCCTCCGGAAAAGCTACATGCTGATCCATGTGCCAGCCGGGGATGCTTCGCATCAGCACGGCCATGAGGAAAATGATAAGTCCGATATGGTTGATATAAGGGCCCCAGCGGCTGAAACGGTACTTCTCCGCTAACAATGCGGTTCCGTCCTCACTGAGGTGAACCTTGTATCGCTGCTTCGTCAGCGTCTGCGCCGCCTGCTTTACCCACTCCTGCTCCTGTCCCGACTCGACGGGAAGCGCCCCCGTATAAGCTACCTTTTGCCGCAAAATAAAGCTGAGGTGCTTGCGGACCTGCTGCTTATTGAGCGCCCGGTAAAGCGGAAGGACCCGGTCCAGACTGCATACGACCAGCGAGGTGCCGATCATAAACAGCAGCGTAATAAACCACCAGGATTCAAACGTATGGGAGAGCCCGAGCAAGTAGTAGATATATCCGGTGGTGCCGTAGGTTTCCTTGTAATACACTGACGGATCAATATTAAGAAACGTATTCTCCTGCGGGTAAATCGTACCGAGTGCAGAGCCGATCAAGGTGATGACAATAAGGTAGATGGCAATCTTGACGGAGGAAAAGAAGTTCCAGACCTTGTCGAGAATTCCCGGGTTCTCCCTCTGGGAGCGGCGGGCTACGCCGTCGTACTTCATCTCCAGGAGTGCGGTTCCGTTGTCATCGTACAGAGGCTTGCCGCAGGATTCGCATAGTACCGTGCCAACGTGGTTTTGGTGGCCGCATTCGCACTTTGTGTTTTGAATCATGTGACCTCCTGCGTGTTGATAAAATAATGGATGTTGGAATTGGGGTTTTCCCAAAAGGCAGGTTGCCCAAGTAAACCCGGTGAGATATGCCCCTCCGGCCGCTCCTTGAAGCCCGTGAATTCTTGATTAGACAAGGGATGTCAATTCACGGGCTTCAAAGGCGGACGTAAACTCCTACAGGGAATACCTCACCTACGCTCGGGCAAATCCAAGGTAAAACCCAAATTCCAAAAAGATTATTTTATAAACACGTAATTATTGTAGAGAAGTAATGGTTTGTTCGATGAAGCTTTCGGTCATTTCGCCGACCTGGATGCGGGCGATTCGGCCGTCGGGATTGATAAAGAAGGTGGTCGGATAATCCCGTACTCCGAAGCGCTTGCGAATTTCCTCGTTGTCGTCCAGTAGAATCGGGAACTTCACATTGTATTGCTCAACAAACGTCCGGACCGAGACAGGCCGTTCGCCGATGTTAAGACCAAGCACTACTACATTCTTGTCCTTCCACTTCGCATATTGGCGATCCAAGGCGGGCATTTCGTTGCGGCATGGCTCGCAGAACGTTCCCCAGAAATTGACCACGACGATCTTGCCCTTGTAGTCCGAAAGCTGATGCTGCTTCCCGTCCAGGCCGACCAGCTTAAATTCAGGCGCCTTCCCTCCCTGAACCGGCTTCTTGTCGGCTAAAAACAAATTGTTCCCCAGCGTTAATGCGCCGATAATGACAACGGCGGCAAAAATAACGATTTGCACCCATTTTCTATGTTTTCCCATCTTCACACACCTTCAAACTAATGTGGGTTGGTCCTACCCTCATTATAGCGAAAATTGTCACAGCATTTATTCGCCTTTTTGAATATTATGTGACTTGACATCAGCTTTCCCGGCTTCTTGGGCGCTCTTGATCAAATCCTTGATTTCATCCTTATTCAAGTGACGGTACTTCCCTCGCGGAACGCCGGTCAACGCTAGCGGACCGAACTGAATACGTCGCAATTTGATGACCGGGAAGCCGATCGCTTCAAACATGCGTCGTACCTGACGGTTGCGGCCTTCATAGATCGTAATGCGAACGACAGTTTCCTTTTTGTCCGGATCAATATCGTGATACTCCACCTCCGCCGGCGCCGTCATGCCGTCCTCCAGCTGTACGCCCTCGCGGAGCTTGTCCAGCAGCGTACCGTGCGGAGTTCCTTTCACCGTAGCCAAATAGGTTCTGGGAACATGATGCTTCGGATGGGTAAGCAGATGGGCAAAGTCCCCATCGTTCGTCAGCAGCAGCAAGCCCTCCGTATCGTAATCGAGACGTCCGATGGGGTAGATGCGTTCTTTAATATCCTTGAAAAATTCCGTCACGGTCTTTCGGCCCTCGGGATCGGTTGCGCTCGTGATGACCCCTTTGGGTTTATTGAAAATAACATATACCTTCTTCTGCTGTTTAATCAGCCGCCCGTCTACCTTGATCGTATCTGAGGCCGGATTGACCTTCACGCCCAGCACCGTAACAACCTCGTCATTGACTTGAACCCGTCCGGCCGTAATCAATTCTTCACACTTTCTACGGGAGGCGACTCCCGCTTCAGCCAACACCTTCTGCAATCTTTCCATTAGCCATTTCACCTCAATTTGTAATTACCCTAGGCTAATGATAACGATCCTCAGAGGAAATCACAAGTTGGCCCCAGGGAAAAAAAGTACCGGGACATGAAATGGTATGCGGAAACAGCTCATTCGGCTTAAATTGAAACGTTTCGGCAAGCCGTACAACAAGCTTATTCAACAGAAAGAGCTGCTCCTTTTCCTCGCTCGTAAATTCCGAGTGAGCCTTGGAGAAATCCCCTTCCAGACAAATATGAATATACAGCGGATCGGTTTGATCGGAAGAGGGAATGATCGTGCCGTTCTTGGCAATGAAGAAATCATACCCTTTTCCATTAATGGAGTAGCAAGCGGAGTGATGGATGATGATGCCGTAATACTGCACAGTCTCACCTCTTTCGGGCTGGCTGCTACAGTATATGTGCACAGAAAAACGAGGGTGCAGAGGAAGGGCTTGTTTATCCGAAGACAAGGTAACATATGACGATGGAAGCAATAAAACCGACGGCGTCGGAAATCAAACCGACCTTCAAGGCATAGCCTGCCTTGCGGATGCCGATCGCGCCAAAATAGACGGTGATTACATACAGTGTAGTATCTGTGCTGCCCTGTACGGTGGAGGCAATTCGGCCGATCATGGAGTCCGGTCCGAACTGCTGGATCAAATCCGTAGTAAATGCAAGCGATCCGGCCCCCGTAATCGGCCGCAAAAACGCAAGCGGCAGCACCTCGCTGGGGACGCCGATGGCGTCGCAGAAGGGCTTCACCCAACCGATCATCATTTCCATGGCGCCGGACGCACGAAACACGGAAATCGCCACCATCATTCCGACCAGATGCGGGATGATCCGGATAGCCGTATCAAAGCCATCCTTGGCCCCTTCTACGAACGACTCATAGACGGGTACCTTCCGGTAGGTGGCGAATAAGGGGATAAAGACAATGATGACCGGGATCGCCCAGGCGGAGATGACATTAACAATTTCGTACACCTCTGATTCATCCTTTCCCAATATCAATCGGTGTGCTGTGCTTGCGGTACCATTTATCTACCAAAATCGCGGCCAGCGTGGACACAAACGTAGCGAGCAGTGTCGTGCCGACGATCTCGGCAGGACTGGCGGAATTGAAGCTCATACGGATCGCGATCAGCGTGGTGGGAATCAGCGTGATGCTGGCCGTATTCAATGCGAGCAGCGTGCACATCGCCGGACTGGCGATATCCTTATGCTTGTTCAGCTTCTGAAGCTCCTGCATGGCCTTGATGCCCAGCGGCGTCGCCGCATTGCCGAGACCGAGCACATTCGCGCTCATATTAGACATAATGTAGCCGATGGCCGGATGATCCTTCGGCACGCTGGGAAACAGGAAGCGGACGACCGGCCGAAGCAGAATGGCCAGCTTCTCCAGCAGCCCTGCATCCTCTGCGATTCGCATCATGCCGAGCCAGAATACCATAATGCTGATCAAGCCGAAGCAGACGGTGACGCCGCTCTTCGCCCCGTCGAAGACGGCCTCGGTCACCAGCTCGATTTTTCCGTTAAAGGCTGCAACGACAAACCCCGCCACCATAAAAAACAGCCATATATAGTTAACCATGGATTCCCTCTCTTCCCGCTAAGCGCATCGGTTACAGCCTAGCTTTGACCGGTGAACAATACGCGAACGAACGACTGCATGAAGTAAAGCCATTTTTGCATCCAATTCGCTGAGCTATAATCCGTCTCCTGGAAGGAGAAGGCGGAATGCTCCTTCAGCTTTAGCCGCGGACTATCCTTAGCTACTAAAGGGATGGTGCCGACCGGCTTGCCGTTTAAGGAAATATGCAGATGCCCGAGATCCCCCAAGCGGTATTCGGTGGAGGTCGGTTGATGGAGCTCCATCTGCTGCGTAAATCTCGAAACTTCCGCGCTCTCCGCAGGATAGGCGAACGAAGCGCCGGCTACCAAATCAGTTCCCTCGATCGGCTGCCCTTTCGTTGCAAGCTGCTGCAACGGGTAATTCTTATAGCCGTAATCAAGCAGCTTGGCGTGATCGATCCAGTCGTCCGGATCGTTCAAGGTAACAACTGCAAGCTGCTGCCCTCCCCGTGTGGCGGAGGAAACCAGGCAGCGCTTCGCCAGCTTCGTATACCCTGTCTTGACACCGTCGGAGCCTTCGTAGAGGTTCAGCATCTTATTTTTATTGAGCCAAACATAGTCCCACGATTCGTTCGGGTTCGGGACCTTCTTCACCTTCGTTTTGACGATCTCTTGAAAAACCGGATTTTTCAAGGCGTACGCTGTCAGCTTGGCCATATCATTGGCTGTGGAATAGTGACCCTCCTCATCCAGACCCGACGGATTCTTGAAGCTCGAATTGGACATGCCGATCATTTTCGCCTTTTCGTTCATCAGGTAGGCAAAGCCCTCCACGCTGCCCCCTACATGCTCGGCAATCGTTGTCGCCGCATCATTGCCGGAACGCAGCATCATGCCGTACAGCAAATGATGCAGGCTCATTTCCTCATTCAGCTTCAGGTAGATGGAAGAACCCTCCTTCCCGAAGGCGTTCTTGCTGACCTTCGCCATGTCCGACAATTTGCCGTGCTCTATCGCAACAATCGCCGTCATAATCTTCGTCAGGCTGGCGATTCGCATCTGCTTATCGCCTTGACGACTGTAGATCACGCGGCCCGAGGTCACATCTATCAGCGCGGCAGCCTCTGCACTTAGGCCGGGAGCCGGTGCGGCTTGTACCCCTTGGGGGAGCAAAAGGCTAGTGAAAATGAGCAAAAACGACAACAACCATAAACATCCTTTATGCATGATGAACCTCCTCCGAGTTATAGGCGCCAAGCTCACGTCGCCGCCACATCTTGTACATGTATATGGCTTATCCATTCGGGATATGTCGGTGCAAGAAAAAACCCTGTGCCTCCCGCAAACGGGTGACACAGGGTTGCATTCGAAGCAGAAACGTTACAGTAAACCCCGCATCGGCTCGATGCAGGCGGGCTCATCCCATCGAACGCTGCCTACTTTGGCGTCGACCTCATAGCTGCGCATCTGATCGGAAGCATAGGGTTGTAGAAGAGAAGTCAGCTCCGAAGAAGCTTGGATTTCCCGATCCAGCCAAAGCTTCTCCCCTTCCGGACTAAGAATGACCGGCATACGATGATGAACCTCCGACACCAGCTCATTGGCGTTGGTCGTTAAGATGGTGCAGGTGTGAAGCTTGCTTCCGTCTGAAGCTGCCCAAGTATCATACAATGCGGCCATTCCAAAGGGCTCGCCCGACCGTAACAGGAATCGGTAAGGCTGCTTTTGTCGTCCGCTTCCCTTCCATTCGTAGAAGCCGTCAGCCGGAATGAGGCAGCGCTTACGCTGAAGCAGCCGTCGAAAAGCAGGCTTCTCGGAGACCGTTTCGGAACGGACGTTCAGCATTCTGGCGCCGGCCCGGTCATCCGAAGCCCAGGAGGGAACAAGTCCCCAGCGAAGCTCTCCGAGCCGGTTCCATGAGGCTTCCCTCCGATCCGTTCCCAGGATGGCAGGAATCCATTGGCCCGGCGCCGCATTATAGCGCGGCTGGTACTTGCCTGGGCGGCTGTCCAGCAAAAACCGCAAAATGAGCTCATCCCATGATACCGTAATAGTGAATCTTCCGCACATAAGGCATCCCCCTCCCGAACCGTCGCTTACAATTCGTCCGCCTGGCTGACAAACACGGTAAGCTTTACAGCCAAATCCACTTCATACGGCTGCGTTAAAGCTCGTCCCTCCGGGTCCGTCAATACGCGAACGACCGGCCTTTGAGGAACATTCGGGTTGATACGCACAACAACCCCTCGCTCCCCTGTGCTGAGCGTTAGCGTTAAGCCAAGAGGATAAACCGCAACGTTGTCCCTGAACATTGAAACCTTCTTGATATCATATAACGTTCCTGCTCCGGCGAACAAAACCTCCAACGCCTGATGCGGCAGCATGGCGTGCCGGTAAGCCCGGTGTGTCGTCATGGCGTCATAACTGTCTATAATGGCAAGCCACTTGGCAAAATCGTGAATCTCCTTGTCCTCAATGCCCCGGGGGTACCCGCTTCCGTCCAGTCGCTCGTGGTGCTGAAAGGCGCAGTGCGCGGCAAGCAGCGGAACGCCGGGCTCGTCCTTCAAGAGCTTATATCCGATTTCCGCATGCTTCTTAATCTCTTCCATTTGTTCTGGGGTCAGCTTACCGTTCTTCTTCAATAAGTCCTGATTGATTTTGGTCTTGCCGATGTCATGCAGCAGCGCCCCCATCGCCAGTGTCCGCAAATCATCTTTACTGTAGCCGTTCGCCATCCCGAGCATCGTCGCATAAATACAAACGTTAAGGGAGTGCTGATAAAGGTAATTATTCATCACGTTCATATTCATGAGCATGATAAGGGTGCCTTGATGGCTGCTGAGATCATCCATAATCATGCTGATCACATTTCCGAAGGCGCGGCCAAGCACCGGTCCCTTAGAAAGCTTCGGCTTGCTGCTTGTTTCCATAAAAGCACGGAAATTTGAACGGACCTCTGTAAGCGCTTTAATTCTTGTTTCATCTGAAATCGGGTCCTCTACCACAACGTCGGAGGTCGCTTCATCCTCGATATAGACAAAATCCACGCCATAATGCACAAGGCGATTGATCAAGGCGACATTCAATTCTACATGGCGGTTCAGCAGCACAAGGCCGTCTTCACTATAAATACATTTACCCAAACGCATTCCGGGTGCACAGGATCGGGTAGGAATCAATCGCACGCTAACGTACCTCTTTTCATCGGGCTAGTCATAAATTTACTATAGACCAACTTGAAAGAAAGAGTCAATGTATTCCTAACCACTCAAAAATATGTAAAGCTGCCCCAAAGGAGCAGCTCGTGTTTTATATCGGTCATTAACCTTTTTCATATGTTCTCTATCTGTCTTGATTATGCCCCATTCGGCTGCGCTCGGCAACCGCATATTGCTGGCAGGTCAAGCAGATTTTGCCTTACACGATGAAGTTCTGATTTTCAATATTCGTTACGTTGGTCGAGCTGGAGCCCGTTGTGCCGGAGGCGGATCCGGTTGTGCCCATTCCGGTAGATGATGCAGCGCCGCCCTTCATCATGGTTTGGATTTTATCCACAACCTGAGGAGCCGAATCGATCAGTCGCTCCAGCAAATGCGTTTGATTGTCAAGCGGTACGATTTTTACTCCTGCCTTGCTTACAACCAGGAATGCGATCGGGGTAATGGACACGCCGCCGCCGCTTCCGCCGCCGAACGGCAAGGCTACATTGGCATTGTGAGCATCGCTGATGCGGCTTGTAGCATTTCCTGTCGTTACAACGGTAGTATCATCTGCAGAAACGAATTCGCTGCCTCCGGCGGCAAAGCCGAAGCCTACTTTACTGATCGGCATAATGACGCTGCCGTCCGGTGTTTCTACAGGATCGCCGACGATCGTATTTACGTCGACCATTTCTTTAATGTTTTCCATGGCCGTCTTCATTAAGCCTTGAATCGGATGTTCTGTCGCCATTGCTGTTCCCTCCTAAGACTGAATGTAAAAGACTAAGCAGTTTTAAAATTCCCTACAGAGAGAAAGAGTATTCTCTGTGGTCTTATCATATCGTTGCCAGCGATCGCGTCGGCTATGCATTAGGTCTTATGGAGAGGTCTGGCATGTATTGCCTTTTGAATGACCTGCTGCCATACCTTCATGCCGCCCTTAACTTTAGTTACGCGAAGGAGCAAGGATACTAAGCCTACCATAAGATGCCAGTTCCGCAGGTACAGCAAACCCTTCGCTACCGAAGTAAACTCCGTCTGATTGAAATTTGGAACCACATTCAGCCGCGGCTGCGTCTCCAAGCGTATATATCGGAAGGCAAAGCCGAGGAACGAGCTCTTCAGTCCCCAAACCATACCTGTTGTGACAGCCGTGCTGGGGGCGTCCCCTACTCCTACCTTCGTGGTCCACTGGAAATCCGTACATCGTACATGCGACAGCATGCCGGTCAGCCATCTGTTGAATTGGAACGTATGGCGGAGCAGATCCTTCAAATCCTCGAAGGCGTTCTTAATATTCTCGCCTGTAATGTTCGGCTCCCCTTCGGCAAGCAGGCTGCCCTGTGAACGATTGACGGTTTCCAGCTTCATTTCCACCCCTTCCGAGAAGTTTTTGAACTTTACAAAGGGAATATGGAGACGGTATTTAAACAAGCCGAACAATCCCTTCACATCCACAACGGCTTCGTCGTTCTCTCCCTGCCGGGCAGCGGAGAAACGAATCTGCAGGCTGCTTGCCAAAACGATAAAGATGATCAACAGCACCAAAGCTAAGAGGACCCAGAGCCAAAGCATATGTTTTCCTCCTCCTTTAAAAGCAAAAAAACTCCCGATCCACGGAAGCATCAAGCTTCTGTTCTCGAAAGTTAGTATGACCCACAGCTGCCAAAACATGCGTTATTCAGTTGCGGCTGCGGTTGCTGCCGATAACCGTCACGCCGCTGCTTAGTTGTGCTGCAGCTTCACAACGATGAGAACCGTATCCCCGGTGCTCAGGATCCGCTTGGCTGCGGCGTTAACGCGAAAAAATCACTTTACACAGTAGAGTTCAGACGAATGTCGACCAGTAGCGTTATAAAATCATCTTACAACCCCTGATACCATTGATGCGCGGGGAAAATTCCACCTGTAAACACAAAAAATCACCTTACCATTCCTCCATGCGCCTAGCATGAGCTTGTAAGGTGATTTTTTCATTTTATATGGTTGCGTGCTTGGCTATTCCGGCTCCCCGACCTCCTCGAAGGTGAGCTGCTTCCCATCGAGCTTCTCGAACAAAAGACGGGTCTCCTCTTCCAGGTTGTCGTCACTTTCGAACATCGCGGTCTCCGGTAGATCCTGAATGCTAGGTAAGGCAAAATAATCGAGAAACGCCTTTGTCGTCCCATACAGGATCGGTCGTCCAGGTGCATCGGCCCGGTCCACCTCCTGGATCAAATCCTTAGCCACGAGCGTTTGCAGGGCCCTATCCGATTTGACGCCGCGAATTTCTTCGATATCCACCCTTGTTATGGGCTGCTTATAAGCAATGATAGCCAAGGTTTCCAGCGCCGCTTGCGATAAGGAAGAGCGGGATGGGGAATAGGCCAGCCGTTCAAAGTAAGGCGCATGCTCGGGCAATGTAGCGAGCTGAAAGGTTCCGGCCATCTCAACAATCTGCATGCCCCGCCCGTCTCGTTTCAAATCGGCTTGGAGCTCATAGACCAAATCTCGGACAAAGGCGGCATCCTGCTCCAGCACCTCGGATAACTGACGGGCGTCAAGGCCCTCATCCCCAGCCGCGAACAGCAAGCCTTCAATAATTGATTTCAGCTGTCCAAAATCCATCCGTTGCTCCATCCTCTCTTGCCTGTATCACAATATCGTCAAATAAACGATGCTGATAGCAAACGATCTTCTTCACTTTCATCAGCTCCAGCAGCGCAAGGAAGGTAACAACGATCGTATCCTTCGTCGCCTTCTCGTCGATCAGCTTGGAGAATACCACCTTGCCGCCGGTGCGGGTTAACACGTCGAGCACCTCAACCATGCGATCCTTGACCGAAATTTCGTCTTTGCGGATTTTGGCAATCGTGTTCCGGCTTTGCATTCGGCGCATGGCTTTATGGAAAGCCCGGACCAAGTCGCCCACATGCAGGCCCTTAACCGGATTTTCTATCGTTGCCGGAACGAACGGCGTCAAATCCTCGGGCTCTCGCGTATAAATCAAGCTGCGTTCCGTCTCCTTGTCCCGGAGATGGTCGGCAATCGCTTTATACTTTCGATATTCGATCAGCTTGGCGACGAGCTCCGCCCGCGGATCGTAATCATCGTCCATCATATAATCATCATACTCAAGCTCAATGACCGGCGGCTTCGGCAGCAGCATTTTGCTTTTGATCGATAACAGCGTGGCCGCCATAACCAGAAATTCGCTGGTTACCTCAAGCTCAAGCTCCTGCATCGCGTCCAGATAAGACATGTATTGATCGGTGATGTCCTTGATCGGAATGTCGTAAATATCAACTTCCGCTTTATCGATCAGATGGAGCAGTAAATCCAGGGGGCCCTCGAACGTTTCCAGCTTCACCGTTACCTTCACCTTGTTCTTTGTTCCCCCTTACTGCCCTTCAGCTTGAAATATTAGGAAAATTGCTTCGTTAAATTGGCCATCTCGATAGCGGTTACCGCCGCTTCCCAGCCTTTGTTGCCGGCCTTGGTTCCGGCACGCTCTACGGCTTGCTCGATGGAATCCGTTGTCAGCACGCCGAAGATGGTCGGTACGCCGGTTTTCAGCGCGATCGCCGCAACGCCCTTCGCCGCTTCATTGCATACATAGTCAAAATGCGGAGTAGATCCGCGGATTACCGCACCCAGCGTGATGACAGCGTCATACTTGCCGCTCTCCGCCATCTTCTGAGCAATCAACGGAAGCTCGAAAGCACCCGGCACCCAAGCAATCTCGACTTCATCCTCTTGCACTCCGTGACGCTTCAACGCGTCTTGCGCTCCGGCAAGCAGCTTGCCGGTAATAAATTCATTAAAACGGCCTACTACGATTCCGTATTTCAATCCTTGCGATACTAAATGTCCCTCGTATACTTTCGCCATGTGTGTCACAACATCCTTTCGACAAAGAAATTATTTTTCGTTGGAAAAATCAAGCAGGTGTCCCAGCTTGGCTTGCTTCGTGTGCAAATAGTTCGTATTGTCCTCGTTCGCTTCCATTTGGATCGGAACGCGCTCTACCACTTCGAGACCATAGCCTTCCAGTCCCTTGATTTTACGCGGGTTGTTCGTCAGCAATCGAATTTGGCGAACGCCGACATCCTTGAGGATTTGAGCGCCGATTCCATAGTCGCGCAAATCCGCCGCGAAGCCAAGCTTCAAGTTGGCGTCCACGGTATCCAGCCCTTCCTCCTGCAGCACATAAGCCTTCAGCTTGTTGATGAGTCCGATGCCTCGGCCCTCCTGGCGCATATAGAGCAGAACGCCGGAGCCCTCCTCGTTGATTTGCTTCAGTGCGGCAGCCAGCTGCGGACCGCAATCGCAGCGGTGCGAGTGGAATACATCGCCGGTCAAGCATTCCGAGTGTACGCGGACAAGCACAGGCTTATCGCTGTCGATTTGACCTTTGACCAAAGCGACATGCTCTTTGTTGTCAATCTGGTTCGTATACGCAATCGCCTGGAAGTCGCCGAAATCGGTTGGAAGCCTTACCTCAACCTCGCGGTTGACCAGCCTTTCTTTTTGATTGCGGTATTGAATCAGATCGGCAATGGTGATGATCTTCAGGTCATGCTGACGGCTGATTTCCATAAGGTCCGGAACCCGCGCCATTTCTCCGTCTTCCTTGATGACCTCGCAGATCACGGCGGCCGGATAGGATCCGCACATTCTCGCCAAATCTACCGCCGCCTCGGTATGCCCGGTCCGTCGGAGTACACCTCCGTTCTTCGCAATCAGCGGGAAGATATGCCCCGGGCGCCGAAAGTGCTGCGGCTTCGTCTTGGGGTCAATCAGCGACTTTATCGTATACGAGCGTTCCGCAGCTGAAATCCCTGTCGTCGTCTCGATGTGATCCACGGAAACTGTGAACGCCGTTCCGTGATAATCCGTATTCCGCTGTACCATCGGAGGCAGATCCAGCTCCTGGGCCCGCTCCTGGGTGATAGGGGCACAGACGAGGCCGCGGCCTTCCTTGATCATAAAGTTAATGACCTCCGGCGTCGCTTTCTCCGCCAGAGCCACGAAGTCGCCTTCGTTCTCGCGATCCTCGTCGTCCACGACGATGATCACTTTACCCATCATCAGGTCATAGATCGCTTCTTCTATCCGATGGAATTTAATCGGTTCCGTCATCGCTCCCACACTCCTTTTCTCTTACATAAATCCGTGCTCCGCCAGGAACGCTTCCGACAGCTGACTGCCGCCTTTAGGGGCGGTTCGTCCCTGAAGCAGCTTTTCGATATATTTTCCCAACACATCGCACTCCAAATTCACCTCGTCGCCCGCCTTCTTGAATTGAAGCACCGTTTCAGCGAGGGTATGCGGGATGATCGAGACCGTGAACGAGCGCTCGGTGACCTGCACCACCGTTAAGCTGATGCCGTCAATGGTAATGGAGCCGTGGTCGATCACATACCGCAAAATGCCGGTATCCGCAGGCTCCACTCGAAATACGACCGCATTCTCTTCGGGAACCTTGGCCGTAATCGTTCCTGTGGAGTCGACGTGCCCTTGCACGATATGTCCGCCGAAACGTCCGTTCGCCGCCATCGCCCGTTCCAGGTTCACCGGCGCTCCGACGGAAAGGCGCTCCAGGTTGGTCCGCCGAAACGTTTCGGGCATGACGTCAACGGAGAACGAGCTGTCATTGAACGCTACGACGGTCAGGCACACGCCATTGACCGAGATGCTGTCCCCCAGCTTGACGTCCTCCAAGATCTTCTTCGCCCCGATCGTCAGGACCATCGCCTGGCCTTGCTTGGTGATTCGTTTCATGACGCCCAGCTCTTCAATAATGCCGGTAAACATCGCGTCTCAGTCCTCCTTTCCGTATACCGGATAGCCCGTGATGCAAATGTCATCGTCCATGTTCTGCACCTGCATCCGGTCGAGGGTGATCGCCTCGTTCATCTTGGCGAAGCCGGGGAAGTCAAAGTTCCCCGGCGCGGCAGCCCCGCCGCCGATAATCTTCGGTGCGTAGAATAGCACCAGCTTGTTGATCAGGCGCTGCTCCAGCATCGCGCCGTTCAGCTTCCCGCCGCCCTCGAGCAGCACGCTGGCGAGCTCCAGCTCGCCGAGCCGCGCCATGGCGGCGCGCAGATCGACTGCCGGCCCCGGGCCGCAGTCGAGCACCGTCACGCCGCGCGCTTCGAGCTCGCGGCGCTTATGCGCCGGCGCCTGCTCGGTCGTCAGGACGACCGTCGGCGCGGCGCCGTCCCGCACGAGCGCAGCGTCGTGCGGCAGCTTCAGCGTCGAGTCGACGACGACGCGCGTGGGGTGCAGACCCGGCACGGGGAGCCGGGTCGTCAGGGACGGGTCATCGGCAAGCACCGTGCCGATGCCGACCAGGATCGCCTGGTGGCGGTGGCGCAGCGTGTGGACGAACGAACGGGACGTGCCGTTCGTGATCCACTTGCTGTCGCCCGTGTGCGCGGCGATCTTGCCGTCCAGCGTGCTGGCGGTCTTCAAGGTGACGAAGGGGCGGCGCGTGAGGATGAAATGGTTGAACACTTCGTTCAACCGGACCGCCTCGCGCTCCAGCACCCCTACCGTCACCTCGAGACCGTGCTCACGCAGGCGCCGGATCCCGCTGCCGGCTACCAGCGGGTTCGGATCGGTGCACGCGACGACGACGCGCTTCACCTTCTCGCTGACGAGCCGATCGCTGCAGGGAGGCGTCTTGCCGTGGTGGCTGCAGGGCTCCAGCGTCACATACGCCGTGCTGCCCTCCGCTTCGCTTCCGGCCATGCGCAGCGCCTGGATCTCCGCATGCGCCTCGCCTCGGCGCAAATGCGCGCCCATACCCACTATGCGCCCGTCCTTCACCAGTACGCAGCCGACGACGGGGTTAATGCCTGTCTGTCCGGTCGCCGCTTCCGCCATCTGCAAGGCAAGTCGCATGTAATACTCGTCGTTCAGCAGCTCCATCTGCGTTCCTCCATTCTCCAGCAGCGGTCACGGGTAACAAAAAAAGCCCGATCAGGCACAAGGAGTAAAGGCACATCTCCTTGGCAAGGGGCTTGGCTTCTTTGGGAATGCGTATGAAACCATACGTGTACGAAAAACATACGACATCGGCAGCAGCTTATAGCCTGACCTAGCGGTGACCTGGCTGCCCTTAACGCCCATACGGAAAAAACCGTGCCCAATACAAAAACTGGCACTCCCGTTGATTGCGATAAAGAGACAATGGTCTCGCTCCCGGCTCAGCTTCATCTCACAGGGAATTAGCCCTACCGTAGCCGGGTCATCCTATCCATGTGAAATCCTGCACAACCTGCGTCGATATGTAACTGACTGTCTTCGCACGCTTTCCCCTTCTCCCATCCAGACTATACTGTCGGTCTCGGAATTGCACCGAGTCCACCGGCTGCGCGTAAGCGCGGCACGGGTCACGGACTGAATAAGCGCCAACGGGCTGCTTATATCACCGCCGGTAGGGAATTTCACCCTGCCCCGAAGTGGTTGCGAATCTATATGGGAATCGAAGATTCCGCATAATATGGAATAATAACACTGTAAAAATAATATTGCAACAATTTTCTTACTTTTTGTTAGTAACCCGCTTCGGCTAAAAAAAGAAAGCCCTCCATCCGTTCCCGGTTCAAGGGCTCGCCTGACTTTCGTTATGACTGTTCATATACCGCCAGCATTTAGTTTAAGGCTAACTCTTTACGGTGATCATGGTCGTGCAGTGCATGTACATGCTTATCCATGGGATTAATTGAAGCTTCGTTGTCCTTTATATGGAACAAGCCGAACAATTTTTCCCTCTTTTCAAATACATACTGAAATCCATATAAGATAAAGGCTTTATAAAAGAAATACAAAAAGAATTGAAATTCATTAAACCTAACTAATTTAAATAATTTAAATTTTGTAAACAACCTTGTAAGCGGAAATACAAAAATGGCTTGAAATAGAGCATTCAGCGCAATAAACTTTTTAAAATTACCGTAGGTCCATTTTAATGAAAATAAAGACATGACTAACATGGGGCCGATGAGAAATGGAAGTTCATTGGAAACGGTAGACTTCGGTTTATTATAGAAAGACCACCATCTGCGTTTTTTACCGATTTGGATATCAAAGCAGGTTAAAAGGATGGTAAAGAGCGTTGCTGGAAAAAACCTTCTCAGGCTCCGTTTTCCTACTAGGGGAAGTGTTAGCCATGATAGTAAGACCATCGAAATATTAAATATCCATTGATTTTTTAACGACATATCTTCCCTTCACTCCTTTGTATCTTAGAATTTACCTGCCTGATTCAAAGTATTCCTTTCTATTTTACGGCCAGTTTAGCTTACTACACCAAACCACACAAAAAAAAGGGACACATCAAGTGTCCCTCATAAGAAATAGGTTCTTACGCTTCGTCCCAAACCTTAACTTCTTTCATCTTGGAGCCTTGCCTTACTTGGTCGATGTGCTCCATCCCTTCGGTCACTTTACCGAATACGGTATGCTGCTTGTCCAAGTGAGGCTGCGGAGCGTAACAGATGTAGAACTGGCTGCCGCCCGTATTGCGTCCGGCATGGGCCATAGCCAGCGTGCCGCGCTCATGCTTGGAGGTGTTCGTCGCTACCTCGCAGTTGATCGTGTAGCCCGGGCCGCCGGTGCCAGTGCCGTGAGGGCAGCCGCCTTGCGCTACGAAGCCCGGAATGACACGATGGAAGGTAAGGCCGTTATAGAAACCCTCGTTCGCCAGCTTTTCGAAGTTAGCGACGGTGTTCGGTGCTTCGTCCGGGAAAAATTCGATGTGAACCTTGTTGCCGTTTTCGAGCTCGATGGTACCTTTTTTCGCCATGGTATTGACTCCTTTAATCCGTGATATAGTCCATACGTTGCAGGGAACGCAGGTATGTATTTCCTTTCCATTCTACTATGAATCGCCCGGCAAACACAAATTCCGAGGCTTTAGCTAAGCACGCTGCTCTCCGCCAAAAGGTAAAAACCCGAGGCAATGCCTCGGGCTCTCGGTCACTAGCAAGATCGGGTAACCTGCTTCATCCGTTCAGGAATCAAGTCGTTGCCGACCAGATGCTCGTAGGATTCCCGCTTCACGACAACATCCGCTTGCCCGTCCTTGACGAAAACGACGGCCGGGCGGCGAATCCGGTTATAATTGCTGGCCATCGCATAATTATAGGCTCCAGTACAGGCAACCGCAAGCAAATCGCCGGTTTGCACCTTCGGAAGCTCCACATCCCAGATGAGCATATCACCGGATTCGCAGCATTTGCCGGCAATCGAGACGACTTCCTCGCAAGAAGCTTCCGCGCGGTTCGCAAGCATCGCTTCATAACGCGCTTCGTAGAGCGCCGGACGCGGGTTATCCGTCATGCCGCCGTCTACAGAGACATATTTGCGAACGCCGGGAATGTCCTTATGCGTTCCCACGGTGTAAAGCGTCGTCCCGGAGTCCCCCACGATGCTGCGGCCCGGTTCCGTCCAAATTTCCGGCAGCGGGTACGCATGCTTGGTGAAGTGCTCCTTGATGGAGCCCGTAATCGCCGCTACATACTCGGCAACCGGCAGAGGGGTATCTCCCTCTACATAACGGATTCCGAAGCCTCCCCCGAGATTGATGACGGAGAAGGTAATGTCGAGCTCATCCCGAACTTTAACGGAGAAGGCAGCCACCTTATCGACCGCGAGTTTGAAGCCCTCGACCTCAAAAATTTGCGAGCCGATATGAGAATGGATGCCGAGCAGCTCCAAATGCGAAAGCTCGTGTGCCGTCTTCACAGCCTCATAAGCCGCTCCGTTGCCCATATCAAAGCCGAATTTGGAGTCGGTCTGCCCTGTCGAAATAAACTCGTGGGTGTGAGCCTCGACCCCTGGCGTCAGTCTAAGTAGCACCTTCACCACAACCCGCTTCTCCGCCGCAATGGCGTTCAGCATATGAAGCTCTACCGTGTTGTCGACCACAAAGCACCCGATGCCGGCATCAATCGCCATTTCAATCTCATGGGGCGACTTGTTGTTTCCGTGGAAATGAATTCGTTCTACAGGAAACCCTGCCTGCATGGCGGTATAAAGCTCGCCGTCGGATACTACGTCCAGCGACATGCCCTCCTCTTCCACAATACGGCACATGGCCATTACACAGAACGCCTTGCTGGCATAAGCCACTTGAAATTTCAAACCGGAGGCGCGAAACGCCTCCATATATTCACGGCAGCGCTGCCGGATCAGAGCTTCATCCATAATATATAACGGCGTGCCGAACCTCTCAGCCAGCTCAACCGTGTCGCACCCGCCGATTTCCAGATGCCCGTTCGCGTTAATCGTACTCGTCCCATGTAGGTACATATGCTGTTCTCCTCTTCCCTCAAGACATTACTACTAAAGTACCATATGCCTCGGGAGATGACAACACCAAACCGGTTAGGTTTATTGCGGCTGCCGCGTTCGATCGTAAGGCTTCGTTAAGCTTAGTCTTGTCCTCTCGGACATAAACGGGCGTCGAATGACAATATCAAACAGCGCTTTTGCATTAAACGGGATAAACGGCCAAAAATACGGCGAATTATAGGAACGCTGCAGTGTGAGCAGCAGCACCCATAGCGTTGAGCCGATGACAAGCCCCGGAACCTTAAAAATGGCTGTCGCCACCAGCAGCCCCAGCCGATACAGCCGGTTTGCAAGGCTGAGCTCGTAGCTTGGCGTCGCGAACGTGCCTACCGCGGCAACCGCCAAATACAGGATCACCTCTTTGACGAAAAAGCCGGTCTCTACGGCCACATCTCCGATCAGAATGGCAGCTACGAGCCCCATTGCGGTTGCCAGCGGAGAGGGGGTATGCACAGCCGCCATCCGCATGAGATCAATACCGAACTCCGCAATCAGGAACTGGCCTAACAGCGGAATTTTCGCATCCTTGGTCGGGCCCAGAAATTCAAGCCCAGCCGGCTTCAGCTCGGGAGATGTCACCATCAGCATCCATAACGGCAGCAGGAAGAGCGACATAAGGATGCCTGCAAAACGCACCCATCTCAAATAAGTACCGACCATGGGGGTTTGGCGATATTCCTCCGCATGCTGCACATGATGGAAGAAGGACGTCGGCAAAATGATGACGGATGGAGACGTATCGACGAACACGGCGATGTGTCCCTCCAGCAGATGTACCGACAAAACGTCCGGACGCTCGGTGTAGCGAACCATAGGATACGGATTCCAGCTCTTCCCTACGATGGCCTCCTCCAGCTGCTTCTCCGCAAGCGGAATCCCATCTACCTTAATAGCATCGATTTTTTTCCGGACCGCCTTGACCAGCTCCATATCGCATACATCCTGTATGTAAGCGATACATACGTTCGTTTTGGTCCGTTCGCCGACCTTGGTCATTTCCAGCTTCAGTCTGGGATCGCGAATTCGCCGGCGAACTAAGGTAACATTCGTCAGGAGCGTTTCCACGAAGCCGTCCCGGGATCCCCGGACGACGCGCTCCAGATCCGGCTCCTCCGTAGAACGGACAGGGAAATTTTTCGCATCCACAAGGAGTGCCTCTGTTTTCCCCTCGAAGAACAGTGCGGTACCGCCCATTGCGACGTAATCAATCGCCTCGTTAAGGCTGCTTGTTTGGGACACCTGAACATGGGGAATGAGCGCCTGATCGAACAAAGCAAGCACATTATGGTGATGCTTGATCTCCTGATTCGCGTAGGACAAGCGCTCCAGCACCATGGTCAAAACGTTGTCCTTTGCGAATCCGTTATAATAGAAAATTCCGGTGCGCTGCCCGCCGAATACCATTTCGCGGAACACGACGTCAAAGCTTTTGTTCAGCCCGACCTTCTCCTCCAATTCTCTCTTCAGTATCGCGAAATCCGAATATATTGCATCCTCCGCTTTCAGCTTCTGCTCCCGTGTCGTTAAAATTTCGTCCGAGCGAGATTCGGGGCTGCTGCCTTGAGCTTCTTTTTTCGGCTTGGCTTCGATCTCTTGCGTAGCGGCTTGCGTTTCATGACCCGCTTCGGTGACTGGCCCTACGATGTTTCCTTCCTTGTCGATCGCAAGCTTCGGCAGCTCCTTATCCTTGGAGCTTTTCACCGGCTTCGCACGCCGAATGATTCTCATGCTGACAACCTTCCTTTCCTTCTTATGTCCTGGGGTCCCTGTCCTATTTTAAAATGTGCAGCCAATCGATCAGCGATCCGCAGACCTTGCCCAAAATCATCGCCATGAGCAGCCACAGCATGTAAGCGTGCAGCCCTACCCTCTTGGCCAAAATGGGGAGCACATTGATCACCTCGGTTAGCGCGGCGGCGAGCATACCGACAAAGGCTCCTGCGAATATGCCGAACACTGCGGCGGCCATCGGAAAAAACCGGTACGACCACTGGAAAAAATCCGTTAATGTAAAAAACAGCGAGCCGGCTACCACCGCTCCCTCATAACGACGGATGTGCTTGTAGGAGCCGGTAATTTGTACCAGACGCGGAATGATATCGAGGACGACCAGAAAAGCTACCATACCGCTCCCCACGGCAATTCCTCCGGCCAGCCCTATAAAAACCACGAGCAGATCGGACAAAAGCTCCATCGCATTCATGGCGACTCCTTCTTCTCGTGAAGCTTCGCATATTCTTCATTGATTACATAATCATTCACGCTCTCCTGGTACATATACATCTCTACCTCGAGGGGACTTGGCTCTTCATTGAATTTTTTCTGAAAAAGATGGTTGAAAAATAAAATCATCCCCAAGCCGATGCCGAAGGAGTACGGAATTTGCAGCAGCAGCGGATATTCCACCTCTCTGCCGGTGAGCAGCGCATAAATCCTGCGATGCACATGGGCCATGCTGACATCGGCATGAAAGTTCATGATCGCCAGACCCGAACCGACAAAAAGAAGGGTCCAAACGAGTACAATGATGATCAGCTTCGGCTTTTTCACTGTTTCCGTCACTTCAACAAGTACATGCGGCTCTCCGAAATGTTCGATTTGCAAATGCGGAAACGCCTGCTTTACCTTTTGTACAATCAGCATCATATCCAGAAGCACGCGGTTGCCTTCCTCCGGCTTCGGCCTGCAAAGCACCAGGTCCTTAATCCGGGCTTCCTGCTCCGGTTCAGCCAGAAGCTGGGCCACATCCCCTAAGCGAATGACCTCCCCGCGGCGAATTTGCATTTTTTTGCGCAGACGAATGTATAACGTAGGATTGGAAGCGGTCTGCAACGGTAAGTCACTCCCTTCCTGCATTTACCCGTAGTATGGAAGACAATCCAGCAATCTAAACCGGCAGGAGATTGCCAAAAAATTCTCCTTTCCCTTTGCATAAACGGCTCTTTCCCATGGAATAGTAAGGACAAGCACAACATAAACCAAACGATGGAAGGTGACACTCATGGCTAAAGCAGCATTGATCTTGACAATCATCGGTGCCCTCAATTGGCTTCTCGTCGGGTTGTTCGAATGGGATTTGGTCGCTGCCTTGCTTGGCGGTGATTCCCACCGTGAATCCTCGGGACTCAGCCGAATCGTTTATACTTTGGTTGGAATTGCCGGCTTGATCAGCACCCGTTTCCTGGCAGTAGATACAGATCGTCGTCGTACGAACGTTTAATGAAATACCGGAGTCTTTCCGCACGAAAAAAAAAGACCAGACAGCTTATTGAGCTATCTGGTCTTTTATCGATTGCAATATTTTTTTCTCCAAACGTGATACCTGCACCTGCGATATGCCTAACCGATTGGCTACCTCCGATTGCGTCTGATCCCGGAAATAACGGAGATACACAATCAGCCGCTCCCTCTCGCTCAGCGCACCGATCGCTTCGTTCAGCGCCAGCTTCTCAAACCAGCGGTCTTGGGAGTCGTCGGAGATTTGATCCATCAGCGTAATGGGATCCCCGTCATTCTCAAAGACCGTCTCATGTATGGAAGACAGCGGCTTGTTGGCTTCCTGCGCAAATACGACGTCCTCGGGAGTAATCTGCAGCTCCTCCGCCACTTCTTTAATCGTCGGCAAACGGCCCAATCTTTTGGAAAGCTCATCCTTCGTCTTCCGTATTTTGTTCGCCGTCTCTTTCAGGGAACGGCTGACCTTAAGCGTCCCGTCATCGCGCAGGAATCGCTGAATTTCCCCGATAATCATCGGCACCGCGTAGGTCGAGAACTTGACATCGTACGAAAGGTCGAACTTATCCACGGATTTGAGCAAGCCGATACAGCCGATCTGGAACAAATCCTCCGCCTCGTAGCCCCGGTTCAAAAAGCGCTGTACAACGGACCAGACGAGGCGTATGTTGGAGTTCACCAGCCGCTCCCGGGCCAGCGCATCCCCGGATTGGCTCAGTGCAATCAAACGCTTGACCTCGGTGTCGTCCAAATAGCTGTGTGAGGCATGCTTTAAGTCTACGTCCATAGCAACAGACCCCATTCCTGATCGGATTTCTCAGGATGGCAATCCCGCTTCGTTACCCATCCTTCTCGGTTTTCCATGCGACATTGCCCTCTAGTTAAACAAAGCTTTTTTCGATTCGATTCGCTTCTTCATCTTGATTCTGGTCCCAACGCCGGGTGCCGTGGTGACTTCCACCTCATCCATAAAATTCTCCATGATGGTGAAGCCCATGCCCGAACGCTCCAGCTCCGGCTTCGACGTGTAGAGCGGCTGCTTGGCCTGCTCCAGGTCCTCAATGCCCAAGCCTTGATCTTCCACGGTAATGTATACCGTATCATGCTCGATTTCGGCCGAGATGGTCACGATCCCGTCAGGACGGTTGTCGTAAGCATGAATAATCGAGTTGGTCACGGCCTCGGATACGACCGTTTTAATATCGGTCAGCTCATCCATCGTAGGGTCAAGCTGCGAAACGAATGCGGCAACGGTTACACGGGCGAACGATTCATTCTCCGAACGGCTCGCAAATTGCAGAGTCATAAAATTCCGCTCACTCATGATACGACCTCCAAACTGGTTAACGCTTGTCTTTCGTTATCCTGGATGGACAAAATTTTAAACAACCCTGACATCTCGAACAATCGATATACGGAAGGGTTTACATCGCATACGACCATTTTCCCGCCTTTGGCGGTAATTTGCTTATAACGTCCAAGAATGACCCCAAGACCGGAGCTATCCATGAATGACAGATGCTTCAGACTAAGGACGATGTGGGTGCAATCGCTGCGCAGCATCGCTTCCTCCATCCGCTGCTTGACGGTTTCGGCGGTATGATGATCAAGCTCACCTTTCAGCCGTACAATCAGTGCTCTTCGGTAATGTTCCAGTTCTATCTGCAGACTCAAGCTGCTCACTCCTTCCCCGTTGCTGCGGTACCGGCGATGATCCGCCCTCCGCAGTCAACCTTGTGCCCATTACTTTCTACGCCGGGATTTCCAAATCCTGCCCCCCGACAAAACTAGAAGAAAAGTGCTACAAAAAGAAGAAAAGCGACAACTTGTGCAGGGAGAAAAAGATACAAAAATCCCCGATGATGCTTTAGAAGCCTTGCCATCAACGGGGATTCTAGGATGCTAATCTAAGAAGAACAGCTTCTTCGTCGTCCGCTTCATGAGCGTCCACCAGCCGGCCTTCTGCACATCAACCGGCGATTCGATCGGGAACTCCTTCAATACTTGATCATCCTTGTACACTACGATCTTGCCAATGATTTGTCCTACCTGGATCGGTGCTTTCAGCTCCGGATCGATTTGAACCTCATGACGGATGCCGCTTGCCGCATCACCCTTTTTCAGCAAAATGCTGTAAGGGTGCTTTGCCGTCAGCTGCAGCATCGGCTGCTCGCCCTTGCTGATCTCGAAATCTCCGAGCACGTCGCCTGTCTTGTAGATCGGATGGTTCGTATATTGGGAGAAAGCATAATCGAACAGCTTGGTTACTTCGGCGTTGCGCGTCTTCGTATCCGGTTCGCCCATCACGACGGAAATGACGCGGAAATGATCCCGCTTGGCCGTGGCCGATAAGCAAAATTTCGCTTCACTGGTGTACCCCGTCTTCAGGCCGTCTGCCCCTGTGTAGAAGCGAACCAATTTATTCGTATTCACCAGCCAGAACGGCTTGGCGGTATCTTTGCGGAGATAATCCTGATATTGTCCGGTAAACTGGGTAATTTCCTCGTGCTTCAGCAGCTCTTGAGACATGATGGCGATATCATACGCAGAGGATACATGCCCTTCGGCCGGAAGCCCATTGGTGTTCACGAAGTGCGTGTTCTTCATGCCGAGCTCTTTCGCCTTCTCGTTCATCATTTGAACGAAGCCTTGCTCGGAGCCGCCGATCTTCTCAGCCATCGCCACCGAAGCGTCGTTCCCCGAGGCCATCGCGATGCCCTTGAGCATATCGTGAACGGTCATTTCCTCGCCGGGCTCCAGGAAAATCTGAGAGCCTCCCATCGAAGCGGCATATTCACTGGTGCGGACCTTCTCGTCCATCTTGATTTTGCCTTGATCGATCGCCTCCATGATCAGCAGCATCGTCATGATTTTGGTGATACTGGCAGGCGGCAGCTTCGCGTCCTTGTTCTTCTCGAAAATGACGGTTCCGGTGTCAGCGTCAATAATGACGGCGGAGGTTGCGTTCGGGGCCAAATCGACCGCTTGCGGCTCCGCTTTCTTCTCCTCCGCAAGCGCGGCTGGAATGGCAAGCATCAGCACCAATTGGACAACTAGCGCACATTTCCATACTCTGTTCCACATACCTGTTCTACCCCTCCTGATAATCGCAGCTTCATTCGTAATGATCAAACTGCTAATCATTGTTGACGATTTCCGTGGAAAATATTCCATAGACCGAGGGATTTAGGAAAAACAAAAAAAGCCTTTCCTAAGAAAGGCTGAAAAGGCTTAGTTATTTTCGCTCGACGCCGTGCTTGGTCACCACGGCGTACAGCAGCGGCTGCGCAGCCGGAGGCGTCTGCTGCAGCGTGATCGCCTGCAGCGCCTGCTGTCCGAAGCGCTCAGCCGCACTTGGATCGCTGCTGTTCAGGTGCAGCTCCAGCAGCGGCTCGCCCGCTGCGACCGGCTGGCCGACCCGCTTCAGCAGCCGAATCCCGACCGCAAGGTCAATGCGGTCCTCCTTCATTGCTCGGCCGGCGCCGAGCAGCATCGCCGTGACGCCGAGCGCCTCGGCGTCAATGCGCCCCACGTACCCGCCTGCGGCTGCGGGTACGGGGATCACGAACGCCGCCTGCGGCAGGCGTTCGGGCTCGTCTACGACGCGCGCGTCCCCGCCTTGCGCGTCGATGAATTGGCGCAGCTTCGCGAGCGCTGCGCCGCTGTCCAGCAGCTCGCGCACTCGCTGCTGCGCTTCCGCGTACGTGCCGGCCTTGCCGCCCAGCTGCACCATGTGGGCAGCCAGCTCCAGGCACAGCTCGGTCAGCTCCCGCGGACCCCGGCCGCTCAGCGTATCGATTGCCTCGCGCACCTCCAGAGCATTACCGATCGACGGTCCCAGCGGCTCATCCATGTTCGTGATGAGCGCGATCGTCTCCCGTCCGACCTCGGTACCGATCGCAACCATTGCCTGGGCCAGCTCGATCGAAGCGTCGAGCGATTTCATGAAGGCACCCCGGCCGGTTTTCACGTCGAGTACGATCGCATCGGCGCCGGAAGCGATTTTCTTGCTCATGATGGAGCTCGCGATGAGCGGAACCGATTCGACCGTAGCCGTTACATCGCGCAGGCCGTACAGCTTTTTATCCGCAGGCGTCATGTTGCCCGATTGTCCTACTACCGCAAGACCGATATCGCGGACCTGGGAAAGAAACTGCTCCTTCGTCCGCTCCACCTGAAAGCCGGGAATGGCCTCCAGCTTATCGATGGTGCCGCCGGTATGTCCCAGTCCGCGGCCCGACATTTTCGCTACAGGCACTCCGGCCGCAGCCACCAGCGGCGCCAGCACCAGCGTCGTCGTGTCGCCTACGCCGCCGGTGGAGTGCTTATCCACCTTCACCCCGGGAATGGAGCTAAGATCGGCCTGCTCTCCGGAGCGTGCCATGGCCATCGTGAGGTCCGCCGTCTCCCTTGAGGTCATCCCTCGGAAGTACACGGCCATAGCCCACGCCGCCATTTGGTAATCCGGTATCGTTCCTGTCGAATACCCCTCAATGAGGTAATCGATCTCCGCCTTCGTAAGCTCTTGCCCGTCCCGTTTCTTATGTATCAAATCCACTGTTCTCATGGCCATCACCTCATGATTATCCGATATATCCCGTATTATATGCCTCTCCCGGCCAAAAGAAAAGGAAGCCCGTCTGCCGCAGCTTCGCCGCAGCCTTCGAACTTCCCTTTTCCTTCGCTCTATTATTGCACGATGAGCTTCGTTACCATTTGAGCATGGCCTGGACCACACGGCAGCGCGCAAATCACTTCGTACGTGCCTGGCTTGTCGAAGGTCACTTCCATCGACTTGGTGTTGTTGTCGAGCTTCACGTTCAAGCCTTTGATTTCAACGGCGTGAAGACCTTCCTTGTTTTGCAGGGAAACGGTCATCTTCTCACCGGCTTTCACTGTGTATTCCGGCTTATCGAATTGGTAGTTCGACGCTACGAATTTCAGCGAAGGACCTGCTTGAGCCTGGTGTGCCGCTTCCTGCTGGCGTACCGAAATGTTCTGGAACAGAACGCCCGTACCGAGCAGACAAGCAACGATGAATAGTGTAAACATAAGCCACTTTTGCATTGGTATTTCCCCCCTTACTGTTCACCCTGAAGGACGTATAGTCCTATTGTACATAATGAAAATAACTTTACACATGCCTTTTGTTGACGAACGCGTGAACACTTTGTGACAAAAATGTTCACAGAGGCAGCTTCATCCTAGGACATTTTAGCATAGATTTTCTAAAACGACAAAATCGCCGTCTCGCCTCTTCGCCGAAAATACAAAACCGGCCAGTCCGGCCGGTCTTTTATAAAATCTCTATGTACTAATCCATACTTTCGGTGCATACATGATCTAATCATCTTCAATGGCACATTTCTGCAAAAATACAATTTTCCCCGAAGAACTATATCAATATCAAGAAGTTTTCTGCGTTTATACAACATTCCAAGACCTAGTTGCCTGTTTTCAGTCATCGTGCTCGATCAAAGATGCCTACTCGCACAAATCTCGTACTGAACTTCACTTGGGATCGTCAATTTCTGCACTATAGCAGCTTTTTGCATCCCTTGCCCGACACGTGACGGCCGGCATAGCCGTTCGCAGAAGTGCATTCATGTCTTCTACCGGTCGCGATAATGAAAAACGTTAGCCCTCTGCTTGGCTTCTCTCTCGTTCATTCGTTGGATGTCTTCCGTAATTCTTGCACGGCAATGGGCACAAAGCTGGTGCTGCCGAATACGGCCTCCGCAAGAGCTGCAGGCATAAGTCAAATTCGGATGACTATACAGCGGCAGCCGGCTCTCCTTGATAAAAGCGGTAAGCTGCGCTTCCGTAATTCCTGTGGCCTCTATCAGCTCCTCATTGGTAGCCTTACGATGATCCCGCAAATAAGTATGGCAAGCATTCAACAAGTTGTCATGCGCTGCGGTGCAATCCTTGCACATATTTCTTATATTTTTCTGATACACCTTGCCGCATTTCGGACAATGGGCTACCATCAGCATACTCAATAGAGGTCACTCCCTCACCTAATAAATGTCTCGACATTCGAGGGGACTATAGGATTAGTTCTTTGTGACTAATTATAACATGGACCCTATTTCCAGTATAGATACATAGGCACAGAAAATACTAAATTCGTTTTTAGATTGTATGCACCTCGGAGGTGAATCGAATGGGCGACAAACAGCAGGGTCATGGCAACCAGAACACAACCACCCGCACAGAGGACAAAAGCTCTAAAAAGTCGAAGTAAGCTTGAAAAGAAGGGAGCCTGATCCAGGATCACAGCTCCCTCTTCTTCTGCCTTCCATGTCTATAACAAGGAAATATCCCCATTTATTTCTATTCCTTCCGACCGGAAGTTATAACTCCCAAAAAGAAAAGGCCGTCTCCCCCGATCGTGTTAACCGTCCGGGAGAAAGCAGCCTTCTAAGAACTACAAATTCACTTCGGAGACGAAACGTTTCACCAGCTCGATAAACACCGGCTTCGTCCGGTTCGCTACCGCCACCACCTGCTCGTGAGTCAGCGGCTCCAATTCCTCCCCGATCGCCATGTCCGTAATGCAGGATATACCCAGCACTCGCAAGCCGGCGTGACGCGCCGCGATCACCTCTCCGACCGTGGACATCCCTACCGCATCTCCGCCCAGCTTCGCCAGCATGGTGAGCTCTGCGGGCGGCAAGTAATTCGGGCCGGTAATCCCGCTGTATACACCCTCCTGCAAGCGAATCGCTTCGCCGCGCTCCTGTCCCATTTGCTCTGCAATCCTTTTGGCAACCGCGCGGAACTCCCTGTTATATGCTTCGGACATATCCGGGAAGCGTACGCCCAACTCAGGGTGATTCGGCCCGATTAACGGGTTATCTCCCGTCATGTTGAGATGATCGGAGATCAGCATCAAGTCTCCCGCCTGGAAGGTACGGTTCATGCCCCCGGCCGCATTGGTGATGACAAGCGCCTGCACGCCGAGCTGCTTCATCACGTAGATCGGGAAGACGACCTTCTTCATAGAGTAGCCCTCATAATAATGGAACCGGCCCTGCATGACGATGACCTGCTTGCCTCCGAGAGCTCCGATCACAAACTGTCCGGCATGTCCTTCCACCGTGGACACCGGGAAGTGCGGCACCTCATCGTAAGGAATGACGACGGGGTTCTCAACCTGCTCCGCCAAATCGCCGAGACCGGAGCCGAGCACCATGCCGATCGCCAGCTCTCTTCCTTGCGTCCGCTGACGAATCCAGTCAGAGGCTTCCTTAATTTGCTCTATGTATGTTTTTTCCATCGTATTCGCTCCTTGTATACACTGGCATTGGAGACTGCTTCACCCGTCACAGCTTCTCTATAATTCCAAGAACGAGCTTTAAAAACTTCGGCTTTACCCGCTCGGTCGTTTCCATTACCTCCTGATGGGATAAGGGCTGATCCAATATCCCTGCAGCCATATTGCTGATACAAGAGAAGCCCAGCACCTCGATACCCGCATGCCTTGCCACAATCACCTCAGGCACCGTCGACATCCCCACCGCGTCGCCGCCTAGGGCGCGCAGCATGCGGATTTCGGCAGGCGTCTCATAGGTGGGGCCCAACAGACCGGCGTAGACCCCTTCCTGAAGCGTCAAGCCTTGACTATCGGCGACCTCTCTCGCCGTATCGCGCAGCCGCTTGCTGTACGCCTCCGACATATCCGGAAAACGGACGCCGAGCTCTGCGAAATTCGGACCGATCAACGGATTGCGGAACGTAAAGTTGATATGGTCCTTAATCAGCATTAAGTCGCCCACCTCGAACGAGGTGCTGATACCGCCGGCCGCATTGGTCACAATCAGCTTGCTGACGCCGAGCTGCTTCATGACCCGCACAGGAAACGAGACGGTGTCTCCGTCATAGCCCTCATACTGATGGAACCGGCCCTTCATGAGCAGCACATGGCGGCCTGCAATCGTACCGAGCAGCAGCTCCCCGGCGTGTCCTTCTACGGTAGACACCGGAAAATGCGGAATCCGGTCGTACTCGACCACGACGGCATTTTCAACCAGATCGGAAATGACGCCGAGACCCGAGCCAAGAATCAGGCCGATATCGGGCGTATGCGGATATAACCCTTGAATATAGGCTGCCGCTTCACTGATTTTTTCAAGATATGTTTTGGTTTGCATTTGCAAGCACCCCTCCTCTTTCCAACCTATGATTTCAACTCCGCCAAAAAGCTGACACCGTTCCCGGTACCGGCAACGCCGAAGTTCTCCGCCACGGTCGCTCCTACATCGGCGAACGTCGAACGAATACCGAGGGAGCCGTTCGCCTGCAGCTTCGGACTATAGACGAGCAGGGGCACATATTCCCGAGTATGATCCGTCCCCGGATGCACCGGGTCATTGCCGTGGTCGGCCGTTAGGATAAGCAAGTCGTCCTCGCCGATCTGTTCCATGATCGCTGGGAGCCATTCATCGAATTCCATTAGAGCCTTCGCGTACCCCTCCGGATCCCGCCGATGTCCGTATAAGGAATCAAAGTCCACGAGATTTGTGAACAGCAATCCTTCAAAGCTGCCCTTCAGCTGCTCGATCGTCTTATGAATTCCGTCCAGATTGCTTTTGGTCGGCCATGCTGCCGTGACGCCTTCTCCATCGAAAATATCATTGATTTTCCCGACGGCGATTACGTCCTTGCCGGCTTCCTTCAGCTGATTCATGACGGTAGGCGCCGGAGGCTTCACCGCATAATCGTGACGATTCGGCGTTCTCTTGAAGGCGCCCGGCTGCCCGATATAAGGCCTTGCGATGACACGGCCAACGACATAAGGCTCCACTAGCGTTAAGCGGCGCGCGATTTCACAAGCACGATAAAGCTCCTCCAGCGGGATAACTTCCTCATGGGCGGCGAGCTGGAACACACTGTCCGCTGAGGTATAGACGATCCACGCACCGGTCTTCATTTGCTCTTCACCGAGCTCATCCAGAATCTCCGTACCCGAGGCCGGCTTATTGCCGATGACCTTCCTGCCTGTCTCCTGCTCAAACCGGGAAATCAGCTCAGCCGGAAACCCTTCGGGAAATACGTTGAAAGGGACGGTGACTTTGAGGCCCATAATTTCCCAATGCCCTGTCATCGTATCCTTCCCGACCGATACCTCAGCCATCTTGCCGTAGTAAGCAGAAGGACTCTCTACCGCTTCCACCCGCTGCAGAGCCGCAATGTTACCGAGGCCCAACCTTTGCAGATTAGGGAGTGACAACGTCGAAATGGTTTCGGCGATATGACCCAACGTATGAGAGCCGGCATCGCCGAACCGCTCCGCATCCGGCAGCTCTCCGATGCCTACACTATCCAGTACAATGACACCTATGCGTTTAAATTTCATGCGGCACCTCCCTAAAGATCTATACAAACCGATTCATGTAATAGCATTGCTTCCAACCCTGCTCCCTCGTATTCGACGGAAGCTTATCTTATTATCGCAAAACGCCTCCGCGTTTGCAAAAACGCCCAAACAAAAAACCGCACAGCCGGTCGCTGAACGGTTTCGGGTCACATTTTGGCACGGGGATGGGTACGGTCATACACTTCCTTCATCTTGGAGCGCGTCACATGGGTATAAATCTGGGTCGTCGAAATGTCCGCATGGCCCAGCATCTCCTGAACAGCCCTTAAATCCGCTCCGTTTTCCAGCAAGTGAGTCGCGAAAGAATGCCGCAGCGTGTGCGGGGTAATTTCCTTCATAATATTCGCTTCCATGGCATAACGCTTAATGATCTTCCAGAAGCCCTGGCGCGTAATTCGCGTACCCAAGTGGTTAATGAACAAGGCTTCCTCCGTCTTGGACTGCTTCAGCAGCTTCGGGCGCATGGTTTCGATATAGGCGGTCAAAAAGTGGCTTGCCATCCGGCCGATCGGTACGATCCGTTCTTTCGAGCCTTTGCCGATGCACCGGATGAAGCCCATGCCCAGATTCACACTCTGCAAATCGAGCGAGATCAGCTCCGACACCCGAATGCCCGTCGCGTAAAGCAGTTCGAGCATCGCCTTATCCCGCATTCCGTTCGGCGAGGTCGTTTGGGGTGCCTCCAGCAGCGTCTCGACCTCCTGCACCGTCAGCACCTTCGGCAGTCGCTTCTCCAGCTTCGGCGTCTCCATGTGCAGCGACGGATCGTGGTCCAGCATTCGCTCCCGAACGAGAAACTGATAGAAGGCGCGAATCGAAACCATGCTTCTTGATAATGTAGCCGAGGCACGACCAAGCTGCTTCAGCTTCATCAGATAGTTGGAAATATGAACCTTGGTCGATTCCTTAAGGGAAGTGATACCCGCCTTCTCCAGAAAATTCAAATATTGTGTAATATCCCGTTCATAAGAGAAGAGTGTGTTCTGCGCCAGTCCCCGTTCGACGGATAAGTAGTGTATAAAGGTTTGTAATTCGTTCTTCATGCTTGGCTGTTCCCCTTTACGTATGCAGCACCGTGCTCGCCATCGTCCGTGCTTCGACCTGATCACAGCGAGTCAATGTTAACTATTTACTACAATTCAACACGAACACGCATTTTCCTGCTAGGACAAGCAAGCTTCTTCATTCCCCGATCCAATAAAATAATTTCAACCGCTCTCGCATACTTGTGCTTTGCTGAAAAGAGATGTGATCCTCCGGATGAAATACCTTGACGGCCCGCCCGAGCGGCTCCCGGTATTTCTGCGTCGGCTCGATCCAATTCGTCACGAGCACCAGGATGTGATATATCACGAAGGTAAACGCAGCAAACACAATGGCGAAGCGCAATCGATTCATCCATTTGCGTAAATGAAAGATCATAGCCTGTACCCTCCTGTTCCTAAGAGTAGACTATGATCCGATCGGGACAAATATGATTAGCTGATGGGAAGTAAAGAGTCTAGTCCCGTGTAAGGCATTCCCACGGCTTCCGCCACCGCGGGATACGTAACGTGCCCTTGATACGTATTGACGCCAAGACGCAAGGAAGGATTGCTGTAAAGCGCCCGTGTTACGCCTTTATTAGCCAGCTCCTGCGCGTAGGAGATCGTCACATTCGTCAAGGCGAGCGTGGACGTCCTCGGCACGGCGCCGGGCATATTCGCTACGGCATAGTGGATCACACCGAACTTGACGTAAGTCGGCTCACTGTGAGTCGTTACCTTGTCGACCGTGGCGATCGAGCCCCCCTGGTCCACGGCAACGTCAACGATGACGGCTCCCGGCTTCATCGTCTTCACCATTTCCTCGGTGACCAGCTTCGGCGCCTTAGCCCCGGGAATCAGTACGGCGCCGATCAGGAGGTCCGCCTTTTGTACCGCTTGGGCAATGTTGTAGGGATTGGACATCAAGGTATGAACCCGTCCGTAGAAGACATCATCCAAATAACGGATGCGCTCCGCATTCCGTTCGATCACGACCACGTTGGCTCCGAGCCCGAATGCCATCTTCGCCGCATTCGTACCTACGATGCCCCCTCCGAGGATAATGACATCCGCAGGCGGTACGCCGGGTACGCCTCCCAGAAGAATTCCCCTCCCTCCGTAAAACTTCTCGAGAAATTGGGCGCCGACCTGCACCGACATACGCCCGGCCACCTCGCTCATCGGTGTTAGCAGCGGGAGGCTTCCGTTCGGCATTTGAATCGTCTCGTAGGCGATTCCGGTCACCCTGCTCTTGACTAGTGCTTCCGTCAGCTTGGGCTCCGCCGCAAGATGAAGGTACGTAAACAACGTTAGACCTTCCCGGAAATATCCGTATTCCGCAGGCAGCGGCTCCTTTACCTTCATGATCATATCCGCCTGTCCCCATACCTCCGAGGCTTCCTGCAGAATGGTCGCCCCTTCACGTGCATAGTCCCCGTCCGAAAAGCCGCTGCCCGCTCCCGCTCCCGCCTCGATCACTACGGTGTGGCCATCCGCTGTCAGCATGGCCGTTCCCCCCGGGGTCAAGGCTACCCGGTTTTCGTTGTTCTTGATTTCCTTCGGCACTCCGATAATCATAATGGCAGTTTCCTCCTTAGGCTTATATCCGTTGTTTCATTTTTGCCAACTTTCCCCGAATCTATTTCCGAATAGCAAAAAAACCTTCTGGCTTATGGAGCAAGTCCCAAGTCGAAGGTTTCCGGTTTAAGCTTTATGTTTATCGCTGCAGCGATGGCAGATGCCCTGGAAGTCTAACCGGTGATCCAGCACCTTAAATCCGAATTCACGTTCCAGGCGTTCCTCCAGCGGACCGAGCCAGTCTTCCATAATCTCATCCACTGCGCCGCATTGTACACAAATTAAATGATGATGGTGGTGATGATTGCTGTCATTGCGAAGGTCGTAGCGCGCTACGCCGTCGCCGAAATTCATCTTCTCCAGCACATGCAGCTCACTTAGCAATTCGAGCGTTCGATATACGGTGGCAAGTCCGATCTCAGGTGCCTTATCCTTCACCAGCATAAAGACATCCTCTGCGCTGAGGTGATCTTCCTCGTTCTCGAGGAGAACCCGGACGGTAGCCTCCCGCTGTGGCGTCAGCTTATAGCCTTGCGATTGCAGCTGCTGTTTAATCTTTTCAATGCGAGATTCCATGCCCCTCTCCCTCCGGGTGCTTACGTTACTATCGAGCAGGCGGCACGAATGGCACTAACAACTCGTGAGTGCCAGCATACCTTGCTTACATTATAGGTGGAGGGGGACGGGAAAGTCAATCAGTTTTCCTAAGCGAACATCAGCCTGCCAGGCTCATCAGCATCGGCGTTACCCATTTCATCATCAACGGCGACACCTTCGCTTCGAAATAAGCAACCCCGCAAAGCAGCACCCCGGAAGCAAGAATGGTCCCCGAGAATCGCATAAAGGGCTCATAGACCTTCCCTTGGCGTGCAATGAATCTGCTTTTGACCATATAGATGGAGAAAGCAATGGCCGTCACACTGCAAATGAGCAGCGCCGGGATAATGATCAGGTTCGGAGGCACGACGGATACAAGCGCAAACAACAGGCCTGTCCAGGATAACTGTCCCACCAGATAGGATACCGTGAACCCGACGAGCACTCCTTTCAAGAAATCCAAAATCAGAATCAACGGAAGCCCGATCACCGACATGCCCAGAACCCAGATGATGAGAATCCATTTGATATGCATGGCGAAGGTATCCTGGAACGATGCTCTAACATCCGTCCCGATGCTACCCTGCTCCACATTTGTAAAAAAATTGCTTAAATATCTCATAATTTCTTGTTTTTGCTCAAGAGACAGGGCATGAACCATCACGGCACCGAACACGACGCCTGTTACGAAGATCACACCGACAAATAAATAGAACGACATATGCTCCTTCCAGTAGCGCTGCAGCGCTCCATTACGCATCATGCTGCCAAGCCCCCCTTGTCCGATTACTACACCATATGAGAGGCTGTCCCGTTGTATGACGAAAAAAAAGCCTCACCCCCGGCAAATAGCACCGTGGTAAGGCTTAGGATCGGATTAAGCTTTCACCTTGCCGTAGCGGCCGCCGCCGCCGGTTTCCAGCTGAAGCGTGCCTTCCCTGGCCGACAAGATATAGCGGGCTATGGATTCGCCTGCCGCCTCCTCCAAGGCTTCATAAGAGGCGCTGTGCAGCAGGTTCATTTCCGTGCCGAAGCGGCTCAGCAGCTTCTCGAACGTCTTCTTGCCAAGGCCGGGAATGTATTCCAGCGGCACTTGATAATGATATGGCGGACGGTAATCCGGCACGAAAGGCTCATTCCGGTCGGCGATGCTGAGAATTCGATCCATCACGCCCCGTACGATTTTCGTGCTGCCGCAGTACAGACACCGCTCCACGGCCGTCTCCGATTCATCGAGAATGGAGCCGCAGCCGTCGCAGTATGTCCGATGATATTTGCCTAGACGCGGATTCAGCCCATAATTGGCCATCACGCCCCGGCCTTCTTCTCTGGCCAAAGCTTTGCGCAGCTCGGTGAAGGTCGGTGCCGCCAATTGGAGTAGATTGTACTCCCGTCCGATCTTAGGAAGCGAATGGGCGTCGGAGTTCGTTAGAAACGTGTACCGATCGAGCTCGCTTACATAACCGGCCATTTCCGAATCGGCGCTTAGGCCAAGCTCCACTGCCGCGATCCGGTCCAGGTCCAAAAGATGCTCCATTCGGGTCGAGCAGCTCCCATAAACGCTTTTGTGCGGAGTGAAAATATGCGCCGGAATCATGATGCCGCCCCGGTCGATGACTTCCTGCTGAAGCTCTCTTGCAGGGACATAAATTCTCTGTGAGCTGAGCTGAACATTTTTCATATGCTTGCGCAGCCAATCGGTGAAGGACTGCATATCGGCAAGGGAAGGAAAATACGCGTTCAAATGCGCTGTTCCCATTCCCGGGTCCCGAACTTCGATCTCGCAGCCTAGAATGATCGTCGACTGATGGTAGCGGATTCCTCCGCCCTCCAGCTCCTCCATTTCTCCCTTGTCGAGATAATGGAGCATTTCCTCCTGTACACCCGGCGAATGGCAGTCGATGATTCCTACGATATCCATCCCTTTCCGGTCCGCCGCTTCTCTAGCGATGTTATAGAAGGTGAGATTGCTCGCTGCGCTGATTTTTACCGCCAGTCCTGTCTCGGTGCGTCCAATGTGTATGTGCAGGTCTGCGTAATATCGGTTCATCATCAGATCGTTCCCGTCAGCTTATACAGCTGCCATGCATATACCGCCATGATCGTCTTGGCATCGCTGATGCGCTGCTCCCGGATATATTGCTGTGCTTGCTCAAGTGTGATCATCTCGCACTCCAAGAACTCATCCTCATCCGGATTCACCTGTCCCGCCTGCAGATCCTCGGCAAGGTAGAGGTGGAGAATCTCGTCAGCGAAGCCGGGGGACGTATAGAACGAGCTGACATGGCGGATGGAGCCTGCGCGGTAGCCGGTTTCCTCCTCCAGCTCCCGCTTGGCGGCTTCGATCGGCTCCTCTCCCGCATCGAGCTTGCCGGCCGGAATTTCAACCTGGCTTTTTTCCAGCGGCTTGCGATACTGCTCTACCACGATCATGCGATCCTCTACTAGAGCGATCACAGCCACGGCTCCGGGATGCTTCACGATTTCTCTTGTAGCTGTGCCTCCGTTCGGAAGCTGTACGGTATCTACCTGAAGGGATATGATTTTCCCCTGAAATATGGGCTCGGTGCTGATCGTTACTTCTTCAAACTTCTTTGGGATCAAGGAAGACATCTATGATTTCCCCTCTCTATGAAACCATCTATTTTCGTTCACCAAATGATTATAGCATAATCCGTCTCGCTGCCGCATAAAGTGTAACAAATCCAATCTAGCAATCTATCAAATACCGGAGGATGATATCGATGAAATCATATACAGCCGCAAATCAAGTTCGTTTGGTAGGAAAAGCATGGGAGATTCGGCGCTATTTACAGCTGGCGCTGCAGCGTCTGGAGGGAGACATGCTGCTGACCGATTTTCTACATGAGCAAATCGGCTATCAGCAGGGAAATGGCCGGCCTCCGAGCGGTGCTAAGGCTATCCCTGCTTTAAGACCGCTTCCTGTTTTCGATAAGGGGAATGTGCTCAAATTCCCGGTTCGAGGCTCCCGTCCCGCCTTGCCTGCCAAGCAATCTGCCGGCCGCGTACTCCCTTTCCAACGCAAGTAGCTCTTTCCACGCAAACAAAACGCCGGCCCCCGCATCAACGCGAGAGACCGGCGTTCTATGTTATTTTGATGGATTAGCCTTGTGCAACCTGCTGCACGATCGAAAGGACCACCTCGGTCGATTTCACCATATCGCTTATTTTGATACGCTCCTGCGTCGTGTGAATATCGATGTATCCAATCGCCAGGTTGACGGTCGGGATGCCGAAGCCATTGAACATATTCGCGTCGCTGCCGCCTCCGGAATGGAAGGTGCGAGGTGTGCAGCCCGCCTTCTCCAAGGCTTGCATGGCAAGCTTAACGACAGGGGCCGTTTCATCGTACATATAAGCCGGGTAAATGACCTCGCTCTTAAACTCCACTTTCGCTCCGGCGTCTGCAGCCGTCTGCTCGCACGCCTGCTTCATGGCTTCCACCTGCGCGTACATCTTCTCGTTCACGATGGATCGGGCTTCGGCCTCCAGCGTAACTCGATCGACTACGATGTTCGTAGCGCCCTCGACGCCACCAGCGAAGCGGCCGATATTCGCCGTCGTTTCATTGTCCACACGGCCGAGAGGCATCTTGGATACGGCTCGACTAGCGACGGTAATGGCACTGATGCCCGCCTCGGGATTCACTCCCGCGTGGGCCGAGCGGCCCCAGAAGGTAATATGGATCTTCGCTTGGGTCGGTGCCGCTACGGCAATGTCACCGATGTCTCCGTTCGAGTCAAGCGCGTAGCCGAAATCGGCGTCCATCCACTTCGGGTCCATCGCTCTGGAGCCCTTAAGCCCGGCTTCTTCTCCCGCTGTGATTACGAACTGAATTTGTCCGTGCGGCAGGTTGTTTTCCTTCAGCACGCGGATCGCTTCCAGCATGGCGGCGATGCCCGCTTTATCATCCGCACCCAGGATGGTGGTACCGTCACTGCGGATATAACCGTCGTCTCCGATCTGGGGCTTTATACCGGCGCCTGGCGTAACGGTATCCATGTGTGAGGTAAAAAACAGCTTCGGTGCGGAAACCCCCTCCGTCGCAGGCAGCGTGAAGAACAGATTGTTCGAGCCGTGACCCGTTCTCTCCGACGAATCATCCTCTTGCACGGTAAGCCCTAAGGAGGTAAACTTTTCTTTCAGGATACGGCTGATTTCCTGCTCCTTCGTCGTCTCGCTGTCGATTTGCACCAATTCCACAAATTCCGCTACCAATCGATTTTGCTGAATCATGTCTTTCCTCCAATGCAACTGTAGGTTAAAATATCATATAGTATTCCCATGAAGAGGAGTTGAAATTGATGCGTCGCAACAAACTGATATTCAAGGTTGTCATTTATGTCATGATTGCTTCTATGCTATTATCCACTCTGGCCTTTACCCTGAACTTATTTTTGTAAGCTCACTCTAGTATAGCTTCGTCTCCTGATTGTATGCCTCAAGATTCTCCTTCACCCGCTGCAGGAACCGGCCGCAGATGACGCCGTCCAGGATCCGGTGATCAAGGGACAAGCATAGGTTGACCATGGATCGCACCGCGATCATGTCTTGAATCACAACCGGGCGTTTCACGATCGATTCGAACGTGAAATTGACCGCCTGCGGATAATTAATAATCGGATACGAGAGGATCGAGCCGAACGAGCCCGTGTTGTTCACCGTGAACGTTCCACCTTGCATATCCTCCAGCGTCAGCTTGCCGGCACGGCCTCTTCGGGTTAAATCGTCGATTTCCCGGGCCAACCCGGCAATGTTTTTTTGGTCGGCCTTTTTGATAACCGGCGTAACGACCGAATCCTCCGTACCGACAACGAGCGATATGTTGATATCGCGTTTGACGATAATTTTATCGACGGCCCAGACGGAGTTAATGATCGGATAGTCCTTAATCGCATTAACGACCGCTTTAATGACGAAGGCGAGATAGGTCAGGTTGATGCCTTCCTTTCGCAAAAACTCGTCCTTCAGCTTGTTTCGCAGCATGACGAGATTCGTTACATCGACTTCGATCATGGTCCATGCATGCGGAATCTCGGATACGCTCTGGCGCATGCGAGTGGCGATCAAATTGCGGATCGGCGATACGTCCATCAAATACTCGCTGCGGCCCTCGAGAGGCTGCCCCGTCTTCTCCACATTCGGCACCGCCGGAGTTTGCGACATATGCAGTCCAGAGGAGCGGACCGGCACAGGCGGCGTATTCGGAATAAACACACCTGCGTCCGCCGCGGCTTCCGCGGCCGCTGTGTTCACAGTCTCTACGGAGACGCCGGCTGGCTGCTTCGCCGGTCCGGAGGCAACGTAGGCCTCTACGTCCTTCCGGGTAATTCTGCCCTCAAAGCCGGTTCCCTGAACTTGATCAAGCGAGATCCCATGCTCCGAAGCCAGCCGCAGCACGGCCGGCGAATAACGCCCGCGCATGCTCCCGCTGTTGCCTACCGCCTCTACCGCACCTGACGCAGGCGAAATCGCTGCTGCAACCGCGTTGGAGGCTCCCGCCGCTTGCGGCTCCGCAATAAGGCAGATGGGAGCGCCGACCGCCGCCGTATCCCCATCCTTCACTAATAGCTCGACTAATGTTCCTTCAATCGGCGAAGGCATCTCTACGGTTACCTTGTCCGTTATCAATTCACATAACACATCGTATTGTTCAATATAATCGCCAGGCTGCTTCAACCATTTGCCGATGGTTGCCGACACGAGGCTTTCCGCCAGGTGCGGTACGTTTACCGCAGTCCCTTTACTCATTACCTTCCCCTCCAAGCTAGGCGAAGCCGAAGCTCTTAGAATTGAGCCAGCTTCCGAATGGCATCCTTGATCTTATCCGAGTTTAACAGGAAAAACTTCTCCATCGGCGGATTCATGCCTACGGCAGGAACATCCGGTCCGCACAGACGCGTAACCGGCGCATCCAGCTCAAAGAAAAGCTCTTCGGAAATAATCGCCGACACCTCGCCGCCGACACCACCGGTTTTGTTATCCTCATGGACGATCAACACTTTGCCGGTCTTGGCAACGGCCTCCAGAATCGCTTCCTTATCCAGCGGCTGTAATGTACGCAGGTCAAGCACGTGCGTGCTGATGCCTTCCTTCGCAAGCTCATCCGCCGCTTTCAGAGCATACTGTACCGTGATGCCATAGGAAATGACGGTGACGTCCGTCCCTTCCCTCTTCACCGCGGCTTTCCCGATCGGTACAATGTAATCCTCATCCGGCACTTCTCCCGTAATCCCCAGGTAACACTTCTTATGCTCAAAATACAGAACCGGGTCGGCATCGCGCACAGCTGCCTTCAACAGACCTTTGGCATCGTAGGGATCCGACGGAGCCACGATTTTCAAGCCCGGAATTCCGAAGAATACCCCCTCAGGACATTGAGAGTGATAAAGCGCTCCGCCGCCGGTCGCTCCATAGGGAGCCCGGACGACCACCGGACAGCTCCAATCGTTGTTGGAGCGGTAGCGGATCAGTGCCGCTTCGCTAATAATCTGATTCGTCGCCGGAAAAATAAAATCGGCATACTGCATCTCCGCGATCGGCTTCATGCCGTACATCGCCGCTCCGATGGCAACACCCGCAATGGCGGATTCGGCAAGCGGGGTATCCATGACGCGCTCTTCGCCGAACTGATCCCTCAGTCCTTTTGTAGCATTCATGACACCGCCTTTGCCGACATCCTCTCCAAGCACGAAGACGTTCTCATCGCGCTCCATTTCTTCCTGCATGGCCGTCCGAATCGCTTCCAAATACGTGATAACCGCCACTGCTACCGCCCCCCTTCCTCGGCATAAACGTGCTTCAATGTATCTTCAGGCTTCGGAAACGGCGCCTGCTCCGCGTAGTTCGTTGCTTCGGTCAACTCCTGCTTAATCGCCGCAACCAGCTGCGCGTCCTGCTCCTCATCCCAAATGCCGCAATCCAACAAATACTGCCGGTATCGGGGCAAGCCGTCCTTCAAGCGATTTTCCTCTACTTCTTCCTTGGTGCGGTACAGCATATCGTTGTCCGAGGTCGAATGGGGCGAGATACGGTACATTACGGCTTCGATCAGCGTAGGTCCTTCCCCGCGAAGAGCTCGCTCTCTCGCTTCCTTCACTACCCGGTACACCTCAAGCGGGTCACGTCCGTCCACCTTCACGCCGGGAAAGCCGTAGCCTGCTGCGCGTTCTGCGATGCTTCCGGCCATCTGCTTATGTAAAGGCACCGAAATCGCATATTGATTGTTTTCGCACATGAAAATGACAGGAAGCCTGTTCACCCCGGCGAAATTACAGCCCTCGTGAAAATCTCCCTGATTGCTGGACCCGTCGCCGAACGTCGCGAAGGAAACGAAGCTCTTGCGCTTCAGCTTCGCGGCAAGGGCAAAGCCCACTGCATGAGGCACCTGCGTTGTGACCGGACTGGAGCCCGTTACGATATTCAGCTTCTTATGGCTGAAATGTCCGGGCATTTGCCGGCCTCCGCTGCTTGGGTCCTCTGCCTTCGCGAAGACTGAAAGCATCAGTTCCTTCAAGGACATCCCTGCGGATAAGACGAAGGCATAATCGCGGTAATAGGGAAGAAAATAATCCGTCCCCCGCTCTAAGGCAAACGCAGCCCCGACTTGCGCCGTTTCCTGTCCGATCCCGGAGACGTGGAAGGCAATTTTTCCCGAGCGCTGCAGAACGAAGCCCCTTTCGTCGAACATTCGGGCCTTCAGCATATATGTATACATCTCGATGGCTTGATGGTCGGTAAGCCCAAGCTGTCGATGCTTTGTTAATTGACCGATGGACATGGGGCGAACGCCTCCTTTTTTAATACCTGGTGCTAATACTAAGATACAATTATTATATTATAAACGGAATAGATTATGAAAACAATTTTAAAAGATACAGCCCAAGCTTCTTAAACGTTAGTTTTATAAATTGATGGCTTGTCCGTCCACTGCCAGCATCGCTTCACCAAGAATCTCCGACAGCGTCGGATGAGCATGAATCGTGCGGCCTACCTCCCAAGGCGTTGCATTCAGCAGCTGAGCCAAAGCAGCCTCCGAAATATAATCCGTCACATGCGCCCCTATCATATGCACGCCGAGAATATCATTCGTTTTCCGATCCGCAACGACCTTCACGAAGCCGTCACTGTCTCCCAGTATCATAGCTTTCGCAAGTGCCTTGAACTGAACCTTGCTCGTCTTGATCTCAAACCCCTTGTCGAGCGCCTCCTGCTCGGTATAGCCGATACTTGCAATCTCCGGTCTCGTATAAATGCAGCGCGGAATCTGATGGGCGCCGTAAGAATGCGGCTGCCGCCCCGCCAAGTGCTCAACCGCTGTAATCCCTTCATGAGCTGCAGCATGAGCGAGCTGCAAGCCTCCGATGCAATCGCCTATCGCGTAAATGTGATTCTCAGCGGTCTGCATGTGCTCATTGACCCGAATATAGCCGTTCTCTACGCGTACATCGGTATTATCAAGTGCAATGGAGTCGATATTGGCTTCACGTCCGACGGACAACAGCACCTTCTCTACACTGAGCTCCTGCAAGCCCTGTTTTGTCTCCACTGACAAGACTGCCCCTTCGGAGCTTGTAACCAAAGTTTCCGCCAGCACCTTCGCATTCGTGAGCACACGGACGCCGCGTTTTTTCAATAAGCGCTCGAGCTCTCGAGAAATGTCCGCGTCTTCCGTCGGCACCAGCCTTGAAGAGTATTCCGCGACCGTGACCTCTACGCCAAAATCATTCAGCATCGATGCCCACTCTACTCCGATCACGCCTCCGCCGACAATGAGAATGGACTTCGGCAGCTCTTCAAGCTGCAGTGCTTCGTCGCTGGTCAGCACAACGGTGCCGTCCGCCTCCAGACCCGGCAGCTTTCTTGGGCGGGAGCCTGTGGCAATAATCAGATGCTGCGGCACAAGGTTTAATATCTCCTCATCCGGCAGCTCAACGGAAACAGTTCCGCTTCTGGGCGAAAAAATAGACGGCCCAATCAGCCGACCCTTCCCGTGGTAAACATCGATTTTGTTTTTCCTCATCAAATATTGAACGCCGCTGTGGAGCTGTTCCACAATCGCAGCTTTGCGCTTTTGCACTTTGCCGAAATCCAGCTTGGCCGATTCAACCGAAATGCCGAAGGCTTCGCTTTCCTTCATGGCCGCGAACATTTCCGCACTCCGCAGCAACGTTTTGCTGGGGATACACCCGCGATGCAGGCAGGTGCCGCCGAGCTTGTCCTGTTCAACGATCGCTACGGTTTTCCCGAGCTGTGCCGCGCGAATCGCGGCCGTGTACCCGCCGGTGCCTCCGCCTAAGACGATGACATCATAAGCCTGTGACATACAGTCATTCCTCCTAAGGACTATGATTCTTTCTATTTTAACCTGATTTCACCGGAGAAATATAGTCTATTTCTTGTCGAATTGCGAAAATCACATGAAAACTTCTTGATTTTATGATAACGTAGGGGAAGAATGTCAAGTAAAGAGGGATGATTATGCAAGCCGTTTTTTACCGTTTTATTGCCATTATGATGCTCGTCGTTCCGGGCATTACGGCTACCTATGGCTTCTTAGCCATGAAGGACGCCTGGTTCGCGCAGTTTGATACGGGCTCCGTGCTTTGGGGCAAATTTCTGCTCGGCTTCGTCCTGTTCGGCTTAGGTGTCGCTTTCATCGGAGGCTGGACGTTCTTTCGGGACCGTAAGCGCAATTATGTAGCGCCCCGCTTTCGGGCCAAACGCAAAAAGGAGTAGCTTGGCTGTGCCGCAAGCAACTCCTTTTTTTTATGCCCGCCTGCCTACTGTTTAATGGTAGCAAGCCCGTCCAGCGCCTGCTGCACCCGAGTTACGCCTTGAGACAAGGTATGCCCTGAGCCCACTGCCGCGGCAACGGCCGTAGCTTCGGTGATCTCTTGCGCCGTTGCACCCTTGGACAATGCTTCTTGAACATGATAGTACGTGCATACTTCGTTATTGGCGAATAAGCTGATCCCCAGCGCGATCAAATGCTTTTGCTTCTCCTCGAGCGCGCCGCCGGCAAAACAAGCACCTGTAAAATCATGGTATGTGTTCACCATGGCCGGCATAAGTTCTTTCATGTGGCCTACGCCGATCTTGTAGGAATCAACCTTTTGATGCATCGCTGCTTGATTCATTTGATAAGACCTCCTTACCTTCTCCCATTACCGTTCCCTTACGACAAAGAGCGTATACAGCAAACAACAAATTTTACAAAATAACACGTAAGCGGTTACAAATTTCTACAATAACCTAGTTTGTCCTATGTTATAATCAAGCTTATCCTAGCGCAAGGAGTAGATTCAATGCAAAAAACATGTCAAAAAATTGTTCGTGTTCAGGATGGACGGATTACGGAAATTTTTGACGGGTTGGTGGCGCGAAGCTTCTCTGACAATGACAAAGCATTGAAGGATTTGCTGTTGGACGATATCGGACTCGATTTTCAAGGCATTCTGGAAACATACGAGAGGTTATTGCTTGAGTTGGCGCAAACTCATCAAGACAACCTAGAGATGCTTAAGGAGTACTTGCCTGAGGGATGGCTGGAATGGGCGGAGGAAACGTATGCAGCGGGGCAGGAGGAGGACAAGCGGCATGAGGTATCCGTGTTGAAGTAACCACTCTATCCTGTTATTGCAATACCGCCTTTGGGATACAATCGACGGATGAACCCATACTAAGGATGTAATTTTAACTTCAGCTGAGTATGGGGGTATGTACTTGTATGATCAACAACCTGGAAAGCAACTATGACTGCTCTAATGCCGGTCAAGATCTGGAACAGCTTCAGCATGAGCTGGCTACCATGCAAGCTACAAGCGTGAATCCTGATAAGGAAACGAAGGATCTGATGAACCGTCTGGAAAATCAAATTCACTTTATTAAAAACAAATGCGATATTCGTCCTTAGCTTCGAATGGATCGCCGCGACTCTCACTTTGGAGGACGCGGCTTTCTTTTATTCGGATTATAAAACGCGCTTTGCTTTCACGTAACGCTTGTCCCAATAACTGTTAAAGTCGCTGTAACGGACACCGCCGGCGCCATACGTATGAAGCAGACGATCATTCCCCGCATAAATCGCTACATGCGTAATTCGATTGGAGGAAGACCCCGCGCTTTTGAAAAATATCAAATCCCCTTTTTTCAAGTTGCGCTTGGCGACCCAATATCCTTTCTGAGCTTGCTCGCGGGAGGAACGGGGCAAATAGACGCCGTTCCTGGCGTAAACGGTCTTCACGAAGCTGGAGCAATCAAACGTACGCGTTTGCCCGTAATCGGCTCCGAATTGGTAAGGTGTACCTAGATAGCGCTTTCCGGTAGAGATAATATCATTAGCTTCCGATACAGAATAAGCAGATACCTCCTGAGGAGTCACAGCTGCAGAGAAAAAGGCGGCGGATACCAGAACACTTAAAGCTAGCTTTTTGATCAAGGGTATTCATCCTTTCTGTTGGAATGTGTAACGATGGTAGCACACATCCGCAAAAGGCAAAACCCCACAGCATTTACCAGATTCGTATGCAATCCGTGTTGCCAACATAGCGAACACCTTGAGAACAAAGGATTGAGCGTTATTCCCAGCAGTCCCGGACAAGCGCATTATTCCCCATAATTTACCTCTATTGTCCTGTAACTTTCCACCAGCAGCACCATGTTGCACCATGATTATCTCCATTATGTACCTAAACCTGAAGAGCTGGGAACGTGCAAACGCATGCATTTGGAAATTGAAAAACCGATCGTTGACCCGATAAAAAATGACCCAACAAACCATATAGGTTCATTGGGTCATTACTTACTCGCTCACTCCTCCTTACCCTTTCACGACACCTTATGCTCAATCCGCAGCTTATCGGCGACCATGGCGATGAATTCGGAATTCGTCGGCTTCGCCTTGCTGATGTTGATGGTGTACCCGAACAGGTGGGAGATGCTGTCGATGTTGCCGCGCGTCCATGCGACTTCAATCGCGTGGCGAATGGCACGCTCGACGCGGCTCGGCGTGGTTTTGTACTTTTCGGCAATCGCCGGGTACAGTGTCTTCGTGATTGCGCCTAGAATTTCAATATTGTTGTACACCATCGTGATTGCTTCGCGCAAGTATTGATAGCCTTTGATGTGTGCAGGCACGCCGATCTCATGGATGATGGTGGTGATATTGGCGTCCAAATTTTTTCCTTTCGGCAGCTGAACGACATTTGTCCTCATCGATGAGGAGCTGGTCATCATCGGCATGGAGGATTGGTTAGGAGCCACCAGCTGACGAATGCGATTTGTCAAAATTTCCATATCGAACGGCTTAAGAATGTAGTACGATGCGCCGAGCTGTACTGCCTTCTGGGTAATGTTCTCCTGACCAAAAGCAGTCAGCATGATGATCTTAGGCTGAGGGTTCAAGTCCATTTCACGGAGCTTCTCAAGCACGCCCAATCCATCTAGATGTGGCATGATAATATCTAAAATTAATACATCAGGAATCCGCTGGCCCTGTTCAATCAAACGGAGCACATCATTTCCGTTATAAGCAACGCCGGTCACCCGCATATCTTCCTGATCATCAATAAATTCGGATAAGAGGTTTGTAAATTCACGATTATCATCAGCTAACAGAACTTCAATAGTTTGCAACGGTAAGCTCTCCCTTCAAAGTCGACAATTACTTAGCATGTTTTTCCTATAGTATACTTTCGACATGTCTAATACAATTCCTTCTGTCGATAATTATTTTTCTAGATTTTTTTTCAATTATTCGATATAATGAATAATTTACTTCATCTTTATACATTTTTCGACAAAAGCCCCTTTCATCCCCTAAAAAAAGCAAAGAACCAAAGGCATTTAGCTCGCCTTTAGTTCTGATCCTTGAGATGGCCTCAGCATGATACCGGCATCCTGCAGCATCCATTCGATGAAACAGCCATAGCCGCTTGTAGGGTCATTCACGAATACATGAGTTACCGCGCCGATCACTTTACCGTTTTGAATAATCGGGCTGCCGCTCATGCCCTGAACGATTCCTCCCGTTTTATCAAGCAGTCGAGGGTCCGTAATTTTAATGACCATCCCTTTGGTCGCGGGGAAATCCTGCTTCGCTACGTGAACAACCTCGATATCGAACTTCTCGACCTTTTGTCCGCCTAGCACCGTGTAGATTTGAGCGGGACCTTCCTTCACCTCTTCAGCAAAGGCTACCGGCAATGCTTGATTCGTTAAGCTGTGATCAGGGGCCCCGTACATTTTGCCGAATATACCGAACTGCGTGTTCTTCTCAATATTCCCAAGCACTTTGCTTTCCTTAGAGAATTGGGCCCGCTTCTCCCCAGGCTCTCCGTTCTGACTCTTGGAAATGGACGTCACATTGGAGTGCACGATTTCCCCACCGCCGACAACAATAGGGGTTTGGGTATCCATATCGGTTATTACGTGCCCTAGAGCGCCGTAAACGCCCTGATCCGGGGCATAAAAGGTCAGCGTGCCGACTCCGGCTGCCGAGTCACGAATATATAGTCCTAGACGGTAAGCTTTGTCCACAACATCATATGCAGGCTGCAACGGAATATCGATGGTTTGCCCATTGCGTTGAACTGTCAACTCGAGCGGCTTCTTCGCTTCGCCGGCCGCCTTCACCAAATCCGCCACCTTACTGACATCGGTAATAGCTTTCCCATTCATCTTTACAATCAAATCGCCAAGCTGGATTTTTGCTTCCTCTCCCGGAGAAATTTTTTTATCCTCCGCAACTGAAACCAAGTGATGACCCACGACAAGCACACCTGCCGACTTCAGCTTCACGCCGATCGTTTGACCGCCGGGAATAACCTTCAGATCGGGAACCACGTTTACCTTGACGGTTTTCAACGGAATTTTGCCGAACAGCTTCAGCTTCATTTCCGCTTGCCCTGCTTTGTAAGACTCCACCGAAATCGGATGATGTAAATCCACTTGGAATGAGTGCTTAGCCGTGCCGTTGACCTTCAGGATCTCCGGGTGGTTCAGCGTGACCTGTGCACTAACGGGCATGTCCAGTTGCAAATTGGTTTGCTGGCCTGTGAAAAGGCGAATTTCCTCGGGGAATGAGGCAAAACTACGGAAAGGCGAGGATAGGCTACCCAAACAAACGAAGAGGACGAGCATTAATCCAATCAATCTTTTTCTCTGGTTGGAACTCAATTCGCTCACGCTCCCTTGCTTCCTTTGTTTAGCGGCACCTGGGCTGCTGATGTGTGCGCCCGGCCTGGCTGCTTTGGCAGTACCGCCGTTTGTGTACCTTTAAGGTAACCCCTCGCCTTTTGTTTTATAACTTTAAAATGATGCCACGAGATATTATGCCAACTGCCGTTTCTTTTCGTCGGCCAGGTTCAGCATTTCTTTCGCGTGCTCCATGGTTTTGCCAGTTACCTCCACGCCGCCGAGCATCCGGGCCAGCTCACTGATTCGTCCCTGCAGCGGCAGATCGTCGATTCGGGTAAAGGTCCGGTCTCCATCGGTCATTTTATTAATGTAATAATGCGCGTCGGCCATACAGGCCACTTGAGGAAGATGGGTAATGGAGAACACCTGGCATTCCCTCGAAAGCACCGACAGCTTTTCGGCAATCGCTTGCGCCGCGCGTCCGCTGACCCCCGTATCGACTTCGTCAAAGACCAGTACAGGAATTTGATCGACACGGGCAAAAATGGACTTCAACGCTAGCATAACCCTGGAAATCTCACCGCCTGAGGCAATCCTGCTTAACGATCTCAGCGGTTCCCCAGGGTTCGCCGAGATAAGGAATTCGACTTGATCTGCACCGTCGCGAGTGAACCGCTCCTGGAGCGGTGCAATTTGAACCTTGAACTGCGTGCGCTCCATCTGGAGATCGCGCAGCTCGTTAACGATCTCGTCGGCTAGCTGCAAGGCCACAAGCCCTCTGGCATTCGTCAGCTCGGCGGCAGTAACCTGAAGCCGCTCCCTCGCTTCCTTCTCCTGCTTCTGCAGCTGCTGAAGCTTCTCGTCCTTATTCTCGATTTTGTCGAGCTCCTGCGTAATCTTTTGCAAATAGGCAAGGATGTCGGTGACCGTATCCCCATATTTTCTTCGCAAGGAAGACAATGTATCCAGACGTCGCTCGATATAATCCAACCGTGACGGATTGAACTCGATATTATCGCGATAATCGCGCACCTGATAAGCGGCATCCTCCAGTTGGTAGAATGCTCCTTGCGCCTGCTCCACCAGCGGCTGGAGCGTATGATCCAATGCTGCGATATCCTGCAGCTTCTGTACCGCTCGGCTTATCGCGTCAAGTCCGACCCCTTTGCCCCCGTACAAAAGCTCATAAGCATCCGCAGCGTTCTGATACAGCTTCTCGGCATTGGAGAGCTTCTTCCGCTCTTCCAATAGTGCTTCATCTTCCCCCGGCTTCAGCTTTGCCGTGATGATTTCCTCCATCTGGAAGCGATATAAATCCATCATTTGCAGCGATTGCTGGCTCGTTTCCTGTAAATCCTTAAGCTCCTTGCGAATTTGCATATACTCGTCATATATCAATTGATAGGCTTGCTTTTTCGGGCGAATCTGCGATTCCCCGAAGGCATCCAGCCAACGTATGTGTTCTTCCACCTTAAATAAGGATTGATGCTCATGCTGACCGTGAATGTTGACTAAATATTCGCCGACTTCCTTCAGCATGGATAAATTCACGAGCTGCCCGTTGATACGGCTCGTGCTTTTTCCTTGCGCCGTTATTTCTCTGCGAATGATAAGATGCTCCTCCGGGGCCGCTTCTATACCCATTCTGCGCAAAACTTCCCTGACCGGGTGTTTGTCGTCCAATTGAAACAGCGCTTCGATTGTAGCCTTGTCGTTACCGTAACGAACCAAATCCGAGGAACTGCGCCCCCCTGCAATCAGGCTTAAGGCATCGATAATGATCGACTTCCCTGCACCCGTCTCCCCCGTCAGGACATGAAAGCCTTGCTTGCAATGCAAATGGACCTCTTCGATTACCGCCAAATTCCGTATGGTCATCTCCAGCAGCATGTTTGATTACACCTCTTAATGAAATCACTCAGCATACTCTTATGAAGACTAGCTAAGCATCCCCAAAATTTGATTCACGACGTGCGTGCTATGTTCCTTGTTGCGGCAGATGATCAAAATCGTATCGTCACCGCAAATCGTTCCCATGATCTCATTCCATTCCAGGCTGTCTATCAATGCGCCGATGACATTAGCGGTTCCAGGCAAGCTTTTGAGAACGACCAGATTCTCTGTATAATCAATGTGCATAAAGTGGTCGTTCAGCGCCCGCTTCAGCCGCTGTGTCGGATTATAGCGCTGATCAGCCGGCATTGAATACTTGTAGCGTCCGTCTTCAAGAGGGACCTTCACGAGATGCATCTCTTTAATATCGCGTGAAATGGTTGCCTGCGTTACATGAAGCCCCGCTGCGCGAAGCTGCTCCACCAGCTCATCCTGCGTTTCGATTTCGTTATTCGTAATGATTTCACGTATCTTAATATGTCGTTGACCTTTCATGCAAAGCCTCCTGCCCTTTACGGGCTTATGATTATAAATCCGTTAGCTCCGTGCGGAACTCGAAAACATCGATTTGCCTTGCGGCCAGCTGTACATAAATGACTCCGTTCATCTTCGGGACAATATACTGATATATGAGCAGGTGCTCTCGTACGGAGCTGCCGGTCATCTCCATCGGCTTTCGCTCCTTGGCTAGCTTTACCACATAATATTGCTCGTCCTTCTCTACAATATAATCCAAAAACAACCGGCTTTGAAGCACTTCGACTCCATTGACCTGAATATCAATAGGAATTCGCTTCTTCCCGCAGACGGTTCGGTACCCATGCTCCTCAAGCAATATCGTCGTTTCATCCTCGGGAACTTCCTCTTCCTGGATCAGACCGATCGGTCCTCCTGCCTCAACCGTTTCCTGCATCTTCTTTTTGATGTACAAAATTAGCCAAGCCATAAGCGCCGCAATGAGCAGAAAAATGACGACACCGTCTCCATTCTGCATGGAATCACCTCGGATTAGTATTCGCTGACATCACCGGATTCTCCTCTTAAAAACGCCAAAAAACTCATCCGAGGGATGAGTTTTGCAGGTTTTGCGCTTCGCTGACCACTTGCTGTATGAGTCGTTCCTGTTCCTCAGGACCGATTGCCTGCTCCGTATTCGGGTTTACAGAGAAATAAGCCAGAAACTCTACGTTTCCTTCTCCGCCTTTGATCGGCGAGAACGTAAGTCCCTTCAAGGTAAAGCCGGCAGCCGCGGCGAAGGCCAGCGTCGATTCTAACACTTCTCTATGGGTGGAAGGGTCGCGAACCACGCCGGACTTGCCTACCTTCTCGCGCCCGGCCTCAAACTGCGGTTTAATCAGCGCCACGACTTCTCCTTCCGCTGTAAGCAGTGCTTTCAGCGGGGGAAGAATGAGCTTTAACGAAATAAACGATACGTCAATGGACGCAAACGTAGGGGAAGGTCCCTTAAGATCCTCCGGCGTCATGTAGCGGAAGTTAGTCCGCTCCATGACATGGACTCGGGCGTCATTACGGATCGACCAGTCCAGCTGGTTGTAACCGACGTCAATGGCATATACGTAGGAAGCCCCGTTCTGAAGCGCGCAATCCGTAAAGCCTCCAGTTGATGCGCCTATATCCAGCATAGTAACGCCCTGAAGATCAATTTGGAATTGCTCCAATGCCTTCGCAAGCTTGAGTCCGCCGCGGCTGACGTAGGGGTGAAGCGCCCCCTTCACGATAATGCGGGCGGTTCGGGCGATTTTGGTTCCAGCCTTGTCGATCCGTTCGTCATCCACCAGCACCAGACCTGCCATAATAGCAGCCTTCGCCTTTTCTCTTGTATCAAATAATCCCTGTTCCACCAACAGGACATCAAGCCGTTCCTTATCTGCTGCCATGAATGGAATTGCTCCTACCAGTTATTATGCTGCGGAAATGCCAGTTAGTCGGCTAAGCTCTTTGACGTTTGCGGGGTACTAACGACTGAAGCTCCGCGACGACTCTCTCGGACGTTAGCCCGACCTCTTGCCGCTGCTCCTTCACCGAGCCGTGCTCGACGAAATAATCCGGAATGCCGATGACCTTCACACGCATACCGTATAGGTTCTGGTTGGAATAATACTCGAGCACCGCGCTGCCAAAGCCGCCTTGCTGAGCGCCTTCCTCCAGCGTAATGATCGGCAGATCCTCCTTCGCCAGCTGAAGCAGCATCGCTTCATCCATCGGTTTGATGAACCGTGCGTTAATGACGCGGACCTGCTGGCCTTCCTTGCTCATCAGCTCCGCCGCTTCCAGAGCGACCGGAAGCATCGGTCCCATCGCGAGAATGGCAGCCGCATCACCCTGACGCAGCACCTCCCAGGATCCGATCGGCAGCGGAGTCATCGGTTCGTCCATGGACACTCCTAAGCCATTAATACGCGGATATCTTATCGCAATCGGTCCGTCGTTGTAGTCAACGGCCGTCCTCATCATGTGACGAAGCTCATTCTCGTCCTTAGGCATCATTAGCACCATGTTCGGAATGCTGCGAAGATACGCGATGTCATAGACGCCCTGATGCGTCTCCCCGTCCGGACCAACGAAGCCGGCGCGGTCAATGGCAAAAATTACATTCAGGTTAGCGCGGCATATATCGTGTACTACCTGGTCGTAGGCACGCTGCAGGAAGGTCGAATAGACAGCGAATACCGGCTTCATTCCTTCGCTGGCCAGCGCTGCGGAGAATGTAGCCGCATGCTGCTCCGCGATCCCGACATCGAACATGCGATCGGGGAATTGCTCCGCAAACTTCAGCAGCCCCGAGCCGCCGGGCATCGCCGGTGTAATGGCCGTAATCCGAGGATCCTTCTTAGCCAGTTCTATCAGCGTATTACCGAACACCTCGGTATACATCGGAGGTCCTGCCGTCTTCAGCACTTGGCCCGATTCGATCTTGTATGGACTAATCCCGTGCCAAGTATGCGAATCCTCCTCAGCCGGCGAATAGCCCTTTCCTTTTGTTGTAACGACATGAACCAATACAGGTCCTGTAATGCTGTCCGCCCGACGTAGCGTCTCAAGCATTAACGGAAGATTATGTCCGTCAATCGGTCCTAAGTACGTATATCCGAGCTCCTCGAAAAGGACGCCGGAAACGAGCAGATATTTAAGGCTGTCCTTCAGCTTTTCTACCGTCTTGGCCAACGTTCCGCCGATGGCGGGAATTTTCTTGATCAGGTGCTCTACTTCTTCTTTCGCCTTGACGTAATGCTTATCGGAACGGATTTTTCCTAAATAATTATGCAGAGCCCCTACATTGGGAGCAATAGACATCTCGTTGTCATTCAGGATAACCATCAGGTTGCGCTTCTCGTGTCCGATATGATTAAGTGCCTCCAAGGCCATACCGCCTGTAAGAGCACCGTCACCGATAATCGCCACTACCCTGTTATTGTCACCCTTCAGATCACGGGCCGTAGCCATCCCCATCGCAGCCGATAAGGAGGTGCTGCTGTGTCCCGCCTCCCACACGTCATGCTTGCTCTCGGAGCGCTTTACGAAGCCGCATAGTCCCTTGTATTTGCGAAGCGTATCGAAACGGTCTTTCCGTCCGGTAAGAATCTTATGTACGTAGGATTGATGACCCACGTCAAAAATAAATTTGTCCTGCGGACTGTTAAATAAATAATGCAGGGCGATCGTTAATTCGACTACACCCAGGTTAGGAGCGAGATGTCCGCCGGTGACCGAAAGCTTCTCCACCAAGAACTGTCTGATTTCTGCAGCCAGTTGCTCCAGCTGATCGGGGGAGAAGCGCTTCAGGTCTTCAGGTTGATGTATCAGATCAAGCAGCACTCACGTTTCCTCGCTTTCCATAGGTTGTTGTCGTAACGATATAAAAATTCTCCCGAACGGTGGGAGAACTTAGAGTGAAAAGAAATGATATTCATTGCGATGTGCAAATCTCCTGTAACTCCAGACTTTCCTCATTATAACATACGCGGAAGCAACGTCTCAAATCAATCTTAGTACAAAAGTTGTACAAGCAGCCGTTTAGTGATCCCGCCGCATCAAGAAATCGGCGATTTGGAGCAGTCTCTCCGGATGCGGGAAGGAAGCCTCGATAATAGCCTGCTTCGCCTGTCTGGTCAACTCTTCGACCTTCGCTTTGGAGGCCTCAATACCAATAAAGAAAGGGTAAGTGACCTTCTGCTGTTTGACATCGCTTTGTACCGGCTTCCCCAGCTTTTGTTCGTCGCCTACTAGATCGAGAATATCATCTTGAATTTGAAAAGCAAGCCCCAGATTCGAGCCGAACCGCTCGAGCGCAGCCAGCTGCTCCTTCGAAGCCGAAGCAATACGCCCGCCCGCCTTCAGCGAGAAGACGATCAGATCACTTGTCTTGTGATAGTGGATGTACTCCAGCTGCTCCAGACTGGTTAAGCCCTGCTCTCCCTCCATATCGGCCGCCTGGCCGCCCACCATGCCCTGTGCGCCTGCAAGACGGGACAGCTCTTCTACGATATCGGCAACGCTCTCCGCCGATACCCCGTGAGTACGATAGGCTTGAACGATCGAATAAAAGGCATGGGTCAGCAGAGCATCCCCGGCCAAAATGGCCATCGCTTCCCCGTAAACCTTATGGTTCGTAAGCTTGCCGCGCCGGTAATCGTCATTGTCCATTGCCGGAAGGTCATCATGGATCAAGGAATACGTGTGGATCATCTCCACTGCCAATGCGACGGGGAGCGCCGCCTTCTCATCCCCGCCGAGCGCCTTCGCCGCTTCGAGTACCATAACCGGTCTTAGACGTTTGCCTCCTGCAAGCAGGGAGTACATCATAGCTTCTCTTAGAGGTGCCGGTACCTTCCAGTCGCTCGGCAGAGAATCGGCCAGCTCTTTCTCAATCAAGGCAGCCTGCTCCGCTAAATACGTTTGAATCTGCGCCGTTTCCGTACTCATCGCGCTTCACCCTCTGTCCCGGGCTGGAACGGCTTCTTCACTAATCCGCCTTCCTGCTCCAGCAGCACTTCAATTTTGCGCTCCACCTGCTCTAGCTTCTGGCCGCACAGCTGGGACAGCTTCATCCCTTCCTGAAACAGCTCAATCGCTTTCTCCAAAGGAACATCTCCGCTTTCCAGCATCGCGACGATGCGTTCCAGCTGATCCATGGCTTCCTCAAAGCTAGGTGTTGTTTCCTGGTTTGTCATTCTTCTTCTCCTCCATCGACCAAACATGGCAGTCAACCCGGCCGTCGATGAGCCGGAGCTTAATTACATCACCGATCTGCACCTGCTCCACCGATTTAATCAACTGCTTTTCCTTCTCATCATATACGAGTCCGTACCCTCGCTGCATAATTTTCAGCGGACTAAGGGCATCCAAATGTCTCATGGCGGAAACAAGCTCACGCTGCTTTTCCTTATGAACCGCCAGCATGGACTGCCGCAAGCCATGGCCCGCTGCTGCCAATCGTTTACGTGCAAAAAGAACCTGGTCTTTAGGATTAAACGCCGCCAGTCTCCGTTCCGTCCGCATCAATTTCTCCTGGGATTTGGCCATACGCGAGGTCATCTTATACTGCAGCTGGTCCTTCAACCGGTCAAGACGCTGCATTGGCTGAACCAGCAGCTGACGTTTCGGATTCTGAAGATAGGGAGAGCTCTGAAGCCGCTTGAGCTGCTCCTGACGCTGCTTGAGCTGCTTGCTGAGCCCCCCGTAAAGCTGCTGCTGAATATAGCTTAGCTGCTGCTTCAGCTCCAGCTGATGCGGCACGGCCAATTCCGCAGCAGCTGTAGGCGTTGCCGCGCGTAAATCCGCTACAAAATCAGCGATTGTAAAATCCGTCTCGTGACCGACAGCGGATATTATTGGTATAGCCGAAGCGTAAATGGCACGGGCCACCGCTTCTTCGTTAAAGGCCCACAGCTCCTCAAGCGACCCGCCGCCACGGCCGACGATGAGAACGTCGACCTCCTGCCTTGCATTCATCGTTTGAATCGCTTTCACGATGGAAGGAGCTGCTTGCGTACCCTGTACCAGCACAGGGTGCAGCAAAATGGGGACGGAAGGATACCGCCGCTGCAGCGTAATCATAATGTCGCGAACCGCAGCCCCTGTCGGGGAGGTAATGACGCCGATCGCCCGGGGAAACCGCGGCAGCGGCTTCTTGCGCTCCTTGGCGAACAGCCCTTCAGCCTCCAGCTTCTTTTTCAGCTGCTCGAAGGCAAGGTACAAGCTGCCGATCCCGTCCGGCTGCATCTGGGTCACATAGAACTGATAAGCCCCGTCGCGTTCATAGACGGAAATGTTCCCGCAAGCAAGTACCTTGCTGCCTTCCTTGGGAATAAAGCCGAGCCTTTGATTATGCGAAGCAAACATGATGCTCTTGAGCCTGCTGTCGGCATCCTTCAATGTAAAATACATATGCCCGCTGGAGTGGTGCGTGAAGTTCGAAATCTCTCCCCTCACCCACACATCCTGTAGCCGGTTGTTGCTCTCCAGCAGCATTTTGATGAATCGGTTCAGTTCTTTAATAGAGAGAATTTGCCGCTGATCCTTCATGCGTTATCGGCTCACTTGAGCTTCGGCCGTACGAGCGGCAGACTCCAGCGTATTGCGGAGCAGCATGGTGATCGTCATCGGACCGACACATCCCGGTACCGGCGTAATGATACCGGCCGTATCGACCACATCGTCGAAATCGACATCGCCCGCCAGCTTGCCGGTATCCAGACGGTTGATCCCTACATCAATGACGACAGCGCCCGGTTTCACGTGCTCTTTCTTGATCATCTTCGCTTTGCCGACAGCTGCGACGAGAATATCGGCTTGACGCGTGATCTCTTCCATATTTTTCGTACGGGAATGACAGACCGTCACAGTCGCATTCTCCCTAAGCAGCAGAAGTGCCATCGGCTTGCCTACAATATTGCTTCGTCCGATTACGACGGCGTGTTTGCCGGCGAGCTCGACGCCTTCCTTTTTCAAAATTTCGATCACTCCGGCAGGCGTACAAGGAGCCGGCCCCTCCTTGCCGATGACCAAATTCCCTACATTTACCGGATGGAAGCAGTCGACATCCTTCTCGGGAGCAATCCCCTCAACCAGCCGCTCTTCGTTGATATGCTTCGGCAAGGGCGATTGCACCAGAATGCCGTGAATTTTGTCATCCCGGTTCAGCTTCCCGATCAGCTCCATCACTTCCGATTCCGGAGTGGCCTCAGGGAGCTTGTACACCTCGGAATGCATCCCCGCTTCTTCACAGGCCTTCGCTTTGTTGCGTACATATACGTGAGAAGCAGGATCGTCTCCGACGATGACGACAGCCAGGCCCGGCTGGATTCCCCGCTCCTTCAGCTGCTCGACCTGCTCCTTAATATCAGCCCGGTATGAGCTGACGATTTCCTTTCCGTTGACAACATGTGCAGACATGATATGGCTCCCCCTTTACCCTTATCTCAATAATGTTATGGCTGTTCCGTTACCGGCTTCTCCCGCAGCTTGTCCAGGTCCTTAATCATTTTGCCAAGGACGCCGTTTACGAACTTACCGGATTCCTCCGTACCGAAATTTTTGGCCATTTCGATGGCTTCGTTCACTACTACCTTAGGCGGGACGTCTTCGCGATACACCATCTCGTATGTAGCCAAACGCAAAATCTCCCGATCCACCCGGGACAGACGATCCATTTGCCAGCCCTTCAAATAGTCGGCCAGCAGCGAGTCGATTTGCTGTTTGTTTTGCACCGTACCCTCCACGAGCTCCGTTACGAACTGAGGGGCAATCTGATCCTTTTCCTTGGTAAGCTGTGCCTCGTCCTCGTTACTCGCTTCTTCGATAACATGCACGATCGCTTCCCGGAGCGGTACTTCGTTCATTTCCATTTGGTACAAGCTTTGCACTGCCAATTCTCTTGCTAATCTGCGCCTCATCATAGGCCTCCTCTGTCACTTAAAGAAAAACACCCTTAGGCGTAACCCAAGGATGTTATCGGAACAATCTCCATCTGTCCATCAGCCAGCGCCAAGTGTCTTCAGCGGGAAACACCGGCTCATTCCGGTCGATCTTTTTCCCTATATAATATCCAGTATATACGATTAGGGCAAAGATTAACATATCCCACAGTCCCCAGACCAAATAAATAAAGCCCAGGATGATGCCGACCAGAAAACCGAGGGTTTTCCCCCGATGATTCTCGAGTAGCCGTTCCCACAATTGCTTCCACATCCCGGGAGCTCACCTCTATTCCACTCGACTCTTGAAGGTTGGTGACGACGGCGCGATATTCGCAATAAACACCGTAACCGAAGCCACAGGAATGCCGGTAATGTCTTCAATGTGCTGTTTCACGTTCGATTGCATCTCTTCGGTAAGCTGCGGTATCGGGCTGTCTCCCTCTACGATTGCGCGAATTTCGAGCTCCAGCCCAGCCTGGTTCACTCTAACTCGGGAACGCAGATCCCGAACTCCGCGCGTACGGTTCGCCGCCTTAAGCGACAAATTTTCAACCGTCTCCAGGGAAATCCGTATATCGCCGAATTCGTTGCGCTGATCGATCGAAGGCACCGCCGCTCTTCCCCTGCGAAGGGAGATATACAGGAATCGAATGCTCAGCAAGGCGATAATTACGGTTGCCGAAATGAATACTAGCGCCGTATCTAAATCATAATAGACGTCATGCGCGAAATTTCCTGCTTGGTTAAACGAAATCAGACCAAAGGCAGCAGTTAGTACTACGAGCGAAACGAGAAGTACAGCGAGGCTGTACAGCACAAGTAATAGTCTGTCCAATACTTTGACCACGGGGCCTGACTCCTTCCGTTATATGGCGGAAACCCCCTGTACTTGAGCAGGGGGTTCCACCTTACGATATGCGGGTCTTCGAACTTGCTTTATTTCACGCGATTCGGGGTCACTTCGATGTCTTCCACCGGCTTCTCCGCGCCTTTAAAAATCACATCATGAATATGCACATTCACTTGTACGACGTGAAGCCCTGTCATCGACTCGATGGCGTTCTTCACATTCTGTTGAACCGCACTTGCCACTTCAGGAATACGAGTGCCGAATTCGATAACGACGGACACGTCAATGGAAGCTTCCCGCTGCCCTACCTCGACTCTCACGCCTTTGGACATGTTCTTCCGTCCGAGAAGCTCAGCAATGCCTCCGGCGAATCCGCCGCTCATTCCCGCTACTCCCGGCACTTCAACCGTAGCCATTCCCGCAATGATCTCAATCACCTCTGGAGCGATCTGAATCGTGCCCATCTCGGTCTTCTCATAATCCGCAGCAATGATACTCATGGATTGTGTCCTCCTCCAAGTTTAATGCATGCAGGGCTAGCACTTGCTATCAACAGCAGCTCCAAACTTGTCTTTTTGTCTTATTGTATACTATACCATTCTCGCAAAATTATGACAACGAAATGAGCGGTGTTACGAATTCGGATCGTTTACATCGTGCTCTTCCAGAAATTTGATGTCATGGTCGCCGGCGATAAATTTCTTGTGCTCCAGCAGCTTCATATGGAACGGAATCGTGGAGTGAATCCCTTCAATCGTAAATTCCGCCAAGGCGCGCTTCATCCGGTCAATGGCATCGTCCCGGTCCTTGCCCCATACGATCAGCTTCGCGATCATCGAATCATAGTGAGGAGAAATCGTATAGCCCGGGTACGCCGCGCTATCCACACGCACCCCAAAGCCGCCCGGAGGCAAATAAAACTGAATCTGCCCGGCAGAAGGCATGAAATTGCGCGTTGCATCCTCTGCGTTGACGCGGCACTCGATCGACCAGCCGTTGATGACCACGTCCTCCTGAGTGAACGAGAGCGGCTCGCCTTCGGCGATGCGGATCATTTCCTTGATAATATCGATTCCGGTGATCATCTCGGTGACCGGATGCTCTACCTGGATTCTTGTATTCATTTCCATAAAATAAAACTGCCCGTCCGGACCCAAAAGGAATTCGAGCGTACCGGCACCGGAATAATCAACGGCCTTCGCTGCGCGAATCGCCGCTTCGCCCATCTGCTCCCGCACCTCCGGCGTCAGCACGGGACACGGAGCTTCCTCTACCAGCTTCTGACGACGGCGCTGCACGGAGCAATCCCGCTCGCCCAGATGCACGACATTGCCGTGCTTATCCGCCAGGATCTGGATCTCAACGTGCTTCATGCCGGTCAAATACTTCTCTAAATATACGCCCGCATTGCCGAAAGCTTTCTGTGCTTCCTGCTGCGCCTGCGTAATTTGCTGAACCAGCGCTTCTTCGTCCTCGGCGATCCGGATTCCCTTGCCTCCGCCGCCGGCCGTTGCCTTAATGATCAGCGGGTAACCGATCTCCCGTCCGAGACGAATCGCTTCGTCCATGTCCTCGATGAGGCCGTCGGAGCCCGGAATCACCGGTACGTTCGCGTCCTTCATCGTCTGCTTCGCTACGGATTTATCGCCCATCCGGCTGATCGCGTCCGGCGACGGCCCGATGAAGGTAATGTTGCAGCTTTCGCAAATATCGGCAAAATCCGCATTCTCCGCAAGGAAGCCATAGCCCGGATGAATGGCATCCGTCTCGGTAAGCGTGGCCACGCTCATAATATTGGTATAGTTCAAATAGCTGTCCTTGGACAGAGTCGGTCCGATACAATACGCTTCATCAGCCAATCGCACGTGAAGCGAATCCCGGTCAGCCTCGGAATAAACCGCTACGGTAGAAATCCCGAGCTCTTTGCAGGCACGAATAATCCGGACGGCAATCTCGCCGCGGTTCGCTATCAATATTTTATGAAACTTCAAGTCGGTATCCTCCTAGTACAAGCTAGACTGTTTTCACAAGGAACAACGGCTGTCCGTATTCCACCAGCTGACCGTTCTCAACCAGCACCTCGACGATTTCGCCTTTTACTTCCGCTTCGATTTCGTTCATCAGCTTCATCGCTTCGATGATACAAACAATCGTCTTTTCCTTCACTTCGCTGCCCTTGGATACGTAGTTGGCTGCGCCAGGGGACGGAGCGGCATAGAAGGTTCCTACCATAGGAGATACGATTTTATGTAAATTGGCGTCAGCTGCCGGCTTCTTGTCCGCCTCCGGAGCAGACGTCGCAGCGGCTTGTACAGCAGCAACAGGCTGCGCGGCTTGGGCAGCGACAGGCGCGTAGGTCTGCTGAACCGGTGCGGAAGCGACGACGACAGATTCGGTTTTATTCGGTTTACGAATGAAAAGGCGCGAGCCTTCGCTTTCGATCTCGAGCTCCTGCAGCGAGGTTTGATCTACTAGTTTAATAAGTTCTTTGATTTCGCTAAGTTTAAACAATACGTTCACTCCTTCGGACGTTGGTGAAACATAAACGACGTTGTTATTATATCATAATCTTGTTTGAAGGGAAGACTTTCTTAGTACTTAGTCATAAAGCGTCGTTTCTCGACAATGGCGGAAGGCAAGGAGCAGAGGAAAAAATACCGCAGATGCTTCGGCATCTGCGGCTTGGTTTCATTCGGGTTTACGGTACATAGGTGATGGCAATGTTGTCCGGTCCGATCGCCAGCTGCTCCATCGTTTTATCGGCGATGCTCAGAGCTTGGCTCTTCTCCAGCTTTGTCGCTTGAACCGTTACTTTATACTTGCCTGCCTCTTGCGTTACGACGGCTTGCGGGAAATCCTTAAGCAGCGTCTCTTCCAGGTTGGTGAACTTGGCTTCCAGATCCTCAAGCTTGCGCAGATCCTCTTGCGCCTTCGCTGTCGCTTCCGCACTGTTCTTAGCTGGCTCTACAATGATCGCCATCAGCTTCTCGAATTGCTTGGTAAACTCCTCGTTGCGCTTCATTTGGAGATTCACGAAATAGTCGCTGCCGGACTTTGCTTGGGCCGAAGCCTGAACCTGCTGGATGATCTTCGCGTCAGAGCTTGCTTGATTCGAGGAAACCGGCTGTGCGGCGGCACCGGATTTGCCGTCAGGCTGTGCGGCGGACGGCTGGTCGGTTTTGGTGCTGCTTGCTTTCGGATCTGCCTTCGGATCTGTCTTGGCTGCATCGGCTGGCGCTTGCTTCTTGTCCTCGGCAGCAGGAGCCGCTTGCGGCGCCGCGTTAGTCTTTGGCTCAAGTCCTGTGACGACGACTTCTTTCGATGTGGTTCCCGTTGCGTTAAAGTTCAGATCGTTGACATCCTCCGTGAACAAGTAGTAGGCCGACAGCACGACCATCAAACTTAACATCGATACCAGCCAAACGGTTTGACGCTTTGTATTCATTTCTTATTCCTCCTTAAATTGTCCTTAGGATGATATATGGTTACAAACAGCTTATTGCTTTCTCGGCATAATCGAGATGCGGTGTGCGGGAACGTCCAGTCCTCGTTCCACCGCCTCGGATATCATTTTCTTCACCGTCAAATTCTCTGCGCCCTTCGCTACCACCAGAACCCCACGTATCTTTGGTTTGATGGTCTTCACGATCAGCGGCTGTTGACCCCCTGACACTTGGTAGATGACGACCTCGCCTGACCGTGTCACATTCGTGATATTCCGGGTCGCCCCCTGCTGGTCCCGCTCATTCGTAACCTGCTGATCCTCCTTGGTATTGCGCTCTACATTGATCTCTTCCGTCGATTCGATCGTTACGAGCACCTCGACCTCTCCGACACCGACGATTTTCGTTAAGATTTCCTTTAACTGCTGCTGATACGCCTCTTCGTATTCGCGAAAGGAGGTTTGCTCCTTGCTGCCGCCCAAGCCGAAAACCGGCTTAGTTTCCTGCGGCGGGGATGCCCTGCCCTCACCAATGGGATCGACCTCTTTTACCGTGATAAAAGAGTTCAGTATCATAAACGCTGCACCTGCCAGCCCCATAAGAAGCAGCCAGCGAAACGTATTCAACCGCTTCGTTCCGCCCGTTCCGCCGCCGAGCCATTTCTCCATCCATTGCCATTTGCCCATCGGTTCACCTCCAGTGTGAAATCTGCCCTACTAGCCTTAGTACTTCGTTTTGGCATCCAGCCAGCTGACCGTGACCTGCTGCTCCTGCAGCTGCCAATTTTGCCTCAGCAGATGAACTACCTGCGTTCGCTTCTGCTCCAGCTCCGGAGCCGATGCCTCCAAAGCCTGCTGCGCCGGAGCCTCCTTCGTCTTGGCCGGGAGGGCAGCCCCGGATTCGATCTGGATCTGCACAGGCTGGACAGGGCGAATCGGCTCTGACGGGAGCGCCTTGCCTTCCCTCTTCTGCGGCTTGACCTCGGCATTCAGCGCAACGGCGACATGACCGATCACCTTATTCCCGCTCGCATCCGTCGTGGTTTCCACCTGTACCTGCCCGACTTTGACTCCGAGGTTCTGTTCAATGCTTCGCTTTATCACCTCGGCCGCCTGCTGCTGCACCAGGTGATGGGCCTGCTGCTCCTGCTTTGCGCGAAGCGCCTCCGCTTGCTGCTGTATCGACGGCAGCGACTCCACCTGCCCGGTTACCGGCGAGCTGCCGGCCGTTAAGGTGAATGGACCGCTGTTTGACGCATCCTGCTTGAACAGCGCGCCGGCCAGCATTTCTTCTACCTGGTTATTTTTTTGAAACAGGGAGAACAGGGGATGAAGCAACGTCAAAAGAATGAACAAGCCCATGACGGTTTTGACATAACGCTGCATCGTTTGATTCGGAAGCAGCAGATCGATGAAGGTGGCCAGCAGGATGACCAGGATGATCGATTTCAGCCAGCCGCTTAACCAGTCCATGGGACTTCTCACCTCCAAGCGCTTTGCGAATGAACCGCGGCGGCTGCGAGCGTCACCTCATCATGACGGATACATTGCCCGCGGCGATCAGAATCGTAATGGCAAGAAAGAACATCAGCCCGACTACCGCCAGCGCGGCGAATACATAAATCAAGCTTTTTCCTAACGTTTCCAGACAGGAGATCATCGGGTTGTCGCCCAAGGGCTGCATGACGGCTGCTGAAAAGTTATATATGAAGGCTAATGCCAGAATTTTCAAAGCAGGAAAGGCACAGAGCACCAGGATGATAACGACCCCGACGAGCCCGACCGCGTTCTTCACCAGCAAGGAAGCGCCGATAACCGTTTCCGAAGCATCCGAGAACATGCGGCCTACGACCGGAACGAAATTGCCGGCAACATATTTGGCCGTACGGATCGTAACGCCGTCCGTAATCGCCCCCGTCGCACCCTGGACCGAAATGACACCGAGGAAGACGGTAATAAATACCCCCAGGCAGCCAAGAGCTACTGTTCGGAGAAGATTGGCCAGCTGTGTGACCTTGTACTTATCCGAAAGCGAGCTGACGATATGCAGTACCGCCGAGAAAAACAGCAGTGGAAAAACGATAAAGTAAATGGCGGTTCCCACAGCGTGAATCATGAAGATGATCAGCGGATGAAGCACGGAGACCGAAACGACATTCCCCATTGAGGCCAGCAGGGTGAGCAGCAAGGGGACGACGGCCACCATAAAATGAATCATGTCGGTGATTGCCGTTTTGGCATAACCGATTGCAACACTGAAGCTGTTGATGGCGATGATCATGAGTACCATAAAGGCGATCGCGTAAGCAATTTTACTGACCGCATTTTTCTCGAAGGAGCTCTGGAGCGTCTCCAGCAGCATGCTGAATACCGAGAGGATCACGATAGACACCAGCAGCTTGCCGTTATGCACCAGCTCATGAAAGAAATAACGGAACAAGCCGGAGAAAAAGGATGTGAAGCTGAGCTCCGCCTTGCCTTGAAGCAGCTGGGTGAAGGTAGGTGCCCGGTTATCGGGAAAGTATCCGCCGTACTGCCCTACCAGCCGGCTCCAGAATTGCTCCACCTGGTCCATCGGCAGCCTTTCCGCTTGCTCGCGGATCAGCTCTTCTACCGGCGTTGCCGCATGAACGGTGCTTGGGCAGCTCCCCGGCTTCCAGCAGCCGAACCCGCCTCCGGTATCCAGCAGCAGCGCTGTCAAAAGTGCGATCCAGATCCATAGCGCCGGAACCCGCCTGGGTCGATTCGAGTGTAACAATGGCTGCAGCATGGCTTCATCTCCTAGTTCGCTTGCCGCTTCCTCCGCGCCTATGCGGGCAGAAGCTTGACTACGGTTTCGATAATGACCGATACGATCGGAATCGCCATCACCATAATGAGAATTTTGCCGGATAGCTCAATTTTGGAGGCAACGGCCTCAAGTCCGGCGTCGCGTACGATCTGTGCACCGAATTCGGCGATATAGGCAATGCCGATGATTTTCAGCACGGTTTTCAGAAACACCATATTGACGTCAGCCTTATTCGCCAGTTCCTCCAGCACCTCGATCACCGCTGAGATTTTCCCGATGAGAAACAGGAAGATCGTAATCCCTGTGAAGGCGGTAAGCAGGAAGGCGAACATCGGCTTCTGCTCTTTAATGATCAGCACCAGGATGGCCGTAATGAGGCCGAGGCCTACGATTTGTATGATTTCCATCGGCTCACCTACTGGAATAGAAAGATCGTTTTGATTTCTTTAAACAAGCTGTCCAGAAGACTCACCACCATGAAGAGCACCACGACGAACCCGATGACCGTCACCCAGTGGGCCATGTCTTCCTTTCCCATCTGCTTCAGCACAGTGTGAATCATGGCGATAATGATGCCGATGCCGGCAATCTGAAATATCGCGTTAACATCCACGTTCATTGGCGGCACCTCACCTCAAGCCCTTCAAAAATCTTACATCCCTAGTACATGATGATGACGATGAGCGCACCGAGCAGCACCCCCAGGCTTTTCCACATCCGCTCGTATTTCGCCTGCTCCTCGCGGGCCGTTTCGTTTTCGCCTTGGAGCTGGAGAATGGCGAGCCGCAGATGCTTGACCTGATCGTCCCTGTCGGTTAGCCCTAATGTCGCTCCCAGCTGGGATACAATTTCGCGCTCGGAAGGCTTCATGGAGGTGTTGCGCCACTGCTGGGCGATGACATGCTGCCAGATGTCCCGGGCACTTCTTCCCGCGGGCTCGCTCAGCTCCTTACCCGCTTGGGCGAATACGGCTCCTACCGGGCCGGGACTGCGTTCGCCGATGGAGCGGAGCGCCTCGGAGAGGGGGGTGAAGCCGTAAACGATTTCCGTTTCCAGCCGCTGAAGTCCGCGGATCAACTCGGCAATATGCGTCGGCCTGCGAGACAGCTGAAGCGCCTGGTACCAGCCGAACAGCGTACCGGCCAGCAGGATCAGCGCTGCACCGAACAGCTTCAGCATAATGACGGCGCCGGCTTGCCTTTCCTCATCAGGGCTTCCCTCCTTTGATCGTGAACGCTCTTTGTTCATTCAATCTCGCACCGTCTGCCTTACAGATGAAGATTCCCGGCCGCTTCTCTCCCGCCCTGCGCTCCAGCACCGCAATTCGCTCGAAAATGCCCGCTTCCAGAAGCTCCTTCAAGATCGGCCGGCGCTTCGCATCCGCCAGATCCCGGCCATGCGCCGATGCGATGACACTGATGCCGGCATGGAGCGCCTCGCGAACCGCCGAAGCATCCTCCGGCCGGCCGATCTCGTCGGCTACCAGCACCTCCGGAGACATCGAGCGGATCATCATCATCATCCCTTCCGCCTTAGGGCAGCCGTCGAGCACATCGGTCCGCGGTCCCAAATCGAAGAGCGGAACTCCCTTAACACAGGCGGCAAGCTCGGATCGTTCATCGACGACGCCCACCTTGAAGCCGCTTCGTGCAGGAGCATGCCCCTGGCTGAGCAGCCTCGCTATATCCCGAAGCAGCGTCGTTTTTCCTACGCCCGGCGGAGACACGACCAGCGTATGCCTGACGGAACCGGACAGAGGGTCGATCAGGAAAGGCAGCACCGCTTCCCCTACGCCCTTCCACTCTCGTGCTATACGGATATTGAAGCCGGTGATTTCCTTAAGATGCTTGACCTTTCCCTGCTCTACCAGGGTTCTCCCGGCCAGTCCCACCCTGTGACCGCCTGAGACGGTGATGAAGCCCCGTTTCAGCTCCTCTTCGAAGGTATAGAGCGAATGCTGTGTGAGCATCTCCAGCAGGGTTCTGCATTCCTCTTGCGAAGGCCGATAAGCTTGTTCCGTCTTTGGGCTCACGCTTCCGTTCCGTTGCACGAAGCCGTAGCTTGCGCCCCGGATCAGCTCCAGCGGCCGATCCTGCCTTACGCGAATCTCTTGCAACTCTTCCTGCCATTCATCTGGTAGATTTGATAGAATGCGCTGCATAGGGACAGAAAACAACGGGAGCAAGGATCTCATGCTGAATCGCACCTCCCCGGTCCAGCGTACCTCATGCGTGTCTTGACGCAGACGTCGGCTGACCTGTCCATCTTTTACAACCATATGTATGCCTTGTCTACTGAAATATGCTAATTACTTTTTTAAGATTCCGATAAAAATGCAGCTAACTCCTACCAGAACCCACATCATCTTGCCAAAGGAGAGCTTATCTGCAAGGCCCACGAGCCCGATCGTTGTCGTCGCGAGAAGCACCAGCGGTCCCACAAGAGCGAGTCCGGAATTGACCATCAACGCCTTATCGATTTGGTTCAAGCGCAGCATGATCAGTGCGGCGATAATCTCGATCGTTCCGGACATCAGCCTTAGCGACGCCATGCTCAATACGATTTTGTTCAGCATTTCCACTTTCTCCTCCCTTAAAGTCACCCTACATGTCCTTCCCTTCCAATCTATGCAGGCCCGTCTCATTTTAGCCTCATTAGGGCACACACCCATGAAAAAATGCATATGATGACACAGAAATTCCAATTCTCTTTACAGCGAGGCGATAATCATGGAGGTTAGTTCCCCACTGCAGTGGCATCCCCTGCTCAGTGATCCCACGGAGACACGACAAGCGAAGCCCAGGGACAAAGGCATGACGATGGTCATTGACAAGGGGCTTGGGTGGAACGCTTTGGATGACCTGCTTGAAACGGCCGGGGCTCATATCGATATGCTCAAAATCGGTTTTGGCACCTCTCCGCTATATACATTGGAACTGCTGAAGAAAAAAATCGAAAAGGCCAAGGAGCACGACATATTGGTCTATCCGGGCGGAACGTTTCTGGAGGTCGCCATCCGGCAGGGACTGATCGATGCGTATTTCGAAACGATCGCGGCCCTCGGTTTCAATGCGGTGGAGGTATCCGACGGAACCATCGAGATCGATCGCAGCCTTCGCAGCGAGCTGATCGTCCGCGGCAAAGAAGCAGGCTTTACGGTAATCACGGAGTACGGAAAAAAGTGCTGGGGCTCGACGATCGAAATGACGGAGCTTATTGAGACGGTTGTGACCGATTCGGAGCTGGGGGCCAGACTGATCACGATTGAAGGCAGGGAATCCGGCAAAGGCGTAGGAATTTTTGATGATAACGGGGAATGTAAGGATAAGGATATCGAAATGGTGCTGGAGCAAGTTCCGAGCCGCGATCTTCTGCTATGGGAGGCTCCGCATAAGGATCAGCAGGTGCATCTGCTGAATATGCTCGGAACGGAGATCCACCTTGGGAATATCGCCCCGAGCGACGTCATTTCCTTGGAAGCCCTTCGCCGCGGACTCCGATCCGACACTCTGCACTTGGGGAAGGAGCGTACGGCTCTGAAAACTCCGGATGCGGTATCTCGGGAATCGTAATCCCGATGCTGATCTGAGGCAGGCGGCAATGAAAAGGAGGCGCTCATTCGTGTACATTCATGTGATTCCCAGCGTCAATGAAGCGCAGGCGGAGGATGTTCAGCAGAAGGTTGTCATCGTGATCGATGTACTCAGGGCTACATCCACAATGCTTACGGCCTTAGCGAACGGAGCGAAGGAAATATACCCCGTCGAGACCGTACAGCAAGCGAAGCAGCTTTATCAGCCTGGTTTTTTGCTGGGTGGAGAACGACATTGCAAACGAATCCCGGGGTTTGACCTCGGCAACTCTCCGCTCGAATATCAAGACAACCATGTGGCCGGCAAAACATTGGTCATCACCACAACGAACGGTACCCGAGCCATTGAGAAGTCGGCCAAGGCGAGCCATATTTTCATCGGCTCTCTCTTGAATGCCAGGGCTTGTGCGATGAAGGCTGCCGAGCTGGGTAAAGATATCGCGATCGTCTGTTCGGGCACACAAGACGTCTTTTCCTTAGAAGACGGTCTTTGTGCCGGCCTTATAGTGCAGGAGCTAATAGAGCTTGCAGGGGACGGCGTGCAGGTGAACGACTTTGGACTTAGTATGCTTCATGCGTATCGACAAGTTCAGGACAATGTACTGGCGGCTCTGCAGCAATGCTCCAACGGCAAAAGACTGATGCAAATCGGATTTCCCGAGGACGTCGCATACTGCTCCCAAGTGAATACGATGCCGCTGGTTGCCATGGTGCAGCAAGGTAAGCTTCAGCTCGTCTAAGCTCGCAGCCGGCAGGGTTCTAAACCAAGCCCCCCTTCATAAACATAGAGTAACCGACGGGTCCGGCAGCAGAATCTCCTTCATTAAAAAAAAAAGACCCACATCTCTATGTGGGCCTTGCGAACGCTCGCGGCTTCCCTGCGGCCTTCCATGGCTTCAGGGTAAGCGCGACTATGCTTATTGCGCCTGACTTATCGTCTCTCTGAAGGTCCGCCTACGAAAGCGGCCTTGTCTGTGTCTAAGCCGTACGCCGTGTGCAGCGCCTGCACAACCTCGTTCAGACGAGTATTGTCGATAACACAGGAGGTCTTGATTTCGGAAGTGCTGACCATGATAATGCTGATGCCAAGGTCGGAGATCACCTCGAACATTTTCGCCGCAACACCCGGTGTGCTCACCATGCCCGCGCCTACGATGGAAACCTTCACGAGGTTTTCTTCGGAAGTCACTTCACGGAAGCCAACCGCTCCGCGGATGCTCTCGATCACTTGCAGCGCCTTCTCTTTATCACCGAGGGATACGGTAAAGGAAAAGTCAGCCTGACCGTCGCGCGTGCCGCTCTGAACGATGATATCCACGTCAATTTGCTCCTTCGCGAGCGCCGTAAATACCTTCGCCAGCTGACCCGGCTTCTCTTCCACTCCCAAAATGCTGATTCTTGCTACGTTCTTATCGTAAGCGATGCCGCGCACCACGATTCCTTGTTCCATGGCTGCTTCCTCCTTCACATTCGTTCCTGGATTATGATTGAAGCTGGATCTGACGACCAGCGGTACATTGTAGTTTTTCGCATATTCCACCGCTCTTGGATGAAGAACAGCCGCGCCAAGATTAGCAAGCTCCAGCATCTCATCGTAGGAAATTTCATTCAGCTTGCGGGCAACCTTCACAACACGCGGATCCGTAGAGTAGACTCCATCAACGTCCGTGAAAATTTCGCAGACATCCGCTTGAATCGCTGCGGCCAAAGCAACGGCCGTTGTATCCGAACCGCCTCGGCCGAGTGTCGTAATTTCCCCTTCCTCGGTCATCCCTTGGAATCCGGCCACAATGACGACATTCCCTGCATCAAGTGCCTTCAGAACACGCTCGGGCTGAATATCGGTAATTCTTGCCTTCCCATGAACCGCTTCGGTATACATACCCGCCTGCCAGCCTGTAAAGGAAACCGCCTTCTGACCCAAGCTCTGGATCGCCATGGAGAGCAATGCAACCGATACCTGCTCGCCTGTGGTCAGCAGCATGTCCATTTCACGCGCTGGAGGAGTAATGGTACAAATCTGCTTGGACAAATCAATCAAATCGTCCGTTGTATCGCCCATGGCGGAAACGACGACTACGCACTTATGGCCTTGTGCGCTAACCTCAGCAATACGGCCGGCCACGCGCTTCATACGCTCCGCATCTCCTACCGAGCTTCCGCCGAACTTCATAACTATCAGAGACAAGCTGCTCACTCCCTACCGAAACTTTTGCACATCACAATGTATGATTATACCATAAGCCAACCCAACGTTGAAGTAGAAAAATGTCGAAATGATATCAGCCGATCAACGGCCATCTCCATGGCTCCTGGTTGCTGAAGGCAACCGGCTTCATTTCGTCCTTTAAACGCTCGGAGCCCGGGGGCAGCAGCTCCTGGAATGCCTGAATCGTACGTGCATGCGTAATGACCCACACTCTCGCTTTCTCCAAGCCTCCGCACCATTCGAGGAAGCGTTCCGCCTGCTGGGTAAACAGGAGCTTCGGCAGCGTGTGAATTCCCTGAAGCCATAAATAGGTGGGGAGATGAGAGGCCGGCAGGAAGTCGCCGAATTCCTGAACGATCCGCTCCGGCTCCAAGGAATAATCGCAGGGAAGCGTGTGAAAATCATAGCGGAACGGATGCTGTCTCGGTCCTGCCAGCGGATGGACAAACCGGGAGCAGCCCGTTCCCTCCGCCCACAGCCGGGCTGTCTGCAGTGTGCGTACGGTCGGTCCCGAGATGACCGCATCCTCATCCGTAAGCGGATACCTTTTCTTAAGCTCCAGCGCATATTGGAGCCCGCTCTGCGTAAGCTTCGGGTCCTTAACTGCATAATCGGCCGAACTCTGTTTTCGATGCTCCGCTTCCCCATGCCTTACAAATAAGAGCTCCATTCGCCGCCACCTCGCCATTATAAGTGGTAATCATTGTATGCGGCGCTCGCTCGTCTTACGACTCTAGATTGGCAGCAATTCTTGACGCTCCGCCTTCGGCTTGCAATCCCGGCATATCCCCACCACCCTGCCTTCGCCGGCGGAATAAAAGGTCAGGCCGCTTGCCTTTTTCCTGCAATAGGAGCATGCTTGTTTCGTGTGCCTGGTCTTCTTGTATTTCGTTAAAGAAGTAACCTTGCTGCTCCTTCGTGCCCGGACCGTCAGCCATCCAATCAGTCCGGCGACGACGACGGCGAGCGCGATGTACCCCAGCCAGTACGAGCTTGAGCTCCACATGATAATCCCCCCATTCGGTAGTTAACTTCTGCATAAGCTTCGCAAATAAATAGTGTTGACTCTGACATTAATGTCAGAGTTTATAATGAATTCATCGAACCGTTACGATAGAGGAGCGCGAAGGATGAAGATTGGTGAGCTATCCCGGTTGACCGGTGTCAGCATTAGATCCATACGTTACTACGAGCAGCAAGGCTTAATTGCCTCCGGACGCTCTGAGAAAGGATATCGCTTGTATCATTCGCTTCATATCGACCAGCTGAATACGATTAAGTTCTATCTTAGCCTTGGTTTGACGACGGAGCAAATTGCAAGCTTCCTGCACTGCGTATTGCAAAACAAAGAGGCCTTCTGCCGGCAGGTGCTGCCGATCTACGAGCAGAAGCTGCTGGAGCTTGATTCCCAGATCGAGCAGCTTCTGCTAATCCGAAGCAACCTAGCCGAGCGGATTCGATCCATACGAAACGAGACGGAGGCTGATCGGCATGTCATTGAAGCAAGCGAACGATAGCAATTTCACAGAGCTTACGGGGTCAGGTATCACCCTGGTGGATTTCGGGGCCGCATGGTGTCCCCCCTGTAAGGTTCTGCTTCCCATTCTAGAGGAGCTGGAGCATGAGCTGAGCGAGGCTTCCGGCTTATCCGTACTGAGTCTTGATGTTGAAGAATCGCCCGTGACCTCCTCTGCTTTCGGGGTGATGTCCATGCCTACGGTCATTCTGTTCAAGGACGGTCAACCGATGGATAAGCTGGTAGGTCTGCGCTCGAAGGAAGCCTACGTAAATATGGTCCAAAAGCACCTTGCCTAAGGACCTTGCTCCAAATCAAAGCAAGCATCTCCTCATGTTGACGGAGATGCTTGCTGCTTTGTTTCGTGCGCAACGTGTAATAGCTGATAGAACGTTATGTAGACCACAAAGATCAAAATCCCGAAAAACAGGGTAAACAACAAGGTTTGCACCGAGAGGCTTCGGGCGATCAAACCCATCACCCGGTCTCCGTCCGTGAGGAGATCCCAGCTGTTCAGCCTAGGTACTCTGCCTAGCCAAATACCGTAACCGGACAAGAGGGAGACCGAACCGACCAAAATCCATGAAGCCCATCGTCTTCCCCTGCGATGAAGGATGGATTGCACTTGATAAAGCGAAAGGAACCCGAGCAGCAACCCGTTCCACGCAAACAACAGGATCAATACGAGATCGATCCAATACCGGATCGAGTAGTCCCCGAAAGCCGTATACATGTTCTTTTTGAGCGTCAAATGGATCAAATCGGTAACAATGTATGGCGAATTCGGAAAAAACAAAAGCCAGCCCGCTCCCAGGCCGAGCATCAGCAGTTTACTAAAACCGGAACCGAAGCCGCGGGAATGGATATAGATCATAACCGTAGCCAACAAACAAGGGATCCATGCAAGCAGCAAGTTCCATGCCAGGAAATGATAGTACGTATCTTTGATTACGGAGCTTGTGAGCCAGTACAGAAGTGAGGTCAGCACGGACAACGTGCCGGCAAACACGTACAACTTGCTGTAACGCGAATCTCGCATCCTATTCTCCTACTTGTTATTTTCCAAGAGATGACACATCATTTCGATTGCTTCTTCCTCGTCGTTGCCTCTCGTTTGAATACGGACCCGCGTCCCTTGCGGAATCGACAGCAGCATCATGCCCAGAATACTCTTAGCATCGAACTCAAGGCCTTCCTTTTCGAGCTTGAGAACAATATCCGACCGAAATAAATTCGCTTTCTGTGCCACCGTTTGTAAGTCTTGCGGATGCAGCACCTGAGTAATGGTTACCTCATGCACTCTCATAGGAATCCCCCGATTCTGTATGACTGACAGCTTCTTGTACTAATCAATGTACTATACAGAACGACAAATGGGAATAGGATGTTTCGGCTATAGCTGCAAATAATACAACATTTTTCCTTCGCCCTCGTAATAATAATCCGGCATGTGGCACAGCAGGCGAAAGCCCCTCTTTTGGAAAAGCTTCCGTACCGGCTCATACTCCTTCATATCGCAGGTAAACGTTTCGATATACCGTCCGGACATCGAGCGAAGCGTCTCCGTCATTTGATTCATTAATGCCGTAGCTACACCCAAATGTCGGCAGCTGCGATGGACAACCAGATAGTCGAGAATGTACCCGCCCGTATGGTGTTCATTCTCCAGGAAACTGATCGTTCCGATCAGCTCTCCCTTATTATCAATAGCCATTAAATAATAATAGCGATCCTGGGTTAAGCAAAGAAACGGCTTCGTACGAAAATGGTGCAGCTCCCCTGGGGTATGGTGTAGGTCATCAAAGCTGTAGTCGGACAGCAGAAACTCGGAAACCCGCTTCGCTTCCTCCTCCGTCGTCATCCGCACAATGCGAAACGCTTCCGCAGGCTCAGAAGCAGCCATGGCTCCATCGGCATTCATTAACTCACATTTAAGGTTCCGTTCCATTCGGTTGGTGCTCCATTCTGAAAGAATTCATCACACAAGTAGAAATAGAGTCGTGCCGCTTGGTCCCAGCGATTGAGCCGGATGACCTCGAGGAAGGCCTCCCTGGCGTCATAGAAGCGGCCGTTCTGGTACATGGACACCGCAGCTTCGAACAATTCGTGCGTTTCCTTTTTCAGCCTGCGAATTTGCTCCGGATCCCCTTCGTACACATCGTAAAGCTGCAGCGGCTGCTCTTCTCCTTGCAGATGAATGAGTCCTAAGGAGCGGTACAGCCGTCCCCCCGGATTGGATAAGCCTTGCAGCAGCTCCTCCGTGATCAGAATGCATACGCCCAGCTTCTCCGTCATTTGCTCCAGCTGGGAAACGAGGCTAACATGCTCCGAAATGACGCTGTTTTCCAGCCGCTTCTCCTCCCCGATCACGCCGAGCATAAGAGGGCCACGGTGAAGTGCAATGCCGATATCAATCGCCACATAGTCCACGCTTTGACGATGCTCGTTGTATTCTTCCAGCGTTCTGCGCATCATCACGGCAGCTCTCAAGGCCTGATCCGCATCGTTAGGGAATAAGGCCAGAATTCCCGCTCCCAGATAACGGCTGACAAAGCCGTCATACTTGCGGATGGCGGGACCGAACCGTTTCAGGAAGGAGTTAATGAAATGAAAATTTTCCGTCGGCGTCAGCTTGCGGGAAAAGCGATAAAAATTCCGCATGTTGGACACCAGAATCGTCATATCTCTTTGAACCTGATCTCCCAGCTGTACGTGAACGATGCTTTCCTTACCGATAAAATTCAAAAATTGCTGAGGAACGAAACGGTAGTACGCTTCGCTGAACCTTGTAATTTGAACGATATAATTGCGAATATGGGCAACCATCGCGTTGAAGCGCTCGCCGAGGTCCGCCAGCTCATCCCGGGTCCGGATATCGACGGACGCGTCCCACTTGCCTCCCGAAATCTCATTTACGCTTCCGCGCATCCGGCGAACCGCGATCGATACCGACAAGGCGATAGCAAGGAACACGATCAGAATAATGAAGGTAATGCCGATCATATACCATAATATTTTGACCATGACCTGCTGGTTATGCTGCTTAACGGCGTTAAAATCCTTCCCTGTTTCGTAAATGCCGACGACCTTGTTAGCCGAGTTGTATATCGGCCCGATGGCATAGAGCCACGAACCGCTGGAATCCTCCACCTTACCGGTGATGATTCTCCCTTGCTCCAGCACCTGCTTGTTATCGTCGTCGATCGGATACGGGCGGAACATGGTGACACTGTCGTCATCATCCATGATGATGCTTAATTCGCCGTTCTCCTCTCGGTAGATGGTAGTGTAAAGCCCGTCTCGAGGCGCACCTTTGTCCTTGCTGTAAAGAGAGCTGAGGCTTTGACGGATTCGATTGTAATCTTCATTCATGTAATGTTTAGGCGTTGTCAAGCGCTCCAAGAGGTCGCCGCTCACGGCATTTTTCCCGTTCGACGCAAGCAGGGCCAGGTTCTGGCGAATCTCGTCCTCCAGCTTGGTCGAAAGATCGTTGTACACGAGATTGGACAGAATGATCATCGATACCACCACAATCGGTACGAAGGCAAGCAGGAACTTCAGCATTAACGGGACACGCCGCTGCAGCGGGCCAGTGTAGAAGAGCCGCAAAAGCAGAAGCAAAAGGAGGAGTTCCGCCAGGACGAGCACCCAAGCGCCATATCTTGTCATCCTAGCCGTGGCCGGGAACTTATCCGATGTCAGCTGGTTGACAATCGTCCCGTCCGGAAGCAGCTGCATATATTGGCTTTCCGTCACGACATAAAGACTGCCCTCCGGACTCCCATAAATATGCTTAAGGGAAGAAAGCTCGCCATACCCTGAAGCTTGAAACGACTTCGCGCTCAGCAACGATTCGACAATATATGGAGAACCGATGTCAATCCGGCTGATTTCATTCAGCAGCTGATCGATAAAAACGAGCCGCCCTCGGGCATCCACCTGGAGGCTCAATGGAACGTTCCGGTCGGACCGCGCCACACCGGGAAGCGGATAAATCAGCTTCATTTCATCTGAAGCAAGAAGCTGGTAAATTTCCCCCTGCTTGGTGGAAATGAAGACTCGATCCCCCTCCATTCCTACCACGTCGGCCAGCAAGCGATCCGAAGGCAGCTTGGTCTCCCTTGTTTTCTGAGACGGAGTTCCGTCAGCGGCCGCCCGGTACAGCGTCATTGTTGCGCCGTCCGCATAATAAAAGTACAGCGTATCCCCTTGCGTCATCAGTGCTTTCACTTTGCCGACCCGCATCATTCTTGGGAGCAGCGTAGACTCATACCGATATTCCGCGACGGTGCTCAGCAGCTCTCCGGTCGGACTGTACTTGTGAATTCGTTCTCCTACAACGTACAGACCGTTCGAGTCAAGCAGCGTCTGCAGGGCATAGACGTTTCCGCTGCGGTCTGCTGTGACTCCGTCATAATGGATTAGTCCTTCCCCTGCCTTGTTTTCCGTCTTCCGCTTAAAGACGATTTCCCCGTCAGCCGTCATCTTGGTTAAGCTCAGCTTGGAATCGCCGATCAACAGAATGCTCCCTTTGCCGCCTGAGTCCTGAGGTGTCTCTGCAGAAACCTCGGACAAGCCGTCAAACGGCATGGATTGCACCCATGGAAGCGGTGTAAGCTGGGCCCATGAGCGGTAAATTCCCCAACCGACAAGGATCATGAGAGCCAGTACAGCGAGCAGCGGCCACCGTTTTGTTTTCATTTGTTCAGGGTCCCCTCCCTATCCGTCTAGCCCTTCGATTCTAATAGTCGCCGTGGGTGCATCCCAGCCGACATATAAGCCCAATCCCTCCGCGACAAAACGAAGCGGTACCATCGTGCGCCCTTCGATGAGTCGAGGCGGCGCATCCAGCAGGATTTTGTTACCGTTCAAATAAGCTACCGGATCGTCCACCCGGCAAAAGAGCACCGTACCTTCTTTGAGAATCGTCACGGTACGTTCAAAATCGTTCCATATCACCTTCGAACCGAAGGCTTCCGAGATCGGTCGGATATGAATATAGGCCGACCCGTCAATAAGCACAGGGGGCATTTCGAAGGATAACGACGTCCCCTCTGTGAGAATGCTCTCTACTGGCAGGGGGACAGCCCGGGCGTCGATGCTGCCGGCTATTTGGCTTGACAGCTCAGCAATTGCTGCAAGCTGTTTAGCTGTATATTGCTCCTTCTGCAGCGCCTGCAGCTGTGGTATCAATTGGGCGGTCACCGCTTCTACGGCATTGCCGGTCTGCTGCTCCGCCAGATCCAGCTGAAGGAACAGCTTCGCCTTCTCGGCGGCAAGAAGCTGCAGCGTAAGCTGCTTCCAGCTGTCGGCCAGCTCGACTGGCAGCCCTGCGGGCGGCAGGCCCGTTTCCGCCGGGACAGCGCCGCCGCTCGCGAGAGCGGCGATGGTCTGCAGCTTCGCGAGGGCGGCCTCGAGCGACCGCAGCTGCGCGGCGAGGCCGCTCTCCAGCGCCTTCAGCTGCGCCTCCGCGCGTACCGCCTGCGCCAGCAGCTTCGCCGCGAGAGCGGCGTCGCCCTGCGCAGCGACCAGCTGCGGCTGCAGCGCGGCGAGCTCGCCTTGCAGCTGCGCCTGCTGCAGCGCGTCGGCCGCCGCCTGGGCGGCAGCAAGCTTCGCCGCGCCCGCAGCGGCCTGCAGCTGCAGCTCCGCAGCGAGCTCGGCGCTGCCGCCGGCCGCCGCGCGGTACGCCATGCCCTCGAGCTCCGCCTGCCTGCTCTGCAGCAGCGCAAGCTCCGCGAGGGCATCCGCGGCGCTCTTCGGCTCGGCCGTCCCGCCTGCGGCAGCCTGCGTCTCCGCCAGCTTCGCCGACAGCTCGGCGACGAGCGCCGCATTGCCGCCGGCCTCCGCCGCCTTCAAAGCCTCCGCCAGCTTCTGCTGCTCTTGGCCAAGCGAGCCCGCGAGGGCGGCAGCCTTCTCCTGAAGGCTGCTCAGAATGGCCGCAGGATCGCCGGCCATGCGGGCCATCAGCTGCTCCGCAAGGGGCTGGTTACCGCCTTCCACAGCCTTAAGGAAAGCCATCTCGGCCTCCAGCTGCTCCTGCTGCATCTGCAGCCGGGTGGACTCGCTCTGCTTGTTATCCTCTACCGCCTCTTCGTTCTGCTCCTTCAGCTTCTCGATATCCTTCGCCAGCTGTTCGACACGCTTGGCCGCCTCCGCAGCGGAAAGCAGCCCCCGGATGGTCCCTTTCTCGTCGATCCAAACCTCCAGCTTCAGCTTATCGACCGCTGCCGCCTGAAGCGCCTTCTTGCTCTTAGGGTCCATGATGTCCTTCACGCTGCTTGCGGAGCCGAGATCATACCATGTACCGTCCGCCAGCTCGGATTGGTAGAACATCCCTTGGCCGGAATCCGCCATAGAGGCCCGGGCGGCGGCCGTATTATCCTTATTGACGGCGCCCCGGTGAATGAGAAAGTTTCCGATGATCAAGTACCCTGATCCGTTTGCCGCCTCCGGCGGGAGCTTCGCATAGGCGGAGCCTCCCGGCAGAAGCAAGGAGACGGCCAGCACGGCAACGATCAGCTTGGATGGGATTGTATTTCCGTGCATAGCCCTACTCCTCTTTTCCGGACGCTTCGATCGTCAGAGTACCCGTGGAGCCGTTCCCCTCCGGGACGACCGACGCCAAAACGGTATTGTCCTTGTACAACACTACCTTCAACTGACTCATGTCACCGAAGACGGTAGAAATATGCGTTACCTTTCCATCGATGGGCACCTTCAAGCCGACAGGCTTACCATCCCAGGTGACTAAGGCGAAGTGGGTGGCGCCAAGCTCCTTCGGCGCTTTGATAGTCAGCTCGGAGGTAATGCCTTCCACTGCCTCCTTCACGCTCCAGCTGCCGACCAGCCGCTTCGCTGCATTCGGGTCTGCCGGAGGCTCGCCCATCGGAGCCAATCCGTCATCAATGTCCTGATACGGGAGCACACCGGGCTTCAGTGCAGCATCCACGGCGCCCGCAGCAGCCAGATTCAGTGCCGACAGAGCGCTTTTGTAGGCGTAATAGCCCGTCATGGCCGCTTTGTCTGCCTCCTCCGACGCTTGTACCGATTTAGCCAAATCCTCGTCGGTGATCCATTTGACCGCATGCTTCTTGCGAGCCGCTTCCAGCTCCTCCCTCATGCGGTCCGCCTGCTTCAAGGCTTGGGCGTACGACTCCTCCGCACCTTTGGCGTCAAGGAACGACTTCTTGATTTTATTTACCAGCTTCCCCCGGGTGTCCCGTTCCTTCAGGCGCGCTTTATCCTGCTCCAGCATGGAAACCGGAAGCGAGTAACGGATATCGTCAAAATAACGAAGGCCGTCGTACTCCCCCTGCAGAATGACCTTCGGAATCGGAAGAATAATCGGCAGAAACGGGATCGGAATCAGGAAGATGCCTTCCCATTTGCGCTTGATATCCTCTAAGAGGATGTCATAGTTCGCCATGAACAGCTCATAATCCATCGACGGCGAAGAATACATCGCTTCTATCAACCGCATTTCGTTTTGTCCGAATTTCGAGGCGTAGAGCCGGCGTGTGACGATGACCTTTTCCTCCGCCAGCTTGCGGGCTTCCGTATCCTTATACAGCGTGAAGTCGTTCTTTTCCGCGTGGGAAATAAACCTCCACATTTGTTCCTGTGTCAATACCGCGTAGCTCGGCTCCAGTCCGAGCGAGAAGTCGCTCTCCGGATCGATGCCAAGCTTTTCTCCTAACTGCAGCTTGGCCGCCTTGAGCGCAAGTCTCGCCAGCTTCAGCTCCGACTCGGCCTTCGCGAAGGCTTCCTTGGCCTTATCGGCCTCCTCTTGCGTCTTGACCTTGAAGCGCGCCAGCTTCTCCGCATCCTCGGCGGACTTCTTCGCATCATTCCATTTGCGGAGCACCAAAGCTTCGTACTCCATAGCCTGCATGGCACCCTCGTACAGCTTTTCGACCTCGGCACGCAGCGCCAGCTCCTTGCCGGCCAGCTCCCGCTTCGTTTCGTTCAGCTGCTTGCGTGCGGTAGGCACCTTCAGCTTCAGCTCCAAGTCCTTCGATAAGCTATGCGGCTTGGCGAATAAGCTGAAATCCTTTTCCGCCTGATGGTTGACGGCCGCTTGGGCCTGCGACAGCTCAATAACCTTTGCATTCATCTGGATGCGGGCTTCCCCCAGCTCACTCGATTGCTCCGTCGCTTTCGCAACCGCCTCTTCAAGTGTGAGCAATCCGGCACCAAAGGCAGTTTGCGACGGAAGGACGGGGGCACAGAGCACAGCAGCTGCCAGCAGCGCCGCCGCAACCCGGTTATGATTCATCACGCTCTCCCCCTTCCGTGTATCGCAGCAGCGTCCTATTATTCGCTAAGGTAAATTTCAGCACGCTGCAGCGTATTTCTCGGTATGAATGTAAAACGGTAAAACTGCTCCTCATACAGGAACATCTCGGTCCGCTCCAGCTCGGATACAACCAGCTCCGACCAGACAAGCTTTACCTGGTTCGGATCCTCTTTCTTCAGCTTCTCGTATAACGCGGTCATGGAAGCCTGCAGCTGCTCGAAAGCCTGCGCCTTCGTCAGAGCAACCGAGCCGACATACGTAACGGCGGGATCCTGCTCTGAAACCCGCATGACAATTCGCATCCCATAGTCCCGATAATTCATGATCAGCTCGGGATTTCCGTCGGCACGATCCGCAATGGTGGTATCCTGCGGCTTGCCGAGCAGCTCCTCCAGCTTTGCGCCGGATAAACCGAGAAACCCGCCGTAATGCGGCTGTCCCTGCCTGAAGTACCCTTTGTAAACAGCCTTTCCGTCCGCACCAAGCTCCTCGCCAAGTCCTTCGTAAAGGCCATTGACGAACTTGCCCTTGTACACAGGCAGCCCGGCATCCGAGTAGGCCATGCCGTCGCCATGGTAGACACCGCCGGCAAAGCCGCCTTCATATTTCAGCTTGCCGCTTTCGTAGAAGGCTTGTCCGGCCCCGTTATAAGCGCCTCCCATGAATTGCCCTTTGTACTGCGCCGTTCCAGCCGGATAAAAGGCCGTTCCTTCCCCGGAGTACTGTCCGCCGGCAAAGCCGCCCTCGTACACCAGCGCCCCCGCCTCGTTTAACAGCTTGCCCGGACCGTTATATTTCCCCGCCAGGAATTGCCCTTGGTATTTCACCGCGCCGCCGGGATAATATTCGATGCCTTCTCCGGCGTATAAGCCTGAGGCAAAATTCCCCTCGTACAGCAGCCTGCCGCCTTCATCGAACGCCTTGCCCTTCCCCGTAGGCTTGCCGGCTTGAAATTCACCCTGATACCGGATGGAACGATTGGGATAGAAAAGCGTGCCCTGTCCGGAATAGAGCCCCTCTGAGAAGCCGCCGCTGTAGAGCAGCACGCCGTCTGCACCGTAATGCTCCCCTTGCTTCAGCTGCCCTTTATCAAAATCGCCCTGCCGCTCGATCTGCCCGTTTTCTCCGAACAGCTTGCCTTTGCCTTGGTAGATTCCTTCCGCCAGCTCGCCTTCGTACCTGAGTACCTTGGCTTCCGTAAATACTTGAGCTTTTCCGGTATAAGTGATCGGCGCGCTTGTCTGCTCGACCAGCTTCGGCGTGAAGTGAAACCATCTGTTCACAAGAGCGGGCGGCTTAATAAAAATGAAGTAGACCAGCGCCAACATAACCAAAATGCAGATGACGATGAGCTTCTTCTGTATATAGTAATTGCCGATCAGCACGTAGCTTTCTTTCGATATTTGTTTCGCATTTAAAATCTTTTTGAAAAACGCCTTGATCCATTTGACGATCAGCTTAGGAAGCGCCCTTGCCCTCATGATCGGGGCAATAATGCGCTTCTGAATCGGTGTAATAAACGGCTTGATAATGGCTTCAATCACGTCGGTTCGCTCCTTATCCTAGGGAACCTGAATGGTGGCCTGTCCGGGGTTCAATACTTCAATGACGCCGCCCCAAGCGCACATAAGCTTTGAGTCTTTATTTAACGCGGGAAAATTGCCGATCAGTACGGTGGGCGAGCCCGGAACCCATGGAGCCGGAGTTACCGGCACACAGGGCATCGGAGTCAGCGCTCCGAAGGCCGCTGCCGTAGCCGAAGCGACCGTCGGGTTCGCCATGGAGCTGCACATGCCGAATGGCAGTACATTCACCATCGGCTTGCCGTCCATTATCGTAGCTACCGGCATTGAGTGCATCACCCGGTTCGCCGGAAGCACCATCAGGGTGCCGGGAGCATTGCCGAAGCTGCACTTAATATTGGCTCCGCCGCATACCAGTTGTCCCATTGACCGCTTCCCTCCTTTCTAGCTGTCCGTACCGGCCGCCGCTTCCTGCTCGGAGGAATCCAGCTGCTCGTGCGCCGAATCCGATCCGACGTTAGTGTTTTTCCGCACTGCCCACCAGCGCAGCTTTATGGAAGGAATCTCCGGTGCAGGAAGAAGCTTTACACCGATACGAAATGTCCCTTTCTGCGGATAAACCATGGTCCCGATCGATAGCTTCGGCAAATTCGGCTCAAATTCGCTGTCCTGGAACACGTCCTGGGAACCGTACATAACACATTCACTCGTTCCAAGCAGCTCCGATACGACGCCTTCCCCCTTGTCGAGCTCAACGCCCACCGTAATCAATACCGGTCCAGACCCTAGTCCATGCTCGATTTCACCGGAGAAGAAGCTTTTGCCCTGACGAAGAAAAGGAATTTTACTATCCTGCTTCCCATCCTGCGATAGAAGCGAAATCTCCGTTACTCCTGTGGCTACCTCTTCCTCAATCGATTGGGATTGCGGAAGACCGAGGGTAAATTCGAACCGGTTCGTCTCCTCCTCGAAGTCCACGGAAAAATGCGGCTTCTCCTCCGGAGGCAGCTGCCTGGTCTCCGCGCTTGCGGAGAAGGCTTTCGATCCGGCTATGCTGCCCCTTCGGCGCACAAGCTCGCTAAGCATCGGCGAATTCACCACAAGCTCTCCGAACGGAAGCGGGTCCACCCGTTCGATGACATAGCTTGGGCCCATTTGGAGAAGGCTGATCTTGGCCAGCACCAAATAGGGATCCGCCGGGGAGCTAAGTACCGTATCCAGCGGTCGATTGATGTATGCATCCCAGAGACGGGATTCCACATCGCGGACAATCTCTACCTGGCTTGTGAAGGAATGCGTCAATTGAATGCGCCGGTCACCCACCATCAAGAGAGCGCTGCCCGGCTTGTTCCCAAGCTCGCCGCGCTCCCCGGCCTTCCCCTTCGCCACGGCACGGAAGGTGACGGTGTAGTCGCCCGAACGGCTGTCGGACGGCTCGACGAAGCGCAGCTTTCCCTGCTCCGTTTCGTCCAGAAAGCGGAAGTGATCCCTTAGCGGCTCGTATTCAAAGGTAATGCGCGAGGACTGCAGCGTCTTCTCGACCCGGAGCTCCACCTCGAACGTCTCCCCCTCCGCCACATAACGCGGGACAGACTGAACCACGCGCACCTGCCCGTCATCATGAATCAGCGTCGATTCCTTGCTGAATTGGTTCCAATCGAACTGGGCGGGCTCCGGCGCATCCTCACGAATAAACAGCCGATAGCTCTCGACGACACGGTTATACTCGCTGACTTCCTCTTGACGAACCGAGCTGCTCGTGACTGCGTGAACCGGTTCTTTTCCCTTCTCGTCGTAGGCAATGCATAGGTATACATTCTTGGCATATTCGTTGTTGCTAAAGCCCTCCATCATGGAAAGCTTCAAAGTAACCGGAGAAGCTACAATTACTTCTCGTCCCAGGCTGTCCACCGCTACACCGGATTCGACGGATACCGATTTGTCATCCACCGCAATGACCTGCAGACCCGCGATCACTCCGCTCCCGTACAGAAGGCGGTTGAGAAGCCGTCTTTTATCGTTGAAATACTTTTGTTCGGACTCGAAGTCCCGGACCGTCAGCAGCTTGCCGTAAAAATACCGGTTGCGTTCGAATGGAAAATACCTTGATTTTTTCATTCTCTACTTCCTCTTTCCCTGGTTTATTCGAGCTCCGAATCAAGACCCAGCCTCGTGTGAATGTCCATACGGCGATCGCGGTCGACATCAATCAATACGGAATGATGCGGTAATGTGGCTTGCTGGTTCAGCGTTAAGAGCGTAGGCTCCGAAAGCTTCGTATTGATTCCCAGATACGTATGCATATCCATATTCATCCATGGCTGCAGCACAATCAGCTTCGCCTCCGTATAGGCGGGCTTCTGTTCATGAATCAGCTTCTCCAGCAAGTATCGCTGCTTGTCGGTTTGCGCATGCTCCGGCTGCACCATGACGCAAAAGGTGTAGGGATCGTCGCCGTACAGCTCCGCTATGCGCTCTCGCTGCTCCGCATTTTCAAGCAAATGACGTATTTGATGATGCTCCACAATAATGGGCTTTTCCCCTGTAAAAATTTCGATGATTCGCTCCAGGGCAGCCCGCGTGCCGCGGTGCCTGTAGAGAAACGACGCTTCACGCATAAGCAGCTTCAAGGTTTGATCGCTGATATAGTCTTCCGCCGCAAGGCCGAGCCAGCCCGCCAGCCAGCGGAGGTACGGTCCGTCCAGCGCATCGGGATCAAAATAGCGGGAAATCGTAGCAATCCGCTCGTCCGTCTCTTCCATCATTGAAGCGTAGAGAGATAAGTAACGTTCAAGAAAGCTCCGACTCTTCTCATCGTGTTGATACACGGCAGGAAGATAAGACAAGTACGACATCCTCGGGTAATACACTCTCAATCTTTTGAGCGCAGGCGTTCCCTGCTCGCTTCCCACAAGCTCCAGCCGAATCCAGAGATAACGGCCTTTAGCGCCGAAAAACAACGCATCCTTCGGATTGTCCATAGGAGCTGACCAGAGGGGCAGGAGCAGCCGCTGCTTTTCTTCCGCCGTTCGGTCCGGGTCGGCAAGCAGCTCGTCGATATCGATGTAGGTCGAGTCTCCGAGCATTACCGTTTTCCGGTCGGAAGCGTACCAGGAAACTCGCAGCTGCATGCCTTCACCGATGGTTGCATCCAGCGAAAGCTTATGCCACTCCAGCTCGTTCTCATAGCTGTCAAGCGATGCACTTATCCAGGTTCCTGAGTAGAAGCCGGTCCTTGGATGAAGCCGGGTTCTTTGCTGAGAGCGGAGGATCAGCAGCGACGTATTTTGTAAATGCAGGGCATACAGGATCCCTTTCTCGTCAATGAAAAGCCGGTCACATGCCCCCGGGAACGAAGACAGCCTTTCGAAGGCGGGCAATGCTGCTTCTCCAGGGTGCGATCGGCTGTAAAGAAAGCTTTCCCGCTCGGAGCCCGACATGTCAAGGTCGGATCCAATCGAACGAGCTGCTGCAAAGAGCTTGCCCTGCCTGTCGGCTGCAATGACCTGAACCTGATGCTGATTTTGCAGCTTGTATGACTGTTCGATCGGAGCAAGTCCGTCCGCGGGATACTGGTACAGCCTTCCTTCGGCGGGCTGCAGCAGCCACACGGTCCCGTCAGGTGCGGAAGTCATTGAGATTTGTCTTCGCATGAGGTCAAGGAAAGCGGGCCACTCTTCTTCTGACCCGGGCCAGCTCTCCAGTCCTTCGATTTTGCCCGGACGAATGTCCCGTTCATCGATCAGCCTTCCGGACCGGTGATAGCGCAGCAGGCGGTATCCGGATTCCCCCTCCAGCGCCGTTAAAACGACAAAGCCATCTTCCGTATCCGAAACGGCCAGGATAGGATAGATTCGTTTGCCCCGGTGCACGGTATGGCTCCAAACAGCCTGGCCGTTGGACGCGGAGTACGCCGTAATGGACTCCTCCGCTGCAGCATCAATGATTAACACCAGGTCGCCCCAAGCCGTGATTCGGGCTCCTGGCGTGTAGATTCCATGGTTTCGTGCGATCAGCGGCTCCAGGTGCAGATTGTCCGTATCGAATATCCATAGCGCGGCATCCTCGTCCATCAAGTACAATCGGCCCTGGCGGCCTAAGGCGACATCGATGATCTCAGGAATTCCTTCCAGCTCCGCCAAGTCCAAATGTTGCGTGACGTTGTATTTCTTCGTCTTCGCGAGACCCATTCCGAGAGCGCTGTCGATGTCGATATTGTCCGTAATCCCTTGCTGCCAATCGGACGGTTTATTCAGCGAGAAAAACCGAAAAGGCTCCATCATGCGCGAGATCCTCCTTTCTGTTTCGCACTACTGCCTGTTTTCAATCTTATAGCTCCGCCACACTAATCAATTCGATATCATGCTCTCCGGAGCACACCAGCCCATTCGGGGGCAGGACAATATCCCCGCCGGGCTCCTTCCGAAAGCCTCTGCCTTCAGCGGAAATCCATACGTCTTGAATGTAGCTTACACCCTGTATTCGGTTGATGACCCCGTATATATCCCCCTTATACACCGTACGGCCGAAAGCCCAGCCCGTGCCTCCATCGGAATTGTCAAAGGGCTGAAGCAGCCGGTTTAACTCCCGGAGAATCGTCATCTTCTCATCCTTGAAATGGGGCTCGACGATGATGACCGCATTGACGCTGACTTGTATGTATTCCGGCGGAATAATATCCACTTCTGTCGAGAGCAGCCGGTATTTATCCAGATGGCGTCTGACCGTCTCGCGAAACCCCTTGCTTGGCACCGGCCGGGGATTCTCGCTGTAAGGCACGACTACCACCGAGAGACGTCCCGGGGCTTTCTCCACCGGATAATTCCGCATCCCCGGACAATAAAGCGGAATGGCTTTTACCCTTGCAATGCGCAGTCCCGGGGTTTGCTTGACTACACGTTCGACATCCTTCTCCGTTACCGCTGTCGCCGGCTGCTGGAGAGCAAGCCGCGCTCGGACTTTCGCTTGCTCCAATACTTCAGGCTCGCTTCCTCCCGATGCGGCGAATCGATTGGCAGGCTGCACGCCATAAACGTCCGGCCATGGCTCCGCAAACCGGTCGATCATCCCTGCGTTAATATTGCCGGCCGCGCCTCCGCCGATTCGATATGCGGTCAACACCATATTCGGGACATCGGACTTCTCCGGAACCCGGCCGCGTTCATTGTCTCCGAAGCGGATCGTTCCCTGCTCGGCATCCAATATATAGTGGCGATCCTCAGGACCGGAGCTGTCAAAATCGTCAACCTGCTTCCAGTCATGCCATTGCCAAGTCCCGCTGCGATCCTTGCTTCCGGTCTGCAGGCTAACTCCCGCTGAAATGGCTGGCGACGGCAAATATTCGATGGTTTGGCCCGCTAAGCCGTTGCCGGCCCCGATCTTCCGTTTGGTTTCAAAATCAGGCTCGTAGCTGATCAGCCTCACACGGGAACGGCCTGCCGGAGGGACTGCTCCTTTGGTTCCGTCTCCGAAGCGGATGATCACCGTTTTATTCGCGTCTCTCCGCTCCAGAGTATAGACAAGGTCTTCCGAGCCGCAGGAATCGAGGCTGGAAACCTCCTGCCACTGTGCCCAAGCGCCGCTTTCCTGCCGGATTTGAACCTGATGCCTGCCGAAATACGCTAAGTAATGGCTGGAAACGACCGCTTGATCCGGTTCTCCGTGCCAGTCAAACAGCTCGGTAACACTCATCGTATGGTGGTGTCTGACTGTGACTGCGTTAAGCGCCAACCGCTCGATTTTCGGCGGGAGCTCAAAGCCCTCCTCTACTACCCAGCAGCTGATCCAGTATCTCGGCTTGTCTACCGCAGGCTGCACGATGGTTGCCTGCATCGGAGCATGCAATCGAAATGTCAATGTTCCGCTTCCCGATAGCTGATTCGTTTCGTCCTTCACAAGCTCAAGCTCCGCCCAGCCATCCGTCGGTTCTTGACCAAGCTCGCCCCCCACGTACACCTGCCACTGCACCTTGGCCGAAGGCACCCGCTCGCCTAGAACATCCTTGACCGGACGAACCGGGTAGTTCTCGTCTAACCGAACGGACATCGTCACGGTCTCTTCTACGGGAAGCGGCTTCCCAAAGCCGATATACAGCACACTTCCGGCATGCGCCCGAGGGCCGAAGGCAGGGAAAGCCACGTTGCGGCCTTCATTCGCTGAAGAATAATCCGTCATACCGGTTGATGTTCGGACGATCAGCTTCTCCGGATTCGCAGGCACGAGAAGCAGAGGGTCTTCCGTTTCAAAGATTTGATCGCCGGCAAGCAGCCTCGTCCCTTTCGGCAGGGCAGCTTGCCGAGCAACCCCATGAAACTGCACCTCCGTTGACGACGCTCCTGCCGCCCTCGGCCGGATGCCGAGCAGCTTGAGGAATTTTCTTTCATTCCTCTCCGTAATCCGATCTAAGTAATACTGCTGCATCTCTGTGAGCCAAGAGAAAAGCTCCAGCATCGTGATGCCGGGATCATGCGCATTCTCATCGGTCCAGCTTGGATAGATGGAGGGAATCTGCTTGCGAGCCTCCTCCACCATCAGCTCATATACGCGATCATCTAAATTCGGCAGCTTCAGCAATGCAGAGTTCCTCCTTTCTCCCGCAGATCAGACGATCTGCACCGTTACTTTATGTAGTCCGTTCTTAATGACGCCATGCTTATATTCATTCATTTTTTCGGGAAGCACTTCCGTTCGGACCCCGTCCTCGAGCTTTAGTACCGACAGAGAGAGACGAATCACGTGATGAATGGAGCCTATGGATTTAAAAAGCGCATAGAACATCGACGCATGCAGCGCCTTTCCAATATCCCAGCCTCGACCATCAAAGCCGCCGTGAAGGGGATGGAGAAACCTCTCCATTCGCTCTAACGCGTCTGTCTCCGCTTGTATCGCTTCGTCCATCGACTTAACCGCAAGCACGACCTGTACGCCGACCTCAAGATAGGCAGGCTCGATCACTCCGATTTTGCCGGGAAAGCATATGCCGTGAGGCGCTCGTGCATAGAGATAAGACTCAACCTGATTCTTGATCTCTTGAAAAGCAGCTCCCGTCTGCCCTTCTCCCTTGGGGAGAACAACGACGGTCATGCAGCCGGCTTCCCTCTCCAAGCGGACGTTGACATTCGGCAGACATTTGACCTTGCTGATATTCGGATATGCCTCTCTCACAAGCCATTCGTAATCCTCTGAGGTTACGGCCCGGTCCCTGTGCTTCAGCCTTTGAGGGCCGCGCCGGATCGCCTGCTCCATTGTCTCGGCATCACAGCCGCCCGAAGCCGGCTCCTCATTCGTAACCCCCTGGAGAAAGGCGATGGAGCTTTGCAGGCTTTGTATTCGGTGGCGAGGAAGATTGCCGCGTTCTCCCCCGCCGCTTTTGTAATTCACTTTTATACGCTCCGTATCGTCGTTAGGAAGCCGTTTCCCGCGAACACCGTCGCCGAATTTCAGTCTGCCCGAGGTACGATCGATAACGTAATGGCGGTCCTCCGGGCCGGAGGCAAGAAAATGACTTACGGGGTCGTACTTCACCCAGCATTTCATTAAGCGGCCGTCCGAATCCCTCAGCACTTGTACCGGACGGTCTGAGCCAGTCAACAGCTCCACTCCGTCCTCATGCAGCTGTTCGGTCTCGTCGACCCATACTTCCTCCGACACGACCGGGCTGCGCGCCAGTATCACTTCCGTGTGTTCATCCTCATAGACATACTCCGGAATGGATCGTTCGGGAGATTCCATGACGATGCTCTCCTGCTGCAGGGCAAGCACCGTATTCGGTCTAATCCCCCTCACCTTCGGCTTGGGAATTAAGCCGATCGGCTGGTCCAGCCTGCCGTCCTTGTTCAGCACCCGGAGCCAGAAGCCCTTCGTGCCGAATAAGCTCGCTTCCCCCATATCGGAGGGGGCCAGAAACTGGACCGTTCCCGAACGGACGAAGCCGCCGGTGCCGTCCCGAACCTTCAGCGGCCGCCACTCGTTTGAACCCCATCCGGCCTCCAAATACTCCCAATCGAGCAGCGGTGCCTCCTGCTCCGTCATCCGCTGCTGCTGCAGCGAAAAGTAGATGCTGATCGGTCCGCGCTCCATCCTGCGGTCGAAGCCCAGATAAAGCGCAGGCCGCTGCCCGGGCAGGGCGAGGAAGGGTCGAAACACATTGCCTGTTCCTTCGAGATTCCTAGAGTAGTCCAGCGTCTCGACGTGATTTCGCGTGAGGCAGTGCTCAGGCAGCCGCTGCTGTTCCAAATCGTCGTAGGTGAATCGAACATTCTCAACCCAAGGTGAGATGTAAACGGCATTAGGCGAGTACATATTGTCTATGTTCAATACCCGGGCGCGGATCCAATAATTCCAATCGGAATTGACGAAGGTCTCCGACACGTCCTCAGGGCAGCGGAAGGCAATCTGTACTTGCCTGCTTTCCTCTGTCCATGGGAAAAAGATACTTTCCGCTTCCTTGGCGACAGGCAGCCTCACCCAGCCGTTTCCGTTCCAGTACTCCCACACTACCCGGACGACGGAAATTCGGTCCGGGATGTCAACCTTGTCGACCTCCTCCCGCCTCATGATCATCTTCCAGTTCACTTCCTGCGGCTTCTCGGGATACAGTCTGTACTCCTTGAACGACAGCGTAAAGTCCGCCGTGATCCAGGCACCTCTCTTACTTAGAACCTCATCGCTGGCTGCGTAAAAGATGCCAAACGGCGCAAACATTTCACCAAAAGGATGAAATCCGTCATTTTCCACCTGGATGTCGTTAAAATACATTCGCTGTGGAGCAATACCGACCTCCTCGGCGAAATCCAGGTAGCTGCCCTTCAGCCTAAGGCCGTCCAGCTCCAGCTCAGCCAAGGGTAACGTTCCGCTCTCAGCCGTGATCGGACCGGCAGCGCACTGCAGCCATCTCCCTTGCACGCCTTCGAGCTCCAGCTCGCTCCATACTTTATTTGTCCTCTTCTGTAAAAGCACCCTGTTTCCGCTGCACGACACTTCATCGAAAGGGATCCAAGCTCCTTCGCTGTAGTAGCGCCATTCGACCATCAGGGGATTGGCTAACAGCTCGCAGGCCAACGGCTCCGTATATCTCTTTTGCGTGTGGGACAGCTCGAGCTCCAACGCAGCGCCATGGCGTACAAGGAACAAATCATTCAGCTTGAGATACAAGGTATGCTCCTGCAGATTCCTGCCTGAGCCCTCCTCCGTATCGAACAGAGAAACTGAAGGCTCCTCTCTGCCATCCAAGCTTAGCCTGACGATTCGATCGTGTGCGGAGCTCACATTGAACATCTGAGTGAGCTTGGCGGGTGTTACTACCATCGGTCCCTGGGTTTCGAAAATGATCGGCTCGGCACCGCCATCGGTCGGCAGCCCGGCCACCCGGGTCGCATCCGGTACCAGTACATGCCTGTCGGCTCCTTCGCTAAGATGGAACGTCAAGTAAGCGCCGGCCGGCTTTGGAGCTTGAAGCGAAATATCAAGCAAATTCAAGAAAGCTATAAAATTTTTATGAGGAACGCGGTTCAGCCGCTTTATATTTTCATCCAGCATCCGGGCGAAGAGGAGAAACAAGGCGGTTCCCGGGTCCGGGTCCTCCGGCGTAAATCTCCATTCCGGCGTATAATGGGGAGCCATTTCTTTCATTTGCTCAATTAAGGACGCCATGGTTCGCGGATCAATCGGTGGAACATGCACTTGCTCTTCACCTCCACTTCTTCGTGTAGTTGGGCATTATTTCGCCCCTTCATTCAGATAGAACGGGTACACCTGGTTAAACAGGTTGTTGGTTGAGCGCACCGCGTACGCCACGTTCAAAAGGACCTTACCGGGCTCCGAGCCGTCCCGCTCGGCACGTACCTTGACCTCATAGACACGGGGCTCCCATGCCCGAATGGCCTCCTCAACCGTGGATTCCATCAGCTTCAGCGTCGTATCGTCTGTGGAGCCGAACAAAAACCGCTCCAAACCGCAGCCGAAGCTCGGGCGCATCATCCGCTCCCCCTTCCCCGTCCATACGATAATCCGAATCGCTTCCGCGATGTCGTCCTCATGCTCTACCATTTTGATGCGGCCTGTCATTTCATCGACTTCAACAGGAAACTTCCACCCCCGACCCAAAAAGGATTTGGACATCACAGACCTCCTTATCAGTTGATTTTGACCATGCTGCCTTTAATGTTAATGATGCCGTCCGACTTCATATTGATGGACGCTCCGGCCTTCAGCTCCATCGTAGCGGAAGCCTCCAGGTTAAGCTGCGTCGACTTCACCTTGATCTCCTTGGTGCTCTCGATTTGGATATCTCCCTTCGCATTCATCATGATCTTCGACGTTCCCGCGCTGATAGTAATTTCATTGGCGGAGCCGCCTTTAATCAGCACGGACTGATTGCCTGAGGAATCGGCGATTTTGATGGAGCTGTCCTTGTCCAGCATTTCAACTATTTGACCCTTATTCGTCTTCAGCGTTACCTTGCCGTCCGAATCGTTATCATCGAAAATGAGCTCGTGTCCGGCGCGGGACTTGAATTTTCTAACGTCGTTCTTCTCGTTCTTCCCGGGGGCCGGCTTCAGCTTGGAGCTCCAAAGCGTGCCGATTACATAGGGCTGCCTCACCTCTCCCAGATGGAACGCAACGAGAACCTCATCTCCAACCTCCGGGATGAACAAGCTTCCGCGTTCATTCCCGGCCATTAAGGTGGCGATTCGCACCCAATCGGTCTCCGTTTCGCCTTCGCGCAATGGCAGCTTGAGCTTGACCCTGGCTAAGTTCTCCGGATCCTTGTTATTGGTTACAATCCCGACCATTACGCCTTCAATACGCGGCATTCTGATTTCATTCGGTACCGCAAAGGGGAAATCGTTCATACGTTACACCGCATTTCCTTGGACTTGAAAGCTTGTTGAATATCCCTCGCTATCCATACGATGGGTAGCTCCCGTAACATAGAAGGGCTGATTCAGCTTTTTGCCTAAGCCATCCAGCTTGATATATCGGCCTGCCTTGATTTCCGGGATGCCGATGCATTCTCCGTCACCCGTAATCAGCTTCATCGCCTTGCGTCCAAGAATCGCCTCCGCCTTCGCTTTGGCTTCATCCGCGGAATCGACGTTGGTATACAAGTGCTCCTCGAATTCGCCCAGCGATGCTAACAAATCCTTGCCCGTTTTGGCGTTAGAGCCCAGCTTGGTAATCGTAGCCGCAGATGACTCCACAGTTTTCTGCTCCTTGTCGCTCCAGCCTCGGACCGTCACCTTGGTCAGCTGCTCCGCCAAATTCATATCCGCTGTGAAGCTTCGCAGATACTGGCCGTAGCTAAGCGTCAGCACCGGGGTCATCGAAGTAAGCGGCTTGCGGAAATACAGCGTTTTGTCCACCAGAAAAAAATCATAATTGCATATATACGCCAAATGCTCGATAAATTTAAAATCGCTGACCTGACTTTGGACGATCGTGCTGATTTTGTTCGTAGTATCGTCGACCACAAGGTCGGATACGTAGGTCGATGCAACCTCTTTGACAACCTCGCTGTACTTTTTTTCCGTCCAGGAGCGGAACTTGGTTCCTTTCATCATCAGAGAGGACTTGTCCAGCCCTTTGACCCGAATGGTTGGGGTTCCCCCCTCGGGATATTCGATCGCTACCGAAGAAATCACGCCATGAAACATCAGCTCAAGCTTATCCACATAGCCGAGCTTGACTTCCATCGTCTTGCCCAGAACAAACACGTCGTCGAGCCACTGGAAATCCTCTTCGGCCGGTTTATAGGCATTGACAACGGTAAATTCAGCCATATTCGCTTCAGGCTCAACGCTCGTTTGCACTGTAATGGAGGAGACGGCAACCTGCTTCTGCTTCACAATTTCCGTGCCGTCGATCAAGATTTCATGGGCAGGTGCAAAAAATTGAGCATATTTTTCAGCCAGCTTATTGACCTGGTAGGATGCTGTTGAGAGCGGCATGGTTGATCCTCCTTCCGCTGCCTGCTATTCGAGTCTCGGAACGATCAGCTTTCGGCCCGGTTCGATATGTCTCGGATTGTCAATCCGATTGGCACGCGCGATGTCGCGCCACTTGCCGGGATCGTCATACTCATGAGCTGCCATCATCCACAACTGATCCCCTTGATTAAACGGCTTTTGCTTCGTACGGTCCGCCGATTGCCGCGGCGTCAGCTGCAGCTGCTCCGTCAGCGTCATAACCGCCTTGATCGTTACGGCGAGTGTGGCACGGACGGGAATTCCGGAATCCAGAAACATGGTGTATTTCTGCTTTACCTTCTCTACCACACCCCTGAAATTCAAAGATCCCCAGACAAAACGGACGTATGGGGGAGCATGCAGATCGCTGTCCACTTCGAGCAGCTTTACAATCTTGAACGTTTCCTCCCTCACGTCCTTGCTCGCTTCATAAGTATCGAAGAACAGATCCATCGTGAGCACCGTTTCATCCCCGCTGAGAAATTGCGCTGTAGGCGCACTAGCCCCGGGTGATTCTTGAAAAGCAAACGAGTTGGTCGTTTCAAGCTCGTATTCGCTCGGATTGAACAGGACCTCGAAGTCGTACGGATTGGTAGCTTCAACAAATATTTTCGCTTTGGTTAATGCCATCGCTTAAAGTCCTCTCCGCTGACGCTCAAACTTGATTTTCTTCTCCAGCTCTTTATACACCTTATCCACGAACCGTCCCATGTTCGGAAGAGAGGCTTGGGCCGCCTGAACCGTTTTGGTAATTTCCACTTCGACCGTTTTTAGCTTCTCTTCCACCTGACGGATCGCTTTGGTCGCGGCTTGAGCGGCCAGCTCATCGGGATTCGATCTCTTGCTCTTGTGATGCTCCAACTGGGTTACCGCCGAACTGCCGCCCCGTGGTGAGCTTGCCGTCTGAACGACAACGGTCTCAGCTTTCGGAGCGCGGTTCTGAAGCGCCAACGGTTCGTAAGCCACCGGACTCGTGGATGTGGCCCTGCTGTCGGCAGCAGTTCCAGGAACACTCTGGACAGCTGCAGCTGGTGGTACCCCAAAGCGTGTCGCGAAGCTATTCGTTACCTGCGAATCCGAGTGGGTCATTCCCAAACGCTCATCGGCCGTCCGTTGAAATGCTCCGATGGTCGGAACGGGCTGGCGTTGTATCCATCGGCCCGCACCTGAATTCAGAGTGCCAATCCGTTCCCCTTGACCGTGGGCGCTTGTGTGATTCCATGCTGTATGAAGCGTGGACATTGGAGTATGTGCGGTTCCTGCTGCATGGCGGAACTTAGTGCCTCCAATGAAGCTGCCACCGAACGGCCCTGCGCCCGGATAACGCCCCTGTTGAAGCTGTGTCTGTTGCTCGTGCCGGTGAGCCGCTCCTCGTCCCTTGTCTTGAGCCGATACCGGTAGTGCAAGGAGGTCTCTTGCTCTGTTAGAGTGCGTCGCCAGTTCGCCGTAGATGGCACCCTGCTCCGTACGGGCGAACTCCAGCTTAGGTGACGGCTCGGCAAACTTGGCTTGCGGTGCTGCGGCCGTTGCCGTGGAAGCCGGCTTTCGGACCGTACGTTCAGTTGACGAAAGTGCTGCCGCCACCGCTTGGGACATAGCAGGAGCCCAGGAGGTGTTTGCGGACAGCATGGAGACTCCGGCCACCGCTTGGTTACGAGCGGAACCACCTTCCCTTCCCTGCGTGCCCGATAAAGCACCGCTTCGTCCAGTACGATGCCCCGTGCTGGCCGATTGGCTCGAACGCCGCTTAGGGACGCTTGCGGTTACGCTCGACGAACGATTCCCATGGCTTTGACGTTGATTTCTAACGGGAAGATTACTTCCCTCAAGGAGGCGCATTACATTACTGCGCTGAACAATTGAAACCGGAGTCGCTTTCCCTACGGAAGGCTGCCTTGTTTGGCCTAACATTGTCACATAGCCGTGCGCGGCATGGGAGGAACCGTATGTATTCGGCCGGGCTGCACTTACGGTGCTTGTCGGCGCTACCCTACCCGATGCGTTCCCTGTTAATCCTATTACAGAAGCTATGTTCCTTATGGATGAGCTGTTTTGGAATGCACCGGTTGCCGACAACGCAGGATGTGATAATAGTATCCTTTGGGAAACGGGAGACGACGAATCCCGTCCTGCGGCTGCTACCAGCCCTTCATGCTGTGAGCTTAGTGGCTTTGCAGGGCTTGTCAGCATTGTACTTGCATGCAACGGGCTCATTCTTAGGATGCTTGTGAAGATGCCTCGTTCCCCATGGGATGAGCTTTGATCCGTTCTTAGCTGCCTGACCGGTTTCATCATTGTCCTGACGGCATCGTTCCGATTCCGATCGGGTAATCTGCCATTCTTCACTTGAGCTAGCTTCTCTTTTGCAAGCCCGGCTTCCCTCGAGTCCATCCCTGGAGCATGTCGGTGCAGCAAAGAGACGTTACCGGGGAACATCGTCCGGACTCTCTGCAACGGATGAACGGCTCCGGTAGGCTGCAGCTGTTTTATGTTATAAGCTCCCCTGCTTACAGGGTAAGCAAAGTATGTAGATTGGTTCCTTCCTGCACTCGCATCCGCCGGTAGAGCGATATTGCGACCCGCCGCAGCGCCGGCTTCAATTAACATACCGTTTCGGAAAATGGATGCCGATACATGTCGGTTTCCAGTCGGCGATCCGGATTCAAATGAACTCATCCGACCTGGAGCGAGCCGGTACTGTAGGATCGTTCCAGGCGGCGTATGGCTGCGCCCTGACCCAAAGGGGCCCAGTCGATCCGTTGCCAATCGATAATACGAGACGGTTCCGCGTGCCCCTGTACGGGAAACACCAGCAGGGAATACCTCGCTTCCTTTGTCTATGTAAGCTGTATCCTGCTGCCTGGAACTCTCTGAAGACGAAATGCTTTTTTCCCAAGACCGACGTTGCCATTCCTGATTGCCATTTGATGGAGCTCGTGCTCCGCTCATCGTTGCGGCTTGCGAGGAACGAGCATTGCTTGGAGCACCGGTTACCGCTGAAGCCTGCCTATACTGTACCTTCCCTTCAGATCGGGCAAAGTTATCATTGCTGCTCCCTGCCGTTTCCCGGTGATACAGTCTGGCTGCTGCCGATAAACGGAGATCCGTCATCGGAGATGAGGATTGACCGAAAAACGATTGGGCTGAGGCCTGACGGCCTCCTTCTTGTTCCCTGATTCTTTGTATACGTACGGTAACGGCATCTATATGATTTTGATTATTTTCGATGGGATGTGCCTTACGGCCTAGTTGCTTATAAAAAGTAGGTTTCCACATGAACCGTTCACGTAGTGAACTGCTGCTCTTGTTGATATCATACGTTTGGACCGGTTGAGTATAGCCGAGTCCGGATTCGGGTTCGGGCCTGCGGCTAACCGCATTAGCACTCGCATTCCCCTTGGACTCTTTTCGCTTCGCCGGTACGGAGCTTACTTGCGTGCTCCTTCCGGGCTTGACAGCTGCAGCTTCATGGTTACGAAACCAACGGCCGCCATTTGCTCCTTCTTCTATTCGTCGTCTTACTATGCGGTGAACTTGCTCTGCACCGCTTCCTTTCCGCTGCATCCATACATGCCGAATGCCTTGTGCGGCAAACCTCTGAAGCACCACCGGATTGATAAGGGACATTGCAGCCGGGCCTTGGCCGGCTTTACGTACTTGGACCTGCCTCTGCCGGTTTTGCCCTAAGATTGAACGACTAACATCATCTGCGTCCTGATTCAGCTGACTTCCGATAAGTTTTGCATACTGAACGGGTCTTTTTACCATTCGTCCCTGAGCTCTATAACCGGCTTCCGCCTTACCCGCCAACTGAGCTACATTGCCCTGCGTCAAGCGCGGATTCAAGCTCCCTCGGGTCCGGGCCGCTTCCGGTTTCTTCGAAATCCAAGCCGATGCCCTTGCGTGGTTGTCTCCGGTATCGTTACCACCGATCGCATGGATCTCCTGATGAACCTGGTCCCCGGTTTTTCCATTCGCCTTCTTGGTTCTACCCGGCTTTTTTCCCGTCTCCTTAGGCAACTCATCGAGCTGTTTATTTTCCTTGCTCTCTTCCTTCTTCGAGCGGGACCTTTTCTTTGGAATCAACTCTGCAGCCGACGAATCGTCAGCTTTTTGCTGTGGTGCGGTGCCGCTTCTTTTTCTCGGGCTGCGCTTTGCTGTACCTTCGTTTGTCTCCAAAGATGACCGTTCGTCCTGCGGCTTCTCCTCGCTCGGCCGCTTTGCGGCTCTCGTCCGTTTCGGCACGGCTTGCTCTTGCTTGAGGGGTTCCTTTACCTTTGCGCTTCGGCTTCCTCTGCCCGCGTTGCTGCCGGCTTGTTTGCTCCGACCTTGCGCTCCTTGTCTGGAAGCCTCCTCCCGGCGTTCCGCTCGCTTACTCTCCGCAGCCTGCCGCTCCGTTACTTTCTCGAGCATCTGAAGCATGGCCCGCTGATTGCCCAGCACCAGCTGTTCTTCCTTTTGCATAGCCATCAGCTGCAGCTTCAAATTCACCACATACTGCTGGAGTGACACCTTCTGTACAGGCGGCGGCTGAATCACGGTTCCCTCGTTAGGCTCCCAATAGACAAGCGACTGTCTGCCTAGATAGTTGCCTGCGGCAAAGCCATATTTGATTGTAATCGAATCGGCGAAGCCTTGGTGGACTCTCGGATGAATGGTTTGAAGCCCGGCTTCCATGTTTGTCGTCGTTCTCATCACCTATGCCCCTTGCCCCGTTAGTCCGCTGGTCCGCCTTACGATCCCACCGTTTTCAATCCGTTGTGTACGATCTCGATGGATTCCACAGCGACCTCGCTTTTCGTGGAATTCAGCTCCGGTCCGCTCCACTTCACAGGATAAGCCTCGAAGAAATTCCATCGGATAAGCTCCTCACCCGTAACGGTACACATGATGATAGAGCCTTGCTTTCTCGTAATCCTGCCCCCGGCGTTGCCGGCATACCAGTCCCACAGCTCGTTGGACTTGGTAATTCCGCGCTTCAACACAATTGGAGGGTAGCTGGTACGCTTGGGGAGTCTGTGTGTATAGCCGTTCACTCCGCCCTCGGCATACTCTTCATATTCGATCTCCGACTCCAGCCCGCTGACCTCCGTGAACCCGCCGACCAACAGTCCTTCAATTTCCACGTTAAAACGAAACGCATTTCCTAAAGCGTCCGTATTCAATGCACTCACCTCTTTTTACCGAATACGTCGAAGGGGTTGCTCGGCTCATCGTTCAAGCTGCGATTAATACGCGATACCTCCGAGCACCAGCGTCTGCGCTCCCGATGCTCCATGTTCATGATATCGTCGTGCTGCCAGTGAAAGTAATAAGCCAAAAACGCGGCCTCCTCATAGATCTTCTCCATGGGATAAACCGTTAGACCCCTTCCGTCTCGGATAAAAAAGAGATATCCACCTCAAACTCATGATCGCATTTCGGACAAGCGGTGCGTACGCTCAGCTTCTCCACTTCATTGATTTGGCGGTAAAAATTTTGCAAAAAGGCCAGATCCGCCGTGAACATCCGCTCAATGACCTTGGTGTCGATTGCACGCAAATCCCCCAGCTTCGTGATCACACGTGCCAGCAAAATGATGCTCAAGTAGCCCGGATTGCTCTGTACGCGCTGATCGCGCATCGGCAGGATTTCATCGGCAGCCGTAGCTAATCGCATAATGCCGCGCTTATGCAGCGTTCCGTTCTCATCCACATATCCTCGGGGCAGTTCAAATTCATACTCTGTTCTGAAAGACAACGGATTCGCCTCCTTTATTGTAGGAGCTTCATGAGGACAAGCTTCGCCCCCATGAAGCCTTGTAACTGAATGATCATGTGATGGTACAAAAAATGGCTATCGCTTACGAAACTATTATTATTGGGTGCGTGTCATGCCTTCGTGCGCCAGCTCAAGATTCTCGATGGCCACTTCCGATGCGGAAGCGTCAAAATCCGGAGCCGTGTACTTGCAAGGCCAGGCTTCGATAACCTGCCATGTCGCTACATCGTCGCCTTCTTCGTTGATGGCGATAATGGTAACGGTTTTGCGGGTAACGGTTCCCTCGATGCATTCGGAAATCCAGTCGTACAAATCCATCGAGTCCGTCACGCCCCATTTCAGCGTGATGTTGCCGTATTTGGCCAGACCGGGAAGCTTACGCGGGGTAATGACTTCGTTGCCTTCACGGTATTCCACTACGTCTAAGGAAGCGTCGAAGCCGGATACTTCGCTAAAGCCGGCCTGCTGTATACCTTCGACTTCTATTCGATATCGAAACTTTCTGTATGGATCATTGCGTTCGCCTGCCATGATAAACCCCTTTCCAGTTCATGAACTAACCTGCTAAGGCATATTCGCTGCTCAGATTACTCGGAGCCGGTTTTTTGCGTGAGACGGAAAATAACGAATTCAGCCGGCTTCACCGGTGCTACACCGATGACACAAATGAGGCGTCCGTTATCAATGTCGTCCTGCGTCATCGTACTGCGGTCGATCCGGATGTAGAACGCTTCGCCCGGACTTGTGCCGGCCAGCGCGCCGTCCTTCCAAACACGGGTCAGGAAGGCATCGATCGTACGATGAACCCGCGCCCACAGCTTCTCGTCATTCGGCTCGAATACAACCCAGTTCGTTCCGTTCTTAATGGAGCCTTCAAGGAAAATGAACAAACGGCGAACGTTCACATATTTCCAAAGTCCGTTCGAGGAGGTCGTCCTGGCGCCCCACACGCGAATGCCTTGTCCGGTGAAATGCCGGATCAGGTTCACTCCGCGAGGGTTCAGCACATCCTGCTCCCCTTTGTTGTACTGCACATCAAGACCTACGCAGCCGCGAATGACTTCATTCGCCGGCGCCTTATGTACTCCGCGCGTCGTATCGCTGCGGGCATAAATTCCGGCCATCGAGCCTGAAGGCGGAATGAAAATATTGCGCTTATCCAGCGGATCAAATACCTGAAGCCAAGGATTGTACATGGCAGCATATTGCGAATCGAAAATATCGCGGTGCGTCAGCACGTCGGATACCTTCGTCTTGTCGCGGGGAATATCCAGAATCGCAAAACGGCTGCCGAGGTTTTCGCAGTGTGCAACAAGCGCGAGCTGTACATTCGGATCCGTTACACCCGGAACCGCCATGATGCTGACTTCATCGTTGTCGATGAACGCTTGAATGCCCGTACGCTTGCCGGGGCCGTTGTCGGCGCCCATGAAATCGCCTGCGTTTAAGGAGTCCACATTGCCGTCACTGCCGCCGGAAAGCTCGATGACATGCTTCTTCGCTTCCTCGCTCTCGCCGGAGATGACTTCAAACGGAGGTACGGCGCCGAGATCGCCATTGTCGGCGCTGCGATCCACAACGCGAATGATGTTCGATTTAGCGAGCACCTTTTCCACATGGTTGGCAGCCGAAACGTTTAACGAGACACGCTCATAGGTTTCCGCCTCGTCACCATAGAACGCATGAAGCGTGAATTCGCAGGTAGTGACTACTTTGGAGGGAAGAAGATTTTTGTCGGTCACATCGCCTTCGAAAGCGGATTCAAGCTCCAGAATGTTGTCCTGCGCCGAAATGACGCGGTTGTACTGCTTCTTGCCGGCCCCTTCGAAAGCGACAACGTCGCCAGGCTTGAAGCCTGCATCGCTTTTCACGAGGTATTTGGCGGATTTATCCGTTTGCTCAAGCACCTCATAGATTTGCGTTTTGGCTTTGCTTACCGGTTCGAGCACCACACGTACCCGGTTGCCCCATTGACCGGGGTTTTTGGCAAACACACCGAGTGCGGACTCGGCACCGTTCGAAGCAGGCTTCGCATCCGATGGAGCTACACGCATGATAAAGCAGCGGGCTCCTCCGTTCACGAAGAAATGCTCCACCGCATACGCCAAAAAGCGATAGGTACCGAACTGGTTCTCGGACAAGTACCCGCCGAATTGACGCGTGAAATCGTTCATGCTCGTTACGAATTGAGGGACTCCTTCTACAGGACCTCTTGCAGCGACACCGATAAAGCCTGCGGTGCTTGTGCTGACCCCTCCTAGCGGCACGCCGCCGCTGTCAAACTCTTCTACGTACACCCCTGGTGACAAGTACTCAGCCATTTGTTCCTGATCCCAAACCTCGGCTTGAAATCAGTTCCCTCCTTCCCATTGATCGAACATAAATAATTATCGACTTTATTTGCTAAGAAATAAAGACTTGACATGACTTTTTTTAGTAAAATGACCTAAAGTGTGAGTTTTGTTACCATTCCAGCTGAGTCGTCCGGCCCTCCTCCACCATCACCTCCTCAAAGAGGACGGATCGATTCCCATTCCACTCCAATTCCACCATGGCAGTAAACTGTTTCTTCCTCTGCGAAGGGAAAGCAGCCGCACATTCCCCCCTCCGATCGGTCATGCCTTCCGCAGTCTCCGTTAACGGTGTCCCTTTCGGATGCTCAAATGAAAGCGGCTCCTGAACCCACGCGGTTCGTGTCACCGAATCCACACGAACGATGCGGACAAATTCCCGGTTGGAGGCTGAACCGTCCAGGAGATAATAGCTGCAGCCCGGCGTCAGTTTCGTCCCCGCAGTGTACGTGAAGGAAAGGCTTCCTTTGGAGGCCGCCGCCAGTTTGCCGGTCAGTAAGCCTTCGTCCGTGATGGCAGCTCTCAGATGACAGCCTTCAGGGAGATTTGAATTCCTTCTTAAAACCACACGCAATAAGGTAGTACCAGGGGCAAATGACATGGAAGGCATAGGAATCAAAGGAACGACAAGGGGCTCCCGAACATCGAGCGTGTGCGTATCTACCGAAACTGCAGCAATGGAATAATGCGGTGCTTCCAGCTGCAGAGAATATAGACCTGCCGAAAGTCCTATGACAATCAGCGTTCCGTCCTGCTTATACAGAACCTTGCCATACGCTTCTTTCACTGTCAGCTTCGGATTCACCCTTGCAGGAGGCTGGCCTGTGGCCACGTCTATGGGAAGCACAGCGCAGGAAACCTGAAGCGATACCGGCTTGCTTCTGTTCATAGCCCGCTTCCTTCCTGCTGCTCCAGGGTGAACCTGGCCTCTGTAACCCGCTTGGTTTGCTTCGTGCGCTTCGAGTCCAGAAATACAGGACCGACGGTGTAGCCGATGGACAGCTTGTACGGAGCATCTCCGAACAGGCCGATGACTGTTTCCGCCGACAGGTCGTCCTTTGAAATCCTCAGCTCTTCGCTCTTATCCGCCAACGAGCCGTGCAGCTGGGATCCCCGAAGGACGGAATTGTCGTTCAGCAGCTGCATGACTCTCCCCATGATTCGCTGCTCGTCCAATGCCCTGGAAGCTACATCGGAAGCGGAGTAGCAGGTAAGCAGGAAGGAGAGGTTCAGAGCCTGAGGCGGATACTGCAGCGCTTCCGTGCCCCGTCCCGTCATCGTTGTACGGCGGTTTTCCGCATTTTCATGAATTTGATAGAGAAAAAGTACGAGCTGCAAATCTCCTCTGTCCGCAGGAGAAGCAAGCCCGATTGACTCGGGCGCGGCGATCAGCTCCGGCACCAGCTGCTCGCGAAGCAGCTTCACCAGCGTTAAGCCAACATCCGAGATGACTGTATAATCTGCGATAGCGCATCTCCCTTTCCTGATTCGTTAGTCTTTCAGCAGCTCCGCATATTCACCCAGATCTGCCGGCAGCAGCAGCTTTCCGTTTTTGCGCATTTCGCTTCTTACCGCAGTCAGAATTTCCTTCATCCCAACCTCTTTGTCCGCCCCTGCTGCCAAGAAAGCCGCCGATACGGCCACGTTCTTGATAATCCCCCCCGCCATCTCGAAACGGCTTGCAAGAAACCGGTAATCGATATCAGGCTCCAGCGGCACCTGTGGGGGGAAGATGCTTTGCCAGAGAAGCTCTCTGTGATCGATATCAGGGAACGGGAATTTTACGATAAATCCGAAGCGTCTCATGAAGGCTTCATCGAGGTTGTGAAGGAGGTTCGTCGCCAGAATGGTAATCCCCTCGTACTCTTCCATCTTCTGAAGAAGATAGGCCGTCTCCACATTGGCATATTTATCTTGAGCATCCTTCACCTCCGAGCGCTTCCCGAACAAGGCATCCGCCTCGTCGAAGAACAGGATCGCTCCGCTTTGCCCTGCCTCTTGAAAGATTTCATGGAGATTTTTTTCCGTTTCCCCTATGTATTTACTGATGACCTGCGACAGGTCGATACGGTACAGCTCCAGATTGAGCTCACTCGCAATGACCTGGGCCGACATCGTTTTCCCTGTGCCCGGAGGTCCGGCAAAGAGCAGGCTTGTCCCTTTTCCATAGGCTAAAGCGCGATCGAATCCCCACTCACCGTAAACAAGCTGACGATACTTCAGCCTGGCGCACGCGTGCTCGAGCTGCTCCTTCTGCTCCGGCGGCAGGACCACCCGATCCCAAGTATAGCGCGCCTCAATACGAACGGCCTTTCGTTTCAGGTTATGCTGCATAAAGGCATAACACGCCTTATGGATCAGTCGATCATCCGCCGCAGGCAGCCTTTCCCAGTCAATCAGCTGCCGGGCGTAATCCAGCGCCCCCGTAATTTGTCCCGGATGGAGACGAAATTTTCCAGCCAAGGAAGCCCAGTCTGCGGCATTCTCCATCCCTCGCTCCTTGCTGAAGGTGTGCCACAATCGCATCCGTTCACTGGTGTCGGGGTAGGGAATCTCTTCCTCTAGGAACAACATCCCTTCCTGCCACGGCAAAGGATTCCATGGTTCTGCAGACAAAAGAAAGGACGGACTCGCTTCCTGCCGAATCACGTCAAGAACGGCTTGCTTTTTTCCGGTCGTCGCTTCGGCATCCCCTTGCAGCAGGTGGAATCGATCCCATGCCAGAAGGGCTCCATGAAGCTTAGCCTCTCTTCTTATCCGCAGCAGCAGCTCCTCTGCAGCCCGTTCGTGACGGTTCAGAGCAGCGATATCCACTACAAGCAGCGTCTGAGAAAGCCCGTATGCAACATGTCGCGCTTGAAGCTTCTTTCCCGCCCCTTGCGCTCCCCATAGACAAAAGACAACCTTCTGCTGCTCGCCGGTCTCCACATATTGCCGCAGCTTGCTCTGCAGCTCCTGACCCGTCTCCAAAGCAGGAGGCTCCTCGCTCAAGCTGTACAGCTTCACCAAGCCGGAAAGCTTCTTGTCCTCCAAGCCAATTCCGAGCAGGAAAGCCAGAATTCTTTCATCCAGCTTTAACGGCAGGGCCAGCAGCGAATGCAGCGAGCCGGTCGCCGCCGGTTGAAGCAGCCAGGTCCTCAGCTTGCCGCCGCTTACGAAATAACCTGTAACGGAGCGTTTGGGCTCAAAGGGGCCGCCGCTCAATTGAGCGCACAAATCCGGGGTTGCGTACTTGCAATTGGCGTCATCTTGTATGTAGGCGTAGAGCTTATCGTACTTACGATCCAACTCGGCAGCCAAGAGCATGTAAACTACCTGAAGCTCAAACGAATCCAGCTCGAATACGTCCGCCAAATAGAGCAGCGGTATAAAAACATCCTGCGCTCGGGTCAGACTGATTCTTTGGGCCATTCGCGCTTCAGCCTCTGCGACGAGTCTAGCTAATTGCGAGAGCTCCGGATCCGCGTCCTTGCCCGAATCCGGGCTGAGCAGCCGGTACATCTCTTCCGGTGTCAGTACAAGTCCCTTGAAGGGCTCCAGGGCCGGATCACTCGGTCCGTTAATCCCCTCCATCCGTCTCATGGCCAGAAGGATGCGCAAGTCCAGCAGCTCCCCGGCATCCGCATAAAAATCCCAAGAGCCTTTGTACGCAGTCAAAGTTCGCGTTGCTTCGTTTGATGCCATCCGATTCCGTCCTTTTCTTATCAGCCCTTAAAGCTCTCAGCATAACGGCCAGGATCCAGCTTCGTTTGAGCTGCCTTTGCCCCCATACGATCCGCTTCCTTCTCTAGGGAAGGGTCGTCATTGACGGGCATGCCACCGATATCCATAGTCGGCTTCACGCGCCCTTGTCGCTGCTGAACTACATGGGTCAGCTCGTGTCCCAGCAGCTGCTGTCCTGCGGCAGAATCCGGATTATACTGGCCGGGTGCAAAATGAATGTCGTTCCCTTGGGCATAGGCCAATGCCCCGACCTCCGGGGCCTTCGAGCCAACATGGATATTCACGTCGGAAAAATCGCTGCCGAGCGCAGACTCCATTTGTGCTTGCACATTTTCAGGCATTTTTCCCTTGCGTTGGATCGGCCTGCTTATTGAGGCTCCGGGCTGTGTTTCCTTCGGAGTTACAACGGGTTTTGCCGCGCTGCTTTTCCTCACGCTAGCTGATGAGGGTTCCCTACGCGCTTGCTCTCTCATCATTTCTCCCCTTTTCATAGTTTCTCTTACCGTTCAGCCTGAAGTATCCCCCGTTACCCGTTCCATCAAGCCATTGTCAGGTTTAGGCGAAAAATATATAGACATAAAGTCCTCGTTTAGCTAATTTTATCGAATAACGGCAGTTTTGGAAACAATAATTTTCTGTATATTCTAATTTTTTCAATTTGTGGTATGCTGGAAGTACTACTTGTCAGGAGGTGAGAGGATGGAACGGAAGACCGAAGAGAAGGAATCGAAATCAAAAGGCGGCAAGCGCCGTGCGGCTGCTTTGACCGGCTCTTTAGGTTCCATGGCTTCCGGTGCCTCTGCACATCTCATGGAGCTGCAAGGTTTAGTGGGGAATCAGTCGCTTACCCGACTGCTGGCAACCGGAAGCTTCCCGGAGCACGATGAGAACGACAACGAAGAGCCGGCATCAGAGACTGTTTCAACAACGAAGGACTTCGCCGGAAAGAAGAAGGGTTCCAAGCAGCCCGAAACACCGATCATCGCCACGCAGCTTGTGCGCCCCAGCGGATCCGAAGGTTCTCAAGAACAAGCGAGGCACTGGCTCAATGCCGCCCATCGCAAAGAACAGCAACTAACCGCAGGTAGAAAAACATCAGTATCACGCGACAAGCTGCTGCAGAAGATTGTCTCCGAGCTTCCATCCTCTGTTTATGCAGGAATGCAATTCACAGCAGCCACAGGAAAGGACAGCAAGGATGACATCGTGCAAACCTGGACCGCCCCGTCCCAAAAAATTCAATACGCCGTAACCTCCCAAGGTGAAGGTGCCAGGCAAGAGGTAAATGTCATGGCGTGGGACGAAGAGCTTAGTCCCTCCGCGCGTCAGCAGACAACCGAGACGTGGGTAGCTAATCGAATTCCACGCGCAAGTACGGAATATTGGAAGGGATTGGCTGCAAGGCTGAAGCAGCGCACTTTGGATCATATGAACAATATGCCTCAGCACGGACTTGATGAGGAGACGGAGGAAATGCTTCATTCGGTCACTGACGATGACGATGAGGAATAATTGCCTACAGCGGTATCTTACATTGACTGCTACTTCCAAATTCTTTCTACTTCCGCCAATTGATTTTCTTCGAACGCGAGTCGATATATGTCCGGCTTCGAGGTGCGTTTCCAAAATGCGCCGCCGTAGGCGTTATCATAAAAGTTCATGATGGCCGTCATAATGTTACCGTGCGTCCCGATCACAATATTGCCGCCGCGGTGCTCAGACAAGAGCTTTTGGACAATGGGAATCGATCTCATCTGTGCCTGCCGTGTGGTTTCCCCACCCGCCAGTGCATAATCGATATCCGTAAAGGAACGCTCGATGGCAGCCTCCAGCTCCTCCCACGGGGCTTTGTAGTCTAAACCTTTGATCGCCCTCTCCCTTAACTCCTCAAACTGCTCGATCGGGAGATTCCTGCTGTCTGCCACGTACTGCACTGTCTGGACCGCTCTAGTATAATTGCTGGAAGCAACATGGTTTATGCTTACACCGCTAAGCTTGTCAGCTACTAGTTTTGCAGCCAGCAGGCCTTCCTCAGACAGTCCCCGCGTTCGTTCCTGGCCAAAGACAAACGGAGACTCCGCATGCCGAACCATATAAACGGTTGTCCTTTCCCCCATTGGAAATTCCTCCTACTGATTAATTGATCTGTCTCTTGATGACAAACGCATTTTCCGCTTTGGCGAATCCGATCCTCTCATAAAAACCGGACGACTTCGGAGCTGATGTCAAAACATACTGAATTTCTTCGTTTCCCAGCTTTAACTTCAGCTGTCCGACAAGCTCCGTACCGATTCCTTGACCGTGATAGCTCCGATTAACCGCCAAATCGGATATATAACAACAATACGAATAATCCGTGATTGCCCTCAAAAGTCCAACCAGCTTCTCGCCATCCCTTGCGGTTACGATCTCATCGGCATGTTCCAGCATTCTACGAATCCGGTCGATATCATGGCATGGGCGCCGAATCCCAGAGGACATGAATATATTTGCCGTTTCTTCAACCGTACATCGATCGTCCGTACTATAACGTATGGTCATGCTTCATCAACCTCTTTCTCATGACGTACCAGCGATCCGTCTTTTCCGAGTATTCCTGCTCTTGAATGATCGAATAGCCCCGATCAAGATAGTACTTCACGTTCTCGGGGATCGACAATCGAACCTCTACCCTTGTTTCCGCATAGTGCCGTTCGATCGCTTTGTTCTCCAAATACTTTAACATCTTTCCGCCGATTCCCATTCCCCTGCACTCTGGAATAACGGAAACCCTGCCTATGTACATGTAGGTGTCCTGATAATAAAATTGGGCGGAACCGACTGCATCAGGATCTTGATATGCAAGTATAGCGCCGCCCCGATTCGAAGTCTTTGCGATGATATCGTCTACCGTTTCCTTCAAAGCACCGGATTCCGGTGTAAGCTTTCCTGCATATTCTTCAAAGGCTTGCCGCATGATCCTGTGGACTAATTCCATATCGATGGTTTGTGCATCTTTTATGGTAACGGCCAACGTAATGCCCCCTTTTCTTTAGATCCGAGACCTTAATTGCTAAAAATGTATCATCGCTCCGCGGGCATCGAACACTGCTGTCGGGTTCCACGCAACCTCCCAAGCGTTCCCTTCGGGATCTAAGAAATACGAGGTTCTTCCTCCCCAGAATGCATCGCTTGCTTCTCGTATTACTTTGCCCCCGGCAGCTTTTACTTCTTCGGTTACAGCGTCTACCTGATGAGGCTCATCCACATTGATTGCCAAGGTAATCCCCTTAAAGCCTGTTACGGACGGTTCAGACTCCAAGCCCGCATCCTTTAGAAGCTCTTCCATCGGAAACAAGGAAAGCAACACGCCGGCAGTTCTAAACACGCAATAACTGTCGGTGCTGATTTCCGTCTCACTCCAGCCTAACCTTTGGTAAAATTTTCTTAGCTCCGGGAGGTTTTGCGCTCCTAGGGTTATCAGACTTACTCTTTCCGGCACCATACATGTTACCTCCGTTCTAATTGCCCCTGTGGAGGGGCTTTTCTAGAGAATCTAGAAATCTTCTTTGATCGTATCCTTTGGATCCCATATGGACCAAGCTGCTTCTAATAGATTTCCTTGGTTGTCTCTAAAATAAAAATACTTCGCTTCCCCCGCCCCGAGCGTCTGAAGCTCCTCAACAATGACACCTTTCCTTCTTAGCTCGCTATGTGTATATTCAATATCCGGGCAATTCAAAGCCATGATAGGGAACGGCTTTCCGTTACGAAGGATTTCCAAACGACGGCTGTCTTCCGTCTCGATAAGCAATAAGGCAATGGAATGCGTGTGAGGATGGTGCAGCACGGCCAAAAGTGAACCGCGGTCCGCAAACTTCTGCATCAGTCTAAAATCCAAGTGATACGTATACCATTCAATGGATTTCTCTATATCCGAAGTTGGCATATAAACATAGCCAATACGGGTAAATAAATAATCGTTACTCATGGACTAACCTCCCTCCTTTTCGCCATATAAATCCATACTTGAGCTACTGAACGGCGCATTTCTGCAAAAATGCAACATTTTCAACGATTTCCAGTTTAAAATATATGAATTCTGCGTTTATACAACATTCCAAAACCTTTTGGTTCGTTTTCGGCCAATTTCTGCTACGAAAGATGCCTATTCTCACAAATCTCGTTCAGAACCTCTTCTCGGGGGGTTAATTTGTGTGCTTTTGCAGCTTTGCAAGAGTACACTTGGCTATATCATTGGCTGGGACGGGATGTCCGCCTGCGTTCGTCATCAGGAAATAAAGGTCTCTTTCACCCTGGATGATTTCCAAAAGTACAATATCCAAGCTATACTTACGATTACAAAAAATAAAGATACAAAGTACGTCTTCGGGAAGAGATGATTGCTAAGGACAACACTTGCCATCCCGGTTAATCTTAATTAATAATTACAAAAGCATTCTCTTCCTGATAACCATTTGATAAGTCTTTAACACCAGTGATTTCATACAGCAATCCCCACAGGTAAAAAGCGGTACTCACCATTATCATGATCAAATAAAGGAGCAGCCAGCCTCCAATTCGCTTTGAATGAATTTCTTGTACCTGCTCGATATTTGGATTCATAGTGTCTCCTTGAACGAAACGCTAGTATTTAACATATTATACCATAATAAGCAAAAAAGACCCACACCCCACCAACCGGTGGAGCATGGGTCTTGATCCGCTAACTAAGCACGGGAAATGTATTTGCCTTCGCGAGTGTCGATAAGGAGCACATCGCCTTCGTTGATGAACAGAGGCACTTGCACGTTCAAGCCGGTTTCGACCTTTGCGTTCTTCGTAGCACCGGTAGCCGTGTTCCCCTTGATGCCCGGCTCTGTCTCAATCACTTTCAAATCTACGCTGTTCGGCAGGTTGATCCCGAGGATCTCGCCTTGGTAGCTCATGATGTGGATCATCATGTTTTCTTTCAGGAAGTTCAGCTCCCACTCGATTTGCTTCTTCTCAAGAGTGAACTGGTCGTAAGTCTCGGTATCCATAAAGGAAAACTCGTTACCGCTAGCATACAGGTATTGAACCTGGCGGTTTTCGATGTGCGCACGGCTTACGTTCTCGCCGGCACGGAATGTACGCTCAACGGTGTTACCGTTGCGCAGGTTTTTCAGCTTGGAACGTACGAACGCGGCCCCTTTGCCTGGCTTTACGTGTTGGAAGTCGATGACGGTGAACAAATCACCTTCTACTTCGATAGTCAAACCTGTTTTGAAATCGTTAACTGAGATCACTGGAACAAAACCTCCCTATAATGTAAGCAGACAGCCGCGTCAAAAGCTATATTGCAATAAATCGTGACTGCCACTGAAATCAACGCAAATGATGCAAAATCAAATCTCCAGAAGCTCTTTGGTCGATTTCGTCAAAATCCGAATGCCCGTTTCGGTGATGATAATGTCATCCTCAATCCTTACGCCTCCGAAGCCCGGAATATAAATCCCCGGCTCGACCGTTACCGCCATCCCCGGCTCCAGGACAATATCTCCCATCATGGACAGCCGCGGCGCTTCATGAACCTCCATCCCGAGACCATGTCCGGTGCCATGACCGAATTTGTCTCCGTATCCATGCCGCTTGATTACGTCACGCGCAATGGCATCCGCTTCGCGGCCTGTCATGCCCGGACGAATCTTATCGAGCGCTTCTAGCTGCGCCTCCAGCACGATTCTATAAATTTCCCTGTGCTGGTCCGACGCCTTGCCTACAACAACGGTGCGGGTAATGTCGGAGCAGTATCCTTTATAATAAGCTCCGTAATCCAATTTGACAAATTCATTATTGCCAAGCACCCGGTCGCTAGCCTTGCCGTGCGGCAATGCGGAGCGTTCGCCTGAAGCAACGATGGTCTCAAAGGACGTAGAAGCCGCCCCATGCCGACGGACGAACATCTCAATCTCCAGAGCGATGTCCTTTTCAACTGCACCCGGCTTTAAAAATCCGAGAATGTGACTGAAGGTCCGATCAGCCAGGTCGGCAGCCTCCTGCATAATCTCGATCTCGCCTGCATCCTTCACCATGCGAAGCTTTTCGACGAGGTTGTCCGTTGGAATCAGTTCAATGCCAGACAAGACCTCGCTGATCGAGCGGAATGCACCGTAAGACAGATCATTCTGTTCAAAACCAAGAGCGGTAACCTTCTCCTGCGTCAGCAATTCCCTTACCGTTTCCATGGCCTTCGGAGCATGCTCAATGACCTCAAGACCGATAGCCTGCTGGGGAGCTTGAGTCATATAACGGAAGTCCGTAAGCAAAATCGCGCGGCGATCCGTGATGAGAACATATCCCGCCGAGCCTGTAAAGCCGCTGATATAACGGCGGTTGATATCGCCGGTAACCAATAATGCCTGCAAGCCTTGCTGCTGCATTACCTCGCGTAGACGCCGAATCCGTTCCTGCTGCTGCATGTTACCCCTCCGTCCGCTGCATATGCATAACTAATGCCCGTAACCCAAGCTCATAGCTGTCCGCACCGAACCCAGAGATCTGACCAAGGCCGACCGGAGCAAGCACCGACACATGACGAAATGCCTCCCGCTTATGAATGTTCGAAATATGAACCTCAACAAAGGGAATACCTACGGCGCTGATCGCATCCCGAATCGCATAGCTGTAATGCGTGAACGCCCCCGGATTCATCACGATTCCGTCCTTACGTCCATGAGCTTCATGGATTTTGTCGATCAGAGCCCCTTCATGATTCGATTGAAAGCACTCGAGCTGAACGCCGAGCTCAGCCGCTAAGTCGGTCATCCGATTCTCTATGTCTTGCAGAGAAGTGGACCCATACACACCCGGCTCTCGCACGCCGAGCATATTCAAGTTAGGTCCATTCAACAATAGTACCTGTTTCAAGAGGAACCTCCTAGGGCTTTGCCGAGCAAAACCGACTTTGTATGGCATAATCTGCACATACCTATCTATTTTACCATAGTTTTCCCCGATTTGAGAACTTTTTTCTCAACCGAGTTTCGGTTTATGTGTATTTTTCTTGAACGGCTCTCTGACGCGTTCATCCGTAAATTCCACGGTAATGGTATACCCGATAAACAAACCCCACACCAGGAACAGACATGCATCTGTAATCAGCGTGTTGATTTCAATGATTCCGATCGGCTGATTCATTCCTGTTACCGGTCCCACAAGAAGATAGATCAAACCCCACCAGGCAAGTCCGTAGGCCATGCCAATCCATGGACCCTTCACTTTTCGGAAAAACAGGGCATAGACCAGCGCAGCTGCAACCGAGAAAAGGATGAAGAAGAGCCAGCCCAGCACATATCCTCCCGTACTCATCAAAAACGAGTGCTTAAAGAAGGGCTCCACAAGAAAACCGGGAGACAAGCTGGTAAAATGCAAATAATTCTCAAGCATTTTCAGTCCGCCCCAGAAGATCCCTGCAAAGAAGCCGACATAGATGGCGAAGTACCAAGGATTCGTATGCTGCACCGTTTGATCCTGAACCTTCATGATGAACGTATACCCCCTATGAAATCGGATAACGTTAGTATGTGCAAATCTTTGCAGACTAAACGGTAGCTTTATACGCTCCAATTCGATACAATAAGGGGTATATCCCGCCATGCATTCAACAGAAAGTGAAGGTGAAGAATTTGTCGCAGCAGCAGTCAGAGCAATGTGCAATCTATGGCGGCCAAGCCGTTATCGAGGGCGTGATGTTCGCCGGCCAGAAGGTACATGTAACGGCAGTCCGCCGTAAAGATAATTCCATCGAATTTTTCGAGGTGCCCAAGAAGGAAATCGGATGGGTTCAGGCCCTGAAGAAAATTCCCTTTATTCGTGGAATTGTCGGAATTATAGAGGCCAGCGCCAAAGGGGCGCAGCACCTGAACTTCTCCGCGGAGGTTTTCGCCGATGAAGAAGAGGGCGGCAGGTCCGAAAAGCAGGAAACCTTCCAAAGCAAGCTCACGATGATTCTCGGAGTCGCGTTCGTCGGTATTTTGTCCTTCCTGTTCGGTAAATTTGTGTTCACTCTGGTCCCTACAGCCATCGAACAGTTTCTGTTCCAGAACATGTTTGAGAACCAAATCGGCCATAATCTGATCGAAGGACTCATTAAGATTATTTTGCTCGTCGGTTATATATATTTCATCTCGTTAACACCGATGATCAAGCGGTTGTTCCAGTACCATGGTGCGGAACACAAAGTGATCAGCGCGTATGAAGCCGGGCTCGAATTAACCGTCGAGAACGTGCAGAAGTTCAATACCCTGCATTACCGGTGCGGCAGCAGCTTTATCGTGTTTACCGTCATCGTCGGGGTTGTGATCTACTCGTTCTTCGAATATAACAGCTTTATCGAGCGCATTATTCAGCGCATTATACTGCTTCCGGTCGTCATTGGAGTTTCCTACGAGGTGCTTCGCTTTACAAATACGCTGCGGGAAGTACCTGTGCTCCGCTTTATGGGGTACCCCGGCCTTTGGCTGCAGCTCCTGACAACGAAGGAGCCTGACGATTCCCAGGTCGAAGTATCGATCGCTTCCTTCAACCGAATGAGAGAGCTGGACCGCCAAGCATAGAACCATCTTCTATAGGAGGACACGTTATGAGAAGAAAACAACCCATCCTTACGTATGTTGTGTTCGGATTGATAGCGATTGGGATATTATCCGGCTTGTTTACCAGCCCTTCCAGCTTCTTAATCCCGGTCCTTATTTTCGGAACCGTGTTCCTGCTTTATAAATACCCGCCGCATACTTGGAAAAAATCCTCCAGCTACGGCACGAGATTCAAAAAGCCGCCGAAGCGCAAGAACGCAACCTTCCGCGTCATCAACGGAAACGGGAACCGGGACAACCAGGATGAACCTCCGAAATACCATTGATTACGAAAAAAGCAGCGGTTCCTATGTGGTGAGCATAGGACTCGCTGCTTTTTTATTTACATGACCCTCGGAGGGTGAAGCAATTTACGAGTGATCAGATCCATATACTCCTTCTTATAATCCGTCAGCTTCCAACGGTCGAAGAACGACTTGCCGGATTGAAATCCGGATTCATAAAGCTCCATGCTCTGCTCTTTTGAAATATCAAATTGGGTAATGCTTACGCCCATCGTAGGGATCTTAATCGTTCGAAAACGGTTATGAGCAGCAATATAACGCTCATCATGAGCATCCAGCATGGTGGAAAATAAAGCCCTCATCATGGTAACTGGCCCTGAAATTGTATTCGGCGCCCCGGCTCCGCGGCCAACCAGCTGGAAGCCGATGGTCGGAATCATCCGCTCCAGCGACGGGTTCACGTCCTTATCGAAAATCCACAAAGGAAAGTTACTGAGAAGACCCCCATCCACGATATAGATAAACTGGCTGGCGAAGCTGTCTCCCTTCACTCGGTGGGAAAGCGGCTTGCGAATAATAACCGGGTCGAAAAAATAAGGAATGCTCGTGCTCATACGTACGGCTTTGGCAATGGGGAGAAGCTTGGGGTCAATACCGTACTGAGCAATATCATCCGGGAGCACAAGCAGCTTACGCTGCGAGATGTCCGACGCGATGATGCGCAGCTGACCGGGCTGAAGATCCCCAAACGTACGTATGCCCTTGGCCAGCAGCAGCTGGTAGATCCAACTCTCCAAAGCTTCCCCGGAGTATAGCCCCTTTTTGATAAACAATCGCGTGAGCGGACCGATAATCTTCGTGTCGAACAGTCTGGAACGCTGCAGGAAGGAGCTGAATGGCGTCCCTTCAATGATCTGCCGCATCTCATGCGACTGATATCCCGCCGCAACCAGCGACGCGATGATGGAGCCCGATGACGTCCCCGCCACCTGATGGAATGAAACCCCTCGCTGCTCTGCCGCAGCAACCGCACCTGCAAGCGCAATCCCCTTCACACCGCCGCCCTCGAATACCGCATTAATCTTCATGTAGCTGACCCTCTCCTCCACGCCGGCTTCCGCCGCACACCGTCTCTTTACGTCTTATGAGGGCAAGGTTTGTACTTATGTCTCGAACATGACATAACAAAAAAACTCCCGATGAAGGGAGTTCCACAGTAAAAAATTATGCTTCTTCCATTTCCTTCTTCAGCTTCATGAGATCCTCCGCGCGTGACGGATCGCGGCGGAAGTACTCGAGCAGCGTTTCAATGCAGGTAATCGAATCCCAGCTCAGGTGATGCTCGATGCCTTCGACATCTTTATAAATGGTATCCTCGGATACCCCGATGATGGTTAAGAACTCCTCGAGCAGTGCATGGCGATCGACAAGGCGCTTCCCCATTTTCTGACCTTTGGAGGTCAGCACGAGCCCGCGATATTTTTCGTAAACCAAGTAATTATCCTTATCCAGCTTCTGGATCATCTTCGTGACGGATGAAGGGTGAACCTCTAAGCCCTCTGCAATATCGGACACACGCGCATAGCCCTTTTCGTCGATGAGCTTGTAAATTTTCTCCAGATAATCTTCCATGCTCGGCGTAGCCATTCGCGTTCCTCCAATGCCGCTGACAAGTCTCTATGTACGTAATGATACCTTTCCTCCCTGCAGTTCGCAAGCCGGATGAGAACACATTTCGCATGATATTCCACGGTTGGCTGCCTGCTGCATGGCATATCCTAAGTCCATTATGAGCGCTACTTACTATACCATAGCCCAAACCACGTAAGCAAGCTTGTCACAGAATAGAGACAATTCGTCAAACTGAAGGAGTGAGCTGTTGTGGCAACCGACCTGCTGGCGCCCCCCGTGCGGGGTACACAAGTTTTTATACCCGAGCTTGTTTATTTTGAACCGGACGCACTGAATTATCCGAAGGGGAAAAAAATTATGGAATGGGCCGAAAAAGAAGGACTCCCCATTCGTATGACTTCATCGCATAACCGGATTACGAACCTGCCGGGTGACAGTGATTTGGAAAAGTACCGCATTGCCAAACGAACCTTGGTCGTAGGCATTCGGAAAACGCTGAAATTTGACCAATCCAAACCGTCGGCCGAGTATGCCATCCCTGTTGCAACCGGGTGCATGGCGCATTGCCATTACTGCTATCTTCAAACGACCCTTGGAGCCAAGCCTTACATCCGGGTTTACGTTAACACGGATGATATTCTAAAGCAGGCGAAACAATATATTGAAGAGCGGGCACCGGAAATCACCCGCTTCGAAGCCGCTTGTACCTCCGACCCTGTGGGCCTGGAGCATATCTCCGGGTCATTGAAGGAATATATCGAATTCATGGGACAAGAGCCGCTGGGACGCCTTCGATTCGTTACCAAATTCGCTAACGTGGAGCCGCTGCTTGACGCAAAGCACAATGGCCACACCCGATTCCGCTTCAGTGTCAACGCGGATTACGTCATCAAAAATTTCGAGCCGGCGACCTCCAGCTTCCACGATCGCATCATCGCGGCTGGCAAGGTTGCCAGGGCCGGCTATCCACTGGGATTCATCATAGCTCCAATCATCTGGCATGAAGGCTGGGAGGACGGCTACGCCGAGCTGCTGGTCAAATTAAAAGAGGCCCTTCCAACGGAAGCGACCTCCAATTTAACGTTTGAATTGATCCAGCACCGCTTCACCAAAACGGCCAAAAACATCATCATGCAGCGTTATCCCAAAACGAAGCTGGAGATGGATGAAGCGAAGCGCAAATACAAGTGGGGCCGCTGGGGCCAAGGCAAATATGTGTACCAGGACGAGCAGGCGACGGCGCTGCGCGAATTTATCACGGAGCGTATATTCGAAGCCTTCCCTAACACGAATATCGACTATTTCACTTGATTAGAACTTCCACCAATCCGGGGTCAGCTCATACAGCCACACGGTGATTCGGGCCATCTGGTCGAAATAGAGCAGCACCGAGATGAGCAGCATGAGCCCCCCGCCGATTTTCATCAGCAAGGAGGAATACTTCAGAATCCACTTGGTCGAGCCGATGAAAAAGGCCAGTACGAAGAATGGAATCGCGAAGCCCAGCGAGTAAGCGGTAATCAGCGGAAGCCAGGCATCCGGGTTGGTTGCGGCAAGCGCGAGCATAGCCGACAAAATCGGGCCGATACATGGCGACCACCCGGCCGCGAAGCCGATTCCAATCAAGACGGAGCCGATGTAACCGGCCGGCTTGTATTTGAATTGCATTTTACGCTCGCGCATAAGCCATTGCGGTTGAAAAATGCCTAACAGGAACAGTCCCATTACCAAGATGAGAATGGCCGCCAGCTGTCTGAGCAGGTCGCGATATTCCTGAAACGTATTCGCAACAAGCCCCGCCCCGAACCCTAAGCTGTAAAAAATAATGCTGAACCCGAGAATAAAGCATAACGTATGCGTAACGGTTTTCAACCGAATTTCCTTCGCGTTCGCTGCCGTTTGATTCTTCAAGTCACCGACCGATACCCCGGTTATGTAGGATAAATAGGAAGGATATAAAGGCAAGCAGCAAGGAGAAATAAACGAGGCAAACCCGGCCCACAAGGCAATCCACACATTCAGTTCCACGGCCTATTCACCCTCCTGTGATGTACGATATGGTTAAAGCCTCAAGCCTCTTTTAATAAATAAAATCCCGATGAGCATGGCAATAAGCAGCAAAACAACGGTAGCGCCAGGAGCCAGATCCCACACCCCCGCAGCAATCAAGCCTCCGATGACGGCTATTTCCGAGAACAGAATGGCCCAGAAAACGGAATGCTTAAAGCTTCGTGCGATTAGCAGACTGCAGGCGACAGGGATCGTAAGCAGCGAGGAAACAAGCAATGCCCCCAATATCTTAATGGATACGCTTATGACGAGGGCAGTCAGCATCGTAATCATAATATTGTAGAAACGAATCGGAAGCCCGCTCACCTCCGCGGCATCCTCATCGAAAAACATCAGGAACAGCTCCTTGTAGTTCACGGCAATAACGGCGACAACAAGCGTGGTAACACCGGCAACCACCCATAAGTCCGTACTGTCCAGCGTATAAATGCTGCCGAAGAAGTAGCTCATGACGTTAATGTTAAAGCCCTTCCCTACTGTGAAAAGAAAGGTCGATAGCGCTACTCCGCCTGACATAATGATGGCTATGGACAGCTCCGCATAGGTTTTGTAAGCCTTGCGCAGCCTCTCAATGGCAAAGGACGCTAGCAAAGCGAAGATCAGGCCCACGCCGATCGGGTAAATGTTGAGCAAAAAACCAAGAGCCACTCCGGCTATCGAGACATGGGCAAGCGTATCCCCTATCATCGATAAGCGCCTTAGGACTAGAAATACCCCCATAAGCGGTGCTGTAAGTCCGATCAATGCCCCGCCCAGCAAGGCACGCTGAAAAAAATACTCTGTGAAAATATCCAACTCCGCTCTCTCCTATTCTATTCCACAGAGCTCGGGACCAGTCCGCTTGTTTCGGACGGCTTCGGCTCCAGCGAATCTCGCAGCTGATGCATGGAATGCGTCAAATTGGTCTCCCGGCAATTTTCGGGTTCATGCGTATGCTTCACATAGAAAGCCAGCTTGCCGCTTTTCTGAATGGGCTGCTCCCCAAGATAAGATTGTATCATATCCATATCATGGGACACCATCAGGAAGGTGATATGATGGTGCTGATGCATATGCCTGATCATCCGGAAAAAATCCGCCTGCGTCTCCGCATCGATCCCTACCGTGGGCTCGTCCAATATAAGCAGCTCCGGGTTATTGATAAGCGCCCTGGCCAAAAACACCCGCTGCTGCTGACCTCCGGAAAGCTGCCCGATTCGGCGATCAGCCAAGTCCTCAATCCGCATGGCATACAGTGCATCGTCACATCGCTGCAAATCCGCCTTCGAGACGCGACGAAACATGTTCCTTTTGCCGAATAAGCCCGAAGTGACAACCTCGCGAACCGTCGCCGGAAAAAGCGGGTTGAAGGCATTCTTCTGCGGCACATAGCCGATGCGATGCCAATCCTTGAACTGCTGCAGCGGAACGCCGAACAGGCGGATTTCGCCTCGGGCAGGCTTCAAAATGCCGACAATCATTTTGAGCAGGGTCGTCTTCCCCGCCCCGTTCGATCCGATCAAGCCTACAAAATCACGCTCCAGGATATTGAAATTAAGGTTTTCAATGACAGGCTTGTTTTCATAAGAAAAAAAGACGCCATCGATCGAAACGATCTGCTGATGACATCCGGAATGAGTATGAGAATTCATATGGTAAGCTCCTTACTCCGCATACGGAAGGTCTACCTTCTATTGTAATGCTTTTATTAAATTATTCAAATTGCTTTCCATAATCGACACATAATCCATACCTTGCTTCGCCTGCTCCTCCGTTAAGCCCTCAAGCGGACTAAGCACAAGCGTCTCTACCTTGGCATCCTTCGCCAGTGTCTTCGCCAGTTTATCCGAGACAAGCTCCTCGAAGAAAATGTACTTCACATCATTCTCTTTAATGAAGCTGAGAATTTCCTTCATATCTTTTGAAGTAGGTTCAGCATCCGGAGCGAGGCCCATGATCGCTTTCTGGGTCAAACCGTATTCCTTAGCCAAATAACCGAACGATTGATGTGTTACCACGATTTCTTTCTTGCTGGTCTTGCTCAGCTGCTGCTTGAACTTGTCATGCAGCTGGTCCAGCTTGCCGCTCAGCTGCTTGAAGTTGGCTTCGTAATCCGCTTGATGGGAAGGGTCCGCCTTTACCAAAGCATCCTTGATATTCTGCGCCAGAAGCTTCGCATTGACCGGGGACAGCCACACATGCGGGTCAAACTCCGCTTCATGTGCGTCTTCCTTATGATTGTGCCCATGGTCATCGGCATGGCCTTCCTCTTCAATCCCCGGTAACAGCGTCAGACCCTTGCTGGCCTCAACGACCTGCACCTTGGCATCCTTCTCAAGACTGCTTAGCGTGTCTCCTACCCAGCCTTCGAAACCCGCACCCAGATAGACGAACACTTCGGCATCCTTCAGCGTCTTAATGTCACGGCCCTTCGGCGTCCATTCATGCGGCTCCACACCGGCCGGTACCAGGTTCACGACATTGACATGCTGCCCGCCGATCTTCGATGCAAAATCGTATAACGGATAAAAGCTGGTTACGATATTGGTTTTCCCCTGTACCAAGGCAGGACGGGCTGCGCCGCAGGCGGATAAGAACATAGCAGCAATCATGATAACGAGTAAAGAAATCATCATATGTCGTTGACGTTTGTAATTCATTTTCATCCTCATTCACTTCCTCATCCATGTAAATCGTAATTTTTATTAACAAGCATGATTATACGTGCGCCTCCTTGGGTTGTCAACAGGGAAAAAGGATTGTCATCTGTCGGGATGATCTAACAAAAACCAGCTCGAGACTTCCATTACCAGTAATTGTATCCATCGGATCCCTTTGTATAACCCGGCGTTCTGGGCCTCTTAATCTATGAGCAGCACAATTCTGCAATAATACAACTTTTTTCCATGATTTGTTTTCAAGTGAGAGGATTTCTGCGAATAAAGTCAATTTCATAATTAGAAAGCCCTTGTGGAATAAGGTTTTTCGGCATACAAAAAAGGAGTACCTCCCCACATTCTCGAAGTTAAGGTTACCAAATGGCATGGGCAACACGAAGGCGCAAAAAAACGGGCCTTTGTCGATCTCGAACTAAATGTACAACTCGAAATTGGTTACCTGTGGCAGATAGATGGCGTTACAGAGCGTCTGGCGCTTAGCACGGCCCGGTAATGCTCCCTGTAACGTTATGAAATCACCTTACTGTACCCAAAATGTGTTCATCTGCCACCGTAAGATGAAAAAATCGCGTTACAATGCGTATGGCGCTTAACACTGCCCGGTAATGCTCCCTGTAACATTATGAAATCACCTTACTGTACTAAATATGTGTTCATTTGCCACCGTAAGATGAAAAAATCGCGTTACAGGCATCCGGCGCTAATATCGGGCCGGTAATGCTCCTTGTAACTCCATAGCCTTTTACTCTGTTTTCAGCCATCCCGCCTCTCAAAGATGCCTATTCTCACAAATCTCGTTCTGAACTTCGCTTGGGATGGTGGATTTCTGCACATTAGCAGCATTCCATCCCATATTGGATGCTAGATAGCCTTCTCGGCTTCCCGCGAAACCGTTACACAATTAAAAAAAAAGACCGGCTCCAGGCTTTAATCCACCTGAAACCAGTCTAGAAACTAAGCTATTCGACGCGAATCGCCTGCATTTGAGCTTTGATACAGAGCTCGGCAGCCTTGAAGGCATGCTCTTGAGTCATAGCATTCTCGGTGCGATTGATGCAATCGAGAATCAATTGCCCGAAGTAAGGGTAGCCTACCTGCCCCTTCAGGGAGAAATGCTTCTCGCCTTCCTGGTTTACCAGATACAGCTGATCCCCTTGCGGATCGCGGGCAATGTCGATGTACTTGCGGATCTCGATGTAGCCTTCGGTACCGAGAATAATGGTCCGGCCATCGCCCCAAGTGCCCAGACCGTCCGGCGTCAGCCAGTCTACGCGGAAGTAGAAGGTTGCGCCGTTATCCGCTACCAGCGTAGCGTCACCAAAGTCTTCGAGCTCCGGATAGTCCTTGTTGTTATAGTTCGCAATCCGGCTGCTGGCGACCTGCGCATCCTTCGCACCGGTGTAGAACAGAAACTGCTCGATCTGATGGCTTCCGATATCACAGAGGATGCCGCCATACTTTTCATGCTGGAAAAACCACTCCGGACGGGACGGCGCGTTCAGACGATGCGGACCCCAGCCCATAACTTGAACTACGCGGCCGATGGCGCCCTGCTGCACCAGCTGGCCGGCAAAGATTGCGCTCTCCACGTGCAAACGCTCGCTGTAGTAAACCATATACTTGCGACCGGTTTCCTTCACGGTTTGCTTCGCAGCTTCAAGCTGTTCCAGCGTTGTGAATGGCGTTTTGTCCGTGAAATAGTCCTTGCCCGCCTTCATCACACGAACGCCCAAGGCACCGCGCTCATTTGGTACTGCCGCTGCAGCCACGAGCTTGATGGCCGGATTGTTCAGGATTTCCTCCTCCGAAGCAGCCGGCTTCGCTTGAGGGAACTTCTTAATGAACGCTTCGACCTTGGCAGGATCGCGGTCATACACGGCAACCAGATCCGCACCGGCTTCGATTAAGCCGTTCGTCATTCCATAAATGTGACCGTGGTCCAGCGCGACTGCCGCGAAGGCGAACTCACCCGGCTTTACTACCGGATTCGGCTTCCCCTGCGGTGCATAATTCATTCCGTCTTTCGTTTGCATGAATGATGGCCTCCCCAAATTGGTAAAATCGCATTGTTAACGTGAACAATACTTATTTTACCACAGATCCGTTAGGAATTTCATCAGAAACTGTAGCTAAAGTTAATTGATCTCCTTGCGAAGCGGCCAGGATCATTCCCTGCGACAGCTCCCCGCGAAGCGTTACCGGTTTCAGGTTGGTCACACAGATGACCTTGCGGCCGATCATTTGCTCCGGGGTGTAAAACTTGGCGATTCCGGATACGACCTGACGCTGCTCGAAGCCAAGGTCCAGCTGCAGCTTCAAGAGCTTATCGGCCTTCTTCACAGGCTCAGCCGCAATGACCTGCGCTACGCGAAGCTCGACCTTGAAGAAATCATCGATGGAGATTTCCGGAGCTTGCTCGGGTGGAGCCTCAACAGGCTTTGCAGCCTCCGCCTTCGGCTCGTCTGCCGCCGGTACAGCACCGCCGCTCATCGATTCGGCAATGTAGGCGACCTCCTTCTCCACCTCAAGGCGAGGGAACATGACTTCGCCCTTCTCCACGCGCGTGCCGCTTGGGAGCGTACCGAAGCTGTGGATGGTATCCCACGCCGTCAAGGAGCTGTCGACGATGCCAAGCTGCTGCCACATCTTCTGCGGCGTTCGGGTCAGGAACGGCTGCAGCATGACGGAGGCAATCCGCAAACACTCGGCAAGGCAATAAAGCACGGAGCCGAGCACCGGCCGCTTCGTCTCATCCTTCACGAGCGACCAAGGCTGCGTCTCGTCGATATATTTGTTCGTCCTGCTGATCAGCTGCCATATGGACGTCAACGCTACGGAGAATTCCAGCTTCTCCATCGCTTCCTCCACCTTAGCCGTAGAAGTACGGACCGTTTCCAGCAGCGCCACATCAAACTCCGTTGCGCCCTCGATATAGGATGGGATGACCCCGTTAAAATATTTATCGATCATCACTACGGTACGGCTCAGCAGATTGCCGAGGTCGTTCGCGAGGTCGAAGTTAATCCGCTCTACGAAGCTTTCAGGTGTGAACGTACCGTCCGAGCCGAACGGGATTTCCCGAAGCAAATAGTACCGAAGCGCATCCAGGCCGTAGCGGTCAATCAGCGTCACCGGATCCACGACATTGCCCTTGGACTTCGACATCTTGCCGTCCTTCATCAGCAGCCAGCCGTGGCTGAATACCTTCTTCGGCAGCGGCTCGCCGAGCGCCATCAGCATACAAGGCCAAATAATCGTGTGGAAACGGACGATTTCCTTGCTCATCAAATGAATATCCGCCGGCCAAAATTGCTCATACAGGCTCTGATCCTCGCTGCCGTAGCCCAGAGCTGTAATGTAGTTCGAAAGCGCGTCGATCCACACATAGATGACATGCTTCGGATTGCCCGGCACCTTGATGCCCCATTCGAACGTCGTACGGGATACGGCCAAATCCTCCAGCCCGGGCTTGATGAAGTTGTTGATCATTTCGTTGCGGCGCGATTCCGGTTGAATGAAATCGGGATTCTCCTCATAATACTGGATAAGACGGTCCGCATACTTCTGCAAACGGAAGAAATAGCTTTCCTCCTTCACCAGCTCCACAGGGCGTCCGCAGTCTGGACAGTTGCCGTTGTCGAGCTTGTTCTCGAGGAAGAACGATTCACAAGGCGTACAGTACCAGCCTTCGTATTGCCCAAGGTAGATGTCCCCCGACTCCAGCAATCTGGAGAAAATCTTCTCAACCGCCTGCTTGTGCCGCGGCTCCGTCGTACGGATGAAATCATCGTATGAAATATCCAGCTTGCTCCACAGCTCCTTGATGCCCGCCACGATGTTGTCGACGAACTGCTGCGGTGTCGTGCCCGCTTCCTTCGCTTTACGCTCGATCTTCTGGCCGTGCTCATCCGTTCCGGTCAAGTAGCGGACGTTATAGCCGCGAAGCCGCTTGTAACGCGCCATTGCATCCCCGGCTACCGTCGAGTAGGCATGCCCGATATGAAGCTTATCGCTCGGGTAGTAAATCGGCGTCGTGATGTAGAAATTGTTCTGTGTCATAGTAAACCCATCTCCTTCAAATGAAAATACAAAAAAGCCCTCGTCCGCTTGGGACGAGAGCTTGTGCTCACGTGGTACCACCCAACTTCCCCTGTTGTAAAAATGCTCCTCTACAGGGCTCAGCCGTCACATAGACGCTCCATTAACGCTGGATTCACGATGAAGGCTTACGAGCATTCGTGCCTGCCTCCGAAACACAGCAGCACCATGCCAACGCTCACCCTCATATCCTCCCGGACCATCTTCCTGAGGCTTCCGCCAACCGGTTCTCAGCATTTCCGGCTCTCTGTTGTGGCTTCCTCCACAGTACTTATCCGTTCATGGGATGTTATGCACAAATATATCGAAACTCCCTGCCCCTGTCAAGTTATGGCACGTAGTCGATCCCGCCCGGATGAAACGGATGGCACTTGCAAATTCGCTTGACAGCAAGCCAGGAGCCCTTAGCCGCACCATGCTTATCCAGAGCCTCCAGCGCATACGCGGAGCAGGTGGGATAAAACCGGCAGGTCGGCGGTTTGATCGGTGAGATGAATTTGCGGTAAAACAAAACGCCGGAGCGCAGCATCCGCTTCATAACGAACACCTTCTTCTTACTTAGTGAGCTTATGCTCATCATGAAGCAAAGGTGTGCCTATTGTCAATTCGCGCGCGGAAGCGCCAGCTCGAAGACCGTCCCTTTTCCAAGCTCGCTGTGCACCCCAATGCTCCCTTGATGCAGCTCGACCAGCTCTCTCACTATGGCCAGCCCCAAGCCCGTGCCGCTGTTTTTCCTCGATCTCCCCCGGTCCACCTTGAAAAATCGCTCCCAGATCCTCTCCTGATCCTCCGGGGAAATCCCCGTTCCGGTATCTACGATTCGCAGCAGCACCCGATCCCCGCTTCGCATGGCCTCCAATCGAATCGTCCCCGCCTCCGTAAACTTAACCGCATTCTTCAGCAGGTTGTTGACAATCTGCTCAAGCCGATCCGGATCCGCTTGGACCTTGAGTGCCGGCTCCTGCAGCTCATAACCTATCGAAGTTCCTCTTTCCGCGGCCTCCGTGGAGAACTTGAACGCGGCCCGCGCCAGCAGCGGCTCTACCTCCACCGCCTTCAGGTTTAGCGTAATCTCTTTATTCTCCAAGCGGACCAAATCCAAAATATCATCAACGAGCCGCGTCATATGCAGCGTTTCCTTGTACATGATATCGTAGTATTTCGGCCTAGCCTCTTCATCAATGAGCCCATCCTGCAGCGCTTCCAGAAAGCCCTGAACCGCAGTGAGCGGGGTTCCCAGCTCATGGGATACATTGGCCAGAAAATCCTGCCGGATCTGCTCCAGCTTGCGCTTATCGATATCCATGCGCTCCAGCTTCTCCATCATATGGTTGATCGTAGCGGCCAAATCGCCGATCTCGTCCTTGGCGTCAATTCGGATACGCTCCGTATAATCCCCCATGCCGATCTTGGCGGCGGTGCGGTCAATCAGCTGCAGCGGTCTGGAGATGGACCACGAGAGGTAAGAGGCGATCCCTGCCGATATCAGTACCCCGATCAACGTGATCCAGAGGATCGTCTCCCGCAAGCCGGCGATCGTGTCGCTCATCCCCTTGACCGGGGCATGCAGCACAATGCCGCCATAGATTTGGTCCCCCTTCCCCCAAGGAACAACAACCGACAGCATCGGCTCCTTCAGGCCGGCAAACTCCAGATTGAGCACCGCGTCCTCACCAAGGCTAATTTTCTTCACGACGGACTCGTCCACCGATTTGCCGATATATACCTCTTCCTTCGAGGAGGTAGCGAGGATGCGGCCATTCCGGTCAAACATCCAAATGCGCGTATCATAGGATTGATCGAAGAAAGCCAGCAAGTCCTTTACTTGCTCCTCCGGCAGCATCGCATCCTGCATGGCTAGATTGACCCGCTTAGCCTGTCTTAGCAGCTCCTGCTGCCTTGCATCGAAAATGTAATCCTTGGCGAGCCAGGACAGCAGCAGCCCTACGGCGAAAAGTCCAAGCAGGACGGTCAGCATATAACTGAACAGGAGCTTGCGGAATATGCTTTTATGTATAAATCCGAACATTATCGCTGCACCTCAAGCTTATAGCCTACGCCCCATACGGTAACGATCCCCTCGGGATTCCAGCCGCCAAGCTTCTCCCGAAGCTTCTTCACGTGCACATCCACCGTGCGGATATCCCCTAGAAAATCATACCCCCACACATGCTCCAGTAGCTGCTCCCGGGTGTAGACGCTGCCGGGCGATTTGATGAGATGCGCCAGCAGATCAAACTCCTTCGGCCGCAGCGTAACCCGCTCCTCCCCGCGTATCAGCACCTCCCTGCGGTCCAGACAGACACGCAAGCCTTCATATTCGTAGCTCGGGGCCGTTTCCTGCTCCCCAGCAGTCCTTCTCGGCTGCATCCGCCGGAAGATCGCCTTGATCCTGGCTACCAGCTCCCTCGGGCTGAACGGCTTCGTCACGTAATCATCGGCTCCCAGCTCAAGCCCCAGCACTCGATCGAACTCATCGCGTTTCGCCGTCAGCATAATAATCGGGATGTCCCAACGCTTCATTATTTCTCTAGCCGTTTCATAGCCGTCGAGCTTCGGCATCATGACGTCAAGTATGATCATATCCGGCGCCTCCCGCTCGATCAGCGCGATAGCTTCTTCCCCGTCGCCCGCTTCAATCAAACCGATTTGCTGCTTTTCAAAGTAAAGCCTTATGATCTCACGCACATGCGGATCATCATCGGCAACCAATACCTTCCAAAGCTTCATTCTTAATTTTCCTCCTTCCGGTCCTTCAGAATGAGTAACTATATATATTCTCCTCACGGCTCCATTTTCCGGGGGCATGACGAAGAGGCGAAAGCCTCGCTTACATAGAGTAAGGGACCTTCGCCTCATTTTTTCAATTGAAGTTAATTCGCTTTCGAGGGCTCCTTCATGCTGCCGGTCGCACCGGAGGAGGTGCTTGGGGAAGTAGTGCTCGAGCCTGCTCCGGCATCTGTGCCTGCAGACGGTTTATCGGTTGTAGTCGATTTGCTGTCTGAGCCGCTCGTGCTTGGAGTCGTCGTCTTCGAGTCCGTAGACTTCGGCGTAGTGGTTGCCGGCGTCGAGGAAGACGGCGAGGATGCGCCGGAACCGGTAGCTGGGCTAGAGGATGAAGAGGACCCGGTATCCGAGCTTTTCGGTGCCGGCGCCGTTGTCGGTACGCTTGACTTCTCCTGCGTATTCGTTCCTGCCGGCGCCTCGCTCGTGTTGCCGGAGCACCCCGTCATAATGCCGAATGCCGCTACCGCTCCTAGAATGACCATAAGACCTTTTTTCATATGTATCCGCTCCTTTCTATCCTGGAAACCTGTCTTTGTCTCACCTGAGCGATCCAAGCTGCCCGGTGTAGGTATTACTTTAAACTACAAACATGACCGGAATATAAGGAAAATAAGGACCGTCTTTTAAAAAAGTATGAAAAAAAATAGAAGCCCTTCAGCGGGCTTCAGCGGGGCTCCCATTCGCTCCACATATCCTTAATGACCTGCAGCTTGCCCACCTCATACATTCCGATGACCTCCGTATGCATCATATCGGTCCAGCCGGAGGAGATCGTGCCGTCCTTCAGCTTCGCCACATAGGTGATGGACTCGATGGAGTCGTCCTCCTCGATTACACCCAGTACATGCTCCATTAAATACTTCGGCGTGACCTTGCCTTCCTTGCGGGACTTATATTCCTTAAGCTGATCCATCGGTTGCCTCCCCTCCTTTCCCCTCCTTGGCTTCATTTAGCTTCCGCCGCGAACCGGACTCTTATCCATAAGTCATGGAATGCGCTTCACCTCCTTTACAAACGGTTAATATTAGGGAGTGAAAAAAATACTGAAAGCGAATATAATGATCTTTATGCTATTGGATAAGGATGGATTGGGGAAGAACTATGAACAAACAGCGCTTGACCGAAATCGAATATTTGCGTGCCTTTGCCTTTTTGGCCGTCGTCCTGCAGCACACCATCGGCCATTACGCGTATATCCAGGGAACCTCGCTGGCCGACGGTGTTATGCTCGGCTTCCTGCTGCTGGCCGCCAAATTTGCCGTGCCGATGTTTATCTTCATTACAGGACTTGTCCTGTTCTATAATGACAAAGGGAAGGTACCGTACGGAACGTTCCTGCGCAAGCGCAGCAAGGACATCCTGCTCCCTTATCTGCTTTGGAGTATTCTCTACTCTATCATTGACAATCGGTCAGCCTTAACGGACTGGACATTCTTGCGGGAGCTTGGGCTGGATCTGGTGACGGGCAAGGCCAGCTATCATCTATGGTACATTGTCATGATCTTTCAATTTTACTTGGCGTATCCGTTTTTACGTTCGGGTATTTTATGGGCACATAAGAAGCTGCAGAACCGCTATGCCTTGTATATGGTGTTGATAGCGACAGGCGTGTTCTATGCTTGGCTGACGACGCAGCAATCCGCCTTCGAAGCAGCTGCGGCCGCACTAGCGATTCCGGTGATCACGCCTTTGTTCACCGAGTACATCGATCGGAATGCCCTTTTCTTTTTCTTTTACTTCGTACTCGGCGCGTTTACCGGGCTGTATGTACAACACGTGCTTCAGGCCGTGTATCGCTGGAGAGCTGCGATCTGGACTTTCTTCGGCATCGCCGTGACGGTTATGGGCTTTCGTATCATTAACCATTTTACATGGGGCCCAGAGCTGACCATCCATTATAACGATACGTTTCTCGTCAACCCGCCGATGGCTCTCTTTCTGACCCTTTCCCTGCCCGCCATGCTGGCGGCAGCGGTCGAATTTGGAAGGAGCGCTCCTATGAGGTGGAGAAGAGCCCTGTCCTTCATCGGAGCATACTCCTACACGGCATACTTAGCGCATGCATTGCTTCTAGTGGCCGCCACCGAGCTGACCGATCTTTTGCTGCCGCGAGCCGTTCCTACCCTGCTGACACTCGTTGCGTTTGCCTTGTGCAGCGGTATCTCGGTAGGCGCAGCCGTTCTCCTTCGCAAAGCGTCACTCCGATTAAGTAAGCGCGCGCCCGGCACTGCCGCCAAGCCGAAGCAAATCACCGGCTGACCGTCTTTCACGGACGGCCGGTTTTTTTTATTTACGGAACATGCTCTTGATCACAAACCACAGGTTCGCCGGCCGCTCGGCAATTCTTCTGGTGAAATACGGATACCACTGCTTCCCGAAGGGGGTATAAATCCGTACGCGGTACCCTTCCTTCACCAGCCTGCGCTGCAGCTTGCCCGCCACCCCATAAAGCATCTGAAACTCAAAACGGTCTCTTGTAATTTTCCGCTCATCGACAAATCGCTTTACTTTGCGAATCAGCTTCTCGTCATGCGTCGCTACGGCCGTATAACAACCGTTCTCCATATGACGCTCGACCAATTTCATATAATTCGCGTCCACGTCCTTCTTGCTCTGAAACGCCACATCGGCCGATTCCTTGTAGGCTCCCTTGACGATCCTTACATTCACCTGTTGTGCCCCGAGCTTCCGCAGATCCTGCTCCGAACGGTAAAGATAGGACTGTATTACGATCCCGATATGCTCCTTCCCGTATTTGTGAAGCAGGATCTGGAAAATATCGAGCGTTTCGCCCGTTACGAAGGAGTCCTCCATATCAATCCTTACGAATTGACCCAGCTCCTTCGCCTTCGCGGTGATCCGATGCATATTTTGCAGACAAAAGTACGGGTCGATCTGCAGTCCCAGCTGGGTCAGCTTTACCGAGACGTTCGCCTGCAGGCCATACTTCCGTATTGTTTTCATGGTCAGGACAACCATATCCGCCGCCTGGCGAGCCAGAGCTTTATTTGCAACGCTTTCCCCTAGAAAATCGAGCGTCACCATCAAGCCCTCGCCGTTGAGGCTCTGAACCCGCTGGACCGTATCCTCAAGCGATTCCGCCGCCACAAACCGGCTTACGCCAACCCGCATGCCGTAGATCTCGAATATGCTGCGAACCCGCCTGTTCCCCGCTACAGCAAAGATGGCCTTGCGCAGCAATGCTTCAAGGCTCACTCGGAACACCCCCTTATCCAAGCGGCTTCACCTACGTGTGGCTTTCCGCATTTCTCCGGCCGTTCTGTCCTCACACGTATCACACTCCTTTATGCGCCTACGGGACATTCGCCCACAGTATATGCCGCCCGGCTCCGGTATGTTCGGATCATACGATTTGATTGGCCAATCCATTGAGGTCGTTACGACAGTATTCCGCAAATATAGAGCCCAACACGGCGACGTAATTTGACATTGATTTTCTTTGTGGAGCATTATAATAGAATGGTTAAATTTGATCACCACGAATAAGGAGACTCAGTACTATCGCTATGAAGACTCTAGAACCATCATCCATGCCGAAAGGCTTCAGATGAATTACGAGCTGGCCCGCACCAAGCTGGAGCAGATGCGAAAGCTGAAGCAGGAGCTGCGGTCGCTGCGAAATTTGTAATCAAGCAGTATATGCGGAGCCGTTCCATATGAAAAGCCCGTTCACTCGACACTCGAAGAACGGGCTTTTTTTGTTCAGAAAAAATCCCGGGTCCGCTTCTAGGAAGTGAGCCCGGGATACGTTTTTATGCGAATTGGAAGTACTCGTTTGCGTTGTTATAACAAATGTTCTCTACGATGCTGCCAAGAAGCTCAATGTCGTCAGGCGCTTCGCCCTTCTCGACCCATTCGCCGATCAGGTTGCAAAGGATTCGACGGAAGTATTCATGTCTTGTGTAAGACAGGAAGCTCCGGGAATCCGTCAGCATGCCGACGAAACGGCTCAGCAGACCGGCATTGGCCAAATTCTCCATTTGGTCGATCATGCCGTCCTTCGTATCGTTGAACCACCATGCCGATCCGAATTGGATCTTGCCCGGTGTGCCGCCGCCCTGGAAGCTGCCGATGATCGTCGCCAGCACGAAGTTGTCCTTCGGATTGAGCGAGTAAAGAATCGTCTTCGCAATGGCATTGTCCTTATCCAGCGCATCCAGCAAACGAACAAGCGGCTGTGCGATATCGCTGTCGTTGATGGAATCGAAGCCGGTATCCGGACCGAGCTTGCCGAACATCCGCGTGTTGTTGTTGCGGTGTGCGTTAATGTGGAACTGCATCGCCCAGTCAAGCTCGGCATACAGCTTGCCAAGGAATACGAGCGTGTGGGTCTTGTACTTCTGCTCTTCCTCGAACGAAACCGGTTGCCCCTGCAGCGCTTTGGCGAAAATCGCCGCCGCTTCTTCTTTCGTAGTCTCTGCGTAAGGAACATAGTCAAGCGCATGGTCGGATACGCGGCCGCCTACAGAGTGGAAGAAGCGTACGCGGGATTCCAGGGCCGTCAGCAGCTGATCGTAGCTGCCGATCTGCTGGCCGGATACCTCCGCAAGCTTGCCAACCCACTGAACGAAGCCGGCGCGGTTGATCTCCAGACCTTTGTCCGGACGGAACGAAGGAAGCACCTTGCAGTCGAAGCCAGGAATGTCCTTGATCTTGATATGGTATTCCAGCGAATCCGTCGGATCGTCCGTTGTGCAGACGACCTTCACGCCGGATTTGGTGATGAAGTCACGGGCGCCGAAGCCAGGACCGGTCAGCTGTGCATTCGCTTTTTCCCAGATCGCCGGCGCGTTCTTCTCGTTCAGCAGCTCATAGATTCCGAAGTAACGCTGGAGCTCCAGATGAGACCAGTGATAGAGCGGATTGCCGATCGTCATCGGAACGGTTTTCGCCCACGCAAGGAAACGGTCGTAGTCGCTTACGCCCTCACCGCCGGTTACCAGCTTCTCCTCGCAGCCGTTCGCTCTCATCGCTCTCCACTTGTAGTGGTCGCCATACAGCCAAACCTCGGTAATGTTCTTATACGTTTTGTTCTCGTAAATTTCCTGCGGGCTTAAATGGCAGTGATAGTCAATGATCGGCATCGCTTTAGCAAACTCATGATAAAGCTTAACGGCCGTATCGTTATATAACAAGAAATTATCGTCCAGGAACGCTCTAGCCAAGGAACTCACCTCTAATTTGGAGTAGTGACGCTGGTCTTACTTACCGAGCAAATCCAAGTGCTTGCCGATGTGGGCTTTGAGAGAATCCGCATAAGCCTCTTCCTGCTCGCTCAGCGTGCGGAAGAACTCATCCTTAAACAGCGAGTTGCCTTGCGCATCCTTCGCTTGCAGCAGAATGCCGTACGTAATGTGGATTACCTGGCGCGCGTTGTCTTCGTTCATGTACACATCCGCCAGATCCGCATCGGACACTTTATCCAGCGGTGCGATCTTGCTGAGATCCGTTGTTACATGATAGTAAGCAGTAGCTTCTTCAAAATGCTCCAGCGCATACTGATGCATGCGGCGGTATAAGGAAGGATTTACTTTGGCTACCGTACGAACAGCTTCGAGCCAGTTGGTTCCGGCCGTTTTCACGTGGAAGCGGCCTTTGGTGTATTTGCCGATAATCGGGAACACGCTGAACTTGTCGCTTCCGGAGTGGATGCTCAGCTTGTAGCCGAAGTCGTCGGCGATACCGGCATGAATGATAAGCTCCTTCTCGAACTGCTCGATGTCGCCCATGTAGTCGATACCCTTCTGGAACTCGCCGATGAAGCGCGGCGCCATGCTGTAGATCGTCAGACCGCGGCTGTACAGCTCCTTTGCAACGAAGAAGTGGGATTCCGGCGCAGTAGGCGTAGCTGTTTCGTCGATGGAAATTTCAAAGTCCACTTCGCGGGAAGCGTTCTTGATATAAGTAACGTAAATGTGCTCCATGAAGTCGACCGCGGCGCCGTAGATCAGCACGTTCTTGATCAGCGTTTCGCGATCGAACGTGATGGAAGTTCCGGCTACCTCGAACGTTTGGTTCAAGTAACGAGATTCATAGTGATTACGTACGGATTCGGGAAGCTGTGCATATTTTGCTGCTTGTGCCGCTGCATCCGTGCCTTCTACCGTGTTGTCGATTTTCTCGGAGCAGTCGAGCGTCAGCATAGTGAAGCCAAGGCCCAGCGCCATCTCGATGTCCGCTTCCACCTTCAAGTGGTCGCCGTCGGCACCGAAGCCGTCCTTGTAGCCTTCTTGGAATGCTGCGAAGCAAGCGGCATCTACGACTTGCTTGTAGTCTCGTCCTGTGAGGTTCAGCTCACGGATGCTTTGCTGTGCCAGAATCGGACGCACGTTACGGCCGCGTACGGTTTGGATGTGGCCTGGAGAAGCAATGCCCAGACGGTCGCCGAGACCGATGGTAGCAATTTGCGTACCGAAAGCACGCGGAACGGTGTAATCGAAGTACTTGTTCAGTACCAGACGGTTAGCATGGGACAGCGGAGCTGCCTTGTAGCCGCCTTCCACCTCGCCCTCGAGCTCATCGAACAGCGGGCCTTCGCCTACGGCGATCAAATATTTGCCGTGCTGCTCCTTATCCTTCACCATAACGAGCGAGGTGCCGTTAGCGCTGGAGACGGACAATGGATATACCTTCACTTGTGCGTTGTCTTGTGGTGTTTGGCCTTGCTGGATCGCTTCCGCGACGAATTGGAACTTACCCATGATCGGGGTCCTCCTTTAATGTTACGGTGTCCTTGGTTTGTAGGACATACCGGTATTCTCTCATCTCGATTTTAATGCAAAATAAGATGATAATCTTCGCTATTTTTGCTTAAAAAATAAGAATGTATGCATTTCTTGCGTTGACTTGATAGTGATTTTTGATACAATGAGAGCAAAGTCTACACAGGAGGTGCCTGAACAATGAATGAACCGATGCCGCTTACCTATGGCGCCGAGGAAGGCGACTTTTACTTTCAGCACGTGAAGCGTACCGAGCCGTTCGAGCGGACGAATCATTTTCACGGAACCTACGAAATCTTCTACCTCATGGCCGGTCAGCGGGCATACTTCATTAAGGACCGCTCCTACCTTATTTCGCCCGGCGATCTGGTGTTTATAAATAAGCATGATGTGCATAAAACCTCCGATGTCGGACCCTCCGGCTACGAGCGGATCGTCATCAACTTCAGCGATAAGTTTATCGGAGCGGATCATCCTTTGTTCCATCCGGCTTTATTCGCCGTATTTCAGCAGCCAACAAATGTATTCAGCCTCAAGCTGCCGGATCAGCTGTTCGTGCAGACCATTATGAACAAGATGACGAAGGAGCTGAAGGAGCGCGCCTCGGGCTACGAAACGTATGTCAAGCTGCTGCTCGCCGAGCTGCTGCTGTTCTCCAGCCGTTATGCCGAGCGTCAGGAGGCCGTCTCCTTCGAGCATGCCAGCCCGATGCATAAGAAAATATCGGAAATCGTCCGTTACATTAATGAGCATTACAGCGAACCGATGACCTTGTCGGCGATGTCGGAGCGCTTTTTTATGAGCCCTTATTATTTAAGCCGCGCCTTTAAAGATGTGACTGGCTTTACCTTCATCGAATATGTCAACACGACCCGAATCAAGGAAGCGCAGCGGCTGCTGAAGGAGACGAATCTCAAAATCATCCGCATTGCCGAGGCGGTCGGCTTTGAGAATATCGCCCACTTCGGCCGAATGTTCAAAAAGCTGACGAAGCAGACCCCGATCCACTTTCGCAAGCATTCCCGATAATCAGTCATTTATCAGCATTCTATCATGATCTCATGTATGGCGGCCGTGCTATAATGATCCTACCTGTGGTTTTATTTTCCTGGGAGGGATGCATTATCAGTTACTTGGCCGCATTTTTGTTATCCTTTACCATCGTCCTCCTCTTCATTCCCCCGCTTCGCAGGCTGGCCTTTCGCATCGACTTTGTGGACAAGCCCAAGCCGGGGGTTGAGCGCAAAATTCACCGGGAGCCCATCCCGCTTACGGCGAGCATCGCCATTTTTATCGGGTTCGTCGTGAGCTTCGTTATCTTCGTGCAAGAAGAAAGCTGGCTGAGAACAGGGGCTGTCTTAGGCGGCGGCTTACTGGTGCTCGGAATCGGCATGGTGGACGATTGGTTCAAAACTCATGGCAAGGAATTCCCGGCGCTGCCGAAAATGCTCGTGCAGATGACGGCTGCCGTACTTGTGTACCAATCGGGCATTGTTTTCTACGGCTTCTCGAACCCGCTGACGGGGACCGATGTCCTTCTACCCGCCTGGCTGCAGTTTGTTTTGACGGTGCTGTGGATTTTCGGAGTGACTACCGTCATCAACTTTACCGACGGCATGGACGGACTGGCCGGAGGCATCTCGGCTATCTCGGCCATAACGCTCTTCGTCGTTGCTCTGGCCAAGGGTCAATCGGAATCGGCGATGATTGCGATCATTCTTGTTGGCGCCGCTATAGCCTATCTTAAGTACAACAAGCCTCCGGCTAAGGTCTTCATGGGCGATGCCGGCGCGACCTTCCTTGGATTTATGCTGGGCGTCGTCGCCTTGGACGGCGCCTTCAAAGGGGCGACGGTGCTCTCGGTGTTCATCCCGATTCTGGCGCTGGGCGTACCGATTTTTGACAATGTCTTTGTCGTTGTAAAAAGACTGCTTGCCGGAAAGCCGATCTACCAGGCGGACGCCACCCAAGCGCATTATCGTCTGCTGCGAACCGGACTGAATCCAAAGCAGGTAGTACTGTTCCTTTGCCTGATCAATACATGCTTCGGTCTGACGTCCATCGTCCTGCTCTTGATTGACGGTAAGTCCTAGCAAAACAACAAGCCGTTCCATCCCTGATCATTGGGTTTGGAGCGGCTTGTTTCATGAGCAGGGCTACTCGTTCTCCGACCGGGTGCTTCTTGCGCGAAACGCCCACCTTAGCCCATAGGGAACAATAAATAAAATAAAAAGAATGCGAAACATTTGATACGCGACCACAAGGGAAACATCGGCGTGAACCGTCGTTGCCGTAACCCCCATCTCCGTCATCCCGCCGGGGGATGTGCCCAGGAAGGCAGTAGCCACACTCATCTGCTGCATGCTGCTGAACCAGAAGCTCAGCGCCAGCGAGAAACCGACAATGAACAGTCCGCTGATGACCGAAAGCGGCAGCAGCCTGCGCCAGCCCGCAAGCGACGTTAGCTTGATACCGAGGCCCAGGTACACGCCGAGGCACCACTGTGCGGCAAGAATCATCGGGCTTGGCAGATGAGGCGGCGGAAACCCGGATACCGTAAGCAGCGCGGCTGCAGCCAGCGGTCCTAGGAACCATGGCGTCGGCAGCTTCAGTCGAACCGATAGCAAGGCAGCCGCCAGGACGAAGCCCGCGAGCAGCACCCAGGTGTAGGGCTCGCCGAAGATCGATGAAACCCCGCTTGCCGATGCGGGCGAAGAAGTGCTGAGATCGTCTGGACCGTTTGTCAGGGAATGCACCGCCAAGAAAGGAACGACGAAGATGACCGTAAGCAGCCGGATCGTCTGCAGAAAAGCTACCACCGTCTGATCCGCCCCTTGCACTTCCTCCGCCAAAACCACCATCTGGGACAATCCGCCGGGGATCGAGCCGATGACGCTTGAAGCGGCATCAATTCCTGTAAAACGAGTCAGCAATCCAGCCATCAGGAGGCTGAAGCCGACCGTCAGCACGGTTGCGAGAAGCATCCAAGGCAGCTGCGTCACGATCTGACGGGCGCTATCGGCCGTGAAGGCAAGTCCCATTGCATAACCGAGCAGCACCAGTCCGACGTTACGAAGCCATAGCGGGAAGCTGAGCTGGCGGCGGGTGAAGCCGGTCCAGAGAAGCACTCCGGCAAGCGGTCCGAGCATCCAGCTTAGCGGTACACGAAGCCAAGTAAAGAGCAGCCCAAAGACGACTGTAATGAGAACCGTTTCCAAAAAACGCAGCATCACTGCTCCCTCCCCTTTCGCATAAGCAGGCAAAGCAACCCCTTCCGGCCCAAATGCCGAAAGGGGTTCTCCTGCTGATTAGATTAAGTTTTCCGGGTTCAGCTTCTCCAGCTCCGGCACTACGAAGCGTCCGTCCTTACGGATCAGACGGTCGTCAAAGTAAATTTCTCCGCCGCCGTACTCCGGGCGCTGGATCAGCACCATATCCCAATGGACGGAGGAACGGTTCCCGTTATCCGCCTCTTCATAGGCATTACCCGGCGTGAAATGGATGCTGCCGTCAATCTTCTCATCGAACAAGATATCCTTCATCGGCTTCTTGATATACGGATTGACGCCGATCGCGAATTCGCCGATATACCGCGCTCCCTCGTCCGTATCCAATATTTCGTTCAGCCGCTGCGTGTCGCTTCCCGTAGCTTCTACGATTTTCCCATTCTCGAAGCGAAGCATAATATTCTCGAAGGAAGTCCCTGCATAAATCGTCGGGGCGTTATATGTAATGACTCCGTTGACCGATTCCTTCAGCGGTGCCGTAAACACCTCGCCGTCCGGAATATTCAGCTTGCCTGCGCATTTGATGGCAGGAATATCCTTGATCGAGAAGCTGAGGTCGGTTCCGGGTCCCACCAGACGAACCTTGTCCGTACGATTCATCAGCTCTACGAGGCTTTCCATGGCCTCGGACATTTTGCTGTAATCCAGGTTGCATACTTGAAAGTAAAAGTCCTCGAACGCCTCGGTGCTCGTATTGGCCTGCTGAGCCATGGAAGGGCTCGGATAACGCATGATCACCCATTTGGTGTGGTTGACGCGCTGATCCGTAACCGGCCGCTGATACAGCTTGGTGAACAGCTGCATTTTGTCGGAAGGAACGTCCGATGTCTCGGTAATGTTGTCGCCGCTGCGCACGCCAAGGTAGGCGTCCATTTGCTTCATGCGGTGAAGCTCAAGCTCCGCCATACGACGGTACAGCTCCTCCGAGCCACCCAGCATAATACTGCGGGTTACGGCAGGATCACGATATTCTACGATAGGATAGCCGCCTGCGGCGTAAACCTCTTCTATTAAACACTTGGTCAATTCATAATCGCGAAGTCCGATCATTTCAAGCAAAATCGTTTCTCCAGGCTGCAGATCAACCGAATACCGGATCAGGTTGCGGGCAAATGTTTTAAGTCTTGGATCTCGCATGGGATATGATCCCTCCTTCAAGGTTTCATTACAAATTCTACTCTTCACTGTACCCAATTTTCACAAAAACTTCAAATGAAATGCGAAGAAAGGACCTGCCCCCTGTAAAGATCAGGAAGCAAGCCCTCTCGATTAGAACCTGTCTTAGCAGCTGCGATTCGAGCTGCGAACGAAGGTTACGCCTACGCGAAGTACGGCGAATTCGACGCCGTTACGGCAGAAGAAAATCCGAACGGTTCTCCCGGATGTGAAGCGAATGCGGACAGGGAAACGGCTGACAAGTGCCAGGATGCGGCGAATGCCGAGCACATCTCCAGTCAAAATCGCTACCAGCAGGAGGCGAAGAAGTCCAAGACGGCGAAGCTTTCTCACCACCCTGCGAAGATAGGCGACATCTCCGCGACCGGAGAAGGTTAAGCAAACACGGCGGCGTGAACGAAGGGGACGTAAGCAAATACGGGCAATGCGAGTAAAGTCCACATGTATCACCTCCTCGACTCAAGATAATTCATGATATGAAGGAGGAAGGGAGGTGGATTGTACGGATGGACAGCGGCAGATGCACATTTCCACGTGAAGAGGAGGTTGCAGAGCACGAAGATTTCTGCGAATATACAACATGCCAACACCGTTTGACTCGTTTCAAGCAGTTGTGCTTCTCAAAAAGATGCCTATTGTCACAAATCCCGTTATGAGCCTCATTTAGGATCGTTGATTTCTGCAGTATAAGTCAATTACATAATTAGAAAACCCTTGTGGAATAAGGTTATTCGGCATACAAAAGCAGGAGTACCTCCCCACATTCTCGAAGCTAAGGTTACCAAATGTCATGGGCAACACGAAGGCGCAAAAAAACGGGCTTTTGTCGATCTCGAACTAATTGTACAACTCGAAATCGGTTACCTGTGGCAGATAGATGGCGTTACAGGGCGTCTGGCGCTTAACACGGCCCGGTAATGCTCTCTGTAACGTTATGAAATCATCTTACTGTACCAAAAATGTGTTGATCTGCCACTGTAAGATGAAAAAATCGCGTTACAATGCGTATGGTGCTTAACACGGCCCGGTAACGCTCCTTGTAACGTTATGAAATCATCTTACTGTACCAAAAATGTGTTCATCTGCCACCGTAAAATGAAAAAATCGCGTTACAGGCGTCTAGCGCTTATATCGGGTCGGTAATGCTCCTTGTAACGTTATGAAAATCATCTTAATGGGCAGAAGTCGCAAGCAGATTTGCGCTGCCAAAGCTCAATTGGTGCGATTGAAGTCAATATTATTATGAAATTGTCTTGTGTAACAGCATTGCACCCCACACACATTGCTTCAAACCATCACCAGTGGGCGCACATAACCATATAAAAAAAGGCCTCCTATTGAAGAGGAAGGCCTGTTTCACTGATACCATGTTCTGTAGGTATAGGCTGATTATATGCTGCTTCAGGGAAGAAATTCGCAATTTCCCGTTCGGCGCTTTCTCTGGAATCCGAGCCGTGAATCACATTGGAGCCCACCTCTACGGCAAAGTCTCCCCGGATGGTTCCCGGAGCGGCGTCAAGCGGATTCGTCTTCCCCATCATTGCTCGGGACAGCTGGATAACATTAGTCCCCTGCCATACCATCGCGAACACAGGAGCCGACGTAATAAACTGCACCAGCTCACCGAAAAACGGCTTCTCGCGATGCTCCGCATAATGGGCTTCCGCTTGCTCTCTTGTTACATGCATCAGCTTGGCCCCCAGCAGCTCGAAGCCCTTCTCTTCAAATCGCTGTACAAGCTTGCCGACCAGCTTTCGTTGCACTCCGTCCGGCTTGATCATCAGGAAGGTTCTTTCCACAGTTCAACACTCCTTATTGTAGTAGGGTTCGTTGCCGTCTCCTCATTTTATCCAAGAATAACCTGCCTCAAACCGGCCTGCCGAGGAATTCCCACCTCCGACCGGACATGATATAATGTCACTCATGAAAGTTCATTTCCTATGAAGCGGGTGGCCGTGGATGCCCTTTTATTTACGCTTGCTGACAATCATCACCTGTGCTGTTGCACTGCTCACCTTAGAATCCTCCTCCATTTTGAACAAAGCGGCCAAATCGCCGACCGCAGCACCGACCAGCTTCGATACGACCGTAGTCCCGACGGGACCGCTGTCTAAGGAGCCGACGATCATCATCGTACTAAGCGAAACCTTTTGGGACATGACCCGGCTGCCGAACGTGAAATTTTCCCGGGATCCGATCCCAACCTTTCGCCGGCTGGCGGAGCTATACCCGAGCGGAACGATGCTTTCCCCCATGTTCGGCGGCGGAACGGCAAATGTGGAGCTGGAGGTGCTGACAGGCAAATCGTACCGGTTCTTCGAGGATGGCTCGAATCCTTATGAAACCGTCATCAAGCAGCCTACAGGCTCGCTTGCACATATTTTGGCCGGTCAGGGATATTCCACCGCCGCCATTAGTTCTTACCATCATTGGCATCTGGGGAGCTCCGAGGTGTACAAGCATCTAGGCTTCCAGCGGTTCATCAGCTATGACTACTTCAACCCCGACGAATTCGTAGGCCCGTATATCGGAGATCACGCAGTAGCCAAACGGATTATCGAGCAAACCCGGCAGACCGAGGGGCCCGATTTTATTTTTGCTAACACAATGGAGAACCACTATCATTACTTTGAAGGCAAGTTTGACAAAAACACGATCGACGTGAAAGGCAGCCTGGGACGTGAGGCCCGAGGAGTGCTGGAGACGTATGCGCAAGGCAGCTCCGGTGCGGATCACATGCTGCAGGAGCTTGTCGATTATTTCAACCGGTCCGGCGAGCCGGTGGTGCTGGTGTGGTTCGGCGATCATCTGCCGTACTTCGATAAGGACTATTTCATCTATCGTGACACGCACTATATCAGCGGGGAGAACGATCCTGATTTTCTGGAAAAAATGCACCGCGTTCCATTGCTCGTATGGAGTAACGCGGTTACGCTTCCGACAGAGACACTGAATATGAGTCCCTCCTTCCTCGGACCTTACGTCCTGAAGGCAGCGGGCCGGCAAGGAAATGCCTTTACCGATTATTTGGAACAGCTATCCAAGCGGATGCCGATTGTGCCCCCGGAGAGCCACTATGCCGAATATAGCGTGGATCGGAGCTTGGTGGAGGAATATCGGATGCTGCAGGAAGCGGGGCTTCAAGCGGAGATCGGCGGAGCCGCCGGTTTGATTGATCCGCCAGGGTATCAGCACGGCTATGAGCAGGCCATTGACTCCGTATCGCCAAATTCGGTGATGCTGGGTGAATCGTTCCGCACGGAGCATGGCCGTTCGGTTATGGTGGTAAGAGGCCATCGCTTCGGCATAGGCAGCACGCTGTTCATGGACGGCAAGAAGCTTACAACGAAGTGGCATGACGAGGGGACTCTAAGCGCCGAAGTGCCGAAGGACATTCTGACTCGCGCAGGGCTGCATTCCGTACAGGTGAAGGTAATCGATTCGAAGGAGCAGGTGATTGCAGAATCGGATACGGCTCCGTTTCTGGTGAATGCATTGCGATAAGGTGCGGCTATCCGGCTGCTTATAACGACGAAATCCCGAGCATTCGGTCCTTCAAAGACGAATGCTCGGGATTTTTGTCAATCTGTGCGCTTGCCCGGGAAATGCGGTTAGCACCTGAAATCAAATCCAAAGGGCGTCACCCTTCTTCCCGGTGCCAAAGCCGCTGCAGCTCCTCGTTCTCTTTGAGCAGCTCCTGCAGCGTGCCTATGCCGTTCACTTGGCCGTCCTTCAGCACCACAATCTGATCCGCACGCGCAAGTGCGGCCTTCCGGTGGGAAATGACAAGGCAAGCCGCTCCTTGGCGCTGCTCATCCAGACGCTCCCACAGCTTGCGCTCCGTATCCACATCGAGCGCACTGGATAGGTCGTCGAACACGAGCAGCTCCGCTTCGCGAACGAACATCCGCGCCGCTGCCGTTCGCTGCGCTTGGCCGCCGGACAGCTTCACCCCGCGCGGGCCGATGACCGTCTCCAGCCCGGAGGGAAGCCGCTCCAGGTCCGGCTCCAGCACCGCGGAGTGCAGCGCCCGCTCCAGCCTCGCTTCGTCAGCCGACAGTCCCAGCATAATGTTATTGCGCAGCGTATCGCTATAAAGCCTTGGCACCTGCGGAGTATAAGCGCTGTGCGGAGGAATGAAAAAGTCGCCCGGCGCCTCCACCTGCTTCCCGTTCCAATAAATGGCGCCCGACTGCATCGGCAGCAGGCCGAGAAGCGCGCGGACGAAGGTCGTTTTGCCGGAGCCGATTCGTCCGGTAACAACCGTGAAGGAGCCGCGCGGGAGACTCAGGCTAATTCCTTCGACGCCCCGGCCCGTATCGGGATAACGGTACGTCAGCCCCCGCACCTCCATCCGCTCCAGAGGATCGGAAGCCGCCATGCTTCCGGCATTCGCCGGTTCCTCCTGCTCCTTGCCGGCGCTGCGAAGATGAAGCGAATGATGCTCCGTCAGCCGGTGCGGATCGGCTCCCTGAAGCAGCCCCACCAGCCGGTCCTTGGCAACGCTGCTTTGCTTGTAATACGTAATGAATTTACCAAAATTTTGGATAAATTGAGTGACAAAGGTTAAATAATAGACGAACAGGGCAAAGTCCCCGACGGAGAACGTCCCGCTGCGCATTTCCGATGCGGCCAGCAGCAGAATGAATCCCGTTCCGAAATTGACCGTATTGGAAAACACGGAGTCGAGCGTCGAGGTCAGCAGCTTATCCTTCACTGTCGCCTCACGGCGCTGCTCGTTAAGCCGGCGGAACCGGCCGATTACCCGATCCTCCGCCCCGGCAACCTGTATCGACTGCACGGCGGAGAACATCTCGCTGATCGCTCCGGTCACCTGCGCAGTAGCCTCCCGGCTGGCAGCACGGTACTTCTGCAGTAAGGTTGTGGACAGCTGGGCGACGGTCACTACCATAACCAACGGAAGAAACACCCACAGCGTCATCTGGACATGGATTTGAATGAGAATGAAGAAGGACACGATGGCAAAGAACGTCATCCCGAACGCATCCACCGACCAGCTGATCGTCTCCTCCGCTTGATCGACATCATCGCGAAAGCTGCTGATTGCCTCCCCCGGAGAGCAAGGAATCGCGCGAGCTCCCGGCTCCTTCAACACATGCACGAGCAGATTGCGGCGCAGCAGGCCTCCGACGCGGAAACGAAACTGAACATCGGTAATAAACCCGAAAATGATCAGCATTACCCGCCCCAGCGCTGCTGCAAGCAGCAGCCCGATCAGAGCCCAGACCCCGAGCTCATAAGGAGATTGTCCCGATAAGGTATCGAAAAACTGTTTCGTCAGCAAACCGGGAACGATCGGCGCCAAATAGATTAGCGTCCATGCCAGTGCATTCAGCGTGTACATCCCCAGCCGGTATCGGGTCAAATTCCATAGAAACGACCAAGTACTCATACGAGCATCTCCTCCATCCCCGTTTCGAGCAGCCGGCTGTAAGCCGATGACGGATCCGCTGCAAGCGCCTTCCGGTCGCCGTATTCCGCAATCCGGCCGTTATCCAGCACCATAATGCGGTCTGCCCGCTCAATCGTGGCGAGCCGGTGAGCGATAATAATGCAGGTTCGGTCCTGCAGAAGCCGCCCTATGGCACGTTCGATCCTCTGCTCCGTTGCGGGATCGAGCCGGGACGAAGCCTCATCCAGAATGACGAGCCCCGGATCGGCCAGGAACACTCTCGCGAAGCTCAGCAGCTGGGCTTCCCCGGCCGACAGACCGCCGCCTCCGGATTCAAGCTGCGTATCCAAGCCGTTTGGCAAAGAACGGTACCAAGCGCCCATGCCAAGCTCCTCCAGAACAGCAATCACACGGGTGTCCTCCACCTTCTCATCAAAAAACGTAAGATTGTCGCGAATGGTCCCTTGGAAGATCTCAATCGATTGCGTTACCATGCCGACACGTTTGCGCAATTCATGAAGCTTTGCCTTCTTCACGTCCGTGCCCTCAAGCAGGATTGTTCCCTGCAGCGGATCATAGAAGCGAAGCAGCAGCCGTGCCGTTGTCGTTTTCCCGCTGCCCGTGCGGCCGAGCAAACCGAGCACCTTGCCCTTCTCCAAATGAAAATCCACCTCGTGCAAAATCGCACGGTTGTCCTCATATCCGAACGATACCTTGTCAAACGTAACCGACAAGGCTCCCGACGCAATAGGGGCACCGATCCCGTCCTGAACGGCGGACTGCGTCTGCAGGAGCTCCCTTACACGAGTAATGCTGGCATCGGCTTTTTGCAGATCCTCCATCTGTGTCCGAATCTTCTCGATCGGCTTCGCCATGAGCTCGGTATAATAAAACACCATATACACCGTTCCCAGTGTAATCGAGCCCTTGTTCCACAAGTAAGCGCATACCGCGAAAGCAACGGCATTCCCGATCGTAAATACGACAATGGTCGTAATCCACATCGCTGCCCAGCCCATGAAAGCCTTGACCCTCAGAGGCAGCCACTCTCGCAGCAGGGCATGAAACCTGCGGATCACATAACCTGTAGCCCCGTTCGCCCGGGTGTCCTCCGTTCCCTCCAAATGCTCGCCCAGAAACCCGAAAAACTTCGCGCTCATCTGCCGCAGCTGTCCCCAGTGAGGTACGGCAAACTTACGGATGTAGTTGATCGACAGAAGGGCAAACACGACGAAGGCCAGCATCCCCGTTCCGATCTGCCAGCCCTCGCGGAAAAGAAGCACAAGCATGCCGATCACGAGCACCAGATTGCTCAGCAGCGAGATAACAAAATTGGAGAAGAAATTCGCCAGGTTATTAATGTCGCCGTCCACTCGTTCAATGATCGCCCCCGAGGTATGCGATTTATGGAACGACATATCCAGCTTCAGGCAATGCGCGGCGACGTCGCCCCGAAGCTGGTTCGTGGCCACCCAGCCTACGTTCTCCCCTACATATGCGGCGGCAACCGACACCAGCTGCTGCACAAGCGTAGCGCCAAGAAACAGAAGGGCTGCATACCAAAGCGGTTCCATACTGCCTTGAGACTGGGCCGTATCGATAAAGTACCGAATGATCTGGGGGTGCACCAGCTGCAGCAGGATGCCGCTTAGCAGCAGCACCGACAGCCAAATGATGCTCTTCCTTTGGGACTGCAAGTACTGCTTCAATAACCGGCTGTACTCGCCGACCGGTATTTTGGAAAACCTCTTCATGGCTCTGGCTTCTCCCCCTAACTGATGAAGGCTCCTATTAGCCTATTGTTTTCTTCATACGTACATGCCAAATCCCCGCATCGAGGAAAGGCTCCGGGGATATCGTTTCATACCCTAGCTTCCGGTAAAAGGCCTCCGCTTGAATCTGTCCGTCCAATACGGCGGAAGTACAGCCACTGGCGGCGGCATCTTCCTCCAACGCCCGGAGCACCAGTCTTCCTACCCCCTGACCGCGATAATCCGGCAGAACGGCAATGCGCTGCAGCTTGGCAGCATTCCCTTCGAACGGCTTCCATCGGCCGGTAGCCACAGGAATCTCACCGTCTCGAAGTACAAAATGACGGCAAGCCTCCGGGGAAGCATCATATTCATCGATTTCCAAATCCCTTGGCACCTGCTGCTCTTCCACGAATACCTTAAACCGGATCGAAAAGCATTCCTCCAGCTGCTCTATCGTTTGAACAGGAATGATCTTTAATGTAGATTTCTTCATGCTGCGTTTCTTCCCCTCTCCTTAACGTAACCTATATGATGGCACGTGCGGCTTCTTTCCGTCAAGACCGAGAATCGTTATAACGATGAAATGCAAACGATCCGCCAGGCTATCGCCCTGCGGATCGAGAAATGCTGCTAATTCGATTTAAGACTTCAGCACGTCATGATCGACATACCGTTCGCCGTTCAGCTCACTGATGACGTTGATCGCTACCTTGGCGCCGTCGCCTGCGGTGATGATGGTATGCATGCTCACGCCCGCAATCGTACCGGCTGCCCAGATGCCTGGAATGTTCGTTTTGCCCTGTACATCCACATCGAACACGGTTTTGATTCGGGGCTCCGTGCCCTCTTTGGTCTTGATTCCCGTTTTATCCGCCAGATCCACGGACAAGCCGGTTGCCACGATCACATGGGCCGCCTCATACGCGCCTTGATCCGTTTCTACGGTAAAGCCCGCATCGGTTTTCGTAATATGGTTCACAGTAGCGGCAATCAAGTCCGCTCCGAATTTGGCTGCCTGCTTCTTCCCTATCTCCACAAGATCAGGTCCTGTGATCTCCATGACGCCATAATGATTCTCAACCCAAGCCCTTTTGGTGATGCTCTTATCATTGTCGATAACGAGCGTTTTCTTGCCTGCCTTGGCCGTAAACAGCGCTGCACTGGCTCCGGCCGGACCGGCACCTATAATCGCAACATCATACATGGAAGCGTCACACTCCTCAATATGTAATGATTACTTTATATATATAATAAACATATTAGTTTAAAAAGTCAATTTTAAAAAAGAGAGCCTCTTCGCCTTTGAAGACGGCCCTCCTGCATTTACAGCTTCAACGATTGTCCCGGCTGGAGCACCTTGCCCGCGATTCCCCGTTCGCTCAGGAGCTGAACGAAACGGTCCGGCTGCTGTGCAATCGGCGGAAACGTATCATAATGCATCGGTACCACGCATCTGGCCTGAAGCCACTCCGCCGCAACAGCGGCATCCTCCGGTCCCATGGTAAAGACGTCACCGATCGGGATAAACGCCACATCGATAGCATTGCGCTCGCCAATCAGCTTCATATCCGAGAACAGACTGGTATCTCCGGTGTGCAGGATCGTTTTCCCGTTCCAATGAATGAGAAAGCCTCCCGGCATCCCGGCATAAATGATCTTTTGCTCCTTTTCATCAATAATGCCGGAGCTGTGAAAGGCTTGTACCATCTGAATCTCTGCAAAACCGAGCGACAGCCGCCCTCCGATGTTGACGGCCCGGGTCTTCAGCCCTTGCCATCCCATGTAGGTGGAAAGCTCGAAGGTCGCAATGACATTGGCATCATTCGCTTTGGCGATCGGCACCGTGTCCAGAATGTGATCCGGGTGGCCGTGGGTCAGCAGGATGTACTCTGTCTTGATCTCCTCCGGCTTCGTGACGGCCAGAGAATTGCCCGAAATGAACGGATCAATCAGTAACGAATGCTCACCATCACTGATCTGAAAACAGGAATGTCCATGAAACAAAATGTTCAACGCTTCTCACTCCCTGTGGCAGAATCGGTATGATTATACAAATTGTACCAGATGAAAGTCAAACCTGGGGCCGCACCTTGTGTTTATTGTCTGCGAAGCGCAAGCACAAAGGTCGTCTCCTCCTCTGTAGAGGCATACGAAATTTCTCCGTTGTTCTGAGCCATAATTTTCTGGCATATGGTGAGACCGAGACCGGTCCCCGTTTCCTTGCCGGTTACAAAAGGGGCAAACAACCGGTCCCGGATGTGATCCGGAATTCGCGGTCCGTTGTTGCTGATCCCGATATAGGATGTGATCTCATCTTCCCAAAAGCGAATAACAATTCCCCTAGTGGGCTTGACGGACTCGAGCAGAGCATCAATGCTGTTGTTCAATATATTCGAAATGACTTGCTGCAGCGCCATTTTCTGCACATTCAGAAGAATACGGTCCTGCTCCAGCACCTTAAGCTCAATATTCTCATTGATGAGCCGCGGTTCGATCAGCGTCAGCACAGGGCGAAGCAGCTCCGCGGCAGACACGGTAATGAACGGCTCCTCGGAAGCGCGCTTCTGGGAGAAGCTTAGGAAGCCCGTAATCAGCATCTGAAAGCTGGCAAATTCATGCTCGATGACATCTAAATATTTGTTTACCTGCTTGTCCGTCTCGCTTGGCAGCTTGGCGCGTATCAGCTTCAGGAAGCCGCCGATGGAAGTAAGCGGATTGCGCAGCTCATGAGCCAGGCTTGCCGCCATTTTGCCCACCAGATTCAGACGGTCATGGTGCAGCTCCTGGATTTGCTGATCGCGGTCGGCTAATCCCTGCTGGGCAAAGTCCCAATAAATATCGCAGATGTGCCGCTGGATTTCATCGATCCGATTATTGAGCTCCATGAGGATTCGTCCGCTCCGCTCTATGCTAACGGCATCGTGACGGAGAATTTCGTCCATGGCACATTTGCGCCATATGTGGGAGCTGTGCAGCATGTGCACCAGCGGTGTCCCAATACCCGAATGATATTCGCACAAGCTTCTTAGGAACGAAACATCAGGATGCTCCTTTAAAGGAATGTGTGCGTCCGCCAGCAGCTCAAAGTAGAGGCCTCCGTTTTTTTCAAGCTGCTTTCTATCGTACACCCCCGGAAACTCAGCATCAACCGCATCAAGCCAGCGCCCGACAATATTTCGTTTCCCCTGCTCCAGCGCGTCTCTTATATATACTCTAGTTTCCATTAAACATCCCTCTGTTCTGTACAAGGAAGCATCACTGCCACTTCAGTGCCTGCATTCGGCTTGCTGCGGAAGCTAATGCTCCCTTTATGGGCTTCTATAATTTTGAAGCATACCATAAGTCCAAGACCGGTACCCTTCTCTTTGGTTGTATAGAACGGCTCACCCAGCGTTTTTAATCGTTCCTCCGACATCCCCTTCCCGTTATCCCGAATACAAATGACCGCATGCCCGGACTGATATCCGGCTTCGATTCTTAGGACGCCTCCGCCCGGCATCGCTTCGATGGCATTTTGAAATAAATGAAGCAGCATTTGCTTGATCTGGATCTCCGAGCATTCCATTACAGGCAGTGCCGGATGGGCGGTCCATTGAATGTCCACCTGGTTGACAATAGCCTCCGGCTTTATCGCTGCAACCGCATCGTCCAGAATGTCCGATAGCTTCTTACACTCCAGCTTGATGGCCTCCGGCTTCGCAATGACGAGAAACTCGCTTACGATAAAATGTATCCGATCCAGCTCGACCCTCATCAGCTCGAAAAATTGCGATTGGTTTCTTTCCTTCGATTGAATCAGCTTCAGAAAGCCCTTCAAGGATGTCAGGGGATTGCGGATTTCGTGAGCAAGTCCCGCTGCCAGCTGCCCGGCGACGGCCAATCGATCCGATTTGCGGAGAAGCTCTTCCGCGCGTTTACGATCCGTAATATCCACACAGGAGGCGATGACCTCAACAACACGTCCGTCCCTCATAATCGGCCGCAAGGAGGCAATATAAGTGATACCGTTCAGCGTCCCTTCATATTGCACCTTTTCTTCGCCTTCCCAGGCGCGGCGGTAGTACTGCTCCTTGATGTCGACCTGCTCGGGAGGGAGAATTCTGCTCAGGTCCTTACCTACGACGTCCTCTGAGCGCAGCCCCAGCCGATACATCAGCTCCCCGTCGCATAAGGTATGAATGAACTTGCCGTTCTTCTCGGTAAACTTAAAGGTCATTCCCTGCTGCTGGCGGACGACCTCCTGAAAGTCCTGCTGGATGTGGAGCAGCGCTTTTTCGGCTGCCTTGTCCGGGGTAATATCCCGGGCAATGAGATATAAGCCTTCCGACCGGCCGTCAATCAGAATAGGCACTTTTTTTATTCCCAGCTCTACGCGACGGCCGAGCTTATCCCGAACCGCCATTTCCATATTACTGGGATGTATCTCTTCTTCCTTATCTGCTGTAGGCAAATTCGGGCATGAATCGGGATTCATGAGCAGGCTCCGGAAGGACCTCCCCACCAGCTCCTTCTCGGAAAAGCCGGTGACTGCTTCCATCGAAGGATTCACCCCGGTAATGATACCCGCCCGGTCAAGGGAGCAAATGCCCGCGGGATTATAAGCGATGAGAGAGCGGTATTGCTGCTCCATTCGTTTGAGACTTGTAATGTCCTGCAGCTGGGCGAAAATGCACAGCACCTCACCGGTTTGATTTTGCACCGCAGAAGCGTTCAGCTGTACCCAGAGGATGCCCCCGGATTTATGGATATACCGTTTATCCAACCGGAACTGGGACAGCTCGCCTCTGCGCGTCCTTCCGACAAAATCTTCTCCTAGCGTTTGGTCCTCCTCATGCGTAATGCTTACGTCCTGTATGGAAAGGAGCTCTTGCTCGCTATACCCTACCATATCGCACCATGCACGATTTACTTTAATCCATCGGCCATCCAATGCAACAAGCGCCATACCGATTGCCGCATGGTCAAAAGCATTCTGGTATAGCTCTGTGTTCAGCTCCAACCCGATATCCCGTTTCATCGGCTTCCATAGCAACTCCGATCCCATGGTTTCAGACGTGTAATCCTTTCTTCAAGGAAGAAGGATTTTCCTGCTTCTCCAATGTCAATTCTAGCGGGATTTTATAAAAAAAATCCGGTTCTCCTCAGATGAAGCCCTACCTAAGGAATACGCTTCATAAAACGTACTCCCAAGTATGGCTCATCCGAGAGAACCGGATGGCTAAATGTTTCGTTTATGGTAAGCCAAGGCCGCACTGCCGATGACCCCGCCCGTATCAATCAGCTGCCCGGGCACAATTGTCAAACGCTCCAAGTAGCCGCGATACACCAGTCTGGAAAGCTCCTCTCTCATCGGTGCAAACAATCGGTCACCGGCTAAGGAAACGCCTCCTCCCAGTACAATCACATCGGGACTGATCATAGGGATCACGCAGGAAAGCCCTCGGGCCAGCACATGCGCGGTATGAGTAAGAACACGAACAGCCAGCGCGTCTCCTTGATCGTAGGCCTGGGATACCATGGCGGCCGTGATACGTCCGTGCTCCTGCCGAAGCTCGCTTAAGAGACTCGTCTCACCCGCATCCAGCGCCTCCTGAACTTGTCGCTCGATTCCGGTAGCTGAAGCCACCGTTTCGAGACAGCCGGTTAACCCGCAAACACAGGTTGTCGATTCGCCCGGCATCGGAATGTGGCCCATCTCACCCGCCATGAAGCCGCTGCCATAAAAGATAGCGTCCTTATCGATGACCGTCGCCGCAATTCCCGTACCGAGGGTAGCCGCTAGCATACATTCCGCTCCTTGTCCGGCTCCCTTCAGCTTCTCTCCATAGCCATACATTCTGACATCGTTATCAATGGTGACCGGGACTTGAAGCAGCGCCTGAAGCTTTTCCGCCAGCGGGACATGGTGCCAACCGAGGTTTCCTGCAAAGATTACGACACCCTTTACCGGATCGACCAAGCCCGGTGTGCCGATTCCGACGGCAAGCAGCTCCTCCCTGCCCGCATCGACGGACTGCAGTAAACGATCCACCAGCTGGGTTAACGAGTTGATCACATGCTCAAGACCTTTGTCCGCTTCCGTCGATATCTTTTTTTGCTGCAGCAGCTCCAGCTTTTCGTTCAAAATTCCGCCTACTATATTCGTTCCGCCAATATCAAAGCCGATGACATAATTCATTCGGGCCAAGCTCCCTTCAATCGTTGGATGTTGGTAATTGTCCTTGAGCTACATGAATCTGTACGCCGTACTTCATTAAATGCTCTTCATAATCCGCCTGCAGCGGCCGGTCGGTGACACATCCGTCCAGGTCGCTTAACGGACAAATATGAAACAAGGACGGCTTGCCGACCTTCGTATGGTCGAAAACGATGATCGTCTGCCGGCTTTTACGGATCAGTGTTCGGGCGGTAGCGGCCTCAAGCTCGGAGAACGTGCTGATGCCCTGCTCGGACAATCCGTCGACCCCGAGGAACAGCTTGCCGATGTTCAGGTGTTCGATCAGCTTCTCCGTTAAGGGCCCGCACAGCTCAAAGCTCTTATTGCGCATGACCCCGCCGGTAACGACTACCTGAATATGCTCGCTTTCGGCAAGCTCCATAGCGATATTGACGGCATTGGTCACTACCGTGAGCGCCTTCCGTTCCTTCAGGTTACGTGCGATTAAGTAGTTCGTCGTACCCCCGGAAAGCGCAATGATGTCGCCTTCCTCGATCAGCTCCATGGCCTTGGCGGCAATCGCTTCCTTCTCCGCCCACAGACGCCCTGAGCGTTCCCTGAAGGAGGTCTCCTTCACGACCGGAAAGCTCTCGAGAAGCGCGCCTCCGATAGTTCTTACAAGTCCGCTCTTCTTCTCCAGCAAATCCAAATCGCGCCTTGCCGTTGCTTCGGAGCAGCCGAAGTGTTGAATCATATCTTGTATGGTTATTCTTCCATGAAGCTTCAAATACGTCATGATTTGTTGACGGCGCTGATCGCCCTTCGATACGGGAGTATCGCTCATCTTGTTTCAGCCCCTTTTCATTGAACCGTTGGAAATGTACATTGACATCCAATTTTTGCGATCATATAATCAAGATAATGAAATTTTAAATCATAATTATGATTTTTTCAATCATAAATACAGGTGATTTTTAAGAAAACTATCATCAAGGAGGCAGGAGTCTATGCAAATTCACATTTGCCGCACTGCAGAGGAACTGAACGATACCGGCGCCTCGATTGTAGCCGATCTCGTTCGCAGCCATCCGCGTGCCGTTCTCGGTCTGGCGACAGGGGGAACCCCGGTAGGGATTTATGAGGAGCTGGTACGCCGTTTCGCCCAGGGTCAGCTTAGCTTTCGCGGCGTGACGACCTTTAATCTTGACGAATATGTCGGTCTCGCGGCGGATCATCCGCAAAGCTACCGATACTATATGGAGCAGCATTTATTCCGTCATATCGATGTTTCTCCGGACCGCATCCATATTCCTTCCGGCTCCGCTCCGGATCCGGAGCAGGAATGCGACCGATACGATGCCCTGCTGGAGGACGCCGGACGCATTGATTTGCAGCTGCTAGGTGTTGGCCATAACGGGCATATCGGCTTTAACGAGCCTGGCAGCGAGCTGGTCGGCAAGACTCATGTTGTCGAGCTGGCCGAGAATACGCGGAAGGCCAATGCGCGCTTCTTCTCAAGCGAAGCGGAGGTTCCGACGCACGCGCTGACGATGGGCGTCGGCGGTATTCTGCAGGCGAAGACGATTCTGCTTATCGCCAAAGGAGCCGATAAAGCGGAGATTGTGCACCGCTCCCTGTGCGGTCCGATCACTACGGATTGCCCGGCTTCCCTGCTGCAAACGCATGCGAATCTCGTAGTGCTGCTCGATTCCGAAGCGGGGAGGCTGATGCGCGATGTCGCAGGTACGCACACTCATTCATAATGGTGATATTGTCACACCGGAAGGCGTGATTTCCGGCGGCTGGCTGCTGCTGGAGAACGGGCTGATCCGGGAGATCGGAAGCTCATCCGATCCGCTGCCTGAAGGCGCCGGGGAGTCGGTGGATGCCGGCGGCGGCTGGGTGCTTCCCGGCTTCATCGACATCCATGTCCATGGCGGCTACGGCCACGACTTTATGGATGCCGGCCGTGAGGGTTTGGATGCCATCACCCGCTTCCATGCTTCCCACGGTACGACAACCATGCTCGCTACGACGGTCACGGCTTCGAAGGAAGCCATCGACGGCGTCCTTGAGCGCGTAGCCGACTACCGCAGCGGTGACATGCCTTATGCACAGCTTGCCGGCGTGCACCTCGAAGGCCCGTTCATCAGCGTGAAATGGCCCGGCGCTCAGAACCCGGCCTTCATCGTCCCGCCGCAGACGACCTGGCTGGACGATTGGACCTCCCGCTACCCCGGCCTGGTGCGGATGCAGACGCTGGCGCCCGAGACGGACGGGGCGCCGGATTATATCCGTGCGCTCGTGCAGCACGGCATTGTCGCCGCTTGCGGCCACACCGACGCGCTGTATGCGCAGGTGCAAGCGGCGGCGGACAGCGGGCTGAGCCACGCTGTCCATACGTTCAACGCGATGCGGGGACTGCACCATCGCGAGCCCGGTACCGTCGGTGCGGTGCTCACCGACGAGCGCATCACGGCGGAGGTTATCGCCGACGGGCATCACGTGCACGCCGCGGGCGTGCGGCTGCTGGCTCAAGCGAAGGGTGATCGCGGCCTCGTGCTGATCACCGACGCCATCTCCGCCGCCGGACTCGGGGACGGCGATTATTCGCTGGGCGGCCTCGACGTGGTCGTCCGCAGCGGAGTCGCCCGCCTGAAGCAGGGCGACAGTCTCGCCGGCAGCACGCTGACGATGGACGCCGCGCTTCGCTTCGCGGTGCGCGAGGCGGGCGTGTCCGTGCCGGCGGCGAGCCGCATGGCGAGCGGCAATCCCGCGCGCGTGCTCGGCCTAAGCGGCGTAACGGGCGAGCTCGCCGCCGGCAAGCAGGCCGACGCGGTGCTGCTCAGCCGCGAGCTGGAGCTTCAGCGCGTGTGGATCCGCGGCCGCGCACACGGGTAACACGCAAGAAGCCGCAGCGGCCTTTCGAGGCTGCTGCGGCTTCTTGGTGTTGCTGCACGCTTATCACTACTCACCGCTTATCGCCTTGCCTGCTCACTCCTCTTCTTCCGCATGCACCTCATAGGTGCATACAAACCGCTCCCCGCCCGGACCTTCATCTATGGCTATTACTTCAAAGCCCAGGTTCCGGTAAAAATCAACCGCATCCGCATAGGCTTCGCAAACCACCTTCTCCGGCTTTGTCAGCAGCATAAGCTCCAGCAGCAGTCCCCTGCCGTACCCCATGCCGCGGTACTCGGGCTGCACCGCCATATGCTTGATCCGCAGCTCGTCCCCCGTTTTACGGAAGCCGATGACACCGATGGTATCCTCTTCCTCCACGTAGCCGAAGAGGCCCAAGCTCTCATCCTCCCGATACTCCGCAGTTACCTGCTCCAGCTCTCCCGAGTCGGCCAGTACGGCATACTCCATTAGCTCCAGGACGCTTTCTTCCTGCATTCTTGATTTGATATCAAGCAACATAGAAACTCTCCTTCGTAGTCTATCTTTCTTATGTACACTCTTCTATCACCCTACCATCCGGCATGGCACAAAGCAAATCGGCCTTATACTGCTCAATATGAGTCTTGCTTTCTCAACCTATGCTATGTATATTAATTCATAATCATGTATATTAATGCAACTTATAAGGAGGAAGTCCTATGCCCCACACCATCAAAGCACTTCTATTCGATTGGGGGGACACCGTGATGGCGGACGATCCCGCCAAGCATGAACCTATGGTAACGTGGGAGGAGGTCCGTCTTGTACCCTACATCCACCCTGCGCTGCTCCAGCTCCATAAGGACTACACTCTCTGTATCGCCTCCAACGCCAGAGATTCCAACGCCGAGCTCATGTGTCAAGCTTTGGAGCGCGTCCATGTACGACATCTATTCCGTTACGCTTATACATCCAGCGAGCTGGGTGCGGCCAAGCCGGAGCCTCTGTTCTTCTCATCACTACTCGCCAAAATAGGCTTCAGCCCTGCCGAATGCATCATGATAGGCAACGATCTTCAGAAGGATATCGCAGGTGCCCGGGCTGCCGGAATCCGAACCATTTGGTATTGTCCGCCGGGCTCACTCGTCGCCACAGACGGCCTCCATCTTGCTGATGTGACCGTCAAGTCCATGAAGGAGCTGCCTTCTGCGGTTCGACTTCTTGCCTCCAAAGGAAGCTAATACGCCGCCGTCATCCTTTCTTTGCCATATACGGATACAGCAATATCAGCCCTGCTGCATAAAGTAAAACCGCGATCGCCGGCGGCAGCAAGTGCCAAACATCCATATAGCCGATCGCCCCATGGACGCCGAAGCCTGCCGCAAAGCCCGGAATACCGCCAAGCAAAAGCATCCACCACAGCCAGCGCCGGCCTTGGCTTATCCCCCACAGCGCCGCCGCCGTCAGAGCAATCCCGTCGGACAGAAGCGCTCCGCCAAAGCCTGCCCGGTCGTGAGCGATCAATGGAATTAAGCGCGGATTAACGGCATCCAGCATGCCCGGCGTCAGTTGTAAGTACATCAGGTCTTCCGGCACGAAAACGTTCGTGATCCCGATCAAGGAGATGGTCATCCCCCCTATCGACAATGCGAAGCCTAGCGCTACCAGCATCAGCTGTCCCCACTGGGCGCGGCGCCATAACGCATCGTTATGCAGATTCGGCTTCTCGCGGGGCGGACGCTCCGCGGGCCCTCGCATCGCCAGAATAAACATCGGGAGCAGCACCGCAGCGGCAAGCGCATGAAGCGGGTCCAAATAACCGTAGCCAAGAAATAAGAAAAAGCTGGAGAAGCCTACCGTCCCGGAGGCCATCAGTGCCGTCTTGGCCCAATGCTGCTGCTCGCGCAAACCGAACCTGCCAAGAAAAAAATATAAAATACCGATGGAAATCATCGTTCCGGCAAGCGTAATCCGGTCATGCGACATAAAGTGCAGCAGCCTCTCGCTCACCAGCCCGATCTCCTGCCTCGTCATACCTAAGAAGGCTTCATCGTAAGGGAGCAATATACTCGTTGCCGCAATCCACCAGGCCAGGATCCCGCCGATCACCATTCCTACCCCCAGCAAGCACATCCAGCCCCAGCTATGCCAGAAGGATAGTGGCTTGGCGGCAGCCTCTTCCTCGGACGCCATCACGCGTTGATACAAAATCGCTTCATTGATCCGCTTAGGCAAACCGGGACCTGAATAGATCAAGCCGCTATGCAGCTGAACGTAATCCGCCCCGTGGGATAACGCCTCCAATGCATCCTGAGGCTCGTGAATGCCGGCGCCCGTAATGATGATCGGCTCACTGCCGACCCATTGCCTAAGAGCTTCTAACTTCATCAGTCCCGGAACCTTTCCGTCCTTGCCTACGACGTCTCCCTCCGGTCCGTACAAGGTGTCCCCAATGACATATCCTGTCCAGCGATCATGCCTGACGCCGGCAGCTATCGGCACCAGCTTCTCCAATGACATGCCAAGCGGAACATAGAGAAGCATAGGCTTCCTATGGAGTAAGGCTCTGTCGGCCACTTCTTCGAGCAATGCCACCGTTTCGGCTATCGTCCAACGCTCGTCTATGGAGTCCAGGAAAAAACCGGAGGCATGAGGCGCTGTTATCTCCATCATCCGAACATACTCGCCGAGAGCCTCAGCCGGTGTACGATCCGGGCCGTGGCGCAAGCGAAGCATCAGGGGAACCGTGTGGCCTTGCTTTTGCCGAAGGCGCTCGCTGATCCGCTCGAGGCCGTCATTCCCATATCGGTCCTGATAAAGGATCGCCTCCGACTCCCTCTCCAGCCGTACGGTTCCCTTTCTTTCCAAGCCATCTACAGTGATCGGACCCACCTCAAAATATCCGAAGCCAAATGGCGACAGCGCCTTCTGGGCAATCCCTTGCGGATCCACTCCGCCGCTGAGTCCGATCGGGTAGCGCAGCGGCACCCCGAGGCGGCGGCTCTCCAGCAGAGGAGACAGCTCCATGTGGCCGAGCGTTCGAATGACGAAGGTTCCCCCCGGCAAGCGGCTCAGCGCCCCCATAGCTCCTAATGTGAAACCGCGCGCCACCCTTGCGGGCAAACGAAATAGCAGCGGCCGAAATAAGGTTTGATACGACCAGTCCGGCATCTGAATCCCACCTTTCCGTTTGGTTGCTTTTGTCATTTATCATACCTCATTCGCTTACTGGAAGGATATAGCTTTTCTTCCGGCTGTGGTATGATAAGTCACATCTACTTTTATCTGTTGGGGAGGAATCATGCATGATTACTATCATTGTGCCTAAAGGGGATTACGAGCTGGCGGACGAGCTTCAGCTCTTTAGCGAAGCCTGGGATTTGACCGTTCGACGCACCGCGGAAGGTTATCTCCTTCAGCCGGAATACCTGATGTCCATTCACGGCATTTCGGCTGAAGAACAGCCCGCAGAATGGCGTTTCACACGGGAGATCGATGCCACAACGTGGGAGGACTTCCTCCTGATGCATATTACGCACTACCTTGCAGGAAAACACGGATTGCTGCTGCAATACGAAACGGTTAAGGGAATCCGCTGGACGGAGCCGACTCCGCAGGAGTTCGCAACCTTCGATCTTTATGTCGGTCGTGTACTGCGAGGTCATGAAGGTCTTGTCAGGGATATGAAAAAAAACTGGATCTACGCTCATCGGACACGATACACTCACTAACACCTCTGGGCAGCTGCCAGCATACTATGGTAAAGCCATAGCTTTGCGAGGAGGTGACTTGCTTGACACCGCAGGAATTTATCGATGCCTTGACACCCGCCGTCATCAGAGACCAAGTGGAAACCGGAGTGCTGGCGTCCATCACGATTGCGCAAGCCGCCCTAGAGACCGGCTACGGAAAATACGCCAAAGGAAATAACTTGTTCGGCATCAAAGCAACGGGGATTGATGAAGAGGCGCTGAGGCACAGCACATCCGAGTATTTGAACGGACGCTGGGTAGAGATCGTGGACGGCTTTCGCGTGTACAACAGCTGGACGGACAGCGTGAAGGATCACAGCTTGTTTCTTCAGCAAAATCAAATCTATGCCCGAGCGGGCTTCTTCGAACGGAGCCGGGAATTGGACTATCAGGGTGCGGCCCGGGCTCTCCAAACGGCAGGTTATGCAACCGACCCGCAATACGCTGCGAAGCTAATCAGCATCATCGAAAGGTATCGTCTTTATGAGCTTGACGTGCAGGCTGCTGAAGAAGGGGGTTGGATTCCGATGAGACTTGAGCATGATTGGCAGTGGAAACAGCTTGGAGATGCGCTTGACGGGTTGTATAAAAAAGGCTTGCTTACCGATTACCGTTGGGCGGAGCGCGCCTACCGCAAGGATTTGACCGTAACGGAGGTAGCCTGGCTAAGTACGATAGTGCTGGCCCGGCAGAACGGGGTCAACGCTTAACATCACTTTGCCCTTTGCCCACTGCCCGCGGTGAAGGGCATTTTCTTATAGTTTTAAAAAAGGGGCTGTCCATATGGGACAGCCCCTTTTACCAAAATCGCTCTTTTTTTATTTCCCTAAAATAGGGCTGGCCTAGGAACCTTGAAAATAGGACTCATCTGCGAGTCAGTGGGAAAATAGCTTTAGCGCGAGTTTTGGATTGCCGTCATTTCCATAAAAATCTAATCTATTGACGGCAACCAAGTGTTTGAGCTTAGGCTGAAGGTATTTTCCCACGGTTAACGATAAGATGGTCATATTTTCACGGACTGATGAGACAGCCCCTTTCCAAGCTCATCTTATTTGACGGTTACATCAAAGGTAGCTTTCACACCGCTCGGTGCCAGAACATTCAGCTTGAAGCTGGTGACATCTCCCGCTGCGCCGGTATAGTTCACTAGACCCGTCTTCGCGTCCACCGTAATGGCAGCCGGGTTCGTTCCCGTAATATCGGAAACGAAGAAGCTCAGCTTCAGAAGCTCATTGGTGTTGTAGCCCGCTTGAGCCGGAGCCTTGACCAAGCCCTGTTCGTTCAGGTGACCTTCCTCGTTCAAGGAGCCCGGAGCGTTTATCGCAGTAAATTCATCGCCGAATTGATCCTTTACCACCATTTTTTCTGCCAGCTTCGCATCCCACATATACAAGCCGCTGCCGCCGTTCGTCAAGTCAGAGGCACTTACTGTTTTCGCCGTGCTTTGCAAAGTCATGCCGCTTACTGCCGGACCCTCGTTCTTTGCCGTCACATCAAGCGTCGCCGTTTGCATATTGCCGCCGCCTACACGGTATACTACGGTCAGCTTGGCTGTTCCCGCCTTGCCCCCAACTACATATCGCAAACCGTCGGCATCGGCGGAAAGACCGGCTGTATCCGCCACTTGAGTATCTGTAGACGACACCGATACGATATTCGAAGGTACCTGAACCTCTTCTCCGCTCGATTTCTTCGCACGAACCTTCACTTGCTTCGCAAAGCCTTTGTAATGATCGAATACATTTGCAGCGCCTGCCGCCCCCAAGCCTGTTGCAAAATAATCATGGGCAGCAAGGAGCGTTTGATTCGGGGAATCCATGTATACCTCATAGGTCAGCTTCTGGCTGGTATCCGCCGCATCAATCACTTCCATCGTTGTCGAGAGACTGTTAACTTCGGCATAAGTTTTCCCATTTACGGTCACACCTGCGGTGCTTTCTTTATACAGAGTCGCTTTCATTGTGTAGCTTGCGGACTTGGCATTCGGACCTGCTGTAAAGACAAACGCTTTGTCGAATACGGAATCCACCGAGAGGTCGGAGCTATTTTGCGCCAGCATAAAGTCATGCGTTACTGTGGACCCTAAAGTTGTAGGCTGCAGCACATACTTTCTGCCCGACGCCGGGTTCGGTTCAACACGCTGCTTGCTCGACAAGCTTGTGGCTGCCAATGTAGCGGCATCACCGGTATTTGCCGTTAAAGCGTATCGTACCAAATACTGCTTATTCGTATCATATTTCAGCTCTTCGCCATATTGATCGTACAGCTTTACCTTCAGTTCATTCTCGGCCCCTGCCGTCATATAATTTTTCGGAGTCTGAGCAAAACGAATTGCGTTTGCTTTCCGTTCTTCCTTCACCGCAAGGTTCGCTTGCACCATGCCCTGCGGGTAATCCTTCAACTGCACCGTTAATGTAACCGGGGAGACTGCGGTAGCATTCTTCAAAGCAATCATCCCTTTATACTTACCGCTGCCCGAGATCGGCTGATCCGCTAAGGTCACCCCGCCGCTGGCCATCACCATAAATTTATCGCGGTTATCATAAATTTGCTGCGCTGTAAGGACATTCCCCTGAGCATCCTTTACGATGATAGGTACATACATTTTTGCATCGACGGCATCATCGCCCGTTACGACATCGCCTTTCGCCAGCGTTTGGTTATACGCGCCGAATTGCACGCTTGCCGGTACACCCGCAGCAACAATCGCAATGCTCTTTTCAACCGATTGCCCCGAACCGTGAGCGACCAAAGAAATTTTCACTTCCTTGGACTTGTCGCCGACCGAGCGAATTTTGAGATCCGCACCGGAATCGCCAACGGCATTCTCTACGAAGCCTCCGACCTCTCCAGGATTGCCTTTTTCCAGGTCGATATCCGTCGTTGTTACCGTGATTCCGCTGTTCAAGTCATTCCTGTCTTCCACCCGGAAGCCATATTGATCGTAAGCCTTCACGTCAAGGTAAGCAAAGCCTTTAGCATCAAGCGTAGTTACCTTCTGGCCGGAGCCGTTCACCAGCTCGCCAAGCTCCAGCTTCGAGATGAGCTGCTGCTCCCCGACAGTAAATACTTTATTGGCCTGACTGCCGGAAGCGCTGTGAAGAATGGAAATCGATACGGTGGCCCCTCGGTTCAAACCCTCACCCGGCGTCACGTAGAAGGCTTGCTCACCGCCGATCGGAGCCGCCGTCCCGCTGCTGGTGTAGATGGTAAAATCGCTTGCCGGAGAAGAGAATTGGGTTCCGTACTGGTTGGTCGCTTTAAATTCAACGCGAAGCTTCTTGCCCGGGCTGTTCGGCATCATGTCTCCAGCCGTCACGAATTCCAGCTTGCTGATTTTTTCTTTATCCGTCTTCAGCTTCGCTGTCTTCCCCGCTTCGTCCAATTTGGAGAGTCCGCCAAGCGTTACCGTCCATTCCGCGGCATCCAGCTTGGAATCGAAGGTCAGCACCGCCGTCCTCTTGTCTTCGCTCCATTTTGTGGTGAAACCGCCGGTCAATACGGCCCCGTTCTTCGTGATATCCAGCTTCACCGCTTTCGGATCCTCAACGGCCCCGTTCAGTTCCACAGACAACACATTGGCATCCGTCGCCTTCAAGGAAGCTATTGCATAATTGCCTGTAAATACAGGCTTGAACTGCTGCTTCGCTTCATAGGAAGATAACACAAGCTGTTCACGAAGAGCAAAGCTTGTACCGCCGAAAGTTCCGTCTTCTCCATTAGAAAGCAGCTTTTTCTCGAGGGCCAGGGCTACATAGCCGCGAGCCCAGTCACTGATGGTCTTGTCAGCCTTCTCAGCCGGTGCCTTTACCTGCGACTCCAGCCCAAGACCGCGGATTAAGAACGCCGCCAGCTGTTCCTTCGTCACTTCCCCTGCCGGATCATACATGCCGGGCGCTACGCCGTCCGTAATGCCTGCCTTTACGATCGCTTCGATATAGGGAAGTGCATAGCCGTTCGCAGGGTCCTGGCCCGTAACATCCTTAAAGCTGGAGCTCTTCAAGCTCATATCCACGTCCAAACCGAAAATCAATGCCGCAACCTTAGCGAATTGCGCGCGGTTCATCTTTTCCTTTAAGCCGAAGGTATCATCTGTCAATCCGTTATACACGCCCGCAGCGATCATTGCCTCGAACTTGGCTTTCGCAGCCGCATCCAGCTGCTGCAAATCGGTAAAATCCGCAATGGACTTCACACCTGTGGTCGTAGCCGATTTTGTTCCTGAAGCCGCTGCGAATGCAGCGGAAGAATACATCGAGAAGGCCATTGCCAGGGACAAAATCAAAGCTGCGCTTTTTTTCATATAGGTGTAATTCCTCCGTTTGTTGTTGGATTTGTGGGTCATTCTCGGCTTGCCGCTTGCGTGTATCATTTGCTACGAGACTGAGTATACTATGATAACTTGGCCATCGTCATTGCTAATAATCTGGCTTCTTTTCCATAGAAAAAAGAGCCGCCCGCAGGCAGCCCTTAACCGATCTTATGTATGGTCTTGGCAAGCATTCTCTCCAGCTTGTGCGCCGGCACCGGCCGGCTGATGAGGTAGCCCTGAATGTAGCCGCACCCCAGCTCCTGCAGAAGACGGGCATGCTGTTCGGTTTCGACGCCCTCGGCAACAACCGTTAAGCTCAGCCGGTCCGCCAGCGTCAGAATGGTTGCAACGATCGCGGCATCCTCCTCGCTAGTAGGCAAGCCTCGAATGAAGGATTGATCAATCTTGAGCCGGTCGATCGAAAGCTTCTTAATATAGTTAAGCGAGCTGTAGCCCGTGCCGAAATCATCGACGGAAACAGCGACGCCAAGCAGCTTCAGCTTCTGCAGAACCGTCATAGCTTTCGAGATATCCATGGTCATCGATTCCGTAATTTCAAGCTCCAGCCATCTCGGCTCCAATCCCGTTTCCTTCAAGATGCCGGCCACCTTATCGATTAAATCCGCCTGCTCAAACTGTCGGATCGATAGGTTGACGGAGATCCTCATCGGCTCCAGTCCCATAAGCTGCCACCGCTTGGCTTGACGACAAGCTTTGCGCAGCACCCATTCACCCAGCTCCGCTATCAAATCGGACTCCTCAGCAATCGGAATGAATTCCGAAGGAGCCATAGGCCCCAGCTCGGGGCTGTGCCAGCGAAGCAGGCATTCCACTCCTTCGATCTCTTGGGTTGCCGCATGAACGATCGGCTGGTAATGAAGCTCAAATTCCTCTTTTTGCAATGCCTCGCGCATCAGCTGCTCAATCTGTAATTTTTTGCTGAGCTTTGTGTGATACTCGGATTTATAAAATTCGTAGTGATTTCTCCCTTGCTGCTTGACATAGAACATCGCCGTGTCGGCATGCTGGATCAAGGAAACGGTCTGCTCGCCGTTCTCCGGGAATAAGCTGATGCCAATGCTGGGAGACAAATAATACGATTTCCGCAAAAAGCGATACGGCTCCGATATGTTCTCCCGAATGCGCTCGGCGATTTGACTTGCCTCTTGCGAATCGGTTACCGGAAGGGCAACCGTAAATTCGTCTCCGCCGAATCGGGAGATGATGCCGGAACCCGGAATGGATTCCTTTAGTCTTTTGGCCGTCTCCTGCAGGAAGAAATCGCCCGCTTGATGACCGAGAGAGTCATTAATCCCCTTAAACCGGTCCAAATCGATAAAAAACACCGCCACTTTCCCAGGTTGGCTTTCCGCAGATACAATCATTTGATCCGTAGCTTCAATGAACCGGCTGCGGTTAGGCAGCCCCGTTAAGGAATCATAATAGGCCATATATTCGATACGTTCTAATGACTGCTTATAGGCGGTAACATCCTTGGCGATACCGATCATGCCGGCAAGCTCATTATCGATTTGCAGCGGAACAGCCACAACCTGCACAATTACGTCTCTTCCCGTCTTATGAACAATCTTGACTTCCTCGGAACAAGGAGAGCCCGTTCTCAGCTCGCGGAAGGCTTCTTCCATTACAGACGCATCCTGCCGTTTAAGCAAGTTTAGTAAGGATTGTCCGAGCATCTCGCTGCTGCTGTAACCGGTAATCACTTCCGCCGCCGGATTGAAGCTGATAAATTGACCTTTCAGGTTGATAGCGAAGATGGCGTCCGGACTGTTTCGGTAAAGTGATTGGTAATAGAGCTGAACCTCATCGCGCTCCTTCTGCAGGTTCACGGTCTCTGATATATCCCGTGCAATCCCGTAAACGCCCACAAGCCTGCCATGAACATAAATAGGCACATTGCGAACGCTGAGCTCCACCCTGACACCCGTTTTACTATGAATCGACATCTGGTAGGTCGACTTTTCCCCTAGCAGGCTGGCGTTGAAATAAGTCATTCCCCGCTCAAGATCTTCCGGTGAAATGAGTTGATGATAGGTTAGCTTGAGAAATTCATGTAACGAGTAACCGGAAATTACCTCGCATGCCTTATTGGCACTCGTAAACCTGCCGTTTAAATCCATCATAAAAACAGCATCTGAATTATGTAGGAACAGCGATTGATAGCGCTGCGTATGCTCTTCCATGATTGCTGTTCGCTTGCTAAGCCGAATCACAATTGCCGCCCCAATCCCTCCAAACGCAAGCCCAACAACCAACTGTAAAACATCGGAAGGAAAAACATCGGCAAAATGCAGAATCGGAACCAGAAGCAACAGGCTGCTGAGCAAGACTTGTAAGATATAACGTTGATACATTGTTGTTTCCCACCTTGGCTTGACATGATAAAAAAACCGCTCCCCGAAAACAGGAAGCGGCTTCAAAATGAGAATACCTTACCTTCTTCGGTAACCCAGCTGCCGTGGAACACGCGTTCTTTAGGCCTGTGGCTTTGCGTCCCATCCTTTCGAATGGTTTGCCGTTATCGGTTGGTGTCATATAATTTTAGGAGACTTTTGATCTAGGACTATTGTAATATGTTTTACACCAATTGACAAGAAAGAATGTTTTTCATGCTTGCGGAAGGTGATGACATTTCATTAAATTGCTGTAAAATAATCCTTATCTTACTTTATCGGAGGTTTGCCGCATGAACTCAAGATACGAAGTACTTTATCATGAGCTTCTTATGAGGGGTCAAGAACACATCCTGCGGTTTTATCACGAGTTATCTGACAGCTCCCGCAAGATGCTGCTGGACCAGGTCGAAAGCATGGATTGGGCACGGCTTCAGCGATTGACAAAGGAAACCCTGGGGAAGGAAGCTTCCGTTCCGGGAGAGCTTTCCCCAATGGAAGCTTATCCTTGGGAGACTTATTCTCCGAAAGAGAAGCGGTACTTCGAGGAGCTTGGCTGGAGCAAGCTGCGGATGGGCAAGGTTGTCGCCATCGTGGCTGCAGGAGGGCAAGGAAGCCGTCTGGGACATCCGGGACCGAAAGGCACCTTCAGCATCGGTTTGCCTTCCGGCAAGTCCCTATTTCAGCTTCAGGCGGAGCGTCTTCTGAATTTGGCAGCGCGGGCTGGCTGCCCGATTCCATGGTGTATCATGACCAGCCCGGATAACCATGAGGAGACGGTGCGTTTTTTTGAAAATCACCGGTATTTTGGTTACTCCCCTAAGGACCTGTTCTTTTTTATACAGGGTGAGCTTCCTGCTATGGATGAACAAGGGAAAGTATTGCTCGCCGAGAAGGATCGGCTGAATCTGTCCCCGAGCGGCAACGGGGAAGCCTTCCATGCTTTGGATCGTTCCGGGATCCTTCAGGAGCTCAAGCGACGAGGCGTGGAATGGCTGTTTTATTACAACGTAGACAATGCCATCATTAAGATAGCCGACCCGCGTTTCGTCGGTGTTGCGGCTCATTATGGCCGTCCCATCGCCACCAAGGCGGCTTACAAGGTCTCTCCCGAAGAGAAGGTCGGCATTCTTTGCAAGCGGGAGGGGCGGCCGGCTGTTCTGGAATATACGGAAGTTCCCTTCTCCTTGACTCAGCAGCGCGATGCCGACGGACAGTATTTATACGGGCTTGGGAATTTATCCATTCACCTGTTCCGGATGGATTTTGTTGAGCGTCATCTGGGTCATCCGCTTTCGTATCATGCCGCGCACAAAAAGCTGCAGACGGTCGATGAAGCCGGACAGGTTATGATGCCGGAATCACCGAACGGGTATAAGCTGGAGCAGTTTATTTTCGACTACTTCCCTCTGGCAGACGAAATGACGGTGCTTGTCATGGACCGGAAGGAGGAGTTCGCTCCGGTGAAAAACAGGACGGGAGAAGACAGCCCGGAAACGGCAACACGTCAGGTACTGGACGTCCACAAACGCTGGCGGCAGGCAGCGGGGGTGGACACAAGAAATTGGTCCGACGACAGGCTGGAAATTTCGCCGCTGATTTCTTACGCTGGGGAGGGCTTGCGGCCTCCCGCCGAATGAACAAAAAAGCCGCGTATTCCCGTGGAATATCGCGGCTTTTTGAATCGTTATTAATACGTATCAGGCTGTGCGGTTGTCAGACTTGTGCCGGTATATACATAATCGTTCGATTTACCAACGACGGCATCCTTCGAATCCTTCACAAGGATCTCGATCCGCATCGGCGCTTGCGTCAGCAGCTCCTTCTTTACGACCGCCGTGATCTCGCCCGTTCCGAGCCATTTGGTTTCCAGCGGCTGGCCGTTGACCTGCAGGATGCTGCCATACGGCAGATTTTCCCCCTGCACCTTCAGGGTCTGCTCACTGCCTGAGCCTTCCAGCTTGACATCGCGTACATACATTTTCCCAAGACCGATGACATAATTTTCTTTCTTAATATTGTTCTTCATGTCCCCATAAGCATATTGCTTGCCGAACAATATATCGTATTGAAGCTTCTCATACACCTTCATCCGTTCGTCCCTTGCGCTTTCCTGCTTTGAAGGCAGAATCGGGGTTTGCTGACTAAGGTGATATAAGAAATCGGTATAATAGCTGCCCGGCCGCTCCGCCAGCTTTAGAAGATACGAGCCGATCAAGGAGGTGTCCATGTTGATGTGCTCCTTGCGGTCCCGCGGCAAATAATTATCCCAAATCAGCACAGGTACACGATGCATTTTGTTGACAAAATCAGGATCGTTCTCCTTCAGATAACCGCTTTCTTTGTAAGCCAGGTAATCGTCACCGAGACTTGGCAGATGATCGCCGAAGAACAGCAGAATCGTCGGCTCGTTCGAGTTTTCGTAATACGTCACGAGGCGCTTCAGCATATCATCCACACCGAGCAGTCCCTGAGCGTACGTTTCGAAAAGTCCTTTCGACTCCGTGACACCGGTAACCTCGATCGTGTTCTTTTCGAATTTGCCGGGGTAGTAATGATAATGATTTTCCATCGTATTCGCGAATATAAAATCCGGTCCTGAGGTCGACGACGTCGTTTCCGTAATGTACTTTGCTACAGCTCGGTCGGCGATATAGGGACCTTCATAGTCCGGTTCGAAAAATTCCTGCGAAATGTACTTGGCAAAGCCCATGTTCTCGTACACGTGCTTACTGTTATAAAACCAGGAATGGAACGGGTTGATGGCTGTCGTCTCGTAGCCCTGCCGCGCCAAAATGCTGGCTAACGAATCAATCCCTTTATCGACATACTGATTATACGGCACAGAGCCTTGCGGCAGGAACCGCATGGTATTACCGGTCAGTACTTCAAATTCAACATTCGCCGTACCTCCGCCAAATTGCGGAGAAAGCATTGTGCCGCTGGTGTATTTCTCCATTAAGGAATGGTAGAAGGGCAGCGGATCCTGACTGAATTTCAAGCTCTTGATTTGCGTGATATCGAATAAGGATTCGCTCAAAACGACAATAATATTCGGTTTCTTTTCCCCCGGCTCCGTAACGACGGGAGGAATCGAAGAGGCGATCGACCGGATCGATTCTTCATTGTAATCGTCGGGCTCCTTTTGAATCAAAAACTTCAAGTTCATGATGGTAGAAAGAAGAAACCCGTTGGTTTTTACATTTTCCGTCTGGTCCCATGCCAAATTCTGCACGTTCACCATTTTCTTGAGCGATAGAAAGTCGTCGCTGTAAATAGCAGACAGCAGAATCAGCGAGCTTACCCCCATAATGAGCCGCTGCTTCCAGCGAAAAACGAGACGCACCGGCGGCAGCTTGTAAAGGAGCAATAAGCTTATTCCAATGAATGACAGCAGCCCGGAGATGGTTGTAAAATTGAGCAGCCCGCCGATATACTGTGCCATGTCTTTGGTTTCGCTAGTCAACAACAGGTCCCACGGAACGAACGGTACCCCGAGGATGGACAGCTTCACGCCGCTTATGAGGCCAAAGGCCAAACAAACCGTTGCCACCAGCCAAAACGATATCCGAACATTCGAAATGATGGAAGTGAATAAGAGCATTAAACTCAGTACAACCAAAGCATTCAAGGAAAGCTCCGGTATTTTGTGAAAGGTCCAGCTGAAAGCAGCTCCCCACTGCCCTCTGCTAAGCAGCTCTACAAGCAATACAATCCAAACCGACCATAAAAATAGAGGCAAACGGCGGGCCGCTCTCAGCCCGGTTTCTCTAAGCAGCAGCTGAAGATCCCCCATATACTCACCACACGTCCAATATTAATTTTTCATGTAATTCCCGTAAACGTTTTGTAAACAACAACGCTAGTATAACACAATTTTTTTGACAGCAAATCAAATTTTTATTGGTTACTAATTCGGACCCTGGACAGCACAAAAAGACTGCCGAAGCAGTCTCTTTCGCAAGCTTGAATAATTAGGTAAACATACGACGAAGAACGGGAATTTTTCTCATGTCGCGACGTTTGATCGTATTCGTGGCAATAAGGGAATAGATGTAGGTGCACAGGGAAGCAAGAATAGCGGAGACGACCGACCATGGTAATGGAATCCCTGCATGACGGGCAATATATAGGGTAACCTGCCCTGCGAGCAGCATTGCGGCTAAACAAAGCGCCGTTTTGACTAAGCTGCGCAAATCCAATGAAAAGCCGATGCATCGGGAAATCGACAGCATATTCAGGAAGGTGATCAAGATCAGCCCGATATTGATTCCCCACACGACGCCGACAATTCCGAGCTGAGAGCCGAGATAGAAAATGGCGGCTGCTTTCAGAACCGTGGTCAAAATAAAATTGCGCATGACCGCTTTAACCTGACCCATTCCGAGCAATACGGCATGGAGCGGCGGCTCGATGTACTGCAGCAGAAACACCGGCGCCAGAAGCTGCAGCAGCGGCCCTGCTTCCGGCACATGATATACCATGGTGGTAAGCGGTACCGCCCACACATACAAAATCAGAGAGCATGGCGCACCGATCATTACGGCGATTCGTATGGCCTGATCAATCCGGTCATGGATGAGCGCACGCTGACGAAGCGCATTGGCTTCGCTGATCGCCGGTACAAGTGCGGTCGCCAGCGAATGCATGATGAAGCTGGGGAACATGAGCAGCGGAAACGCATATCCGACCAGAAGCCCATACTGCTTCGTAGCAACCACCGTACTGATTCCGGCTATAGCCATACTCTTGGTGATCAGCATCGGCTGAATGGCCCGATATATCGAATGAATAAAGCCTTCCCCTGTTGTCGGCAGCCCGATCTGAAGGAGCTCCTTGGCCGTTCCCCGTACTTCTCCGTCGGCTTGTTCCCTTGCAATAGCGGTTCTGCTCCGCGTTTGATGCTGATGCAAACGGATCGATACGATCAAATAGAGCAAACCGGCTCCTTCCCCGATAACCGAGCTGATCATCGCCCCCGCCGCGGCATATTCCACCCCGTAGGGAAGCAGCATTTGCACCAATGCGGCAATCAGCGTCACACGAATGATTTGCTCGATCACATCCGATAGGGCCAAAGGCTTCATGTTTTGCTTGCCCCGGAAGTATCCCTTAAGAACCGCGGAAACGGCGACCAGCGGTGCAATCGGCAAGGTAGCCAGCATCGCATAATACGCCCTGGAATCCGTTAAAAGCCATCCCGCGAGATGATCCGCTCCGAGCACAGCCAGCAAGGTCAGCACGATGCTCATGGTGCCCGTAATGGACAGAGAGACCGTCATGATTTTACGAATTTTGGCTCGGTCCTTCCGAACCTCCGCTTCCGCCACCAGCTTCGAAATGGCTACCGGCAAGCCTAGACTCGTCAGGGTAACGAGCATCGGTACGAGCGGATGCGCCATCATCAGAAGCCCGATCCCTTCGGGACCCAGGAATCGGGCCAGCACGATGCTATTCACAAAGCCCAGTATTCTCGTAATAAAGGCCGAGAGCGTGAGAAGTATCGTCCCTTTGACGAACGTTTGCTTGGTCTGCATATGGCTCTCCCCCATCCTTATCCCTTTCCACTCTCCTCATATATATGCCTTGTGGACACGGTGTATGTGGGACAAAAGCGAAGGGGCTCTCCCATAAGTCCGTGAAAATATGACCATCTTATCGTTGGTCGTGGGAACAAGATGTCATGCCACTGGAACTGGATGAAAAAACAAGTAGCCTGCAAACAAAAAGGTACCCACACACTAAACACTTTTTTCTAAGTGTCCAGTGTATGGGTACCAGTTTATGCTTCCCGTCACGGCTCCGTTCTTTATGTTAGATCGATGCGATAATCTCCTTCAGCTTGTTCGCCGAACGGTGCAGCTGCTCCTTCTCCTCTTCCGAAATGTTCAGCTTCAGCACCTCGCGTACGCCTTGGCGGTCCACCACGCATGGAACACCGAGGTACACATCCGAAATGCCATGATAATTATCAAGCAGCGTGGATACGTTCAACACCGCGCCTTCATCCCGAAGGATGGCCGTACAGATCCGATCCAGAGCGAGAGCGATCGCATAGTAGGTAGCTCCCTTGGCATTAATGATCTGATAGGCGGCATCGCGCGTATTGGCGAAAATTTGCTCTTTGTCCTCCTGATCGATAACCAGCTCCGTGCCGGCAACATTCGCAAGACTCCACAGCGGCAGCTCCGAATCTCCGTGCTCTCCGACAATGTGCGCATGCACACTTCGCGGGTCAATGTTCAAGTGCTCTCCGATCAAGTACCGGAACCTGGCGCTGTCGAGCAGCGTTCCCGAACCGATGACGCGCTGGACGGGCCACTGCGATTTTTTCAAAGAGAAGTAGCTCATGATATCGACCGGATTGCTCGCAATCAGCAAAATACCGTCGGAATTCACCTTCAGCACCTCTCCGATGATGCTCTCGAAGATCGATACATTGCGCTTAAGCAGGTCGATGCGGGATTCCCCTTGTCTTTGCGCAGCGCCGGCCGTGATGATGATGATGTCCGCCTCCCGGCAATCCTCATACGTTCCGGCCCACACGCGGCTCTTTCCGATAAACGGAATGCCGTGGTTCATATCCAGTGCATCGCCTACCGCTTTGTCCTGATTGGCGTCAATCAGCACGATTTCATCCGCGCGGTTGCGCAGCAATAACGTATAAGCTGTCGTAGAGCCTACCGCTCCGACGCCGATGACAACAATTCTTGTTTTTTTCATATTAATGCTCCTCTTCCATAAATGGTTTATTAACGTAATGGTACATGACACCCATTAGCAGGGATCCGCCGATCAGGTTCCCCAAAGTGACGGGGATCAGATTATGTATTACGCCGCCCCAAGAGATGGTACCCGGGTGGTGCAGAACAAGGGCTATGGCGAAGGTACACATATTGGCAATACTGTGCTCGTAGCCGGAGATAAAGAAGCAGAACACAAATAGCATCATGGCGAACAGCTTGGGACCGTCTCCTTGCAGCGACATCGGGATGAAGAAGGCCAAACAAACAAGCCAGTTACATAAAATCGCCCGAAAGAACAGCTCCCACGCAGGGGCTTGCATTTTCGCCGATACTACGCTGAGCAGAAATCCATTCACCTTCGGATCGGCGAACAGTCCTGTGAGGTAGATCAGCAGAGCAAAAACCGCGGCTCCTAGAATGTTGCCTGCATAGCTGGTAACCCACAGCTTCACCACCTCCGTCCAGCGCATGTTGCGGCGCAGGGCGGCAAAGGTATAATAGAAGGTGTTCCCGGTAAATAGGTCGCCTCCGCCATAAGCGATGAGGATAATGGCCGCTCCGAATGTGAGCGCAGCCATAGGATACGTCAGCGGTGAATGCTCCAGATAAAAAAAGTTGCCAGTCTTGAACGCTACGATGACACCGAAGCCGATGAACATGCTGGCCAGCATGGATCGGGACAGGTAGCGCAGCTTGCTTTGCTTATAGATCTTATGCTTTTTCAGCGCGAGCTGTTCGACCGATAAGAGGGGATGTACCTCCATCATGTTCCCTCCCATTGCATTTTTACTCATATTCGCATTATTCTATCCATAAGAAGCTGTCCACATGTGTAAAAAAAACATGATGCTCAGCCGCTTGAACGATACCTAAAAGTGAGGTGGTAAGGATGACCAAAGAGCATACGGTTCATTTCAAGGTGATCCGCGGCGGCGAAGTAAAGCAGCTGCGGGGCCTCTTGTTCCTCGAAGATCATGCGGTGCCTACCGCGCAGGACTTCGAGCAATGCCTCCGGGAATGCGGGCACGACATTAGCGGGATCGTCGACCGCGAGAAATTCATCTTCCAAGCGCGGAAGCATGGAGAAGAATATTTGATCGATGTGCTGGAGGATTACGAGCAGAACCATCGTGACCGCGACGCAGAGAATTTGGCCGGAACCTTCCGTAAGCAGGACCCTATCCTCTAGCCAAGATAAGTTTGCCATATTTTAGCAAGGCGGACTGTGATCTTTATCACAGAAGACGAATTTCGTCATGAAAAAAGGAGCTTACAGACCGTATCGATCTGTAAAGCTCCTTTTTGAGTTATCTTTTGCGATGCTCGGTAAGCTTGAATTGATTCACGACAAGCAGAAGCGAGTTCGTGATGGACGATACATCTCCGGCCGTATCCCTCACATAACGCATGTTATCCTGCAAATCCTGCACCGTGCTTTCTACCTCGGTGGAAATTTTGCGATTCTCGATGCTTACGGCGGCGATCTTCTCCATAAGGCCGACGACCTCCTCCACCACCTGGGTTTTCAGCGAATCCTCGGTACCGGCCTGAGTTAAAATCTCGGCAGCTGTCGCGACCATTCGGGTTCCCTCGGTAACCACCCTCGAGCCTTCCTCCATCGAATGGTACGCCACTTCCGCTTGCTGCCCGATATGCTGCAGTGTATCGCTGATTCGGGCGGTCGACTGCTTGGTCAGGTCGGCCAGCTTGCGAATTTCACCCGCTACAACGGCGAAGCCCTTGCCGTGTTCGCCTACCCTGGCCGCCTCAATGGAAGCGTTCAGGGAAAGCAAATTCGTCTGTGCCGAAATTTCCTCGATCACCTGCAGCAGCTCGCCGATTTCCTCGGTTGTCTTCAGGAAAGTGCGGATCGTATCGTTCGTTTCGTCCACCTTCGCTTGTATGCTCTGCATCTTTCCGCCGATTCTCTCCACCTCATCCTGAGCTACGGCGATCTGTCCCGCTGCCTTCTGCTCCAGGTCGCGCAGCGTGCTGCTCATATGGAGCGATACATCCTTAGCCACATCGAGGTCCTTCAACTGATGCCTTATGCCGCGGATCATCCCTCCCACCTTGTCGCTAAGACGCTGGGTGGATTCTCCGGTTGACACCGTGGAATCTGTCAGCATCAGCTGGCTGGATTGAACCTCACCGGCTGCTTGCTTCACACGGAGCATAACGCCCTCCAAGGAATCGATCATATTATTGATCCACTTGGCCAGCTCCTTTGTTTCGTCGTTATCGAAATCGGAAATTTGCAGCCGCTGGGTAAGGTCGCCTTGCCCCTCCGCGTTGATCCGGATAAACCGGTTGATCTGATGAATCCGGGATTCCGTAGGCTTCAGCACCTTCCGGCCGATGGCGGACACGCCGATGGCACCGAACAGAAGATTGATAAGGCCCAGGAGCACCCCACCCAGCACGCCGGAAAGCACCGAGGACAAAGCGGCGAATAAGGCAGCGTTCAGCACAACCATTCCGCTCACCAGCCACCAATGCATTCGGCTGACCCTGGAATGAATGCCGCGGATGCGGTATACCTCCTCCAGATCTCCCTCGCACATCATCCCCCATACGTCCGGGCAGTGCGGAAGCTGGAATGTGATCCCCTTCCCGATGACGGGGATGTGGCGATAGTCGGAATAGCCGGGAAATTCCACGAAGAGATTGCTTCCGTTATCGATCGTATTTTGAACGCCTGGATGCAGCTTCCCTGTCGCAGGATCCGTGAAAATCAGCTCCAGCTCCGTATGATCCTTCACTCTTACGATCCCGTAATCCGTTCGAACGCCTTCTTTCAGATTGTCGCCGTGCGTGAAGGTGAGATCCTCAAATCGGCTGCGGGAAAGCGCCGTTCCCGGTGCAATATGTTTATTGAAGCTCGGCTTCGCCATGAATATGTAATTATCACCCGAATCGGGGTACACATGCCCTGATTCCCGTTGAATCAAGTCCCCGATAACATCATTCGGCACCCGTCCGCAAATGGCTCCCAGCCATCGTCCGTCCTGGATAATCGGAAGAATGAATAGCAGCGTGACCGCATCATGAAAAGAAGAGGTGCTTGGTCCGATTCGTAAAGTCAGCGGATCGGCGTAAGGACCCAACAGGCACTTTGTAAGGCCGGACTGCGTTTCCTGCAAACCCTTGGAGAGAAGGGAGTTTCTGCCCTCATAGGAGGTTCCTTTATGAGCGGCATACGTGGAATAAATGACTTCCGACTGCCCGTCCAGCACGAACAGCTCCGAGAAGTCGGCCCCCCGCTTGGCCGTATCTGTGAATATCTGCTCCACCTTGGCGCTGTCCGATCGAATCTCGTTGAGCGAGAGTCCGTTGGCTTGCAGGACATGCTGAAGGCGATCCAAGTGAGACCAGTATTCTTCCGCCCAGCTGACTAAAATCTGCCTCCGGGTATGCGCAATTCCTTCGAATATTTCTTCTACGTCCGCTTTCAGATGCCGATTCCATCGGAAGGACCACCATAACGGGAAGCCCGTTTTGAAACCCAGCCAGTCAAACATAGCTGCTCCTCCTTTAATATAAACGCTGCAAGTGTAATATGTATGTCACGTATTATAACATATAAATACAATTTTAAAAGGTGATTCAACATTTCTTTCACAAAAAATATATATTTTGTCGAATATAGTGAATGTGTACTACGAATGTTACCGATTCATAGGCAAAAAACCCATCCCGAGATGAACGGGATGGGCCGTATGGCAGATATAGTTACTTGGACAGACCGCGGATTACGATCTTGATCACTTCGTGAATATAGTCTTGATTAGTGGAGCTCTCCTCCGCCGGCATTCTGCTTTGAACAACGGCATAGGTCAGCAGCGACGACAGCAGCATTGATGCCCCAGTCTGCACAGCTCCGGACCGAATCGAGTGGGCTCCTGCTGCACGGGACAAAATCATCGCCGCTTGCTGTACCATCTGCGCTATTAAATCTCCCACCTCCTGTGATATTTCCTCATCCCGCAGCAGCTCGGGTGACCACACAAGAAGCAGGAAGGAGCTGTGCTCTTGGAGGAAAGACAAGTACAGGCTTGCGTATTCCTCCAGCGCTGTAACGCCTTCCAGCTGCAGCAGCTCACTCTGTTTGGCTTTGACCGCTTCGAAGAAGGAATGCGTGCGAATGACCTCTCTTAACAGCTCCCGCTTATCGCGAAAGTAATAGTACATGAGCCCTTCCGCCACTCCGCTCCGAAAGGAAATGTCCTTGGTAGTTGTAGCGGCGAAGCCTTGCTCTGCAAACAATTCCAGAGCCGCTTTGAGAATGGCCTCTTTTTTTGCGGAAGCTTTCTTCATAGGACCGACGACCTCGCTTCCGTCCTGATCAGGGTTTTCCCGGTCTTATGTGCCAGCAGCACAACCGGAACGGCCAGCAATACATACGGGAGACATTGAAGAATCGTAGACCATGTAATGATTCCTTGCTCCAGCAGCTTGTGATACAAGGCTAGGCTGTACGGCAGCAGCAGGATCAGCGACGTTATGCTTCCCGGTGTAATGGAACGGAAATAGATTGCTTGCCCGAGATGTGTAAAGATGTGCAGAAACAGCACCAGAGTGCATACAACGAAAAACTGCAAATTGCCCAGCGGGCCGCCTTGAAGATATTGATTCGCCATATAGGTGGAGCTGCTGACAAAGAGGAACACCACGAGCACGGCAACGGCAAACTGCGCCGTGCTCATCGAGAATTGTTGAAGAACGCGATCGGCCCATCTCTTCGGCAGTGTTCGGCGCAGGTTGGCGGTATTTGCCGTGAACCACCTTTCCGCCATAATGATTTCTTCAAAGTCATGAAAAATAAATACGATAGGAAACAGCCAAATCAAGGTTTGAAGCTGAAACCAAGCTTCCATTGGAGCACATCCCCCTTTTTTGAGCGTTTACTCTACTTGAGTGATTGCTCAAATTATAGGCAGACAGCAGCCCCCCGTCAATAGTTTCCATTCGTTTTCACACCCGCTACCCGGCCAAACCCAAAAAAACTGCGCTCCCTCGAAGGAAGCGCAGTTCATTCTAAAACCTCGGCAGGTTCGACAGGTTGTTGCTCGGATCGCCGTCCGGGTAAGAACGGAGCGTCTTCTGCCCTTCCCGGTTCCTGCCTGTATTCACATCCTCAATCAGGCCTGCTTCAGCCATCCCGATCGCAGTAGCAACGTCAGCGACGGAGCCGTCCTGGAAGCGGACAGCCGCAATCCCGCCGTTCTCGTAGTGCACCGCTTGAACCATGAGCTTGTTCGGATCAATCGTATGGGGGCCGGCGCCGTATTGTGTGCCATCCCGCATGAAGGTGCCATACTGAAGCGGCTGCCCGTTCGGCCCATAGCCGGTATAGCCGCCTTGGAAGCCCACATTACGGTCATCCGCGTTGTTGATCCCTGTATTTCTTTGACCGTAAGGCGCATTCGGATTCCCTGTGGAGCCCGGAACAGGCATGCCGCCCTCGAAGCTTTGACCGTTGTTGTTATTTCTTGCTTGCGGTATGTAGGCCGGCTGTCCCATTCCCTGTGCCATGCCTTGAGCCATGCCTTGAGACATCCCTTGTGCCATTCCCGGAGCGATGCCCATGCCTCCGCTCATTCCCGCTGCCCCATAGTTTCCATTTGGGGTAAACGTGGGGATCGGTTGCCCGTTCCAAGCAAAGTTTCCATTATGCGTAGGCTCTACTGCATTCTGGTAGCCTGAGTCTGGACCCTGCTGAGCTGCCTGAAAGCCGAATTGCCCGCCTTGACCATAAGACCTGCCTTGTCTGCGTCTTGCCATAGAAGGACCAACTCCTTTTCCGGTGATGGGTTGGGATTTCATCCCTCTATAGCATTTGTCAAAAGCCGGGAGATCATACCCATTTATGGAGCTTCCAGCCTGATGCCGAAATAAGTTAGCAGCGCCTCTTGATACTCTTCCTCCGATTGCGGGGTGAAGGCTCTCACACCTGCAGAAGTAAAGATGCGAAACTCCTCCCCGGCCATCGTATTGCGTCCATCCGATGTTCGAATTGCTACCATGGGTGCTTTCGTAAAAATCGAGTCCGGCGCATGCTCGCACCAGAAAGAAGCCATTAAGTAATCCTTGGGCAGCTGAGGCTCCTCCGTGAAGGAATAAATCCCGCTCCATTCCCCGTGCTTGAACTCACAAAGCATCCACCCGTATTCCGAATCCCGCTGAAGCCGGTACGCTTCATCTCCCTGCTGCTGCATCATGCCTTCACTCATAAGAAGCGGCTGCCTCGGGACAATCCCCCCGACACCGACATCACATAGGTAGAAAGCTCCTTCCGCCTCCACCTTCAGCACATGATGCCGCCGCTTGGGGGGCGGATTCGGCTCGTCCCGCCAAAATCGCGCAAACAAATTTGTCACCGGGAAGCCTAGCTCCTTCAAAAGCCATCCGAACAGCGCATTCAATTCGAAGCAGTAGCCGCCTCGTCGCTGAACGACGATTTTCTCGTACAGGTCCTTCACTTCTAACGATAACGGCTTCTTCCTGAGGATATCCAAATTCTCGTAAGGCACCGTATGGAGATGCCGCTCCTGCAGTTCGGCCAGTACGTTTGCTGTACATTCCAACGGGCCATGATACCCAATGCGCTCCAAATACGCTTGGATCTCGGGAGATACTGAGGTCGTGCTTCGGTTCATGAGCCTTCAACTCCTATTCTTTGCTTCGGGGCAATGGATCTGCATTGGAGAAAAGCTCCGGGTTTCGCGCAAGCATTTCCGTGAGCAGCTGCGTCATCTTCACCGTATCGCACACACGTGTTTCCGCTAGGCCCAAACGCCCGGTATACATCGCACCCTTTTGAATAAAGAGGTCGTTAACCTTCCAGTAATTTTGCGATAAGCCACCTACGGAGTGGCGGCGCGAAGGAACTTGGATTTCCGTACCGTCAGGCAGTACCGTAATAAGCTCTTCATAATACTCCGTTAACCTGCCGGGGACGTTCGCCCATTCCTCTACCCCATGGATAAATGTATTGCGTCGCAAATCAACCCCGAGCAGCAGAATAGTCGCCTGGCGCTCCAACAGCCGGCGCCAGGCGGTTTGGTAGCCGCAAGGCGTTTCGCTCCGTTCATCTCCGGCAACGAACGACTCGGCATCCTTTCCAAGCGCAGCCACCGAATGCGTCGGATGCAGCGAGCGAACAACGCCCGGCCGTTGGCGGAACCATTCAGTAAGGATCCCGACACAGGTCGGAGAATCCTTCACATAAAATCTTGGATTTTCACTATTGATCGTAGACCATGTATGGGTGGGCAGCACCAGCAAGCCCTCCGCCATATATTCGGAAAGGGCATCCAGGACGGTGTTAGGTCCTCCCTCCACGGGGCCGATGCTTTTATAAGATGAATGAACCAGTAAGGTTCCTTGGCGTTGAATCCCCATTTTCTCCAGGTCGAGCATCAGGCTTTCCTTAGTCATCATGGCGACAGTTCCCTGCTTTCATTGAAAATTGAATCTGGAGTCGAAGTGACGTTCCATTCCAGTTTTGTTTCGACGTTCGCTCAGCAATTCCTTTACCCATCGGGAAAAAGGAGAGAGTCTCATAAAAATACAGCCCAATCCCAGGATCCTCCTGGAATTGAGCCATACATGAATCAATGTAATCGTACCGCTTTTCCTATAGCCCGACTTTCATTGGCCGCTTCGATGAAACGGATGATCTCCAGCGTTTCGTTCATAGCAACCTGAGGAGCCCCGGACCGGAACATGGCTATCACCCGCTCCAGGAGGCTTGCGTAATACGGCTTCCCCGTCGAAGAGATATCGATGAAATCCGACCCTTTGCTGCGGTGAATCGTTCCGCCGAAGGCATGGTTACCGCTCCGGTTACCGCGCACCGTCCCCATCCTTCCGTCTGTCCAAACGGCCGTAATCAGATCATGCTCATCATTGCTCTTGACGGAAACCTCGGCGCAGCCCGTCCCCAGAATGGCATACAACATCTCGACCGAATGAATTCCGTACCAAAAATATCCGGGCTGTGTCGGCTGCAGCGCCATAGGGCCGAAAAGATCGGCGCCGATGATGTCTCCATGCTCTCCGCGGCTAAGAGCAGCCTGCAAGCCTTCGGCAAATCGAAGCGCCGACGAGCTCATGACCGTCACTCCGTGCTCTTCAGCAATAGCGGCGATAGCCTGTGCTTCGTCCGCCCGTACCGTCAGCGGCTTATCGATAAAAACCGGCTTGCCGTAAGGGGCGACCGCCCGGAATTGCTCCAGGTGTACGCGGCCGTCCACCGATTCCAGCAGGATAGCGTCGCAAGCCTCCGCAACTGCCTCAAGCGAGTCCGCGATCCGAACACCCAGCTCATCTCTTAACTGAGCCGTATATCCATCCACCCGTGAGGAACTAAGCTCAAAATCCGGCGAGCCGCCCGGATAAGCTATCGTCACCTTGCCTCCCGGAACATGATAAGGCTGTGATGAATCGTTGAGCAGCTTGGTAAAAGCAATGACGTGCGAGGTGTCCAAACCAATCATTCCGATAGACAATGGCTTCATGAAGCTGTATCCTCTCCATCCCGATAAATGTGCGGATTTTGCCGCCGGCACGCTTCCATGACCGCCATCTGCCGGCGAACCTGCTGAGGCGTTACTTCCAGCGGTTCGCCATGAACCAGCGTGCGGTACAGCATCATGTACAGCTGCTCCGTCATGTGCTCAAAAAGCGTTCTGCCTTCCGGAAGAGCCAGCTCCCACTCCTCCGTGTGCCATGTCAGCTCCTCCTTGCAGTAGGTTGGAAGCCCTTTGTTATCAAACAGCGGCTCCCGCTGAAGCTTCTGCACAGGCGCTTCCTCCGGCTTGAAATATTTCCACTCCAGCCGGTTGCCATTGCCGCGAAGTCCACCGTTCGTGCCTTGGACGTTGAACAGCTCCCGAGGGTAGGCGCTGCAAGAGGAAATTTCCAAGTCGATGGTCGGCCGGCCCTGTCCGCGCATCAACAGCTTCACATAATCCTCGGCATCCCCAAACGTATTAGCCCGGTCCATGATACAGGTAATGTCAGGCATCACATCGTTTCCGAATAGCTGCAGCGCTTGGTCCAAAGGATGCGGCCCTGTGTTCAGCAGATTTCCTCCATGGTTGCTTTGCAGCGTTTGCCAGTCCCAGCGTCGGGAGAAGCCGTTGTTGGCAAAATCAATTTGCACGATACGCCCGAGCACCCCTGAATCGATGACTTTACGAAGCTGTACGTAGGCCGGCATATAACGGGATTGCTGAAAAACAGCCAAAACGGCGCCATGACGCTCCGATGCTTCGATGAGGCGGTCTACCTCTTCTTCTGTTTTGGCGAGCGGCTTCTCGCAAAGGACATGGAAGCCCCGTTCGAGCAGCTCGAGTGTAATTGGAAAGTGCTGATGGCTCGGGGAAGCATTGACGATCAGATCCAGGCTCTCGTTCTCGACCATCTCCTGCCAGCTGGCATAAGCGCTGCACCGGTACTCCTCCACGGCAAGCTTCCTCCGCTCCTCCAACGCATCCGCTACGGCCGCAATGCGATAGAAGCCGGGAATTTTCGCCAGCAGATTGCCGTGAATATTACGGCCGCTTCTTCCTTGCCCGATGATACCTACTTGCAGAACGCGTTGACTCATGCCTCATTCCGCCTCTCGTTCTTATTATCATTTCTGTGGGGGGACAGCAACAGACGCCTTCCCCTTCCGGCTTTGTAACCGTATTCATCTCGCGAAAAAGCATGACTTTCTTTCCAGCCCTGCCGTAATTTACATCTAAAATATATGTCCCCTTTCTTCTTTTTGTCAACACGCATTTTCCTTCAAAAATCTAGCCTAAAGCTGCAGTATTTATAGTCAATAAAGAGACATGAGACTGCATACCGCGCACGTTAGCCCCGCTGACCGAAATCATTGAAATTACTGCATGAAGCGCAACGGAAGCCGCAAACAAAACGCTCCACAAAACAAATTCAATTTCTGTTACAAATGATGGTATAATCTAAACACTATATGAATCTGAGGTGACTTCTGATGACTTATGATTTCGACCGCCGGATCGATCGGCGTCATACCCGTTCTTATAAATGGGATCAAAACGATAAACTTTTCGGGGATCCGGATATTCTTTCGCTGTGGGTGGCGGATATGGATTTCCTTAGCCCCCCCGCCGTACGAGCCGTCCTGGAAAAGCGCGCGTCGCTAGGCGTTTACGGCTACGCGATCCGTACCGACAGCTATTTCGATGCTATCGTCAGCTGGTTCGAGCGCCGTCACGGCTGGAAGATCGATCCGAATTGGATTACCGATTCGCCGAGTATTGTGACCACATTAAGCTTGGCGGTCGAGCTGTTCAGCGAGCCCGGCAGCCAGGTCGTCCTGCAATCGCCGGTATATTATCCGTTCTACGATGTCATTCAAAGCAACGGTCGGAGGGTTGCCAAGAACCCGCTCGTCATTCGCGGCGGCCGCTTCGAAATGGATTTCGACCATCTGGAACAGCTGTTCAAGGATGGCGCCAAGCTGCTGCTGCTGTGCAGCCCGCATAATCCCGGCGGCCGCGTATGGGAACGCGAGGAGCTGTTACAGCTCGGCGAGCTGTGCTTGAAGCACGGTGTGACCGTCGTTTCGGACGAAATTCATTGCGATCTCGCGCTGTCCGGCCACAAGCATATCCCTTTCGCTTCCCTGTCACCGGAGCTCGCCGATATTACGATTACCTGCTTGGCGGCCACCAAGACGTTCAATTTGCCTGGGTTACATACTTCGTTCGCAGTGGCGTCCAACCCGTCCATCAAGAGAAAATTCGATCACCGCATCAAAACGTTAAGCCTGCATATGGCTCATCATTTCGCTCAGGACGCGGTGGAAGCGGCATACAACGAAGGGGAGGCTTGGTTGGATGAGATGCTCGCTTACGTTGAAGGCAACTTAAACTACGCGCTCGCTTATTTCGAAGAGCATCTGCCCGAAGTGAAGCCGCTGCGGCCGGAAGGAACCTATCTGCTTTGGCTTGACTGCCGCGGGCTGAACCTGGACATCAAAGGGCTGAAGGATCTCATGTTCAACCAAGCGAAGGTCGCTTTCAGCGAAGGCTCCGTCTTCGGATCCGAAGGGGAAGGCTGGCTTCGCATCAATCTGGCTTGTCCGCGATCGATCGTGGAGGAAGCGCTGGAGCGGTTCGTTCGGGCTGCCAGAAACAGATAATTACAACAACCTAAACGTAAAGCGGCAGTCCGGTTGAATGTTCCGGCCTGCCGCTTTTGATTTTCCGTTATAAGTCCACTTCCGGAACCTTCCGTTTCAGCTTCGTCTGAACAGCGCCTGACATCAGCAGAAACCCGACCGCACTTAACACGCATAGGATCGCCGTCGTCCGGTACATAACCGGGAACCCGTAGCTGTCGATCAGCCAGCCGCCGACGTTGCTAGCCGTCAGCATGGCAAGATTCGAGCTGACGGCGGCGAAGATGGTTTGACCCGTTACGCTAAGACCAGGCGGGCTTTCCTCATGAATGAAGCCAATTCCCGCAGCAACGAATAAGGCGAAGGTCACGCCGTGAAGCATTTGGGAGACCGCCAAAACGGCGAACGAAGGGTCGAGCGAAATCAGAAACCAACGAAGCCCGGCAGCCAGCGCTACAATGCACAGCAGTCTAAAGTAATGAAATCTCCTGATCAATCGGCTGGCGAAAACGAAGAGCGGAAGCTCCGACAAGGCGGAAATCGTGTTGAGTATACCGATCCTTGCAGCGGCATCCTCCCCTGCCCCAACGTAAATAGAGAAAAACACATTGTTTACGGCGGAGCCCACCGACACCCCGAAGATCAGCAGCAGAAAAAGAAGCAGCCGTCTCTGTGCAAGAAACGGCCGCAAGCCGGCAAGCAGCGATGTCCGCTTCCAGCCGGACCCGCCTTGCTGCTTATCAAACAGAAATAAAGTGGCGAGCAGGACAGCCATCAAACACCAATAAACCCAGAACATCGCCTGCAGTCCTGTGCCCCGGTACAGCAGTCCGATGCTTCCCGCCGTAACCGCGAAGCTGATGGAGCCGAGCACGCGAATGCCTCCGTAGCTGAACCCATGCTTCTCCGCATGCCTTACGGTCAGTGATTCCGCAATGGGAACCATCGCCGATGCGGTTAACGCGAGACCGAGTGCCGTTACCGCATATACGGTGAAATGCGTTCCCGCGAACAAGTACCCGAAGGCTATGAGAGGCGCAAGCAATGTGGAGAGCATCAGCAGCGTACGCTCCATACGGAACCGGTCGCACAGCATGCCCCAGATCGGCTGAATGAACAACCCCAGAATCGGGCCAAGCGAGAATATGATGCCTACCTGTGTATGGCTCAGCCCTTGTTCGGAAAACCAATAGCCCAAATACGGATACAACGCCGCCTGGCCCATGTAAAACACAAAAATATACAGGTGCATTGAATATTTGTCAGCCTCGAATTTCATGGGGCTCCTCCGACCTCTCCCTGCTCTCCGTCAGCTTGCAGATCTCGATCCCGGCCAGCATCATAATGCCGATCCCATGATTGTCATTGGTGACGGTCCGCAAATCCTCTTTATAATATTCGGCATGGAAAGCATATCTGGAGCCGCTGCAAACGCCATACACATTCCCGTGGCGGTCAATCGCCTTGCTTGTCAGCCCCTCCCAGCCGCGCAGCGCCTTGCTGTAGAAGGGCTCTACGGAGCGAAGCCAGCCATGCCGCACCCCCCGCGCGAAGGCATAGGTAAACATCGCCGTGCAGGAGGCCTCCTCATAGGCGTCGGGATCGTTCAGCACCTGACGCCATAAACCGCTCTCGCATTGCAATGCGGCCACACCCTCGCACATCTCGTTATAAAAGTCAAGAAGCGCAGGGCGGTCCGGATGCTCCTCCGGAAGAACGGCCAATATCTCGGACAGCGAGAACAGGCACCAGCCGTTTCCGCGACCCCAAGGGATATAAGTTGCGGTGTTGTATTTGAAATCGTAGACATGGGACATCACGTTCCATTCCGGCATAAACAGATACTTTTTGAACAGGATGAATTGCTTGGCGGCATCGTCGAGATATTCCCGCTTGCCTGTAATTTGGTAGTAACGAACTAAGAACGGAGTGCTCATATAAAGATCGTCCGCCCAGAGCGTATTCTCCGAATACTCGCCGGCGCAAACCCGGTAGTACGCCCCGTCCGCTTTGCGCTCAAGACGGCGGTGAATAAAGTCCGCGATGACGTCCGCCACGGCCAAATAGCCGGGGTCCCTGCTCTCCTTGTACGCCTCCAGCATAGCGGAGCCGAACGAGCCGCAGTTGTCGAGCATTCTCATCATCACCAGCTGCTGATTGACGGCGGGAAACCCGTACTTTTCTTTATCCCACAGCGAATACTCATACATATCGGTGCACAGCTTGATGTGCTCTTCAGCATAGGCAACCATGTCGCGCCGCCCTAACAGCCGTCCGGTCTGGAGCAGTCCGTACATGGTGACGCCCAGCGGATAATCCCAGCGGGCAAAATTCGTTACGCCGCTTGTCGTCCAGTTGCTGCTCAGCAGCGCATTCTCGTAAAGCGGCCGTACTCTGAGGCCCGGTGCGTCCAATTGCCAGTAGGTATAGGCATGGAAGGACTCCTCTCCCTGAGACGAGGCTTTGGTCCGGAATAAGCTCCTGACATTCCGGAGCTGATCCGGCGTATAGCTTATCTCCTGATCGAACGGACCGGCATAGAGCCACCTTTCCTCCGTTCCGCGGACCGGATGGGGCTGCACCCATTCACACGCGGTTTTACCCATGGAAGCGGAAATTTGGAACCCCCACCCCGCAGCTCCACACGTTGTTCGGATCAATACGTCATGCTCTTCCGGCTGTGTAAAAGCCGGCAGCTCATGAACAAAATCCCCGGCTTCTTCCCTGCTCATGACCTCAATCCCGTTTAGCCAGACGGTGATACGACCGGCGGTATATCCGCTTAAGCGGACTGTTCCTCCGGCCGCAGGAACCCGCAGCCTAGACCAGGCATAGGCGCTCTTTCCTTGCTTCAGGCCGAACATTCGCTCACACGGAAGCAGGGATCGCTTCTCCTTCGGCCACTCCCTTTGCGGATACCAGACGAGTCCGGTTTCCGTCTCGGGGCCCCGCAGCTCCGGCCAGGCGCCTTCCTGCCACGAATCCTCATGAAGCGCCTCCGTATGCACCCAGCCTGCCTGGCCGCTTCGCTCCCTAAAGGGCGCCAGCACGTTGAGTATCCGTACCTTGGCTTCCTCCGTTCCCAGGAGGCAACCGAAGCCTGCCGCCGTCTTCCTGACCTTGACTACGAGCGTATTCCACCCCTTAGCGAAGTCTACCCTTAGAAGCACACCCGCATCGGGCCCTTTCTTGATTTCATCCGTCACCGTGGAGCGATAGAGGAGTTTGCCGTTTACATACAAACGCACCGGTCCTAAACAACGAAGGCGAAGATCGACGGACCGTTCCGTCTCTCCCCATACCAAGCCGCACACATAGGCGTAATCGCCCAACCGGGCCTGGGGAAGACGGACGTTCATATTCATGTCGAACAAGCCTTCCTCATCCTGCAGGATCCCGTTCTCATAGCTGGCCCGGAACACGAACGGAATGGGGGGACTTGCCCCGATGTAACGACCCGCTATCGTCTCCACAATTCTTCGATCGTCACCAAGCCAATAACGGATGCTTTCGAGCTCGTCTAGATAAGTAGTCACAGATGACAACCCCTTTATTATGAGAGACGTAAAGTGAACGTATGGTCGACCGGCGTTATCAGGTTAACCAGCACCGTCCGAATCCCCGGACGAACCGGATTGACGCGGAGGACCTTGACTCGATGCTCATGAGCGCCTCCCGACAGCTCCATCCCATCGCCGCCCGCTTCGAGTCGAATCGAGCCCTCGCTCCAGAACCAGGCGTCCTTCTCAAGCTCCTGCAGTCCATCGCCCCTTAGTATGCCGTTCAGCCCGAAGGAGAAAGCCACTTGAGTGAACACGTCGGGCAGGTCATCGCCAAGTATGCGCAGCTGCCAGCTGTCCTGCTGCCGCGTAACCTCCACCTGCAGGCGATGCTTCTGCAGATGCGTAACCGGCCGTTTGTGATGCGGCAGCAAGTACCAGGGGCTGATCCGTCCCGCCGCCGATTCCGGAAGCAGCTCCTTGGGCACCGGCCCGTGGTACCCTTTCTCCATCTCGGTCCACATCCGATACCCGTGGTCCGCACGCTGGAACTGCTCCATTTCTACCAGACCGGGAGTAAACGAGGTATAGATTTGGGTTCCCAGCAAGCTCACCTCGCCGTGCCTGATAGAGAAGAAAGAGGGGGCTCTAGTCACGATGGTAGTGCTCGTATCCCCCTCGCGGTGCCTTACGACCGGCGAGCCGAACGCCAGATGCATGGCGCTATGCTGAATCTTGTCATGATGTCCGACGCTCCTACGCTTCAGCAGATCCTCGGCTACGGGGTGATGCTCATTGATTACCTTCGTATAGCATGTCGGCAGCTCGGCCCGTTCCAAGCCGGTAAGCTTGGTTTGCGGAAACAGCAAATAGCCGAGCAGCGAATGATTGTTCACAGGGCCTAAGCGGGACAGATGGTCCGCAGCCAAGTCGGACATCGCCGCAAAAAGGGGATTCCGATCATGCGCGGCCATCAGGCGATACACCAGAAAATATTCGGAAAGATCGGCCCTTTGCCCCACATCCTGCCGTTCGGAGTACTCCGTCACGACATCTCCGTTCGGATGCACAAGATACGTCATCATCTCAAGGTTACGCCGCACCGGGTCCAGCAGCTCCTCCCGCTTCAGCAGGCGGGCGGTATGGTACAGCATAATATCGTTGACGGTATTGTAGATACCATGGCTCCGCTCCGTCCATTCCCCGTCCTCCGTACAATCGAGGCCCTCGGCCAGCCATTCGTCGGCTCGTTCCACGAGAGCCTCCAGCCGGAAAATATCATAGAGCCACGCTAGGGCGGAGGTGAGGACCCAGCGATGGTTCGGCGTATGGCAGCCTCCCGTCAGCATAGCGGGAATCGCGCGCCCCAGAAATAGCTTGATCTTCCCTTCCACACCGCGAAGCTCCTGCCATGGCTGGCTCTCCAGCAGCCGGTAGAGCTGCCCGAAGCCGGTAATGACAAAGCCCGTATCCGGCGGCGAATGGTAATTGGTCGATCCGAGGGAGATGGTGCCGTCGGAATGCTGCTTGTTCAGCATGTAGTCGGCCGCCCATTCCAGTCTGGCCGCAACTGCGGTGTCGTGATAATACTCGGAATCCGGACACACCAGGGCGGATGCCATACCAGCCATATAACCGGCCGTTCCGCCGTGTGTCGGACTGGGGACTCCCGTCGCTTCGCTTATCACCCCGCCGAAATAGCGGCTGCCGGGGTCCGTCACCTGATTTGCGAGAGCGGTCCGGACGTGGTCGTCGTTCATCTTCACTAATTTTCGGTATACGTTGTCTTCCATCCTTTCACCTCGGGAGTGCAGCAATCTTACGCTGCAGCAGTGTATGGCTTTGCTCGATTTCGATGGGCTTGCAGATCGCCTTCAGCTCATAGACCTTAAGCGGGGCGTCGCGCACAATGTCCAGGAAGTCGTCGAACACCTCCGTGCCGCTGTGCACATACGGACAGTAATGGTCGGACAAACCGACCGTCTCATGAATATGGATCCCGTAGATGTACGGCTTGAGCTCACGCGCATCCTTTACGCTGTCATATAAGCCCATGCGGTCCATCATCATGGCATGCCCGAAGTCATACCACAAATAGACAGGTGCGCCCTTCAGCTTATCAATGATTGCCTTCGCCTCCTGCGGGGTCGGCATTTGATAGCAGCGTGAGCGCGTCTCGATGCCGACGGCCACCTTATAGCCCTTCTTGGCGATATAGTCACTAACCCGCTCCAGACTCTCACCGATAGTGCGAGCGTACTTCGGGCTGAGCGCCTCACGCCTCTGCAGCATCTCGGTCCATAAGCTGCGGTACGCCTCCGATTCCTTCCCCGCATCGTGGTACAGCTTCTTCAGTCTGGAATCGATATTGCCCTCGAACGGAACCTCGCCGGGATGCACGACAACCGCCTCCGCTCCGTACCGGGCCGCATAATCGATAGATCGGCAGAGCAGCTCGATCGCGCGCTCCCGCTTCGTTTCATCCTCGAAGCCAAGCAATACCGAGTCCGTTCCATAGTCCGGGTCCGGGTCATGCGGGAACGTATTGTGCACGCCGGAGATACCGATCTCCCCCCGTTCGATCATCGGCTCAATGGTTTGCAGCAGCTCTTCGGTCACGTTATAATTCAGCTCCACACGCCGGAAGCCCAGCTCCTTGATCTCTTCGATCATTCCTCTTCCTGTGGTATGCTTCTTGATATTCCAGCATGTCGAGAACGAGTATTCGCCCTTATCTGTAAACACACGGTTCAACTCCTGTTTCGTCTTAGATCGCTTACCCCTTCACGGCCCCCAGCATAATGCCGGAAACAAAATAACGCTGCAGCCACGGATACACAACGAGTATTGGAATAGTTGCGAACATCACGCTTGCCGCCTTCAAGCTCTCCGGCAAAAATTGAACCACCTGCGTGCCTTCCAGCTGCATCAGGTCGTTAATCATGTTGTTCATGATCAGCTGGTACAGCTTGAGCTGAAGAGGATACATTTTCGGATCGGTAATATAAAATAAGGAATCCATAAAGCCGTTCCAGCGGTTCACAGCATAGAAAAGACTTAACGTCGCAATAACGGGCATTGACAGGGGGATCACAATCTGCCACAGTACACGAAAGTGGCTCGCTCCATCGATTTCCGCCGATTCATGCAGACTGCTCGGAATGGATTGGAAGAAATTAATCAAGATAATCAAATTGAACGGACTGATGAGCAGCGGCAGAATCAACGCCCACATGGAATTGACCAGATGAAGCTCCTTGATGAGGATGTACTCCGGAATGATCCCTCCGCTGAAAAACATCGTAATGATGATCAGCACCATAAAAAACTTCTTGCCTCGCAAGTAGGATTTGGTTAGCGGATAGGCGGCGATGATCGACATCACCATGCAGGACACCGTGTATATCACCGTCAGCATCACCGTAAAGCTCATGGACTTCAGCATCGAGATATCCTGCAGCACCTTCTTGTAAGCCTCCAGGCTGATCTCAATCGGGAACACCGTAACCTCGCCCGACATGATAGCCCGATTGGAGCTAAGAGAGATGGAGAGAATATGCAGAAACGGAATCAAGCACAACAGCAGCGCAATGCCGATAAACAGATGGATCATGAGATCGACGGTACGATCGCTCGTTCTGGCTTTCATAACTAGGGGCCTCCTTTCTATAGGCGTTAAATAATGCCCTGCTCCGTTGTTTTCTTGGCGATGAAGTTGGCCGTCAATATAAAGATCAGTCCCACGACAGCCTGGAAGAAGCCGACACCCGTAGCTAACGAATATTGGGCGGATTGCAAGCCCATCTTGTAAACGAAGGTGCTGAGCACCTCGGAATATTCACTGACCGAAACGTTGCCGAGCACATACGGACGCTCGAAGCCGATCTGCACCAGCTCGCCGAGCTTCATAATGAGCAGCACTACAATCGTCGATTGAATGCCTGGCAGCGTAATATACCGGATTTTGGTGAGCCGTCCGGCCCCGTCCACCTCGGCAGCTTCATAAAGCTCCTTGTTGATCGCGGTAAGAGCAGCCAAGTAAATGATCGTTCCCCAGCCTGCACTGTGCCATACGCCTGTCGCCAGATAGGTGACGAGCCAGTACTGCTTGTCGGACAGCCAAGGGATGGCTTCCAGTCCCATATTCATGAGCAAGGTGTTCACCATGCCGGACTTGGTGGCGAATACCTGATACACGATCCCGCCTACGATGACCCAAGAGATAAAATGCGGCAAATAAAGAATCGTTTGAGAGAGCTTCTTGAACACCATGCTTTTGAGCTCATTCAGCATAATGGCAAGAATAATCGGCGCCGGAAACGAAAACACCAAATCCAGAAAGTTCAGCATCAGTGTGTTTCGCAGAGCCACATAAAACTCCCGCATGCGGAAAATTTCCTTGAAGGTGGCAAGACCTGCCCACTCGCTTGCGTTGATGCCCTGAAACAGGTTAAATCTTTTAAAGGCGATCGTAACGCCATACATCGGACCATATTTAAAAATAAGAAAATAAACGATCGGCAAAAACAGCAATGCGTATAACTGCCAGTTCCGGCGCATGTATACCTTGAATGCCGGCCGGCGCATCTGAGCCGCCGCTGTGCCGGGACGGTCCTGTGAAGAAGCGGTGATGTCCAAGGCGATAACCCTCCCCTGCTCCCTCGGAAGCGCTTCATGCATAAAACCGGATGCCGACTTTATGCATGAAGCTTACCTGGGATCGAATTATTTTTTCTTCATTTCCTGATAGGCTGCCTTACGTTCATTGGCAATCTCCTGACCGCCGCTGTTCAAGAAATCCTTCAAGCCCTGCTCATACGTCTTATCGAAATCCGCAGGCTTAGCCATCACGGACTTCACCAGCAGCTCGTGGTACTTATCCACCAGACTGGTCCCGTATTTGACCTCCGCTTGGATCGGTTTAGGGAAGCGCACCATTTCCACAGTGTCCGTCAATGAAATTTGGCGTGCAAGCTCAGCGTCCTTGGCATACTCGTTAGGGAACCCTTTGACGGCCAGCTTCGTATTCTTGGCTTCGTCCCCGAGGTCCTGCCCGTTGCTGATGATGATGAAGTCTCCGTTGTTGAAAAACTTATCCTTCGTTTCCTGATTATCGATACGGATCGGAATGCCGTCATCCAGCTTGTAGTTCTTGCCTTCGTCGCCGTTCATAATTGTGAAGTAATTGTCCTTCTGGGCCATGAAATCGAGATATTTGATCGCCGCATCGATGTTCTTGCTCGTCTTCGGCACCATGATATACATCCCTGCAGGAATATACTTCGGCTTCGTATGCTTCCCGTCCGCACCTGCAAACGGATCGACTGGGAACAGCTTGGCGCCTTTCACATTCGTTTCCAGAACCTTGTAAACTCCCGGAGTGGCATTGAGCGGGTTGGTGTTATCCTCGCTGAACAGACCCACCTTGCCGGTCATCACATCCTGATTCAGCTTTTTCTTATCCTTATCCAGCCCGAAGTCCGGGCTCAGCATTCCTTCATTTTGCAGCTTGTTCAGGAACTGAAGCGCTTCCTTATGACCCGGAGTCAATACGGGATAATCTCGCGACCCAAGCTGCATACGCAGCGTATACGTCTCCTCCTCCGTCAAATCCTTCTTAATGAAAGGCCATATAATCGGCTCATAAGACGACGGTGCCAGGGCCATGCCGAGCGGAATCAAGTCCTTGCCCACCTTGCCCGGATCCTTTTCTTTAAAGGCCTTTAGGGTGTTGTACACTTCCTCCGTGTTCTTCGGAACCGGCAGCTTCAGAGCATCCAGCCAATCCTGGCGGATAAAGGAGGCATACTTGCCCAGGTTCACACGTCTTGCCGGGATGGCATATTGAACGCCGTCAAATTTGCCGTATTCCAGCGTGTCCTTCCCTAAAAACGCTTTCAGATTTTTGCCGTGCTCATCCAGCGCCTTGCCTAAATCCGCCAATCCGCCCTGTTGCACATAGTTGTAGACCAAATTGCTGTCATACGTAAATACAATATCCGGCGCATCGCCGCCGCTGGCCATAAGCACATTCAGCTTCTGAACCTCTTGGGCACGCGGTACGGGGACGTACTCCAGCTTGATGTTGTTCGGATTGCCGAATTTCTCCTGCATCCACTTCGTCCAGTAGTTATCTGTAGCCGATTGGCCTGCCGGAGCGTTTCCACGGTCGAACATTTCGATTTTTAATGTAATCGGCTTTTTCTCAGTGCCGCCGCTGCCGCCTGCACCGCTTTGCGCAGGTTCATTGCTGGCGCATCCGGCAATCACGCCAAGCGCCAAAGCCGAGCTGATCGAAATAGATAATGTCTTGTTCCATTGATGTCTTTTCAAACTGAATCCTCTCCCCTTTGTGAAGTTTCGATCCGTTTCCTGCTGACTGCCTGAGCTGCATCCGGAACACAATTCGGTTATACCCCGGCTTCCCGCCGCTTGACAACAAACAAGATTCCGCGATACCAACCTATCGTCCAAAACCGCTTGTCAGGCGAAAGCAACCGAAATCCGCCGCTCAAACCGCCGCTATTCCCCTGTCTGGCGCAGCCTAGAACTGATTTCCGAAGCACCAACCGAATCCCGTCAGGGACAAAAAAACCGTGACGGACGTCACGGAAAGCCTGCTGCATTGCAGGTTACATTAATTTGCGGTAATCCCCGGGCGTAGCTCCGACGATTTTCTTGAAGGTCCTGCCAAAGGAAATCCCATGGGTGTACCCGACCTTCTCCGCTATGTCCTGAATCGGTTCATTCGTTTCCAGCAGCAGCTGCTTTGCCTTCTCCATGCGGAGCTGCACCAGGAAGTCGACAAACTTCAAGCCGAATTGCTCTTTAAACAGCTGGCTTGCATACTTCGGACTAATTTCGAAACGATCGCTCAGCTGATTCAAGCTGAGGTTCGGGTCGGTGAAATGCTCTTCGATATATTTTTTCATCGCTTCCAGCAAGCCCGTCTGGCTCTTGGCATCCCTTAATGCGACGTAATGCTGGAACAGCTCGTCGAGAGCGGCTATAAACACGGTGCTGAGTCGTTCCACCGACTCGGCTTCCGCCAAGCTCCGGACTAGCTCCGGAGCCATCCGATCCCAACCGCGGCCCAGCTCCTCCGGCATCTCCTCAAGCTCGCGGCGGAACAGGTGCACCATATAATCGAGCAGGCTCCGAATTTCCTCGTCGTTCAGACGGTCCTCCGTCATATGCTTGAAGATCTCGCGAAGCACGTCCGACCACGCCGGATTCGTCATCCTATAGTATTGAACGGCCGACGTTATGCGCTGATAATACTCGTACGCGCCCTGCGCCCGACTGCGCTGCACCTCCGAGCCGATGGAGACATGGTTGCTGCCCAGCGTCAGTCTGTGCCTAAGCGGATACATCGCTTCCAAATAAGAGGGGTGCAGAGCGGACAGCTCCCTACCGACACTGCCGACACCAACCGTTACGGAAAACTTTAAATTGTCCTGCACCCATTGCCGGAACGATTCGAGTATCCGCTTGAGCTGCTCCTCGTCGAAGCCCTCTTCCTGCCTGATCAGGAACAGCGTAGCCAGACGGTCGTTCGTTACCCATTCGGTCCAGACGGAAACCTCCCCCTGCTTGGCAAACTCGTGAATGACATTGGTCAACACGAACTTCAGCAGATGCTGATCCCGTTCGGTGTATTCCTGCTGAAAAGCTGAATAACGGTCAATTTGCGACACCGTCATTGCCAGCCGGGTAAATTCGTAATCCAGATTCAGCCGCTCCATGCGCGCCTTCCATTCGGACCAGGTAATCTCACGCTCGCCGCTCAGCAGCTCCTGATAAAATTGCTTCCGGTGGATCATCAGATCCTCCTGAAATCGCTTTTCGTACACGTTCGTTTGGTCGATCAAGCTCTCCAGCGCCTTTTCAATAAAGGAGAACTCATCTACCGGCGGCTTGCCCTGAAGAACGTAGCGCTGTTGATAAGCTTGGATCCGCTGCAAAATAATTTCAATCGGCTTATAATTCCGCCTAGTAATATACACCAGATAGACGATGCACAGCAGCAGCACGATAACCCCGATCGTAACCCATAAATAAGATATGACGGACACCCATCCGAACAGCTGCCCCACCTGCAGCCCGCTCGTAAACGTCCAGCCGAGGTAGTCCGATGGAATCTCGCTCAGCACCTTGCGGTTCTTCTCCGCCGAGTGATTGCCCGCCAAGGGGTACAGAAGCTCTTCCCGATTATGAATTTCCATGAAGGTCAGCTGGCTGTCCACCATCTCGTCAACGACCCGAAGCAGCTCGTTAGTCCGCACGTTGATGACGACGAGTCCTTGGTTGCCGAAGGGAAGCAGCGCCCGTTTACTCATCGTAATGACATTCTCCTCGGGCTCGGAAATAAATTCCCGAAACTTCCTCGGGGACGACCATTTGAGACGCGGGGATGCCGCTACTTCTTGCTCGATAAAATTCTTGTCATAGAAAAACTCCAAGGGCTCCGCTGAGCCGTGGGTAAGCACCAATCGGTCGCTGAATCTGTAAAAATAGACGGAGTGCAGCAAATACTGATTCGTCATTAAACCTTTGGCGACCTCCGATAGGCGGTAACGGACCAGAGCCTGATCAGTATTCGGCTTCGGATCGAAAAATTCGCTCACATTCGGATTCGTGACCATTTCCTTCAGCACGGTCTGTTCAATGCCGCGCAGCGTGGACTCCACCGTATCCACGACATAGGCGGACGAAATCCGGCTCGCCTTCTCGGCCTCCTTCTTGGAAACCTCCGTGACCACAAGAAAGGAAATGAATAATATGGTGGAGATCGCAACGAAAAAGACAGGAAAATACGATAGCAGCAGCCTTTTGTACCAATTATTCTGCATGGGTCACCTCACTTCAGCCAGTCGGCAGAGCTCTGAAAACGCTTAACTCCCTTTATTGTACAACGCATAGAAAAACCGGGTCAACTCATGGGACATCATGGTTGATCCGGTTGCCGGGTTTGGAAAGCCTGCAGCGTGATGTACTTTAGTACCTTGCCACCATCATTTTCTTTCTCGTATAAAACTCTACGCCGTCCCTGCCGTTCGCATGCAGATCGCCATAGAACGATTTCTTATAGCCGGAGAAGGGGAAAAAGGCCATCGGTGCAGGCACCCCTACATTAATGCCGAGCATGCCCGCGTCTATATTCTCACGATAGTGACGGATCGCTTTGGCGCTGTCCGTATACAAGCAGCCGCCGTTAGCGAATTCCGAGGCATTGGCCAGTGCAATCGCTTCGTCCAGCGTATCCGCCCGAACGATCGAGAGCACCGGTGCAAAAATTTCGTCCGACCAAATCTTCATCCCTTGCTTCACATGGTCAAAGATCGTCGGTCCGACGAAATAGCCATTGCCGGAGGCTGCGGCCGCCTTGCGGCCGTCAAGGGCGAGAATAGCTCCCTCCCTCTCGCCGGTTTCAATGTATTGAATCGTACGAGCCTTGTGGCTGTCCCGAATGACCGGTCCGAGGAACACGCCCTCCTCCAATCCGTTGCCGATCGTAAGCCCTTGCGCCGCTTCCAGCAGCCTTTGAACGAGCGGTTCTGCGACCTCGCCGACGGCCACTACCACAGAGGTGGCCATGCAGCGTTCGCCCGCCGAGCCGAAGGAGGCGTTAATAATTTCCTTCACCGTCAGATCCAGGTTGGCATCCGGCAGCACGATCGAGTGATTCTTCGCGCCGGCAAGCGCCTGCACCCGTTTCCCGTGGGCGGCCGCCGTCTTGTAGACGTATTCGGCTACCGGCTGCGAGCCGACGAAGGAGATGGCGTTCACCTCCGGATTCTCCAGCAGACCGTTGACCACGTCATGAGCGCCATGAACGATATTCAGTACGCCAGCCGGCAAACCTGCTTCCGTGAACAGCTCGGCCAAGCGGTTCGCCAGAAGCGGCGTGCGCTCCGACGGCTTGAGCACGAACGTGTTCCCGCAGGCGATCGCCAGAGGAAACATCCAGCAGGGCACCATCATCGGGAAGTTGAACGGCGTGATTCCCCCGACAACTCCGATCGGATAACGGTACATGTTCGACTCCAGCCCCGTCGCGATGTCCGGGAGCGTGCTGCCCATCATGAGCGTCGGAGCGCCGGCGGCGAATTCCACGCACTCAATGCCTCGCTGGACTTCACCGTAAGCTTCGCCGTAGCTTTTGCCGTTCTCTTGTGTAACCAATCGCGCCAGCTCGTCCCAGTGCTCCACCAGCAGCTGCTGGTAGCGGAACAGGATGCGGGCACGGCGTGGTACCGCCACCTGCTTCCACTCCTGATAGGCCGCCCGGGCTGCAGCAACCGCACGATCCAGGTCCTCTCGGGTAGACAGCGGAACTATGGCAAGGGTTTCCCCGGTAGCCGGGTTCGGTACGATTTCGGTACGCTCAGAGAGGGACGGTATCCATTCTCCGCCGATGTAATTGTGCAAGGTTCTTATCTCTGTCATTACGATCTCTCCTCCTCAAAGCCTAATAGGGCGAACTTGCGCTTCGCAGCTTCCTCCACTGCCTGCATCGGACGCTGGAACAGGCTGATCCGGTCGAACTCCTTCGGCCGATCGTTCAGCTCCTCGCGAAGCGTGTGCCCGAAGGCCATGCGCAGCGCCGTGCCGATATTGATCTTGGCGACGCGGTACGTCGTCAGCCTGCGAAGCTGATCGTCGGGAACGCCGCTGGAGCCGTGAATGACCAGCGGGATGCTGACCCGATCCTGTATGGCCTGCAGCCGGGCAAAGTCGATCTGAGCCTCCTGCGCTTCCATCCGATGCACCGTACCGACGGATACCGCCACGGCATCGATCCCTGTTTCCCGGACGAATCGTTCTACCTCCTCGGGATCGGACAGCTCATGCTTCATGGCGATGGCGGGGTCCGAGTAGCCTACGGAGCCGATCTCCGCTTCAACGGAGACGCCATGCTTGTGCGCATAAGCAACGATTTCCTTGGTCAGGCGGATGTTCTCCTCCAGCGGAAGCTGGGAGCCGTCGTACATGACGGAGCTGAAGCCGTGTTCAATCGCCTCTGCGCACGCATCATAGCCCTTTCCGTGATCCAGGTGAACGCACACGGGCACGGAAGCCTCTCTTGCCGCCTGCAGCATGAGCGGAGCCAGATAAGGCACCGGCATATGCTTCAGCGCAGGAATATTGGCGGCCAGAATGACCGGCGCCTTCATGGCCTCCGCCGCACGAATGACCGGAAGGATATCTTCATAGCCGTATACATTAAAGGCGGGAACCGCGTAGGACCGGTCTGCCGCCTGATCGGCGATTTCTTTTAACGTGACTAGCATGGTTGTTGTTCTCTCCTTGCCTTCCGAATTTAACGGTGCTGATCGATAATGCTCTGAATTTGCTCCGCCGTCGGCATGGCATCGGAGCAGCTGTGGCTCGACACGACGATAGACGCGGAGGCGGCGCCGAATTCCTGGGCTCTAGGGATATCCCATCCGTTCATCAACCCGTAGATGAAAGCGCCTGCGAAGGAATCTCCCGCACCGAACGTCTTGACCACATTCGCCGGGAACGTTCTTCCCTTGTAGCTCTCTCCTGTTTTGGTGAAAGCAACCGAGCCGTCGCCGCCGTGCTTGACCAGCACGATCTTCGCCTGCTGCGCGAACCATCGCTTTGCCGTCGCTTCATCGTCCTTCTGCAGCGGGCCGAAGGGCAGCTCCAGCAGGTCGAATTCCTCGCGTCCGCCCAAGATGACGTCGCTCTTCTCGGCGATCAGGCTGCAGTAGATCCCCGTTTCCTCGCGGGATTTCCAGGTATAAGGGCGGTAATCGATGTCGAAGAAAACGACGACCTGATGCTTGCGGGCCAGCTCTACCGCCTTGAATACGGCCTCGCGGGACGGACTTGCGGCAAGCGCCGTTCCCGAGATCATGATCGCCTTGGCCTGCGCGATATATTCCTCACGGATGTCCCCCGGCTCAAGCTTCAGATCGGCGACATTATCGCGGTACATGAGAATGCTGCACTCCGTCGGCGATTTGATCTCCGTGAAGGCAAGACCGGTCACCGTACCGGACAGATCGGTAATGACATTGGAGGTATCAATGCCCCGCTCCTCCAAATACTGCGTAATAAATCTTCCGTGCTGATCGTTCGACACACGGCCGATAAAGCCGGATTTCAACCCAAGCTTGGAAGCGGCAATCGTAATGTTCGCCGGCGAACCTCCCACATACTTCGTAAAGGTTCTCGTCTGCTCCATCGGCCGATGAATTTCATTCGCGTTCAAATCGATGCACAGACGGCCTAAACCGATAAAATCCATAGGCCGTGAAGCATCAAACGATAATAAGGTCATGCTTTTCTCCTCCTCTTACGCTTGAGATTCCTTCTTCCACTCCTCAAAAATCCATTCATGCTCCGGATCATTGGTGAACTTCCATGTCCGTGTCGGACCCGCCATGACATTCAGATAGTAAACCTCGTAGCCCGGAGGCGCCGCAACCGGATGGTATCCTCTCGGGACAAGCACCGCGTCGCCGTCCTTCACCACCAGCGTTTCGTCCAGCGACCGGTCGTCGGTATACACCCGCTGTATGGCAAAGCCGTGGGACGGCTCCACTCTATGGTAGTACGTCTCCTCTAGGTACGATTCCTCCGGCAAGCGATTCTCATCGTGCTTGTGCGGCGGATAGCTCGACCAGTGCCCGTTCGGTGTGAACACCTCGACCAGCAGCAGGCTGTCCGCCGGCTGCCCCTCGGGCAGAATCTGGTGGATCAACCGCTCCGCACTGCCCTTGCCGCGAATTTCCACCTGGACGTCCTCCGGACGGATCAGCCTTGCCGGGCAGTTCCCCTTACCGGGTGCGGTGCAAACCGCCAGCTCCAGCTCTGTTAGCGCCTCCACCTCAAACCGGTCGCCCGAAGGCACGTACACGGTAAAGGGCGGCGTTTTCTCAAACACGCCCATACGCTGACCGATGTCCTGAAACTTCTCTTGGCTTGTGCTCACATGTGCCCGACCGGAGAGCAGCACCAAGCCGTATTCCAGCGATAAGGTCTCCCGCTCCAGCCGTTCCCCGGCCTGAAGCCGGTACACCTCAAAGCCTACATAAGTCCAGCCTGCCGACTCGGGCGTAATTCGCAGCACATTGCCTTCCGCGCCGGGAACGGCAGCTTGCTTCACGATCAGTTCCGATCGATTTCCCATGATGGTCCCGCCTCCCTTATACGACTTCTTCCAGCTTGACGGCCCGGCCTTCCAGAAGCGACTGCTTCGCCGCATAGGCGATCCGCTCGGCTTGCAAGGCATCGTAGCCGCTTACCGGTACGGTGACTTGATTCAGAATGCAATCGATAAACTGCTTCGTTTCATCGATATAAGAGTCATGATAACGCTCCAGGAAAAAATATTTCGGATTATCGCGGTACACCGAATCCTTCGTGCTGATGATCGCCGTGTTCGGGTAATCGTTATCCGCCGCAATGCTGCCCTCCGAGCCGAACACCTCAACGCGCTGATCGTAGCCGTACACGGCCTGCCTGCTGTTATCGATCACGCCGAGAGCTCCGTTAGCGAATTTCAGCGTAATGACCGCCGTATCGATATCGCCGAGCTCCCCGATCTCCGGATCGACCAGCACGGCCCCTTGGGCATATACCTCCACGACCTCGCTCCCGGACAAGTAACGGGCCATGTCGAAATCGTGAATCGCCATATCCATGAACAGTCCGCCGGATACTTTGATGTACTCCTTATTCGGCGGAGCCGGGTCGCGGGACGTAATTTTGATCAAATGCGGCGAGCCCAGGCTGCCGGACTGCACATGCTCCCGTACCCTTTTGAAATTATGGTCGAAGCGCCGGTTAAATCCGGTTTGGAGGCATACTCCTGCCTGCTCGACCGCTTGGAGTGCCTCCTGCGTCTGACGATAGTCGAGACTGATCGGCTTTTCGCAGAAAATATGCTTGCCCGCTTCAGCAGCCTCCTTGATAAAAGGAACATGCGTATTCGTAGAGGAACATATAAAGACCGCTTGAATATCGGGGTGCCCGATAATGCTTTGATAATCATTGCTGACTTCGGAGATGCCGAGCCCTTGCGCCCAGGCTTGGAGCTCCTCCGTTACGTATACGTCCGATATGGCCCGAATGCTGACTCCGGGATGCTTGCTCAAATGTTCAGCATGCAGGCGGCCGATTCTGCCCGCTCCGATGATGCCGATCTGTACCTTGCTCATTCTTCTCCCCCTCTACTGTGCCGTTATGCCGGCCAGGTACTCCCTTGCTTTCCGCGCATATTCCACAGGGTTCGCCACCTGCGGATCCTGCTCCGCCTCGATAATCATCCAGCCCTCGTACCCCCGCTCCTTCAGCTCCGCAAAAATAGGGGCAAAATCGATACAGCCGTCTCCCGGCACGGTGAACACGCCTTGTCTCACGGCCTCGCGGAAGCGGAGCCCGGACGCTCTTTTGGCCTCCAGCACCTCTTGGCGAATATCCTTAAGATGGATATAAGGGATGCGATCGTAGTATTTGCGCAGAATATCCAGCGGATCGCTGCCGCCGAAATAGGCGTGGCCCGTATCGTACAGCATATGGACGAGGTCCGGATCCGTCGACTCCATTAGGCGTTGTATTTCATCACCGCTCTCTACTACGGTTTCGCCATGATAGTGATACACCAGCTTCATGCCGAGCTCCTTGCAGTACCGTCCCGCCTCGTGCAAGCCATCAACCATGTGCTTCCATTGGTCGTCATTCAGCGGCTCCACGCGGACCGTGTTTTTCGTAAGATCCTCAAACGCATTTCCCGTTTCGCAGGTAACGACGTAGCCGCAGCCCATCGCTTTCAAAAAATCGGCGTGTGCCCGAAAGGCCACCAGTTCCTCCGCCCTGCGCGACGGGTCGCTGAAATGAACGGATTTCCATTGGGAGGTAAGCGCCATGTTGTAGCCGGAGAGCAGCTTCTGCAGTGCGGACGGATCCCTCGGGAATTTTCGGCAAAACTCCGTTCCCTCGAAGCCGAGCGCAGACATGTCCGCCAGCACCTCCTCGGCCGTGTAATGGTCGCCCATCTCCAATATGTCCTCATTCACCCAGTTGATTGCCGAGATGCCGTACTTCACCTTCATGTTCATCCCTCCGGAGATAAGTGAATTTGTCAGTTTACCATTTCCTTGCGGTGGAAAGCTTGTTCTGCAGCTCCGTATACGCTACCCGTACCTTCGGCTGCTCCGATACCTCGGCTACGCCGACATGCCACCAAGAATCGTAGCCTCCGGTATTCGTTCCGGGAACGACCTTGATATCAATCAGCGCGGATACGGGATCCCGCTTCGCCTGCTCCAGCGCGGATCGCAGCTCTTCAACGGTCGTGGCGCGATACGATCTTGCCCCGAGACTGCGGGCATGGGCCGCGAAATCAATGGCGAGGTAATCGCCGGTCAGCTGCCCCGAGGATTCGCTGCGCGAGCGGAATTCGTTGCCGAAGCCGTCGCTGCCATGCCCCCGCTGCAGATTATGAATGCACTGGAAGCCGTGATTGTCGAGCAGCAGCACGGTGATCTTACGTCCTTCCTGCAGGCTGGTGATCAGCTCCGAGTGAAGCATCAGATAGCTTCCGTCCCCGACGAGAGCGTACACCTCCCGATCCGGCTCGGCCAGCTTGACGCCGAAGGCGCCAGACACTTCATACCCCATACAGGAGAAGCCGTATTCCATGTGATAGGTTTTCGGCTCCGTCGTTCTCCACACCCGGTGAAGATCTCCGGGCAGACTTCCCGCCGCACAGACGATGACATCCCGCTCCCCGATACAATCGTTGATCTCGCCCAGCACTCTTGTCTGTGACAATCCTGCAGGGTGCTCCGCTTGATACAGCCGGTCCACCTCGTCGTCCCATTGCTGCTTAAGCTGCGCAAGGCTTTCCGGCTGGTAGTCCGAACGATAGCCTGCGGCCTCCAGCGCCTGCTGGAGCTCGCGGAGCGCTTCTCTGGCGTCGGCCACCAGCCCGGCTCCTTCCGTTTTGTACGTGTCGAACGTGCTTATATTGATGTTCACGAAGGCTACCTCCGGATTGCGGAACGCTGTCTTCGACGCCGTGGAGAAATCCGACAGCCGCGTGCCGACCGCAATCACCACATCCGCCTCCGCCGCCAGCCGGTTTGCCGACAGCGTTCCTGTCACACCCACGCCCCCGAAGCTAAGCGGATGCCGCCACGATACGGCGCTTTTGCCGGCCTGCGTCTCGGTCATAGGGATCTGGAAGGCTTCCGCAAACCGCCTTGCTTCCTCCGTTGCCAGCGAGTAGTGCACCCCGCCTCCCAGCACGAGCAGCGGCTTCTTCTTCCCACGAATAAGCTTCGCCGCTCTCTTCACCGCCGCTTCCGCCGGCTGCTTGCGATCGAGATGATGCACCCGCTTGGCGAAGAACGCTTCAGGGTAATCATAGGCTTCGCACTGCACATCCTGCGGAAGGCAAAGCGTCACCGCCCCCGTCTCGGCAGGGTCGGTCAAGACGCGCATCGCTTGAATCGCCGAAGTCATCAGCTGCTCCGGCCGCATAATCCGGTCCCAGAATTTGCTTACCGGCTTGAAGGCATCGTTCGCCGTGACGGTGTAGTCCAGCGGATATTCGATCTGCTGCAGCACCGGATCGGGCTGCCGGCTCGCGAAGATATCCCCCGGCAGCAGCAGCACGGGAATCCGGTTCACCGAGGCAACTCCTGCCGCCGTTACCATGTTCAGAGCGCCGGGGCCGATGGACGTAGTGCAGGCGTATGCCTGCAGCCGGTTCTTCTGCTTGGCGTAAGCAATGGCGGCATGCGCCATGCCCTGCTCATTTTTCCCTTGAATGAAAGCGATCTCATTTCGCTGCTGCTCCAAGGCCTGCCCGATGCCGGTCACATTCCCGTGACCGAAAATTCCCATCACCCCTTGGATAAACTTATACTCCACCCCGTCAAGCTCCACATACTGCTGTGACAGAAACTTCAGCAACGCTTGGGCCATCGTTAAACGAACCGTTTTCATGACGACACTCCCCGATATTAAATTAAGCGCTTTACTCTATCATATTCACTGTATTATCAATGTAGTATGATAATTTCGGAGCTAATAAGGAACAATTAATGGTTAAGCGCTTACCCTTGAGTTAAAGTATACCAGCCTCCCATTGATTGTCAATCCCCCATCTGCTGATAAAACGAAAAATATAGACAGTAAATGTTTAATGAACTAGTTGTTTCTTGGTCGAATCATCACGCCGCTTCGCAGTTAACAGCTTCCTTAGACCTTTCTTCGGCTTCGACACCCTAATCAGCCAGTTGGAGGATATGTAACAGAAGGCCGTGTCTGGGACTGATCCCGAACACGGCCTTCTTGGGCCATCCATCGAAGCTTACAAAGCTTGCGCATCGCTAATGATTCGAATTATGGCAGCGTAGGGAACGACAGGACGAATCGGGTGCCGCGCCCCAGTTTGCTTTCTACTTTGATTTCCCCCTCCATCGCTTTAAAGATGCTGAAGGCGACCATCGTGCCAAGGCCCGTCCCTTTGTCCTTCGTTGTATAATACGGCGTCCCCAGCTTTTTGAGTTGTTCTTCGTCCATTCCTTGGCCTGAATCCTCTATGGTCAAGACGGAATTACCGTCGATACGCTTCAACCGAATGGTAAGACTTCCCCCGGCAGGCGTCGCTTCGATCCCGTTTTTCATCACGTTAATCAGCGCTTGATGCAGCTTCTTGCCTTCTCCATACACGTAAAGCTCCTCTTCGGACGGGTCGAGCTCGACCGCGATGTTTTCCATGCTGGCGAAGGGCAAAATCACCTGCACGATATGCCGCAGCTCGGTGTTTAGCTCAAGACGCTCGTAATGCTCGAGTGCCGGTTTTGCGAAAGTCAAATAATCCGTAATGATGCGCTCCGCCCGATCGAGCTCCTCTAAGCTTAAATCGAAGTATTGCCGGCGTTTCTCTTCGTTCAACGTCGAATCCTTTAGAATTTGCATGAATCCTCTCGTCACTGTTAGCGGGTTTCTAACCTCGTGTGAGATGCTGGCCGCCAGCTGACTGACCGTCTTCAAATGCTCCAGCTCTCGAAGCTCTTGCTCAACGGCCTGCTCAAGCTCGATTCGCTTGAGCTGCTCCTCTAGGAACTTCCGCTTCGTAATGTCCCTAAGATGAACGGCCCAATAGCGGACGAGTCCAACCCGGTCGCGAACCGGCGTCAGCGTCAGCAGCATCTGAAACTCCCTGCCTTGATCGGTCATGCGGATTGTTTCCATCGTCGCCTCGTCATCGCCCCCTCCGGCGAATACCCGTGTGACGAAGTCTTTCATCTGAGGTACGAGATACGGCGGGATCGAAGGACACTTAAGAATATGGAACCCCTCGAGTTGATCCTTCCGCCAGCCCAGCAACTTGGAAAACGAGGCGTTCGCCAATGCGATCGTCGCATTCTGACTCAGCACCAAGATCGGATCGCTATGGCTTTCGATGAACGATGCGCCGATGGCGTCGAGGGCTGTTCCCATTCGGGGTTCATACTCACGCGCATCCCCCAGCGTTAGATAGACTGTAACCCCGGTCGTCCGTCCTTCGGTGAAATGTGGTACAAGCCGCGCCCGCACCTCCTTGAACCTGCCTCTGCTCCCATTGCCGATCTCCATCTCGAATGATCGCGCTTCCCCTCGCTCGACCGCCTCTTGGAAGTAATAATGAAACATTTCCAACTCGTCGGAGCGCAGCGTTTGAAGGTAATGAGTCCGTCCCGCTGTTGGTTGCGTTCCGTCCAGCAGCCCGTACGCCGTTAGGTTCGCGTAGGCTATATATCCTTCCGCGTCCATCACGAACACTGCATCCGGATGCCGTTCGAATAAGATGTCGTAACTCACATTCAAAGCTATTCCCCCCGACAAGTTGTCCACCTGTGTAATTTGTAAATTATATCACGTTTAAAGAAGGGTTATCAAAATCCTGAGTCAGTGTTGAATTATCCAGAGTACCGGCTGAAAAATGCGAATTCTGATTTAATCTGAGTAGGGAAGCCCTATCGCACAAAAACAAACCCCTCATCTACAGTGATGAGGGGCTTACGTCTGTAACCTACGGCTTCTTTGGAGGCGCCGTCGAGCCGCGTACCACCAGGTCCGGCATCAGCACGACCCGCTGGCGCGGGACCTGCTCCCCGCGAATTTCCTGAAGCAGCAGGTCCACCGCCTGCTTCCCGATCTCCTGGATCGGCTGGGCCACCGTAGTGAGCGGCGGGTCGATGATGGAGGCAAGTATCGTATTGTCGAAGCCTACGACCGATAAGTCCTCCGGCACACGCATGCCGCGTTCCCGGGCAGCCTGGATGGCGCCGATCGCCAGAATATCGTTGCAGGCGAACACCGCAGTAGGCGGCTCCTCCGAGCCCAGCAGCTCATGCATGGCGGCCTTGCCGCTCTCGACCGTGAAGCCGCCGACTGCCTCGAGACCGCACTCCTGCGTTAGTCCTTCGTCCAGCATCGCCTGCTTGCAGCCCCGCATCCGCTCCCGGCTGCTCGTATCGTTCAGATCCTCGGCCATGACGGCGATCCGGCGATGTCCTTGAGCGGTCAGGTGGCTCCCCGCCTGATAGCCTCCCAAATAATCGTCGACCATAACCGCAGGCACTGCGAAGGAAGGCATCTCCCGGGCAATCATCGTTAGCGGGATATGATCCTTCACCATGCTTTTGAGATAGGTGTCTTTCTTCGTACGGGAGGCGATCACGATGCCATCCACCCGCTTCTGCATCAGCACCGAAAAATATTTGTCTTCCTTCTCCGGATCGTTGTCGGTGCTGCAAATAAGCACATGGAACCCAAGCTCCCGGCCCCGGTCCTCCACAGCCCTGGCAATTTCGGCGAAGTAGGGATTCGCCAGATCGGGGAGCGTCAAGCCGATCGTATAAGTGTTTTTGCCCGACAGCGCCGAGGCAACCATGCTGGGCTGGTATTTTAACTCCTCCATCACGTTCAGCACATGCTTGCGCGTTTTCTCACTGATTCGTCCGGTTCCGTTAATGACCTTCGATACAGTCGCAATGGACACCCCGGCTTTGGAGGCTACATCGTAAATAGTCGTCTTCACTGCTTTCGTTTCCTTCCCCTGCATCGTATAATCCTGTTATGTTTTCTATCATACGACATAACCAAAGACCCCGCAAACCCAATAGCATGGATTTGCGGGGTACGACTCAGTACCGAATTCGCAGGGTATGCACCTCGAACGGGCCGGAGGTCAGCGTTACCTGCCGATAGCTCGAACCCGGAACGTCCTCCAGCACCAGCTCCTCCTCGTCATATTCAAGCAGACCGGTGCGGCTGCTCCCTTTCACATAACCCGGGAGGATGACGGTCAATTCGCGTCTTGTCCCCGTCCAGTCCCGAAGCCGAAGAATAAACCCGTTCCCGTCTTCCGCCGGCTTGAAGCAGGTGACGGAGGCCCCCTCGATGCCCTCCGGCAGCAGCTCCATGTCAGCCGCCGTTTCGTTCCCATCAGCAGCTACCGGGATAGCAAGCGCAGGCGCCATTGTCCGCTCCGCCTGCCTCCACACCTCAGCGTCCGACCAGCTTCCAGCGTGAGGAACAAGACGGTAGCGGAAACGATGGTCGCCCCCGGTCCATTGAGGGAAGTTCGTCCCCCACCAATTGTTGAACAGATTGAAGTGCAGCTCCGGCTTCTCCGGCTTGTAGTCATGCTCGAAGTCCCACATTCCGTTTTTCCCAATGAAGAGAAGCGGTGTGTCCAGCGGGATGACCGCCATACCTGCCTCACCCGCTCCGTCAGTCACATCGACGAAATATTCGCAGCAGTGGAGCAGTGTGCTCGAGGAAGGGACAATGTCGCGCATCGGATCGATTAGGCTGCCCATTTTATTCACCCGGTACTGCGCCTGATCCAGCTTCAGCGGCAGAACAAGGCTTCCGGACTCCGCCTTCGGCGTTTCCTGCTTACCCTCGAGCCGGAGCTCCATATCCAGGAAAGCCTGCTTCGCCTTCAAGCTAATCGTCCATAAAATGTGCTCAGCGTTGCCGTATTCCCCTACGGATTGCGAATCTCCCGCTGCGATGCATTCTATTTTTACGCGATCGGCCTCATGAATCAAGCGCACCTCCGGCACCGATGTTGTGGAGGATAATCTCTTTTGCTGCTCGGGATAGCCGGTTTTGCCGAAATCGTGGACTCCCCAGTCATAAAACCTGTATGCATATTTCTTCAGATAACGGGTCATGTCCTCGCTCGAATACACGTTATATTCATACTGGCCGAAACCGTAATCCGCTTCCGAACGGACGAATTCCTTGGCCAGCCGTTTATCCCAAAGGCTCGTGATCCACCCGGTTCGCCGCGATACCGCGACCCGAAGAAACTCGTTCTCCATGACCGCTTCCTCTTCATGCCAATCCCCTGCCGTCTCCCGTCCGACCGACGGAGCGATCGAGCCCGCCTCGGCCGTCGCCGCCGCTTCCAAGGTATGCTCCGCGGCTACCAGAGTTTTGTATCCGAGCGCCGGAAGGTTCTTCACCTCAGCCCATACCCCTTGATCATCCTGACGAAGCGGCACCTTCTCTCCCGTCGCAGCATCCACCAGGGACTGCTCAGCAGCCTTATGCGGCAGCAGCACCTCCGCATCGCGAGTCCACCCCAAATAGTTGTATACCCGATACGCAGGAGTCTCCTCCCCAGCTCCAGTGCTCATTAGCCGTACCGCCTCGGTTAACGCCGCCTCAGCCGTATGGAGATATTCCCGCTGCTCCTGCCACGATTGCTCCATCCGCAGCACTCGTTCGCTGCGCTTATCCTCCAGAAACTCCTTCTTCTCATATCGCCTTGGGAATAGAAACGTCTTGCAATCCATCCCCCAAGTGTGCTCTCCGAATAAAAGGGTTCGTTCGTAGCTTTGATCCAGCAGCCGCTTGACTCGAACCGTATCGACGGAGCTTTCCCCTCGAATTTTCTCCATAGCAAGCACGCTTTCCGCCGCCGCTATGCGGCTCCGCAGCTCCCTGACCTGCGACACCTCGCGCGGTGCCGTGCCGACGCCATGGATCCAGGAATCGGCCAAATCTCCGCGGATCACCGGCAGCTCCGGACCGCCCGCCAAGAAGTCCTCCGCAAAGTCATGCAGGCTGCCGATATGGAGCTCCGCCTCGATGCCGCGCTCCGCGAGGACCGCTTTCATCTCTTGGATGACGGCAGGCTCATGGGGGCCGTGGTTATCGTTAGTTTGAATCATCGCCAGCCAGACCGGGTGCTCCCACTCCTCCGGGGGCACAATGCCGGTACCGTAGCCTCCCTTGGAATAAAAGGTCAGCAGTCTTGCTCCGTCAGGCCCCTCCCAGAAGAAGACGGAAGGAACATCCGGAGGCGTGGAGGCGCCGTTGCAGCCCAGATGCAGCATGCGGACGCCTGCCTTGACCAGCAAGGAGGGCACCGACCAGGTGTGCCCCGGAACATCCGTCATTTTCGCATCCTTAGGGACATACCCGTACTGCTCGGACAGCCGCCTGGATACATACATCCCCCGAATCCATTCCTCAAGGCCGCAAAACTCCGTATGAGTGGTAAACGGCAGCAGATGCCAGATCAGCTGACGCCTTTCGATGAAGCTTACCGCCTTCTGCCGCTCTGCCTCCGCGCTGCCCTCAAGCGATTGCTGCAGCGGCCACGAGGACATTGTCCAAACATACTGCTCCCCCTCCGGATTCCCGGATGTCTGTTCACAGATCGAATTGACCTCCTTCAGCATCTCCGACCGGTACTGCTCAACGACCTCAGAAACCAATCCCGTAAACCCGATGTCAAAATGGGTCTTGAACACCACATATATTTTCTTCAGCTCCTGCGCCATCGAACCGTCCCCTTCCCTAAAGCTTCGCTGCTAATCGGATTCCTCTCGGTGCTCTTCTTTCGTCCCCACCCGCGCTATGACCGGATAATGATCGGAAGGGAAGCCTCCATCCACCTCACGGCGGTCGATCAGAACCTCATATACCAACACGTCGGGCGAGACAAAAATATAATCAATCGGCATCCCCGCAGAGCCGCCTTGAAAGCTGTGGGCCGTCAATCCGATCTCCTCTTCGAGAATGCCGTACGCGTCCTGCAGCCACGATTGAATCCCACCGTGATCGAACTCCCCCCGCAGCAGGCGGATCGGCCAGTCCGTCGGATGGCTGTTGAAATCGCCAAGCAAAATGACAGGTGTCGGGTTCAACTCATACTCTCGAACGATAGCCTTTAGAATCATCAGTGACCCTTGGTTTCGCGCCTCCTGACCCAGATGATCCAAGTGGGTGTTAAACACAGTGATTACCTGCTCCGTACCCCTGTGTCTCCACCGACCCCAGGTACAGATTCTCGGCAGGCTGCTGTCCCAGCTTTTGGAGGCAGGAACATCGGGGGTTTCCGACAGCCAGAAGGTACCCTGCTCCATCAGCTCCAGCTGATCCTTCCGGTAAAAAATCGCGCAGTGCTCGTTTTCCTGCCCGCCATGACGTCCCGTACCTAGCCAGGCATACGGCTCCAGCCGCTCCTGCAGCTCCGCCAGCATATGGGCGTACCCTTCCTGCGTGCCGATAAAGAGCGGTTCATGCTCCCGCATCATATGTGCCAGACGCTCGATCCGGTAAGGCCATTGGTTCACACCGTCGTTCGGCGTATCATACCGTAAATTAAAGGACATGACCTTCCACTCCATTAGACCGACACCCCCTGAGCCTGAGCAAAATATACCGGATTCGTCACCGCAGCCAACAGCTCCGTACCTGCCTGAGGGAAGAAGCGCCAAACCTCCGCACGGACAAAGCTGCGCTCCTCCCCGCTGATCCGCAGCTCCAGCCCGCCCGCCGCTTCCGTGCTGCTTTCAATCTCTACTCCCCGTTCGCTGATGACCCGAATGCGGTCTCCCTCTTGTAAAGCCTGGAGTCCAATATGCACCTCGCGTTCGGCCGCATCCGCAGGGACCACGTCCCCCGTACGGTAAGGCCCGCATTGAAGCTCCGCAAACGGTCCGTCGGGCGCATAAGTGATCACCACATGCCCGCGATCGATCCCGCCGAGTACGCCTGCAACCGTTTTCGTTTCCGCCCATACCCAGGTACAAGGCATCGCATGTTTGATGTAAGGATCGGGGCGATGCACATCGCTGCCGCCAACGGCGACAAGGCGCCTGCCGGAAACCAGCTGCTCCTGCCACCAGGCTAGTGTCCTGGCGTTGCGTTCCGTCCAAGGACCGTTCCAAATTTCCACCCAGTCGTGATCTACAGCGAAATCCCATTCCCAAGGGCAAAAATCGCAATGGGGATGATTCAGGACGATTCGCGCTCCACGTTCCCGGGCCGTTCTCAGCTTCTCATGTACATCCGCCATCCCGGCTACCCGGAAATCGTCCATCGGGTCCGCCACGCCCAGGAAGTTGCTGTGCCCGAAGTTCGTCGTAAATTCCGTGCCGGGAATCATTAACACCTTCGTGTTCCTCGGATAAGCAACATTCTGGCTGCTTGTATTGTGATCGGTCATCGCGATAAAATCGCAGCCCAGCTCCTCCATGATCGCGGCATTTTCCTCAAGCGAATACGTGCCGTCACTATGAATGCTGTGGGTGTGCAGATCTCCCTTCAGCCAGCGGGGAGTTGCATACCTCCATTCAACCGTGACCGTCACCGTGCAGCCCTCGGGAGGAACCTTGTAGGCGTTATGGAGCACAGCCCACTCTCCGGCCGGAAGCTGTCCGGGCGTGTATCCGGGTGTCGCCTTCTCCAGACCGAGCCGGAACTCGGTCCTTGCGCCCCCGCTCCAGCCTCTCACCCGCTTCGGATCCCGCACGCCCAGATCGATGATCGCACGGGATGTCCCATGCGATTCCACCTCGTAGGCCACATGAATCTCTTCCACCTGCTCCGGCATATCGAAAGGGATTTCGATGTACCTGCTCTGCTCAGTCTGTTCAATCCTTCGTTTATAAACGGCGGAAGACCGCCGCTGCTCCACCTTAGCAGCCAATGGAATCTACCTCCCCGTATACCTGTATCCGCCGCTCTTATTCCTTGTTCGCACCGACGAAAATGCCTTTGACAAAATACTTCTGAACATAGGGATAAATGATCATGAGCGGCAGCAGTGCGATCACAATACCCGCCATTCGCACATTCGTAGTAATAATAAAATTGCTTGAAGTCGCGTCCGTATCGACAATCAGCGATTTAAGCGCAATCTGCAGCGTGTACTTGGCGTGATCGCTTATATATAGCAGCGCCGGAGTAAACTGATTCCACCGGCTGACGAATTCAAACAAAGTGACCGTGGCGAGCCCGCTGCTCGCAAGCGGCAAATACATGGTAAAGAAAATCCGGATGTCGCCCGCGCCGTCCATCCGTGCCGATTCCGCCATCTCGTAAGGCACACTGAGGAAAAAGTTTCTCATGAGCAGCACGCTGAAGCCCGACACAAGCCCGGATAAAATAAGCGCCGATAGCGTGTTTAAGAGCCCCAGCTCTTTATTCACGACATACAAGGGAATCATAATGGCTTCACCCGGCACCATCATGGTGAGCAGAATGCCGGAGACCATCAGCTTTTTCCCCGGAAGTCCTTGCTGCACAAGCACATACCCGGCCATCGAACACAGCAGGACGTGACCCAAGGTTCCGGCGATCGTGACGATGACGTTATTCGTAAAGGGCAAATACAGCTGCATGCGGTTCCATACCGTGGAAAAGCCCTCCGTGCTGAATTCCTTCGGCCACAGGACGATGCCCGGCTGCATGGAAGCGAAATTCGTGGAGAAGGCCAAGGCAATCGTATTCATAAACGGAATGATCATAGTGGAAATGAGCAGCAGCAGAAATACTGCGTTGATCGAATCAAAGGTCCGGCTTTGCCAGCTGTTGTACTTGAAATTCATGGTCCTCTCACCCCTCGTCGTAGCGGATGACCGCCCTGGTAACAAACGTAATGATCAGCGTCGCAGCAATGACAAGGAAACCGGCTGCCGTCGCCGTACCGACCTTGAACTCCAATATTCCTTTTTGATACGTGTACATCATAATGACATCCACCTTGTTGGCGATCGCACCGTTGCGCATAACGAAGATTTGGTCGAACATCCGAAGTATGCTCAGGACATTCAGCATGATGACAACCTTCATGGTGCTGATCAATTGCGGGATGGTCACAAAACGCACCTGCTGCCAGCGGTTCGCCCCGTCGATCCGCGCAGCCTCATACAAAGAGGGATTGATGGTCACGATAGAGGCCAAATACAAAATACAAGTAAAGCCCATTTCCTTCCAAGCGGCCGTAAGCACCATAATCGAGCGGGCATACGTTTCCGTAGACATAAAGCTGATCGGCCTCTCCGCTCCGAACAGCTTCATGATTTGGTTCACAATTCCCGTATCCGGCGACAGCATCAGAATCCACATGCCGCCGACCACGACCCAGGAGAACAGATGCGGCAGATAGACGACCATTTGTGTGACCTTTTTGAACCAGGTGGAGAACACCTCATTCAAGGATAGCGCCAGCACAATCGGCGTGATAAAGCTGAAGATCAGGATGCCGATCCCGATCACAAGCGTATTCTCGAACGCATGCCAGAAGGTCGGATCCTTCAGCACCGTCATATAATTTTCCAGACCGACGAAGGGCCTGTTACCGATCAGACGGAAATTTTGGAAGCTGATGATAAAGCCCCGCACAAGCGGATAATAGGAAAAGATGAAAAAATACGCCAGGATCGGCAGCATCATCAGATACAGCGTTTTATACTTGAGAACGGCTCTCATGGGCAGCCACCACCTTGTCGGTAAGGTAAGAGGGAGCAGGACAGGGTCGATACTCCCTCTTAGCGAACTCTTGATTAATCGATCAGCTTGGCGGCCTTCAGCTGCTCACGCATCTTCTTGACCGCTTCCGCCGCCGGCATTTGACCCTGAATGGCCTTGAAGGAATACTCGTTGATGATTTTCTCGGCATCGGCCCATTTGGGAGGCGTCAGCTCTAGCGTTGCGTATTTCATGACCAGCTCCTGCGCTTCCTGCACGCCCGGCAGCTTTCCGAACGGCTCCTTGACATTTTTGTTGTACCAGAACGGAACTCCGTGATCCATAGCGTGCTCTTTGCCGGTTTTGGTCAGCTCATACTTGCCGTCCTTCTCGGTATAATCCTGATCCTTGATCCCGAGGGAACCCAGAATAATGCCGTCCTTGGAATGCCACCATTCGATAAAGCTGAAGGCCGTCTTCGGGTTTGTAGCATTCACCGGGATGACCCATACGTCCGGGTCGCCGCGACGAAGCATGTAGTTTCCGTTCGGACCGACAGCTCCCGGCAAGCCCTTCGCTTGGAACGCCGTATTCGGATCCTGCTCCTTGCGGGTGTTGTTCAGCATACCGACCCATGCATCCCAGTACGTAATCATGCCGACCCGGTCCGTAAGGAACAGGTTGCGCATTTTTCCCGTATCGTTGGTCGCAAAGTTCGGGTCGAGAATGCCTTCCTTATAGAGCTTATTCAGCCACTCGTAGATCGGAATGGCGGCATCCGTCGAATAAGGAACGTCCAGCTTGCCGTCCTTCTCCACATACCGCTGCTTCAAGCCCGCCGCACTGAAGAAGCCTTGAAGCTCATACATGCCGGCGGTGCTTAAACCGAAGGTGTCCTTCTTGCCGTTCCCGTCAGGATCCTGTTCTGTGAAGGCCTTCAGCACCTTGTAGTAATCATCGAGCGTCTTAGGCTCCTCCAGATTCAGCTTCTTCAGCCAATCGGCACGGACGGTAGGCATGGTGCCGCCTTGAAACTTCGTGAACACACCGTAAATTTTGCCGTCCTTGGACTTCACCTGCTCCCACTCCTGCGCAGGAATGACGTTCGGATCGGAAAGCGTTTTGGAGCCTTTCACCTGATCGGTAAGCGGCGTCAGAATGCCCTGCTCAATGAACGTATTCATCTTCTCCTTGCTCACTTGAAGCAAGTCGAACTTTTCCCCGGAAGCAATCGCCGCCAGCAGCTTCTGATCATAATCGGAGGCGGGCTTGTCTAGCTTGACCTTAATCCCGGTAAGCCGCTCGATCTCCTTCTCGAATTGGGCGTTCTCTTCGGGGTTCTTTCCTCCGATGACGCCCGACATCATCCGCAGCTCTTTTTTCTCTTGGCTTTCTTGAGCCTTCGGTTCAGCCGGTTTATTCTGTGCTGTGTTCGCCCCGGAATCCGTGGAGCAGCCTGCAAGGATACCTCCGAGTAATGATAATGCCATAACGGAACCTGCCAGCCTTCTAGTTCTGGACATACTTATACCCTCCTTAAGGTTTGTACATAAGTGACCCGATTACTTGTATCAAGCATCCATTCTCACACCAAAGAATTCCCGCGCATGAACTTAGGCTCACCTCCTTAACAAAATATTAATAAAGCGCTTTCATTTATTCTGCGGGAAGCAGCCGCCGGTTTCCCATACCGCTTATGTCCCGCGAACACAGCATGATTCCCGGATGACCAGCTTCGTATCGATGATCAGCTGCCGGTTCACGCTCATGTCGTTCATTTTCTCGATCAGCAGTTTTGCGGCCTCCGTCCCTAGCAAATGAGCAGATAACTCAACGGAGGTCAGCTTGGGCGTCATTTCCTGAGCCAGCGTAGCGTCATTGCTGAGGGCAACGACGGACAAATCCTCCGGTACGTCCAGCCCCAGCTCTCTGGCTGCTCTAAGCACACCGAGAGCCACCCGGTCGGTGTCCGTAATTACGGCGGAATAGCTTAGGCTGCGATACGTTGTCATGATGGCGTTATATCCGTAATCCGGCGCGCTGGAGTAAAGCCTTCTGGAATAATTTAATACATATTCCTCCCGGAAAGGGACACCATATTTAGCGAAGGCTTGCGCCAGGCCATGCTTACGGTCATATGCCGCCGTCATATCCGCGAAGGCGTTCAGGAACAAGATCGACTTGTGTCCGTTCCCGAGCAAGTAATCACCGACCTGATAGGCAGCTTCCGTATTGTTGTTGTCCACATAGCTGATGGAGTCATCGATAGGGTCCGGCCTGCCTACAAGCACTAGGGGAATACCCATCTGGCCGTAACGCTCTACCCGAGGGTCATCCTTGCGCGGGTTCAGCATAATGACGCCGTCCACCGGATCAAGTGAGAATTGCGTAGGGTCGTCATGCTCCGGCAGCGTATCCAGCAGCACACGATAACCCTGCTTGGAGCACTCCTTAATAACGCCGTTAATCATTTGCGATTCAAACGCGGACATGGCGCCGTCTCTTGAAAGCGGCATCTTCAAACCGGCAATCATCGTCTTCTTATTGGCAAGACTCCGCGCCACATGATTCGGATAATAACCCAGCTCCTTGGCCACCGAGAGCACCCTCTGCGCTACCTCATGACTAATAGGTCTTTTTTTACTAAACACACTGGAAACCGTCCCCTTGGACACTCCCGCTTTCTTGGCGACATCGTTGATCGTAGCCACAAGCTCCCTCCTTCTCTAACCGGACCCAAATCATTAAACCGGTTTAATAACGGGCCAAATGAAAACCGGCGGATCGCTTCGTCAGCAATCATTAAACCGGTTTAATTACCTTATATTGACTATTATATCTAGCAATGTTTTGACTTACAACCCTTTTTTGTAAAATGAACGTGAATTTTAGGTAAACCGCTTACCCCTATTTACTTTATCTTAAAATTCGCCATGATTTGATACTCTTTTACATAATAAGAGAAAGACTTTCCTCCTTTAAACTAAAGCTCCAGAGAGCACTCAGCAAATTTTCAGCCTAAACTCATCTGTCCTTAAGGTTAAGCCCTCATAATGAAATAGCAGTGTCGCGAAGACATACTAATCTACAGGGGGACCCATACGAATGAATTCCATTAAATTACGCAATATATGGATGATCCTATCCATCCTATTATTTTTCAGCTTCCTCAGTTATATGTACGCCTTCCCTCCCACAAAGGGAAATCATGAGGCTGTCGCCAAGGTCAACGGAGTGGAAATCAGCAAGGATCAGCTGTATCAGGAGATTGTCGGCAGCAGCGGTAAGCAGGCGCTGGATAGTATGATCGACAAAGAGCTGATTCGTCAGGAAGCGGCAAAGGCGAGCATTCAAATTACGGACGCCGACATTGAGCAGGAGCTGGCAACGGTGAAGCAAGGCTTCCCTTCGGAGGAGGAATTCACACAAGCACTCGGCATGTACGGAATGACGCTCGATGGGCTGAAAAAGGAGCTTACGACCCAGGTTACGCTGCGAAAGCTGCTTGAGCCGCAAATTCAAATTACCGACGAGGACATCAAAAAATACTATGATGAGAATTTGGAAATGCTGAAAACGCCGGAGCAGGTACAAGCCTCTCATATCCTGGTCGCAACCAAAGAAGAAGCCGAGGCTGTGCTTGCCGAGCTGCAGAACGGTGCTGATTTTGCCAAATTGGCTCAAGAGAAATCCATCGATCCCGGTTCGAAGGAACAAGGCGGAGATCTGGGCTATTTCGCCAAGGGTGAAATGGAGGAGCCCTTCGAGCAGGTAGCCTTCTCGCTGGAAGCAGGCAAGCTGAGCGGAGTTGTAACGACCTCTCACGGAAGCCACATCATTAAGGTAACCGGCCACAAGGCTGAAGCCACGCCTGCGCTGGAGGAGAAAAAAGCCGATATCCAGAAGATTCTCACGAATGAGAAGATCTCGGCAATGGCCACCGAGTGGATCACTGAGAAGAAGAACGCCGCTTCCGTAGAAAACTATATTTCGAACACCTAAATATCCCAAGCTATTTCGACGTTGACTCGAAATAGCTTTTTCTTTTCGTTGTCTTACGCCACGGATGGTGCTATCATAATATGATACACGATATATGAAAAGGCGGGAAGCCCGATGCGGAAACCCAAAAGATCGGTCGTTACGGATGAAATTTATGAAATCATAAAGGAGCAAATCCTATCTCACAAGCTGGAGCCCGGCAGTAAGATTAATATTGACCAGCTGGCCCGTGAGCTGGAGGTATCGAATATCCCGATCCGCGAATCCCTCTCCAAGCTGATTGCGGAAGGGTTAGTCACAAGCGTCCCCTACAAGGGCATGTATGTGATGCACATGAGCCTGCAGGAGCTTGATGAGATCTTTGAGCTGCGGCGCACGCTGGAGCTGCTCGCCTTACAGAAGTCGCTAGCTGTCATAACTCGGGAACAGCTGGTTCTATTGCTCGAGCAATGGCGATCCGTCAGCTTTCCGGCGGAACAAGCGGTGGATGACATCCTGCTGCATGTGAATCAAATGAACGAACAAATCCATGGATTGTTTCTCGAGCATTGCAGGAATGAGTCGTTGAAAACCTTGGTGGAAAATTACATAGAGCGGATAGAGCGGTATTTGGAGCTGATACGGCCGAATATGCACCGGGATCTCCTCCTGGCCGAACAAGAGGAGCATTTGGGGATTCTGGCTGCTTTAGTCGATGGGAACCATCATTTAGCCCTTAAGCAGCTGGAACGTCATCTGATCAATGCTCATAACCGAACAAGAGAATTGTTTTTGGAAGTACAATCCTAACGGAGTACAAAGAGGTCAAGCGGAATAATTTAGGGCTTGACCTTTATTTTTTTATATTGACACCTTTTGATTTTTTGATTTATCATAAATCATACATGATTTATGATATTGGAGGTGTTCCTTGATGAAAATTTCAAAGGTCGAACCGTTCATTCTTCATGTCCCTATTACCCCGCCTATTACAGATGCCATTAATGCGGCTACGCACTGGGGATTAGCCGGGGTGCGTATTTTCACGGATGAGGGAATCGTCGGCTATGGTTACACGGGAACGTGCGCCCACGGCGACGACTTGATCACACGGACTATTGAGCAGTATTATGCACCGATCCTGCTGGGACGCGACCCATTCATGGTCCGCGAGCTGTGGGATGAGATGCGATTCGGCAAGATGCACTGGATCGGACGCGCCGGAGTAACCCACATGGCGCTCGCTGCGGTCGATATTGCGCTGTGGGACATCATGTCGAAGGCGGCTAACAAGCCCCTCTGGCAGTATTTGGGCGGACACAAATCCAAGCGTATTAAAGCTTACAACACGAACGGGGGTTGGTTGAACTGGACAAAGGAACGCCTGCTGCAAGATGTATCGGCTATTGTGGAGCAGGGCTTCCAGGGGGTGAAGATCAAGGTCGGCAAGCCGGATCCTCACGAGGATTTCGACCGGGTCAAGGCGGTCCGCGAGCTGATCGGCAAGGATATCATCTTCATGATCGATGTCAATCAGCAGTGGAACATCAATACCGCCATGACCTGGGGAAGGAAGCTCGAGGAATTCGACTTGTTCTGGCTGGAGGAGCCGCTCAATCCCGACGATATTCTTGGACATAAGAAGCTTGCCGATGCACTTACCGTTCCCATCGCTCTGGGGGAGCATGTTTATACGAAGTACGCCTTCCGTGACTACATACATCAAGGTGCGGTAGAATATGTTCAGGCGGATGTGACCCGGCTTGCCGGCATCACCGAATGGCTGCAGGTTGCGGGTCTCGCCGCCTCCTACGAGCTCCCGATCTGTCCTCACGTAGGAGACATGGGCCAAATTCATCAGCATCTGGTCGCCTCGACCCAGAACGCGGTCATGCTGGAATATATTCCATGGATCAGGCACATTTTTGAGGAGCCGGCAACGGTAAAGGATGGCTTCTACATGCTGCCTGAACAGCCTGGCGCATCAACGCAAATCATTCCGCAGTATTTCGATCAATACCGCATAGGCTAGAAAGGAGAGCTGGGCATGCCGGTTCAATGTAAGGAGGGAATGGTACGGTGAAGGTTGACGCTCATCATCACTTTTGGAATTTGGATCAGGTGGCTTACCCGTGGCTGGATCCGATGTTCGGGCCGATCTGCCGCACCTTCGAGGCGGACGAATTGGAGCCGCTGCTGCGATCGGCCGGTATCGACCGGACAGTGCTGGTGCAATCCATGAACTCTTATGAGGATACGGAATATATGCTGCAGGCTGCCGAGGAAAAACCATGGATCGGCGCTGTGGTCGGCTGGGTGCCCTTGAACCTTCCCGAGGTTGCCGACCGTAAATTGCTGCATTATACGAAAAATCCGGTCTTTAAAGGGGTGCGGCATTTGATCCACGAGGAACGGGATCCGGACTGGATTATCCGGGATTCGGTTATCGAGGGCTTGAAGCGGCTGGCGTCCTACGGTTTAACCCTCGATGTGGTAGCCGTATTTCCTCATCATCTGCGGCATATACCTTACCTTGCGGAACGGGTGCCCGGGCTTCGGATGGCGATCGATCACCTGGCCAAGCCGCCGGCGCCGGGCCATGAGCTGCATAATGAATGGTCGAAGCAGCTTGCCGCCGCAGCGCAGTACCCCCAAGTGTATGCCAAAATCTCGGGGCTGAATACGGCGACAGGCAAGCACGATTGGTGTGCGGACGACCTTACGCCGTGGATCGATGAAGCTATGGCAAGGTTCGGAGCCGATCGGCTCATGTTCGGGAGCGATTGGCCGGTAGCTAACCTCGAGGGAGATTATCACCGCGTATGGACGGAAACGAACAAGGCAATTGCCTCGTACTCCCGAGAGGAGCAGGCACAGCTGCTGGGCGGAACGGCGGCCCGCTTTTACCAAATGTAAGCCCGTTAACGAAAAATACAGCCGGCACCTGCACATTCGAGCGGGTAACGGCTGTTTATTCATATGATCTTATTTACGGAAAAGTCCGTATCCGTTCAAAGGCACAACAGGCTCCATATCCTCGGATAAGCCCCCGTTCCCTTCACTCATCGCTACATCGACTAGCCAGCGGGTAAAAGAAGCGACCTGCATCGAAGCCATCTCTTCCAAGCTGAAAAATCCGGCGGCATCCACCTCCACGCCGTCCGCCCGAGGCTCACCGCCAATATATTTCATCTCGAACGCCAAATACACATTATGTATGTTTCTCGGCTGATCTCTGACGGCGACAATGCGCTGCACCTCAGCCTCGATACCGGCCTCCTCAAGCACCTCCCGACGGATGGTGTCGTGTATCAGCTCATGCTGCTCGATATATCCTCCGGGATTGGTCCAGTTGCCCTTGCCCGGCTCCTGTGCCCTCCGTACGAGAAGCACCTTTCCGTCCCGCACGACGAGCGCCCCGACGCCAACGCTGTAATTGCCCCAATGGACGAAGCTGCACCGGGTGCAGGCTCTTCTAGACGTTCCGTCTACGTCTCGTGTCTCCATGGGGGACCCGCACGACATGCAATAATTCACTTCCATGTGTTGCGCCACCCTCTGCCTATGATAATGATCACACTACTAGATTAAGATACCATAAAAAGCTCAGAGGGTAACTAAAAAATAAGCGGCGGCGGCTCCGCGCTGTCAGCAGAACCGCCGCCGCCTAGGAACAGGCTGCTTACTCGCTCAAGGCTCGATAAGTAAAATAATCAAAATCCGCATAACTTTTAGCCTCGCTGAGATCCTGTGCGCAGAGGCCGACCATGGAGCCCGTGAAGCCCAGCTTGCCTCCGTATTCGTCGGATAGCATGCCGAAATCCAGCTCCGGACCGATACGCTGCCAGGCTTGGCCATCGCTCGATACATACAAGCTCAGCTTGGCATAGTCGATTACCCCACGGAGGTACACGCGCTCCCATCCGTTTACGCCGATCCGCTCCTGCTCTTCACGGAGCTTCGCCGTCTCGCTGATTTCGATGCCGACATACGCGCCAAGCTCCTCATCCTGAGTGATCCGAAGATAAAAGTATTCACTCTCGTCATAATAGAACACCAATCCGGCCATCTGGCAGTAGGATGCCGGAGCGAATTCCACGCACGTCTCCACCTCGCAGCGGAAATGCCGAATGCGGCGGGCGACCATGCTCTGCTCGTGCCAAGAATACAGCGATTCCCTGCCGGTAAGCCTCAAATATCCCGGCCGTTCCGTCAGGCTAAGCCAGGACGGGGCTGCGGGGACTCGCAGCGATTGCCAATGGATGCTCAATCGGCTGTTCTCAAAATGATCCGTTTCCAGTTCCTCCGGGAAAGGGTGAGGCGCGAGATCCGGTGAAGGCAGCGTCAGCTGAGCCTGTCTCCCTCCTCCGGAGAGCCGCGGCCAGCCATCCTGCGTCCATTCGATATGCTGCAGAGCGGTCTCGCGACCAAGCGGATTCAGCTGTCGGCCGTCCGGCAGCATACGGGCACAGATGATGGTCATGTACCAATCTCCGTTCTGGGTTTGGACCAGGCAGCCGTGTCCCGCATTCTGCAATGGATGGCCGGGATCTCCCGCAGACGTAACGATCGGATAGTCCGGATCCGCCTCATACGGTCCGTCGATGCTTCTGGAGCGCATCATCGTTGCCGCATGATTGCGGCCCGTTCCGCCTTCCGCCAGCAGCAGGTAGTAGTATTCGCCGATTTTATACAGATGCGGGCCTTCCGTTACGCCGATACTTGTTCCCTTCGTCAGCTGCTTGACCGGTCCGACCAGCTTCTGCTTCACAGCGTCATACTCCTGCATATAAACTCCCGCAAACCGGGCTTTTCCTTGCCGGTGGTCCCAATGCATATTCAGCAGCCATTTACGCCCGTCCGTATCGTGGAACAAGGAATGGTCGAAGCCCGTGCCGTTCAAATAGACCGGATCGGACCAAGGGCCGTGAATGCTCTCCGCTGTGGTTACATAGTTACGCATGTCCTTATAAACGCCCTTGCGGCTTCGCATCACGGTATAACACAAATAGAAGATGCCGTCGGCATAAGACAGACAAGGAGCCCAAATGCCGCCGGAGCTCGGAATGCCCTTCAGGTCCAGCAATCGCGTATCACGCAAGGGATAGGTGAGCAGCTGCCAGTGTACCAAATCCTTGGAATGATAAATCGCAACTCCCGGAAACCATTCGAACGTAGAGGTGGCGATATAGTAATCCTCCCCCACACGAACGATCGAGGGATCGGGGTTAAAGCCGGTAAGTATAGGATTGCAAATCAACTTTTGTTCACTCCTATCTAGGGAATAACATAAACCTAACACAACCCGGCTCTTGAACAAATGCGTTTTTTTAAGCGAAATATGCGGCAATTTTAGAACCTGCACATAAAGAAAGAAGCCCCCGAATATCAGGCGCCCCTTTCCAGCTCAATGCTTTTGATTTTTATATTCCTGCGGAAGCTTGCCGAAATGCTTTTTAAACATATCGCTGAACTGTCTGGCGTTGTTATAACCTACCTGCTCCGCGATTTCGTATACCATCAGATCGGTTTGAAGGAGCAGCTTGACCGCCTGCTTCATTCGAACCTCCGTCACGTACTGCTTAAAGTTTTGCTGGGTGTGCTTTTTGAAGAAGCTGCTGAAGTAATACGGATTCATGTAAACCATGGACGCTATGCTTTCCAGCGTAATATTCTCATGGTAATGACGTTCGATATACTCCTTCACCATGCTCATCTGCTGAGCATCCTTCCCCATTCCGGCGGATTGCAGCTGCCTGAGCATACCCGTAATCTCCTGCCGCATATATTGCTGAAGCTCCTCATACTGCCGGAAACGATGCATCGCCGGGAGCTGCTCCTTACTGAGCCCGTTGTACGCAATCCCGACCTCCGTTAGCTCCTCCGCCAGCTCCGTCAACAAAGTATAACAAGCCGTCACCGCCGCTTCCTTGCTCCCTTGAGACAACTGTGCAATGCGGGAAAAGGCCCTATCCAGAATGCCGGGCAAAGCATCTTCCTCTTTCGCCAGGAGTGCTTGCAGGATCAGCTGTCTTATTTCCGTCAAAGCGCTTGGACCCGACTCTTCGGCATCCGCCGGCCGCTGGCGGTCAAGAGCCTTCCATGCCAAAGCCTTGCCTCTTCCGATAAAATAGCTAAGCCTAAGCGCATCCAAAGCGGAAGTATAGGAGCCCTTAAGCTCTTGCAGTGTCTCTGCCGGGCGGCCCACTCCTACCGTGATTTTTATTTTCAGGAAAAAGAATACCTTCTCGACCATCTCCTCCCCCAAGGCCAGCATGTCTCTGCTCTCGCTGTGGTTTGAAATGACGCACAGAAGCTCCCCTTTGCGCAGCACAAGCCCCTCTCCGTACCGCATTGCCAATTCGTCCGTCAGATTGGAAACGGCGAAAAGCACCAGCCGCTTCTCATGCTCCCCCCATGAGCCTATCCCTTCATCCAGCGGCTCCAGCATGATGGTCATAACGGAAAAGCATGGCTGCGAAAACGAAATTTCCAGCTGCGCCAGCTGCCGCTGCGCGTCATCCGCGCGAATGTCGCCTTCGGTTAACCGGTCGAACAGCTCCTCGAGCTGCGTCTTCTTATCCTTCTGCTCGTAAGCGGCCAGCTTGACCATAGAGGTTTGCTCATCCGTTTCCTCTTTGAGCAGAGACACCGCCTTCTGCACCGCGGCTTGAAGCAGCCCCTTCTCAACCGGCTTCACCAAATAATCGACCGCTCCGAAGGCAAGCGCGTCCTTCGCATAGGAAAACTCCTGGTAAGCGCTGATAAAGATCACCTTCGTCCGCAGCCCTCTCCGATCGATTTCCTTGATCACATCGATGCCCGTCCCGTCCGGCATGCTGATGTCGGTGATTACGAGCTCCGGCTCCTCCCGCTCGATCAGCTCCAAAAGGCCCTTGCCCGTCCAGGCTTCCCCGACTATGCGGATGCCCAGCTCCTGCCAAGCAATAAGCTTCCTTAATCCGCGTATAATCATCGGCTCATCATCAGCCAGAATGGCTCTCATCACGGGCGCCCACCTCCTTCGCCAAGGGTATGACCAGCCTTACCGAGGTTCCGATATGCTGAGTGCTGTTGATTTGAAGTCCGTAATCCGGGCCGTATAAAGCTGCCAAACGGTCATGCACGTTTTTCAAACCGATGCCGCTACCGGATTCGCCGGGCTGTTCCCCTCTTAGCTTGGCCCTCACTCGCTCGAGAGTGTCCGCAGACATGCCTACCCCGTCGTCGTCAACGGTGATGCAGATATGCCCCTCGGACCCTCTTTCCGCGGTAATGCGAACCGTGCCCTTGCCGGCTTTGCGCATGATCCCGTGATAGATGGCATTTTCGACAAGCGGCTGAACGGACAGCTTGGGGATGGGCATACTCAGCAGCTCCGTTTCGAAGCGGAACTCCATAGCCAATCGATGCTCCCCGTAACGAAACTCCATAAGCTTGAAATACTGTTCGATGTTCATCTTCTCTTCGGAAAGCGGAACCGTCTCCTGGCCGTAATCCAACACGTACTTCAGCTGATGCGACAGCGACAGGATCATATCCCCGACCTCGTGATCGTCGTTGGCCACAGCGCTCATTCGGATCACCTCGAGTGTATTGTACAAATAATGGGGCCGGATTTGACTTTTCAGCGCGTTAAGCTCCGCTTGCTTCTGCTTGATTTGAGCCACATAAACCTCATCGATGTAGCTTTGCAGCCGGACTACCATTTTGTTGAAGCCTCTCGCCAGCAAACCGACCTCATCCGCTGATTGCACGGTCACCTGGGTATTGAAGTTGCCGGACTCGATTTTGGACATTTGTCTCGTGATGCTTCGGATCGGTCCGGAAAGCCGGTTGGAGAAAAGCACGGCCACCAGCACCAAAGAGAGGATACAGGCGCCGATGATGAGGAACAGCGTCCTCATAATCTGATCGATCCGGTCGAACATTTCTTCTTTATAGAAATCGCCTCGAACCGTCCAGCCTACGTCCTCCACACCTTGCACCATCTGAATATATCCCTCTGTTTGATCCGGGGGCTGATACGGCTGTCCGATGAGGCTCCGCTGATTGCTGTAAATGATCGTCCCCTTCGAATCAAGTACATAGATAACATCCTTTGGGCCAAGCATCATCTGTTGAAAAATCTCCTCAAAGGCGCCCATGCTCACATCCATAAAAAAGGTGCCAACCAAGGGCCCCTGGAGTCCGCTTGATCCAAGCACATCCGTAAGGTTGCGGGCAAAGGTCATAACCAAGTCGTCGGACCGAAGGTAATATGCTTCCTTATGCGTTGGATAGAACGCCAGCGACTGACGATCCACCAGCTGTTCCTTCCAGCTCTCCGGCGGAAAAGCGAAGCTGAAATCATAGGATTTGTTCTCCTTGCTAAGATGCTGCAGCCTGCCGTCCACCATCAGAAAAAAAACATTTTGCAAATACCGGTCCGTGTACAGCATCGTTCTCAAGAAGTCATCGATGGTGCTTGTCAGCTGATAATCCCTCTGAGCGCTTTGAACGGCAATGGCCTGCCCCAGCTGGCTGAACCTCCCGTCCACTCCGTAGGAATACATCAATTTGGTTATATTATTATACTTGGTGTACATATCGTGAATATTTTTGCCGGAAAATAACATCATTTGCTCATAGTTATTCACCAGATTCCGCTCGATATACGAGCTAAAGGTGTTTAACGAGACATAACTAATCAATAACAACGGAACGAGACCGACGATAATAAAAGATAACGTAAACTTGGCAAATATGCTTTTGCGAATACCGGTGAAGGCAGCCATGTTCATTCCCGCCCCGTTCCTTTCCTTGGCAATGAAAACGTTAATTTACCTTATCATATCAGGTTTGCACCGGGAAGCCTATGGATGACCTTGCCTGCCGGAACTCTCACTTGAAGGTTACATTGTCCGCGAACGCATTGATATCGAAGTGCTCCAGCGGATCCAGGACCCTCTTTCCATTGATGCGGAGGTTGACAAACTCCACTCCGTTCACCCGACGCTCCGGATCGTATCCGTAAATCCGGTTCTTATGGCTGCATTTGCCCGAATAAGAAATGTCGCGGAACGTGATATTCTCTATACGCTGCCCGGGCACCGGGTTATAATCCTTGTTCAGAACGACACGGATATCAACAAGCTGTCCAAGCTCGAAGTCCTCTACGCGGATGTTCTCATAGCTTACATTCCGCACGATATTGTTGTCACCTGCATTGATCGACATCGCTCCCCAGTAATTCGGCTGAGGCTCATGATGCTCCAAAATATCAAGATTGCGGAAACGGATGTCTTCAATCACATCTCCGCCACGATCGTGATCCCCGTGTGTCCCGATATTGAGCGGATGGGCAACGTCAGCCCACAGAATCGAATTGGTAACCGTCACATCGCGGGTATCGCCCCTATAATCCCAACGCGAGCCGTAAATCGCAATACAGTCATCCGAGGTTCGGAGAAACACGTCATCGATTGTAATGTGCTTGCTGGCCATCATATCGATCCCATCGGACCATCCGCGTGTGCTGAACGACTTGAAATTGCTGATGCGGACATGCTCCGATTTCCCGATGTAAATACTGTAATGGGGCGGATCAAGCGTTATGATGCCTTCCACCGTAATATTCCGGGAGAACACAATCCGCACTCCGCGAAAGGCCGAGAAGCGGTGAAAGTCGGATAAGTACAGCATCCCTCTGCCTCGGATGACAACATCCTCCGCATGGTCGCATACCAGGGAACCGGCGACGACGGCTCCCCCCGCGATATATATCGTCTTACCGGTAGGAATTCGGAGGATCGTTTCCTCTAGATAATGCATCCCCGGAGCAAAATAAATCACCTTCGGCGGCCGGCCCCCCGGATTTACCGGTTCAGCTGCGAGCCGGTAAATATCCTCCGTCCGGTGGATGGCCGGCTTCAGCACCAGCACGCCCTCATCCTCCGGGCTCGGCGCGTCCGTCTCCAACGGATTGGCGAACAGGTGCAGATTGGCGAAGCGGTCCCCGTTCATTTCAAGCGACAGCTTGCAGGGCTTATTCAGCACGAAGCTTAGACTATTTCCTTCTTCCGTGAATCGGATGCCTGCGGATAACGGACGAATGACTGCGTTTTGAACGAACGCTCTGGCACCCGCAACCTTTACCTCCACTTCTCCCTCCATGTCAAAATACACCATGGAAGCTTGGCGAACCTGATGCATATCCACCTTCACCTCGTAGACGAACAGCTCCTTCCACGGCTCGCCCGGTATTCTGGCCCATACCCGATAATCATCCCGGCCTGCCGCTCCCTTCGGAGCCTCGTATATCCGCAGCGTACCCATGCTTTTCCTCCCTTATTAGCTTCATAGTTGAATTCAACAAAGTAAAACCGCTACGGCTGATGAACCTGTAGCGGTTATGCGGGTTACCCCTTCGTCGCACCGGCGGCAATGCCTTTGACGAAATATTTTTGCAAGAAGATGAAGGCAATCAGGACCGGTATGATCGAGATCACCGTACCGGCGAACACCATATCCCACTGAGAGGCCAGCTCACCGACGAATTTGAAGATTTCCACAATCATCGTCTTAGCCTTATTCGAAGGGAGAATCAGACTTGGCATGAGGAAGTCATTCCAGATCCCGAGTCCTTGCAGCACCACCATACTTGCCGTACATGGCCCGAGCAGCGGAAATACGATCTGCCAGAAGGTGCGTACTCTGGAGCAGCCGTCAATCGCTGCGGCTTCTTCAATTTCAATCGGAATCCCCTTGATGAAGCTGGTATAAAGCAATACGCCCATGCCGACCGAACCCGAAATGTAAATCAGAATCGGAGCCGTTAACGTCCCGTACAGACCGAATGCTTTCATTTGCTTAAACAAAGGAATCATGTACACCTGAAACGGAATCATCATCCCTGCCAAATAATAAACGTAGATGGCGTTCGTCCATTTCTTGCCCGTACGCTCAATCGCGTAGGCGGCCATCGGAATAAGCAGAACCATAAGCAGAATAGAGGTTAACGTTAGGATGGCGCTGTTCATCATCGCTGCCGGAAAACGGGTTTTGGTCCAGAGATAGACGAAGCTGTCCACGTAGAAGCTGCTGGGAAAAGCAACGGCATCCCTCAAGATTTCACCGTTGGTCTTAAAGGCCGAAATGATACTGAAGTAAATGGGAAAGCAGAACAGTACGGCAATAACAAGAGTGACCGCAAACATGCCGATCTCGATCCATTTATTCGACTTGTGCATATTACATCTGCACCTCCCGTTTGCGAAGCAATTTCACTTGGATGAGAGAGACGATCAGAATCAGGAGGAAGAGAACAAGGGAAAGCGCCGTACCGTAGCCCTGTCTCAGCTCTCCGAAGCCGACTTTATAAACGATGTAGGTCATGGTTTCCGTTGCGAAGCCCGGACCGCCATCGGTCATTACCGCAATTTGGTCAAAGATTTTGAGTGCGCCGATCATCGACAGCATGACGCTGACGGTCATGGCGCCGGCCAGCAATGGAAACGTGATATGACGGAACTGCTGCCACCGGTTGGCACCGTCGATAGCGGCCGCTTCATTTAATTCCGCAGGTATTCCTTGCAGCCCGGCCAAATAAATAATCATATAATAACCGGAGCCCTTCCAAACGGTTGTTATAATAATGGCCAGCATCGCGTAGTCCGGATTACCCAGCCAATCGATTTTGAATACGCCGAGACCGATTCGTTCCAGAAGCTGAGAAATGACCCCAAAGTTGTAATTAAAGATAATGGCCCAGACAAAGCCCATAACGATCCCGCTCAGCAGAACGGGGAAATAAAAAATACTGCGGAACAAATTTTTGAACCAGCGCACCTGGTCTACCAGCATCGCCAGCACAATCGCTACGATATTCTCCAGAAGTACAAGTGATACGGACATAATCAATGTATTCTTTAACGCATTGTGCACCCGCTCGCTGTTCCACATCTCGATAAAGTTATCGAACCCGATGTATTTGATCTGCGGGCTGACCCCATCCCATGAGGTAAAGCTTAAGTTCACACTGTTCAAGGTCGGATAGATGACGAACAACGTATACAAAATAAAGGAAGGAAGAATAAAAAGAACCGAAAAGGATAACCAAGGTTTTTTCTTCCTCGTCGCGGCCTTTGCTTCAGTATAGCCGTTCATTGCATTGATACTCTCCATGAATTTTTCTCCTCCCGGGCACATTAAGGAGGAGACCCCTGCATGTGTCAGAGCAGAGGTCCATCCTTGACTACATTTCTATTTATTTAGCGGCTGCGTTGGCTTTCACATTAGCATCCCATTCCGCATCCATTTTCTTCAGATACGCGTCACTGAAGTCGCCCTTCGCCAGCCATTCCTGGATCAGCTTGTAGTACCAGTTGCGCCATTGCGGAGGCATTGTGTTTTCGCCCCAGAAGCTGTTGATTTGAAGCGATTTGACGGTTTTCGGATTGCCCATTACATCGAGAACAGCCTTCATTTGAGGCGTCGCGTCGTAAGTTACCGCTTCCTTCGTGGTAGGAATCCCGTTGACAGCCTTCAAGTATTTGGAATACTGATCCTTCGAGAAGAAGAACTTCACGAATTCCGTAATTGCAGCCTTCTTGTCTGCATCTTGGCTGGCTTTTGTCGAAAGCGCCCAGCCTTGCTGGCTATTAAGACCATTCACTACGATTCTGCCCTTCCGGTCCGGAACCGGATACCAGCCGAATTCAAATTTCGGATCCGCTTGGGCGATCTGTCCGAACATCCACGGCCCGGAGAACAGCTGCGCCGCTTTGCCGGTTACGAGCATGGAAGCCGTTTGGTTATCCGCCGTGCTGAGGTACCCCTTGTCTACATAGCCTTTAGCGAACAGCTCGTTTAAGCTCTCCATCGCCTTCTTCGGACCTGCGTCCGTAAAGCTCACCTGGCCTTTAGTCCGTTTGGAATTCCAGTTCGGATCGTCCGCGAACACTTCGTCCATCAGGAATTTATTGACCCAGAAGCCCCAGTGGAAGATGTCTTTGCCTCCGAAGGTAATCGGTGTCATCCCTTTGGCCTTCAGCTTCTCCTGGATGGTCAGAAACTCATCATACGTCTTGGGCAGCTCCGTAACACCCGCGTCGGAATACGCCTTTTTGCTATAAATAATTCCTTGCGGCGCCGTGCCGGCAAGCGGTGCCGTATAGTTCTTGCCGTTCACCTTCGGCGCATCCGAGAAGAGTCCTACAAGCTCGGCCGGAAGCTCTGCCAGCTTGCCGGCATCAGCGAACAGCTGCGTATCGCGCATCTCCACCAAATCCGGGAATTCATTCACCGCATCCTTTGTCTTCAGCCAATCAAGGTACGCCTGCGAACCACCTTCGCTCAGATCCGTGATCTTGATATGCGGGTTCGCCTTGGAGAACGCTGCAATCGAGTCTGCCAGCGCTTGCTTGCTGGCCGGATCACCCGTTGCGTAACCGATGGTAAAGGAGACCTGCTTTTTCTGCGGAGCCCCGCCGGTACCTGCATTGTCAGCCGGAGCGGAACCCGAATTGCCGCCTCCGCATGCCGTTAGCACAAGAGACATGGCCATGGCACTTGCCAAAATCGTAGATAGCTTCTTTGTTTTCATCTGACGTAACCCTCCCTTTATCATTCAAGGAACTAGTCCGGAAGAATCAGCACCGTATGCCCGTGCCGTTTCTTCTTTGTGTACTAAGACTAACATACCCCAAAAAACAAGAGAATACGGTTTTTTAAGCTTGATGTGCAGTCTTTTAAGAAGTTCATTCGACAACGATGGAAAATGCGAATAGGCCGTAAGGAATGCCCTTACGACCTGTTAGGCTATCATCTGCCGCAATAGAATACGGCTAGCCTATAAACTGTATTAATAACCGGTTAAACCTGTCCCGCTCCTCCCAGAAGGGACCATGTCCGCTGTAGTGGAACGGAACCAGCTGCGAATTCCTCACCTTTTGCTGGACATCCTGGGCCTGCGCAAAAGGAATGACTTTATCGTGAATCCCGTGAACGATTAATGTGGGAACTCTGATATACGGAAGATCCGCTTCAAGGCTCTCGTCCCTCAGCATCGTGATGATCGCCGCCGTCGACCAGCCCGCCGCCTGCAGGCCCATTTGGATAAACCAATCGGAGAACGGGGCGGTAATATATTGAAAGAAAAAGGTTTCGGTCACCGTCCTCATCATCTTGGGCCGGTCGTTTAAAGCTTCCGTAAGCAGCTGACGGGCCGTTTCAGGGGTAAATCCTGTGGGAGCCGCGGCGTCAATCAGCACCAGCTTGGATACTCCATAACCGCCATACCGCGACATATACCGGATGGCAATGCCGCCGCCCGTCGAATGCCCCGCAAGGGTAAAGTCATTCAATTGCAGCGCGGCGACTACTGCCCTGACATCGTCTGCCAGACGGTCGTAGGTGTAGCCGTGCATCGGCTTATCGGAGTTCCCGAAGCCTCTCCAGTCAATGCCGATGCACCGATATCCCCTAGCGGGAAGTATATCGAACTGATACTCAAACTGCTTATGGCTTAATGGCCAGCCGTGCAGAAACACAATGGTCTTGCTGCCTCTCGGGTTGACATCCTCCACATATAGATTCACCCCGGGCTCTACCGAAACATAGTATCCCACGACGATTCCCCCATGAATAATAAAATAGCATCCACCCATAGGATACTCGCCCAGGTCGGGATTGGTGAATGCCGGGAACCGCACCCTTATGTTTCGATATAGTCTACCCAAGCCTTTTCCGGATTCCAGCTTACGGTATAGCTGTGTGAGCCTCCCCCGATCGTAAGCTCCACTTTTGCTTCGCTTGCTTGAAGCTCCGTCACTTCAAGCTCCCCGCCTCCGTCTCCCCCGTCATAGGCAAAGGCTTGTAAGAACATCACACTGCCTTCCGCGCGCACCTTCTGAAACAAAGAAGTACGGCTCGCGCTTGGAGGATTGTCGGGCGTGAGCGCGGTAAATACCTCGGACGGCTGCGAACACCAGAATACTTGTGTCATCCGTCCTTTCCCCATGGAATAGCGAAGCACGGGCTTACTGCCCGAAGTAAGCCTTCGCTTGTCTTGAAGCCACGATGGATCCAATCGGCCAAGTCTTTCATCGGTCTTTTCCCACGCTTCCCCTTCCAGCGTAATCAGCGAGCCGCTCACATGATTCATCAGATAGACCTCTTTAGGCTCGGGAACATGAACTAGAACCGCGTCCAGCATATGATCCTTTGCCAGGACGATGATCCGGCGCACTTGAACTCCTTGATACATGTCGGTATCCCAAGGACAGAGCTCCGGTGGAAGCAGGATGCTGCCCTTCATCCGATAGTCGTCTCCCAGCCAATCCACGGCCGTTTCCGCCCATACGCCCCAAGACGTCTCCACTAGCTGCACGAGGTGCCCATCACGAGGAGGCTGATCGGCTCCGCCGATACTGATCGTATTGTGCGAGAAGGTGTGCTTAAACCAGCCGTAATGAGCAGGCACGCCGTAAGAGGTGGTCCCCGGATCCGTCAGCAAGGGGACCTCATGACACATTGCGGAGAAGCCCAGCCTATCCATATGGTCATGCTCCCCCCCGAAGGTGCTGTGCCTGAGGATGACCTGCCAGCCGTGCTTATTCACCAGCTTGGTCACTCCGCTTGCAGGGAAGGAGTGCACCGATTGGGCAGCTTCCGAGAGCATACGCTGATTCCCTGATAAGGGGTGAAGCTCCGTTCCGTACAGCAGGGCATAAACGGAATCTCTGCGGACCGGACGATGCCCTTGAATGCCGGGGTCCGCCCATGCAGTGCCGTAGGCCGTATGGAGCAGCGCGCGATACATTTCGTCCCCATATCGATCCAAGCCAATTTCATAATAGGGAGCGTACGTGCCGATGTCATGGCCAAGTCCCGCATCATTCCAGGTCGGCATTCGTCCGTCGGGTCCGATGAAGGGTAAGGGATAATCCAGCATACGTTTCATGGCAGGGTGCGCCCACAGATCCCATGGCGTCCCTTCCGCCAGCAATGCATAATGAAGCAAGGCGGAAAATGCATAAAAGTGATATTGGATATTTCCTTCATACCAGAGTCCATCTTCAAGCAAGCCGCGGGAGAGCTGATCCAGAAGACCGTATTCGCCGTTCAGTCCCGAACGCAGAAGCGCGTCATCCTTGAGCACTAGTCCAATGGCTGCAATGGCCGAAGTGATGAGCACCGCATGATTGTGGATTTGCTTTTCTTTATGAAGGATGAGAAACCGGGCGCACGATTGGAAAAGGCCGCTGCCGATCCGCTCCCGTTCTTCCCGCGGCAAGTGTGCCTGAATGAGATCGAACCCAACCGCCAAATCGAGAATCCAATGAGCCTCGTCCAGCGTCTGCGCATACAGCTTACCCGGCCCGTTATAAGGAATATCCCCATGGATCGGATAGCCGGCATAATGCTCCGCATAGGATAGCAAAAAGTCTCTTGCCGTGCGGAAGCTCTCTTCCTTCTCCTCCAGTGCAAACAAGAGCCCGTTGTAATAAACCGCGCGGCCGATCAGGTTGTTCGCAATCGAGGTCCAAGCGGAGTTATAGGGCTCGCCGGTTTGAAGCTTGCCGCACTCGGGGCAGCGGTGCGCATCGGGCTGCCGCCAGTCGAACTCAAGTCTGCTGCCGTCAGCATGGCAGTGATAATAATGGGTCCACTGTCCGAATTCCTCTGCCCCGATCCGGTAGGGGATCCTCGCTCCTTCGTCCGCTTCCTTCCGAAGCGCGCCGACTGCCTCGGCATAACCCGGCGAGGCGGCATTGGATCTCAGTCGTTCTATTCTTCTGTTATCCATTACGGTTCCCTTATCCCTTCAGCGAGCCTGCAGTCATTTGCATAAACGATTTATTCGCAAACACATATACGATCAGCAGCGGCAAAATCGATAAGCACGCGCCGGCCAGCATATAGTGTGTTTGGAGAGCCGCCGATGAACCATATCTGAGGTAGGATAGTCCGACCGTCAACGTTTGAAGCTTCGGGTTCGTTAAGGTGAACACAAGCGGCCGCAAATATTCGTTCCAGGCGCCGCAGAAGGTAAACAGCGCACCCACACCAAGCCCCGGACGCAGCAGCGGCAGAATGATTTTCCAGAAAATGCCGAAGTCCGAACAGCCGTCGATCCGAGCCGCTTCATCCAATTCCTTCGAAATGCCGGTAAGAAAGCTCAGCAGAATAAAAAAGATATATGCGTGACCGCTGATCAGGATTAGGACAACGCCCCATAAGCTTGTATGCAGATTCAGCTTTATCATGAGTTCATATTGAGGGCGGATGACGACGGCCCCTATCGAGATGAACATCGTGGAGGCTTGGATGGCAATGAACAAGGCCTTGCCCGGAAACGTCATCCGGTTAACAACGTAAGCGGCCATGGACGCCACGATTAACGTGCCCACCGTTGTTGTCGTGCTCAGGAACAAGCTGTTCCAGGAAAACCGGGCGAAGTTTGCCTGAACCCATGCCTCCGCATAATTTTCCACATGCCAGGAGGAAGGAAACATTTTGCCGCCAACGGTTAGTTCGGCATTGGACATAAACGAACCGAGAATAGTAACGAGTACGGGAAAAACGATCAGTAATGCCGTGATCAGCAAAAAGCTCCAAAGCAGCAGCCTGCCCCCCACCCTCCCTAAAGAGAAGGTCCGGACGGCCGGTAGAGAAGCTTTGCTTCCATATGCTTCTGTCTTCATAGCGTCCTCCTTATTGAAGTTGATTTAACCGGCGGGACATGAGGTGATAAGCGAGTGTGATGATACCTACAATGACCGCTGTCGTAAAGCCTACCGCACTGCCGTAGCCAAACTGCTGCTCCGTAATCGAGCCGGAGGAAGGGGTTGGGAAGAACAGCTTATACACATACAGATACATCACCTCAGTCTTCCCTACGGGTCCGCCCTCCGTCAATACCATGATGCTTTCATAGCCCTTCAGCGAATTGATGATGGCAAGCATGATGACGATTTGCAGCACCGGACCCAGCATGGGGAGCGTCAGGTACCAGAACTGCTGCCCTTTGGACGCTCCGTCCAGAGACGCGCTTTCGTACACATCGTTCGGTATATTCTGAAGACCGGCAAGAAACAGGAGCATGTAGTTGCCGACGGCACCCCACACGGCAATCAAAATCGTAGTCAGCATGGCATGCTTAGGTCCAAGCCAGTCAATTCGTTCGGAAATGATATGAAACTTCAGCAAGTATTGATTCAAGATGCCGTTGTAAGAGTTAAAAATAATAAAGAACACGACAGCCATAACGGCCGAGCTAATAATCGTCGGCATAAAATAAACGGCTCGCAGCAGGTTGCGGCCCTTCAGCTTGCCGTTGAGGATCACCGCAAGCACTAAACATAAAGGAAGCGTAATAATCAGCTTACCGCCTGCATAGATGAACGTGTTGACAACCGATTCCCAAAACTGCGTATCGGCGAGAAGCCGCCGAAAATTATCCAAGCCGGTAAAGGTCGGCTCCCCGAAGCCTCTATACTCATAGAACATGAAGCGAATCGCCCATAGGATCGGATATACTCCGAATACCAGGGTCAGCAGCAAGCTTGGCGCTATAAACGCATATGAAAAACCAATACGACTTGCCTTATCCATACGTATTCCCCCTGCCGGTTCTGTCTTAAGAAAACGAGAGTGGAGGGTAAGCTCCACTCTCTGCTCAGCTGCGCTTATTTCGAAACCAGCTTCATCGGATCAAAGCTTGGATTCGGCTTCGCTTGAACGCTGCCCTTGGCGATCGCCTTATCCAGCGCATCATTGTAACGCTTATTCAGATCGGCGATAATCTCGTCCAGGTTCCCGCCGCTGATCATGTATTTAAAGAAGGCGTCGGTATTCTTTATTCCTTCTACGGTTACCGGAGGGTTCAGCGGCCAGGTGCCGTCCATACCGTTAGGCAGGAAGCCCTCGATGCCCTTGATATCCGGCTTCTTCGCTGCGGAAGAGATCGACGGAACCATCGACAAGCCAAATCCGTTCTCATGATACGTCTTCAACACATCGTCATTGTACATATGCTGCATGAATTTCCATGCCAGGTCGGGATTTTTGGTCGTGCTGCTGATCGACAGCCATTGTCCTCCAAGGAAGGATGTGGCGCCCTTCACCGTACCGTCGATCGTAGGGACCGGAGCTGCAGCCCAATCGATCTTGGCAGGGAATTGGCTCTTATATACGCCGGGCTCGGAGGAGAAGGAAATGTACATTCCGATTTTTCCTTCCGCAAACTGGGCGCGAAGCGGATCGATATCGAGCGACTCCATTCCCGGCAGTGTGCTTCCGTCGTCTACCATCTGCTTGAAGGCCTGAATAATTTCTTTAAATCCTGTGAAGTCATATCTCGCCGTTTTGAAATCATACCCCAGCCCGCCTATGCCGCTGGCTTCTGCGATCACTCTGGCCGAACGATTCAATGCACTCTCCGGGCTCTTGAAATTTTGGGCGAAGCCATAGGAGCCGTTAGCCTTGCCCACCGCTGTAATTTTTTTGGCATAGTCGACCATTTCCTTGAGTGTTTTCGGCGGTGCGGTCAAGCCCGCTTTGGCGAACAGATCTTTGTTATACACAAGTCTTAAAGTGGAGCCGTAGTTAGGGAGACTGTACAGCTTCCCGTCAAGCCGGTTGAAATCGTCGATGACCGGAAACTTCTTCTTCATGTCTTCGGTTACATAAGTATCGATCGGCTTTAGATAGCCCTTTTGCACGAAAGGCTGAATCGTGTTCTCCTTCACCCGAATAATGTCGGGTGCTTGTCCCGAGGCGAAGGCCAGGTCGATAGCCTGATTGAAATCCTCTGTTTTCACGACCATTTCCACTTCAATGCTGTCTTGATTCGATTCATTGAATTTTTGAACGACACCCTTGATATAATCCATATCATGACGGTCATTTGTCCAGTAGACCAGCTTCTTCTTCTCCTTCGAAACAGTGCCTCCGGCTTGCTCTCCCGGCTTTCCCGCCGGCGGTGTTGTGCTGCTGCAGGCTGCCAAGCTTACGGCCAGCAGGCTGCTTACGGTGACGAATCCCATTTTTCTGATCATGTGTTGCCCTCCCTTTTGTATGTCTAAGCACCTTACCGCTTATATCCTTACTATAAAAGATCGGCTTCCTTCCGCAAATGCGGCAGCCTCGCGTTCAGGGGCAGCTTTTTCTACTTTCTTTCCGCCGCAAGAGAAAAAAACAAGTCCTCAAGGCTGAGAGGACTTGCCCAAGGACGCTTCTTTAAACTCCGTCGGGGTTTGCCCGACCTGCTTCTTGAAAACTTCACTGAAATATCGCCTGTGTTCGTAGCCTAATTGCTGAGCGATTTCCTGGACCTGATAATCCTCGATGAGCATCGATTTGGCGCGTTCCATTTTGGCTTGGGTAACGAATTGCTGGAACGGCGTGCCCATCACCTTCTTGAATAAGTTCGAATAATAACCCCAGCTCAAGTTGACCTGCTTCGCGCAATGCTCCAAGGTCAGATCAAGATGCAGATGATTCTGAATATACTCCACAGAGCGGTAAATGATTTTCTGCGACTCGCTGGTCCGTTCCTGCATAATGATGCGGCAGCCGATCTCGCACAGCTGGAGAAACCAATCCCGGTACTCCTGAAGTGCCGTACGTTCCTCTTGCTTCACTTGATGCAGCTTCTGTTCGAAGTCCTCGACCTGAGACCGCGGGAACTTCTCGAGAAGGATGCTCATCATCCGCAGCGCTAGCCCCTGCAGAAGCCCTTCGACAACAATAGGCTCGAAGAAGACGACCGCCTTCCCCATCTCATCAAATACTTCGGTCGCCCACTCCATGCATCTCTCCCGGTTCCCCGACCGGAAGGCGAACAAAAACTCGCTCGCGCTTTCTTCCGTATACACCCATCTGGCCTGCTCGTCATGAGTGCTTTCCTTATAGCTGAAGGCACCGTTCCCTCCGGTGTAAAAGTGGTAGGATAACGCGCTTAAGGATTGCTGATAGCTTCGCGGAAGGTCCCGCACGGTTGCAACCAGGGAACCGATACCGATGGATATCGTGAATTTCGTATACGCTGCAATATTCCTGCAGCAGCTTTCGGCTATCGTCACCGCCATCTCTTCCGTAGGAGCTTGGATCATGCAGATATAACGGTTGAACGCCTCTCTGAATATGACGGCCTGGGTATAAGCATGTATCGTTTCTTCTACAATGTTTTGCAGAGAAAAGCGAATCAGCTCCAGATCCTTCACCGAGGATTCGCCCTGTTTACGGGTAAACTGATCAATCTGAATCGTCATGACGACATAGGGAGGCGCGATGCTTTCCATATCCAGAAAGCCCCACCACGACTGCAGCTCCTTCTCCTCGGTTTGGTGGTGCACCAATAACGATAAGTACTCCTGCCGCAGCGCCGGCATGCTTTCCTTGATTTTCCGCTCAAGCTCGAGCACATGCGAGCGATTCAGCTGCTCGGTTTCCCAAACCTCCTTCGCCTTCTTCACGACATTCACAATTTGATCGACGGAGAAAGGCTTCTTAATATAATCGACGGCCCCATACTGAATGGCCCTTTGGGCGTATTCAAAATCGGTATAGGCGCTCAAAATAATAATTTTGCTGTTCGGGAGCATGTCGAGGATTTGGCGGGTCATCTCAAGTCCGTCCATTTTCGGCATACGAATGTCGGTGAGGACGATATCCGGCTGCGCTTCACGGATCAGCTTCAACGCCTCTTCCCCGTTCAAGGCGCTTCCCGCGACTTCGATCCCGTGATCGGACCAAGGAATTTTGTTTCTAATCATATCGACGACACTTCGGATATCATCCACAATGAACAGCTTAAGCGGTCGGATCATACGTATTCTCTCCTCCTGTAAAGCGTGGCAGCCATAGCTCGATACTAGCTCCCATCGTCTCTGTGCGGCTAATCTCCATGCGCTGCTGCTCTCCATAATACAGCTGAAGACGGTGGTATATGTTGCGAAGGGCATACCCTTTGTTAGCGGTAGTCGGGGCGGCCATCTCCCGAAGCAGCTGCTCCGGCTCCAATCCCTGTCCGTTATCCTCCACCAGAATGTGAAGCCAGGCTTCGCTGGCACGTACCTGCAGCAAAATTTCACCGCCGGAGGACCGGTCCTGGAACCCGTGCAGAATGCTGTTCTCAATCAGCGGTTGAATCATAATCTTGGGGACGAGACAATCCATGACCTCCTCCTCCGCTTCCATCCGGCATACGAACAGCTCTTCATAGGACCTATGCTGGATCGCCAAATATTGCCGGACATGCTCCAGCTCTTCCCGAATCGTAATCATGTCCCTGCCGCCGCTAAGGCTGAGCTGGAACATCTGAGATAGAGCCAATATCATCTCGTTGACGTCCTCGTTCTCCCCCAGCACCGATTTGCAATAAATCGTATTTAGCGTATTGTAGAAAAAATGCGGATCCATCTGTGCAGACAACGCTTTGATTTCGGCTTTGCGCTTGTCCCGCTCACGAGTCTTCACATCCTCGATCAGCTGCTTCAGCTCATCCAGCATCCGGTTAAAGCGAAAGCCTACTTGCGAAACCTCGTCCGTGTAGGCGCTCTCAAACCGCACCCCCAAATCGTTCTCTTCGACCCGCTTCATCAGCCTCTGAAGACGAAATAACGGCTTCAGCAGCAGCTGTGTCAAGCTGTTTGAGATGAAGAGCGACAGCACAACAAAGCCGATAATGACATAGGTGGTGGCCCTCTTGATACCATTGAGCCTAGCAAGCAGCTCTTCCTTGGATTGTATGCCGACGATCATCCAATCCTCTTTCACATCGAGCCTGGCGTAATTCACCAGGTAATCCTTATTATCGTTGCTGTAGAAAAACGAACCCGTCATGTGTTCCGTGAACTGCCGGACAAATTCCGGCTGCCCGATCCAGGAGCCCGGCCCCGCCAGACCCTTCGAGCTAATCTCACTGCCTTCCGCATCGATAAACAAATAGGAAGTATTCGTCTGCGATAAATTTTGCATAAAGAGCTCCAGCAGGTCCTCCTCTTTCACGTTCACTACGACAAAAACCCCGGTTGCTTTGTCACCTAAATCATTGACCCCCTCTACAACGAGCGAGATGACTCGCTTTTTATCCGTAAAGAAGGGATCGATATGACCTTTGCTCCAAAACCCCCGTTTTTGCTGCTGGAACTGCAGATACATATCGGATCGGTAGAAGGAATAATCCGCACTACGAACACTTGAGGTAGGATAGTAGTCTCCGTGGGGTGTAGCAATCAGAATACTGTCAATCATCATGTCGTTAAATTTGACCTGTGAGAATACGGGCTGCAGCGAAGTCAGCGATTGATAATACCTCGTGGTGTCTCCATTTTGCACATCGGTCAGTACCTTCTTGAATGCATCGCTAAACATTAATGCCCTTACGGCAATGCCGATATTTTTCAGCCTTTCGTTAACGATTTGGGCGGATTGGTTCACGGTATCCTGACTCGACTGAAAGGCATTCCGTTGAATTTCCTTGGCCGCAATCAAGTAGGCTATACTTCCCGTGGACAGCAGCCCGCATATGATCAGAATAACGAAAGCAAACCAGATTCTATGTCTTAGTGAAATCGAATAGATCCATTGTACAAGGAAGGACCACCCTCTGCGCTGCTTCATAAGATAACTCCAGCACCTCTCGTGAAAGTCTGTACAGGTTCAACCCCCGCTGTGGGTCTTCCTTGTATTATAAGGTAGAACGGCTATGGGGAACATGGGGAATGAATATGCTTGTGGGCAACTTTTTACTGCTGACGACTCGGTTCGCATGAAAAACGGGGAGAAGCTGCCGCCGCAGCCTCTCCCCGCAATGGGTTCTATTCAAATTTGACTTCCACGATTTGAAGAGGATACTCAGCCGCGGAGGTTTGAATCGTGACGGTCTCCCCTTCGGCCTTAGACAGCAGCTGGTTGCCGAGCGGCGAGAAGAATGACACCTTATTATCGTCCGGATCGACTTCCGAAGGGAGTACGACCTTAAACACCTCGTGGGATCCGTCATCATGACGAACGGTGACGCTGCTCCCGATGAGAGCAATTTGATTCAAAATTTGAGTAAGCGAAGCGTCGTCCAGCTGAAGGAACCGCTCCAACAGTTGAACGTACTGTTCAACGCTTTTATCCATCAATGTCTTTTCCCTATTGTAGACAGGGTAGTAGGAAGCAAGAAACAACGGCATTTGCTCGTCAAAAAAGATGAGCTGCTTCGTAAGCCTCTCCCGCAGCTCATACGCGCTGCTAAGGTTCATAGTAGATTTCACCCCAAATAAGAAAACACCAGCTTCGAGACACTTGCCCCATATACAAAACCTCCATTTTCTATAAAATCGTTTGTTGTAAAATAAAATAAAGCAAAAGGGCCGCTATCATAAGCGTAGAGATCACGGACAGCAGTTGAAAGAAGGCTTCCGTTTTCGATTTCAAGGCCGACACCCTCCCGTTTTCATAAGAAGCTAACCTAATGGTGTTAGTTGTTATCCACCTTGTAAACAACGAGGATGCAGCTTCGCTGAATGCCCGCTCCGCCAATCGCAGGCTTCACGATGGTGCCGTAACATACGTTGACAACCTGCTCTTCCTTCAATTCGGCTAGAAATAAATTCGCGCGAGCCTCTGCGTAAGACGAATCCGTGTCAATAAATTCTTTGACTTGAATCATCTGTAGTCACCTCCTTTAATTTATACATTAAATGTAAAAAATCCATAGAAATACAACAAGACACCCCGCTGTATAGACGGAATGTCTTCTGTACGTCCTAACCATATCATCGGGGCCGGTTATTGTCAATCTATTTCCAGTCCGCTCGTCCTGCGATAACTCTGTTTACGTAAGTGGATTGTGACCTGGAATTCAGTCGTTTGATTAAATCAGCTTTCGTCAGCAGTAGGACCATACAAGGCCGGCAGCGGAACATCCAACATGCGAAGGTATATTGTAAGCTGCCCCCGATGGTGATACCAATGATTCAACATGAGCGTTCGCACCATCTCGATTCGAGGCACTTCAAAGAGCGGTATGCCATCCTTGGTTAGCTTCCACCTTTCCATGAGCCCCTCATCTCCCCAAGCAGCAAGCTTGGCTTCGGCAATGCTCAGACTCTCGTCCAGAGCGGCTATTATTTCCTCTACTCCCCTCGCTTCCGGCAAAGGCACGACCGGTATTTCACGTACCCGCTCATTCAACAGCTCGGCTATGCCATGAGGCAAGCCCGCAATATGCATAGCAAGCTGACCTAAGCTCATAGAACGCTCATGCGGCTTCCATGAAAGCTTGGCGGCCGGTACCCGCTCCAGAACCTTCTTGGTCATTGCTCCTTCCTCTCGTAATTCTGCGATCAGTCTATCTCTATACATCATACAAAGCCTCCTTGAACTGTTGGTATATAAAGATGATAACATTGGAATTCACAGCCTATTTCTTATAAATTGCTATGTTAAGTTCACCCGCAAAAAAATGTGTGCCTGGGGGCACTCCCACATGAAAAAACCGGCCTTTCGGCCGGCTGCGGTTGTCTTGTTAAGCAGGTTTTATCAAGAGCAGGGAGCAGCTGCCGCGGCAATCTGCTCCCTGACTGTGGTACGAAATCGGTTGAATGTTCTCCGGTTCTTCATTTTCTTTAACCGACAACGGTCTGACTAGGTTTATTTGCCGAAAGCTGGGTTCCTGCAAATATTTTCTTCTTATAAAGACCGATTATGCTCGAAACGATGAATACCGAAGCTATCGACAGTGCACCTTGCAACGCTCCTACGGAATAAAAGCCGAGAATGACAATGCTTGAATCAAATACGAAGTTTACGGTACCCGGATTCATCTTATATCGTTTTTGCAAAAACAAAGCCATAATGTTAACCCCGCCTAATGAAGCGCGGTTGACGAGCAGTGTCGTTAATCCAATGCCGCAAAGGATACTACCGACCAACGTTCCAATAAACATATTGAGTACAAAGTCTGGCAGCCATCGATCGACAGCGGTCATAAGCGTCACCAGCATGACGGAAACCATCGTGGACAACGTGAAATTCCATCCCATCTGGATAACCGCAACGAAATAAAATGGAAGATTAACGATGAAAAACAACAGAGCGAACGGGATTTCGAACATGTAGGAGAGCGTTAACGTCAGTCCTGCCGTTCCGCCCGTGACGACCTCCGAATGCTTTAGCACAATGAGTCCAAGGCTAATGAGCAAGCAGCCTGCCGCGATGGATAACGGACGATTCATGATGAGCTTCCCCTTTCAGCGCGGTCGGATTAAAGAATGCCGCACAGATTTCCTACGCCTTATCGATCTTGGATATGCGTGTTCAGTACGTACGTATCCCCCGACGGCGTTTGTTTACATGTTATAATAAGAATCATGAGAATTACATGCATTTTCGATTGTATAAATCACGATGTCCTTTAAATTTTGAATATTTTTTGTTAGCATTTATTACATATTGAAATCAAGGGGCAAGAGCATGGACAAAATCGATATTTCGTTGTTGGAAATTTTGCAGGAAGATGCGCGCATTACCGTGAGCGAGTTGTCCAAGAAACTGTCGCTGAGCAGACCGAGTATCACGGAGCGGCTGCACCGCCTGCAGGAAAAAGGGGTTATCGTGGGATTCTCGGCGCGTGTATCGCCGGAAGCCTGCGGAAGGAATACGCTGCTATTTATCCAAATCAGCGATTTAAAAATTCCTGCAAAACAATGGGAGAACATGATTGTGGCGGAACAGGACGTGCTGGAGTGCCATCGGGTAACCGGACACATCGGTTATGTTATCAAGGCTGCCGTAAACGGCATGGATGGCCTTCGAGTGCTTGTGGATCGGCTAATGCAATACAGTAATTACGTGAACACGTCCGTTATCCTGACGTCCCCGGTTTCCTACCGTCCCATTCTCCCAACCAAGGAAGAATAAATAAGTCATATACTCACTTAAACCATGAACGTTGAAAAAGCGGAAGCACTCCTCAAATAGCCAACGGCATTCGAAGGAGTGCTTCTTGTCTCGAACTATCTTATTCGATTGTGAAACCGATTCTCATAGTAGTCCGGACTGCTTCCGAGCTTGGCAAGCACCGGCTCGCTGATTCGATTCAACCGATCCATCACATCACGTTCCAGCTTCAAGGACGCAGCAGCGGCATTCAGCTCCAGCTGAGCTGCATTGCGGGAGCCCACGATCGTTGTTGTAATCCCGCTGTTAGCGACAGCCCAGGCAAGACAAAGGGCCGACATCGTTACATTCAGCTCAGCGGCAATCATTCGAACCTCGTTCAGCACTTTATGGATCTCGACCTCGGCTCCTTCTTCTCCATGGCGGCTCCCTGTTCCCCGACTGTGATGAAAATGCCTGGATCTCGCCTGCATAGGCTTCACTGACGAAAGCTCGTTATGCTCCCCTGTCAGTACACCTTGCTGCAAGGGCATATATCCGATCACGCCTATTCCTTGATTCACACAATAGGGCAGGATCGTTTCTTCGATGGCACGGGATATCAAATTATAAGGCAGCTCATTGGAAACCACCTCTACCCCCGTTGCTTGAACCTCCATCATTTGCTCAACACCATGGTTGCTGATCCCGATATAACGGATTTTCCCCTCCCGTTGCAGCTCCTGAAGGGTAAAGAAAACCTCCTCTACCGTAGGAGGACTTTGAATCAAGTCACTGCTTGAGGAAAAGTGTTGAATCGATAAGGGTGAAATCGGCCAATGCAGCATGTAAAGGTCGATATAGTCGGTCTGTAAACGCTTGAGACTCGCCTCGCAGCCCTCTCGCAGCAAATCAGGTCTTGCGTTGGCCGTATTGATTTTGCTTCCGATGACCGCTTCGTGCCTGCGCCCCTTAAGCGAGATGCCCAGCGAAATTTCACTTTCACCGTTATTATAGACTTCCGCCGTGTCGAAGTAATTGATCCCCCGGTCCAGTGCATGATGTACTACTTCATCTACATCCTTTTGACTTTGGGCTCCCCAATAATCCCCTCCCCCGTATTGCCAGCAGCCCATACCAAGTACACTAAGCTGAAGCTCCGATGTTCCAAGTCTGCGAACCTTCATCCTGCGCCCCCCAAATCCGATTTACGTTAATTCGTTTCCACTAGTATCATTAATCACACATATGATAGATAAATGGACTTCCGTAGCCACAACTCGGACAAATTTCCTTTGACAAATTGTCTGATAATTCGTACAATTATTCCATAGCAAACGAATGAAAGATTCTATCTACTAGGAGCTGGTTCACATGACACATGTAAAAGAAATAGTCAAAGGTATGCTGTTCGGGATGGTTTCGATCGGTGCACTGCCTTTTCTCCTAGTGCGTACTTTTCTTGAAAATACGCTGTAAGCGGTATGGAAGAGCTGTCTCCGGGCAGCTTTTTTTGTTTTCCAAGAAAACGCATCCAAATGAAAGTAGAGAGAGTTACTTCTCTTCTGCAACCTTCTTCTCCAATCTCTCGCTTAGAAGATGTAACGATTGCAGCATCCGATCCAGCTCTGCAGGCTCTAACCCTTCCAGAACAGAGCTGTAGAAGCGTTGCTGATGTTCGAACAAAGACACTTTGATTTGCTCCAGCTGTTCCGTTTTTTGAATCCAGGTAACACGGCGATCCTCCTTGTCGCGAACGCGCCGAATCCAGCCGTCCCGCTCCAGCCGATCGATGATTCCGGATACGGTGCTATAAGAAAGATGCATGGCTTCCGTGATCTGTCCGATCGTTTTCGGTCCGTAGGATATTTCCGAAATGCACAACATCTGGGGTTTCGTCAGCTTAAATTCCTTGAGAAAAATTTTCTCCATCGTAGCCGTATACGAGCGGCTTAGCTTCATTGTTGCCAAGCTGATGGGCAGTGCTTGCTCCATGGTATGCCCTCCGTCATAGCTTTCTGCAATTGTTCTGTTCAAACTATATCATACATATTTTGGGCCGCCAACTGGCGGGAAAGTCCACTAGCGTTTTACCCCGTTCTTCTGTAAAAAAAGGCAGCCGTCTTATACGTAGTAAGCAACGGCTGCCCTAATACAGTTCATTATTGCTGCAAAGTTTTGACAAAACGCTTCGCTTCCCCATCCGGAGTTTCAAAGGTTTCATAGAGCTTTACGGTGAGCGGATATTCTACTTGCTCTGTCCGAATATTGCTGATGTTAATCGTCTGCGTCCCGTCAATCAGCTTGTTCGGGCCGTTGAACGGAACCGTTTGGGAACCGAGTACCCGTCCGAGGCTATCCTGCAGCTCAATTTTCAGCTTCGAAAATCCTTGATCCGTAACTACATCGTCCTCCGAGGTTAAGGAGAGATTCATTCTCAGCTTATAAGAATAGGACAGCGCTTGACCGGCATTCGTATATGCGCCTAAGAACCAGTCATGCAGCTTCACGCTGTACGGATAGAACATCATGACGTCGCTGTCGTTTGTAGTCGTAATGCCGGTTTTCACCGCGGCAATCGTAGTTTTGTAAGGCGCCGCCGTCACCGCATCGAGCAAATGAATACCGAGCTGTTCGCTATGCTCCGACTTCGGAAGGGCAAATGCATAACTGACGACATGGCTTAGTCTCGGCATGAGATTGGCCGGAGCCGTTGTTTGCCTTGAACCGGCATACCGGGCTCCGTCTCCGCCGGAGATCTCTGCCTGGAATACCGGCAGCGGGATCGTCCGATCGCTAAGGTTGGTCAGCTTGAACTTAGCTACAACGGTTTGGTACCCATCGCCGTCGTTCTCGTGCCGCTGAAGGTCGACAAGCGAAACCTCCGTCTGCGCATCGATGATCCGGTTGAGCGGATCGAACGCAATGGGTGTCCGTGGCGCGTAATCGGCAAGCGAGGCTCCCGCGGTCGCCCCTCCGGCAGGTGCCAGGACCTTCAGCCGGCCCGTGTCGAAGGAAAGCGGCTGAACCGCCTGTCCTTGCCGGGCAGCAGGGACAAAGACATCCGTTGTCATCAAGATGAGCCCGGACAGCTCGGTATCATTGTTGACGGGAATCGCGTAATGAATGTACTTCTTCTCGCCAGCCGCCAACGTAAGTACGCCTTGCTCCACTCGCTGTCCGGCAAAGATCTGCGCTTCCGCCTTCCCGTCCATACGGAAGCCGGGAATGGTTTCCGTCATGGAGGAAGGATTCTCTGCCAGCAGCGTAAGCAGCATGGAAGCCCCCTTCGCATCATTTACCTTGCTTAAGCTGACCGGCGTATACCGCAAGGGGGATAAGGAGGCAGGGATGCCAAAGGATGTCCCCCAATCGATGATTTGGGAATCATCCGTCAAATCCCCCACCGCAGCGTTCCATACACGACCGGTAACGGGTATGGTGAGAAGCGCGGTCTCTTTTTTCGGATACACAAAATCATCCACCTCGACGAAGGCCAGTTCGCTCACGGACAGGTTATCCGAACGCGAGATCGTCGCTGCATAAGTTACATCCGCCGTTGCTTTCGCTTGGATGGAAGGGTCATTCGCGCTGCTGGCCTTCAAGGTGTATACCGCCCCGTCCGAGGTCCGTAAACGCAATTCGTAATCGGGCACCCTTTTTTCCGTAATTTCGTCGTTATATAGCCTAACGATGACGCCAATCCGCGTCTCCTCGGACAGTTTGTTAATCGATATTCCTTTTACCTCTGCTCTTACTGTGCCTGTTAAAGAATACGTGCTTACCGCCGAAACGGTAGAGCCTGCACCGGAGTCAGCCCATGCCGGGGCGTGGAAGGTTGCCGTTATTGCTATGGATAGGGCCAGTACGGCCGCCTGCTTGCCAAATTTCATCTTGATGTCTCCTCTCATATCTAACCTTTCTCCTCTGTTATGAATCTATGTCCGATGCTTTGTTCCGCTACCCGGTAACCCCGACTTCCTGCTTCACAGGCGCAGGAGCTTTGAGCTCGTCTTTCGCCGGGACCAAATCTTCTTCCTGGAGCACTTCAGGTGCCGCCTTCTTCCGATCACGTAACAGGAGCACGACGGGAATGCACAGAAACGCCGGAATCGCGGAAATAAAGAACGTATCCGCAATCGCACGGGTCAGCGCCTCCCTTTGGATAAAGCCCATCAGGTAGGAAGTCGCCGCACCTGTTGCCGTCGCCATATCCACCGAGCCTTGATAAAGCGCCCCGGCGATGGAGGATATCGTATCCTGCGCCACGGTGGAATCCGCCGGCACACTTTCGATAATGTGCTGCGTGTGAACGGTTTGGCGGCTGCCCATGATGGCGGTAAATATGGCGATCCCCATAGAGCCCGCTACCTGCCTGCAAACGTTGGACAGAGGCGAGGCATTGCCGATCTGCTCCTTCGGAATGCTCATCATTCCGGCGGTGGTGAGCGGCATCATACATAGACCGATGCCAATCGCCCGGATCGTCAGTAGGGATTCCGTCCAATAACGCGGCGTTTCGGTCGTCAGCATGTGAAAGTCTACCGTAGTGATTCCAAGAATGAGGAGTCCGGCAATGCCTACGGATATACCGAACCGGTCAAACAATTTACCGCTGATCGCCATCATGATGGCCATGACGATCGACTGTGGCAGCAGCACCAGTCCCGTCTGCACGGCGGTCATGGACTGAACGTTCTGCAAATACAGCGGCGTCAAAAACATCCCGCCCAGCATCCCCATCTGCACCAGACTGGATGCAATGACACTAACCGTAAAGCGAACATTCTTGAAGATCCGGATATCCATTACCGGCTGCTTAACGCCAAGCTCAACCCAAACAAGAAGCAGCAGGCTGGCGGCAGACACGAATAACAGACTGGCGATGAACGGTGAGGTCCAGCCCTCCGACTGCCCTTTACTCAAGGCGAGCAGAAGCGAACCGAAGAACGTAATGGAAAATAGCGAGCCCAGCGTATCGAATTTCAGCCCCTGCTGCCTGGCGGATTCCTGAAGCAGGATTCTGCCCATGATCACAGCGAAAATACCGATCGGTACATTAATAAAGAAAAGCCAGCGCCAGCTGTAGTACTGGATCATGTAACCGCCCAGCGTCGGTCCGAGAGCCGGAGCAACCATCGCGGCCACACCCCATAAACCGATAGCGGTCCCCGTCTTCTCCCGCGGAAACGTCGAATATATAATCGACATGCCGATCGGCATAATAAATCCGCCGGCCAACCCCTGAATAATCCGAAACAAGATTAAGGAAAAATCACTCCATGCCATTCCGCATAGGGCCGACCCGACGGTAAAGCCCGCTACGGAGTAAAGAAAAACGGTTTTATTGCCGAAACGCGCCCCCAAATAGCCGCTCATAGGAATCACAACGGCGGAGGATAACATAAAGCCGGTAATTACCCATTGGATGGTCTGAACATCGGAGCCGAATACGGCAACGAATTTCGTAAGAGCTACGTTCATCAAGCTGCTGTTGAGGACGGAAACAAACGTCCCGAGGACAATGGCGATCAGCCCCAGCCACATTCCCTTGTCGGAAGCTTCATTGGCCGGACGAACTGCGGATTCGGTCATACGAAGACCTCCTATTCCGTTCTCAAGGCTGCGCCGTCCGACGTGGCGGGATCCGGATTCACAACAATTTCTTGTCCGGCAGCCAGATGGGCACCTGCCTCCGCGTATACCCAATCCTTGCCTTTTTCCGTGGTCTTCACTTCTACAAGACGAGCGGTCTTGTTATCGGAACGCACGACGTACTCCTTGCCGTCCTTCTTGATAATCGCAGACGCAGGCACCTCCAGCTTGGCAGCGGAAGCGTCCTGAGTATACACCTCGGCGACCATTCCTCCGAACAATTTCCCCTCCTTATTGTCTACGGTCACTTTTACCGGGAAGGTATTGCTGTTGGCATTGGATACCGGGCTAACGAAAGTGATGGTTCCGTTGAACACAGTATCCACGACATTCGGCACTTTGACCTGAACCGGCGTCCCCGTCTTCACCTGTCCGATTTGGGTATCCGCTACGCTCAGCTCGATTTGCACCTGCTTCATATTCACAATGGATAACAGGGGTGTTCCCGGCTGGGCCATCTCGCCCGGCTGGATGCCGCGCTTCACAACCATGCCGTCCGATGGCGCCGTGATCGAAGCGTTATTCAGTGAGCTGTTTGCCAGCTCCAGTACGGAGGTCAACCGGTCTACCTCGGCTTGCATCGCTTTTAACGTATTTTCCGTTGCCCCTTCGCGAGCCAGCTGCAGCTTGGAGCGCGCGGCATCCTCTTGGGCTCCCGCCGCTTTAGCCGCCGCCTGGGCCTGCACGTAGCTCGTTCTTGCCTTTTCATAATTTAAAGTGCCCTGCTCCAGCACTTCTTTCGTTACCGACGAGTTGCTGTCATATTGGTTACGCAGCTGATTGTAGGTCTTCGTCGCCAGGTCGAATCCGGCCTTCGCCTGCTCCACAACCGCCTGAGCCTGCTCATATCCGCCTTCCGCAGCTCGAAGCGCGCTTTCTGCCGCCTGCAGCTCCTGGGACCGCGTACCGTTTCGCGCGTCATCCAATTTCGCTTGAGCTGCAATAACCGCCGATTCCGCCTGCTTGACCTGCTGCAGCAAGTCGGAGGTTTCCAATTGAATCAGGATGTCGCCCTTCTTCACCTCGGCGCCTTCCTGAGCGAGCACCTCCGACACCTTCCCCGCAATTTTGCTCACGATTTTGACTTCTTGATCGGGGGCGATTTTGCCGCCGTAGCCTGAAGCCATTGCCGCTCCGAGCTTCATCAGTCTAACGGGGGCTTGTGCGGCTGAGGCTGTATCAGCCTTCAAATTGCCCGTCGTATTGCAGCCGGTTACCGCCCCGGCCAAGGAAAGCGCCAGTACGGCGGGAAGCCAAATTTTACCTGATGGTTTATTCATGTTCAGCTCTCCTCTACTTTGCACCATTACTCTTTAGGTGAATTTTAATGGTGGTGCTCATCCCCGGTGCCAGCTCCAGACCGAGCTGATCGTCGATCTCAATCTTAATCGGTATACGCTGGGTAACCTTAGTGAAATTTCCACTCGTATTCATGGATGGAAGCAAGGAGAAGGTCGACGCCGTCGCCTTACTTACCTCCTTCACCGTTCCTGTTAAAGTAGCATTAGCGAAGGTGTCCACATGAATATCTACCTTTTGCCCCGGATGTATCCGGTGAATATCGGTTTCTTCAATATTGGCTGATATGTATAATTTGCTGTTGTCCACCACCATCGCTACCGTTTGCCCAGGTGATGCGACCTCGCCCGGCTTCACCATCGTTTTAATTACCGTTCCTTCGATCGGAGACCGAAGCATCGCCTGATCCAGGTTACTGGTGGATAAATTGTTGCTGTCCTGCGAGCCAATGATCTGATTGGACAGCACTTGGTCGCCTTCCTTCACCTGAAGAGAAGTCACTTTGCCGGTAATTCGAGGCATCACGCGATACACATCTCCCGCCAGACGGGAATCCTCCGTCGATATGAAATTCTCCCCCTCATACCAGAAGTAACCGCCGATTCCTCCGCCACCAACGACAATGGCAGCTAAAATGATATACAGAGTCAATTTTCTCTTCATCCTGTTTACTCCTTATCCCTACAATTTAGGCTGTCGTACTTCAGTGCAGAATTCAGACAAACTTTTTCTTGCGCGTTTTTCTTCTTTCCTGGTCCTCCTTATTGAGTTTCAATTGATTTTATTTCGCCAAGGTAAATTTTATACTATTTGATATTTCGCCTTGCGAAATATTTACGTTTGAAATATAGCACACATTTCTTTTAAAAGAAATCCTTAGAAATCGGTAGAAAACACGACAACAGCCAATTTTAAACAAAAAAACGCAAATAATGTGCTGATCTCTTTTGAATACTGGGCTATCCTCTTGAATCGAAGCGAAATAGGGTGCTTCACCCGAAACCTCAGTGGAAAATGAAATGCAGGGCAGGCAGCAGAAAAAGACACCTCTTTCGAGGTGTCCCCACAGGACGTGCTTGGATGAATCGAAGGATGTTACCAGGAACACCACTGTGCTTCGTTCGGAGATTCCGTTACTTCCCAATTCAGAAGTACCGCTATAAATAATGGAATTGTCAGGATGAATTGTATCATGTTCAACACTCCCGTCCGTTTCATAGTAGTGATCCTCTAGGCAGCTTTGGAACGCTGCTTCGCAAGAGTCCGATCTCCCTTGGCATGCGTTATATAAAGCAGAATTCCTGTAAACAGAATCCCGCCGACAAAATTACCGAGCAGCACGGGAAGCTGATTCCATAACCACCAGCCGCTAACGGTTACATGAGCCCCATACATCATACCCGCAGGAATCACAAACATGTTAACGACAGCATGCTCGAAGCCTTGTGCAAAAAAGGTCAGGATCGGCAGCCACATCGCTGCTATTTTCCCTGTAGTTGAGCTTGACGTCATGGCCATAACAACCCCAAGCGTTACCATCCAGTTGCAAAGGACCGCTTTGGCAAACACGGCAATCATGCCGTCAAAACCGAGACTTGAGTAACCGTTTGTTTTCGTTTCCGCCGCTTTCACAATATAGGTAATGACGGCATGCTCCGAATGACCGAAATTCGTAGCCGCCGCATAGAACAAAGCTGCATACACGAGTGATCCGGCCAAATGGCCGACAATAGTCCAGCCGAAATTTTTTAACATCCCGCCTACGGTCGCCCGTTTCTCTAGTACTGCCAAGGGAGCGAGTGCGAAGGAGCCGGTAACCAGCTCCAGCCCCAGTAGAACGATGATGACAAACCCGACGGGGAAAACGAGAGAGCCTATGATGCCGAGCCCTGTTTGAATCGTAGCCGTAAAAGCTAGCGTCGTTGCAAAGGATAAGATGGCTCCGCCCAAAAATCCCCGGATCAATAAATCCTTCACGGAAAGCTTGGTTTTGCCGGCGCCGACCTGCACCATTTGCTCAAGCACTTCCTGAGGCTTCACATAATTCACGGATGCACCCTCCTAACACTCTACTCACTAGGAAGCGATGTTCGCCCCTACCTTCGTCGTATATAGCACGATATTCCCCGTTGCTTCTTCAACCTCGACACGATATGAATTGACGCAGCCTTCATCCGGCGCTTGGACAAGACCGTCGTTCAAGTTGATTTTCCAGTCGTGCAGCGGACAGTACACGTGATGATCACATATGATACCTTCCGACAATTTGCCGTTCTTGTGCGGACACAGGTTTTCAATCGCCCGCAATTCCCCGCCCGTTAATTTAAAAATGGCAATTTCCTTATCCTCAATATAGACGACGCGGGCTCTTCTTTCTTCGATCTCACTTAGATGTCCAATGACATAACGATTCATACCGGTTCCCCCCAACGAAAAGATTCATTATACTCGGACTAGATGGATGTGATTTCAATCGGTTGAAGCACGCCGAAGTTGCGATTCAGCTTCTCTTGTTCAATGATTTCCTTCCAAGGATCTTCAATAAGTCCTGCACTGAATTCATAACGCTCCTTGAGGGCTGCTCTTTCTTCTTGAGCTTCCAATGCCTTCTTCACCGCTTCCAATCCGATTCGCTCAATCCACTTCGACGTGCGCTCATTATAATTTGCGTTCTCACGGTAATATTGGAAGTAAGCCAGCGTCCATTCAATGACCTCTTCCTCCGTTTTCACCTTGACAAGAAGCTCCGCAGGTCTAACATCCGTACCGCCGTTACCGCCTACATAGATTTCCCATCCGCCATCGATCGCAACGACACCGAGATCCTTAATTGTAGCTTCGGCACAGTTCCGCGGGCAACCCGATACGGCCACCTTCGTCTTGGCCGGCGTGCTGATCCGCTCAAGCCGCTTCTCCAGCTCAATGCCCATGCTCATCGAATCCTGCGTTCCGAACCGGCACCACGTAGAGCCTACGCAGGTCTTAACGGCACGTAGTGATTTGCCGTAAGCAAAGCCTGAAGTCATATCAAGCTCATCCCATACTTGAGGTAAATCCTCTTTCTTGATGCCGTATAGCCCGATGCGCTGTGCCCCGGTTATTTTCACCGTCTCGACATTATACTTGACGGCTACATCGGCGATTTTCTTCAGATCCTCGGCCGTCGTCACCCCGCCGTGAATTCTAGGAATGACCGAATACGTTCCGTCCTTTTGGATGTTGCCATGGTTTCTCTCGTTAACGAATCGGGACTCTTTCTCATCCTCGTGCTCCTCCGGCCAGATCATACCAAGATAATAGTTGAGCGCCGGACGACACTTCGAGCAGCCCTCCGGATTGGACCAGCCAAGGACATTCATGACTTCCTTCGAGGTAGTCAATTTCATGCCGCGAATCGCAGTAACGACTTCCTCACGTCCAAGCGCGGTACAACCGCAAATGCCTTCCTTCACAGCGGTAACGCCATCGGCGCCTAAAGCATAGGTGAGCAAATCCGCTACCAGCGGCTTACAGCCGCCGCAGCTGCCTGTCGCCTTGGTACAATACTTGACGTCGCCGACGCTGGTGCAGCCCTTTTCTTCGATAGCCTTAAGAATCGTGCCCTTCGATACCCCGTTACAGCCGCAAACGATCTCATCATTCGGCATGGCCGCTACGAAATCGAGACCGGAGCCGGATTTGCCGCCGGCGCCTTGGGCACCGAGGATGAGCTCCTTCTCCTTACCGGAAATATCTTCGCCATTCCGAATCATGGAGAATAGCTTGGAGCCATCGCTTGTATCGCCGAATAATACCGCACCGATCAGCTTGCCGTTCTGGACGACAATTTTCTTATAAACTCCGTCAAAATCATCCTGAACACGGAACGCCTTTGTTCCCGGAGCATCAACAAACTGTCCGGCTGAAAATACATTCACTCCCGACACCTTCAGCTTCGTGGAGACAACCGATCCCTGATACCCTTCTGAGGATACTCCCGCAAGCCGTTTGGCCAATTCGGCACCTTGCTCGAATAAAGGAGCGACCAAGCCGTACGCGACACCGCGATGCTCAGCGCATTCGCCTACTGCATAAATATTCGGAATATTCGTTTCCATATAATCATTAACGACGATCCCGCGGTTAATCTCCACACCGCTTTCCTTAGCAAGCGATACATTCGGGCGTATGCCGACAGCCATAACCACAAGGTCCGCTTTCACTTCCGTGCCGTCCTTAAAGCGGACTCCCGTTACCCGCTTCGCCCCCAGGATGGAATCCGTATTTTTCTCCAGCAGGAACTGCATTCCCTGACCTTCCAGCTCCGCTTGAAGCATACGAGAAGCCGTTTCATCCAATTGCCGCTCCATTAAGTATCTAAAAATGTGAACGACCGAAACCTCCATATTCAGGTTAAGAAGTCCCCGTGCCGCCTCCAGCCCGAGTAAGCCGCCCCCGATGACTACGGCGCGCTTGTATTTCTTCGCCGCTTCAATCATCGTTTCACAATCGTTGATGTCACGGAATGCGATGACGCCTTCCTTATCCGCGCCGGGCAAAGGAAGCATAAAAGGAAGTGAGCCCGTTGCAATGATAAGATCGTCATAGCTTGCCGATAGACCTTTATCCGTTGTAACTGTCTTCTGCTTCGTATCAATTTTCGTTACCGTCTGTCCGGTATGCAGAGTAATTCCATTCTCCTTGTACCAGCTCCAGTCATTGATAACGATATCGTTAATGCTTGCATCCCCGGCGAGGACGGAAGACAGCAGAATTCGATTATAGTTCGGGTGCGGTTCACTTCCAAATACCGTAATCTCGTATTGATTAGGCACCAGCTTCAGCAGTTGTTCGATTGCGTTAACCCCAGCCATACCGTTACCGATAAGAATCAGCTTTTTCTTCATAACAACCTTCCTCTCATGTTACATATTCGCACATAAACCAAACAATTTCCTGCATCTTCGATTTATATGTTATGTTTGATGACATTTCTTGTTTTTAACTATAACTCACAAAACACGACAAATCAACCCGTTGAATTTAATTTTTGTTATCGATTTTATTTATCGGCACCAATAAATACGAACGTTTGTCTATTTATAGTTATATTTGTTCGCCTTTTCTTTAGTTCAAATAGCTATTTTCAAAAAATGTATTGAAACAAACGAACATCTCCTTTATAGTGAAAACCAATAGCCTATGTCACTAATCATGACATGATAGCTTGGCTTACATTTTCGATTACTTTAAGGAGGGTTCGACATGCAGCACGCGGGAAAAGTTTTTTTTGTAGGTGCCGGACCCGGTGATCCGAAATTAATTACGGTGAAAGGGCTTGAGTGCATCCAGAGCTCGGATGTCATTATTTATGACCGGTTGGCGAACCCGGAGCTCCTTACCTATGCGAAATCCGGCGCGGAGCTGATCTACTGCGGGAAAAGCCCGAACGACCATACGATGAAGCAGGAAGAGATTAATGAAATCATTCTGAGTAAAGCGCTGGAGGGGAACACGGTTACCCGCTTGAAAGGGGGCGACCCTTGCGTATTCGGTCGCATTAATGAGGAAATCGAAGCGCTTAATGCAAGCTCAGTCAAATACGAAATCGTACCGGGGATCACAGCCGGTATCGCAGCGCCCGCTTATGCCGGCATAACGGTTACTCAGCGTAAGGTAGCGACCTCCTTTACCATGGTTACCGGTCATCTTTGTCATGGAAATACCATATCGCCGGAAAAATGGTCCGCTCTCGCTACAGGCATTGATACGATTGCTTTCTATATGGGCATTAAAAATATTCAATATATTTGCGACCAATTAATCACCTATGGAAGGAAGCCTGACACTCCGGTGGCGATCATCTCATGGGGAACTACGAAGGATCAGCAAACCGTGATCGGGACGCTGCAGACCATTCCGCAGCTGAGTGAATTCAACCGGATTGCCAATCCGGCCATCATATTAGTCGGCGACGTAGTCCATATGCAGTCCCGGCTGGAATGGTTTCAGCCCGGTTCGCCTATGGAAGCATGGTAAAACAGCAAAATCCACTCCCGAGCCGAAGCCAATGGAGTGGATTTTGGGGGTTATATCACTTGAATCAAAACCATATAAACAAAAGTGCCGCTTGCTATGGATAAAAACATATTCCTTTTCCAGACATGCAGAATGCTAACTATGGTAATCGCGAACAACTCGGGTACACCATGGTGGCCGGATAACAAATTGACATCTTTGATACTATAGATAACCAATAATCCTATAGCCGCCGAGGGCAATACTTTGCCGAGATACTTCACATAAGCCGGAGTCGGCCGGCCTGAAGGAAAAATAAGAAATGGAATAAATCTGGTCATCATGGTTCCCAGAATGACCATTCCAATCGTGATCATTTGCTCTGCTAACGTCATTGACATGTGCTTTCACCTGTTTTCTGTTCTAGCTGTTTCCTCGTCAAGGTAAGTATCAAGAGAATGCCGATCATGGCGGGGAGGACAAAGCTGCTCTGAAACAGGATAAGGCATAGCAATGATAATCCCAAACCCAGCAGTGCACTGTGATGCGCCTTCTCTCTTGACCATTGTTCAATAAAAATGACGACAAATAGCGCTGTCATAACAAACTCAAGACCCTCCAATTGGAAATGCACCAGCGATCCGAATAGACCGCCAAGACAAGCCCCAACCACCCAGTAGCCATGATTCAGTGCAGTGACGAAGAACATGTACCATCCCTTATTCACCTCCTGCGGTATCGCGGCTGTGTAATTGATGGAGAAAGATTCATCGCACATCCCAAATATCAGATAAAACTTTTTTCGTCCTGTCCCTCTATACTTTTCAAGCATGGATATCCCATAAAAAAGATGACGTGCGTTCACCAGTAAGGTGAGGAACAGCGCGCCTAACGGATGAAAAGCACCAAGCAAAAGCTGGACGGCGACAAATTCCATCGTACCGGCGAAAATAAGCAGGCTCATTAGAAAAGAATACCCCACTCCAAAACCCGACACATTCATATAGATGCCATAAGCGATCCCCAGGAATAAAAAACCGGTTAAAATGGGGACAGTAGAGGGAAAGGCTGTACGAAATGCCAATTGTATTTCTTTTTTGTTAATCATAGGTAGCTTGCATCTCCTCAGCACGATTACTTTATTCTGCAATAGTAGCAGCGAGAATCCATACAATCAATGTTATAATTGTATGGATTACAATTTTGTGAGGTACCTATGCCGATAAATTCCTTTACAGATTACCCCATGTCGTGGAAGCCCGACAAACGGGCATTGAAGCGTCCCCTCTATCGTTCCCTCGCCATATTGCTGGAGCATGACATTACGAACGGATTGTTGGCTCCCGGTACCAAGCTACCGCCGCAAAGGGAGTTGGCCGACTTTTTAGATGTAAACTTCACAACGATTACACGCGCTTACAAGCTATGCGAACTAAAAGGCTTCATTTATGCCGTTACAGGCAGCGGTACGTTTGTTTCCCCCAGCGCGGCTCGCTCTATCACTATTTCAAAAGATAAAATTTCAAAGGAATGTATCGATCTTGGCTTTGTCGCTTCATTTGAGCAGACGAATACTACGGTCGCTGAAGCTGCAAAAAGAGTGACGGAGAAACGTTATCTGGAACAGCTCTTCAATTACAACGAGCCTACAGGAATTCCACATCAAAAAATAGCGGGTCTAGAATGGATGAAAGCCTTCGGCATCCATGCGGACACAGAACATATGGCCATTGTTTCCGGAGCACAGAATGCGCTTGCCATTACGTTAGTAGCTCTATTTGAACCGGGAAACCGGATTGCCGTTGATATTTATACTTTTGCGAATTTTATAGAAATTTCGAGAATGTTTCATATTCAATTAGTACCGATTCCCGGTGACGAGCACGGAATGCTGCCGGATGAGCTTGAACATCAATGCCTTCAATTGGATGTGCACGGCGTATTTTTGATGCCTTCTTGTTCTAATCCTACTACTGTCATGATTCCGGAAAAACGCAAAAAAGAACTCGCGGCTATTATTCAAAAGCATCATTTGATAGTAATTGAAGATGATATTCATGCGTTTCTGGCAGCAGGTATCAGTGAGGATTACGGACAGCCCATGTTTCAGCTGCTTCCGGAGCAAACGGTTTATATTTGCAGCACCTCCAAGTCCATCTGTTCCGGTCTCCGGATTGCCTATATGGTGTTTGGCGATGCGTATCAAGAAAAGATTAGGGAAGCGATTTTTAATGTTAACGTCAAGACATCGTCGTTGGATGCCGAGATCATTACAGAGCTTATTGTATCCGGTAAAGCGGATGCCATCGTTGCGGAGAAAATCCGGCTGGCGCAATCGGCCAACAACCTGTTTACAGAGTTTTTCCCGATTTCTCGAGACACGGGTCATCCGTTAAGCTTTTATAGATGGCTGCCCTTCTCGGGTAAGGGTAATGCGTCACACATCGAGAGCTTCTTTCTGGACAAGGGGATTCGCGTTTATCATTCCGATCGGTTTTTGAGCGGGGCCGGTAAGCAAAGCCAATATTTGAGAATAGCACTATCGTCTACCCATTCCTTGGAGGAACTAAAAAAAGGTTTGGAGATCCTGAAGGAGCAGGTAAGCGAAATGGATGGTCAAAACTATTCATGATTGGATGGTTCCTCATCGAGACAATCGTATTAAGATAAAACCATGATTGCGAATAATATTGCGTTAAGGAGGTGGACGTTATGACTTGGGCTTTGATCATTTCGACGATTCTCGTCTGTTTCATTAAAATACTGATTACTTGTCTACCCACGGCTTCCGTAGAATGGTTAGTAAGTAAATTTCAAGTGCATATCAAACTGAATGCGGAAACCGTCACCGTGTCCTATCGGGGAAGGAACGTTGAAGGAGACGAAAAAGCTCGAATTGTTCATTTATTAAATGAAGCTGTCTTTATGGAAAAGCATTATATTTGGCCGGGAACCGAGCAACTACATTTGAACCCGGAGAATAAGGGCTTCCCTGTCATCCTAGAAACGAAGCTAGGCAAAAATGAGGTTACTCTCTACGCATTCATTAACAACAGAGATATTTATATAGCGCGGCAATATAAAAATAAGGTAATTGCCTATAGCCTTGTGTCCGAGCACCTGCACAAGCATTTGAATACGCAAGAAGGGCTGATTTGACACAAAAAAACGGCAGGAAGGCTGTTGCCCTTCTGCCGTTTTTGTTTGTTTCTAGGATATGGCTTACTCGTGGAAATTGGTGCCGTCCGTCGTCGCGGCGATAATACCCGCACGAATGACGAAGTCGCCGAAGTGCTCCCCACTTTCTCTTTCCTTCGCATATCGTGGAAGCAGCAGCTGAAGCTCGCGGAGAATTTCATCCTCCCCGATATTTTCCCGGTACATCTTACTTAAACGGCTGCCGTCAAAGGCGGCCCCCAGGTACATATTGTATTTGCCGGGCGCTTTTCCGATAAAACCGATTTCCCCCAGCGCATGGCGTGCACAGCCGTTCGGACAGCCTGTCATCCGGATCGTAATTTCCTCGTCCCGAAGCCCGTTCTCGTCCAGAATCCCCTCGATTTTGTCGATGAGCACAGGCAGATAACGCTCGGCTTCAGCCATGGCCAAACCGCAGGTAGGCAGCGCCACGCAGGCCATTGAGCTGCGGCGGAGACCGGAATGACGCTTGCCGTCATTCAGTCCGTAGCGTTCGAGCAGCTCTGTAATTTCCGCCTTCTTCTGCGGCGTTACATTGGCGATAATGAGGTTTTGATTGGCGGTCAAGCGGAAATCTCCGGTGTGCACCTTGGCAATTTCACGCAAGCCGGTCATCAGCGGGCTGCCTTCGGCATCCGTTACGCGTCCGCCCTGGACGAACATCGTAAAGTGCCATTTGTCCCCAACGCCCTGCGCCCAGCCGTACCGGTCGCCGTTATCGTTAAAGTGATACGGCTTGGCCTCGCTTAAGCTCCAGCCTAGGCGCTGTTCCAGCTCTTCCTTTACGTTCTCCAGCCCGAGCCGATCCACCGTATACTTGAAACGGGCGTTCTTGCGCTGTGACCGATTGCCGTAGTCGCGCTGGATCGTAATGATTTTCTCGGCAACGTCGTAGATTTGCTCCGGCTTGCAGTAGCCGATCACCTTCGCGAGCTGCGGATAGGTTTCCTTGTCGCCGTGCGACATCCCCATTCCACCGCCGATGGCAACGTTGAAGCCTGCGAGCCGTCCATCCTCGATAATCGCAATGAACCCTAAGTCCTGGGAGTAGACATCCACGTCATTCGATGGCGGTACTGCAATACCGATTTTAAACTTCCGCGGCAAATAGAGCGGACCGTACATCGGCTCAGTCTCTTCTTGCTCGGGAGTCCCGGCTACGAGCTCTTCATCCAACCAGAGCTCATGATATGCTCTCGTTCTTGGCAACAAATCGTCACTTAACCGCTTCGACCACTCATACACCTCAGCATGAATGTCCGATTGATACGGGTTCGGATTACACATGACATTCCGGTTTACATCCCCGCACGCAGCAATTGTATCAAGCAGCGCCTGATGGATCGATTGAATCGTTTTTTTCATGTTCCATTTCAAAATCCCGTGCATTTGAAACGTCTGCCGCGTCGTAAGCTTTAAAGTGCCATTCCCGTATTTCTGGGCTAATTCATCCATCATGAGCCACTGCCCCGGCTGGCATACGCCGCCGGGCATACGTACACGCAGCATGAACTGGTAGGCGGGCTCGAGCTTTTGCTTCTGTCGTTCGTTCCGCAAATCCCGATCGTCCTGTAAGTAGCTGCCATGGAATTTCATCAGTCGGTTATCGTCATCCGAGATACCGGCGCTAAGCGGCTCCAGCATCGATTCAGCCAGGGTGCCGCGCAAATAATTGCTTTCGCGTTTAATGCGCTCGACATCGCTAGGGGATCCCTCTGGCCTGCTTAATTTCGTATTCGCCATGCTAACTAACACTCCTCTCGATCCACAATCAATACACGTCTCGCTGGTATCGCTTGTTCTTCTGTAACGCCGCTAAATATTCCTCCGCTTGCTCTCTGCTCATGCCGCCTTCCGTTTCGATGATTTCCGCCAGTGTCCGGTGTACATCCCGGGCCATATGCTTCTCATCTCCACAGATATAAACAGCCGCGCCCTGCTCAAGCCAGTCGAACAACTCCTTGCTATGCTGAAGCATACGATGCTGGACATACACCTTCTCATCCGTATCGCGGGAGAACGCAACATCCATACGGGTCAGGACACCGTCTTTGATCCACCGCTGCCATTCGGTTTGATACAAGAAGTCGGTCACGAAATGCTGATCTCCGAAGAACAGCCAGGATGGGCCGGTAGCGCCAATCTCCTCGCGCTCCTGCATGAAGGAGCGGAAAGGTGCGATTCCTGTGCCCGGTCCCACCATAATGACCGGTGTACCCGGGTCATCCGGAAGCTTAAAGTTCGAATTGTGCTGGATGAATACCGGAATCGTATCCCCAGGCTGCAGACGTTCGGCACAAAGGACGGAGCAGACACCGTTACGCTCACGCCCATGCGCATCATAACGAAGCGCTCCGATGGTTAAATGCACTTCGTCGGGATTCGACGCCTGCGAGCTGGCAATCGAATATAACCTTGCAGGAATTTTTCTGAGAAGGGCAACCACATCCTGAACGCTGCCTTGTATCGGGCCATAATCGCGGATGAAATCCACCAGATCGCGTCCGTGAATATAGGCCTTGCACTTCTCTTCATTGCCGGCCTCCAGCAGCTCAAGAGCTTCCTTATTCACGGCCAGCGGCGCTAGCTTTTCCAATAAGGGTCTCGTTAGGACCGTAATCTCAAAATACTCGATGAGCGCCTCACGGAGCGGTCGGAGCTCGCCTTGCTTGTTGATGGCAACCTGCGCATCCGGATCCCACTTCGTTTGCTCCAGCAGCAGATCCACAAGCGCCGGGTCGTTGTGGGGGTATATGCCAAGACTGTCGCCAGGTTGATAAGTGAGCCCGGAGCCCTCGAGCGAAAGCTCAATATGGCGGGTTTCTTTATTAGAACCGCGGCCGTTCAAATTCACATTGGCCAGCACTTCCGCCGGAAAGGGGTTCGTTCTGGAGTATGCGGATTCCGATGCGATCCCTGCCGAAGCTGCCGGAACAGCTGCGGATGCCGTTCCCGCTCCCGACTGCCCTTCCTTCAAGCGGTTCACCACGCCTTGCAGCCACTCCGCCGCGGGCTCGTCGTAGTCAACATCGCAATCTACCCGTTCATACAACCGGGTTCCGCCCAACGCTTCAAGACGGGTATCGAAATCTTTGCCCGTCTGACAGAACAACTCGTACGAGCTGTCGCCAAGCGCCAGCACCGAGAATCTCAGACCATCCAGCTGCGGCGCCCTCTTGCTATTCAGAAACTCATGGAACGAGATTGCATTATCCGGCGGCTCGCCCTCCCCATGCGTACTGACAACAATGAGAAGCTGCTGCACCTTCTTGAGCTGATTCGTTTTAAAATCGCTCATCGACGAAACGTTGACTTGGAATCCGTTCGCCTCAAGCACTTTTGCCGATTTCTTCGCAAGCCCCTGCGCATTGCCGGACTGTGAGCCATACAGGATGGTCACTTCCTTGCTTACTGCCGGAGCACCCGCCGGATGTGACTCATTGAGAGTGCCGGCGGTTGTCTGAATCGGTGCCGACGCGGCGAGGTATCCGCTCAGCCAAACCTTTTGCGTCGCGTTCAGCGTCGGAAGAAGTCGATTCAGAAGGTCAACCTGCTCCTGGTTAAACGGACTGTTATTTACCTGTAATTGCAACGCTCTCCACCCCACATTAGTTCAAAATTGCGAAATCATGGACTGACGGGCTGCCGTTATGCCATACCCGTAAGTGTTAAATCACCTTATGGAAACTATACCATATTCATCTGGAAAAAAGACGATCTTAAACATAACGATTTCTGATGAATGCTATAAGAAAGTATTTCTTTAGGACAGTGTGCTCTTTTAACGTTCTAATAACCAAACATATCAATGAATCTTACTAACGATGTAGGCATAAATGTATCTTTTCGGTAGATGAATACCGTATCGACTTTTCCGTATGGGTTCGGAATGGGATGTTGTTTAAGACTTCCGTCTTGTACATATTTATCAACGACAGCATAAGGAAGCATGCTGACCCCTAGCCCTGCCGATACACATCCGAGAATGGCTTCCAGTGTACCGAATTCCATAATTTTATTTGGAGTAATACCTTCTTGATGCAGCCATTGCTGCAGTTTGGCTCTATAAGAGCATCCTGAACGAAATACAAGCAGAGTTCGAGTTCGAATATCCTTTATCGATGACATGGACGGATGCAGCATATCCGTAATGAGCACCAGCTCCTCTTCAATGAGTTTCTTCTGAATCAATTCCGGATGATCTACGGGTCCCGCCACAAAGGCTCCATCCAGATCGTATTGAAGTACTCCTTGGATATGTTGTTCCGTTGGTCCTGTTAGTAACGTTAGGTCTACATCGGGATATTCGCGATGATATTTTGAAAGCAGTGAAGGTAAGCGAACGGCAGCAGTGGTCTCCATCGATCCAATAATCAAGGGACCTTTCGGGATCTCCTCATCTTTCATCGCTTTATTCGTTTCATCTATAAGCTGAAAAATTTTTTCCGCATAGGTCAGTAACATCCTTCCTTTAGGTGTTAAGGTAGTGCCACGATTATTTCTATAAAACAGGGTCGTTTGAAGATGGTTTTCCAATTGTTGAATTTTCGTGGTGATGTTGGATTGTGCAAAATTCAGTTCTCGCGCCGCACTAGAAATACTGCCCATCCGGGCGACCAACCGAAAAACTTTTAATGCGTGTAAATCCATACGGAATCGCCCCTTGGTGAGATGGTTTCGGCAGCCATCTGTATTAGAGATGGCAATTATCTATTTTCCGTATTATATCATATAGCGAAACAGGGATATAATATAGATGAGGCAATTTTTATAGGGAGATGAGGAATTGACCAAACTGTTAGTAGGAGGAATATTTTCATTAATCATTGCTATGGGGATAGGAAGGTTTGCATATACTCCCATTCTTCCCCTTATGCAAAATGATCTCTCTTTTTCAAATGAAGTTGCCGGTTACCTTGCTACAAGTAATTACGCAGGATATTTGCTTGGAGCTATGTTGACAGGCATTATTCCTTTGCAGCGGCATAGAACGATGGTTCTAAGGTTAAGTTTGATTGGCAGTATTTTAACTACGGCATACATGGGATTAGGAGACTCTTATTTGCTATGGTATGTCCTTCGGTTTTTATCCGGACTTGCCAGTGCTTTCGTGTTTGTCCTTGCTTCAAGCATAGTATTAGATCAACTTGCGGCTAAAGACAAAACAAACTGGTCAGGCTTTTTCTACGGAGGCGTAGGACTTGGAATCTTTTTAACAGGGCTGATCATTCCGAGTTTACATCGGGCATTCAAGTGGGAAGGCTCCTGGATAGGTTTGGCCGGCATTAGTGTTATCCTGACATTCTTCGTATGGATATGGCTTAAAGATTCGCACCTTATCCATGACCGGAAGCTCAAACCACAAATTCATAAGCAGGTACCCCCAGTCAAGTGGATTCCATGGCTTATTGCAGCCTATGGATTAGAAGGATTAGGGTATATTGTCACAGGTACATTTATCGTATCCATTGCCGAGAAGACTCCAAGCTTTAGTTGGGATGCTGCTTTCGTTTGGATGATCGTGGGACTTTCCGCTGCTCCATCGTGTATTATCTGGTCTTCTGTAGGGAAAAAATGGGGATTCGTTAGGGCCTTACTGCTTGCCATGGTTATACAATCAATTGGGATTGCTATTCCTGTCCTTATCATGTCCGAAACGGGCCTAGTCTTAAGTGCTTTTTTATTTGGCGCAACGTTTATGGGGATAACAACCCTTGCCACGACATTAGTACGTCAAATGAGTCCGGCTAACAGCAGTCGAATCATTGGCTATCTAACAGCTGTTTATGCGATTGGACAAATGATAGGACCGACCATTGCCGGAATGTTATCATCGAAAAGTCATAATTTCCATTCCGCTTTAACCGGGGCAGGAATAGTAGTTTTTGTTGGTGCGTGTTTACTTGTAACAGGAATTCATTATGAGAAGAATGCCAGTATGAGAAATCAATAGGAGTGATATGATGCCGTACGTAAATATCAAAATAACAAATGAAAATGTAACTCCGGAAAAGAAAGCATTGCTTATTAAGGGAGCGACTCAATTGCTAGTGGATGTACTTGGCAAAAACCCGAATACCACAGTTGTGGTAATTGACGAGGTTAACACCGATAATTGGGGAATAGCAGGAGAATCCATAACCGTTCGCAGAAAAAATGGACAGTAGTTCAATTTCAATTGATGTCAAATAGCGAAAGCAGGCTGCCACCCGGCAGCCTATTACCTCAAAGACATTTGCGAAAGTCTATAGTACTCCTCTATTAGTCCTACGAGGTTTTTGGCAGGTGTAGAAACATAATGGTTTTCAAGCCAAATGACTCCTAAAGAAGACATCAGATCGGCGTTATTTATCGGTATGGAGTAAAGAACTTTATCCTTATAGACATCCAGAACAGATTTTGGAACAATCGTTGCCCCTATTCCCCCATTCACTAATTCCATTAATGTATGCATATCGGAGCATTCGGCTATTTTGTTTAGCTGGAGGTTTTGCTTAGTAAACGCTTCAAGAATCGTACTATAAATCCCCAAACCCTCCGTACTTGGAATGATAAGAGGGAAATGAGACATCTCCTCTAAGGAAATAGTAGTATGTATTTTCTTATTGGTTACGAAAAAAAATGGCTCGTTAATGAGATGATGGTAAGTCAATCCACGATGTTCCAGTGGAAGGCGTACAAACGCCATTTCAATGGCCCTTGTTTTTATCATTTCTGCCAAGTAATAAGAGTCATTTTGAACAATTTTTAACGAAACAAAGGGATACTTTTTGTGGAAGGATTGGAGCACTTCTGAAAACCCTGATAAAGATAAGGTGTTAATCCCTACTGCAATTACACCTCTTTTTCCCTCCTCTGTTTCCCGTAATTCATTTTTAATTTCTTCTACATTGTTCACCAAATGTAATGCTTTATGGTAGAGTGCTTTTCCTTTATCGGTTAATTCCATACTTTTACCACTTCGGTCAAACAATTTAACACCAAGCTCATTTTCTAATTGCTTTAACTGCATGCTTAGAGGTGGCTGAGACATATGCAGCCTAGCGGCAGCAGCCGTTATATTCTTTTCCTCAGCTATTGCTATAAAATACCGTAATTGCTTTATCTCCATAGCTTTCTCCTACTATTCAAAAAATATATAGTTTCCATACGAATTATATATTTTTCGAATACTTGTGTCCATGTTATGATTACCTTCAAATTCAATTGATATGCGTAGTAGGACGAAGGAAGGTGATGAATATGGAGCGTTTTTTTAAATTTAATCTATATGATACGACGATTGGAAAAGAAATTTCCGCCGGTTTTATTTCATATATAACAGTGGCCTATATCATTATAGTTAACGCGACGATTTTAACTGTAGCAGGAATCCCGATGGAGGCTGGTATCATTGCAACGATAGTAACCGGTTTTATTGGATGTTTAGTGATGGGATTATGGAGCAATGCCCCTCTTATAATTATTCCTGGAATGGGTCTTAATGCGATGTTTACCTATACCATTGTTCAATCGGGGGGCTTTTCGTGGCAGGAAGCGTTGGCCATGGTTTTCGTTTCCGGACTGATTTTTGTCGTTATAGCCTTTACACCGTTGGCGAACGTGATTACTTCCTCCATTCCTACTTCTTTAAAAGAAGCCATTACAATCGGAATTGGAATTCTATTGATTTTAATTGGTTTTGAAAATGCCGGTATTATTACAAGCTCTGATCACACGCTTCTGGCCATTGGGGATTTAAGCAGTCCGACAGTAATCGTAACCTTGATTGGTTTACTTATTACCATTTTATTATTTATAAAAAATGTACCGGGAAACCTATTATTAAGCATAATCATTACTGCTGTTCTATCCATTTGGCTAGGAGGAGCTGCGGTTGAGGCGGGGTCCTTTTCCATGCCGTCTTTTCATGAATACCTTGGGGTATTTGGACAAATATCGTGGGGACAAGCAGGAAATATTATGTTCTGGCTTACATCCCTCTCTTTTGCAATGGTCATTGTGTTTGAAAATATCGGATTGATACACGGGCATAGCAAAATGCTAAACCGTACGGAAAGCAGCAAGAAATCTCTCCAGGCTACTGCTGTTTCCGTTCTTTCTTCTGGGATTTTGGGTACAAGTCCCACTGTAGCCTCCGTGGAAGCAGCTGCAGGAATAACAGCCGGTGGAAAAACGGGGTTAACGAGCATTGTTACCGGTTTTATGTTTCTAATTTCTATCCTGTTTATACCTGTGATTAAAATAGTTCCGGCTAGTGCGGTTTCGCCCATTCTCATATTAATAGGGCTTCTTATGCTGCAAAATATTGTTCATATCTCAATGGAAGACTTAACAGAGAGCTTTCCGGCACTTTTAATTATTGTACTCATTCCATTAACTTATAGTATTGCAGATGGTATGGCCGTCGGCTTTATTCTATATCCACTGATAAAGCTCTTTATGGGGAAAGGTAAGGAGGTTCATCCTGCACTATATATGATTGCCCTTCTGTTTATGAGCAATATAGTTATTCCGTACGTATTTTAAGTGAAACTCATAAAATTCAAACACTTAAACCCTCGCAGACCGCGAGGGCTTCATTGTGACTATTATAAAATGCTATTGCCTGCTTACACTCTAGTTTTTAATGTATTCGTCACTGACTAACACATCAGCAAGCGCAGTGGTAGGAATGATAAACTCTACAACCCCCATATAGCCGGGAGCAACATCATATTTATCGAAGGATACGACCAGTTTACCCTCATTATTAATGTAAAAGGACTGCTCTCTTGTGATCGTTGTAAAATAGGAATTCACTTGATTTGGGACGCCCTCTACCCAATAGACCTTTTTCGGATCTGCCTTCATTTGCTGTTTCATTTGCTCCTTTATATTCTCACTGATTACTTGAATATAGCGGTCATCCTTAAACAAACTAGGCAAGGTAATCAAAATTTGTTTCTTCTTGTCGATGGAATCGTATTTGAATTTCGTGGAGGAGGAACCCACGGTATTCACGACAAATCTGCCGATGGAAAGGATGTGCTCATTATCGGTTTTTACTACATAACCATTGCTAAGCCCTACATGTCCGCCTCCATTTTGCTTTAATTTCTCCAGCTCTACCATAAATTCATCGTATAGCTTCTTTCCTTCTTCAAGATATTTATTATTTAAAGAAGCTTCCAACGTGGAGTTATCAAGGTTCGTTATGGCAGGTACTTGTATCGTAGCTTGGGCATTTTCTTCATCCACTTGAAATTGCTTGAAAGTGAGCACTTTTACCAAAGAACCTACCACGGGGATTCCGGACAATGTATTTGCTAAGGTAGGACTGGTATTCAATCCTGTCATGACAACAACCATTGCGGCTATTGCGGTCATCCATCTTACCCTTCCGTTACTTTTTCTTCCCTGCTTGATTGCCTTCTTCACTATAAAATCCAATTCGTCTGGAATAGGGATATTTTGATACTCCTGCTTCAAGCTCTCCAACTCTTTATTCATTTTATTGAACCTCCTCCATGTCTTCATCCTTCATTTTAAATCGAAGCTTGCCGAGTGCTTGATACAATCGAGTTTTTACGGTGTTCTTGTTTTCACGTAGGATCTCTGCTATCTCTTCTATTTTCAAATCCTCAAAATATCTAAGTATAATAATGATGCGATAGGCAGGGGGCAAATCATTCAAAGCCCTTTTCAAATCGATGTCCGAATACACATCTTCTGTTAGCGGAGCATGCATTTCTAAGGTTGCCTCATCAACAGGAAGAAGCCGTTTTTGCTTTCTTAAAAAGTCCAGCGAGGTATTCACGACAATCCTGTAATACCAGCTCTTAATCGATTTCTCCGATTTTAGTTGGCTTAACGATACAAATGCTTTTTGAATGGAATCCTGAACAATATCAAGTGCGTCTTCCTTATTTTTTACATAGCTGAAAGCTAGTCGATAAACACTCTCTTTGTTTTCCGTGATACAGCGAATAAGTGTTTGTTCCATGCTGGTACTCATTTATTAAGTACCACCCCTTTCCTATGCAACGTTGAATTTCACTTCACAAGTATGACGCATGAGTATTGTAAAAAGTTTGGATCGGACCTTCGTTACTCATCGAATAAGGATAGGAATTTGCGGGTAACATAGGGAAAACTTTCCGAAATGGGAAGGAAGGATACCCATTCATGAACGCCGATCTTTCCTTAGACAAAACCGAAAAATCACTGCAAGCCATGTTATCTCATAGCTCTGACTTAAATCAAGTGAATTCACGGCTGGCGTAAACCGGTATCGATTGTTTTATTTAGACACGATGATCGAGCTTGCCGTGGTGCAAGAGCATATTATCCGCCCTTTGCTTCAGAGACCGGAGGTAAGCGTTCGGGAAGCCGTCTCTATCTTAGATTATAGCGAGATGCCTCAAAAAAAAGTGTATAGTAAAACGGCCTTAGTCTTGAAATCAATGGACTAAGGCCGTTTAGTTTTGAGAGAAACCTCCCCCTTGAGGGGGTTTTGTATCATTAGTTTAATTCCGGTATTTCCTTTGACAATATAACTCTTGTAATATCTGGTATATACAATAAAAGAGAGGAAGGGAAAAGAGATAATGAAACGATATTCGAATCAATGATTTATGGGTTTGGCATATTATATCGTGCCAAACCCATAAGCATTTTATATAACTCTTCAAAGGGGTGAGAGAAATGAAAAATCTGTTCTTTGCATTAATAGTCATATGCATTTTGCTCCGTGAAGAAATAACACTGATGATGCTTTATGTTAAAGAAGAGACCACTTTCTTTGGACTTAGTCTAGAAAATGCTGCATTCTGGTCTCATACACTGGCTGTTTTCGCCATTTTATCACTGGTAGGGTATCTAAGAAGTAAAGACTAGTCGAGATGACCATACATAGCATTGTCCTTCAAAGTGCTAAAAATGGCTTCTCTACCGACCCGAACCTGCATAATCCAATATGATTCGCTTATATGATTCATTGTTCCTATAGATTAATACCATCCAAATTACATATCAGAATTATGCTGAGAAGCGGGTTTCGTGTAACATCATGTCCCGCTTCTTTTTATTATTCTTGTTTGAACGTTTAACTGAGATATACTACTCTTAGTGAAATCTATATTGACGGTACGAACAGCTAGCTATGAGGAGAACTGCATTCTGGCGTCCCAAAAAAGTAGGTCATCGCCAAGGGCATTTAGCTTATGGCCTATCACAGCCCACAACTCCACGTAGTGCCATTATTTAGTACCTGAACGCGGTCAGGGTAGTACACAGTTGAGTTGTAAGAGGACCCGACCCCAGTTTTGAGCACATCCAGTTCACTGTCGTAAAGCATCATCTCTTTTTCCTCGGCTTTTATTTTATATCCACTGATAAAGCTCTTTATGGGAAAAGGTAAGGAAGTTCACCTTCATTGAGACTACTATAAAGAAGAAGGTGGGCATGCAGCTATCGCGGCTTCCACTTCGCTCAGCGACGGCAACGAAGGAACGGCGCCGGCCCGAGTTGTCGTGATTGCCGCCGCCGCGTTCGCAAACGACAAGATCCCGAGCGCCTGCCCATAGCCGATAACGTCCAAACGCCCCTCCTGCGGCTCCAAATGCAGTTTATACAACAGCGCCCCGACGAAAGCGTCCCCCGCACCGGTCGTATCAACAGCCGTCACCTTACGGCCCGGCACAGACGCGGTAAAGTCCTTTGAGTACCAATCGGCCCCATTCGCCCCGCGTGTATAAATCACGTGCTGCACATCTCCTTGAAACAAGGAGATAATCGCCTGCTCCTCGTCCGACAGGCCGGTAATGAATTCAAGCTCTTCTTCGCTCACTTTTACCAAATGGCTTAGCGGTAGAAACTCATGAATCGTCCTCCGGCATTCCTCCGCATCTTTCCATAGCGGGAGCCGGACGTTAGGGTCGAAGCTCACGAAGCCGCCTCTCGACTTAACGGCGGCGATCGCTTTGCGATGCGCATACTTCACAGGAGCTTCGACTAGGTCACACGAGCAAAAGTGAAGGATGTCGCCCGCTTCAAACCAGCCCTCGTTGATTTCCTCCTCCGATAACAGCATATCCGCGCTCGGACTCCGGTAAAAGGAGAAATCGCGGTTGCCATCCGTCTTCAAGCTAACGAACGCCAAAGCCGTATTGGCTTCCCCCGTACGGAACACATACCGCGTATCCACCCCGGCACTCTCCATTGTATCTACCAAAAAATCTCCGAAAGCATCTGTTCCCAGCTTCCCGATAAAACCGCTTCGGCCGCCTAGTCTCGCTACCGCGCACGCGACGTTCGCAGGCGCTCCTCCCGCCGCTTTTCCAAAGGCGCTGACGTCTTTCAGCCGGACGCCCTTTTCAGCGGGAATGAAGTCGATCAGTGCCTCCCCGATCGAGAATACTCTCCCCATGATCCGTTCCCCTTCTACTCCTAGCGTATATCCCACTTGCGGAACGATTCCAGCACGCATTCGCCAGTTGAAAACGCCTTGATCCCAAGCGATTCCGGTCCGGGATATATGCGCGCCGTCATCACCTGTTCCCCATCCTGGACGAACACTTCCACAGAGCTCATGTCTACAAAAATCCGCAGAGCCAGCTTTCCGCCACGCAGTTCTACCTTCGTACATCGTTCCCCTTTCGGCCCGATGCCCGAAAGGTCCCTGTTTAACCGGAGCGTCCGGTCGCCGGCCCGATAGGCAACCACGGTCTCTTCCCCTGCGCCTGTACGAAGCTTTAAGCCGAATTCCTCCGCATCCCTGGCATCGATAACAACCTGCAGCTCATAGCTGTCTCCGGAAGCCTCCAGATCCCGCTCCCCATCCAGCATCACATTCGAAGCCTCGTAAAGGTTCGTCCGGTACGCTGCAATCTCTTCCACTGGTTGGAACTTCAATCGGTCACCGTCCCGCACCACTTCCCGGGGCAGCGACATCGCCCCCGCCCAGTAATGACCTTGCTGGGTCGGCATATCGGACTCCCACATATCCATCCAACCGATCATAATGCGGCGGCCCTTATCATCCAACGTCGTCTGCGGCGCATAGAAATCAAAGCCGTGGTCGATCGGATGGTACTCGTCATAGGAGAATTTCCCTGTCCCTATATCCAGCAGACCGACCATATAGGAAGTGGAATGAAGATTGCGGAAGCTGTCTCCTTGCGCAGGCACGCGCTGCGGCGACATGATCAACACATCGCGCTCCCCTAAGGAGAACAAATCCGGACACTCCCAATTATCGCCAAGGTCTCCGCCGCTTTTCGCCATCACGCTCACAAATTCCCAGGTAAGCAAATCGGCGGAAAGATACAGCAAAACTTGGCCGTTGCCTTCACCGTCGTTGGAGCCTAACACGACGTAATAGCTGCCGTCCTTTTCGAACAACTTGGGATCACGAAAATCCTTCTTGCTCGATCCACTCGGAATTTGGTCTGCGCCGATCACGGGGTTCCGTTCCGATTTTACAAAGCGTACCCCATCCTCCGACACCGCAATACCCTGAGACTGCGCATAATGATTATCCTTATCCGGCCCAGTCACAACATGTCCGGTATACATCAAGATCAGCTTGCCGTCCTTTTCGATCGCACTGCCGGAGAAGCATCCGTCCTTGTCAAAATCGGTATCCGGGGCAAGAGCGACCGGGAGATACTCCCATTTGATCAGATCACGGCTGACGGCGTGCCCCCAGTGCATCGGTCCCCAACGCGGCTCATACGGATAATGCTGATAGAACAAATGATACGTACCTTTATACTGAACAAAACCGTTCGGATCGTTCATCCAGCCGAATTCGCTCAACAGATGATAGTTCAGCCGGTAGTCGCTCCTCAGGAGATGCTTGTTTTCTTGGATAAAACGGTCTGCCCTTTCTTTGGTGTAGTCCATCTCTTCCACTCCTGTTTTCTATTTAATAGATCCTTGCATGACACCTTGTATAATGTGTTTTTGTGCGAATAAATAAACAACGATGACCGGCAGCACGGTAAGCAGCAGTCCCGCCATTAGAGGCCCGTAATCAACGGAGTACGAACCGTAGAAATAAAATGTGGACAGCGGCAGCGTCCGTGAATTTTTATCGATCAGTACCAGGAAAGGCAATAAAAAATCGTTCCAAATCCACAAAACATTCAATATCGATATGGTAACCGTTGTAGGCATTAGTACGGGCAGAACGATTCTGAAAAAGGTTTGCGGCCGCGTGCAGCCGTCAATCATCGCCGCCTCTTCGAGCTCCGAGGGGATGCCTTTGATAAATCCGTGGTATATGAAGACGGCCAGCGGGCTGCCGAAGCCGATATACATATAGATTAGCGCCGCCTTGCTGCTCAGCATGCCGAGTGCACCATAGATTTTCACAAGCGGAATCATCAGCGCCTGAAACGGAATGATCATGGAAGCGACCATTAACAGGAACAACAGTTGGTTAAGCCGCGTATTGTTCCTTACGATATAATGCGCTGTCATGGCCGCGCAAACGGATATCAGCGCCACGCTGAACACCGTAACGATCAGCGAGTTCGTAAACGAATGCATATAATTCATTTTCTCGAAGGCGGTTGCGAAGTTCGACGTTTTCCATTCGACGGGGAGCGATAGCGGCCGGGAAGTAATTTCTTTGTTCGCTTTAAACGCGTTGACGAGAATCATCAGGAACGGTGTTACGAAGAGCAGCAGGATTAACGTCAAGACTGAGGTTTTGAACCATTGCAGCGATTGTTTGAGCGCCATTACGCTTCCACCTCCAGCTTCTTGCTGAAATACACCTGAAGCAGCGTGATCGCGGCAACCATCAGGAACAGCACGAACGCCTCCGCCTGCCCCACCCCGTAATCCCGGGACAAAAACGCCTTCTCATACACATGCATCGAAACCAGCTTTGTCGAATTGAAGGGTCCGCCCTTGGTCAACGACAGGTTCAGATCATACACCATAAACCCCCGCTGCAGCGATAAAAAGATACAAACGATGAACGAAGGCACCATTAGCGGCAGCACCATGCTCCGCAGCTTGGTCCACCCGGTTGCTCCGTCGATGCCCGCCGCCTCCAAAATGTCTCTCGGCACGTTCATCAAACCGGCAATGTAGATGACCATCATATATCCGGCATACTGCCAAACCGTTACAAGGACCAGTGCCCACATTGCTTTATCCGGCTGCGCCAGCCAAGACCCTTGAAGCAGCGGAAGCGCCAGCCCCTGTCCCATTTTCACCAATGCATGATTGAATACGAATTGCCAAATGAAGCCAAGAACGATGCCCCCTACCAGATTCGGCAGAAAAAAACCGGCGCGAAACAGGCTGCTTCCCTTGATCCCGGAGGTAAGCGCATAGGCAAAAGCAAATGCAACCGCATTGATCAGCACTACCGAAGAGAATACATACTTTAGCGTGAGCCCAAACGCTTGCCAAAATTGTATATCCTTAAAAACGGCGGCATAGTTGTCGAAAGCAACAAAGGTTTGCGTGGTCGATATACCGTCCCAGTTTGTGAACGTCAAGTAGATCCCATACAGAAAGGGAATGATCACCACAGTTATAAATGCGAATAGAGTCGGGCCGGTAAACAGCAGCCGGGACCTCAGCTTCGCCCACCCACCTTTTTCCGCTATCATGCAATATCCCTTCTTTCGTTGATTAAATCATAGCCTTGGACCGTTCTAAAAAAGAAGGTTAGCGGCGGATAAGTTGATCTTACCTTCACTTATCCGCAGCCTCCCAATTCAGAACCTTATTTTACCGATTTCCAGTAGCTCTCGATATCTTTGGCAAGCGTAGCCCGGTCCCCGGCTTTGCCGAGATATTTTTGCATGGCCGCCCCCACTTTGTTCCAATGATCTGCAGGCAGCGTCGTCATGCCGACGACCATTTTGCCTTTGCCCATGTAATCCTTAATCGACTTGGCCAGAGGATCCTGTGGCTCAAGCGCGATACTCTTGAATGCCGGAATAATATTGGCCTTATTCACAAGGAAATCTTGTCCGTTCTTCTCGTAGACGAGCCATTCCAGAAACTTCTTCGCTGCCGATTGCTGATCCGGCGTGCTGCGTTCCTTGTCGACAACCAAACGCTTGGTGACAGCGGTAGCGATCTGTGTATTGCCGTAGTCGTCCGCTTTGTTGCTGACCGGCACCGGAAAGAAGCCATATTTGCCCCCGGCTGTATCGGAGCCCTTAATATTCGGCCAAGCCCAGTTGCCCATGAACCAAAGACCGACTTCGCCTTTCGCCAGAGCCTCCGCACCATTCTCGTAGGTAGGAGTCAGCGGGCTCGCCTTCTCTTTGTTGTACTTCATCATCAAATCGAACGTATCGATCAGTCCGTTAAACACCGGATTGCTTGCCAACTTCGCATTACCTGATCTCAGCTCCGTGATGAATTTCTCCACCCCAGCGTAATCCTTCGATTGATCCGCATACAGGAAGTTCAAGTAGTGTGCCCCAAGTGACCAGTCCATCGGGGAGATGTGAATCGCACTCTTGCCGGAGGCCTCGATCTTCTTGAACAGCTCCTCAAGCTCGGCCGTCGTCCTAACCGTCGCCGGATCGAAGCTTCCGCCAACCGCTTTATCGAGCACCTGCTTGTTGTAGATGAAGGCAAAGCCTTCTACCGCAAACGGGAAGTCAAGCACCTTGTCTTCCGCTTTCGTAAGACTGTTATCGATCGAGTCGGCTACCCATTTCTCTTTAGACAGATCAAGTATCCGATCTTTGAATTTCGTAACATCGGACGGATCCAGCATAGTGATGGTCGGCGGATTCCCTGACGCGTATAGGGTAGATGCTCGTTCGAACGGAGATGTACCTGTGCCTGTAGTAAGGATTTCCACGGAAATGCCCGGATGATCTTGCTTAAACGTCTTTGCTGCTTCCTCCAGCGGCTGCTGGATCTCACCCTTCGAGTTAAGGAGAGTAATCTTTACTTCTTTGGCCCCCGAGCTGCTTTCGGCGGCACTGGAAGGTGCTGAGCCGCCGTCTTTGCCGCTGCAAGCGGCTGCCGTTACGGCAAGCGAGAGTGCAAGAGCGATGAAAGCTAGTTTTCTTTTCATTGAACAATCCCCCATTCGAATGAATTTGGTAATTAAATCGCTTACATGGGCCTATTATATATGTCAAAGGTTTGACATGTCAATCCTTTGACATACAATAAAATAAAAATGACGTTCTTCCCTACGTAAGAACGTCCTCCCGCTTCTTAGGTTACGTTGTTTCCCTCTCCACCAGCTCTACAGGAAGGGTCACGGCACGTTCACAACTCTCTCCCTCCACCTGCCTACGCAGCAGCTCGACGGCGAGACGGCCCATTTCCTCCAGCGGCTGCCTGATCGTTGTCAGCGCCGGAGTGAGCCAGCTTGCCCCGCTGACGTCGTCATAACCGACGATACGTACATCTTCGGGCACCCTGCGTCCGAGCTTGTGGCAAATTTTAATTATAAATGCAGCAATAATGTCACTCGTCACAAATACTCCGTCAATGTCCGGATCCTCGACCAACATACGTTCAATCATTTTCTCATATTGCTGCTGATCGAACACGTTCTTATCGGTTTGAACAACGATATGCTCGATGCCGTGCTGCCGTACCTCCTCCAGGAAAGCGTCCGTACGCCGGTTTGCCAGCAAATTCAGCTCCAGATTACCGCATATGTGGGCGATTTTGCGGCAGCCTTTGCTGATCAGCAAACGGGTTGCCAGCTGTCCTCCCATATAGTTGTCGGAACTGACATATGGAATACGCTCGTCGATTTGGCGGTCGAACGAAACGACTGCCCCCTTCAAATTTTTGTATTCATCGACTTCCAGTGTGTGACTTCCCATAATGATGCCATCCACCCGGTTCCGGCTCATCATGTCGATATACTCCCGCTCCTTGACCGGATCGAGCTGGGAGTTGCAAAGTAAAATCTTGCTGCCCATCTTGTAAGCATAATACTCAATATAGCCTGCTAGCTCGCCAAAAAAGGGATGCGACACACTCGGAATGATGAGTCCGATCAGATTCGACCGCTTGCTGAGCAGCGAACGCGCGATATCGTTCGGATGGTAATTCAGCTCCTCCATACATGCATAAACCTTGCGCCTTGTTTCCTCGCTAATATATCCCCGGTTGTTCAGCACCCGGGAAACGGTCGTTACCGAAACGCCCGCCTTCACCGCAACATCGTGAATGGTCGCCATAGCCTGCTCCTTGTCCAATGAAACTCAGTAATATTCAATACTATAACGTAATCGAATGAGTCAAGACAAGGCACGGCCGGCCTTCGCAAACTTGGCGAATTTCCGGCGGCTTGTTTATATACATATATTCATACTAGACTTTTGATCATGAAAAAGCTTATTACACTCAGCCGGTCCGCGAGGACTTCATCATAATGTGTATTGTATGATAAGGGAAGGTTTCTTACAGCGCTATTTTCTGCATAATGCAACATACAATTTCGATTTCCCTGAGTAGAGGGATTGTATTGAATAACAATCCTAATTTACCCATGAAGAGAACCGAACCTTTTTTCGATAAAGAGACAATATAGTGTGTAAGCTGCTTACTCAGGAGGGCCCTCTGAATGCAAAGTGAATACATGTACCAATTACTAATAAAAATGAAGGATGGTGATCAACAAGCGTTTCATACGATGTATGATGCCACTTATCAGGACATCTACCGGACAGTCTCCTTTCTGGTGAATCATCAGCAGGATCGGGAAGATATTATGAATGAGATCTATATGCAAATGTGGACCTCACTTGCCAACTACGATACGAACCGACCTTTCCGCTTCTGGCTACACGGCTTGGTAATCCGTCAAGTGCAGAGATTTCGGGTCAAGAGCTGGCGGAGATTCCGAATTTTTGAACGCATTCGTGCCTTTTCTCGGGAAGAGTCTCATTGGGATCAACCTACTGTGTTGATGGATGGGACGAACCAAATGATATCGCAGGCAATCCAAAAACTGACCGATAAACAGCGGACAGTGATTATCTTCCGCTTTTTTCACGACTATACTCTTGAGGAAATTGCAACTTTGCTCGATATTCCACTGGGTACAGTCAAGTCCAGATATCATGCTGGCCTTCAGTCGCTTCGAAAAAACTTATGGAATCTCCCCCCGGAAAGGATGGAAAAAATCAATGACTATCGAACGCAAAATTCGTAAACATCTGCACAAAGTGGGGGAAACTATGGAGTGTCCTCCAGCCATTTCCAAACGAATAGAACAATCCTATTCTCAATATTTGCAACGAAAAAGGAGCGAAATAACCATGAAAAAACGATTCGTTGGCGGAATAGTTGCTGCTGCGATTTTGATTCCAACCGCAGCATTTGCGGCCCCTCCCCTGATTGAAATGCTTACTAGAGCACCAATAACTGCTGAGCAGGTCAAGGTGGATGAAGTGGGCAAAGCAACTCTTGAGAAGCTGTATAGCGCAATTCCAGAAACAAAATCGTTTGAGATTATCGATGCTAGCAGCGTTCAAGGTGTCCAAACAAGCATCACATTGCAGGAAAAAGGAGGGATCGGCAAAAAGATTACCCTTCATACAAACGGTATTACGGGTGAGATTGAACACGTGAATCAAGAGAATTGGGAGCCTAAGGAGAAGCCGCTCACTGCTTTAACCGATAAGGAAATCAAGTCGAAGGTAGATTCTCTCATTGATAAAATGTATGGCAACATCGAAGAATACGAGTTTGCTATGGAGCAAATGGAGAACCCGGATCATAAAACGTTTATGTTGAATTACACCAAAAAGGGATCAAAAACACCGTTCTACCAGGTATTTGTTCAGGGCAATACAATCAGTGTTTCTCTGATCGGAGGGGAGACTGCACCTTCAAACATTAAAGTAGAAGGTTTCTTCTCTAGAAATAGTAAGCCTGATTATTTTGCTGATGCCTATTTAAATGATGAAAAACTGTTTTCTTTACTAAAAATTAGCCCAACGGATTTAAAGCAAGAACTAGCAAAAGGTAAATCGGTTGTGGAAATTGCAGCATCTAAAAATGTATCTAGACAACAAGTGGTTGATGTCATTGCTAAAACACAGGTTGATTTACAAATTCAAGGCGAAAATAGTGGCTATGTTCCAAAAAGCAATCTTTCCAACGAACAACTGTTAAAAGCTGTTGAACCAAAAGTATTGCAAATTATTGAACACAAAGCGGAAGCATCCTCGAAGAAATAACTAGTGAAGGGTAATAGATCACAACCATCGTAGGTGGTCGGGGACTAGTTGATTATAACCTCGACTCTAAACGGTGACCCGCAAGAAGGCATTTTCAATGAAAAATGTCCTTCCTGCGGGTTTTTAAGTTTCATGACTCTCTACTCTCTCTAAAAATTGTGATATTCCAGAATTGATTAGAATTTTCTATACACCGCGGCTAAAAATGGTGGTTTGTTGCAGAAACCGCTGGAAAAAAATTTAACCCTACTGTATAAATATACATAGATAAAACACTTATTTTCTTCATACGAGAGTCGGTATTTTAACGCCTCGACTTAGGTTCATGAGCATCCATCATGCAATAAATAATATGCTCTTTTCCACTAGCAAAATCCTTATCGCATTTCACATTAAGACTAATAAACGAAAAATAAGAAGGTATATCATATCTTCTTTTATTTTCCCGGTCAGGGTCGCAAAGAAGCTTAATTTTCGTTATTATAGACATATCTTCATCAGCAAAGAAGAATTTTAGTCTTAATCTGGAGAACTTCTAACCAGGTCGATCCAAGGATACTCATTTATTTTCCCTGCGTTTGTTATCTCACAACCTTCATTATAATTAGTAACATCTATTTTTCTATATCTTAACACATGTTTACCTAGTAAAAGCTCTTCCTTCACTGCATACGTTTTTGTTTCAGTAATCGCCACTCTAAGATTTTCTTCAAATCTTCCTAATTCATCATAATCTGGATATATCTCAATACCAGTAGTGTCAACTTCAAATATATAAATACTTGTTTTTTGGAAAGTTAACCCCTTTTTAAGAATTGATACCAATGCAAATTCATATGCTTTTTCAATTTCTAATGCAAGATAAACATAACCTGCGGATGTTTTTAAACTGAGCTCATTTTCATCACTCAAGCCATAAACACTATTTTCTTCATTGGTTGGAACTAACGCTCCGTCAAGTAAAATTTTATCCCCAGCTAATGTGCCATGATAAGCCAAAATGAACATCCTCTCATCATTATTGTTTTATCATTAAATTTCATTGTATAAAGCTAATTCAGTTTAATTACTTTCGTAATCACCTGTTCTTAGTTCTTTTTTTATTGTCACACGTAATTCGTCCATTTTATTTATAATAGTTGTTTCAAGCTCATTCATCTCTGTAAATGGAACTTGGTGAGAATGTAAAAACTGAAGTCCAGTCACATAACTTCTAAGCGATGAATTTATTAATGTAAGGAGTGCCATTACATTATCTGAAATATACAATCTTTTAGTTAAAAAATAATTATTTGCCTCTGTTAGTGATAGTCCTGCTTTCTGAATTTCAACCATTCTTAAATAATCTTCGATTTCTTGAATGAGATATGATCTGTTTTGTGAGGTGCATTCTTGCCATTTTCGTTTAAACTCATTTATCTTGTTTTCCAACAAATCAAAGTTCCTCAATCTTCTATCAAGATCATCTGAATTATATTCGTTATAATCTGGTCTATTTTGAAGTCCCATTAATCCTCTTATATGACCATCAGCATGTAGAAATTTATCATAAATGTTCATATATGCTTCATGCCTCTTCGTAGTATAAAGATTAAAGTCCTGCATTCTTCTTTGAAAATCAAATTTATTTGCCTCGGCAATTAGTTGTAATTCTTGCTTATGTGTTTCAAGCTTTTCTTTAAATTTGCTGTCAATGTAAGTATTTACTATTAGTTTTAGAAAAGTCCCAAGAATAACTAATGTAGCAGGTACGGAAATAATCAAAGTTCCCCAATCGATATTCATGCTATCACTCCCTTTAAGATGAAATCAACTAATCTACTTCTATATTTAAAGTATTACATCCACTCTACATTTTCAATTATTAATGATGCAACGACATAAAGCCTCTAGGTACTCCCGAGGCTTTTTATTATGTCTTTTTAGTAACTCTATAGAGATATTTAACCGGCCAATTTTACTCAAATAACTTTTACGATTTTCTGTGCACTAGTTATCCTGCTTTCGAAAAGCACATCCCAGGTGTCAAGGCATCTAGAAAATACATCATGATTATTGTCCTTAGCCCGGTCATACAGTCTTAATAGCAAGGTTATTGCATCCTCAAGCCAATAATCAAATCTGTATGAGGTTCTATCTTTATTATTGATAAAAGCTTCAAATAAGTTAAAAATAACATCACTGAAAAATAATAGGTCGCCCTCATACTCTTCCAAGTGGTGTATGAAGAGGGATCTATCGTTAAATGCATTTGATAATAAGTATCTATTTACAAGCTCTCTATTACCAGGCACTTCCAATATGTTAGACCTAAACATGCTCGATATCTCATCAGAAAGTTCCTCACAATCCTCACTTTCAATAAACTCGGTTAATAGTTGTCGACAAACATCGGAGGCATATGAATCACTAATATATTCTGATGCTGTTGACGCTACACTCTTTTTCAAGTATATATGACTGGAACTGCATTCCCTAACCAAATCTTCAAATAATTGATGAAATATAAAAGATGAAGTTACTAATTTTGCGCCGTGGGATGCAACTTCTACATTATCAGAATTAATCATCTTCCGAAACAATTCTTTATACATGGATTTATAAGATAATATTGTGTACGAAATAAAATGTGTTGCTTCCCTTGAGCAAACCGATCTGAGGTCACTTTGGGCAACAATAAAAAAGTTATCAATCGCCCATTCACGATCAATATTTAATGTTGGAAGCAATGCTGCTATAGATGACATTCTAACAACTGGGTGAGGGTCATTAATTAGACTTCTTATAGCGGGACAAACCTCTTTAAACAAACTTTGTTGGTGCCATAAAATGCTTCCGATTGCCTTCGCAGCCACTCCTTTTACGCAATTAATTGTATTTGTGTAAAGATCATCAAGACTAACAGTGGTCATATCATGATCCCAATCGGATTTATGCACATTTAACTTTCCAATCTCTAAGTCTGATTGGTTTTTAGCGATGTAAACTAACTTCGTTATTAGTTCTTTCGGCCATGGCTCTCTTTTCCTTTCCACAAACAACCAACATAATGCTTTTGCAGTTTGTGCGTCTTCTGTAAGTTTAAAATGTTCTATAAAAGCTAGTATCGTAGAGAATGAGGCCGCAGTCCATGTTTCTCTTAGTTCCTCTGGAATGCTTGATTCTGGTTCTTGTAATTGGAAGGAGTCTAGAATTGCTACTATATAGGATGGATGAATATCTTTTGGGAAACTAAGAGCTAGCTGCCCAAACCTTTCTGGTTCTAATTTTGCTGCAGTTGCCAATGACCTTGAGAACTGCCACACAGATGATTCAACCCAATTATCATCATCAATGCGCTTCCAATTAAATCCTCCCCGTTCAACAGGAAGAGTTTTTGTACTTACTATTTTAATCCATGATTTATTTTTAATTTTATAGAGGTTTCTATCCAGTTTAGAACCAATTGACCCGCCGCGCGTTTGAGTTTCATTAAGCAACTGATTTGGTGAAACATCATCAAATTTCCTTCGTAAACATCTGATCATCTCCCGGCCACTTTTGCTTAACAGACTTGGTTGTACTTTTGATAACAATACATATTGAGCATAGCCCCAATAATGATAATACAATCCATTTTTTCTATGCTTTAAGTAATTTTTAGCTTTTTCTAACTCATCTGGTTCATGGTAATTAATAATCCAACTTTCAAGTTTTGCTAACATCAATTGGCTGCAATTTGGAGATAGCCTTTCAATTAAAATCCCTACATTTTTAAACATAATATTATCAAAACGTCTTTCTGCTTCCATTAGATAAGAACGATTTATCAACCATTGAATACCGAAGTCTGAATATTCCTTAGGAAGGTTAGAAAGGCATTTAATCAGTATTAGTTGAACAATGAATGATTGACAATTCGCTAGCGAACTAATCTTCTCAATAAAAAGATTTGGCTTCGTTTGAGACATCGATTGACCAGCATATATTAAAATTTTTATAATCCCATTTATAACATCATATTCATTCTTTCTTCGTTCCCACTTTGTAAGTTTATAGTGATCATAATCATTATCGGTAAATTCATTAATATAGCGAAGTAAATAATCCCATGTTAATTCCGAATGTTCTTCTGCCATTTTCTTAAGAGACCTCATATCATGGTCGTGCCACTTCTCAATTCTTAATTTCTGTATAGCATCTAATCTATGTAATTTCATCATTTCATTGATAAGATCTAATGCTCTATTAGGATGTGATATGCAAATTGACTCCCATTTAATTATATAAGGGAATATCTGTTTCTCTGCTAATTTTAACCTAAATGCAAACAGTCTATCAGAATCTGTTGCTATGTCGAAGCCCATAACATTTGCAATATATTTCTCCCATTCTTCTCCCTTATACAAATGTGGTTCTAAAAGCTCAGCAACTACATCTGGCCTTACGTCTTTTGCATATCTAAGAAGAAGAAAGGCATTTTTTTGCCTATCCGAAGATGTTGTTATCCATTCATTAATAAAGCTGCTATTAACGAAAAGATCTATAACTTCTGGTTGATTAAATGAAAGGTCAAGAATATAGTATCTCCATTTGTCCTCTTGAACTAATTCAATCAACAGTTCATCAATAAGAATATCTTCATGAGCCATTGAGGTAATAACTTCTAGCACTAAATGTTTAAGATGGAAACGAACCTCTAATGAATCAAGTATTTTACTTATTATATGGATAACATTTTGAGTTTGCTCTTGAAGTAAAATATTTACTGCCTGCTTTAGTTGATCCCTTCTAAATAATGTTTGATTTTCTTTAGAACCAACCCAATGGAAAATGTCCTTACCCATGTCCATTTCCTCGACAATTTTAGTAGCAACTAAATAATCCAAATAGCTCTGGTGACAAAAACTTATACGTGATGCCTCTTCCTGAATTACACTGTTAGATTTTAATGCTTGTACGGCACTCTGAGAGAGCCCTAATAACAAGCGTGATGGGGCAGAGTTTTTACCAGAACTGCTCATAAAATCAGCCAATTTACTAAGAATATCTTTAATTTCAGTTGACCCAATACCTATTCGTTCTATTTTTTGATATATAAATTCCCAAAAACTTCTAAGTAGATCATAAGTGTTTGAAAAGTTATTTGAGTAACCTTCTTCGGAAAGCCGACACCACAAATATAAATTTTGGAGGTTTGATAATAGATTTATTTGCTTTTCCGTAAGGTGTTCATAAAACGAACCTACAATTGATTTAACAGCATTATAGTCAATACTAGTTACTTCTACTTTTCCCCAAATATCATTCCCGGTTGTATCTTTTCTTTGAAGCCAGTGTCTTATTTCTGGATCATGGTGTAGATCAAAAGTGCGACAAGAAATAACGATTTTAATGTCATGGCCATTTCGTCTTAAAGCAGATACTTCGTTCACCAGCTCCTTGCATACTTCTAGTGCATTTGATGAATGAATACTTGTCCACCGTATAGAATCTAATTGATCAATGATAACTACCGAGCTACGTACACCAGATACTGCTGATAAGCAAAACACTGGAGAATCAGGTAATCCCATTTCATTACCGAAATGTCGGGTAGTATTTTCGGGGATTCTCTTATCTATTCTAACAGCAAACACGGGTATATTTCGTTCTTGTAGCTTCTCTGTAAGCTCATAGAGTACACCGCTTTTTCCATAACCAGCGTCACCATGCAAAATAATGAATCCCTTATTATCCAACATTGATAAACATTGTTCCGTTTCATTACGCTTAATTAAGCAATCCCTTACAAATAATGGTTGGATTGATTCTTTAAATTCAGAAACCAAGTCAGCAATTTTGGGCCAAACTTTCATATTTGTCGACAGATTTTTTGCTAGAATGTCTTTTTTTTCAAGGTACTCAATCAGCATATCTTGATAAACGTTTTGACCAAAACACTCATTATCCTCGGCATAATTTGCCAGTAATTTCAAGACTGACTTTGCTTCACCAGTAAGTGTGTACCTGATTCTTGTGTGTATGTCGCTGTCATGAAAAGGAAATAGAACTATCCTAGTTCTAAGCAAATAACTAAAAGCTCTTGCTCTGTGGGTTTCATTAGTATAATCTAAAGATAACATCGAACAAAAATCCTGAAAAACTTTCGTTCGAGGTTTTCCAGTCCCAATAATCTGGAATTTATAAAAAATCTCTGGATCCCCATTTGAGTTTCTTGCACTATCACAGATATCACCAAGTTTTGTTACAGGAACACCTGATACGAAAACAAATTCGTGATTACCGGAACGATCCAATTGTTTTTGAAGATTCCCCAAAACACCAGCATTCCCTAGATCACTTACTGACCAATATTCTTTACTCCCGTTTCTAGCCTTACATTGATGAGCTTGTCTTGTACCACCAAATAACTCAAGCCAAAGCTCTGCTCCTTGTTCGTCCTCCCCAACTGCCTCTACAACAATTGAACGGATCGTACCATCTAAAATATCAAGCATTTTATTGGCAACCCAAAGACCCTCGTAACGATTACCAAGCTTGTCGGCGCGGCCACCTTTCTCGAATGCCATCTTGTCATCTCACCTTCATCAATGATGGATATAGTTTGATAATATGTTTATCCCCCAAAGCTATTCTTTAACCATGTATTTTTCGACTTAATCCGGCTAAATTCCTCCTTTTACCACTACTGTATTTAGTATGTTTGTCTCTCGCATTTTTATATATAGTAAAATTATTAGCAAGTACACCTTAAATTTTCTATTTCATCTTTATTAAATAAATATCTTTTTCTACCATCCTTTAACGTAACTATTTGAATAGGTTTTAGTTCTCCGCTTTCTATTAATTTCCATGCCCGTTTTTCCCCAATCCTTAATACTTTTAAAACATCAGATAAGTAATATCCATGCGAGTCGATTTGTTCCTTTCTGATAATTGCAACACATTCTTCAAGTTCCCTCTCCGAATAATTGTTATTTGCCAATGTTCCATCAACCACATTAGTTCGAGGTCTCAGCATTCCAGCCTTAGTAAAATTGATGATTCGAACAATGGACATCCCACACACGGAATATTTCAATAACGCTTCATGAAACCCAATCCCCTTAACTTTTCCTTTTACAAATCTGCCGCGGCACTCCTTCATAAGGTTTTTTACCTCTGTAATTGATAACGCCTCAAATCGATGTGTGGGTTTACGATAAGTTTTCAAAATTCCAGCAGATATCAATTTAGGAATAGAGTCTTTTTGAATACCGAGTATTAAAGCAGCTTCTTGCTTTGTAATTAGGTGTTGAGTTTCATGTAAAACACTTTCGAACGAGTTTTTATCTACAAGGTATTTGGAATGGCTTCCACCATCAAGAATTTGCATGGTTACTTCATTCTGTTTGTTCAATTCGGTAATCGTTCCATAACTCATACCGACAGCGGTACGTATTTTATCCTTACGCAAATATTTACGTCGCTTTAATAACTCTGGCTGCTTCTTGAATACCGAGAAATCTTTACGAACAATGCCCTGATCTATCTTCTCAAGCCAAAACTTATGATAGGCCGATATAATTTCCGATAGTGACTCAAATTCCAACACCTTCTCAAATTGTTTTTTCTGTTCATACATGGTCGGAGGGTGCTTTAAAGCGCGAAAGTCGTCTAATACTTTATAGAAGTTATTAGGAAAATCCATATACATCCAAAATGCGTTACTAAAAGCATGAGCCTGCGTTTTACTGCTTCTATTGTCATCCTTTTGTTTAGAGAAGGCCTTTATCATTAGTTCATCACCTAAGTAACTATTCATTCCCTCGAGTAAATGGTAACTGGCGGAGAATATATCTAAAGTGTCTCTAAAAGATAATGAAAGGAACGGCTGCGAATAATCTGAATTGAAGCAAGACTCGTAAAGAAATGTCTGTGACTTTAAAATGACGTCATTCTCAATTGCTATGGGATGAGCATCTTTATATAAGTATCCACATTGACATTTCTCAGAAAGTAAATTCCGTAGTAAGATTTTTCCCTTACAGGAACTACACTCTTCTAACAAGAACATCTGATGTTTAACGCAAATATTTAAAGGATAACAGCTCCAGGTGTACTTGTGAATTCTATCTTCCTGAAAACAATAAGGGCAGTATTTAACCCGATTCTTCATGATGAATTTAGCAAAATGATTAATGCCAAGCATTTGTTCTAATCTGTAACAAGTATGATCCTGCAATGTTTCGAACGGTAGTCCGGTCATTCCTTGAAGAAGGAGTAACTGGTGAGGAGAAAACTCGTTGTTGTTTAAGCGATTCATTTTGATATTTAGTGCGGTGGCTATTGTGGAGACCGATGGATAGTGATTGGCAATCGATATCCTATGTACGAAGCTGGCGAGACTCTCATGAGCTCTTATATCCGGTCGATTTCGAAGCAGATTCATTTGCTTCGCTTTCTATTTTTTCTTCTTCTCCATCTTGCCTTAAGTTCAACAAAATCGGAGAAATACAACTGAACGGATGCTTCTTCAGTTGGCGTTTGGTCGGGAACCTTTACCGCACGAACTAAGCCAATACCTTCAATAAGTAGTATAAGAGTACTGGGATCGTCCGGATTGAAACAAACAGGAATTGATTGTAGTTCCTTCTCATTATTCAGGAACCATTGCTGCTTAATTGCTAAGGCTGTAGTAAATAAACTGCCGTTGAAACTAATACCTTCTTTCGTAATCGTCGCATAGTCTAAAGGAAGTATCTCACGTGAAAGCATTTTATCACCATCCTATATCTATTAATCTATCAATCTATTATTAAGTATTATGTCCTACAAACACAGTAATGATACATATTTGTATCAATATTTATTTTGATAACAATCACTGTATGTTTCTCGTTAGGACCTTTGTCTACACTTCTCTATAAGAGGTGTAGTCATGTCCGAAAACATTCTAAAATTTGTGGGCGCCAGGATCCGAGATTTACGGAAAGAAAAAGGCCTTTCCCAGGAGCAGCTTGGGGAAAAGGCCGGCTTTCACTTTTCTTACATAGGTGGTATCGAACGGGCTGAGAAGAACATTTCTTTACTGAATTTATCGAAAATCACTGAAGCCTTAGACGTCCAGATTCATGAGCTTTTTAATTACTCTAAAAACATAGACATTCCGGTTTCAGAGAAGGAAGAGGACATTCAAGAAGTCGTTCAATTGCTACTTCGGCGTGACATCAAGGATGTAAAAAAAGCAAAAACAATCCTGAAAGAGGTTTTTAAAGATTAAAAAGAGGGCAGCTACGCAGGATCTTCCTAAAGATCCTAGGTGGTTGCCCTTTGTAAATTACAAACACTGTTGCGCACTTATTCAAATTTCAGGCAGTATTAACTTCAACTAGTTCAACTCAAATCAAAAGTGGTCCAACCGGCATTAAGAATTTCCATTTGTAAATCCATGAACTTTTCCTTTGCTCTAAAACCAGTAAACTCAATCTTAGTAAACGGCTTAGTGAAAAAGGTAAAATAACATGGTTTTCCACAAATATCGCGGCGCCCAATACATTTGCTTCTGTATCTAAACTCTGCGGCTTCGTCATCGGTCCAATTATTTGTTCTCTTGTTGTACATAATCCAATGTTCATTACATACCTTGAAATCAATAAATATGCTGTTATTGGAGTCATCAAGATACGTTAACCCTTCGGAGGTTACATTTAAAATTTTCAATTATGTACCACGCTCCAATTGTCAGTTAATGATCTACTACTGGTACTGTACGAACATTGGGACAATAATGCGATAGAACCTCAATTACCTCGTTATTCGTAATGAACACGAAATGACAAATGTCCCAAGTCTTTGCTGTAGGATTACAACCTACTTTAATAATTGGCTTTGTCATTCGAATGTTGATATTTTGACCATTAGAAAACCGCCTTTGTAATATATGGTTTATATTTCCTTAAGAGAAATTAACTTTTCTAAAATATCTGAATGTATATCGTGTTGGCGTTCTATTTCGTCTATACGCGCTCTTACTTTTTGAATACATCTTAACAATACATCGTCTGATATCCCTGAATGAATTTTCTCCATAATGAGTTCGTAAGCATGAAACTGGACTTCGAAATTACCTGTTATCAAATGATAAACCAGCATTTCTAAATGAGGAGAACAATCAAATGGTTTCAATGCATAAAACAATGTACCTCTTGCTCCCAGTGTTATTGGATGATTTATCATTTCTACCAGTGGCTCAACGGCTTGCTCGTTCCCGATATCACTTAAAGTAATTGCAATAGAATTTCTTAAAACGTTGCTCTGCGTGGTTTTTAAAAACTCGATAAGCAGGGGAATAGCTTCTTCGAGTTTAAGTTCACTTATTTCCTCCAACATGCTTTCAACTGTATTCATTTTGTTACTTTCAATTGCTTCTCGTAATAATTCTAAATTCACGCTTTTATCCGTCCCCTTATGTCAAATCTAACATTTTTTCGCGGCGTTCCCGTCAGCAATACACCATGGGCAAATGCCTTCGACATCTGCTGTTCTATAGAATGGATCTTTATACACATATTCACTTTTTTTGTTACAAAAAAGCCGATCACCAAAAGCACTACAGATAGCATACCGATGACTTCGGGGCTTATCTCAGAGCCTAGGTATCTCTTTCTTTATTCAGATCTCGGTAAAACCCGTCTATCCTCAGAAGAAAAATAGGGTGGAGGCAATGCGGTATTAAAACAACCATTTCTCACTAAGACCCTTTCTTGTTGATGAATGAATATCGTTAACCGTTTTAGTGCCCCTATACCAAGCAATTCTCGATTCTCCGTTTAATTCATATGTAATTTTATATACGACATTATAACTGGTCGTCTCGAAAGGTAATTCCTTTTTATCAGTCACTTTCTCTATCTTAATGACTTTAGCTTTTTTTTCTGACAGAACACGTTTAATCTCATCTTGGTGTGCATTTTCAAGGCTTCCGGAAGCAAGAAAGAAAACAACTATAAACCCAACAAGAATAAGAATTAAGTAACGAATTTCCATTATAACCCCTTATTTGATATGCCTGCTTAAAAATATATAACATTTTGATGCAATGTAATTCATTGTTTTCCTTCTTTGTTTATTACCTTGCCATAAATGCAGACCGTAGCTTACGTTTTTACCGTTCCCCAAACGATTGCTATGTAAGGTTTAGTCCTAATTGTTAGAGCTTTTAGACATTCTTCACGAAACGATAACAAAACAAATTCTGAATTTTCCTGTTTCTTAATTTCCATTCCATGAACTTCTTCTAAGGAAAGTTCCATTAAAACTTTATTTTCTTGATGCCATCTCAAATAAACGTATGAAATGCTTGGTTCTACTTCAAATTCAAGCACATCAGTTTGTCGTCTCAGAACGAACCTCCACTGTTTATAATAGTCTGGAATATCAAGTTCCTCTAATGATAATTGCGGTTCACACTCAAAAATATCAATTAATTCATGTTCTTCTGGAAAGATGTCCATGAAATAATCCCCCGACTACGTCAATAAATCATTTATTTAATTACTACTTTCGAGCTTAATTCTAAGCCTCTCGATACCTTTTGTAAGTTCTAGACGATTCTTTCTGCTTTTAATCCATTCGGGGAGCCTACTTGCCAAACTCTGATTTTTATTGGGGATCCTTTCCCGTAAAGAGGACGTAATATAATGAGCTAAAAAATCTAGATGTTCTTCGTTATACGCCCATAGTAAATTGCCTCTACAATTTGTTCTCAACCATAGATGAAATCCCATAAATGTGCCGCTTCCTGATGAGTTAACACCTGTTTTTTTCAGTACTCCACATTGACGACAAGTGAACTTGAACTCGGAATTTTCATCTTTTAGATTGATCCCCTTTGCACATTCCGAGCAATAAGGACATTCAATAAGCACAAAATCTGATTTCCAAAGAAAATGATAAATGCTTTGACCTGAATCCCTGAATCTTGAATCCACCATGATTTAATAATCCTTTACAAATTTACTTTGAGTTATCTACTAATTTACATTCACATTTTCAACTTGATAGATTGCCGCGGCAAATTACTTTACGGTTTCGTGTAAGGAATGAACAATGTCATCGTAAATTCTTTTCTTGTTGTGAAGAATTTCTTTATCCTTCATTTGTGTTAAAAAGTTCTTCATTTCCGGAATGGAAGGCTTATGAAGAATATCCAACTGTTCATTGTTGCTTTTCTCTTTGCAGTAAATCAAATGTAATGCGTTAAGTACAGTCATTTGATGGCGTTGCTCTAAGTTAAACCATTGAACCACATCAGTCCATTCAGGTTCAGAGAAAGCATACAGAGTATCCCATCCGATGTTAACAGGCAGCGTGACTTTATCCAACATCCACTTTATCACGTGGTTAGAGCGGAAATGAACTAAATGCTGCTTAGCTTCTGGGGAAGGGATACGACCTGGATGGGTCTGTTCTAAGTAGTTAAAAACCAACGCAAGTCCTTCTTTCAACGGGAGGCAACGGGAAGTTAGGCAGGAACGTTGATACACATTTAAGAAAGGAACATCCATTTCCCACAACTGTCTAACCCAATCTGCGGCGTTGATGTTTAATACTTCACCAATTGCAGTACATAACGCATTGACCTGCTTCGGCTCAACATCTGGTAGTTTTATAAGAATATGATCAAAGACTTCAGCGGGGTTATGTGTGTTAAGAACAGACATAATCTCTTCGACCGGCCCTCTAACTAAAATAAATTCAAGTAAATCAGGTACAGAGTGAGAAATAGCCTCTAGCTTTGTTGAAGTTAAAGTATCAAACCAACTCAACCAATCGAAAGAAGCTTTCGACTTAGGATCCAAGCCATCGGGAGTCAGAAAGTAGTCCAATTGCCATACTTCTGAACCTACACAATGTAACTCAGTAGCATTGCAAATGTAGTCTTCAAATGAGTCTGCTATGTAGTAAATTTCATCTTCCTCGTGGCTCCAATAAACAACCGGAGTTGTTTCTTGATTCATATCCAAACATAAATAATCTCCGTTGCCGACCATGAAAAAAGATAACTTGTATTTTAAGCTTTCACCGTAACCGTTTCCTATATCATCTGAAATGGATGACAAATCCTCGATCCACTCCGTATTCCAGCCTAATTCACCAGCGAAAATCTCCCTGAACCTAACCGGGACTATCGTTTCGTCGGGGAAAAACCATCGAAAATAGACATGTTTGGAGTAGTGAAGTAAAACATTTCGAAAGCTTTCAGGTAATTTGTAGCCAAGTCTATTTTCAATTTGATCAATTTGTTCTATTGTTGCGGGAGGTTCCACGACTAGTTGAGAGCCTTTACCTCCAATAGAGTGTATTTGCTGTTGGGTTTGTTCCCATTTAGCTTGATATTGTTTAAATTGATTCATCATTTCCCCCACGTTATCTAAACTAATGTTTGTATAAGATCACTTAAACGAAGCCGATAAATCAAATGATTCTCTCGGATGAGTACGGTGTCCCCTCTGAAATCCCGATAAGCAGACTGAATAAGTTCCCCTGTCTCATTGACCAATGTAACTTCACACAGTTCCTTCATACTTCCGTTGCTTTTCATTTGAAGTAATACATATTTGCTGTGCTTGCCGTACCCCTTATCAAACAAAAAATAATTGCAATATACCAAAAATCCACTCGCACCTGATATCTTTGGGTTATATGTCTCGTGCTGTTGCTGATATAACCGTACAAGTTGGAAATCCGTATAATAATAAAACCATACTTCATCATCGCTAATCACATTTAATGCATAGCAGTCACATATATCAAACGAAGTATTTTTATAAATCACCTCGCCCTTACGATTCCAAGCAATCAATCCAGGTGCTCCTACTGGTTCATTCCAGCCGTAGTTACCGAAGACACCTTCATCAAAATAACCAGTCCATAAAGTGCTATTCTTCGAAGATTGGATGGTTTGTATTCCATCCCCCAATAAGATTTCGTCTTTTTTCACACCGTAATAATCAATGATCTTTCCATTTTTTTCGAAGTTGTTTTCACTATAATACCGACATCTTGCTCCGACTAGAATTAGTTGATCGTCTCCCATAGGTTGAACAAAGTGATAATTATATTTTTGTTTAGGTAAGTACACTTCAGTGTAAGTATCATTTTTTATGGTTAGTATTCTGTAATCGTGTGGCTTGTCGGTCTTGGATTGAACAAACATTCCATCGATCCTCTGAGGCTCTTCATCAATAAATAAGATATAATATTCGTTAACATGAGGTCCTTGAGAACAGGATACGATTTTGCTATGGTGCATATATTCTGATATATCGTGTACAGGGGTTAGAGTGACTTTCCGTGTTTTGTTCATACAACATACTCCTTAATGTAGTCCTTCCAATATTATACCATTCCTTAATAATGACTTGATCAAATAATTATAAAAGAGGTACGCCTATGGAAATTAAGCACAAGGGTATAAAGTTACAATATGACGCTGATTACTACGTAACGAATGGGCTAGAATCAGTGTCTGGTTTTGAAATCAAAGTTGCTAATAAAGACAGAACTACGATGGAATATCACAAAGTTCTTATTTATTTAATTGATTACATTTTTAATACAAAAGCAGTTATCAAACCAGAACAGACGATAGCGTACTACTCATGGTTGTTGAAATTTGTACCAAGTTCTGATTCTTGTTATGACCTTTGGGAGTTTGTTAACGAAGATGGAATGTTCACCGAAGGAATCGAATATTCGGCGAATCTTATACAAATGCAGGAGAAGGTATGTAACTCTAAGAACACAAAAACTTTATTTCCATTTTTCGGGCAAAAAGTGGCTATTTCAAGAGGGGTCTATGAAGGGATGGATTGTGAAGGTGTCAGGTATCCCAGCCCCGATCATATGACCGGGTGGTATATTACAACCGATCAATATGATGGCAATTTCCAGTCACTCATGGTTGTTCATTATTATCATCTCGCTTTCAAGAGGACCGATTTACTGCCCTACCTAGCACTCCCTTATGGATTTCGTTTTTCAAAATATGAATCAAAAATCGAAGTATGGCTAGATTCGACGATACAGGAATACGAATGAGCAGGGGTAACAGCTTGGAAAGAAAATCAGTAAGAGCAATTATTCAATGGCATCAAGACCCTAGTAAGCACCCAGTTAATGAATGGATTTCAGATATCGTTGTGAACTTTGGGGAAATCCAGGGTAAGAAATTGATGGGTGAGACTTGGACGGTGCTAGTTAAGAATACATCATTTATTGAAGGTACCTGGAATACATATGCTCTAGTTGACTTTATTGTTGACGAAGCTCCATCGCACCTGCTTATACCAGACTTCAATTTTAAGCTTTGAGCTGGAAGGGACATCGCCACTGTAACTATAATTAATTAAGAAAACTAACTATCCGGCTTTTCTTCAAGAATCCAAGGTACATTCCCTTGAAACTCCAATTGTATAGCTGGCTTAGGGAAATCGGCCGGTAGTAAGCTGATTGTATAAGTAAAACCGAAAGAAAAACCACTTATCTCGAGCAAGTTTGATGATAAATGATTTACCTCGCTATCTGTATTAACCCAACAGTCCGGGCCATTAATTATATTCCCAACTACATGATAAAATCCTCCATATAGGTGAGTTCCATCTGTGTTCTCGCAGTACTCAGAAACTTCGCCTTCTTTTGTTGGGTCAATTCCTAAGCTTTCGAAAAAAGACGCGACGTCCTGAGGCATTAGTTCAACTGCTGCAACGAAGTTCTTGCAATAGATGCAATCACAACCATCAGTAATTTTAGGGTGACATTGATAGTACTCCCTCGTTGCTTTAACATCCACCTCAAGTATCCAATCGCTAATAATTATTTGCTTCATGGTGATTACCTCTATAGTAGTTATTGCTTCCTAATAGTTATGGGGCTTATAGACAGCATCATTAATCTTCATGATAGTATTTTTCATACTGCTTTAGATACTCCAATAGCTCATCTATTGCTTCGTTCTTATTACCGTATATACCCTCGGTCGCCAAATAATAATTATCACTTAATCTATCTAGTTTGTTTACTAAGCTCTCGTCAATTATGAATACCATGCTTTGCATTTGTATTCTGAAAATAAACGAATAAAGTTCATCAGCTGAGATTACTTTTTTGTTATACGTTGTGTATTAATAGCCAAGCATTCTATACAGCGGTTCATTTAACTTTTCCGACCCATATGCTGATTTCAATAAAGATGCAACATCCTCAGTGGATCTATTACCGGATAGGGAGATATCAATAATCTCGTACGGATACTTGAATTTACTTTCGGTTATTATCTTATCAGCCCAAGTAATTATTTCATTTCTTGAAAACAGTCCAATAACTAATCCTAAATAATAAAAGCAGGATTCTTCTTTAATTGTGATCACATTACTCACTTCCGTTCTTTATTGCTTCTAATATCTGATTTGCGATGTCGTGACAACCTGCGGATGCTTCCTATTTTAACATATGGTGGATTATGCTGACTGTATAAATAACTGTTAACTGCATTAATATTTCTATATTTAATAACACCGTTCAGATGTATAATATATTCATAATTTGTATATGTGAGGTACAAATAGATGGAAAAACGAATTGCTTTTGTTTCATGCTCTAAGAAGAAAAAGTCTTACCCTTGTGAAGCTGCCTCGCTTTATGCGGAATCTCAACTTTTTAAATTCGCATCATCATTTTGTAACACTCATTATGACAAATGGTTTATCTTAAGCGCGAAGCATGGGGTTGTTGCTCCATCTGACATTCTTGAACCTTACGACCAAACATTAAAATCCACCTCAATATCGAATAAGAAAAAATGGGCACATAAAGTTTTATTACAAATACAACAACAATTCTCATCTAATTCGCCAGTGTTTTATTTCCACGCCAGCGATGATTACGTCAAATACCTCATACCACTACTAGAGGACGCGGGATATCAGTGCGTACGTCCCTTAAAAGGTCTTGGAATTGGAAAGCAGCAGCACTGGTATAAGGAGGCTCTTCTTTGAAACCCTTTAACATAGTCTGGAATGATATATTATCCGTCTTGAAAGAAAATGATCACGTGGTAATAACACTTATACAAGGCAAAAAAAACATCGTTAATAAGGTTACGGAGGACGGATTTTTTGTCACAACCAAATCCGCACCACAACTGGTTTGGAAAGAATGGATTGAAGATACTTGGAATGCATTAGTTAAAGAGACATCATTGACAGCAGAAGATATTCCAGGTCGTGCTCGTCATCGTTCCTCGTTCATAATGGCTTTATTGGCGCAACTACCTTATGTAAAGGCAAGCAAAGATCCTGTTGCAATGCTTTCTTTATTGAATCATGAACAATTGAGTTACAATCGTTCCTTATGGGGAATTCCTGAAATTCAATTTCAAGTAGATGAAGAGGAAGCAGCCCTTTTCCCAGAAGGAAAGAGAGTATATCGACAACACCGTGTTATCGAAAGAAACCCCAATTTGATCAAAGCAGCTAAAGAATATCATAAAAAGCGTATGAACGGCGAAGTTAAATGTATGGTCTGCGATTTCTCATTCAAGGAAAAGTATGGACAAATTGGTGAAGATTTTATAGAAGGTCATCATACTATGCCAATCTCAGAGATTACAGGAGAATATAACGCTAAAGTTGAAGATATTGCATTGGTTTGCTCGAATTGTCATCGTATGCTTCACAGAAAGCGTCCATGGCTTAACATGGACGAGCTTAAAAACTTTATAAGCCGTAAGGAGGACTAGACTTTGGATGAATTAAAACTCAAATTTCACCGGGCAATGCTGGGAATTTACCAAACAGCTAAGAAAGACTTAGGGTATAATGCCAACCGCTTCGTTCAAATGCTTACTTCTCCTGATGAGTCAGTAAGGACAGCAAAGAAATTTGTACTGTCCAATACACCGAGTGATGGGTTTTCTGAATTATGGAAAAGAGGCAGAATGGACCTTACAGTTGAAGCCCTTGTCGCCTATCATGAAGAATTTAGTCCCATCTTCTCAGATTCAGAAAAAAACGCCGCGCGTAATCGATTATTAGAAATGGGATATAAGCCGAGCTAGTTTTTGCTCGGCTTTTCTTTCTCCAAAGCAACATTCAAGTCAAATGCCTTCCCATGAAATGGATTAACAACCTTGGGTCTGGTTTCAAATGACAGCAAAGTATATCCATTCTCTAAATCGCTTTCTTCCAGCCTATCCTTTCCTGACCTTAGAGCATATATTAGCGAATGGTGCAGTAGATGGTACAGTGTTCGGGGTATTCCTAGCGTAGCGTAAAAGATTTTCTCCGCAAGTAAAGGATCATATAGATGTGACCTTTCTGGAAGTGGCAACTGAAGATCCATACTTTTTAAAAATCCCCTAAACTCCTTTCTTTGGTCATCAGTGAGATAATTAAAACCAAAGAATGAAGGCTTATGTGGAAATCTTTCATCTAACTGGCGGTTTGAAGCAAAGATTCGCTTCGCATCTTCCTTAATGCCACCAAAGATTATCGGTATATTAATATCATTCAAAAGTTGTTTTAGCCAATCCGCAGCCTTCCTTATTACACGTTGTGTTTCTGTATCGATTAGGTGCTGCAATTCGTCAATGATTAACAGCTCAACTTCAGCATCTTTAATATGTTCCTTTACCCGAGCAGTAAGCTGCTTCTCTGTCCCTTTATCATAAAAGGGATCACCTAGTTGCTGCAATAATTTCGACGCAACGTTCGCAGGCTTAGAATTTGAATCTAACTCTACGCGAAGGACCGGAACTATGTCACACTCAGTTTTGTGGCCTTTAAGTATCTTTATTTTTTTCGTCCGTGGGTGACCCTCCTCGTAGGTCTTAAATAACGTGGATTTACCTGCACCGGTATCACCTAATATCGCGGCGCCGTTCTTTAATAAATGAGAGTCGCGAATTACCTGATAGAGCTCCAGAAACCTCCGGTGATGAACAACAATTTTCTTAAGGTCCGAAAGTCGAATTTGTAAATCTTCTTCGGTTATGGGTGATCCATTCAAGCGGATATAGTTCTGCATCCTATCCTCCTAATCGGGAAACCCCGTAATCTGGCAAATCATCATCCATGGTCGAATTCACATGATCAAGAATTTTTTCATCCACCTTGTTTTCGACTGCCCGATGAATTGCTCTTTCTTCAGAACGTATTTGTTCTTTCTTGATCACATCCTCTGTTATCTCTCCTATATATTGAAGGGTTTCGGCATTTTCGGGCAGACCTAAGTCCTCGTAATTAAAGCTTTGTAGGGCAAGTCCCTCGATTATTCGAGCTTCTTCAGCAAGAGCTTGTTTGTAATTACTTCGCTTGTCCTTGTTCTGATCTTTTTGAATTTGTTTCAACTTGGTTAGAGCACTGATAATATGAGAATCGTCAAAAGAACGGCGTTTCCTTCCCTCGGATAAACAGATCGCTTTCATCTGTTGAAAAGGAAGGGGAAGTACCGGATCCACATCGTAATGTTTTTTAAAATCATGCATACGATTGGGGTCTATATATGCCTCGATAAAGGTTTTATCATAGGGATCCTCGATATAAACCTTCTTAATGTTGGAATAATCAAACCTCACCACTACTTGGGTATCGTCATCACCATTTTGTTTTAAGCGATAACGTAATTTCATAAGTTCATCGCTTGTATACCACGTTTCCTCAAGGACAATCCCCTTATTTTGAATTTTTCTCTTTTCCCTGCCTGCACACAACGCCAAGGTAATTTCTTTTCTACTAATAGGCAATTCTTTAATAAGACTGGGATCATCTGAGAATGCCTTCTCCCAAATTTGATGTGGAGTGCCACCCATTCGGCTATGGCTCCAATTGTGTGATATCATATCGACAAATATAATGTGAGCAATGTAATAAAATGCTTGGAGTGTAATACAGGCTTCGCCTTTAGAATTGTATTGTTTTTTCTTATAAATATTGGAAAAACTCGTTCCTTTCAGTGTATGAACTATATCATTAAAGGACTTTAGACCGCGTTCAACCGTTCCTTTCTTATGGCCGGCCTGAACCTCAGGATAAAGTGGTTCGATTCCAAAGAAGTCGAATATCTCTTCCAATTCGTAAGAGTTATTTTGTGAGGCATTATCAATTACCAATTCCTTAGGAATTCCATAAGCAGTCCATTCATTCTGAACTTCGGGGTACAACTTTTCCAAATATACTTTTGGTAAAAAACAATGTAACAAACACTGTTTGATGGCAAACGTATCAGGGTATTCAAATGTGATATAAAAACCCAAGGGCTCGCCACTAAATACATCAATTGCGTAAACAATCCAGGGTTTCTTCCTTTCAAGAGTTTTGGGATCAACTAAATATATATCAACTGGTGTCCAATCAAGTTCTACCCGCTGTAACGGTCGGGTAGGTTTCTCCGTCATACTCCTAGAACCATCACGTTCCAGCTTTGCTGCGACATGACCATCTCTAGCTTTATTTTGGCGATACCAATCGCGTTTTTCTTTCAATATCCTCCAAATCGTCTGAAATGATCGAAGAACTTGCTTTTGATCATCATTCCTTAATTCATTCACTTTATTAATACTATCCGTATATAACCGATAAATCTGCCGGTAAATGACATCTTCACCTGTATAGAGATTCTCCTCCATGATTTTTTCTAATGAAGCCATTACTTCTTTTTCAGTATGCCGTGTTTTGGGTCCAGGTTTCAGGTCAACTAAATAACGTGCATCACCATAACGCTCCCAGAGCTTTTTCCAATTATAAAAAGAGGCCTTAGACACCTTGTAACATTTATCTTCACGAAGGGATTTTAAATAGTCATCAAGGTTTATATTGTGAAAATACCCATGAATAACCGGATGAAGAACATCTAGCTTCATTTTAAGTAATTCTCGTTCTTTATCATTCAGTTGACTAACATCCAATTTGACCTTGCCGGCTCTTCCTGTTAAATCTTGAAACACTAGTCGATCTTCATACAAAGCTTCCTCCAACTCACTCAGGGGAATGCTCTTGGTTTCCTTATATTTAATAAGTTCAACGACAACTTCATTTCGCTCAGAACGTTTTACCATATGTTCCATCCCGTCCAACAAAAACTTTGTTCCATATGAAAAACGATTCCTAGCCACACGCATCCTCCTTTCGGGGCAATCCCCATACTACTGAATTATCATTCAAAGGTTTATGTATTAAGTCTGTACTGATTTCACTTGCGTATATTAATTTGTGAAGATTGAGCATGAACATCGAAGCATCGACTATTTCACATGCCTTCCGCAACTCACTAACAGTTTGAGGTCCCATATGTTCTAACATCACTTTAATGTATTCAGCTACAGCTGGGGTAATTTTATGCCGTTTCACCTCATGAAGTAATCTAAGGTTCTTCTGTAAATATCCTGGCCGAATTTGGTCTTCCGTAACGACATTAAAACTCCAGCCTTTTTCTTCACACAGCTTGGTCGCTGCATAAAATTTTGCACGGTTTAAATTTGATCCAACAAACTCCTTTAACTTTACCTCTACTAGGTAATAACGATTGTCCCGAGTAACAATCAAATAATCAGGAAAGTACCGACGCTTCCGACCATCATAATGAAACCGTATCCCTACCGGCTGGTAATATATTTTAATAATTGATGGGTCGTAATTGCACAGTCGAACATAATCTCGTTCCAGAAGGCTCTCGGCATGTATGATCTTCAGGCTTTTGGACGAGCCGATTTTACTTCTATAATGTCGTCCCCTAGTCGGCCTGATTTTTCTGACAGGAATTTTCATGTATAAGCCCCCTTTGTTCCAGAATTCGTTAGAATCAGTCTCTCCAGTTCAAACTTTACCTAAACGTTTAGGATCTCTGAAATTGATTCTTTAGAATAATGTTGGACGAAATACAATAACCCGGACTATGGTATTGTCCGGGTAAGAAAGAGTATTTGACTTAAACGACTCTAATTTAGGAGCGTGCGCTGTTCTGTAAAAACCATATCAATTATTAGAAAAGTTTGTAACTCTTAAAAAAAACATCAAGAGTCTGGTGTACCTTTGTTTTTGCTGTTACGTAGTTTCTTAAATAAAAAAATTTATTTTTTTTAATTCGCGGAAGTGAGATGTAATATTTGAAAAAGTTATTTGGCCAATCACTCGTTACTTCATAAACTGTGTTCATTAGTTTGTTTAAATTCCATAGATTTTTAACATACCAACCTGTTTTGTTTTTTCCTTTATCAAGATCAGTATAAATTTGATCTTCCTTACTACTGATATGATAGTTTATAAACCAACTTATTTTCTTTATAAACATATAATAATCAAATACATTCATATAATTGAACACAAACCCACTTATGGTAATATTATCAAACATTAACATGGAATTTCCTTTATCCTTAACGTTGAAGGTAAAGAAATTTGATAGTTTACATGAACAGTTTGAGCAAGTATCTTTTATTACGTCTATGTAGGTAACATTTTTGTAACAACGCTTACAGGAGTTTTGAAGTTCTACACAATGTTTAGGGCATGCAATAACTGGCGCAACCATCCACTGAATACGGTGGTATTGCTGCTCGGCTAAACATAATGAACAATATTTAGAATACTTTTGTTTCCAAAAACATGATAGATATAAACCATTTTCACTAATGAATTGGAATGATTTATTCGAATAATCATGGTAGTTTTGTTCATTAATATACCTCACCACCTGATTTATATCATTACCGCTCCTTTTTAATAAATCATTGATTCCATACTCGCTTATTAACATATTTTGTGATATATAATTAGCTTCCGCAACTCTGTAAAGATATCCTTCAAAAGATTCATCCTCGTAATAGAAGGGTCTATTTTTAAGTTTGTTGCTTATTAATATCATTAACTTTACCTCCATACAAAAAAACCTAACTCTCAGAAGGTTAGGCTTTTTTGCGAATAAATATTCAGTTCAGTGTATTTTTTTCGAACGAATTGTGGAACAAATCGTCTAACTAATGATGAATCATCTTACCTAGGGCTAAGAGTTCTTTACTATAAGTAAAAGATCTACACATCATGTTTGAATTGGGTTCAGAAAGCCGTAATATATAACCTTTAGATTTTCGTCGTGATAAGTCTATTTGCAGACGATAATAAATCGGCATGTCGTTCAAATAAATGACATAAGAACCTCGTACCAAATCCTTTACTCCCATCATTCGGAAAACTGGGAGCATAACCTGATTCGCGCCTCCAACCGGCTGCAAGTAAAGCCCCATTGCCCGGCAGATAGATGGTAAGGTTAATGTAGAAACAGGATTTACATTTACGCGCAAATCCCCTATCGGTGATACCGAGTCCACGTTTGCTGTCAGCAGAAAATAAAGTATTAGACTGGATTTCTTTATTTCACGCGGCTTTTTGAGTCGCCAAACCCTCAAACTCAATAAAATAAGTAATAGACTAATCCTAGAAAAAGAAACAGCGAAAGCCCAGGACGAGAAAATAAAGTCCTAGACTGCCGCTGGCCATTAAGCTAACGTTTTCCGATAGCGTAATGATATAACTTTTCTAAGTGATGTCTTTTTTCAAATAATAATGAGTGTGCCTGCCAGCGTTATGTATCGTTCCAAACACTTCAAATCCTTGTTTTTTGTAGAAATCTAACGCTTGAAAGCTCAAGGTATCTAATTTTATAAAATCACACTTTTTCTCTTTAGCAATCTTTTCGGCCTCTGATAGTAATTTCTTTCCGTATCCGAATTTCCGGTAAGCATCATCTACGAAAAGATACTGTACCTCTAACCAATTCCAGCATATTACACCGACCAACCCGCCGTAAATATTTCCGTCAACATCTTTCAAATATAAGTTAACTACCTGGTATCTGCCCTTCAAATCATCAGGGAAATGCTTTAGATTAAATTCAATCATTTTGTTTACGACATAAGACTTGTCGGTATTATTTGTCTCGTCACATATTTGCAATTCCACGCAGAACACTCCCTCAACCTAGCTATAGATAATAGCTTTAGTTTACCATTGAACCCCAGATTTCGGGCCGTAAAGAATACATATAATTAAGCTAGACTGCCCTTAGTTCAACGCGGCCAGGGAGCAGCTGCCGTAGCGATCTGCTCCCTATATTACGCTAACGTTCCCAGTTACTTTATTGAAGCCCATGATGGCACCTCAAATCCGGATACATTAATTAAAATATGGACCCTATGTGTTTGTCCGTTTCTAAATGTTCATGATCCCCATACAATGCGCCGAGGGGGTGATGAACAGTGGCAAATCCGGTTTTCATTGGCTCGAATTGTATCGCTAAGATAGGAAATCAATTTTTTCTGATTGCAGAAATTGAAGCAAAAACAACAGGAGTCGAAATCGACCCGATATTCGCTATAAGAGCGACTGCTTTTCAAGCTCGCCGTCTCATTCGTGCGGGTGTCATGCGCTGCAAAATTCAAAGTACTGCTCCGAGACCGTCTCGAGGGAAAGATGTTGAACTGAAAGGCGTACTTTTCGCGAATGGCCAAATATTTTCGGTATTTGACGTGGAAAATTCTACCGATGTCGCGGTACTCGTAAAAATCAACGTGGCAAAGGCGCAGCAACTGATTAGTAGAGGGGCACGCATAATCAAAGTTATTCGGCGCCCATTTAACTGAATCATAAACAAAGTGAAAGACGCAATTTAGGGATGTCGGGATCATCGCCTAAACTGCGTTTTTTCGATTACTACCATGCCTTTAATGCCCTAATTTTACCACATTACTTTGTGCTAAACTCCCCGTTACTTCAACGAAATCAGGGAACAGCTGCTGCGGCGGTCTGCTCCCTGGTTATTCCGCTAACGTTCCCAGATAGTTTAACAACATCCCTCTTTCTTGAAGGATCCAAATTCAATGGCTACCGGACCGGACGAAGGAGCGCAGCAGAGCGATGCATCACGTGGTTCACCAGCACTTTCAAATTCAGAATCCTCTTTTGTGAAAAAGATTTCCCACGCATTACCATCAGGGTCATGTACCCAAACTTTATCTTGCACCGCATAACAGCATGTCGTGTTCATTTCATCAATAAGCAAAAGCCCCGACTCCCGAAGGCGATCACCAATTTCCAGGACCTCTTGGGTATCATTGACTTGAAAGCCCAGGTGGTTAAGAACGCCGTTCTTTTCAAAAGGACGGACATTTAACGAAAAATGTAGTGCTGGATTATCCAGCTCAAATTTCGCATAATTTTCTTTTACTTTCGTCGGCTCAGTGCCAAAGAAAGCTTTGTAGAAGTCGAGAGATTTCTGAAGGTCGCTGCAGTTTACCGCTACGTGCATCCGTTTAATCATCCTCAATTACCTTCTTTCACAAATTTTTCAATGTTATTTTTAATGGATTCCCTAACTTCGCGGAACTTTGCCATGATTTCTTCTTCCGTACCGCTCGCTTTGGCCGGGTCCTCAAAGCCCCAATGCCATCTTTGTGCGTTATCGTTGTGAACCATTGGACAATGATCGTTAGCATGACCGCAAAGCGTGATAATGTAGTCTGCTTGTTTTAGGATCTCGGGATCGATTACGTCCGAGGTATGGCCTGAAATATCAACTCCTGCTTCCCTCATCACTTGAACAGCCCGAGGATTTAGCCCATGCGCTTCAAGACCCGCGCTTTTAACTTCGTAGTATTCACTTCCCAGCACCTTCAAAAATCCGTCTGCTATTTGGCTTCTGCAGGAATTACCTGTACAAAGAAAATAAACTAGCTTCTTCTCCAATTGATCCAGCCCCTTATTCATGCAGTGTTTTATATACTAGCGAAGCAGCAATTGCCCCAAGGACAGTAGCCACTAAGTATAACCACAAATGTTGCGTAGTTCCTGAAACCAATGCCGGTCCAAGTGAACGTGCAGGATTCATAGAGGCTCCACAGATCGGACCCGCGAACATCGCCATCAGCCCGACCGTAGCGCCAATGGATATACCAGCAAAGCTTCTCACCGCTTTACCATGTACAGCTGACCCCAAAATAACGGTCACAAGTACAAATGTCAAAATAAACTCTAAAACAAATGATTGGCTTTCTGACGAAAGGGGCAGGGTGGCGCCTAAATTAGCAACATTGCCAAACAAAAGAAAAAGCGTATATGAAGCAGTGATCGCCGCGGCGAATTGAATCACGATATAGAACAAACTATCCCGAAGAGAAATATCTCCCCGTACCCAAAAACCAATCGTTACCGCGGGATTAAAATGGGCGCCTGATATATGACCAAACGTATAGATAAGAGCAGTGACAACCAGCCCGAATGTCAGCGCAACTCCTAGATGTGTGATACTTTTCGTGATCTCATCAATCACCATTGCTCCAGGACCGGCAAAAACTAAAAAATAGGTGCCGATAAACTCAGCAATTAGTTTCTTTCTCATTTGTCCCGCCGCAGCAGCTATTACTTGTCTTTTCTTTTTCGTTTGTCCCACCACAACAGCCATTACTTGTTCGGGCTGGTTTGAAAATACAACACAGCTCTTCAGAGAGGATATGGCTTACCTGTTCTTGATTGATTTCGTAATAACTCCATGTGCCACGCGTCTCCTTGGTAATAAACCCAGCATCAAGCAGTATCTTAAGGTGATACGACAGCTTGGATTGAGACATTTCGAAAATACTGGTGAGATCGCAAACGCAAGTATTTCCGCGTTGAGTAAGTTCGTACATGATTTGGAGCCGCTTTTCATCGGCGAGTGCTTTGAATTTGGATTCGTATTCTTTGAGCGAAACTTCATTCATAGAGGTCATCACCTTATTAATCAACTTTTTTTGATTTATTGTCTAAACTGAATTTACCATTACTTTTCTTGTGAGTCAATATCATAATATCAAAAAAAGTTGATTAATACTATCCTGCCCGTTACTTCAACGACACCAAGGAGCAGCTGCGGTCTGCTCCCTGGTTATTCCGCTAACGTCTCCCTTCGCTTAATCAATTTTACCAAAATACCAACTAATATAGGTTTCTGGTCCGCAGATTACTGCTTCCCATTTCTTTTTATTGATGATTTTTTCAATTTTCTTCTCTCTGGTGAGAAATATAGTAATAAAAGAGTCAAAAACACTTAAAAATGCATATTCCATTTGTTTGTCTGTAATGATTATCTCCTTAAGTGGTACCTCACAGCATAATTCAGCTTGAGTCATATTCTTGATCATCAGCTCACCAGACTGGTCAAAAATAGGAGCAGAATATAACAAAGTGTCAGCACCATTAGAACACAGTACATCGAGAATGTCTGAGACTAAAAATTCAGATATATTATCTTCACGAGGATAATAAAGGTCTGTGCATAGGTTGTTACTGAGTTGAGTTGCCAAATCAGGACGAGCATACTCTTTTTTTAAAGCTAAAATTGAAGTCTTAAGGGCAACAGCTAATTCCTCATAGGATTGTATTCCTGTATCATTTAGCACTTCTTTCCACGGTTTGGGTCTACCAAGTTGCAGAGATTCTTCTAATTCGGGGTAAATGTGATCATTTTCGCTCTTCTTTTTCACATCCGCCCATCCTATTGGCATTTGAATAAACGGATTGAGCAAAATTGCCGCTTCTGTGAACGGATATGGAAGCTGTTCTAAGATTGGCTTTTCATAGTTAAACCATATGTAATCCAAATTAATACCCCTCACGCAGGAATTAAACAACCAATGACCATCGTTCTCCGTTTAGCTTAAGGTACTTGCCCTCTGAAGGTAATCCATCAACAATAGATACTCCATCAAAGGGAAGTCATGGTTTATCCATTTCTCTTTATAACCGTCCGCGCCATGTTGTTGTAGAAGTACCTCTAAACCATTCTTATTGCTTTTACAAATTCCAAAGTTTTTAAGCTCTCATCTATATCATTAAACTCCCGTTACTTCAATGAAATAGGGGGCAGATGCCGCGACATACCGCTCACTTATTCGGTTCAACTATTGTTCGCCGTCCAGTTCAATGTTTAATTATCGCTTTTATGTTCACCCTTAAAATGAAAGTGCTCGTGGTAAATACCATCCATACCTACCAACTTACCGCTTTTTTTTGTGAAAATAAGCAAAAATGCTGTTCAGTGGCAATTTGAGCAAATCATAGTTCAAATCTTTTGGTAATCCTTGAATTACTTCGACTGCCTTTTCACGAGTCTCGTAGAAAGCGATGGGAAAGTAGTTTGGAAAACGATTAACATCTTCAGAAACAAAAATTCCCCACATAACATCTTTATCCAAACCTTCACTCCGTTCTTACACTTTTCCATATTGTACCACACTAAATTGCATTAAACTGTCCTTAACTTCAATGGATTTTGGGGCAGCTGCCGCTGCGATCTGGAGTCGTTACTCGAATATGCTAAGGCGTTCTTTAAGCTCTTGTATCTCTCTATCGTGTTCCATCGACTTTAGCTCCCTTCGTTACCCATCAAAATAATACTATCCCCATAAAATCTGGTTTGGTTTATGATTTCATTCTAGTGTTCTTGTATGCTCTAAAAGCATATTTAGTGCTGGTGAACAGTAGTATTACGCCAGCAATCCAACCAATAGCTGGTGAGTATTCAAAAAATGACCTGGATGCCATGCCGCCTAATATGAATGCGATAGCTAGAAATAAAAGGAAAATCGACAGTTTCTGTTGTTTGATCAATTATATTTCCTCCATCGTTAGATTAATGGTATTGTAACCTTATGTTTCAGCGAACTTAGCAAACACCTCAATATTTTAAACATTCGTAAATTGGTTAAATTATCCTGCCAGTTAACAAAATGGAGGTTGCCGGTCTTGCAGCAACCTCCTCTTGATGTCCCTTTATTGCGTTATCGTTCCCCGTTAACTCAACGAATCCTTAAGACTCATACCCAAATTAATCATCCGAATAAAATAATCAGTTTTTCCGTCAGATTGCCTGTACTCCCCAACTTCAAATTCAATTAAATTAACTATACCCTTCAGTATTTCAGGGATTTCCTTTTCATCGCTTAGCCAAGCAATATCTTGGTTTGTGTAAGGGAATGAACTATGTGGGTTAGATGTATGTAAGTACAATGCATCACATGTAGGATACTCAGAATCTAAAAATATCCAGACTTGAAATGGTTTTGAGTTCGATAAATCTGAAGTATTGATTTTCTGGAATAACTCAATGTAATGTTTGATGTGGCTTCTTCTGTCCTTGGCCTTCTCACTTATTCCTTTCCCATCAAAGTGCATATGCCACATACTATACCAACTGGTTTCTTCAGATAAGTGGTGGTTAAAATTTTGAATCCGATTTTTTATTTTCCGATAATACCGTCTTTTGCCACGAACTTTCACCATTCAGATTACCTACTTTTAGATAATATTTATGTGAGATATTCACCATTTAACAAAGTTATCCTCCCTTTAGTTTAACGTGGCTACCGAATAAATGCTTGCAGCCGCGTCTTGATTGAGCTATCACCTTCCGTTTAAAGGTTGTTTTGCCATTTGTAGTAAATTTTAAATTATGCTCATTTTGTTCGCTCTACAGAATACAGAAAAAATTCCATATCTATATTCCTAAAATTCTTAGTATCTTTATCAATAATATTCATACCGTTTCGAACAGCAACTTTTTGAGCGGCTATATTTGTGTCCCTAATAATAGAACAAACCCTATTTGCATTAAGAACTGAGAAAGCGTATTCCTTGCAAGCAATTGCCGCTTCTGTTGCGTAACCTTTGTGCCAATACGCTTTTTGAAACAAAAATCCTATTTCCAAAATTTCTTTTTCTCTCCAGCCTTGCATTGTCAAGCCACATTGACCAATCATTTCGTTTGTTTCTTTTAATACAACAGCCCAAAGTCCAAAACCATACTCTTCATATCTTTTAAGATGTCTGTTAAGCCAACTTTGTGCTTGTTCTAAGTTGAATGCACTTTCATAAGCAGCACGCATTACTTCCTCATCACATAATATTCCGCACAATGCATCATAATCGGACTGCATCATTTCTCTAATTATAAGACGTTTTGTTTCTATTAAAAATCCCCCACCTTTCTATTATATCAATAACCTTTCAAAAATTTCTTTCTTCTCGTTGTTCAGGGAGCAGTTGCCGCGGTGGTCTGCCCCCTGGTTATTCCAGTAACGTTCCCAGATAGTTCAGTAACTCAAAACGAACTATTTCCGCATGCCAATGAGTTCCATGCCGCAAGTTGGGGAATGGATCCACCCTGAATCCCGGAGGGTGTAATCGCACATATTTGTTTCGGCTTTGCACCTACTCCAAACGCAATCACAGCACTAACCTGCATAGGTTTTTCATTCACCTGGAAGGTCAGCTCTGCATGACCCGTGCAATAGCAACCATCGTCGTATTCAGCTCGAACGTTGCTGAACGATAGTAGCCGAACCCCTTCTACTTCAGCCAGTCGCTCCCAAGAGGTTGCCTTACTACCCTCGGTTTTTCGCCCTTCCCAGCCAAACAGTTCCGCTGCTCTCTCGTAATTTTGCTCCTGAACTGCTCTGAGGAATGAAACGGTTTGTTTTTGCATGCCTAGTTGATTCCAAAACAAGGTCGATTTGTACACCAAATACATTACACACAATAATAATCCCACATAACCTACTGATCTTACCAGTGTTTGATTTATCTCCGATCCCTCCGTTCCATACAGAAGACGAAGTCAATAAGGCAAGTGTTGCGTTAAACTGCCATTTAGCTTAACGCGAACCAGGGAGCAGCTGCCGCGCGGCGATCCGTTCCCTCGTTATTGCGCTATCGTTTCCCGTTAACTCAATCTTTATCTTTATAAGACAAACAATTTGCCATCGCGGAAATAATAAATATCCTCTCTCTTAAATCCGTATTCTCCGTTCTTGTGCTTAATATGTGGTTCAAATGTAAAGAGAGTTAGATCACTAAGCTTAGTCTTATTTCCCGACTCAAAATATCTCCTGTTATCCTTATTAAACTCAATTGTATGTCCCACATTTCTAGCAAAATCAAGGTTTGTATAATCGAATTGGTTTATTACATCATTCATATGCAGGTAAACATCTTCAAAAGTCATGTCTGGTTTGATATAATTCATAAACATTTTATGAAGTTTCTCTTCAACTTTTACTCCATCCAAAAGCTGGAAATCATTATTACTCCATTCTAATGCGTCTACACCGTCAGCCTTTCCATCAATGATTATAAACGTTCGGGCATAATCACCCCAATAGGTGTTAAACTCCGGGCTAAGGTCTACAGTTACAATATCATTCTTGCTAACTAATGTTTCCGAAGGCTTATAACCCTTGCCTGATTCGGAAATGGTTGTTCTCTTTCCAACGTGAACAAATGCCCCTACGCCATGATACCAAAAACTATTTACGCCTTTTGCTCTCATAATGTCTTCGGCTTTACAAGCGATTTCGCGTTCTGAAATGCCTTCTTTAATTACATTCGTTAACTCACTTATTGTAGATTTAGCGATAGATTGAACATGTAGATACTTAGACAAATGCTCCACAAATAACCCACCTTTAACGTAAAGAGTCGTTATTAATTTCTTCCTTTTGTTTTAAGTATCTGCCCGTTACTGCAACGACACCAGGGAGCAGCTGCCCGTCGGTCTGCTCCCTGGTTATTCCGCTAACGTTACCCGTCGCTTAGTAAACACCACTTATAGATACATTTTTGTCTTTCTCCTTCAAGATACATGTCATTATAAGGAGGAAGGTCTACAATATCATTCAATTTAGCACCAATGTACTCACATGTTTTTCTCGAAGGAATATTATCTGGATTACATGTAATTATTAGATTTTCCATACCATGTACCAAAGCTACTTGTTTAATTAACAGACAAGCCTTTGCAGCGTAATGATTACCTCGAAATTTTTCGATTATCGAATAACCTATATGTCCACCGTAGTAAAGATTTTCATTGTTTCCAATCCGCACATCAATTTTACCCATTATCTCATTAGACTCAATAAGGACGATGTTGTATTTATAGGCAGGGACAAATCCCTTTCCTTCATCTCCTGGAACTTTTTCATGGATGCATAAACTTATTTCCCTACCTTTAATGAAGTCAAAATCTAAAAACTGAAAAACCACGTTCATTACCCCCAATAAAAGAAATACTTATTTACATATTTTATGAGATTCATGATAACAGCCCGTTAGTTGTAATAAGGCTGCCAATATCTCGCGTTAGCTTTTTAATGTGTTTGAATTAAAATATCGTTCCCAGTTAACGTAATGAATTACACCATTCAAGAACTGCCTTATCAACATCATCAATATAACCAACCTCTTCAGTTAAATTCCAAAGTAAAATTTTATCTGTTTCGTGATTTACTTTAAACGGGGCTATGGAATCCAGTTCAGCAAAGAAAATTGGATTATATTTTATTGCTCCGTCTGGTTTCCTAACCTTCAGTAGACCCTTATAATCCATATCTTGAACAACCTGCGCTGTTTCCTCATATAGCTCTCGTATAGCGCATTCTTTGGCTGTTTCATTGTCATCTCTTCCTCCGGCAGGTACTTCCCACTGTTTTCTCCATGTATTAAAACAAATAAGATATTTACCGTCGAATCTCACCACCGCGTATGAACCTGCCAACGGTTCATAATTTGTTAGTTCAAGTTCATTCAATGTAATGCACTCTATAAACTCGTAGCCATTTTTATTAATAATACCTGTCATTTTAAGTCCCGCCTTACCCAAATTGTACCATAGGCATAGGCAGCAATTATTGAGCAAAACTGCCCTTTCGTATTATGGGATCAGCCAGTTATTACTGGTTGATCCTTTTTATTTTAGGGTCGACGATTATACGTAGCCGGGTCGAACGTACCTGCCCGTGGGACTTGATCCCGTCAGCTATAATGTTCACCCCTACTTGTTACTACCATGTTTGAGGCTGGTTGGGACGTAGATCCCGTATAACAAGCGATGCTATGGAATACAAGAAGGTCTAGGGGCTACCGGAAAATTTATTTATGGGAGAGATCAAATGAATCCAGTTATCGGTCTAGATATTTAAAAAGCTGAGAGTCATGGTCAGGCTTTTTTAGATCGTGGTAAGCCTCAAGGAGGAGTCTTTAAATTTGAACATACACAGGAAGGATTGTCGCTCCTTCTTCGAATGATCCAGGATCTTCAAGAGAAGACCGCGGCACAACCTATCGTTATTTTAGAAGCAACCGGTCACTATCAAAGCCCTGTTGTTCAATATTTAGAGGAGCATCATTGCCAGTATATCGTCATTAATCCGCTCATTTCCAACAGATTAAGGAAATCTAATCTTCGTAGAGTGAAGACGGATGCCGCAGATGCCTACCTACTAGGGGAATTGTATTACAAAGAAGAGTTTCAGGACTTTAGAAAAAGAGGCGTTCAACTGCTCAATTTACGCTCTCTAACACGTCAACACGAAGCCCTGTCTAACATGTGTGTACAAACGAAGTTGCAGTTTCATGCAGTCTTGGATCAAGTGTTTCCAGAGTACAAAGGTGTGTTTGGAGCCCTTTATTCTAAGGTTTCACTCAAGTTTTTAAGCCAGTATCCCACTTCACAATCGGTCCTACAAACCGACGTGAGCCAGCTTAAATCCAGTATTGCATCCCTGCTCACTTCAAGGAGAGGACGTTCTGAATGCGATGGATAACCCTTACGGAACATGTCACGCTCGCTTGAAAGGAGACTGTCCTCACATGGAAGCACCACCTTGCTTGACGTGCAACGGAGGAAGCCCATGTAAGGATTTAGCCATTGGCTTCTCTGAATTGGATGTACAGAAATATGAATTGCATATTAAAACCACATCGAGAGCGATTGAGGCAGCAAAACAACATGGTCGTGAGGATATGGCTGAAAAACATGAGAAAAACTTACTTCGATACCAAGGCATTTTAAATAACCTTCAAGAAGGCAATATCATTTTCGGTAGGCAAGACCGTATAAAAAGAAAGGTGGGTGCTGGAAATGGCTAATTACGACCGTACAGCCCATCTGAAGAGCATTCATGAAAAGCGGAAGGCGAATACCTTGGAAAAGGTAGACCAAGCGATTAAACGCCTTATACGAGCCAACAAGGGCATCAATTTTAATAGCGTGTCAGAAGAGTCGGGCGTCTCAAAGGCAAGTTTATATAACCATATAGATATAATTCTTATTTCTAAACATCCAATGCCTTGAGTTCTAATCTTACAGGAAAGGTATACCCCATTGACTCTAACAACTTCATAGCTTCCTCATCTTGTTCATTAACCAGCGAATAAACTTCGTTTCGACCATTCTTAATGTGATACTCAAAACCCTTCGTTATGAGAAACTCACCCAACCCTTTATTACGCCAACGAGGAATTACGAATAATCTTTCAACTGCACCAGTTTGCCAACACATAACGCTGCCAACAAGTTCATCGTCTTCAAATGCAGAAATTGTATGTAATTCTGGCCCACCCATCATCCATTCCAACATATTTACACTTCTGTATACAACACCTTGATAAAATTGATTTTCTAGTTCTGTATATTTGATTCTTTCCTCTTTGGATTCCATCGGGTGAAATTTAACTTCAACTCCAACAGGCGTTCTGACTTCAGGCATCGGTTTTTCAAGTGAACTCTTTGCTAAATAATATGTTTGATAAGGGATAAAACCCTTCTCTTCGTAAAATTCTCTGTCACCATAAAAGTCTTTCCACGCAACCAGTTTTGTTTTCTTGTTTGGATTACGGAGCTTATGACACATATTTAAGAATATAGGGTAAAGAGCCATTCTCACTTCATTTAAACGATTTAAAGCTAATTCATTAGTGGGCATTTCGATTTCGAATACATCATGATCATCCGCTATTCCATGCCGTAGGTATCCCACACTAATTAAATTACCGTCCTCATTAAAAACACAACTCATCCTCTGATGATCGTAATCTTTATTGTACTTAAAAAGTATCCATGCTTTGTGACTTAAATTTTTAACTGTATCCTCTAATTCGGTGCAATATGGACGAACTTGTAATGACATCCTAATGTCCTCCCTGAAAGGTGTTTTTTCAATCGTAGCAAAGGAAACAGTTTAAAAATATAGAAAAGATAGTTCAGAATCATTTATTACACAAAAAATCACATCATATGATCTGATGTGATTTCTATGACCTATATTTTTGAATAAATGATCTTTTTAATACTATCGTTGGAAAGACAGAATTGATCAGAGAGTTCATCTATTGTTGAACCATCGATATATTGTTGACGTATTTTCTCGTTTCTGTGGCTCAAATGTTTTCGACTCCCTGAATTTTCGCCCACTTCTTCCGTTGTCCTTCAGGAGTTGGAACGTAAACCATGCTACCATGGATATATTTCTGTATTTCCTTTAATAGTTCTTCTGGAAAAATGATATCGGCGTTTACATACTTCATGATAGCTCTGCTCCTTAAAATTAATTAAAATTTAAGGTTGCAAAGCCTATCCTATAAACAACTATCGCAAAACGCTGATATTAAGGCGGTAAAATAAATCCTGGCTCCATACAAACAACCGCCGTTGTTTATAGATCAAGACTTTGCATGGAGCAGATCGTAGATTTACCCATAATCTGAGACCTCTCTTTCAAAAATTATCAGTGTCTATTCTCTATATTACATTCGATAATATTTGATTGTTTCCTGCAACTAATGTAAATGTTTGGAACTAAGCCGCTCGTTAGTGTAGCGATCGATCCTCGATTAATACCATTTTCCTCAGTCCGGAAAATAATAGGTTCTACATATTAGTTATGAGTAATATGTAAACCCCTTTATTTTAATAAATATTTCTCCCCAAGGTCTTGATAATTTCCCAGTCTAGGACTTTATTTTCTTTGGACATTTGCCTTGGATAAATATTACAGCATTACTCCGAATGGACAGTATAATTTCTTGCTTGATTATATGCAAGCTCCACTTGATCTCCCAATCCGTATGGCACAACAAGAGGCTTTTATTATTTTTGTTTATCGCTGGAAGCATTGATTGCAGCAAGATGATGAGCAGCGCTCTTTTGCTCCAATTGCCAATAATCGACCTTGAACAGATTACCGGTCGTTGCTCCCCAGTATACCATAAACAGGTCATGAACACCCGGGGCGTCGGAAATACTGGTAGTTTTTGTCTTCCAGCTATTTTCCCCATCTGTGTTGGAAATAGGAAGTATACCAATTAACGGGCCATCCGCACTATCGAGATGCAGCTCTATGTTTCCTCCGCCGGAACCGCTGGCAACATTGGCTGTAAATGTCCCGGCGCCTGTTGCGCCAAAATCAACTTTGGAGGCGGCTGTCCAATCCCCATCATTAATGCTGCTCAGCAGAATAGCATGGTAGTAGCAACTCATAGGTTATTTAGATTTATAGTCCATTCAAGAATCTATATATTCCATTACATCAAGTACATGTGTTTACAGAAAAACAAAACTAGGCCAGGGATTTGATTGATATCCCTGACCCAATTGTATAAATATACACTATATTGTATGAAAATCAAATTCCAATGAATTATGGACCAAACCGTCTAACGAATTATGTTACAATTCCAATTAATTCTGGAATTTCACAAAAAATTCCAATTAATCCTGGAATATCACATTTAGCTACACTTGCTATACCCGCACTGGCTGCAGGACTTGCACCCCTCTGTATTGACCAACGAAGCCGAGCCGCAGGAAGGGCAAAGGTCTAGCGAGGTTTGAACCGCCGGTGCCGAAGCAGCAACACTTTCCGATTCCGCAACTATCACCTCGCGGGTAGCCGTGATATAAGCATCCGCAGCATCATAGCTTTCTCCATGCATCTCAAGCGCCTTTGCCACAGCGTCGGCAATGGATTCGACCCGGTTCACCCCGAAGCCGATGGCGCCTGAGCCTCCGATCCCCTTCAGATGCTTGATAAGCAGCTGCGTTTTGTTCCCGTGATCTCCATAACGCAAGAATAACGAGCAGACGCGGCCCAGCGCCTCCGACATCGCGAATACGTCCGAGCCGGCCTTGCCGACATTGAGGAAGATCTCACTCGGACTGCCGTTCATATCGTTAATGGTAATATACGCCATGCCGAACGGCGTGTTGATCTTATACGTAGCGCCCCGAAGCACTTGAGGGCGGCGTTTGTATTCCTTATCGATCACCCGTTCCGTAACAGGAAGGACCTCGGCAGCCGTAGGCAAGGAAGTATCCTTTGCTTCCTGCGCTTTCTCCTTCTCCTCTTCCTTCTTCTCGGTAGAGAGCACTTGAACGTCCCGGCTGCCGTCGCGATAAATGGTGACGCCTTTGCAGCCTAGATCAAACGCCAGCTCATACAGTCGTTTGGTCTCTTCCACGGTAAAATCAGCCGGACAGTTGGCTGTCTTGGATATGGAGCTGTCCACCCAGCGTTGAATGGCTGCTTGTGTTCGAATATGATCCTCCGCCGACAGGTTCATTGCGGTTACGAAGTAATCCGGCAATTCCTCCCCGGGATGCAGGTCCATCCATTCCTGAGCGATCGGTACTAGCTGCTTGTCATAGCCCAAACGGCTTTGGCGATAATACTCGAAGGCGAAATACGGCTCAATTCCCGTGGAAGTGCCCACCATTGTCCCCGTACTGCCCGTCGGCGCCTGAGTGATAACCGTAACGTTGCGCATTCCCTTTTGCTTAATGGCTTCGCCTACTTCAGGGTACGCTGCAACCATGTTCTTCATAAACCCGCTCTGCAAGAACGGCTCGGACTCAAAGTTGGAGAAGGATCCCTTCTCTTCAGCGATCTCCGACGAGGCCAGATAAGCTTCCTTGGCCATAAACCCGTACAGCTTATCGAGAAATGCCAGCGATTCGGGACTGCCATACCGGATCCGGAGCTTAATCATCAGCTCGGCGAGGCCCATGGTCCCAAGTCCTACACGACGTTCCCCCTGCTGATTTACACGATTCTCCTCAAAATGATAAGGCGTCTTATTGATCACGTTATCGAGGAACCTCGTCGAATATCGTACGACCTGTCCGAGCTCCTCCCAGTCCACATCATGCTTGTCGGCATCGTAGAACTTCGATAAATTTACGGCGGATAAATTACAGACTCCCCACGCAGGCAGGCCTTGTTCTCCGCACGGATTCGTACAAATGATCGGGTTGAAATACCAGCTGTTCGACATCTGGTTATAGTACTCCATAAAGACGACGCCCGGCTCAGCCGACTTCCAAGCGGATTCGATAATCGTGTGCCAGACCTCGCGGGCCTTGACCGTACGATATTCCACTACACGCTTGCCCAGCTTTCTCCAACGGTCAAGGTCCCCGTCCCATAGCTCATCGTAATCCGGGTCGCTCGTATCCGGGAACAGCAGCTGCCAGTCCAGGTCCTCCTTCACCGCCTTCATGAAGCTGTTGCTGACGCAGACAGAGAGGTTTGCGTTCGTAATCTGCCCCATGGTTTGCTTCACGGTTATGAAGTCCACGACATCGGGATGCCAGTCGTTCATCATCAGCATAAGCGCCCCTCGCCGGCTGCCCCCCTGTTCAATCAAACCCGTGGTGTAGCTGAACAAGCCGCCCCAGGACACCGCTCCGCTGGAGGAACCGTTCACACCTTTAACGATAGCTCGTCGCGGGCGCAATGAGGATAGGTTGATCCCTACGCCGCCTCCGCGTGCCATGATCTCGGTCATCTCCGACAGCGTAGCCATGATCCCGCCCCGGCTGTCCTTGGGCGAAGGGATGACGTAACAGTTGAACAAGGTCAGCTCGTCGCTGGCGTCTGCCCCAGCAGCGATCCGGCCCCCCGGAACCAGCTTCCAATCGTCCAGCACATAGCGGAACTTTTCGGTCCATTCCTTGCGCTTTTCCGGGGCTTCAACAGAAGCCATGGCCGACGCGAGACGGTCCCACATTTGCTCCGGTGTCGTCTCAACGGTAAGCGTAAGCTTTTCCACAGAGGAATCAACCAGCTCTCCATTCCTTAGCCTTACCTTCACGGATTGCCCTTCACGGCTGATCACCTCACCGACCTCTTTGGCCGGAAATTTCGGATCATCCTTCGTCAGTACCAGGACCGTGTCCCCAACCGCAGTCGCACTCGTGTCCGCCTTCTTCATAGCGTAACGGTCTAAAAAAATCTTCTCGCTTAACCCCTCAAGCTTCATACGCTGCATCGTCTTCACCCGGAACCCTCCCGAAAATATATCCCTATATAGGAATCACAATATGTAGTATGTAATAACAATGATACTATACAATATATTGTGTCCGCAATAACAAGTCTGTGATTTTTCTCTCTTTATTCCTCCTCATCTTTGACATTTCTGTGTACCCTTGCTACCCTAAATACATCTTACCACGCTTTAAAACAGGTATCAAACATATGTTCCCACCAACATAACAGAACCCATTCAGGAGGCCCTTATGTATTTATATCAAGACAGGTTTCTTCCTAAGGAGGAACTCCATATCTCTCCGGAGGACCGCGGATACTACTTCGGCGACGGGATTTATGAGGTGTTTCGCGTTTATAACGGACAGCTTTATGCGCCTCAAGGACATTGGGACCGACTTCATCGCACGGCAAAGGAGGTTCGCATCCCCCTTCCTGCCGATACGGACAAACTTCAGGAGCAAGTCCAAAAGCTTATTCAGCTGAACAAGCTGGAGGAGGGTACGGTCTATCTCCAGATCACACGAGGCGCTGCCCCGCGGCAGCATCCTTTCCCGCAGGACGCCGAACCTGTACTCATGGCCTATACGACCGAGGTGAAACGCCCTCTAAACACCATGCAATCAGGAATTGCCGCAGTAACGATGGAAGATATTCGCTGGCTCCGCTGCGACCTGAAGACACTGAATTTGCTCCCGAATGTACTGGCCAAGCAGCATGCCCTTGACCAAGGCGCCTCCGATGTCATTCTCCATCGCAGCGGCACGGTAACCGAATGCAGCGCCTCGAACATCATGATGGTCAAGGACGGAGCCGTTTACACACATCCGGCCAACCACCTGATCCTGCACGGCATTACGAGAGCTGTCGTCCTGAAGCTGGCGCACCGGCTGGAGATCCCGGTTCATGAACATGCGTTCACATTAGACGAGCTGGCCAATGCCGACGAAGTATTCATTACCGGTACAACCGTAGAGGTCACACCCGTTGTCTCGATCGACAATCGCCCCGTAGCCCAAGGTACTTCCGGCCCCGTTACTAAGCGATTGCAGCAAGCCTTTGAATCCACAATACCGCAATAAGGAAGAAAAACCTTCGGAGAAGCCCCTAAAGGCTACCTCCGAAGGTTCCACTCCGCATGTCCGTATTTTTCCGCCGTAAGCTGCTCCGCCAGCTCCACCTCGTACGAGGTCGGATCTTCCCGCTCGAACCGAACGTTCAGCCCCTCGGCTAACCCTCTCTCAAACGATTCCTTCACTTGATCCAGCTCCACCGCCGGGCGACCTAGGTCCCTCAGGATATCGTTGATCGCGACAGCCTTTTTAACAAATTGCTGTTTCATCCTCTCCATCACCCGCTCACTCGGGAACCGAAGCAGTCCGAACAGCTGCTCTACATCCAGCTCGAGGAGAATCGAGCCATGCTGCAGCACCACACCCTTTTGCCGGGTTTGCGCACTGCCGGCCACCTTCCTGCCTTCCACAACCAGCTCGTACCATGAAGGCGAATCGAAGCAAGCCGCCGAGCCCATCGACGCGTACTGACGCTGCTCCTCCTCCGACGCCAAGGACACCATCGCAGCATCCAGCCCCAGGTGCCGGAAGCCGAGCAGCAGCCCTTCGCTTAACACCCGGTAGGCCTCCGTTACTCCTCGCGGAATCCCCGGATAGCTCTCAGCCACGATGATGCTGTACGTCAGCTCCCGATCGTGCAGCACCGCACGGCCGCCGGTCGGTCTTCGCACGAAGCCGAGCCCCTCCCGCTCCACGCGCTCAAGATCTACTTCCCCTTCCGCCTTCTGAAAATACCCGATCGATAGCGACGCAGGCGACCAGCCGTAGAATCTGACGGTCGGAGGCACCAAGCCTTCACTGTGCGCGGTAAGAATCGCTTCGTCCAGCGCCATATTATAAGCGGGAGAGCATGCTCCCGAATCGACCAAACGCCATACCTCTTCCTTCATAATCTGCTCACTCCTTCTGTCCTGCTTACCGCACCTCCTGCCAAAAAGGCAGAACGCTACCTATCATCATAATGCATTCGCGTTTGGTTTGAAAGCCGCCCTTTTCGTACATACTAAATTTTAACTCTGATAGATATCCGCAGACCGCAAAGGAGTGCACCGATGAAATCAACCCAGTCAAAAGAACACGTGCGACAACTGAACGACCATGTGCAGCTTCATTTTGACAGAGAGTGGTTCGAGGAGCTGCACGCCAGAGCGATGAAAAACGGCCCTTGGGACGATTGGACCATGTTCCAGCTTGCCTATGAAGCGGAGGAATCGGCGCTGATCCGCAGCTTCGACGAGCTCCAGTGCCTTACTCACCTCCCGAATCTGGTACCGATGGACCATCAGATCGATACGGCCAAGAAGGTGCTCACCGAGATGCGGGGACGCGCCATACTTGCCGATGAGGTGGGACTCGGTAAGACGATCGAAGCCGGCCTTATATTAAAAGAATACATGATCCGCGGGCTGGTGACCAAAGCCCTTATTCTTGTCCCCGCCTCCCTTGTGCTGCAATGGGTCCGGGAGCTGAATCAGAAGTTCGGCATCCCCGCCGTAGCGCAGAAGAAGGAATACATGTGGGCATCGAATGATATCGTCGTAGCCTCTATGGATACCGCCAAGCGCGATCCTCATAGAGACATCGTGCTCGGACTCGAGTACGACATGCTGATCGTAGACGAGGCGCACAAGCTGAAGAACAAGAAAACAACCAACTATAAATTTATAAATGAGCTTCGCAAAAAATATTGTCTCCTTCTGACCGCCACCCCGGTGCAGAACGACCTGAAGGAGCTGTACAACCTAATCACCCTGCTGAAGCCCGGCCAGTTAGGAGGACAAACGAGCTTCCAAGCCAACTTCGTGGTCGATAAGCGCGTTCCGAAGAACGAGGATCAGCTGCAGCAGGAGCTGTCCAAGGTCATGATCCGCAACCGCCGCAGCGACGGCAACGTGAATTTCACGAAGCGGATCGTCCGCAACATCCCGCTTCAGCTCTCTCCGGAGGAGCAAGCGCTTTACGACGGCGTCACGAACTTCGTCAAGGGACGTTACGAGGATGCTGCCGGCGATATCAGCAGCATTCTGGCGCTGGTGACGCTTCAGCGGGAGGTGTGCTCAAGCCGTGACGCCGTGTTTATCACCCTCGTGAACCTGTTCAAGAAAACGGCTGAGGATTCTCCCCTCCGGGCCAAAATCTGGGAGCTCGTCGAGCTCATTCGAAGCATCAAGGCGAACACGAAGGCGAATAAAGTCATCGAATTGATTCAGCAGATCAATGATAAGGTCATTATTTTTACGGAATACCGAGCCTCTCAGGAATACCTGCTTCAATATTTGAAAGAACACAAAATAACGGCGGTCCCTTACCGCGGCGGCATGAACCGGGGCAAAAAGGACTGGATGATGGATCTGTTCCGCAACCGCGCCCAGGTGCTGATAGCGACAGAAGCCGGCGGCGAGGGGATCAATCTGCAGTTCTGCAGCCATATGATCAACTTCGATTTGCCGTGGAACCCGATGCGCGTGGAACAAAGGATCGGCCGCGTTCATCGTCTCGGGCAGAAGGATGATGTGAAGATCTATAATTTGTCAACGACTGGAACGATCGAGGAACATATCCTGAACCTCCTTCATGAAAAAATCAACATGTTCGAGCTCGTCATCGGAGGACTGGACACGATTCTGGAACGCTTCGAGAAGAAGACGTCGCTGGAGACTCATCTCGCGAAGCTCATTCTCACCTCGAGCAGCGAAGACGATATTCGTAAGCAGATGGATGATCTCGGACGCTCCTTCTATGAAGTGAAGGATGAGTATGAGCAGGAAGCCTCGGAAACGGGCCGCCTGGCTACCATGCTGAATGCGGTAGGTCAAACCGTGGCCGAGGGAAGGGAGGACACTCGTCCATGATGCAAACGGAGCACATTCGAAGCTATGTGATGCGTTATCTGGAGGCGGAGCAATGCGACATTGTCGAGAAGCACCCTGCTTATGTGACGGTCAAGCTCTCCCCTTCCGCGGATAAGGACTTGAATCATCGCCCTTACTACTGGAGCTTCGTCGAGCGGACCGGCGTAACGCCGGAAACGATGACCTGCACCCTCATCTTCGAGCCCGAAGCCTACCGCGAGCTGCACCCTCAGCCCCAGGGCATGATGCCCGGCATGGCTCCAGCGGCCGCGCCGCCAGGCATGGCCCCTGTCCAGCCTGCCGCTGCCCCGCAAACAGCACCGGCGGCGCCCGGTCAGCCGGTCGTTGCATCGGGACAGCCCGCGCCCGGCACTCCGCCGCAGCAAGGAGACAGCATTCTCGGCCGCTACTTCGGCTTCGTGCCGACCAGCTTCACTGCCCGGATCCCGCGGGACGAGCTGACCTTCGGGAGCCGCAGGCTCGAGCAAATCTTCGCTGCCGTCCGAAGCAAAGGAAGGTTCGTCCGGTTGTTCGAGGCTTATGTGCCGGAGCAGCCGAAGAACGCGCCGACAAAGCCCTACGAATCCTGGTTTGCCGTGAACTTTAAGGTAGAGCTCGCCTGCGACATGAAGCGAAGCGAGATCCATTCCATCGGGATCCATCTGCAAACCGGAGAAATTCGAGAAAGGTTTCACGATAGCATCCGTACGAAGAAAATGACACCCCGACTGCCGAATCACGTGTATGTCACACCGGATAAGATCGCTTTGCAGCGCGCTGTCCTGTTCCTGGAGGAGCATCTGGAGCAAAAGCTGAGCGGATATGACCATCGTTGGGCGGAGGAGGCAAATCTGCGTCTTCAAGACGAGCTGGATCGAATCCGAGCCTACTATGAGCCATTGCTGCAGGCTGCTGAGGAAGAACAAAGGCCGGAAATCGAAGCCCAATATCAAGGCCGCGAGCAAGAGATCGAATGGCAGTACCAGCCGCGGATCCACATTTCCGTCATCAACTGCGGTTTGTTTCATTTCCCGGCTGCGAATGGAGCCATCTCCTAGCGAACTCCTGGCGAAATGTGCGAACAAACGCACAATATAGGGAAAACTTTTTTGGAGCCGCCTACAAGTTCTAACAAACTTTTTACCGGCATATGATTTACAATAAAGGCATATTCTCGCCGGCAAGCGCATAGGGCCAGGGCCTTTACCCACCAAATCCAAACGCAAGCAGGTGAACCATGATGAAATTTCAAGCGATGCGGCTGGCTGTTTTGCTGCTGGGGACAAGCCTCCTGGCAGTGTGGCCGCCCACCTCCTCGGCTGTGCCGGAGGCGGTGCCTTCCGTATCTTCGCAGCAGCAGGCCATACAGCAAGCCGTCCAAAAGGCGCTCCCGCCGAATGAGCAGCTGCCCGCAGCCCCCTCGCTGAATGAAGCGGTGAATCGGTTCTTTCAGCAGCTTGCCGCACAGAAGGGCTTCGAGTCTTGGCAGCAAGCTACGTGGACAAGCTACCCGCTAGGTCCGGGCTCCCATGGCTGGGTCATTCTGGTTAAATCAAACGGCCAAGAAATCGGCTATATGATCGTCCACGCCTCGCAAGAGGGAACGTATCAGTTAACGGAATACGGCAACGGCGATTATCCGCTCTTCAGCTTACAAACGCTGTATCAAACCTTGATGCAGCAGGAACTTATCCCTTCCTCCTTAGTTAGATGGTATGTCAGTCCGCTGCAGGCGGTATGGGAGCTGACATTAGAAGGCAACTCCGGCGAGCCGCTATACATCGACGCCAAGACCGGCGAGCTGCTGCCTCTGACCAAAGACGTTCTCCAAGAATCGATGTTGTCCGGCTCCATGAATGCGTTCACAAAACCGGAGCCTGCGCATACAATAATAGAAACTGGTACGACCGCACCGTTCGATCCTTATGCGAAGCTGCCGTGGGTAGTGGAGCCGGACGAAACGGGCGTGCAGGTACATCATCCTTATCAGGAACTGAAAGCTGACCTGGTAAGTCAGCGGAGACTCACCTTCGCAGCGGAGCTGTTTGACGGACGGATTACCGTTCCGCTTGCCGTTACCGGCTTCCAGGAATGGTCCGACAGCAGCCGGTATTTGCGGGTTCACCAGGACGACGAACGGTTCCTGCCGTTTGAAGCGATGGATGCCGCAGGTTATTTCTTCCCTTAGGTTTTTCTCCTCCTTTTCCCTATATAGAAAAGCTTCCCAATCCCTCCGAAAGGAGCTGAGAAGCTTTTCCTTTTTTATTTTCCGTCTTATTCATCCTGCTTGTCCCTCGCCAGCCGATGCCTCAAAGGCTTCGTCCACATACGCAGCGCCAACGGAAGCATCCCGAACCACCGGGTTTCCCAGTGCTCGCGTCCCTCACGCTGAGTGGCCCGCACCTGCTTGCGAACCTCCTTCGGCATTTCGATATATTGAACGACCCGCTGCGTGACATATTTGACCAGTTCATCGCTTTTTGCCATGACTAAGCACCTCCCTTTCCCATTATGGCCCATTCCACTTCCGCGCAAACAAAAAAACCTGCTTCCGCCGCTGAGCGGCAGATAAGCAGGTATGGCTGTGTATCATTAGACTTCTTCCGGTGCGTCCAGACCGATCAAGGCCAGACCGTTGCGCAGGGTGATTTGAACCGCCTTGACAATAGCCAAGCGTGCCGCGCGCAGTGAAGCATCCTCCACCTTAAGAATCGGACACTCATGATAAAAATGATTAAAACGCTGCGCCAGATCGACCAAGTATCGGCTGACGATCGACGGCTCCAGCTTATGCATCGCCTGCTCTACCCGCTCTTTAAACAGGTACAGCTCCTTGAGCACAGCCTGAGCCTCAGGGTTGTGAAGATGCTCCGTATGCAGCTGATCCGCAGCCAGATCGAATGCATCCGAGACGTCATCATTCGATTTGCGCAGCACACGGCTTGCTCTCGCATGGGTATACTGGACATAAGGCCCTGTCTCGCCCTCGAAATTCAAGGCTTCCTCCCAGGAGAATACGATATCCTTGATCCGGTTGTTGCTCAGATCGTTGAAGATGATCGCCCCGACGCCGACCTTGCGGGCCACTTCATCCTTGTTCGGCATGGACGGATTTTTCTGCTCGATGATTTCGCGGGTCTTCTCAATCGCTTTGCCGAGCAGTTCCTCCAGGTGAATGACGTTCCCTTTACGCGTGGACAGCTTCGCGCCCTCCAGACTCACCTTGCCGAACGGCACATGCTGAAGCTGCGAAGCCCATTCGTAGCCCATCAGCTCGATGACCTTGAACCATTGCTTGAAGTGCAGGCTTTGACCTGCATCCGTTACATAGACGCACTTTTCGAAATCGTATTCTTTCTTGCGGAACAAAGCGGCAGCGATATCGCGGGTATGGTACAGCGTGCTGCCGTCCTTCTTGAAGATCAGCACAGGAGGCATATCGAATGCATCCAAACGAACGATCGTCGCTCCTTCATCCTCTTCAAGCAGCTTCTTCTCCGTCAGCTCTTCAATGACCGCAGGCACCTTGTCTACATAGAAGCTTTCTCCACGATAGGAATCAAACTTCACACCCAGCAGGTCGTACATCTTCTCGAATTCCTTCAAGCTGATGTCCACGAACCAGCGCCACAGCTCCTGCGCCTCTTGATCGCCCTGCTCCAGCTTCACGAACCAGGCTCTGGCTTCGTCCTCCAGCTCCGGCCGCGCATCCGCCTCATCGTGAAACTTCACGTAAATGCGCTGCAGCTCCGAAATTCCTTCGGCCTCGACCGCCGCTTTATCTCCGAACATCTTGTAAGCGACGATCAGCTTGCCGAATTGGGTTCCCCAATCTCCGAGGTGATTCACGCCGACCGAGTTATAGCCCAGAAACTCAAAAATTTTATATAACGCATTACCGATCACCGTAGAACGCAAATGTCCGATGTGAAATGTCTTCGCGATGTTCGGCGAGGAGAAGTCGATTACAACGTTCCGTCCTTGTCCGATATTTTGCGAGCCGTACCGCTCCCGCTTCTCCAGCACCTCCTTCAGCACCTCCGCTGCGAACCAGCTGCGGTCCAGGAAGATGTTGAAGTAGCCGGCGACGGCTTGCGCTTCGCCAAATGCAGGATGCGCTTGGAAGCTCGACTTAAGCTCCTCGGCAATGACCTGCGGCGACTTGCGAAGCTGCTTGCTCAGCTTGAAGCAAGGAAGAGAAAGATCCCCCATTTGAGGGTTAGGCGGGTATTCGATCAGATCGGCCAGCTCCGCTACGCTCAAGCTCGGGACTTGAGCCGCCAGCTGGTCGGCAAGCAATTGTTTTACATCCATCATAAGGTTCCCCTTTCATCCGATACCGGTAAAGAACTCGGCTGCAGTCTAGGTAAAAAAGCACCCCATCAGGGGTGCCCCGTAAGCTTCCGTTGCCAGTTCTAGCATAACTTACATTATAACGTTACGTGAAAAACGAGTCAAGGCGATAGCCTGACTCCTTCTGACGGAACAGCCAAACTTTGCATGGATAATTCCCTTCCGTTTGCGACATATCTAACCTGTAACAGCCTTACCTATTACTCATCTTGAACAGGAGGAACTACGATGCCTTTACTTCCATTCGAACCGTTCCGTCAAGTAGAGCAATGGCGCCGAGACCTGGACCGGATGCTCGGAGGAGGCTTTCCGTCGACCTTCGGCTTCCAGCAGGAATTCGGTGCCCCTAGAATGGACGTGTATCAGACCGATAATGAGGTGGTCGCGCATTGCGAAATCGCCGGTCTGGAACGCAAGGAGGACGTAGACATCCAGATGGAGCGCGGCATGCTTACCATCTCCGGCCAGATCAGCCGCTCAAACGAGATCAAGGAAGAGCAGATGCACCGTACCGAACGATACACAGGCCGCTTCCACCGCTCGGTCAGCCTGCCGGTCGAAGTACAGACGGAAGGCGCAACCGCCTCGTACCGCAACGGGATCCTCGAAATCCGGATGCCGAAGGCTAAGCCGACGAATCGCCAGCGGATCGATGTCGATTTTCACTAAGCCAGAGAAGAGCCTGAGGCGGCCGCCTCAGGCTCTTCTTATTCAAAGCATCTTCTGCATCAATACTACATCCAGCAAGCGGTCGAATTTGAAGCCCACTTGGCGCATGGTACCCACCAGATCGAAGCCAAAGGCACGGTGCAAATGGATGCTGGTATCATTGCCCTCCACGATGCGGGATAAGACGGTATGCAGCCCGCCGGCTTTACCGGCCTCCAGCACCGCGCCCAGCAGCGCTCGTCCGGTGCCCTTCCCCCGTTGGCCCTCCATGATGTATAGCGACAGCTCCGCCGTTCTCGCATAGGCCAATCGGTCCGAATATTGGTTTAACGAAGCCCAGCCGATCACAGCTCCCTCCTGCTCGGCGACAAGCACAGGATACATCGCACCATGCTTGCCGAACCACTCCAGCTGCTGCTCCAGCGTTCTGGGTACGGTATCGAAAGTGGCTACGGTATGCAATACGGCTTCATTATAAATATCCAGGATCGCCGGGACGTCCTCTAAGCTTGCCATTCGAATTCTCATGATCTATCCGGTCTTCCTCTCGTATGAAATGAAAAAACCACTTGATATCTAATGATAGCAAGTGGTTGATCGTTGCAAATCGGATGCGGTCGAGAGGACTCGAACCTCCACGGCTGTTACACCACTAGAACCTGAATCTAGCGCGTCTGCCAATTCCGCCACGACCGCGTATGTGCGCCATGCAAGGTATTCGCTGAAATAAGTAAGAAAGGAATGCGGTCAAGAGGACTCGAACCTCCACGGTATTGCTACCACTAGAACCTGAATCTAGCGCGTCTGCCAATTCCGCCATGACCGCATATTCTCATTTACACCTGCGACCCTTTCAAGGGGACAAGAAGTATAATATCACCGTTTCCGATCGAAGTCAAACCCTTTTTCACAATAAATATGGCTAGTGCAGCCAGCTCCACACACCCCAAACAATCAAAGCCCAGAATGGGATGGTAAACAAGATGCCGTATACCGTTCCCTTCAAAGCGGAACCTTCCCTTACCATAAGGTCGGCCTCCTCTCTCTAATGAGACAAAGTATGGAATACAGCATATGCGGAAGGAGCTTATCCTATGCCAAAGTTGTTCTTGCCAGGCGAATGGAAGCATATCGTAGAACGAAGGGGGAATTCGGATGGCTGTCGTTCAACTAGCCGGCGGGGTACTGCTGGCCTTGCTTCTATGGAATCTGTGCAAGCTAACCTTAAGGACGCTCTTCGGGATCGTCGGGCTGACCATCGTGATCTGCTTGGTCTTTCCGGGACTGCTCTTGATCGTCGGCGGACTTGCCTTTATCGGCATCGGTATGCTGGCTACGCTCGGTCTGCTGGTGCTTCTTTCCGCTTTGCTTCAGGGCCGCTAACGAAAAAAAGGTCCCGCAGGACCCCCAAACTACTAGCCTACCATAATCAAGCGATCTTTCGATGGGCTTGTCCGGGCAAGGAACTCATCCCAATCCAGCCTCTGCCAGCCCTCGGCTTTCCGAAGATAGGCCACATTCCTCACGACCACAACGTCACTTGCGAACAAGTCAACCCCCATATATTGCAGCGCAATGTCCGCGTGAAATCGTGACCATGTGTGGATATCCGCCCACAATGCCTCCAGCACTTCATGAGCTGAGCAGCCTGTCCGCTGCAGCCTTTTGGAGGTGTGCGCCAAGTGAAATCTTGCCGGGTCCGTAACCGGCTCTCCCGAATACACTCCCCAGTGGTCCCTGCGATAATTATTCAGCTGATAAATATGTACTTCCACTTCGTCATACCTCGCCGTCATCATGACTCACACTCCCGGTTTCTGTGTTTAATCACAGCTTACAACCGAAATGTCAACGAGGTTCAGCCCCTATGTTAATTGTATGTAAAAGCTTCGGCGGCAGCGTTAAAATCAGCCCTCGTGCAACGCTCGCAGTCCCTGCTGGGCTGCCGAAGTTAACGACGAGACGTCCGGCTCTGCCTGCACTTGAAACAGATGCGTCCCCGTTCCGGGACGAGCCGGATTCAGCATAATGACCTGTCCTTCATATGCCCCGTCAGCTGTGGCCTGCACCCTCAGCACATAATGATCGCTCAGCTCAATAAAGTCATTCGGCAATCCATAGCTCACAGCCATTCCTCCCAAACCATCAACTACGAAGTAGGATGTCCCAGGGAATATCGATTCATTCTCCCTGTGGCGTCCACAGCTCCGCTCTCGGCTCGGCAAAAGGCTGCACGTAATAGGAGCGATTCAGCTTCAGCACCCGGCGATTGGGCCTTCGGATCAGCATGGATTGATCATCCCAGGCGACGACATAGCCCTTCACATCATTGGCCAGATCGGCATCCCTTATCACACGAACCAGCGTACCTGCCACACGAAATGCATCCAGCTGTTCATCGGTCAACATCGATAGGTCTCCTCCTTTGGATAAACTTGTTTATAGCGCCTATGTTAAGAATACACCAAATTCGGGACACAATAAAACCGAATGGACTACAGGACTGGGAGTGAGCCCCGAATGGATAAGAAAACCTACTATATTGCCGTAGGAAGCGGAGAAATTCTAGAGCCGGAAGACATGATCGGCAATTACGAATTTGAAATCGAAGCTACCGAGGAGGAGATCGACCAGCTGCAGGAATTGTTCGAGGAGGCATCTGAAGCGCAGCAAGCTACGGCCTTCCGCTCCCACATCCCCTACAGGGAATATCATCGGGACAAGGAGAACGACATCTACGACTTCAATCTGACGGCTATCTATCGGAAGCTCCACGAGCTGGGAACTCCGGAGACGCGCAAGCATATTGAAAGCATGAATGTGCTCGGCGGTACAGCCTTTGGCAAAGATTTCGATGAGAGTGGAAGCAATGAACGCTGGGTATAGGCAAAAAGAAAAACCTGTAGTCTTCGCCTATCGGCGACAGTCTACAGGTTTCATTATATAAGTGCGGTTTACCCGACGTGCTCGCGAGAGTCATTCGTTTCGAACCAGTAATCCAGTACCTTGCTGGACATCACACGACGGTTAATGTACTCGATCTGCTGCGTAGAGAACTGATCCTCCCACGCAATGTCCAGCTCTTTGCAAAGCTTGACAACGGTTAACAGCTCCGACCATGCAACGTAGCGCTTATACCAAAAAAATTGGGGATGCTCAATCATATAGGGATACAGGTCATCAAACTCTGTATGCTTACAATCAAGGGCACGTTCGAAATGAACTTTGGCCTCCATTAATTTGGTCGTAAAAAAATCCGCCGGTATCTCTTTCCCCATCGTAATGCCCTCCTCCATGATCGCCGAGTAATGAAATTATTGCTTACCCCGGTTGCTTGAGTACAATTATATAGGAAAAACAGCAGGGTGGGAAGGCTTTGCATTCGGAAATAAGCAATGCAAATGTTGCTAGGCCCCCATGGGTGCCAATTATTCAAAGCTGATTTTGCCGCCTTCCAGCGAGGCGATTTTAGCGAGCGATTCCACCCTTACGCCGGATTCCCGGATGGTCCGTCCGCCGGCTTGGAATGATTTTTCCACTGCAATGCCTACCCCTACCAGGGCAGCTCCGGATCGGCGAATGATGCGGATTAATCCGCGCGCGGCATCGCCGTTGGCAATAAAATCGTCGATGAGCAGCACGCGGTCCGTCTCATTCAGGAATTCCTTCGCAACCATAATATCAGTAACAAAGCCCTTCGTGAACGAAGGTACTCGTTCGCAGTACGTTTCGGTGTCCGTATTCAGCGTCTTCTTCCGGCGTGCGAAAACCAAGGGAACGCCCAGCTCCTGAGCAGCTGCGAACGCAATCGGAATACCCGACGATTCAATCGTCAAAATTTTCGTCACCCGCTCCTCCCGAAACAGTCTGGCGAATTCCTTGCCCATCGCTGTCGTAAGCACCGGATCCACCGCATGATTCAGGATCGCATCCAGCTTGATCACTTCGCTTGAAACCACGACGCCAACCTCTTGAATTTTTTTCTTCAACAAATCCATCTATCCAGCCTCCATCTGCAAACCTTTGTCGTAAACTTATCATAACGGCAAAGCGTGTTTCAAGTGTTGTCTATTTTTTCTTTCAAAAAATGAAACTTTCTTGAAAAAAAACCGTCTATTCTATATAGAAACAATGAAACATGGTCTGGCGGCGCGAACGAAGCATCTTGAAAATGAAAATGCCGCATTTTCACGGTATTTGGCTGGATTTGCCCCTATTTGCCCTTTGTGAAGTGCTACCTGACGGAGTATGATGGATAAGGTTAACCCAGCGAAAGTTGAAACGGAAAGGAAGATCGGGATGACCATACACAAAGCCTGGATCGGTTTGACATCCGTATTATGGATGAGCTCCACTCTCTTGACGGGGTGTATGGAGAAGCAGCCCGTTCTTTCGGTAGAGAAGCCGCCGCAAGCGGTAACGGAGCCTGCACTGCCGACTCCGACACCGAGTGCAAGTACGCTGCCCGTAACGAAGGAGCCGGAAGCAACAGCCGAGCAGCCTCATGATAAAGTAACGCTGGCGAGCACCGAAACGCCGCCCAAGACGGAGCAAGGCGTAACCGGAGAAGCCTCCAAACCAAGCAAACCGAAAATCGACATCAGCGAGCCTTATACCCAAGCGAAGCCTACCCTGCTCGGCCTTACTTTGAAAACCTCCTCCGCCACCGTGGAAGAGAAATTCGGCAAGCCGAAGGAGCAGTTCGTCATGGATGAAGAGGCCGACCCGATAACCGTATATGATTACAAGGACTTCCTGATCGGCTTCTCTACGGAGAAGAAGGTCGAGTTTATCGATGTAAGAAGCAAAGAGCTTGATCCCGGACTCGGGGGACTGCGGCTCGGCGGGACGGTAAGCGAGGTACAGGAAGCGCTTGGCAAGCCGCATTCAACCACCGGACTCGTCATTACTTACAAAGCCTCGGGTGCAATTCTTAAGCTGGACCTGGACCCCAAAACGCAGACCGTCAATTCCATTAAACTGTTTGCCGAATAGTAAAAAGCCTTGGTTCCCCTCTAAGTGGGCCGCCAAGGCTTTGTTTTTTTACAGTTTAAAGTAGGTCCGTTTTTTGTGTCTACGCCACAGCAGATAGCCGATAATACCGATAACCAGAAGAATAATAGGAATACTAACGCCCATATATTGATGAATGACGTCAAGCACGATCGGTGCATTAATTCCGATAAAATGGCCCAAGGACAAAAAGGTAAGCACCCATACGAACGCTCCGCTGCCGGCAAACAAAAGATAACGCCAAAGCTTCACGTTGCTTACGCCCGCCAAGTAACAGGTGAAATGACGAAAGCCCGGCACGTAATACCCGAAGGCTACAGCCCACAGTCCGTATTTCTGAAACCATCCCTCTGCGATGAGCAGCCGCTGCGGAGTAAGCTTCACCCATTTGCCAAACCGGTACAGAAACGGCTTGCCGACCCGCTTGCCCAGCGTATAGCTGACCAGCATGCCGGTCATCGTTCCTGCGTAGCACACTAGAAATGAAGTGCTGTAAGATAACAAGGGATCCTCACCCGTCGTTAAAGAGCCGACCGTTGTCATCAATATTTCGTCGGGAACGGGAATGCCGACAATTCCAAGCGCCAAAAGGCAATATAAGGCAATATAACCATAATGCTCGATAAGCTGCAGAAGGTAATCCACTTGACACACTCCAGTTGAAATATGCGCCTATCCCCCCGCAGGAAAGACAAGCCCTCCTCATTGTAACAGAAACCTGACATTTTCCCAAGCAATATGTCATGACGGTTGTCCGAATCTCATACGCTGATAGTATACAAGCTGTGCGAAGGGAGCCGTACGACGATTCTATGAAAAAATGGGGCAGCATCCTGCAGGTCAGCTTCACCTATATCGGCACGATTGTTGGAGCAGGCTTCGCTACGGGTCAGGAGATTTTACAGTTTTTTACAAGGTATGGCTGGATGGCCTCATTGACCATCGCCATCGTCACCTTCCTCTTTATTTGGCTCGGTACGAAGGTTATGCAGCTGTCGGCCGAGCTTGGCGCCACCTCCTATGAGGACATGAACCGCCTGCTCTTCGGGGAAAGGCTGGGCGTCTGGGTCAGCCATTTCATGCTGATCGTACTGTTCGGGGTCAGCACGGTCATGCTGGCCGGAGCCGGCTCCGTTTTTTCCGAGCAGCTGCAGATGTCCTACCAATTCGGTCTAGTATTTACCTTAGTGCTTACGTACCTGCTTCTGATGAAGGGCATGGATGGGATCATGGCGATCAATACGATCGTAGTGCCCGTGATGATTGTGCTCACAGCCGTTTTGGTCGGCTTAACGATGGACACGCCCGGCGCGGACAACTGGCTGCATCTCGAAAGCGACTACCCGCTTCTGCGGATCTGGTTCGCTCCGCTGCTGTATTCCGCTTTTAACCTTTCGATGGCACAGGCTGTCCTGGTTCCGCTGGGAGCTAAGATGAAAGACCGCTCCATCATCCTTTGGGGAGGCATATGGGGAGGCCTCAGCATCGGTCTGATGCTCTTCGCCGGACATTTTATTTTGTCCTCTCACATGCCGGGCATCGCGTCCTACCAAATTCCGCTCGGGGAAGTCGTGCTCCGTCTGGGATCGAGCTTGCAGCTGTTATTCGTTTTCGTCATCTACAGCGAAATCTTCACGACGTTTCTGGCGGATGTATACGGGCTGTCCCTGCAGATTGAACAGCGGACCAAGCTGTCAAGCAGCACCTCGATACTGCTGATTCTGCTTCTTAGCTACATGGTGAGCCAGATCGGCTTCAAGTCGCTGCTCTCCACCTTATACCCGCTATTCGGCATGTTCAGTATGGGCTGGCTGGTGATGCTCATCTGGTACAGGCGCCGGACGGTTACCCCGAGCTAGCGACATCGTCATTGCCAAACGGAGAACGATCATCAGCATCCCTAGGAAGCTGAAAATAACCCCGCACAGTAAATACGGGATGTGATATGGCGGAAAGCTGGCTGCATCCTGCAGTGCCTGCAGCAGGTTCATACCCAGCAGCAGTGTGCCTAATAGAAAGAGAGTCAAGACGGCGTAATCGAAAACCGTCCACTGAAGAAACATGTGGGCTTGCTTGGGCAAGGGGGAGTCAGCGGACTCTCCTTTTGCTTGTTGTGCTTCCGGCTTCACCGGAGCTTTATGCAGGAGCCAGGCCGTCCATACGGCAATCCCGGTCACGAGCAAACCGAGCAGAGCGCCGACGATGGCAAGCGCAGTAGGCATATTCAGGTCACCTCTAGAATAAAAATATCAGGTTAAACGGGCAAGGATCCATACCATCCATTGGAACATTAAAAACATGAGTACCGGTAAAACGTACCATGCATATTTCAACACGCTGCCGTTCAGAAACGGCGCCGGGCGAAACATCCAGGAAATTCGTCTCCAGCCGGGGTCGGCATGAGGTACTGCCGGTTCGTTATCCGTATGGGAAGAGATCTTGGAGCGCTTCCAGCCGTCCCGGTACGTAAAGGTGCGCTTAGGGTCATGCTCAGCCAAACCGGTCCCTCCTCGGTCACTTGTATTCACCTTATAGTATTCGATATACTCTATGAAAAGCAATGGGTTGCGGGAGGGAAACTAGAGATGCAAAAAGTAGCGGCGATTACCGGAGGCGCACAGGGGATCGGCAAGGCGGTTGCGCTCAAAATGGCGCAGGCGGGCTATGCCGTGTCCTTAGCCGATACCGATGAGGAAGCCGGACGCGAATGCGTTGAACAAATTCGGCGCTCGGGCGGTGAAGCGATGTTCGTTAGAACGGATGTCGGCAGCGAGTCGGAGGCGCATCAATGGCTGGATGCGACCCTCCATGATTGGGGACGGATCGATGTTCTGGTCAACAATGCCGGTATCAGCCGAAACGGTCCGATGCTGGAGCTGTCCTTGGCGGACTGGGACCGGGTGCTTGGCGTAAACCTTCGCGGAACCTTCGTCTGCTCTCAGAAGGCTGCAGCCGCCATGAAGACACAGTGCTCCGGCGTTATCATCAACATCGCTTCCACCCGAGCCTTGATGTCGGAGGCGAATACGGAAGCCTACTCCGCCTCCAAGGGCGGGATCCTGGCACTGACCCACGCCATGGCGGTAAGTCTTGGCCCTTATGGCATTCGCGTGAACGCCATCAGCCCGGGCTGGATTGAGACAAGAGACTGGCAGAAAGCCTCAAAGGCCGAGGTTCCTGTCCATTCGGAGCGGGACCGTCAGCAGCATCCTGCAGGCCGGGTCGGCCGTCCCGACGATATCGCCGGGGCTTGTCTGTATTTATGCGGAGAACATGCGGGCTTTATTACAGGTCAAAATCTCGTCATCGACGGCGGCATGACCGTAAAAATGATCTACGAAGAGTAATATACGGGAGGTACTTACAACATGTGGTTTGTCTTCGCTGCCGCCTCCGCCCTGAGCTTCGGGCTTCGCGGTATCTTGTACCAATGGACGTCCAAACGGCCGATTGACCGGAATGTCATGCTGCTTGGTGTGTATGTCTCCGGGATGCTGATCGCTCTGGCGGCCGGGATGGTTGTAAGGCAGCCTTGGACGGTAGAAGCTTGGCTGGGTGTACTGATGGGGCTCTTCTCCTATGTAGCCAACGCTTCCATGTACAAGGGCTTTGCAGTGGCCAAGGCTTCGCTGATCGCGATTTTTACGGCACTCCCTCCTGTCGTTGTGGTTGTGCTGGCTTACTTGTTCTGGGGGGAAACGCTCAATTCGGTGCAGTTGTCCACCTTCCTGCTGATCGTGGCGGGAATCATTATGCTGAGGTACTCTAATGACTTGTCGCTTCGCAACCTGAAGGGAGCGCAATGGGGCCTGCTTACAATGCTGTTCTTCGCTCTGACGGACCTGACTTCCAAGCAAGCGACGCTGGCGGGTGCCTCTACGTTTCCCGTGCTCGTAACGATGTACGCCACGGGCTCGCTGCTGTTCGGTCTTTCCTGGTGGCTGGACCGCAGCCGCAAGGCGCGGATCGAGCTTGCGGCAGGAGCCTCCGAGGTGGCCGCAGCTTCTGCTGCCGAGAGTGAAAGCGTCAAGACGACAATCCCGGTCATGTGGCCTTCCCGCAAGTCGTTCCTGTGGGGAATGCTCGTGGGGATTACCAACATCTGCGGGATGATGTTCGCCTTGCCGGCCTTTCGTCTCGGTATCACCGGTCTCGTATCGGCCGTTCTTGCGATGAACGTGGTGATGGTGCTGCTGTACGCCCGGCTCGTGTTGAAGGAGAAATTCACCCGCCTGGAGGTGGCGGGCCTCAGCTGCGCGATTCTGGGTATGGTGCTGCTTAGGCTTGCGGCCTGATATGTATGGTACTCTTGCGTGCGGACGGATTGCGCCAGCTTGGACTGGCGATTGAGCGCCATTTCTGCAAATAGGCAGCTTCTCTCCATTATTCCAAACGAAATAAGCTCGATTTGTGCGATTGTGCAGCAAGTAAAGGCAGGTTCCCGGGTGTTTCGCCGCCAACGGGCTGACAAAGCTGCTCTATAGCACAATTCCAGGGCCACGGGATTCGAAGCGGCAAGCTTTGCTGCCGATTCGCACAAATCTCTGCATTGTAGCAGCTTTGCACCCTCTAGGGAAAGCAACAAAAACAGGCCTGCCGAAGGAAGAAGGAGCGGAAGCTTCTTTTTTCAACGTCAGGCCTGTTTCCTATATAAATATTCACAGCTCGATGACCGTCTCCCTAGGGAAGAAGCGCACAAACCGGTCACGCACATGCTCATGGCAGGTGAAGAGCAATAGTTGGTGCCGTTCCGCCAGCTCTTGCAATAAACGGAGACTGTGCTCCAAACGTTCCTCGTCGAAATTGACGAAAATATCGTCCATCACCAGCGGCAGCTTAAGCCCGCTGGCGGCATACTCGTCCGCCAGTGCCAGACGAATGCACAGGTACATCTGCTCCGCCGTTCCCCGGCTGAGCCGGGCGGTTTCCACCAAGGCTCCTCCCGCCCTTTCGGCCAGCACCGTCTGCTCTCCTATCGGCGCCACAATTCTCGTGAACCGTCCGCCCGTCATACGTTCGAAATACTCCGACGCCCTCTGCATGACCGAGGGCTGCTTGTCCTGCTCATACAGCCGCTTTGCCTTCGAGATCAGCGCGGCACTCATGGCGTGGACCGCGTAGCGCTTTACTTGCTCCATCAGCTCCGACCTTCGTTCCTCCACCCGCTGCAGCTTGTCGGCATGATCGGCACCGTCCTCCAGCCGCTCCATCTCGTATTTCCTGCGGCCTCGCAGCTCCCTTAGCTCCTCCAGTCGCTGCGACAGGCGCGATGTCTCTTCGGCAGCCTCGCCGCCTCGGCGCTGAAGCTCGGCTTCATCGGAGACGGCCATCTCCTCCTCGAGCCGGCTCAGCTGCTCGTCCGTGAACCATGCCCGGATCGCCAGCAGCGTCTGACGGCGCTCGGCCTGCAGCTGCTCCCGCTGCTTCGCTTGCCGCTCCGCATGGCGCAGCGCCTCCTCGCCGTCCGCGCCGGCCTCGGCGAACAGCTCCGCGAGCCGCGCGGCGACGCGGGCCTGCTGCGCCTCCAGCAGCGCGAGCTGCTCCAGCGCGGCGGCCCGCTCCAGCGCCGCCTCCTCGCTGCGCCGCCGCAGCTCCAGCTGGCGCTGCCCGGCCTGCCGGCGCTCCCGCAGCGCCACGCCGGGCTGCCGCGCAGCGTCCGCGCCGAGCAGCGCCGACACGGCCGCCTCGAAGCGCGCGGCCTGCTCGCGCAGCGCGGCCACCCGCGCCCGCTGGCGGCGCTGCCGCTGCAGCTGCTGCTGCGCCTGCTCCGCCAGCTGCAGCAGCTCCGGCGCCGCTTCGGCGCTGGCCGCCGCAGGCAGCCGCAGCCCGCGCAGCCACGCGGCGCGGCGCTCCGCCAGCGCGGCACCGGCGCGGGCGTGCCGCTCGCGGCGCACGGCCAGCTGCGCCTGCTGCGCGCGCAGCTCGGCGAGCCGCTCGGCGGCGGCGCGGCGGCCGGCGTGCAGCGCGCCGGCGGCGAGCAGCTGCGCCTCGAGCGCGTCGAGCCACGGCTCGATGCGCTCGGGCGGCAGCGGCCAGCCGGCGCTGTCCCGCGGCTCGCGCTGCCCGCGCGGCGCCCAGGCGGCGCCGAAGGGGGCGCTTGCCGCTTCCGCAGCGGCAGCCTGCTCGCCGGGCACGCCGCTGCGCTGCAGCTGGGCGAGCTCCCGCTGCAGCTGCGCCTCAAGCGGCTGCAGCCGAGCGCGCAGCTCTGCAAGCCGCGGCAGACCGCCGGCGCGGTGACGGCGGCGCGTCAGCAGGAGGCTGCCGCCGAGCAGCAGCACCAGCAGCGCAGCGGCAAGCCCCGGCTGGCCAACGAAGGCGACCGCCGCAGGCACAGCCATCGCCAGGACATACACCACGGCTCGCGTCGAGCCGGACAAGCCTGCTTCACTGCCCTCGGCCTCCTCGGCGTAACGCAGCTCCAGCTGTGCCTCCTTCCATTGATGATACCGTCTTCTCACCGAACGGATCTGGTGAAGCAGCTGCTCCCAATCCGCCGCCTCGTCCGAATCCGAACCGGAAGCGTCACCGCGCAGCTCCAGCTCATCCTGAAGACTCTCCTGATCGCGCTGCAGCTGCCGTTCCTCCTGCTGCCAGGCGCGCTGAGCCTCGCGCAGCTCCAGAGCCTGCTCCCTCAGCAGCACGAAGGAATCCAAGGAGGCGGCATCCGCCTCCTGCCATTCGGGACTAACGAGCCGAAGCAAGCGCTCCAGCTCCTGCTCGCCGACCCTGAGCTCCGCTTCCGCCTCGGCCAGCTGCCGTTTCGTCTCCTCATAGACCGGCCGCTCCTCCAGCAGCGCTTCCAGCCTCGGCAGCTCTGCAAGCATCGTCTCATCCCGCTCCGTTTCAAGCTCCTCCATAAGGCGAGCCTTCTCGGCGGCTACCCGCTGCAGCTTATCCTGCTCGGCCGTCAACTGTGCCAGCTCGCCCTGGAGCGACTCCATCCGGCGCACGGCATCCTCGGGCAGCTCCGTTACGGCCTTCAGCCCGGCGAGCTCTTCCTCCGCATCGCGCAGCCGCAGCCATAGCGGCCTTGCCTTCAGGCATTTCTTCAGCCATTCCAGCTCATGCTGCTTTAAGCCAAGCTCCGCTTCACTTCGGACAATCTGCTCCTCCAGCTGCGACGCAGCCTCTCGAAGCCTATCGTATTGCTCCGATAAGCTCATACTCTGGCGTAGCTCCCTTTGCGCCTGCTCCAGCCCTTCCAGGGAGCGGTTCATCGCCGGCATCCGGCCCCGGGGCTTATACAGCTGCTCCAGCTCGGAGGCCAGCTTCTTCTCCGCTTGGCGAATGGAAGAGCTGCCCACACCAAGCCCCGCACTGTACAAATAAGCGCTCACTTCATCGCTATGCAGCGTACGGAGCTCCTGCAGCTCCGTCAGGCCGAAGGCGAACAAGCTGCGATACAGCTCCGCGCTCATGCCCCGGACCAGCTCCGCCAGCTCCCGTTCGCCCCCGATCCGTCCGTCCTCATAGATGACGCGAACCGTCCCTGACGCCGAACCCTTGCCGCGACCGCTGCCGGACGCCCCGTCCCAGCGTTCGACCCGGATGCGCTGCCCCTCCTCGTCAACCAGCGCAAGCGCACCGCCGTGCATACCGCCGAATGAGGGGGTATAACGGGTGGCAGAGCCTCTGGCCGGGAAGCCGAACAGCATCGCGCGGATAAAACCGGTCAGCGTACTCTTGCCCGCCTCATTACGGCCATAGATCAGCGTGACCTGAGAATCCGTCCGAAGCTCCCGCTCCCGGAGAGCGCCGAAGCCCTGAATTTCCATGCGTTCGATTTTCATGCTATGCTCCTCCGTTCCTTACCGCAGTGCATCGAATCGTCCACCGGCACTATGCTCATCCGGTACCCCCCGGGCCGTCCGCCTGCAGCAGCACTACGGCCAGCTCCTCCGCTTCCTGCAGCCACACCGACAGCTCCTCCGGGTTTACCGAAGCCAGCAAAGACCGAAGCGTCTGCTGCGTCAACAGCGGCTCGAGCGCCTCCTGCGCGAAGCCGGCGAGGCCGTCCGGGTCCTTGTGCAGCTCCTCCGCAAGCCGCAGCATATCCCCGAGGAAGCCCGGTTCACCCCGCAAGCGCTCCTGATCTACCGGACTTTGCGTCCGGTCCTCCACCGATACGATCCACATATCGCTTTGCAGCTGAAGACAGCGCCCCCTGAGATAGGCCGTCAGCTCTCCAAGGGCACCGCCGCGTCGAAGCATTTCCTTGACCGGTCCGCGGCCTTCAAGTACTAGGCGAACCAAGACAGCCCGCTCACCGGCTTCCTCCCGAAGCCCCTCCAGACTTATCTCCAGCAGATCCTTTACATCCTGCTCCGTTGCCGCTGCTCCGGCATCGATCACACTTTCCAGCCAGCGAACGTCATCCAGCGCCTCAAACCTCAGTCTCGTCTCCCCTGCACGGTCCACTTCCACGAGATAACAGCCGCGCGCTCCCGTCTCGCGGATATGTCTGCCTTGGGGATTGCCCGGATATACGATCCAAGGCCGTTCCTGAAGCACCGCTCGAGTATGTATGTGCCCCAGGGCCCAATAGTCCAGCCCGCTGGCTGCCAGCTCCGAGCGCCGGCAAGGCGCATAATTGTCATGCGCGGCATCCCCGTCCACGTTGGTATGAAGAAGCCCGATATGGTATAAGCCGTCCTCATAGCGGCGAAAGCCCAGGGACAGATTCTCCGTCACGGCAGCCTGTCCGAAGGAAATGCCCGAAATGCGGGATACCTCTTCCCCCGCACGGTTCCGCAGCACAACACTTTCCACTTGCTCACAGCCGAAAACCTTGACCGTAGACGGCCAATCCAGCCTTGCGGCATGTCCCTCCAGCAGCGGATCGTGATTTCCGTGAATCAAAAAGGCGGGTATCCCATGCCCCGCCAGCGTCTGCATTGCCTGTTGAAATTGAAATTGCGCCTTCAGCGAGCGGTCCTTCAGGTCGTATACATCGCCGCTGATGAGCACGGCATCCGCCTGCTCCCGTACGGCCAACGCGACCAAACGCTCGAGAGCGAGGAAGGTCGAAGCCTTCACCCGCTCCCTGAGCTTATCCGGCAGCCCCGTCAAGCCCCGGAACGGGCTGTCGAGATGCAGATCCGCCGCATGTATGAATCGAAGCATGCTCATCCCTCGCCCAACCTATGATTTCTTACGGTACGTACGGTACACATTGCGCAGCTGCTGAACGACCGTCGTCATAGAATAAGACTTCAGCGCCCGGTCCAGTGCGACTCTAGCCATATTATATCTGTAGATCGGGTCGCCGATCACCTTCTCCAGGGCGGTCGCCAGCGCCTGGACATCGTCTACCGGCACCAGCAAACCGTTAGTTCCGTGCTCGATCTGCTCGGCGATCCCGCCCACATCGGTCCCGACCACCGCAAGACCGCACAGCGACGCTTCGGCGAAAACCGATCCGAAGGCTTCCGCCCGAGACGGAAGCACGAATACGTCGAAAAACGGCATAAAGTCTTCCGGATGCAGCATGTATCCGTAGAAAATCGTATCCTCATAAATGCCGAGCTCCTGCGCAAGCTCCTCCAGGTTCGGCCGCATCGGTCCGTCGCCGATCAGGTGCAGCACGAACGTGTGACCGCGCCGTTTCAGCTCGGAGCAAGCCTTAAGCAGAATGTCCAGGCCCTTCGCCGGGACCAGACGGCATACCGTAATCAGCTGCGGCACCTGATTCTCATGGTGCACAGGGCGGAAGCGTTTCTCGTCAAAGCCGTTCGGAATGACCCCGATCCGCTCCGGCTCCTGTACATAATCCGACAAATATTGTTTAAAGGAGTTGGAGACCGTAAACAGCTGATCCAGCCGGTCCTCCAGCTCCCGATAAATGGAGGTAAGGAACAAATGCTCCGGACCGCCCTCTTGAATTTTCCCGTTCAGCATGAGCTCCCGTTCATAGCTCGAGTGAATCGTCATGAGCACCGGCGTATCCGGGAACAGCTGCTTCATGACCAGCGCAGCGATCGGATGATGGGCATGGATGAGATCGTACCGCTTCTTGATCCGCATCTTCGTCCACCATACGTAATCCTTATAGGTTTGAATATATTTATCTACTATCGGATGACCCGCATAAATCGTCCAATCGAATGTGGCGAAGGCGACCTCCTCCGTCCCCTTGCCGCGGATTCGCTTCGGAAGCGAGAACAGCTCCATCTCCCAGCCTCGTTTATTAAATCGATCCAGCATAAAAGGAACCATGGATGAAACTCCGCCCGGCTGCTCCGGCGGAAAAAATAGTGCCTGAAGTATTTGCATGTTACCCTCCCGGATGTTTTGCGGACAAAAAAATGACAACTGCCGCCACTCTATCATCCTATCAGTTTCACTGTATTCCGACAAGATCAGACTTCACCAAACGAATATATGTTTGCTATAATGATAGAGTAACAAACCCCGAGGACGGAGGCTTTTTCCATTTGATGACGCTTACTGATGTTACTCTCAGTACTATAATATTCGGTCCGCTCGGAGCGGTGATGATCCGCTGCATGATGATCTCCATTTTGCTGATGAGCCTGCTGGTCTCGTTTCGGCTGCTTATGTCCCGCAGGAAAATCGGCTACTTCTCCATCGCGCTGGCGCTCGGCCTCGTCCTGATCCAATACGGGCAGCTGCTCGGGCAAGCCTTCAGCACGGAGTCCGGCGAAACCGGCATCTACATAGAGCTGCTATTGAAGCTGCTGTCCTTCGTCATGATCAATATCGGCATCTATCAGCTGTATAACGTTACGCGCAAACGGGATTTCATCATTTTCGGGCTGTTTCTCTCCGCCACGATTGCCATTTCAATGACGTACTGGTATGTACCCGTGTGGCTTGAGGGCAGCGGAGCGCAGCTGAGCCTGATCCGGACGCTCGGTCCGGAGCTGTATTTGTTTCTGCTCATCTTCCTCAGCTTCATGCTGGTCAACCCGCGCATCGGCCAGAACGGGAAATTTCAGATGATGCTGACGATTTATTTTGCCGCTCATATGATTCATGTCGCGAATGTATATTTGTTCGGAGGCACGCAGGCCGGGCTTATGCTGCTCGAGCTTGTGGTGCCGGTTTTCTTCTACATCGTGCTGTTCCTGTTCATTGTGGAAAGGGTCATCGAAATCATGCAGGCCATCTACAATTCGTCGATTACCGACGGGTTGACCAAGCTGTATAACCGCAAATACTTCTATAAACGGGTCAGCCAATATGTTCTTCAGAAAATACCGGTATCCGTCCTGTTCAGCGATATCGACAACTTCAAGAAGCTCAATGACACAAAGGGGCACGCCATGGGCGATCAGGTGTTGAAGCAGGTAGCCCAGATTATCCGTGAGGAAGCGGAGGATATCGGCGTTTGCGGAAGGTACGGCGGTGAGGAGATGGTTGTGCTTGTAACTGACGTTGAAGTGGACGCGGGAGAGCTTGCGGAGCGAATACGGGCACGAGTGGAGTCGGAAACGATCGTAACGGTGAGCATGGGACTAGCGGCTTACCATAAGGGTGTCTCGACGGAGCAGCTGATCAAGGAAGCCGATGAGGCCATGTATCAGGCCAAAACGACCGGCAAGAACAAGGTCATTTTATTTTCCGCGTAAAAGTAAAAAATGGGGATCGACAACGGCAAAGCGGACTTTCATGCAGCGGATGCGTATGAAAGTCCGTTTCTTTGTACCGTGACCCGCGTTATTCGATAAGAAACAGCTCATCAATCGGTTGCTCCAGCAGATCACTGATTTTCTTGGCGGTACCCGGGCCGACGGGCTTCACCGATCGCTCCAGCAAGCTGATATAAGCATAGCTTAGCCCTGTCTGTGCGGCCAAATCACGCTGTGTCATCCCCTTGGCGATGCGTGCCCGTATTATGGCGTTCGTTTTGGCCCTAATTTTCACCATCCCGCTCCCACCCCTCCCAACATCTACCATGATTATAGCAATCTCATTTTACTAGTGCAACCATTTTTGTTTACATTTGTATTTGACAATTCAATTGCGATTACGATAGTTTACTGCTATTATATTATCGTTATCCTAAATTTACCAAAGGCCTTGAACTTGGATGATACTATACTTCTATGACGGGTGGTACGGATGTACTTTTACGAGCAGCTTCGGGACCTGAGGAAGGAAAAGGGCTTTACGATCCGCGAGCTGGCGGACCGCTCCGGCGTTTCCGCAGCCTACATCTCCCAGCTGGAGAACGGCAATCGAGGCGTGCCCTCGCCCGAGGTATTGATGAAGCTTTCGGAAGGGCTGCATATCCCCTATACGGAGCTGATGAAAGCGGCGGGCTATCTGGAGACGGGCGCACCGGAGTCTAAGGAAGGCTATACGAAGCCGCGTGTGAATCTTAGGCGATTTTTGCAGGAAAATGATTTGAGCTTTGACGGGATGGATTTATCCGAGGAAGATAAAGAGTGGATCGAACGGATGCTGACGGCACTGTTCTGGCGGGAGAAGCAAAAAGGAAAAAAGCCTGATTCCTGAAAGGGGAACCCCTTCGGTGATCAGGCTTTCGCTTTACTTAGACCCCTCTAGCCGCCGGGTCCCAGATGATCTTATGCAGCTGCATATTCAGCTTCACATGGGTCAAGCTGTGCTCCAGCATGAGCCTCACCAGCTTCTCCGGCGGCATCGTTTCCCATACGGGACTAAAGAGCGGCAGCGCCTTGGTCGGATGCTTTTCCAGCAGCTCCTTGGCGGTGAAGAAATCGCGCTCGCTGCCGATGACGAATTTCAGCTCGTCCTGCGGCCGCAGCAAGGGCAGATTGGAGAGTAGCATCTGCTCCATCTCTCCTGAATCCGGAAGCTTAAAGTCCATAATGTATCGAACGATGGGATGTTGAATTTTCTCGAGGAAGGGCGCCAGATCGACCGCGCCGTTCGTCTCGATGTGAAGGTCGGTCAGCTTCCCCGTCGCAACGAGCGCCTCGATTAAAGCGGCCGAACGATCTCCGTACAGGAGCGGCTCTCCGCCGGTCAGGCACACATGCGTGGACCGGTACTTCCTTACTTCCTCTACGATCTCCCCGATCGTCAGCACCATCTCCGCTTCCCCGGGCGGGTAGCTGTATTTGGTATCGCACCAGGTGCAGCGAAGATTACAGCCGAACAAACGGACGAAAATGGTCGGGAAGCCGGCCCGCGTGCCTTCTCCTTCCACCGTCTCGAAAATCTCTACCATCGGCAGCTTAATGCTGAGTGGATTCACCATGCTTATCCCTCTCCCATCATGGATGCCGTTACGGCTGCGTAGCTCGTCGGAGTCTCCCACAGCCGTACCTCCTCCAGACGTATGGCGGGAAACAACCCCTCGTCCTTCAAGGCCTCATCCAGCTGCTCGTACATCCAAACCACCATATTCTCGGCGGTGGTATTCATCGGCGGCAGTACCTCGTTCAAATATCGATGGTCCAGCCGGTCGATGACCCGCTCTTTGGCAATCCTCTTGATATCGGCAAAATCGATGGTGATGCCCCGCTCATCCACCTTGCCTCTCATCACAACCTGCAGCTTGTACGTATGTCCGTGCAGGCTTTGGCACTTCCCTTCGTAGCAATGAAGATGATGCGCGCTGTCGAAGGTAAATTCCTTGGATACCAGCACATCGCGGTCGTGGTATCTCAGCTGGTTTTTCTGTATATCAACGCCTAAGGCTTGCACCTTCCTAGGAATTTCATAGCTCATTGTCATTCACCTCTCCCCCAAAAAACACACACCATTATAGCACGGCGCTCTCGCTTCTCACAATAACATCTATTGAGTATAATATCATTTATAACATGAGATGAGGAAGGTAAAGGAGTCGGACAAGTCTTGCACAGTACGAATGAGGTTACGCAGATTACGCTGCCGCAGGCATATCAGGAACAAATGAGAAGGCTTCTCGGCGGGGAGTCGGACGCGTTTCTGGCGACATATGGGCATCCCAGAACGCAAGGGCTTCGGCTAAACCCGTTAAAGTCTGCTGAAGCGGCGGTGGAGCTAATGAAGGAACGGTTCGGTCTCGAACCGGTGCCCTGGTGCGAGAACGGCTTTTATTACGAGGAGGAGAGCCGACCCGGCAAGCACCCTTACCATGCCGGCGGGCTGTATTATATTCAAGAGCCGTCCGCCATGTCGGCGGTAGAGCTGCTGAGCCCTCAGCCCGGCGAGCTTGTGCTGGATCTGGCCGGCGCCCCCGGAGGCAAATCAACGCAGATCGGCGGCAAGCTTCGCGGCGAGGGGCTGTTAATCGCTAATGAGATCCATCCCGTCCGTGCAAAAAGCTTAGCGGAAAATATCGAACGGATGGGCATTGCGAATGCGGTTGTTGTGAATGCCGCCCCCGACCAGCTGGCTGAGCGCTTCCCTTCGTTCTTCGACCGGATCATGGTCGACGCGCCCTGCTCGGGGGAAGGCATGTTTCGCAAGGATCCGGAGGCGATACAAGAATGGTCGCCGGAGCATGTAGCGATGTGCGCCGAACGGCAGCTGGACATTTTACCTGCTGCAATCACCATGCTCAAGCCCGGCGGGAGGCTCGGCTACTCCACCTGTACGTTTAATGAGCAGGAGAACGAGCAGGTCATCGAGTCTCTCCTTAAGCAATTTCCGCAGCTGGTGCTGGAGCGGACCGAACGAATATGGCCTCATGTTCACCGGGGCGAGGGGCATTTCGTTGCCGTATTGCGGCTTGCGGGTGAACAAGCGGAAGTGATCCCTGCCGATGGAGGAAAGGAACGTCCTGCTCGGGGAAAACGAGGGGCTGCGCGGCCGGAGGAAGCGGCCATGAAGCTGTTTCAGGCTTTCGCGGAAGCCTGCTTACGTAAGGAATTCTCCCTTGCGACAGGCGAGCCGCTGCTGTTCGGCGATCAGCTGTACTGGCTGCCTGTGCCGGCCGGCAGCGGCTTCGGGGCTGCTTCTTTGAAGGGACTGAAGGTGCTGAGGCCCGGACTGCATTTGGCCGAGGTGAAGAAGGATCGCATTGAGCCTGCACATGCACTAGCGCTCAGTCTTCGTTCCGCCTCCAGCCTCGCCAAGCAGGTTCTGCCCTTGCGGGAAAGCTCTCCTGAGACGATGCAGTACCTGCGGGGAGAGCAGCTCGAGAGCGGTAAGCAGGGACAAGGCTGGATCATCGTCGCCGTCGACGATATACCTCTCGGCTGGGGAAAGCAGACAGGGACCCAGGTGAAGAATCATTATCCGAAGGGCTTGCGCCGAATGAGCTGATCCCGACAGGCCAGCTGTCAGCATGTCCGATCGTGGATTAGCGGATTTTGAAGGATTTATTTCGCTGAAAAACCTGAAGGGAAGGCTTAGACATAACGGTTTGTCAGGGCGTTATTTATAGCCAGTAAGTAGCAAAAACCGTAAAAGTTCACTCTGAGCTCACAATAAGTCCCCGAAAATCCGCTATGGAATTAGATTGGCCTGATTTTCTTGGATTAACGCCTTGAAAGTCCTTTATTGATTCATCACGGACAGAAGCAGCACATACAAAGAAACCGGCGCCCTTACGGGTACCGGTTTCTTTGTTTAGCGCTTCGACTTCTTGTTTTTCTGTTCCTTCTCGCTAAATTCAGCATTCTGTTGGGATGAGGCGTTTTTCACCAGATCTGCCGCCGTCATCGTCACATCGAGATTTTTCATGCCCTCTTGGGTTGCTTTGTCCATCGCGCCGACAGTCCCTTCTTAATGGATTAGTGAACCTGCTCGCTCTCGAACATCATTTCTTCAATCAGCCGGTTGCGGTGCATCATGCTCAGATTGATGGTATCGTAATCTTTTTCTTTGTCCAGCTCCTGCATCAGGATCGTGGCGATGTATTCACGGTCGTCTGTCGTTCCCGGATCGCGGAAATCGATAAAGCCGGTCAACTGCTTCTGGCTAATATCCACCGTTGCGGTGCCGATCGGCAGCCCGCCGCGGGATTGCTGGTATATTTCATACGTCAGCACATCGCCGTCGTCTCTGGCGAGCACAACGGAATAGTCCTCCGCATGGATTCCCGCCTGCAGTATGTCAACTTCCTCAAGATCATCCTCGACGAGTACAACCTCGTCGAGCGGCTCTAGCAGGAACAAAGCCTCTTCCTCCGCCTCATCCAGCAGCTCCTCGTGGGTCAGCTCAATGGTTTCCAGCACCTTGTCATCGTAAATCATATCCAGCACAAAGGTGTCGATCTCCTCCGAGTCGAAGTCATGGACAATGAGATCGGTAATCGTGTCGATATCCTCTTCTTCCGGCTCCAGCATCCAGTGAACGGCTCCCGTTACGTCCGAACCAAGAATGCGCACGAGTGCCTCCGCTACCCAATTCTGCTCTTGATCATATACATGATACTCGACGGCATTGCGGGATTCTCCTACGATGACGAGCTCATACTCCATGGAGTACTCATCGCGTGAAGCCGGAGGCTCGTCCTCATACCGGTTATCGTTATCGATCCAGTCATAGTCGTAATCCGCATCGTCGGGGGCCAGCAGCGTCTCCTCGTCGAGCATCTCGTCATGACGCTCCGCGGCGATCACGTGGTCGAAGGTGCTGTACGTCACCATCACTTCGCAATCTCGCGCCCCTAGAGCATGAAGGAGCGCCTGGACATGAAGGTGGACGAAGTCATACACTTGCTCCGTATCCTCTTCGGACAAGACCTCTTTCTCCAATTGGAGTGAGCCGGAGATGCGTCCTTGCTCCCGATACACGAGCGTCAATGTACCAACATACCGATTTTTGAATAGAACATCGCTTACTTCGCCGCCGGCTGTTTTCAAATCCGGTCTCAGCATCACATCTGTCATGCAGCGTCGCCTCCAATAGGGAGAGAATGGTTGGAATCCCTACTGCGTTAGGATATCCCTAACCGCCCAAAATCTATGCGTACACGGGCATTCGTCCAGACCGGGCAGAGGCAAATGACATAGGATATATCAGAACCGGTTAAGCAACGGGAAATGCCGGACCGGTGAATCTTACAGAATAAAGAGGAGGAATTACAATGAGTCATGTCGGCGGATTTTACACTTCTGTAGGTGCTATTCTTGTCCTGTACATCCTGCTCGTGATTATCCTGCGCTCCGGCGTATTCGGTGTTTAATGGAGGACGGCGAAAAGGCTTGAGCCCTTAGGGGTTCAAGCCTTTCTTGGCGTTTCGGCGGGCTATACGCAGAAATCCTGCAATATTCGGGATACCCCATCCTCATTATTGGACGGAGCGACAAGATCCGCCGCTTCCTTCACCGCATCGGGCGAATTGTCCATGGCTACCCCCAGCCCGGCAAATTCAATCATATCGATATCATTATAATAATTGCCCATGGCCAGAATAGCTTCCCTTCCGACCTGAAGCTGTTCCGCCAGCTTTTCTAATGCAGTCCCCTTGGAGACGCCCTCCAGCATGACATCGATAAAATGAATGCCGCTGCGGATCATGACTAAGCCCTCGGGAAGCCCCGATTCCAGCCACTGGCGCTCGACTTCATCCATCCGCTCCTCCGAGCCGAAGACGGTCAGCTTCACCATAGGCTGCCGAAGCTGAAGCACATCGGCCGTTACTACCGGCCGCACCATATATTTCTCGTACATGGCCGCTTCCTCTTCACCGGCACGTTCTACATAGAGATGCTCTGCGTCATTCACATCGAAATGCACTTCCTGCTCTCGGCAAAACCGGATCAAAGGCTCTACTTTACCGATAGGGAAGCTGAACTGGTGCAGCACCTGAAACCCCGGGGTTTGCACGGTCACAGCACCGTTATGCGTAATCAGCACTCCCTCCAGCCCCAGCTTGTTCATTATGGGGATGCTGTTCTCGGGACTGCGGCCGGTGCACAGTACAATCTGCGTACCCGCGCGATGAATCCGCTCGATGGACCTTATGGTCGCTTCCGTTACTTCATATTGATCATTCAACAGCGTTCCGTCGATGTCCAACGCTATGATGCGATACTTCACTTGTTACTCCCCCTCTCCCGTTGATTCGTCTTCCTGCTACGATTCTCCCCCGTGCGCTTGAAGCTTCCGGACTTCCTCCTCCGTGAGCTCCCTGCAGCTACCTGTCGGCAGCTCGGGGTCAAGCTCCAGCGGCCCCATAGAAAGCCGTTTGAGAAAAAGCACCTTTTTGCCTACGCTTTCGAACATCCGTTTCACCTGGTGAAACTTCCCTTCCATAATCGTCAGCTCGATCCGGGAAGGCACCGAACGAGCCGGATCCCCCGCTTCCAGAATGCGAAGCTCGGCGGGCATCGTCCGGTAGCCGTCTTCCAAGGTGACCCCCTCGCGGAAAGCCGCCTGATCCTCCTCCGTTACCTTCCCTTGCACGTCGGCGTAGTACGTTTTCGGAACATGCTTGCGGGGGGAAAGCAAATTGTGTGACAGCTTCCCGTCATTGGTCAGCAGGAGCAGTCCTTCCGTGTCCTTATCCAGGCGTCCCACGGGGAACAACTCAAAATGCGCATACTGCTCATCCAGCAGATCGATCACCGTCCGGTCCCGGTTATCCTCCGTAGCCGATACGACACCTTGCGGCTTGTTCAGCATCAGGTAGACGAACTCCCGGTACCTTACCGGCTCTCCGTCCACCGAGATGTGATCCTGCTCCGGGTTCACCTGCTGCCCGCTATCCTTCACCTTCTTGTCATTCACGGTCACCGCCCCACGCTTCACGAGGAGCTTGATTTCGCTTCGCGTCCCGAAGCCTGTATGGGCCAGCAGCTTGTCCAGCCGCATCGTTGTTTTCATGTCAGGTCCACCTCCAGCCTGGGGGATATTCGTTCTTGAGGAGCCCGTCCTGCCATTTGGCCCAGCCGACGGGAAAGCCGTCGATACAGACGAGGCAGTAGCCCTTAGCCGGCACGTCCGGCGCTGCGACGTGCAGCTCCTCCGGGGCGAGATGCAGCGTCTCCCCCTTCAAATACCGCACGGCCCGCTCGTCGGCGGCCGTGAAGCTCACGCTGCGCAGCGCGTCCTCCCGACTTAGCCCGAGGGCTAAGGCATGGGACGGCTCGAAGCGCAGCCGGCTTGCTTCGCCCAGGTACCACCCTGGGCGGATCACCCGGATGCCGGCGAGATCCGGCATCGGCTCCGGCGGCGCGGCGTACAGGTGGTCGCCGCGCTGAACGGCGGCCACGTGCAGCTCGGCCGCCAGGCTCTCCGCCGCGAAGCGGCGGAACGCCTCCAGCGGCTCCGCTGCGCTGGAGGCGCCGCGCGCGGGCGGGCGTGTGCCGCGGCCGGCGGCGGGGTCGCCCTTGCGGCGCTGCAGCCGCTCGCCGCGCGGGCTCGCGCTCTCGCGGACCGCGGCCGCCCGCAGCTCGCGCCCGCCTGCGCTCTCGCGCGCTCCCGCAGGCGCCGCTTCGCCGCGGCGAACCAGCACCGCCGCGTAGTGGCCTTCGCCCTCCAGGCGGTGCGGCCACAGGCGCACGGTGCCGGCGACTTCGCCCCGGCGGTCCAGGCGGCCGTCCACCCAGTCCGGCCGCCCCGGGCTCCAGCCGTAACCCCGGTCTTCCACCGGCAGCACGGCAAAGTCCGGGTGCCCGTCCAGAAACTCGGCGATCATCGCTTCATTCTCCTCAGGGGAAAACGTGCACGTAGAGTAAACCATCCTGCCGCCTGGAACCAGCATGCGCGCCGCCTGCCGAAGCAGATCCCGCTGCATGGCCGCGTAGCGCTCCACCCAGCCGGGCTCCCACATCTTCGCCATCTCCTCTTCCTTGCGGAACATCCCCTCGCCGGAGCAAGGGGCATCGATCAGGATGCGGTCGAAATACCCCTCGAAGGCCGATTGCAGCTTATCCGGCTGTTCGTTCAACACAACCGCATTGCGGACGCCGCTCAGCTCGAGATTTTTCACCAGCGCCTTCACACGGTCCGGGTGGATATCGTTAACTACCAGCGCTCCCGTTCCTTGAAGCTTGCCTGCGATTTGCGTCGATTTGCCTCCGGGAGCGGCGCATAGATCGAGCACCCGCTGCTGCGGATGAACATCCAGCAGCTCCACCGGCGCCATCGCGCTTGGCTCTTGTATGTAATATAACCCTGCATGATAATGCGGGTGCTTGCCCGGGCGTCCCGCCTCATTATAGTAAAACCCGTTCTCCACCCACGGGATCGGCTTTAGCTGCAGGCTGGTCAGCTTCAGGAATTGCTCCGCAGTCAGCTTGAGCAGGTTCACCCTTAGTCCGAACAGTCGCTCCGCCTCATAGGAGGCTAGAAATGCCGGCATTTCCTGCTCCAGCAGCCGGCTCATTTTATCCAAAAACACCTTGGGCACATAAGCCCCCATCCGGATCAACTCGCTTGTTAGTTATGGTTTATCCCGGCGGTACGCCGCATTCTCCCCATTGTACTTCTTCTCCCATATGACCGCAACAGCCCTTCCCGTCACAGAAAACAAACTGTCGAAAAACCTTCAAAAATCATGTAAGATGAGAGGAAGGAATGATAAGCCATCATATCGAATATTTTGTTAGTGACTATTCATTGATAAGGAAAGAGGGGCATAAGTGAAGAAGCTAGCCATTTATTTATCTATTGTCGTTGTTTTGTTCGGGGCACTATTCATCGTAAACCAGCAATCGAATCAGGCGAAGAATGCCAAATATGCGGACAATCCTTACGGAATTTCGCCGGATAAACTGAACGTGGAGACCGTTAAGCTGCTGGACGATCCGAATTACCAGAACCTGATTTTACCGGAGCAGCTGAAGCAGAAGGTCGATAATAAAGAGGACTTCTTTATTTATTTCTACGCATCCACATGTCCGCACTGCAAAAGAACGACTCCTATTCTAGCGCCGATGGCGAAGGATATGAATATCGATTTAAAGCAATACAACCTGGAAGAGTTTAAGCAAGGCTGGAACCAATATAAAATCGAGTACACGCCAACCCTTGTATACTATAAGGGCGGCAAAGAAGTGGAGCGGCTGGTAGGCGGCGTAGCTTCCAACGGGGAAGCGGGCCATACTCCGGAGACTTACAAGCAATTTCTTGAGAAGTATAACAAAAAATAAGCCTTCCCGCAGCTCGGCATCCGAAACGATGCCGAGTCTTTTTTTTGCCCTTACGGCTTTTCTTTTGCCTGCTGAGGTGCTGATGATTGTTTTGGTTTGACCGGATTTCCTGCACCGTTTATGATGAAGGAAATGGAAAAACAGGGGGAGAACGGATGCACAGAGGCGAGCTTACGGCAAAACGCAAGGACCTAGCATCGTCATCTCGGCAGTACGCGCCGGAACGGTCGGGAAGAACGATGCCGGGACCCCTGGAAAGCATGATGTCGCTTCAACGCAAGTTGGGGAACCACGCAGTCGCGCAGCTGCTTAAAAAAGCAACCTCTACAGCAGCGACAGTTCAGAAGCAAAATGACCTGCAGTCCTACGGGGCGATCAGTTTGGATTTGGCCGGCGGGGACGTTGCGCGAACAGGCATTATCAACAACATGCTGGAGAAATACGGACTGCCCCTTGTAATGCCTGTCGCTGTGGAAATACCGGGTGCGTTCGCTACCGAGGAACGGGCTGAGATGACGATGCAGTTTCTGAACCTTCCCCATGCAAGCTTGGAGCTTGCAGCGATCGCCGACCGAAATGCCGGAGCGGCTGATGACCGTTACCTGCAAATGCTGAAGCTTATGCTGAAGGCTAAAGAAGCGGCGGGCTCGGTTTCCTTATCCGATGCCCAGCTGGAAGTGATCTGCTCTTGTGCGGACGAAATAGGGGACAATAAGAGTCATTTGAACGTTGCCGTCCAAACCGTGGTGAAATCGGAATCGCTTGAGGCTGCTCAGAAGAAGCTGAGCCGGATCAAAAAGTTTAACTTTAATGAGAAGCTTGAGGAACGAGTAGATTCCGCTGTGAAGAAAAAAGCCGACCTGGAGCTGGACGACAAGCTGCGTCATATTAAAACCGAGGAAACCGAGAAGAAGAAAGCTGCCTTAGAAGAAAAGAAAGACGAGGCCTCTAAAGATACCAAAGTAAAGAAAGCCAAAACCGAAACGCTTAGAAGTAAATTGCTTGAAGAAAAACAGCAAGCACTCGCCAAACCAAAGCTGGACGAAATTACCCAAGAGGCGGAGCTGCTGCGCAAGGAGGCAAAGGGACCGGGGTATGAGAAGGACTACGACGAGCTGAAGAGCAAGTACGCGGACTATTATCAGTCGGTCCATTTCCACCCGTTAGCCGAGAAAGTATTGAGTAAGGCATATAACTCCATTGAACATGCCAGTATCGTTATGGACATTGTGATGCTCGGCAAGGACGGAGAAAAGCTTTTCGGAGATTTCAGCGAAGATGTGGACAAGCTTATTCGTTTGAGTAACGTGTTCACGACGCAGCAAATCGGGCAGCTTCTGCAGATGCTTAAGGCCGCCGGTCTCGCTCCTTATTTAAGCTATCCGATCTACATGTCATTTCTACGTACATTGTTTCTCGCCAATGTTCCCGGACCGATCCTGCTCGAGCTGTCCAAGTACATCGGCAAATTTCAGACGTATTGTACAGACCCGACGGCAGTCGCCCATTTTATCACCCTTGTTCAGGTCTACACCGTCAAACAGATTGTCGATCTGCTGCAGGCCGCTCCCCCATATGAGAAGGCTCATGTGGACAAAATGGGGCTGCTCGTGACCTTATCTCCCAAAGCTGCTGCTGTCCAGGATTTGCTTGCCGCCTTAAGACTATGCGAGAAGGCCGAGTGGAACGAGGCGCGCGTGCTGATGGAGCATACGGCGTGGCCGAATGGCTCAAACGCGGCAACGCTGGAGCTTGCGATCCAAAGCCGTATGATGGCCAATATCAACAAGGACGGCCAATTTGAGAAATGGATTCGGATGCTTGCTGTTCTGGTCGATGAGAACTACCATACGATCACATACGGCAATGTTCGCAATGCCGGATCCAAAACAAAGGAAGTCACATGTACCGTAGCGGGAAATGGATTAAATGAAACCTTCGTCGTTCATGGTCATCCCGGAGCGGAAAAAGCAAAAGTCGGCGCCACGAACGCATCGGATATCCATCTTAAACCGAGAAGCGGCCACAATATAGAAACGCGCATGAAACGGGAACAGATTCCTAAAGTGATTTGGGACGGGATCGGCAAAGAAAAAATTCAGCAGCTTACGAAGTCTTAAAGCTAAGAAAAACGGGTGCGACATTGGTAGATGCCGCACCCGTTTTCTGTTAGTCCGCTGAAGCCATCTCCGCTAGCTGCTGGCACTGGTATAAGACCTGAGCGCATGCCGCCAAAACCACCTTGATGCCGCAAGGCATACTACGGCAGCGAGCACGCTGACGATTCCCTCCGTATAACTCAGCCTTCCTACCAATGCAGCCGAAGGAAAGGTCGTAATGAAAGCTACGGGAAAAACATACGTCAGCACAAATCGAAGCACGCCGCCGTAGACGGAAACGGGAAAACGCGCCGTTTCGAAGAAGGAAGTGAACAGGAAGCTGAGATTATCCACCTTCACCGCCCAGAACGATACCGTCATCATGGCCATCCACAGCGAGTAAACGACAAGCAGCGAGGATACAAACACAACGATAAACAGCAGAACCTCGGAGACGCTCGGTACCGTCCCCAGCTTCCATAGGGAGTAGATGAGCATGCCGAAGCCGAGAGCCACATCCGACAGACGCCAGAAAACCAAATGCCGGAAGCTGACATAGAACTGGGTGTCGATCGGTTTGGTAAGCACATAATCTAACGTTCCGGTCCGTACATGGCTCACCAGCCGGGTCATGTTCGGCTGCAGGAAGAACTCGATAAAGCCGCGGATCGCCGTAAAGACGCCAAGGAGAGCAAGCACCTCGTAATAGGACCAGCCCCCCACCGTATCCGTTCGGAAAAAGTAAATTTGCAAGGTCAGCACGGCTACTAGCAGCCAGAACAGCGTAGTCATAATATTGGCTGCGAAGTTCGCCCGATATTCAAATTCCTCCACAAGACATGCCCGGAAAAATTCACGCAAGCATCGCAAATATTTGTTCACTTGTTTTATCCTCCCGCGGCACTATACTTTCGCAGGCCCCTCTGCCACAGCCACCAAAATAACAGCCCAAGGATCAGCATCCATACGGCTTGAACGGCAAAGCCGCGCCAGATGAGCCCGTACTGTCCGGCCAGCCTTCCCGTCAGCAGGTCCACAGGGAAGCCGACGGTACTGTAAAACGGCAGCCAGGAGGCGATTCTCGCAACCTCCGCCGGAAACAGGGACAACGGGGCAATTCTGCCGGCCAGAAACAGATGAATCCCCTCGTACAGCATATAGATCGAGGTGGCGCGATTCGTCCAGAATGCCAGCATGCCGAACAAATAACCGATTAGAATACACATGACTGACGAACACAGTACAGCGGCTAAAGTAAGAACGAGAGAGACGGCATCAGCCGGAGGCCTTGCCATTGGCCAAACCAAGCCAAGCATAATCCAAGCCGGAATCAGCAGTAACGCAAAGAACGATTTATACACCAGGTTTTGAGCTATGCTCCAATGAATCGGATGAAAGGGGCGCAGCAGCTTCGCAGATAAAGTGCCCTGTCGGATTTCACTGTCAAGCTCCCATACATCCCAAGATCTCGTTAGTCGTTCCACCACGAGCACGCCGAGGAAGTACACGATGTAATCCTTGGCGCTTAGCCCAGTGCCCGCGCCGCTGTTATTGATCGAAAGCCAAACGGATAAGCTTACTAGCGGCTGAATGAAGGATCCGATCATCCAGATGACGCTCTCGCTTCGATACGCCAGCATAACAGACCATTCTACTTGAAGCAGCATCCGGTATTTTTCCCTGAAAGCGTGCCACGAGTTCATGATGGCCTTACCCGTTCAGAGCTGTCCTCTGCTTCAGCGGTGTAAGCCCGCCCAATGATGGATTCCATGGAAGGCTCCTCAATCGTAAGATCCATGACCGGGAATCGTCCCAGGAGCGCTGCGGAAACAGACGATACTTGCTCCCTCGGCACCTCCAGGATCACCTTGGGAAACTCCGCAAGAGCTGCTTTCGCCGATAGCTCCAGCTCGAGAATAGCTTGCTCCATCCGTCGCTTCAGCTCTTCGCTTGCCAGCTCCGGGCTCAGCTGCAGGATGACCCGCTTCTTTCTCGAATACCGGTCGATGAGCTCTGTCATTCCGCCATCATACAGCAATTGCCCGCGACCGATCACCATCACTCTCTCACAGAGCGCCGTGACGTCTCCCATATAATGACTCGTTAACAAAATCGTTGCCTTGTAAGCCTGATTATACTGCTGTACAAACCGCCGCATGGCCTCCTGCATTTTCACGTCCAGACCGATCGTCGGCTCGTCCAGGAATAAAATATCCGGCTTATGCAGAAGCGATGCGGCCAGCTCGCATTTCATCCGTTCGCCCAGCGACAGCTGCCGTACCGGCTTCTTGAGCACGTCCTCAAGCTCCAGCATCGAGGTTAGCTGCTCCAGGGTTAGCTTGAATTCCGCATCCGGAATTTCATAGATCGCTTTATTGACCAGGAAGCTTTCCGCCGCAGGAACATCCCAGATCAGTTGACTCTTTTGACCCATAACAAGACTGATTCGCTGTTTGAACGCGTTCTTGTGCTCCCAAGGCACATAGCCCGCTACCTCAATCGTTCCCGAGGTAGGATGCAGGAGTCCGGTCAGCATCTTCATCGTCGTCGTTTTGCCTGCGCCGTTCGGCCCGAGGAAACCGACGATTTGCCCCTCGGGGATATGGAAGCTAATATTCTCCACAGCCTTGACCGTCCGGTATTTGCGATGAAACAAGCTCCGCAGGGATGCTGCGAAGCCTGGCTCTCTTTCGTGCACCTCGAAATGCTTAGACAAATGCTCGACTCGAATCAACCTTCTCCACGCCTCCTTCCTGCAGCAGATTAACGCTTAGTGCCCTTCTTCCTCAGGTGTGGGGGGCGACAAACGCAGCTCCTCCACCAGCGCTTCCAGCTCTGCATCCACAATACGGATATCCAAATCATAAAAGGCGAACGGCTCCGTCTCCGCCCGATGCAGCTTATCAAGATACTCCCGGCTCTCCTCCACCAGCTTGCCGAGATCGACTCCGAGAGTGATCTCTCCCTGTCCTTGCAGCTTCTCCACAGCGGCTGTGAACAGCTTAACGGCACCGCCATGATTTCCGTTCCGGTAATGGTAAAGGCCCACTGCCACCTGCAGCAGGCCTTGATATAACGGATCTCGCCCTTCCTCGAGCCAGAGCTCCTCCATTACCTCGTGACACTCGAAATAATCCCGCGGAACGTTGAAATAGTAAACGAACTGTACATATAACGGGTCGTACGACCTCATCTCATTTCCGCTCCTTTTACGTGTAAGAGCCTTTCTTCGCCCTGGAAACCGCCTCATCGATCTGGTGTGACAGCTCCTTCAGATGCCACACATCGTCGGTCTCCCACAGCTCGTTGAAGCGCAGCTGATACTGGGCCGCCTCTCTTACCCGGTGATAAAAATAAAGCTCCTGAATCCCGTTCAGCACTCGCGAAACGATATTCGATTTATCCTCAAACAGCTTCTGGGCTTCCATAATTTCTTCCCGGATGCTGCTCATTTCCTGATCCAGCTTATATGCAGCCTCTGCGGCTTTGCTTAGGCGGGACACCACTTGCTCAGGCAGGCTTTCCCGGTATTTATAGTTAAGCGAATGCTCAATGGTCGCCCAAAAGTTCATAGCCAGCGTCCGAAGCTGTATTTCCGCCAGCACCCTTTTCACCCCAAGAGCCGTTTGAACGGGATACTCGACAATAATATGATAGCTGCGGTACCCGCTGGGCTTAAAATTCGTAATGTAATCCTTCTCGTATTGAACGGTCATATCCTCACGGCGGGCAATCAAATCCCGCATGCGCTCAATGTCCTCGACAAACTGACACATGATGCGGATGCCGGCAATGTCCTCAATTCCCGTCTCCAGACACTCCATCGGTACATTCAAACGTTTAGCCTTATCCAGCACACTCGAGATGCGCTTCACCCGACCGGTGACGAATTCGATTGGCGAGTACTCTTCTCTGCTCTTAAGCTCCTGACGCAATGTCTTGAATTTGACCTTCAATTCCTCTACCGCCTGCTCATATGGCAGTAAAAACTTCTTCCAGTCACGTCCGTCCATCCGTCTTCCTCCCATCTTACTTCCCTTGATGTCCTGACCCGATTGCTTCGGACACGTTCTTGAAGCCGTCCTTTCGAAGCAAATCGCGAAGCCCACGGTTGATTTGACGAAGCAGACCCGGACCCTCGTAAATAAGCGCCGTATATACCTCGACCAGACTGGCCCCGGCCCGTATTTTTTCATATGCATCTTCCGCAGAGAAAATGCCGCCCGATCCGATAATCGGCAGCTTCCCTTCGGTGGCTTTATATATGGTGCGGATCAGCTCCGTTGAGCGGCTGGTGAGCGGCCTTCCGCTAAGCCCTCCGGTCTCCTTCCGGTTTCCATGCCGCAAGCCGTCGCGGGCGATGGTTGTATTGGACGCAATAACGCCGGATACGCCGCTGCGTACAATCGTTTCTACCATGTACTCAACTTCATGAGCCTCCAGGTCCGGAGCGATTTTCACCAGCACCGGCTTCTCCTTGCCGCCGAACATGGCATGCTGCTTGCCGATCTCGTCCTTGACGGCTGCCAGCAGACGGGATAAGTCGTCGCCATGCTGCAGGCTTCGCAGGTCGGGCGTATTTGGAGAGCTTATGTTGACTACGAAGAAATCACCGTAGCCATATAAGCCCTGAATACATTTGCGGTAGTCATCCTCCGCTTGCTCATTCGGGGTCGTTTTGTTCTTGCCGATATTGATAGCCAGCGGGATCGTTCGGCTGCCTTGATTACGCAGGTTCCGCTTCATTCCCTCAATCCCGACATTATTGAAGCCCATTCGATTGATTAACGCTTCATCCTCCGGCAAACGGAACAACCTTGGAAGCTCATTGCCTACTTGCGGCTTCGGCGTTACCGTCCCGACCTCCATGAAGCCGAAGCCGATATTGGAGAAGCCCGGCACCGCTTTGGCATTCTTATCGAGCCCGGCTGCGAGGCCGACGGGGTTCGCGAATGTAATCCCCCACAGCTTCGATTCCAGCTCCGGATAAGCCGGAACGCCGTACATCAGGCTGAGCAGCTTCCGCCCTCCAGGAATATTACCCGCGGTATGCAGTCCGTCAATCACCATATGATGTGCCTTTTCCGGATCCATTCGAAAAAATATCGGTTTGCCAAGCGTTTTATACAGCATTTACGTCGTCCTCTCCCTTGTTTCAACAAAATAACCGAACGGTCAACATCTCTCTTTGACAGTTTAGCGTTTTATGAACGAAAAATAAAGAGGACAAGCTGGATTTCCCATCTGCCTAAAACGTTTACAATATGATAAAATATGCACAAACTCCTGAAATGGAAGGGCTGACTACAATGCAAAAAAAGAAACCTCCCGTCCTGCAGCGCAGACAGAAGGATGGACCGAACAAAAAATTAGCGATCTGGGTCGGTTCCGTGTTCGCCGGTATCATTGTACTGATGACCGTTCTCCTCATTCTTAACTCTTAGTTCAGCCACTTGTATACTTTCCCCGGATTCGACTCCTCCGTCAGCTGAGGGAGCCGCCAAGGCTGCGGGCTGCGGCTTACCTCAGACGGCAGGAGTCCGCTTCCGATCGTTACACTGGTGCCAAGAGGCACCATATCGAAAAGCTCCTCGACGTCCTCCTTCAGCATCCGCACGCATCCAAGGGATTGATCCTTGCCGATGCTGGCAGGCTTGTTCGTACCGTGGATCGCATACAGCGTATCCGACAAGGTCATCCCGCGGCTGCCGAATTCCCCATTCGATTTGCCGTTCGGGTTACGCACCTTCTCCGATATGGTGAATTCCCCCTCCGGCGTACGGCTTCCGCCAAGTCCCACGGGATAGCTGCGCAGTACGATCTTTCCGCTTACTACCGCAAGCCGGTATGTCTTCTTATCTACTATGATTCGCAGCGGTTCGGTGAATGGCTTCGTCAATTCGCCGCTTGGTGACGGGTTATTTCCCTGAGACTGCTTTGGGTTTACTGCCGGCTTCCCCTGCTGTAAGATTTCCGCCGACAGCTTCTCCTTCTCCCGGGCATACCATGTCTGCATGGCCTCGGATACCCCCGGCAGCATATTGTTAGGATAGGGCTGACTCACTTGGGAAAGCTCCTCCGGAATGTTTCCGTTCCGGTCTCGATAGGCGATAACGGCGGATCGTACAACAAGCTCTTGCTCCTGCTGTAACTGCCATACAGGAAGAATGCCGGCTGCCATGCTGCTGTCCCCCGGCTCGCATTGGCAGCTTTCTTGGTCGTAGTAGCTGATTTGCTGCTGCGCCCCGGTTGCCCCGGCTTCTACGGAAAGAAGCGGTTCCGGCTTTTGAGACCAGCTGATCCAATCACTGTTCCCTAAAGGGGCCCCCCGCACCAGAATACCTAGTCGTTGTATTCGTTCCTGCAGCAGCATGGTTTGCAGGGCAGCTGCCACCCTAATTTTGGACTTGTCACCGGTCAAATAATAAACCTGGGTTTGCTGAGCCTGCTGCGCCGTCACATTCGCAGGTAGCGGCAGCGAATCGACCGTATTCTCAGGCTTGATCCGTGGAATATAGAGGGTGAGCATCAGCGAGGCCAGTACCGTCATCCACAGACGCAGCCGCGAGCGCCTTGCCCGGCGCTTCTGCTCTGCCCTCCATTGCTCCAGAGGCTTCAGCTCCTCTGCCGGCAGCTCCACCCTTTGATTCTCGAACGCCTCATAAATTTCCCCAGCCTGGGAATAGCAGTACAAAGCCTTTCCTTGCTTCCCTTGGGCTTCATATTCACGGCCGAGCAAATACCAGGCCATTTTATTCTCGGGATGCTCTTTCACATATTTTTTTAAATATAACGGATCTTCCCGAAAAAATTGCTCGAGCTTCTCGTCCGTAGTTTTCGTTTTCACAGCAGCCTTCCTTTCTGCCACCTTCTCCCATATAATATCGGATGAATTACACATTTAATTAATAAAGACATGAATCCATGCAAAAAAGCACCCTTTGCCCTAAGGCAAAAGATGCTTTTGCTCCTCAATCATATCCAGAAGGTGCCGATCCTTCTCGTTCATGAAGTAATTTTTCTCCAGCATGACACTGTGGAACGCATCCACCACCATGGGATCAAAATGAGTGCCCCGACAGCGGATAATCTCGTCCACGCCTTCCTTGTAGCTTCTGCCCTTAGCATACGGCCTATCGGTCGTCATAGCATCGAAAGCGTCCGCTACAGCTACAATACGTGCGTAGAAGGGGATTGCCGTCCCTTTCAGCCCCTCGGGATAGCCCGAGCCATCCATCTTCTCGTGATGGTATTTGGCTACCTGTGTAGCCTGGATCATCCGCTCCTCCGGTTCCACCCGAGAGAGAATTCTCGCACCGATCGTCGTATGGGAGATCATGACTTGGAACTCTTCCTGGCTTAAGCTGTCGGACTTCAGAAGAATGCGATCCGGTACACCGATCTTGCCGATATCATGCATGAGCGCCGCTCTGTGAAAATGCTTGCATTCCTCTTCGGATACCCCGAGCTTACGGGCGATCCATAAGGAGTATAGGGCAACACGTGACGAGTGTCCTGCTGTATAGGGATCTCTCGAGTCTAACGCCAAAACCAAAGAGTGTATCACACTCATGGAGAAAGGATGATCCTCCTCCGAGGTTCCCCGGTTCAGCTCAGTCGCGGATTCCAGCAGCAATAGCAGCTCCCTATTCGTTCGTTCCAGCTCTTCTATTCGTTTCAAATAAGGTGCGATATCCGTCACGTGTTCACCTCCCGTCCTGCAGCATAGTTTTTCTTATCATAGCCGAAAAGACCTAATCTGTGAAGAGCGGAAGACATAAGCTCCTACAGCCAGGTCTTTATCGATTGTTACTTTATGGCTTAATCGTTGTTTTTTCGCGGATAATGGCCGTTCGCGTATCATTATGCCACTGTACATCCAAGCCGATCTCTTCCGCGAAGAAACGAATCGGAACATAGGTACGGTCCTCTTTGATATACGGTGCTACGTCCGTCGCCTTCTGCACGGCCTCTTTTCCTTCTTCCAAGCGCTTGATTCCGGTTTTCCCTACATAAAGCTCGATGGTCCTGCCATCCTTGGAAAGCTGTACTGCACGGGTATCATCATCGAACGTAACCTTGTATCCGAGCGCTTCCGTAATGAGGCGAACAGGAACCATGGTACGTCCTTCCGAAATTTCCGGCTGCGCATCGAACTGGACCCATTGGGAGCCAAGAACGACCTTCACGCTGTCATCCTTCGGCAGCTCGGCAGGAAGCTGATAAAGGCTAACGCTGCGAAGCTTATTGTTAAATGAATCTGCCACGACAACGCTTCCGTCAGCCAGTACGGCCACATCCGTCGGCTTATGGAACCCGGCGCCGCGATCAATGCCGTCCAATTCCCCGGACAGCAGATTGGAAGCACCGGCAAGTGTAGTGACTTTACCATTCGCCAAATAACGAACTGCATTGTTGCCGGAATCGGCAATCAACAATCCGCCTTCGGCCGTCAGGGCTAGGCCTTGAGGAGCGTTGAACAAAGCTTTAAGCGCCTCACCGTCAGCATAGTCGCCCGGTGCAAACAGCTCTTTTTTCTCATAAAGGCCTGATTTCGCTTCGTTGACGCTGCTTCCCGCTACCGTGCTAACCTTGCCTTGCGCCAGATCAATGTAACGGATTCTTTGATTGCCTGTGTCACTCACATAGAGATTGCCTTTGGCATCCAAAACCAAAGAGGTCGGTTCGTTAAACTTAGCGGTTGCCAGACTTCCGTCCGAATAATCGCCGGCCGGAACTACCTGCCCCGGAGATACTTCTATAAGTCGATTGGATAAGGCATTCAGCGTCTTGACCTGTCCTGCAGGCGTGATGCTACGAATCACATGATTGAGGGAATCCGTTACGTAGATCGTTCCGTCCGCAGCAACAGCCACATCGGTAGGATAATAAAGCCGAGCTTCCTTGCCTGCCCCATCCTTATGGCCAAGCACACCCGTACCCGCTACCGTCGTCACCTTGCCGGATGCGTCGATTTTACGAACGGCATGATTGCCGGCATCCGCTACGTAGATATTCCCGTTGGCATCTACAGCGATTCCCTTGGGCTCGTTGAAGAGCGACAGATCCTTCTTCTCGTCAAGCATGCCTCCTTCAGGGAAGCCTTTGGCATCCTTGTGGACGTAAATTCCAGCGAAGTCGCTAACCTTCCCGTCCTTCAGCTGTTTGATCTTGTGATTGCGGGAATCGGCAAACAAAATAGTACCGTCCGGAAGCAGTCCCAAGCCGGCCGGGGAACGGAACGTGGCTGTCAGCCGCGCTCCGTTATAATCGCCGAAGCCCCCAAGTCCCGCCAAAGTGTTAACATTCGTCAATATCTGATCGTTGCTGCCGATGACCGCATCTTTCTCCAGGGATGCCCCGTAGGCCGAGGAGCTGCCGAACAATGCGGAAGCAGCAACGAGAACCGCCAGCAATTTTTTTGAATTTTTCATATGTTCTCCTTTCACTTGCTTGCACCTTACTTCATTACGGTAACGGATTGCTCGCTGCCCTCAGCAGGCTGATAAATAAACACTTCATTACCGGCCTTATCTACGACCTTGACATAGATCAGCTTCACTATGCCAGAACTGTTGGCACCGCTAACCGGAGTCAAGGTAATATCGGCAAGCAGCTTGCCTTCCTTAGGCACCGCTATGTTCTGAGGTTCCACCGTGCTGGTAGAGCTCATAAATTGCGTACCCGCGTAGATCAGCTCACTTTGAGTGCTGCCTGTAACCTGACGTACCGTTTCAGCTGTTTGTGCGCCGTTGAACACCGTATCCGGCTGATCGTTCCATTCATTGTTCGCGGTGCCCGTATATGTAAAAGCGTTATTGTCATACAGCAGATGTGCCTCTACCGCATATAAGCTCTTCAGACCGTTAAAGTTCTCCAGCGTAATGGCAACCTTGCTGTTTCCGCTGCTGGTCAGCTTTACGTTCGGAAGCACCTCGAAGGTCGGAATGTTCACCGAGCTGCTGGACAAGCCCGAGCGAACCGCTTTTGCTGTGAGTCCGCTATACATTCCCGCCTGGAGGGACAACTGCAGGGATACCTCTGTCGCCGTGCCTAAACCATTCACCTGACCCAGAAGATTTGTGCCGTAGTACACCTGTACCACTGCGTCCGCCTCAGCTTTGAACTTCAGAATGACCGGATTCGCCGTTGTTGTGAGGGTAGAAGTTACCGTCGGAGCATTGGGTGTTGTGCCGCCGGAATTTGTGCTGCCGTCGGAGCCGCCTGAATCGCTTCCGGACTGACCTCCCGTTTGGCCGCCTGTCTGTCCGCCCGTTTGTGTACCGGTCTTTCCATCAGAAGAAGCATAATCCTGTACCGCTTTCTTCTGCTGCTCCTCAAGCGCCTTCTTGTTATCCTCGTCCTGCTTACGCTTTGCATCTTCAATCTGCTTCAAGAGCGCAGACAAACGCTGCTGGTTTTCCAAGAGCTTACGCTCTTCTTCCTGCTGGCGTCTCAAGAGCTCTGAAGCTGTCGCCGCCTCCTGAGCCTTCCTTAGCCTTTCTGCCTCAGGATCTTGTCCGGCCGTTTTATCAAGCTTCTCTACCTTGGATAAATCAATTTTTTTCAAAGGATCTTCAATTTTCTTGTTCGCTTCATCGATCGTTTTCTGTTCGATCTTCTTAGCATCAATGGCATCCTTCGCAATGTTGCCGACGATATTGTCAAGGTTTTTGGCCACCTTGTTCAATTCATCCAGATCCTTAATGAACAGCGTGCTGTCAGCCGGCTTGATTGCACCTTGCTGCAGCTGCTGCTTCTGCTTCTCGAGAAACTCCTTGTTCTCTTGGTCGATCTCCGCCTTATTCTTGATGATCGCTTCCAGCACCTTTGGCGGAGCTTGCTTAACGAGCTGGTCCACATTGATGAATTCGACCTTTGTTTTTAAATCCTGTACCTCATCGCGCTTCGTAAGATTAATCTGTTGAGCAGGATAGACAAGCACCTGCTTGGCCTCCTGAAGGGACGTTTTGAGTTCTTCGCCCTCCTGCGCCGTTACGGTTTTGGCCTGAACTACACCCGCCGCTACAACCATTGTCGTTTCGCCGGTTTTCTTATTAATAATGGTGAGGAAGTGCGTGCCTCGAACCCCCATGACCGCTGTCGGGGTTTGAACCTCGAATTCATCCTCCGAGCTGACAAGCGATTTGACCTTGGCCCAGACCGAGCCGGACCAAGCCTTCAGCTTGGACACCTTGCCTCCGCCATCTGTAGTCAGCTCCGATATGTATACTTCGGAATCTTCGCCGATCGTCACTTCATCCGCCATGTCAACGACCTTGAGAGCCACAGATGAGGAAGATCCCGTAATGATCATGTCCCCTTGGTTCAAGTTCATATCCGTATAGACGGAATAGGACTTTGAACCCCCTGCCTTTTTCACCTGCACATCCCCGGTAACCTCCGTGACAACCGCCGCGCGTACCGACTTGGCATAAGCTGCCGGAGCAAAGACAGTGATTAGTGTAGATAAAAACAGGGTGGCTGCTGTAAATAATGATAGAAAAGCTCTGAAATCTTGTAACCTAAGCCTCATTCTCCCCACGATGATACTCCTCTCCCATTCCGTATTCCAAAAAAATCGACAACATTGCACATTCTAGTTCTATTCTAATTTTTGTCATTCCAAGATTCAATGAAACTTTTCACAATTTCGAAATATAATTTCACGTCAATAACCGGCTATGTCAGGAAGCTTGATCTCCTTTGGTTTGAGCCGAAGCAGGCGCCCCCTTCACACCCAATACCTCGAACAGCTTCAACGGCACGCTTTTCCCCTTCATCAGCTTTTCGCCGGCGAAATTGTACTCGAAATACTCTTTGGTCAGCTCGTATGTGGCCTCCGACACGAGAACCTGATTCGGCTGCGTATTCGATTCGATCCGCGCCGCCGTATTGACGTTATCGCCAATGGCCGTATAGTCTACCCGCAGATACGATCCGATGTTGCCTACAACGACATCCCCTGTGTTGATGCCGATCCCTACGCTGATGGTGACGCCGTATTTCTCTTGAACGTCGGCACGTACCTTTTCCATGCCCTTCTGTATCTCATATGCGGTCTTAACCGCATAGTAAGGATGATCCGGCACATCCAGCGGCGCATTATACAGAATCATCGCCGCATCCCCGATAAACTTATCAATCGTACCGTGGTTCTCCAGCGCCCGCTCGGTAATGAGGTTGAACATCATATTCAGAAAGTCAACGACCTCCTCCGGCTTCAATCGCTCCGAAAGCGGCGTAAAGCCCCGTACGTCCAGGAACAGCACCGTCAGCTCCTTGCTGATCCCTCCAAGCTGGATCTCTTGCTCGCTGGTTGCAATTTCCTTAACCAAATCAGGAGAGATGTACCGCCCGAACTGTTTCGTTATGTAATTTTTTTGCTTCGTTTCGAAGTATGTTTTCATCGAGATATTGCCGAGGTATGCGACGATGCCGCTGACAACCGCGAGCATCACATCCACATATTGATCGGAGTAAGCAAAGATGACGTATTGCCCGGCAAACAAGATGACGGTTGCTACGAACACCAGCACCACACCGGCAATCGCCTTCAGCCGCCAGGTGAAGATTCCGAACAAAAGAATGATCAGTGCCGCTAATCCAAGAGGAAGAACCTCGTTCACCGGAGTGACGACTTGATTCTTGAGAATTTGATTCAGAATGTTTGCGTGAGCATAGACCAGATGCATGTGATTCTCGATCGGGGTAATCCCTTCATCGGAGCCGGGAGCCGTATAGCCCACAAGCACCAGCCGGTCCTTGAACGTCTGCGGAGGCACGCTGCCGTTCAATACTTTAGCGAAGGGGATCGTTTCGAAGTCAAACTCCTTCGCATCCCATCGGATGATCATCTCCGATTTGGGCCGCCCGTCGATCAAGGGCAAATCCAGAAATTTGCTGACATCCGCGCCGGCCAGCTGTGCGACCGCAAGAGCCATTGAAGGAAATACTCCCTCCGGCGTATTGATCTGCAGCCAGTTCGAGCGCACCACGCCATCGGTATCAAATGTCGCATTGATGTGCGCTTTGTTCACATAAGGCCGGAAGGCGGGAATCGGCTGCTGAATCGTCTCCACCGACAACAGTTCTCCCGACTTTACCTTCAGGGAACGGTCGAATGTCCCTTCCGTATTGGCATGCGACGGCAAAACGATATTGCTGTGCTTGGACAGCTCGACGGCAAGTGCCATATCGCTCTCCGGCTTGCTCTCGGTATACAGCTCGATATCGAAGGCGATCACCTTCGCCCCCGCCGCCTCCAGCTGACTGATCAGCTTGGCATACACCGAGCGGTCCCATGGGTAAGGCCCGACTTCTTTAATCGACTGGGAGTCAATCCCTATAACGACGATATCCTCATGCGGCTCTTGACTCATGGACGTCGACATATTGAAATCGAATACCTGATTCGATAGCACCTTCAAGGAGCCCGTCAGCAGCATTACCAGACACATCAATACAATGAATCCATTCCCTAAAACAATGACGCCAGACTTGCTGACCCCTTTCTTCATGACAGCCCCCTCATTCGTGCTTATTGCTTAATATCTTACCATAGAAATAGGAAAAGAAGTTAAAAAAAATGTAAAAACAACACGAAAAAAGCCCGTTTCCTTCACGGAAACGAGCCTTATCAGGACTATGGAACTAGTCACTATTACTTATTGAAAGGAGCGTCTGCTACCTTGATGGAATCAGTAGGGCAGCCGTCTTGTGCATCTTGCAGATCATCGTAAAGATCTTCAGGAATTTCTGTGTTACCTTTGTTGCCGTCGCCGTCATAGATTACTTCAGCGAGACCTTCATCGTCGTAATCGTAGATATCAGGTGCAGTTGCGCCGCAAGCGCCGCATGCGATGCAAGTTTCTTTTTCTACCCAAGTATATTTCGCCATGTTCAAAAATCCTCCCTTAATTGTCTAACCTCATCCTAAAATATAATATAAAAGCTTCCAAAGTTCAAATAGAAAGTAGCTAAGCTATTGATAACCAATCGTTATAGGGCTGATTAGCAACACTTAATCCGCTGATCCGCTAGGTTTTCAGCTGCATTCTATTTTCAATAAATCTAGCGATGGCTGTAATGTCGTCAGGATGGAATACCGGAACCTCCGGTACCGTCTTGGCCTCCCCGGGGCAAGGCGTGACCCAAGCGATCGGATCCGGGCTCAGCTTCTGCACGATGCTTGCTTGTTCCGCATCCCTGAAAATCGCCAGCTTGGGATGGCCCTCCTGCTTGAAGCCTTCGACAAGGATCAGGTCCGCATGCTGCTCGGCATGCTCCAATACGTTATTCAGGCTAATGGCCGACTTTGTAAACGAAGCGACCCGATCCGGTGAAACAACAAACACCGCTGAAGCGCCAGAGGAAATAAATGCGGCCGAATCCGTTCCCGCGACTTCTTTATAATGCCCATGTGCATCATGCTTAATTACGGCCACCCTAAGACCATTTCGCTCGAAATGCTCCGCCAAACGAGTGATGAGTGTCGTCTTCCCGCTGCCGGAATAGCCTCCGAAGCCGATGACGGTTGTCATAGCTCTTCCTCCCAACCCTTGTCCTTTAAATGATCCATCTGCAGGGATGTGCCTCGCAGCCTTTTATTGCGGATGAGGGTCGATGGATCGTCTCCCAGCATCCCCGCCGTCAGAATGGCTCCCTCGCCGAATTTATCGCGGATGGCGTCCATCGCCTGGGTCAGCTTTTCCTTCACGGGCTCCTTCTCGTAATCGAATAAATCGAGCTGAAGCGCCGTCTCCTTCTTCGCCGATAAATTTTGCAGCGTCACTCCCAGCAAACGTACGGGCTTCCCATCGGGCCAATGCTGCTCGAACAGCTTACAAGCCGTATGGTAAAAATCCTCCCTGCTCTCAGACGGCTTAGGCAGCTTCACGGCGCGTGTGATCGTCTTCATGTCAGGATCGCGGATTGTAATCTGCACGGTATTCGCCATGAGCTCCTGCCTTCGGAGCCGCCGGCCGACCTGGTCGGCGAGATTGAGGAATACGCGGGCAATGTCCTCGCGCCGCGTATAATTCGTAGGCAATGTGGTCGTATGGCCGATCGATTTGCTCTGCTCCTGCTCCGGGTTAACCGGGGAATCATCCTCTCCGTTGGCAGCTCGTTTCAAAACAGGGCCCATGATCCCGAAGCGCTCCGACAGAAGCCGCTCGTCCGCTTGCGCCAGCTGACCCAATGTATGGATGTTCAGCCGCTTCAGCTTCTCGGCCGTCTTCCTGCCGATCCCGTACAGCTGCGCGCAAGGCAGCGGCCACAGCAGCACGGGGACGTCACGCTTTCTGAGCACCGTAAGCCCGTTCGGCTTCTTCATATCCGATGCCATCTTGGCCAGCAGCTTGTTCGGCGCGACGCCGATGGAGCACGGCAGCTGAAGCTCATTTCGAACGCGCGATTGAATCCGTTCCGCAATCTCGAGCGGCGTTCCAAACTGCTTGGAGCCCGTTATATCCATGTAGCACTCATCGATGGACATCGCTTCGATCATCGGTGTATATTCATAAGCTATTTGCATGAAGCGCTTGGAAAACCGCCGGTACAGCTCAAAATCGGGAGCAATAAGCACTAGCTCGGGGCAGAGCTTCAGCGCTTCCCTTACCTGCATACCCGTTTTTACCCCAACGGCTCTCGCGGCATAGGAACAGGTTACTATAATGCCTCTGCGCTGCTCCACACTGCCCGAAACGGCAATCGGCCTGCCGCGGTACTTATCCGGCTCCACGGCTTCATGCACCGAGCAGTAGAACGCATTCATATCCATGTGCAAGATCACTCTACCCTTGACAGGATAACTGCTCTCTACATCGGAGCCTTTCAAATGCATGTCACACCAGCACCTTACTATTGAGACTTTCCTTCCTCCTAAATCTAGTCTATACTTGGCCCCGTAAGGAAATCAAGGCAAACCGCCTCTTCTATTTTCGCGAAAAACATACCCTTTCATGTAAATATTGTGCTATAATTATAAATTATACTTAGCGCTTGCAATGGATACGTCAGGAGGAAGGTAGATGAAAAGCACGGTTAAAATCTTTGACACAACCTTGCGTGACGGCACACAAGGGGAAGGCATCAGCCTGTCCGTGGAAGATAAATTGAAAATCGCCTTGAAGCTGGATGCTTTAGGCGTTACTTATATTGAGGGCGGCTGGCCCGGAAGCAACAACAAGGACATTGAATTTTTCAACCGCGTGAAGGAATTGCCTTTAAAGCATGCGAAAATCACGGCTTTCGGCAGCACGCGCCGCAAGGACACACTCCCCGAAGACGATGTGAACTTGAACCGCATTCTCGAGGTCGGCGTTTCCGTTGCCACCATCTTCGGCAAGTCGTGGGATTTCCATGTACATAAGGCAATCCAAACGACCCTGGAAGAGAATCTTTCCATGATTTACGACTCCGTCAAATATTTGAAGAGCAAAGGCCTTGAGGTTATTTATGACGGAGAGCATTTCTTTGACGGCTACAAGAACAACCCGGACTATGCACTGCAGACGATTAAGAAAGCTGAAGAGGCCGGTGCGGACTGGATCGTGCTTTGCGATACGAACGGAGGATCCCTCCCTCACGAAGTGACGGAGATCGTTACCGTAGTGAAGCAGACGGTCAAAACCCCAATCGGCATTCACGCCCATAACGACTGCGAGCTCGGAGCAGCCAACAGTTTAGCTGCCGTAATGGCCGGCGCTACTCAGGTACAGGGAACGATCAATGGATACGGCGAGCGCTGCGGCAACGCCAATCTGTGCTCCGTTATCCCGAACCTTCAACTGAAGCTGAAATACGATGTCATTTCCGAGGAGCAGCTGGCAAGCCTCTCCAGCGTAGCCCGTTACGTTAGCGAGGTGGCCAACATGCACATGCCGGTAAACCAGCCTTTCGTCGGCGCTGCGGCATTCGCCCATAAGGGAGGCATTCATGTTTCCGCTATCCTGCGTCATTCCAGCACTTATGAGCATATCACTCCGGAGCTGGTCGGAAATAAGCAGCGCGTCTTGGTGTCGGAGCTGGCAGGGCAAAGCAACTTGGTCTTCAAGGCACAGGAGCTGGGGCTGGACTTCGATATCAACAATGCACAAACCAAGCAGCTGATCGAACAGATCAAGGACATGGAGCATCAAGGGTACCAATTCGAAGGCGCCGACGCCTCTCTTGAGCTGCTCATCCGCGATGCCTACGGCAAATTGGAAGAAGTCTTCACTCTCGAATCGTTCAAGATTATGGTTGGTAAATCCTCCCCTAATCAAGCGGTCGTATCGGAAGCCATCGTCAAGGTGAAGGTGCATGGCGAAACCATCTACAACGCTGCCGAAGGGAACGGTCCGGTCAACGCTTTGGACAACGCTCTACGCAAGTGCTTGATTCAGCATTACCCTGGAATTCAGGATATGTACTTATCCGATTACAAGGTGCGCGTCTTGGATGAAAAGGATACAACAGCTGCGAAGGTTCGCGTTCTAATCGAATCGACCGACCAGAAGTACACATGGAATACGGTTGGCGTTTCGGACAATATAATCGAGGCCAGCTGGTATGCGCTGGCGGACAGCATTCGATATGCTCTGATGGGGCAGCATCGAATCGAACAGCAGGAAGAAGCCCGAGAGCGACTCGGGCTGGTGAACCACTAAGAAATGGAAGCTCTGCTTGGCCATGGCCCAAGTGGAGCTTTTTTGCATGCCGCTTGAAGCCTATGCTCCGATTAAACGCTGAATTTTCTTTTCAAGCTCTTCCGGCGGGAGCACGTGAATAACTTCTACCAGATTGCCATTTTTATCAATAAGGAAGCTTGTCGGAACAAACATCAACCGATAATCGTCGGCCGCTTTTCCCTGCACATCGAACAGCACCGGAAACGTAAAGCCATATTGCTTTGCGAATTTTTTCGCGCTTTCCACCCGATCCCCTTTGGTCACATTCACCGCATACAGATCGATCCGATCGCTATATTTGGCGTACATCTGCTGCAAACTCGGCGCTTCTTCATGACACGGCCCGCACCAGGAAGCCCAGAAGTTAACCACCAGGGGCTTATCGCGCCGTCCTCCTACATGAAATTCCTTTCCTTGTGAATCCTTTAATACAAAGCTTGGTACGGGTCTCGCAATCGCGATTTCCGGCGGCTTCTTCGCCGCGGCCATCTGCACTTGCCCGCTATCCTGCTTTACAGTCTGAAGGATGGCCATGGTTGCCAGAAAAACGGCAATCAACATCAAGGGTATTGTCTTTTTCATAAGCTCCTCCCGCCGATGTTCGTTTTACCCTCAGTATCCCCGACTTTTGCCCAAAGCTTTCACGGCACATCCCAAAACTCGGAAAGAATGACAGCATTCCCACATGGGTACATTATCACTGACCTGAACTACATCCAAGCTGTAGAGGAGAAGAGATCGGCATGGAAAAAACAAAAGCAAAACGGCTAATCATCGGTTTCGACCGCTCAGATGATGAAGAAGAAGTATCCCCTCCTTCGAAAACCAAGAAGCAAGGGGAGTCTAAGAAAAAGGGCGAATCCAAAGGGCGGATCTGGGAGTTTATCGCCATCGCGACGGTACCTTTGGTCCTTGTGCTGGGGAACTCGATGCTCGTGCCGATTTTGCCCGAGATGCAGGAACGGCTCGGCATCAGCCAATTTCAAAGCAGCCTCGTGATTACGCTATTTTCCGTTACTGCGGGGCTCGTCATTCCCGTTGCCGGCTACTTATCGGACCGGTTCTCGCGCAAGGCTATCATCATTCCTTCGCTCATCATTTATGGCGCAGCGGGAGTATTAGCAGGCTTCGGCGCCGTCTGGAATTCGTATACAGTCATTATTATCGCGAGAGCGATACAGGGCTTCGGCGCTGCCGGGACAGCCCCCATAGCTATGGCCCTGGCCGGCGACTTGTATAAGGGAGCAACGGAAAGTAAGGCGGTCGGCCTTACGGAAGCATCCAATGGAACGGGTAAGGTCATCAGTCCGATCCTCGGTTCCTTGTTTGCTTTAATTGTATGGTACGCGCCGTTCTTCGCTTTCCCCGTGTTCTGTCTCATTTCCATCCTGGCGGTAATATTTTTACTGAAGGAGCCGAAGCGCGAGAAGGCTCCGCCGAAGCTTAAAGAGTATATTCATACGATTGGAAATACGATGAAGGAAAAGGGCCGCTGGCTGATCACCTCCTTTTTCGCCGGGTCTCTTGCCTTGTTTATTTTGTTCGGTGTGCTATTCTACTTGTCCGATATTCTGGAGGCCCCTCCCTTTAACATCGATGGCGTCAAAAAAGGCTTTGTTCTCGCGATTCCATTGCTCGGCATGGTCATCACATCCTACACAACCGGGTCTCTTATCAAGAAGAACGGTACGCTGATGCGCTGGCTGATGAATATCGGGATGCTCTTAATGTCCGTATCGCTCGGTCTTTGTATTTTCATCAATCGCGATAATCTGTATTTGTTTATCGGGCTGCTTACCTTAAGCAGTATCGGAACCGGATTGTTGCTCCCTTGCTTAAATACCATGATCACCGGATCCGTCAAGAAAGATCAGCGCGGAATCATCACCTCGTTATACAGCAGCTTACGGTTTCTTGGGGTGGCGTTCGGACCTCCGCTGTTCGGCTGGATGATGGAGATCTCCGATCGAATCGTGTTCATTACGGTTACGGTTCTGGCTGTCATCACCTTGGGACTTGTTTTCTTCCTGATCCGGCCGAAAGGCAAGTTGGAGGAAGCCTAGTCAAAGCGTTCCGGCTATTGTATAGTGGATATATACAGTGTTTTCGGGACAGGTGAACGAATGGCGATTGGCGAAAAATGGGGCATTTGCCCCGGAGTCATCAACGGGATTTTGACTTATTGCATACAGCAAAAGCCGCATGAAGCATGCGGCTTTGTTTTTGGTACGAAGCGGGAGGCTTCGGACATCCAGTATAAGATTCACGAATTCATGCCCGTTACCAACTGTGCCCAAACCCCTGAGACACACTTCGTTATGGCGCCCGCTCAGGTGATAGCGGCACTGTCAGAGCAAAGGGACGACCGATTGCTTCTAGGCATCGTCCATTCGCATCCTAGTGGACCCCCAATCCCTTCCGCTATGGATCTCAGCACGCCCTGGTATACCTTGCCCAGCCACTGGATTATTTCTCTCCAAGAGACCGGTACTCCCTCGATGCGGGGATACCGCTACACATCCGGAGGCCAATATGAAGAACTGGATTATATTGTGAATTAAAACAAAAAAACACCTCCAAAGTAATTGCTTGGGGTGTTCTAGTGATGGCTTAAGCGGGCGTACAGATCGCCCAAGGTTGCAATATTTTTCTCTCTGATTTCCTTTAGGAAGCAGCCCCAGAGCTTGGCAGTCATCCGGGAATCCTCCAATGCATGATGACGCTTGAAAATTTCAATACCATACATATTCAGTAAAGTATCCAGATCGTAGCTTGGAAGCTTGGGATGAAGCCACTTGGCAACCATCATGGTATCCAGCAATCGATGGGATAGGCTCGTTTTGGATGTGCGCCATAATGCGGAATTCAAAAAGTGCTTATCGTGTCCGGAGCCGTGGGCGACCAACACCTTTTTTTGAACAAACTCCAGAAAGCCGCGCAGTGCCTGCAACAGATCCGGAGCATCCATGGCCATTTCGTTCGTTATCCCCGTCAACGCTTCAATCTCTCGCGGTATGGCCCGCTTCGGATTCACCAGACTATAGAAGGCTTCCCCTTCCAGAATGGTGTCTCCCTCTACGGCTACAGCCCCGAAGGATATAATTTCATCGCCGTTATACGGCGAAAAACCGGTGGTCTCCAGATCGAAAACCACCAGTTCTACCGTATCCAATGAAATGTCGTAAAGAGAATTACGCCGCTGCTCCTTCATAACGGAACGAATGAATGCCATTTGCTGAGCACTTTGCACATCAAACATGGATGTTATGGCAGGAGTGATCCCTCCCATTTTATACAAATGCCACATTCTCCCTGCAGGCCTCATGTCCTTCACTTCGCTCACCTAACCTTTGTCTATCTCATTATGAACGCTTTTTTTGACATACTTTTGCAGCTCCGCTCCGATGCGAAGACACAGCTTCAAAGCAGCTACTCTCTCCTTGGTCAGCTGCTCTGACGTCAGCTTGCCGCGTGTCGTATAATGACCGTCCTCCACCTGATACGGTGTCAGCGATCTCAGCTGGAGTGCGATCGACCAAGCCTCCAGCCAGTCTTGGCCGATCTCCTCTTCAACGAAGCCGCTCGCCATCAATCCCTTGATCCGCTCCTCCGTGCCCGAAGCCCGCAGACCCGCTTCGATACCGAGCAGCCGGATCCCGTTCACAATGGGAATGTAAGCACCATACTTGATATCCACTCCGCCGGCATCTTCCCCGTAACGCTCTTTAATCAGCTGCCCGAATAAACCAAGCGACACCTTGTGATGCAGCGTGTTGTGCAGCATATGCTCAAGCAAGGCAGGCTTACCGGCAACCTCACGATAAAGATCATCCAGCACGCTATATCCCAGCATCGGCTCCCCGTACAGCGTTCGCATATCGGCGCCGATCAGCAAATACCGGATATTCTCCCAATGAGGCTCCTCCAGCCATTCGCGAAACATAGCCCGATAGCCGCTAAGGGGTTTTCGCCATTTATCGTTCGTGCATATGACTCCTCCGCTGCAGGGAGGGTAGCCTACCTGCTCCAGGCCTTCCGAAATCCGAATCGACAGCTCGGTAAAATATTGCTCAGCCTCGAAAGCTTGAGCTTCATCAACAGGATCATCGTAAATGAGCCCGTTGTCTTGATCGCTCCATAAGGTTTGCTCCCCGCGGCCGCCGCTGCCAAAGAGCAGGAAAGCATAAGGCAGAGGAGCCGGCTTGCCTTCCTCTTTCATCTGAGCTTCCGCGAGGATGACTACACGCCCAATGATCAAATCGTGAACTTCGTTTAACAGCCGGTTCCAGGATAGCGGAGACATAGAGAGGAGATGCCGCTGAAACTCCTCATGCAACCGGTCGCGCTCTATCCTCAGCTCCCCTATGTCGGATGCCTCGGACAGCAGAAGGCGAATGGGTTCTAATGAGAGACGTTCCATAGCGGCATCCCCTTTTGCATAAAATGTCGTTCCTGTTATATCGAGTGCGTCGCGTTACCTTGAGCCGCTTTTTTCATTTGCTCCGGATATCCGTAAGTACCGTGCTCGGACAAGTCGAGACCGATAATTTCCTCTTCTTCCGTTACGCGAAGACCCATCGTTACTTTGAGAATATACAGGATAATGAAGGAAGCGACAACAACGAAGGCGAAGCAGGACACAATACCGAGCGCTTGCACGCCAAGCTGGTGAAGTCCGCCGCCGTAGAACAAGCCCGGCTTACCTACGCCTACCTTTTCAACGAGCTCCGGAGAAGCGAACAAACCGTTGGCAAGTGTTCCCCAGATCCCTGCAATACCGTGTACGGAGAAAGCGAAGATCGGATCGTCGATTCCTGCTTTTTCAAACCATTGTGCTGTAAAGAAGGTAAGAATACCTGCAACGGCACCGATGATGATAGCATCTCTAACGGAAACGAAAGCGCAAGAAGCTGTAATGGCTACCAAGGCTGCCAATACACCGTTCAGCATGCTTGGGATATCCGCTTTGCCGAAATAAATCCATGCGATGATGATCGCTGCAATACCGCCTGCTGCAGCAGCCATATTCGTTGTCATTGCGATGTAACCGAAGAAGCCGTCACCCATGGCGCTCAGTGTGGAGCCCGGGTTGAAGCCGAACCAGCCGATCCAAAGAATGATCACGCCGAGAACGGATAATACTTGGTTATGGCCTGGGATCAGGTTCGGGGTCTTATCTTTATTGTATTTCCCGATACGAGGCTTCAGCATAATGGTAGCAACGAGAGCTGCAGTAGCACCGGTTAAGTGAACTACGGTAGAGCCTGCGAAGTCCTGCTTGCCGTGGCCTGCGAGCCAGCCGCCGCCCCAGATCCAGTGAGCAACGACAGGGTAAATCAGTACTGTAAACAAAATTCCGAAGATAAAGTAGATGGACAGCTTAGCCCGTTCGGCAAAGCCGCCGAAGCAAATGGCAAGGGAGACTCCGGCAAAGGCCAGCTGGAACAAGAACTTGATCCCGATCGGAACGTCGGAAGCGGATAAGGCGCCGTAGGCTGCGGCGGCTTGCTCTTCCGTACCGTTTACAAAAAATCCGGTCATCCCCACAAAACTGTTCCCATCACCGAAAGCCAATCCGAAGCCGATGGCCCAGAAGGCGATGGCACAAATACCGAAGGTAAATACGGTCTTACCGGCAACGTGCCCGGCATTCTTCATTCTAGTCGATCCTGCTTCCAATAGGGCGAAGCCAGCTTGCATGAAGATAACCAGGATGGCTGCCAGCATGACCCACACGGCGTCAACAGCTCCTTGAAGCTGAGTAACGGTGGGACCCTCTTCCGCAGCGAATGCCATGCTGGGAGCCAGCAGGGACAAGAGGCCGGTTGACATGAGCAATTTCTTAAACATGTGACCACTTCCTTCTTTAATGTTAGTTTATATAACATGTTTTGAAAATCTTATTGTCATTATATACATGCAAAGTACATTTGACAATAGGTTTTTCGCTAAAATATATTGAAAAACGAAAAATAACCTAACATAAAACAGACATAATTCGGCTTTTTCGTGACTTTGTCATTGGTTTTCAACTATTTAACTGATCAAATCTAACATCAAACTGTTTTTTATTTCCGTTTAAGACAATGTCATGAACCTGCCTTATTTTTCTGAAGTATAACGTTTGACTGTATGGTTTCAATTCGATATCATGATACTAAAGAATGTATCTTGTACATAAAATGAGGTGGAAGACCATGGGGATATGAAGCTATACAGAATCGGTGAGCTGGCACGCTTATCGGCGGTCAGCCCCAGAACGATCGACTATTATACGAAGCTCGGACTCATAGAACCGGAGAAGCGTTCCGACACGAATTATCGACTATATAATGATGAAACCTTGAAACGGCTGAAACGTATTGAACAGATGAAAAGGGATAAATTTACCCTTGAGGAGATCAGGCTGAACATTCGGCAGTTGGACAAAGTAAGTCACGACGAGATTGTGACAGATAAGCTGACATCATTGTCCCACCTCCTTCAGCAGCTTGAGAAGGAAGCGAAGGAAATCGGACCGCTCTTGGAGAAGCTTAAGCCCTCGCAGCTTAAGAATCTGAATAAGATGCTGACCCGTCCGACTGCAGCTTGTATTGAAGCACTGCTTCTTCTGATCGGGAAAGGCCCCCTTTCGTAACCGACGAGCTTCTTTATTAGGAAGCTTTTCTTACTTCAATACAATAAAAGGAGTGTAGAGCAATGTTATTCACACCGTGGACCATCCTGATTTTGGCCGCCTTCGGACTTAGCATGTGGGCCAGCTTCCGCGTTCGCGGAACGTTCAACAAGTTTTCCGACGTACCTGTAGAATCAGGTCTCACCGGCTACGAAGTAGCCCGCCGCATGCTCGATGAGAACGGGCTTTACGATGTGCCTGTAGAAGCAGTGCCCGGCGCCCTGACAGACCATTACGACCCTATCGCCAGAGCGGTTCGCCTGTCTGAGCCCGTCTATTATGAAAGATCGATTTCCGCCGTATCGGTTGCGGCCCATGAGGTGGGCCACGCCATTCAGCACAAGGTCAGCTATCCGATGCTGGTCGCCAGACACAAGATGTTTCCTATCGTGAATTTCTCGTCGGGAATCGCTCCATTTCTTCTGCTCGGAGGCTTCCTGTTTAAGTTCTCCGGCTTGATTCTGCTGGGTATCATCTTGTTCAGTGCGGCCGTCGCCTTCCAGCTGATCACGCTGCCTGTTGAATTCAACGCTTCGTCCCGTGCACGCGACAACATGGTTGCAGCAGGCTTCATCCGCAACAGCGAGGAGAGCGGGGTTTCCAAGGTGCTGAATGCAGCTGCACTTACGTATGTTGCTGCGGCGCTGATCTCCGTGCTCCAGCTCTTAGAATATATCTGGATCTTCAATCGATCCGACGATTAAGAACAACACCAAAAAGCCGTCCAGCCCTTATCATGAGGCCGGACGGCTTTTTCCATTTCATTAGCTCTCGAAAGAAGGCTCAAACCATAAATCCCGAAAGTGCACCCAGCCAAGCGAGTTGAGCGATATATTTTTTAACGAGGGATGTAGAACGGTCCTTTGGCTTGTATGAAACAGGAACAATATATAGGACTGATCCGTTATCATCTGCTGTACCTTGCGCAGGTAGTCTTTTCTCGTTAAGGAGGAACCCTCTTGGTACAGCCTGTCGATCAACCATTCGATTTGCTGCTGCACGTCCTTACCCAGATAAGGTCTGACACAGCTGTTATCCGCCAAGAAGATCTCGATAATGGACAGCTCGGGATCATGGTCCATCACATTGCAAGACATGCTTACATGAGCCTCGCTAAGGAGCCTCGCCCGCTCCTCATGCTCGTAAGGAATCAGCTGCAGATCCGCCTGAATGCCCAGCTCACCCCATTGCCGCAGGATTTCCTCCGCTATCTCTTGGAAGGATGGCGATATAGCTAAAAGCAGCCTCTCACCTTGATAACCGCTCTCCTCCATGCACTTCCTTGCATACACCGGATCATATTGCTCATCCGTATCACTTCTTTCACCCAATTGATCATAGAACCAGCGAGCGATGGCGGCCGTTCCTTCCATCCCCCTCATTGATTCAATCAGCGCGCGCCGGTCCAATCCGTGCAGACAAGCTTTACGGAAGCCCAGCCGCTGGTGGCAACCTTCCCGCCTCAAATTAAAGGTAAGAAACGTACAATCGCGGCCGATCGTCTCCACCACATTCCAGCCGCTTGGGACCTCGCTTGCGGATTTGCCGACGTGATAGCGCATCTGGTAAGATACCGGCTCCAGATGACTTGCCTTTCGCTCCAGCTCCGGTGTGAACCATACCTCAATCCGATCCAGATGCGCTCTCTTGTCATAATACCTCGTAAACGCCTCCAGAACGATCATATTCTCGTCGTGCTGAACGACCTTGAAAGGCCCGGTTCCTATCGGTTGGCGGCGAAAGACATCTCCCAGCTCCGTTACCGCATCCTCAGGAACGATGGAAGCCCGATCGAGGCTTAAATGATGGAGAAACAACGGATTAGCCCGCCGAAGACGAAAGAGCACCGTATATTTATCGAAGGCGACGATCTCTTCCACTCCTTCGAAGAGCCAACGGAAGGGTGAGTTCCCTTCCTCGCCGCGCAAGCGCTGAATGGTAAAGCGGACATCATGAGCGGTCAGCTCCTTGCCATGGTGAAAATAAACCCCTTTGCGGAGATAGAAGGTCCATTCCGTGTTAAGCGAATTGCTGTTCCAGTAATGCGCCAAGCCCGGCTCAATGGTGTCCGTCTCATTGTTATAGTTCACCAGCGTATCAAAAACTTGCCTGGCCATTTGGCATTCGATGACAAAGGTCAAATGCGCAGGGTCCAAGCACGGAATCGGCTTGCAATAAGGCAGCCGAAGCGTATCCAGCGTCTGTTCGTTGCGCACCTCCGGCCGATAGCCGAACATCGTATCCAGCCAATAGGCGAACTGCTCCTTCACATAGGGCAGATGCGCCTGCTCCTCCAAATAGGCGAAGGCCTGTTGAATGACACCTTTTTTCACATAGGCTTGGGCTGTTTGCAGGGCTACGGTTTCGGCCTTTATCAAAAAAGTCAGCTTGGACCGGTGCCCTCTCCCTCTTCCGGGCTCCCAGCGAATCCAGCCTTCCTGTTCCATACGCCTGAGCACCAAATTGACATTCCTGGCCGAGCATTGAAAAATGTCTGTGAGCTCCGGCAGGGTGATCTCAAAGGACTCTTCCTCTGCCACGACCGTATATTGCTTGCGAAGCTTTAAATAGTAATCATCCACCTTCTAACCCTCCATTCCCCAAAAGATGAAGATTTAAAATAAATGCTACAATTTTCTTTCACCTTTAGCAAGCTATAATGAAATTAAACATAGAAAATATGAATTCGGATGTATGAAGGAGGCGCTTCGCCATGCTGTCACCGTTACAATTGGAAATGGAAATGCTACAAAATTCGAGAGAATATGAAGGGCGCAATAAAAAAAGCGGAACCCCCAGTTTACAGGCTCCGCTTGTCTCATGGTTTACTATCGCTATCAGCACCGGGCTATCGATTATGTAAGCTTACGATCCCGGAAAAAATCGAGCAGAAACCGTCGAAACACTTCGGCGACGAGGGGAATCCGTTCCCTTGTCCGCTGAATCAGCCCCACGCTTCGCGTCACCTGAGGCTCGATAACACGAACCTTCGCCGGCTGCAGCTGGCTGATTTCCGTTAACGCCATCTCAGGCAACAGACTAACCCCCATCCCGGCGGCGACCAAGCCGCGAATCGTATCCGTCTCCTCCCCCTCAAACCCGATCTGCGGCACGAATCCAGCCTTAGCGCACGCCTCAAACACAATGGAGCGCAAGGAGTATTCCTCGCTAAACATAACGAAGGAATCATCCTTCAGCTGCTCTAAGCGAATCGATTGATGCTGGGACAGCACATGACTCTGCGGCAAAATGGCATAAAGCTCCTCCTGCAACAGCAGCTCCCCGCTTACGTGCTCATGCTTCTCGGGAAAAGGTGAAATGAAGGCAAGGTCGATTTCGCCTTTCATTACATCGCGGATCAAGCTGTTATAGGTGCCTTGACGGAGCCGAAACTTTACATTCGGATGATCCTTGCGGAACTCGGCGACGACGGTCGGCAGTAAATAGATGCCAAGGCTATGAGGAAACCCGATACGAATCTCTCCGGCCTCAGGGTTCAGGAATTCATGGATTTCGCTTTTCGCCCGCTCCAGATCGGCCAGAATCGATTCCACCCGGTCGAGAAACAGTCTGCCGACCGAGGTTAATTGCAGGTTTCGCCCCTTCTGTATGAACAGCTGAACCCCCAGCTCCTCCTCCAGCTGGTGGATTTGGCGGCTTACGGCCGACTGCGCCACGTGAAGCTCCTCTGCCGCTTGCGTGACGTGCTGTTTTCTGGCCACCTTCACAAAATATTGAAGCTGTCTTAATTCCAAGTAAATCTTCCTCTCAAATTGGACAAGTTCCTTGCGTTAAGTTTATAATAAGTAACGGTGAAATACCAATCATTCTCAGGTACTTATAAGGAGGCCAACGTAACTATGGCACAAGAGCGTACAGGCGTAGCAACGCTGAAAGGCAATCCGATCACTCTCGTCGGACCGGAACTCAAAGTCGGCGACAAGGCTCCCGACTTCAAAGTGAACAAAAACTTGCTTGAAACAGCTTCCCTGGCTGACTATGCAGGAAAAGTGAAGCTGATCAGCGTAGTACCTTCCTTGGATACAGGCGTGTGCGATGCCCAAACTCGCCGTTTCAACGAAGAAGCAGCAAAGCTCGGCGATAATGTTGTTGTCCTGACGATCAGCGTGGATCTTCCTTTCGCGCAATCCCGCTGGTGCGGTGCCGCAGGCATTGATAAAGTCGTTACTTTGTCCGATTACAAAGAGCATTCCTTCGGTACGGCATACGGCGTGCTGATTAAAGAACTGGCTCTCGATATGAGATCCATCTTCGTAATCGACGCTAACGATACCATTCAATATGTAGAGTACCTAAGCGAAATGACCGAGCATCCGAACTACGAAGCAGCGATTGAAGCTGTGAAGAAGCTCGTTTAATATCGGCAGCGCATGCTTTGCGCAATCGAACATTTCTGCACAAAAAAACAGCCGGAAGCCTCGACTTCCGTGCTGTTTTTTCGTTTCAGACAGGTTAATCATTGATTTTATATGCAGCAAGCTTCTTGTCGATGTGCTTGTAGATGTCGAGAATCGTCCGATAATTGGAGCCCAGATCACCTAATGAGCCGCGCGATGCGGAATAAATATCAACCGCCGTCTTCAGAGGGTTGATGCCAAATAGGGTCAGCGTAATATCCTGTGTCCTGCCTGTGATCGTTCTCTTCTCGACCACGATCTCCCCTACGCTTCTCACTTCATGAAGAAGCTTGTACCCATTAAGCTTCTTGAACATGTTGATGATTTCATCCCATGCCTGATCCATCGAAATTTTATAATAGCGGGTTTTGAGCGCCGGATCCTTCGCTTTCTCTCCGGTAGTTTCATGACTGCGAATCAGTCCGATCAAGGTACGCTTCAGCAAAGCTTTCCCTCCTATTTAGTTTGCATGCTCCCCCTGAAAGTAACAAAAAGTTGAGGTAAGCACACCCATTGAAGTAATTGTTTCTAGTACGTCATGCCTATCCGGTAACACTATCTTTTATCATATCACTGATTTCATGTAAGAGAAAGAGGTAATGGAGAAGTAAGCCAACGATTTTCAATGGTTTTTTCATTAATTAGAGTATATCGAACAAAGCATAAGGCTATGCCAACGATTTTCATTCATATCGATAAGGGGATCCCTTCGTTACATCCTTCCTTTTAAAGAAAAGCAGTGCTTGTTCATGGTAAAAAATAAATTTGTGTCTGCTCTGGGGAGAAGCAGGATTTTCATCGTTCACTGCGAATAGTATAAACTAACATTTGTTTATTCATTAAACAAAGTAAGTATCCTTCGTGGGGTGACCGATATGTCTTATTTTTTGGGGATTGATTTAGGGACTTCTGCCGTCAAGTGCATTCTCGTGGATGAGCAAGGTGCCGTTAAGGGCAGTCACAGCGTAGAATACCCGCTGCTGCAGCCGCAGCCGGGCTGGGCGGAGCAGCAGCCGGAGGACTGGTGGAACGGAAGCAGCACTTGTATCCGCGAGCTTCTGGAGAAGTGTCAAGTCCGCGGTGAAGAGGTAGCCGGCATCGGACTTTCCGGGCAAATGCACGGCTCCGTCTTCCTCGATGCCGAGCTGAACGTGGTCCGCCCTGCCTTACTCTGGTGCGACCAACGGACAGCGGAAGAGTGTGAGTGGATTGAGCAAGTCGTTGGGAAGGAAGAACTAGGACGACTGACAGGCAATAAGGCGCTGACCGGCTTTACGGCGCCGAAGGCTGTGTGGCTGCGGAATCACGAGCCGGAAAACTACCGGCGGACAGCGCATTTGATGCTGCCGAAGGATTATGTCCGCCTGCAGCTGACCGGAGCCTTCGGCATGGATATGGCCGACGCCAGCGGCACGCTGCTGCTGGATGTAGCGAACCGCCGCTGGTCTTCCGAGGTGCTGGAGCGGCTGGCCCTTCCTGCGGAATGGCTCCCGCCGCTCTTCGAAAGCAACGAGGTGGCCGGCCACGTGCTTCCGGCCGCAGCGGCGTTGACCGGGCTGGCGGCCGGAACGCCGGTCGTAGCCGGTGGCGGCGACCAAGCCTGCGGTGCGGTCGGCGTTGGTGTTGTGCGCGAGGGGATCGCGTCCGTCGCGCTCGGCACCTCCGGTGTCGTCTTCGTACATGACGACACCTATCAAGCAGACGAGGAATGCCGTCTGCACTCGTTCTGCCACGGCGTGCCGGGCAAATGGCACCGCATGGGCGTAATGCTGGCCGCCGGGGGTTCCTTCCAGTGGTGGAAGAACCACTTTGCCTACGAAGAGCTGGAGCAGGCCAAGGCGGAAGGCCGGGATGTTTACGAGTATTTAACAGCATTGGCTGAAACGGCGCCGTTAGGGAGTGAAGGCTTGCTGTTCGTTCCCTATCTTACGGGAGAACGGACACCGTATCCGGACCCGAAGGCCCGCGGCGGCTTTATCGGCCTCAACCTGCGCCATACGAAAGCGCATTTGACCCGTGCCGTGCTGGAGGGCATCACCTTCGGGCTGCGGGATTCCATGGAGCTTGTGAAACAATCCGGCATTGAGATTAAGGAGCTTCGCGTTAATGGCGGAGGTGCCAGAAGCCTGTTCTGGCGCCAAATGATCGCCGATATTTTCGGCTATCCTGTCGTCACGGTCAACTCCACAGACGGCCCGGCCTATGGTGCGGCAGTGATGGCAGCCTCCGGTGTTCTTCAGCGGGACATCTCCTCCCTCTGCGAGGCATGGATCCAGGTGGTTGACCGCGTTGAGCCGAATGACGCCAATCGTCAGCGCTATGAGGCTTACTACCGTATTTACAGGACGCTGTATCCGACTCTGAAGGATACGTTCCATCAGCTCAGCGACCTGGTGAACGAAGGCTAAGCATTCCATAGCAAAAACCCGAGCTCCTACATCAGGGGCTCGGGTTATTTATTTATTTAGAATCAGAGGAAAGATTATGTACCTTGAAGATTTGACTGATCTCCTTCGAGCCCGCTCTTGCCGCCAGAAGCGCCTGAGGCGACCTGAAGATCAGAGATTACGTTCGTCTTGATTCCGAGCTCTATGAGGCGCTTCGTGGCCTTTAAACCGTCCGTAGACATCGGCACCTTGCCAACGATGCCTTCACCCAGCTCAGCCAGCTTACGTCCCTGCTCCACCATCTCATCGGCATTCAGCTGATGACTTCCTGACTGATGGGCATATTACCCGCTATCGAGCCAATTTTCCTTCACCGTTGCAAAAAAAATCGCACAAAAAAACCCGCGAATGCCGTCCGGTCTAGTGTTTCAAACCCGCTCTCGCAGGTGGGTGTCCGCAGAACCGAATTTGAAGTCCCTTTTCGAGGGCAGGTCAGCAACGGTTCGATGTAGGTCTCCCTAGAAACAGTCATTGGTTCAAAACAACTTTAAGACCGTTACGTACATCGCAGGATTTTGTTGTATCCCTATTATAGGGTGTTCCGGGTTGAAAGTAAACCTCCGAGTCCGCATCAGTTGCTGGGATTCACGGCAATTTACGGTTTATCGGTATTAGTATGATCCGCAGGATTGATTTTATTCTCCGACGACGAAACGGCTTCCGCCGGTTCCTCGAGCTCCTTCTCTGAAGCTGCTTCCGCTTCCTTGTCCGCCAGCTGCTGCTGCTTCTCCTGCAGCTTGCCGAAGATCAGGTTAAAGTGCCAGAAGGAAACTACCGCTACCAAGCTGCCCATAAAAAATGGGATCAGGAAGGTAAACTGCGTAAAGCTGAAATACATGATGACGCCGTTCAGCACAAGCATGGAAATCGAACGAACCGGATTGCCGATCGTAATCAGCAGCGCATTCTTGATGATCTGCCAGATCTTCATGTGAAGATGGGACAATATCGAAAAGAAATGGAATACCGAAATGAACAAGAGCCCCGTAAGCGATATCACGAGAAAGCGCAGAACGCCGAAAGCACCCGCTTGTGTACCGTAAAACTTAAAGTTCGTATACAGAATGACTCCGAGCAGAACATAGATCAAACCGCCAAGCATAGCCTGCACATAGTTTTCCTTGTAGCCGCGAAAGAAGGTTTTGAACAGCGGTGCATCTTCCTCGCCCGTCAGCCATTTGCGAGCGACGGTAAACATCGCAGCTGTGGAAGGAAACAGAAAGAAAGGGGCGACGATGGCCATTAATAGAAACGTTTGCAAAATTTGTTCCGTCGTCTGGGCTTGCAGCAAAATCAGCCCCAGCAGGAAGAACGGAATACCGCAGATAATCCATAAGACGTTAATGACCGAGAGACGCATAATCCACTCGGATATTCGGTAAAACCCGCCCATTATGCCTCGAAATTCCAATATGATGCCCTCCTTCAGGTATATGGTCTATTATAGCGTATTTTGCCGCTCCAAGGTAGCCGAGCCTCCAGAAACCTTCAAAGAAAAGAAAAAAGGCGAGGCTCTAAACCGCAGCCTCGCCTTTCCGTCTTTCTTATACCAAGGTTTCTTCGTTCGAACGGTTGCTGGACGGACGGGAATATCCGCCGCTGCGCTCTCCGCGGCCTTCCGAACGGCCGCCGCCGCGATAATCACGATCACGGTAGCCGCCGCCGTCACGACGACCGCCGCGATCTCCCCCGCGATCGCCACGGTAGCCGCCGCCGCCGCCGTAGCCGCCGCGAGCGCCGCCTGCCGTGCCGTAAGGACCCGATGGTTTTCTGCCCGCGCTGCGCACGTCCGGTCTTCTCTTCTTGGCACGCAACGGATCCTCCGGAGTCAGCTCGATCTCGATTTCCTTCTTGTCCCCTGTGAGCAGCTTCAAAGCAGCCGCCAGCAAATGAACGGAATCATGGGACTCGAGCAAGGAAATCGCAAGACCTTTATACTCGTTATGCTCATCGTTCTGAAGCACATCCAGAACTCGCTCCGCCGTCATTTTTTGCTTGCCCTCGATCGCCTCGGCTAAAGTCGGCACCGGCTTCCGCTTGATCTTGTGACGAGTCACCTTCTCGATAAAGTACAGGTGGTCGATCTCGCGCGGTGTGACGAAAGTATAGGCTGCGCCTTCCTTCCCTGCACGGCCCGTACGGCCGATACGGTGAACATAGCTTTCCGGATCCTGAGGGAGGTCAAAGTTAATAACGTGTGTTACGCCCGATACGTCCAAACCGCGGGCAGCTACGTCCGTAGCTACGAGCACATCGATACTGCCGTCGCGGAATTTGCGCATAACGTTATCACGCTGATTCTGGGACAGGTCGCCGTGAAGACCTTCCGCCGTATAACCGCGCTTCTGAAGAGCCTCCGACAGCTCATCCACGCGGCGTTTCGTACGTCCGAAGATGATCGCCAGCTCAGGTGCTTCCATATCGATCAGGCGGCACAGCGCTTCGAACTTCTGGCGCTCATGAAGCTCGATGTACGATTGATCGATCAGCGGAGCGCTAACCTGCTTAGGAATAACGGATACATGCTCCGGATTACGCAGGAACTGGTCAGCCAGCTTTCGAATGTTGGCAGGCATCGTAGCGGAGAACAGCATCGTTTGGCGCTCTTCCGGCACCAGCTTCAGGATCGATTGAATATCGTCCATGAAGCCCATGTCCAGCATTTCGTCCGCTTCGTCAAGGATAACGGTCTGAACGTCATCCAGCTTGATCGTCTTGCGGTTGATATGGTCGAGCAAGCGCCCTGGAGTACCGATAATGATCTGCGGCTTCTTGCGAAGCGCGCGGATCTGCTTAACGATATCTTGACCGCCGTAGATCGCAAGGGAGCGAATTCCCTTGAAGCGGCCCAGCTTCTCGATTTCGTCGGCAACCTGAATGGCCAGCTCGCGTGTTGGACACATGATGAGTGCTACGATACGATCTTCTTTCACGTCAATCTTGTTTACAAGCGGAATACCGAAGGCAGCCGTCTTACCGGTACCTGTTTGCGCTTGTCCGATGAGGTCGCGGCCTTCCATCGATACCGGGATCGCTTTTTCCTGAATCGGCGTGGATTCTTCAAAGCCCATCTCCGTGATGGCACGCAATACCTTCGGCTCTAAACCAAATTCACTAAATGTTTTCAAATGATTTCATTCTCCTTTTAGAGGGGGTCTCTTTTATATATACCCTTAAGCGCGACTCCTATCGTACTTCATTCTTATCTCCACATGAACCGCTCATCCGCACAGACTTAAGCGAAACTGTCAAAGCCGTACTTAAGAATATCTTCCGTATTATAACATATACCCAAGACATAATCCAACAAGCGCCAATTCAATTCGAAACGCAAGAGGGTCATCTTCGTAGTATAATGTATGTTGAAGGATCGCTGTACTAGCGAAAATCACGGAAGCCACGCAAAGGAGCGTTCTAAATGTCGATATGGAAACGAGTCAGTTCCCTAATCAAAAGCAATCAGCAGGAGCCGCCTGCCCGGCAAAGTAACCCGATCGAAGAATCCCGGGTCGGTGACATCGTCCGTGTAGACCTCGAGGAATACGTTGTATCCGGGAAAGGGATATATTTCGATCGCGGCTTCGAGCCGCACCGCTTTATCTATTATATTCAAAACGGCAAACAAATTTCATGCTTGCTGATTGAAAAAGGTCGAACGTATGACAGTTTTTTATGCGAATTCGTCGAAGGGTCCTTAGATGATCCGAACGACGTCCCTACCCAGCTGGATTTGGGTGACGGCAGCTTGTTCGAGCTGGAGCATTACCGCAAGGACATGATCCGTACGGAAGGACGCACCGACTTTCGTTCAAACGACGAAGTAATGATCTGGAGATACTTCGGCAGCGGGGACCGTTATTTTTTCCTGCAATGGCAGGACGGCAAATATGTCGCTATGCTGGGTCAGCGTACGCCCGCATCTCAGATTCAGTTTATGAAGGGAACTTAAATTGCCTATAAGGAGGAGCTCTAGGTGAAGCACGGATACCGTCTGATAGCCTTGCTGCTGGTGATTGCGCTGCTCACCGCCTGCGGCAATACAGGTAACTATATTAAAGAGCACTATTCATTAATTGATGTTCAGGGTCAAGGGAAAAGCACGGCCAAGGTTTATCTTGCCGAAGGAACCGATGTTGTCACCGTAGCCGGCACGCTGGCCGAGCAGGAAAAGCCTAAGGAAATCAGCAAGGAAAGCACCGAGCAAATGTTCCTTGTGTATGACAGCAAAATCATTCATTTGCAAAAGGACCCGAATCAGCAGGAGAATACGTTAATTGAAGTCGATTCGGTTGAATATGCCAAGGAAAATTACGATTCCTCCTTCCTTCAGGGCTACTTGACGGCCGCTCTCATCCAATCGGTTTTCGGAAGCGATTGGTCCGGGAAGCACAGCGGCGGCAAGTACGACTACCGAGGCTACACTTCCACCAAAAGGTACCAGGATTACGGCAAGTATCAATCCGTGCCTTATCCTTCGGGAAGCTCCGGCAGCTCTTCCGGCTCGAAGAGTCCTGCTGCCGCGCCGGCGACAACCGAACGAAAAGGCAGCTTCTCTTCCACGCCTTCCGGAAGCAAGACACCAAGCCAAAGCACCGGACAGGTGAGACGAAGCGACGGCTCCACACCAACCTACAAAGCACCTTCGTCGAGCGCCAGCAAGCCCAGCACAAGCAAGCGAACAGGATCTTTTAAGAAAAAATGATTGGAAGCTAGGGGAACGCTTCATACTAAGGATGGAGGTGTTTCCCTTGCTTCGTTTATTACAATCATCCCTAGGTCCTCTCCTCGTGGTGGCGCTGGGGTCCGCATGCATCGCCGCAAGCTTTAACTGGTTTCTCATTCCCCATCAAATGCTCAGCGGCGGCTTGTCCGGCATCTCGATGCTCGTCGGTTATTTAACGGGCTGGAATATTGCCCTTCTGTTTCTGATCGGCAACCTTCCCATTCTGTTATGGGGACTTCGCACGATCGGGCGCCGTTTTATCCTGCTCAGTGTTGTTTCCGTAGCTCTCACCACTTGGTTTATGGAGCTGCTGCCCCAAACCCCGCTGGTCAAGGACCTGCTGATCGCAGCCGTCACCGGCGGCGTCTTCATTGGCGTCGGCACAGGCATCTCCATGCGTGCGGGCGGCTCCACCGGCGGGTTTGACATTATCGGCTCGATCCTTACCAGAAAGCGGGACTTCTCTCTCGGCACCTTCCTGACCGGGTTAAACGGGATCGTCATCATTGCTCTGGGTTATTACAAGCAGAATTGGGATCTGGCCCTGTATTCCATGCTCTCGATATTTATTACCGGGAAAATGATCGATACGATTCATATTCGACATATGAAGGTTACGGTGTTCATCGTCACTCGCAAGAAGGATCTACTGATGCAAAAAATGAAAAAGATCCAGAGGGGGGTTACGGTGATCCAAACGGAAGGCGGCTATACCAAGCAGCCTCAGCATATGCTGATGACGGTAACGACACGCTACGAGCTGCTTGAGCTGCAGCGCGTCGTCCGGCAATGGGATCCTCAAGCCTTCGTCAATATTGTCGAAACCGTTGGGGTCATGGGGCTATTCCGTCGAAGCTCCTAACCAATATTTAATAATCGCAGCCCCTACATAGTTTCGGATTTTATGTTATAATGTAAGAAGCTTCACCGGCACTACATGTCTCATCCTCTGCTGCTCGGCTTTACCTGTGTCACTTCCGTAAGAGGCTCCTGATCTATCAACACCAGATGATGATATGGGAAGGGTGATGCTTGTGGAAACCGTTAAGTTGTCAATCATTGTGATGAAATTAACGCCGGAGTTGTACCCATTTCTTAAACGCTCGGAATTGGAATCCGAGATCGTGCTTCGCCACGGTCTAGAGGCTTTAGAGGCCGAGGATGCCATGGAAATCATTCAATACAGCATTTCGGAACATCAGAAGGACGCCTATCTTCACTGAAGGTAGGCGTTTTTCTTCCTATTTTCGAAATTGTAAATGTTTCGTAAAAAATCATTAGCAGGCTTGGCTCGGTTAATGGTATGATAGAGATAAGTATTGTTACCGGAGGTGTACCCCATGAGTGGATTATTATCCCCAATGCATATCGTACTGATCGTCGTTGTGGCGCTGCTGTTGTTCGGACCCAGCAAGCTTCCCGAGCTCGGACGCGGCTTCGGCAGAATGTTTCGTGAATTTAAGGATGCAACCGCAGGCAATAGCTCTACGATAGAAGACAAGGAAACAAAGAAGGAGCTCACCTCTTCGAATGAAGCTCCCCCAACTATGCAGAATACGAACCAGCCGAAATAAACGTTTTCGCAGCAAACATGAAGCCCTCCATTTTCCGGTCAGGATGATGGAGGGCTTTTGGGTATGGAAAGGGCTCTAGACTCTTCTCCAGTTTCGCAGATGCGTGAACAGCAGCAGAACAGCGGCGACTGCCGTTAAGACAGCTCCGAAGAAATACATATCCTCCCCGCCCCAGTTATCTTTAATGAGGCCGCCGACGTAACCGCCGGTAATGCCCGCAACGCCGAGAAATACGGCAGACAGCATGGCTTGCCCTGTAGAGCGAAGCTCCTCCGGCACCATCCGGTCCACGTAATGCACGGCAACCAGCCAAAATACGGCAAAGGTGATCATATGCGTAGCCTGCAGGAACATCAAAGCAAAAGGATCCGTAATGTATCCGTACAGCACCCATCGAACGGTGTATAACACGGAAACAATAAACAGCAAGGCCAGCTCATTGAACTTATGCATATAGCGGCCTAACAAGGCGAAGGTAGGGATTTCGCTTACCGCCGCAAGCGCCCATGCAAGCCCTGCCATCGTGTCCGTGCCGCCGCGGTCTTGTAAATAAAGCACGAACAAGCCGTCATTCATTCGGTGCGGAATCATGATCAGGAGGACGAGCAGCAGAAACCATAAGAACGATTTGTTCTTCAATACGCCGGCCAGCTGCCGGAAATCGATGGATTGTCCCGGCCCCTTCTCGTCTTTGAGGAGAAAAACAAGCAAAATCGGAAGCAGCCAAATGGACCAATACACATAAGGCATGCTCCCTAAGCCTCCGAATAAGCCCAGCAGCCAACCCGACAGCACGGCCGTTGACGAGAAGCCGATGGAGCCCCATAGCCTTATGGAGCCGTAGCTTTTCCTTGCCTGCAGCGCGGACTTGATCGTCAGGCTGTCCAATAACGGAACGGATGAGAGCATGAAAAAGTACAGCAGCAAAGTAAATGTCAACGCATACGGATACCCCGTTGTAAAGAACATGCCGACGCTGGACAAGATGGTAAGTGCCCACAGCAGAAAAATAATTTTCTTGAGGGAGTTATACCTGTCGCTCATATATCCCCAAAACGGCTGGGCAAAAATCGCTACGAACGGTCCAATCGTCATGAGGATACCGATTTGTGCTGATGTAAAGCCTTGATTGAGAAAATAAATCGGCAGGAACGGAAGAAGCACCGCCGTTGTTGCATAATATGAAAAATTCAAACCCCTTAGTGTCCATAGCTGCTTGGCCATACCGGACACTTCGGCTGCAGAAGGCTCTGAGGCTGATGCTTCTTTCTCGGGTGTACTCACAGGTCTCGCACCACTTTCCTAATGGATCGCACCGGCTGCCCGGGGATATTTATCTCGTTGTAACACTATACCTCGATACAGAATCGAAAGATCAAGCAGATCCGATCCTGGCGGCATGGAGACTCGGCAGCTGCCACTCAATCTTGTCTCGTCCCATGCGCTCCAGCAAGGCGTTTGCTTGCGAATAAGGCTTGCTCCCGAAGAAGCCGCGATGTGCGGAAAGCGGACTTGGGTGGACCGATTTCAGCACATGATGGCGGCCTGAGGTGATCAGACCCAGCTTGCTTTGCGCATGGCTCCCCCACAGAATAAAGATGACCGGCTGTTCCCGTTCGTTCAGCAGTGAAATGATCCGGTCGGTGAACGTTTCCCAGCCTTTGCCCTTGTGGGAGGCAGCCTGACCTTCCCGAACGGTCAATACCGTATTCAGCAGCAGAACCCCCTGCTGGGCCCATGGCACAAGGCAGCCGTTATCCGGCATGGTGCAGCCGAGGTCGTCCCGCAGCTCCTTTAGCATGTTCTGCAGGGAGGGAGGCAGAGGGATGCCCGGCTGAACGGAGAAGCTGAGTCCATGTGCCTGGCCTGGGCCGTGGTAAGGATCCTGACCAAGGATCACGACCTTCGTGTCCGCATAGCTTGTGTACCGAAGCGCATTAAAAATATCATGCATGGACGGATAGATCGTTTGCTGCGAATACTCCTTCTTCAAAAACTCCCGAAGCTCCAAGTAATAAGGCATTTGAAACTCTTCCTGCAACAGGGCCGACCAATCATTTCCCAAATCCACACCCATCGTAAGCTCACTCCGATAACTTTTAATGTGCACAAAAAAAATGCCCTTCAAGGCATGCCGCCCGGCAGACATTCTTTTTGTCGTTATTATACACTTAATGTCGAACCGTTTGTACTAGCTTTACAAAATAAGTGATTGTTTTTTCAACCCGAGCTTTTGTTTTCTCATCCGCCGGTTCACCGTTGTCATTGAAGGCACGCTGCTCGCCGCCAATCGAGATCCATTCGGGGCAATTGATCCCGTGAACATTCCGTACAATGGTCTGCAGCTGCTGAAGCGAGCTGACGCCGACCGCTCCTCCCGCAGAGCTGACCGAAAGCACGGCCTTACCGTCAAAATAATCGAAGCCGACATGATCGAGCGCGTTCTTCAGAACGCCGGACATGCTCCCGTGATACTCGGGCGTTGCAAGAACAATGCCATCGGCGCGAAGCAGCGCTTCCTTCATCTCCAGCAGGTTGGCGTCGGACGATTCCGTATCCGGTGAATAAAAGGGGATCGGCTTCTCGTACAAATCAAACACCCGGGCCGTAGCTCCCTTTTCTTTCAGCTGCGATGCAATATAATGGGAAAGCAAAGTGCTTGTTGCCGCTTTCCGGTTGCTTCCCGCCAATATGATAATATTCATAAGTCCCTCTCCTTTGCTCTCCGTCAACTTGACATACATTTTAGTATTATAAGTATGAGTAAGTCAATCCAAAAACTTCCGGATGCAGTTGTTTACGAGGAGGCCTCAATCACATAGCCTGAGCCCTTGACCGCACGCTTTTTCTCGATAATACTTGCCTCGGTCACCTCCGGGCTTTTCACGTAATGCCGAACAAGCAGCTCTTCCAAGTATTCGAAGGCTTGAGCGTCATTCTCGGCCATCACGATCACATGGATGGAATGGGTCCGAAGCTCGACTTCCATTTTATACATATACATACAATGTCCTCCTTGGGTCGATGGACTGCTCCCCCATCCTAACGGAAAAATCTTGTAGAAGCAAGCCTCGGCTTGCCCGCCCGTATATGTTTCTATACAATGAAGTCATGTTGGGAATAACCGGCTGCGAGCCGGTCGAAAAAAAGGAGGGACTTCCCCATGTTGTCCGTCGGTCAAGCCGCACCTGCCTTTACAGCTCACAGCACGAAGGGTCAGATCCTTCTTCAGGAATATTTGGGTAAGCAACCGATTGTACTTATTTTTTACCCGAAGGATGAAACCCCGATCTGCACCAAGCAGTTATGTGCGGTTCGCGACTCTGCAGCGCTGTATGCAGAATATAACGCCTTGGTGCTGGGAATCAATCCAGGCACTTTAGAGGAACATCAAACCTTTGCGAAGAAATTCCTGTATGATTTTCCGCTAGTAGTTGACCGCGATCAAGCGATCCGCCAGCTTTATGACGTCGGCAAAATCCTTGGACTGTTCGGTCAGCAGCGAGTAGTGTATGTGATCGGGAAAGACGGCCGCATTCTTTATGCGGAGAAAGGCAACCGTCCTACAGGAGAAATCCTTGCGGTGCTTGAACGTAACAAGTAACCGCATTAAAAAAGGAAGCAAGCGTATGGGACCCATCCCACCGGCCTGCTTCCTTCTTTCTTATCGGCTTATCTTATTGAGACAAACGCTTGCTCAGCTCATACAGCTCCATGTTGAAATCCTTCTTCGTATGAACCACCTTGTCGATATCCGTTGCGACCAGTTCGCCTTTCATGATACCGCAGGATTTGCCGGAATCTCCCTCGATCAGCTTGCGCACGGCAAAGTCGCCGAGACTGCTGGCCAGAACGCGGTCATTATGCGTAGGCGTACCGCCGCGCTGAATGTGACCAAGCACGGTAACGCGCGGCTCGATCCCATTACGCTCCGTAATGCCTCGAGCGATGTCCTCGCCCTTGCCCACGCCTTCCGCTACGATAACGATACTGTGTCGCTTGCCGTGTTTGAAATTTTCGGCCATCCGTTTCGATATCTCATCCAGATCATAAGGCACCTCCGGAACCAGAATCGTTTCGGCTCCGCTCGCCAGGCCTGCATACAGGGCAATATCACCGCAATGTCTGCCCATGACTTCTACAACCGAGGAACGCTCGTGAGAGCTCATCGTGTCGCGAAGCTTATTGATGGCGTCCACAACGATGCTAACCGCCGTATCGAACCCGATCGTAAAGTCGGTAAACGGAATGTCGTTATCGATCGTACCCGGCAGCCCCATCGTTTTGATGCCGAGCTTGCTCAGCTTGTTAGCCCCTTGGTAAGAGCCATCGCCGCCGATGACCACCAGACCGTCGATGCCGTGCTTGCGGAGATTCTCCGCACCCAGCTGCTGGCCTTCCGGTGTAGTGAATTCTTTGCAGCGAGCCGTTTGTAAAATGGTTCCGCCGCGCTGAATGATATCGCCGACGCTGCGCAGGTCCATAGGACGAATGTCGTCATTGATCAGACCGGCGTAGCCGCGCTGAACCCCGAATACCTCCAGTCCATGGTACAAGCCGCTGCGCACAACCGCGCGAACAGCGGCGTTCATTCCTTGCGAATCTCCGCCGCTGGTAAGAACGGCAATTTTTTTCACTGTCATAAGTAGGCTCCTCCTCTGTGCAATAGCACATTCTGTATATTCTATAAATTAAGACGTCTTCCGGATCCATACGCTGTTTACCAGGAAAAACATCCGCATCATCGGGCTTCCTTTCATCAGCTGCCTGGAAATGCGCTTCACCTGAGTTTGCTTGCTGACCTTGGGATCGGACAAATACAGGGCTAGCAAGCCCTCGATAATCATCCTATGGAACTTCGGCGCTTCCAGCAGATCCACCTTCGCATGGGCCTGACGAACGATCTCCGCAATGCGGTCCACCGTTTCATCCATGCCCCCGTAATAGCTGCAAAAGTTCAGGTCGCCCCCGATCAGATCCTCCTCTTGGTCAATCAAATAATCAAGCAAAATATGCAAGCCGCAAATGTAAGGAAAGTAAGCTTCATGAATCCGTTTTGCCGAGTCAGGCTGAAGCTTAGGCTGGGATGCCGCCAAAAACAGCATAAAAACCCCTAACGTCGAACCGGTAGCGGCGGCGAATTCATTCCAGCGTATGGCAGGATAGGCCGATGCGTGCTTGCTCCACCATTCATCCAGCGCGGCTTCACGCAGGTCATGGCGAATATGCTTGTACACCTGGAGATCACAGTACAGTCCGACCAAATGCCTTACTTCCTCTGCAACAACGGAATAGGAGGGCAGCATCCGAATACTGGCCTGACACGTCTTGACCAGCTCATACAGATAACCGCCGTCGTCCTTCTCTTCACGAAACTCATAATAGTCATGAAGAGGCTCTGCGGGGTCTACGGCATCCAACATCGATTGGTGCAGCCGGCGAAAATCAACCGGGTCCAGCGAGGTGCTCCGATCGCACAGGTTGTCCAAATAATCGCTGATCGTTTGGAACGCAACAATGAGCGGGATCAGCACATGCCGCATCGGCAAATGGGCCGCGGCATAGACAGCCCCGCCTTCGCAGTGGAATTGCTTGCTGGTCATACTGGCAATCGCTTGCGTTCGCAACTCCGGGTCCGGCATCCGATCGGCCAGCTCCCTCCAGGAGGCGAGCTGCTCCCGAACTCCGGGCAGGATATAGCGGTACACACAATACATCAGACGGAGCGGATTTCCCGGCGCCTTAGGCTGTAGGCTAGTGCTCTGGAAGTTCAATCAACTGACCTCCACCGCCGCTTTGAGCGTAAGAATACTGCAAAAGCCGCCTCATTTCAAGCCATTGGATATGCTGCAGCAGCTCCTCTGCCCCCGCCTCGCGTGCGACAGTCACTTGATGCTCCACCAGATCCACGAATGCGTAGGGGTCCCATTCCGATGCGCCGCTCAACTTCTCCAGCTTCTCACGAATTGGCGCATTCGAAATGTCCGACAGGCTGCACTCTTTTAAGTACTGAGAGGCATCCTTCGCCAATCTCTCATAAACCGGATGGGAGGAGACCATGCGAAACCAATACTTGGCGTTACTGTAATCCCCTTCCATGCGATGCATGATGCCGTGCCAGAAGCTGCCTGTAGGATGATGAAGGCTCTGGGAAAGCTCATGCGAGGCATCCAAACTTTCGTTAAACAGATGAAGGCCTGCTTTCACAGCCAGGGCGTAAGTGCGCTGCTCTCCTTGAAACCCGTCGACAGAAAGCTTGCCGATCTTGATATCATTCAAATCGTCCCATTCCTCAGCCGGGTATAGCGAAGGCTTGTGAGCGGTCAATGACCCTGCAAGCCTGTGTAACGTTTCGGTCCAACTCAAACGTAATGCCCTCCTTACGCTGCTGCCGAGATTTGCTCTATTGATGCGTCCTGCCGGACGAGATATCCTGATTCACTCGAAACCACAAATGCAGCTCGTTGATGGTGCTGGCCAGCTCGGCGATTTCGCTGTTTAAACGGCAGGAGGTCGGAAAGTGATCCTCGCCGTTCAGCTGATCCTGCTTCAAGATAATAATCCGTTCCAGCTTCTTGATCTGCTCTGGAATCGTACCGCGGATTCTTTCCCACTGCAGCAAAATATCCGCTTGCTCATACTCGGTGTAATCCTCCCACTCCTTCAGAAGATGCGGAAGCGGAATTCCTAAGCGCCGGTCAAGATCAAAGGTATAAGACATGGTAATTCTCTCCTTTCTACCTTCCGCCGAACGGAAGGATCGCAAGGCTTATAGCAGTTTATTTATAATAATGTATCACGAACCCCCCGTACGAAGCCAGTGGCATTCCGAATTTTTTTCACTCACGATTCCTTCGTTCGTGCTATAATGTTAGGAATGTTAACGATACGGCGTATACCATCTACTTAATGCGGGGGACAACAGCATGACTGAGCCACAAGCAACAAGGATCTCGTTCCGGCAGCTGCTCGCCTTCTTCATACCGCTTGGCATCTCGGCCAGCCTGGTAACGATCTCCCATGTCATCATCAATAGTACCTTGGCACGATCCGCCCAACCGGAAATTATCATCGCCAGCTATGCGCTGCCGCTTAGCATTCTGGGGATTATCGAACGCCCTGCCGTCCTGCTTCGGCAGACCTGCTCGGCACTCGTTCGCGACCGCCGGTCATTTCGGGCCATGTCCATCGTAGGCTGGAGCGTGCTCGGAGCCATTTTCGGTTTGGGGTTAACGATCAGCTATTCGCCTCTCGGTCCCTGGATCTTCCGCCATATCTTCGGCGCGGAAGAGAGCATGGTCGAGCCGATGCTGGAGGTGTACCGCGTTCTCATGTTCGTCAGCATCTTCTCGGGGATTCGCTGTCTCTATCATGGGATCATCATCTATAACCTTCGTACCAAATGGCTTACCATCGGCATGCTTGTCAGGCTGCTCAGCATGTACCTGCTTTCTCTCTACTTTATTCATAAAGGCGTCGAGAGCGGGACCGTAGGGGCCATCATTTTCCTTACAGGTATGGCCGTCGAAGCCGCCGTCAGCTTCTGGGAAGGGAGATCCTTACTGAAGCATTCGATTCCAGAAGTGAAGGAAGATCATGACGTCAGCAAGCCAGCGCAAATTTTTCAATTTTACCGGCCGCTGCTGTATTCGTCGCTGCTCGCCGTTATTGTCGGGCCTTCCATTAATGCCTTTCTCGGCAAAACAACGGACATCAAGCTGGCCATTGCCTCCTTCGCTATAGCGGCGAGCCTGGCGCAGCTGGTGATGAGCTTTTTCTCCTATACACATCAAATTGTAATGAACTTTTACCGCAAGGACGCAGCTTCCGTGCGGCGCTTTTTCTTTATTTTGTGGCTTATTCCCAGCCTGCTCATCGCCATACTGTCTTATACCTCCGCAGGACCTTGGTTTCTGGAGCATGTCATGGGGGTTAACGAGCGGCTGCAGGAAGCCAGCATATCGACATTGAAGGTGTTCATGATCATGACGCTGATCTTCCCTCTTCTGGATTTCGGCAACGGTCTGCTGATGCTGCGGGGACAAACGAAGGTCATGGTGTGGTCTCAAGCTTCAAATGTCGGCATTACGCTCATTACGCTGCTTGTGACCTCTCTTTTGTTCCCGGGCTGGAACGGAGGCATCGGCGCCTTCGCACAATCGCTTGGCGTGCTGGCCGAGGTTGCCGTGGTGATGTATGTGATCTGGCTTGCCGGCCGGACGGAAGGAAGACTGCCGCATCCGGCGGCGGTGAAAAATGCTATGAATGCAGAATCGAGTGGACAATAAATGAAGGATCGGAATGCTTTGTTTTCTTCTTTTACCGTGCTTCGAACGTTTTCATTTTCCTGCTATATGACGATGGCCGTCATTGTTTCTTATTTCCCGTTGTATTTCCAGTCACGCGGGCTTTCCACCCTACAGATCGGAGCGATTTATTCGATCGGCCCCTTGATCGGGATCGGCTCGAACCTGTTCTGGGGCTTCTTGAGCGACAAGTACCGGACAGTCAAAAAAATATTGATCCTGGTCCTGATCGGCCAGTGGATCTTGGCCTTTTTTGTGTTTCAAAGTGATGCCTATACCTTGCTTCTTGTACTGATGTCGGTATTCTTCTTCTTTCAATCGCCGGTGACATCCCTGACAGATAGCCTAACGCTGCTGAGCATACGCAACACGGGCAAAAGCTTCGCTTCCTTCCGGGTTTGGGGCTCCATCGGCTTCGCCTTTGCCGCCCTCGTCTTCGGACAGCTGATGAAAGGAATGGGGACAGACCTGATCGTGTACCTATGCCTGTTTACTATCGGTCTCTCCTTCCTGCTTTCTTTAGGGCTTAAGGATGCAGGAGAAGGAAGCCGCAACAAGCCGGACTTCAGCAATCTGCTGCCCATCATATCTTCCCGGCCCTTTCTCGCCTTTATGCTGATCGTATTAACCGTCTCCGTCGCCCATCGCATGAATGATAATTTCCTGGCGCTATTCCTGCAGCGTCTCGGAGCGGACCCATCTCTTGTGGGTCTGTCCTGGATGTCCTCGGCACTCGCGGAGATTCCGATCTTCTTCCTGCTGAGCAGGTTCGGCCACCGCTTCAAGGAGCTTCCGCTGCTGATCCTGTGCAGTCTTGTCTATACCGTACGCTTCCTGCTAATGAGCCGGGTGACGGACCCTAGTCTTGTCATTTTTATTCAGCTGCTGCACTCCTTGTCTTTCGGTATCTTCCTGTTTACGGTCATCCGTTACATTCAGCGTCTCGTGCCGGATCAGTTTCGCGCCTCCGGTCAAGCGCTGTTCGCCGTCACCTGGTCCGGTCTGGCCGGCTTGCTCAGCGGGTTGGTGGGCGGATGGGTCTTTAATACTTGGGGACCTCATACGGTGTACAGCGTAAGCTCTGTTCTGGCCTTTATTGCTATGATCGGTTTTATCGTGCTTCACATGGTGCTTAAAGATCAAGAGCCGGCTGAGGAAGCCTCGAGCTCCTAATTATACTTCTCTGCCCGACGATCGGCCTGATGCTGATGTCGGGTATTTTTTTGGTACCAAGTCTTAACAATTTCTTAAGTTTATCCAATTCCTGCAACTCTTCCTTGCGTACCACGTCTAGTCTAACACCAACCAGAACTAGAATCGGAGGGGTTATGTGCTTGCCGTAGAACAATTATCGCACGAATTTCTTATTGCCGGCGATCCGGCGCCGGTGCTTCAAGAAATCAACTTCGAGGTGCACAAGGGCGAGATCGTCGCTCTTCTCGGAAGCTCCGGCTCCGGCAAATCAACGCTGCTGAATTTAATGGCCGGGCTTATGAAGCCGACACGCGGCAGCATTAAGATCTCCGGTCATCGCATCGAAACCATGAATGAGAATCAGCTTGCCGAATTTCGACGAGCGCATATCGGGTTTATATTCCAGGCCTACGAGCTTATTCCCCATCTTACGGTCCGGGAGAATGTCGAGCTGCCGCTTGTATTCCAGGGGATGAAATCCAAGCTGCGGCGGGAGAAAGCGCTGAGCCTGCTGACAAAGGTCGGCCTTGGCGACAAATCGGAGATGTTCCCTTCCCAATTGTCCGGCGGTCAGCAGCAGCGCGTCAGTATCGCACGCTCGCTGATTACGGAGCCGGCGATCGTATTCGCGGATGAGCCCACAGGAAACCTCGATACCAAGACCGAAAAGGAGATTATTGACCTGCTGCTGGAGCTCAACCGGACGCTCGGCATCACCTTCGTCATCGTAACGCATGAGCTTGAGGTAGCCAAACGGACCCGTCGGGTCATTCAGCTGCGTGACGGCCGACTGGTCGAGGACGCATCGTGGGAAGGTGACGGCGAATGAAATTCGGTGACTACTTACGGCTTGGCTGGGATCAGCTGAAACGCAGGATCGTGGTAACCGCCTTATGCGCGATGGGCATCGCCATCGGCTCTGCATCCATTATCGTCGCCCTCTCCTTCGGTGAGTCCGTCAATCATTACAGCCGTAAATCCATGGGCTTCTATTTAAAGACGGATGAAATTACGGTCCGCAGCGGACAGAACCTGGAGTCTGACGGAGGAAGCGCCGACCCGAACGCTTCGAAGCCTTACGAGCTGACCAAGGCCAAGGTCGAGCTGATGCGTACCTTGCCGCATGTGAAGGCGCTCGCTTCGTACCAAACCTTGAACGGCTATGAGTTCGAGGTGGATGGCAAGAGAGGCAATATTTATGAGCTCTATGCGACCGAATTGGATACGCTCGACGATTTCGGCTACGAAATGCATCAGGGAGGCCCCACCGAGCTCGAGAACACCATCATTCTCAGCTACGGTGCAACCATGGGCCTTAGAGACCAGCAATCCGCCGCTTCCGGAAGACAAGCGAATCCAGTTCCGTCCGGTCGTGAAGCCGAGCAGAGATGGCGGGAGCAGATGCTGATCGCTTATCCTCTGTATCAGAAGCAGCTTATTCTGACGCCGCGTATTCATCTGCAAGGAGTGGGAGAAATCAGCGGCACTCCCATCCCTCTTCGTGTCGTCGGCGTGCTGAAAAAGCCCGAAGGCGTCCCTGACGACGTCATCATGAACCAGAAGACGGCCTTCGTCTCCCCCGCCCTCGGCAAGCGTCTGCAGGACGCCATGCTGGCTATGAACGGGGGCAAGGCTATCGAGAATCCCCGCAGCACAGCGGCCGGCGGCGATTACAACGAGGTCAAGCTGAAAATTGATGACAGCAAGCATGTACGAGAGGTAGAGCAGCTGCTTCAGAAGCTTCGCCTTTCGGTGGAGACGAACATCCATCGGGAAGAGAGAATGGCCGGCGAGCTGGTAATCCTTCGGCTTGTGTTCGGAGGCGTAGGGCTGTTCATTCTGTTCGTCGCTTCGATTTCCATCGTAGTAGCCATGACCATGTCGACCTACCAGAGACGGCGCCAGATCGGCATTATGAAGGTGCTGGGAGCGAACCTGAGGCAAATTCGCAACATGTTCATGATCGAATCCACTTTGCTGGGCTTACTTGGTGGCTTCTCCGGCATCCTCCTGTCCTATTGGGTCATCTGGGGGATCAACATCGTTGTCCTGCGCTTTTCCCCTCCCCGGCCGGGAGCCGATCAGGAGTTTTTGTTCATCAGTCCTTGGATTCTGCCGTTAGGACTGTTCTTCGCCGTGTTGACCGGAGTGCTGTCCGGCATTTATCCGGCCGTCAAAGCGTCCAAAACCGACGCGCTTACCGCTATTAAACGAGACTAACCGGGAGAGAAAAACGATGAAAAAGAAAACATGGATTACCTCCTTAGCCGTGATGACGGTTGTCGGTGTGACGGCGACCCTTTACATACAAAGCCACCCGTCAAGTCCTCCGCCTCAGAACTCCTTGCAGACAGCGAACGCCCTGCGATTTCAAGCGGCACGGGAGGATATTGTCAGCACCGTTGAGGTCAAAGGGAAGTCCTCCTATCAGAAGGAAACCTATGTGAATGCCCCTTTCACCGCGGATGTGAAGAGCTGGTCCGTAACCGACGGCGCTCAGGTGAAAAAAGGCGATGTGCTGTTCCGGCTGGACGATTCCCTCATGCAAAGTGAAATCGCGCAGCTTCAGGCGGGAAATAAGAAGCAGGAGATGGATCTCCGGCTTGCCGAATTTCAAGAAAGCACAGGAACGATCTCCACTGTTACCGCTGCCTCTGTCGGGGAAACGGAAGCGAAGCAGCGATTCGCGCAAGCGGAGACACGCAGGATGCAGGAGGACATTAGCCGCTTGACCCTCGAACACAACTACAAGCAGCTGACGCAAAAAACGGAGAAGCTGAAATCCGCTGAGTTCCTTGCACCGGAGGAGGGCATTTTCCTGTTTAACGATACGAAGGAGCCCCAATCCGTCAAGGAAAACGAACGTATCGGTAAAATTGTCGATATTACTAAGCTTCAGCTGCTCTGCATGGTTGGGGAATATGATCTGTTCCGCCTGAAGGTGGGCATGACCGTTCAGGTCAAGGTCGAGGCGTTGAAGGGAGTCAAACTGCAAGGCAAGGTGGAACGTCTGTCCAAATTTGCCAAAACCGCTTCCGATTCCGGTGCCGCGAACGCAGCTGCAGCCCAGTTTGAGGTCGTCATTTCGCTTGAGCCTCATGAGCAGTTGATTGCGGGCTTAAGCCTAACAGCGACCATCGAAACGGACCGGAAGCAAGGCACACTGGTCATTCCTACCCTGGCCATCCAACGGGATAAGGAGCAATATTACGTCATGGTTGAGGGCTCGCAAGGACTGGAGAAGCGGATTCTCCAGATCGGGCTGGAAACGCCGGACAAAACGGAAGTGCTTAGCGGCCTGCAGGAGGGGGAAACCGTCGTGCTTCAGTGATCGAATGATCACCGCTCTTCTCGATGTATGATTTGATGTGTTAAAAGGTTGCGGGCTGTCATACATATCGTTTATAATGAAGGGTAACTTTTAACACCTGGTACTAAACCAATGCGATCATGACAGCCTTTGAAGGGATGAAGACGAATGACCAGCACTACTACTTCTACTATTCACTATGATGAGTTCAAGAACATCGTACTTGACCGGCGCAGTGTCCGGAAATATACGGAGCAGGAAGTTTCGTTGGAGGATATACGCGAAATTATCGATTGCGCACGGTATGCACCGAGCGACACGAATTCTCAGACCTGGGAGTTCATTGCCGTTAAGAACCGTGAGCTGATTCAAGAGATCGAGCGCGTGACTTGGGAACAGCTTCATAAGAAAGGCGAAGAGGCCGAGCAGAAGGGATTGTCCAAGGAAGGACGACTGCTGGTCAAATCGTTCGGTCCGTATGCCACCGCCTTCTCTCAGGCCCCTGTGCTGATCGTCTGTTTGGCGACTCCTTATGCCTCCAAGTTCCGTGAGCGGATCTTCGATCCGATCGGCTTCGTATCCGATGCCGTGTGGGAAGAGGAAGGCATCAAGAGCAGCTGCCTTGCCGCGCAGAACCTGATGCTGGCGGCCCATGCCCGCGGCCTCGCTACTTGTCCGATGACCGGACCGGTGCTGCTCGCGCAAGAGCAGCTGCGGGAGCTGCTGAATATTCGCCCGGAGTGTCAGATCAACATGGTCATTGCGCTGGGACATCCGTCGGAGCGTCCGGCCCGATTGGCCCGCAAAGAGATCGACGACATTTTGACCATTATTGAATAGGAACAAGTACTCCGGCTGTTGCTGTCATAGCGACAGCCGGTTTTTTTCATATCGCAACCGCGCGATGTTCAAAAGCAACACAAAAAAGCGGCTCCCGGAGGTAACTCCAGGGAACCGCTCTTTGGGCTGTGCTATGATATAAGAGCTCCTACAGAGGAGCATCTATCTTATAACTTGATAACGTTAGCCGCTTGAGGACCACGGTTTCCTTCAACGATTTCGAATTCAACCGCTTGACCTTCATCCAATGTCTTGAAGCCGTCGCCTTGGATTGCGGAGAAGTGAACGAATACATCGTCGCCGCCTTCTACTTGAATGAATCCGTAGCCTTTTTCTGCGTTAAACCATTTTACTGTACCTTTCAATGAAAACAACCTCCTAGATGTATCGCCATCAAGGGCGAATGTGTCAAGTATATCACCATTATAAGGATAAATCAACTTGCTTCGTTTTATTCATGAGCCTTGTCAATACGCAAATAATTGGCGGATTCGGGGATAAACGGCAGCCCCGTTGCACCGATCACCGGCTTTCCTCCAAAGGCTCTCACATCTGTCAGCAAACGATCCATGCAGGGATAAGGCTCGAAGCCGAGCGTCATCACCGGATACAGGCGAATTTGCCCTCCGGGACGGCAAACCCGGTATAATTCGCGAATCGCCGATATATGGAAATCATAATCGAATTGTTCATGATACAAAAATAAAAAATGGCTGCTTACCACAAGGGGAAAGGTATCGGATGCAAACGGCAGTTTGGGTAGCGTGGCCGCCACGTATCTCCCCTGCTCCCGGCCGCTGCGGAAATCCTCGGCAAAACGATGCAAGGATGCTTCTCGCATAGCCTTGTGCCGTGTCAGATCGCCGTAGAACGTCCAGTCTAAATGCTCCTTTAGCCGGTCCAGCTTGGCGGTGGAGGCTTCAATCTCACGGCTGGCATGGTCTATGATCTCCTCGAAGCCGTTCCCGTACTGCGGATCGACAGCTACGGCCTCCGTCCCATTGGCGTACGCCTCTGCGACGAACGAAGAAGCCCCGGCCGCCACATCAAGAATGGGGCCCGTGCTGACTGCAGACGGATTCAGCGCAAACATCCGGATATACTCCTCATAGGAGCGGCATGTCATGGCAACACCGATTTGTTCATACTTCACTTGACTCATGTCTCATCTCTCCTCTTCTCAGCTAGCTATGGTCATCGCATGACCTTGGCTCAAGCTTCCACAGACCCTCCGATCCGTGCTGAAGCTTTGGTAGATCATACCATATGGCTTCAAGCGGTGGCAATATTTAATTTTCAAGCGCTTTGTACTTTGCTTTTCTAGCATCGGACATGATAAATTAGCTATAACTATACACGTTAGGGGTAATGGATCAGTGGCACACGGCATTCAAAAACACGTCATCTACAAAAAAGACAAATGGAACATGCTCACGGTGGAAGAGAACGGCAAGCAGCTCATTTTAAGGGAAATATCGGATCAATGGGGCGAGGATTGCCATACCTTCCTGAGCAGACCTGCTATGATGCACTGGGCGGAACACCGGTTTCGCAAGGAAGACTTCACAGGTAATGAAGACGAATATAACGCGATCATGGAAGCTTTCCGCAGCGTTTAGTCCTTTCTGCTCAAAAAAGGGTTGACAAAGAGCCTGTCTACTCGGTACAATGATGTCAATTACATAAGATGTCCTCCAAAGGGGAGTAGCTGTTACAGTAAAGTCGTCAATTCGGGAATCCCGCAAGGGAAACTCCGGCTTTATTGGCAACGTCCACGTTGTTAGCAAGACCTTTGCCATTACTAGGTAAAGGTCTTTTCTGCGTTTAAATGACCTTTACCATAATTGGTAGAGGTCATTTTTATGTAGTTCAACAAATCACCTGAAGGAGTGTGTCGTACATGGAGTGGTTTTCACCGGCATTTTTCACTGCATTACTCAGCATCATCTTAATCGACCTCGTCTTGGCCGGAGATAACGCGATCGTGATCGGAATGGCGGCGCGGAATCTCCCGAAAGAGCATCAACGCAACGCGATTTTATGGGGTACCGTCGGCGCCATCGTCATTCGGGCGCTAGCCACCCTCGCTGTAGTCTGGCTCCTCAAGCTTCCCGCTCTGCTGCTCATCGGAGGCGTGGTGCTGATATGGATCGCCTACAAGCTTCTCGTTGACAAGAAGGAGCACAATGTCGAGGCCAAGCCCCAGCTGTGGCCCGCAATCCAAACCATAATTGTTGCCGACGCGGTCATGGGCTTTGACAATGTCATGGCTGTTGCCGGAGCGGCTCATGGAGACTTCTGGCTTGTCATCATCGGCTTATTGATCAGTGTTCCGATTATGGTATGGGGCAGCACGCTCTTCATCTCCTGGGTGGAGAAATATCCATGGATCGTGTATATCGGATCCGGCGTACTGGCCTTCACTGCCGGTAAAATGCTGACTGGCGATTTGCTTGTGAAGGATTATTTCGCTGAGCACACCGCTTTGAAATGGATGATCGTTATTCTGGTCACAGTGGGCATTCTGGCCGCAGGCTACTGGAAGAAGATGAACGGCTCGCTCGTATCGCTTAATGAGCATGGTCAGCTGACGATTCCTCAAGAGCTTGTGGATGAGGCGAAGATCCATCCGGAAGACAGCTTCCGCGCCAGCCGTGACGAGAAAGGTCGTTTGGTCCTCGTCAAAATGGAAAGCTAATTGCCAAAAAGACCTTTACCTAATTACTGGTAAAGGTCTTATTTTGCCTTATATCTTCGTATGCGGAACCGGTGTCGAGGCGGTTGCCACTTCAATCAGCACGGGAAGCCGTGACTTCATCGCCATCGCCAGGCTCTCTTCGAGCTGCTGCATATGACTCGCCTTCCTTCCAATCCCGCCGCAGGCCTCCGCAATCTTAGCAAAGTCCGGGTTGCGAATGATGCTGCCGAGTGTGCTCATCCCGGCATTCTCCATACGATTCTTCTCCATGGCGTAGGAGCTGTTGTTCATGATAACAAATACAATGGGCAGCTCCTGCTCGGCTGCGGTCTGGAATTCCAGCAGCGTTTGCACGGCTCCCCCATCCCCTGCGATAGCAATGACCTGTCGCTGCGGCTCCGCCAGCTTCGCCGCAATCGCTGCCGGCAGGGCAAAGCCAAGCGTCCGCCAGCGTCCGGAGAGCAATACCTCCTGCCCCGGCTTGGTTTGAAAAATCCGGTTGAACCACAAGGTATGCTCCCCTGTGTCAACGGCCACAATCGCCTGCTCGGGAGCTTGTGCGGCTATAGCTTGAATGACCCGCTGCGGCGCTAACGGTTCCGCGTTTCCGGAGCATTCCGCCTCCAGCCGAGCCTTCCATTCGTTCGTCACCTGGACAACTCTTGCTTTCCAAGTCTCCCTCGATGCCGCGAACATTCTAGCATCCTGCAGGAGCTCCGGAACGACCTGCTTCAAATCCCCTACAATCCCCTTGTGCAAAGAATGCCCCGCTCCCAGCGCTGCACGACTCTTATCCACCTGAAGGATTCTCGCCCTCGTCGGCACGTAATCGTCCGGCCACCAGGTGGCCCCCAGTATGAGAATACAGTCGCTTTCGGCAAGCAGGGTCGAGGACGATTCACTTCCTGCCTGACCCAATCCCCCGGCGTAGAGCTCATGGTCGTTAGGAAACAACGGTCTGGCCGGGAGGGTAGTCACCACAGCCGCTGACAGCTTCTCGGCAAGCTGCCGCACCTCCGCCTTCACCGAAGCAGTACCCCGGCCGATCAGCAGCACGGGCTTCTCCGCCTGCGCTATAAGCTCGGCCAGCTTGTCCACTTCCCCGCCGGGAGCATAGAGAGGCTGATGAAGATGCTCCTCATACGGCTTGATTACCCCCTGTACCTTCCGTTCGTAAAGATCCTTGGGGATGGAGAGATGCGCTACCTGCCCGTTCAATAATGCCTGCGTCATAGCTTGCTGCAGCAGCTCCGGAAGCGCATCGGGATGCCCTACCAGCTCCGAGGGCTTAGCGATCGCGGCGGCCAGCTTTTGCTGATCGATATACTGCTTGGCATGCGTGCCGATTTGGGACGTACCCACCTGCCCGGTAATGGCGAGTACGGGCGCGTAATCACTTGCAGCATCCGCTAATCCGTTCAGCAGGTTGGCTATGCCGGGACCGCTGGTGGCCATGCATACGGCCACCTTGCCGGTAAGCTTCGCTTCTGCCGAAGCCATCAAGGCAGCTGCGCTTTCATGACGGCATGGAATGTAGCGAATGTCGTTCTGTTTTCCAAGCTCATCCAGTACACTTAAATTGGCATCGCCTATGACTCCGTAGATCCTCTTGACATCCCAAGCCTGCAGCTGTCTTAACAGAAACTGCGCTACCGTGTACTGCTCGGAAGGTTTGGGCTGCCCGGCGTTCACAGGCTCGGCGGCAGGTGGGGCAATTGTCATTTGCGTCATCATGTGTCACCTCAGGTTCGTCATAATTTTCCTATCTGCGTTGTTTAGCCTTCCCCAAGCAGGAATTCGGAGTCACGGAAGCGAAGAGGTAGAGGCTGTCCTAATTTTGGTAATTACCCGTTTGCCACAACCATTAAGCCCTTGAGGTGATCCTATGAGCAACGCCGGTTCCATCATCACGTTTATTATCATTTCCTTCTCCCTCTCCCTCATCTTAATTTGGAAGAAGGATACGCTTCCTCCCGGGGTGAAACGGCCCTTGGCTTTGCTTGCGCTTGTGATGATCTCCATGTCCTTTTTTCTGATGATTTACAGCTTTATTTCGAACCCGATGTAGGCATTGAGAATTAGACTTCACGCTATGATTTTCATATACTAATATTTAAGCCGCGCTCCGGTAAAACTAGGAAAAATACCGGAGGAGCGTGAGCGAAACATGCGTGTGGTACCGTTAGTCCTGACCGGCATGCTGCTTTCCGGCACGTTGGCCTCAACTATGGCCTCGCCGGAGATCAGCCAGGCCAAACCATCGATCGAACCAAGGAGGGCTCCGATGAATCAAGTGCTGAAACGCAGCGAAGTACCTGTAGAAAACCGCTGGAGACTCGAGGATTTGTATGCGAATCAAGCGGCATGGGATAAGGAATACGAGCAAGTGAAGCAAGAGCTGAAGGAAGTATCGCAGTATCAAGGCAAGCTGAGTGACCCGGCGGCTATTAAAACGGTGTTCGAGCTCGACGACCGCATCTCGCTTTCTACCGAACGGCTCTACGTGTATGCCAATATGAAGCATCATGAAGACATGGCGGACCCTACCTACCAGGCCTTATCCGATAAATCGAAAAGATTGAGTGTGGAGGTCGGCGAAGCCACTTCCTTTATTTCCCCGGAAATTCTTAGCTTAAGCGACGAGCAGCTTCAGAAGCTGGTTGCGAATCCGGAGCTTGCTTTTTACAAGAGAACGCTGGAGGAGCTGATTCGCCAGAAGCAGCACGTGCTTAGCCAGAATGAAGAGGCGCTGCTCGCCCAGGTCGGCAATCTGGCCCAAGCCCCGGGAACGATCTTCGGTATGCTGAACAATGCGGACCTGAAATTCCCGAAGGTGAAAAATGAAAAAGGCGAAGAAGTCGAGCTGACGCACGGCCGCTACATACAGTTCCTGGAAAGCCGAAATCGCGAGGTGCGCAAGAATGCTTTTGAAGCGATGTACGCCACCTACGCCAAGCAGAAGAACACGATCGCCGCTACGCTCGCAGCGAATGTAACCAAGAACGTATTCTACGCCAAAGCGCGCAAGTATCCTTCCGTGCTTGAGATGTCCCTGTTCGGCGACAACATCAAGAAGGAAGTGTACACGAATCTGATCGATACGATCCATGAGTCTCTGCCGCTTATGCACCGGTATATGGAGCTCCGTCGCAAGCTGCTCAAGGTCGACAAGCTGCATATGTACGATCTGTTCGCTCCGCTCGTGGAAGAGTACGATATGGAGATCAGCTTCGATCAAGCGAAGGAAACCGTGAAGGACAGTCTGCAGCCTCTTGGCGAAGATTATCTCAAGGTGCTTCAGGAGGGCTTCAAGAATCACTGGATCGATGTCTACGAGAATGAAGGTAAGCGCAACGGTGCTTACAGCTGGGGTGCATACGGTACGCATCCTTACGTGCTGCTCAACCATAAGGACAACCTGAACAGCATGTTCACGCTGACGCACGAGATGGGCCATGCGCTCCATTCCTACTATTCCGACACGAATCAGCCTTACCGTTATGCGCAATATACGATTTTCCTGGCGGAAGTGGCATCGACGCTGAATGAAGCGCTGCTTATGGACTATATGCTGAAGAAGTCGACCGATCCGAAGGAAAAAATGTACCTGCTCACCTATTACATGGACCAGTTCCGTACAACGGTATTCCGTCAAACGATGTTCGCCGAATTTGAAATGATCATCCATGAAAAAGCGGAGCAGGGTGAGTCATTGACTCCGCAGCTGCTGAGCCAGGTGTACTATGATTTGAACTTGAAGTACTACGGCAAGGACATGGCGGTGGACCAGGACATCGAGATGGAATGGGCGCGCATTCCGCACTTCTACAACAGCTTCTACGTTTACAAATACGCAACGGGCTTCTCTGCAGCGACGAGCTTTGCGAAGCAAATTCTGGAGGAGGGCCAGCCGGCCGTAGACCGTTATCTGGGCTTCCTGAAGAGCGGCGGAAGCGACTACTCCATCAATATCCTGAAGAAGGCCGGTGTGGATATGTCCTCTCCGGAGCCGATCAAACAGGCCATGGATGTGTTCAAGGAGCTGCTGGTTGAGATGGAAAAGCTGGCGAAATAACAGCTTACCGCTTCCCTTACGGTGCGGAGCCGGCGGTTATCTGTAAAGTGATTATTTAGCCTTAGAGACCGGGATTCCGGGTTTGACGGCTTATAAGGTGATTTTTCAGCTTAAGGTCCCCTTTGTTCGCTAAGAATTGTTCATTGTGGCGCTGTAAGGTGAGCTTTTAACGTTACAGCTGAGAAGTCTTGATCAAGCAAGCTCTTAAGACGATGTAATAGCTTAAAGTTACTTCCAGGCTGAGTCCGGGTCCACGGGCTTCAGCCTGTTTTTCCAATCAGAGAGGGGGGAATGTCATGAAAGCACAAGTGGTGTTGGTTTGCGCATTTCTTTTTGCCATCGTAACGGCCATGTTCGCCGTAATTAATGTGGAAAGCGTTCGCGTTAACTTTTTGTTCACCGAAGCCTATATCCCGCTTATTTTAGTTATCCTCGGTTCTACCTTGCTTGGGGGACTCATCTTCGGCTTTATCGGGCTTATTCGGCAGTACAAGCTGCAGCGTCGCATTCGAGTACTCGAAAAGCAGCTTCAGGAGAAGGAAGTCACTCCGCCAAGCCCGGAACATGTTACTAGTACGGAATAACGAAAACAAGAGCCCTCCCATTCCATTAAATTTTTGGTCAAGCACAGTGGAGCATGAAACATTTTCCCAGTGATTTCCGTTTGGGGAAGTGAATAGCTCTTACTAGGGAGGGATTTTTTTGTGAGAAAACGAACCATGCTTACGGCGTGCCTGGCACTCGCTCTGCTGACCTCAGGGGCACCAGCCTCGCCCATCGAAGCCGAAACGGGTTCAAGCGTACGATTAAGCCTGAACGGAAGCCCTGTCGAGTTCAGCGCCAAGCCTCGGCTTATCGGAAGCACTCTCATGGTGCCGCTGCGTGACTTATCGGTTGCTCTCGGGGTAGCGGTGGAGTGGAAGGAAGATACGCATACGGCGACCGCCGTGAAAGGAGAGCGCAGCATTCAGCTGACCGCCGGGAGCGCAACCGCAACAAGACAAGGCACTCTAGTCGTGCTGGAGGAAGCACCCATTCAGGCGGAGGGCGGGAAGCTGCTGGTTCCCCTGCGGTTTTTCAGCGAATCGTTTGATTTCAATGTGTACTGGGACGGCTTGAATCAAAGTGTCGCCGTCGTTGACGCGGACAAAAGCTTACCTACCGTTGGCTCGATAGAGCGAATGGAGGAGCTCCTGGAGGAAGCGCGTCAGAATGGCGCAGGTGTGGGCTATGCTGTCCCGGCCATCCGAATGCCGATTGCTGCGGAGACATCGAAATCGGCCGCCACGGCTCCGCAGGCTGCCGCAGGAGCTGTATCGGACTCCGTCTCCGTCAAGGAGAAATCCACAGCCGGCTATTCCGGTACCAATGTTCAAGTGCAAGGCGTCGATGAAGCCGATGTCATCAAAACGGACGGTACCTACATTTATCAGGTCAACCGCAATCGAATTATCGTCACACAAGCGTATCCAGCGGAAAGCATGAAGGTTCTGAGCACAGTGGAGTTCTCGGACCCGCAGTTTCAGCCTCGTGAAATTTATGTGGATGACCGGCATTTGGTTGTGATCGGCAATACCCATTATCAGAAAACAGTCGCTCAGCCTGCCGCTTCCGGGGGCGCATCGACCCCCGCTGTAGTAAGCGATGCAGCGGTCGAGCCCGCTCCTCAAAAACCTGTTAAGGACATTCCCATGGTCCAATCGACGGTAAAGGCTCAAGCCATTGAAAAAATTCGGATTGTACCGGACTTCATGGTGAGACCCATACTATCCACGACAAAGACGATCGTCTATGAGCTGGGCGACCGCACAAGCCTAAAGCCGGTACGTGAAACGGAGATGGAAGGCTATTATGTTACCTCCCGCAAAATCGGTTCCTCTCTGTACTTGATCACGAATCAGTCCTTTTACAATTATTATGCGGCATTCTCCGCCATTACGAAGGCGGAGAAGGAGCAAGCCTTATCCACCCCCTCCTACCGCGACTCCGCCGCAGGGGATGATTTTATCAAAATCGGCTTTGAGGATATTCGTTACTTTCCGAAGTCCGTTGAGCCAAACTATCTGCTTGTCGGCGGCATCCGTCTTGATCAGCCGTCTCAGAAAATGACGGTGGCAAGCTACCTCGGCTCAGGGCAAAATGTATATGCCTCCGAAAAGCACCTGTATGTGACCGTGAGTGAAGCGGAGCCTATCGCAATCGACCGGAAGCCGGAGGCGTCAGGCAAGCTCCTCGCCCCGATGAGGGAAATGAACAGCGTCATCTACAAGTTCGGGCTAACGGATGGAGCAACACGTTATGAAGGCCGCGGCAAGGTGCCCGGGCAAGTGCTGAACCAGTTCTCTATGGATGAGCATGACGGGTACTTCCGGATCGCAACGACCAAAGGGGAAATGTGGCGAACCGACGATAACACCTCGAAGAACAATGTGTACGTCCTTGATGAAGCGATGAACACCGTAGGCAAGCTGGAGGACCTTGCGCCGGGAGAGAAAATCTACTCCGTCCGATATGCCGGAGACCGCGCTTATATGGTTACCTTCAAGCAAGTCGATCCGCTATTTGTCATTGATCTTAAGAATCCTGCGTCGCCGTCCGTGCTCGGCAAGCTGAAAATTCCCGGCTTCAGCGAGTACCTCCATCCGTATGATGAGAATCATGTCATCGGCTTCGGTAAGGAAGTGGAAGAAGTTCCAGTGAAGGGCCGCAGCGATACGGCACAGACAACGGCACTGGTGCAGGGGATGAAGCTGGCTCTCTTCGACGTATCCGACGTCGCGAATCCTAAGGAGCTCCACAAGGAAGTTATCGGGGTGCGCGGCACCTACTCGGAGCTGCTCCAGAACCATAAGGCGCTGCTCTTTTCCAAGGAGAAGCAGCTTCTGGCGTTCCCAGTGACGGTATATGAGGCACCGGATAAGGGCCAGGCAGGCTCCTATGGGCAATTTGCGTTCCAAGGCGCCTATGTATACCGCCTGGATCCGGAGCACGGCTTCGAGCTGCGGGGCAAAGTCACCCACCTTACCGAAGATCAGCTGTTGAAAGCGGGGAACCATTGGTACCCGAGCAATCGCAATATCGAACGTTTGCTCTATATTGGCGACACACTCTACAGTTCTTCTCAAAGTCTGCTGAAAGCCAATGACTTAACCACGCTGAAGGAGATAGGCGAAATCACGCTGCCTTAACGGAGCTTGGTTTTTGCCTATGCATCGGGTACAATGACGGAAGAACGATTACCCGATCTGGAGGCATTCTCATGGTTACTTTCATCATTGTCGTAGCGATCATCGTGTGTGTGCTCGTTTCATGGGCAACTTTATACGTGACCAAAAAAGCCTACTCGCGCAAATACGACGAGTAGACTTATGGTTACAGCAGGCTGCCTAGGGATTCGTACAAAGCGATGGCGACTATCCCTCCGGTTACGGAGCTGATCGCATTCACCGCATCGTTCGTCATCCAGGCAAACCCGCGGGTTCGAACCGCCGCTGCACTGCAGTGGCGGTTTTTCTCTATGTCCTTGCCGCAGACCTGGCACCGGTACATCACTTGGCACACCGCCCCCAGCCAGGAATCGGCCAGCGAGCCGGCCAGCCCGCTCGCCAATCCGATCAGCATGAGCGCTGCAGCCGTTCCATCAACAGGCACGCCGGCTGCCGTCTGTGCCGGGTTCGCCGCGATCAGCAGCCAAGCGACCGCCCCGATACACAGCCCCCCTGCCGCTGAAGCCGAAAGCCCTAACAGCGTCACTCCGCCCGAGGTGCCCGGCTCCACCTTCTTCAGGCTGATGATAGACCTCGGCGGTGCCGAGCTCAAGCCTCCGACCTCCGTTGCCCATGTATCCGCCGTTACAGTTGCCATCACGCCGATAAAAGCCGCCCACCACCCCGGATGAGGCCACATGGCATACCCAAGGCACAGCAGTACGCCGATGCCGCCGTTAGCGAGCACCTGGCCTGCTTCACGGCGGCCTGACTTGGCATAGCCGCTTTCCGCAGCAGCCTTTCTAGCATGCTTCCATTTGGAAAGTACACTGGAGGTGATGAAGAAAAAAATCAGTGTTCCGAACCATGCCAGGCTGCCAAAGGCGTACAACAACGTGCCTACCGCGACAGCGGCGGCAAACCCCGAAGCGGACAATGATTTTTTTACATAAGCGGCCCCTGCAATCAATCCGCTGCAAAGCAAGCCGACCACGATATCCAACACGGCTAAATCCCCTTCCCATCAGTGAATTTCGTCGAATTTTGTGTGATAAAACACTTATTTTAAGCAAACGGATGGTTTACAGGACTACAAACATTATAATATGATTTGTTCATATGGAAAAATGTGATATCGGGGAGTGGTTCCGAGTGCATGAGGCTTATGAACTAGTGCGGACAAGAGTCAAGAAGGATCTGGACTCACAAGAAATGCTTCGTGTCATTTTTGATTATACGGCGAAGATCGCCAACGAACGGAAGCTGGAAAACTTATTGATGCTCATGGCGGATATGGGACGGGAGATGGTGGTTTCCGACCGCTGCACGGTATGGCTTCTCGACCGCAATAAGAATGAGCTCTTCTCTACTGTCGCGCACGGGGTGCCTCAGCTTAGAATCCCCAGCACAGCCGGCCTGGTCGGCCATGCCGTCACGACGGGCGAGCCGATTTTTATTGATGATGCTTACACGAACGAAGAATTCCGCGATGTGCTTGAAAGCGGCGCGCTCGCTACGGATAAGAAGACCGGCTACCGCACAAAGGCACTGATGGTCATCCCCTTCCGCAACAATGAAGGAGAGATTATGGGAGCCTATCAAGCCGTCAACAAGCTGACGGAAAGCGCGGAATTCAGCCAGCGCGATTTGGAGCACTTAGCCTTGGCAGCCTCCTACGCAGGGAAATCCCTGGAGTCTGCGCTGCTCACCAACGAAATTGAGGAAACACAAAAGGAAATCATCTTTACAATGGGGGAAATCGGCGAAAGCCGTTCCAAGGAAACGGGCAACCATGTCAAACGCGTGGCCGAGTATTCCTATATTCTCGCTCTTGGGCTAGGAATGAATCAGGAGGAGGCCGATCTGCTGAAGATGGCATCTCCCATGCATGACATCGGGAAAGTGGCGATCCCGGACTCTGTGCTCAAGAAGCCTGGCAAGCTTACCGACGAAGAGTTCGACATCATGAAGTCGCACACCACGATCGGCTACAACCTGCTCAAGAATTCCAAGCGTCATATTCTTAAAACGGCAGCTATTGTCGCTTATCAGCACCACGAGAAGTGGAACGGACGCGGCTATCCGTGCGGCTTGAAGGGCAATGAGATTCACATCTACGGGCGAATTACCGCCATTGCAGACGTCTTCGACGCACTCGGCAGTGAACGGGTCTACAAAGCCGCCTGGGAGCTTGACCGCATTCTGAATCTGTTTAAGGAAGAACGCGGGCAGCATTTCGACCCCAAGGTCGTCGATGTGTTCATGGAGCAGCTGCCGAAGATTCTCAAGATTCGCGATGAATATTCCGACCTTGCGCTGGAAGCGGAAAAATAATACGCAAAGCAAAAGACCGTCTTACTCGCTGTGAAAGGTGAGTCCGACGGTCTTTCTTTGCGGTGGTTATATTAGCTTGACGGTCATCTCTCCGAACGATTCCTCGCCCCAGAACAGCTCCAGCCGGTCGCCCGACTTCACGGCCGCTACGCCGGCCGGCGTACCGGTATAAATGATATCGCCTGCTCCCAAGCCGTAATGAAGGGCAATATAGTCCACAATCACCTGCAGGTTGAAAATCATATCGTTCAGATCGGCGCGCTGTACCTCGATTCCGTTCTTCTGCAAGGTGTACGGAACCTGCTTCACTTTCTCGAAGCCGGGAAACGGGCGAAGCTCGCTGATCGGAGCCGATCTCAGGAAGCCCTTAGCCGGGAGCCACGGCGTACCCTTTTTCTTAATGACGGTCTGTACGTCTCTTAGCGTAAAATCAATCCCGAGCGCCATGCGATCAACCAATTGATCTATCGTCAGCCCCTGCTCATGATTCCGCCCGATATGCAGCACCAGCTCCGCCTCATAATGCACTTCTCCACGATCTCCGGGAAGCTCAATCACACTGCCGTTCATCGGCGTCAGAGCATGAGTCGGCTTAGTGAAGATCATCGGCTCCTCCGGGATGTCGTTGCCGAGCTCAGCCGCATGGAGGCCGTAATTCCGCCCCACGCAGTAAATGTTGCGAATCGATTCATACATGGGAAGCACGTTCCTTTTCCGAGTAATAGGTTCGCCCCGATTATACGCCATCCTGTTTAAAATCTCAACGAGGATGCGGCCGATAGCGGACCCGGTAACCCGTCGGGGATAGTCCGTTCATTTTCTTAAATGATTTGCTGAAATGATATTCCTCCAAATAGCCGCAGATCTGAGCGATTTCCTTAATCGGCAAATCGGAGTACATGAGGTAGCGGCAGGCATGCTCATTACGAATATGATTGTGGTACGCTTTCGGACTCATGCCTAACGACAGCTGAAACCTTTTGCGGAGGTAGGAAACCGAAATGCCGTATTGCTTCGCCAGCTCTTCGATTTTGATGTCCGTATGGTAGCCTGTCTCGAGCTGTTCCTTAATGAGCTCCACTGCCTGCTGCGCGGAATCCGGCTTGGCGTCGCCTGAGTGCTGCTGTGTGTGCAGATCGTGGAGCAGCTCCAGCAAGGCGGCTTTGGAGCGCATCGCTCCGCCTGCCCCGCCGGGCACCCAGCATTTATCAATATGCCGAAATTGGCTGCCGATTCGTTTCGCTTGCTCTGTCCCGAATTTCCGTAGAAAGGGCAGCTCAAGCGCCTTCAGCGGAGCAACCCCGGTCCACGTGACATCATAACCCACACTCGCGCAATCAAAGAGGACCATCGTCATTTGCAATGGGAACGCTTCATCCGAGCGCATCGACATCCGCAGCCCAGGCTTCATGTAGGCTAAGTATGCTCCCTCCACCTCATAATCGCGGTCCGTATGGAAAGTGCCCTTCCCTTCATGAATCCAGTAAAAGGTATGGGCACCGATATTGTTGCGCGTATCCATCCAGCCCGGCAGCGTAGGCTTGTCCAGCACCCATTGGATGTGTAAAGTAAGTCGATTGAGATCATAAGCCATCGGTTGCGCCTCCTCATAAGGCTCCAGTCTGTTTCTACTATAATATTGGAGAAGCGATTTATACAAGAAGATTTTCGGTTTTTCCATTCAGCTCGCTTGGGGACCATGATACCATTGGGCTCATAAATCGATATTTTCCCTGGAGGTTATCCCCTATGATACGTACATTCCCCGAACATGTGATCCGCTCGACCCGCGAGCTGAGCGGTCCATGGGATTTCATTACAGATCCGAGCAATATCGGCTTACAGGACGGCTGGTTCCGCCAGTTTCCGTCCCCGCAGCTGCGTGTGACGGTTCCTTCCTGCTGGAATAACGAAATGGGCTTCTTTGAGTATGAAGGCGTGGCCTGGTACAGGACTGAGCTCGAACTGGCGGAAGCCGGACCTTTGAAGCTGATTTTCCATGCGGTTCTAGGTCATGCGGATGTGTATCTCGACGGTGTGCATCTAGGCTACCATTATGGGGGTTATACGCCGTTTCACTTTATCGTTGAGAATGCCGCTGCAGGAAAGCATGAGCTGATCGTGCGAACGGACAGTACGCTGACAAAGCAAACGATTCCGATCGACCCCGTCGACTGGTTTCATTACGGAGGTATCATCCGGCCAGTGGAGCTTCAGATGCTGGAGAAGGTGTTCATCGATAAACTGCGAGTCGACTACACTTTAGGGGGCAGCAATGCGGAGGTAAGCTTCAGCATTCAGCTTCGCTCCCTAGACAATGAGGAATGGAAGGTGCCTTTGAGCTTAACGAGGGACCGGGAAATCATCTATCAGGAGGAAGTCCTCGTGCCGGCGGGACAAACCGTAACCGTGTCCGTGAAGCAGCAATGGAGCCAGGTCCGTCTATGGAATGTCGGGCGTTCGGAGCTGTACCTTATCGGTGCCGCTATCCCTGGGGACGATCTGTATGATCGCATCGGCTTCCGGCGCATTGAGGTTCGCGATCGTCAGATCTGCATCAACGGAGAGCCTGTCTATTTGCAGGGGGTTAATCGTCATGAGGAGCATCCGGAATGGGGCTTTGCCTTCCCTCCGAAGCTGATGCGCAAGGATCTCGACATCATTCTGGAAATGGGCTGCAACTCGGTTCGCGGCTCGCATTATCCGCAAAGCAAATATTGGATCGATCTGCTCGATGAGCAAGGACTTGTCTTCTGGAGCGAGATCCCGATGTGGGGGGCTCTCATGCCGAAGGAAGTGACCGTTGACCCGTTATTCCAGCAGCGTGCCCATACGATGGTCGATGAAATGATCGAAAGGGACTTCCATCACCCGTGCATCGTGTTCTGGTCCGTCCATAATGAAATTGACACCACCTGCGAGGAGGGGCTGGATATATCCGAGAAGCTTGTGAAGCTCGTTCGGAGCAAGGATTCGTCCCGTCTGGTAGCCTATGCGACCATGCATCCTCTCAAGGATATCGTGATGCCTCTGTTCGATGTCATTGGCATCAATAAGTATCACGGCTGGTATGAGGGCGAGGTGGCCGGCTTCCGGGATATGCTGGAGCAGTTCCATGCGCGTGCGGAAGCATTGGGCGCAGGAGATCGTCCTGTGCTGATGACGGAGTTCGGCGGCGCCGGTATTTACGGAGATACGGGCTGGGAGCCCCGTCTCTTCAGTGAAGATTATCAGGCGCATATCGTCACGGAGGCGCTGCGGATTTTCCGTGAGGATCCTCGCATTGTGGGAACCTATGTATGGCAGTTCGCCGATGTACGCGGGGATCTGAAGAGCTACAAGAGCGCGTTCCGCGACAGAGCGCGAAGCTTTAACAATAAGGGTCTCGTCAACGAGTACCGCAAGCCGAAGCAATCGTTCCGAGAGGTTAGGGCGATTTATCGCAGCGGGGAAAAATAAGGGATGGAAAGAGGTCCTCCGAGAGGGAGTGACCTCTTTCTTTATGTTAGCCGCTTGACGGGAATGACCCCGTGTAGGCTGACTGAGGACGGTATATCCGGTTATTTGCGGACTGCTCCAGGATGTGCGCCGTCCAGCCTACCATGCGGCTGGCTGTGAATGTCGGCGTGAACAGCTCCGCCGGCATCCCGATCGCTTTCATAATCGCAGCAGCGTAGAACTCGACATTGGTATACAGCCTGCGTCCGGGCTTATACTCTTCCAGCAAACGGAGGGCCGTCTCCTCGACATAAAGCGCAAGCTCAAACCAAGGGTCGCCCGAGGCAACCCGCTTGGTGACTTCCCGCAGCGCTAAGGCTCGAGGATCGCTCGTTTTGTAAACGCGGTGACCGAACCCCATAAGCCTGCCCCCTTGCTCCAGAATGCCGCGGATTTGCGCCTCGGCTTTCTCCTTGCTGCCCATCGCTTCAAGCAGCTCGATAACGGCCGATGGCGCTCCTCCGTGAAGGGGGCCCTTCATTGCGCCGATCGCTCCGCTCGCCGCCGGGATCATTCCCGCTTCCGTTGAGGCAATCACCCTCCCCGCGAAGGTAGACGCGTTAAAGCCATGCTCCATAGCCAGAACAAGATAGGCATCCAGCGCCCGAACATGGTCGTCCTGCGGCCTGGCCCCATGCAGCATGTACAAGTAGTTCGCCGTGTGATCGAGCTCCGCTGACGGTCCTGTCCAGCTGAGACCCGCCAGCTGCCTGTATCGATAGGCAATGATCGTGGGAACGATCGCTGTGAGAGTAAGTGCCTGTTCAAGCGTCGGAGGCCACTCCGGACCGCACCCGATGGCAGCGACCGCCGATTGGACGACGCTCATCATCGGCCTGTCGGAGGGGATCGCGTCAATGAGCTGCCTTACATAAGCCGGGAGCTCGCGCAGCTCCTTCCATTGCGCTTTCCACTGAGCTGCCTCCTCGGGATTCGGCAATCGCCCCTTCCAGAGCAGGAACGCGACCTCCTCGAAGCTGCTCGTTTGCGCCAGCTCCCTTGCCCAATAACCGCGATACACCAGCCACCCCTTCTCCCCGTCCACTAAACTGATCGACGACTCCCCCGCAACAATACCTTCTAACCCTTTATGCACATTCATTATGCATCCCTCCAAGAGTCTTCTTGGATATTACAATAACTCATATTGGTAATAATGTAAATTTATATGTTTTTATTCGCATGATAATATTTATTTATTAAAAATGCCTGACAACGTCCTTTTTGAAATCTCTACGTGTTAACAGCATCATTTCTGAGAATATACAACTTTTTTCTCGGCTCTGAAACAAAGCAAGAAGATTTCTGCGTAAATACAACATTCCCGGGCAATATGCCGCGTTTTCAGCCATTACACTCTCTCAAAGATGCCTATCCGCACAAATCACCTGGTCAAGTCTCTCTTGGGTCGTAGATTTGTGCACTATAGCAGCATTGCCTCCCTTGCCCAACAGGTGATGGCCTTCTAGGGATGAACAACCGATGTTTTTGTAAACATTCGTTATCATGAAAACAAAAAATCGTTAGAAATGCCTATCACAGCATTCCTGACGATCCTTCTTTTACCTTTCCCCGGGCGATTCCGATGCGGGCTTCTGCTGGGCCGGTGCCGTAGCTTTGCTCTGTTCCTTCGGCGGTGTGGCTGCCGGCTTCGACGTGGAAGGCGACTGGGCCGGCGCCGTGCTTTTCCCCTCCGTCTTAGGTGTCGTTGACTTTGAATCGGTCGTCTTTGAGTCCGCCGGCTTCGACTCGGTCGGTTTTACACCGCTGCTCGGGCTCTTGGCCGGAGGCGTCTTCACCGTCGGCGGCACGGCCTCCACAGCCGGCGCCAGGAATCCCGTGTTCACAGGCCCGACCCGAATGTTCCCTTGCTCGTCGATCTTAGCGTTGTACGAAACCCGCGACAGCCTCTCGAACAGCTTAAGCCCGAGATCCTCCACCATCCGAATCGGCTGCGCCCACTTGGTCATGATCGGAATCATATGCAGCTCGCACGTTCTCTCCTTCGTGCAAGACGCCTCCAGAATCATGCTTTCCCAAGTCGCAGGCACCTCATTAGTAGTAAAAATAAAATTGCCCAAGCTGTAAGCGATCCATTTGCCTTTATACTGCTCGAAGCCCTGCAGCACATGCGGGTGACTTGCCACGACGAGATCTGCGCCCTCATCGATGTAGGTATGAGCCAAATCGACCTGCTCCTTGACGGGACGATCCTTACGCTCCTGACCCCAATGAGCGATAACAACGACCAGGTCCGCCTCCGCTCTTGCCTTCCGGATGGCCTCGGAAGCCATTTTGGTGCTGTAGCTTTCCGCTACGCCCGGTTTATTCTTGCCCGCATACCAGCTGGTGCTCGGGATCACGCGGCTAAATCCGAGGAACGCGATTTTCATCCCCTGATGCTGAACGATCGCTGGGGTAAAGGCCTCGTCGATATTGCGTCCGGCACCGACTCTTCGAAACTGATGGGTGTCCAAATGATCGAATGTATCCAATAGACCCTCTTGCCCGTAGTCCATAATGTGGTTGTTCGCCAGGTTCAATACATCGACGCCGGCATTCTTGAGCTCAGGAAGCGCCTGTACCGGCGAGCGGAACACATACTCCTTGCTTTCCGCCTTGCCCCTGTCCGTAATCGGCGACTCCAGATTGGCTATCGTAATATCGGCTTTTTCCAAATACGATTTGACGTATTTATAAGGGTACGCATACCCGTTCGTCTTGAGCAAATCCTCCACCTTACTGGCAAAAAGGATATCGCCGACAAACGTCAAATTCACCTTCTCCGGGGGCTTGGGTACGGATGGCACATCCGAACTCGGCTTCTCCCCCGCCGTTGAAGGGTTACCTGCTGCAGGCGCCTTCCCCCCGGCTGCGACTCCGCTCTTCGCTTCCGCTTCCGCCTGCTGACCCGGCGGATCGAGGGAGGAAACCAAATATCCGAAGGCACCCACCGTCAGAACGGCGATGACGCTTGCCTTGATCCATAACGTCTTGCGAAACTTTGATTCCTTCTGCTCCTTTTGCTTCTCCGATCGTGATAAAATGGCAACCTACCCCTTTGCATAACAAGCTGCTTCCAACCTCATCGTGCACCCCATTATACCAAATTCGCCCATTCCGGTCATGAGTCGACAAACTTAAAAATTGATTAAAAAAAGTAATTGCCAGATCAATCCATTTTTGCTATCATAGAAATCCTCTCGCCAATTTCACCGCATGAATACCCCAAGATAGGAAACCGCTTACTGCGAACCGCGCAGCCGTTACCTGCGCCAACGCAAACCATTCCTCGGAGGTGTCTATGCTTTTTCCCGTGTTAGCAAGCAAGACGTATTCCCGCAACCTGCAGTACCGCGCCTCTCATGCCATCAACACCTTGGCCAGTGCGGTCTTCGGGCTTATTTACGTCTCCATATGGAGGGGGATCGGAGAATCCTCTGCTATGGAGGGGTACACCGTCGGGAGCGTCGTTCACTACGTTGCCCTTAATCAAGCCTTCCTGTGGGTCACAATCTTCGTCACTCATGGCCTGGCCATCGAACGCTCCGTCCGGACAGGACAAATCGCCATCGAGCTGCTTCGGCCGGTCAACCTGTTCTACCAGCTCATGTGCCGTGAATGGGGACAAATCACCTACCAGCTACTTTACAAAACCATGCCTATCTACCTTCTTTATCTGTTCACCCTCTCTCTTCCGGTTCCAGCGGACGCTTCCACCTGGCTTGGCTTCATCGGAGCCATTCTATCCGCCGCTTACATCAGCATCTGCATCAACTACTTGATCGGCATTACGTCCTTGTGGACCACGGAATCGCAATGGCTGTATTGGGTGCATTACTCGGTTTCGACCGTCCTATCCGGCTTTCTCATCCCAATTGAATGGCTCCCGGGATGGCTGCAAGTCGTTAGCCGCTGGACGCCTTATCCTTATCTGCAATTTATTCCAAGTAAAATATATCTCGGGTTAGAGCCCGTGACCAGCATGCTCGGCGGACTTGTATGGGGAGCCGGCTTTACCATGCTGTGCCTCTTGGCAACCGCTTGGGCGAGACGTCAAGTGGAGGTGCAGGGCGGATGAACTACTTCCATATGTACTTGCTGCTGATCCGCGCCAGCGTACGGAGCCGGATGCAGTATACGTTCAACTTCTGGTTCTCCACCCTGCTGGCGGCGATCGTTAATGCCATGGATTTTCTGCTGATTTCCCTCGTCCTATGGAAGTTTGACCGCATTCTCGGCTGGAGCCTCTACGAGATCGGCTACTTATACGCAACCATCATGCTCTCCAAAATGCTGTTCCGCATGTTCGCCAACGACGTACACCATCTGGAAAAATACTTGATTTCGGGCGACCTTGACGGTCTGCTGATACGCCCCTTGCCGATTCTGCTCACGCTGATGACGCAGAACTTTCGGCTGATGCCCGGGGAGCTCATTCAGGGAGGCATCATCCTTACCTTGTCCCTCAGCCATCTTTTGGAGATCGGGCAAGTCTCTTGGTGGGCCATACCGCTCACGCTTCTGGCGGTCATTCCAACCGGAGCCGTTTTGCTGTTTGCCATCGGACTGGGTACCGTGACGTTCGGCTTCTGGATGACAAGGACCAGCGAGCTGCAAAATGTAACCGAGGATGCAGCGCGAACCGCGGTGCAATATCCGCTGGACCTGTATCCCGGTTGGCTCAAGGGGATCCTGCTCACCCTCGTTCCGACAGCTATGGCCAACTATATTCCGACGCTTTACGTGGTCAGGGGAATGTACGGCTGGTGGGTGCTGCCGGCGGTGATGGCTTTTGCTTTCGTGTTTCTGCTGCTCATGTACCGCTTTTGGCAGCTCGGCTTGACCAAATACCAAAGTACGGGCAGCTGAAGGTCAGGCGGCCCCGAGAGGAGTGTTCCTTTACCATGATCCAAGTTCAACATTTACATAAAAGCTTCCGTATTCCCCCAGCCCATAAAAGCCGGCTGGCGCGCATCCGCGCCTATCTTTCCGGGAACCTGGCACACAAAACGGCGGTGCAGGATATCAGCTTCACCATCGGCAAAGGTGAATTCGTCGGTTATATCGGTCCGAACGGCGCAGGCAAATCGACGACAATCAAGATGCTAACGGGCATTCTGCATCCTTCCTCGGGCCAAGTGCTGATCGGCGGCCGGAGTCCGCATCGGGAACGCAGACATGTCGTAGGAAGACTCGGCGTAGTATTCGGCCAGCGCAGCCAGCTGTGGTGGGACTTGCCCGTCCGCGATTCCTTCGATATATTGGCAGCCATGTACCGGGTGGAGGAGCAGGATAAACAGAGACGTCTGGAGGAGCTCGGCGAGCTCCTCGGGCTTAAGGAATTTATCGATACCCCGGTGCGCAAGCTTTCCCTCGGACAGCGAATGCGGGCGGACCTGGCGGCTGCACTGCTGCACGATCCCGAGGTGCTGTTCCTCGATGAGCCTACCATCGGTCTCGATGTGGTAGCCAAAAAGAACATTCGCCGGTTACTTTCAACAGTCAATCGGGAATTCGGGAAAACCGTCCTGCTGACCACCCACGATATGGATGACATCGAAGAACTCTGTCAGCGAGTGATGGTGATTAACCACGGCCGGCTCGCTTATGACGGCACGATCCATAATCTAAGAGAGCGGATCGGTCTTCCTACGATCCTGAAGGTAACCTTTACAACAAGGGTGCAAATCCCCCCGGACTTGCAGGTCGGTTTCCAGGTCGTATCGGAATCGGGCACCGAGCTTACCGTCCACTGCAACCGTTCGGAGCTGCAGGCTATGGAGGTGCTGCGCCGCCTGGAGCAGCACGGTACGATCATGGACGTACATATGGAAGAGCCGGATTTTGAAGAGGTCATTCACAAGATCTACTAAGTTCTGGCATAATGAGAGGAAAGTATTAAGATTATAGGAGGATTGCCCGTATGGTGAAAATAGCCATTATAGCGGATATTCACGGCAATCTTCCCGCTTTGGAGGCGGTGGCGGCGGACATACGCCGTCACCGAATTAAGCGAGTGATTTGCTTGGGTGACCTGGTGGGCAAAGGCCCTCAGCCGGCAGAAGCCGTAGACCGGATTCGCGAGCTTTGCGAGCTTACGGTTCAGGGCAATTGGGACCTTGGGATTAACGAGCCTCAGGATAAGGAGGCCGGCCTATGGCAGCAAGACCGATTGGGAAAGGAACGACTGGAATATTTACGTACTCTTCCCTTTTGTGCAGATCTTTGGCTTAGCGGCAAGAGGGTGCGGCTGTTCCATGCTTCGGCGAAGAGCGTATATCATAGGGTATTGAAGAAAGCCGACAAGACGGAACGTCTCGCCCTGTTCAATAATACGGAGGCAACCGGGAGTTTTGCCGGTGAGGATGGGGTGACGCCGGATGTGGTCGGGTATGCGGACATTCATGTTTCGTTTCATCGGACGTTCAAATCGAAGGACAAGCAAGGCTTGATGCTGTTCAATACCGGAAGCGTCGGTGCACCTTATGACGGCATCGCTCAGGCGAGCTATGTGATCCTGGATGGGCTCTCTGACTGCCGCGAGCCGGGACCGTTCGCAGTCTCCATGGTTCGGGTACCCTATGATGTCAGCAAGGCCATAGCCATCGCCGAGCAAGTGGGGCTTCCCAATCTGGAGCGGTTTCGGTACGAGCAGCAGACCGCAATGGAGGGCTGAAATTGTACGGTCGCGGCCTGTTTATGGTACAATAGGGAAAGCAAGATTCGGATGTAATAATTAACCATTGGTTCAAATCCAGACATATTGGACCTGCAACAGGAAAGAGGAGAACCGATTTGGCTCGCTGGAAAATTAACTTAATCGTTCTTTGGTTCGGAAACTTTCTGGCCATGGCGGGGATGACGATGATCATTCCGTTCCTCCCGCTGTACATTCAAGAAATGGGCATCACAGATCCGCATACGGTGGCCATCTGGGCTGGATTTATTTTTGCCGGGAATTTTGTTACGTCGTTTATCGCTCAGCCGATTTGGGGCGGCCTGGCAGACAGGTATGGACGCAAGATGATGCTGCTCCGTTCCGGCTTCGGCATGGCTCTTGTCATGATGCTCATGGGGCTTGCTGCTTCCCCTCTGCACCTGCTGCTGCTCCGGATGACGAACGGCTTGGTTTCCGGCTTCGTCCCCGCTTCGGTGGCACTGATGTCCACGAACACGCCTAAGCAAAACATGGGCTTCGCCATGGGGACACTGCAGTCCGGAGGGGTGGCCGGTACGATCTTGGGACCGCTCATCGGCGGACTCCTGGCGGAATGGATCGGCTTCCGTCCGATCTTTTATATTACCGGAGGATTGCTGTGCGCAGCTTCTATCTTGACCATGCTCCTGGTAAAGGAAAATTTTGATGCCGTTCAGGCAGCGGTCACCAAGAGCAAATCGATCTTTGCCGGCTTCTCCGAGCTTGTTAAAATTCGGGAGCTGCCCTCGCTTTACACGGTTACGTTTATGATTCAGTTCGCCTTACTCAGCTCGATGCCGCAAATCCCTCTGTTCGTTCAGGAGCTTCACGGCAAGGGTGAATATCTCGCGTTCTTTTCCGGGCTTGTCGGCTCGATTACAGGCTTCTCCAACATGATTGCCTCTCCCCTCTTAGGAAGGCTCGGGGATCGGATCGGCCAGCAGCGAATTCTGGTCATTGCTCTTATAGGCGCAGCCATCGCTTTCATCCCGCAGGCATTGGTCACGAACATCTGGCAGCTGTTTGCGGCACGCTTCCTGCAGGGTATCTTTATGGGCGGCTTGCTTCCCTCGGTGCAAACGCTCATCCGTAAATATACACCCACAGGGATGGAGAGCCGCTCCTACAGCTTTAACTCCAGTGCGCTAAGCCTTGGCAATATGGCAGGGCCGATTTTCGGCGGCGCGGTCAGCGGTTATATCGGCATTAAAGGGATATTCGTCGTGACATGTGTTCTGCTCCTGTGCAATGCCGTCTGGGCACAACGCTCGCTTCATGCCGGTAGGAAGCCCGCTACAGACGCTTGACGGAGCGGATGCTAACGGAATCCAAGTGGAATGAATCTGTTCGGAGGTGCTTGCTTTTGCTTAGAATTAATGTGAAGAAGGTACTGTTCATTCTGCTGTGTGCCGAGCTGATGTTTATCTATTACGGCCAGCTCGAGGTGAAGGAATCCAGGAGTCAGGTCATTCAAGGGAGTAATAGCGGGGAATCCGAACCGTCCGCCTCACTGCCGGGACTGGAGAGTCCGCCTCTCCCTCCGACGGAATTATGGATGAAGGCTTCCTAGAGAAACAATATTGAGAGGGAGCAAACCATGAAGCTGTTTTATGCGCTATTATTAGCCGTTTCAATTTATACGCAGGACCTGAAGCCGTTCGTTGTGGAAGGTCCCTCCATGGAGCCCTCCCTTTTCGCTCAGGATCGGATTATCATTGATACATCGTATTATGAGAGCCATAATTTTGAGCGGGGAGATTTGATTGTATTTCACGCAACACCTTCGCGCGATTACGTAAAACGCATTATTGCCCTGCCCGGTGAGCGAATCAAAGTCGACGGCGACCAGGTTTATGTGAATGGAGAGCTGCTGGAGGAGCCCTATCTCCAGGAAGCTATTGCTTCCGCGAAGCAAAAGGGCCGACCCTTTAACACAAGAAACTACAGGGAAAGTACCGTTCCGAACGGCACCGTCTTCGTACTCGGAGATAACCGATCCAATAGCTCGGATAGCCGGGATATCGGCTTTGTAAAGCTTTCCAGCATCAATGGAAAAATCATAAATATCAACGGCTGGCCCGTTAAATGAGCAAATACCCTAAACAGACATCTATGGCTGCTTAGGGTGTTTCCATTCAGTCTGGTATGGTAACGCCCCGAGTCCCTACAAGCTACCCTCGTACCCTGGCAATGGCCAGCCCGTCATACGCAGGGAGCAGCACGCCCTCAAGACGAGGATCCTGCACGATCATCTCATTAAAGATTCGCATCTTGGTCACGGCATTCCCCTTCTCTGCCGGATTCGTCGTCCTTCCCCGCATCAGCGTATTATCGCCAACGACGACAGCTCCCGGGTTCGCTAAGCGAATGGCCCACTCCAGATAATTCGGGTAGTTCCCTTTGTCCGCATCGATGAAGAACAGGTCGAAGCGCCGTCCTTCCGCTTCCAGCTGCTTTAAGCTATCAAGCGCTTCGCCTACCCGATACTCTACCTGATGGCCGTGACCCGCTTCCTTCAAGTTGGCAAAGGCCACATCCGCATATTCCTGTTTCAGCTCGAGCGATACAAGTTTCCCTTCGTTGCTCAGCCCTCTTGCTAAGCAAATGCCGCTATACCCGCCAAGCGCTCCAATCTCCAATACCTGATTGGAGCGTGTCATTTTGACCAGCAGGGTAAGTAATGTGCCGTATCCGGGGGCCACCGAAATTTCCGGCATGCCCTTCCCTCGTATATCCGCTTTTACTCGCTCCAGCTGTTCATCTTCCTTGATCAAGGATTCCACATACTGCTCTGCCGATATTGTCTCCATTTGCGGTTACCTCCCAGATTACATGAGTCGCTTCCGATTCCGGACGGTTTGTGTTCCATCGCCGGATGTCCTATACTAAATGATTGTATGGCTTTTCCTGCCAGACTTCAACCTGCAACCCTTTGGAGTGACCCGATCATGTCTACAATACAATTAATCGCCACCGTCCCCATGGGCCTAGAAGCCGTGGTGGCACGTGAAATCAAGGACTTGGGCTATGAAGAAATGACGGTCGAGAACGGCCGCGTTACGTTTACCGCGGATTTAGCGGCCATCTGCCGCTGCAATTTGTGGCTGCGAACAGCGGACCGCATTTTGATCAAAATGGGGCAATTCGAGGCCCGCACCTTCGACGAGCTGTTCGAAGGGACAAAAGCACTGGATTGGCCCGACTGGATCCCCGAAGACGCGGAATTCCCCGTCGAAGGCCGATCCCACAAATCGCAGCTGTCGAGTGTGCCTGCCTGCCAAGGCATCGCGAAGAAAGCGATTGTGGAGAAGATGAAGGAGCGATACGGGACGGAATGGTTCCGGGAAACCGGAGCCCGTTACGTCATCGAAGTAGCGCTATTGAACGACGTGGCCACGCTGACGCTGGACACGACGGGCCCGAGCCTGCACAAGCGCGGCTACCGAAAGCTTGTGACCGAAGCGCCGCTGAAGGAAACGATGGCGGCGGCCATGATTCTGCTCAGCCGCTGGCAAGGCGAGCGCCCGCTCTACGACCCGTTCTGCGGGTCGGGTACGATTGCGATCGAGGCTGCGATGATCGCGTGGAACCTCGCGCCGGGGCTGCGGCGCAAGTTCCCCTCCGAGGCATGGCCGATCTTGCCGGAGGAGCTGTGGGAGCAGGCGCGCGAGGAAGCGTTCGATCTCGTGCGCGACGATGTTCCGCTGCAGATTATCGGCTCCGACATCGACAAATCGGCTATCGAGGTAGCGGAAGCGGCTGCGAAGGCGGCCGGACTCGCGAACGAGCTCGACCTGCGGGTGCTGCCCGTGGGCAAGGCTCAGCCGCGCGGCGATTACGGCTGCATTATTACGAACCCTCCCTACGGCGAGCGTCTCGGCGACCGGGAAGAAGTGGAACGAGCCCTGCGCCAATTCGGCAATCTTTATACGCAGCTGCCTACCTGGTCCGCCTTCATCCTTAGCCCCAGCAAGCAGCTCGAGCATTATGTCGGGCGGAAAGCGGACAAGAAGCGGAAGCTGTTCAACGGCCGAATTGAATGCGCCCTATATCAGTACTTTGCTCCAGGCGGTCTTAACGCCTGGAAGAAAAACAACCCGCAAGCCTAAGGCTTTGCGGGTTGTTCCCTATTCGTAGCCCTTAGGATTCCGGGACTGCCAGCGCCACGAGTCCACGCACATCTCCTCGATCCCTCGCGTTGCCGTCCATCCGAGCTCTTCCTTCGCCTTCACCGGATCGGCATAACATACGGCAATGTCACCGGGTCTTCTTGGACCTATAGTATAAGGTACCTTACGGCCGGACGCCTTTTCGAACGCTTCTACCATCTCAAGAACGCTATACCCTCGGCCGGTTCCCAGGTTATAAGCATTCACTCCCCTGCCGCCCAAGACCTTCTCCACAGCCCTTACATGCCCGATAGCGAGATCAACGACATGGATGTAGTCTCTTACGCCCGTGCCGTCCACCGTCGGATAATCGTTGCCGAAGACACCAAGCTTCTCCAGCTTTCCGATAGCCACTTGCGTAATATACGGCATCAGGTTGTTCGGAATACCGTTCGGGTCCTCCCCAATCAGACCGGAACGATGGGCGCCGATCGGATTAAAATAACGCAGCAGAGAAATGCTCCATTCCGGATCGGACACATAGAGATCCCTTAGGATCTCTTCGATCATCAGCTTCGTCCGGCCATACGGATTCGTTGCCCCTAGCGGGAAATCCTCCGCAATCGGTACCCGTTCAGGCATCCCGTATACCGTCGCGGAAGAGCTGAACACCAGCTTCTTCACGCCGTTCGCGGCCATCGTCTCCGCAAGGATCAGTGTACCGGTAATATTGTTATGGTAATAACGTAACGGCTGCCGGACCGACTCGCCTACTGCCTTAAGTCCGGCAAAGTGGATGACGGCTTCAATCCCATTTTCCGCAAAAACCTTTTCCACACCTTCCCGATGGAGCAAATCCACGTTATAAACCGGAAAATCCTTACCCGTAATTTCACGAACCCGGTGCATAGCTTCCATTTTGCTATTTATGAAATTATCAGCTACGATGATGTCATAACCCGCTTCCAGCAGCTCAACACACGTATGGCTTCCAATATAGCCTGCTCCCCCGGTGATCAAGATTGCCAAATGCAACGCCTCCCGCTCTTTTCCAATTCCTAATTCTACAATAACCGATCGCTTACATCAGTTCAATGTTAGTTTATACACCGAATAAGAGAACCCCAATCCGATGAAGTAGAAGGCATTGCGGTATAGAAACAAAAAACCTCAGCTCAGCCCCTCATCAAGAGGCGCCAAGCCAAGGTTCCCGCAAGCTGCTTACCCGTTCGACTTCATCGTTGCAATCAGCTGCTCAAGCACGGCATCCGCCTGCTCATACGGCACCTGGCAGGTTCCCGCCGCTTTATGGCCGCCGCCGCCGTTCTGAAGCATCAGGGTGCCGATATCCGTCCTGCTTCCGCGGTTAATGATGCTGTGGCCGCAGGCAAACACGGCATTCTGCTTGCCCTTTCCGTCGATCGCCCAGATGGAGATGTTCTGCTCCGGATAGAGCGCATACACCATGAAGCGGTTCCCCGGATAAATTGTCTCCACCCCGCGCAGGTCCGTAATGATGACATTGCCGTCCGTCCGTGTATATTGCTGCAGCATCGCTTTATATTCCTTATCCAGCTCGAAGTAGCGGTTTACGCGTTCCTTCACATCTGGGAGCTCCAGAATCTCTTCGATCGTCATGGTCGCGCAGTGATCCACTAAATCCTCCATCAGCTGATAGTTGCTGATCCGGTAATCACGATAACGTCCCAAGCCCGTACGTGCATCCATAATGAAAGACAGCAGATCCCATCGCTTCGGGTTCAAAATATCGTCGGCGGAAAACTGCGCCGCATCGGCCTTGTCCACGCCTTCCATGATATCGTCGATATCGCCGAACCGTTCTTTGCCGCCGTAATAATCGTATACTACGCGGGCCGCACTCGGTGCTACACGTACCTCGCCCTTTACGCCGACCTGCTCCGCATTGCGCTCGATCTCGCTGGAATGATGGTCGAACCATAGGCCGCAGCCGGCTACATAGGGAACATTAGCCAGAATGTCATTTTCATTTACTTCAATCAGTCCATCCTGCACATCCTTCGGATGAACGAACTTCATTTCATCAATCATACCGAGCTTCTTAAACAGCATCGCGCATACCAATCCGTCGAAATCGGAACGAGTAATCAAACGCACAGCGGTTCCTCCCCTTAGTTCCACAGCACTAATTTTATGTACCATTCCATTATAATCGCTGCACATTCCCGGTACAATAGGGGCTCGGATGAAAAAAAAAGCGCCCGAATGCTTGAAATGCATCGGGGCGCGGGTTTTTATTCGATTTCATTCGACATTAAATTTACTTTAGTGAAACTTTACCAAATCATCCACTTTTACCGCTTGGCCTGTTCGAATGGAACGGTTCGCCGCAATGCCTGTCAAGATCGACTGGGCGCCATCCACGTGGTTCGCTGCGCGGCGGAATTTATCCTCTACAGGGGTACCGAAGATGTCATTCAGCAGCACAGGGTCGCCGCCGCCGTGACCGCCTTTTCCTTCCTCCACCTGCACCTCGTAGGGAGCTCCGAACATCGGCTGCACAACGATTTTTTTACCTTTCAACGCACCTTCAAGCGCCTTATCGCCACCGGAGTTAACATAAGACTGCTCCACGATGGTCATTTCGATCCGGCCGCGGGTACCGTTGAAAGCAATCCGATAGCCTTCCCAAGGCATGTAGGCGTTCAAGGAATAGGTCAGGATCGCGTTATTTTTATAACGTACCAGCACACCCATAGTATCCTCGATGTTGATGCCGTCGCCGAATACGCTCTGGTCTCTCTGGTAGCCGTCCTCATGCTCTGCGTCAAGGTATAGCGCCTTCAAGTGTTCGTTCTTATCCAAGTGCAAAGCGAAATGGTCGCCTTCCGCATTCGGATTGCCGGTAGCGCGTTGGTAAAATTTCGTCTCTCCGCGCTGCTCCGCGTTCTCCTTGCCGTAGAACAGCAGGTCGCCATAGGCAAACACTTCCTCCGGCTGGGAGCCGATCCAGAAGTTGACCAGATCGAAGTGATGGGTCGACTTGTGCACCAGCAGGCCTCCGCTGTTGCGCTTATCACGGTGCCAACGACGGAAATAGTCGGCGCCATGCTTCGTATTCAGCAGCCATTCGAAATGGATCGAGGTGACCTTGCCGATCTCGCCGTTCATGATCAGCTCACGAGCCTTCGTATGATGAGGCGCATAGCGGTAGTTAAACGTTACGCGAACCTGACGGCCCGTGCGTTCCACCGCATCAAGAATTTCCTGGCATTTCTTCTCGTCAACGGTCATCGGCTTCTCTGTAATGACATCGCAGCCGAGCTCCAAAGCACGAATAATGTAAGTGTGATGAGTCCGGTCCACACTGGTAACAATTACGGCATCCGGCTTTTCAATCTCGATCATTTGATCGAATTGATCAGCTTTGTAGGTTCTTACAGGGTTGTATCCGTATTTTTCAGTAAGGAGCTTGTTGGCGTAATTCATGCGGGTCTGGTTAATATCGCAGACGGCGAGAAGCTCCGACGTTTCCTTGTAATCGGTTGCAATCGCCTTGTAGAAGAACTCGGCTCGCCCTCCGACACCTACTTGAACATATTTCTTTTTTGCTGCCATATTCATTCTCTCCTTTCGTGATTAACCCATCTCTGAATCAAATCATAGCGCAAATAAATAAAACATTCGCCGCAAATGAAACCTTTTCGCGTCAAATGCCGCAAATTTTGTTATACTGTTCCTAGGAAAGGAGCGTTATGAGCCGATGCAATTTCCAAACCAACTCCGTTGCACCACGCCGGACAAGAGGATCGGGGTCGAATTCGATCGCCGCAAGGGACACTACACCATGGCCATTAACCACATCCATTCGCAGTATGAGCTCTATTACTTATTTTCCGGGCGGAGGAGCTATTTTATTAAAGACCGGTCTTACTCTGTCGAAGCGGGAGACCTTATTTTCATTCGCTCGGGAGAAGTTCACAAAACCTCGGATGTCGGCATACCCGAGCATGATCGCATCTTAATTTATTACTGGGAGTCCTTCTTCGAGCAGCATCCTCCGGAGCTTGCCGAGCTGCTGCGCTCTCCCTTTATGGCTGATGCACCGCTGCTTCGACTCCCCCTGCATGAGCGCTTAAAGCTGGAAGGGATGCTGCTGGCCGTGCTCGAAGAAATCCACGCCGCCGCTCCCGGCTACGAGCTCGCAGTTCAGCTTGCCTCAACCGAGCTTCTGCTGCATGCCGCACGTTATCATCAAAAAAACAAGACGGCGCCAATGGAGCATGTCTCGCCAATGCATGAAAAAATATCGGAAATCGTTCAGTATATTAATGCGAATTACGCCGAACCGATCAGCCTGCCTCTGCTTTCCGAGAAATTTTATGTCAGTATCAGTCATATCAGCCGCAAATTTAAAGAAATTACCGGCTTCAGCTTCACGGACTATTTGAACCTCAAACGAATCAAGGAGGCGCAGCGTCTGCTTCAGCAATCCGAGCTCAGCATTACCGATATCTCGGAGCAGGTCGGCTTCGATAATTTCTCCCATTTCGGCAAAGTATTCAAGAAGCAGACAGGTGTCTCTCCCCGCACCTACCGCAGCTCGGAAAAGGGCTGAATCGGCAACGGAAAAAAGACCGGCGCCTTGAGCCCGCATTTGCGCTGCTCAGATCCGGTCTTCCTTATCTGTTATCCTTCCGTTCTCGGCTTGCCCGGGTCGCACTCCGGCGCTTTGGTGCCGGCCGTAAGCGAAAGCTTCGTCAAATAATAGCATTCCTCGCGCGCCATATGATCCGCCATTAGCGGTGTCAATACACCCAGCACCTCGCCAGTCAGCCTCATCTCTTCCAGCTCCCGGAGGAAGCCCTTGAAGAGCACCATCTCCAGCTCAATCTCCTTGTTGAAGCGAGCCAGTGCCGGAAACTGCGAAATGTTCGCGCGCATGTAGCCTGCCAGCTCAACCGCTTTCATGTAAAAATCGCGGAAATGCGATTCGAAGCTCTGGGCGGTTTCAATCAGCGGCTGCTCCGCCATATCAAGGTCGCCGGCAATCGAAGCGGCATGCCCGAATGCATCCTGAAGCCACACCAGATGGTGGTGGATTTCGTTATACATGGGAGCCGGTTGACCCGAGACGAGGAACCGGAGGACACGCAAATACTCCTCCACTTCATTGACCATATGGTTCAGAAAGCTCGGCGGCAGCTTAAGGCCAATCTTACCCGTAAGGTGTCTGCGCAGCAGATGGAGCTTGAAGTTCCTTAGATCCTGAGCGCGGGTATAGCTCTCCCGGCTAAGCTCCTGAAGCTGCGCTTCATCCAGCTCCGTCCTGGATTTTTCCAGCAGCTCATCCAGCTTCGCAATGTAAAACCGGGCACGCTGAATCTCCTGTACTTCATCCGGAGATAACGCGTCCTTAATGAACCGGGCATGATCGCCCGCAATCTGCAGCCAAAAGCGATGCTCGAATGAAGCCGATGCCGCGTAATCGGTCGGTTGCACAGGAATTCCTCCTATTAGGCCGGCTGAAATCTTCACAGCCCTAGTTTAATCACCTAATATGTATGCAGGAGGCTTATCCATTTGAACAAACTTTTGCTTCTACGCGTACCGAACCTTTTCCGTCCGATAGCTTAAGTAATCAAACAGTTTGAGCAGCACATCATTACTGGCATCAAAACGCACGGAAAGCTTAACCTCGCCGCGCCAATAAAAGGTAATAACATGATGACGCTGTCCCATCACCATCTCCAAGTCCCAGCAGGGCCGCGTCAGCTCGTATTCCTCCCGGTTGATCACCATTCTCGGTCCGTCGCCCGTCAAATACAAGCCTACGACGTCACTGCCCACCTTCGTACAAAACTCCTGCTTCATCATCATGTCCCTCTTTGCTTTTAAATTAGGTTGTCACACATAAAAAGAACCTCCGTCCCAAGGACTGGAGGCCCGCATCTATACGCGAATCATCTTTCCTTCGGCGGCTGGCTGGCTTAACGCATCTTCTCCGTAGTAGCCCCTGTAGCTTTGCGTCACAGACTTTCGTCTGCTTTGCCCATATCGAGAACGATCGAATTTTGTCTTTTGTTATCCATTCTTAGCATAAAAGATAGGTCTCACGGAATATATCAACCATAGTGCTCAATTTCTGGAATTACCGTAGTTCTTTAGGCCTAAATTAAACAAATGATTTCCTTTGTAATAAAAGTAGGAACCCCCTACCGTTAAGGCCGCCAATCCCAGGAACAACGGAGACCCGCCCCAGTGGGATAGCACAGCTCCCCCAATGATCGGCCCGATAAAGTGTCCCAGACTTGTGAAAGACTGTGCCCCGAAGTAAGTCCCTCGCATTCCCTCCGGCGCCAGCCGGTCGATTAGGGCATTCGATGCAGGAAAGTTACATATCTCCCCCAGCGTAAAAAAGAACATCGATACCATGAACAGCAGCCACGAATCCGCAAAGGCGTACCCGATATTGCCTAGGGCAAACATGAGGTTTCCAGCGACGATCGCTGCAAGCGGGCCGAAGCGCTCCCCGAACCGTGAAACCGGTACCTGCAGCACGACAACGGTAATGGCGTTAATGCTCATCAGCAAAGCGAACAGTGTCGCTCCGTCGGTTACGCTTCGCTCGACATATTGTGATAAGGTCACCGTCATCTGGGAATAGCTGATCGCTCCGATGATTCCGCCCATAATATACAATCGGAATACCCGGTCTCCGGTGATGACGCGCCATGCTGAAGCAACCGTTACTTGGCTTTTGTGTTCTCCTTCGATTTTTTGAATGCCGAATCGCTGAAGCAGCAAGTAAAGACCTATTGCATATGCCAAATAAATGCCGGCGGTTACAAGGAAAGGCAGCCACGCCTCCATCATACCGAAGTACGCTCCGAGGAGCGGCCCTACGGCAACACCGACATTGATGGCTAGGTATCGGAGCGAGAATACCTTCAGTCGCTTTTCCTTCGTCGTCACATCCACCATCAACGCCTGAGAAACCGGCTCGTAGAAGGCTCGGCTAACGCCGTTAAGCATATTGAGCAGCAGGAAGGCTGCAGGCGATTTCGCTACAGCGAAGCCCATGAAGACGACGACCCAGCCGATCAGGGCGATCATCATGATCAGCTTCCGTCCGAGACGGTCGGAGAGAGCTCCTCCGATAAACCCCGCCGCCGTCCCCGCCAGAGAGCCCGCGCCGATGATCGCCCCGATGAGCAGCGGATTCATTCCATCTCGGGACAAATAGATGGCCAGGAAGGGCATACTCATGGACGAGGCGGCACGGGCTAGAATCGTACCGACGAGCAGGGTATGGACAATCGGATGATAGGCGTGCAGAAAGAGCAGGAAACGGGCAAAACCCGTTTTTTGTGCAGAGTTCATTTTAGGAAGCAATTTGTGCGTTCTCCTTTTTATTGACCAACGGTTGGTAAATTGGAGATCATTATACAACAAAAAAAGAGCCCTGCACAGGCTCTTCTTTCATTTGATATATTTCTTCGCCTTCTCTATCGCTTCGTCTTCCGTAGCTCCGGTAACGTAGCGGCCGTTCACGTAAATAAAAGCAAACCGCGAGCAGGGACCGCAGTAGGATTTGCAGCCTATCTTAATCTCCGCATCCGGCGCAAGCTTCTGCAGCTTGGGCACAGCGGTTTTCATTCTCATGTGCTTGCATTTGTCGCAAACCCGAATGTCGTTGGCCATACGGACCTTTCCTTTCTATACGCAGGGACAAGCCGAATTAATGGTCGCCGTGATTGCCTTTGCTCGGATTCGTTACGGCGAAGCCCTCCTGCGGAGTATAGAAGTAATCAATCCGAACGCCGTCCAGCAGCGCTTCGTCCTTTTGCAGAATCACATCGATGCCTTTATCGGTAGAAACGACAACGTCCTTCTCCGTAGGCGTATCCATAGCAAGACCATAATGTGCGTGGTCGCCGTGGCTGTGCGTAACATAGACGCGAAGCTTCAAATTTTTGTCTTCTTCCTTCTCGATCTCGGCCAGGAGGACCTTCGCCGCGTTGCGGGAAATTTTAACGTTCATCCTAGTAACAGCTCCCATGTGCGTTTTTCCCTATTGTATAGAAATGAAGACGGGAAAGCAACCAAGCTTAGCAATCGGTGTCGAATCCGGGCTGTATCCTCAGAATCAGCTCTTCGACGCTCAAAGGGGTGCTTGCGGCGAGATCCGTCGCCCCGAGGTGCAGCTCCCGAAGCGACTCGGTATCCTTCAGCAGATGTCCTGTAAGAATGCATACCGCCGTCTCGTCCCGGTGAATCGTCCCTTGCCGAACCAGCTGCCTAAGACCGGCCAGCGTTGCCGCGGAAGCCGGCTCACAGCCAAGTCCGCTGCGGTCGATGAGCCGTTTAGCCTGCAGAATAGCTTCATCGGAAACAGACAGCGTTACGCCGTCGCAGCCGTCTATGGCATAGCGAATCGCCTTTCTCCAGCTGGGAGGATTGCCGATATTTAAGGCCGACGCCTTGGTGAAAGGCTTGGGCTCCGGAATGAGCTCCTTTCGCTGTGCCGCCAGCATCTGGGTAAAAGGACTTGCCCCCTCCGCCTGAACGATCGCGACACGCGGCTTCCTGTGAATGAAGCCAAGCTCATACAGCTCATGAATGGCTTTGCCTATGGCCGTTGCGTTACTGAGCGCTCCTCCGGGGACGACGATCCAATCCGGCAGCTGCCACTCTAGCGAATGGGCCAGCTCGATAAGCATCCCCTTCTGCCCTTCGATCCGGTACGGATTAATGGAATTGCATACATAGAGCCCCAGCTCCTCGCTATGCCTTTCACTGAACCGGATCCCGTCGTCATAGGTTCCGTCAAACGTAATGATTTCCGCTCCATAGGCCAATGTTTGCAGCGCCTTCTCGGCGGCAACATGGCGGTTAGGCAGCAGGACATAGGACCTGCAGCCTCCCCGCGCGGCATACATAGCAAGGGAAGAGGCAGTATTGCCTGTGGAAGTGCAGGTAAAAGCGCGGTAGCCTTTCCAGCGGCCATGGGATACCGCCACTGTCATGCCGAGATCCTTGAACGAGCCGCTCGGATTCTCGCTCTGCGCCTTGAACCATACGGTCCGCAAGCCGGCATAATCGCTCAACTGCGGACTTGCTTCGTAGAGTCCTGTATTCCCTTCCATCCGAGTGGTAATCCATGGATCAGGCAGCTCGGGATGGATCAGCTCCTTATACCGCCACACCCCGCTTGCATAAGGGGATACCCGATCCGATAGTCGGAGGTCGAACAAGCTCTTCAGCTTCTCCGTGTCTACCGACCGAAAATCATGAACAATGTCCAACACCCCTCCGCAGCCGCATAAGTAAGGATTGAATACCGCCTCCGCGCCATATGTCCTGTCACAATTCATACATTGATACTTCATGTTTTGATGCACCGCCTTTTCTTAAGCTGGGATTACCTTTAGAATAGACGGTAGCAATTCATAAAACTAATATATCTTTGTTGTTGTTTCATAATTAATACTTATGATTTAAAGGGGTATTTCCATGAATCTTCACGCACTTAAGCTATTTTACGAAACGGCTGCCTTAGGAAGTGTGACCAAAGCGGCGGAGGCGCTCCGCATCAGCCAGCCTGCCGTCACCGCCCAAATCCGCAAGCTGGAGCAGGAGCTGTCGCTGGCGCTTCTTGAGCCGAAGGGCCGCGGAATCCGGCTTACCGAAGCAGGCACTATGCTGCATGCTTATGCATCCAGACTATTCGCGCTGGAGGCAAGCATGGAAGCTGCGCTGTCCGATTACCGCAGCGGACGAACGGGCCGCGTGCGCGTAGCGGCCACTTCGCTGCCGGCACATCAGCTGCTCCCTGTATGGATGGCAACATTTCTTAAGCAGCAGCCTGCCGTTGAGATGGAGCTGATCACGGTGAACAGCTCCTCCGCGATGGAACGGCTCTTGCACTACCAAGCCGATCTCGCGGTTATCGGAGGCAGTCCCGCGGAGCACCCCGGGATTACCGTGAAGGAGCTACTGCGGGACGAGCTTATTTTTATTGTAGCGGCACGCCATGAGCTTGCAGGGAAACAGGTGACGTTTGCGAAGATGATGAAGGTCCCGTTCGTGCTTCGGGAGCCCGGCAGCTTTGCCCGCGAAGCGCTGTTCTCTCTCTGCAGGCTGCATGGAGCGGAGCCCCCTCGCGCCGCACTGCAGCTTACCGGTCTATCCGAATCGATTCGCTCCGTAGCGGCCGGCTTCGGTGCGGCCTTCGTGTCCGCGCTGGAGGTCAGCGAGCCGATCCGACGGGGAGAGGTTTGCCGCGTACTGGTCGAGGACTGCAGCATGTCCAACTCGATTGCGCTATGCACACGAAGCGACCGACTGTTATCGCCGGCTTCCAGCTTGTTTGTCGAGTATATCCTGGCCCAGTCTTGACACGGCAAATAAGAAAGCCCCTTGCGAACAGCCATGCTGCGCAAGCGGGCTTTCCATACTAAGCCAGAATGTCTTCGATTTCCTGCTGATCCGCCTCCGACAGCTTCACGCCGGACGCCCTGACATTCTCATCCACCTGCTCCGGCCGGGAAGCCCCGATGATGCAGCTGGAGATGTTCGACAGGCGCAAATTCCAGGCCAAAGCCAGCTGCGCCAAGGAGATGCCGTTCCGCTCAGCGATAAATCCAAGCCTCTCTACCTTCTGCAGGAGCTCATCCTCCAAGTAACGGCCGATGAAGGCGTTCGACTTCGGATCGGTGGCACGGGAGCCTTCGGGCAGCGGTGCGCCCGGCTTGTACTTTCCTGTCAGCACACCCTGCGCAAGCGGCGAGAAGACCACCTGGCCGACCCCTTCACGTTCGGAGACAGGGACTATATCCTTTTCGATATACCGGTTAATCATGTTGTACACCGGCTGGTTAGACACAATGCGATCCAGGTTCAGCTCCTTCGCCATATGAATCGCATCATTGATCTGGACCGCGCTCCATTCGCTGACACCGACATACAGCACCTTCCCCTGTGTAACCAAATCATCCAGCGCCCGTAATGTCTCTTCGAGCGGCGTATTCGGATCATAGCGGTGGCACTGGTACAGATCGATGTAATCCACCTTCATCCGCTTGAGGCTTGCCTCACACTGCTCCATGATGTGCTTGCGGGACAAGCCCCGGTCATTCGGACCGTCCCCCATAGGGAAGAACACCTTCGTGGCCAGAACATACGATTCGCGCGGATATTTTTTCAGGGCGGCGCCTACGATCTCCTCTGCCGCACCCCGGTGGTACACATTCGCCGTGTCAAAGAAATTGATACCCAGCTCATACGCGCGGTCCACCACAGCCTCCGATGCCTTGCTGTCGACGGATCCGCCATAAGTGAGCCAGCTGCCGAGACTAATTTCGCTTACCTTCAACCCGCTTCTGCCTAAACGACGATATTCCATTTTGTACCTCCTACAGTAACTATGGATTTAGGTTCATAGCCATTGTAGCCCGCTCAGAAGTTTCTGGAAAGTAGTGAAGTTTTTTTGATATTATTACATAAATTATATATACTTACCTAAAAGTTACCTTCTATTCAAATCACAACAACGAACTTTGGGAAAGGATTGAACGTACATGACATTACCTGAAAAAGAGTCGACAGCCCGTCAGCAAGCAGCCAGCAATTATATTCCCAAGCAGCCGGTGCATATCGAATGCTCGATCGAAAGGGCGCTTGATGTCATTGGGGGCAAGTGGTCCTTCCTGGTGCTCCGAGAGCTGTTCGGAGGAACCATGCGCTTCGGCGAACTTCAGAGGAAGATCGTTTCCATCAGTCCCAAATCGCTTACCGATACGCTGCGGCATCTGGAGGAGAACGGCGTGCTAGAACGCACGGCTTATCCGACCGTCCCCGTTACGGTGGAGTACAAGCTGACTCCGAAGGGCGAGGATTTGCATCAAATTTTGAAGGAAATGAAGCTGTGGGCCGCCAAATGGTGTGACACCGGCGCTTCCAAGCCTTAATGATCGAGGTGAACCATGCTCTCCTTTTACCGGAAATATTATAAAACCGCGTTCGACATCGCGCTGCTTGTGTTAACCGTGTACCTGTTCATGCTGTTGTTCAGCTACCTGTACCGGATTGCAACGCCGATTTTTCTGGCGTTCGTCGTTTACCTGATCATTGAGCCGTTCGCCCGCTTCCTGCACCGGCGCGGTATTCAGAAGGCCATTGCCTCAGCGATATCGACCGTAATCTTCGTTTTGGTCATTTTAGGAGCCATTGCGGGGATCGGCGTCATTTTTACAACGCAAATCTTACATCTCACGGATAAGCTGCCTGAATACGCCGATGTGCTTCAGAATCAAATCATTTTGCGAAGCGGTGAGCTGCAGCAGCAGATTGAAGGAATGCTGCCCCCTGATCTGATTGAACAGGTGAGTCAATATACGACACAGATTACACAGAAGCTCACCGGAATTGCCCGTTCCTTCCTGATGGCGCTTTTCACGATGCTGACCTCCTTCTCCACCTTTGTCGTCAACTTCGTCATTGCGATCATCCTCGCTTACTTCCTGAGTATCGAGATCGAAACGTGGCGCCGGGTCGCCGACCAGAAGACACCAAAGACCTTCAAGAAGGCTTTCCTGTTTCTGAAAGAGAATGTGCTCGTCGGTATTGTCACTTATGTAAAAGCGCAAGCCAAGCTGATCAGCTTGACATTTTTCATCATTTTTATCGCGCTAATCGCGCTTCGAGTCCATAACGCCTTCTCCATCGCGCTGCTCGCCGGGATATTCGACGTGCTTCCTTTGCTAGGCGTGGCAACGCTGTTCATCCCTTGGATCATTTATTTGCTCGTTGTAGGCCAAACGACGCTCGCCATCTGGCTGACGGTTCTGCTAGTGATTGTGACAGGCGTGCGCCAGATTATGGAGCCGAAGATTACCGGGGATTCGCTGGGGGTTTCCGCCTTCACGATGCTGTCGTTTATGATCATCTCCCTCTCCCTGTTCGGAGTGGCGGGCTTGATCCTGTCCCCTATCCTTATCATTCTGATCAAGGCACTTTACGAGCAAGGCTATCTGAAGCGCTGGATTCGGATGCCTGCCGAGGAGTATGAAGCGGATAAGCCCGCGATTGATTAACCGAATAGCATAGCAAAAGCCGCCGATGCATCCATGTAGGTGCCGGCGGCTTTGTCGTATGTTCATCCATTTTCCTGCGGCATCGCTTCCTCCATCGCCTCTGTGCTCTTGGCCGAGAAATACGGAATCAGCATAGCCGAAACAATGGCGAGACCGATTAACGCGATGAAGGTAGGCCCCCGAAGCTCCTTAACGAAAAGGATCAGCACCAGCATCGTAATTCGGGACACGTTCAGAAACCATTCGCGCCAAAGCAAAATTCGAGCCTGCTCCATCACGGTATGCCGGCAGATGATCCGAAATTGCCTCGTGTTCCAGACCGTACCGAAATAAAACATCCCCACGGTCGTCAATATATTGGAAACCACCAGCAATGGCGCCTTCGGAAACAACGGAATCAGGAAGCCGATGCAGATCGCAGCCATCCCGATCGTAAGCCATAAGCCCTCCTTCGCTTGCACCCGTCGGTAGATGATCATGGCGGTAATGGATGAGCAAGCGTACATCACGTTCAGCAGTGCAATCACCAGCTTGTCGCTCGATACGGAGAAGGTAAAGATCAGGGCAAAAAGTCCCTGGAATTGCAGGAAAATACCTGCCGCCAGACAGGACGGTACCATGTACCTTAGGGACTTACTGGTAAAGACCTGGCGAAATCTCATGCGATGAAACAAAGGCTCGGGCTCCCGAGACAAAGAAATCTCCGGAATGAAGAAGGAGACCGTGAGCAGTGCCGTTACGAATAAGAACATGAGCAGGAAGGAGCCCGAGTATCCTAGCCACTTAATGACCAGGGCAAAGGCAATCGGATTCAGGATGGAAACGACCTGTCCGATGATGCTGGCCACGGAGAAGTAGCCTTCGAAATCCTTTCCTCTCCCGTAAATGGTCAGCGTTATATTTTGAGCCGAAGCGTAAAACCCCCACATGACGCCTATAGGCAGACCGAGAAGTGTCAGCCACAGCACCTTGTTATCCAGCTCCAGGAACATGAGCAGAAGGAAAGTTAAGGCTCCCGCGATAGCCGTCCCCCGTATTAGGAAACGTGTTGAGAACCGTGAAAGCAGCCTGGAACCGGTCGCAAAAGCGATGCTCCACGAAATAAAGAGAATCAGGTTGAGCCAGGTAACATCGAAAATGCTCTTGCTTTTCTCCCAAACATACAAATTGACAAAGATCCCAATGTAGTTAAAGATGATCGTTGCCGATAAATTCATGAGTAGCAGCCGCTTGATATGATTGCTGACCTGCACAGGATGTCATCTCCTTCTGATTGCCCTACATACTACACTATAAGGGATAGCCGCCGTTCAGGTAAGCACTAAAAAGAAATATCCTTAGTTACCCGCAGGTAACTAAGGATATTTTGTGAAGCTTATGGATTCAAGCGCCATATTTACGTTCCGCCCGATTCGTAAACCAATTCATAAGCAGCAGTCCCACCGCAATATCATCGATGGGAAGGTACGGCATCACATCAGGCATGATCCAGTAAACCAGCACCGGCACGGCAAACAGCAGCTTCTCGTACAGCGGCACACGCGGCGAACGCAGCAGCGGCACAATGCGGCGAAACACATGACCCCAGGATCGCAAGGACAACAATCGTTTCCACATGTCGGCACCCCCTTAGCTTGTATGGACAACCTGCCGGTTCTGTATTGCATCGCAGGATTGACCGTTCGAAGCATCCGCGACTCAGCGGACTGCTCATCTCTATTGTACGATGAAAGCATAGGGCTTGTCATGGTTGCATCCAGGGTAAGCGGTTCGCACGAAAAAGCCCCACAGCAGCTTCCTGCCTACTTAAGCAGGTAATGCAGCCCTGGAGCTGTCGTCCTACACGATTAAACCTTCAAGCATGATTCCGATGACATCATCATAGATTTGCCGGAACTGGGAGACCGGCAGCGGATTTACGCCAATGCCCGCCTCGATCGTAAACCCGGGCCGCCGAAATTCCTGTATGAACCAGTCCTTGTATCCGGCATCGCTTCCGTTAAGCTTTACTGCCCGGTACCCGCTCACCTGCGCGAAACGATCTGCTATCGCCTCCGATTCCTCCGGTTCCATATCCCGGTAATTCCAATAAATTTCTTGTCCTTGGGTATGGAATGCAACAACCAGCCGGAACTCATGATCCTCCGTAAAACTTGCCATGGCGGCCGCTTCTGGCTCTGTGAGCGGAGCCGTCCCGGTATAATCCCGGGGACCCGGACCGGTCACTTCCCTGCGGTCACGTTCAATTTCCCAGTTCGCCGGAAATTGGTCATTCAGATCGACGCCGCGGATATTGGCCTTCCACCGCGAGAAATTGCGGGATCCGAAGTTCCACTCAATCAGCTGTGCGTAATATGGGTTATCCGGACTTGCTCCCTGAAACACCAGCTCGACGCCATCAGGGTTTACCATGGGAACGATCCACAGAGACGTCTGCTCGAACAAAGCACGCACGTCCCTGCCCCGAAGCGGGATTCCATTAGCGTAGGAATAGGCATATTCCTCGAGAAAATTCATGAGCAGCGACGTTGTTATCCATTCGTTCGCATGAAACGAGCCGTTGTAATGAACCTCCTTGGGACCCGTTCCAATTCTGACAACCGGGATCAAGCGTCCGAGGACAGTGGTTCCGATGGAGCCCAGCTCGAGAAACGGATAGCGCTGCTGAAGCAGCTGCAGGTCCTCCTGCAGCTCGGCGAATCCGTACTCATTGGAAGTGTCTACGATTTTCATGCCACGGCTTATCGGGAGAATAATGGTTTGTCCGATGCGCAGACGCCGGGGATCCACGCCCGGATTCGCAGCCTGCAGATCCCCAAGGTCGATATTGAAGCGCCGGGCGATCTCGAAGAAGCTGTCGCCGGCCTGAATCACATACATGCTAGTGGGCATCACCGGGATTTGAATCACTTGCCCGGGATAGATGTACCCATTCTCCTGAAGCTGCGGATTTGCACTTAGGAGTGCCGTTACGTTCATACGATATCTTCTTGCGATGCGATACAAGGTATCGCCCTGCTGCACTACGTAAGGAAACGTCATGCCTTAGCTCCTCCTTCGTCCTCAATCAAGGATTCGTTAATGCATATGACGTATTATGAAATATTATTCAGAACCTCCCATCGCACGGGAGTCACATCGACCTTCTGCTGCAGCCAGCTCTCAGCAATGTCGCGGAACATTCGGGGATCCCCGCTGCAAAAATAACGATGCTCAGCCTGATTCATGTCCCCTGCCAGTAATCCGCGATGATATAGCAATGTGCTGATTTCTCTAGCGGTCTCTTCCGCGGAACTGATTAAATTGACATGCGGGCCCATGAATTCGGAGATCGAATCCGATAAATACGGATAGTGCGTGCACCCCAGAATGAGACAATCGATCGGATGCTGCCGCAGCGGCATCAAAGAACGCTCCACAATCGGAGCGACCTCATTGGGATCGAATATTCCTTTCTCCACTAAAGGCACCAAATCGGGACAAGCCAGGCTGATCACCTGAATACCCGGACAGATTTGTCGGAGAGCCGTCGTATACGCGTCGCTTCGGATCGTACCTTCCGTTCCAATCACGCCAACCACTTGGTTGCGGGTCATCTTGATCGCCGCCCGGGCTCCCGGATGAATTACTCCTACCACGGGAACCGCCAGCCTGCTGCGCGCTTCGTCCAGTGCTACGGCCGTAGCCGTGTTACAGGCGATGACAACCATCTTGGGCGACAGCTCGCATAAATAATCGATGACCTGATGCGTGAAACGGGCTACTTCCTCCGCCGGACGCGGACCGTAGGGTGCTCTTGCGGTATCGCCGAAGTAAATGATCGACTCCTTCGGCAGCTGCCTCATGATCTCCTTGGCAACCGTCAAACCGCCGACTCCCGAATCCAATATGGCTATCGGTTGCTGCACGTCCTCTCGCTTCCTTTATCCGTAGGATGGGTTGCTTCACTTCACATTCGCTTTCTCCTACAGCGTATGTAGCGTGACAAGGTTTGGTACCGACGAACAACAGCCGAATCCGATTTCTACAAAAGAAAAAACCGCCGGTCAGCGGTCTTTAGGAGGAGTAATATCCGATAAGAGTGCAAATTCATATCCTGCTTTTTTTACTTCTTTCACAATGCGGTCCAGCGCTTCAATGTTTTCCGGCGAGCCTTGGTGCATGAGGATGATATTGCCGTCATGCAGGTTGTTCATGATGTCGTTGTATGGATCCTCCGCCCCGTTCTTGCGCGGCTCCCAGTCCCTCATCGCAGTGGACCAGAATACGGAGGTGTATCCCATATCCGAAACCATCTTCAGCAGGTGCAGGTTGTACCTTCCGTAGGGAAACCGGAAGTAGGGCTGTACGTCTTGCCCCGTCACGTCCTTGATCAGCTTCTCGAAATCCTGTATCTCCTTGCGAACCTGCTCGTCCGATTGTGTGGTCATGTCCGTATGGGTCATCGTATGGTTAGCTACCAGATGTCCGTCCGCTACCAGCCGTCGTACATAATCCGGATTCTTCTTCACATTATATCCCGCAATAAAAAAGTTGGCCTTGGCGTCATTATCCTTCAGCGATTGGATCAGCGTATCGATATCTCCAAGGGCGCCGCCCGTATCGATGGTCAAATATACCTTTTTTCCGGTCCCTACGTAGAGGGCCTTCATGTCCTCGGTGAATTTCTTGGTGTCTGCCGGGAAGTTCGGCACCTGTCCCTTTGGCTTTTTCATGTAGTACCACGATAACGGGGTCTTGTCCGCTGCAGTCCCGGAGGGCTTGGCAGCGGGCTTAGGCGTGCCGATCGCAGCAGCAGCCGGGTTCTTTACGCCTCCGTTGTAAACGCTCGAAGGGACGGTTTCCTGCGAGGCTGCGGGCTCTTCCTTAGCCGGAGCGGGCTGCGGCGTTTCCATAGCGGCTTGCGGAGCCGGTACCGGGGGGGCAGGCACGACTTGAGCTGCCGGCTCAGGTGTCTTGGGAGACTCAGAGGGCGCAGGCTCTGCGATAGGCTCACTGGAGCATGCTGTTAGAGCAAAAGCCAGGAGGGTGCTTATCAGTACATGTTTCGTCAACTTCGTCGTCTGTCGCTTCATCGATTATCCACCTTTTTAGCGGCAAGCTGCCTCACGCGAAATGATGTTCGCCTTCCATTTTACCAAAAAAGCGAAAAGAAAAGAACCATCCAGAGGATGATTCTTTCCTGATGAGCCTAGTTGAATTTCGGCAGCCAGTCGCCGTGGGCTTCGATCAAATCGTCGCACATCGCCACAATATCGTCGATGGAAAGCTCGGCAGCCGTGTGAGGGTCGAGCAGAGCCGCATGATAAATATGCTCCTTCTTCCCGGTAATAGCCGCCTCCAGCGTCAGCAGCTGCGTGTTGATATTGGTGCGGTTCAGCGCGGCCAGCTGCGGAGGAAGGTCACCCACATAGGTTGGTGTTACTCCACTGCGGTCCACAAGGCATGGCACCTCAACACACGCTTCCTTCGGCAGGTTGGTAATGAGGCCGGTATTCATCACGTTGCCGCCGATTTTGAACGGAGTATTTGTTTCCATCGCGTTGAAGATGTAAGATGCGTATTCGTTGGAACGCTTGTGCTCCAGGTTCTTATCGTTAACAAGCTCCTCGCGCATCGTTTTCCAGCGTTCGATTTGTCGGATGCAGCGGCGAGGGTATTCGTCCAGAGGAATATTGAAGCGCTCGATCAGCTCCGGATAATTTCGCTTAATGAAGTACGGGTGGTATTCCGCATTGTGCTCGGAGGACTCCGTCACATAGTAGCCGAAGCGGAGCATCAGCTCGTAGCGAACCATGTCATGGTGCGTTTCCTTCTGCTTCTCGGCGGCACGGCGCTTGATCTCCGGATACAGATCAACGCCATCCTTTGTCGCCTCCAGCAGCCAAGCCATATGGTTGATGCCCGCAATCTTCGTTTTTACCCCTTCCGTTTCGAGACCCAGATCTTTGAACAGACGCGGCATACATACCTGCACACTATGGCACAAGCCCACGGTTTTCACGCCGCCGTAAGTAATCATCGCATTGGTCAATACCGCCATCGGATTCGTGTAATTCAGGAACCAGGCATCCGGGCACACCTCTTGAATATCCTTGGCAAAATCAAGCATAACCGGAATCGTCCGCAGGTTACGGAATATGCCCCCAATCCCCAGCGTGTCGGCGATCGTCTGGCGCAGACCGTATTTCTTCGGAATTTCGAAGTCTGTAATCGTACAAGGGTCGTAGCCGCCTACCTGAATGGCATTTACCACATATTTGGCTCCGCGCAGCGCTTCCTTCCGGTCGGTATACGCTTTCACAGTACAGCCGCTTCCAGTGGAATGCTTCAGGTTATTCAGCATGTTCTCCGAGTCCTTGAGCCGCTCCGGATCGATATCGAACAAAGCCAGCTCAAAGCCTTGAAGAGACGGGGTCAGCATGCAGTCACCCAATACATTTTTGGCGAAAACCGTGCTGCCTGCGCCTAAGAAAGTAATTTTGGACATGATAAGTGCCTCCTTGGGATCGGAAAGTGATTTGTTTTGCTTATCTCGACTATACTCCGACCCGCAAGGAATGCATATGGAGACAAACCACTTGTTCATGGAGAAATGTAGTTTCTATGATGAAGTTAATCTCGCGTCGCGCGCCAAACCAAAAGCTGAAGAACCGTAATGAGGATAAAAGCCACAAGAGCCAGGAACGGAATCGTAACGAAGCCGAACCAGTCGATATAGTCCACGTCGCACGGGACAAGGCCGCAGGCGGCAGCCCCCGTTTTGAACCAAGGGGTCTTCTGCATCAGGTAATGGTACAGCGAAATGCCCGCTCCCCAAACCGAAAGCGGCAGCACGTACAGAAACACCTTGTGATCCTTGCGCACCGCAGCGATGCCCAGTATAATCACGAGTGGATACATCAGAATGCGCTGGTACCAGCACAGCTTGCACGGAAGGTAGCCGAGAACCTCGGAAAAATACAAGCTTCCCACCGTCGCCACCGTCGCCACAAGCCAGGACAGATGTAGTCCGTTCTCGCGAACGATTGATTTCCAATTCATATAACACGTCTCCCCTTTCACAATAGTCCTATCATATCAAATCCGAAAGAGGTGTACCATATGAGCGAAATGAATACGTCTACCTCCTTTAATCCGCGTCCCGGCAAAGGAGAGCTCACGGTGCTGTTCGGCGGCGTTTCGCAGACGCACCCTCTGCACGCCGTCGGCCCCCAGGTGCTCGATTATTATCTCGTTCATTACGTCCTTTCGGGGAGGGGAACCTTCCGCACGCTGGGGAAGGATTACCAGTTGAAGGCCGGAGACAGCTTTTTCATTTATCCGGGGGAGCTGGTCAGTTATACCTCCGATGAGCAGGAGCCCTGGCGTTACCGCTGGATCGGCTTCAAGGGCTCCAGCGCGGAGGAGTTGCTCAACCTAAGCGGCATCACGCGCGGGCAGCCGGTGGCGACTGCCGCTGCGGAGCGCCGGATGGCCGCTCTGTATCACCGGGTCATGCGGACCCTGCAGTCCGGCACGCCTTCCGCCGATATGCTGGCGGGCGGATATTTGCGGCTGATCCTTGGCGAATACATGCAGAATCAGACGGAAGCCAGCATCCCGAAGGAGGAGGGCTCCGTCATTCAGCAGCAGGTGGAGCAGGCGATCCGGTGGCTGACGCTGCAGTACTATCAGGAAATCTCGATTGAGCAGATGGCGCAGACGCTGGGCTATCACCGGACGCATCTGTCCAAGATGTTCAAGCAGCATACCGGAATGTCGCCCATGAGCTTTTTGCTAAAAATTCGAATGGAGCGCGCCAAGCTGCTGCTGCACGAGAAGCTCACCATCGAGCAGGTCGCCTCCTCCGTCGGCTTCAGCGACCCGCTCTATTTTTCCAAGCAATTCAAAAAGTGGTATGGCCGCTCGCCTTCCGAGTACCGCCAGGACCTCAGCAATCCTTACGATTGTTCGCAATAAGGGAACCATTGGCTATTGTCCGCCCCAAAGCCGCCAAGACACATGGGGATAATGCTCATACCGCTTGGACAGCTCTCTTGAGTAAAGCGTCATCCGTTCGATAACCCGGTTGTTTCGAAGCGCACCGCCATCAAGGAGACGGAACGGAATGCCCTCAAGGACGGAGATGACCAAGCGCTTCGCCTCCTCGTCATCTCCGGTCACATACACATCGCTGTAAAGTCCGTTATGCTCCGGCCTTTGAAACACCTCCCAAAAGGTGTTTTTGAATGCCCCTACCAGCTTGGTTTCGGGGACAAGCTTCTGGAGCTCCTCCGCCGAGGATGTGTGATAATCGGTTGTAAAATCATCAAAGGTTGCGTTAAAAGGATTCGTGATATCGACGAGAATTTTCCCCTGCAGCTTGGAAGCATGGTGAGGCAGCCAGGTCAGCAGGTCCTGATGCCATAGGGCCGGGATGATAATGGAAGCTCGAAGCGCTTGCTCCATGCGAACCGGCTCGGCGTGTATGCCAAGCTCCTGCGTTAGCTCACGAACCCGGTCATACGATCGGGAGGCCCATTGAATCTCCTTGCCGGCGGAGCTTAAGGCTGCGGCCAGAGCCCGGCCCATGCGGCCGGTTCCGATGATACTGATGTTCATAGAATGCTACCCCTTTCGCTTGGAATAGACCCAGCGTATCATGCGAGGGATGTGCCGGGAACTTCCGCTTCGGATTAAGGGTATAACCAACAGTTATATCATCATGCTAGATTGAGAGGTGAGGCAGGATGCAAATCGATTGGCTGGAAAGCTTCGTTCAAGCCGTTCAAGCACGAAGCCTGTCCAAGGCAGCCGAGAAGCTGCATCTGTCGCAGCCTGCGCTTAGCAAGCAAATGGCCCGATTGGAAGAGCATCTCGGCGTGAAGCTGCTGCCCCCGTACGCCGGCGGGAATTGAGGCGACGGAAGCCGGGGAGAAGCTGGTGCTGAAGGCGCACCGGATCCTTGCCGAGCTTCGCGAGCTCGAAGCGGAGCTGCAGGTGCACCGGGAATGCGAGCAATACACAGTCGGAGCGCTTCCGAGTCTCGCCTTGCATTACCTGCCTCCTAAAGTGCTTCGTCTCCGGCAAAAGCAGATGCACCTAGACATTCGAGTGTACCCAACTTCTGCTGCGCTGCTCAAAGCTCTGCAGCAAGGCTCCTTGGACTGCGCCCTGCTGGAAAGCAAATATGCGCAGCCCCCTATCTGGGCTGCGCCTCTGTTAACTGAGCCTTATTTGGTCGTATTACCTCAAGGGCATTCCTTGAGCGGCACCGCATCGCCATTGAGGCTGGGAAACCTCCGCAGCGAGCCGCTGGTAGTACATCCTGCCGACTGTGACGTCAGGCAAACGATCGCCGCGGCCTATCAGCTGCAGCGGATGACTCCTGTCATTACAGCGGAGCTTTCCTTCGGTGAATCGCTTCTCAGCTACGTCGCGGCGGGAGCAGGCTGTGCCATCCTCCCTGAATCCGCGGCCGCCGCCGCTTCGGGACTCGGACTTTGTGTTCGCCCGATCGTTGACTTCGGCTTCGAACGCAGCATCTCCTTGGCCGCCTCGGGAGAGAAACTTGCCAAGCGGCTCCTGCGCAAGCTGCAGTCGGTCTAGTCTTGTAAGTCTGCCGTCCTACACCGAGAAGCTGTAGCTAACCTCGCTCGCTTCCGGCTGTACATACACGGACCATTGCTCACGGGGAACCACATCGACTACCGCTTTAATCCCGATGCTCCCCCATTCCAGCGCGGTCACCTGCTCCAGTGCAAGCCGATCCGTCATCATCCGACCCAGTACCCCCGGGAACTTGGCCTCCATTTGCTGCAGGCGGTAGAGGCCCGTTTCGAAATCCTTCCGCGAAGCGTTCACCGAGCCTACAATGCACTTATTCTCCAGCACCAGCTCCTGATTGATCAGGTCGCTGGAAATACACAAGCTTCGGTTCCCCGGCGTTACTCCCAGCAGAGCCAAGACGCCGTTCGGCCCAAGCGCTGTCATCGCCTCGAAGGCCAGCGGGCTGAAGCCCGTGCATTCGAAGATCAGATCAGCCCGCTTGCCCGCTCCCTGAAGGAAGGCGCCGAGCGCTCCCGCCCCTTCCTCCGCCTCGCGGAAGAGGCCCCCGCAGGCGCGAACGAGCTCCGCAGCCGGAGCATCCGCAGGCGTCTTGGACCATACCACGGTGTCGAGTCCGAGACAGCGGCAGGTGAGGGCTGCTAGCAGCCCTAGCGGCCCGGAACCAAGCACCACGGCGGTCTTCGGCTGCCAGACGAGCCGCTGCTGGATGTGCTGGACCTCCTCCCACACCTTTTCCACGATGCTTTGCGGCTCGGCAAGCACGCCATAAGCGAGAGCGGCAGCGGGAACCCTGACCAGATAACGCGCATCCTCGACATAATACTCGGACAGGTACCCGTCCGCGCCCTTAATGCCTCGCTCGACATACAGTCCTGTCTCGCAGTAATCCTGCTGCCCGTTCCGGCAGCTGACACAATCCGGCTCGCGGCAAGGCCGCCGCACGAGCGCACAAACCAGCTCGCCGGGCAGAAAGCCCGACTCCGGCCCGGCCTCGGCCACGACGCCCAGCGACTCGTGGCCGATGGTCAGCGCCGTCTCCCCGGTCGCCGGCACGCCGTAATGCTCGCTCATAATCTCGCGATCCGTTCCGTCAAGTCCCACGCATAGGACTCGCACCAGCACATCTTGCGGCCCGCGCAGAGCCGGCTGACTCGCCTCGGCCAGCTCCAGCTTCGCAGAGGCACCTGTCTCCGCAGCCTCGCCGATCCCTGTCACTCGAATCGCCTTCATTGCGGCGCACCCGCCTTTTGCAGCAGCCTTGTGTCGCTCTCGTCTTCCCTGCCGCGCCGCTTATGCTTGAACAGCTTCAGCTTCGAGAGGTATTCCTGGACGACCTTTACGAACGAAGCATGAGACCAGGTCAGGGGCGAAACCGACAACGGTTCGCCGGTGAAAGGATGGAGCTGCTCCGCAAGCACGCCGGAAGGAAGCGAATGGCGCATCGTCCACCGCAGCAGCTCCTCCGCCTCCTTCAGTTCATCCTCGCTTTTCGCGACGGCGATAACCCATTCGGCGTACCACAGCGTGCAGATAAACCAAGGATTGCCCGGCACGCGCCCCACATCCTTCGTCACCTGATGATAGTAATCGTTCGTATACCGCGCCAGTCCTCCGACCTCCGTCTGCACCCACAGCTTTTCCCGAATCGCCTTCATCGTGCTGACTACGCGGGGATCGTCCGCCGGGAACAAGCCGAAATCGAATACAGCATAGATACTCGCATCCAAAGTCCAATCCGGCTCGTACGTGTTCTGCTCATGGTTCCAATAAAGGGAACGAATAAAACGGTTCTCCCGCTGCGAGAAGAAGGATCGCTCAACGGCTTGTTTTACTTGCTCCGCCGAATCCCTGTAATGCTGGGCCCTCGCCTTGTCCTCGTAGTAATCGGCGAATTGTGCCGCCGCCAAAAGTCCGGCATATACGCTCGCTACCGTGAACAAATGGACTCCATACCGCTCCTCCCACAAATCATAGGAAGGGAGCGGAAGCCCCGATGCATCCTTGTACCTCACCAGGAAATTGGCGGCAGGGACAACGAACTGCTCATAATCCTCTTTGGCTTCGTCCAAGGTTCGGGCCAAGCGATGATGATGCCACAACGAATAAAGAACGAGAGCCGTCTCGTCTTCTTGGATCGCGAACTGCTTCTCCCCCTGCGCATTGATCCACGGATGCCAGCTGGAGCCAACCGATCCGTCGGGATTATATTTGTGAAGCAGATAGCCTTCCTCCGTCAAAGCCCGTTTACAGAATCCAAAGAACCGCTTCGTCAAGGCATGATAACCGGAACGATCGAGCGCATGGGAGATCAAGGCTCCGTCCCTTGGCCACATATAAGAATACGTATCCTTGGCAAATTTCAAAATATCCGAATCATTCGCCGCCAGGATCGCCCCCCGATTGTCCGTATTGGTACGGATGATCAGCAGGCTTCTCCGGTAAAAGGACGCGATATCCTTGTCGAGCAAACGAAGCTCATGTCGATCCCGCTCCAGCCACTCCAGCCAATAGTTATAGGTGCGCTGCAGCAGCGCATGCGGATGGGCAGCCCGGACGGACCGTTCAAGCTTCGCGATCTCCTTGTAATCCCGTCCGAAGCATATCCAGAACCACGCTACCGTACTGCCGCCGGCCGGCACGGTGAACTCCAGCTCGATCGTCCCGTCGACAGATCCTTGTGCAATCGGATTTCCACCCAGCCGGCCGTCCTCCGCATCGCGCCAAGTCCCCTGAAGACCGTGAATTTCCTTCTGTCCGATTGCATAGGCGGATGGCCGAGCCTCCTGCTGCCCGTCCACAGCACACGAAAGCGACAGATAGCGATGCCCTTTATAAAATACCAATGACCGCAAATCCGGATCATAATACACTGTATCTCCGACGCCCACGCCATACAAATGAAGATCAAGGTGAAAATACAGCTTCACTGTCCGTTCGCGATCCCATTTGTTATTCATCGTTACCTTCCGCACAAAAACGTTCTCCTGAGCATCCACCCCGTCGCGAAGCAGCATGTCGAGGCCCAGACGTTCATGAGCACAGCTAACATTCGTCACCATCGAATCGTTCAAATAGCCGCTTTGCCGTTTCACCTCCGGGTGGTCGATCCAGAAGAAGTCCTCGGCGGTCCACACCCCAAAATGGGATAAATGATCAATCGCCTGATTCTCTTGTCCGACATAGGGGTAATAGATATCACGGAGATTGTAGCTGCCGTCAAAGTTAATCAAAACATTGCCATTGCCGATCGGCAAGTCACGTGCCATGAATAAGCCACTCCCTTCCTTACTATCCCTAATTTCCCGAGACTGGAAGGAATTTATTCATGAAACAGCCCCCTAGTCACGAATGGTATTTTTTGGTACAATGAATTAAAAAAGGACCAGCCTCTGCTAGTCCCCAACTGTTTTAATATGAATTTATTTTCGTTTTCTTCCGTGCTTCACCAAAGTCATTCTACGAGAGTGACGAAGCCATGAATAGTAAGCCTTAAGATCCCGAAGCTGAATGTCTTGGGACACCCTTCCAAGGAATGTAACGACGATCATTTTATGTAACGGATTTCCGGCAATGTCGGTCTCATCTTTCATTTGCATGAATTCCGCTACCATGACCAGATCGTCATCAATCAGATAGACGTCCTTCTCGTTCGCATAGTAAGGCTGCACGCATTCATTCTTCAATCTGTCCCACAAAAAATGGCATATATGTTCAATACCGCCTTGTTCGTCCTCTACCCTTTCGCTCCACCTGCTGAGAGCATGGCTAGTAATAACGATATCTGCAACCTTGTATCCGTTGAAATGGACATAGAAGGGCTCATAAGTGCTCCAGCGGTTCATGATCTTATCTCTCACAATGACTTCCCCCCTCCTGCTGTTCAAACGATGTAGTTACTTAAATCGTATTATTAATATTACATACAGTCAAGGCATAATTAAATTCTAAAAGGAATTTTAGATTGCCTATTTCATTTCTGCGGCTTGTCCATTACAATATGTTTAGAAAGGGGGAAATGCAAAGTGGCACAACCAATTCCTGATTTTGGGAGATTCCTTGAGTCGCTTCGCGGTTCGATGTCCTTAAGGGAGGCAGCTAAGAAAAGCGGACTGTCCCATGCGTACATTCGTGACCTGGAGCTCGAGAGAAACCGCTCTACGAATGAGAAGATTACTCCGTCGCCCGACACGCTGAAGAAGCTGTCTGTCGCTTACGGCTACCCATATACTGAATTAATGATTAAAGCAGGACACCTCATGAGTGAGGATGTTGCCGGAACTTCGGCTCCGGCCCGCTTCGATGTCGACCTGAAGAAGGTGCAGTACATCGAGATCGGCACCAAGGACATTACTTACCATATGGCAGATTCGGTGGAAACGCACAGCATCGATTCTTTGATCGACTTCAGCAGTTTTCTGGATCGTTTGGAGGAGCATGATTTTAAGAAAGTCGACGCGGATCTTTACGTGAACTTTACCTTCATTAAGAAGTATGATCAGCGCAGCGGCAAGCTCTACTTCCATGAATCCGGCTCCGGGAAAAGCGTCATGATGACCGCGATCCGCCAGAAGAAGTATCATGATCTGCTGCTTCGAACCGTGGCGTACAATACCAATTCAAGCCTTGAGTTCCATTACGGGCGTATCAGTAGAAGCGCGAGCCTCTCACCAACTTCAGAGAATATGTAATCATCATTTCAACTAATAGGGGCTAGCGGTAATGCAATTTTTTAAATACTACTTAATTTATGCTTTCAATTGGACACTGCTTTTATCTCTTGGTTTAAGTGTATTCCGTTTCAATCTAAAACATTACTACTATCAAATCATCGTTTCTGCATTATTGCTAAGCTATATTTCCGCTAATATCCAATATTTCGATAAAGGTTTTTTAACCGCCATCGTTCAGCCTATTTGTGCCATTTTGTGCCTTAGGCTGATTTTTCGCATTCATTGGGGGTTCTCAACAATTATTATTGGCATCAGTTATGGTATAAATATAGCTGCTGAATTTTCACTTACTTTTTTATTGTCTAAATTTGAACATCAAACTGCCATAAGTAATTTACAGAGTAATAACAATTGGATTATTGGATTAGCTATTACTTTATTTAATCTTATACTTTGCTGGGCCTTAAACAAATATCGTTTAGGTTTTTCATTTATCACTTCTCAACGCAATCATCCTATTATTTTAAAAGGCTTAACTAAACATCTTTTCTATATAACAGTTTTTTCTCTGATTCTAATAGCTATTAGTGGATTCGTTAACTATTTTTTCGAAGAATTTATTGTTATTAAACACATTTTTATGTTTATCGTCTTTGGAATCGGAATCCGTATTGCCTATCGTAAAGAACTAATAGAGTAACCACAAGTTCTATTCGCAAAATCCCCTTTTGGAAATTGAAGGTAGGAGCCACCAATGCTTTTCGATATATTTGCAATGTCTTTAACATATATCCCAATGTGGTTTAGCTTGATTTTGATTGGGCTTGGAATTTATAGATTGTCATTTACCAGATACATCTCTCAAATGATTTACAGTACTTTAATCCTAACTTTTGCATCAGTTTGTATTCAAACTCTGGAATCCCCTTTTTTGTTAACTGTTTTAATGCCTGTAGTTACAGTTCTTTGCTTCATGCATATTTTTAAGTTTGGATGTATTCACTCCATTTTTATTGCTACGCCAGCCTTTGCAATTGGCTTGCTCGTTGAATTATTGAGTTCATTAGTGTTAAGTTCTTTCCATTGGGGGCGAACAATAAGTCATATTCAAGGATATATCAACTGGCCTGGATGGATAATATCAGGAATTAATTTTATTTTGGCGTGGTCTTTGCATAAATATCGCTTAGGCTTTTCCTATTTGAATGTAAGGAATGATCCAATAATCCCCTTACATGCAATGAATAAAAAAATTCTATTCACTACTGCTATAAGCGCTTTCATTATTCTACAAATTAGTATCATATTATATCTCTATGATAATTTATTTTATTATACATTTTTACTACTTATCTCCTCTTTCTTCATACTGGTACTATTATTATATCAGAAAGATTTAAACTCTTAGGGGCATACAACAATTATGAATAAAAACTATATATTGATTCTCGTAATTTTTTTTCTCTTTACAGGTCCTGGCCCGTCATTATTTTTCTTAAATAAATATACCGTTTCTTTTTTACCCTTAATTAGTATAATTGCTGTGATTTATTTACTGAAAGATGAAATCAAATTTTTTGATTTTCAACAACTTATAAGTAAAGAAATTATGTTAAAGGCATGGCTTGGAATACAAGTTGGTGTCTATGCACATGCTGCCTGCGCCCTAATGTTTCCGGCTGAGATAAATCTAACCGAACAGTTGTTGTCGAATTATGCGGTAATGGCTGTAAATATTGTTCTCATAGGACCTATCATCGAAGAAATTGTTTATCGAAAGATAATATTCGGCTTTCTTCATCAAAAATTCGGTTTTTTTTCAGGTGCCGTTTTAAGTTCTCTTCTATTCTCCTTAGCGCATTTTTCAATGCAACGCGCATTAGCATATTTTGCCGTTGGCATGATTCTTTGTTATATAAGCTATAAGCAATCTTCCAATTTACCGAACATCTATGCACATATCATTTTGAATTACGCTGCTATACTTGCACAAACCATTAAAATCACTTAATCAGGAGTTTTTTCCTCTTTATTCGACAAATTTCTACTTGTTTCTTATTGCGTAGTGTATTAAACTTAATATTGGATTAATTTTTTTTTATTATCGAAAATTGCTTTAAATGTGACTTTAAGTCTATTTATAAATTGTATCTTTTGGTCTATATTGTTAGGAGGATGGTTAATTTGTTATTGCATTATATTGTCAAATTTTCTGTTTCACTCATCGAATTTTTTGCAATAACGATACTAACCCTTTCATTATTTCGTTTCCCACTTAAGTACCATTACTACAAATACATAATTATTTCATTTGCAATGACCGCAATTCAATTTTATTTAAGAGATATTGTTATGCTACGAGAATATGCGGTTCCGAGTATGCTTACAGCAGAAGTTATTTTAATTACATTATTGTTTAATTTGCCGGTCTACTACTCGCTGCTTATTACTTTTTTAGGCTCGTTACTTGGTGGCATCATTGAATATGGCATTGTATCATTAGGAACTACGCTTGGTCTAACTTCTCCTACCTTAATACGCAGTAATATTCTGCATTCCAGTACATCTTATTTAATCGTAACAATTCTTTTACTAGTTATCACTTATTATATTCGTTATCGTAAGTTTGGTTTTCATTTCATGACCAGGGAAATGACAATGAAAAATGGAATGAAAAAGTATAATTTTGCAATAACTGCAATACTTGTGCTAAGTATGCTAGTTATTCAGCTGACCGCTCTTTCGTATTCTAGATTTACAACGCATGGAGCTCTTTTAATTGGACTATGTGTTTTTTTCCTAATTGGAATTACGATTGCATATAGACACAACAAGAAGTTACTGCGAGACAAACATGAGAGGCTCAAAAATCGATGAACATCATTGATAGCTCCGCTAATTGCATTGCAACAATAATAAGAAAAAACAACCCTAATGCTGCATCCCACGCAATGTTGTTTTATTCCTTAAGCCTGCTCATCAATTCAACATTAACATTGCTCATCGTCCTCCTATTTTCGGCATTTACGGGATATATTGTTCAAGCGATTGAAGTCATTGTGCTTTATACGCTACTAAGATATGTAAGTGGCGGTACACATTTTTCATCTTCGCTTGTCTGTTGTTTATTTTCTTCATTTAAGTTCATCCTGTCTTCGCATTTGCAATTCTCGTATATTGATTTGGGAATATATATGGACATTTTATCCATATCCATTCTATTATTTACTGCTCCATTTAATATAAAAGACATTAGCACAATCCCGGAGAAATACTATCCTATTCTTAAAATAGCCTCAGTGGGAATCGTAGCTTCCAACTTTTTCTTTCAAGCTAGTTTCCTATCTGTTGCCTTCCTTATTCAAGCACTTCAAACAACCAAACTGGCTGAAAAATTAATTCAGGCACTCGAAAGGAGGTGGGAAAAATGAAGAAGCTAATTGCAATTATGGCGAATGCAGTTCTAGTTTTTATCGCAGCTACTTTGATGAGCACAAACTCCTTTTGGGACAACCGTCCAGAAGCGCCTGCTGAACTTTTGAAAAAGTAATACATACGTTTCCAAGGCTGCCAGATTCCGTCTGACAGCCTTCATCCTTCTCCTTGGAGCTGAAACTAATGCAGAAGATTCCCGTTACTCGTGATGGCAAAAGAGGTTCAGAGGTCCTTGTCATCGACTCGAACGATGTAGTTAAGATCGATCGAATCCGTGACCGGGAAGTCATCATACACACCAAAGACGAACAATACTACCTAGATACTTCATTTGACAACTTAGAGGAATGGTTGTTCGAGGACGGGTTCCGCCAGCTGGATAGCACCAATATCGTCAATATGAATCATGTTGTAGACTATGATTCGCGTAAGGGTTTGGTTTATCTCGGATCTGACGATCGACGGCATTCGAAGAACGCTTCGGCCGCCAGAATTCATAAGGATCATATCGAGAACGTCATGCAGCTTCTTAAAGTAGCTGACTACTCGGCAGAAAACAGCATAGAAAAAGAAGAAGAACTTTTTGCCAAGATCATAAGCGAGACGAATGACTATCAGCTGCTTAGATCTTATGCTACAATTCGTGCCGTAAATCAACGGAAACGTGCAGAGGAACAGATCGTTCACATGGCTTATCACGATGCGTTGACGGACTTACCGAATCGATTAATGTTCGATGAGAAGCTGAAATCCTGCTTCGAGCAAGCACAGAAGTCAGGCAGTATGATGGCGGTTATTTTCCTCGATCTCGATCGCTTCAAAGTCATTAATGATACGTTAGGTCATCACGTCGGAGATAAGCTGCTGGAATACCTCGCTCGAAAGCTGAAAGTATATGCGAAAGAAAAGGATCTTGTCGCCCGGTTCGGCGGTGACGAGTTTATGATATTGCTTTCCAATGTAACCCATGTTGATGAACCCGCCCAGTTTGCCAAGGGCATTCCTGAGCTGTTGAAGGAGCCCTTTGTCATAGAGAACCAGGAGCTGTTCGTCACAGCAAGTATCGGTATCAGTATTTATCCCAATGATGGCGCCGATACGGAGACACTTCTAAAAAACGCAGATATCGCCATGTATCGATCCAAAGAAAAAGGTGGGAATTCATATCACTATTATCACCCTGACATGAACAAACGCTCCCTGCATCGGTTGAATCTGGAGATTCATCTGCGGAAAGCACTTGAACGCAATGAATTTAAGATTTTTTACCAGCCGCTTGTGGACCTCCGTAACGGCAGCGTATTTGGGATGGAATCGCTTGTGCGTTGGCAGCATCCCGAATGGGGTATGATCTCTCCTGGAGAATTTATTCCGCTCGCAGAGGAAACAGGACTTATTGTACCGATCGGCAATTGGGTGCTGAAGGAAGCTTGCAGACAAAACCGGGAGTGGCAAAAGCTCGGATACCCCCCTCTGGTCGTTTCTGTCAATATCTCGGCTATTCAATTCCATCAGCTCAACTTTGTCCAGTTGGTCGTTGAGGCGCTTGAGGAGTCCGGTCTGAAGCCGGATCAGCTTTGTCTTGAAATTACAGAAAATGTGGCTATGAACAATGTGCCTTATATCGTAGATACTATGCAAAAATTAAAACTGCTTGGCGTACGGATCTCCATCGACGATTTCGGTACCGGCTACTCCTCGTTGAGTTACCTGAAGAGATTCCGTGTGCATACCCTCAAGATCGATCAATCCTTTATTCGAGACGTTACCTCGGATGAAGACAATGCTGCAATCGTGACCGCGCTCATCGCGATGTCGCATCGGCTGAAGATCAAATCTCTGGCCGAAGGGGTCGAAACGCAGGAGCAGCTGAAGTTTCTTCAAGATCAAGGCTGCGATGAGATTCAAGGCTATGTGTTCAGCAAGCCGATGCCAGCCCAAGAATTCGAGCTCATGATCAGAGAGAAGAAACAGCTGTATTTGAACTAGAATGAGAGAATGGGTGCAGTGAGAACTGCAACTTTTCTCTCTTTTTTTCGTTATATACTAAGTAGGCCTATTTTACTTGGAAGGGATTGGAATGCGTGTCAGCACCTCTACCCGGTCAAACCCGGGCTCAAGCTTCAGCTCCCTTGAAAACAAAAGCGATTGCCAAGAAGCGCGGGTCGAGCGTATGGCTTACCTTGTCACTATATACGCTGTTTGTACTCTTCGTCTTTGGTGCCGTAGGCAGCCTCTGGTTTTTCCTGACGGAGTCCGGCTCCAATTTACGTTTCATGGCTGCCGACACCTTGATCACTACGCAGCATCGCCACTGGGCGAAATACTTAATCGGGCAGGAAGAGCTGGATAAGCGCGTAAACCGATACTGGGATCAATTTGACCGCTACTCGGAAATAAAGGATAAGCCTATCGTTCAAGTACACGCTACCGAAACGAAGGTTCAGGAACAGAAGAAGCCTTTAGTTGAGATTGAAGAAATCTCGGGAAAAAACTTTAAGGGACATCTGCTTATCGTGAACGATCCGAAAGCTCTTCGAATTGCCGTCCCTGGCAAGGCAGGAAAAGGGGAAAAGGTTACATCTATGGTGAGCCGTCTTGGAGCCGTAGCCGGAGTCAATGCCGGAGGCTTCGTAGACCCCGAGTGGAAGGGCAACGGCTTTCAGCCGACGGGTCTTGTTATGTCCGGAGGGAAGGTCTTCTATAACGATTCCGGAATGAATACCCCGATTCACATCGTAGGTGTAGATAAGGACGGTCTTATGGTGGCCGGTAAATACAAGGTTTCCGAGCTGCTGCAGATGGGCGTTCAGGAAGCGGTCACATTCGCTCCCAAATTCATTGTCAACGGCGTCGGGCAGATTAAAAATCAGGCGGACGGCTGGGGCATCGCACCGAGAACCTCGATGGCTCAGAAGGCCGACGGCACCATTATGTTTGCGATCATCGACGGCCGTCAGCCGCACAGTATCGGTGCAACCTTGTTTGATGTGCAGAATATTTTCCTCGAGCATGGCGCTGTTACGGCCGCCAACCTGGACGGTGGCTCCTCTACGGTATTGGTGCACGATAATAAGATCGTCAACAAGCCGTCCAGCGAATATGGCGAACGTTATCTTCCTACGGCTTGGCTTGTATTCGATGATCCGATGAAGGCCGCTCAGATCAAGAATATATGGGAAGGGTTAGATCCCAGCAAGATTGACCCATCCAAGTGGTAAAAGGAAAAGCCGTGGACCTTCGAGCTTCACTCGAAGGATCCACGGCTTGCTTATTGAAGTATTTATTTCTCCTCTTTCTCCTCTTTCTCCGCCAAAGTTGCTGCAATGGAGGCCTCAGCCGTTTCAACCGCATCATCCTTGGTGCGACGCCACGATTTCACTTCTTGCCCCAGCTGTCCCGCTACATCCTTGGCTTTATCTACGATTTCCGATGTTTGACGGCTGACGGATTGGGCGGCCGTTTGCGTCTTTTCGCTGATCGCAGTAGCGATTTGCTTTGATTTGTCGACCACATCGCCCGCCACCTGTTGTGTTTTCTCACTGAGCTGCTGGCAGCCTTCCTTGATGTCCGATCTCAGCTCACGCCCGGACTTCGGCGCGAACAATAATGCGGTTACCGCTCCAAGTACACTTCCTACAACTGCCCCAATGACCAAATCCTTGTTTCTTTTGTCTGTCATGCTTCCTCGCTCCTTTATTGTTGATCCGCCTCTGATCGCATCTTATCCTCTGCTTTTGCCTGTCGATAAGACTGCCACCTGTTCCACAGTTGCATTCCGGTTGTCGTCAACTCCATCAGGTCGTTTACGGTCCTTTGCCCGTTATGTACCGACCTTTTTGCCTCCAATACCGTATCCGTCACCGTCTGCGATAGAAGCTGAACGGATTGGGAGACGCGATTCACCGTCTCTCCCGTTTCCTCTACCGCATCGAAGAATCTGTCGGTCGCTTGAAGCTTCCCTTGCAGATCCTCGAGCAATGTTGTAGACAACCGGATCAACTGCATCGATTCGGTCGTTGTCTGGGCCAAATGCCGCTCCATCTCGTGCAGCGCTTGATCCGCTCGCTCGAGCTTGCTTTGAGCCGTTCGCAGCAAGCGCACCAGGTAGAACGATACGACTGTAAACGCCGCCGCACTGACACCGATGCAGATTTGCCATAACATGACCATCACCTCCGCTGGATATCGGGTTGCTGCTTCAGGGCGAATGCCTATGGGATACTACAGTATAAGTAGGCGCAGCTTGTTTTGACACAAGAAGCAATAAAAAAATCCGACCCCTTAATTCGGGTCGGATGTAACACGATGCAAATAGGCTATGATTTGATCGACGGCATCATCGGGAGTCACCGCTTGGATCGTATCGGATTCAGCGGCATATTGATCGGTAGCATGCTCATACCTTGGATCATAATAGTATTCCAGAAGCAGACTCACCGCCTCGCCAAACTGGTTCATCAGCATATGACGCTCAATTTCCGCTGCAATTGGGGTATGAATCCGTCTGCGGATATGCTCAAAAGCAGCAAGGCATTCCTCTTTATGCTCTCCCGGAGAATAATCATCTAGAATATGCTGAATTCTTTGCTCCTGTGGCATCTCGACAAATACTTGACGTCCCTTCTCCTTGGCTTCCACCAGGAATTCCGGCATCACTGCTTTGCCGATTCGCTTGCTCTCCGCTTCCATAAGAATGTAGGGGGAGTCGTTTAGCCTAAGCAGCTCTTGCACCAGTAACGATTCAAACGACTTCTGATTGTTCGGCTTCATGCCGATTTGCCCGAAGATCGAGCCCCGGTGGCCGGCCAAAGCTTCTACATCCAGTACGGGAAACCCTTTGTCCGCCAGCTTGCGAAGAATAAGCGATTTGCCGGTTCCGGTATATCCGTTGATGACGATCATACGGGGCTTCAGCTCAAAATGGGCAAGGGTATCGACAACCCATTGTCGATACGCTCGAATGCCTCCCTGTAGTCGATAGACCCGTATCCCCATAAGTGACAGCAAGGTAGCGGAGGTTTTGCTCCGCATGCCCCCACGCCAGCAATATACCGCCTTCCTCGGTTCGATCGATTCAAACTCTTTAATAAATCGGGGCAGCTTCGCAGAAACGATTTCCAAACCGCGATCCTTCGCCGCTTGAATGCTATTTTTCTTATAAATGGTCCCGATCTCCGCCCTCTCTTCATCCGTAAAGAGCGGAATATTAAGACTGCCGGGAATCGTAAAATCATGAAATTCCCCGGGAGAACGGACATCCACAAGGGCTAGCTCCCGTTTCTGCTGCAGCTCTAGAAGTTCCTGTATCGTGACGTCCTGAAACAAGGCTTGTCTCCCCTTTAGCCAAAATTACAATGATTGGACTATACGTATTTGACCTGGGTGCTCAGCAACGGCCTCGCCGACCAGACTGGCTTCGACGCCTGCCTGGACGAGGTCGCTAAGAAGCGCTTCGGCCTTCTCTTCCGCTACGGCAATCAGCAGCCCGCCGGAAGTGACCGCATCACAGAGAATATATTGGTCGATCTGATCGATCCCATCCTCGAAGCTGATCGTTCCTTCCAAGTGGGCAAAGTTGTTCTTTGTCCCGCCCGGAACAAAGCCCGCTTCCGCCAGCTCGCGCACTCGCGGAAGCACAGGAACCTGAGCCCTTCCGATGCGCAGGCCCACACCGCTGCCCTTCGCCATCTCAGCGGCATGACCAAGCAGTCCGAAGCCGGTAACGTCCGTACACCCATGCACCTCATAAGGCTCCATAATCTCCGCAGCCTTCTTATTGAGTGTAGTCATAACACTAGTGACTCTGGCTACCTCATCGGCGCTGAGCGCATCTTTCTTGATTGAGGTCGTCAGGATGCCTACCCCAATCGGCTTCGTCAAAATCAAGCGGTCGCCCGGTTTCGCGCCGGCATTCGTTTTGGCTTTGGACGGATGCACCAGCCCTGTAACGGCCAGTCCGAATTTCGGCTCGTTATCGTCGATAGAATGCCCACCAACAAGGGTGGCTCCCGCTTCCCTTACCTTATCTCCCGCGCCTCGCAGAATGTCGGCCAACACGCTCTTATCAAGCTTTTTGATTGGAAAGGCGACGATGTTAAGCACCGTAAGCGGCTTTCCGCCCATCGCGTAAATATCGCTAAGAGCGTTCGCTGCCGCGACCTGCCCGAAAGAGTATGGATCGTCAACAATCGGTGTAAAGAAGTCTACCGTCTGTACCAGAGCAAGCTCCTCCGTCAGCTTGTATACGCCCGCATCATCACTGGTGTCCAAGCCTACAAGCAGATTCGGGTCCGGCTCCGCCGGAGGGAGCGTACGAATCACCTGCTGAAGATCCGCCGGTCCGATTTTGCACCCGCACCCGCCTTTCGAGGATAGGGACGTTAATTTAATGGGTTCACCTGTTTGCATGCTCATCTATCTTCATCTCCTGTTCGGTTAATTGCGGTTCATCTTGCGGGTAGATCCGGGCTAGTGCTTCCTCCGTCAACTCCTCGGGCGGACCGTCAAAGACGATCCTTCCCATGGCAAGACCAATCAAACGCCCGGCATACCGCTTCGCCAGAGAGACATCATGCAGATTCAGCAAGACGGTCATCCCCTGATCGCGATGCAGCACCTTTACCAGGTCCAGCACCTTGACTGCAGTAACCGGATCCAGGCTGGATACGGGCTCATCCCCTAGAAGCAGCTTAGGTTGCTGCATCATTACCCGGGCAATGGCCACGCGCTGCTGCTGTCCGCCGCTAAGCTCCTCGACTCGCCGTCTGGCCAGCGATTCCAGCCCTACTTGCCGAAGCGCTTCCATGGCCTCTTCTTTCTGTTTGGGGGTAAAGCTCCAGGTAACGCTTCGCCATAAGGGCATCGATGCAAACTGTCCGACCAATACATTGGTCAGCACACTTAAGCGCGGAAGCAGATGAAAGTGCTGGAAAATCATCCCGATCTCGCCGCGAAGCTTTCTCAGCTCCTTCTCCATCGTGCCGGTAACGCTTCGGCCGTTCCATTGAATGCTCCCCTGATCGGGTGTGACTAAGCGGTTGATGCAGCGGATTAAGGTGGACTTTCCCGCTCCGCTGCGTCCAAGGACAGCTACAAGCTCGCCCTGCTTGATCGTCAGGTTAATGCCGTTCAGGGCAGGGTCCGATTCACCCGGATACTGTTTGCGGAGCCCTTGAATAGCCAGCATGTTAAATCACCCGCTTTCGGACATAAGCGCCGAGGTAATCAACCGAGGTGACGAGCACCATAATGAAAACTACCTCGACGGCCACCTTCTCGTATTGAAACATTTTGAAATCGTTATAGAGCAGCTGTCCGATCCCCCCTGCCCCGACTACGCCAAGAATTAGACAGGTACGAATGGCTACCTCGAGCCGATAGAAATACTGGGAGATCACCAGCGGGATCATCTGAGGCATAATTCCATACAACGCTACTAATATCCGTGTTCCTCCCACTGATTTCACAGCTTCTTGCGGTCCGGGATCCATAGCTTCTATCATTTCCGAGATCATTTTGCCAAATACCCCCACATTGTGAATAATCAACGCTACCACGGCAGGCATGGGGTTGAGCCCGAGCGTCGGTACGAAGATGAGGGCCAGCACGATTTCCGGAACGGAGCGCAGAAAATTGAACACGACACGGAAGGAATGGTACGCCGATGGAAAGGGTGTCGTATTGCGGGCCGCAAAAAAACTGAGCGGAAGCGAAATCGCCACCGCAATCAGCGTGCTGAAGAGCGCAATCTGCAGCGTGACCACGGTTTGCCCCAATGCGTAATCCGCATCGCTCCAATCGAGGGGAAACCATTGATTCCGGACAAAATCTACCGTTCGGCCTATATCCATAAGCAAGCTCAAATCGAAGCCGACGCCGATTCCCGACCAGATCAGCAGCCCGAGAAACACGGCCAAGTAAATGATTCGTTGTTTCATACTTCCTCTCCTTGCCGCCCGCTCTCGGGTATATGCGTTCAGCTTACTTCAAGCGTCCGTCCTCGAGGGCTGCTTGGCGAACGGCGGCGTAATCCTCGTTCTTGGCCGGGATGAACGCATCCGCACCGTTAAATACATTTAGGATATCCTTATCCTTAATGCTGTACAGCGCCTCTTGAAGCTTCTTGATGTCCTGTTCGCCGACATTTTTCTCGACAGCCCAAGGGTACTGAAACAGCTGCTCGGATTGCCAAATCTTCTTGATTTTGGATCCGTCCACTTTATTTTGCTTCACCAGATTGGCGTAAATGGCGCTGTCAATGGCACCGACGTCCAGCGTTTTATTCTGAATGGCCAACGCAGTGGCATCATGATTTCCGGTATAGGTAACCTTCTTGAATTTATATTTCTGAGTCGTTTCGAACACGCCGGCCTTCTTCAGCGCCATCCCCGGTACCAAGCTTCCCGAGGTAGAGTTCTGGTCTCCGAAGGCGAAGCTGATCTTGTCCGCATTCTTAATCACATCGTCAAAGGAATTATACGGCGAGTCAACGGGAGCGATCAGGTACGAATAGTAATACGGCACCCCGCCTACCTCAATCGTGGCAATAGCCTTGGCACCATATTTCTCATGGGCTTGTACATAAGTTAAAGGCCCCAGGTAAGCCATATGGATTTTGCCCGCACCCATAGCCTCCACTACGCCGTTATAGTCCGGATAAACCTCGGCGCGTACCTTGCGGCCCATCTTCTCGGTCATGACCTGGCTCAGCTTCTCCATGCCCACCCTTGAGTTTCCCTCATTCTGAGCGGGAATGACGCCAATCAGAAATTCCTGATTTTTCGCACCGCCTGCAGTACATCCTGTTACCAGCAGTATAGCTGCCAGTATAAACACGAGTGCTCTCGTTCCTTTTTTAAGAAATATCATTTTGCTTCTCCTGCTCATGTAAGGTAATTTTGCCTAAATTACAGATTAACATAGTTTCGGTACAATGAAAAGTTCGTCGAAATATGTTAAAAAACCATCACGACCCTGTCTCTTCAGACAAGATGCAGCGATGGTTCGCCTACTGGTTTATTTCAGCTTCGCTTGAATGACGTAAGTGCACTTCGAGCCGCCCTTCGCGAGGCATTCCGTTCGTTCCACCTCGGCGCTCAGCAAGCTCTGGAACATATCCAGCTCACATTGGCATGCATGATTGAATTGATTGGCCACTTGGGATATCGGACAGTTATGCTCGTGAAGCACGTACTGCTCTTCTCCGGTTTGTTCCCAATTTACCATATAGCCGTTGGCATTCTGAAGGTCAGCCAGTTCTTTGACCCGTTCGGCCAACGCTTTGCCCGACATGCGCTCAGTATATCGGCCGATCAATTTATCCTTTCGGCGATCGAAAAGCCGGTCGACTTGCCCTTCGCCTGCCTCGGCCACCAGCTCGTCCAGCAAATCCAGCGTAAGGGAATGATACTTCTTCGGAAACAGATCGTCCGCGTTCGCGGTCAGCGAGTACAGATGTGTCGGCCGCCCCATGGCTTGCCGGACCAGCTTCGTTTCGATTAAGCTATCCCTCTCAAGCGTACTCAAGTGTCTGCGAACTGCCATTTCGGTAATACCCAGCTGTCTCGCCATCTCACTGACTGGTAAAGCGCCTCTCGTCTTAAGCATGGTTAGTATGACTTTGCGTGTGGACGCATCGGGCTCTTGATTCATGCCGGTATTCACCGCCTTTACAGGGACTTTTCCTCTAAGCTGCGGCAGCTGCGAAACTGCTGATACCGTTATTTTAAACGAAATCCGGCAATAAGTAAATTATGATACTAAAAAGTATAGAAAGGCAATTTACACCATCTCCCGGCTGATAAAAGCAGGCACGGCTTGAGCCAGCTCCTCCAGAACGGACGGCAGCTGCAAGACGAGCGGATGCAGTCCTTCCCTGGCATAGGTCGCGTAATCCTGTACCAGCGGCCGGCGTAGTCCGACCAGCTCCTTCAGCACGGCGGCAGTATTCGCACCGAAGACTTTCTCGCCCTCTAAAATCTCCACAATATCTTCATAGCTGCTGGCATCACGCATCATAAAAGCATCGATCAGCAAGCTGCCGATATCCGTTACCGTCTCAATGGCAAGGTGCAGCGTACGCTCCTGTGCGAGCTGGATCAGCAGTCCTTTCTGCCCAAGATTCCACTGATTGGCCAGCTGCTCGCAGGCCGCCGTAATGACAGGAATAAACTGCAAACGAATATCAATCTGTTCATGATTCACATAGTACATCGCTTATCTCCGTTTCTTCCTTCTCCACTTAGACCATAAAAGGATGGCCGGGAAGGAGAGCATCAATAGAAATATCAACAGGACCGCCTGCATTAAATACTCGTAGCTCATGTTCGGTTAAAGGCTCCTTTGCTCAGCTTGTCTGATCTTGCGATTGCGCACGGTGGTAGGCCCAATGGTTGGTCGGCCCGTGTCCGGCCCCAATGCCAAGCTCATAACGGATAGCCAGCGTAATAAACCGCTTGGCCGTATGAACGGCCTCCAGCAGGGGCCTGCCCTTCGCCAGCTCGGAGGTGATGGCCGCTGAGAAAGTACAGCCTGTGCCGTGAGTGTGGCGGGTCTCGTATCGCTCTGCCGTCAGGAGCTCAAAGCGTTCCCCGTCGTACAACACATCGGTAGGCGCCCCGTCGCTGTGTCCGCCCTTGACCACCGCAGCTTTCGCTCCCAGCTCTCGGACAAGCCTGACCGCCGCCGCCTTCATTTCGTCAACTGAGTGAATGCTGAGCCCGGTTATGACCTCCGCTTCCGGAATATTCGGAGTGACGACCGCAGCTAACGGAATCAGCTTCGTCCTAAGCGCATCCTGTGCGGTCGATGCCAGCAAACTGGCGCCGCCCTTGGCGATCATCACCGGATCTACAACCAGCTTCGACAGCTTGTACCCCTTCACCTTACTCGCTACCAGCTCAATGACCTCCGGCTGGGAGAGCATCCCCGTCTTGGCAGCATCCACGCCAATATCCGTGAACACCGCATCGATCTGCTTTTCGATCCCCTCCAGAGGAATATCGTAAATGCCGTGCACTCCAAGCGTATTTTGCGCCGTCACCGCCGTTATCGCCGAGGTGCCGAACACGCCTAGCATCTGGAACGTTTTCAGATCCGCCTGAATGCCTGCCCCGCCGCCGCTGTCGGATCCGGCGATTGTCAATGCTTTATAGGTCACACTCATTCCATGTTCTCCTCCCCTATGCCTCTATCCATTCCCCGAAGCAAGCTTCCATACACTAGCTCTAAGTTTATAGTTCCCGCCGAACAGCGTCAAGAAAAAGACCCATTCAGCGCAGCCTGCAGCCTTCCTCACAGGTTTCCGCTTTTTTAGTGATCATTTTATGACAAACCTCAAGAAGCCTTTGACGCAATAAAGGCTCGGGGGGTATGATGAAACTACGAAAACTACGGCAGGAAGTGTTGGTTTATGCGCAAGCACGCGCTGCATGTGTTGACGACAGGTCGGCAGGAGCTCGCCGAGGTGTCGGCGATTTTATCCGGCATCGATACGTCGCTGATCGATGCCTTTCACGTGCGCGAGAAGCAACGCGGCGCACGCGAGCTCTTGCACTGGCACGCCCGGCTCAAGCCGCTGCTGCCGCACACCGCGGTCGTCTTGAACGACCGCGTCGATGCGGCCCTGGCGGCTCCGGCGGATGGCGTGCAGCTGGGCTACAGCAGCCTCCCGGCTGCAGCGGTGCGGCAGCTTGTGCCGCGCGGCATGCGGGTCGGCTGCTCGGTCCATGAGGCCGAGGATGCGGCGGAGGCGGCCCGTCAGGGCGCCGACTACGTGATCTTCGGCCATGTGTATGCGACGGGCTCGAAGCCCGGCCTCGCGCCGCGTGGCATAGGCGCGCTAGCGGAGGTCGTGGCGGCCTCGCCCGTCCCGGTCATCGCCATCGGCGGCATCGGCCTCGCCGAGGTCGACGAGGTGCTGTCGACCGGCTGCGCCGGGATCGCCGTCCTTTCCTCCGTGCTGCTGCATTCGGAGCCGGCTGACCAGGTCGCAGCTTATCGGGAACGACTGGACTCCTCCAGCCATAAACCCAAGAAAGGTTGGTTCTCATCATGAACGTAAATGCATCAGCAATCGTCATAGGAGGAGGCATTATCGGCTCCTCGATAGCCCATGAATTAGCGAAATCGGGGATGAAAGTCGCCTTGCTGGACAAAGGGGCTGTCGGTCAGGAAGCCTCGACAGCGGCAGCCGGCATGCTCGGCGCACAGGTGGAAACCCACCATCCCGGCGCCTTTTACGAGCTGTGCACGAAGAGCCAGGAGCTGTACCGCCCATGGTCCGAGGAGCTTTTTGCCTATACCGGCATCTCGCCGCAATATATAGATGAGGGTATTTTGCGAGTTGCATTGACAGAAGAGGATGAAGCGGAGCTGCGTGGGCGTCTTACTTGGATCCGGCATGCGCAGTGGGTCAGCCCGGAGGAGATTCGCCGCAGGGAGCCGCAGCTGACGGAAGCGGTTCGTGGCGGCCTGTGGTTCGATCGTGATCATCAGGTGCACCCGATTCATCTCATGCAGGCCCTTCGGGCCTCTCTCGTGAAGCGAGGCGTAACGATTCGGGAATGGACGCCGGTGTTCCGGCTGCTGCAGAGCCAGGGACGCATTACAGGCGTACAAACCTCCGAGGGTCCGCTCTATGCGGATCATGTCGTGCTGGCAGCCGGTGCTTGGAGTCCTGCACTCACAGAAGCCTTCGGTATGCAGCTTCCAATGTTCCCGGTACAAGGACAATGCCTCTCCATCCGGACCGAAGCGCCATTGCTGACCTCTACTGCATTTACAAAGGGATGTTATATCGTTCCCAAGCAGGACGGAAGCTGCATTGTTGGAGCAACACAGGTGGAAGCCGGCTTCGATAAGCGCTCCACGGCAGAGGCTATTGCCCGGCTGCAGGACAAAGCCGTCCAGCTGGTTCCGAAGCTCAAGGAAGCGGAATTCCTGCGCACCTGGACGGGACTGCGCCCCGGCTCCCGCGACGGTCTACCGTTCCTCGGCACCTGGGAGCAGCTGCCTGGGCTCGTGTTCGCTACGGGGCACTACCGCAACGGAATTTTGCTCGCCCCTGTCACGGCGGTGTTAATTCGGGAGCTCTTGACCGGCGGCAGCACTTCACTTAATCTGGAGCCGTTCTCCCCCGAACGGGCAGCCGAAGCCGCTAAGGCGCGAGCTACTTAAACCGGGCCAGCAGCGCCCATTTGCGCTCATGTCTGCGCTTATAACGAGGAAGTCCACGGTATAGTTCCAATGTTTCCCGGAACGCCCGGAGGGCTTCCTCTTTGCGTCCGAGCCGGCTGTAGATGAGACCCTGACGGTAATACGCCTCGCAAGAGGAGGAGTGCACCTCGCGGAACTCTTCCAAGTACCTTACGGCCTTCTCCGGATCCTCCTCGGCATACGCCTCGCCCAAGCGCAAGTACGGCTCTCCATATTTCACCCTCGGATTTCGCTCAAGCGCACGCTGAATCAGCTGTTCCCCCTGCTCCAGATTCCCCAGCTTCAGCTCACAGATCCCCAGCTCGCAAAGCACCTCGGCGGAATCCTCCATCACCGGCAGTACCTGCTCGAGCAGCTCTTTGGCCTGCCCATACTTTTTTTGCTCCATATAGATCCTGGCTATATCCAGCTTGGTGGTGTTGCCGTGCGGATTCATACGCAGCTCTTCCTTGAGCCGCGCCATTCTTCTCCCTCGGCTTATAGGCCTCAGAATGCTGGGTGTTAGCCCTACGAAGCGCCGTTCCAGCATATACAATATGATCAAAAGAACAATCAGTGCAACAAACGGATTCCCTGTCACCCACCAAAGAATAGAAAAAATAAATATTTTACTCAAAGTCATCTGATCCTTTCTTGTAAGTTAACTCACTGTATCATACCACAAATTTCCATGTGAAAGTTAGCGCCGCCGCGTATAGATGTTTCTTTAACCGGACATTCTAATTATTGTCGATGGGGAATCGCCAAGTGGTAAGGCAACGGACTTTGACTCCGTCATTCCTAGGTTCGAATCCTAGTTTCCCAGTCAAGCTGCACAGGAGAACACTTTCCCGGCCTATGGGGAAAGTGTTTTTCTTTGTGAAACCTCCGTGAACGTGCAGGAAAACCCGTACCCATCAGCGAATGAACTGTGGAATGCACTTTGGTCAGGGGGAAGCAGGCAGCAATGAGTAATGAAAAGATGAATAAGTGGGGCCAGACCCGCCGTATGGGGAAAGCCAAATATGTAATGTATTACGGAGTGTTGCTTTGGGGAGTTTCGTTTACCGTTCTCACAACCGCCGTCGAATGGATGACTCAGCAATCCTTTACGGGCTCGTGGCTGACCATCCGTCTTCTGGTATTCAGCGTCTTGGGATTTTTCATAGCAAACTTCGGTTGGGAGCGCAAGGAAAAACAATGGATCAGCAGCCAGCCCAAACCTGCAAAGAAGCAGCATTAAGCACTCCCCGGACGGGGGACCGTTCATGGGAGTAGCCAAATTCCAAACGGTAAGGATTTCGGATCTCCCAGGTACGGATCTTTCCTTCCGTATAGCATATATAGAGTGTGCGGTGTCTGACATTACTATTGAAGCCCTGGATAAACGGACGGTGCCGAATTCAGGCTTGTTTGGGATTAACGGCACGTTCTTTAACATGTCTACGTATGACGTTCTAGGCATTGCCATCCAGGACGGTAAAGCGGTGAAGCCTTATTCCGCTTCCAACGGCATGCAAGGAAACCGTTGCCGAGGGACCATTGTTAAGTGGCAAGAGGGGCGGCTAGAGAAGCATACGCTCTCCCATATTACGGAGCTTGGCGAAATTAGGCAAATCCGATGGGCAATTGGGGGCATCAGTCTCCATTGCGACAGAGCCTATGATCAGGCGGAATATTACGCAGCCATACGAGGGCAGGAAGGTGCCGCTTATATCAACGATACAGTCGGTGAACAGGATCATATTGAACCGGTGCTCCGCCCGCGTACAGCTATCGGGCTCAAGGATGACCATACCCTGCTGCTGGTTGTAGTGGAGCAGGCGACGCCCTGGCAGACACGCTTAATTATGCAACGGCTCGGCTGCTGCAGTGACGTTTCGCTGCTGCTGGACGGAGGCCGCTCTTCAGCCTTTCGAGCTATGGCACATGACGGTTCCATCGTTTCATGGCATGGAAACGGACTCTACCGTGCCAGAAAGGTGCAAACGATGGTAGCCGTAACGAATGCAACCTGGATATAACATTAAAAAAGACCCGAAGCAATACTTGTCGCGAAGCCGCGAAAGGTGGTTGCCGAGGGTCTATCGGTGTCATGCCCGTATCGTTTCCGCTTCTTTTTGGACCTTCGCCTCGCTAAGCATACGGCGAACATCCGCACGAACGGTTCCGTGCGTCAATACTTGCTCCGTAAAGTCGGCTCGGGTTGCCGGATCGCCGAGCAGCTTCTCCGTTACATCCTCATAAGCTGCATGAAGATCGTTGTCATACCAATCCAGCTCGCGGTTCGCATCATTCTTGAGCAGCAAAGAAAGCTCATAGTCCTTCTCATTCGCTTCCGTTAGTATGGCGATATACGGATTCTCCTCGCCGGCAATCTTCACTTCAACATCAGCACATAACGTATCGCTCCGTTCCAGCACCCGCTTACACACCGCATCTACGACGGTCAGCTTTTTGTCCATATGGGTCACCTCTTTACCGTTAATTAGCTATGTTAGTGTTCCGCCCCCGGTGGAAAATATGCGGGCAGCTCTTCCCCTCATGCAATATCTTAAAATTAAGATTTGACATCTGATTTATATTTTAGTATATTTACTTACGAAATGTAAGTTTTATTCTTCTTTCATACTTAGGAGGTTGTATTCATGTCTAACGTATTATTCATCAAAGCCAACGGCCGTCCCGCAGAGCAGGCCGTAAGCGTCCAGCTTTACAACGCTTTCGTTCAATCTTATCGTGAGCAGAACCCGCAAGATCAAATCACTGAGCTTGACCTGTTCCAGGTAGAGCTTCCTTATTACGACGTGAATATGATCAACGGCATGTTCAAGCTGGGCAAAGGCTTTGACCTGACGGCCGAAGAGAAGCAAGGAACAGATGTTGTAAAGCGTTATCTGGATCAGTTCTTGGCAGCGGACAAAATCGTTATCGCCTTCCCGCTCTGGAACTTTACGATTCCTGCACAGCTGGTTACCTATCTTCACTACCTGTGTCAAGCGGGCATTACGTTCTCTTACACTCCTCAAGGGCCTGTTGGACTGCTTTCCGATAAAAAAGTGGCTCTGCTCAATGCACGCGGCGGCGTTTATTCCGAAGGCCCAATGGCTAGCCTGGAAATGTCTCTGAACTACGTACAAACGATCCTTTCCTTCGTTGGCATTAAGAATGTGGAAACCGTGGTAGTTGAAGGACATGGCCAATTCCCTGACCGCGCAGGCGAAATTATTCAAGAAGGCGTAACCAAAGCGGCAGCACTCGCAGCCAAGTTTTAAATCCCGCACAGAGCTTCGCACCTTTCTTCCGAGAGGCAGCGAAGCTTTTTTCATTAGAAAAAGACCCGTAATCACAAGGATTACGGGCCATCAAGGATTTATATATACAAAAAGGGGGTCGATAATTAGTATAACCCGGCAACATGAATACAGGATGAAAAACAGATTACATTTATGTTACAAACCATCCTATGACGTTTGCGGAGCTTCATTACGCCGTTTCATCATCCACTGGGCAAAAAACAGCAGCACTTCATTATTCACCAAGGCAATCCCAAAGCCGAAAATGCCGAACATCAATGAAAATTGCTGCTCCGGTGATGCAAATACACGGGCCCACCAAATACAAGCACCGACCAAAATGACAATATTAAAGAAGGATCCAATGAGAAACGACAGCCCCAGTTTCCCTGTTTTGTACATCGCCCAGATCCCTGCTACTCCTGTGAGCACAAAGCTTGCACCCATAATAAGCCAATAGATTGTATCGTATGTCAACGCGGGTCTCCTCCCCATTCCATGCTTGTCCCCTGCTACCCCACCAAGAGTACCATGAAAGAACTATGCATTCAACCGACATTCTGCCAAATTCGCAAAAATGACACAGTGTACAATGCCTTTGGCTGCGCGTATAATGGAATCATCATGAAGATCAAGGAGGTGCCCTGCATGGCACTGAGCAAAGCGAAGAAAACAAGATTAAAGCAAGCTAGAGAAGGGAAACGCAGTCCGGAGAGCAATCGATTGCATTGGAATGGAATTGTTCCAGTGGAACGGGTCACACCTACCCGGGATGAACGACTACGCAAACAAGAGAATAAACACAAAAAGAAATGGAACCGAACTCTTGACACGAGTGACGGTTCCATTTTTGATTCTAGCCCCGTTGGATCCTTCCGTCAGTAAGCCTCTTCTCTTACCTCATCCTGCGAAAGTCCTACATTTATATATTGGTAAAATGTTAGTATTCTATCATTCATTTCCATATGCTGGTATGTTACGATAGTGCTGATCGTTATTAAAGGAGGCTTTCTCAAATTGTGTTGTTCGTTATTGCCCTTGTCGTCTAAATATTACAATTTACCGGAAAGCCAGCAGTCCCTCCTCTACCACGAATATTATCAATTCGTCTACCCTTATATCTATCAATCGTTACGTGACCATGCGGCTACAGAGGATGTTATCCATGAGGCGCTGCTTCGTACCATCGATAGGATGCCGGATTTTCCAGAAGAAGCACGAGTCCGCGCCTGGATCAGGACTACGGCTCGTAACTGCAGCATTTCCTATTTACGTAAAAATAGACGAGGGCTTCCCGCGGAGCAAGAGCTTGAATTCACAGTGACCAGCGGGCAGGATGTTGCCAAAGAGGTTGAACTGAAGCTGCTTTCCCAAGCGGTGATGGAGAAGCTTTGTGATCTGAAGCCCGATACCCGCACCATTTTCGAGCTTCGCTGGAGAAGAAATTTAACCTACAAGGAGATCGCCGAGCATATTCGCATCCCCGAAAATACGATCCGTTCCAAGCTGCATCGGGCCAAAGCCTGGCTGCGGGAAGAAGTAGCGAGCTATTGGTAAAAAGCTTCAATCGCCCATGGATAGGCATCCGTGGGTTTTTTGTCTATTTATCATGAATCCTAAGACTCGTTCATAGAATGCTAGTATCCTGCCTGCGAAAGGAGCCCTTCGCCGATGGAGCTTATGATCGAGTTTTTCATGTGGCTGGTGCTGTTCGCCTCCATTTTGATCTGTTTTTCCACCTTACTGCTGGAGTTTATTCTTAAAGATTCTACAAACTATGATATGGAATTTTTGTGGGAGCATCGATATAGCTTACAGGATTTGCATCTGGATGAAAACCGTGAAGACAAAGAGATTACGTAATTTTGTCTTTACGAAACCCATGATCTTGATGCCAAGCCGCAGCATAAAGCTGAACGTATCCTGCCATCCTAGGTAATGCAGTTATCTTATCTCATAAAGGAGTGCTTTCCGATGAGCCATCAAAAACGACGTCAAGAGGCCGCTTGGAAAAGCCGTAAGCAAGCTCAGCACCCCCATGGGAAAATAAAATCGCTGCACGAGTATGCCGAGGATTACGAAGCTCAGCACAAGGATCAGCAATAATGGAAAAAGCTCCTGGAAGTTGTCCTTTTATTAGGATCAACTCCGGGAGCTTTTTTCTACTTGCGTCTGGCCAGCTGCTCCTGTGCCATTCGGATCATCTCGCGAACCATGGTGCCCCCGATTTGCCCCCCGACCTTGCCGGCTTGCTCGGTGGTCAGGTTTTGATTTCCTTCCGGGCTGAGCGGTATTCCCAGGTTGCGTGCAACCTCGTATTTGACAAGATCCGGTCTGGCCGGATTGGTCATGTAGCCTTGACGTCGCATAACCTCGGCTTTGAATTGATCGAGTCCATGCCCTGCGCCCGGCACTACCGGCCGTCTTCCGCTTCTTCTAGCCATTACATCCGCCTCCTGTTATCAGCTTTCCCTGCCTGTCCCTAGAATAATTCAATTTGAATTAGAAAATCATATGACCGTTAGCTGTGAGAACCATTCTTGCTCGGGAAGGTGACGGATCATGAACAATAGCAATAGTATCGCTTCTTTGGCGGAACGCAGCACGTATGCTGTGGAACTGGCGGATTCATTGGACGGAATTGATGCTGTATCTACAACCCGGTTAAACGAGCTGTCTATAATGCTTCGTGAAGTTGCAGCGCAATTGAACGGCTTTCCTTTCATTGAACAAATATCAGGCCAGACTCTGGAGCAACGCAGAAAGCAAGTGACAGAGCTTAGAGCCTGGTGTGTACAATGCTCGAAGGATACCGATATGTTGATGGAGCAAGCTGCGGATTATTACCGTTCGGCAGTTATTGGGGACAAGGACGCATTTGAAACGCTGGAACCTGAAGTGCAAGCTCAGGCTCAACCAAAAGCCTATGAAGCGAAGCAGGCATTTCAGACCCTAAAGCAGTTAAAGGACGTTATTACTCATATGACCAGCGATCTGCTTGATTTCAACGGACAGCTGGATCATGCGCACCTGAATTCCTTACCGAAACAGGATGTAGGAAGCTTTGCCTACGAAGATAATGTCCCTGCACCATCCGATCTGTCCCCATGACCCGAAGAACCACTCTCTAAGGAGTGGTTTTTGTTTTTATTTCCATTGCTTATGAATGACTGTTTGGTTATGATGGGAACATATATTCGCATTTAGTTGGATTGGAGAATCTTATGGGGAAAAAAACCGTTTTTGAGCCTATACAGGCTAAAACAATGCTTACTGCCGTCAAATCTTCGGCCATGCCTTTTGATTGGTCATTGAATCCATATCGAGGCTGCCAGCACGGCTGCAGCTTTTGCTATGCACGTTCAACGCATTCCTTCTTAGGGATGGAAGCGGACGATACCTTTCAACATCATATTGTATATAAAGAGAACGCGGCGGAAGCATTGCGGCTGCAGCTCGATAAGTGGAGGCGGTCTAGAAGCGGAGTTCAGCGCGAAGTCGCGATCGGAACCGCAACGGATCCTTATCAGCCTATTGAAGCCAAAATGAAGCTCACCAGGCAATGCTTAGAGCTACTGGCTGAGTACCAAGTTCCCGTCAGTATCACAACTCGGTCCCCCCTGATTCTGAGGGATCTGGATGTATTAAAGCAAATGAACATCACCTCCATTAACATAAGCATAAATACTTTAGATCCGTCTGTGTGGCGAAACCTTGAGCCCTTTACACCTTCCCCTGCATTGCGATTGGAAACCGTAAGCCGGCTGGTCAAAGAGGGTTTTCATGCGGGGATCTTTATGGCACCCATTCTTCCCTTCTTAACGGATGACGAGGATTCCATGGAAAGCTTAATCCGATCCGCCTCCGAAGCCAATGTAAAATTTGTCATGAGCTCCATTCTTCGGCTAAACACTTCGGAAGTAAAAAGCTGGTTCTTTCAGACGCTCAGAACCCATTATCCCCAATATGTATCCGGCTACGCGCAGCTCTATCAAGGCTCCGTATATGCTAAGAACTCCTATCGTACGGAAACCAAAGCACGGATTCATCGTTTATTCTCGAAGTATCGGATTCCGGTTAACGAGCCTTTCGAACGTAAGGCTGTACCCGTGCAGCATCAGGAAGAGCCGCCCGTACAGTTGAGCTTTTCTTTCTAGATAAGAGGAAAGGTCTCTCTGAAGGAAGAGAGACCCTTGTTTACAGTACTATGATATCGGCGCCAAATCCTTCTTCTTGATCATACATCAGCTCTATCGTCAGTCGGTCTGGTGGGAACAAGTGCTGCCGGGACAAGTAGTCCCCCGTACTATCGATGATGTCTTCCTCCGTTAGATGGAGGGGACCTTTTGTTCGGTCCTTCCATGTAACTTCAGCCGTAATTCCTATACTGTGCTGGAAGCGAAGCTCCGCCTGAACATCCATCGGATCGGTTCGATAGCGATCCGCTCCCCAACGGCATACCGCATCAATCAAATCCTGCTCGCTGAAGCTTATCTTCATCTTCTCTGACCTCTTATTAGACGGAATAACCGGAATAAGAAGTAAAGAATCACACCCCAGAACAGAAGGCCTACTATCGAAAAGCCGCCCCCATATCCATAGCCTCCAAAGCCAAAAGGGTTCAACAAGCTGCCAAGCAGCGTTCCGGCAGCAAAGCCCCCAAATAGCCCGCCAAGCCCGAAGCCTCCCCCTCGGTTCCCGTAGGATGGGTTTGTTGAAGGATTGGTTACACGGTTGCTTGGGTTCCTAGGACCGGTGGTATAGCCGGTGCCCGGAGTAGCGGCGGGAGAGCGCGTAATTCCGCCTCTGGCTCCGCCGGAAAAGGTGCCCCTACCGGACCGATAAGCATTCTCTCTCAGGGTAGCAGCATCCGTGCTTTCCGCGGGAGGGTGGGGCTGTTCAGTAGCTGTTGTATTACTGGATACTGCCGCTATGGTATTTGCTTGGATACACAGCAAGAATAAGACGAAGCACAAGCAGGTAACCGTTATTTTTTTCATAGGATATAACCCCCTCCAATGCCGCTGTACTCATGTGATGTAGTATCCTACCGGAATTGTGGATTTATGATTAGCAAATAAACGCAACGCAAAAAAAGAGCCCTCCGGCTTACCCGAAGGACTCTTGCTGCTAATGGACGTGCCCTGAGAGATTCGAACTCCCGACCTTTTGATTCGTAGTCAAACGCTCTATCCGGCTGAGCTAAGGGCACATGAATGCGCGTAGAGGGACTTGAACCCCCACGGTCTCCCGCCAGATCCTAAGTCTGGTGCGTCTGCCAATTCCGCCATACGCGCGCATGAAATAATAAGTGGTGGAGGCTGATGGATTCGAACCACCGAACTCGTACGAGAACAGATTTACAGTCTGCTGCGTTTGGCCACTTCGCTAAGCCTCCGTATGAACCTATGGTGCCGCCGAGAGGACTTGAACCCCCAACCTACTGATTACAAGTCAGTTGCTCTACCAATTGAGCTACAGCGGCATGATATGAATAGCGGCAGAGGGGATCGAACCCCCGACCTTACGGGTATGAACCGTACGCTCTAGCCAGCTGAGCTACGCCGCCATGTTAAGGTACTGCTACGGAGAGAGAGGGATTCGAACCCTCGAGACGCTTGTGACGCCTACACGATTTCCAATCGTGCTCCTTCGGCCTCTCGGACACCTCTCCATGGTTTTGGGGTCCCCACAAAGTAATCGGAATACTCTACAGAGCTTCTCTTCACTTTGTGGGGTATATTAGCTCCCCGAACAGGACTCGAACCTGTGACAACTCGATTAACAGTCGAGTGCTCTACCAACTGAGCTATCAGGGAATAATGGTGGAGCCAAGCGGGATCGAACCGCTGACCTCCTGCTTGCAAGGCAGGCGCTCTCCCAGCTGAGCTATGGCCCCATATTACAAGGCTTGCACCTTGAAAACTGGATTCGAAACAACGCTCCGACAATCTCATTTTATCACTCCGTTGTGCTTCGCACAAAGTCGCTCCCAAACGAGATGTCTTCGCTAGCAATTTGTCTAATGTAGGATAAGCCCTCGACCGATTAGTATTCGTCAGCTCCACACGTTGCCGCGCTTCCACCCCGAACCTATCTACCTCGTCGTCTACAAGGGGTCTTACGAATTGGGAAATCTCATCTTGAGGGGGGCTTCACGCTTAGATGCTTTCAGCGCTTATCCCTTCCGTACTTGGCTATCCAGCCGTGCCTCTGGCGAGACAACTGGTACACCAGCGGTACGTCCATCCCGGTCCTCTCGTACTAAGGACAGCTCCTCTCAAATTTCCTACGCCCGCGACAGATAGGGACCGAACTGTCTCACGACGTTCTGAACCCAGCTCGCGTACCGCTTTAATGGGCGAACAGCCCAACCCTTGGGACCTACTTCAGCCCCAGGATGCGATGAGCCGACATCGAGGTGCCAAACCTCCCCGTCGATGTGGACTCTTGGGGGAGATAAGCCTGTTATCCCCAGGGTAGCTTTTATCCGTTGAGCGATGGCCCTTCCATTCGGTACCACCGGATCACTAAGCCCGACTTTCGTCCCTGCTCGACCTGTATGTCTCGCAGTCAAGCTCCCTTATGCCTTTGCACTCTTCGAATGATTTCCAACCATTCTGAGGGAACCTTGGGGCGCCTCCGTTACTCTTTAGGAGGCGACCGCCCCAGTCAAACTGCCTACCTGACACTGTCCCCGCACCCGATCAGGGTGCCAGGTTAGAACTCCGATACGATCAGGGTGGTATCCCAACGGCGCCTCCACCGAAGCTGGCGCTCCGGCTTCTTAGGCTCCCACCTATCCTGTACAGATCGTACCAAAGTCCAATATCAAGCTGCAGTAAAGCTCCATGGGGTCTTTCCGTCTTGTCGCGGGTAACCTGCATCTTCACAGGTATTAAAATTTCACCGGATCTCTCGTCGAGACAGCGCCCAAGTCGTTACGCCATTCGTGCGGGTCAGAATTTACCTGACAAGGAATTTCGCTACCTTAGGACCGTTATAGTTACGGCCGCCGTTTACTGGGGCTTCGTTCACAGCTTCGGATTGCTCCTAACCGCTCCCCTTAACCTTCCAGCACCGGGCAGGCGTCAGCCCGTATACTTCGCCTTGCGGCTTCGCACAGACCTGTGTTTTTGCTAAACAGTCGCTTGGGCCTTTTCACTGCGGCCCCCTCGGGCTATTCACCCTACCGAGGCACCCCTTCTCCCGAAGTTACGGGGTCATTTTTGCCGAGTTCCTTAACGAGAGTTCTTCCGAGCGCCTTAGCATACTCTGCTCGCCTACCTGTGTCGGTTTGCGGTACGGCACCTTCTCCCTGGCTAGAGGCTTTTCTTGGCAGCTTGAACTCATGACCTTCGCTACTTGAATTTCGCTCCCCATCACAGCCAGCCTTAACAGTTAGCGGATTTGCCTACTAACCAGCCTCGCTGCTTGGACGGACATCCATCGAGTCCGCGTCACTATCCTTCTGCGTCACCCCATTGCTCATAACGGTTCACGGTGGTACAGGAATTTCAACCTGTTGTCCTTCGACTACGCCTTTCGGCCCTCGCCTTAGGTCCCGACTTACCCTGAGCGGACGAACCTTCCTCAGGAACCTTAGGCTTACGGCGGACAAGATTCTCACTTGTCTTTTCGTTACTCATACCGGCATTCTCACTTGTAACCGCTCCAGCTGTCCTCACGATCAACCTTCTCCGCTGTTACAACGCTCCCCTACTGCCCATAAATGGACTCATAGCTTCGGTGGTGTGTTTAGCCCCGTTACATTTTCGGCGCAGAGTCACTCGACCAGTGAGCTATTACGCACTCTTTCAATGGTGGCTGTTCTTAAGCCAACATCCTGGTTGTCTTTGCAACTCCACATCCTTTCCCACTTAACACACACTTGGGGACCTTAGCTGATGATCTGGGCTGTTTCCCTCTTGACAATGGATCTTAGCACTCACTGTCTGACTCCCGGGTTAAAGTCTGCGGCATTCAGAGTTTGACTGGACTTGGTAACCCTTGGCGGGCCCCGCACCCAATCAGTGCTTTACCTCCGCGACTCATCACCCGAGGCTAGCCTAAAGCTATTTCGGGAGAACCAGCTCTCCGAGTTCGATTGGAATTTCTCCGCTACCCCCACCTCATCCCCGAATTTTTCAACATTCGTGGGTTCGGGCCTCCAGTGCGTGTTACCGCACCTTCACCCTGGACAGGGGTAGATCACACGGTTTCGGGTCTACGTCTACGTACTTATTCGCCCTATTCAGACTCGCTTTCGCTGCGGCTCCGGCTTCTCACCTTAACCTTGCGCGTAAACGTAACTCGCCGGTTCATTCTACAAAAGGCACGCCATCACTCATTAACGAGCTCTGACTTCTTGTAAGCACACGGTTTCAGGTTCTTTTTCACTCCGCTCCCGCGGTTCTTTTCACCTTTCCCTCACGGTACTGCTTCACTATCGGTCACCAGGGAGTATTTAGCCTTGGCAGATGGTCCTGCCGGATTCCGACGGGGTTTCACGTGTCCCGCCGTACTCAGGATCCGTCTAGGATCTCGCGGACTTTTGGTTACGGGGCTGTTACCCACTTTGGCCGGCCTTTCCAGACCTGTTCACCTAATCCGCTGCATCCATATTGACGTCCTACAACCCCAAGGGGCAAGCCCCTTGGTTTGGGCTACTCCGCTTTCGCTCGCCGCTACTGACGGAATCACTTTTGTTTTCTTTTCCTGAGGGTACTTAGATGTTTCAGTTCCCCTCGTCTGCCTCCTACACAGCTATGTATTCACTGTGTGGTACGTGAGTATTACCTCACGCGGGTTCCCCCATTCGGACATCCCCGGATCAAAGCCTGCTTACGGCTCCCCGAGGCATTTCGTCGTTCGCCACGTCCTTCTTCGGCTCCTGGTGCCTAGGCATCCTCCGTGTGCTCTTATTAGCTTAACCTGTCGCTCCATATGCTATTTTCTCGTTCCGTTGTGCTTCGCACAAAGTCACTCTTAAACAGCATATTTCGCTAGTAGCTATTGTAAGATCGGATGATCTTCGACATTTTGCTTTGTTTCGATATCCAGTTTTCAAGGAACAAGGATTGTTCTTCGCTGCTCGCATTACCGCGGCAGGAAGGTTATTTTAGCACGTCCGCAATCTTCGATGCAAACATCAAGATTTACCAGAGGTGCTCGCACAATAACGGACTTTGAGAACGTTATTTGCGGTTTTGGAATCGGTCAGAGGCAGATAACGGACTTTCGAACCGTTATTTTCTGCTGTAACACGATTGTGGAGCGGTTTTGCCTTGTTTTCGCCGAAATAGCGGTCTGAAAAACCGTTATTCCAGCTTCTCGCTGCTGTTTCAACTGAATAACGTCCTAAAAGTCCGTTATTCCTTCAGCGAAGCAAAACATCCTATGTACAGAAAGGCATTGCACCTTTCAAAACTGAACAACGAGAAGAGTGAGTTGCTGCAACTGTTACATCGTGGAACGATGTCAGTTGTCAGCTATTATGTCCGATGGCCTGCAGCCATCATGGACTCCATAGAAAGGAGGTGATCCAGCCGCACCTTCCGATACGGCTACCTTGTTACGACTTCACCCCAATCATCTACCCCACCTTCGGCGGCTGGCTCCTTGCGGTTACCCCACCGACTTCGGGTGTTGTAAACTCTCGTGGTGTGACGGGCGGTGTGTACAAGACCCGGGAACGTATTCACCGCGGCATGCTGATCCGCGATTACTAGCAATTCCGACTTCATGCAGGCGAGTTGCAGCCTGCAATCCGAACTGAGACCGGCTTCTAAGGATTCGCTCCGGATCGCTCCTTCGCTGCCCGTTGTACCGGCCATTGTAGTACGTGTGTAGCCCAGGTCATAAGGGGCATGATGATTTGACGTCATCCCCACCTTCCTCCGGTTTGTCACCGGCAGTCACTTCAGAGTGCCCAACTCAATGCTGGCAACTGAAATCAAGGGTTGCGCTCGTTGCGGGACTTAACCCAACATCTCACGACACGAGCTGACGACAACCATGCACCACCTGTCTCCTCTGTCCCGAAGGCCTACGATATCTCTACCGTATTCAGAGGGATGTCAAGACCTGGTAAGGTTCTTCGCGTTGCTTCGAATTAAACCACATACTCCACTGCTTGTGCGGGTCCCCGTCAATTCCTTTGAGTTTCACTCTTGCGAGCGTACTCCCCAGGCGGAGTGCTTACTGTGTTTACTTCGGCACCAAGGGTATCGAAACCCCTAACACCTAGCACTCATCGTTTACGGCGTGGACTACCAGGGTATCTAATCCTGTTTGCTCCCCACGCTTTCGCGCCTCAGCGTCAGTTACAGTCCAGAAAGTCGCCTTCGCCACTGGTGTTCCTCCACATCTCTACGCATTTCACCGCTACACGTGGAATTCCACTTTCCTCTCCTGCACTCAAGTCTCCCAGTTTTCAGTGCGAACCAGGGTTGAGCCCTGGGCTTAAACACCAAACTTAACAGACCGCCTGCGGCGCGCTTTACGCCCAATAATTCCGGACAACGCTTGCCCCCCTACGTATTACCGCGGCTGCTGGCACGTAGTTAGCCGGGGCTTTCTCTCAGGTACCGTCATTTCCAGGGCAGTTACTCCCCGGAACGTTCTTCCCTGGCAACAGAGCTTTACGATCCGAAAACCTTCATCACTCACGCGGCGTTGCTCCGTCAGACTTTCGTCCATTGCGGAAGATTCCCTACTGCTGCCTCCGTAGGAGTCTGGGCCGTGTCTCAGTCCCAGTGTGGCCGATCACCCTCTCATGTCGGCTACGCATCGTCGCCTTTGGTGAGCCGTTACCCCCACCAACTAGCTAATGCGCCGCAGGCCCATCTGTAAGCCAACAGCTTGCGCCGCGTTTCCAAGCTCCTCCATGCGAAGAAGCCATCTATCCCGGTCTTAGCTACCGTTTCCGGTAGTTATCCCAGTCTTACAGGCAGGTTGCCTACGTGTTACTCACTCCGTCGCCGCTAGGTCCGAAGACCCCTCGCTCGACTTGCATGTATTAGGCACGCGCCAGCGTTCGTCCTGAGCCAGGATCAACTCTCTCCAATAAAGTAAAGTTCGACTTGCTCATGTTCAAAGCTAGCACGAATCCGAAGATTCGTTTATTTTCCCTCTCTCGTTGTCAGTTTTCAAAGGGCAACTTCACTGCCTTAAGGAATGTAGCACATTTCATTATGTTTTGCAACTTTTTGTTTTTTTCCATCCAAGAGGTAGTCCTGCGAGGTCAGATCCACGATGTTTGTGCGTTCCGCTGCGCTCTCTCAAGCGGCGGAGTCATAATATATCATGTTGGTCATTCTCTTTGCAAGTCCGAATTCTCCCATCCGGAGTCATTCGGGTAAGGCATAATAAAGAGTCCTCCGGGTCCCAAAGGACTCTTTGCTTGGCGACGTTCTACTCTCCCAGGACCCTTCGGTCCAAGTTACCATCGAACGCTGGAAGGCTTACGGTCGTGTTCGTATGGTACGCGTGTTCCCTTCCGCCATCATCACCAAACGTGATGCATCTGCCAAGAAACATCTAGGTTGTTGTTCAAAGCGACTTGCGCCTTGAAAACTGGATTCGAAACTACGCTCCGACAATCTCATTTTATCACTCCGTTGTGCTTCCACAAAGTCGCTCCCAAACGAGATGTCTTCGCTAGCAATTTGTCTAATGTAGGATAAGCCCTCGACCGATTAGTATTCGTCAGCTCCACACGTTGCCCGCGCTTCCACCCCGAACCTATCTACCTCGTCTTCTACAAGGGTCTTACATACTATACTGGGAAATCTCATCTTGAGGGGGGCTTCACGCTTAGATGCTTTCAGCGCTTATCCCTTCCGTACTTGGCTATCCAGCCGTGCCTCTGGCGAGACAACTGGTACACCAGCGGTACGTCCATCCCGGTCCTCTCGTACTAAGGACAGCTCCTCTCAAATTTCCTACGCCCGCGACAGATAGGGACCGAACTGTCTCACGACGTTCTGAACCCAGCTCGCGTACCGCTTTAATGGGCGAACAGCCCAACCCTTGGGACCTACTTCAGCCCCAGGATGCGATGAGCCGACATCGAGGTGCCAAACCTCCCGTCGATGTGGACTCTTGGGGGAGATAAGCCTGTTTATCCCCAGGGTAGCTTTTATCCGTTGAGCGATGGCCCTTCCATTCGGTACCACCGGATCACTAAGCCCGACTTTCGTCCCCTGCTCGACTTGTTTGTCTCGCAGTCAAGCTCCCTTATGCCTTTGCACTCTTCGAATGATTTCCAACCATTCTGAGGGAACCTTGGGGCGCCTCCGTTACTCTTTAGGAGGCGACCGCCCCAGTCAAACTGCCTACCTGACACTGTCCCCGCACCGATCAGGGTGCCAGGTTAGAACTCCGATACGATCAGGGTGGTATCCCAACGGCGCCTCCACCGAAGCTGGCGCTCCGGCTTCTTAGGCTCCCACCTATCCTGTACAGATCGTACCAAAGTCCAATATCAAGCTGCAGTAAAGCTCCATGGGGTCTTTCCGTCTTGTCGCGGGTAACCTGCATCTTCACAGGTATTAAAATTTCACCGGATCTCTCGTCGAGACAGCGCCCAAGTCGTTACGCCATTCGTGCGGGTCAGAATTTACCTGACAAGGAATTTCGCTACCTTAGGACCGTTATAGTTACGGCCGCCGTTTACTGGGGCTTCGGTTCACAGCTTCGGGTTACCCCTAACCGCTCCCCTTAACCTTCCAGCACCGGGCAGGCGTCAGCCGTATACTTCGCCTTGCGGCTTCGCACAGACCTGTGTTTTTGCTAAACAGTCGCTTGGGCCTTTTCACTGCGGCCCCCTCGGGCTATTCACCCTACCGAGGCACCCCTTCTCCCGAAGTTACGGGGTCATTTTGCCGAGTTCCTTAACGAGAGTTCTTCCGAGCGCCTTAGCATGCTCTGCTCGCCTACCTGTGTCGGTTTGCGGTACGGGCACCTTCTCCCTGGCTAGAGGCTTTTCTTGGCAGCTTGAACTCACGACCTTCGCTACTTGAATTTCGCTCCCCATCACAGCCCAGCCTTACGATGTGCGGATTTGCCTACACATCAGCCTCGCTGCTTGGACGGACATCCATCAGTCCGCGTCACTATCCTTCTGCGTCACCCCATTGCTCATAACGGTTCACGGTGGTACAGGAATTTCAACCTGTTGTCCTTCGACTACGCCTTTCGGCCTCGCCTTAGGTCCCGACTTACCCTGAGCGGACGAACCTTCCTCAGGAACCCTTAGGCTTACGGCGGACAAGATTCTCACTTGTCTTTCGTTACTCATACCGGCATTCTCACTTGTAACCGCTCCAGCTGTCCTCACGATCAACCTTCACCGCTGTTACAACGCTCCCTACTGCCCTCTCGGTGCAAACTTGTTTGCACCTGGACTCATAGCTTCGGTGGTGTGTTTAGCCCGTTACATTTTCGGCGCAGAGTCACTCGACCAGTGAGCTATTACGCACTCTTTCAATGGTGGCTGCTTCTAAGCCAACATCCTGGTTGTCTTTGCAACTCCACATCCTTTCCCACTTACACACACTTGACCCTTAGCTGATGATCTGGGCTGTTCCCTCTTGACAATGGATCTTAGCACTCACTGTCTGACTCCCGGTTAAAGTCTGCGGCATTCAGAGTTGTTGACTGGACTTAACCCTTGGCGGGCCCCGCACCCAATCAGTGCTTTACCTCCGCGACTCATCACCCGAGGCTAGCCCTAAAGCTATTTCGGGGAGAACCAGCTATCTCCGAGTTCGATTGGAATTTCTCCGCTACCCCACCTCATCCCGAATTTTTCAACATTCGTGGGTTCGGGCCTCCAGTGCGTGTTACCAGCACCTTCACCCTGGACAGGGGTAGATCACACGGTTTCGGGTCTACGTCTACGTACTTATTCGCCCTATTCAGACTCGCTTTCGCTGCGGCTCCGGCTTCTCACCTTAACCTTGCGCGTAAACGTAACTCGCCGGTTCATTCTACAAAAGGCACGCCATCACTCATTAACGAGCTCTGACTTCTTGTAAGCACACGGTTTCAGGTTCTTTTTCACTCCGCTCCCGCGGTTCTTTTCACCTTTCCCTCACGGTACTGCTTCACTATCGGTCACCAGGGAGTATTTAGCCTTGGCAGATGGTCCTGCCGGATTCCGACGGGGTTTCACGTGTCCCGCCGTACTCAGGATCCGTCTAGGATCTCGCGGACTTTTGGTTACGGGGCTGTTACCCACTTTGGCCGGCCTTTCCAGACCTGTTCACCTAATCCGCTGCATCCATATTGACGTCCTACAACCCCAAGGGGCAAGCCCCTTGGTTTGGGCTACTCCGCTTTCGCTCGCCGCTACTGACGGAATCACTTTTGTTTTCTTTTCCTGAGGGTACTTAGATGTTTCAGTTCCCCTCGTCTGCCTCCTACACAGCTATGTATTCACTGTGTGGTACGTGAGTATTACCTCACGCGGGTTCCCCCATTCGGACATCCCCGGATCAAAGCCTGCTTACGGCTCCCCGAGGCATTTCGTCGTTCGCCACGTCCTTCTTCGGCTCCTGGTGCCTAGGCATCCTCCGTGTGCTCTTATTAGCTTAACCTGTCGCTCCATATGCTATTTTCTCGTTCCGTTGTGCTTCGCACAAAGTCACTCTTAAACAGCATATTTCGCTAGTAGCTATTGTAAGATCGGATGATCTTCGACATTTTGCTTTGTTTCGATATCCAGTTTTCAAGGAACAAGGATTGTTCTTCGCTGCTCGCATTACCGCGGCAGGAAGGTTATTTTAGCACGTCCGCAATCTTCGATGCAAACATCAAGATTTACCAGAGGTGCTCGCACAATAACGGACTTTGAGAACGTTATTTGCGGTTTTGGAATCGGTCAGAGGCAGATAACGGACTTTCGAACCGTTATTTTCTGCTGTAACACGATTGTGGAGCGGTTTTGCCTTGTTTTCGCCGAAATAGCGGTCTGAAAAACCGTTATTCCAGCTTCTCGCTGCTGTTTCAACTGAATAACGTCCTAAAAGTCCGTTATTCCTTCAGCGAAGCAAAACATCCTATGTACAGAAAGGCATTGCACCTTTCAAAACTGAACAACGAGAAGAGTGAGTTGCTGCAACTGTTACATCGTGGAACGATGTCAGTTGTCAGCTATTATGTCCGATGGCCTGCAGCCATCATGGACTCCATAGAAAGGAGGTGATCCAGCCGCACCTTCCGATACGGCTACCTTGTTACGACTTCACCCCAATCATCTACCCCACCTTCGGCGGCTGGCTCCTTGCGGTTACCCCACCGACTTCGGGTGTTGTAAACTCTCGTGGTGTGACGGGCGGTGTGTACAAGACCCGGGAACGTATTCACCGCGGCATGCTGATCCGCGATTACTAGCAATTCCGACTTCATGCAGGCGAGTTGCAGCCTGCAATCCGAACTGAGACCGGCTTCTAAGGATTCGCTCCGGATCGCTCCTTCGCTGCCCGTTGTACCGGCCATTGTAGTACGTGTGTAGCCCAGGTCATAAGGGGCATGATGATTTGACGTCATCCCCACCTTCCTCCGGTTTGTCACCGGCAGTCACTTCAGAGTGCCCAACTCAATGCTGGCAACTGAAATCAAGGGTTGCGCTCGTTGCGGGACTTAACCCAACATCTCACGACACGAGCTGACGACAACCATGCACCACCTGTCTCCTCTGTCCCGAAGGCCTACGATATCTCTACCGTATTCAGAGGGATGTCAAGACCTGGTAAGGTTCTTCGCGTTGCTTCGAATTAAACCACATACTCCACTGCTTGTGCGGGTCCCCGTCAATTCCTTTGAGTTTCACTCTTGCGAGCGTACTCCCCAGGCGGAGTGCTTACTGTGTTTACTTCGGCACCAAGGGTATCGAAACCCCTAACACCTAGCACTCATCGTTTACGGCGTGGACTACCAGGGTATCTAATCCTGTTTGCTCCCCACGCTTTCGCGCCTCAGCGTCAGTTACAGTCCAGAAAGTCGCCTTCGCCACTGGTGTTCCTCCACATCTCTACGCATTTCACCGCTACACGTGGAATTCCACTTTCCTCTCCTGCACTCAAGTCTCCCAGTTTTCAGTGCGAACCAGGGTTGAGCCCTGGGCTTAAACACCAAACTTAAAAGACCGCCTGCGCGCGCTTTACGCCCAATAATTCCGGACAACGCTTGCCCCCTACGTATTACCGCGGCTGCTGGCACGTAGTTAGCCGGGGCTTTCTTCTCAGGTACCGTCATTTCCAGGGCAGTTACTCCCCGGAACGTTCTTCCCTGGCAACAGAGCTTTACGATCCGAAAACCTTCATCACTCACGCGGCGTTGCTCCGTCAGACTTTCGTCCATTGCGGAAGATTCCCTACTGCTGCCTCCCGTAGGAGTCTGGGCCGTGTCTCAGTCCCAGTGTGGCCGATCACCCTCTCAGGTCGGCTACGCATCGTCGCCTTGGTGAGCCGTTACCCCACCAACTAGCTAATGCGCCGCAGGCCCATCTGTAAGCCACAGCTTGCGCCGCGTTTCCAAGCTCCTCCATGCGAAGAAGCCATCTATCCGGTCTTAGCTACCGTTTCCGGTAGTTATCCCAGTCTTACAGGCAGGTTGCCTACGTGTTACTCACCCGTCCGCCGCTAGGGTCCGAAGACCCTCGCTCGACTTGCATGTATTAGGCACGCCGCCAGCGTTCGTCCTGAGCCAGGATCAAACTCTCCAATAAAGTAAAGTTCGACTTGCTCATGTTCAAAGCTAGCACGAATCCGAAGATTCGTTTTATTTTCACTCTCTCGTTGTTCAGTTTTCAAAGGGCAATTTCATGCTGCTTTTCCGAACCGCTGAAGCGGCAGGACTTATAATATATCATGTTAGCTTTGTCGAATCAACCGCCAATTTCTGACAAGCGATTCTTCATAGCATCAACCGCTCTCGCGGCCGGACTTACAATATATCATGTTTATTCGACATATTGCAACAACCAATCTTTCAAATATTGCATGAGAGCCACTTTAAATAATCAATAGTCCGAACCGCATCTTGCGGCAGGAGTAACAATATAACACGGTTCACCCGTGCTATGCAATGTTCAAGATTATCCACGAAAGGAGCGATTTTGCCAAATGAAAAATCGATTCTTCCATGGCGCGCCTCGACTCTAAGCTGTTACACTACAACAAAAATGCAAAGGCTGGTGCTACCTATGAAGTTAGGCTGGTGCAGTGGAAGTACAAACGCACACAAAATTAGACAGGCAGGCTACGATTTTATCGAGCTCCCCTTAGCAGCTCTTCAACTTGAGGATCCTGATGCCTATCATGCCCAGGTTCAAGAAATTTTATCACTCTCGCTTCCAACAGCCGCTTTTAATATCTTTTTCCCTAGAACCATAAAAATCGTAGGTCCGGAAGCGGAGCCGAATCGAATTAAGGATTATGTTGCCCGGGCTGCCCAAGCCGTTAACCTAGCCAAAGCACGCATTGTTGTTCTAGGAAGCGGTGCGTCGCGTCACATTCCTGAGGGCTGGGAGAAGGAGCACGCAGAAGCGCAGTTCTTGGAAACGCTTTCCGTGATCGATGCGGAGTTCAAAGGATGCGGGGCAACCCTTGTTATCGAGCCCTTAAATCGTAAGGAATCCAACTTGATCAACAGTATCTCCGAAGCTGTCCGCATGGCTCAGCTTATCAATTCGCCTGTTATCCAGGCCCTTGCCGATGTCTATCATATGATGGAGGAAAATGAGCCGTTAGAGGAAATCCGGCGGCATGCGGAATGGATCGCGCACATCCATGTTGCGGATACAGGAAGAAAGCCACCCGGCGAGGGCAGCTTTGATTTCACCAGCTTATCTCATATGCTGCAGCAAATGAACTACCAAGGCATGGTATCCGTTGAATGTACGGCTTCCGCCGAGCATTTCGACTCCATACTGCAGGATTGTCACTCTTTCCTTCGAAAGGAAATGCAGCTGAAAGAAACAAAATGACCGCCTCCAAGCTTGAAATCAACTCAGAAAAGCGGCCATATGGCGTCCTATTAATAGACAGGTCCTTTTTCATCCCAACGATGCAGCATTCGGTGATAAAAATACTCCACTACACCTAGAAGCAGTACCCCAACAATCAGCTCGCCGGCGGAAAGCCCCCAATTCAGCATCACGGACAGAGCCCATAAGTAAAGCCCGGCCAGCCCTGCATCGGCAACGGTCGCCATTGTGTTATTGGTCTCCTGCAGGATCCATTGATCGCCGACAAAGAAAGCAAGCAGGCTTAAGCCTAAGGATGACATTACAATTTGGAAAATCGTAGCGTTCGTCGTCAAATACAAAAATGGAATCAGCACCAGACCGTTTAACATCATTTTAACAAGCAGCTTCATGGTCATTAGGAAAAGCTCCTTTCCTTGACTCGGAAATGATTTATTTTCATCGTTCCCCAAGAAGGAGCTTCCTATGCTGTTGCCGGAACTAACTTATTACACAATGAGACCCTTTTCCATAGCGGATGCTTTCTTACTTACGGCAAAATATTTGAGCTTCGCCAAGGTTAAGGCAGTTTCACTTTGCGTGATTTTAAACTGAAGTTTTTGTAGATCATGGGCCGAAATCAGACCCGCTTCGTAACGGGATTTCATCCTCGCATAATCCAGCTTCGCGTCTTGTACATTGCGCTCTTCGGTCAAACAAGCCTCAAAGGCCTGTTCCGCTTCTGTATAAGTGGCTTCTACCTTGCGGCTGAGCTCAAGTCGGGTTTGTTGCAGCTTCAAGGAACTGATCGCCGTCTGATCGCCTAAGTAAGCTTGACCGTACGTGTTCTGAGTCACCGTATTCGAGGCCTGCCACGCAGCTTCCGTTACTTGATTCATGGCTGTCTTCATGGGGTAGGAAGCTTCCACCAGCTCAGAAGTATTCAATTTCGGTACCGGTCCGTAGCCGTCGGCTGGAACGTCTCGAAGAACGAGATTAGGGTTGTAGGCAATGCCCAAATCAAATGACAGCTGCACCAGCCCGAGCTGTAATTGATGCTGCAGCATCTTCATATCATCCTGATGCTTGCGAAGCTGCTTCGCAACCGTTCTTTCCTCTTCATCGGATGCAAGTCCTTCCGCATGAAGCCGCTGAGCACGCACCAGATCCTTCTGTAATACCGACTCGTATCCGTTCATCAATTCCTGCTGCTTTCGCATAGCTAAGAGTTGTACGTATTGAGAGGTCAGCTGCAAACGAATGCCTTCCTTGGCTTCATCCGTCTGAAGGAGGGTGTTCTGCTGATCCGCTTCGAGCTGATGGGCAGCCGATCTCATCTGCTCCCTTTGCTGCGAGATGAAAGCATTCACCTCGCCTACCATAACCGCTTGACCTTGCACCATTTGGTTGATGACCTTATTGGTTCCGCTTAGCGGACCAAGCCAAAGCTCTTCCTGCGGCTTCATCCCGGGCATAACCGCACTAAATTCCGCTGCATTCTCAGGCAAATGCACGGTTGCGGTTGAAGCGCCCCCCAGTTCGTCGCGCTGGGCATTGAGATCGTCCTTTTTATGTCCTTGAGCCATATATTTCAACGTCAGAAGGGGAAGATTGTACGACTTATCCAAACCGCGCTGCAGAACGGTATCGAGATCCAAGCTGCTGAATTGATCCAGCCCGGTAGTTGAAACTACGGAAACAGCCGGCTCCGCTTTCACGGCATAAGGAACCTGGACTCCGGCTGCGATTACAGCAGTGCTTAACAAGGCAGCAATCCATTTTTGATACATCATCATATTCCTCCTAATTTCAAGCTAAACTGCAAGAGTTGAATCAACGGCTGCCGCCGGCGCCGCAGAAGAGTTCTTGCGGAAGACGACAAAGCGGGTAAGCAGAAACGAAACAAAATACGTGACCACCCCCATCAATCCGAGCACCACACAGTCACGATAGACGGAAGTAAGGTCATTTCCCTTCACCATGACATTCCTTACCCCATCGAGAAAATAGGTCAACGGCAGCAGCTTGCCTGCCGTCGCCAAGCCGGAGGGCATTGCCTCGAAGGGCCATGTAAACCCCGACAGCAGAAACGAAGGGACCGCAATCAGCATGGCCGTTTGGGTCGATGCCAGCTGGCTCCCTGAAATCATGCTGACCAAGTAGCCGATCCCAAGCACAGCAAACGTGAAGCCGGCAACAAGCAGAAGCATTGCCACAGCAGCACCGTGAAAAGGCAAATGAAACCAGTACAGCGCGATGAGCAGAGCGATAGTGGCGTTCAGCAGCCCGATCAGCAAGTACGGAGCCGACTTCGCGTAGGCAATACGCCATGGGTTATGCATCCATTCCCGAAACCGGTCCCAGGTTCCCTGCTCCTTATCACGCGTTACCGCCAAAGCAATACCAAGCAGCAGCACCTGCTGCAGGATAGCTCCGATCAAACCATATATCATAAAATCGCTGTAGTTAAAGGTCGGATTGTACATAACGCGGTACCGAAAAGGGATCGCGGCCAGCGTCGAGCTGATCTGCTCATCCTGAAGTCCCTGCTGCTGCAGCTTCTTCATGGTGACTCCGGCGCTGAAGGTACTGATCACCTCATTGGCGCCGCGGGTGGCACCATTGGAGATCAGCATATTGCTTCCGTCGACAAGGGCAAGGACCGGCGGCGTATCTCCGTGCTTGAGCTTGGATTCCAGTCCGGCGGGGATAATGATACCTACCTTGGCGCTGCCTTCGCTCAATGCCTGCTTTACCGATTCCTCCGTGTCCTTCTCCCCGACTACCTTGAACGTCTCATGCTGATCAAACGCCTGAATGATCTGCCGGCTCAACTGGCTTTGATCGGCGTCGAAAATCACCGTATTCATCTCCGTCACTTTATGGTTGACGTAGATATATCCGAACATCACCGTATATGCGATCGGAATCAGGAAAAGAATCGCGAACAACCGGCGGTCTTTTACAATGTTCTTCCATTCCTCAACAATGACAGACCCAACCTTCATGGCCGGACACCCTCTTCCGCACGCCCTGCCCATTGCAAGGTCATGCCTGTAGCTGTATTTTCGGGAACCTCCGTCAGCTCAATCTTCACGCCAAAGGAACGGATATCGGTATCTCCCGCGGCCTGCGTTGCCTTCTTCACGGCAAAATCCGCCGCCGGGGCAATCAATTGAACCTTCCCTTGAATCGCGGCACCTGTCGCCGCCAGCTTGAGCGAGACGTTGTCCCCCGATTTCAAGCCCGTCAGCTCGGTTTCAGGCAAATAAAACTTGGCCCAGCGGCTGCCGGAAGCCTCCACGGTGTATATCGGGAACCCGGAGCCTACAAGCTCACCAAGCTGTGCATTCTGGGCAACGATGATGCCGTCGGCCGGGGCCAGCAGCTCGGTGTAGCTGAGATACGTTTCCGCCTCCAATTGCGATGCCTCGGCCTGCAGCTTACCGGATTCGGCCGACTGTATGGCGCCGCGCGCTTGCCGGGCGGCTGCTTCCGCCGCAGCGACGTCCCCTTGGCGAATCTGCACCTGCTCCCTGCCTGCCTCCGCCAACCGAAGAGACGCGCGAGCCTGCTCCAGCATCGCTTCCGCACCTTGAATTTCCTCTGGACGCGGCCCCTGGTTAACAAGTGCCGCTTGCTGCTGAGCCAGCTCGTATTTGGCTTTAGCCTCTTCGAAGCTTACCTTGGCCTTATCGGCATCAGCTTTGGCGATCAGTCCCTCGGCGAGCAGCGTATTCATTCGCTTCAAGGACTGCTCGGCGACATCGTACACTTCCTTGGCCGCATTCAGCTGAGCCTCGGCCTGCTTCTTCTCCTCAGGACGCGCACCGTTCTTCAGCGCCTGTACCTTCGCTTCAGCGGCTTGCACCGCTGCCTGCGCCTGAGCGACCTGCTGCTCGGCGGTTTCCGCGGTGAGCTGGACCGCTGCGGCACCCTGCTGCTTCTTGGCCAAGGCCCCCGCTTCAGCTCCCGTCGCTTCGGCAATCTTGCCCTGAGCCAAGCCTACCGCCGCTTTCGCCTGGGCGACCTTTGCCTCGATCTCGTTGCTCTGAAGCCGGGCGATCGGCTGCCCCTGCTTAACCGTATCGCCTTCCTTCACCAGCAGCTCGGTAACGCGTCCTCCCACCTTAAAGCTCGCACTTACCTGTGTAGCTTCAATATACGCTGTCGCTCCGTTACGCTGGGCACCTGTACTGCTATCTACCTGACCCGTGTGCAAAAAGAAAAACCCCGTGCCGATCATGGCGGCAAATAATGAATAGACCATTGGTCGAATAATTTTCAAAAAAATCCCCTCCTAGGATTAAAGCAAAAAGAAATAGCCCTATTCAGGTCGGGCCAGACCCTCCATTACATACAAACGAATCAATTCGGATATCCTTTCATTCGAAAGCGGCTCATGGCGCTTCTCCCAATCGAATACGAGAGAGACGTACAGTTTGAGCAAAACAAATGCTGTAATCTCCGGATCGCACGGACGAATCCTGCCGCCGGCCACCGCCTTCTCCAACTGATTGCGAATGTAGCCGATAACCTCGTCTTCGATCGTTCTTAGAGCATTCTGTGCAACAGCTGATCCTAATTCATTGACTTCGAGCGAAAGCCGGATGATCACTTCGTGCTCCTTACGGAACATGAGGATTCCGTATATTGCCCGGTGAAGCCTGTCGAATAGATGGACTTCCTCGGCGAGAGCCGCATCCGCGACCTTCCTCATTTCAACAATTAAGTTTTCAATGATGGCGCCCAGAAGCTCTTCTTTATTTTCGAAAAAATTGTAAATCGTTCCCTTTCCGACCCCGGCCATCTTAGCAATCTGATCCACAGTCGTGCCCTTATATCCAAAAAGTGCAAAGGTTTTTTGTGCGGCTTCGATAATCTTTGCCTTTCGAGGATCCTTTTGGATCATTTTCCACACCTCCGTGACTGAAATAACATTCCGGTTCTGTGGTTTTATCTTATCATGAGTTTCTATTAAACGCAACAACAAAAAAGACATGATCCGCCCCTGGGCTCAAGGCTCCAGCAAGCTAATCATGTCTTTGCAGCATCGCGGTTACATCCGGCAAATTTCCTTAGGGCAATTCTCACAGCGGCATACATCCCGAAGATAAGCGAGATCCTTTATTACGACATGGCCGTCCTCATATTCTATCACGTCGTCCTTCTTCAGGTCGCTCAGCATGCGGTTCACGCTCTCGCGGGTTGCCCCGATCATATCCGCCATTTCGCTGTTGTTCATTTTGATATCGATAAAAATTTCATCTTTACGCGCCACGCCATAGGAATTGCTAAGACGGATGAGCAGCGAGCACAAGGCGCCTGTTTTACCGAACATCATCAGGTCGCGGAATTTGGTTTGCGTCAGACGGTGCATCAGGCCCATCCATTTCATAAATTCTACCGCCAGATCTCCATGCTGCCAAAGCAGCACCTCAAGATCCTTACGCTGAATAATGCCGATTTTGCAATCCTCGGTTGCTTCGGCGCTGAAGGTGTGCATGGAATCCTTGAACGGGTCCATCTGCCCGAATAGATCTCCGGTTTGGTGCAGATACATCGTAAGGCTTCTGCCGCTGTCCGTTGTTTTCGTTGTCCGCACTCGTCCGCTAATAATGTAGTAAAGCTTATCCGCCGAATCACCCTCCCAGAACAGGTAAGAGCCCTTCTCCATTTGCTTTGTATACATAATGCCTCTCAGCTTATCGAAGCTTTCTGCCGAGATGACATCCAGGATTCCGTTCAAGTTTTGTGCTGCTGCCATTGTCGTTGCCCCCTCAGGTGAATTCGTTAAGGTAATCATATAACGGCAGTGATGTTTTTCACATCGGGGCATCACCTGATTTTGCAGGGGGATTCTCCCTATTCTGATGTGAGAAAAATCACAGGAAAAGACCTTATTTCCCCTACCCCGTACAGGGGGAATTCCCTTAGCAAGTTTTCGGGGTTTTCCCTGAATTACAAAAACCCGCTTTAGGACTACAATAAGAATATCCTTGTTATTAGCGGAAGGAGGCGGAGACATGCCTCAACTAAAGCATCAAGTCACCGAAGAGCTGGAAAGCCTGTGCCGGGATACTTGCAGCGATTTCTCCGCAATATCTCTTGTTCAGGAGCATGAAACGCGCATACGCTGGAGATATGCATACGGTAACCGCAATGATCGTTATAAGCATATGAGCCTGAAACCGGGCGTTGGACCTGGAGGAGTGGCGCTTCGAACCGGCAAGCCGGCAAGCTGGTCCGATCCTCTGCCGACAGACTGTCCATTAATGACAGCTGAGCAGCTGCATGCGGCCACTGCAATACCGCTTGTTCGGGGAGACCAAATTTACGGAGTGCTGCTTATCGCCAGACGTTACTCCGGGAAGTACGGAGAGAGCGAGCTCACCGTTATGAATAGGTATATGGACAGAATACAGTCAATTTTGGTAGGAATCTCATAAGAATCCCTGCAACGTAAGGATTGCAGGGGTTCTTTTATTTAGGTAAGATAGAAATTACGATGAAATAACGGGCAGGACGGGGGGATGGGCTAAATGGTAAAAATACTGCTGGTGGACGACCACGCTGTGGTCCGGTCGGGGCTGAAAATGCTGCTGGATGGTAAAGAGGATATGCAGGTCCTTGGGGAAGCGGCTGACGGCGATGAAGCGATTCAGGCGGTCAGCGTACTGCGCCCCGATGTCGTGCTGATGGATCTCCATATGCCTCAGGGGAAGGACGGTTTAACGGCCACGGCCGAACTGAAGCAGCTGTTTCCGGACGTAGCGGTACTCATTCTCACCATGCATGATGATGATGAGTACTTGTTCCGCGGCATCCATGCCGGTGCATCAGGCTATATTCTGAAGAGCGCGCCGCATGAAGAGCTGCTCTCCGCGATCCGTTCCGTTGCCGCGGGTAACGCCTATCTGTATCCGACCGCAACAAAGCGACTCATGGGAGAATACTTGGAGAAGCTGAAGCGCGGCGATAATACCGATACGTATGAGGCGCTGTCGGAGCGTGAGAAGGAAATTCTCGGCTTGATCGCCAAAGGCTACAGCAACAAGGAAATTGCCGAACAGCTGATTATCAGCGTGAAAACAGTGGAAAGCCACAAGAGCAATGTCATGGAAAAGCTGGGACTGAAAACAAGACCGGAGCTTGTGAAATATGCATTAAAAAAAGGTCTGCTAAGCTTCGAATAACAATAGTGGGAGGTACCAATTAGAGATGAAGGCCATAGGACAGAACGTAGACCGGCTGCTGCGCGACTTGGATGAGCATATCGTAGATCCGTCGTACCGCGATTCGCTCAAGCATTCCTTGAAGCAGCTGCTCGATGTAAAGTTTGCGCTGGACGAATCCTCCATCGTAGCAATTACCGATCACCGCGGAGTCATTCAATATGTGAACGATAAATTTTGCGAAATCTCTCAATACGGCAAGGACGAGCTGCTCGGCCAAGACCATCGAATCATTAATTCGGGTTATCATGACAAAGCTTTCATGAACCAGCTGTGGAAAACGATCTCTTCCGGCCAAGTATGGCGCGGAGAGATCAAGAACCGGGCGAAGGACGGCTCCTACTACTGGGTCCACACGACCATCGTTCCGTTCGTTAATGAGTCGGGACGTCCTTTCCAATACTTGGCCATCCGCAGTGAAATCACTCAGCTGAAACGGGTTGAAGAAGAACTCCAGCATATGATGACGCATGTTATGAATGTGCAGGAGGAGGAGCGGCGCAGATTCTCTCGTGAGCTGCACGACGGGATCGGACAAAGCTTGTTCTCGCTTCTGATCCAGATGGATCGCTTAATTGGAGATAGCAAGCTCCCTGAGCTGGAGAAGCTCCGGGAGGGCGTTGCGGGTATTATGCAGGACGTTCGTGTGTTGGCCTGGGAGCTTCGGCCCTCCGTGTTGGATGATCTAGGTGTCGTTCCGGCACTGCGGACGTATATGGAGAACTATTCAGAGCATTACGGCATTCAGGTGGATTTCGAAACCAACGTGCGCAAACGAATGGACGCGAACCGGGAAACGACGATTTATCGTGTCGTTCAGGAAGCATTAACGAACATAGCGAAGTACGCGGATGTGTCGGAAGCCAAGGCGGTGCTTCTGGAGCACGAGGATTACGTAGAAGCTTATATCGAAGACAAGGGCAAAGGCTTCGTTCGCGACACCTCAGCCCAGGGCGTCGGTCTCTTCAGTATGGAAGAAAGGACCCGGAGTGTCGGCGGAAGCTTCACCGTACAATCCGAGCCCGGACAAGGCACCAAGGTTTCCATTACGATCCCGAAATCCAAATAGCTGTTCCCGGGCAACGACTTCCGTCGTTGCCTTCTTTTTTATCCAACGGACGGGAGCCCTACCCATACGCGACCCTGCTCCAGAATGATGGGAAATATGGCTATTGTACCGGTATCAGGTGCTTGAACTTCTCCGGTAAGCAAGCTGATCTTCAGATCGCGGAGGGGACAGTACACGAACTCCCCGCTGACCATCCCTTCGGCCAAAGGACCTCCCTTGATATGGGCCGTCCGATTTTCCAAAGCGTGCACGGTACCGTCCGTCATCCGGAATACCGCAATGTCCATACCGGGGAGATGAACGGTTTTGCCGAGCTGTACCGGAAAATCCTCCAGCGGACCCACGTCGTAGTAGCAGGTTTGAGCGACCATCTTCACTTGCATTGGCACTTGCATCTATACCATCCTCCTTCTATTTCACTTGAACTTCTTCATATAAATCATGACGCAGCTGCTCCGACTGAGCCGCCTCCTGCCATGGGTCTTGCAAGCCGGCCAAAGCCTGCTCAAGTCGCTCCTTGAGCGCTTGCCGATTCGGCTGATCCTCCACGACCGCTTGAATCGCTTGCTGAATGCCGATGCGCTCAATCCAATCCGAGGTGCGTTCGCCGTACTTGCCGTTCTCCCGGTAATACTGTATGAAGGCACATGTTATCTCTTCCAGCTCCTCGTCGGTTTTCACCTTGCAGAGCAGATCGGCTCCTCTCAGCTTAATACCGCCGTTGCCGCCTACGTGGATTTCCCAGCCGCCGTCGTTGCCGATGATGCCAAGGTCCTTCACATCCGCCTCGGCACAGTTGCGCGGGCAGCCGTTGACCGCCATTTTGAACTTGGCCGGCATCCACAGCCGTTCGAGCTTCTTCTCAAGGTAAACACCCATTCCAAGGGAGTCCTGTGTTCCGAAGCGGCAGTAGGTGGAGCCGACACACGTTTTTACCGTACGAAGCGCTTTGGCGTAACCATAGCCCGAAGGCATGCCGAGCTCTTCCCATACGCTTGGCAGGTCTTCCTTGCGAACGCCGACCAGATCGAGACGCTGGCCTCCGGTTACCTTCACCAGCTTGACCTGGTATTTGTCCGCTACATCGGCAATTTTCCTTAATTGCTCCGGTGTCGTGACCCCTCCGTACATTCTTGGAATGACGGAGAAGGTACCGTCCTTCTGAATGTTGGCATGCAGACGCTCATTGACGAAACGCGACGCCTTTTCATCCTCGTGCTGGTCCGGCCACACCATCCCAATGTAATAATTGAGCGCAGGGCGGCACTTGGTGCAGCCCTCCGGCTGCGTCCAGCCCAGTACGTTCATGACCTCCTTCACGTGCATCAGCCTCAGGCTGCGAATCGCCGCAACGACTTCGTCCCGCGTCTTATCCGTACAGCCGCAGATAGCTTCCTGCGTTTTGGCGGAGGCCTGGAACTTCTCTCCCAGCGTAAGCTTCAAAATATTCTCCACCATCGGCTTGCAGCCGCCGCAGGAGCGTGTGGCTCCCGTGCAGGCCTTTACTTCGTCAACCGTTGTGAGGCCTTTCTCGGTAACGACCTGCATGATCATGTGCTTCGTCACCCCGTTGCAGCCGCAGACGATTTCATCGTCCGGCAGTGCCGCAGCGAACGCAAGCGGATCATTTGTAACCGGGTCCGCATGTCCTACGAAAGCATCATAAAGCGACTCCGTCATCGTTTCCTTCGCCTTGACCCACTTGGTGACACGCGACGATTCCTGAACGTCCCCGAACAGAACGGAGCCGACGACCTTCCGGTCCCGAAGAATCAGCTTTTTGTATTTGTTCTTCCAATGGTCTTGGACGCGGATCACTTCGTCCCCCTGCTGCTCCATATGCTCTCCGGCGGAAAACACATCGACACCGGAAATTTTCAGCTTGGTATATACATCTGAACCTTGATAAGGCTCTACCGACTGTCCGCAAAGCCGCTTGGCCAACACGGCTCCCTGCTCATACAGTGGTGCAACCAGGCCATAACACACGCCGTTATGCTCATTGCACTCGCCTACTGCGTACACATCAGGTGCCGATGTTTGCATATAATCGTTCACCACGATGCCGCGGCGAACCTCAAGTCCGCTGCTCTTGGCGACGCTTGTATTCGGTGCAATCCCGGCAGCCATGATCACCAGATCGGCTTCAAGCTCGGCGCCGTCCGCGAAGCGAAGGCCGGTTACCCGTTCTGCGCCGAGGATTTCGGCCGTCTTCGTGGACAAGAGGAAGCGAAGCCCCTGCTTCTCCAGCTCTGCCTTCAGCATCGCGGCTGCAGGGCCGTCGAGCTGCCGTTCCATCAGCCAGTCGGCCAAATGCACGACCGTAACGTCCATGCCTAGCTTCTTCAAGCCACTGGCCGCCTCCAGACCCAGCAGCCCGCCTCCGATGACAACTGCGCTGTGGTACGTCTTAGCCGCCTCCAGCATCGTCTCGCAATCGCGAATATCGCGAAAGCCCATGACGCCTTGCTTATCGGCACCCGGAATCGGCAGCCGAATGGGCTTGGAGCCAGTTGCCACGATCGCTTGATCATAAGGAATCCGCTGCCCCGCATCGGTATGAATCTCCTTGCGAACCGTGTCTATCCGCTCCACGGCAGTGCCGGTAAGCAAGGTAATGTTATGCTCCTGATACCAAACCTTGTCGTTCAGGATAATATCATCTATGGTTTTGCTGCCCTCCAGCACATAGGACAATTGAATTCGATTATAGTTCGGATACGGCTCCTCGCCGATCACTGTTATTTCATATAGGTTCGGATTCAGCTGGACGATTTGCTCGACTACGCTCATCCCAGCCATCCCGTTGCCGATCAGTACTAAACGCTGCTTGCTTTGCATCATTAACCGCCTCCTCAATTCCTTTTCGATAAAGCAAGTATAGCCTTTTCCGCATGAGTAGCGGTGTGACATAAATCACGGCTGGCCGGCGCTTCAACAATTGTTCACAGATGCCGCCCATTGTTGTCAGATCGTGATATGAGTCACAGCTTGGCAGGACTCCATCCGTTTTTAATAGAGAGAGAAGGAGTGGATAGATATGGCGATAAAAAATATAGCTGTCATCGGTGCAGGCACGATGGGTCAAGGGATTGCCGAAATGCTGGCCTCCAAAGGATTGGATGTCTTTGTAGCCGATCTGTCGGAAGAGAAGCTGAACGAGTCCTTTGCCTCAATTGAACAAAATTTGGATCATCAGCTGTCCCGCTGGGCGCTGACGGTGCAGGAGAAAAAGCTGATCCTTTCCAAGCTCCATAAAACTCTCGATTATACGGCCTTGGCCGACTGCGATCTGGTGATCGAATGCGTGATTGAACAATTGGATGCGAAACGGGAGGTATTCCGGCAGCTGGATACGATTCTTCGTCCGGATGCCATTATTGCAAGCAATACGGCATCACTAAGCTTAACGGAGCTTGGGAACGGGCTTCGCCATCCGGAACGGACGATCGGGCTTCATTTTCTATATCCGGCGGGTAAAATCAATTTGGTCGAAATCGTACGCGGCCTGCGCACTTCGGATGATGCTTTCGTCAGGGTCCGCCGTTTCGTTCAAGAATTGCTGGACAAAACTAGCGTGCAGGTCTATGAGTCCCCCGGTTATGTAACAACACGGCTCATCTGTGTGTTTATCAATGAAGCGCTTCATACGCTGTCCGAGGGTGTCGCCACTGCGGAGGACATCGATACGGCGATGCGGATGGGCTACGACTTTCATTACGGTCCCTTGGAAATGGCCGACCGCTTTGGACTGGACAGTGTTCTGGCTTCTATGGAGTCGCTGTTCCGAGAATACGGGGATCTCAAGTACCGTCCCAGCAGCATGCTGAAGAAGATGGTCCGAGCCGGACATCTAGGTACGAAAACGGGGGAAGGCTTCTTCCGCTATAACGAGAGAGGAGAACGTTTATGAACATTCTGGTAATCAATTCGGGGAGCTCTTCCGTGAAATACCAGCTCTATGATATGAGCACGGAAACATTGAAGGTCAAGGGCCGGATCGAGCGGATCGGATCGGAGTCCGCCCAGCTGGTGCAGCAGGCACCGGGACGGGAGGAATGGAACGAGGTCCGGGAGGTACTGAACCACTCCGCTGCCATCGAGCAGATGATTCGGTTATTGGTCGACCCGATCCTGGGTGTGATCGAGAGCATTCGCGACATTCATGGGGTAGGGCACCGGGTCGTGCACGGCGGAGAGGCTTTTACGGCGGAGGCGCTCATTGACGAGGAGGTTAAGCGGCAAATCCGAAAGCTCTATGATCTCGCTCCGCTTCATAATCCAGCACACATGGTAGGTATTACTGCTGTAGAGCAGCATCTACAGGGAATACCGCAAGCGGCCGTCTTCGATACCGCATTCCATCAGACGATGCCTGCACATGCATACCTGTACCCTATTCCTAAAGTGCTTTACCGGAAGCATGGGGTTCGGCGTTATGGCTTTCACGGCACTTCCCATGAGTACGTCAGCGGGAAAGCGGCGGAGCTGCTTGGCTTGCCTATCGAAGACTTGAAGATGATCATCTGCCACATTGGCAATGGAGCCAGCTGTACCGCCATTGACGGCGGCCGCTCGGTGGATACGAGCATGGGGATGACCCCGCTTGAGGGGTTAATGATGGGAACGCGCTCGGGTGATCTGGACCCGGCCATCCTCCCCTTCCTGATGGTAAAGGAGGAGCTGAGCGTGCATGAGGTGAACTCTATGCTGAACAAACACAGCGGGCTGCTGGCCGTCTCCGGAATCAGCGGAGATGTACGGGAGGTTCTTACCGCTGCTATGGACGGGGATGGGAATGCCCAGCTTGCGCTCGATATGTACGAGTACCGCATCCGCAAATATATCGGTGCGTATACCGCGGCCATGGATGGCATGGACGTTCTGATTTTCACAGGAGGCGTAGGGGAGAACGCCGCCTATATCCGTGAGCGTGTCTGCTCCCGCTTGTCTTATCTGGGTGTGAAGCTCGATCAAGCGCTGAATGCGGTCCGCTCCTTCGAAGAACGCATCATCTCCGAGGATAGCTCCCGTGTCAAGGTCATGGTCATCCCGACCAATGAGGAGCTGATGATCGCCCGGAAAACGTATACCCTCCTGACCGCCGATTCCCCTGAAACGTATGAACTTGAAGCGGTAGGGAAAAGTTAAAGGTCGGGAGGTGTTCGACCTTGGAACAAGACGAAATCAAGCCGGAGTTGTTCCCTACGCCCATTCTCAAGTGCAGGAACCCGGATTGCAAGGCATGGGTGCGAGAGGAGCTGGCTTCTCCGACACGGGAATGCCCTCTCTGCAGGGGGGAAATGCTGAGAAGCTTCAAGCATTTGCCGAAGATCGTCAAAAAGGCGAAATCGACCAAGAAGAAAAAGGAAGAATTCAGCTGGCTTCAATAGCACTTGTTCCTGCAGCCCGGACTATCTTGGATAGCCGGGCTGCTTTTTTCAAGCTGCTGTAACAAATCGATCCTCTGCGTGCTTACTCAGAGCAATTTATTTCAAAATCGCACATTTCTGCAAATATACCACTTTTCATCATCCGGAACTATTTGCGTCGATATTTTGCCATTGCGCTCTTTTAAAGATGCCTATTCTCACAAATCCCATCGGAATCTTACTTAGGATTGAGTTACCGGGCCGTGGTAAGCACCAGACGCATTGTAACGCGATTTTTTCATCTTACAATGGCAGATGAACACATATTTGGTACAGTAAGGTGATTTCATAACGTTACAAGGAGCGTTACCGGGCCATGATAAGCGCCAGACACCCAGTAACGCGATTTTTTCATCTTACGGTCGCAGATGAACACATATTGGGTACAGTAAGGTGATTTCATAACGCTACAAGGAGCATTACAGGGCCGTGATAAGCGCCAGACGCCCTGTAACGCAATCTATATGCCGCAGGAAATCAATTTCGAGGTGTACATTCTCAAAAAAGTTACGCAGCTTGTTTGGTCAAACGGATGTTCATGTTCAAATGACGCATATGTAGACACGTTGTACGGTAGGTAACATAGTTCACGATCGACAAACGCCCGTTTTTTGATCCTTCGTGTAGTGCCCATGCCAAAGTATAATTTCAGATAAGCAAAGACACGTTCAATAGCCGTTCGCTGCTTAAACAATTCGGCAAACTTAATGTGGGGAAGGTTCTCCTTTTTGTTTGCCGAAAAACCTTATTCCACATGGGCTTTCTAATTATGAAATTGACTTCTTTAGCACCTTTGCAATGCGGAGCAGCAAGCGCGAAAATAACAAAATAACCGGTACGCTGCCTATATACCGTACCGGCTTGATGTCTGCTTATTTATTCTCGACGACCTTTTCTTTCAAATAGCAAACATACGCTTCGTCCCTTACGAGCCAGGCGGCATGGTTTCGCTTCACGAAGCGTTCCGCCTCTTGAAACGAATCGAAGCTGCTTTCCAGCGCCTCCCCGTCCTTCTCCACCTGCCACTTCCCTCCTCTGCTCTTGGAGGGAAATAAGAAGAACAGCTCCTCCTTCCGATTCTCATACAGCGTGCCCCCGTTATGGCCTTTCACGTTAAACCGGTTCTTGAAGGCATCCTCTCTCAGCGGCTCTGAGTCGAACGCCTCCGCTACGTACCTCCGGTACACCTCTTCCGTCAGCTGACAGCCTGCCGCCTTGGCATGGCCTCCGCCGCCGTAGTGACCGGCGATCTCCGATACGTCGACCTCGTCGTGTACGGTTCGAAGACTGACTTTTTTGCTGCCCATATTCATGATGGCGATATAGTCCAGGTGAGGGTAGTCCTTGCCGAGATCGTTCCCCAGCTCCGAGTGATAAGATTCCGCGTGAACGATGCCGACACACTGCTCGTCGATGAACACCTGCACAAGCTCCCGCTTCTTCCGGCGAACATAACGCTCGATCCTCTCCTCCTCCATGTCCAGGATTTTCACCTCGAATTCATCGAAGGAGAACGTGTCTTTGTTTCCTTGCAGCCGCTGAATCATGGTCTCTTCAAACTCATCAAGGGACATCATGAAAAACAAGTCGTTCAGCCTTTTGGCCTTGGTATTCCCCGTCCTGTCCCATTCCCAGGTATCGTATAATCGGACAAGCTCCACAAATTCGTTCAAGCCGGGAGACGGTTTGATCAAACCGTTTTGCTGCAAGTACTCGTATAACAGGGACGTGGCGCAGGCTAGTCTCCCGTCCTCGTATTCCACCACGACGGATGCCCAGCGATGACGATTGAAATGAAGCGCCGATTTATGATGATCCAGCATGCGAAGCTTACCGCCGGAATCGGCGAACTCGTTTAAGGCTCCCTCGACTTTCTCGCCGACTGACAGGTCCGTAATCAGCAGGAAATCGCCCTTGCGTCCCTTTCGTTTCGCCTGCTCCAAATATCGTTCGACCTGGGAGTCTAAGCCGGAGACCGAATTGTAGCGTACCTCCACCTGCTCGCCGAAGGCATATTTGGCCACGATGCCGCAGCCTACTCCGTCCAAGTCGTTATGTGTAAACAGCCGATACATACGCTGCCCTCATCCCCCTTAGCCTGCCTTCAAGTGTTTGTTTTTCCTTTGTGTAAGGTTTCCCTCAGCTTTGTATGTTATTCGGTTTCTGTTCCGATACATGGCGGGAAGCTTGAATGGCGGTTTCGTTCAGCACAAAAAAACAGAGCTAAAGGAAAGAATCTCCTTTAAGCTCTGCTTGTCACTTCAAACCACCAGTTCCTCATCCGTGCCGGCAACAAGCTCTTCCTCGAGCGGAAGCACGGTCTCCTCTTCTGTCAGCAGATGCTCCTTCACGAGACGGCACGCTTGCATCAGGTGATCCGTAAGCCGAGGGAGTATGGGGCGCCTGCGTCCTGCCAAGCACTTATCCGCCTCCTCCAGGAAATATCGGAAGAAGGTGTTGGCAAGCTCGTGCTCATGCTCGAGCATCCACAAGGAGGTGGAAGTGTCCGGCCGATTCGGCAGCTGGAAATATTCCGTTAGCAGCGGAAACAGCTCGTTGTCCTCCCAAACGGAATGTCCGTCCAGCTCGGCCATTAAATTCAGCGTCTGCTCCTTGAGTACGACAAGTTTGGCAAAGTACTCTTCTTCATTCTCCAGCTTCCCGAGTCGCTTGGCTGCCGTCTCAAGCTGCTGAATGGCATCAAACAGGAAGATATGCTCATTGCGAAGACGTTCAAAGGCATACGTAAGATGCGTTGGGTGAAATTGCTCTCGGTTCATCGATACTCAGCTCCTTTAATCAGGTAACGCGCACATGGTCTGATGATGTAGTTGCCCTTGCGGAAGCCGCGATCCCCGATTCGATGACTCCCCGTGCACGCTCCACTTCGCGCTCGCTCGGCGTTTGAACGCCTTCGAGAGGATACGTTTTATTCAGCTGCTGCCATTTGTAGACTCCCATCCGATGATACGGCAGCAGCTCTACCTTTTGGACATTGCTCATGGTGCCTACGAAGCTCCCCAGGGCGAACAAGTCCTCGTAGCTGTCCGTTACTCCCGGAATGAGCACATGACGAATGATGACAGGCTTCCGATGGTCGGACAGCCACTTGGCATAACGCAGAATCCGGTCGTTCGGCTGACTTGTGAGCACCTCGTGCTTCTTGTTGTTCATCTGCTTCAGGTCGAGCAGTACCAGATCCGTAACCTCCATGAGCTCGGCCACATGATCCGTTTCGCAGAAGCCGGAGGAATCCAGGGTTGTGTGAAGCCCGAAGCGCCGTTTACATTCACGAAACAGCTGGGTAACGAACGGTGCTTGCAGCGTCGGCTCTCCTCCCGTTACGGTAATTCCTCCGCCGGACCGGCGGTAATATTCGAGGTAAGGCTCCAGCTCCCGGATGACCTCCTCTACCGTCACCTGACGGCCGCCGCCGGTATCCCAGGTGTCGGGATTATGGCAAAACTGACATTGCAGTGCGCAGCCCTGCATGAACAGAACGAAGCGAATGCCCGGTCCGTCCACCGTCCCGAAGGTTTCTATGGAATGAATTCGGCCTTTCATGAGGGCCACGCCCCTTTCCCTTGCTGTAAAGATGTCCTCTTAGATGGAGCCGTGGAACGTGCGGTTGATGACGTCGAGCTGCTGCTCGCGCGTCAGCTTAATAAAGTTGACGGCGTAGCCGGATACCCGAATCGTGAGCTGCGGATAGTTCTCCGGATGTTCCATCGCATCCAGCAGCTGCTCCCGGTCAAACACATTCACGTTTAAGTGATGACCGCTAGAAGCTGCATAGCCGTCAAGCAGTGCGACCATGTTGCTGATTCTCGCTTGCGGCTCTTTCCCAAGAGCCTTCGGAACGATAGAGAATGTATTCGATATGCCGTCTAGGCTGTGCTCGTACGGAAGCTTCGCCACGGAGGCCAGTGACGCCAATGCCCCTTTGCGGTCGCGTCCATGCATAGGGTTCGCTCCCGGCGCGAACGGTTCTCCCGCCTGGCGCCCGTCCGGTGTGCTGCCGGTCTTTTTGCCGTAAACGACGTTCGAGGTTATGGTAAGTACGGACATCGTCGGCAGAGCATTCCGATAAGGCTTGTGCTTGCGAAGTTTATTCATGAAGCCTTCCACCAGCTCGATAGCAAGGTTATCCACTCGCTCGTCATTGTTGCCGTATTGCGGGAAGTCGCCTTCGATTTCGAAGTCGACGGCGAGTCCCTTCTCATTGCGCACCGGACGCACCTTCGCATATTTAATCGCGCTCAAGCTGTCCGCCACTACGGATAAACCGGCGATACCGCAAGCCATCGTGCGCAGAATCTCTCTGTCGTGCAGCGCCATCTCGACACGCTCGTAGCAATATTTGTCATGCATATAGTGAATCACATTCAGCGTGTTCATGTAGAGTCGGGCCAGCCAATCCTGCATGACGTTGAACCGGGCTTTCACTTCCTCATAGTCAAGTATATCCGAGGTGATAGGGGCAACTGTCGGTCCAACTTGAATGCCCAGCTTCTCGTCTATACCGCCGTTGATGGCATAAAGCAGCGCCTTCGCCATGTTCGCGCGAGCTCCGAAGAACTGCATTTGCTTTCCGATTCGCATAGCGGATACGCAGCAGGCGATGCCGTAGTCATCGCCAAAGTGCGGGCGCATGATATCGTCATTCTCATACTGGATGGAGCTTGTTTCAATGGATACCTTCGCGCAATATTTCTTGAAGCTTTCCGGCAGCGACGTCGACCACAGGATGGTCAGGTTCGGCTCGGGAGCCGGGCCGAGGTTGTACAAGGTATGCAGGAAGCGGAACGAGTTGCGTGTAACCCGCGTCTTGCCGTTCAGCCCCATGCCGCCAACGGCTTCGGTTACCCAAGTCGGGTCTCCGCTGAATAGTTCGTTATAATCAGGCGTCCGCAGGAATTTCACGATCCGCAGCTTCATTACGAAATGGTCGATGATTTCCTGCGCTTCCGATTCCGTGAGCGTGCCCTCCTGCATATCGCGTTCAATATAAATATCAAGGAAGCTGGATACACGCCCGAGGCTCATCGCTGCCCCGTTCTGTTCTTTAATCGCCGCGAGATACGCGAAATACAGCCACTGCACCGCTTCCTTCGCATTCGTCGCCGGAACGGAGATATCATAGCCATAGGAGAGCGCCATGCGCTTCAGCTCTTCCAGGCTTCGGATTTGCTCGGACAGCTCCTCGCGGGCGCGGATCACATCCTCTGTCATGGCATCCACTTCCAGCTGGAGGAGATCCTGCTTCTTGTCCGCGATCAGCCGGTTCACCCCATACAGCGCCACTCTGCGATAATCGCCGATAATGCGTCCCCGCCCATAAGCGTCAGGTAACCCTGTGATGATCCCGGCTTTCCGCGCGGCTCGCATCTCTGTCGTATAGGCATCGAATACGCCCTGGTTATGCGTCTTGCGGATTTCGGTAAAGAGCCGCTCCATTTCGTCCGGAAGCTTGTAGCCGTACGCTTCACAGGCATCCGCCGCCATACGGATACCCCCGAAGGGCTGAACGGAACGCTTCAGCGGCGCATCCGTTTGCAGACCTACGATCCTTTCCTTCGACTGATCGATATATCCGGGACCGTGCGAGGTAATTGTGGATACCGTGTTTACGTCGATATCCAGCACGCCGCCCTTCTCCCTCTCCTGCTTCAGCAGCTCCCGAATTTGAAGCCATAAGGCGGTCGTCGCCTCTGTCGGACCGGCCAGGAAAGCTTCATCCCCCTCGTAAGGAGTTAAGTTCCGCTCGATAAACTGGTTGACATCAATACGTTTTTTCCAAGCTCCCGGTGCAAACCCCCGCCAAGCATCGGCTGCCGTGGCTGCTTTTTTTACGTCCGCTTCCTTCATAACCATTGGGACACACCTCCGAATAATGTTCTCTACAAGATCTATGTTATCTTTTTCACGTAGTTCTCTCTATGATTTTTCTCACAGCCGCTTTATGATTTCTATCCTCCGTACAAATAGTTCATTTTCAACGAATCATGCCACGCAAGAAGCTTCTCATACTCCTCCGTCGTCTTGATCGCGGCAACAAAACGGGTGTCAATGCCCTTCTCCTCGAAAGCCGACTGCTGCAGCTCACACCAGAACAGCTGCTTCAGAAGAGCGGATACGGCAACCTCGTCCTTCTCGATCAGCTGCCCGATAGCAGCCGCACAGGAGCGGTCATACACTCCATGGAGCGGATAAGCGCTATGGTTGACCCAAGGGATGACGGCCTCGAAGCCGTCCTGCTTGCGTTCAATAAGCAGCTCCGCAGCCTTTGCTGAAATATAAGGCATATCACAGCCGACGACCCATACATTCGGATGCTGCGCTAAGGTTAAGCCGGCATGCATGCCGCTTAGCGGTCCTTTACCCGGGAAATAATCGGTTATAATCCGAACGCCGCGATCCACCTTCCGCAGGAACGGAATAGGATCATTCGTCACAATAATGATTTCCTTGCAAATCTTCTTCATCTCACGAATTTGCCGTTCTACGAAGGTCATGTTATCCAGCACCAAAAACGCTTTATGCTCCCCGTTCGTCCCCCGATTCCGGCCGCCTGCCAATATGAGTCCGGACATCATATTCGTTCACTCCTCTTCTGCTTGGTTGCCTGATCCTCTCCGGCTGGTGGTTATATTCCTATTACACCACATTTGGCACGCCCGGGCAGTGATATGCGTCACTATAGAGGACGAGAGAGACGAAACGGCAAATCGGCGAACCCGAAAAGAAGGCACGAGCGTTACAGGCTTTGGAATAAAATATTGTTCTCCAGGTGGATATGCTGGAACATATCGGCTTCGAGCTGCTCCAGCTTCTGAAAGGCTACGGTATAAGTTCGGCATGCCCCTTCCGGCAGTGTATAATCGACGGTCACGGCTCGCATCTCCCGCAGCAAACCGCCCGCCTTGTCGTGCTCTGACTCGAGCTCGTCAATAGCACGCAGAGCTTCTTCTTTCGTATTCGCATCACCCGTTGCTTCGTACGCCCGGACCATAGGGAACACCCGCTCCTCCTCCGCAAGCAAATGCTCCTCAAGCTCCTCCCGAAGCTGCTGATACAATGACCTTAGCTTGATCAGCTCCTTATGCGAGGGTCCGTGCACTCTGGCGATTTTCTCTACGAATTCACCCAATAAAGGAAGCTCGGAACGCAGGAAGTCATGATGGACCGCCACAATATGCAAGATCAGCTCGGAACGCGTATAGCGCCGAAAGTCCTGCTGCCGTTCCCTCAGCGCCGCCCGATCGTAGGCATCCTCCAGCTCTTGAAGAACGGTCTGCTCACTCAAGCCGGATTGCTCAAGCACCTCAGCCAAAGGTCTCTGTCCACCGCAGCAGAAATCGATCCGGTGTGCCTTGAACACGTTGCTTGCTCCCGGAAATGCCGTCACAATGCTTCCTACCGTTTCAGTCGCTTGAAATCTCATATAGAACACCCTCCGTTTTAAGTGAATTGGCTTATCTATTACCACTATAACCGTCACGGGAGGATGAGCTTGTGATTTCAAGCACAATCATTTCGACAAAAAAAAGAGAACGGCCTGTTGGGCCGTCCTCTCGGACTGCATGCATACTTACACGGATCGATTGTTTTGCTCGTGAGCTCCGGCATGGTATGTCGGCTGGGTGCTGCCTGTAATATTCTCAGTAGCATTGCTGGATTCTGCAGCCATAGCTTGGTTTTTCTGCTTCATCGACTTGCCTTTAGTCTTCGCCATTTCGTCTCGCCTCCGAATGTACAGGAATGTGATACGAGACGTAGTATCCCCTTACTTGTATAAAATATCGTCTTGAAGTGTGCCCAGCTTGGCCACAATTTGGCCGATGTCCGCCTCTTCCACCCCAAATTCCTTTAAGGTCGCTGTCAAATGGCCGACAATTGCATCAAAATGCTGCGGCTGAAGGTTCATACCTTCATGCGCTTTAGCCATCGACCGGCCCGTGAATTCGTGCCCGCTGCCTAAAGCGTAGCCGATAAACAACGCTTGATGCCGCCGCTGCTTCTCCATGTCCGTTTCACGGAAGAAGCCGTTTACGGTTTCGTCCGCCAGCACCTTCTCATAGAAGGAATCTACGACTTTTTGAATCGTGTCCTGGCCGCCCAGCTTGTGAAATAAAGTTTGTGTCGTCATGTTGTGAGATTCCCTCCTAGTAAAGCAAGCTCGTCCTGCAGCTGCTTAGACCTCTTGGCGTTGCCCTCAGCAAAATTCTGCAGACGCTCTCTCAGCTCGCGATTGTCATGTATCCGTTCAGACGCGAGGGTATATGTACGAAGCAGCTCGGTTTCTGTCTCCATCGTCTGCTGCAGCAGCGAACGCAGCGTCTCCCGGTCGATCCCGCAGCTCTGTTGATGTTGATCGCAATCCATCCGTTTACACCTCCTGTGTCATATTCTGGTCATTGTTCCGAAATATCATACGAGAATACGGCACATAAAAAAGAGACGCCGCTTCGATGAGAAAGCAGCGCCTTTAGGCATGCGTTATTTGTAATGTGTATATGAGCTCCGCAAGACGGTCCTCGGATACCAGCCTAACTCCTTGTTCTACTGAATGCAGCGAAGTCTGATCATATATCGGTATGGAAATATGCTGCGCTTTGTTCAAGCAGCAGATCAGGTGCGTGTGCTCCGGGGAGAGCTTCACATCGTGCAAGGTAAACCGCTTGCCCGGCGCGACCGGATCCTTCCCGGCCACGTCCGTTATCCGAACCTCAGCCTCATGACCGATGAATTCTCTGAGGCGCTCGGTGATGGAGCTTAATTTCTTGGCTTGCATTTCAGCTGACATGGCCCTACGTCCTCCTTGGTGATCACATGAACCCGGTAGCCCTGAAGCCATTCCAGGCAATCGCCGCTTAGACTCTCTTCAAGGCGAACCAGTACTTCTTCCTCGGTGCCCCAGGGGGACAAGCCGTTCGCCTCTGCCGTCACGATATCGAGCCCTTCCTCCATTCGATACGAGGTTGACCAAATGTGTCCCTCGGTAAACATTCTCGACATAGCCTCATCAACCGCACGCTTCATCGGCTCCTTGCGGCTTTCGTGCGAACGGATAAAGCATAAATCGACGAAAAACTCGCTCGGGGCGCTCATGCAGCATCACGCTCCCGCCGATAAATCCATAACGCCAAAGGAAAGGTCAGCACATTAAGCGCGGCAAAGACGAGAACGGTCACATACTTTTCGTAAAAATAGGCATTGACCGCCTGCTGAGTAAACACGATGTTCAGCAGCAGCACGATGCAGAGGAGTATCACGCCCCGGTAGCTACGTTTCATATCGCTTCACCCCTGTTGCATAAATCGCGCCCTGCTCGATGGTCAGCTCAATTTCCGGCAGAGGACGCTTCGGCGGCCCTGCCGTCGGAGCACCGGTTTTGACATCGAAGAAGCCATGATGGCACGGGCATACAAGCTCCGTTTTCTCCTTGCTCCAAAAGACGGGACACTTCAAGTGGGTACAGGCGTTCTGATACGCCTTATACTCCGATTCGCCGAGCCGGATCAATAGAGCGCTCTCGTGCTCCGTAGGATAAGCGAATTCCAGGGCATCTCCGATACCCAGCGCTTTCACCTCCGCCAGCTTGAGCTTCGGCTGGGCCTTCTTTCCAATTCCCGCTAGTTCTTTAGCGGCAATGGCCCCCCAAGGCAAGGTCGATACGGCAAAGACTCCCGCCGCTCCGACCATCGTTTTCATAAACCCGCGCCGGTCCAGCTTACGTTCGCCTTCCTTACGGATGTTGTGTGTATAGTTGTCTTCCTCGAAAGGAATCTTATGATTTTTTGGCTGCTTTTCTTGTTCCACCGGAGAACACCTCCTGGATATTTGTACTTAGAACAGCTTCTGCTTCCCTTGTAGAATGCCCGGGAGGCTGATTTTCACATTCGTTTCTCCTTCAAGCGGATCATACTCCCGGCTGGCCGTCCACTTGCCCAGCTGATGCTGCTCCTTCTTGCGGCGAAGCTCCTCCTCGGTAACCCACTGCAGCGTATTCGTCGGGCATACCGAAGCGCACATCGGCGGAATTCCTTCCTTGGTCCGGTCATAGCAAAGGTCGCATTTGTACATCAGATTCTGTTCGGCATCGAACTTTGGAATGCCGTAAGGACAGGCGATCGTACAGTTCTGGCAGCCGATACATTTCTCTACCAGAGCGGACAGCACCGCTCCCTCCGGAGTGACCTGAATGGCCTGCGCAGGGCAGCTGCGGGCACATGCCGGGTTCACACAGTGCAAGCACATTAGCGGTATCGTTTGGCGGTTCACATAGGGATTGACATCATATACGTAGTTCCGGTTACGCTCATCGTGACCTCCGCACTGCGTGCACGCGGCCAGACAGCTTCGGCACCCGATGCAATTATCCATTTCGATATATAAATATTGCTTCATTGTCCGTTCACTTCCTCTTTGTGAAGCTTCTCGATCTGGGCGGCACACGCTTTGAATTCCGGCATTTTCGACATCGGATCCAAGGCATCGATGGTCAACAGATTGACTGATTCCTCGTGGCCGTAGTGATAAGGAACAAAAACAGTATCTTGACGAATCGCTTCCGTTATTTTCACTTTATATACGGCTTCGCCTCTGCGGGTATACAGGCGGACACGCTCGTCATGCACGATATTGTAGCGGGCTGCCATTTCGGGATGAACTTCAACAAAAGGCTCGGGGCACATATCCTTCAGGAAAGGAATGCGGCGGGTTTGATTCCCCGATAAATAGTGATAAACGACTCTGCCCGTCGTCAGACGCAGCGGATAGAGCGTGCAAGGCTCCTCTGCAGGCGGCCGGTATGGCAGGGCACACAGCTTCGCTCTGCCGTCGGGGTGGTAAAACTTTTTGTCCAGGAACATGTACGGAGTACCCCTATCTTCCTCAGCCTCGCTTCGGCAGGGCCAGAATACGCCGTTCTGCTTCTCAATCTTCTCCCATGTAATCCCGCTATAATCCGCATAACCTCCCTTGGAGGCAAGCCGGAATTCATCATTCACCTTCCGGGCACTTTGCAAATGGCGGAAATAATGCCCGCGGCCAAGACGCTCGGCAAGCTCCACCTGGATCAGCCAATCCGGCTTGGATTCGCCGATAGGCTCCTGTGCCTTATTGATCTTAATGCAACGTCCTTCCAGGTTAGTAACGGTCCCTTCATCCTCGGACCAAGTGGTAGCCGGCAGGACGACATCGGCGAATTCCGCCGATTCCGACAGGAAGAAGTCGCAGCATACCATGAAATCCAGCTGACGCAGCGCGGAACGGACAAAGTTCTGATTCGGTGCGGATACGGCCGGATTCGAGCAGAGCAGGTACAAGCCGCGAATCGTTTTGTCCATCATCAGCCCGAACATTTCCTGCGCAGAGACGCCCGGCTGCGGCATTTCCTCCGGAGTGATGCCCCAGACCTTGCATACCTCCTCCACGTGCTTCGGGTTGACAATTTTGCGGTAGCCTGGGAGCGCATCCGCCTTCTGCCCGTGCTCACGCCCCCCTTGGCCGTTGCCTTGGCCCGTGAAGGTTGCTACGCCGGACTTCGGTCTTCCGATTTTGCCGGTAACGAGCGCCATATTCGTATAAGCGGACACGTTATCCGAGCCCTTATGCTGCTGCTCGATGCCGCGGGCAAACATGACAACGGCGTTTGGAGCCTTGCCGTAGATTTCGGCAGCTCTTATAAGCTTCTCCGGGGCTACACCCGTAATCTCGCTCGTATATTCAGCCGTGAAATCCTGAACCACCTCTGCCATGTCCTCGAAGCCGTTCGTATGCTCCTTCACGAAGCTTTCGTCGATATGGCCGTTCTGAATGAGGAGATGGACCATACAGTTGGCCAGGGCCAAATCCGTGCCGGGGCGAAGGTCAAGATGAACATCGGCGCGCCTCGCGATGGGGGTTTCCCGCGGATCCGCTACAATCACGTAACCGCCCCGGTTTTGAACCTCCCATATGCGGAACATGGAGGTGGGATGGCATTCCGCCGTGTTGCTGCCGGCGATGAACAAGCAGTCTGTTTCGTGCAGATCGGTCCATGGCAGGGTCGAACCCCGATCTACGCCGAAAGAACGCATGAATCCCGCCGCCGCACTGGACATGCAATAGCGTCCGTTGTAATCGATATAACGGGTCTGCAGAGCAACCCGGGCGAATTTGCCGGTCAGGTAGCATTTTTCATTCGTCATGGAGACGCCGCTGAATACAGATAACGAATCCTTGCCGTAGCTTCCTTGAAGCTCCAAGAAGCGTCGGGCGATCAGATCGAAAGCTTCCTCCCAGCTTGCTTCACGGAATCCGTCCTTCGTCCCTTTAAATGCCGCGTTATCCCGGATTAACGGCCTGAGCAGCCTGTCCTTGTGGTTCGTTTGCTGATAAGCAGTAACTCCCTTAGGGCACATTTTACCTAGGGTAACCGGCCATTCGTATCTCGGCTCCACCCCGATGATTTGATTCGTATGCGTATTGACTCTCAGGTTCATCCCGCACTGCATACCGCAATAGGAGCAATGCGTCGGGATTAATTTTTCACCTGGATGCGTCTTGTTCTCGATGTCTTTAAAAAATTTATCCTTTGGCATTCTGATTCGCCTCCTTATGACGGATTTCGTGGGTTGGAATCCCGCTGAAGCGGGCGATTCGATACTTGCGTCGGCAAGGCAGACACAGCTCTGCGAGATGGTGTCCTTCCGGCGTTTGGAATTCGATTTCATTCTGCTTCAGCACGGAAATCACATCCTCCGACTGCTCTCCCGAGACGAAGCCGCTGCCGCACACCTTGCAGGATTTCATCTGCTGTGCACCGTAGTGCTCGCGATAGTTCCTCGCCAGCACGCTCATCGGACGAAACGGAATGTGAGCCAGCTTGCCGAAGGGCAGATAGATCAGTGTGACGATCACCGACCACTGATGAATAAGCGACATCACCGGATGGCCGAAGCCGTGCAGGAATACGTTGCTGAAGGTCAGCATAAGCCCTGTGATGCTAATGAATAATAGGAGATACAGCGGCAGGAAGTCATAAACAAACGACTGCTCCGCACGCGCCTGCATATGCTTCAATCTGCGGTACAGCGCCATGGCTACACCGGCTATCACCATCATGGCTGTAATATTAAGCGCGTTGTAAAAGAGAAAGGCGATGATGCCGTCGGCCTTTACCTTCATCAGGTCGATTCCGAAGAATACGACGGTATAGAGGCCGTTATCCGACATGGTAAAATACATCCAGCCGAATACCAAGGGGAACGTTACGAAGCAGGACAGGATACAGCCCCAGCCGAGCAGCACGTGCTGAGTCCATCGATACCAGCTCCGGTTCCAGATAAACCGGTAGGTCACCAAATGTTCCACCGAGGTTTGCGGTGTGCTTTTGCGGAACAGCAGCTTCATCCCTTTCTTTAGGATCAGCTTCGTCGGCGGCCGCTCCGCCCAAGCGATGAAACGGTAGAAGAACCCTCCGATAAAAACCACTGTACCGACCATATACCCGTATAAGGCCAAGTCAATATGAGTAAACATGCGGGAGCCAATATACATAAGCAGAATCATCCCGCAAACCGTCATGAACATCATCCTTGCATATTTCGATGCGAACGCTCGGTCCATTGTTCATTCTCCTTTGTTCCTTTGTCTGCTGTTATTAGACCACATTCCATAAGGGAGCAACTATGATTAAGATCACTGCAAATTTGGGAATACGGGATTTTCCTACAAATGGAGACAAAAAAAGAACATGCTTCCTGCAATGGAAGCATGCCCTGTGAAGCCGTTTACTAGGTTGTAATCAATCCGTACGAACCGTCGTTGCGTCGATAAACAACCTCCATACGATTCGTATCTTTGTTATGGAACAGATGGAAGCTGTGGTCCAGCAGATTCATTTCCAGTATTGCCTCCTGCACGTCCACAGGCTTGAGGTTAATTTTTTTAACGCGAAGCAGCTCGAAGTTTTCTTCCTCCTCCATAGCTGCCGAACGCACCGTTTCGGACTGGACCGGTTGCGTCCGGAGGCTGCCCTGGGTGCGCAGCTTACGCTGGACCTTTTCTTTATATTTACGCAGACGGCGCTCCAGCTTGTCGGCCACGAGGTCGATCGAAGCGTACATGTCCTGCTGCTTTTCTTCGGCGCGATACACCATGCCATGATACGGTATGGTCACCTCAACAACTTGTTGATGTCTATGACCTAGAACCGATATGGTCACATGAATCTCGACTGGCTCCTCGAACCACTCCTGAAGCGCTCCCACCTTGCGTTCGATGTATTCCTTAAGGGCAGGGGTTACCTCTAATTGTTTCCCGTGAATGATCATACTCATGGCAATCAGCTCCTTAAGAGAAGAAATAGTCTACGTCCGTCAATACTTGGTCAGACAAAGGATAAACCAGCTGTTCCTCCATAGCGAGGTGTCCGCTCAAGATCCGGCAGGCCTGAAGCAGATGCTCCGCTACACTTTGCAGCTGCCGCCGTTCTCCGGGGGAAGCCAGGTCTTCCACAGCGTCGATGAAGGAATCCATATAGGCCTCCGCCAAGTCATGGTCTTTCTCCAATACCCAAAAGGAAGGAACCATAGACGGACCCATGCTTAGATCGAAATATTCATGAAGGAACGGGTATAGGACCTGCTCCTCCCAAGAGGAATGCCGGTTCATTTGGGTCATTAATTGCACCGTATCGACCTTTAGATCGCGCAAGGCTTTAAGCTGCTCCTCCGTATCGCGGGATAATGCAGCTTGACGAGCCTTTTCTTCCAAGGCTTGAATTAACAGCTTTAATTGCTCATGCTCTTCTATTAGCTGCTGAATGGCATGATACAGCTCCGTAGGATGAGCAGGCTCAGACAACGGTTCCTTCCACGGGACAGCGGTTTTCATGACAAACGACCTCCTATGCTTGCTGGCTTTGCGTTTGTTTCTGATTTCATTGTAGCTCTGCGGGCCACCGTTAGCTGTGCATTTTATCACAAAGTCCAGTCATCCTTTTTTTTACATTGAACCTGTGATTTATTTAACATCGGGGTTTTGAAAGCGTTGATACAATGTGTCCATACAAATCGAGGAGGTCATTACGTATGGCACGTATCGCTGATTGGAATCCGGAGAACATCGTATTTTGGGAGAAAACAGGCAGGAAGGTTGCGAATCGAAACCTGCTAATCTCCGTATTTTGTTTGATTCTGGCGTTTATCGTATGGCAAATCTGGTCCGTTGTCGCTACAAGGTTGAATGATGTAGGCTTTCAGCTAAGCAAGAACGAGCTGTTTACCCTTGCTGCTCTTCCCGGCCTGACGGGAGCTACCTTCCGTCTCTTCTATACCTTTATGCCCGGACTGCTTGGCGGCAAAAAATGGACCATTATCAGTACATCCCTGCTGCTGATACCGGCGGTCGGGATCGGGTGGGCCGTTCAGAACCCTGACACTCCGTTCTCTGTGCTTGCTTTGCTTGCAGCATTGTGCGGACTGGGCGGCGGCTGCTTGTCCTCTTCCACCGCAAACATTAATCCGTTCTTCCCTAAAGCCAAGAAAGGGACGGCGAATGGAATCAACGTGGGAATCGGAAATCTGGGAGTTAGTGTCGTACAATTCGTAACGCCGCTCATCATAGGCGTCGGCTTCATCGGAGCGATGACCGGCGGTCCGCAAATCATGAAGAACGGTTCGGAGATTTTCCTGCAAAATGCAGCTTTCGTATGGGTCATTCCCATTATCTTGGCAACCCTGTTAGCGATCTTCGGCATGGATAGTTTACCGAACTCGGGCCAAAGCGTGAAGGAGCAGCTGGCTGTTCTGAAGCACAAGCATACCTGGGTGATGACATGGCTGTATGTGATGTGCTTCGGCTCCTTCATCGGGTATGGCGCCGCCTTTCCGCTGCTCATCCGCTCTGAATTTCCTGAGATCAATGCGGCACAGCTCGCTTTCCTTGGGCCACTGGTCGGGGCGGCGCTGCGCCCGGTGGGCGGTTATATCTCCGATAAGCTCAACAGCGGAGCGAAGGTCACCTTCTGGACAACCATCGTAATGGTTGCAGCAACGGCCGGCGTCGTCCTATTCTTGAACACGCATCAATTTACAGGCTTCCTGCTGATGTTCCTGATTTTATTCGCCGGCACGGGGATTGCCAACGGATCTACGTTCCGCATGGTACCCTTCATCTTTGAGGGTAAGCAAGCCAGCTCCGTCATGGGCTTGATCGCGGCATTGGCTGCTTACGGGGCCTACTTTATTCCGAAAATCTTCGGTTGGTCCCTTGATACGACCGGCTCGGCGAACACAGCGCTCTATATTTTCATCGTGTATTATGCCGTCAGTATTGCAGTATGCTGGTATTGGTATTCAAGAAAAGGCGCTGAAGTGAAGTGTTAATATAAGCAAAAAGGACGTGTTCCCGATACATCCGGGCACGTCCTTTTGTTTTTCGTCCAGGTTCTTCCTATTCCTCAATAACTAGTATCCCCGCAGCAATGGACCAGTAAAAGGCCACCATTCCGGCAGCAAACAGTACGGACCAAAGCGCCCCCTGCCCTTTGTACCCTTGGAAAAATCGAAGAAACGCCATACTAAACAAAATACCAAGCACTACGATAATCAACAGTAGTTGAATCACGAAGCAGACACCTCTCTTTACGGGTTTTCCCTAGTAACCCTTATTGTAGCATGAATTTTTCATCCTGCTCTATTGGTCACCAATTCGTAACAAAGTATCGCGCCTCCCGATTTCGCATGAAAAAAAGTTTTACAGAATCCATGTTTTTGTGAAATACTCCACAGTCTTTTTCCAGTCCCCTAGGTATAATGATTCATATAAAATATAGGTCTGGAGTTTGATGTAAATGGAACTGAACTTAGGTTGTCGTACTTGTGAATTTCATAAAAACGGTCTATGTACCAGTCATAAATCGGAAATCGGATACTTAGGAAGAATCGACAGATCGGAAGAGGAAATGAAGTGCTGGTCGATGTCGCTGGAATATTTTGCAACGCTGGTGTCCACCTTGCCTTTGAAGGATCAAAAGCTGATCCGCCAAGATGAGCATGTCACCGTTTATGAGCTTTTGGAGAGGGTAGAGACAGGAGCATGGAACTCAAAGGTTCTCAGGCGCTGGGAGGAGGCGCAACAGCCGCGGGAGAAATCTTGGGACATCGCTTATGATTATCATCCTTACGATTGCCATCCTTTTGTTTAAAAAAACCGCCGGTGCCTAAGCTCCGACGGTTTTTCTTCGGATAATCTACGAAAAATGACATTGCTGTTCTACCTGCTGCAGCTGCTGCTGTGCCTGTAAAAGCTGTTCATTGCTTGACTTCTCCAGCTGATTCGCCTGCTGGGTTGCCTGCACGGCCGCCTCCACCTTCTGCTGCGCCCCGTACAATTCCTGCTCCGCTTGGGCAAGCTGCTGTGCAGCAATATATTGCTGCTGCTTCGCTTCTTGGGCGCATTGCTGCATTTGCTGTACAAGCTGGGACGCCTGCTGCGCTTGATGCATCATTTGTTGTGCGTGCTGAAGCACTTGATCCGCTTCCTGCTGCACTTGCTGAGCCAGCTGTTCGGTGTTGATGTTCGTTACAGCCGCCGGCTGCTTAGCAACCGATGCACTCGCCGCTGCGCTTGCCATGGATGCTTGCTGCGAGACCTGCGAAGCCACTAATGCCTGCTGCTGCGCTTGCTGTGCCTGCTGTTGCGCTTGCTGAGCCAGCTGCTGCGCCGACGCAGCCTGTGTTGCTGCTTGTTTGGCTTCAGCCATCTGAAGCTGGGCAGGTAAAGCCGAAGCTGTCGACTTCGTTTGCGTCGCAGACGGGGCAGGTAATGCTGCTGTTGTCGAAGCAGACGGAGCTGCCGACGTGTTTGTTTGCGCAGCAGCTGCCGGGGCCGACTTAGCGGTTGGGGCTGCAGCGGCAGCGGACATCGCTGTCGGCGCCTGATTTACAGGTTGCTTCGACCCGCCCGTTTGTTGCCCGGCTTGAGGAGATTCCTTGGTTGTCGTAGACATGGACGAACACCTCCTAAGGATTTAGAACAACACCCTTAGGATTCAGTAAAACGTTCCGGCTTATACTATGAAAAACTTTCGGCATAGACCTCGCGCCGCCTAATGTATACTGCCATCCGTCGAACGTAATACTGTAGTCAGCCAGTCGTATGAATAACGTCCCTTAATCTCATGCTTGCCTTCGAAAATGTCAAAAGCAAACCTCTCCCCTGCCTCAAGCTGAGTATACAAGGATCTCAGCTTGCTAATGACTTCCTTGACCGTCTCTGCAGGAAACAAATGGTCCTCATCCCCTGACTCGATGAATAGTGGTCTGGGAGCCAGTAAAGCCAGCAGGTCCGGCATTTCGGCATACGGAAGCACACCGGGAATATAGTTGTCCAGACAGTGCCGCCGCGCCAGGATACTGCTCTCATACGTGTTCGGATACCCGCAAAGTACCGTCGCTTTCACCCGGTCATCGACCGCCCCATGCAAGGAAGCCACCATACCTCCGCCGGAGAAGCCCATGCCGCCGATACGCTCCGCGTCCACCTCCGGGCGGGCAGCCAAGTAATCGACAGCGCGTCTTGCTTCGTATACCCGCAGTCCGGCGATGGTTTTGCCCGCAAGGAGCAAAGCGGCCCCAATGGAAAAGCAGGAGTTGCCTATCCCGGGATCCTGCGCCAAGTCCTGCTGCAGCTTCCGGTCTCCGAAGCCGACGATCTCCGGAAGCAGAACAACCACGCCGCGCTTCGCCAGCTCCAGAGCAAAATCGTTGTGAATGCCAGGGGCTCCTTCCCGGACTGAACCGTCCGTCAGCAAACCTACCGATTCGCGGCTGCCATACCCGTGCCCGTGCCAAGCAAGAACGGCCGGCAATCGTTTGCCTTCCGTCGCTTGCGGAAGCACTACATATGCAGGGACGCGAAGCCCTTCGGCGGTCGTGTACTCGACGCGCTCGCGCACCAATCCGTGCTCCGGCAGCTCTACCCGCTCCAGCAGCTTCGGAGCCAGCTCGCCGCTTACTTTAAATTCACCGAGGAGTTCGCCCAGCTTCGCCCGCAGCCGAGTCCGTCGTTTGTCCCACGGCTCGTCCAACAAACGTTTGCGCTCCTGCTCCTGCTCTGCATACAGCTTTTTCAAAAATTCATCAGGATGCCACATGCGATCCATCACCTACCCCAGCTTCACGGTTTCCAAATAAGCGGCGTCGCCTGCACGATCCCCGCTAATGCGAAGATCTTCTACATCCTGTGCGAGTACGACAGGGGTAGAAGCATGACGCTTCTTCATTCGCAGCCCGTCGATATCTACATCGCTTACGTTTTCCAGCATCAACGCCGGTCCCTGGCGCGTCTCCACCTGTACCTGGTGCAGCTCCAGACCTTTTACGTGCTTCACGAGAATACCGTCCCCCGCCATCACACGCTCTTCCCGAACCATATCCGGTTCGCCGCCCTTCTCCTGCGGATCCGTTGTGGTCTCTAGCGTCACGTGGCGAAGCACGACATTCTCAATCGGCTGCTCCGGCAAGCCGTAAATAAATCCGGCTGAGGCCAAACAGTTTTTCGCCAAAATTTCGCTGATATAAATATTTTTGATCACCGGAGTCGCCTCCGTAATCGGAACGGCATTAGGGCTTGTCATCAACGGGTTCGATTCGTCCACACCATGCTTGTAGAAGCCGTTGATCGCCAGCGGACACAGAACATCCTGCATGAAGATGTTGCTGATCCGAACGTCCTCTACGCCACCGCCGCGTTGACGGTTCGTTTTGAACCGAATGCCCCGGTCCGTGCCGATAAAGATGCAATTTGAGATGACGATCCGGCGAATGCCGCCGGCCGTCTCGCTGCCGAATACGACCCCGCCATGCCCGCGCAGCATCGTACAGTTCGTAACGGCGACGTTCTCGGTCGGCCGGCCCACGCGGCGCCCGTCCTCATCGATACCGGATTTCAAGCACAAGCAGTCGTCACCTACGTCAAAGTGGCAATCCGAGATGCGTACATTAGAGCAGGAATCCACATCCAAACCGTCGCCGTTCGGCGTATCCGCAGGGTTTTTGATGGAAACGCCGCGCATGTTGACCTGATCGCAATAGACAAGATGCGTATTCCAGAATGGAGAGTTTTGCAGGGTGACACCTTCCAGCACGACTTGCTCGCAATCCAGGAGCTGCAGCAGCGCCGGACGGAAAAATTGAGAATCCCATTCCACAATATTACTTTTGACGGTGGTTCGTAGGGTATGGTTCAGCTCGAGAAGCTGCTCACGTACGGAGGACACAGGCAGCACCTTCTGATACCTCAGTTCCCGGTAAGCTTGCCACCAGGCTTGCCCTTGACCGTCGATTATGCCTTCGCCCTTAATCGCAACCTGCTTCAGGCCCACTCCATAAATCAACGGCTTATAGCCGAAGCACTCATAGCCCGACCAGCGAGTACGAACCGCCGGATAGCTGTCGAAGTCGTCCTTGAATTTCAGTACGGAGCCTGATTCCAGATACAAAGTCATGCGGCTCTTCAGCTCAATTGGACCTGTAAGGAATGTACCGGCGGGAACGAACACCGTTCCTCCCCCGTTCTGCTCGCAAGCGTCAATAGCCGCTCCAATAGCTGCCGTGTTATCGAAGGTACCGCCGGGTACCGCCCCATATTGCGTAATATCGTAAATCGCCATTTAGTTATTAGCCTCCCTAAGATCAATCAGTTGATTTACCGCCAGCTGGGTAGCCATTACCAAAACAAGTATCCATGGCATCCAGGCTGTACCGAGATAGGTCGAAGCGAGCATGAACAGCACAACGCCTATCGCCCGTCCCATATTAATAGATGTTTCACGAACGACCACCGCTTCGATGCGATAGTGCGGCCCCAGAGGCAGCTCGCCGCTCATCCGGTAATAATGCGCCGTGAAGACATTGGTTTGCAGCGGCTTCACAAAGGAATACACACTCATAAACAAAATCACCGTTACTAACGAAATTCCCCACAGCAGGGGCACTGACGAGACGAGAAAGCCCCAAGCGGAAAGCCACAGGAAGAGGCGAGTTTGCTCCGCTTTCGCTTTTTTGGCCAAGAAATAACCTGATAAAATCATAATGCCCGTAAACGCCATGTTCATCCAGCCGACGAAGCTCTCCTTCGGCACGGCTTGATACAGGATAATCGTGGGCATATAGCTCATGATCCCCTGCGGCAATCCCATGACGAACCAGCCGGCAAGTGAACGGCCGAAGATCGAATATTTCCTCATCATTTGGCCTGTGTATTTTAAATAATATGCTTTATGGTGAGATGGAGATTTCTTCAGCTTCAGGCTGACGAGCGAAGCAAGGAAAAACATCAGGAACGCAAGCAGGTAGATGTACATATACCCCTGCAGACCCTCGAAGCTTCCTATCAGCAGCCCAGCCACAGCCGGTCCGGCCAGTGTCGCCACATTCGTAATGATCTGATTCCAGCCCAGGTATTGGTGCCGGTTCTCATTGTTGGTCACTTCGCTGATTAGGGTAAAATGCCCGAGCCAATAAAATGCATTCGACACGCCGCGAAGCAGTGCGAATACAACGAAATAATCCACCATGCGTTCTTGAACGATAAGAATTCCGAGATATAACACCGCGGTCAGAAAAATGCCCAAGCGGTAGGCCAGCAGCCGGTCCCTCAGCTTCGCAACCTTCCCTATGTAAATCGTTGCAATCGGACCGCTGAGCAGCATGATCAGGTTGAAGGCGCCGTTGATCCATAGGTCATTGGTGAGCCGCCATAAATACACCGTAAGAAAAACGGACGACAAGGCATTCCCGAATTGAAAGATACCGTGGTTCAGCTGGGTAATCAGCGCCTCGTTGAGGAAGCGCCGATCGATGCTCTTACGATTCATAGCCTACAGCTCTGTACGGTAACGGCCAAACAGCTTTGCCGGCACCGTCAGCTGCGGCTGCTTGAAGCCGGCCAGCTCATGGAGCAGCACCCGGATCCAGATCGCCTGCGTTCCTGCGTTCATATCTCCTTCGACAAGGCCCAGTCCAAGCGGCACGGCAATCGGCATTTCCGGGTAATATTCCCCTTTTTTCACCTGTGCCACGTTAGGCGCAACCGGGGAATGGTCAAGCTCGCGGGAGAAGCCGCCGTCTGCTCTTTTCAGCCGCTTCATATTGCGCACCGTAGTCTCAGCGATTTCCGCCATCTCGTCGTCTGTAATCGTTACCGACATTTCCGAGAGCAGGTCGATCGGGTTCCGAATATAACACATATCCTTCGCTTCATCATTGCGCAGCGTATAGAGAAGGCTCTGATACAGCTCGGCGGCACGCGGAAGCTTTACCTGAAACCGGTTGTAGAACGTATGGAGCTTGAACGACCCGGAAATCTGCACGTACCGCGAGCCTTCGCCCCATAGTCCGGATTCCTTGTCTTGGATGCTGTCGAAGTAAGTGAAGGCCTCCTTCAAGAATGCCTCCTGCTCGGCTCCTTCCAGCTGACCGATGTAAGGCGCCGAGTTGCAGAGCCGGTCGCAGCCTCTCCAGCTGTTCGCAAGACTAATGCTTCGAAGCCATTCCGCATAAGCCTGGGGTGATTTCATGTACGCGGGAGCCGCATGCTGCTGGCTCGGAAGCGGATAGAGCGGCTGAGCACCCAGCTTTCGAAGGGAGTTCACCGAATAAGCGATTGCCCTGCCCACCATCACCTCATCGAGTCTCATATTCGGATCTTCATCGTAGAAGTACCCGGTAGCCGGATCCTGCTTTCCCTGATAGAACTGGGTTGCTTTCGTTTTGAACGCCTCGTCCCATTTGGGGAGAAACTCGCAGCGCTCCAGAATGTTGATCGCTTGCGAGGTCGACTCGATGTCGGGAATGAACTTTCCCGAGCTCTTAGAGCTTTGCGCATAGAAAAAGCCGCCGCTCTTCGGGTCGTACTGACCTTCCAGCCAATCAAAATATCCTTCGAACAAGTCATCCAAATCGTTAAAAATGGTGTGCAGGCGTTGATTCGCGTTTGACATATGTTGTTCTCCCCTTCGTGGCTCTAGCTGTGCAGTTCTCGGTATTGAAACCGGTGAACCGTAACGGTACCCTCTCCTACGGCGTCCAAACCGATTCGCAGGCTTAGGAAGCCGCCCAAGGTGTTATGGTTAAAGCCTGACGCATCGGTCACTTTATCGTACCGGCTCCAATGGATTCCATCCGTGCTGTAGTAATAAAAGACCAGATGCTCCTCATGTCGAATCCTTAAGAATACTCGTTCCCCGTAGCATGGCTTCACGGCATACTGCTTAAAGGAACGCAGGTGCCTTGCCCCTTTAGCGGAGACGCCGATGCCCATCCAGGCATTATCATCGTAGTAGAGCAGGAGCCTTCCCTCGGCGGCTCCCGTGAAGGACAGCTCTACCTCCGCTTCGTAGCTGGGCGCTGTAGTCATGAACACTAACGGGGAGCGTATCTTATCATCATCTCGCCCCTCAATCGTTAGCGTCCCGTTCTGTTGGCGGTAATGCACCTCCGGCAGCTCGCCGTTGCACTGCCAATGAATACCCAAGCGCTCGCCGTTAAACCGGTCGTCCACTGTACGGCTCCGCTTCACCGCTTCCCCGAAAGGCAGTGGGATGGGATTATCCGGCGAGATGCCTTCGATCGTCCGATACCAACCGTCCTCCGTCCACTCCACAGGCTCCAGAAGCGTTTGTCGTCCTAACGAATGATACCCGTTCAGATAACCGTGATAGACGATATACCATTTGCCGTCCGGAGAATCAATCAGCGTTCCGTGTCCCTTGGACCACCATCGTTCGCTGCGGGACTGCGTCTTGACCACCGGGTTGTACGGCGAGTGCTCCCAAGGTCCCCAAGGAGTATGTGAACGTGAACATACGACCATGTGGCTGGTCGGCGGTCCGGCCGTTCCGCCCACCGCGACGTTCAAGTAGTAGTAGCCGTCCTTGTATCGCAGCTTCGGCCCTTCCATGCTGTAGCCTTCGACCACCCATTCATCCGGATAACGCCAGCCGTCGTACACATGTCTCGGCTCCCCGGCAATCGCAAGCCCGTCCTCTGACAGCTCTACGATATGGCCGTCGGACATATGCAGGTAACGCTTTCCGTCGGGACCGACCACGTGTCCGGGGTCAATGCCCTTGATTTTGAGATCCACCGGCCGGCTCCATGGACCCGTCGGGGTTGGCGCCGTGACCACCCAATTCGTCCGGTTCGCGGGGAAGTAAATGTAATACGTTCCATTATGATGAACAAACTCCGGAGCCCATACGTCCCCTACATACTCATAGAGCGCAGCCGAAATCGGCGCCCAGTGAACCAAATCCCGGGAATGCCAAATGATTAGCCCCGGGATCGCTTTGTAAGACGTATGTGTCATGTAATAATCCTCGCCAACCCGGATTACCGACGGGTCTGCATAATTCCCTGCTACAACCGGATTAACGTACATTCCCTTGCCGTTCATGTTGGTGTCCCTCCTCTAAATAAGTCATATTCGAAAGAAAATTCCTGCAGTTTCGCAGGAATCATGTTTTGTATATGCTATTTCATCGGGCAATCGGCATCCTAAGAAACGGAATGCCTGAGAGGAGATCCTCTCAAGCACACAGTACAATTAGCCTTTGATCGAACCCATCAAAGCACCTTTCGCGAAGTGCTTCTGCAGGAACGGATATACGAGCAGGATCGGAAGCGTCGCTACTACGATAACCGCCATCTTCACCGTTTGCTCCGGTGGCGTTACGAAGCTGTCGTCCATACCGGAGGTATCGGCGCTAAGACCGCTCGCCAGGATAACGATCTGTCTCAGAATGACCTGTACAGGCCATTTCGCCGTGTCATTCAGGTACAGGATCGCAGACATATAAGTGTTCCAGTAAGTTACGGCATAGAACAGAGAGATGGTTGCAATGGCTGGCATGGACAGCGGGATGACGATTTTGAAAAGAATACCCCAGTCGCCGCAGCCGTCGATTTTCGCCGATTCCTCAATCCCGTCAGGCAGGTTTTGGAAGAAGTTACGCATAATGATCAGGTTGAACGCGCTGATCGCAACCGGAATAACCTGAGACGCATACGTATCGATCAAGCCCATTTCCTTAACGACCAGGAACGTCGGAATCATACCGCCGCTGAACAGCATAGTGAACACGACGAGGAACATGATGGTGTTACGGCCGTCCAAATCGCGGCGGGCCAAGCCGTAAGCCATGAAGGACGTTAAAGCCATACTGAACATGGTACCGAACACTGTAATCCCGATGGAGACCGCAAGACCCATGACCAGTGTGTTTGTTGAAAATACATAACGGTAAGCATCCAAGGTCCACACCGTCGGTATCAAAACGAATTGCTTCTCAGCGAGCTCCTGAACCGTAGTGAAGGAGCCGGCAACGACGTGAATAAAGGGAAGAATCGTAACCAAACCGACCAGCGTCAGGAGAAAATAGTTGACTCCGTCAAAGAGGCGGCTGTTGAAAGATTTATCCTGCATGTGAGTTCAACCTCCTTCTTAGTAGATACCTTCTTCGCCGACCTTTTTGGAGAGCCAGTTAGCGAACATAACGAGAACCAATCCGACAATCGATTTGAAGAAGCCGACAGCTGTCGAGAAGCTGTATTGTCCTTGCTTCAAACCGGCCGTGTATACATACGTATCGAATATCTCCGCTACTTCACGGTTCATGGAGTTCAGCAAGAGATAAATATGTTCGAATCCAAGGTCAAGCACGTTTCCGATCTTCAGGATCAACAATACCATGATAACACTGCGGATCGAAGGCAGCGTAATGTGCCATATTTGACGGAAGCGTCCTGCGCCGTCCATACGGGCAGCTTCATATAAGCCAGGGTCAATCGCAGCCATTGCGGCCAGGTAAATAATCGTTCCCCATCCGGCTTCTCTCCAGATGGTCTGCAGAATGTACATCGGCCGGAACCAGTCGTTGCTCAGGAGGAAGTTGATTTTCTCAAATCCCATCATCACAAGCAGCTCGTTTATAATACCACGGTCCATCGAAAGCATAACGAACGTAATTGAAACGATAATAACCCAAGACATAAAGTGAGGCACATAAATCAGTGTCTGAATGATACGCTTGAAATAATCGCGGCGCACCTCGTTCAGCATCACGGCCAAAATGATCGGCACCGGGAAGTAAAATACCAGGTTCATGACGAATAGCATGATCGTATTGTAGAAGATGGTCCAGAACATCGGCTCTGTAAACAGACGCTCGAAGTGCTTAAAGCCAACCCAAGGGCTGCCTGTCATTCCGAGATAAGGCTTGTAATCCTGGAAAGCAATGACCAAACCGTACATTGGGATGTACTTAAAAATAATAAAGTACAAAATTCCGGGCAAAATCATAAGGTAGATCGCTCGGTTTTTAATAATTCTCTTCAGTAGGCCGGATTCTTGTGATTTTTTTGCAGTCGTAGGGCGTGAAACCGCAGTATCGCTCATCCTTAGCTCTCCCTTCTCTATGTAGAAATGGGAAGGCTGTTGAAGAGCTCAACAGCCCGTGACCATTTCTTCTCTTTATTTTTTGGCTTTTTTGTAGGATTCGTTAAATTCCTTGATGATTTGTTCTCCGCCTTCTTTTTTCCACTTCTCTACTTCCTTCTTGAAGCCGGCTTCGTCGATGTTGCCCAGGATAAACTTATAGGTTGCGTCCTTGATGATATCCTGAAGACGTGCGCCCTTCTCAGTGAAGGCTTTGGAATCAAGCGGTGCGGTAGGGTCGTGAATCAACGATTTGTTGTTCTCAAGAATCAGCTGCTCCGCCTTCTCTTTCGCCGGCAGTGTGAACAGCGGCTCCAGCATTTTAACGGTGCTGATACCACCGATTTGCAGCGCTTGGTATGCTTTTACTTCACGTTCCTGAAGCTTGGTGTCGCTTGTTACTTCCGCTTTGCCGTTCTTCAAGGTGTAGTGCTTGTTCTCCAAACCGTAGTAGATCAGGTTGGAAAGCTCCGGAGACATCAGCTTGTCGTAGAAAGTAAGAACTTGCTTCAGCTCCGCTTCCGTTTTGACTGACGATTTAGGGAAGATGACCGCGGAGCCGTAGCCCGGGATCGACCATACGGCGAACTTGCCGTTCGGACCTTTAATATCGTTAGCGACATCCAGATTGATGTTAGGGTTCACCGTCACCATCTTCTGGTGGAGGGAAACGACATCGGCCATGGAGCCTACATAGATACCTGCTTTACCTGTCGTAAACAGGTTTTGCTGATCGTTCTTGCTCGTTACCGGGAAGTCCTGGTTGATCAGACCTTCCTTATGAAGACGCTGGATATATTTCATCGTCTCGATGTAAGCCGGATCTTCAAACTCAGGGTACAGCGTTCCGTCCTTCACACCCCAGCCGTTCGGAGTGCCGAACCAGGAAGCCACAGTTTTAAACGCACCGTATACAAGATCGTTCCGGTCTGTGAAACCGATGGTATCGTTCTTGCCGTTCTTGTCAGGATCTTTTTCTTTAAAGGCTTTCGCCATGTTGTACAGATCCTCAGTAGTCTTAGGCGTTCCGATGCCAAGCGCATCAGCCCAGTCCTTTCGGTAAATGACACCTTGACGGGATAGCGGACGCTCTTGGTATAGAGCATAAATTTTACCGTCAACCGAAGTATTGTTCAGTACCGCAGGGTCGAGATTCTTCAGATTCGGATAATCCTTCAGCAGCGGTCCGATTTCCCAAAATTGATTATTCCGGATCGCGTCGCGGAACATAATAAGGGACGTTTGGTTTTTCATATATACGGCTTGAGGCAAAGTACCTGTTGCGAAGGAAGCGTTAAGCTTCTCATCATAGCTGCCGTCCGGTACCCACTGGATATCCAGTTCTGTATTTGTTTTTTCTTCTAGAAGCTTCTCAATATCTGGTGCGGGAACCTCCGGAGTATGAAGATTCGCCATAATGCTGATCTTCGTAGGGCCTTTTGCCGCCTCGCCACCTGCTGCATTCTTAGAATCTTGTTTTCCGCCTGCACAGCCGGCCAGCATGGATACTGCGAGTGTTGATGCAAGAGCAATGCTTACTTGCTTTCTGTTCATTTCTGTAGACCTCCCTAAGTTAGGAATGTTGAGTTATTTGGCTGCGGGTGCTTTTCTTGTTGCTGATCTCAGATTATAATGAAATCTCGGTTACGTATATAATCCAAGCATCATCTGTCGAACGGTGTAAGCGCTACGGCAGCCGGGTAGTATCCGATATAATCTAATGATTATCGTGATAACCGCATCCACACCGACATCATACACGTAAGCGCACTTCGGCGTATACCTTATTTGTCAAGGCGTTACCATGTAAAGCAAAGGGGGTTCGAGCCGTGAGCAAGAAACTGTCCGTATTCGAGCGCATGGTGCTCTTCGGATGCTTGCTGTCCATTATTCCGGTCATCATCATAGGCTTCTTTTCCTATTTAAAATCATCGGATGCCATCCAGCGGGAAGTGAACGACAGCAGCATTCACATCATGAGGCAAACCAACGGCAACATTGAACGAGTATTAATTACACTGGACCACACACTGAACAGTGTCATCAGCTCCAGTACGTTTCAAGAGGCGATGGACCGCCGGCTGACGTTTTACGATTTTCAGCTGTACAACACCCTTCGAAGAGAAATGAGCCTTTTGCAGTCTCCTGACCGCAAAGTAACGGATGTAGTTCTAGTCAACACATCGCATAATTGGCTGATGAACAATTCCGGGCTTTATCCTTTGGACACATGGGAGCAAAAGGATGAAATCACCAATCTGATGAGCCTGCCGCACCATTCGCAGTGGGTTGTGCATGAGAAGGGGCAGCTTGGGTCAAAGGATACGCTGTCGTATGGCTGCAAGAACACGATAACGCTGGTGAAGAAGCTGCCGCTGCAAGCATTTGATAAGAAGGGGCTGATTCTCGCCCATATCCCTAGCTGCACCTTGGCTTCCATGCTGACCTCCAATGCTTCGCAGCACGTGATGATCCTGGATCAGAATATGAACATCGTGGTCCATCCGGATGAGAATCAAGTGGGACATGCCCTTTGGGAAACGGGCTTCCTGAGCGAAAGCCAGAAGGATCTGCTCGATCATGAGATCGGTCAATTCGAAACGAAAACCGCCAAGGGCCTATTTACGGCAACTTACGTTCGTTCGCAATTTAACGGCTGGACCTACCTCTCCTTTACGGAGAATGATCTGATCACCAAGGAAGCCCGCGATATCGGGTGGTTTACCTTCTTCGTATGTCTCCTGATCATCGGCGCCTCGGTGGTGACCGTCTGGTTCGGAACAAGGCGCATGTACCGCCCGATCGGATCCCTGATCAATGCGATTGAGGACCGGTTGCCTTCCCAGCCCGGGAAGCCTAAGGATGAGTTTCAGATTATCAGCGAGCATATCGAGCAGCTGTTCGAATCGAATACCAGTCTGAAGACCGAGCTGCAGCAGAACACCCAGGTCGTTCGAACGAGCTTCCTGCAGAAGATTTTCACAGGCAATATCAAGCTGTCTGAGCTCGAAGAGCGTCTGAGCTTGTACGGTTTCGACGAGCAGATTGCCGGATGGAAACAAATGGAGGTGCTTACCCTTCAGATCGATATGCTGGAATCGACCCGGTTTACCTCCAAAGACCTGGATTTGCTGCTATTCGCCGTGAATAACATATTGGAGGAAACGATTCCTGCCGATCACCGCTTCTCGCCTGTACTGCTGGATCAGACACAGGTTACCCTAATCGGGGCCGGTGACATTACGAGCGGGCAGTTCCGCGAGCTTGTCGACGATTGGACCGAGGCTGTCCGGCATAATATCCGCACTTACTTGGATCTTGATGTCAGCATAGGGATTAGTCTCCCCTTCCAGGACATTTCGAAAGCAGCCCGCGGCTACCGTGAAGGACTGGAGGCGCTTAAGCAGCGATTAACCCTGGGTACCGGCATAATCATTCGTTATGCTTACATTAATGAAGGCAAGCATACGATCATTCAGACGTTCCCTCAGCAGCTGGAGAACGACCTGATTGACGCGGTGAAGCTGGCGGAGGAAGAGAAGGCTCTATCGCTTCTAAAGCAGTGGATGAAGGAGGTTTTCCAGAAGGAGCGTTCCCCTCAGCAGTATCAGGTATCCTTAATGAGGCTGTTGAATGATCTGCTTATCGTGATGCAGGAGGCGGGCATTTCCTTAGCCCAGATCCAGCAAAACGAAGATTCGCTATATGAGGAGCTGCTGCAGATTTATGTTGGGGATGAGATTGAAAAATGGTTCCGCACCCGACTGATCCTGCCGCTGATCGGCGTTTTCCGTGACCGAAGCGAATCGCAGTACCGTAATTTATCGGAAGAGCTGATCGACTTGATTCATCGATACTACGATACGGATTTGACCTTGGAGGAATGTGCGTCCAAGCTGCACTATAATACCTTCTACCTGAGCAGTGTATTTAAGAAGGAAACCAACATGTCGTTCAGTGAATACCTGACAATGTACCGGTTTAATATGGCGAAGAAATGGCTGAAGGAAACGGATATGACGGTCAAGGATATCGCACAGAAGCTCGGATACAACAACCCGCAGAACTTCATTCGCTCCTTCCGGAAGCAAGAGGATATGACACCAGGACAATACCGGACCAAATACGGTACGGGAGAGGAAAAATAGGAAGGGCAGGACGAGGTTAGCCCATTGCCCCTTTGCCTTCACCGACAAGTAGCCTACGAAAAAGCCCCCTAACCGCTGATTTCTGGCGGTTAGGGGGCTTTATTTAGATGCGTTATGCCGATTGCGAACGTCCCGGCACTCCTCCCGAAGTGGGAACACCACTCTCCGGCGAATTACGGCGGAAGAACAAGTAGGCGAAGGACGAAGCCATCATCTGCTGGAACACCATACCGATGATGACCGGAAGAGCTACCGGCGGCGGAAAATACGATATCGCCATGACAGCCCCCGCGCTAATGTTTCGCATGCCGCAGTTAAACATCATGCTGACAGCTACACCGCGATCCCAGCCGAGCAGCTTGGCAACTCCCCAGCCGATCAGATAACCCATCGCTACGATCAGGACACAGATGAAAGCCAAGAAGATGACTTTCCCCGTAAGCTCTGTAAAATAACCGGCGATGACCGAGCTGTTGATCATTACGACTACGGCTAAGCCCACCTTGGAGAAGGGTGACAGCCTTGGCCCCCACGTCTTCTTCACTTCGCCGCGGGTCCACTGGTTCAGCGCCATGCCGAGTAATGACGGCACGACGATCATCCAGGTGAGCCCCTCCATCATTCCCCACACATCCATCTCGACCTTTGCACCGACCAGCAGAGACAATGTTGACGGGACAAGGAACGGAGCCAGCATCGTATCGATTAGAATCATCGATAAGGTCAGTGCAATATGCCCCTTGTAAATGGAAACCCACATGAAGCTGACGATCCCCGTAGGGATGCAAAGCAGCAGTATGAGACCTGTAATGGTCAACGGGTCTCCCGGGTATACGACGTGGCCGATGCCCCAAGCCAGTAACGGCATAAGAATATGAATGACGGTTAGAAAGACTAAGATCGGAAACGGATGCGTCAGTACGCGCTTCAAATCTCCGAAGTTCATGCTTAAGCTGCCCGAAAACGTCATAAATCCGAAAATCCATGGCACCCAAGCGGTGTAAGGGGAAAACCATGTGGAGAACAAGATTCCCAAAGCCACGCTTATAGGTGTGACTAAAGGCATCCACTTTTCCATAGTTTTATTGATAGTTTGCAGCATGCTCTCTCGTCTCCCGCCGTTTAGCTTACTTGCCTTCGATTCCGATAGACACGGGGTTCATGCCTTAGCATGAACCCCGCGAAAGCGTCGTATGTTATTGTAACACATCTTCCAGTCGAATCGGACGATTTTCTTTCACCGAGCGCCAAACCGCCTCCCCTGTGCCGACGGAATAAGCGCCGTCGCGGCTGCCGGACAAAATGCTGTAGCCGCGCTTAGGGTCCGGGCCAAGGAACAAGTCCTCAAGCAGCACCGGGTCGCCGCCTCCGTGTCCGCCTTCGCGGTGAACGACGTGAATCGTTTCCTTGGAGCCGAACAGCGGGAAGTAGTCGATCGTCTGCACCTCCGTTGGAAACGGTACCCGATCCAGCATATGATATTCTACGGTTTCAATCCGGCCCTTGGTGCCGTTGATGGCAAGCCGGTAACCCTCATATGGGGTGGAGAAGTTGACCGAATAGCTCAACAAGGCGCCGCGGTCGTATTTGACGGTAGCCGTGTAAGTATCCTCGATATTAATTTCCGAGTCATAAATACAGGCATCCGGGCGATACTGGCTGTAGGCCGGTTTGTCGGTTTGCACCGTACCGAGGTGATCATCCTTAACATTCATGCTTTGGCTGCGGGTATTCCAGCGGCTGTAATAGTCGCAATCCCGCTTAACCTCGCAGGTGCTGCAGAATCGGCCGTCTTCTTTCTTCGGATTGAGCTCGCCCTCCGGTCCGTAATAATTCAGAGCACCGAACGCGAATACTTCAACAGGAGTTTGGTCGATCCACCAATTCACCAGATCGAAGTGGTGAGAGCTCTTATGGATGGACAGGCCGCCGGAAATTTCCCGAATACGATTCCAACGCTTAAAGTAGCTCGCCCCGTGATACGTATCGATATACCAGTTCAGATCGATTGAGGTGACGCGACCGATCTTGCCCTCCAGGATCATTTCCTTAATTCGGGTATGGATCGGAGAATAACGGTAGTTGAAGGTTACCGTCACCTTGCCCTTGCTCTTCGCTTCCGCGTCCATGATGCGGCGGCAATCCTTCCCTGTCGTCGCCATCGGCTTCTCGGTCAGTACGTCGAGATCGTGCTCCAGCGCTTGAACAATGTAACCTGCGTGCGTGTCGTCCCGGCCGGTGACAATGATGACATCCGGCTTCGTCTCCGATACCATGCGGCTGAAATCTTCCGGTCCGTATTCTCCCACATGGGACAGCTCCGGGAACTTGCTTTTGCATACCTCATGTCTTCTTGGGTCCACGTCAAGCAAACCAACCACCTCGGCAGTGGACGAGAATGTTTTCAGCATAGGCCCGATAAACATCGAGATTGCTCGGTTACTTACTCCGCAAATAGCATATTTGTTCTTCATACGGCTTCTCTTCTCCCTTATTCATGTTGTGTTTCCCTACTTCGCGATCGCTTGCTGTTTTCCATTTCTATTGCTGCATCGCTTCACTCTCCCCCCTTGGTCATGCTCTTATAAGCATCTTCGTATTCCTTACTCATCTGATCGCCGCCGGCCATGCGCCACTTGTCCACCTCGGCTTCCCAGCCGGCGTCATCAATAATGCCCATGATGTAACGGGTCTGTGCATCCGCAATCATCTGCTCTAGCTCTTTGCCCCGTTCTGTGTTGGTTTGCGAGGTGAGCGTCAGAGCTGGGTTCGACACCATGTTCGTCAAATTATCCTTCGGAATTTGCCTGCCCTTCTCCCCCAGAGGCGTATCCTTCAGCGGCGCCACGTGGTAGCCTTCGATGTTGAACAGACTGTCCCGATACGGCTTCACCTCGCGCTGAAACAAATTAAAGTTTTGGATCTCCAATGTTCCGTCACCCAGCCTGGCGTAATGCTTTCCCTCCAAACCGCGCATCTGTAAAGTCGACATCGGCTCATCCAGCATACTGTCGATGAACGTGAGAATCCTTCGCAGGTCCGCTTCGCTCCGCACAGCCGATTTGGAGAAGACGAAGAAGCCGTTGTTGCCGAGCTCTCCTGCAGCCCTGGGCCCCTGCGGCCCGGTCGGGGGCATGACATCGAACCGGCCCGTCGGGACTGACTTGATCAGTCGGTCCTGCATACTCTTGGCATTCTGCGCCACTGCGATCCGCATCCCGACACGACCGGAGTCATACAGCTTTTCCGCTTCGGATTCGTCCAGTACCGCAAAGTCGTCATTGATGAGCTTCTCCCCGTACAGTCTGCGAAGCAGCTTCAACACATCGACGTATTGCGGAGATACGAATTCGGGCGTAAATCTGCCGTTAGCATCAACGCCCCATTTGTTGGGGGCGCCCATGCTAACCGCGAGCCGAGTAGTCGACGCCGCGGAGCCGTCATTGTACTTTTTATCCAGCACCATGCCATACGTATCCTTCTTGCCGTTCCCATCCGGGTCGTTCAAGGCCATGGCCTTCAAGACGGTATACCACTCCTCCAGTGTCGTCGGGGGCTGCAAGCCAAGCGAATCAAGCCAATCCTTCCGATAAATGATTGCGGATCTTGCCATATCCCGAAACAGAGGAATGCCGTAAATTTTCCCGTCCACAGCAATATTGTCGTAGTACTTCCGGTTTTGCGCCGACAAGTTCTTATAATCCTTGAGAAAAGGCCCGACTTCCCAGAACAAATCCGACTGGATCGCGCTGATGGTCATGGGCACATACTTCACACGCAGCATCATCGGCATTTCATTGGCCGCCAGCATGACATTGATCTTATCGTCGTACGCGGCGTTCGGAATCCATTGGATCTCAAGCTGCGTGTTCGTATACTTCTCGATGGCGGTCTCGATATCATTGTCCACGGCAGGCACATCGCCTACCTGGGCGGTGGTCAAGGTGATTTTGAACGGTTCGGTGCCGGCATTCCCCGCCGTCTCCCGATCTTCACCGCAACCGACAATGATGGTGACGAGCGCTGCGCAGACGGCCGCAAGCCAACTTTTGCTATACATACGTTGGTTGACCTCCCTCATGGTTGAGTACAGCGTAAAACTGCCGTTGTCCGTTAAGAACCGGTGCCTGTCGAATCACGCTGAAGCCGTCAACCGGCGGAAGGAGATGAGCACCATCTCCGTTGATTGCCCAACAAAGCTATCCTCATTCGTAGCTTCCTCCTGATTATAGAGCGGCATGTCCGTAGCAGGCTATACATCTTTCTTAACCAATTGCCAGCAGCGCGCCAATCCCCTGATCTATTCGTCTTGATGCACCGTATAGTCCTGAGATAACCTGTTGATATGCCGCAGTTAACCACGTCGGAACTGCTCCCGGTACTGGCCCGGGGTCATTCCGACAATCCGGCGAAACGTCCGGATAAAGGCGCTTGTATTCGTGTATCGCAGCCTATCGGCAATATCGGCAATTTTATCGTTTGTTTTCTCAAGCCACTGCTTCGCTATGCTCATCCGATGCTCGGCCAAGTAATCGCTGAAGTTTACACCGGTTTCCTTCTTAAACACTCGGCTAAGATACACCGGGTGAAAATTCAGCTGAGCCGCGCAGGCTTCCAACGAGAAATCCTCGGCATATCTCTCGTGGATGAGCCTTACCATTCGATTGGCAATATCGTGATATTGCGTTTCGGACTGCTCGTTTAAGTAACGAGCGACCGGTCCCAGCAGGTCCTGCTCAAACCAAACGGTAATCTCGTGCAGCGTCGTCAGCTTCATGAAAAATTCCAATGACGCCTTGGGACCCAGCACCTTTGGAATGGAGCCCCCCTGCTCCTGAACAAGCTGATAAACCTTTGCAATGAGCTGCACCATCAGGGGAGAATAGTCGGCAAAGCTGATTTCCTTGGATACGATAAGAGCGATATACTGCTCAAAGCTCATCTTCACGCGAACGGGTTCTCCTGTCTTCAGCGCTTGGACAAGCTGATCCTCATGGAGCTTCATTTGGTTAAAGGTCGCCGCATTGACGTCCTGCTGGGCAATAATGTCTTGAAAGTGAATAATGATGTCATCGCCTAGGCTTAGCCTGCATTTTAACGCTTGGAGGGACTCCCTGTACGCCTTCATTGAGCCGGTTATTTTCTCATAGGGATGGCTGATGCCGATGCTCACTTTCAATTGAAGAAACTCACTAACCTTCGACTTGATCTCCTCCGCGGCACGGTGCAGCTCTTCCTTCAGCCGAATCTCATCTGTAGTGTTACTCACCATGATGGTCACTTGAGATTGCTCCAGTACGATAGGATTGAACCGCGATGCCGGAGGGAGCAGCTCGCCGACCATATTGTTAACCGCAAACAGCAGCAGTTCCCTGTCGTGTTCCCGGTAGCGTGTGTCCTGCAGCGTATCGATCTGGAGCGTAAGTACAGCCAGACGGTGCCATTGAACAGGGAAGCCGTATACCTGAGAGCGTTCAACAAAATCCTGTTCGCTCACCTGGCCGGACAGCAGCTTCATTAGGAAAAATTCCTTCAATTGGGCATACTGCCCCTTTACTTGGTCCTGAAGCTCCTTGCCTCTTACCGATAGTCGGCGCAGCCGCTCCTCGATAAAGGTAAATTCATCCTTAAGAACCGTACCTAAGCCGCTTCCTTCCATCCGCTTGGAATATTCCAAAAGTCTCCGTACAGGGGAATACATTCGCCGGCTGCCGAAAAAGGCGACGACCCAAATGAGTACAAAAATCAGGAGGCAAACGATCCATGTGATCACGGCGATTTTGCGCGACTCGAAGGTAATGTCGTCCCGTGAAACGACCGATACGTAGGTCCAGTCATTGTAAGGGGATACAAGAAAAGTGACACTCATGTCCTTGCCGCCGGCTGTTGTACGGAATGACCCTTCCTGCTCCTGTCCGGCCCTCTCGATGATGGCGCTTTGAATCGCTTCGAGCTGGTCACTGCCGGACTCGGATAAAATGTTGTCCCCGTTTTTATCTAAAATATAATGAACGCCCAGCTTCTCCCTGTTAGCTATCAATTGCTTCACTTCGCTGTTCAGCAAATCGACGACCAGCATCTCCCGCGGGCTCCCTGTTAGCGGCACGGTCGGAATTTTCAGCACCATACGGATGGTTCGCCGGTCCGGTTCAGTCGAGTCGTCTTGGAGCGTCTCCCAGAACAAGCTCGTCGGGGCATCGGCATAAGACAGCAGCTTCTCCTTTTCCGAGTGCGTGCTAAGCTTCGTAAAAAGCCGATAGCTAAGCAGCCAATCCTTTTCCAGGTTAATGAGGTAGGCTTCCGAAATGCCCGTCAACGTCTGCAAGTGATACAATCCTTTTGACAAATCACGGACGGTATCGAATTGCTTCGGAGTAAGCTCTTGATGAACCGAAGCCGTGACAACGGCGGAATTCACATATTGAATAGCCGAGAGCTCCAGTGTCTTCAGAACCTGTTCGACCCGCATCTGAGTCTGATGAAGAATCTGACGATTGCCCTCTTCCACTTTTGCTTCAATGTCGCCGGCGGCAATATAGTAAGAAAGAAGTCCGATCAAGAAAACGGGGATCGCACCGAGTAAAAACCCAAAGAATAAGAGCCGCCGCCAATAGGTGGACATACCGAATCGAGCCCCTTTCCTCTACAGCGTAAGGATTTTCATTATAGCATGGAGCAGCCGGAAGACGGGTTCCAAAGAAGCAACGTCTTATCCAAAGATTATTTATGTTGAGGAATGATTATGGTAGAAGAACGCAGCGATGAGAATAGGGGGATCGGGGAAGTGAGTTTTCATTGAAAAAGCGATGACTCTCGCCGGACAACGGATCGAGCCGGCAGGAGCCGGTCGATGGTCCGTGAACGTCATCGCCCGTAAGAGCTATACAGATAATCGGCAGATGAAGCTACTAGTAAGCTCCTCGGATCTGAGTATGTACACGCTCGTTATAAAAGCTGCGAAGCTTCGCGAGCTCTTCCTCCGAAAAGCTCGGCACATCCCCTGCCCCGAGATTGTCCTTCACCTGTTCAACCGACTTGAAGCCGGGAATGACACAGCTGATCTCGGGTTGATCCAGCAGCCATCTCAGCGACGCACGGGTCATATTGCCTCGACCTTCGGCAATCCATGCCAGTTCTCTGCTCAGCTCAACACCCTTCTCAAACGGCAAGCCGCCGAACGTTTCACCCACGTTGAATTGCTCTCCGTTGCGGTTGAAGGAGCGGTGGTCATCGGTTGAGAAAGTGGTCGCTTCCGTAAACTTCCCTGTCAGCAAGCCGCTGGCTAACGGAAGTCTCACAAGAATCCCCACTCCTTTGGCTTTAGCCTCGGGAAGCAGCTGCTCCAGCGGCTTCTGCCGCAGTATATTGAAAATTACTTGCAGTGCTCTTACACCGGGATGCTGCAAGCAGATCAAGCCCTCTTCGACGGTTTCGACGCTGACGCCGTAGTGCCTGATTTTGCCTTCCGCTTGGAGCTTGTCCAATACGCCGAATACGCTTCCATCCCGCAGAATGGCAGTAGCCGGACAATGAATCTGATATAGGTCGATGCGCTCCCGGTTCAGCCGGCGAAGACTGTCTTCACAGTATGCACGAACCGACTGCTCCGAATAGGTTTGGGGATCGTGAATGTCCCCCTTCCGGCAAAACTTGGTCGCAACATGGATCCGATCCTCTTTACCCTTCGTCGCTTGCGCGAGCAGCCTTTCCGACTTTCCGTCTCCGTAGACATCCGCTGTGTCGAAGAAATTCACGCCCTGATCCATGGCATAATCCAAAGCCCTCAGAGACTCTTCATCGCTTACGTTGCCCCAAGAACCTCCGATAGCCCATGTACCGAAGCTGATTTCGCTTACTTTCAGGTCTGTTGTGCCAAGCGTTCTGTAGTTCATCAGGTCAACTCCTTGTTCTTCATAGGATGGGAACTGGGGCCATTATACTCCATATGAATGAACCTTCACAACGGGAAGTGTATAAAATAGCGGTCCTGAGGCTGAAAATATATCATTGAGAATTGGATGAACCTTCATCCCCTGGGAGGATTCTGTTTAATGGACGAGTTGAATCGCCTTATCGTCATCGTCAAATCCAACTACATCCTTGTCATCGTCGCAGCCGTTTTGTTTTTTCTGCTCAAAGCGCTCGCCGGCTACCTTACGTACCGCAGGTTCCGCAAGGATCTCGAGGAAATTAAGGCTCTCATTAAAAATGAAAGAAAGTGAAACTTTTCCCATACTTCTTCGTCTAATATAACAGAGAGAGAAAGATTATTTATTAGATAGGAATTGGGGGATTTTCATGAGCTTTATCAAAAATGCGGTTCTCGTTATTTTCAGCCTGACACTCAGCTATTGGCTGTTCGGCGGTGCTCTCATCGATTTATTCTTTACCTAGACTGCATAAAAGCCTGCCGAAGGCCGCTTCTCTAGCGGCCTTCGGCAGGCTTTTCGTTTATGTTCATGTTCGAAACGCCGCACTCTTCTCCCGCAGGATTTCGGATTGTCGTTTAAGCACCTCCGATGAAGAGGCAATTTCCTGCATGACGGCGGTCTGCTCCCGGGTGGACGAAGCGGCCTGCCTCGCTGCATCAGCAATTTCCAGAGCAATCCTATCGATGCTCCGCTGCTTCTGCTCCGCTCCATAAATTTGCTGCGACTGCTCAGCAATCGTAGCGGCGATCAGCTGTACGGCACTCGCCGTTTCTTGAGCGCTCCCGCTCATCCTGCGTATCGCGTGCTCCGTCTGCTCTCCCTTTGACGCTTCCCGCTGCATGGACTCGACCTGTCGTTTCAGCCGATCGGCAACGTCCTTCACCGCAAGCTGCACCTGTCTTATCAGCTCATCTATGGCATGTACGGATTGACTGCTCTGCTCAGCCAGCTTCCGAATCTCCATGGCAACTACAGAGAAGCCTCGCCCTTCTTCCCCGGCCCTCGCCGCTTCAATGCTTGCATTCAGAGCAAGCAGATGAGTCTGATCGGCGATTTCCCCTACCAGCCGAGTCACGCTTCCGATTTCCAGTGCGTCGCGCTCCAGCTGGGCCACAACCTCAATCGTTCCTTCGCCTGTCCGTGATGTCTCCAGCATAGTATGTACCAAGGTGCGGATCACCTCGCTGCTTTCCTCTATCGTCCTCACCATTTGCGCAGAGAGTCGATTCGTCTGTCCGGCTTCTACGCTGACTTCCGACGCGGCAAGCGATACTTGTTCCATGGCGAGGAAGGAAAGTCTGGCTTCCTCCTTCTGCTGTTCTGCCCCATGGGCGATTCGCTCGTTAATGGCCGAAATCTGCTCCGCTTGATAGGTAGCCTGCAGGATCGCCTCACTTAGCGCCGCGGAGCTCTCGTTAGCTGCAATCGCGTGCTTTGTAATGTCCTGAAGCAAGCCCCGAAGCTGCCGAACCATACTGCGGAACGCCTCGTTTAAGACCCCGAGCTCATCCTTCGACTGGTGGGCCGGTAGGCTGATCGCTAAATTACCTTCGGCTGCCTCATTGGCTAACTTTGTCAAAAGTAGCAGCGGACTGACAATCCACTTGGCCATCAGCCAGCCAAGAAACCCCGTCCAACCTATGCCCATGGCCAAGGTCAACGCAATAAATACTCCCTCCGGTAAGAAGGAGGTAAACTGATCCTTCAAAACAAAAATAAAAAATGCGCTGGTCCCGTAGGTAATTGCGGAAACAGCTGTTAGTCCGAGCACGAATTTTTTTACCAATCCGAATGTCATTGCCTTCTTGCTCCCCTTCGTATCGAAAGCTGCACGTATTCCGGATTATAACAAAATTCGAATGAGGATACTGTGATCTATATCATAGACAATAAAACGCTCCTGCTCTTCCGTTTCCGGCAATGAAAGGGCCAAAGCGCGTACCTCATGGACGGTTACCATGCCCGGCTCCTTCCAAAGCTGTATCCGCATGAAGCGCGACCTGCTCCCAGTGATGTCTCATCAGCTCTCTGATGTACACATCCTCCAGCATCTCCTGATGGAACGCCAAGGTCGTCTTCCCTGTCTTGGTCGCTAAGAAATACAGCTGCAGCCTTGATTGCGTTTCCCACTCGGGACGCTTGTACGTCATGCGCAGCTTAAGGCCGTGCTCAACTACGGTCAGCTTCCCCGTGACCCCCTCCTGTGACTCGAACTCAAACCCTTTGCTCCATTCAAATTGGGAGAAGGTTCCGAGCCACAAGGCAAGTCCTTGCAATGAAGTCAGATAGCTCCATGCCTGATCCTTCCGAATATTTATCGTTCTCCGATATCCTACCTGGACGCCTGCGTCCTTGGTTACTCCTACGGGAATACGGCCCAGCAGCTCGCCGAACAGGAGCGCCAGCCACTCTCCCCATTCCTCGGCAACGCGGTGGTTGCTGAGGATATAACTCCTGATTTGTTCGTGCGACCATGCGGGATCGACCGAGCGCTGCAAGCGGATGATCCACTCCTCCCAGGATACTCCCGTTGCTTCTCTGAGCGCATTGGTAAATACGGAACTCGGCATTTCGGTTTCCCTCCTATCCTATCCTGTCCTGCTCTGCTATCCTTCGTAAGCTCGCTGTAACGCGGCAATGTCCATCTTCTTCATCTGCAGCATCGCCTGGGTAACCCTTTGGGACTTCTCTGCATCAGGGTCGCTGATCATCTTCGTAAGCTGGACAGGAACAATTTGCCAGGATACACCATACTTGTCCTTCAGCCAGCCGCATACCTGAGCCTTCTCATCCCCGCCTTCCGAGAGCTTCTCCCAGTAATAGTCCACTTCCTCCTGTGTTTCGCAATGAACCATCAGAGACAGCGCCTCATTAAATCGGTATAGAGGTCCTCCGTTTAATGCCACAAAATCGTGCCCGTCCAACTGGAAATTGACCGTCATCACCATCCCCTCGGTCATACCGCCGATCTCATGCCTTACTTTCCCGTAACGGGTCATGCCGGTAACGGCTGAATTGCTGAAAATACTCGTGTAAAACAAGGCTGCTTCTTCCGCTTGCTTGTCAAACCAGAGACAAGGTGTAATTCTGGTCATTATCGATCCCATCATGATCCTCCTATGCTTCTCATTTTTCATTATTTTACCATAGACTTCCTCCTTGCGTTTCTTCCCTATTGCTAACATTTCAAAGCCTCTGCAGCTGAATCAATTCAATCGATGCACCATTTCATACTTGTTACCGCAAGGGTCCTCAAAGAATACCGCGTAATAAGTCGGGCTTATAGGAAACAACCCCGGTCCGCTTGTTACCGTTCCGCCGCTTAGCTTTACAAGCTCTGCAATTCGATCTACTTCTTCCCGTTCCTCCGCCCAGAACCCGATTGTATTCTCGTTAGGCTCATGTTCGGGATTTACCGTCAAGGCAAAATAAGCTACACTGGGAAGCTCTCCCTCCGAGGCAAATACCTTCCATTGTTCACTATGAAACGTACGGGTATATCCCAAGGCTCCTAGCAGCGCTTCATAAAAATGGCGGACCTGCTCCCACGACGTAACCCTGACATCCATATGACTGTATTTATTCATTTCCCATCCGCCTCTCTTGGATTGATATACCGATATTATAAAAAACAAACACTGACAACGACGGTCAGTGTTTCTCAGCTTTTATAATACTCAACCAGCTTTGTGGCGATATCCGCTAAGCAAGCTCTTAACGGCTCCGGCTCCAGGACACGGATGGATCCGCCGAAAGAGAGCAAATAGTAAGGCGCATGCGTATATAAGTATGCTTCATCCACTTTGAATACGGCCAGCTCCTTCTCTCGCTCTATGAGAGAGTGCCCAAACATCCAATGCCCGCACAAATCATTCAGTGCCTGAGGCCCCCCCTGTACTCGCACGGTAACCAAGCCTTCCTCCGAGTCACCCGTATGACCTTGAAGACTTTCCAGAAGAGCATTTCGGGCAGAGAACGTACTCGGTTTGTCAAACGTATTCCCGGCCAGCGTCATGCTTCGGATGCGGTCGACACGAAAGCACCGAACGGCTCCTCGAAGCCGGCAATACCCTACAGCGTACCATTTATCCTTCCAGTGGACGATGCCGTAAGGGTCCAGGGTGCGTGACGTCGAAGTATTTTCATACCCTGCATCATACTCAATGTCAAGACTGCATTGCGCTTCTATGGCCTGCTCCAAAAGACGCAGCTCTCCCGAAATTTTCCCGTTGGCGGGGGAATGAATCACCTCTAGACCGGCCTCCAGCTGACCGAGCCGCTCGGCTTGCGCATAGCTGGTATACCGTTTTATTTTACCGATAGCCCGCTCTAAGGCCTCCTCCTGCGGATAGCCGGACTCACGAATGAATTTCGCCGCATGGAGTAGCGCCTTCTGCTCAGCGGCATCAAAATACAGAGGATCCAGCTTCACATGATCAGGAATGAAATACCCCCCGTCTCGCCCCGTTTCGGAAACAATAGGTACTCCGCTCATACATAAAGCGTCGATATAACGGTACACTGTGCGAATATGAATTTCCAGCTCCTCCGCAAGCTGCTGAGCTGTCATTTTACGGCGGGTTCTGAGCAGCATAAGAATCGCTAGCATATGATCCGCTTTTGCCATGAGATGATTTCCCCTTACTTATTGCATGTTCTCCATGAGTCGGGTGCGGTACTGCCCCGGTGTGATTCCCGTCCACTTTTTGAAGGCGCTTTGAAAAGCACTGGGCTCGGAAAAGTGCAGCACATAAGCAATTTCACTGACCGAATAATCGAGCTTGCGCAGGTAGCCTATCGCGAGCTCCTTCCGCACACGAACGGAAATCTCATTATAGGTTGTGTCTTCTTCCTTTAACTTGTTTTGCAGGGACCGGGTGCTGAATCCGAAGTGTGCCGCCGTCTCCTGCAATGTCGGGAAGAAGGACGGACTGCATTGCTTCATCCATAGAACGACCTGGTCCGAGAGCTTGCCGGGTCGGAGCAGCTCTTCCATCGTTTCCTGCGCAACGGAATCAAACAGCCTCAGCAGCTTGGCGTCGGAGTACATGACCGGAAAGTCCAGCACCTCCTTCGACAATCGCAGCACATCGTCCTTCGCTCCAAACACCGGGCTTCGGCCAAACGCCGCTTCATAAGGACCCAAGTCCTCCGGCGCCTCATGCATAAACGCAATCTCTCGAAGGGGCGGCTGGCGGTTGCTTAATTTACCGATCAGGCGATACAAGGAACAAGCCATATCCTCAATACAATGGCGAGACATTCGGCCGGGGGACTGCAGGGATAGCCGGATCAGCACATCGTTTCCGCATACTTCCCACTTCAGGTTAAACCCGATGCACAAGATCACGTTATATCGCTGGTATGCCGCAAGTGCGTCCTCTACCTTGCTCGAGTGCATCATGACATAACCGAGAATGCCCATATCGGCAAACTCCATAATTTGCCCCTGAAGCAGTCCAAAATACGGATCCTGTGTGTACTCTGCCGCCGCCAGCGTTAACCGCTCCAATTCCTGCTCGGGGATCCGCGCCTCGACATTGCGAAGAGAAGCAGGGTCAAACGAAGCATATCGGTAAAATGAGTCCAGATCGTATCCTTTATGGACGATCGTCTTTATGATCGGATAGACCATCGAGACGGATACTCCTTGGCTGTTCAAGCTTTGCTCCTCCTTTGCGCGATTCAACAGCACTTGTGCGCGTCTGATCATACCTTCGTACGGGATAACGTTCTATGCTTACTATAGCATTCCGGAGGAGGAAAAACATATGAAATCAAACATTCTCATCATCATGGGACATCCTGACTCGCAAAGCTATTGTGCGGCTTTATCGGCTGCATATAAGGCGGGAGCCGCGGAGAGCCAAGCTGACGTACGTGAGATTGATCTAAGCCTAATCCGCTTTGATCCGAATCTGAAATATGGATACCGGCAAAGAACGGCGCTGGAGGAGGATTTGAAGGAGGCGCAGCAGCTCATCCGATGGGCGGATCACCTGGTATTCATTTACCCTACCTGGTGGGGAGCGATGCCCGCAATTCTGAAGGGGTTCATCGATCGTGTCTTCTTACCCGGCTTCGCCTTTAAGTACCGCGAGCATTCCCCTCTTTGGGATAAGCTGCTCTCCGGCAAATCCGCGCATCTGATCGTCACCATGGACACCCCGCCCTGGTACAACCGCTGGATCTACCGGCATGCCGGACATCAAGTGATGAAACGCAATATATTGCATTTTTGCGGCATAAAGCCGGTGCTCATTACCGAGATCGGACCGGTCAGGCCGTCCTCGGAAGAGCTGCGGGCCAAGTGGCTCGACAAAGTAAAACGGCTCGGCTCCAAACGTGCTTAAATGGAAAAGGCAGGCGCCTCGTTGTGTCGTTCTAACAAGGTACCTGCCTTCCAATATACTATGAGTGTCATTCCGTTCTCACGGAGGGTTCGGCGAGAACGGTACGGTTGCGTCCCGAACGTTTCGCTTCATACAAGGCTTGATCCGCCCGCTGCAGCATCGACCTTAGCCCTTCACCCCTCACATTCTCCGCTGCGCCAAGGCTTGCCGTAATGTGAATCGGCAGCTGCTCAACTTCGAAGCTGTGATCGGCTACACTTCGGCGCATCGCTTCCGCAACCATCCATGCCTCCGCACCACGGTGTCCCGGCAGCAGAAGAACAAACTCCTCGCCGCCATAACGTGCCATAAGATGCTGAGACGGAAGATGCGGAGCCACTAACAGCGGTACATTCTTCAGCACCAAATCCCCAAAGAGATGTCCGAAGCGATCGTTTACCTGCTTGAAATAATCTACATCAAATAAAATAACGGAGATCGGCTCTCCATGCAGCTCGGCCCGTTCCAGCCATTGCTCGGCCAGGTGGAAAAATTGGCGGCGATTATAGATGCCGGTCAGCTCGTCCGTTATGGCCATCATTTCCTTTTCCCGATACAGCTGCGCATTCGTCACGGCGATGACCGCTTGGCTGCAAAAGCTTAACACCAGCTCGACTTCACTTCGCTCGAAGGCCGGCTCCTTTCTCTCGATGAGATGCAGACCCACTAGCTTCCCGTGCATTTCGAGCGGAGCGGCCAGAAGGTAGCCCTTTCCATTCGTACTGCATGCAACTATCGGTTGGTGGTCTTGCGTCATTTGAGCAAACCAAGCTTTAACCTCAAAGGCATCCTGCTGAGACCTTCCTATCCCGCGATCTGCTTCCGCATAGGGAATTAAACGATCGGACTCCAGCATCCATGTAGCTGCGCGATCATAACGGACAAGCTTCTGCAGCTCGCTGAAGGCAAGATCCTTCACTTGCTCGACATCCAAGGTAGAGTTCAGCCTATACATGGAGTTTCGAAGCAGCTCGGAAACCCGGCTCCTCTCCCGCTCCGCGACATTCTCCAGCTGAAGGCGGTTCGCCGTCTCCTGCGCCTGCATCAGCTCCCCGATTCGAATCAGCATGTCATTGAGCGAGGTCCCGAGCACACGAAATTCATCCTTTGCCCGGAGCTCCACCCGGGCGGTAAGATCCCCTGCCCCGGCTCGCATGATCACTCTAATAATCTCATGAAGCGGTCTCGTTACCCAACGGAACAAGATCAAGACGAATAACCCGAACGCCGTCGTGATGGAAAGAAGAAGCACCATCGCGTACTTATATGCCAAATCGATCAGCGGGCTTTGAATGTCTGCCGCATCATCCTCTACTATGACGATCCAATCGGCCAAAGGGATTTTGGAATACGCCAAATATTTGGAGCCTTGATCGTTCGAAATCACCATGCCACCGTTCATTTCATCGGATTGATCCCGAATGATGCTTAAAATTTCCTCGTTTTTTACCTGCGATTGGATCAAGTTGTCGTTGGTGGAGTGAGCCAGTATCATTCCGTCAGCGTCAACGATATATAACACTCCACGCTTGTTTACTTTGATGCCCTTCAACTGATCCGAGAAAAAAGAAGTATAAATGGAATTGCCGACGACCCCCATGACTTGGCCTGACGCGTCCTTAACCGGCGCCGCAATTACGATAATCGTTTGGCTGTGGGCCCTGGAAGCAATCGTACCGCTAACAGCCGGTGCCCCGTTCATCGCCGCGATAAAGTAGCTGCGGTCCTTCACTATAATTTGACCTGTCTCCGGTGCCGCGTCGCTGCCTGCAATAACTACTCCCTCGGAATCGCCGAGCCAAAATTTCTCATGCAGCACCGAACCGTAATAAGCGTCCTGAAGCGCCTTCGTAGTTAATGAGCGTTGCGGATTCGTCAAGTCAAAAAAATGTACGCCGGCTTCGCTTCTAGCGGCCAGCGTATGACGAAACAGCTGCTGGGAGGCGAGGATTTCGGTTTGGCGTATTTCTGCAGAAACCAACCCACGAATGGCTTCTCCCATACGATAAGCATTCGCCTTCATTTCGTCATCACTCTTGCGAAGCAGAAGCTCCGAGCTATAGAAATAAGTGATGATCCCGGAGATAAGTATGGAAGCTGAAACAATGACAACGATAAGGATCGGCAATTTGATCCGCAAATTCATAGGCTTTCCCCTCACTCCATCGATGAACATGACATGCTGCGAGTTATTGGCGCCGCGTTGCGATGATTCAAACGCAATCCGATTTCTGCGGCCCGGCCGCCCTAGAGTCAACACACCTTAGGCCCGAAGCTTTGCGCCCCTTCCTTTCGAAAGGTTTGCCCACTCGACATTATTCGACACGGTTTAGTATAAGATATTTTTAGCTTTTTGTCTAAGGGACTAAGGACAAGGATTACCATACCTCTTTATAAGCGCAAAATAAAAACCACCGGTAACGGCAACCCAGTGGCCTTCTCTTAGTAAATTACATACAGTTATCATGCTTCACCGTGATGACGACATTCCCTTTTTTATGTCCTTTTTCAACATAACGATGCGCTTCGGGAACTTGCTCCAGCGGGTAGCGTCTATCGATTACCGCTTTCAGCTTCCCTGCTTCTGCGAGCCCTTTGAGGAACAGCAGATCTTCCTTACGTACCTTGGCAATCCCTTGGCCATCGACCGTCACATAGCTCCCATTTGGAGCCAGTGCTTTCTTGGCAGCGGATTTCGAGAGCTTCCCTACAGCGTCGAAGATCAGATCGTAGCACCCTACTTCCAGGGTAAAATCCTCCTTCGTGTAGTCCATCACCTGATCCGCCCCTATGGCTTTGACGAATTCAAGGTTGGAGGTGCTGCACACCCCGGTAACCCCCGCGCCATAATATTTCGCCAGCTGCACCGCAGACATGCCTACCGCTCCGGAAGCTCCATAGATTAGAACCCTCTGCCCTTGCCGTATATTCCCTTTGCGAAAAAAATGCAATGCTGTCGTAGCTCCCATAGGAACGGCAGCCGCCTCTTCATAGCTCATGTTCGCCGGCTTTAAAGCTATCACACCTTCCTCCGGCAAGCATGTATACTCCGCATGCGCACCGAAGCCCATCCCGGTCAGGGCATAAATTTGGTCCCCTTTCCGAAAGCTGCGGACCTCCTTGCCCACCGCTTCAATCTCTCCGGCCAGCTCGACGCCCAGGATGGGCTTCCTTGGTTTCCTAAGTCCTAAGACAATGCGCATAGGGAGCCACAGCGATAGCGGGCTTTGAAAGCGGCGCACACGCAAGTCCCCGGCCGACACCGTCGTCGCATGAATTTTCACCAGCACTTCCTTGTCCTTGGGAATCGGCTTCTCAACCTCAGCCAGCTTCAACACATCCGCGGAACCGTATTTTGTACATAGTATCGCTCTCATGGACTTCCTCCCCAACGGCATATTAGAATTAGCATACATGTCAATGGGTACGATTCCATAGATACTAAAGTACGGTTTTGACGAAATGCTTAGAGAAGGCCAAGCTTGCGTGCAAGAGCAACCGCTTCGGTGCGCCGTTTGACCTGCAGCTTGTCGAAGATGATCCTGTTATGCCCTTTCACCGTACTCAAGGAAATGAAAAGGCGCTCGCCTATCTCGTGATTCGACAAGCCTAAGGCTATGAGACGGAGCACCTCCGTTTCCCGCGCGGTAAGGGGCTCAATCAGTGAGGGCGCTTGAGGCGAATCGGAGAGGAGCCCGCAATAGATTCCCTCCGCTTTCATGGCGGACAGCAGCTTTCCGATGTACTCTTGCATGATTCCCGCAGCCGCGGCTTCCGACAAGAGACCGGCCATCGGCTGCCCTTCCTCGAGAAACAGCCGGACGAAGCCTCCCGGCTCCGCTAATGCCAAGGCATAGCTCAGCTGCTGCAAGGATCTCAGCTTATCTCCATGGGCATGCAGCGCAAGGGCTTCGAGGATCAAGCCTTGAAGCCGTTCATCCTCCCAGCCTTTGGCTTCCAGCCATTCCATGTGCGGTCCCAGCAGAGCCAGCGCGGCAGCTGTATCTCCTTGAGCCAGATGGGCCCGAGCCAGACTCACAGGAAGCTTGTGCTTCCGGGCGAGCTGCGAGGCTGCCATGAGATTGCCCTGCCGAAGCAGCACCTGCACGTGTACGGCGGAGATGAAGGGGAATTGCTGCTCATACCGATGCTGTCTTGCAAAATGCTCGGACCGGACAACGATCTCGGCAGCCTCGCTCACTTTCCCTTGAGCCAGCTTCAACCGCGCGAGAAACACCTCGCAGGCCACGACCCGGTCCGAATGCTCCAGCAGTCCGGCCAGCCGGGACGCCTGTTGGCCGTGCCGCTGTGCCTCCTCCAGCCGGTTCCATTCATAATGGATACGGGCTAAGCCCAGATGAGCCTCGCAAGCGACAGGTAGCGGCGGGTCGCCCGCCAATGCCAGCACATGACGATAAGTTTCCGCCGCCGTATGGTACCGGTTATCCGCTTCCTGCAGCAGGCCTATGCCGAGAGTGGCCATGATAGTGATCATGACGTGCCCTATTGTTTGACTGGCGGATAATGCTTCGGTATAGGCCGCGATTGCCGCTGCCCGCTCCCCTAGAAGCTGATAAGCGTATCCCAGGGTCCAGGTAGTAGCGGTGCGGACGGGCAGATTGCCTTGGTGCAAATAACTTAAGGCACGGCGCGACTCGGAGAGGATCGTTTCCGCCTGATGCTTGTTGACAGCCATCGTGGCTCGTATCGAGGCAATATGCCCGATGAGATCGCGGCTCTTATCGTCATGCGGGATGCCTTGCAGCGCCTTCTCCGCAGCTTGCAGCTTCTGCTGTACGCCGGACAGCCGGCCTGACAATAGCAAAGCAGATGCATAGGTCACCCACAACGAAGGCCATGCGTCCAGCTCCTCTTCGGGCAGTGATGCCAGCCAATTCAGAATGGGCGTCACCGCTCCACGAAAGAGCAAGGGCATCCCTTTGCCCTCTATCAATCGAACGGCCCGGGCCGTCTCTCCCGCTGCGGCCGCATGGTGAAACGCCTCCAGCTCGCAGCCTTGTGCTTCCAGCCATTCGCTGGCACGCACATGAAGCGGAGCTGTCGCTGACATCGACGGTAGCTTTTGCCGCAGCAGCTCTGCAAAGAGATGGTGATACCGATACCAGCGCTTCTCCTGATCGAGCGGGACAAGGAACAGGTTGGCCTGCTCGAGATACGCCAGGACTTCCTGCCCGGGTGAGATGCTAGGCTCTTTATCAGCACCGGCCATTACCGCATCGCAGAGCGGGCCGCAGAATCGGTCGAGGATCGAGGTTCGCAGCAGGAAGGTCTGTATTGGGGCAGGCTGCCGCTTCAGCACCTCTTCCACCAGATAGTCCAATACGAAGGGGTGGGTGCCGGTGAAGGAAGCGCTGCGGCCCGATATGTCCGAATCGCCTTTCATGGATAGCGCAGCTAACTGCAGGCCGGCAACCCAGCCTTCCGTGCGGGAATCAAGATGCGCCATTTCGTCGTTCGACAAGCTGAGGCCCATGACCTCTCCAAGAAACTCAACTGTTTCGGGGAAGTCGAACCGCAAGTCTGCAGCGCGTAATTCCGTAAGCTGGTCGCGGGCACGCAGCCGTCCCAAGGGAATCGAGGGGTCCTTGCGGGTTGTGATGACCAGATGCATCTGCGGAGGCATGCGCTCAAGCAGGAAGGTGATCGCCTTATCGACGGGACCTGCATCCAACACGTGGTAATCGTCAAGCACGAGGTGAAACGGGTAAGGATGGGCTTTTATATCATTAAGCAGTGTAGTTAGAATGAATTCCGACGGCGGCGGCTGGGGAGAGGCAAGCAAAGCAAATACGCCTTCCCCGATACTCCTGTCCATCGTCTGCAGGGCAGCCGTCAGATAGGTGAGAAAGCGTGCAGGATCGTGGTCGCCCTCGTCCAAGGAAAGCCATACGGCCGTTCTTCCGCAGCCCGCGAGCCATTCGGCGACAAGCGTCGTTTTGCCATAGCCCGCAGGTGCGGACACGATGGTCAGCTTGCGGTGCATCCCCTCATTCAGTCGCTCCAATAGGCGAGTCCGCCGAACAACCTTGGGCCGCGACGGGGGCATGTATAATTTGGTGGATAGGATGTTCATCGACATGACTTCATTATAAGTACGGCCTTTCTCTATCGTCAACAGCCACAGAGCCTACTATACCGGGTTTATGGATCTATCGCAGCTTTTGCTTTACCGCTGAACCGTATAATGAAGCACGACGTTTCCGGATGCGAACGTGATCGCCTTTTCCAGAGTAAGCCCGGTTTGTTTCACATCCTGGAACAATGGCTTTCCTCCGCCGGAAATGACAGGGGTGACGATAAAAATATACTCGTCGATCAAATCTTCCCGAGCAAGCTGCTGTAAAATGGATCCGCTGCCCAGCAGGAGAATATCGGAATCGGCCTCCCGTTTCAGCTGACGTACGGTCTCCAGCAATCGGTCGGGAAATATCCGGGTATGATCCCATTTCGAAGCTGTCATCGATCTGGAGAAAACAATCTTGGTCATGTCATTTAACTCCTCTGCGATCTCCTTCAACTGCCGGGGTGCATGAGGATCGTTCAGAACAGGAACCCAATACTGTTCAAATCCGCGGTAAGTCGTCCCTCCCAGAATCAGCGTATTCATTTTGCCGCCGATCGAATGTACTGCCTTGTCCACCTCCGGGTCATGGATAAACCAGTCCATACCGAAGCTCGCTTCGTTCGGACTGGCAAAGTAACCGTCAATCGATATCCGGTTCAGCACTTTTATCTTCTTCATTTGCTCGTCACTCCTCAGGGGGTAGTCGGTTATGGGAAGAACTACATCATACCCCAAGGATGACAGAAAAAATTGGACAAAACCGTCCTTCTACAGATAAGAAGACCCGGCTAAATCACTGTGAAATTCGCTGACCTTCATCGCGATATGCTTCGGACTTACCCAAGAGAACAATTTCATATCGCGGATAAAATGAGACTGATCGTAATAGTTCAGCGCATAAGCCACATCGGATAACCGTTCATACTCACCGGAGTGCATCCGCTTCAGCGCCTCATTGATCCTCCTTACCCGAATGAATAAATTCGGCGGCAACCCTACGACCCGGGCGAACCGTTTTTGGAATTGCCGCTCCGACAGATGAAAGCAGGCTACCAGCTGTTTTACGGAAACCGTTTCGATATGATCACGTATGTAATCAAGCGTCGATTCGATGAGCTCGTCCCGAGCATGAGTCTGTTCCTTCCTTGCCGTAAGAAAGCAGCCCAGCAATTCGACTCGTTCGTCCGTTGAGCCCGCTTGCCGAAGCTCTTCCTCAAGTCCCTCCGCTCCGAATTGGTGGGGCTCTAGAAAGCCTTGATTATGAAGTGAAGCGTCCCAGCCGAACAAGCTGTACAAAGCATGGGGCTTGAAAACGATCTGAATCGTGGTGTAAGGCTTGCCGTGAAAGCGCATGAAGCTTGGCTCCGATCCTTGGCCATGAAGAAACAGGAACGGGATCGCGGTCGTTTTCGCGGAGCGGATGGCGATGCTCTCGATGGCAGAGGTACGGTCGGCAGCAAGCTGAAATACGATCCCCGGGTACCCGCTCGGGCATACCTTGACGTCAAGCGGCTGATGTCCCGTGTGCGTTGCGATTCGCAGACATTCGATATCCCTGCTTACAGCCTGCGGTGGCTGCATGACGCTGAAGCTGATAGTAGTCATCTTCGTCGCCGGCGGCTCTCGTCAGAGCCAGGGGCCATGACGGCCGGACCGGCCGGCTCCCTTCTATATCCGTTTGTCATAACCCATTCGGCAGCCACTCCAGGAACTCCTCCCGGTATGTGAAAAGGACCCGTTATTGCGGTTCCATCGTTCCCGTTGCCGGAAACTCTATGATCCGATGACAGACACGCCGCAGCAAGTGCCGTTCGTGACTGATGACAAGCATCCCCATGTTGCGCGTCTGAGCCGCCTCGAGCAAGGCATGCCACAGCTGCGCTTGCGTGACGGCATCCAGCATCGTACTCATTTCATCGGCGATCAGAAATTGAGTCTGCGGGCTAAGCGCCCTTGCGATGCAAATGCGCTGCAGCTCACCTCCCGACAGCTCGTTAGGCCAACGATCCAGCCAGGCAGGCTCAATGCCGAGCCGCTGCAGAAGGTCTTGCTCCGGCGCCCAGCCTTCATTCAACGTTCTGCGCAGCTTCCATCTTGGATTGACTGCCTTTTCCGGATGCTGAAAGATCATTTGAACGGGATGGTACCCCTTCTCGGGAAGAGGGTTTCCGTCTAAGGTTACATTCCCTTGGAGCGGTTTGGCATAGCCTGCCAGCAAGCGGCCCAACGTCGATTTACCGCAGCCGCTGGGACCGACCAAACCGACTCTTTCCCCGGATTCGATCCGAATATCCACATGATTAAAAAGCCAAGGCCGGTTCGCATAGCCATAGCCCAGCTTATTCCCCTCAAGAAGCATAAATGCACCTCACGAGTCCGCCTCTAACCTCTCTCATTGCCGGTACAGCCCCGAGGCATTCACGGGTAGCGGCGGAACATCTCGGCGCGAATACACAGCCTTCCGGCAAAGCATCTGCAGACGGCTGCGATCCGGGCAGAGGGGTGAAATCATTTTGCGGCAATGAGCGCCATAATGCTTGGGTGTAAGGATGTCGCAATCGTTCCCCCGATCCGCTGAAATCCTCCGCAGGACACTGTTCGACCACACGCCCCGCATACATAACCGCGACCCGGTCGGATACCGTCAGCGCCGATTCGATATCATGGGAAATCAGCATGACGGCGCAGCCTTGATCGGCCAGCTCCCGAAGGCAGCCAAGCGCTTCCCCGACAATTACGGGGTCCAGCCCCGGGGTAGGCTCATCAGCAATGATGAGCTTAGCGCCGCTTACGACCGCTGTGGATACAAGAACTCTTCTTGCCATACCTCCCGACAGCTGAAACGGAAAATAGTTTTCCGTCTCCCGCTTCAGCCGGTACCGGTCGAAGACCTCTCTCTGCTTCAAGACGGGGTCACCCGCTTTCACCGATTGCCTGACCTGATTTCCTATCCGCATCAGCGGATCCAGGTAAGAAACCGATTGTGGCACTAGGGAAATTTGGTTTCCTCTTAGCTTCGCCTGTCTTTCGGGAGTAAGCGGCTCCCGCCCGAACCGAATCGTTCCCGTAGAGCTTGCATTCCCCGGCAAAATCCCCAAGACGGCATGGGCAAGCAGACTTTTGCCTGAACCGCTGGAGCCGAACACCGTTACAATTTCACCGGCATGGATCGACAGGCGAAGCTCATGCAGCACCTGAATCGTGCTTTGGCGCATGCCTTTCGTATATTGGGTAAAACGAACGGATAAATCCTCTATTTCCAAAAGAGCCATATGATTTTCCTCCAGCCGATCAGTCATGAGAATGATGCGGGTCGGTCAGTAATCGACACTGCTCTCCCAGCTGAGCTATGCTTCGAACAACAAGAAAGAGACACAGACCGGGGAACACGGCTAACCACCATAAACCGGCGGAAAGATAACGCATGGATTCCGATAAAATCACCCCGATCGCGGGCTCGTGCGGAGAAAGTCCCAGTCCTACAAAGGTTACCGCCGCTTCGTGCAGAATCGCGTGGGGAATTACCAGCACCAGCCCGGTAAGCAGCTGCGGCAGCAGGTGGGGAAGCAGGTGGCGGCTTCCGATCCAATAGGCACTTTTCCCCATTCGTTTGGAGATTAGCACATACTCGGAGGAACGAAGCCGCAGGACCTCCGCCCGGATCACCCGCGTCAGCGCTGGCCAGTGGGTTAGCGCTACTCCCGCAATGACGCCCTTGGCCCCGCCCCCAAGAACGAAGGCGATGAGAATGAGCGCAACCAGATGAGGTACGCTCAAGAACAAATCGATAAGCCAGGTAATGACCCGGTCTACCCCTTTTCCGAAGGCTGCTGCAGAGAGACCGAGCACCGTTGCAAGAATGACACTGATTCCGCCTGCGATGAATCCGACCTGCAGACTAAGCTGCAGCCCTTTCCACGTTCGGGTCAGCATATCTCGTCCCAGCCAATCCGTTCCGAAGAGATGCTCCGGAGAGGGCGGCACATTCCGCAGCTCCAGCTGTGATTGCAATCCCCCCTCCGGCAAGAAGACGGAACCAAGCCAAATGAACAGTAGAAATGCCAAAGCGCTTCCTGCCGAGAGGAGGGCGCGCTGGCGTCCATGCAGCTTAGGGAGCCTGAAGGCTGACTTCCAAGGCTTAGCCAAAGTTCTCATACCGCTTGCCCCTCCTTCACTCTGGGATCGATAAAGCGATAAGCCGCCTCCGCCAGCAGATTGCCGCAGAAAACAAACAGCGTGCTGAACAGAACGATGCCGAGCAGCAGAGGTACATCCCCGCGCAGCCCTGCTTCCACGGTAGCTTGACCTAAGCCGGGATAAGCAAATACCTGCTCGGCAAGCACCGCTCCGCCGAACAGCTCGCTAAAGGCAGTAAATTGCAAAGTAACGGCGGGCAGAGCTACATTGCGCAGTCCATGCCGCCAAAACAACGGAAAACCCTGCTCTCCTCTTGCTCTGGCAAACAAGATATAATCGCTGTCCAGCACCTCAACCAACTTTTGACGCGTGTGCAGCGTAATGGAAGCCGTTCCTGCGGCGCTGAGAGTGAGTGCGGGCAAGGCCATATGCTCCAGCCGGTCCGCAAGGGTTACTTGCTCCGCAAGCACACCGGCAGGGACGCCTAAGCCTACGGGAAACCAACCGAGCCAGACGGCAAAGATCATCAAGAACAACAGCCCCAGCCAAAAGGCGGGAGTTGCCGAAAGCGAATAGCAATACAATTGAATGAGCTTGTCGATCCACGTATTTCTCTTCATTGCTGCGATTACCCCCAGCGCAAACCCAAGAAGGCCCGAAAGCAGCCATGCGGCCCCCATCAGAAAGACGGAGCTGACGAACCGCTCCTGAATGACCTCCGTCACGGGCAGGCGATAGATCATGGAGGTGCCGAGCTCACCGCGTATGACGGAACCGAGCCACAAGGTAAAGCGTTCCACAGGCGGCTTGTTAAGCCCCCAATACTCGGCAATGGCCTCCCGCTGCTCGGGGCTAACCCTCATCAGGTCGGCGCCAACGTAGGCCTGCACCGGATCCATAGGGGAGTACTCTGCAAGCGCAAAGGAGATACTGCTTACCGCCAGGAGTAGCAGAATCAACCTGGCCCCTTTGCGCAGCAGGAAAAAGGTCAGACTCTTCGCGAACGAAGCTGAGGTTCTCATCACTCGGTCCATTGCCATTCCTCAATGTTATCCGTAACCGGCCAGCCATGACCGTGAGGATGAATCTTTTGCCTGCCGATATCCAGACCCTCCTTAACAAGGTACAAATGATCCAGGTTTACAAGCCAAGCCCATGGTGCGTCGCCTTGGGCGCTTAAACCGGTTTGGCCGTCCCATTGCGCCTTTCTCCAATATTTCGCCGCTTCCTTCTCATCAGTTGCTCTCAAAGCCTTCTCCATATAAGCCTCCACCGCCGGATTACTGTAAAAGCCAGGATTATAGTATTCCACGCCGCCGAACCTGCTGCTGTATACATTGTACATTTCCAGCGGATCATGGCTCCCCCAGCCTAACAATACGGGATGGGCATGCATCTGCTTTCGAATCTCATCCCAGCTCTTCCCTTCCGCCTTAACCGCAATTCCGAGCGGCTTCAGCATATCCGCGGCGGCAATCGCCAATGACTGTCTGTTGACATCGCTCGCAGGGTATAAGAGCGTAAGCTCGGCTTTGCGCGAATTTTTCTCAAGAATGCCGTCCCCGTCGGTGTCTTTCCAGCCGTCATCCGTCAGAAGCTTTCTGGCGCCGGCCATGTCGCCATCCTTGATGGCGGCATCCGGGTTCGACCAAGGGAGGCCGTCATTGATCGTATAAGCAGGTGTACCGTGACCCTCAAGCACCCCATTCACCAGCGCTTTTCGATCGAGCGCCAGGTTGATGGCTTTTCGAACGGACGCTTCGGAGGTTACATCGTTCCCGATTGGGTAGCCTTCCTTCGTCTTGCTCCCTGCTTTCACGTAGGGAAACATGATGCCCCGATTATCCACCGACTTCACGGCTTCGAGCCTCATGCCCGCAACGGTCATCTTGCTGAAGCTTGCCGGAATGGCAGCTACATCCACCTTCCCCGCCTTCGCCGCGGCCAAGGCAGCATCTTCGTTCAGGAACATAAACGTGATTTTCTTAAAGGCCGATGGTTTCCCGTAATATTCCGGGTTCGGTTCGACAATCACCTGCTGCCCCTTATCCCACTGCACGAGCCGGAACGGACCGGAGCCAATAGGATGGGATGCATAATCCTTCCCGTGGGCATGCTTTGGAACAATCCCCGTCGACACGAGATATTGGATAAACGTAGACTGCGGCTCTTTGAGCTTGAACCGGACGACATGCTCTTCCGGTGCTTCCACATCGCTCAAGATACTAAGGTCGATAGCAGAACCGCTCTTAGCAGCCGTTAGAAACGTATATTGGACATCGGCAGCAGATAACGGCTTTCCGTCAGAGAACTTGACATCCTTGCGAAGCGATACGGTCCAAACCCTACCGTCACCGCTTACCTCATAAGAGGTAGCAAGATCATATGTAATGTTCATCGCATGATCCCTTTTCAGTAAGGTGCTTTGGAACAGAGGCGAGCCATATCTTCCCCAGCCTGTCGTCGGGTCGAAGCCGTGCTCCGGCTCACCGCCTACGGCAAGCAGAAGCTCTTGTTTATTGCCCGCAGCCGTTTCCTTCTGCTTCCCCGAGCATCCTGCCGCAAGGATCAGCATGATTAGAATCAAGATCCCATAGCTTCTTATGATACTTCTCAAGCTCTCTCACTCCCGATTCTCATCTATGACCGTGTTCGGGCTGAATCTTTATGTAGGCCTCATCAATCGTAACACGAAACGAATAAATCGTAACACAAACAATTGTGCTTGTCATCAGTAAGTAACCAAAGAAAAAACCGTCCTGCACCGGACGGTCCTTAGAAGATCTCTGTGTGTTAAATTGAATGGTACACTTCTGCAAAAAGGCAGCTTTCTCCACCATTCTCATCAAATCGAAGAGGATTTCTGCGTATATACAGCATTCCGAGACCATTTGCCACACTTTCAGCCATTGTGCGATCTTAAAGATGCTCATTCTCACAAATTCCGTTCTGAACTTCGATTGGAATCGTGGATTTCTGCACTTTAGCAGCTTTGCTTCCCTTGTTGGACACGATGGCGTCCTTCTTGCAGAAGAGGGTACCCCATCGTTCCCTTAGCAGGATCTCGCCAGACGAAACCCAAGATCATCGATCCGAAACGTCGGATGGCTTCGACGGCGGCAGGTGGCTCCGCATCCCCTTGCCTCTTCCGCCCAGCTCCCACCGCGAAAAATTCGGTAAGACCCGTATACCTTGGGATCATATACATCCCAGCACCACTCCCACACATTTCCCAGCATATCGTAGAGACCCCACGCATTCGGCTGCTTCTGCCCCACATGATGTACCCTGCCTTCGGCATTCTCAAGATACCAGGCTATGGTCTCGAGCTCGCCGTAACGATAACCGCCAGTTCCGGCTTTACACGCATACTGCCATTCCGCTTCTGTTGGAAGCCGGTAACCGCAGGCCTCCCTGTTCCAGTCGACACGTTCTCCGTCCTCGCTTACCGAGTAGCATTCCTGCAGGCCGGCTTGCCGGGAAAGCAAATTACAAAAGGCAACAGCATCATGCCATGAGACGTCCACTACCGGAGATTGTGGCTCGTAGTGAGCTTCGACTGCCCTGGGTATGATCGCATCATACAATCCCCTTGTAACAGGAACCTGCCCTAATAAAAAAGAATCCACCCGCGTCGTCCAATTTCGCTTGATTCGGTCATCCCTTAATTCAACTTCACCCGCCGGAATCGGCACCATGGGGATCTCAAGCATCCACATCCTCCCGTTCACCAACTAGCTCACCCTGCTTAACCGGTCAATGGCTTGTTGTACGTCTGGCAGAAAGAAAAGATCGGTTCCGTTATTGCTCTCATAGATGAAGTGTTTGAGACTTTTACTGGAATACGTAGAAAAATCACCCACGATAGCAAGCTTCATCCGGTAATTGATAAATTTCTGTACCACTTCCCCTGCAAGGCGCGTACTCAGATCGAAAAAGCTTTCGCTCAGCAGCGATTTGTGCAGAATCATCCGATCGCTGTCGGTTTCATAACGCACGGTTGCCAAAAGATCCAAAGCTGACTGTGCATCCTCGACGGCGACCTCGCTGCCGCTCACAACGGCAATGGGCACCCCGTTAGCCACTACTTTAGCAATGTTCATTTCAACTAGCCCCCTGTCATCTTCCTAATAAAATCCTCACCGACGTATCGGTTATCCTCGCCATGAACGGGCGGAATGTTCGCGACTCTAAAGAAGCTGAGTCCGATTACCATGGCAAGCAGCCCGTATGCAGCGCTTTGGGGATCTTCCACATTCATGCGGCCCGTCCTGTTGCCATAATCGAAAATTTTGGCGATACCTTGGAGGTCCGTCATGTAGCTCGTGGACACAACCTCCTGCAGCCTGCGGTCCAATACAGCCTTGGAGAACAACTGAAGAAAGAGTCTCGCCTGATCCTCGATCGGGATAAACATGGCTTCTATCCCGTCCAGCGGCGACACATTTAGCTTCATCTCGTTGCTTTTATCGTCATCGTATGGGGGCAGGATATGCTTCATCGTAATATCGATCATTTGATCCGCCGGCATGGAGCTGTCGATTTCGGATTGTATCTTCAGACCGTAGTAAGCCATGAAGGACCGGAAGGCTTCCACGATCAACTGATCCTTATTTTTAAAATAGTAAATAATTACTCCCTTAGAGCATTTCGCATACTCGGCAACCTTATCTAAGGTCATCCCGTCCATCCCGTGAACGCTAATACAGGTTAATGCAGCATTAATGACATCCGCTCGGCGCTTCGGTTCCATCCCTACCTTGGGCATACGTTCACCTGATTCCTATTTATTTATACTGAACGGTCAGTTTAAATAATTGTAAGCAACGCTTGCCCTTTTGTCAAATTAAAAAGTGGATTGAGCAAGCAATTCATAGGAACGCAGCCTCTCGGCGTAATCAGGGATCATAGTTACAAGCATGAATTCATCAACTCCATATAAATCCGACAACTCCTGTAATCGAGCTTGAACAGATGAAGCTGTCCCCACAAGCAGTTTGCGTGCCGAATACGGCATCGATTGTCCGGCCTGCACCTCTTCACGGAACATGGAACCGCTCGAGAGCGCCAGTCTCCTTGCCTCTGCGTCGGTTGCCGTACATGCAACACCTACGGTTATCATTATTTGGGGCTTGGGACAGAGCGGCGAGGGAACAAAAGATTCGCGGTAAACACGCAGTACCTCCCCGGGATCCGTCTCGCTCATAAATTGGCCGAATACGTAACCCATCCCGAATGCCGCTGCATATTCCGCGCTTTTCTTATTGGTTCCTAGAAGCCATACCTCCGGTTGAACAGAAGGATTCGGACGGGCGCCGATCGGTTCTCCCTCATAGGTGTAGCTGCCTTGCAGCAGCCTGGCGATATCCTTTAATTTATCCGGCATTTGCCCCACATTTTCCAAAAAATTGCCGCTAAGCGCCATACTGGCATGAGCATTTCCACCGGGTGCCCGGCCTATGCCCAGATCGATCCGACCGGGGTACAGGGCAGCCAGCAAACGAAAAGATTCCGCTACTTTGAGCGGCTTATAGTGCGGCAGCAACACCGCGCCCGAACCGATACGAATCCGCTTCGTTCGGGCTCCAATGTGAGCTAAAAGCACTTCTGGCGAGGGGCAAGCCAATAGCGGCATATTATGGTGCTCGGCCACCCAATAGCGGGAATACCCTAGCAGCTCCGCCGTCTGTGCAAGCTCTGCCGCCCGTTCTAATGCGTAAGTATCATTCCTGTTTCCGAATACCGGGACCAGATCCAGCACGCCAAGTTTTAGCAATTTTCCTTTTACACTCATCTCATTTCCGATGACCGGTTCCCTCCTAATACTCGACCGATTCGTAGAAGTTTATCTGCGAATAGCATATTACCAGTATAGCTCAGATGAACACTTTCCTTGCTTTTTCAAAAATAAAAAAACCGACCCTCGTTGGATCGGTTAACTTTTGTTTATGTATGGAGCCTAGGGGGATCGAACCCCTGACCTCATCGCTGCCAGCGATGCGCTCTCCCAGCTGAGCTAAGGCCCCGTGTGGCGACAAAATGTATATTACCACGGAGCATGATTGCTTGTCAACACTTGATTTTACATGCTGTTATCCCTGTCCGCCGACTTGGTGCTTCAGCAAAATATCATTCAATTCCTTCATGAACATATTAATGTCCTTGAACTGACGATATACCGAGGCAAAACGAATGTAGGCAACCTCATCCACCGGGTACAGCTGCTCCATTACGATCTCGCCGATCTGGCGGCTGTCCACCTCGGCGTGCGCCGTATTGCGGATCTGTTTCTCCACCTCGGATACGATCTTGTCCAGCTGCTCTACCGACACAGGGCGCTTCTCGCACGCGCGGATTAATCCTCGCATCATCTTCTCCCGGCTGAATTCCTCACGGCTTCCGTCTTTCTTAATGACGATAAGAGGCGTTTCCTCCACCATCTCGAAGGTCGTGAAACGCTTCTGGCATCGTTCACATTCTCTCCGGCGACGGATCGATTTATTCTCGTTGGCTGCGCGGGAATCAAGCACCTTGGTTCCACTATAGTCACAATAAGGGCATTTCATGAGCGGGATACATCCTTTCAGTATTACCATACACTACCTGTTATGAACGCCAAGGAAACGAGCATAATAGGATTACCAACGACAAGGAGGTGAACAGACATGGGTGCAGGTCAATCTGGTGGTAGCAACGTTTTGGTTGTCCCACAGGCTAGTCAAGCGCTGGACCAATTGAAATACGAAGTAGCTCAGGAACTCGGTATCGCGATTCCACAAGACGGTTACTACGGTAACATGGCTACTCGTGATACTGGTGCGATCGGTGGTCACATTACACGCCGCCTGGTACAAATCGCTGAGCAATCTCTTGCCGGTCAATTCAAATAATACCACGTTTTGAGCAATACGCATAGAAGTATTGGACAAACCTCCGCAAGGAGCTTGTCCAATGCTTCTTTGCCTTTTCTCAGCGTTAAGCCTACTTCTTATTCCAATGGTCTCCGTACAACTGCTCATATCGTTTCTGGTAATATACCACACGCTGTACATAATGTCTTGTTTCGCCAAAAGGGATCATAGCCGCATTCTCCAAGGTTCCGTCCCATTCTTTCGATTGCAGCCATTTAATGACATTGCCCTGCCCTGCATTATACCCTGCAATAGCCGCATATGGATTGCCTTGGAATTGCCTATGCAGCCAGTTCAGATACCAGGATCCAAGCTGGATGCTAACGGCCGGATTATCCAATGCCCTTCCGTATGAAGGTGAAAACTGGCCGGTTTCAATAATCCATGAGGACGTATCCGGCATCAACTGCATGAGCCCGTAGGCCCCTTTCTTGGATTCAATGTCCTTCTCATAATTGGATTCCACCCGAATAATGGCTGCTATGAGAAAAGGGTCCAGTTCATACCTAGCCGCGTTTTCCCGAATCTCCTCCTGATAATGGATCGGATACATCATCCTCCCCAGCGCACCGCTGCTCAGAAAAAGAAATATAACAAACCCCACTAAAAGGAAAGCGAAAGTTCGTTTTTTTCGAAAAAACTTCATAACAGCCCCCTTTCCTTCAGAAAACGGTCCACCTGTTTTTCTGTTTCGATCAAGGTGCCGGAATTATCTATCACGATATCCGCCAGCTGCTTTTTCTCTTCGATCGGCATTTGGGCTGCGATCCGTTTTTCCGCTTGTTCCCGTGTGATTCCGTCCCGCGCCATCAGTCGCTCTTGCTGTACCTCACGCGGCACATACACGACCATGACCTCCGAAACCATATGCTGCAGCTTGGATTCAAAAAGCAGCGGAATGTCTACGACAACCAGCTTGTCCGGATGCTGAGCCTCGAGAGAAGCCATCTGCTCACGCATCATGGCTCGAATCGGCGGATGAAGAATCCCGTTCAAATCCTCTCGGGCAGCCGGATTTTCAAAAATAATTTCGCCAAGCTTCTTACGGTGAAGCGACCCGTCCTCCAGAAGGATGTCTGGGCCAAAACGTTCCACCACCCGGGAAAGCACAGGACTTCCCGGCTCCACCACCTCACGGGCGATGCGGTCGGCATCCACCAGGAATGCGCCGCGCTGAACGAGCAGGGAAGCAACTGTACTCTTGCCGCAGGCAATGCCTCCGGTTAATCCGATATTCATGTTTATGCTCCTCTAGGAAGACGAAGTAATGGAAGAATTAGAACAGTTTCATGATACCCATGATGATGAGAACAAATCCGGGCAAAATCGATAACTTGCGTATCCATCGAATATCTGCATAGCGGAACCCGATTCGAAGTCCCAGTGTAAGGAACATACCGCTTGCGCACGCGATTACCGCCGCCGTCAGCCAAGGGGTAAAACCAATCAGAGCGGCACCGATTCCGGCTCCGAACGCATCCAGCGACAACGCTAAGCCAAGCAGCATCGCCTCATTTGCAGAGATATTGCCCGACCGGTCCATATCCGCCACCTGCGGGGAACGCAGAATTTGGATGATCAGACCGAACCGTTTTAGCTCCAGCGTGAATATTTCCTTCACCGTATACACAGCCGTTCCCCCAAGCGGGGTGCTTACAGGCTGCTTGCCGGCATCAGATGCGTCAGCCTGCTCCTCTTTCTCCATAAACATCTGAAACAACGCCCATATGCCGATCCCTACGAGAATTAAGGCACCAAGCCCCTTAGCCCACTGCGGATGCACAAACCGACTTAGGAATACGCCAATCTGCATGGACCCGTAAATGATCAGCCCCGAGCAAAAGGAAATAATGGCGATGGATACAAGCGGTATTCTGATTTTACGCAACCCGTACATGACACCGACGCCGAAGCCGTCAAGACTGACCGCCAGCGCCAAGATCAGCAATGATATCGCAGGCAGCATGCTACCCCTCCTCCTCACCTAAAGCCTCAACCTATCTATATGAGAGCTCTGGGCGGAGAGTGCATGTCCGCAGACAAGACGGGCCTTCCCCTATACCTTTCGCACGCGTTGACGTTTTAAAGGCTGACATTTCGGACAATAATGCGTGCCCCGTCCCGCGACCACCGTTTTCACAATGGCCGTACCGCATGAATAACACGGCTCTTCCTTGCGGCCATACATTTTCAGCTGGTGCTGGAACATGCCGATCTCGCCTTGTCCGTTCACATACGATTTGATGGAGGAGCCGCCGGCCTGCACCGCATCCTGCAGCGTTCGGACAATCGCCTCATGCAGCTTGGTAAGCTCCTTCCTGCTGAGCGACCCCGCTTCCCGCTCCGGATGAATACCCGCCAAGTACAAGGACTCGTCCACATATATATTCCCGATGCCGACAATGTATTCCTGATTCAGCAGCAGCGGTTTGATTTTCGTTGTTTTTCTTGCAATGGTATCCTCAAAGGCTTTCAGGGTAAAGCCTTCGTCGAGCGGCTCCAATCCGAGCTTCTTGAGGGGATTCTCCTGCAAGTCCAGATTTTTCGGGAACACGTGCATGGTTCCGAACTGTCTTACGTCCTTATACCGCAGCTCCGTCCCATCGGTAAAATAAAAAATGACATGCGTATGCGGCTCGATTGCGTCATCCTGCTGGTATAGCCCATAGCGGCCCTCCATGCGCAGATGAGACACCATGGTGTAGTCATCCATCATGAAGCGCAGGAATTTGCCCCGCCGCTCCACGGTATGAATCGTCTGGCCCGCCAGCAGCTGCTCGAACAGCTTAACATCATCCGGCAGCAGGATGATCCGATTGAGCCGGACCGCAACCTTGGCAATCGTCTTCCCAGCCACTAGCTGATTCAGCGTCCGCCGAACCGTCTCTACCTCCGGCAATTCCGGCATGATGAACTCCCTCCTCTCGTATAAAGCAAGAATGGCTTCTATTCAATATCCCTTCTCATGAAGGGCAATCTTATTCAGAAAGAACATTACTGCGAAAGTGCAGCTTTTCCCCTATAAGTTTGGACAATCTGAACGGATTTCTGCGAATATACAACTTTCTCGGGCCTCTTGCCCCGGTTTGGGCCCTTACGCACTCTGAAAGCTGTTATTTCGCACAAATCTCTTTCCGAACTCGGGAGAGGAGCGTAAATTTCTGCACTATGGCACGAATGCACTTTGGTTACCTCACACGTAGCAGCGCTTCCTCGTCAAAAACGGCAACAACGGTGCGCAAGCACCGCAAGTTGCCGAGTATATTATTGCGCGAAGCCTTATTTCGCTTCGTACCAATTCTCTCCCCAATCGACATCCACCTTCAGCGGAACATCCAGCTTGAGAGCGCCCTCCATCACCTCAGCAACGGTCCGCTTCATCAGCTCAAGCTCCTCCTCCGGCACCTCGAACACCAATTCGTCATGCACCTGCAGCAGCATGCGGCTCTTCAGCTTTTCTTCGCGCATCCGCTCGTCGAGCTGTACCATCGCCAGCTTGATGATATCCGCCGCGGTGCCTTGAATCGGCGAGTTCATCGCCGTACGTTCGGCGAAAGAACGAATGTTAAAGTTGGAGGCCGTAATTTCCGGCAAGTACCGGCGGCGGTTCAGCAGCGTCGTGACGTAGCCGTCCTCGCGGGCTTTGCGCACAATGTCATCCATATATTTGCGTACACCCTGGAACACGGCAAAATACTGCTCGATAAACTGCCCCGCTTCCTTCCGTGTAATATTCAGGTTTTGGGACAAGCCGTATTCGCTGATGCCGTATACGATCCCGAAGTTGACCGCTTTGGCCGAACGGCGCATGTTCGAATCGACCTCGGATTCGGATACGCCGAAGACGTCCATCGCCGTTTTCGTATGAATATCCATATTTTTCCGGAACGCTTCCATCAGCTTCTCATCCTGAGAGATGTGAGCGAGCACCCGCAGCTCAATCTGCGAGTAATCGGCCGTCAGAATGCGCCAGCCCGGCTCGGACGGCACGAATACCTTCCGGATCTTGCGGCCCTCCTCCAGACGGATCGGGATATTCTGCAAATTCGGGAATTGGCTGCTGAGACGGCCGGTCGCGGCAATCGTCTGCTGGTAGTAAGTATGCACCTTTCCGTCGCTCGGGCGAACCTCCTTCAGCAAGCCCTCCACGTACGTAGACTGAAGCTTCGCTAACGAGCGGTAGTTCAGGATATGGCCGATGACCGGATGGTACGGCTCCAGCTTCTCCAATACCTCCGCATCGGTGGAATAGCCGGTCTTCGTTTTCTTCCATACGGGCAGCTGCAGCTTCTCGAACAAGATTTCACCAAGCTGCTTAGGAGAACCGATATTGAATTCAACTCCTGCGGCCTGGTATACCTCCTGCATGATCTTCTCAAGCTGTACGCCGAGCTCCGCACCGTACTTCTTCAGCCCCTCCGCATCGACCTTGATGCCCTTCATCTCCATGGAGGCCAGCACAACGGCAAGCGGAAACTCCAGCTCGTAGAACAGCTTATCCATGTCATTCTGCTCCAGATCGGCCTTCAGCTTGTCCGCGAGGAAGGCGACCGCTGCAGCCTTGCGGCATAGATAGGAGCATAGCTCCTCCATCGACGGCAGGGCAAACTTGGCCCCCTTGCCGTAGACCTCCTCATCGGACGGGATCGCCGGAAGCTCATACCGTGCCGAGAGGCTGTCCAGCGTCAGCGTGGACTCCGTCGGATCGAGCAGATAGGCGGCGAGTACCGTACAGATGCCGGCTCCCTTCAGCTCGATACCTCTCCATGCGAGGGCGATCAGAGCGCGATGCAGGTCGAATACGGCAACGTTCTTCTCTTCCGAGGCGAGCCATTCGCGAAGCGGCTTCCCTTGCTCCCCGGCCGCAAGCTCGAATGGGATATAGTAGCAGCGCAGCGCTTTGCCCTCTACAGGAGCAGGGCTGAAGGCAATGCCGACGACATCCGCCGTATGCGGGTTATCGCCGATGATCTCGATGTGCAGCGCCTTCACCTCAGGCAGGAAGGCCAGAAGCTCGTCCATTGTGTTCTCTGTTACTAGAACGGCTTCCATGTCCGCTTGCGGAACGGCCGAAGCGGCCGCGCTGACGGTCAAGTCCATTTTCTCAATGAGCGATTTGAATTCCAGCTTGCGGAACGCCTCTCCGAGCTCCCGCTTGTCGTAACCCTCATATTTCAGCTGCTCCCACTCCAGGTCGAGCGGCACCTCGCGGTAAATCGTCGCCAGCTCCTTGCTCATGCGGGCACTGTCTGCGTGCTCGGCGATTTTTTCGCCCATTTTCCCCTTGACGTTCGCGGCATTTTCCAGCACGTTCTCCACCGAGCCGAACTCGTGGAGCAGCTTAAGTGCGGTTTTCTCCCCGACGCCCGGAATTCCCGGAATATTATCGCTCGTGTCACCCATTAGACCCTTGAGGTCGATGATCTGCTTAGGTGTGAGGCCGTACTTCTCCCCGATGTACTCCGGGCTGAACAGCTCCACCTCGCTAATGCCCTTCCGGGTTAGAGCAATCGTTACCCGGTCAGAAGCAAGCTGAAGCATGTCCTTGTCTCCCGTAACGACGAGCACCTCTATGCCGCCCTTCTCATCGGCAACCCGTGTGAGCGTACCGATAATGTCATCGGCTTCATATCCGTCCAGCTCGAACTGCCGAATGCCGAAGGAATTCAGCAGCTCCTTCAGGACCGGGAATTGCTCCGACAGCTCCGACGGCGTTTTTTCCCGTCCGCCTTTATATTCTGCGTAGTCCTTATGTCGAAACGTCGCTTTCCCCGCATCGAACGCCACCAGGAAATGGGTAGGCTTCTGTTCCTCCATGAGTCTCAGCAGCATCGTGGTAAATCCGAATACCGCATTCGTATGCTGACCCTTGGAGTTGCTAAGCGGCGGCAAGGCGAAGAAAGCGCGATAAATAATACTGTTGCCATCAATTAAAACCAGTTTGGACATGGTTACACCTCATTTTTTGAACCGTTAACATACCTCCCTTCATCATATCATACGGAGCCCGAAGAAAAAAACCGGGTTCTCACGTAAAGGAGGGCTGTTCGACGCCAATTTCTGCATAAAATGAAAAGGAGATACGAGGAACGGAGGTATGGTAAGCCATGACATCGATCGCGAGGCCGGTAAACAAGAAGGCCATTCTGCTGGATGTGAATCAAACCCTGGTTGAGCAAGGACGTTCCTTCGAGCAATGCTTCAAAAGCGTATGGGGGGACTACACCGCACGCTGGCTTCAAGAAGAATCGCCAACGAAGGAGGATGTATGGCAGGCTTATATACGCCGCTGGCACCTCCGGCGCAAAACCAATTTATCCTCTCAGCGGCTGGATGAGCTGGAGCAAGCCTGTTTCCTCGAAGCCATAGCCGAGCTCGACATCCCGCTTCCTTCTTCCATGGTAAGGAGCATGCTGGTGGAAGCGCGAACCATGCAATCCAGCGCCAAGAGGCCGGCGCCGCATGTCATTCCCATGCTGCACCGGCTCGCATCCAGCTACAAGCTGGCCATTATCAGCAACAGTCCGCGGACGGAGGTTCTCGGCTTGCTCGAGAAATTCGACCTGATCCCGTTCTTCCAGCAGGAGCGGATCTTTACCGCAGGCAAGCCCTCCGAGAAAAAACCGTCCCCGTATCTCTTTAAAGCCGCGCTGAAAAAACTGGAGGTCAGTCCGCGGCATGCCCTTATGGTCGGGAACTCCTGGAAGCATGATATTTGCGGAGCTACCAAGGTTGGTATCGATGCCGTATGGTATCATCCGCCGAAGGACCCGTCTGTCCGTTCCCCAGCCAAAACCATTTCACATCAGAAGCTCGGGAAACGCAGTGTATACTGTATTGTACAGCTAGATCAGCTGCCTGAATTATTGCTATAGGCGGCCTCCAAGTAATCGGAGCAGAAGATGCTTCCCTTCGCCTGCTTGGATAGCTTCTTCAGCTTCGCGGCCGCTTGGGAAATCTGGTCCGCCGTCACTTGCCCGGCCTGCCCGCAGACGATCAACGAAAGGGAGATGGTCACTCCGGTGCTTTCGATCCGGTTGCCGCTGCGATCCTCCACATAGCTCCAGTCCTTCTTCTCGTAGAATAGCGGCACGCCCTGCTCGAAACGGCGGATCACCTCGCCGCACAGCTTCTCGGGATCATCGCAGCTTGTAATCGCAATGAAATCGTCGCCGCCGATATGTCCGACAAAGTCATGCGGCTTGCCAAGCACGCCAATCGCTTGCTGGATGCAATCCGCCGTGAATTGAATCAGCTGATCGCCTTTCTGGAAGCCGTACCGGTCATTGTACCATTTGAAGAAATCCAAATCCGCGTAAATGACGGAAAAACGGCGCCCCTCCGTCAGGCGTTTGTTCAGCTCCCTATGAATCTGGATATTGCCCGGCAAGCCGGTAAGCGGGCTTGCCACCTTCGCGCTCTCCATCCGTGCGTTCGTGATGCACTCCAGAATGGAGCGGATGGAGGCGGCTCCGGTGAAGCTCCCTCTCCTTGTGATAAGCACAAGGTCATATAGATTTTGGATGTCCCGGGAGGTGGCGAGCTGGGAAACCTGCTCCACAGGCGTCAGCTCATCAACGATCAACGGTCTCGGATCCATCAGCTGATCGATGGAACGGTTCCAGAACAGGGAGAAGCCGTACTGCCCGGCCAGCTGCTGAAACAGCCGTTCCCGCATGATGAGCCCGATCGGCACGCCCTCAGATACTATGGCTGCGCCTTGGGCATGAATATTTTGCTTAAAATACCCTGCGACCTCGGAGATCTGTACGGTAGGCTTGAATTCCGCGCAGGGAGAGGCCAAGTCCCCAATAGCCCAGGTGCTCCCTGTCGTATCGTGCTTCCGGCGATGGGTGAGAATGCACTCCCTAAGGTCCTCCGTCAGCACGGTGCGCTCCCTTCCCGGCCGTCCGAGCAGAAAGCCTTGCCCGAAATGCACGCCCATCCGAGTGAGCTTCATCAGCTCCTCCGTCTTCTCGATTCCCTCAGCAATCATGTCAATGTTCAGCTTCTGGGCGAATTCAAGCAGCGTTTCTACGATATATTCCTTTTTCTTCTGCAGATGAAGATCCTTCACGAGCGAGCGGTCCGCTTTAATAAAGTCAGGTTGAAGCTCCGCTACCGCCTGCAGGGAGGAATAGCCGGCGCCGGCGTCATCCACGGCAATCCGGTAGCCCTGTGAACGGTAATGATCGAGAATACGCTGGGCGGCGGCGAAATCCCCAATGGAATCGCGCTCCGTTATTTCAAACACGACGTTGCACGGCCTAAGCCCTCTTCGTTCAAGCAGCTCCAGCGTACGACCGGGCATAAACAAAGGATCCTGCAGGATGCGTGCCGAGAGATTTAAAAACAGAAGCTCTTTGTCCGTTACCGCCAAGGAATCTTGTATGGCCTTCTCGCGGGCTAACCGGTCAAGGGAGTACAGTAGGCCGGAACGCTCCGCCTGCTCGAACAACGGCAAAGGCGCATAAAGAGGGCTGGCCTCCGGACCCCGTGTCAGCGCCTCATAGCCGAATACCTTGCCGTCCTTCAATGAAAGAATCGGCTGATAAAGCGTTGTAATCGACCGGTCCTTTATAATTTGCTGCATTTCCATATGAAGCGATTCTGCCGTAGGACCCTTCTCGTACTTTGGACGTTCTATCGCCATATGCCATCCCTACTTCTTTGTTCTCTTGTATTTATTCTAGCATAGGATGGAAGAACTAGTGTTAACATTACCCACCTTGTTATGTAAAGATATTGTAAAAGATTGTCGAAGTTATGGAAAATATCTTACATATACACCGAAAGGACCCGAGACATAAAGCCTCAGGTCCTTCTCTATTAGATATTCAAATCCTTTCGTTTCCCGGTCACCATATAAATGACGCCTTCCCCGATATTCGTCGTATGATCGCCGACGCGCTCCAGGTAATGCGCCGCGAACATCAGCTGAGACAGCTGGCGGTTCCGTGCAAAATCGCTGTTCATCAGCCCGATGATCTCGTTCATGACCGTGCTGTACAGCTTATCGAGCTCGTCATCCTTCTCCGCAAGGGCTGCGGCACGGTGAACGTTGCGCTCCGTATAGGACAGCAAACTCTCGCGAAGCATATCTTTAGCGAGCAGCGTCATCTTAGGAATAATCTCCAGCGGCTTTACCAATTCCTCGCCCGCCAGGCGCAGGGCAATCTTGGCGATGTCTACGGCATGGTCGGCAATCCGCTCGAGGTCCGTTGAAATCTTCATCGCCATGCCGATAATCCGCAGGTCGCTGGCCATGGGCTGCTGCAGAGCAATCAGCCGTACACATTTTTCCTCAATCGCCAGCATCATTTCGTCGATTTGATCGTCCTCTTGAATGATCCGCTTCGCTAAAGCTTCATCCATTGCGGCCAAAGCTTCTACCGCCAGATGGATATGCTCTTCAACCTGTTTGCCCATCTTCAGCAGCTCTTGCTGCAGCTCATCAACCGCCTGATGAAAATTCGATCTCGTATCCACGACAATTCACTCCTCAATTTATCCGAAACGTCCGGTAATGTAGTCTTCTGTTCGCTGGTCCGACGGTGTGGTGAAAATTTTCTCCGTCTGGTCGGATTCAATCACTTCTCCGTTAAGGAAGAACGAGGTGAAATCGGAGATTCTCGCCGCTTGCTGCATGTTATGGGTGACGATGACGATCGTATATTGATCGCGCAGCTCCCGAATCAGCTCTTCAATCTTCAAAGTCGAGATCGGATCCAGCGCCGAGGTCGGCTCATCCATCAGCAAAATTTGCGGATTTACCGCTAGCGCGCGAGCGATACAAAGCCGCTGCTGCTGACCGCCGGATAAACCGTATGCCGACTTTTTCAGGTTGCTGTTCACTTCCGTCCAAAGCGCGGCAGCCTTCAAGCTGCTCTCCACGATATGATCCAGCTGCGTTTTGTCCGTAATGCCGTGAATACGCGGGCCATAGGCTACGTTATCATAGATTGACTTTGGAAAAGGATTCGGCTGTTGAAACACCATGCCGATATTTTTGCGGAGCAGCTCCACATTCACATCCGGGTCGTAAATATTGGTGCCGTTAATCATGACATCGCCTTCGATACGAATCCCTTTAATCATATCGTTCATTCGGTTCAGCGTGCGCAGCAAGGTCGACTTCCCGCAGCCGGACGGACCGATGAAGGCCGTCACCGATTTTTCGCTAATTTCCATTTGAACGTTCTTCAAGGCATGAAACTCGGAATAATGCAAGTTTAAATTCTTGATGCTGACAATAGACATGTCCGGGTCCTCCTACAGCTTCCTCTGGTATTTGTTCCGCAAAAAGATAGCAAAAGCGTTCATGCTCAGCAGCATGATCAGCAGCACAATAATTCCCGCCGCGGCCACATTCTGAAACTCCGCCTGCGGCTGGCTCGCCCAGCTGAAGATCTGGATCGGCATGACGGTAAAGGTGTCGAATGGAGACCTCGGCAGGAAGGCGATATAAGAAACCGCTCCGATGACGATCAGCGGCGCCGTCTCTCCGATGGCACGGGATAAGGACAGAATCGTTCCCGTCAAAATTCCCGGCAAAGCCGAGGGCAATACCACGCGGACTATCGTTTGCCAGCGATTCGCTCCCAATGCGAAGGACGCATTGCGCAGCGATTGAGGTACGGTCTTCAAGGCTTCCTGCGACGAAACGATAATGATCGGCAGTACGAGCAAGGTCATCGTTAATGCGCCGGACAGAAGGCTGCGCTCCAAATGCATAACGCGCACAAATACGGTCAGTCCAAGCAAGCCGTATACGATCGAGGGAACGCCGGCCAAGTTCGCAATATTCGTTTGGATGAAACGGCTGAATGCCGTGTCCTTCGCATACTCTTCCAGATAGATCGCCGTAGCCACTCCAATGATGAAGGTAAGAGGAGCCGTGATCAGCATGAGCCAGAAGGTGCCGACAATGGCAGCCTTAATCCCGGCATTCGCTGGAATGCGGGAGGAAAAGTTCGTAAGAAAGTCCCAGTTCAACCAGCCTGCGCCTTGCACAAGCACCTGTATCAGCAATAACGCCAGCGCTACGACTCCGAAGCAGGTGGAAAGGTAAAACAGCTGATGGTATAGCTTGTTTTTACGTTTTCTTTTGCCGATATGCAGCAATTCTTCTCTCGATGCCATCAGTATTCCTCCCTGAACTTTTTAGAGATGTAGCCGGCCAGTATATTCATAGCCAGTGTCATGACAAACAGCGTAATCCCTACCGCATAAATCGTTAAATACTCCACCGAGCCGTGCTGGGTATCCCCCGAGCTGACAGCTACGATATATGCCGTCAACGTCTGAATGCTCTCGAGCGGGTTAAAGGACAGATGCGCCAGATTCCCTGCCGCCAATGTCACAATCATGGTTTCTCCGATCGCACGGGACAAGCCCAGCACGAAAGAAGCCACAATACCGGAGAGCGCTGCGGGAACGACGATTTTGACCGCCACCTCGAATCGGGTCGCGCCAAGGGCGTAAGCTCCGTTGCGAAGGGAAATCGGAACGGCCACCATGGCATCCTCACTCATCGAGGAGATGATAGGAATGATCATAATGCCCACCACAATTCCCGCACTTAAGGCGTTAAAAATTTCCGTCTGCGGGATCAGGAACTGCAAAATCGGGGTGACGAACGTTAATGCGAAAAAGCCATACACAATCGTCGGAATCCCTGCCAATATTTCCAGCACCGGCTTCAAAATATTTCGAACACGGGCCGGGGCATACTCACTTAAATAGATCGCGCTGCCCAAACCGACTGGAATCGCTACAATACTGGCAATTACGGTAATCAGGAGCGTACCTGTAATCAGAGGAAGAACACCGAACTTCGGATCGCTGAACAGCGGAGTCCACTCGGTCCCCGTGATGAAATCAAACAGCGGCACCTCACGGAAAAAGCCGATCGATTCAAAAATCAGGATGGCCACAATGCCAATCGTCGTAAAGATCGAAATAATGGCGAAGAATGCCAAAATCTTAGGTATCAGCACATCGGACGAAATCATGCTCTTTTTCTTTTTTAGATCTGTTGTTTGTCCCATTCCCATTAATTCCCCCACAGCATGTTATACTGTGAAAACCGTGACACCCCCTAGCTTACCTACGGGACGCCACGGCTCTCGCTTTCTATCTGCTTGCGCTTTTCAAATGTAAGCTTACTTCAAAGCTTCCAGATTCTTGTTCATGGTTTCTTGCGGAAGCTTAATGTATTTCACGGCTTCTACCAGCTTGGTACCTTCGGCACTGTTGTAGTATTTCAAGAACTCTTTAATATGCGGCTGCTCCAGCGCTTTTTTCGTAGGGTATACATAGATATATCTGGACAGCGGAGCATACGTCATTTTTTCAATAGTCTCCAAAGACGGAGCAATAGCAGGAGAATTCGCATCCTTCTTGATCGCAACGGCGTTCAGCTTCGCTTCATTCTCTTTGTAGTATGCATATCCGAAGTAACCCATCGCGAACTCATCGCCGGCTACGCCCTTAACAAGTACATTGTCGTCCTCGGACGGTGTGTAATCGCTGCGGGATTCCTTTGCCTTCCCGTTGATTGCTTCCGTGAAAAATTCGAACGTACCGGAAGCCGTACCCGGGCCGTACAGTTTGATTTCCTTATCCGGCCACTCCGGACGAATTTCGTTCCACTTCTTGATTGTGCTGTCCTTCTGCCATACCTTCTTCAGCTCTTCAACCGTCATTTCTTTGGCGAAGGTATTCTTCTTGTTCACTACTACCGTAATTCCGTCAAGCGCCACCGGCATTTCGATGACTTCGGTGTTTTGCTTCGTTTTCAGTTCGTCCTTTTCTTCTTGCTTAAACTTACGGGACATATCGGCAATGTCAATTTCGCCGCCGATCAGCTTCTTCGCTCCGTTCGAGGAGCCGGATTCGCCTACGGTGATTTTGACATCTTTATTTTTCTTCATGAATTCTTCCGCCATAGCCTGGGAAATCGGGAATACCGTCGAAGAACCGTCGATTTTGATTTCACCCTTCAGACCTGCAGGGGCCGGAGCAGCTGTGTTGTTTCCGCCTTGCGGTGCCGGTGCGGAACCTTGTGTGTTGTCGTTCGTTGCTGTTTTTCCGCATGCCGCAAGAGACATTGCAAGAATAACAGAAGAAAGTACGATCGTTCCTTTACGTGCCAAAACCTTTAACAACTTGACCACTCCTTGATCTAATTTGTTTTTTTCGAACTCACAATTGCTATGTTACGGCTCATTTGTTTTCGCAATTTCGAAGTTTTGTAAACGGAATGTTAAAACTACAAGTCTTCGAATCCGTTCTACAAGATTCTCCTTGACGCGAGGAAGTTTCGACAACAATTTACACTGGCTTAACATAACGCTGACCTTTTTCGCTATTTCATTGTGTAAGATATAGGCAAATAGATATAGGTAAAAGGAGAGGGTAGTCATGGCAAAGGGTCGCGGGAAATTCTCTTTATCCGTATTAACTATGAGAGGGAAGCTGCTTATCGGATTTGCGTTCATTCTATTGATCGTTTCCGGGATGTCAGCCTATCAATGGATTCAAGCCGATCTGATGAAGGAACAAATTCTGTTTCAGAACGCGCAGGTGGATAAGCAGTTTCTCGCATCCGCACTGAAGCAGTCGGCGAACACATTGGATGCGCTAAAGTCCAGCATGATGGTTTCGAAGAAGGAAGACATCGCCGAGCCTTATAATAAAGAAAGAGCTCACTTCTACGAACTTGTTGAGAAGATTGCGGGAACGGCCGGAACCTCGGATGAGCGAAAATGGAGTGCCAAGCTGACGAATACTTCGAAGGAATTCACCGCTACCTTTGACGCAGCGCTTGCCGTGGTCAAGAACAAATCCCTCCCGCCCCAGGAAATGAGCAAGCAGCTGGAGTCGCTCCATGAGCAGTCCCAAGTACATAAAGAATACATTTTCGAGCTGACCGATCAGTTTAATGAGGTGTACTCGCAGGACGCGGACGCGGCGGTAGCGAGCTCGAAGGTGCTGCTCAGCCGTTCCGCGGCGGTCTCTCTCTTTGCACTGATCACCGTCGTCGTCGTTACCGTTGCCGTAGCCTTGATCGTCATTCGTTCCTTCACCCGGCCTCTTCGCCGATTGCAGGCTGCCGTTCAACGCATAGCGGAAGGAGATTTGCGGCACAAGATTCATAGTAAATCGAAGGACGAGCTTGGAATGCTCAGCCAAAGCTTCGATCACATGGTGGATCAAGTCAACCGCATGCTGCGCCATACGAAGGATATTGCCGGCTCTCTATCGGAGCATTCCCGATCCTTCCATGAGCTGTCCGGAGCTACCGCCGCGGCCAATCAGGATGTAGTACGCGCGATCCAGGAAATTTCCGTCGGCTCGGAGCAGCAGGCGGTTCAATCGGAGCAGAGCACTCTGATCATTGCCGATTTGGAGAAGGAAATACTGAATATTGCCGACTCTGCGACAGCCATGCAGCGCAAAAGCCGTGAAGTATCGTTTAACACGCATACCGGTTCGGCTTCGATGGATGCGTTAAAGGCAGCGGTAGCGGAATCGGAGGAGATGCTGAAGAAGGTTTACATGGCGATGGAGACCTTGACGAGCAGCTCGAATCAAATTGCTAAAATCGTAAGCACCATCACGGAAATTTCCACTCAAACGAATGTATTGTCACTGAATGCAGCCATTGAAGCGGCGCGCGCCGGCGAGCACGGCAGAGGCTTCTCTGTCATCGCGGAAGAGGTTCGCCTCCTCTCGACCCAAACGAACGAATCGTCGCAAACGGTAAGCCGGATCATTTCCTCCTTGGTTTCCCAGACACAGGAGCTTCACCAGCAGATCGGAATCACACGACAGTCCTTCGACCAGCAGCGGGACAAGATGGATGACAGTGTAGAAGCATTCGCTGAAATTCGCGTATCCATGGACGAGCTGTCGGAGCAAGTTCAGCAAATCCACGGACGCATCGAACAGGTCATGCAGAAAAACAGCCAGCTGATTGATTCGGTGCAGTTCGTGAGCGCGATTGCACAGCAGTCGGCTGCCGGAATCGAGGAGGTCAATGCCGTGTCCGTGCAGCAGGACATGGCAATTCGACGGGTGGCCGAGCAGGCCGACGATATTTTGGTCCTCTCGCAGGAGCTGTTTGAAGAGATCAGCCGTTTCCAGATCAATGAGGAAGTCGAGATGGATAGCGCGATGGAGCGAGGGTCGGTTTTACCGAAGCCTGCTGCAATTGGAGTTGGGGTTCCTTTTGAAACACCTACTGAAGCACCCTCTATGGCACCCAAAATGAATGAGAAGGAAAAAGAAAAGGATGAAGAGAAAAAGCTCGTTATGATATAATGGGATGGATGATAAACTCTGGTTGTGAAGCACACACCGAGGATGAGAACCAGCAATAGGCTGCTCTCGTCCTCGGTTATTTTTTTGCCAATGGAGGGATGAGTTTGATTGGTTACTTTGAGCAGAAACACGGAGAGTGGCTCTTGGGGCATCAGAAGCGCAGATCCGGCGAACGGCTGCGGAGGCTGCTGGAGGGGCACGCACATGCTGAGAAGCTTTTTCTGGAGAAGGTGTGGTGGCCGGCCTTCGGCAGCTTCGAGGGGTTACATCCCGAATACGAGGTGTACGACTTTCGGGATGGTGTCAGGTACCTTGACTTTGCCTTAATAGAAGGCTCTCTTCGATTAGCGATAGAAATAGACGGGTATGAATCCCACGTGCAGCGGATGAGCCGGAGCCAGTTCTCCGACCAATGGGTTCGGCAGAATCACCTGATTATCGATGGCTGGAGGGTTCTGCGTTTCACTTACGATGATGTGAAGGATCGCCCGAGACGGTGCGAACAGCTGCTGCAGCAGTTTATGGGGCGTGTGCTTGGCTCGAAGACTGTCAGTGGGGAACTGAGCTACGTGGAGAAGGAGATTTTGCGGCAAGCACTTCGGCAAACAGCCGGATTCACCCCCGGGGATACGGGCCGCTGGCTCGACGTGCAAGGTCAGACAGCCCGCAAGCTGCTGCATGCGCTGCACGAGAAGGGCTATTTGCTTGTTAAGGGAAGCGGCACTAAGCGGATTCGCTCCTATATGGTAAACCCGGCGAGGGTTTCCGAATGGCTGTAGTCGTTTAGCGTGAAAAAATCGTTTTACACCGCGGAGTTTCGCCAAATCACCACCGGTAGCGTTATAAAATCATCTTACAGACCTCCATGTTAGCGATTCGCGGGATGAACTCCGTCTGTAAAAACAAAAAATCACCTTACATCTCCTCTATGCGCCGGGCATGGACTTGTAAGGTGTTTTTTTCACTTTACGCGGCCGCGGCCGCGGTGCGTTACGGTTGCGGTCGCAATCGCGCCGGTGGCCGACGCAGGCAGCTTCACGATCATGAGCACCGCATCCCCGAACGAAGCTCAGGAACTGCTCACCGCCTGCTATCGCTAGCGGATTCGCTCCTATACGGTAAACCCGGCGAGGGTTTCCGAATGGCTGTGGTCGTTTAGCGTGAAAAAATCGTTTTACACCGCGGAGTTTCGCCAAAGCACCACCGGTAGCGTTATAAATGGACCTCTGTCAAGAAAGTAGACACTCCGTTAAGTGAACCCTTAAGCAGCCTTCTTAAAACGCGCAGCAAATTTAACCGGCGATACATAACCGATTGCACTGTGGATTCGCTTACGGTTGTAGAAGAACTCAATATATTGAAAAATGGCTTCATAAGCCTGCTGCTTCGTTTTAAACTTGGTGCGGTAAATAAGCTCCTTCTTTAATATGCTGTGAAATGACTCGATACAAGCGTTGTCATAGCAGTTCCCTTTTCGGCTCATGCTGGCTTTCATTGAGTAAGCCTTCAACTTCTTACGGTATTCATCTGAGGCATACTGTGAACCGCGGTCTGAATGATGGATGAGCCCTTTCCGAGGTTTCTTGGCCTCATAGGCGGCTTGTAACGTGTCTACAACTAAGTCTGTGGTCATTCGATCGTAAAGGCGCCAGCCGACGATCTCACGCGTGCATAAGTCTAAGATGCTGGCAAGGTACAATCGGCCCTCTCGGCAAGGGATGTAGGTAATGTCTGCTACCCAGACCTTCTCTGGCTTCTTCACATCAAATTCCTGATTCAGGATGTTTGGAGCGATAGGCAGATCATGGTTAGAGTCGGTTGTCTGTACCTTAAATTTTCGAGAAACGCACGAACGCAGCCCTAGCTCCTTCATGTAGAGACTGACTGTGCGCTCTGAAATCTTAAACTGTTCAGCCCATAGTAAACGGGTGATCTTGGGGCTGCCATATCTTCCATGAGAGTCGTGAAAATGGTAGGAAATCCGCTCCATCACCTTCGTCTTCCGTTTCTCTCGCTCACTTGCTGTAGCCGTTTGCCACTTGTAAAACCCGCTCCTGGATACCTGCAGCACTTTGCACATCTTCTCCATTCGAAATTCGGAGCGGTGATCTTCAATGAACTGGAACCTTAGTTCTTTTCTTTGCTGAAGATGTGCAGAGCCTTTTTTAAAATGGCCAGCTCCTCCTGGAGATCGGCTATCTCCTGATCTTTTTTCTTGGCTTCGCGTTCTTTTGCTGCCAATTCTTCTTTCATTTGACGAAGCTTTTCCGGGTTGGCTAGCGGCTCATTTTCAAATGAACGGTACTGAGACATCCAGTTGTGGATTGTTCCTGCCGGAATGTTCAGCTCCGCCGCGATTTCCGGCACCGTCTTGGTCTGTTCTTGTACGTATTTGACTGTCTGCTTTTTAAATTCTTCATTGTAACGCTGCCGTTGATCTCCCATGGTGGACACCTCATTGTTCTTTGCTAAGTTAATTATCTAACTTCACTTAACGATGTGTCCACTTTTTATTCTAGCTGCAAAAATCATCTTACAGGCCTGCATGTTAGCGATTCGCGGGATGAACTCCGTCTGTAAAAACAAAAAATCACCTTACATCTCCTCCATGCGCCGGGCATGAAGCTTGTAAGGTGATTTTTTCACTTTACGCGGCCGCGATGCGATGCGGTTGCGGTCGCAATCGCGCCGGTGGCCGACCGCAGCTCAATGCCGCTATACCGGGTCCACCTGCACCGCGGCCTGCTTGCCGCTTAGCTGAATGCCCGTCTGCTTTCGGCCTACACCGCTCAAATCCTTGAGCAGCGATTCCAACAGCTCCTTCGCCCGCACGCCTTCCTTGCCCTGCAGCTTGACGACCAAAAGCACCGCATCCCCGGAGCTAAGGATCCGTTCGGCTTGCTGCCGCTTGGTGTCATAATCGTGCTCCTCAATTTGCGTCGTGAGGCGGATTTCCTTCACCTTCGGCGCCTTCTCCCGTTTGCGGGCCTGCTGCGCCTCCTGCTTGGCTGCGCCTGCCCCGATCAGTTGGCAAGGCGGAGGGCTGCTCATGAGCGATGTGCAGACCAAGTCGACCTTGAGCTTCCTTGCCATCGCCAGCGCTTCACTTGTCGCCACTACACCCATGTCTTCCCCGTTCACACCTGTCAGAAGCACCTCGGCTGCCTTAATTTTCTCATTCATGATCATTGTACACACCTCTGTCATTCCGATATAATGAACCCTATGACCATCTCCAGCCATTGAAAGAAGGAGCTGCCGACCGATGAGCCGCAAGGAGCTAGAAGAAGAAATCATCCGAAATTACCAAAGAGACGAGAGCATGATGATTCTCGTCTTTGCCCAGTGGTGTGTGAATCACGACCTGGACCCGAATGAACTGTACCGACTCGCTTATCCTCAGCAAGCGGATAATCCTGCCCTGCAGCAAGCGATAGAGCTGACGGTTCCCAAAGAGGAAGCCGGCGATATACCGGACGACACTCTGCTCGGCGTTTTATCCTTATTCGGCAATGACGAGCTTGCCTTCGTCGTTACGAACCAAATCGCAAGGCGCCCCAAGAAGCGATAGCCTTACATCCCGGCGCGAGCCGGAATAAGCCGTCCGCCCTAAGGCTCCGGCTTATTCCTCCGCTTCGCTGTAATGAGCCTGGCAGAAAGACCGAACGGCCTCAGCCTCCTCATCTTCCAGCTCGAAATCAAGGTACTTGTTGGTGTTTCGCTCAAGGAACTCGTATTTGACGATCCCCGCGCTCTCTTCCTCCACGCGATATACAACCCTTAAAAAGATTCCCTGCTCCGAGTACAGTTCATCCTCTTCATCTACCTGAAGATCAAGAGTGAATTCATAACGCTTGCCGGTCAGGATGCCGAAGGGATCCTTCACGAGCTCCACACTGTATTCTGTAATTGTGAACATGCCGTCACCTGTCCTTTCCTTCGGATTTTATCCCTTTGAAACCGCAGAGTCAAGCTGCTGGCCTACACCATAAGATACATCCATCGACCGAACTCTCCAAATTGTAACGTCACCGGTCAAGCGCCTAGCCTATTCCCCTTTCATATGCTAATCCTATCCGAGTCTACTTTTTCACAGGAGGGGATCCGCGTTGAGCTTGTACGGTAGAATGTACCCCTGGAGCAAGTGGAGGAAGCATGCTGCACTATGGAAGGTCGATTCTCTTCGCACGTATTTGCCGGATACGGCAAAGCTGACACCAAGGAAGCTGCTTCAATTTCTGAAGAAATACCCCGTCGTTTTCCTGAAGCCGTGCTTTGGAGGCGGCGGCCGAGGCATCATGAAGCTGACGATGGGAAACGGTAAGGTTAAGGTTTATACGCATACGGACCGTTATGAAGTGGCCATAGATCAAATCTATTCTCATATGATCAGCAAAATAGGAAAGAAAAGCTACATCCTGCAGCAGGGCATCGATCTTATGGATTTGCAAGGAAGGCAGCTTGATTTTCGCGTGGTGCTGCTGAAGCCGGGGAAGAAGTGGAGATACATGGGAGTTATGGGCAAATGGGCCCCCTCCGGACAGATCGTAACGAATCACTGCCGGGGAGGCAGCTCGATCGGCTTAAGCCAAGCGCTGAAAAGCAGTCTGAAGCTGGAGGAGCTGAGGCAGCAAGAGCTGGAAGCCGAGCTAAGAGAGATGGGGTATCGGATTGCCGCCGCACTCGAAGCCTCCTTCCCCTTGATCACCGAGCTTGGGCTCGATATCGGAATCGACCGATACCAGAGGCTGTGGCTGATTGAAGCCAACACTAGACCGCAGTACAATTTATTTAAGGATCATGAGGACGCTGGCCTTTATCCCCGAATTCAAAGCGTCGTCCGTCGACTTCGGCGAACAAGGAAGCGATAACGCAAGAATGCCCGATTCCGTGGAAGGATCGGGCCTGTTTTTATGTGGCTTTCTTGTTGAAGAACCAACAATAATACAGGTAGCATAAGTGAAATACGAACAGCAAGCTGCCCCAAGTGGCTGACCAATGCCAATGTATGTAGGTAAGAAGCTGGGTATATTTTTCTATCGGAATTTCAAGCAAAGTGATCCAGGTCGGGAAAAAGAGGGCAAACGCAAGTTTTTTCCACCAAACCGACCGGGCCGGAAAATGAAGATTGTAAAGCACACTCATCGCAGGCAAAATAAAAAACTCAAAAGTAAAGCTGGTACGAACCGCATCAGAAAAAAAACGGACAGGGTATTCAAGCAGTCCCAGCTCGACCACAAGAACACCTAAAAACCATGCAGGAGCCTGGGCAAATAAAAAGCTTACATGAACCTCTCGCATACGATTTCTGGGTATAAACAACCATAATAGCCATGCTGCGATAACACAAGACACCGCTTCAATCCCTGTTTCAACGCTCATGATCTCACCCTACCCTAGTTTACGATCCTACTTTATTACCCTCTTGGGGTTTCATAGAAACATAGGAATAATAAGGAATGTAAATAAAAAATATTTTCCTCAACTCGGCTCATCAGCGCTATAATATAAAGTAAGATTGAAACGTTTCAAGGAGATATCAAGAAAGGGCTGAAGGATGAATGGATCAAGGTGCTCTAGACAGAAAGCAATGGATCGATTGGATGCTTCAAATCGGCGAGCCGGTGCTGGTTGCGCTAAAAGAGCGAAAATTGAAGGAAACGATGCCGGTTCAAGGGAAGCTCGACGATCGGAGAGACTATACTTATCTTGAGGCGCTGGGCCGACTGCTTTGCGGGCTTGCCCCTTGGCTGGAGGCAACAGGACTATCCGCTGAGGAAGAGGCGCAGCGAAATCGCATAGCTGAGCTCGCTCGGGAAGCCATCGATGCCGGGACCGATCCGGCTTCGCCGGATCGGATGAATTTCTCCAAGGGAGGACAGCCGATCGTTGATGCGGCCTTCTTGTCTCACGCCTTGCTGCGGGCGCCGAAGGAGCTGCTGGGCAAGCTGGACGAGCGGGTCAAGAGCAACCTGATCGGCTGCCTAAAGGCGACCCGTACGAGAAAGCCGGTGTACAGCAATTGGCTGCTGTTCGCCGCCATGACGGAGACCGCCCTGAAGCTGCTGGGGGAGGAAGATTGGGACCCGATGCGCGTTGACTTTGCCATCAAAAAACATCATGAATGGTATTTGGGAGACGGCACCTATGGCGACGGCGTCGAATACCATCACGATTACTACAACAGCTTCGTGATCCAGCCGATGCTTGTGGATATCCTCCTTACCATAGGCTCGGAATATCCGGACTGGGGCACTCTTACCGAAACGACTCTTCGCAGAGCCTCCCGCTATGCCGCCCAGCAGGAGCGCTGCATTTCGCCGGAAGGTACTTTCCCGCCGATCGGTCGATCGCTCGCTTACCGCTTCGGGGCCTTCCAGCTCCTGTCACAGGTTGCCCTTCAGGATCGGCTGCCGGCGGAAATTTCTCCCGCTCAGGTGCGATGCGCCTTGACAGCCGTGATACGACGCATGATGGCAGCCCCGGGAACCTTCGATGAGAGCGGCTGGCTGCGGATTGGGTTTTGCGGTGATCAGCCGGACGTCGGGGAGACCTATATTTCGACCGGCAGTCTCTATTTATGCGCATCGGTGTTTCTTCCGTTGGGACTGCCTCCCGAGCACACCTTTTGGCAAGGGACCGCCGAGTGGACCTCACGGAAGGCTTGGTCCGGACAATACTTCCCTATCGATACGGCCCTCAAGTAGAAAAAAGCACCTCGCGATTGGTTGTCGCGAGGTGCTTGCTTATGATCCGATTAGGGCTCGTCTACATATTCCTCTTTGTCTGCGATTCGATCAGCCGGTGTCTCCATTCGCCCCATAATCGAGCTTACCGATCGATCCGGATATTCGTTCTCTTCCGGAATTTCTACGCTTCGTTCCTCTTGATTTTTCGCCATGGGTACACCTCCTTCGCTGTTGGCACCTTAGGTAGGTTCTCCCATTCCTTCTCTTGTCATTCATAACGAACAAAGGAACCGCATTTTAATTCAATCTCGGCAGCTTTACCTCAAAGGTTGTCCCCTCATCTACGACACTGCGGATCGTTACGCTTCCCCCATGATTCTCAATAATACGGTAGCTGACCATTAAGCCGAGACCGGTTCCCTTCTCCTTGGTAGAATAGAAGGGCTGGCCGATTCGATCCAGCAGCTCCCTGGGGATCCCACAACCATGATCCGTTATGGAGACGGTCACGAACCCGTCCTCCGGCTTTACGAGAATCTCGACCGCTCCCCCCTTGGGCATGACTTCAATGGCATTTTTCAGCATATTAATGAAAACCTGCTTAATCTGATTCTCATCACACCAAATTAGGATCTCTTCCGCCTCGAAGCAATGCCGTATGGTGACATTATTCATGTTCGCCTGACTTTCAAGCAGCAGCGTCACACTTTGCAGCGTATGAACCAAATCCTTCGATTCCATTTTCATATCCTGCGGCTTGGCCAGCACCATCAGCTCGCCAAGAATCATTTCGATCCGAATAAACTCTTCATCCAGTATATTGAAATAAGCGTCCTTGATGCTTCCCGAACGCATAAGCTGAAAAAAACCTTTAATGGCGGTAAGCGGATTCCTAATCTCGTGTGCGATGGCCGCAGCCAGCTGCCCTGCAATCGATTGCTTCTCCGAACGAATGAGCAGCTCGTCCTTTTTCCTCTGCTCCGTAATGTCCTTAATAATCAAATAACAGCCTACGATGTTGCCTTTAATGACAATCGGAGCGGGTGTTGCCACAACATCCAGCAGCTGCCCATGTTTATTGCGAAGCACAATATGGGTCTCCTCGATCAGGTTGCCGCTAAGAAACTGCTTGAATCGCTCCTGCGCGAGTTTAAGGTAAGGGTCCGTTATGAAATCGGTAAAATGCATCCCTTTCAGCTCTTCCGCCTTATAGCCGGATAAAGTCTCCGCGGCCGCGTTGCCGGAAATGATTTCTCCCAGGTGGGTCAAAGAAACGACGGCGTCCGGATTGTACTTTTTTAATGAGGTGTACCGTTCTATGGTTTCTTCCAGCTTCTGCTCCTGTAGGATCCGATCGGTAATATCCTGCACCGTTCCGTTGATCCCGACGATCACACCTTCAGCATTCCGCTGTTGAACCCCGCGCACATGGATATATTTCCATTGGTCGTCCTTAGCCGGCAGTCTGCACACATAATTATAATCCTCGCCGTTGAGCGCTCTCGTTACGGCGGCTTCCACCATTCCCCGATCTCCCGGATGAATGAATTGATAGTACTCCTCCAGCTTGCCGAGGAATTCACCCGGACCCTTGCCGAAAATCCGGAAGGATTCCTCGGACCATTTGATGTGATCCCGCGAGACGTCCCACTCCCAGCTGCCGATCTTCGATATCCGCTGAGCCTCCCTCAGGCGTTCTTGACTTCTGCGCAGTTGATTTTCCATTTCCTTGCGTCTGGTTATGTCACGTCCGATCCCAATAAGCTTGGACGTTTCCCCATGTTCATCGCGAATAATACGAATGGTGGTCTCGATCCAAACATAATGCCCCTCCTTATGCATGACCCGGCATTCGAAGGTATCCGCATCCGCGAGATTCTGCAGTGAGATGGTCTCTTTATCGTCGGGATGAAAGAAGCATATCGCCTGCTTACCCAGCATCTCCTCCGGCATGTAACCTAGCAAAGTCCGGCTCGCGGGGGAAATAAATTGAAAGGTTCCGTCCGGGGTGCTAAAGGTAATGATGTCCACGGCATTTTCCGCCAGAAGCTCATACTGATGTTGAACCGATCTCAGCTCTTGCTCCATTACTTTACGGTCTGTAATGTCTTGAATTTGAGAAATGGTGTATAAAGGCTCTCCATCCTTGCTTCTAACAATAGAAGTACTTAACAATGCCCATACAAGATGTCCTGACTTATGAATGTATCGTTTCTCTATGTGATAGGAAGGCAGCTGCCCGGCTACCAGCCGCTCGAAAAGCTCCGTGTCTTGATCGATATCCTGGCTGTATGTAATTTCTTGAAAGGTTACGCAGGTCAGTTCCTCCCGGGTGTATCCCAGTACTCTGCACAGCGAATCATTGACGGCGATGGAACGGCCGTCGAGCGCCACGAGCGCCATGCCTATGGCCGAATAATGAAAAGCACTATAAAATAGTTCGTCGCCTAGCAAGATAGCCTTGTTGACTTCCATCTACGGTCCCTCACTTTATAAGCTCGCACAGAAAAGCCGGATTAGTCCGCGTGATCGCTCTCTAATCCGGCTTGTAGGCCTCAAATCGCTTAGAATAACATACTAAATATTTTACGTTATTCCCACAATTTAGGCAATCTCTATTCTTTATTTCGGGCCAAATCCCGGTTTTGTTCCGTAAGCTTCAGCAGAAATTCCTTCAGATCAACCAAACGCAAGTGCTTCGGCTGTTCCTCGGTACCGTAGATAAACAATGGAATCAGCGATTCCGTTTTATTAAGAGCTCCATGGGCGCCTCCGCCGGTATGATGCGGAGAACTCCGATCGGCCAGCTCAAACCCGGGCTTCGCTGTGACGATCAGAAATTCCCCTTCATGAGAATGAAGCGCGGCGTGTAATCTGCGCAGTCCGTCGGGATAAGCGTCATAGACAACGGATCTCCCTTGCTCATCGAGCTTCACATCCAGCACCTTCGTATCCCCTTCGATGGTCCAAGTCTGCCCATACGGATCCTTATAGGGTCCGCCTTGTTTGTAGCGAAGCTCATCCGCCATCCGTGAGCTTGCTGCATGAATCCAATCGTGCTCCTTCCACGCAATAAAATCGATCCGATCATCCGCTGTTACTGCCTTGGCAATGTCTCGATAAGACAAGCTTTCTTTCAGCTTGTACACATAGGCCATGGTCTCGTTGACTGCAAGCACCATCTCGGTATGCGCCTCCGGCAGCTCTCCGGGCTTCAGCAGCACATACTGCTGAAGCAGCTCATGCAATGGAACAATTGCTTCCTCTTTGCGGTCATCAATCTGAGTAACGCCGCTGTCACCTATCAGGATGAACACCGCTTTTTCCTGCGCCTTTTCCAGCGAACCAAACTGTTGGAGGAAGTCATTCAGCTGCTTATCCGTTTTTTGTACAAACCTCAGATCGGACGGTCCCTTCTTATGCAGCTGCTTGTCCAAATCGGGCAGATAGACATACAGAAAATCGGGAAGCAGATCATGCTGCACTAGATAGGAAGCGGTCTCCAGTGAAAAATAGTTATTCAGACCCACACGGTGAAATGGATCGTCCGTCATGTCGATTCGTCCCTCTAACGGATTGGAAAAAATGCCGAACGACAAGAAGTCGGGCCCCTTCACCCGGATCTCACGCGGAAGCAGAGTGAACCGGCTCAGCCAAGGAGGGATATGAAGCGTATGCTCCTTCGCTCCTCGGTATACAAAACCATTGATGGAGCCCGAGGTAAAGCCTTTTTGAGCGAGCTCCTCGTAAATGGTAGGCAAGCTTGGGTTCAAATGCTGTCCGTTTAAATGGATGAAGGAGTTATATAGAACCGGGCTCAAGCCTGCCTTAACTATCTCCATCGGTCCTGTTCCATAATTGATCATGCTTCTCCGATCGGCGCTATACCACACTAATCCCGGAACCCGGTGCTGATCGGGATAAGCTCCTGTCAGCAGGGTGCTGTCAATGGCGACAGACATCGTAGGGAACGAGCTGACCAGGTTGTCATGGTACCGGCCTTGCTTTTTTAGATAGGCAAAAGTCGGCAAAATCCCCTGCTTCAACCCTTCCTCTAACGCACTGGTGAGCAGGGAATCCACAACAATGAGGATGACCTTTCTCGCCTTAGGGTTAGCGGATTTGCTGTGTGACAATTGCTGTTGCTGCTCTTGAGTCGACAAAGCTTGGGTTTTGGGACTGCTTCTGAGGTAAAACACCTTGGAGAAAATAAACCACGCCAGCACAAACAGCAGGATGAAAATACACATAGCGGCAATCCATTTATTCATTGAACTTCACCCATTCTGCAAGTAACGTCTGTCTAGGTTTCCAATGACAGGCATGGATTATGCTTTTCTGTTACGATTTTGTGATCGTCTACCCTATGTGATTTAAATCACTTACACCCCCATTTCACGCTCTTATAATAAAGACATAAGACGGAACAACATCACAAAGAAATGGGGTTATCACACATGGAAACTATGAAAACGACTAATACAAAGAAATTTTCCGGCTTATTGCCTTTGGTTATCATCTTCTTCGGTATACTGGCATCGCCGCTGCTATATTTTGTCATCAACCTGAGCCTTGGTAATAAGCACCTGTTCAACGTAGATCTCGTGAAATATTTCTGGTAATAGTAAAGCCCCACTGCAGCAGCAGTGGGGCTTTACTATTACCCTCGAACCTTAATTATACAAGCACAGGCTGAGCGCTAGGCTTCGGCGGCATGCCGGGGCTGTGCTCCGCCGGACGCTCCGGGCGTGCAGGTACCGGGAAGCCTTGCGGCGGCGGCTCTACCGATAGGACTCCGCCATGTCGTCCCGGAGAATCACCTTGGAAGATCTCGGCAATACGTGTCGGGTCCATTCGGAAATTAAACTGCACGTTATGAAGGCCTCGTTCAATATACTTACGGCACTCGGGATATTTGTTCAGATCGTACTCCGGCACCGGCAGCACCTTCGACCACTGAACGCCGAGTGTCTCGAGCGCCTTGGCGTAAGCGTTCTGGTGGGCGTTGTCACGCACCATAAGGAAGGCAAGCGTCTCGCGGAACGTTCGATTCGAGCTCATCTCATAGATTCTTGACTTTTGGAGTGTCCCTGTCGCTTCCAGCACCAAATTATCGAGAAGATTCGTCACCAGGTTGCCGTGGTCATATACCCAAGAACCATTCCATGGATTGCCGGACGAATCAATCGGCATTGAGCTCTGTGCACCGATAATATAGTGATATCCGATAGGGTCCCCGGCACCATTCTGCAGAGTTGTGTTTTGGGCTTGGGCCTGCGTCCCCGGATCACTGCCTGACCCGTCAAGCAGAGCGTTAATCGTATTCTGAACCAGCTCGACGTGGCTGATCTCCTCCAGGAAAATCCCTTTGATCAAGTCACGGTATTCCGTAGCCGCCCCCCGAAAATTGGCGCTTTGGAACGAGAATTGCATCATGGTGCGCATTTCCCCGAAATGTCCGCCCAAGATTTCCTGCATTGCCTTGGCCGCTGCCGGATCCGGCTGATCCGGGACAATCTCATTAATTAGTTGCTCTGTATAATAAAACAATGTAAAACACCTCCGTCAGGGATTGTCGTTGTTCGTTCGACATTTACATTGCCCCAACGAAGGTGAAAATATATAACCGGTTGCGTTTACATCGCCCAGTCCCCGTTAACGATTAAAGCCTCGGTGGCGCCATCCTCCAGCACGCCATCCACGCTCAGCTCACCGGAGCCGATCATGAAATCCACGTGAACAATACTGGAGTTCATCCCCCGCGCGGCAAGCTCCTCCTCCGTCATTTCCTTGCCGCCTTCCAGACAGAAGGCATAGGCCTTCCCGATAGCCAAGTGGCTGGATGCATTCTCGTCAAAGAGCGTATTGTAGAAAATCAGGTTCGTATCGGAAATCGGCGAACGATGCGGCACAAGCGCTACCTCGCCGAGATAGGCCGAGCCTTCGTCCGTTTCGACCAGTCTCTTCAGCACATCGAGCCCTTCCGCGGCTTCAACGTGAATGATTTTACCGTTCTCGAAGGTAATCGCAAAATCCTTGATCAAGACACCGCCGTAGCTCAGCGGCTTCGTGCTTCGCACGGTTCCGTTCACGCCTTCCTTTCGAGGTGCCGTGAACACCTCCTCCGTCGGCATGTTTGCGACAAATGAGGTTCCCTTTACGTTCACACTGCCCCCGCTGACCCAGAGATGTCCCTCCGGCAGCTCAATGGTCAGATCGGTTCCCGGTCCATGATAACGAAGGGCGCGGTAACGCTTGCTGTTCAGCTGATCCGCTTTCTTATCAAGCTCCTCCAGATGAAGCTTCCATGCCTGCACCGGATCTTCCCGGTTAATACGGGTCGCCGAGAAGATCAGCTCCCAGAGAGCGTCGACGCGACCTGCCTCATCCTGGTCCGGAAGCACCTTTGCCGCCCATGCTTCCGAAGGGACGGCGACAATGGACCAGCTGACTTTGTCCGTCATAGGATAGGTGCGCCATGTTTTCAATGCCTCACCTGCGGTCTTGTTCGCATTCGCTATTCTTTGCGGGTCAATCCCCTTCAGCAAATCCGGGTTCGGAGCAAGAACGGACAGGAAGGCTGCGTTATTCTCCGCCATTTCCTCCCAACCTTTGGCCCGCCACATGGGATATTCAAGGAAAGCTTCATCCGGCGCGAGCTCATATTTGATGCGCGTCGCCTCGTCGTCCTGCCATTCGATATGTACGTTTTTGGCGCCTGCTTCATAAGCCTTCTTAGCCACAAGCCTAACGAACGGCGCAGAGGCTAAGGGCGCGGTGACAACCAGCGTTTGACCGGGCTGAATATTCACACCGACCTGTACGGCCAAAGATGCATAACGCTCCAGCTTTTCTTGAAAATCCACCATAGCTGAATTCCTCCTTTGATTCTATCGCATTACGGTCATTTTAGCATATTCCGCCAAGCAAAGAAAAAACCATGCTCTTAGAAGAAAGCATGGTTTGTTTTACTTTATTTCGTGATGAGCAGTGCGGGCTGCAGCTCCGCATCCCCCTTTTCCTTCGTGTACAGGGCAATATTGCCGTTCTGACCCTTGTTATCGGCAATCATCAGTGTGATGACGCCGTCGGTCTGGCTTTGCACGAAGGAAGTCACGTCCAACTTGTAGGTTTTGTCGATCTTCTCGGACAAGGTGATCGTACCCAGCAGGATAGCCGATTCGCCGACTCCCGTAATTTCGCCCTTATCTCCATGGTTCGGAGCGTTCTTCCAGGTGAGCTCATTTTCCTGCCAAGTATCATCCGTCAAGCCGTACACCTCATATTCCAGCTTGGCATCATCGGCATTGGAAGGCGTCAGCATGGCAGACAAGCGAAGCTCCGCCGATCGGATCTGCGCGGCGTCGTTAACTTCGAACTTGAAGTAGCCGATTCTCGCTGTCGTTCCGCTCCCCGAACGCTTTAATCGCATCCGGTTCTCCGTGCCGAGATTGCCTTCCACACTGCGGTCTGCCTCCGCATCCGACGAGGCGATGATGATTCCGTCGACGGAAGCGGCAGCAGGTGCTGGCGGAGTCGCGGTCGGGGCTGACGGCTCTGCTCCGGGCGATCCGGTTCCGGCTGAGGTCCCCTGCAGATCTACTACATTTTCCCCTTTATTATCCTTGATCTCGTTGTCCTTCAGGATAATGCCTGTGCTTGTCGCGCCAATCTGAACACCGTTCGCATTGCCGTTCACCTTATTGCCGATCAGCTGAATGTCTTTCGGACTTCCTTTGCCGGCCAGATCCTTCGTATTTTTATCTCCCGGATCCTCCTCAAGCACAATCCCCCAAGAGCCTTCACCGGTCAAGCCTGTGATCGTATTGCCTCGAACGAGCGTACGCGGCGCGTTTTGCAAATAAATCCCCTTGCCGTCCGCTACCTTCGAATCGGAAATCGTATTGTTCTCGATCACCGTATCCGGGGAGCCCATATGCACCTTGATTCCCTCGCGGGAGCCGGTAATTATGTTGTTGTAAATATAGTTGCCCGGACCCGACGCGTCGTGGTTGGAAGGGGCCGAACCGCCGGTATTCCCTACGCCGATGCCCGCTCCCGTCACAATATCCCGGATCGTGTTGCCGTAAATTTCATTCAAATATTCGTCTTCCCCATGCAGATCAATCGCATCCAGCTGGGTGCTCAGGAAGGTATTGTTGCGAATTACATTATTATGGGCATAGTACTGAATCAACGCCCCGTGACGAATATAAGGACCCTGGAACGTATTGTTCTCCACGACGTTAAAGTAGGTATCATTCGCATAACCGGTTCGGTCGTTCTTCGGCAGTCCCTGAATGGAAACCCCATACCCCGCTCCGCCGCCGGCTACGTCGGTTGCATTCCGGAACAGACTGTTTTTCACCACGACATGACTGCTCTTCTCAATACGCACAGCCATACGCTCGAACTTCTCGAAGGTCACCCCGTCAATCGTAATGTTACTGGAAGGCTTGTTTACGCTGTCGGTAATATAAATAAGATACTGCGGACCGCCCTTATCCGGATTCGCTTCTTTCGTATCGGAAGAATACTTCCCGTTCCAGGTTGAGGTCAGCGTCATTCCGGAGACAACGATATTCGACCGGCTGTAAGCCTTCATCATTTTACCGCTAGGCGTCTCCGCACCGATACTTGAGATCAGGATGGTTTGCTCCTGGCTTTCCCCCCGCAGATTGACGCCGCTCTTCAGCTCCATGTTCGCCGATTTATCGTTCGGAAGGGTGCTTCTCAGATTGTACACGCCGTTCGGCAAATATACCTCGTCTCCCGGCTTTGCCGCTGCAATCGCCTTCTGAATGGCGGGCAGGTCGTCCGTATCGTTATCCTTCACGTCGGCGCCGTAATCAAGCACGTTCAGTGTCTTCCCTGTTACCGGATTGGGTGCATGCAGGGAAACGGCCTTGCCGTCCGGATTGACCAAGCCCGGCTGCATGTACTTAACATCAGGCTTCGCCTCCGGAGGTGCGGCGGTGATCCGGCGGATCGTATTGCCTTCTCCAGGCGCATATACCTGAAACTCCGAGATGCTGTTCCACGCATTTTTCGAATTTCCATGCCCCAGAACACGAATATAACGGCCGCTCGTATCATCGAAATCAAACAGCTCCGGCTCCAGCGACTTGCCGCTGCTTTTCCCGCTGAATACCTGCCTCCAGCTCTCCCCGTCGTCCGAAACCTCAAGATCAAAGAACGACTGCCGCTGATCCCCGCTGTAGAAGGCAATCGCCGCATAGCCCATTGTCCTCTTCTCTCCAAGGTCAAAGCGGATCCATTCCCCGTCCCCTTGCCCCGACCAGCGGGTTTCCAGCGAACCGTCCAAAGTGTTCTCCGGCACATTCCCGTCGTCGACACTGGCGACCGCCTCCAGAAGAGGCAGCGGAGAATTAAACAGGTCCGCCGTTTGCTCCAGCGCCCCGGCGTCCTTCTCCCCATCGAAGAAACGATCCTCACGGGAGATCACGATAAGCCCCATCGGATCCCAGAATACCTTGCGCCCGAGCGCTTCCGCGATAGCCCGGAGCGGCACCATGGTTCGACCGTCGATCAGCTGAGCCGGTACCTCAAGCTCCTTGGTGGACTCATTCACCCGCATGCTCTTCTCGTGAATGGCGACTTGAATCGTATCCTTCCCGTTCACAATCGTAGCCCGGCTTTCTTTGTCGTCCCACTTCACTTCCGCACCGAGCTGCTCGGAGACGAATCGGACCGGCACCAGCGTAGAACCGTCCTTCACTATTGCCCGAACCCCGGGGTTTTCGGGATCGATCCGCTGCTTTTTCCCATGAGATAACGCATCCGGACTATTCACATAGAGAACAATGGCGTCCTTCAGCTTCGTTTGAAGCTCGGGAGACGGGTCTGCAGCGTAAGCAGCCGGCACTAAGGCTGAAGGCATGGTCAACGCTGCTGCAAGTACAACGGTCATCAGCTTTTTCTTCCATCGGTTGTTCGATCGTTTCATGGAGGCCTCCTTGGATAGCAATTGTAAACGCTTCCCATTAGATTACCTCTTCCAGATCCAACTCCGCTACGGGCTCCCTTTTTACAAGCTTGTGTTTTTTTTGGAAAATGCTGCTGGCCGCCGGCCAAACAAAAGAAAGCCCGTACCTCTCAGCCGATTCCGGGAGGTACGAGCTCTGAATGAAAAACAGTTATTCGTTAAAGTACACGGCTTTGCCTGTCTTCGAGGACTCATAAATTGCCTCTAGAATTTCAGACACGACACATGCCTGCTCCGGAGTTACGACCGGATCCTTATCCTGCTCGATAGCTTCAAGCCACAGGCGCGCCTCCAAATCCGCCGGGCTCTCGCCGCGGCTGTCGTAGAAATCCACACCCTTGGCATCCAGCTGGATTTGATTCATGAACAGCTTGCTATGCTTCTCGCCGTTGATCCGCAGACCGTCCTGCATGTCGGCTCCGCCCTCTGTGCCGCATAAAGTCGTCTTGGCCTCGCCTGTCGCCAGCATATTGATTGCCCAGCTCGATTCCAGTACGATCGTAGCGCCGTTCTCCATCGTAATCATCCCGAAGGCCGAATCCTCTACCGTAAACTTCGCCGGATCCCAGGAACCCCATGCATTGGCGGCGTTCTCTTTCTTCGACAGCTTATGGAAGGCCGTCCCAAGTACCGCCTTAGGCTTGTAGTTGTTCATCATCCACAGCGTCAGATCCAAGGCATGCGTCCCGATATCGATCAACGGGCCTCCGCCCTGCTTTTCCTCATCAAGAAACACGCCCCAAGTCGGAACGGCGCGGCGCCGAATCGCATGCGCCTTCGCATAGTAAACTTCACCCAGCTCTCCGTCCTCACAGAGACGCTTCAAGTACTGACTGTCGGAACGGAAACGGTTCTGATAGCCGATCGAGAGCTTCTTACCGGTCCGCTTGGCCGCTTCCACCATGCGACGCGCATCAGCAGCGGTTTTGGCCATCGGCTTTTCGCACATGACGTGTTTCCCGGACTCCAGGGCCGAAATGGAAATATCCGCGTGCGAATCGTTCGGCGTACAAACATGAACGACATCAATGGAGCCATCCTGCAGCAGCTCCCGGTAGTCCGTATATACTCTTGCGTCAGGCGTACCGAATTTTTCCGCCGCCTCTCTCGCTTTATGCTCCTCGATATCGCAAAAAGCGACCATTTGAGCATTCGGTTGGTTTTTCAACGCAGGCATATGCTTGCCGTTCGCAATTCCGCCGCAGCCGATAATACCGATTCTGAAAGTTCTAGACATGATCAATTGACCTCCTAAGCCACCGTTATGTATTGAGACGCTACCTCATAGTATAGACAACTTTCCATGGAAAAGATATTTTGGATCTGGCGATTCTTTTATCCGATTGTGTCACATGAAGACTCGGCCCCCCCCGAACAACACACGTTCCGACATTTTATGCCAGCATTCGGCATTTCCCGGGAAATTTATCTATACGCGGCTGCACACTGAAAAAAGAGGCAAGCCCATGGCCTGCCCCTCTCGCTTATCTTATTTCTTCCCGGTGGAAGTCACCAGCTTATACCCGACTCCGCGAATCGACTCAATCTGTACCGACTCCTGATTCATCTCCAGCTTCTTGCGCAAAGAGCTGACATGCACGTCGACCGTACGCTGGCCTCCGATATAATCGAAGCCCCAAACGATGTTCATCAGGTCGTCCCTCGTCACTACGACACCCGGACGCTGCACCAGATAGAGCAGCACCTCGAATTCCTTCGGACGCAGCGGAATCGAATCCCCGTTCAGCAGCACCTCATACTTTTCCGGATAAATGTGCAAATCTCCCGCCGTAATAACCTTCTCAGCGCTCAAATTTTTCTCCTGCAGCTGTTCCTCGCTCATCGTTCGCCGCAGCACTGCAGACACCCTCGCCAGCAGCTCCGCCACACCGAACGGCTTGGTAATATAGTCATCGGCACCGTACTTCAAGCCCTGAACGACTTCGTCCTCTGCGTTGCGAGCCGTTAAGATAATGACCGGCGTTTTGTTGCCCTTCTGGCGAAGCTTGGACAAAATCTCGAACCCGTTCATACCCGGGAGCATAATATCCAAAAAAATGAGATCGAACTGCTGCTGTAATGCGACCTGCAAACCTTCGCTGCCATGGTCGACCACTAGGGTGTCATACCCTTCCTGAGACAAATTGTAGGACAGCAATCGAGCTATTGTAGGTTCATCTTCGATAACCAAAATTTTTTGCTGCATGGGAACCCCCAACCAATTTCATGGACTGACAAACTCATCATAGCATGAATTCGCCTATAAATTAACATGTTTGAATATTTTTCATATTTAATGCAGCACCGGAAGCTCAATGATGAACTTCGAGCCCATCCCTACTTCACTTTCCACCCGGATTGTGCCCTTGTGCAGCTCGACCAGATGCTTCACAATGGACAGCCCTAAGCCGGTGCCTCCTGAGCTTCTTGACCTGGCTTTATCCACTCTATAGAAGCGCTCGAAGATGCGCGGCAAATCCTTCTTCGGAATGCCTATCCCCGTATCGGCTATCGTCAGCTTTAATTTTTCTCCCTCCGAGCCTGCAACGATGCCATCGAGCAGCTCTACCTTGACCTTCACTTTTCCGCCCTCCGGCGTGTAGTTGATTCCGTTGGACAGCAAGTTGATCAAGATTTGGCGAAGGCGATCCTCATCGGCCTCCATGTAAGCATCCTGGGGCACCTGCATCTCCAGCTCGATGTGCTTCTTCTTCGCCTCCGCATTCATGACATGAACGCAGTTCGCAATGAACGAATTCAAGTGCACCGGTGAAAAATGCAGCGGAATCCGCTTCGACTCAATCTTCGACAGCTCCAGTATGTCTCCGATCAGGCGGTTTAACCGCTCACTTTCATCGAAGATGATTTGCAGGAACGATTTGGCCGTTTCCTTATCATTCAATGCCCCCGCCAGCAGCGTCTCGGCGAAGCCCTTCACCGCGGCGATCGGCGTCTTCAGCTCATGGGAGACGTTCGCCACGAACTCCGAACGCATCCGCTCCAGCCTGCGCATCGCCGTCGTATCGTGCAGCACGATAAGCACGCCTGCCCATTCATCATCCGTTTGCAGAATCGGGTTGAGATGAATGTCAAGTATCCGTTCGCTCGGGAAATAAAAAATCATTTCATCCCGGATATGCTCTCTGGTTTCGAAGCATTCCTGAATCATTTGAGTGAACTCAAACTGCTGCTTCGCTTCATCAAATTTCTTGCCGAGCAGCTCCTGCGAGGAGAAGCCGAGGAATTCCTCCGCCGACCGGTTCAGCAGAACGATGCGTTCCTCCTTGTCGATCATCATGACCCCGCTGTTCATATTCTCCAATACGCTGCTAAGGCGTCCTTCATTTTCCGTAATCCGGTTCATCTGCAGCTGCAGGCTGTCTGCCATCCGGTTCAATGCCATTCCCAGCTGCCCGATCTCATCCTTTTTCGGGAAATGAACTCTCGCCTTGTAATTTCTATTCGTTATTTGCTGGGCTACCCGCGTAATCATTTCGATAGGTCTGGTAATCCCATAGGCTAAGCGGTAGCTGATCAAACCGGCAATGACAAAAACGATAATCAAGCCGGCAAGCAGCACCGACCATAAATGCCGGATGGAATTTTCAACGTCCTCGAGACTCATCGCGAGTCGAAGAAAGCCCTGCGTCACAGCCCCTTCCTTGACGGGTACCACCACATACAGCATGTTGCGTCCTACCGTCTGGGAGTACCGGGTGGCGATCCCGGTACCGTACTTTTCCGCATCGATCACTTCTTGGCGGCTGAGATGGTTGTCCATATTCCCCGGATCGTAATCCGATTCGCCGAGCACCTTGCCATCCGCACGGATGTAGGTGATGCGGGCATCCGCCGAATTTCGCAGCTGCATCGCCTGCCCCGTGTAATAACGGGTTAATTCGGCGTCCGTGCCGCTTCGCTTCCAATCCACTGTCACCTGCAAAATGTGAAGCTCTCTCAGCATATTTGTCTTTAATGCCTCAATATGAGAATCCTGCATCAGCTTGGCCATAAACAAACCTGCCGTAAGCACTGAGCATCCGATCAGGACAATAAACATCAGCGTCAGCCTGGCGCGAAACTTATTCATGCTGCATTCCTCCGGATAGTAGGAGCCATTCGCCCCTATGAAACGTTTTACACAATATCGTACCCCTAATCCAAGGGAAGCGCTAGTTATTTTTTTGTAAAGATAAACAGGAAAGACCCCCTATCCGAAGATAAGAGGTCCGGCTTCCTATGACTTATTTAAAAACCGGCTCCTTGAACTGAGTCAGCTTCTCCAAGGAGTTTTTCTCTACTTCCGCATGCAGGCTGTTGCCGTGGGAATCCATCGTCACGATGGCTGCAAAGCCTTCGGTTTGCAGGTGCCACATCGCTTCCGGAATCCCGAATTCCATAAAATCAACGCCTTCCACCTTCTTGAAGCACTCGGCATAATATTGCGCTGCTCCGCCGATGGCGTTCAAGTAGACGGCTCCATGCTCCTGGAGCGCCTTCAACGTCTTTGGCCCCATACCGCCCTTACCGATCACCGCACGAATGCCGAACTTCTTGATGATATCGCCTTGGTAAGGCTCCTCGCGGATACTGGTCGTCGGCCCTGCGGCCTTCACAACCCAATTGCCCTCGGCATCCTTCGCCATAACGGGACCGCAATGGTAGATGACCGATCCGTTCAGATCTACCGGGGAGTCGTGGTCCATCAAGTACTTGTGCAGCGCGTCGCGGCCCGTATGCATCGGTCCGTTAATAATGACGACATCGCCTACCTTCAGCTGACGGATTTGCTCCTCGGAGATCGGCGTGTTGAGTACGAACTCGCGGCGCTCTGCGGTCGAGTCGGCAGCCGCTGCAGCCGGCTCGTCTTGCTTCATCGGCAGGTCGGTTCCGCTTGTGTTCACCCACTCGTTGATCTCGCCGGTATTGGCGTCGATGAGAACGCCTTGACGGCGGAACGCCCAGCAATTGTAAGCTACGGAAACGAAGAAGCTCGCCGGCAGACGGTTCATCACGCCGACCTTACAGCCGAGCAGAGACACTTGACCGCCGAAGCCCATCGTACCGATGCCAAGCTGATTTGCATTTTCCATTACATAGTCTTCGAGCTTGCGCAGATCTTCGTTCGGATTCACATCATCGACCTTACGGAACAGCTGCTGCTTCGCAAGCTCATACCCGCTGGTGCGGTCGCCGCCGATGCCTACGCCAATGAAGCCGGCGCTGCAGCCTTGCCCTTGTGCCTGATATACCGCGTGCATAATGCACTTGCGGATACCGTCGAGATCACGGCCTGCCTTGCCGACCCCTTCCAGCTCAGCCGGGAGGCTGTACTGGATGTTCTTGTTCTCGCAGCCGCCGCCCTTGAGGATCAGCTTCACTTCAATTTCATCGCGCTCCCATTGCTCGAAGTGAATGACCGGTGTGCCCGGGCCCAGGTTGTTGCCGCTGTTCTCTCCTGTGAGCGAATCCACGGAATTCGGACGAAGCTTGCTGTCCTTCGTCGCCTGCGCAATCGCTTCAAGAATTTGTTTCTTCATCACGATCTGGTTTGCACCCACAGGAGTGTGTATAATGAAAGTCGGCATCCCCGTATCCTGACAGATCGGAGATACATTACATTCCGCCATATGGATGTTGTTAGCAATCGTCGACAGCGACAGAGCGGAGCGAGTTCCCTCGTCCTCCTTCTGGCGGGCGGCTTGAATCGCCTCGCGGACATCGGCCGGGAGGTTCGTGGAGGTTTCCACAATGAGCTTATAAATACTATCTTGGAAGTGCTGCATGGTCTGTGAAGACTCCTTTCCGAATATGCAAAAGCCTGAATAATAGCTTAAGAGTACATATCTATATCATATCATAATCGGACTTGGACCAAAACTATGAGTTTCAGGAAGGAGGAACCGCGTTGAACAAGCTATGGAAGCAAGCTCTTGTCCTGCTGGCGCTTGTGCTCAGCCTTACATTTCCTGCGTGGAACGAGGCCAGAAGCAGCACCATGTACGAGGATCAGGTAGCCGTCCTGATGTATCACCACGTAAGTGACGAAGCAACGAGCAGCAGCACCATTACCACGAAGCTGTTTCACGATCAGCTGGCCTTTCTGCAAAGCAAAGGCTATCATTTCATTACACTGCAAGAGTTTAAGAGTTACATGCAAGGAGCATCCGTACCGGCCAATGCCGTTTTGGTTACCTTCGACGACGGTTATGAAAGCTACTATACGAACGCGTATCCTATCTTGAAAAAGCTTCAAATCCCGGCCGTCAATTTCGTCATTTCCGGCGATCTGGACAACCCGAACGAAAGCAATATTCCTTTTTTATCGAGGGACCATATCCGTACTATGACGCGTGAGACCGACTTCATTGACCTTCAATGCCATACCGATGCGCTCCATTACAAGCTGGAGGACAATAACGCAGCCCTTGTCGGCCGCTTCCTGACGGACGGGGTCCGCGAAACCGAGGAGCAGTATAAGCAGCGCATTCTTGCCGACACCAAAGCATGCATAAGCAAGGTCAGTGAGCTCTATCCCGCTCCCGTCGATACATTCGCGTACCCTTTCGGCATCAACGACGAGCTATCACGCGGGCTGCTGAAGCAAGCCGGCATCCGTTATGCTTTCACCATTGTGCCGGAGATGGCAAGCCGCGCTGCGGACCCGATGCGGATTCCCCGGATCAACGGCGGACATCCGTCGATTAGCCCTGAGGGACTGCACGCTTCCATTCTTTACCGTGTGATCGCCAAAGGAGCTTCGGTGGAGCAGGTGCCCGTAGAGGAGGCGCTTCGCCAGCTGGGCGGCCAGGCAACGGTTCACCCGAGCGGCCGTGTCGAGCTGTCCTACGGCAATCGCCGATGGGAAGGGAACGTCCGCGAGTCGGAGCTCGTTTCGCCTCTTGACGGCGTCATCCGGCTGCAGCAGCCGCTGATGCTTCGCAGCAGCAAGCTGTACATGGGGCTGAAGGATTTGGAGCAAGCAATCGGGACACAAATCGTGTATAATCCTTCTGTACCGAGCTTCGCCGTTCGACAAACTCCGACTGTGAAGCAATAATTCATAATAGGAATGATGTCCCCATGACTATGGAAAGTCACTTTTTTGCTTATTTGTACCGGCTGCGCTATATCGAGCGCTGGAGCCTTATGCGTAACGTGCTTAAGGAGAATGTCGCCGAGCATTCGTTTCATGTAGCTATTCTCACTCACGTTCTCTGTTCTATTGCGAATGAAGTATACGGCAAGCAGATCCCTACGGACCGTGTAGTCAGCATGGCGCTGTTTCATGATGCTACCGAGGTGTTCACCGGCGATATCCCGACTCCGGTCAAGCATCACAATCAGAAGATCCTGGCGAACTTCCGCGAGATCGAGCATATGGCCGCAGAGCGCCTGCTCGATATGATTCCGGAGCCGCTGCGCAGTGTATACACGCCGCTGATCGATACCAAGACGGAAGCGGATGCGGATTTGAAAAAATACGTCAAGGCCGCCGACACACTAGATGCCTATTTAAAATGCGTGACGGAGCTTTCTGCGGGCAATCGCGAGTTCGCCATCGCAAAAAAACAAATCGAGCAAGCCATCGAAGAGATGGACATGCCCGAAATGAAATACTTCCTGGAACATTTGGCGCCAAGCCTGGAAAAGACGCTTGACGAGCTTTAAAGGTAGTTAGGGAATTTCATTAATGTTACGGTGACAAAAACCAAAATAGCCAGAACCAGGCTCAGCGAACGAATTGCACCTAGCTGGCCTGCAATCTTGCTGCCCGAGACATCCGCTAAGGCTTGTCTCATTTTTTTGCCCATAATACCGCTTACAGCGCCGATGGCCAGCAGCAATACTACGGCAAGCACCATCCAGAGCACGGAGTAGCTTCCTTTACCCACCATATAACCACCGGTCAGAAAAGCAAGGATAAGCGCAAATTGACCGGCCCGGTTAAAGCCCGACAGCACATTCAGGAAGCCATATTGCGCCGATCCCGAAAGACTCGCCAGCTTCCCGGATAAGAAAGGCATGACCAGGTACGCCCCCATAAGAATGGCGCTCAAAACGTGTAAATAAAGCAGAAACTGAAACATCATTAAACCCTCCTATAAAACATGCCATACTGACTATAGTATAGCGGATGATTTTACCAAGAAGCAAATAAAACCCGCGCCCGGTCACAGAATTGTAACCTGAGGTCGCGGGTTTGCTTTATTATCCGTGAGGGTGAAGCGGTTTTCCCGACCTCTCCGCTCTGCGGTCCCTCCATTTGGCCAAAATAACGAACAGCGAGGGCACTACGATCAAGGTCAGCAGGGTCGAATACAGCAGCCCGGATATAATAGTAATTCCCATAGGGCGCCACAGGTTCCCCCCCATAATCGTCATGGGCAGCAGCCCCCCGATAGCCGTCGCCATGGTAAGGAGAATCGGCCGAAGTCTTGCCTTTCCTGCTTCCGCTACAGCCTCATACAGCGGCAGTCCTCTCTCTCTTGCCTGTTCGATGAACTCGATCAGAATGATGCCGTTTCGAACGACGATACCCGCCAGACTCACCAGCCCCATCAAGGCCATGAAGCCGATCGGTGAGTTGGTAAGATACAGACCGATTACCGCTCCCCCGGCTGCCAAATACACCGTGGACAGAATCAGCAGCGGGATGGAGAGCGAATAGAACTGCATAACCATAATGATATAAATCAATAGGATGACAATAATCGAGAGCTTGCCTATGGCCGCAAACGCATCGTTGCGCTCTTCATTCTCTCCCCCGAAATCAATCGTGTAGCCGGACGGCGGAGGATTGACCGCAAGCTCGGCCTGAAGCTCCTTTACAATGTCATCGGCAAGCCGCCCTTCCGTATAGCTTCGGATGGTAATTGTCCTTGTCTGATCACGATGATGAATCGACTTGAGCATCGACGTGCTCCGAATATCCGCAAGCTGCTGCACCTGCACGGTGCTTCCGCCTTGGCCAGGCACATACATTTGCTTCATCGTCGTAATCGGATCCGTTCCGTTCCCCAGCTGCTTGGCGTAGAGCGTTACATCAATCGGATCCTCCCCTTGCTGCAGCTCGGTAACCTCCAGTCCGTCCGTGGCCATTCGCAGTGTCATGGATAAATCCTTCTCTGTGACGCCGTATTGGCGAAGCTTAGCCGGGTCTGGAGCTACCTCATAGGTATCCATCTCTTTCCCTACATCGTCCGATACGCTAACCGTACCCGGTATTTTCTTCAGCATGTCTTGTATGCTTGTGGAAAGCGTGCGCAGCTGCGTAAGATCACTTCCGCTGATCCGAACCGCGATGGGCGCCCCAACGGGGGGACCCTGCTCAAGCTCCCGCGGCGTGATTTCAACATCCCCCGGGAACATGCTTTCCAGCTGCTCCCTCCAGTAGGCGATGACCTCTTTGGTATGAAGCTGCTTGGTATCGATTTTGACAAACAGCTGCCCGATGTTCGTACTCGTCCTATCTGTCTCAGAATAATAAAACTTCGGGGACGTTCTTCCTGCGTAGGCTGAAACGAACTTGACACCCGGCTGCTGCTCTACCCATGCGGCTGCCTTATGCACGACATATTCCGTTTCGGCGAAAATTTGGCCCGTCGGCAGCTCGATATCGATCAGCATCTGATCCTTCTCCGCCGGAGGAAAATATTGCGCGCCTAAGAAAGGAAGCAAACCGAAAGCACTGGTGCCGAGCAGTAAGGCAACGATCCCGGTCAGCAGCGGCCTCCGGAGGAAGCGGTGAATTTGCTTGCCGTAAAAATGACTGAGCTTCTGAATCGGCTTGCCCAGCCATCCTGGCTCCGTCTTGATCGCTGGAGAGGCTGTGTTTGCCCCTCCGTGCTTGCGCTGCCTTCGTTCCCCGACCCACTGGCGGAAAATCGGGATAATCGTCAGAGACATCGCCATGGAGGCGGCCAGCGTCAACGAAATGACGACCGGCAAAGGCCGGATGAAGCTGCCGATATTCCCCTTCAGGAAGAACAAGGGAAGGAACGCAGCCGCTGTTGCAATGGTAGCCGTTAAGATGGATATGGCTACGTCCTTACTGCCTTCCAGTGACGCTACGTCGACCGAATCACCGAGATCCAGCCGCCGCTGAATGTTATCGTTCACGACGATGGCATCGTCGACGAGAATTCCGAGGACAATCACAATCGCCACGATAGTGATTTGATTAAGATCGATCCCCATCATCTCTACAGGAATGAAACCCACTGTAATGGAGATCGGAATGGCCATAGCTACGATCAGCGCCGTACCGAACGGCAGGCCCATCGAGCAGACGATGATGACCGCCAAGATGCCGATCAGCAGCTCCTTCCCGAGCTCACGGAATAAATGATCCAGGCTTTCCTTTTGCGTAAAGAGGGATTCCAGTGTAACGTGCTCCGGCAGCTCCCCGCCCAGCTGGGCGACCTTGCCGTCGATTCGTCTTTGCAGCGCCGGGATATCGGCTCCCTTCTCCGCGTTAATGACCAGATCCAAAGCCGGCTTGCCGTTGTGAAGAATGGAAGCCTCTCTCTCTTTAGGCCGAAGCTTCACCTCGGCGACATCTTTGACCTTGAGCCTCATCCCGCCAGGCAAGCCGACCAAATCCGTATTGGCGATATCCTCCGCAGTCTTCCACTCACCGCCGAGGTTTACATAATACTGCTTGCTGCCCTTATCGATAGAACCGAGCGGTACCCGCTCCTGCTTGGTTTGCAGCGATTGCGCTACAATCCCCCAAGGAAGGCGGAACGCATTGAGCTTCTCGGTATCCAGCGTTACCGCTACCTCCTGTTCGGGAAGTCCTACGATTTCGACGTTGCTGACGCCAGCCAGGGTGGACAGCTGCTTCTTCCACAGCTCCATGGTCGGTCGTAGCGGCTCCAGCTCCTCCGGACGCTCCACTACAAAATGAAGGATCTGCTCAGCAATTTTGCCCAGATCATCATTAACGACAGGCTGCTGGGCTCCGTCAGGCAGCTCGCTGACCGCAGCCTGCACCTTCTGGCGAAGTGTGTCCCATGCCCGCTTAATATCCGTATCGGGATTCACCTCGACCTGAATGACGGATACGTTCGCTGCGGAAGTCGATGTGATCAGGGAAACGTCGCTCATTTCCTTGATTTTCTCCTCCAAGGGACGAGTTACGTATTGCTCGACCTTCTCGGGAGATGCCCCCGGATAAATCGTACGTACAAGAGCAACCGTAAGATCGATCTCCGGGTTCTCACGCTGCTTGAGCGTGCCGATATTGACAACCCCAAGCAGCACCGCCATAAAGAAGAAGAGCAGTGTTACTTTGCGATACTTCAACAGCTTCGTAATCATTGCCGGCTGGCACCTTCCTCCGGTAAGCAGTTGATGTTTATACCAATCAGCACCTTGGTCATTTCGTCAATGGACTCGAGACCTGCTCCCTTCTCGATAAACCAATGATAGGCGACCATTTCCACCATGCCGATTTTTGCGTAAGCCGTCATCTCGAGCTGCTGGTCCGTATAATTCGGATATGCTTTGAACTTACGGAACGTTGCTTGAATCAGAGCAGCCATTTTCCCATAAAAATGTCTTGAAATATCCTGGATTTCCGGCGATGCCGCACCTATCCGGTTCAGCATGCTGACTATCATCCGATTGTGGTAGTACACCGTCAAGGCTTTGTGTATCGTCCGGTACAGGATCGTATTCTCCGGTGAAAGAACGGACTCCCCTTCCGCATTCGCGGCGAGCGCCATGGCAATCTCATCCAGACAACCCTCGGCAACACTTCGGAACAAGTCCTCTTTGCTCTTAAAATATAAGTAAAAGGTTCCCTGCGCCATCCCGGCTTCCTTCACAATATTGGATACCTTCGTCCCGTGGTATCCTTGCTCTTCGAAGAGCTTCATTGCGGCTTCGATAATCCGCTCTCTTTTGTCATCCCCAGGCATCGCTGATAAACACCCTCCATTGCCGCTAAATAGCAAATATGACTGACGAGTCAGTCATATTGTATGTTACCATATCCTGTCTTGTATTTTCAAGAACTCTGTAAGGGTGGGCCCCCTACACATTCCTTTTTGAATCTAGACGTCATTTGGTTCTATATGTCGGGGCCTATCATTTGTGAACAGCACATTTCTGCAATAATACAACTTTTTTCCATGATTTGTATCAATTATGATAAGATTTCTGCCTATATACAACATCCCAGCACCAGATGCCTTGTACCGAGCCAATATGAGTCCTCAAAGATGCCTATTCTCACAAATCTCGTTCTGAGCCTCGCTTGGGCTCGTGGATTTCTGCACATTGGCAGCTTTGCACTCTTCACCGCTTCGCAGTCGTACGTTCACACGAACTAATAAGAATAGCTTCTATCGAAGCCCTCTCGGGGGTCGTACATTCGTGAGCAAGAGGAAGCTTTTCTTGAAACATTAGAATCCTTGAGCTCCGCTCAAAACTTATAAATTCTAATGTTATAAAAAAACAGCCCCGGCCCATTGACCGAGACTGCTCTTTGTGTTCCAGGGAATTAGCCTTGAACGATTTTGATTACATTGCGTACGGAATCCGCGGATTTATCAAGCGCCGCTTTCTCTTCCGGAAGCAGCTCAAGCTCGAATATTTTCTCGATCCCGTTGCCTCCAAGCAAGGTAGGGACGCCCATGAACAGATTGTCATAGCCGTATTCGCCTTCCAGCAAAGCTATCGAAGGAATGATGCGTTTCTTATCCTTAAGGATCGCTTCCGTCATTTGTACCAGGGAAGCGGCCGGTGCGTAGTACGCGGAACCGTTCCCGAGCAGATTGACGATCTCGCCGCCGCCTGTACGTGTACGCTGTACGATCGCTTCGATTCGCTCAGCCGGGATTAGCTTCTCAATAGGAATGCCGCCTACATTGGAGTAACGGACGAGCGGAACCATGTCGTCGCCGTGACCGCCAAGCACGAAGCCGCGAACGTCCTCAACGGATACATTCAGCTCTTGCGCGATGAAAGTACAGTAACGCGCCGTGTCCAGGACACCGGATTGACCGATGACGCGATTTTTAGGGAATCCGAGTGCTTCAAAGGCAACGTAAGTCATGGCATCCACTGGGTTCGATAGGATGATTACGATGGAGTTAGGACTGGTTCTCTTCACATTCTCACAAACGGATTTCACAATGCCTGCGTTCGTGTTCACGAGATCGTCGCGGCTCATGCCGGGCTTACGGGCGATCCCCGCTGTGATAATCACGATATCGGAATTCGCGGAATCATCATAGCTTGAAGTACCGATGATGTTTGCGTCAAAGCCTTGCACCGGGGATGCTTCGAGCATATCGAGCGCTTTCCCCTTCGTCGGGTTTTCCAATTGCGGGATATCGAGCAGAACGATGTCGCCAAGCTCCTTCTGAGCCAGCATCAGAGCAGTGGTTGCACCGGTAAATCCTGCACCTACAACAGTAATCTTCTTACGTTGAATAGCCATGATCCGGTTAGCCTCCTGAATTAGAGTAGGGGCGCTATAAGCGCCCCATTAAATTAGAAGTTAGCGATGATTTGGTTAGCGAACTCGGAGCATTTCACTTCGGTTGCGCCTTCCATCAAGCGAGCGAAGTCATAAGTAACTGTCTTGTTATTGATCGCTTTTTCCATCCCTTTGTAGATCAGCTCAGCTGCTTCCAGCCAGCCGAGGTGCTCCAGCATCATAACGCCGGACAGGATAACGGAACCAGGGTTAACTACGTCCAAACCTGCATACTTCGGAGCTGTACCATGTGTTGCTTCGAAGATCGCATGACCGGTTACATAGTTAATATTTGCTCCCGGCGCGATTCCAATACCTCCAACTTGTGCAGCAAGGGCATCGGACAAGTAGTCGCCGTTCAGGTTCAGGGTAGCGATAACGTCAAAATCTGTAGGACGAGTCAATACTTGCTGCAATGCAATGTCAGCGATAGCGTCCTTAACGATGATTTTGCCTTCCGCTTCAGCAGCCTTTTGAGCCGCATTAGCAGCATCCGTGCCTTGTTCTTCCTTGATCTTGTCGTATTGAGCCCAAGTGAAGGTTTTGTCGCCGAACTCTTGCTCAGCCAGCTCATAACCCCAGTTTTTGAACGCACCTTCAGTGAACTTCATGATATTTCCTTTGTGAACCAAGGTAACGCTCTTGCGGTTGTGTGCGATGGCGTACTCGATTGCGGAACGGATCAAACGCTTGGAGCCTTCGGAGGATACAGGCTTAATACCGATACCGGAAGTCTCAGGGAAGCGGATCTTCTTCACGCCCATCTCGTTTTGCAGGAAGGAGATGACTTTCTTCACTTCATCGGAGCCTGCAGCCCACTCGATACCGGCGTAGATGTCCTCTGTGTTCTCACGGAAAATAACCATGTCAACCAGCTCAGGGCGCTTTACAGGGGAAGGAACACCCTTGAAGTAACGAACCGGACGGGAGCAAACGTACAGATCCAGCTCTTGGCGAAGCGCAACGTTGAGGGAACGGATACCGCCGCCGATTGGCGTAGTCAATGGACCCTTGATAGCAACGATGTACTCGCGGATAGCCGTCAGTGTGTCGCTCGGAAGCCAGTTGTTGAATTTGTTGAAGGCTTTCTCGCCGGCAAACACTTCGTACCAGGCGATTTTCTTTTGGCCGTTGTAGGCTTTCTCTACCGCTGCATCAAGAACGCGCTTGGAAGCAGCCCAGATGTCAGGACCTGTGCCGTCACCTTCGATGAAAGGAATGATCGGGTTATTAGGAACGTTCAGTTTTCCGTTAGTAATCGTGATTTTTTCGCCTTCAGTTGGCGCTGCATAATTTTCGAATTGTGCCATGGGTATGTATTGCCTCCTCAGTAATATATGGTTCATTACAAAATTGAACGGGAGCCGCGGCGCTGCCGCTGACGGCGCGCGACGCAGCAACCCGTTGGTTGCCTTTTACCTATTGGTTCCGGTAATAACAAGCGCTCGAATTAGCGCTTCTCAATCGGAACGTAAGCTTGATGAGCAGGGCCCGTATATTCCGCACGAGGACGGATCAGACGGTTGTTCTCATACTGCTCAAGGATATGAGCCGTCCAGCCGGAGGTACGGCTGATCGCAAAGATCGGCGTGAACAGATCACGCGGGATTTCAAGGGATGTGTATACGGAAGCGGAGTAGAAGTCTACGTTTGGCTTCAGACCCTTTTGTCCGGTTACGAGCTCTTCGATCTTGATGGACATGTTGTACCAGTTCAGGTTACCGGTCAGCTTGCCCAGCTCATGGGACATCTTCTGCAGATGCTTGGCGCGAGGGTCGCCGTTCTTGTAAACGCGGTGACCGAAGCCCATAATCTTTTCTTTGTTGGCGAGCTTCTCGTTGATGTAGCTTTCAGCTTTATCGAAAGTTCCGATTTCTTCCAGCATCGCCATAACGGCTTCGTTGGCGCCGCCGTGAAGCGGTCCCTTCAAAGCCCCGATAGCGGAGGTTACGCCGGAGTAAATATCGGAAAGTGTTGCTACGGTTACGCGGGCTGCGAAGGTGGAAGCATTCAGCTCATGGTCAGCGTGAAGCACGAGCGCCTTGTCCAAAGCTTCGATGGCGATCTTCTCCGGATCCTTGCCTGTAAGCATATAAAGGAAGTTCTCGGCAATGGTTGCGTTCGCTTTAGGTGCAATCGGCTCTTTGCCTTCGCGGATGCGCGAGAATGCAGCTACGATCGTAGTGATCTGAGCTTGCAGCTTGATGGCTTTGCGGAGGTTGGCTTCCGGTGTCATATCATTAGCTTCCGCATCATACAGAGCCAAAGAAGAAACGGCAGAACGAAGAGCTGCCATTGTATTTACATCTTTAGGATATGTTTTGATTTGCTCGAGTACTTGAGCGGGAACCTGTGCATGGTTGCTCAAGTCTTGAAGCAATTGGTTCAGCTCGGAGCGATTAGGCAGCTTGCCGTACCATAGCAAATATACGACCTCTTCGAATGTAGCGTTCTCCGCCAAGTCATCTATGTTGATGCCCCGATACGTAAGCACGCCGTCTATGATGGAGCTAATGGAGGACGTTGTGGCTACGATCCCTTCCAAACCTTTGGTGGCTGTCAAGATAATCTCTCCTTTTGCAGTCAATTTCACATATGTTAATAATAAAGTATTTACCAAGTAAAGTGAACAAATTTAGACATAAAAGTTCATTATCAGCACCATAACCAAAATTTTAATCGATGTAATTTCGGTGATGCAATTCGCATCGATCCGTTAAGCGATCCGTTTCGGCCCCTCTAGAAGCTTTTTCTAGATGGATCTAAATTATACTCTATCCTCCCATCCAAACGCAAAAACACCCCTCGATCAATGAGGGGCCTGCGTTTGTTCCTCCGTCACGTCAGCCTTGCCTGCCACTTCCACGGAAGCGACTTCTTTTCTAAGCGTCTCCGTTACCTCTTCCACGGTTTCATATTCTTTCTTATAAACCTTTACATCGCCTGTAACCACCGCATGCTTCAGAACCTCGAGACGCTCTTCTTTAACAGGGATGCGAATCGTTTTGGATTCAGCCTCCGGGCCTGTTCCTTCCTTGGTTTCAATCACAATCTCTTCCCTGACCACCGGCACCTTTACCGTTTGTTCTTCCTCGATGCGTTCGCGATGCACGTGAACCTCCCCCGTCTTCACGCGCTCCTTATCCACGTGCAGCCGCTCCTCGCGCAGCACCATTTTACCCTCTTCAGCCTTATCCTGCGTTTCATTCGCGTGCACTTCCTTCGGTGCAATCACACGGATAACTACCCCAAGCACACTGCCTGCTATGGCGCCTACGATGACTCCTGCAAGAGTAACCCACATCATATTCACCGTGCCGTAAGTGCCGACGAAAAAGCCGATGACACCCCCTGCTACCGCACCAGCGGCCAATCCGAAGCCAAGTCTGCGATCCATTTTGCCGTGCCTCCCTTTTTGTTAACCAAACACCCCCGGCCAACAGCCGGAGGTGTCGAGAATAAAGCTGTTTAATTATCGAATTTCTTCGGCGTCAACATCTTCCACTACAGTGCTGTCGCCTTCCACTTCCACTCTTGCCTCTTCCCTGCGAACGGTATCCGTAACGGCTTGTGTCTCTTGAACGGTACGCTTATGCATCGCTACTTCGCCCGTCACTACCGTATGCTTGTCCACATGGACGCGGTCTTCGCTGACCGGAATCCGGATCGTTTCCTCCCGGCCGATCGGCTCATCCGATGCTTCCGCGTCGAAGCTTCTTCTTTCAATCACCACTTCTTCATGGCTTACCGGCACGTGGACCGTTTTTTGTTCCGCGATGACATCCTTGTGCAGCTTCACTTCGCCCGTCTGCACGCGATCCTTCGAGATATCCAGCTCTTCCTGACGAAGCTGCACGGCTGCTTCGCGATCCTCATCCCTTACCTCGTGATTTTCCTTCTTCTCATCATCAAAAATGTTAAATAAATCTGCCATGATGACTCGACCTCCAAGCGTAGTGGATTTGGTGTCACGTAGACTAAGGTAACCCTTTTTGGTGTCCCTTATTCTAACCAAACATATACTGCATGAAGTCCCATCGCTTTTTTGGTAAAATAGGAATATTGCATACAACTTGTCCTACGCCCAAAGGAGGAACATGCCATGAACAGCCGCCGCATCGGCATTATCGATATCGGTTCGAATTCCATTCGTCTCGTGATCTATGACATCCAAGCGAACGGAGCCTACCGGGTCATAAGCGAATTTAAGCAATCCGCCCGACTTAGCGGTAGAATGAGCATGGACGGTTCCCTACCTGCTGCCGGAATAGACGGCATAGTCCGAATCCTTCAAAATTTCAGAGGCATTTGTAAGGCTCACCAAGTCACAAGCCTTCGGGCTGTAGCAACCGCAGCTATACGCAATGCTTCCAACTCCGAAGAAATAGTAAATCAATTACGTGAGCAAAGCGGAATTCAGGTGGAGCTGCTTACCGGCGAGGATGAAGCCCGTATCGGCTTCTTGGGGATGAGCCAAACGCTTGATATCGCGGACGGCCTCTTAATTGATATCGGGGGAGGGAGCACGGAGGTTTCTCTCTTTCGCGGTAAAAAGCTGCTGCACAGCGTATCCTTCCCTTTCGGCGCGGTGAATACGGCAAGACGTTTCAATACGGACGGAGAAGCCCCGGAAGCGAAGCTGCATGAAATCCGTAACATGGTGCTGCAAGCCGTTGCAAGCGAGCCTTGGATCCGAACCAACGAGGGAAAGCCGATGGTGGGTTTGGGAGGAACGTTCCGGTCCCTATGTAAAATACATCAGCGTAGACACCAGTATCCTCTGCCGATTACGCATAATTATCCTATGTCCGGTGAAGCGATGCAGGAGCTTACCGAGTGGCTGCCTAAACTTCCCCCCGACAAACGGAAGAAGGTGGATGGATTATCCAAAGACCGGTTCGACCTGATTGTTCCCGGGCTCATTATTGTGGATACCCTATTCCAAGCGTCCGGCTCCAGCCACTGTGTCATCAGCGGCGCGGGACTTCGGGACGGTATTTTTTATGAAAGCTTTGCAGCGGAGGACACTTCCCTGCCCATTGCAGAGAGAAGCTCCGACAATTTGTATAAACTGCATTCCACAGTTCCTCCGGCTCATTCGAAGCATGTGAAGCATTCCGCTCTTACCATCTACGATGCGCTCACCGCCGCGGGCAAGCATCCATTTGACCCGCGAACCCGGCTTTGTCTAGAAATTGCCGCCAAGCTGTATAGAATCGGAGTGTCCCTAAGCTATTACCAATACGCGAAGCACACCTTCTATATGTTGGCCGGCGCAAGGATTGACGGACTTACCCACAGAGAGACACTGCTGTGTGCTTTCATTGCTACCTACAAAACGAAAAAACGCCTGCTGCACATGTGGTCGCCCTATCGTGAAATTATGCTGGACAGTGACGTTGAGCTCGTCGTTCGTCTGGGCAGCATCCTGCAGCTGGCTGTAGCCTTGGACAGCAGCGAAACCCAGCCCTTGCACCTAATATATGCCGTCTCTGACGACAAGTCGCTCCGGCTTCAGCTGCAAATACAAAACGACCCCACTGCCGAATTCAGTGAGGTCGAAGAACTGCAAAAGGATTTTCGCAAAATATGGGGCTTGTCGGTTCAGCTTAACGCGCCGTCTTTTTCCACGATTTGATCTTCATGGCTTCGAATTGGCTGCGGAGCGGCTTCTCGCCCTCCGCCAGTACCCTTTCGTACAAACCGCTCGATTGCAGCACTCTCGCCTTAACATTATCCTCCAGGCTTAGTTTCAAGATATGGATGAGCGAGGTTTTGATATGCTGGTCGAAGACCGGACACATTAACTCTACCCGCCGTGTCAAGTTCCTTGTCATCCAATCCGCGCTGGCGATGTAGATCTCCGGGTCCCCTTCGTTTTCAAAGTAAAAAATACGCGAATGCTCCAAGAAACGGTCCACAATGCTGCGGACCGATATATTCTCACTAAGGCCCGGCACCCCCGGACGCAGACAACAAACCCCTCTGACGATAAGCTCCACCTTTACTCCTGCCTGAGAAGCGGCGTACAGTTCATCCACCATTTGCTGATTCGACAAAGAATTGAGCTTCGCAATAATTTTCGCAGGCTTGCCTTCGGAAGCGAACTGCGCTTCCTTCCTGATCTTCTCGAACAATTTATCCTTCAAATCCGTCGGAGCTACGCCGAAGGCCTTCCAGTTATGCGGAGCCGAGTAGCCGGTCACCTCATTGAACAAGGCGGAGGCATCTTCTCCGATGATTTTATGTGTCGTGAATAAACCTACATCCGTATACAGTTTGGCTGTATTATCGTTATAATTTCCTGTGCCGACATGAACATAACGGCGCAAGCCGTCCGGCTCCTGCCTTACCACCAAGGTGATTTTGGCGTGCGTCTTCAAACCAACCAGACCGTAAACGACGTGGCATCCCGATTGCTCCAGCTTGCGTGCCCATGCAATGTTTCGCTCTTCGTCGAAGCGCGCCTTCAGCTCCACAACGACTGTTACCTGCTTACCCGATTCGGCCGCACGGGCCAGCGCTTGAATGAGCGGTGAGTTCCCGCTTACCCTGTACAGTGTCATTTTGATGGCAAGCACCTGCGGATCGTAAGCCGCCTGGCAGACGAAATCCGTCACCGCATCGAACGATTCGTAGGGATGATACACGAGAACGTCTTTGTTCCGAAGCACGGTGAACATATCCTCCGTATCACTCAGCTCGATCGGGTATACCGGCTTGATCGGCGGGTAACGCAAATGCTCGAAGCCATGAACCGAACCGGCCAGCTTCATGAAATAGGTTAAATCGATCGGTCCGTCAATTTCAAAAATATTATCCGTGATCTCGAACTCATCCATCAGCTGGGTGAGAGCATACGGATGAATGCCCTTCTCTACCTCAAGGCGAACCGGTGCCCCCCATCGTCGGCGTCGCAGCTGCGCTTCAATCTCCTCAAGCAAATCCTCCGCGCCTTCTTCATTGAGCGTTAAATCCGCATTGCGTGTCAATCGAAACCCATGTACGGCAAGCGGCGTGTAGCCGGTAAATAACGTATGGATATGCTGCTCGATTAAATCCTCCAGCAATATATATTCATGCTTCTTGCTGTTGGGACGCGTAGGCAGGGCGATATAACGGTTCAGGTTGGAGGGTACCTGCAAAATGGCAAAGTACGGCTCCTCATCGATTGTCTCATCGTCCTTGTTCAGCACGACGGCTAAATAAAGACTTTGTGTATGAACAAGAGGAAACGGACGCGACTGGTCCACCGCCATCGGTGTAAGCACGGGAAAAATGATGTCGTGATAATACTCATCCATTGCACTCCGCTGGGTCACGTTCAAGTCCTCATAATCGACGAAAAGAATGCCTTCTTTGGCAAGCTGTCGCGTTACATCGCGATACGTACGGTACTGCTCTGCAACCATTTTGGAAGAACGCCTCATAATTCGTTTGAATAAACTTGCAGGAGTATAACCGGTAAAATCTTTTTTGGTAAAACCTGCCTTCATCTGGTCCTTGACACCGGCCACCCGGACACTCATGAACTCGTCCAGGTTCGAAGAGACAATGGAGAGAAATTTGACCCTCTCGAGGAGCGGCGTGCTCGGATCCTGAGCCTCCTCCAGTACGCGCCAGTTAAATTCCACCCAGCTTAAATCGCGATTGATATATTGGTTCGCAGTCTCTCGGGCAGCAGTATCTTTCATAAGGAAATGCAACCTCCATGGTTATTAGCCGAATTTGCAAACAAGAGATGCCTGATGTGCCAGCCGATCTGTCGTTATTCTCTCTCATTCTACTCATTCCATGGTAATTCGACAATGTTAACAATGCACTTGATTTTTGTAAAAATTATGTAAATATCCAAGCTTGAGTATTCGCCCTACCTCCGCCAAAACAATTGAAAATTCCCCTGGCTGATCAATCTTCGGATCAGGATCAACGCCCAAGCCTTGAAGACCGGACGGGTTAGTGGGAAGACAAGAAGAAATCCGAGGATATCTGTAAGGAAACCGGGTGTAAGCAGAAGCAGACCTCCGGCAAAAATACAGATTCCGTCCAGTATAGAGTCGGTCGGAACCTGGCCATTGCGCATCTGGTACTGCGCGTACTCCCAAACACGTCTCCCTTCGCGCCTTGCCATCCATGCGCCCGTAAAGCCCGTCAGCAGGAGGAGGAAGAAGGTTTGCCAGCCTCCGATAAGCTTACCTATGGTGAACAAGCCCCAGATCTCAAGAGCCGGTACAAGGATCATTATGACAACCAGCAGGCGGTACATAGCTTCAGCCCCATTTCTGCAGCAAGGTATAAAGTTCAGGTGCGGCTTTATCAATTCGGGCCGGCTTCCAATCCCGGTTGACCCAAATATGGCGTGTCCCCCCGCTCACGAGTAGCTCCTCGCCGCGGCGAACCTCCGATTGAAATTCCAGCCGTACATTAGTGTACGATGCAATCCGTGTCTTCATGATGATTTCATCATCATATTTCGCCGGTGCGTGAAATTTCAGCTCTGCCTCTACCACAGGCAGCAGCAGCCCGTTCTCCTCGATCCGCCCGTAGGGCATGCCCAGCTGACGAATCATTTCAGTACGGCCGATTTCGAACCAGTTCAAATAATTAGCATGATAGACGACCCCCATTTGGTCCGTCTCCTGATAGCGGACCCGCAGCGGGTGAGTAAACCATTGTGATGACATACGTTTCTAGGCACCTCCATTACCAAGCTATAACGTTAAAAAAGCGAAACCGAGGACTTCGATTCCGCTTTTTTATCCTTGTATTGTTTACAGAACGCGTGCGCGTCCGGAATAAATGACGCCAACCTCAGGGTAAATGGACACCTCAGTGCCTTCCTTGAGCAGCTCCAGCGCGTTGTTCACGCCAACGACGACCGGCTTGCCCAAGCTGATGCCTACGACCGCCGCATGGGAGGTAATGCCGCCGGTTTCGGTAATGACCGCTGCCGCCTTCTCGAATGCAGGCATGTACTCCTTGTCCGTCGTAAGAGAGACCAAAATGCAGCCCTCAGATACCTTAGCATTCGCCTCTTCCGCGGTGCGTGCCGTAACAACCTTGCCGGTTGCAATCTGCGTGCCGATTCCTTGGCCTTTGGCAATCATTTCGCCGATCTGATGCACTTTAATCAGGTTTGTCGTTCCGGAGCGGCCAACAGGCACTCCAGCCGTAATGACGACAAGATCGCCCAAGCTGACAAAGCCGGTCTTCACGCTTGTATCTACAGCGTGCTCGAACAGCTGGTCCGTCGTATTGCAAGGCTCACCCTTGATAGGCACAACACCCCATACAAGAGACAAGCGGCGCAGCACCTGGTCGCTCGGTGTTACCGCGATAATCGGAGCCTTCGGACGGTATTTGGACACCATACGCGCGGTATAACCGCTCTCGGTTGCCGTAAGAATCGCCTTCGCATCCAGATCCAGCGCGGAGTTGGCTACGGCTTGGCTGATCGCTTCGGTTACATTCGTTTGCTGTGCATTGCTTTGACGGATGAAGATTTCACGATGCTCCAGTGCAGATTCCGCACGCTCTGCGATTCTCGCCATGGTTTGCACGGACTCCACCGGATATTTCCCTGCCGCCGTTTCGCCGGACAGCATCACCGCATCGGTACCGTCGAAGATCGCATTCGCCACGTCGCTCGCTTCCGCACGTGTAGGACGCGGGTTGCGCTGCATGGAATCCAGCATCATCGTAGCCGTAATGACTGGCTTGCCTGCCTGATTACATTTCTTGATCATCGCCTTCTGAACGATCGGCACATCCTCCGCCGGAATTTCCACACCAAGATCTCCGCGGGCTACCATTAAACCGTCGGATACCTCCAGAATTTCGTCGAGGTTGTCCACGCCTTCCTGGTTCTCGATCTTGGAGATGATTTGAATGTGCTGCGCGTTATGACGCTCAAGAATCTCGCGAATCTCGATGACGTCGCTAGCTTTCCGTACGAAAGAAGCAGCGATAAAGTCAACACCCTGCTCGATACCGAAAATGATGTCGTTGGCATCCTTTTCCGTAATCCCCGGAAGATTGATCTTCACGCCAGGCACGTTGACGCCCTTCTTGCCGCCCAGCAAGCCGCCGTTTTTGATGCGGCAGACGATGTCGGTGCCGCGAATATCCTCAACGGTCAACCCGATCAAGCCGTCGTCGATCAGGATCGTGGAGCCTACGCGAACATCCTTGTAAAGATCACGATAGGTAATGTATACGCGCTCTGCATCGCCTTCGATTTCCTCTGTCGTGAGCGTGATCAGGTTATCCTGAACCAGCTCCACCTTCTGGTCGCCCTTCAGCTTGCCTGTGCGGATCTCCGGACCTTTCGTATCCAGCAGAATCGCTACGTTCTTGCCGAGCTCCTTGCAGGCTTGTCTTACGTTCTTGATCCGATTGCCGTGCTCTTCAAAATCCCCGTGGGAGAAATTCAATCTGGCCACGTTCATCCCGGCATCGATCAATTTCTTAAACATTTCCAGTGATTCACTCACCGGACCAATCGTACATACAATCTTCGTTTTACGCATGATTACCCTCCTGAATAGCCTTAAACCGACCCATTTGTCTAAACTTGTTGTAACGGTCCTCCACTAGCTCTTGCTCAGACAGCTTCAGCAGCTCTTCCAAGCTTGTCCAAAGCGTGCTCTTGATAGACTCCGCCTGTGCAGCCACATCCCGGTGGGCTCCGCCCTTCGGCTCCGGAATGATGCCGTCGATGATCCCGAGCTTCAATATTTCATCCGCCGTAATCTTCATCGCCTCCGCCGCCTCCATGGACTTGGAAGCATCGCGGAACAGAATCGAAGCTGCTCCCTCCGGAGTAATAACGGAATAGATGGCGTTCTCAAGCATAAACACCCGGTTACCTACACCGAGCGCCAAAGCTCCGCCGCTGCCGCCTTCCCCTACGATGACGCATAGAATAGGAACCCGCATGGACGCCATCTCCATCAGGTTGCGGGCGATGGCCTCCCCCTGTCCCCGCTCTTCGGCGGCACTTCCCGGATAAGCTCCCGGCGTGTCGATGAAGGTGATGATCGGACGGTTGAACTTGTTCGCTTGCTTCATGAACCGCAAAGCCTTGCGGTAGCCTTCGGGATGAGGCATTCCGAAGTGTCTAGAGATATTATCCTTCGTATCTTTCCCTTTTTGGTGTCCTACAACCGTCACCGGCAATCCGTTCAAACGAGCGATTCCGCCGACGATCGCCAAATCGTCACCGTATAGACGATCACCGTGAAGCTCGATGAAATCGGTGAAAATGTGGTTGATCAGGTCCAGCGTGGTCGGACGCTGCGCATGCCGGGCCAATTGCATCTTCTGCTTCACGCTTAGGTTCTGGTACAGCTCCGTCTCCAGCTGCTGATAGCGCTGTTCAAGACGGTCGATTTCATCGGTGAAATCGATTTGCTTGTCCTTGCTGAATTTCTTCAGCTCATCGATTTTCCCCCGCAGCTCCACGAGCGGCTGCTCGAAAGGCATCTCACCTGCCAACGGTCTTCTCCTCCTTTACTCCATGCATGCTGATAATCTGAGAAAGCATCGTCCGCAGCTCCTTGCGGGGAACGACCAGATCCACCTGGCCGTACTTCTGATTCAGCTCAGCGGTTTGGAAATTTTCAGGAAGCTTCTGGCGAATGGTCTGCTCGATGACTCGCGGGCCTGCAAAGCCGAAGGCCGCCGCCGGCTCGGCGATCACAAAATCTCCAAGCATAGCGTAGCTGGCAGTAACACCGCCATAGGTAGGATCCGTAATGACAGAAATATAAAGACCGCCCTGCTCATTGAACTTGGCGATGGCTGCACTCGTCTTGGCCATTTGCATCAAGCTTAGAATGCTCTCTTGCATACGCGCTCCCCCGGAGGTGGAGAAAATGAGCAGCGGGAGCCTCTTCTCCGTAGCCGCTTCAACCGCTCTGGTAATCTTCTCTCCCACAACCGAACCGAGCGTTGCGAGCATGAAGTCAGCGCTCATCACCGCGACAACACAGGTAAAGCCACCAATCGAGCCTTCTCCCGTAATGACGGCATCACGCATCCCGGTAGCTTCCACGGCCTTCGTGTACTTTTCCGTATACTGTGGGAAATTCAAAGGATTCTCCGAGGCCAGATCACTATCATACTCGATAAAGTTACCCTCGTCGACCAGCATTTGAATACGCTCCACAGCGTTCAGCTTAAAATGATAACTGCAGCTGATACATACCTTCAGGTTCTTGTCCAATTCTTTGGTAGACTGAATTTTGCCGCACTTCGGGCATTTATTCATAAGTCCTTCGGGAATCTCTCTTCTTGGACGTTCCTCGGGGACATCGATCGTCCCATCATCAACGACCCGGTTCGGCGCAGGCCGATCCGCAGAAGGAACCGTGGCGTACTTCCTCTTCTTCTGAAACAAATCTTTGAATTGCACGACTACACCTCTCTTGCGGAAAGTTGAACCAAGCACATAAGATGAAAATGAAATGTTAAGATCTATGCAAAATCGAGTTCAATACCTCTTGAACCTCTTCCACTTCGCCTTCGGGAACCAAAATCTCAAACTGATTCTTAGTCATATTTATCGCGCGCACTTGCACCAGAAATCCTTCTTCCGTCAGTTTCGTCTTGATTCTGTCAGCAATTTTTGCAGTCGGAGCGATATATATAACCGTCCACATGAAAACAGACCTCCCGAACATAATGGAATAATGATATCATAACTCCACTTTTTCCCGCAACCGAGGGAGGGTCTGTTTCCTGAGGACGTGAACGAGGGTTCTAGTGCGCCGGTCCGTCCAGCTCATCCTGATGACGGTGCGCAATTCTTGCTGACGCGGCTGCTGCCAGACCCGCCACCAAATCGTCCAAAAACACGTGAATCCCCGACCGCTGATCGTTCAGCTCGCGGATAATACCCATCTTTTCCTTGTCCAGATAACCGAAGCTGGTCAGTCCGATCATCCCATACACATGCACAATGCCCAGCGCCAGCGTCTCATCCACTCCGTAAAGCGATTCGTCCTTCTCCATTATGGTTTGAAGCGGCTCCGGAAGCAGCTTCCTTTCCGCCAAATCATCGAGAGCGATGCCGGTGTACAGCACATACTGTACTTCTCTTTTCCTTAAAACCGCTTGCACGCTTTCCACACATGCTTCCATAGTGAGGCTGGAGTTATAGGGCAGCTGCAGCTTGTGTACGATTTCGGCGATCCGATCGATCGTTACGCCGCGCTTCTCCAAGCATTCCTCGATGTGCTGATGGGTCATAAAAAAACGCCTCCTCACTCATCCATAAGTAACAGGGGTTCCGGGCTTCGGCTGCTTTCTTACACCGTTTCCCGTTTGGGTTACTAAATGTATGCAGAGGAGACGTCAATTATTTCACTTTTACGGTATCTTTACCGAGCAGCTGCTCCATGCGCCGAATCAGGTCGGCGGAAGGATTCACATAATAGGACTCGCTCAGCCCCAGCGTTTTTTTACTTTTCTCATAATAAAGCACCACTGGATGATTGCCAGGCTGCTTGCGTATAAGCTCCTTGAGCGACGATAATATCGCTGGCCGCTCCTTCTCCTCGGAAATTTTGACATACATTCTTGATCCTTGGGCGGCATGCACCTGTTGCGGAGAGTCCGGGGTCTCCGGCTTGGCCTGCTGCTTCGCTTGGGAAGTCGCCGTATCCGGCCTGGTGTAGGTGCCGCCCGCCGTACGAGCCTGTGCACCGGAAGCCGCCGCCGGTTTGATCGCCTTCAGCTCCAAATGCGGATCCTCCAAAGCAATCAGCTGATCGGCAAGCAGCTTATAATCCTCGTCACCGAGCTGCAGCTTCGCCATCACCAGAATCGGCTTCCCCTTTTGAACGAGGGGGGCGTACTTCTTCCAGGTCTCCGGGAACAGGACGACCTCCGCCTTGCCGACCCGGTCCTCCAGCTCCATAAAGGCCATCGGCTGTCCCTTTTTAGTCACGATCGTTTTGTTCGACAGCACCAATCCGGCTACCTTGACTTCGCTGTGGTCGGGGTATTCCTGCAAATGGTGCAAATAATCGACCTCAAGCTTGCGCAGCACCGCTTCATAATCATCCAGCGGGCTGCCCGAGATGTACAGACCCAAGAGCTCCTTTTCCAGCTCCAGCTGCTGCGTCATCGTGAAAGGAGCGATCTCAGGGTAATCCACCTCCCAGTTGACCTCCTCTACGAAGCCGAACAGATGCAGCTGCAGATCCTCCCGCTCCTTGCGCCACTTCACAGCTGCGTCTACCGCATCCTCCAGCATCGCAAGCTGCTGCGCCCGGTGCCCCGGCAGCGAGTCCGTCGCGCCTCCTTGAATGAGCGATTCCATAACGCGCTTATTGCACACCCGCAGGTCCACCCTTCGGCAGAAGTCGATTAGACTCTCATAAGGACCTTCGTTTCGCTGCGCGATGATGGATTCGATCGCATGAGTACCGACATTCTTGATGGCCGCAAGACCGAATCGAATGGAGTCCCCCGTAGGGGTGAACACAATCCCGCTCTCGTTCACGTCCGGCGGCAGCACGGCAATGCCCATTCGGCGGCACTCGTCCACATATTCGGCCACCTTATGATGGCTTCCCATCACAGCCGTAAGCATCGAAGCCATGAACGGCACCGGATAATGCGCCTTCAGATACGCCGTCTGGAAGGCGAGCACACCGTACGCCGTCGCATGCGCCTTCGGGAAGCCGTAATCGGCGAAACGTACGATCATATCATACACCCGGTTGGCCGCATCCTCCGTATGACCTTGGCTTAAGCAGCCTCGAACGAAGTGGGCCCGCTCTTCATCGAGCACCTCCCGCTTCTTCTTGCTGACCGCTCTTCGCAGCAGATCCGCCTCTCCCAGCCGGAAGCCGGCCATACCGGAAGCGATCTGCATGATCTGTTCCTGATACACGATGATGCCGTACGTATCCTTCAGATAAGGCTCGATGGACGGGTGGGGGTATTCTACCGCCTGCTCTCCGTGCTTGCTCCGGATGTACTGGGGGATGAATTCCATCGGTCCCGGCCGATACAAAGCCAAGACGGAGATAATGTCCTCGAACTGCGAGGGGCGAAGCTCCTTCAGCACACGGCGCATACCCGGAGATTCCAGCTGGAAGATCCCTGTGGTATCCCCGCGGCTCAGAAGCTCATAGGTTAAAGGATCATTCATTGAAATCTTCGTCCAATCGATCGTTATCCCTGTTCTCTCGCGGATCCATTCCAGCGTGCGCTCAATGATCGAAAGCGTCCGCAGCCCGAGAAAATCCATCTTCAGCAAACCGATCGATTCCAGATGCTCCATGGAGTATTGGGTTAGCGGCGTCTGCTCCGTACCCTCCTGAAGAGGAACATACTGCGTTAACGGCTCACGGGAGATCACAACGCCGGCGGCATGCGTAGACACGTGACGCGGCATCCCCTCGACCTTCATGGCCAGCTCCAGCAGCTCGCCGGTCTTCGGATGCTTCTCGGCGAGCGATTTGAGCTCAGGACTTACTTTGAGCGCATCGGCGAGCGTCATTCCGAGCTGATTCGGGATGAGCTTTGCCGCGCGGTCCACCTCGTTATAGGGAACGCTCAGCACGCGGCCGACATCGCGCACCGCGGCCTTCGCCGCCATCGTACCGAAGGTGACGATCTGCGCCACACGGTCGCGGCCGTATTTCTTCACAACGTAGTCGATGACCTCATCGCGTCGAAGATCGCTGAAGTCAATGTCGATATCCGGCATCGTGACCCGCTCCGGATTGAGGAAGCGCTCGAAGAGCAGCTCGTAACGGATCGGATCCACATCGGTTATTCGGAGAACGTAGGCTACGAGACTTCCGGCAGAGGAACCTCTGCCGGGGCCGACCATGATGCCGTTCTCTTTGGCAAAGCGGATGAAGTCCCACACGATTAGAAAATAATCGGAGTACCCCATACGCTCGATAACTCCAAGCTCATAAGTCAAGCGATCCTCAATGCTTCTTCGCCAGCCTGCATCCTCCCACTCTTGCGACAAGCCGTAGCGCTGCTGAAGGCCAACCTGGCACAGCTCGGCAAGGTATTCGCCTGCTGTCCGCCCTTCGGGAATCGGCTCGAATTGAGGCAGGATCGAGCGGCCGAACTCCAGCTCCAGCTCGCATTGTTCCGCAATGGCTGCTGTATTGGCCAAGGCCTCCGGCACATGAGCGAATGCACGGCTCATCTCCTCCCCGCTCTTAAGATAGAGCTGGCTGGTGGAGAACCGAAGCCGGTCCTGATCCTCAACGGTTTTCCCCGTGCCAATGCAAATCAATATATCCTGCACGGCGTGCTCCGGCTCCCGCACGTAATGCACGTCGTTCGTTACTACCAACTGGATGCCCGTCTCGCGGCTCAGCTTCAGCATCTCGGGCATGACTTTCCTTTGCTCCAGCAATCCGTGGTCCTGCAGCTCAAGATAGAAGTCCGCGCCGAAAATACCGCGGTACCTGAGTGCCGCCGCCTTCGCCTCCTCATAACGCCCGTGCAGAAGATGCTGGGACACCTCGCTGCCGAGACAAGCGCTGGTGCAAATCAAGCCCTCGGAGTAAGCGGCCAAATGCTCAAGGTCGATGCGGGGCTTATAGTGGAAGCCCTCCAGGTGAGCGATCGATACCAGCTTCATCAGGTTACGGTAACCCGTCAAATTTTTGGCAAGCAGCAGCAAATGGTAGATGGGCTGCTCCTGTCTCGCGGCCTTCTGCTTGATCGAGCCGGCGGTAAAATACATCTCGCACCCAAGGATAGGCTTAATTCCGTGCTGCTTGCACGCTTTATAGAAAGGAATCGCTCCGTACATCACACCGTGATCGGTAAGCGCCAGCGCCTTCATCCCGAGCTTCGCCGCCTGTTCGACCATATCGTCGATCCGCGCCGCCCCGTCGAGCAAGCTGTACTCGCTATGTACATGCAAATGGACAAACCCGCTCAATCGCTTCGCCTCCGTTTCTCGAAAGAAAAAAATGTTTCTCTTAATTTTAGCATAATGCGAACAAGTGTGCCATAGATTAGGACAAGAGGGATGGGTCAAGCCAAGCTTGTCATACGGGAAAGGATGAGCAGTCGTATGGTTATGTTTTTATCCAGATGTTTGTTGGATTTTTTCGTTGCGTTCGGGGTGGTGCTGGGGGGAACGATGCTGGCGGGCATTTGTGCCGTTCTGACGCTGGATCCGCCGATCAACCGGATGTCCCTGGTCGCCGAACAGATTAAAATATGGGCTATGGTCGCTGCGATTGGCGGCACGATCGATCCGATTCGGGCGATTGAAACCAATTTTGCTCTTGGCAATATTTCCCCTGCCATTAAGCAAATTTTGTACATCGTCTGCGCTTTCACAGGGGCTCATGTAGGAACGATGCTGATCCAGTGGATCTGCAAGGGAGGCGCAAATGGATGAGGGTGCCCCGCTTTGACCTGTTCACCGCCTACCTGCGCGCCTTCGGCCTCGTCATTTCCGGTATGATCATCGGGGCTGCATTTTTTATGTCGGTGTACAGCCACAACATGAATCTCATCATTACGGAGAATAGGGAGCTGCTGTCGGATAACGAGAAGCTTATGGAGGAGACGGCTACACTGCGCAAATCTAAGAATCAGCAAACCACGATTAATCTTCTGAATATTATCGAAGTGAGCACCAGCAGCCCGCAGCCTCCTTTAGATAAAGTTACGGAAAGCGAGCTGAAGCGCCGTATTCACAAGGAGTTCGGCAAGGTCGTGATCGGCACGAAGATTTCCTCATTCGTCGACTCGAAGGACTTGTACGAGGAAATCCTCACGGAGAAGACGTTCTCAGGCGTCATGGAGAAGGATTATATCGTTACCGTCAAAACCATGCTGCTGGTCGGTACAGAGCTTCGCGTCTGGGTTACCGCAAAAGAATGGAAGCGCCTCCCCTCGTCATGATTCGAAGGGACAGGATTGCTTTTTTTCCGCGTTATGGGTAGAGTTAAAGCTGCGCCTTCGTAAGGTGCCTTTATATTCAAGCTCATAAAGGAAGTGCATTAGCCAATGCTGATCGTTCAAGCGGTGCTCAGCACCTTGATTCTTGTCAGCCTGATCTTCACTGTATACTACAGCCTTCGGTACCGCCGGGAGCAGGACCCGAAGCTTCGCGGCATTTATTCCTCCCGGATGAACATCGCCATGGGCCTGATGCTTGTCATCATTGCCGTCAGCCAGCTGTTCTTCTTTACGGATTCGGTAACACGGCGCATTTTCGGTGTGGTTTGCTTTATCCTGGGCGCGTTCAACTTCTTCGTCGGAATTCGGAACCACTCTTTATTTAACCGGTAGGACCTTGGAACCGTCAGGCTTCAGCCTGCGCGGTTCTTTTTCGTTTAGCGAATGCCGGGCTTAGTTAGCGTTTCATCGCCATTAACGTCCCGCGGGGAGGCTATTCTGCAAATTACCGGCTATTTCGAGGGAATAACGTCCCCCAAGGCCGCTATTCGTATGTATCCCGGTAAATTCCCTGCGTTCCAGACCATTAACGCCGAGAATGGCGCTCGCCTTAACACAAAAAAACGGAGTCCTCCCTAGGGGCTCCGTTTTCTATTGCAATCAATATAATTTCATGATATCATTGATCTCGATTCCATTTTTAAGAAAGATTAACAAGATCAGTTTTCCTCAATATTATCATAACACATCGAAACCCTGTTGTCAAACCCCTCTTCACAAAAAATCTTTCATGAAAAGGAGCTGTGCTATGAGCCGCGTATCAGAGCAAGCATGGGTTGAGGAGCAGCACCGTATTACTGCCGTGAGAAATGAAATTCAGGAGCGGGCCGAAACGCTGCAGGAGCAAATCAGCGGCATAAGAGAAGACATCGTCGGCTTCCGCAAGCATTTCTGGGATGACGTAACAGTGAACGTCGAGGGTCTTGAGGAAATGGTCGAAACGATGGCAAGCCTGAAGCAGCAGGCGGAGGTCATCTCGGACCGTGAACGGGCGCATCGTCAGCAGCAGTCGCAGCTGAAAAAGCTCAAGCGGCTTCTGCAATCGCCATATTTCGGGCGCATCGACTTTCAGGAGGACGGAGAGCCGCGAAGCGAGGCTATTTATGTCGGCGTGGGCTCGCTGCTCAATCAGGAAGGAGATCAGTTTCTCATCTACGACTGGCGCGCCCCGGTCTCCAGCTTGTATTACGATTATCCTCCGGGCCCGGCACAATACGATACTCCCGGCGGCACCATCACAGGCAGCATGGAGCTGAAGCGTCAATTCATCATTCGCGACAATGAGCTCCGCAGCTTGTTCGATACGAGTGTAACCATCGGCGACGAGCTGCTTCAGGAGGTGCTGGGAAAGCAGGCCGACCCGCAGATGCGCAGCATCGTGGCTACGATCCAGAAGGAGCAGAACCGGCTCATCCGCAACGTAGGCAGCCGCTTGCTTGTCGTTCAGGGAGCAGCCGGAAGCGGAAAAACGTCTGCCGCCCTGCAGCGGGTAGCTTACTTGCTCTATCGTTTTCGTGAAACGCTGAGGGCCGATCAGATCGTTCTCTTCTCGCCGAACTCCATGTTCAACAGCTATGTTTCCACCGTGCTCCCCGAGCTGGGCGAGGAGAACATGCAGCAAACGACGTTTCAGGAATATCTGGAGCACCGGTTAGGGCATGAATTCAATCAGGAGGAACCCGCAGCTCAAATGGAATACACCTTGACTTCCATGCACGAGCCCGGTTACGCGGCGCGGCTTGAGGGCATTCGGTTCAAAGCTTCCACCGATTACCTGCACGCTCTGGATGCTTATGTGGTTACCTTAGGCCGGCAAGGCCTTCCGTTTCAGGATATCCGGTTTCGCGAGGACGTGCTGTTCTCCGCACAAAGTCTGCAGAAGCGGTTCTACGAGCTGGATCAAGGGCTGCCCATCCCGAATCGTCTAAGGCTGCTCCGGGATGCCTTGCTGAAGGAGCTGATTCCAATCGCCCGCGCGGAGCGCTTAAAGCCCTGGGTTGAGGACGAGATAGACTTGCTGGATACCGAGGCTTACTTAAAGGCCTACCAGGAGCTGCAGCGCAAGAAGCTTCCTTCGGAGGATACGTTCGATGATTTCGATCGGGAGAAGCATATTCTCGCCACGATGCTGGTTCGGGAGCAGATGGAGCCGGTGCGTGCGGAAATCAAGCGCCTTAGTTTCCTTGACGTGCCGTCGGCCTACAGACAGTTCTTCACCGATCCAAAGGTAGCGGCAGCATGCGTAGCTTCCTCCCTGCCGAAGCAATGGGCGGACATCTGCAGCCAAACAAGTGAGCACCTGGATCAAGGCTATCTCGCCTACGAGGACACCACCCCGTACTTATACCTCCGCGAGCGCCTGGAAGGCACTCAAGTGAATACGGGGATTCGCCATGTGTTCGTCGATGAGGGGCAGGACTATTCGCCGTTTCAATACCATTACTTGAAGGGCTTGTTTCCCAGAAGTAAAATGACGGTGCTTGGTGACTTTAATCAAGCGATCTACGCCCATACCGCGGGCGGCAGCAGCCTGGAATTCCTGCCGGAGCTGTATGGCGCCGAGCAAACCGAAACGATGATCCTAACGCGGACATACCGCTCGACCCGTCAGATTGTCGAGTTTACGAAGCCCTTGCTTCCGGCTGGGGCTCTCATAGAGCCGTTTCATCGGGAAGGTCCCAAGCCGACTCTGACGAAGGCTGCAGACCCTATCGATTTGGCAAAAGGCATTGGGGATCGTCTCCGGCAGTTGAAGTCGGCCGGGCATCCTACGATTGCGGTCATTTGCAAAACGGCGGAGGAAAGCGAGAAAGCCCACCGGGCGCTCAGCGGGCATCTAGACGGTCTTGCCTTGATCCGCAAGGAAACGACCTCCTATGAGGCGGGTGTGCTCGTGATTCCTTCTTACTTGGCCAAAGGTGTGGAATTCGACGCCGTCATCGTATTTGACGCCTCGGCTAAGCAATACGGCAGAGAAAGCGAGCGCAAGCTTTTCTATACTGTTTGCACCCGCGCGATGCATGAGCTTCATTTATTCTATACCGGGGAACGAACGCCGCTGCTTGGGGGAGTCAGCGAGGAGCTTTATACGGCTACCCCTGCTCAATGACCTGAGCGGTTAACATCGCTTTGGCGACAAGCGCGCTGCCGTGATAAATTTCCACGTCGATTTTCCCGAACTTGCGGCTGACTTCAATCATCTTCGGACGAATTTCAATTTCACTGTCGATTTGAACCGGCTTGACAAAGTACGAGGACATATTGTCCATCACGAGATCGCCCTTCTTCACGTCAAGCACGGCGTGGTAAGCCGCTTGCGACATAAGCACGGTCAGCACCCCTTCGGACACCGTACCGAGCCGGTTCGTCATCTGCGGCGTAATCGAGCCGCGGAAGACGAGCTGGCCGTTCTTGTCCTTGCCCTCCTGAAAGCCGGACCAAATCAGGTCCTCGAATGTCTCCCCGTGCTGCGGCTGGCGCTGGGTGTGCTGCATCGCCTTCAACACATCCTTGCGGCTGATCACGCCTACTACCCTACGGCCAAGGTCGATGATCGGCAGCAGCTCGATGCCCTCCCACACCATCATGTGGGCCGCCGAAGCTACCGAGGTGCTCGGCGCAGCCGTGACAGGGCTCCGCGTCATCAGCTTGTCGATCGTCTGCTGCGGCTCCGCACCGATGAAGTCCTTGGACGTAATCATTCCGATGACCCGGTTCCATTCATCCACTACAGGGAAGCGGCTGTGTCCCGTCTCTTCATGCAGCCGCTGCCAGTCCCTCAGCGTCTGATTCCCCTTAAGCACGTACACCTGCATCCCTTTCGGGATAATATCCTCAATCAGCAAAATCTTCTTCTTGATCAGCCGGTCATAGATGGCCCGGTTAATCATCGAGGCGACGGTAAACGTATCATAGCTGCTTGATATGATCGGAAGCTCCAGCTGGTCCGCCAGCTGCTTGACCTCCTCCGATGTCCCGAAGCCCCCGGTGATCAGTACGCCGGCCCCCTGCTCCAGCGCTCGTACATGCGCTTTATAGCGGTTACCTACAATTAACAGGCTGCCCGGATCGATATAGCGCATCATCGCTTCCTGCTCCATCGCGCCGATAACGAATTTATGCAGCGTTTTGTTCAAACCGCCGCTCCCGCCCAGCACCTCGCCGTCCACCATATTGACGACCTCCGCGAAGGTTAACTTATCCAGCTGGTCGCGCAGCTTCTTCTCAACCCGTACGGTTCCGACCCGCTCCTTAGTAGCCACAAGCCCGATCGTATCCGCCTCTTTAATAGCACGGTATGCCGTACCCTCGCTGACATCCAGCTGTTCGGCGATTTTCCGGACGGAGATTTTGGTGCCGATCTTTAAGCTTTCTATATATTTAATGATCTGCTCGTGCTTCGTCGCCGCCTCAGGTACACCGGAAACCTCCATCTGTTATACCTCTCCCCCATTGATCTGTCACACTCTGTATTACCCATTATAGGCGATTTTACAAAAAATGAATAGACTGACAGCTCTATACCTGTTTTGTGCTGCATAGGATGGAAATAGCCATTTGTGCTTATAGAATGTTAAGGAGTGAGAACACATGTCCATGAATCCGTTACAGCCGGTCGGAGCCGCGGCCGGAGCCGGCGCTTTACAGCCGATTTACCAGTTGGACCCCGAAACGGCAGGTGCTATGAAAAAGTGCAGGGAGCGCCTCCATTCCATTTGCAGCCAGCACATGAACCGCCCTGTCCGCGTCCAAACGGTGCACGGCCAGACGCATGACGGCTATATCGTGCATATTGACAGCGACTTCATCTACCTCCAAATCATGCCGGGACACAGCCGCGCCTTCCTTCCCTTCGGCGGCTTTGGGCCGCACGGAGGCTTCGGGTCTCCGGCATTCAATCCCTATTATAACAATGTGGTTTTGCCGCTCGCTCTGTTTAATCTTCTCGCCGTCAGTCTGCTGTGGTAGTTTCTTGTCATGCCAAAAAGCCTGCCCGCTCTCCCATTCGGAAAGCAGGCAGGCTTTTCCATACCCCAGGCCATTTATTTTTTGAACTGCATAACCTTCCTGCGGCCCTGCAGCATTTGCTCCAGCTGCCATCGCTTCATCTTCTTCACCTTCAGCAGCTCCCGGCGAGTCTCCTCCTCCACGCCCAGCAGCTCGTGAAGATGCGCAGCTACGATCAAGAGCGCCATCGCAAGCCAAACGAAGCCGAACACCGACTCGGGCGCCAAGCCGTCGCTTAAACTTAACCGCGGAACGGCAAAGATGACCATTCCTAGAGTTAAGCCCATATAAACGAGATTACGTATCCCTTTCATCGGTCCTTGTCTCCCCTCCCCAGAACAACTTGTACGCTTCATTCTATGAGGCAAGGGGACGGATTATCACCGAAAAAAAGACAGGCTACGCTTTGGCCGGCTGCGGCTTCGTTTTTTTTCTCCAAAGAGACATGAATTGGCCGTAGGCAGCGACCAGAATCCAAGGGACAAACAAGGTCGCGACAAAGCCGCCGAGTGTATACGCATGGTATAGCAGAATGTCGCCGGTCGCCCGCTCCACCTGGGTATGCCAATACGTAAGGACCGCCGGATGCACCAAATAAATACCGAATGAGACCGCTCCGAGCCGGATGAGCCATTGCGCAGCGCTGTTCCACTTGTTCAACAGCCCTCTCCCGAGCCAGATGAAGCTCATCGCCACAAAGATCGCATACGAGTGAAACATGACTTCATACCAGACGCCGTTTAACCGGACAAGCTTGTATTGCTCCAATAGAATGGACCCGGCGAACGACGCCCCGATGATCAACGATAGCGGCAGCACCCAGCGGATGTGCTTCCGCAGCCATTCGATGAACGGCTGGTAATACAGCCCGATCTGCCCGCCCACCGCAAATACCGCGAAATACGTCACAGCCAGAGAAGGAACATGCTCTACAGGCGACACATACCGGTTGTAGCAATAGAAGACGGCCTGAACAAGCAGCCCGAACAAAAACAGACTTCGGCGAAACCAAAACCATTTCCGGCACAGGGTCATCAGCAGCGGGAACAATAGGTAAAACTGCACGATAATCGTCATGAAATACAAGTGATACGAGGCATCCGCCCACGGCAGTAAATCCAGAAAGGCGCGCCAGTCGAAATGCAGAGTGTTCCTTGAAAAAATCCATTGGTTGTACAGGTAATAAAACAAGGACCATACTAGATAGGGAATAACGACCTGCTTTACTCTTCTGAGGTAAAAGGTGACTCCCTGCTTGGCGCCCCAATCGTTCGAGTAGCGATAGAACAGGACGACGCCGCTTAATAAAATAAAAACGGGTACGGCAAAGTTGCACAGCTTGTTGACTGCTAGGTAGACCGCCTGCGCCGTGCTGCCGACCGGAAGCTCCACGGTAGCCTCCGAGGTGGCATGAATCGCTACCACCGCTAAGATGGCAATCGCTCTCACGATATCCAGCTCATGGAGCTTGGGGAGTGATTTCTTTTTTGCAGGGGGAGGTACGGTTTCCGTCAAATGTTGTCGACTCCTTTGTCGAAGAAATGCTATTAAGCATTGTAACATATTGGGTGTAACAAGCCTACTCCATCGAGTTATCACTTATATTTACGCATATATACTTATTTACACTTAAAAACACTTGCCTTAATGCATTACTTTCACTTACAATGAAAGAAAATCAAATTCCCCGAGGAGAGCGTCATGTACCAAGAAGAAAGGTTTATCGGTATTATGCAGCACTTGCAGCACAAGGGCCGCATCAGCACGGATGAGATTTGCGAGCTGTTCGAGGTATCCCGGGATACCGCCAGACGGGATATTGTTAAGCTGGAAGAGCAAGGCCGCATCCTGCGAACTCGCGGCGGCGCGATTCTTCCCACCTTGATGAAGGATGTCGTCGATTATCATACAAGGCTCCATCTGGAAAGCACCGGCAAGCACGCCATCGGCGCATGCGCCGCCTCTTTGGTTCAGGAGGGAGACTACTTGTTCATGGACGCCTCTACGACTGTGCTTCAGGCGGCGGAGTGCCTGAGAACGTCGCAGCACGTTGTCGTAACCAATTCGATGGACATTGCCGGTACGCTGTCGGCGAGGAACGGCGTTACCGTGCATTTGCTCGGCGGCGTCGTACATCCCAAGCACCGCTTCATCGCCGGCTCGAGAACGATCGATATGCTGCGCGATTATCACGCAGATAAGCTTCTGCTTGGCACCGCCGCCTTGTCCGCCGAAGGTCTCTCTAATCCCTATGAGGACGAAGGCCATGTCCATCGTGAAATGGTCGAGCGGGCGGATCAGGTAATTATTCTCGTGGATCATTCCAAGTTCGGGCAGCGTACCTTTTACCGGGTTGCAGGTCTTGAGCAAATTGATATCATCATCACGGACCGGCGTCCGGAGGAACGATTCGCCGAGCTGCTGGACAAGCACGGCATTCATCTGATCGTCGCCGCAGAAGAAGGGGAAAAAACTTATGATTAAACTGATTGTCAGCGATTTGGACGGTACCTTGATCCATCATCATTCCTCGATCCGAGAGGAGGATGTGAAGGGGCTTCACGCTATGTTGGAGGAGGGTGTCGCCGTAGCCTTCGCCTCAGGCCGCATGTATCCCGAAATCGATACGGTCATGAAGGAAATCGACCGGAGGGTTCATTCCATTTCCCAAAACGGAGCCTATGTCCACACTTCGGACGGGACACTGCTTTCGCATCACGCCTTCGAGCGGGAGCTGCTCCTGGAGCTGGCCGGAGCTGCGGAGGGCATGCCCTTCCTGACCATGCTCTGCGGACCGGACAGCTACTTCGTCGAGCGGATGAATGAGCATGCCCGCATCATCGGAGCAAGGCTGATGGCGCCTTTTCACGAGATTCCCCATGCGAGGGAGCTCCTGGGACGCGAAGTGATGTGCGGCAAAATGTCCTTTTTCGGCGATGTGGAGCGCCTTCGGAGCTTGCAGGAAAAGCTGCTCGGACAGTATGGCGAACGGATTGACGCCTACATTTCCGATATCGACTGCATGGATGTTATGCCGCGGGGCGTTTCGAAGGGCACCGGTCTGCATGCGCTGCTGAAGAAGCTCGATGTGCTGCCGGAGGAGACCGTATGCATCGGAGATTCGTTCAACGATCTCGCGATGTTCTCGGAGACGCCGCACAGCTTCGCTATGGGCGGCGCCCATCCGGAGGTACGTGCAAAGGCGAAGCATACCGCTGCGTATGTAGCGGATGTGATTGCCTGGGTCAGGGCCTATAATTTACGAGAAGCCGGTGTATAAACGCCGGCTTTTTTTGTTGTTTCCCTCCCTTCGGCGACGCCGGACAGCCTGCCGCAGCACCTTCCCATCGGGCCTATGAACACTGTACTTTTCGGCATGGTCCATTCACCAAGGTGTAGATGCCCTCATATGATGACAGTAGCTCGTTACTTGGTAGATGTATGTTGTGCTGGGAAGGAGGTCCGCAATGAAAAGAACGAAGGTAAAGATTCATGTCAGCGCCAGCCTTTCACCGGACGGCTCCGTTGTTATGCTCAGCGATTCTCTCGTGAAGAAATGGAAGCTTTCGCAGAACCCATCCGTCTCCCTTTGCTTTGGGTCCGCCAAACAAGAGGTAAAGGTCATCCCTGTCACTCAAGCGGGAATGCTGCGGCTCAGTGACACCCTCGCTGCCAAATGGGGCGTGAAACACGGCGATTCCTTGTGTCTGCAATATAAATCCGCCTCGGGTTCCCTTCATCTGGGACCGTTAATCGGAGTCATGGTCAGCCGCGCCAACGCCAGTGCGGGTGATAAGCTGTTCGGTACAACGACCGCCTTCTGCCACGAAATGACGGAAGCATGCAAAATCTACGGTGCCGCCGTCTTCTTCTGCACACCGGAGGACCTGAAGACGGCAGGCGATACCGTCAAGGGCTGGCATTACGCCGGCCGCTGGATTCGCTCTACCTTTCCTGTACCCCATGTACTGTACAATCGTCTTACCTCTCGCCGCTACGAAAATTACCCCCACGTCCAGCAGTTTGTAAGCCAGGCCCGAAGCAAGCACCGCACCATCATGTTTAATGAGAAATATCTCAATAAAAGCGAGGTCTTCGATGCGCTGCGCAAGGAAGCCGGACTCCAGACGTACTTGCCGGAATCCCATCTGCTTCGTAATTTTGCCACGCTGAAATCCATGTGCAGCAAATACGCCTCCGTCTTTCTTAAGCCTATCACGGGCAGCTTGGGTAAAGGCATCATTCGCATCCGCCGCTCCGAGGGCGGAACGTATATCGCCCATTTCACCGGCCTGAACGGTACCCGAAAGCAGGTGTACCGCAGCCTGACCCAGCTGTACTCGGCCATCTCGGGCAAGGTGAAGACCGGGCGGCACCAGATCCAGCAAGGCCTGAACCTGATCCAGGCGGGCGACCGCCCCATCGATTTCCGGGCGCTCGTGCAACGGGATGATACCGGATCATGGACCGTCACCTCCATCGTCGGACGGATTGCAGGCAACCACCAGTTCGTCTCCAACCTGGCCCGGGGCGGAACGCTCTGCACCGTCAGGGAGGCGCTGGCCCGCGCCGGTGCCTCCGCTTCCGGGGCCGCCAGGCTGAAGCGCGCCGCCCTACAGATTGCGAAGGGCATTGAGACGCAGGTGGAGGGACATTTTGCCGAGCTGGGGGTCGACCTCGCCTTGGATACCTCCGGGCGGGTGTGGCTGCTCGAGGTGAACTCGAAGCCGTCGAAGGATGACAATACCCCGCTGAATGCGGAGCGAAAGATCCGCCCGTCCGTGAAGACGGTCGTACAGTATGCTCGCCATGCGGCGAAGTTCTAAATCAAAGACCGGGGCCAAGGGGGATGCTTCTGCCTTCCAGGCCGCGGCAACTGCCGAAGCAGGAAGGTGAAACGCATGATGATTACCATGCTGGAGCGAACGAACGGACGCACCTTGGGCATCATGACGACACGTACCGAAGGAGACGTCCCTTTTACGAACCGCGGGTTCTACCGCCGCTTGATTGTGTGCGGTCGGCGCTACGGGCTGACCGTGTTTGTTTTCTCACCGGAGGACATCGATTGGTCTCTCTCCCGAGTCACCGGTTACGTTTATGAACCGTCGCTGAAGCAGTGGGTCAGCCGGTGGTTTCCTCTGCCGGATGCGGTGTACGATCGATGCTTCTTCTCCACCCGCAAGGAATATGCCAATTACCGTACGGCTCTGCGCCGCCTCCTGGAACAGCAGCCGGTCCGGCTGCTCGGCTACGGCCTCAAGGGCAAGTGGGAGGTGCAGCAGCTTCTCCAGCGGGAGGAACGGCTCCGGCCTTTCCTTCCGCCCACGGAGGAGCTGCGCAGCAGCCGCACGATGCTGGAGTGGCTGAAACGCCGCGACGCCATCGTGCTGAAGCCACAGGGCGGCTCGCAGGGACGCGGCGTGCTGCTCGTGCGCCGCGAAAGCGCCGGGATGGCCCGCGTCAGCGCTGCCGCCGTCACGGAGAATACGGCCGAGGCGGCCTTCTCCGTGCGCGGCCGCGACGCGCGCAACCGGCGCGTCGCGCACGGCTTCGGCGACGCCGCAGCGCTGCTGCGCTGGCTGCGCCGCTTCACGGGGCGGCGCAGCTATCTCGTGCAGCCGTACCTGCAGCTGCACGATGCCAGCGGCGATGCGTACGACGTACGCTCGCTGGTGCAGAAGGACGGCGCCGGTCGCTGGCAGCTGACCGGCATGGCCGTCCGGCAAGGTCAGGGCGGCAGCCTGACCTCGAATCTGCACGGCGGCGGCAAAGCGGAGGCCGCCGGGCCTTTCCTGGCCCGCGTGTTCGGGCCGGAGAAGGCGCGTCAGCTCCAGAAGGAGCTGACGCGGCTATCCGAGCTCATCCCGGATGTGCTCGAATCCTGTCACGGGCGGCTCGTCGAGCTCGGCATCGACTTTGGTGTCGATCTCGACGGTTATATTTGGATACTGGAAGTGAACTCCAAACCCGGCCGCTCCATCTTTACTTATTTACAGGACGATAAGGCGCGTAACCGTGCGCTGGAAAATCCCATTCGGTATGCCAAGTATTTACTGACGCAAACAGCGATTCCCGAAGATCGTAAACTCAGACGTTTTGGACAATCGCAAGAGCGGTGAAATAAGGCTACGCTCGAGCGGCAGCAACGGATGAGCCGGCCTTAGGCAAGGCCGCGATTCCTTACGAAGAACGCTTCGCACACGGAGCGCTAAGGAGGTTTATCATGAGTTTGACAACCTGCACGATTCACGTCACCCAGCGGCAGGAGCGAGCGGTCTTCTTGACAAGTGAGCTTGCCAGCGCCCTCAAACTGGCCAAAACGAGAAGCGTGACATTACGGCTTGGCAGCAAAAGCCTTGAGCTTAGTCTGAGACTGCTCAAGAAAACCGGCAAGCATATGTATTTGCCGGCGACTTTATATAAGCAGCTTCATATCCCGCGCCTCGGCAGCACACTCATCCAAAGCAGCGGCGGCGGCAAAGAGCTCGAGATCGGACCGCTCATCGGCATTCTGACCAGCGTCTCGAGCAGCAGCACCGCTCCCTTCGGCTCCCGCACCGAATTCATCCGCCAATTCATGCGCGTCGGCTCAGATAAGGCATATTACTTTGCCTTTTCCCCAAACCAAGTGAATTGGAACCAAGGCACGGTAACAGCAACCATTCCTCGCTCCGAGGGAGGCTGGGTCCGCAAGGTGGTTCCGCTGCCGGACGTGGTATACAACCGGCTCCCAAGCCGGAAGGCGGAGAAGCTCGCTTCGATGAACGCCTTCAAAAACCGTTTTATCCGGCGCGGCATTCCGCTGTTTAACTGGAGCTTTTTCGACAAGTGGGATGTCTACAACCTGCTAGAAGGCACCGATGCATACAAGCATGTGCCGGATTCCCGAATCAATCCCTCCGCGTCGGATATTAGAGAAATGCTCGAGAAGCACAAGTTCATTTATTTAAAACCGACCGGTGGCAGTCTCGGCATCGGCATATACCGGCTGACGTACAATCCGAAACGCGGGTACTATGCCCGTTTCCGCCGCAGCGGCCGCAATGTGCTGCTTCGCTTCGCCAAATTCGACGGGCTGATGAGGCTGCTGACCCGCCAAAACGGCCGCTTAAACCATTATGTGGCGCAGCAAGGCATCCGCTTGATCGAGATTGACAACTGTCCGATTGACTTCCGCTTCCATATGACCAAAAATTCGAACGACCAATGGATCGTTGCAGCGATCGGCGCCAAAAAGGCGGGTAAAGGCAGCGTAACAACCCATGTTCGAACCGGAGGCCAGCTGATGACCCCCGAGCAGGTGATGCGTCAGGTCTACGGTGCACGTGGAGAGAGTGTGCTGCAAACGGCCAAGGATGCAGCCATCAAGCTTGCAGAGGCTGTAGAGAAAAATCATCGCCATACCCTGGGAGAGCTCGGCTTCGACATAGGCATCGATCAGAACGAAAGGGTATGGATGTTCGAGGCCAACTCCAAGCCCGGCCGGTCGATCTTCAAACACCCGGCGCTCAAGGAACAAGGCAGAGCCTCGCTGCAGTACATTTATGACTACTGTCTCTACTTGAGCCGATTTCGGGCAAGGAGGGATTCGTGAGTGGACGCGAGCACACAGCAGAAGCCGCAGCGGCCTACGCTGGCCATTCTCACTTACTCGGATGACAAGAGAATTTTTCGAGGAAATCAGGAAAACTTTATCGATTTAATCCGGGCTGGTCTGGAGCATCAGGTGAAGGTTTATGTGATGACCGTTCAGGATTTTAAACTTACCGGGAGCTCCGCCGTTGGCTACACGTATGATTTTGCGGCAAAGCGCTGGAAGAAGGGGGAGCAGCCGATCCCGCATGTCATTTATAACCGGATCCCCTTCCGCAAATTCGAGCTGCTTCCCGAGGTGCAGCAGGTGATCCAAACCTGCTTGCGCCACGGACAGATTCATTTCTTCAACCCGTCCTTCTTCAATAAATGGAATTTGTTTGAGTGGCTGACGAAATCCGGCACCACGAAGGGCTTTATTCCGGTCACACACAAACTGACCTCAAGCGAAGAGCTTGATAAGCTGCTCCAGAAGCATTCCTCCCTGTATTTGAAGCCGATTCGAGGCAAAGCCGGGAAGGGGATCATGAAGGTGAGCCTAAAGCCCGGAGCTGCCGGCACCCCCTTATATGAGCTGAGCATTCAGGAAAAAACCAAGAGCCACATCTCCAGGTATACGACGCCGACTCAGCTGTGGTCCCAGGTTCGTGAGCTTGTGGACTCCAAGGAATATATCATGCAGCAAGGGATCGATCTGTCGAGCTATAGGCAGCGCCCATTCGATCTCCGCGTGCTGGTGCAGAAGAACGGCAAAGGCTTGTGGAGCATTGCGGGCGTAGGCGCCAGACTGGCGGGAAAATCCAGCATCACTACCCATGTGCCGAGAGGCGGCTCGATCGACGACCCGGCAAAGCTGCTTGCCTCCACCTTCGGTGCGGCAGGCAGCAAGCGGATTATCGTCAGCGCCAGAAGGTCTGCCCTTCTGATTGCGAAACAGATTGAGAAGGCCAGCGGAAGCGTCCTGGGAGAAATGTCTATGGATCTTGGCGTAGATACGGATGGCCGCTTATGGTTCTTCGAAGCCAACTCCAAGCCGATGAAATTCGACGAACCCCATATCCGCAAGAAATCACTTGAAAATTTGATTCTTTACAGCGCCTTTCTATCCCGCAGGAAAAAAGTCCGCACTGCAGCCAAACCGGGTAGGACACGGATGACTACAAAACGTAATGCAAGCAGGTGACGACAGCATGCCCCTTTACCAAGTTGGTGTATTAGCGATGTATATGCAAGGAAAAAAGCTGGAGGAGCTTTCCTTCTTCCGCAAGCTCTGTGTCAACGGGCGCAAGCTTGGGCTGGAGGTGCTCGTCTTCACGCCGGATGACGTACATGAGAGCAAAGGACCTCGCATTCATGCGCTGTCGTATAATCCGGAGAAGGGTAAGTGGGAACGCAAGTGGACTTCGTTCCCACCCATCATCTATGACCGTGCGCGCTATCACGGGGTGAGCAATTACCGAAAGCTGAAGGCCTTCCGGGAGCGGCATACGAAGCTTCGCTACATTAGCCGACCGATGGCCAACAAATGGACGATGCATCGGATTTTGTCCGAGCACGACCAAATCAAGCCGCATATGCCGGATACGGAGAAATTCGAGGATGCGAAAAGCATTGCGAATTTCATGAAGAAGCACTCCATCGTCTACATGAAACCGATGAACGGCACCGGAGGGCGGGGCATCCTTCGTCTGCAGCGTCTTCCGGGCGGCGAGCACTGTTTGCTTCAGGGGCGTGACCCGAATCGGCGCATTCTCCTTCCGCAGAAGGTCACGCCTGAGCAAATTACGAGCCGGGTTTCCGGCTGGAAGCTGGGCCATCGGTATATTTTACAGCAGGGGATTCCTCTCCAGCTGAAGGACGGACGCGTTCACGACTTTCGGATGCTCGTTCAGAAGGACAGCACCGGGGTGTGGCAGGTTACCGGCTGCGCCGGACGGGTCGGACCGAAGCGCTCCGTGACGTCCAACCTTCATGGCGGGGGCTCGGCGGCACCGATGGAAACCTTGCTGAAACGGAGATTCGGCTCGCAGGCAAAGGTAGATCAAATCAAACAAAGCGCGTATACTCTCGGCTTGAATGTCGTGAAGCATTTGGAAGAGAAGTTCGGACGTTTATGCGAGGTCGGCATCGATTTGGCGGTTGACCCGAAGGGCCATGTGTGGCTCCTGGAAGTGAATCCGAAGCCGTCGCGGGAAGTATTCTACCGGATCGGGGAAACGGAAACGTACCGGAGAGCGATTACACGCCCGCTGGAGTATGCGCTCTGGCTGCTAAAGCAGAAGAAGCCGGCCGAAGAGAAAAAAGAGTAACCTTTACCTACAACAAACCCCCTGCCGGCCTTCATGGCCTAAGCAAGGGGTTTCGTTATTATTGTATCAGCGTTAACAGATCCTCAAACCGGTTAATGATCACATCCGCATCGTCGAGCTCTCCTTCTTTACGGAAGCCGGCGTAATCGCAGCCGATCACCTTCAAGCCGTTGGCATGCCCTGCCTCCACATCGGACGAGCGGTCGCCAACCATCCAGGCCGACTTCAGCTGATGCCGTTCGAGCAGCAATCGAACCAGATCATTCTTGGAGCGTGTTTGGTACTCTCCCGCGTTATACAACCCATCCTTCTCGAACAACGGCTCGAGGCCCTGCATGCGGATAACTCCCTTAACGTATGCTTCAAGCCCGTTACTGGCTATAAACAGCTTGATGCCCTGCTCCCGCGCAGCCTGCAGCGTGCGGGCCACACCGTCATATAACTTCCCTTCCTTGCGAGCCATCCCCTCGAGCTGGTAGTTCAACAGAAGCTCGTCCGCCCGTCGATGCACCTCGGCACCGTAATCCGGCATCACCTGCTGCCATATATGCTCAAGCAGCATTCCCAGCGCACCGAGAATATGCTTCTCCGGCGGTGTCTCTCCTTGAAACAGGCCTTCCTTCCGCAGCTGATCAAAGGTGGCATAATACGCCGGCAGCAGCAATGTTTCCGTTTGAAACAACGTGCCGTCGAGATCGAAGATCATCGCTTCCGGCTTCGTCCATTTCCCAGTCATCGGTTCCCCTCCCGAAACACTTTTTTACGTATTATACAACCATGATTTCCCGGTAAAGTCAAACCGCACCTCGAAGGAATTAGTTGCTGTCGGGAACCCCGCGGGCTTCGTTTCATCTCAGTTTGGTGCGGAGTGCTTTTGTCCAAGTAAATTAAAAAAAGATAAAAATATATGCGGCCACGGTAACGTCAAAGATCGCACAGAGAGGCGGAAACCAGTGGATTACCTTGGTCTTGATCACTTTCGGATGGTGCAGCATATCCCATATTCCGTGCAAGGCAAATCCGATTCCAATCCACATCGGGGAAACCAATAATCCCATGGCTGCTATCGTAAAAAACAGAAGAGACATTCCAAACTCAACAGAGATCCATTGGATTCGCGAATCTGCTAAAGCAGCCCCCAAATAAACGCAGGCGGTATATCCTAAGAATAACGCGAACATTTCATAAGCGATCGGTGAATAAAACCAGTAAAAGCATCTAATGGTCAATAAGGCGAGTAAGATACCTCCAACAATTATTTTCCCTTGGTTTGACATGATACATCCTCCTAGTGTAATTTCCTATGCATATCTTAGCACTTGGAGATTACAACAAAAGCGCAAAAAATGTACCCGCTTCACGCAAATGATTGCGCCCTTCACGCAAAAAAAGGCACGCCGCCGGCATGCCTTTTCCTTCAAGCTATTTACGTAACCTTGCTTCTCTTCCTGCCTGGCAGCTTGAGGTTCACATCGTTCATCTTAACCCTGTGATCCTGTCTGCCCTGCCTCTTCGGATTAGAGGTTTTCATTTTCGAAAATAAGGAGGTTAGCAGGTAGGCCGCCTCATACAGGGTTATATAAATAAGGAAGATGATAAAGTAATTTACCCACTTGTATTTTTCGAACAAACCGAACATGACCAGTAATGGTTTGAAACCAAACCCAAATGCCAGTGCAGTTAAGACGGCATACAGGTGAAAGTTTTTCCCTCGCTTAAGGGTCCATTGATAGACGAACATGATCGCTACCGGAATTAGCGCAGCATCCAATGAAACACTGGGCAGAAACGGTATTACCTGATATGGGTATCCCCATAACCCGTAACGGATGCCGAATACATCTGTATAAGCAAAGAGCACATGAGTGGCGAACCCAAAAAATGCGATTTGGTATATCTTTGTACGATCAATAAACCTGTATACTAGAATGAGTGGGATAATAAGCATAGCCAGGATTGTCCAAAATTGCCAAGTGGTAAAATTGGAGTATAGAGACCAATAATTAACCCCCTCACGAGTAAGCCGTTCTTGAGTCGATACTATATTATGAAAATAATCAGCTTGTGTTTGCGTCATCCTTGTGTTCCCTCCTTGTTGTCCTTAGGGTACACAATTAATAACAGTAATATTACGCTATTTCCTTACTGGTTCAATGCGAAAATGATTTTTGCCATGCGACTGACTCTCCTCCCTGGTTTTCTTGCATATTCATCATTAGGCGTTCCATTTGCAGCCTTCTTTATGTCTAGATTTTACCATCCAACAGCATGCCCGGTTTCTCATGGATTGCTCATGTGCACAGTCATGGCTCGAACAGCAATATCCATAGGCTTTTAAGCCAACACTAACCAGCTTGTATTCATTCCGTAAATAACCTAAAGTCCTCCGGCGGAGGATCCTCCCAGGCGCGTATGATAAGGATTGTCTCCGGATCTGTTTTATCCCATTCGATAAAACCTTCTTTAGCCAGTATCGCAAGCGAATCCCATACACGTTTTTCATTCCGCCCTGTCTTGATCGTTAGTTCGTGGATCGTTGGCGTTCTTCTACGGATAGCTGTAAAGTTTCCAATTATACGTAACAGCTTACGCTCGGCATCATGAAGCATATTGATTCACCGGCTTCACTGCCAGAATGTTCTCAATTCGAAAAGTTCTTGGATCATTTCGATGTAAACAATGTGCCTTAACGATACCGCCAACTGATGATTTCACATGGATCCGCCGCTGGGTGATTCGTTCGTCAAGGCCAATATAAATAATATCAATTGTTTTTCCAACGTATTTTCCCATATTCATACATATTTCACCTCTAATAAGAACGTTTGTTCTATACTATGTTATACAGAACAAACGTTCTTTATACAAGGGGGGCTTAACTATACAAAAAAATAGCACACCCACAGGGGCATGCCAGTTCTTAAGCTAATCCATCGGGCCGGCGGCCCAGTTATCGTAGCTTGCAGCGGCCGGTGGGGCATGCAGCACCATCTGGGCAATAAGTCTTGTATTGTCCAGTTTATTCCTGACATAAGTCAGCTCGCTCTTCGCCTGCTCCGCAGCCAGCTTCGCCTTCAATACAAGACGTCGCAGCTCATGCGTATGAGGCCATAGCTCCGCCTCACGCGCCTGCTCATTCTTGCCCTGAATCGTCCCCTGGTAGAAAAGCTCGTTCGTCTTGGCCGTTAACGCCAGCCTGCTCTCCTCCAAGTAGGACAACGCCTTCAAATAATCCTGCTCCGCCCGCAGTACCCGTTCCGGGAGCGACTGCAGCTCCAGCAGAATATCCTCCTTCTGCACAGCGCCAACCTCCCATTGATCTTATTTAAAATATTTTCTTCTGCTGCCGGTCCGCCTTAAGAATTTCGACCGCTTCACGGAAGCGCATCGAATGCACAACCTCCCGCTCCCGCAGGAATTTCAGACCGTCTTGCAAATCGACATCGTCGGTCATATCGATGAGCCATTGGTATGTAGCTCTGGCCTTCTCTTCAGCCGCAATATCCTCGTACAAATCGGCGATCGGGTCACCCTTCGCCTGTATGTAGGCCGCTGTCCACGGCACACCGCTGGCATTTTGATAAAACAGGGCATTGTCGTGCGCCACGTAATGATCATCGAGTCCCGCGGCCTTCAGCATCTCCGGTGTCGCATCCTTTGTCAGCTTATACACCATGGTCGCAATCATTTCTAGATGGGCAAATTCTTTAGCGCCAATATGTTATAAGTATTTTTATCTTCTGTATAATATATGAATGAGCTCCTTACAAATGTCTTTTTGAAATTAAATATTTCTTGCCACCTAAATATACACAACAAAAAAGACCCGACGAGGATTATATCCTTTCGGGTTTATACCTGCAGCTAGATTTTAACCTCAGCCGTTAATGATTTCTTTGCTAACGTTTCTCATTTGTTTTTTATTAACCCTGTTGAATTCGATGTAATAAGGTAATAATTAAAAAATATGGAGGTGGCATATGTATTATTTATTTGCAAATATCATTATCTTGAATATGGTTGTGTTCTTTATGAAAAAGAGATTATCAAAAATTGATTATTATACTACTGTTTTTTTTGCATTGTTCTTAAATTCCTTCGTTGATGTTTTTCTTGACTTTAAGTATGACTTGTATGGATTCTTTAGACATGGTGTTGATTGGCAGTATAGTTTTATATTATTTGGTGTATTACCACAAGCAAGCATTATTTTTATCAATTATTACCCCTTTTCGGGTGGTAAATTACAACAGGTAAAGTATATTCTGCAAACCAGCATTCTGTTTACAATGTGGGAGTGGATAACGTCATACACATGGGTTTTTTATTACAATGGATGGAATCCCATGTACTCGCTATTATGCTATCCGTTAATTTTTTTAATTCTCGTACTCAACTACCATTTTGTTCGGCACTTATTGCAAAAATAGTACTCGGGGAAATGTTGACCATAAAAGATTTCAGTTCGTGACGCAAAACTAAACTAAAATTTATAAAGAAATATTCTATATATTAACATATTTGATATTGTATATCTTTGGTTTAATGCACTACATTAAAATTGTCTGTTTCAATTGCCGAAACAGTGACAACTTGCATAGGGAGCTTACTGTGGATATGAACGAAAAATTGACTCTGTCGGAACTAGAGGAAGATGTCTTGCTTATGGCCTATAAAGATGCTGTAATTTTAAAGTTACCGCAAGAATTTATTTCAGTGCTAAGACAAGAAATACACAGGAGAAACTTAGAAGTTATAGCTGATGATAATGATTAATAGCATTGGACCATTGTGAAAGACCGCTACCCTTAGGCTGCTTAAGGTAACGTTCTTATACGCTTTTATTGCCGAAAGCGTCGCAATGGTCGGCTGATACTTCCGCCTTGTGAAATCTGTTGATATGCTGTTGATAATGTTGTGGATTGAGATTCGTAACACAATGATGCTCGAAACTAAATCCCTCAAGTAGGCGTAAATATGGATGTAAAATATACCATATTGAAGGGATAACAAGCCAAATGAGAAGATTCACAATTATTGTATCTGTTGCTGCAGTAGTGTTTACATCTCTCTCTGCCTGCGGAAAATCAACAAACCCACCGGTTGCGACAACCGCCCCAACGCAAACGGCGATATCGACTAATGATGAAGCATGGAAAGGCAGCCTAACTGAGATTGCTAATAGCAGCAAGACCGCAACTGAGAAGTTCGATGAGGTTACAAAGTTAGCACGAGCATATAAGGCAAGTGATGCGGAGATAACAGCATACGAGGCATACATTTTAAGTGAGTATAAAAACAAGACTTATTTAAGTGATATTTCAAACCATGTATACATGCTAACCAATGTTTTTAAAGCCACCGTAGTAGAGAGACATTATGCGGATAAAGATAAAAAACCAATTGATTCGTTTGCTCTCGACTTCTTACAAAACACAAAATATACATACAGAGGCACCGAAACGGTTGGAAGCGACTCAGTTAAATCCAACGAAAAACAGATGGACAAAGCAATATTAAATATAAAATAAAAGTCCTAATGAAAAAAATCCCACTAGCCAGCTCTCAGGGCTTGTGGGATGTGCTTTTTATTAAGTAACAATTTTTTGCTAAAACCTTATTCAATAAACAGCTTATAGTCGTTGTATTCAGGCGGAGGATTCTCCCAGGCTCGAAGCAATAATATGCTCTCCGGATCGTCCTGGCTCCACTCAATGAAATCTTCATCGGCAAGCACGGCCAGTGACTTGTATATACTCTTCTCGAAACGACCGGTCTTTATCGTCAGCTCATTGATCGTTGGAGTCCTACCTCGTATGGCTAAAAAGTTGGAGATAATCCTTAACAATTTACGTTCATGGTCAGGAAGCATCAAGACTCACCAACACTTTTAACGTCCTCGGTGATGATTCATCCCACGTGATAGCTCCTCGGTTTCGTAACCTCTCCAAATGGCCGTACACTGTGCTTGGCGATTTCAGGTCTACAAGAGTGCCTATCTCGCGAATCGTAGGCGGGTAACCCTTCTCTATGATGTACTGGTGAATAACTTTTAAAATTTCCGCTTGCTTGCGAGAGAGTGTTTTTGTTAAAGGATTGAGTTGGTTACCTTTGAGTACGTTTAATTCGGCCTTAAGCTAGCAATTTTTTGTAACAATTCAAGCTCTCTATCGAAAGTCACGTTGTCATCACTACTCCGTATTATCTTTTCCCCATCGAACATTTCTTCAATGGTTTCCTCTATCAGATCTGAAAAATCACCCAAAACGCCGATGCATTGATCCATCTTGACATCGCTCGCCCTTTATACCAACATAAATTCTGTATATAGAATAACAGAACGTTTGTTCTCAAATCAAGTGTTAAATAGTAAAGCTCCACCAAATGCAAATAACCCCCATACAAAGCCCTCTGGCGGGCCTGTATGGGGTCGGTTCAAATTCTCAAGCGATTGGCAATTTATTCACGGATGATTCCGGCTGCATCGCGTAGTTCGTCAGCAAGAGCTTTCTGGTGATCTCTGAGCCTCTTCCAAGCTTCAGCATCGTCTAATCGGCCTTCTGCCTCAGCTTTTTTTCTCTCGTCATCACACTTGAACCACTCCGGGGACAGGTATGAATCGATAATGTTGTTTGCTGTGCTTGAACTCAACTTCTTAGTCACGTTATCTCCTTCCTTCGACTTGAATTCCTGACCGGTATACTCACAAGCGGTCCGTGCTATCACCTCAGCGCAAAGGCGTTGAAACCCTTCATCCTGAAGCAGTTCAAGATCGTCTAGGTTTGTCATGAATGCATGCTCAATGAGGATCGCTGGGATTCCGTATCGCGCCGGAACACGGCACATATGGAAATCCGTCCACGTTCCCGGCATGCTTGGTACAATGTTTCGATCCGGATGGGGAAGGAGGCTGTCGGCGTACTTATCCCATATTTGAGCAAGCCGTTTGCTCTGCCCATGATCATGCCAATAAAAACACCAGTGGCCGCGAGCGTCACGGTTTCCGTTTGCGTCTGCGTGGATGCTAAAAAGAAGATCAGCACCGAACGTACGGGCCTTCTCAACACGCTCGTTTAAGAATATCTCGTCCTCATCATTCAATGGCTGCAGCTGTACGACTTCGAACCCATTCGCCTCAAGGAGTTCCTGTGCATATCGGGATACCCCAGCATTGAACGTATGCTCTTTAAACACAGCACCGGATGGTGTGACAACTCCCTTGCCTCCCCCGCGATCATATGTGCTAGCAGAGTGCCCCGCGTCTAGCGCGATCTTCATTTGCTGACCCCTTTCTGTTCAAAAGCCGACTGCAGTGCCTTTAATGGCCCGAGAGGAACACCAAGCTTCCCGCCGTTTTTCAAGATGCTTAAAAACTCTATAATGATATAGGCAACCACTACTCCATCACCAATTGCACCGTTGAGCTGAACACCGGGAACTGACTTTTCAACCATGTACACGCATCCGATAAGAATCACAACGTATGTCTTTTTAAATAGTCCCTGAATGCCGATCCTCGGGCTTATTTTCTTCTGTACGTAGGCCACCATCAATCCAGTAGCAAAGTCGAATAACATCATGCCAATAAGTATCGTCAGGGCTAACCCAAGACCCCCGACCATCCAAGAAATTACGCCTCCTATAATACCTGTCCCTGCCTTTAGAATCACATCCATGCGCTCCATATATTCACCTCTCCATGCCCGTCATTTGGGCAATAAAATAGCCCCGATCGGCTCGGGGCGGTAGCTAAGTCGCCTTATCTTTATTGGGGTAACGGCTTGCCATCTGTTCCGAGATCCATAGCTGATAATTCGGCTTCAACGGCTGGCTGGAGATTTGCAGGCACCTGTTGGAAATTCTTATAACCTTTGATGATAAGAGTAACGTATACTGTAACCATTGATTCACCTCCTCCCCGCAATATAAAAAGCAGCAACACAATGACCCTAGCCATTGTTTGCCGCCAGTAATAATTCGACTTCCGGTTTTAAATGTTCCGGCACATCATTGATCGTTCTCAATTTCTTACGAATCAAATTCGCATATATCTGGGCCATCAGCTGGTGCCTCCTGAATTCTGTTCTACTTGTTCCAAACGTGATTCCAGTTGTGCGATGCGATCCGCTTGCTGTGCAATGAGTTCTCCTTGTTGTAGAATGATCTCGTACGCTTCAGCAAGCCCAAGCATCGTTTCTACTGTCTCCTGCTCCCGCTGGGTCGTGTCGGCGATCTGCTTCTCGTATGATTCAGCTATAGCTAACATGGTCGAGAGGCTTTCTGCTTCGAGCCTGTATGTCTTCTTATCTATCGTTTCAGGAAGCTGGTCTCTTACGTCTTTCAGACCTTCAGGCAACTTATCGCCCATTTCCAGCATCCGGTCCTCTGCCTGGGGCAGCTGGTCTACCAGGATAAAGTCGTAAGCGCTACGGTCTATTCCCGTAATCGTATCGCTGCCGATAATGTCGGTATCGGTGAATTCTTTTACGTTCCGGGCGATAAAAATAACATCGCGGCTTTCTTTGTTATATACCAGTCCTATAATCATGATAGTTTCAACGTACCTCCCCCGTACGTAGCCTGGGAACCGCTTGGGACTGTAGACCCCGCATAACTGGCAATGAGTGAACCTAAATCTGCGTATAGCCCATATGTGTTGTTGGTTCCAGTGCCCCCATCTACAAATATTGTACTATCCATGTTTGCCCTAATGGCATAGTACGAATTGGAAAAGCTGCTGCTGTGTAAATATACCGAAGTGGCTTCTGCTTGAATCCCAGCCCCCCCGGAAGAAGTCTTCATGCCATTGGCCCGACAATTACTTAAATACACATACCTGTTTCTTGTTAGGTAGAAGGCAGCTATAGGGCCTGTGCCTGTCCGTGTGCATTCCATGTTTATTAAGGTCACTTGTACCGTACACTGGCTTACAAATATGCTGTCTATGCTGTACAAACCACCGTTAGCGGTTAATGTAATAGTGCCCTTTCCTGTGAATCCGGTGATAGATACGCCTTCATTACTTGCTTGTCCCGGTATCATGATAATAGTTATTGCATGGTCTATTACCGGGGGCAGGTTATTGATTACCTGTTGAATCGTGGCTTTCGCTTTGGCTGGGCTTCGTCCATCGTTTGCGCTGCTACCATTGGCGAAGTCTACATACCAGGTTTCGTCCCCGTATGTAGCTAGTTGGAATTTCAACGTCCTATCAAAAAATGTTGAGTAGTTATTTTGCGCCTTCCCCGGTTGGGCATACATTAGGTAAACGTTACGTAAATCCTTTGTATCGTAGCCGTTTTCCATAATGATAGCGCGGGTTTGTGCAAACGCCGCGCCCTGTTTCCAGCTGTCGGTACCGGACGTGGGCTGGTAGCCGTTTTGTACGATAACCGTATCATAGCCGCTTGCCCGCGTACCGAATACCGTAACATAGTCGTTAACAGAATCCCCCAGTGCTATCTGGTTCCCCGATGCATTCGAACCGCCAGCGCCCGGTTTTACCCACAGCTGGAAGTTATTATTTTGGTTATTTGTTCGCCCATTAACGACAAGCTGCCCGGTAGTGAATTTTCCATCCGGTTCAAATACAAACTGGTTTCCCCAATCCCATGTTTCCCCATTGACGGCGGTAGATGGGGCCAGTATAAATGCGTCGCTTTCCGGGTGGTGGAAAAGCCAGCTTTTCCTACCTGTCAACTTAGATACCCAGGGGTTGCCGTTGGTTGTGGTCATGTTCCCGGAAATCGTACCGCCGCCCGAATGAAGAATATCATATACCGTCGTTTCCCCACCGCCTACCGTTGGGCGGTATTTCAGCCCATCGGCTACCAGGTGTAGCGGCTTAAATACATTCCCGGTATGAACGGCTAGCACTTCGCCTACGTCCCTTGTATCGTTGTACTGCATAAAGGTAAACTTCTGCCAGTTTGACGGGGAAGCCGCCCTTACTTGTACGTTAGATTGTAGTACTCCAGTAAATTGTCCTGTGTTTGCATATAACCCAGCGTAGGCGTTCGCATCGGTTAAGAAACTGAAAGCTGTGCTATCGGCATATACCCTGCGCCTTCCCGCTTTGTCACCTATAGCGAAGCCGTAGGTAGCGCCGCCCATATCGACTACGCCGTTTACTGTAAGCCCCGCGAAGTTCGGGCTGCTGGTCGTATTGACATCTTGGTTCACTCTTCCGTTCAATACTCCTAAGGCAAGCGCAATAGCTTTAATTGTCATGGCCGGAGCGGTAAGCCAACTCGTTTCACCAGTCAAGTTTTTCAAGCGGTTAGCGAGGAAATTAAAGAGCTTCGTGATCGTGTTCGGTCCGGAAATGGCTGTGTCAGAATCGTCGATGGTTCGGTTCCCAATAACAGTATCTGTAGCAGCACCGTTGGCTAATCCTGAAGAGGTGATCTTTGGGCCATCACCGTCTGTGCCCGTATGTCCGTGACCAGACGAACCACTAAAAGCCCCTATTAATTTTGACCGTATCTCAGCAGTTACTTTTGAAATTCTTGTAAATAGCCAATTGAAGTAGTCCGCTGGAGGTTTCTCCCCTGGAACAAAGCCCGTCACCTTCTTGGAGGCAGGCGGTTCCGTCCCTTCTGGCTGCCAATCCGGTTGTTGTTCATTGAATTGCACTATGTCTCACTCCCATCATATCGGCAAGTCCTTTTCGTCTGCAGGGCTGTATGCGGCTCCGAGATACCCGCCGATACTACCTGCCAAGTCCCCGAATCCCGTGCTATCATCGCTCTCACTTTGGTCCGGGACACTTGAAAATGAAAAGGTACCTTCAAGTTCAATGACCCTCACGCGAACCCCTGCAGCTACTGTCCTTTGAATGATCTTTGAAAATTGAACAGGTGACAAACCAATCTCGTTAATTCGTTGAAGAGGTACGCTGATGACGGAGATCCCCGCTGGCTCGGGGGAGACAGGATCTTCAAATGTCTCCTTGATCTCAATCTCGCTCGGGTCACAATCCAGCGCAGTCGATACCACCCGAATGATGGTATTAATATCACCTGTGGAGAGGTTCCGGGCGATCTTAGATTTAATTAAGATGCGGTACACCTCATCCGTAGCCACACCACGGGGTTGGCCCACGTTTTGCCCAATCCGATCTAGAGTTGTTCCTTGCGCTTGATCTATATCCCGCCAATCCCGTATTCGATTTTGGGTTTCAGTTAACTCTCGAATTTGATCGGCCATGATTGTAAGTAGCTTGCCAATGTTGCTATTTGGGTTTTTGGAGAACACATCGGTTAAACGCCTCAGCACATCCTGTGGTGTAATCATAACGAATGCACCACCGTAATCAGGTTGTGCCTCGTTTGCGCTACTTGGTTTGTGGCGATGGATTGGTTTGTGGCCGTCCAACTTGCACCGTCATTGCTAAGTTCCACTACTACATCGATCACGCCTTCTACGTTGTATGCTGCTGCGATCAGGCGGGAATAAACAACATCATCCCCCATGTTTAACCCCACAAATACAGATCCACTTGCATCCTCACCCCCGATGTAACGCACGGTAGCCGTCTTTAGCTGGTTATCCCCATCCGAGGGATACCGATTGTCGGTGACAATCGTAAATCGAACATGTATCTCTACCTCCGTGGCATAGCTGAAACTCATGGTATGATCATACCCTGCATCATCCTTTACCACGATGCTTTGTGATCCATGGGGCTTTACTCCCGCGGCCTTTGTATTCAATATCGTTTTAGCGATGTCCTGAGGCATTCCTCCAAGTACATACGCCTCAAAACAATGGGGAGGCCTACCGTCGGCATCCGGCGTCGAATCATAATTCTCGATCACCGTTGCAGCACGAACACCGGGGGTCTTCAATAACTCTGAACGAATTGACGCAACAGTTGCTTTGCCTCTTCCTTCAGAAGAAATCGCAAAACGATCTCTAAATTCCTTGGCGGTCTCTTTCTCCCGGCCACCGAATGTTGGTTCTGCGTTCGTTACTGTACTAACGTTGGCATTTGTATTTACGATTGTCGTAATGACACCGGCAGACACGTTTCCGGCTTTACCTGGCGTGATTGCGCGAATCGCTACCGATCCAGTACCACTTCCGCTTAACGTAACCGGTTCTTCCGTCTCGAAAACCTGACCAGCACCGGAAACCCGAAATCCGGGAGGAATAGTATAATTGGGTGTTCCCGATAACTGAACCCTGCCTTTCGCCGGTAAAGCCTGAATTCGTTTAATGCCTGCGTATGGGCCAAGCTTATCGAGGCTGACCCCTTCTGCAGTATTTACATACCCACTGTTGTAAACATCCTCCGAATTCTGCCATGCGATGGACAGAAACCATGCAAACAAACGAAGGATAATTCCCAGAACGCTCCTCTCGGTCGTGTTCATCTGTTGACCAAAAACCTCTTTTGCCTTGGTCTCCATTTCCGAAAATAGATCATCAAACCGTTTTCTCTTGAAACCGGTACTATCCAGTGCCACTGTTTATCACCTCCCCTTCAGTACTCGTGGCGGTAAACGCGATTGAACTCTCCCTAGCCGTTGTGTTTAGTGTGACATCGATCGATTCCACCGTCTGAATTCGAGGCTCTTGTCGCAAACCGGAGCGGATCTCCTCGCGGGCAGCTTCCACACTCACCTGCTTACCGTGAAGCTTATCGAAACGAATCCCCATTTGAGGATTCAGAAACCATTCCCCTCTATTTGTTCCAAGTACAATTTCACAACACTGGGCCAGCTCCTCAATACCCTCTACTAAAGTAAGATCATTGTTTTCGATAACAAGATCGCCGTTAACTAGCTTTATAGACTGCATGGAAGCACCCCCACAATCACGGCGTCGTTAGCATTGTGCATTCTCCTGCTATCTGGTTTGGAAAGGACTCCTGACTGAGCTGTTTTCATATGGCGATCCGCGCAAACAACATATACCGTGTCTCCAGGAGAAAGACTTGGTGTACATGTTTGTTCATGCTCCCGTACAATGACCGTTCGTTCGGAGCCCTGATCAACAATGGTTTGCGCGTGCTCCTTCACCTTCAGTTTGTGTCCAATCGCTGGCACGTTCTGAATGGGGGAAGGTGTAAGGTCCGCCAGCTGCAGTAACGGAGATACGACAGCCATACCCGTCCCCTCATCGTAAGATAATACTTTGCACGGGAAAGCGACTCGAAGTTCTTTAAACACTTCACTGATGATCCCGAGAGCAAGCTCAGCCAAAGGCTTAGATGGGTCATTTTTATTCATGGCAAAATCGCCTCCACTTCCGTGATGAAGTCACCAGTGCGACTGAACGTGTGACTCCCACTTCTCACGTGAACCCTGCCTTCGAAGTACGAGCTGGTCACATCAATTATAGAAGCTGTCGTTATCCGGTATTGCAGTTGAGACTTCAGGTTATAGCCCTTGAAATGTTCATCTTCGAAGGGTTCAGGCGATCCAATCATGCCCGTCTCGACATTTAAGGAGAATACGTCATCGGCCCCTCTTCGCAAGTTGCGAATGTATAGTTTCCCCTTATTGACGTAAGCGCTTGTTCCACAATCCGCCGCGATATCGCTAATGATCTTGGTCACCTCACCACTGGCAGTGTAACCATCCTCATAGCGGTAATCCTGATTAAGTTCGAATTGTGCGATTGGCAGACCTAACTGCGCGGCCATTTCTTTAAGGATGTAGGAAGCAAGGGTGCCTTCTGCATAGGCCACATCAGTTAGCTTACGGCTAGAAAGATCCTCTGAATCTAAAACATAGATCGTCGTGATCTTGTCGACGCCCTCGCGTTTTGTATGAACCTTGGAAATAAACCCGTGGAGGATGACTCCTACATCCCCCCTGTAGCCTGCGTTAATTGTTAGCACATCGCCGCGTTGAATTCGCTCGATCGTGTCCTGTGTTAGGTTCCAAATCTTAATCTCGCTCTCATTGGGAAGCGGATCATTATCAAACGGTACCGAGCCCTCGATGGCGAAATCATCGCTAGAGAACATCATGTTGTTGACCATTACCTCTACCACTCTTCCAAAGTTACTCATCGCGGCTCACCACGTAGAGCAGGACTTTCTCGCCGAGGGTTTCCCACGTTACTTGATCCGTGTTAGAGGCCATGTCCAGCGGTACAATATCGACAGCGGGAAAGCGATTATCCCAAATATCAGCGAACAAGGGAATTCCATAGACGATCTTCTCGCCTGTGGCTAGGGTTTCCGTATCTCTAGTTAGATCCACGGTAAAGAAATCGAATTCGCTGTTGTAGTGAATCTCAAAAATAAAAACCGTACCGGCCAAAGAAATATCAAACCGATACGGTACAGATTTCTTTTGAATCTCAATATACTCCATCATGGCACCTTACCCTTCAGCCCATGGGCTTCCAGCCTTGAATGTAACCTTTTTGACCTCGTCATCTTTTTTTCTTGACTTCGTTTGCTTTCGTCCAGAACTGATCACGGGAGCAACCTGGGCACGAATAGGAGCCTCCAACGTTTCAATATAGGAGGTTTTAGCGGTCCGAACCTCTTTGAGGGTCATAGAGAATGCAAACCCGTTGGCTACTCGGCTATTATGCTTTGGTTTCAGGCTTGTGATAAGACCCACGAAATAATTTCGCCCATCGTATTCCACAATGGACCCCGAATTCATTAAGGCAATGATTGCAGCTCGTTTTTCTGCCGCATCATCCCCGACCACGTACCCGGTAATGGTCATGAACCGGGCTTTAGGCTGAACGTGATCCGAGATGTTAATACCGCTTTCTACCGGTTGTTCTGTGACATCCACATCATAATCTGGATCCTCATCTTCCACTAGGATATACATGCCGTTCAGGGTAGCCATTACGTCTCCACCTCCACCATACCTGAATCCAATCCAAGTCGACGGATGGCACTCTCGACCGCTTCCACAAGCACAGGTTTAACTCCATCTGCTATGTTGATTGCATTGGACTCAGAGATAGGTGTTGTCCCCTTTACTTCTACGACCAGTTGAATCGTGATGTTTGATGAAGATCCGTAAGGATTGGCCTGCGTAGCAGTTGCTGGCATCGTGGATGGCAATGCGTATTGGGATTCTTCAAATGGAGCAACTGCTTCTTCTGCCAATCCACCGGCGACGCCGGAAACATCGCTTTCCGTGCCTGCAAGGCCTTCGATCAATCCTTCTCCGGTCCAGAATCCTACCTCCATCATTACGCGGGATGGTGAATGGATGTCAAGGAAGCCAGTGATGCTGTCCTTAATCCCTTTGCCGATGCCCTTGGCAGCGTCCCATACGGCACTTCCCATTGAGGTAATGCCGTGGATCAACCCGTTAAGTATATCTTTTCCAATTTGAACGAGATCGATGGACTCTAAAAAGTCCATTGCTCTTCCCCATGCATCGCGAATGGCACCCCATACCTCGAATGCCTTTTCCTTTACCATATCCCAGTTGGCAACCATCCACACCACTGCAGCAATGAGGGCAACAATGCCTGCGATTACCCAGGTCATAGGGTTAGCCCAAAACGCTGCATTGAGCGCCCACTGTGCGGCTGTCATCGCCCATGTAAGCCCTGTTGAAACGGCCATGACAGTCCGCTGTGCAATCCATGCAGAGGTAGTGAGCGCGATGGATGTGGCTGTTGCCCAACCCTGTGCCGCATAGCTGAGCATCGCCATGACGAGCTGCCCTGTAATCGTAGCTCCCGTCACCGTCGCTTGCCATGCGGTAGTAGCCATGGATGCGATGAACCCGGCAGATATTTTAGCTCCAGCGATCGTTGCCTGAACACCCGAGCTGATCAATGCAGGTAAGAAGAATGCAGTGATAATCCCGGCTGTGATGCTTATAGCGAATTGGTGGTCCTCAAAAAATTGTGTCGACCACTGAATCGCATCACTCACACCTGATATCGCTCCTTCGGATATGGCAAAAGCAATACCAATGCCGGTTACGATTACCTGCCCAAGACTTTGGATAGCGGGATTAATCCCTATCACCCATTTCTGAAAGCGGTCCGCAACAGGAAGAAACCTATCACCTATCGGGATAAGGATACCCGTCTCAAATTGCCTCCAAAAAATTTGCATCGCATGACCGGGCTCTTCCAGTTTAATTCTGTTAAGCTCCTCCATGGTATCTTTCGTCATATCAAACTGGCTGCGGGCTGACCCCATAGCCGAAACGATACCCGCTTCCAAGTCCTCGAATTGGGTACCCATCAGCGATACTCCAACGGTGTTGCGTTCGACAGGGTCTTCAATCGCATCGATCATTTGCATGATCTGACTGAAAGAAGCCTTCGCCTCGGGCCCGCCTCTTGCAAAGGTCTGCATCATCTCCTCAGCATTCAGCCCGAGCATTTGATACGCCTCGATCGTTGTTTTGGAGCCATCTTTTGCCCGGATGTTAAACTCCTTTACAGCATCACCGACTTTGTCAAGGTCGAAAGCCCCGTTCTCCATCCCCGCTCCGAAAACATCAAACATTTCGTTGGCTGAGAATCCAAGTGATTTGAAGAATACGGAATACTCATTCGCGGAGTCGAGCAAATTTCCATTTGCGTTGAGTCCTTGCTGCGCTCCTTGTGCCATCAGGTTGTATGCCGCGTCTGATTCGATGCCAAAGTTTTTCATCATGCCGCGTGCCGCCCGGAGGGATTCTGTGATCTCGAAGCCAATGTCCGGGTTGTCCCGAAGAAGCATCGCATTCCTTGCGGTTTCTTCAAGTTGGTCTCCCGTTTCTTTGGTGATCTGCTTCACCAAAGAGATGGACCCCGCAAGATCACCCCAATTCTCACCGTAGTTTTGCTCATACAGCCTCGCGGCTATTCCGCGGGTTTCGTCCATTAACTCACCCACGGAACCCGTGGCCCCTTCGATCCTGCCCATGGCTTGCTCGTATTCCCGAGCCGCATTGAACGCTTTATATCCGAGAGTTGCAACGCCAACAGCTACTGCGTCCAAAGCACCGGCACTAACCGAAGCGAACATGCTGAATCCCCTGCCGAGCCCTGTTATCGAATCGTCTACTTCGTCTGTGCTGCGCCGAAGGTTCTGGAGGTCCTTATCCGCATTTTGAACGGCTTTATTCGTCACCTTGAAGCCAACGGCAAACATAAGATTGCCGATAATGCCCATGTTTTACCTCCTTCCTCTCCCTGGCGGCGTCCCCTTTGCCTTTGGAGCATTCTTTTCCTGCATTTCGATATGAAGATCAAGAGCTGCATTAGCTTCCAAAATGTCATTCTGGTCCATTAAATCCAGTTCGGAGTATGTCACCATCTGAGCGCACAGCAGCCTCCATTGCGGCCAGTTACGTTCAGCCCTCTCCCGCGCCGCCTTCTTCTTGTCGAAAAGAATCCTCCGTTTGCTCATCTAGACCATTCACGAACTTATAAGCTTCCTGGACAACTTCGTTAAACTCTCGAATCGATGAAAAGTCATCCATCTTCATTTTCGGATTCACAATGACGTGTTCTAGCATTTCGTCGGCAAGTTTTTCATCCTGTGGAATGCCGTGTTTGTTCTTGATCCGATCGTTGATTTTGGTTACGGACCGGATGCCGGGAAATTGAAAGGTATATTTTGTGCCGGATTTGGAAGTGTACTGTTTTTGCTTGAAGTTTTTCATGGTTTCATTTGCTCCTCGCTTTGTAATATGTTTTAAAGAAAAACCAAAATCCCAACCGCTTGGGATTTTGGTTAATGCAGCTTACTCCATTTTCAGGTCAAGGCACTGCAGCTCGTACTCACGGTCTTCTGCTGACTTGCCGTAGGTACGGTCTGCAGGCTTCTTTACATAAGCTTCCGTTGCGGAAGAGGTTTCCTTCGGATCTCCAGAATAGATTACACTCACCGGTACCAATCTCCCGCTATTGGCAAGACGGTCCAAGTGAGCAATAGCAGGACTTGAGGATTGGACAGTGATCGTAATGGTGCCCAGCTTATTGTTATTTTTAGCAATGATGACATCGCCTTGGGCTCCCACCTTCGGCTCGTAGCCATCTTCATCCTTAACCACTTCTACCATGTCCTCGCCGAGACCCGTGATATACACGTTATCGACAATGACGCTCACGTCGCTTGGATCATAAGTCTTTGCTGGCAATGAAAGCTCCCCCTTTACAGTTTAATGGTACCGCGAATGCGAGTCTTATGGATTGCCCCAGCGAGCTCGAACCAGAATGTCCCGTCGTTGTACTCGCGAACTGCACGATCCGCTGGATCTACCTCGGAACGTGCCTTGAAGGAGGTTCCAAACAAGCTGATGCCATCTGTATCCTTGGCAATCATCCCGTTGTTGTCTGCCCGTTGAAGCACTGTTTTCGTTGTCGCTTCAATCTGGGAGATACCTCCATTGTCATAAGGGATCTTATCCTTCGAGTTAAGTAGCTTTTGAACAGCGAACTCGATTGAGGAAACAAGATAATCCTTGGATTGGATGATATCGATGTATTCCCCGCTCATCGTCTTCCCTTCACTGGTCACGTTGTCTCCGGCTTTCGTAACGTAAGTGTTTGCACCAAGAGCGTGAATACTCTCCAATTCAGTCGAATCGATATCGAGAGGCTGAATCCCTGACAGCGTTTTGAATTTCCACGTCAAGCTACCCGGAGGAGCAGAGCCGGCCCTTCCAATCCATGCAGCTTCCGGGTACTTCGCTACTTCCGCTGCGATGTGATAAAAACCGTTTGTTCTTGTATATCCTTCAGCGAAGATCGTGGCAAGGTCCGTCTTGCTGCTCGTGCGGAAGAAATATTGCCTTGAGTTATCCTGCTCCACAGCCTCAGCGATGGTTGTAATATCGTTAAGGTCTGTGCTCGTACTGATAAGGTAATACCAATCCTTGAGAAACAATGTTTCCAACACTTCCTCAAGAGTTTCCGGCGTGCTACCCGTCCTACGGGCAATAATGGCGATTTCTGTTGGTGAGTTATCCCCTTGCCCAAACAGCGCGGAAGCTGCCTTGTATTCCTCCGTCGCGCTTGCATAGTCCACGAGGACGGCTGATAAGGTTTTATACGTCTTATAGGCATTTCCCGCAGCGCTAGAGCCGAGTATTAAAGGTTTGCCGAACCCGATTTTCGGTGTTGGCCGCTGGATATCTATCGTGACAGTAACGTCATTCAAGCTAGTTCATCTCCTTTACCGTTACCTTCTCAATTACTTCGGCTTCGGTTTCGATAATGTTAGTGATGCGAAATTCTACATCAAAACCATGTCTCCGCTCCCACTCCGGCCCGATTTGAATGTCCCTGTTGGTGATTTGACCCACAGTTACAACGATTACTCCTATGGATGAAAGAAGTATCTTTCCGGTCGTAAGGAGCCAGTCGCGTGCTCTCAATGCATTTTCAATCGATTCAGCTTTGGAAGCTGCGTAAGACAAGAAGGAGACGTCAAAAAGCTCCGTCTCCCTTGTCACCCGTTTGGAACCCTCTATCGTAACGACCGGAAGACCGGAATTCTCTGGTCCCCCGAGATCCGTAAAGTCGTAGGTCAGGAAGGGATATGAAGGCATCTTCCCGATATCATTCATCTCAATGACCTTCAGGCTAAGATGAACCGATAGCCCCTGCACCATTGCTGTCCGTATTGCTCGGAATGGTATCATGCGTACTCACCCGTTTCATCGTGTATTTCTGCACATCCACGTAGTCACGAGGCGCTTCTTCGGCAATCGTGTACCGATGTCCTTGGTACTCCACCACGTCACCCTCAATATGTTGGGAAGTGGTATACAACACGCGATCGTCCCCCGTGTATCTCCCGCCCTCGCTCTGAAGCAATTCCGATTTAATTGGCTGAATTAACCCGGCGTGCGGAATACACTGGTCACTTGACGGTTGATAAACCCCATCGGCGTCCCAGGTCCCTTCCCCGCTGCGTATAACCGCATATGGCTTGGCGTGCCTTCGAATGACCGGGGCAAATCGAAAGATCATCGACTCCTCCTCCTCTTGCTCACCACAACATAGGTAATCGAATCTCGAAGGTTCTGTTCGTCGATCAAAATCTTGTTACTTCCCTTCCGTTTAGCATAGATCGGTGACAACGGAGGAGTCCTTATACGGTCAAAGTTCCGAAGTACGCGATCTTTTGCCGCGGCCCCGAGCTCCTGAAGCAAGTCCTCAGGCTGTTTATTCCCCTCGACAATTGCTTGCAGTCCGGCCTTCACCATTTTAGAGATGGTAGCCGCAGCTTTCTTTCTTCCGGCCCCAATGAAGCTTCGGGCTGGAATTTTTGCTTTGATGGAACCGTGTTCCAGGATGCCCGCGATCATAGCGATCTCCTCTCCACCATCCACCCCGATATGTACTTCCTGGGAAGTCAGCTTTTGGAGCTTCTGCAGGATATCCGGTAGCATCGTCGTTTCATCGATCGTGACATTCGCACGCCGGGTGCGCGTCTTCTTCGCTTTGCTCATCCCCAGCTACTCACGTAAGGAAGGACCAGAGCCCGCACAGATGAAGGGAGTTCGTCGCCTTCGTTGGCATAGGTAACAGAGATATCCCCGACCCGCTCCGTAATAGCTCCCGGCGTGCGAAGCAGTGTCTGGGCAAATAAGATGCAGGCAAACTCTAACGGCTTCGGCAGTGTAGAAGGAGTTTCTTCCGTCGCATCTTCGGGAAGAACATACCCACCGACATAAGTTGCCTCCAAGTTGAAGCTCCCGCTCGGCCAACCACAGCGCCGAAACAGGATACCCTCATTCTCGGTAAAATCGGTCACTTCCACCCCATCAACGTTTACCTGCTGAACAGATTCGATAGGATAATTTCGCAGAGGAAAATATTGCGACCCAATCCCACTCGCCCTTTCCTTGTACGATTGCTTTTTAAACGACCTTCGGCACTCCTGCTCAATCCGCTGAGACGAGGCGATCAGGGCGAGCGTAAGCTGCCCGTCCTGAGTCATGTCATCCTCCGCAATGCCGAGCATTTGCTTTGCGATCGCAATCGTCGTCAGCATGCAATCACCTTCCTAGTTGATATCCAGTTCACCGAACACCGCGGCACCGGAGTCCCACGTTTTGCAATCGTCACGGATGATGGCCCGAAGGTCTGTGGTGTCGCGTTTGAACGCGTCGCCGCCTTCCTTGGTGCTGGCGAGCTCGTAGAACTTACGGGAAAAGAGGACGATCAGCTCTTTCAGGTCCCCGATGACCAGCGGCGCTTTGATGTTGGCCGGATCTGTGGCATTGCTTGGCATGTGACGGTTGGATACAACCGCAACCGGTTTGCCTTTGAACAGTTTTCGACCCGGCTGGGTAATGTCGTCTGTAAGCAAGTACTTTCCGGTGGAATCCTTTTGTTTATCCATCCAGTCATAGCCATCTTGGTTCGTGAGCATAATGCTGTTGGCGCTGATCGCAGGGTCCAACGTTACGTTCAGCACCGTCTTGATCGAATCAAAGTTGGTTAACGCTGTCTTTGCCATCGCGTTGAGCTGAGCAAGAATCAAGGTATTCCGGGTAACAACAGATTTTCGACCGATCCAGTTACTCACATACTCAGCGATATTTTGATCGCTGTCCGCAAGTAACTCGTTCGTCAACGGCAAAATTCCCCCACGCTTTTTCACTTGATAGGTAACTGGGATAAAACGCGGGTTGTCTGTATTGCCGATGAGACCATACTCCTCGATTTCAGGGAACGGAATCATGTCCTCGATCTTCTCCAGCACGCGGCTGCCGCTCAATGCCGTTACCCCTTGCACATTTACGTACTGTGAAAGGTCAACCAGTTGTCTTGTCACGGCAATGATCCGAGTTTGAATGTCCTGCGGCACAATCAGTGAAGAATTTCCGTTAGCTTGGCCGGTAGCCCCGCCAGCATGCATAACGGCACGCTTCTCATATTCCCTCAAGATGCTCCGTTCGTCGGAAGAAACGTCTTGACGTCGAATCGCCTTGAAGAATACGCTGCGGTATTCCTGCTCAAGCTGCGCATCCTCGCGGGACTCCAGAGGGTTGGTGCCTTCATACGGCTTGCCGCCTCCGAATCCGTCGCGTTCTTCTCCGTCGAGCGCTCGATGCAGTTCAATTTTCTTATTCAATGCGCGAACATCATTCATGCGCTGCTCTGCTTCGTCAATTTTGTCCGCCGCGATGAAGGACCGGACTTCTTGTTTCATTTGCTCCAGTTGCTGAAGCATAGCGCGTAATTCTTTGGACATTGAAAAAACCTCCATATGGGTTTGATGTGAATAAAAAAAGGAGCCGACTAGGTTGCATCGAGCTCCAAGAGCAGTTTTCTTTTTTGATACTCCGTGGCAGCTCTGCGCTGCTCGTTACGGTAATCATCCAGGCTGCGCACCGAAACCTCATTGGCCGGATAGGCCGGAAAGGCGACCGGCGAAATTTCGTACAGCTCCGCGTTCAGTATCGACCGCTTGTAGAGCCTGCCGCCAGACTCTCGCTTCTCGCTGGACCATTTATCCTTAGTCACTCGCATGCCAAAGGAAACGCCGTCTACGTCCCCGCGCTTGATCGTCTCCCACACATCATTGCCGATGCTCGTATCCGGCAGGTCGATCTCGAAACGGAGCTCACTAGCTGTCGCTACGATCCGCAGCGTGCCGCTCTTGGTGTTCCCGAGGACCATATCTGTTCGGTGCGACCATAACCCGACCACGCCGCGGGTTTTCAGGCTTTCATCGAAGGCGCCTGTGGCGATCTCTTCTACAAAGGAATCTCCGTAATAGTCCCGCATTTCTCCACTCAGTGAATTAAACTTGATCGAGCCGGAGATCGTTCGCTTGGAAGGCACTCCCTCCTCCGTCTGCTCTCGGATCTCAATCGTTATCGGTACCGCTCTTACTTCCTTCGCTTCCTTCGTCTTCAGCTCCTGGCTCATTGTTCTTGTCACCTCCCTTCTTGACGTATTGCGTGCCAGCCATTTCAAGCGGGATAAAGTTCCCGTTCGCGTACAATCGATCGCCTCCGGCCACTGGAGGCAAATCTTCCTTGGCCCGTGCCTCGTTCGGCATCAGGAATCCGCCTTGGATCGCCGTTCGATAGGCTTCGTACCTCGTTTTCAGGTCGCCCCGAAGGATGCTATCGACATTGAACTTCGTGTAATAACCCTCCTGAATCTCGTGATCCAAGAACAGCTTCCACGTAAGCTCTTGTTCATACCCCGTAAGGATGGGATGCAAGCTGTCGGAGTAAAACTGCATCTGCATCTGCTCCACATTGTTGAACGTAGCCCGGGTTAACTCGTTGATCTGGTGCATCTTCACGCCAAAGGCAGTGGCGATCTGCCGAATGGTGAGCTCCGTATTCTCCAGAAACTGCGCATCAGCCATCGAGAGCGCCATGGGAGTAAACTGGTACCCCACAGGCATGAGGGCAATGCGGTGACTGTTGCTAAGCCCGCTCGACATTTCCTCGAATCGCTCACGGAAAATTTTCTTCGCATTCTCATCGAGCGTGCCGGTGTACTGCACAAGCCCCTTCGTTTGCAAGCCCTGCTTGTAAAAGTTGTTGATGAATTTACTTGCGCTGGCTGCATTCTCGATGGAGGAACGCAGGTATTCAATCGGGTTAATGCCGACGATACCGTCCAGCGTCACGCTGCCCTTGAAATGCAGCATCTCATCCGGCAGCAGTTTGCGCTTCTGGCCGCCTCCGATATCGACTTCATACCAAAGCCGTGTGCCCCCATTGATAAAACTTCCGATCCCACTCAGCAGGTTGGCATCATCGACCCAGATCGTAACCTTGCTTCGGTCAATCGGCCACAAGCCGCTAACTTTGCCGGTTCGTTGATCCACCTCAATGTACGCATAGGCGTTGCCAAAACTACGCTGCGCCTCGGTGCACTTCCAGAAGTCCGAAGCCGACATGAGCGGGTTCGGTCGAAGCCGCAGCAGGTCAATCAAATGATGACGGGTCGCCTTTTGGACCCCACTCTCATCTTCCTTGTATACTTTGAGAGGGAGCTTCGAAATAGATTCGGAAAGAATCTTCACGCAGGCATACACCGTTTCTACTTTCAGCGCCTTCCTGCCGCGAACGTCCACGTCCCCCCGTTGGATCCCAAGCAGCTCCAAGAGCCGGGAATCATTGAGATCTAAGACCTCCCGTTTTTCAGGCCAGTGAACCCACCGGCGTAATGTTTTTAACACACAGGCATCACCTCCTTATCCCCACAGTTTTTCGAGCACGTCTTCCTCGGCAAATTCGGATACGTCGATATTCCCTGCGCCGATCATGGCACGAGCCATGGCATTGATTATGGCAGCGATAAGGTCAATCCGCTGGCTGTCGTCCTTGTTCTTCTTTGACAGCTTGATGTTCCCATTCGTGTCTTCGATCTCCATCGCATTGGAGAGGCACCAGGTCAACAACGGACTCCCATCGTGAACGATCTTGCCCCGCAGCACGAGCTCACGGAAAAACTTCGTCGGTCCGTTGAGCACCTTCATCGTTTGCGGGATCTTCACCATAGTGTATCCGTCCATCCCCAGCTCCTGGGCGAAGTGCGTCGCGTTGTAATCGTCAAAGCAAATCTCGCTGATATCCAGCTGCTGTTCCTCTTGCTCCTGCTTCAATCGCTCCTTGATTTTGCGGTAATCCACGACAGCGCCGTCTGTTTTGGTACACCAACCACCTTCGATGTATTCCGTATAAGGAATGCGGTCGCCGTGCTCGTGCTTCTTCACGGCATCTTCTGGGATGTATCCGTGAGCAGTAACGGCAAAACGCCCGTCCTCCAAGTGAAACACGGTTCCATCTGCTGTTAGGTCGGTGGTCTTGGAAAGGTCTAAGCCTTTCCAGCATGGCAGGCCGCGAACCAACGCCAAAAAATCCTCCCGAGGTATCGCGAGGGCCTTCCATTTGTCCATAATCCCGGACATGTACTTCTTTTCGCTGTCCGCTTGCCAGCGATTCACCCGCTTGATCAGAAACTCGCGGATTTTATCCGGGTCACCAGTATTGTACGCATCGTCATGCTCTCGCCGGATCTGATTGCGCAGCTCCTCGGCATACTCGTTATTCTCCTGCAGAATGGGGTTCGCTTTAACCCATACGCTCTCATCGTGTGGGTCATCGCCCTTCTCTATCTCCCGGATCATAACAAAATATGCCTCGTTCATGTCGATTTCGCCCTTCATCATCTTGCACAGGGAATCGTATTCCTTCTTACAGGGACTGTTCTCCGCATCCTTGCCCGCTGTAGAGATGATCATCATCAGCGACTGCAGTCGCTTACCGAAACCGGACTGCAGAACGTCGTGGATCTCACTTGAAGAATGGGCGTGATACTCGTCAATGATGACGATGCAGGGTGCTCCAGAGTCCTTGTTCTTCGTGTCCTTTGACAGAGGCCGCAGCCACCCGCCGCGTGAAGCATGCTCGATATACGTCCGCTTGATCCGCAGCCGCCTTAAGATGTCGGGGCTTTTCTTCCCCATTTCCTGAGCATCGCCCCACACCCGTTTCGCCTGACCCTTATCTACAGCAGCACACTCAACCTCTGGGCTGTCCTCGTACCGTTTAAACTCCGGCTGCCCTGGGGGATACACACAATCACTGCACATACCATACAGGGCGAGTCCGCTCATCTCGGTGGATTTAACGTTACCCCGCGCCCGCATGTGGAACGCTTTTTTGAACCTGCGCTTGCCGGAATCCATGTGAACCCAGCCGAACACGCACCCGAGGTCGAACTTTTGGAACGGTAGAAGTTCGATGAGTTGACCGCTGAACGGGCCGCGCACGTGCCTGCAGCATTTTTCAAACCAGTCAAAAATACGATTGGCACGCGATTCATCAAAAACATACGGGAAGTCAGCAGTGGCCTGCCTCTGCAAATCCTTCAGATGACGTTCGCACGCGAGGTATTCCATGCGGCAGCTGGGGCGAATCCCCATGACGATTTCTGCAGCATAACGGTTCGTGGGGTGAACGTCCTCCCAATCAATCGAAGAGGTCCCCATTAGGATCGTCCCCACCACCTTCAGAATCCTTCTTCGCTAGTCTTGCCCTGGAATCCGCATTCAGTCCGAGCTTGCTGGAATAAGTAAGAATAAGCCTAGCATAGCTCTGTGCCGCCTTCACGTAGGAACTGACCTGTTTTGAACCGGCAGCATTGTACTCCGTGTATCCATGCTCGTCAATCAGCCCGTTCAATTCCTGGTATTTTGCAACGGCGTCGCAGTAGGTTCCAAGCACATCTTCATCGACCTTATCAAGGACTTCAAATTCCTCCATGTCCTTAACCGTCTTGCGCCATACCTTACGTGCTTCATCGGATAGCCACTCGGGAATCTTGAGCTTAGCCTTCTTTCTGCGCTGAAACTTCTTTGCAGCTGCTTCTCTGGCCTCCACTTCCTTCTGGGTCCAGTGCTTTCCTCCACCCTTTTTACCGACCCGCATGTGGTCGAACCGAACAACCTCATGCACGACGAACAACCTCCTCCCTTTCAAAACTTTCGTCGGGGACTTTTTTTCGCATTAGAGGGAGCCGCGGTCTCCAAATGAACATTCCAAAAAAATTGGACCCACCCCCTCCTGTGTTGACATAAAATCTAATATATCTGGAAATACTTTCCCTGAAGGGTGGTCACTATGGCAGATATTCTACTTACTACCACGATAATTTTATTTGCTGTTATTATTTTTTTCATGCCTAAAAGACTTTCGCCTATAGACACATATAATGCAGCGCTTTTTGCCATTTGCTTTGCAACCTTGACAGATTTTTCCCTTAATTTACAATTGAAACTTTACAGTTATTACACCGCAGGCGTTGATATTCAAGGTTATTTCATTATTTATCTTCTGTTTCCATTGGTTAACATCTTATTTCTTAATTTCTACCCGTTTAAAAAAAGTTACATCATAAAACTTTTATATATATTAGCATGGTCTACCTTTTCCATTTTGTATGAATTGTTAAGTGTAAAGGTAGGAATGTTCTCTTACTTTCAGTGGAAATGGTGGTACTCAGCTTTATGCTATCCGGTTTGCTTTGTCATTAACATGTACAACCACAAGTTTGTTCAGTACCTCAAGAGAAAAGCTATTAAAAATAAATAATAAATTCAACCCTCATGATACATCACTGCTCAACTTAGCAATCCTATCCTCCAGAAGCTTGACCGCTGTCTCACGTGGCTTTTCCTTGGCCTTCTCTTCATCAAGGAGGTGCTGGACAGTCTTCAAATCCTTGGCAACATCAAGATACTCCTTAAGTTGCTTAACTGAAGCATCAGCACTGATCTCACTGTCGTCGCCAGTTGTAACCTCTTCGGGTTTAACGGGCGATTCTGCCTCGGCTGCAGTAAGTCTCAGATCGCATACGCTGCTGAACGGAAGGATGTGTTCCGTCCCTTCTTCGTCTACAAAGTTTAGAGTGACTACGCTTGCGCTAGGAGCAGACTTCACAGCTTTCTTGATGCGGTGAAACTCGCTCTCTGCCATGGTGATGACGGAGCCGGTAAGCAATACAATGGATGACTTCATCTGTTTCATCGATCCTTTCTTATTTTCCCAAGCGATTGGGATTTTGTTGATTGCCAAAGCCGCCATCTTCCTTGGCTGTTTTGGTACTGTGGCAGCTGTCACATAATGCTTGCCAATTCGATTGATCCCAAAAAAGGCGCTGATCGCCGCGATGCGGAATGATATGGTCTACTACCGTAGCTTCCGATAAGTGCTGACGCTCTAGGCAATGCCTGCAGAGCGGGTTGGCAAGGAGAAACGTCAGCCGCTCTTTCCTCCACCTGGAATCATATCCTCTTTGATACGAGGAGCCGCGCTGCTTGTCATACTCGCCAGCACAATTGGCACAATGCCGCTCTCTTGTAAGCTCCTTGCAACCTTGCCTGCTGCACGGCCTTAAAGGTTTCTTCGGCATTAACGTCGGCGTGTATGACGGCTCCAAGCCTCTCTCCAGAGCTTCCTTCGTTGCTTCCTACTCAATCTGTGTTCGATCGGTTCGAACCTCGGGAGAGGAGTTAATATGGTCTTCTCACGAGTCAATTTCAGCAACTTCATCAGCCGTTTTAACACGCTTTTTCACCCCTTTTTTATGGAAAATATTAGTCGATTAAGTTGGACATAACAGATATTCTGTTAAACTCGCGCAACGAAGAAAAAGCCTTAAGATTCAAAGGCTTGTGGTGGTGAATAAAATCTAGTTGAACATAGTCTCAATATGACCAATTCAGAAGATTTTAAATTGCTTCATTGCCATGTCCATGGTGTCTTGAAGTTCGCCAATGTACCTTAATGTGATCTTCTCGCTGGAATGATTGAAGTGGTTCATTAGCATGACGATATCTTTAAATCGTTTGTAGTGGAAGTGACCGAAGGTCTTTCGAAGCGTGTGACATCCAATCTCGCTCAGGCGAAACTCTGTCGCAATCTCCTGCATAATTGTGTAAGCCATGGTCCGACCGATGGGTCTATTTGCTCCCTGTCTACTTTTAAAAAGGTACTCATGAGGTGCCATATCCTTGATGTATTCCTTCAATTCCCGCTTAAGCTCAGGAGTGATTAAGATGGACTTCTCTTTCCTGGTTTTCTTCTCCCGAATGGTTATGTGAGTCCCAGTAACATCTCGAACTCTAAGTTTTAAAATGTCACTTATGCGGAAACCTGTGTTGATACCGGTTAATACCAAAATGTAATTCCTGGAGCTTTTCTGTTTCAGATAACTGAGGATATCTTCAATGAGTTCCGGATCACGTAGTGGTCGAACTGTGTTCATTTTCTAACACCACTCTTCGAATCCTTAATACAGGATAATGGCTTGAAGCAAATCTGCTTCGTTCCTTCCCACTTCCCCCAAATGCACCCACGACACTTCGGGTGTTGCGCGGGTGGGTCCTTGTACCTTCGTTTCTTCACGCGACTCCCTCCCTTGTCCGCTGCGTGATAGTCCCAGCACAAAAAGAGCCGCTAGAAGCGACTCTTTGCACGTAATACTCAACTTTCATGCCTTTCCTAGCAGACCGGAAACTTCACATCCGAGCTGCTATGCAAAGAATGAATTGAAATGGGGCATTTCACCCCTCCTCATATCACACTCTCGACGACCGGCGTCTAAGGATCAAAGTCCCACAGCATGACCGAGTGCCTACAGTGATAAAGGTACAGTAGACATTACCATGGAGCCATTGGGCTCTGGATCTACTGTACCTCGGTTTAATAGACATTTTGGGGACATTGCAAAGACATTTTACAGACATTTGAGGGACATTTTTTTGGCTTATCATTCCATCCACTTCAAGCTATTGGCTATAGAGGTTATTCCCTCATTGGTCCTGCGATCGAGAGTTTTGGAAGTCCGATCATTAAACACCAAAATAGCGGTCTGTCGCTCGTTTCCTTTTATATATCGATATTCGATGGTTTTCCGAATTCTTTCTTTTCTTATTAATGCAATTGCTCTATCTATTTTTTTCAATCGAACCGCCAGCTCCTCCATCGCTTCCTTTTGTCGTTCACAAGTCGGAGGGTTCTCCTGAAGATATTCCAACATGAGCTTATCGGTCTTGTAATCTTCCAATGCCTGCCGAGTTTTCTTTATCTCTTCCTTCGTAGCCAATGGAATCAGTTCTTGCATTACCAACATTCCCCTCACCCGTCCTTTATTATGATATAATAGAAGGTGAGTTTGGACATTCCCAGCTTAAACCGACAAGTTGCTTAGCTGGGAAATTTTCTGCCCCTATTGTTGGGGCTTTTTTTATTTTCTAAACATGTCTGGCATTGGGACTTCGTTCTCTCTCTTTGACGATTCTGGCTTGCTAGAAGAATGATGAGTCCTGTCCAGACTTACGAATTTATTGAAATTTTTCATAAATGCGAGCTCCACGGTTCCGACCGGGCCGTTACGCTGTTTGGCAATGATGACCTCGATAATGTTCTTTTTTTCAGACTCTTTATCGTAATAATCATCTCGATACAAGAAGGCCACGATATCTGCATCCTGCTCCAGAGACCCTGATTCTCTGAGGTCCGACATCATTGGTCGTTTGTCCTGGCGCTGCTCTACGTTACGGCTCAGCTGGGATAGGGCGATGACAGGTACATTGAGCTCCCTAGCGATAAGCTTCAACATCCTCGATATTTCCGATACTTCTTGTTGCCTGTTATCGCGGCGACCTCGGATCGTAATAAGCTGTAGGTAATCAATGAGGATAAGATCAAGACCGTGTTTCTTCTGTAGCCTTTTGCTTTTCGTTCTAATCTCGGAGATAGAAATTCCCGGTGTGTCATCAATGAATATGTTTGCGTCGGCTAGAGATCCAACGGCCATCGTGAGTCTTTCCCAATCGTCGCTTTCCAAGAATCCAGTACGAAGTCGGCCTGCGTCGATGTGCTGTTCTGAACTAAACATCCTCTGAACGAGTTGACCCTCAGACATTTCCAGGCTAAAAATCCCCACTGTGCCGCGGTGCCTTATCCCTACATTCTGTGCGATATTAAGGGCGAGTGCTGTTTTCCCTACCGATGGACGAGCAGCTATGTAAATCAAATCGCTCCTTTGGAACCCGCTTGTCATATTATCTAGATCTGTGTAACCTGATGGGATGCCCGTCACACCTCCAGAAGTGCTCTTGTTGTTATACCTAAGCTCTACCTGATCAAAGGCTTCCATCGCTACATCGGATATTTTTTTGAAATCCTTTCCCTTGGATGTTTGGTCCGCTAAGGAATCAGCTGCAGTCGCCATCACATGAGCAATTTGAGCGGGGTCTCCTACCTTGCGAGCCTCATCCAGTATATTTTTAGCTTCAAGTATCGCGCACCGTTGAGTATAACGTTCCCTCACGATTTCAGCATAGTGTGCAACATTCGCCGCGGTCGGGGCACTGTTAGCAAGCTGAGAAAGATACCCAATGCCACCAACTTGATCGAGCTCTTTGCTTGATTGCAAATACGCAGTCAGTGTGACAAAATCGATCGGCTCTCCTTCTTCCCGCATTTTCCGCATAGCCCTGTAGATCCTGCCATGACCTCGGTTGTAGAAAGAAGCATCGGAGACAATTTCTTCTGCGACATCTAAGGCTTCATTGTCGTAGAGTATGCAGCCTAATACCGCTTGCTCAGCCTCGATGTTCTTGGGTAAAAGAAACTCCATTTCTTCCACACATTTCACGCACCTTTCTTCGCTGTTCTTCCGTTGGTCCAACCGCCTTTTTCTCAGAATCAGAGATGAACTGGAAATAATCTTGCGACCGTTGTTTCAACGCGTCATGATAACGGCTTACTCTGTCCTTTTCCGGCTCAAGAGGAGCGGATAGATCAGCAATCGTAGGTGCTTTTTTATCGATCGTGACGTGGCGGATAAGGTTTTCGTAAGCTACCTCATACGGGACGTCTTTCATAGCCTTATGCCAGGCGACAGCTTTAACCTCGTCACCGGTGAAATAAGGGTAATAAAGCACAATCTGCTCGAACAAATTCCAGATTTCATATTCCTTCACGCTGCTGCGCCTCCCTTGCTTTTTTCGCGAAGAACGAAGCTTTATCACCTTGGTTACCGCTCTGAGTAGAGTCCTTCTTTCTTTTCTGGCCCTCTTCGAATGCGGCGATAGTGAATATGCCTCGCTCTACGCAGTTTTCCAAGATACCCCAAAAGTAATCAATATCTTTGCCCTTCTTGCGAGTGATCTCAGCAGAACGGACAACGATCTCTGGGTCAAACCCTTCGCTAATGAGCTTCACAACATATTCCGTTTGAAGGGAGTTGGTCCTAGCTGGAAAATGTGCATCGATCGCCTTTATTGCTTTGGCAAGGTTCAAGTCGACGATTTCTCCCCCGTCACCACCACTTAGTTTTGTATCGTTTAATTTATTATTAAATAATGCTGAACCTTTTACCTCATGGTTTACCCCTCGGATTACCTCATGGTTTACCCACTCGTTTACCTCATTTTTTGAGGCAAACGGTATTAATCTATATTTTCCCGGATTCTTTTTACCCTGACCCTTATACTCAATACGACCTTTATTGATCAGAGTCATTCGATGTTTGGTGAGAGAGTTTTCAGAAATGCCGACCTTCGCTTGGAGCAAGGGATTCGCTACTGCAAACCACTCTGGCCATCCGCTCTTATTTGCAACCGCCATAAGGTGGAACCACAAAGTTTGTGCCGATGAGTCCAATGGATTTGTTTCGAGCCAATCGAAGAAGGCGTTCATTTCTCTTATGTAATTCAAAACTCTCACCTCCTGACTTTTGTAATGTGTGCCTAGCTAATCTTCAATGATTCGTGCTTTTTTAACGGGCCACGGCTCATCTGCCGGGTGTCTCACCGATTCCACATCATGCTCAAGAGAGCCGCTGTCCCGTACTCTATTCTTTAAATCCCACAAAATAAAAGCGATAACCAACGGTGCGTACTTTAAGTAATCTGTTTGCTTGAACTTCTTCATTCGTGATGTCCCTCTATTAGTTCGATATTTTGATTATTCTTAATTAAATGACTTTTAAGCGATCGGAACGAGTTCCAATAGGGAGTGTAGTAGCTATATTTTTTATCGAAGCCTAACTCTTTGGCGAGCTTCTTGCTGACCCTCCCTACACTTTCCTTCTGTTTTTTGGTATAAAAAGATTTTTGTCTCTCGCAGAAAAATCTTCGTCTTTCCTCACAATCTTCGATCATCCAGGCGCCCTTGATCTGCTCGTTAATGTAGATCGATATATGATTCTTAAATTGTCCCGAACGCTCAAGCATGATCGTCAACTCATATCCGTCGCATAAAAGCTTTACTTGGTTGTATAAGGAGAGCAGTTTCTTCTCTACTTCTTTCCATGTATCGCTTGTCATTGGCCGGGTTACCCGTTCTTCAGTTCTCAGAATCATTGCCGCCTCCATCGGCCCCGAGGTGTCTCAAGGCAATTTTAATATTCTCTTTGGCAAGATTTGTGTCCATGATATCCTCCTGATCGCGCTCATTAGCCTGAAGATAAAGCAGAGTGATGTCTGCTTCCTTCAGGGCTTTATTAAGCGTTCGGACTAAGCGATCTCTCCTGACTTTATCGTGCTTATTCAAGGTGAAATCACCTCCAGTTGGTCGAAGCTGTAACAAGACAAGATGCACCGAGGGTTGAAATCAATGACCCTCGTTCCTTGGCGATTCAATTTGTAACGTATCGGTTTGTCATCATAAGCCAATACCATTCTCATCTTCCTATCCACTTCAGCTATAACGACTCTCCTACCGAGACTGTCAGAAAAAAGAGGCATGTGCACCGCTACAATTTTGCACTTAGCTCCTACTGATATCGATTCATCATCACGATCTCGTTCGAAGAAGAAGAACATTATACCGCTGCCTTCATCTGATCAATGTGTCCAATAATGGCACTGCGGAACTTCTCCTTTTCTTCCTCATTCTTGATCTGTTCAAGAGCTCCGAGCAGCTTGTCAAAATTGTTGACGAACGTGTCGAAGGCAACTTTGAGTTGAATGGCATCGACATTGTTGTTTTTCTCAAGCATGGTCTTCATTTCGGCAATCTTTCGTTCTGATTCCTCAGCCTGTTTCTTTAGAAGCTCCTGCAAGGATTTCTCTTGCTCCCGAAGGCTTTCAAGCTCTTTAGCCACTTCATCGGGAATGACTTCCTTTGGAACGTCGATCGGGATGTTCTTCAGCTCCGTTTCAAGATCCTTATTCCGCTTCTTTAGCTCGGCGAGTTCTTCTTTCGCTTTTTTCAGCTGTTCCTTTGCCGCCTCTGCAGCTTTGTTGTCCTTTGCCGCTTGTGCACTTTCTACGTCCGCGGTCAGTTTCTTCACCAATTCATCGTGGGCTTGTTGCTGCTCCTGCAGCTTAGCCATTGACGCCGCTAGTGCCTCCCGTGCAGCCTTCTCTTGATCAGCGGTCCGCTGAGCCTCCTGAAGCTTTCGCTCGAGCTCCTGCTTCTCCTTAATTGCCGCCTGCAGTTCCCGGCTCGACATGGATTCGATATCGTTTTTCTCGGCAAACTCTTCGCGCTCCTCAGCAGGTAGGCCGAGCAGAGCAACAGCCTTGGTATAGCTCAAATTTGCAAGTGCTTGGGAATTCATTTCTGTAAATTCTGTAGCGATCCGCATGAAATTGTTGGCTGTCGACTGGCTGTAGTTGACATTGTTCTTTAGCCAGTCACCCCATTGGCCGTGTTCAACCATGTTCTTGGCCTCAATAAGCCTAGTGCCAATCTCGATGATGCTCTGACCTACAACCTGCCTAGCTTTGAGGTCAATCTCCCGGATCTCTTCGGCAATAACATTTAAGGGTCTTTCCTGGATACTTGTTGCTTCCGCTTGGACTATTTTTCTGCTCATATTGCCACTCCTTGATTATGTTTATTGTTGAATCGAACTCTTTTCTTAATGGTTAGCTTCGCCTGTACAAATGCATTGACGAAGGCTCGTACCTCAGAGGTCATTTCACAATTCTTAAGCCCTCTGCACTGCCTGACTTTGTTGGAGGAAACCTCCATCGTGTAGAATGGTACATCAGGTGCTGATGACCTGCGTACCAAAAAGATGTCTATCTTGCCATCCGCATAATCTTTGGCGTAACCGGCCACACAATGATTCAGCGCTTTTCCTTCCGCAACGAGCTCGGCAGTGTCGGCTGCTGGGCGTAGGATAAGACCGTCTTTTTCGAATGAAAGCGATGCAAGCTTTTCACTCCGTTTTGCCATCCTCCGGCTTAAAGCCTGATCTTCTTTAAACTTGATTCGGGCTGATGTTTTCCGATGAGCATCCCTGAGATTGTTCGGAAACAGATAGCGTTCTTCCTGAAGACTCATCCCGAGCTGCTTACATTCCTTTTGGTAGTCTCGCCAATCCGACAAAGCACTTGTACTCGATGAGTAGTGGCCGTTGCGGATCTGTTTCAGAATATATTTGGCGGCTTGATCCATGGATGTGACTTTCAATATTTCATTCAAATAGCTTTTATAATAATGACTACTAATAGGAGCCAGCACTTGAGCATCCGCCATGCTGATCCCGAGTCCCTGTTTCTTAGAAAGTTGGTAGAACCTCAATTCGAGAGGCCCTAATTCAATCCCCAACTTTCTGAGTTCCTTCAACTCGGACTTTGACAGGCGAAGAACCTTTTCTAGTGTTTTTCCGTTCCAGTTGATCGCCCCGTAAGTTGAATCTTTGTGTAACTTTGCTTTAACGAAATTGCCAAATCCTGCTTTCGTCAAATACTCAACGCAGGGGTATCGAGCAGCTAGGTCAAAGAACTCAACCATATCACTTACATAAAAATGATTCTGATATTTCGTGTAATCTTCCCATGTGGAATACTGGAATGGAGTCCCTTTGACCGCTTGCTTAATATTATTGAGTGACACGTATTTCGGGTAGTTACCCATTCCAGAAAAGTAATTGTCAAAAGCGCTGTAGACTGTCGATCGCCGCTCCCACTCGTTGCTGTATTTCAGGCGATAGTAATGGCTTTGGCCGGGAGAAAACAGATACATGTGACTGCAATTATATGAAGTCTGCACATTCTTATAATCACCGCTGTAATCACGTCTCACTTCGATCACTCGTGCCGTTACGGATTGCTTGTCAGCAATTGAGCGTTCATACCAAACGAAAACGGCTTTGTCCTCCATGTACTTGCGGCTCATTCCTTCTGCTCGAACCCTACACGACGACTTACATTTTGAGCAGGTAGCAAGTGTTTCTTGCTTGTGCTTCAATTTCTCTGCTGGAAGGTGTGTTTGATTGCAGTGAGTACACCATGCATACTGAACACCAAGCACTGTCTTGTAGAATAAATAGCGACTCGTCTTTAGCGCTGTGTCGGTCGCAAATTTAACGATATCAGTGCTGATCTGTGTGGAAAAATGTGATTTGAAGTCATCGAAGCTCATACCGCGAATCCCTCCAATCAAATATCAAGTGTAGCAGTGAACCGTCTTTTTTCCTGAGGCGCAGCTGCAGCCTCAGTTTCGATGCCGAAATAATTCAGAACGATCGCAAATCCCTCTTGATCTGTAAGAACAGCGCAATTGCCAACCTTGTTCTTCTCGGCTACAGCCCTCATCGCATCTAGGCTTTTAACGATGGACTTATCCTGACTTAGAATTTTCTCAGCATCATGCGGCTTGCTCTGCAGGTGCTGTAGCAGGAAATTGCCAATCGCCGTGACATATGGCTTATTTTCCTTTTCAATCTCCGTATTTAGCTTTTCAACAGCTTTATTCAACATTTTGACTACCCTCCTGACGTTTTCTTTATTTCGCTCAAATAACTCGGCTTGTTGGTCACAACCCATGCAAAGCCGCGGAGAGGAACCCCCGGATCTTCGATCAAGTAGGAGCATCCCTTTGGAACAAATGGATTGCATTGGACTCGTAGATGTCCGTACTTGGTCTCTACCGTATGGCATGCAGCCAGTTGGGAATGCGGAGAAACGTTCATTGCAATTCTTTCGATCTTCTTGTCTGACTGCAGGATCGTCACTAAGGCTTTTTCTACCACCATAGTAGCTTTCTCTGAGAGCTTCATCCTCGTTCAGCTCCTTTAACCCGAGTGCTTCTTCTAAGGTCAACTGATTTTCGTCTTTGTAATTCTCCATATGGCTTTACCTCGTTCTCTTGCCCTTCTTCTCCCTTGTGTCTTTGCACAAGACAAAGGGCTTGTCCAGTCGAACAACAACCCATCCAGTGTAGCCGATAGCCAAATAAGCGAGTACACGACGTTTGAAATCTTCCGGATCACGAGCTTTTATGTTCCACAGTTTTAAAGCGATGCCGACTTTGGTTAACGGCTCGTCCAACCATTCTTCTTTAGCCTCAAATATCTGCATCGCCCTCCCTCGCCTATGAAACTACTCTTTGAAAATAACAGTTGAAATAAAAAGGGTGCCTAATGACACCCTGATACATCCTTGCTAAAGCTGGATTGCTCCGCTATAATATGTACAGGTGTAATTTGATTAAATAGCATTTCCGAAGAGTCGCCCCGCCAGGCGGCTTTTTCATTTTGTCCGCAATTGTTCTCACGGAGGATCCGGTCCGTCTGCGGACCGATATGCTCCTGAGCTCGGAAGTCAGCAGCCATTTGTCGAACCTGCCACCCCTTAAGAACGCCATCGCTGACCGTTAAAATTCGTGGGTTTGATGTATTCATCCACTTCACCATCCTTTAATTTATATACTTCTTCGACTTTAGATCGCGCCGATGTTCCTTCCACATCCCAAGCCAGCTGAAGCAATATTCTTTACAAAGAACGCCTATGTAGTGCGTCAGCGCGGTCATCGCCTCTAGCCCTTCCATGATTGCTTGCTTGATTTCCTCATGCCCTCGTTCGCAGAGCTGGTCTTTCCTTTTGGTGATTTGAACCTTTTCCATGGCGATAATAAATTCTTTTACTTCTTCCATGGTCTTAAGGTGTACTGAAGCCTTGTGCAGATCGGCCCCTTCGCCGTCCAACCAAGGTACCCATGCGTTCCCAGTGACTTCATTGGCCGCGGCCACATAAAGCTCAGCATCATCATAGTGCTGTGTCGAGGAGCGCATGACATCCTTCGGAACCTTTCGAGATCCATTTGTATACTTACCAATTGTGGAGTTATCTACGTGAAGCATTCGAGCAACTTCAATTTTTGTTTCGCTGTTTGCCTTCATCGTTTTTTCAAGGGTCTGTCCAAACGTCATTTGATTTCTCACCTCCTTGGCAGAATTAGGTAGTTCCATTGGACAGGTATGCGGTTTATGATGGAATCAACCAACATTCCTTTAACCCGCGACCCTAGCGGGTTCTTTTATTGCTGCTTGACCATGGAGTAATTCCCGCGTGCGATCATTTCATCAATAATGGACCAGCAAATTCTCGCAATTCCGGCATCAATGCGCTCGAGCTCTTCTTTAGAAGTCGTCACATGTGTTGTATAAATCTCGATACGGCCGCGGCCGGGTTCAATCACCATGGCAGGTTGTTCGATTTGGCTAGTCACAGGCATCACACTCCTACGACTATTTGTATGCTGTGAAGCCTGTGGGACGGGCATTGTTTTTTCACTTCCTTCTTTCAAAATCAATCGGTCTATTTATTTTGCTATTTCAGCAAATTCAGTTCCTTAAAAAAAGCAGTTCAAGACTGCATTGAAGTTTCTCACAGATGGCTGGAAGGTGGTTTGCTTTAAAGGAATACTCTCCTTTCTCATACTTCATGTAAGTCGAAGCATTCCTAAAGCCTAATCTCTCAGCCATATCCTGAAGGGATATCTTTAGTTCCTGCCTCCTATCAGAAATGTACGTTAAATTTAGTTCATTCATTCTCTTTCCTCCCTCCCATTACCATTTTGCTAATTTAGCAAATCCCATAGCAATAATATACTTTGCTAATTCAGCAAAGTCAACATTTTTTTGTTGTTTTAGCAAAGTCGTTTTTTCTAATATGGAAAAATGTTAAAATAGAATTGCTAAATCGGAAAGTTGGTGACCTTATGAAGATTGGTGATCGAATCAAAGCACTCCGCGAAAAAAAGGGATGGACTCAACTAGAACTTGCAGATAAAGCAGGTATCAACAATAGTGTTCTGTCGAGAATAGAAGCGAATAAACGTCCTGTCGAAGATTACCTTCTTGCTAAATTCTCTGACATTTTCGATGTAAACGCTGACTATTTACTGGGTAGACTTTTGGAATCAAGTGAATACTCAGATCAAATTAAAGTGCAAGATGAATCCATTTACCGAATGATTGCCCGAGCAAAAGAGCTGCCTCCCGACCAATTGGAGCAGGCAAAAAGCTTCATTGATTTCCTATATGAGCAAGGCAACAAAAAAAAGGACTAACAGCATGAAGAAAATCCCCATGGTTCCTCGTAGACAATTTGCTAAGCAAGGGGCTCTCGTTTTTATGGAGAGGTTCGGGATTGATTCATTGCCGGTTAATCCTTTTGTTTATTATAAGAAAAATAACTGGCTGCTCTTTAAACTATCAGAAGCAGAATTGCTATACGGAGCTACTGATCCACTGAGACTCAGGGCTACCAAAGCGGATGCCGTTACCGTCTGGAATGGAAAGCAATATCTGACCATCTATGATGACACTGCAGGATACAGTTCTGAGCGGATTCGATGGACATTAGCTCATGAGATCGGGCACATCTTTTTAAATCATCTTTTCGATTATGAGCTCACTTCCATTAACCGCGGCGGGCTGACTCAATACCAATATCGAACCTTAGAGAACGAAGCTGATCTTTTTGCTCAGGAGTTGCTGGCCCCCTCCTATGTGCTTTCTAAACTTGGTGCTACACTTGCCGCTGACATTGAATTCATTTGCAAAATTTCAAGGCAAGCTGCTAAGTATCGTGCGCAAGAGCTAGTTCGTTTCCAGAGGAACGTGGACGATTTCGGCCATACTTTCTACGAAAAGAATTTCGCACCTTACTTCAAAGAAGTTAATTATTGCTCCAATATTCCTGTGCCATTACCTAATCGTCATATCCATAAAGTCTCGGCAGAGGTGAAATATATGAACGTTAAATTCATGAATTTTCAGTCCGACTCAAACGGCCGCTTTAAAATGTGCCCTCGGTGCGGACATAACAAGTTCTCCGAGAAAGCGTCGTACTGCAAAATGTGCGGTCTTTTTTTGTACAATGACTGTCAAAATCAACTAGATATGCCAAGAAGCAACTGCGGCGAGATCAACCCACCTGACGCGCGATATTGTGAAGCATGTGGATCAGAGACTTACATGTCGAAGATGGGGTTGTTGAAGACGTGGAGAGAGATGGAGGCGGAGCGTTTCCGAGATGAAGAAGCCATCTCTCGTCGGATGAGTAAGACAGTTAGGAGATTCTAGCTTTGTTGATTATAGAAAAAAATCTTGGGGGTATCTGGAAAAGAAATGCGAATTAATATAATTGGTGGCATTATTTCTTCAGCGATTTTTTTAATATTATTTCAGCCAATACTTAACTGGTTGAATAAGATTCTTTTGAATTTCTTAGCTAATTCTTTTTCTGGATTAATTGATTTCCTTTATTCTAAAGCTGCAAGAAGTCAAGTAAATACCATTAATTTAACTTTGCTCGGATTATTGGCAGGTATATTATTGGGATTATTGATCGCGTTTATTCTGGTAATTCTACTAAAAAAATCACGAAATCGATTTAAAGAAAAACTATTTGCAATGGAGGAAAGCAAACAAAAGAAAGTTTTGCTGATTATGTTTTTAATCGCAGCTGTCCTCGCAGTTTTTCCTGTCAATTTCAGTTATTTCACTGAATTTGTTAATGTTGAAATGAATACCAGTTTTAATCAGAGATTAACTATCATTGCACCTTACATCACAGAGCAGGAAGAAGAGCAGATTAGAGCTGATTGGGCTTCAATGGAAACCCGTCTTCATTATGCTGCTATCAATTCAAAAATTGAAAGCATTGCAATTCAAAATAAAATCACATTACCCAAAGCATTCTAAGATTATTTTTTGTAAAGGGTTTGAATTCGAGTATAACCGATCGTCGGATGAGTAATACGAGTCTAAGATAAAATTCTTATCAGGGGGCATTTATAAATGTTTGAATACTCTAAAGACTATTTTATGCAAGCTAAACCCTATATTCTTGAAAATATGAATCTCAGAGCCCCTCAAATTGAGGCTTATCAGGCGGTATTCGACCATTTTACTATTACTAAAAGCAGTGAGCATGCTAAGGTTGTTCTACCAACTGGAACAGGAAAGACGGGGTTAATGGGAATAATCCCTTACAGCCTCTCAAATAGCCGGACACTCATTATTACTCCTCAACTTGTTATTAAGGATGCAGTTCTTGGTTCGTTAGATCCTGAGTTCGATCGGAATTTCTGGATTATGACAAAGGTATTCGAACATCGAGAAGAACTGCCTTCTGTGATTGAATATGAAACAAGTCATGACGTGAATCTTCTAAAGTATGCCAACATCGTGATTTTGAATATTCATAAACTCCAGAAACGTCTAAAGTCATCTTTGTTGAAAAAAGTTGACCCTGACTTTTTTGATCTCATCATAATTGATGAAGCACATCATGCCGAAGCAAAAACCTGGCAAGAAGCCATTGATTATTTTAGCAGTGCTAAGGTTGTAAAGGTTACCGGTACTCCTTTCAGAACTGATGGTAAGCCTATCCAAGGTAAAGACGTCTACGAATATAAATTAAGAGAAGCCATGGCCAATGGATACGTGAAGACTCTAGAGAAAATAACTCATGTTCCAGAAAAGTTATACTTGTCTATTGATCAAAATGAAGATAAGTTATATACCATCGAAGAAATTAGGGCGTTAGGTTTAAAAGAAGAAGACTGGATCAATCGTTCGGTAGCTCTCTCAAAAGAAAGTAACAACGTAATTATAGATAGAAGTATAGAACTGTTGGAGGAAAAGCTGTCGATTAGTAAATTTCCACATAAAATCATTGCTGTAGCATCTAGCATCTGGCATGCTGAACAATTGAAAGAGATGTATGAAGTCAAAGGTTATCCTGTTGCATTAGTACATAGTGAACAAGAAAAAGTCACCCGGCAAATCGAACTTGATAAAATTGAAAAGCATAAAGTAAAAGTCGTCGTGAACGTGGCAATGCTCGGTGAAGGGTACGATCATAAATATTTGTCTGTAGCAGCTATTTTTAGACCTTACAAGGGCTTGCTACCATACGCACAGTTCATCGGAAGAGTATTAAGATCAATTGATTCAACTGAAGATATTACAACAATTCCTGAGGATAATATTGCCGCGGTTGTCTATCATAAAGAACTCGGATTAGAAAAACTTTGGGAATATTATAAAGAAGAACTTAGAAAAAAAGATATCATATTGAAAATTAAAGAAGACTCTAATATTAATCCCAAGGACTCTGAATCGACTAAAAATAAATCGTTTGGAATTGCATTTGAAGAAGGAAATGCTTCACTCGAAGTCGACAGTTTTATTGAATCCGAACTCATTCAAAAGCGTAATGAGCGACTTGCCGAAGAATCAGCAAAAATAACTCAAATGATGGAATTGCTTAATATTTCAAAAGATAAAGCAATTCAGATGTTACGACAAGCTGAAGAAAATACTGATAAGCAAAGACTCTTGCGCCCTGATCTATTTGTGGACCGTTCTAGAAAAAGAATTGACAGAAAGATAAAATTTGAAATTGTACCTGACCTTCTTGACGAGTATAATTTAGATATGAACGGAACGCAGCTAAAAAGTTCTCCCTCGGTTTTTGCTGCAAAGTATAGATGGATAACTCAACACAAAGAAATGAACGGTGAAATCCTTGCGATTTACCTTGAAAACAGACTAAATGATGCTATTGGTGGTAAGAGGAGCGAATGGTCGGTTGAAGATTGGCCGAGAGCTGAACAAGAATTGGAAACAATAGTCAGCTATCTCCGTTCAACACTTAATCTCAGATTTCCGAAAGGGAGTTAGACGCGTGGAAACATTATTGAATAAACTTTATGACGAGATTTACTCACCAAAAATAACACCATACGAACTAGTATCCAATGCTAAATTAGATCACTATCAGTATGTGAACATGTACAAAGAGTCTGAAGGACTTACAGTGGAGTCATCTTGCCTAATGGGTGCAGGAATATATGCTAAATTTGTCTATAAATTTGATCTAAACGACAAACTGTTGTCATTGACAAGCTTTTATGATGGAATAGAAAAAGTTGAGTATAATCGATCAATAGCCATCCAAGAAATAAAAGAACAACTTCAAGACCTGCTTGCCGCTAATTTAAAATCAGAAGCTGTGTAGTAATTGAATAGAACATACAAAAGTAGCGCTTTTAGTTTCACAAGCGCTCTTTTTTGTTTTTTTTCAACTTCCAAAAAAACAACCTTACATTCACATGTTTTGAGCATTATTATACCCCGTGAGTTGGCAGGTAACTATTGATCATGTTTTTTTCTGTCTCTCTCTAATATCGAATTTTAATTGGTGGGTTAAAAAGAATAAATAATCTTCTATCAAATCGATATACTTTCTACAATCTTCTCCATTGATAATTACATATTCTTTTTTTACAACAACTAGATTTAAAATAGATGTAAATATTTCAGCATCATCGGGTTTGGGGATCCCGTTGTCATGAATTAAGCAATTTCTTACTTTTCTCCATGCATCTATTTCTCCCCATCTACTACCATATACGTCTGTACATCCAGCTGTTTTATTTAAATACTGTGCGAACTTTTTAACTCCACTTTTCCCTTTATGATCTTTTATATCAGGATCGTTTGGATAAAACAATTTATGCAACTGGCACAATTTGAGTAAATGATTCTCCATAAGAGAGTAAATAGAAATTATCATTGAAGAATAGATAATACTTTTATAGTTCTCCTTATCATTTACAAAGGGAATTATTAAAGGATCTTTCTTTTCAGGAACAGACAGATCAAGATGATTCTCTATTTGTGTCTCAAAAAAATTAATCGCACCCCTAAAATTAATTAAATCACCGTATGCATTGACCAAAAACATATGAGCTGGATTATATCTTAAATCAAATTCATGAAACTTATGGAAATCTAAATACATTTAATTATGTCCTTTCGAAATAGATAACCGATTCTGTAATTATACTACCATTTGCTCGACTATAACACACGCTTCTGCTTGTCTCTCTATATACTGAGGTGTTATCCTACCAATATACTTCTAACTTGGAGGTACAAATGGACAGAGTGTGCATCTATTTACGTAAATCCCGCGCCGATTTAGAAGCCGAGAATCGCGGCGAAGGCGAAACTCTCGCCAAACATCGCAAGACGCTGCTAAAGGTAGCCCAGGATCGCGACCTTAACATAATAAAAATCCGTGAAGAAATCGTATCTGGTGAGAGTCTAATGAACCGCCCTGAAATGCTGGAGCTCCTCAAGGAAGTAGAAAACGGAACTTACGACGCGGTACTGGTCATGGACGTCGACCGCTTAGGCCGCGGCAACATGCAAGAGCAGGGATTGATTCAGGAGACCTTCAAGAACTCGAACACAAAGATCATCACCCCTCGCAAGACCTATGACCTCAATGACGAATGGGACGAAGAATACAGCGAATTTGAGCAGTTCATGGCCCGTAAGGAGCTCAAGATCATCAACCGGCGCTTACAGCGCGGCAGATTAGCTTCTGTCCGGGAAGGAAACTATATCGGAAATACTCCTCCCTATGGCTATCAGAAGAAGAGACTTCCAGATGGAAGCCTCACCCTCGAACCTCATCCGGAGCAGGCCAACATAGTTAAGCTAATCTATGACTGGTATACGAACGGATATTTAGATGAAAACGGTGAGATAACGAAGATCGGTACGGCTACCATCTGCAGAAAGCTTACGGAGCTGCAAATACCAACCCAAAGAGGGTCTAAGTGGATCGTGGCAACGATACGCGATATCCTCCAGAATCCTACCTACACAGGGATGATACGCTGGGATCATAGAAAGACGACCAAGGTGAAAGGCGAGTCACGGACCTCGCGGCCCCGAGCTGAGGAGTATACGCTTGTCCAGGGAAAGCACGAACCTATCATTTCCAAGGAGCAGTTCGAAGCTGCTCAGCAGATCTTCAAGCAGAAAACACGTGTCCCTACTCCGAATGGAAAAATATCGAACCCTCTTGCCGGACTGGTTCGATGCGATGTCTGCAACGCGGCAATGGTGTACAGACCCTATACCAAACAGCCGGCTCATTTAATTTGCTCGAATCAATACTGCACTAACAAAAGCGCCAGGTTCTCTTACGTTGAAGATAAGGTCATCAAGGGGCTGCAGCAGTGGCTTCAGGAATACCGAATACAATGGGACAAGCATCAGCGGGACATTCCCGATACCTCTTCCCAAACGGAAGTGAAAAGGAACGCGCTAAAAGCCGTAGAAAAGGATCTGAGCGATCTTCACACACAAAAGGGGAATTTGCACAAGCTGCTCGAATTAGGGGTGTATTCGGTCGATATGTTCGTTCAGAGGTCGAATGAGATTGCCGAGGAGATGAAGAAAGCCGAGGAAACACTCAGTAAGCTGAAAACCGAGGTTGAACTGGAGTCTTCCAAGACAAAGGCACTGGAGGAAGTCATCCCCGTGGTGGAACGAGTTCTTGATCTCTACAGCCAATCGGAAGATCCGGCTAAGAAGAACGAGCTCCTGAAGTTAGTACTGCAGCAAGTCGTGTACCGTAAGGAAAAGCACCAGCGGTTAGACGATTTTACCCTCAAACTTTATCCCCGATTTGCACACCTATAACATGGGTGTGCAAATTCCTCCGTCCCAATATCCGTCAGCAGCCCGATCACCTTATCCGGTATCGAATAACGTTGGTTTAAGTACCGTAACGCAGCTGCCAATTCTCCATCCGCTCCGCCATACTGCTCCAAGAGCAGTTTGGCCATGCGTACGTCACACTTGCCGACCCGTACCGGATACTGCAGCTTCTTCTCATAGATCCACATAGTACGCTCCCCTCCGTTAACGAATGTTTAAGAGAACCCTGCCATGGCGCTGCAACGATTAAAGCTCAGCCTGCTTTACAACGTTAAGCGCCACGTGCGTGCCTATACCTGCCACGGCCAAGGGCCTTCCGCCCACTGCCATGGATGCTTGCTGAAGCCGAAGCTGTGGCCGTACTGCGTAAGCGGTCCGAATTCCATCTGAAATTGATGCGCCACCTGCAGCCGCTGATGAGTGAATTGATTAAACTGCCTGATGGCCTGTTCATCATCGGGGTGGGTGTCAAGGTACAGGGTCAGCTCCACGAGGACAAAATCGATGGCCTGAAGCTCATGAAGGGTGGTGTAATATTTTTCCGGCAATGCATGGGTCATAGAACATCCCTCCTCGAGTTAAGATTCGTTTCGTTTGGGCTCGTAAGGACTGAACAGGGCAGGCCACAGCGTTCCTCTACGCAGTGCCTCTATAGGTGAATATTGCGGCAATCCCGGCGGCTGAAACGGGATATAAAGATTTGGCGGTGTGACGAAGGTTTTGCATTCGATCGGGGGGCAAGGGTCATTGGGACTGACGAAGGGAAACCATACCTTCACTTGTTGATTCTGTTGATTCACAAGCCATACCTCCTTTGTACAACCACGGAAGTGATACGTTGGACCGAGCTTCAGTAAGGAGCTCATCTTACAACCACTACCTCTATTTATATAGACATTGCCTGTCTGTTATGAGCTTACAAGCTCCCGGAATACTGGTATTATTTATCCAGCAGCTGCAGAGCACCTAGCCCCAGGAACATAAAAAACACCTCGCCCGCCCATCGTTTCTAATGAGCAAGTAGAGGTGCTGTGGATCAATGTATGTTTTTCTTCTTAAAGCGTCCGCCCTTCACATCGTGAATGTTGCCGACCGCGAGGAAGGCCGTCGGGTCAATCTCCTCCACGATGGACTTCAGCTTCGCCTCCTCCAGCCGGGTGACGACACAGAAGATAACCTGCTTGTCATCGCCCGTAAATCCTCCCTCGCCGCTGAGATACGTAACGCCGCGGCCAAGCCGCTGAATGATGGCGTCCCCGATGTCCCGAACGCTGTCGCTGATGATCCAGACAGACTTCGACTCTCCGAAGCCTTCGATGGTGAGATCAATCATCTTAAAGGCAATATAATAGGCAATCAATGAATACATCGCCCGGTCCCATCCGAAGACAAATCCCGCACTCCCCAGAATGAAGAAGTTGAAGAACATCACAATCTCGCCTACAGAAAACGGACTTTTCTTGCTTACCAGGATGGCCACGATTTCCGTGCCGTCCAGCGAGCCTCCGGAACGAATCACCATCCCCACCCCGATACCGACAATAATCCCGCCGAAGACGGCGGCAAGAAGCGGATCTATCGTTAACGGGGCCACCGGATGCAGCTTGTACGTTCCGATGGACATGATGATGACGGCAAACAAGGTGGACAAAGCGAAGGTTTTTCCGATTTGCTTATACCCGACAAACAGAAACGGCAGATTCAGCAGCAGCAAGTACAGCCCGAGCGGTCCTCCGAACAAATAGGACGAAATGATCGAAATACCGACAACCCCACCGTCGATGATAGAGTTGGGAACGAGGAAAATTTCCAGTCCGACGGAGACGAGAGCAGCCCCCAGGGTAAGGAAGAAAATACGGCGCAGCAGCTTAACGGTCGTCAGCTTTGCATGCTTTTTGGCAGTCAGTCTAGTTGTCTCCATCTGTGTCCTCCATCGTGCGTTTAAGCTTTATCCAAGTTGATCGTAAGGTGCAGAAGCCCTACACGACGCAGTGCTTGATAAATGATGATCACGACCGGACCGAGCAGCAGCCCGATCACCCCGAACAACTGAAAGCCGATATACATGCTGATAAGTGCGGCTAGCGCATGAATCCCTACAGCCTCACCAATAATTTTGGGTTCGATGAGACGCCGGAAAATCATAATGAAAAGCAGCAGGATCAGCAGCCCCACAGCCAACTGCGTATTCCCCGCGAGCAGACAGTAGATGATCCAGGGTACGAAGACGGCGCTTGTTCCAAGGATAGGCAGGACATCTACAAGGACGATGACCAACGCAATGGCCAAAGGGTAATCGACCCGCAGAAACAGCAGCCCGGCAGCTGTAACAAGGAAGGTCAGAAAGCTGATCAGCGTCTGGGCAAACAAAAATCCGACCAAGGCTCTCCGCAAATCGGTAAGCACACTTGCCACCTTAGGTCTAGAACGTTTATCGAACAAATTCAGGAAGGACTGATATAAGCTGGGTAATTGGAAAGACATGAGATATAGACTAATGATGAAGACCACGACAAAGACAAGCATGTTGGGAATCGCCTTCGCTACGTTTAAAAAATACATCGAAACCGCCGTCAATACATCCTTGACGCTTTCCGCCAGGGAGGTTATGCCTGACTCCAGAATTCCTTGGAGCTGCTCGGCTACACCCAAAGGCAGTGAATCGTAGAAGAGCCGCGTACGCTCTGAGGTATCATCGTAAAACAATCTCGCCCCGTTCAAAATGGCAGGACTATGGTTCCATAGCTGAATGACCTCAGAGACGATTTTGAACCCCAGCAAATAAACAAAGCCAAGCAGTAAGGCGGTAAACCATGTGCAAACCAAAGCTGAAGCAACCATCCGAGGGAAACGCAAATACTTCATACTTAATGTAACCAAAGGCTCCAAAAAAATTGCTCCCAGCAAGGCCAGCAAGAAAGGGAATCCGATGGTAAACAATCCGTACAGCAGCACAAATCCGACAGCGCATAAAACTACAGCTCGCAATGACACCGTATGAGGCTCCCCTCTTTTCGTCAAGTTGCGTCTGACTGAAGCATCCGGTTTAAATGACCGCCTGGCGTTCTTTGAAATTCAAGCCTTTATAATAAGCATCCATAACAAGCAAATTCGGTCCGCAGCAGGAGGCGGCAGGGCAATAGCAATCAACGGCATCATTCAGCGGATGCTGCTTCCATCGCTCAAACACCTGATCCAGCGTATCCCGATGAGCATTGCCGAGTGGGGGAACATCCGAGAAATCTGTCACATAGACATCGCCCGTAAATAAGTTGACATTCAATCGATTGCGGCCGTCCGGGTCGTTCCGTACCGTTACATTCGGCTCCTTCCTGAGTCTCCAAATCAATTCGAGATCGGCATCGGAGGAGCTGCAAGCATAGAAGGGCAGCGTGCCGAACAGCATCCAGAGCTCCTGATTGCGATGGTCAAGCAAATCGTGAATCGATGTGCGAATCTGCTCCAGACTGAGCACCGGAAGCTGGGCGGCAAAGGCGCTCGGGTACATCGGATGCACCTCGTGGCGTCGACAGCCCATTTCACTGATCAACCGGTGGATCGCCGGCAGCTTCTCATGCGTCCGGTAATTGATCATCGACTCCGCGGATACGAACATGCCGCCGCGGCTGAGGGCCATCGTGTTCTCTACCATCCGTTCATACAGGCGGGCGGCCGTATCCTTGGACACCTTGCGGTCTGCACGAACAAAACCCACTTGATAAAAGTCGTCCGCATTCAAATAATTGAACGAAATATGCATGACGTCCAGATAAGGAGCGAGCAGCTCATAGCGGTGCAAATCGAGCGTCACATTCGAATTAATCTGGGATCGAATCCCTCTTTCTCTGGCATAACGCAAGATGGGCACGATATAATCGCGAACGGTCTGCTCATGATAGCTCGGCTCACCTCCGGTGATGCTGATGGTTTCCAAATGCTCGACCTCATCGAGCCGCTTCAGAATCGCAGACAGGGGGATTCTCGGCCCTTCGGTCATCAGCAGCGAATCGCCTACAGCACAGTGCTCACAACGCATATTGCACAAATTCGTTACGGTTAACTCTACGCTGGTAAGAACGTGTTTATGATGCCGGCTTCTGGAGCGAATCGGCTCCCACGGGTCGTTCTCAGGGGTAATCGGGTCCAGTTCCGCCCGAAATGTATTCTGTATTCCTTCTGACATGGTAATTCTTCACACCTGACTCTTGAGGTTTATTTTCATTTTATTGTATCGCAACCCGTCACAAAAGAAAACCGAACGGCTTTCTGAAAACAAAGAGGCCGTCCCTTGTGGAAGGACTTTCTCCCGCAAGGAACCGCCTTTGCATTATACCGGCGTAACCGCGTTCTCTTCACCTACACCGGTAATAAGCAGCGTCATCTGCTGCGACAAATCAATATCGAAAGGGGACTGAATATCTTCCCCATAGGCATTCTTCAGAATACGTACCGTGGGCCGATGCGGAACGGAAGGATTCAGATCGCACACAACTCCCGTTTCGCCCGTATTCAGCGTAACGGTGACGCCAAGCGGATAGATTGCGATTTTGTCCCGGAACAGTTCGATCTTCTTCATATCATAGAGAGTTCCCGTGCCGGCATACAAAATCTCCATTGCCTGATGAGGAAGCATCGCTCTGCGGTACACCCGATGGGTCGTCATGGCGTCATACGAGTCGACGAGTCCGATCCATCGGGCATACTCATGGATCTCGTCCCCCTTTAAGCCCCGGGGATAACCCGAACCGTCAACACGCTCATGGTGCTGGAAGGCGCAGTGAGCGGAGAGCAGCGGGATATTAGGCTCGTCCTTCAGGAAGCGGTAGCCGAATTCCGCATGCTTCTTGATCACAAGATATTCCTCATCGGTCAGTCTGTCGTTCTTGCGCAAAAGCTGTATAGGGATCTGAGTCTTGCCTATATCGTGCAGCAGCGAGCCGAGTCCCAGCGTCATGAGCTCCTCTCTGGAATACCCATGAGCCATTCCAAGCATCGTTGAGTATATGCATACGTTAAGAGAGTGCTGATATAAATAATCATCCATTGTATGAATATTGGTCAGCATGATCATCGCGTCTTTATGGCTGCTGAGATCGTCGAGAATCATCGTCAGCAAATTGCGGAACACCTTGCCCACCTGCAAGGCGCCAACCGCTTTACGCTTCATGTGATCCTCCATAGCCGTGCGGAAGGACTGCTTGATTCCGGAAATGGCTGCAGCGCGCGTCTCATCCGAGATAAGCTCCCGTATTACAATGTCATCAGTTCTGGGGTCACTTATATAAACAAAATCTACACCGTGATCTCCTAAACGCTTGATCAATGACGAGGAGAGCTCCACCCCTTCATTCAGCAAGACCAAACCGTCGCTGTTGTATATCTTTTTGCCAAGCTTCATCCCGGGTATGATCTTCGCGATAGGCAGCAAGCGCATAGAAGTGTCACGTCTACTTTCTTAAATTTTTTTTAGAATAAGGCTGTATGATAAGAGTAAAAGATCCGTCAAAAAATGGCAACTATCTTTTGATGCATTTTTCTACTTTTTTATTAATTTTATGACAAAAAAAACAAGAAAGCCGAAAGTCCTAATCAAATTAGGACCCCGGCCCACTTAACCTAACGAAGCAGAAACATCCAGAACACCGCGGCAATCAGGAATCGGTAGTAGGCAAAATAAGACAAGCTGAACCGCTGAACGAACTTGATGAACGTAACGACGGCCAACAGCGCAACAATAAACGATACAACGAACCCTGTTGTGAAGAAACCGAACTGCTCTGAAGAAAACTGATCGAAGCTTTTGAGCATCTCGTAACCGGTCACCACAACCATGACAGGGATGGCGATGATAAATGTAAAATCAGCGGCGGCAGCCCGGCTCATGCCGGACAGCATCCCCCCGGCGATCGTCGATCCGGAGCGGGAGAACCCCGGCCAGATCGAGAGAATCTGCCATAAGCCGACCATGAGAGCCTGCTTATAAGTAATCTGATCCACATCCTCGGTCGTCACCGTGCCTTGCTGCTTCTCCCCAATAATGAGAAGAATCCCTCCGAGGACAAGCCCAATGAGGACGGTGGTCGGCGAGAACAGCTGGCCTTTTATAAAATCCTTCAGCACATAAGCCAATCCGAGGGCAGGTACAATGGCAATCGCAATATGGAACAGATTCAGTCTCGGTCCCGGTTTATCGGACTTGGTAAGGCCGAATAATCGCATGATTCGTTTCCAATACAGCAGCACAACGGCCAGGATCGCTCCGAGCTGGATCGCGATTTCGAACGTTTTGATAAATTCATCGCTTTCCGGAATTCCCAGCAAATAACCCGTCAGGATCATATGGCCGGTCGAGGAAACCGGCAGAAATTCCGTCAAGCCCTCCACAATACCGATGATAACGGCAACCCAAATATCGTACATTTCACGCCTCCCAAGAACCGGAATTCAGAGCATTAGGTACCGTACGAACGCCGCATTCCCGCAGTTATGGCTCGATAGACAACCAGCGGCGATGCAGACTATCCTCAATCGCCCCCGGAGCATGCAGCTCCCGAAGCAGCACGTCGCGAAGGAAGTCCGGCAGCAAGTATTCTACATGCGTTCCCTCGGCGATCGGGAGGTATCCGATTCCGAAGGTAAACATATCGATGGTCCCAATACGGTATGACCTTTGCAATTCAAGTGGCGCTGATCCCACAAGCACACGATGGATTTTGCGTCCCGCTTTGCCGGCAGGGTCATACTCTACGATCATTCCATCGAGACAGAGGGTGCCGAGCACCTTGCCCCGGAAGCCGTAACCCTTAATCGCCTTTTCCGTGTATTCCGGCAGTAAGGCTTGCTCCAGCGCACGCAGCAGCTGTGCTCCGGTCAGCGTCATGCGGCACGGATTAATAGGCGACGGACACAAGGCCAGCAAGTCTCCGGACGTGACTGGACCGTAGTTCAAATCCCCCAGGAGCTGTCCCGCGTTCACAAGCCCGATCTCGGCCTCCGTCACCCGGCGCAGTCCCGCCGCAAGAAGATTCCCCAAAGGGGAATCGCCGTTCCAATTGTGCGGGAGCGCTCTGTCCACGAAGGCCACCGGGTGGCTAAGGGTTTGCCTGGCAAGCTCTGAATACGCCGCGATGACTTGTTTCACCTCGGAGTCGTTCTCTTCCAATGGTTCGGTTGCTATGACGGAGCCGGAGGAGGATAGGATGGCCTTGCTTACGCTGTCGAGCTCCAGGTCGACGATCCCGACATACTGACCGAATTTGCCTGTGGCACATACCAGCGCTTGATTCATACGCTGAGCTTCCTCAAGCAAGTGATGCGTGTGTCCGCCCAGAATGACGTCTATGCCCGGAATTTCTTGTGCCATCCGTTCATCCAGCCGCAGACCGAGATGAGACATCACGATCAGCACATCGACCTCGGGACGAAGCTTACGAACGAGCTGCTCCGTTACCTGCAGCGGCTCCTGAATATCCCACCCGAGCAAGCGATAGTACTCTGTAAAATAAGCCGTGACCCCTATCAAGCCAATCCGGATTCCTGATTTGGTAAGGATTTGATACGGCAGGGCCCACTCGGGCAGCTCCCCGGTGGCCGTCTCCGGCAAGTTGCTGGCGACGATATGAAACTGAGCCTCGGCATACAGCTTGGCAAGCATGCTCCTGCTGAAGGTCAGTCCTTCATTATTGCCTAGCGTCACGGCGTCGTAGCCCGTTGCATTCAGCACAGCGATGTTCGCAAGCCCCTCCGTGCCCTCCGTTTCCGGAAACATTCGATCCAAATGATCTCCAATGTCCAGCGTAACGGTGTGCTCCTCGCCGGCTTCCGACCGCAGCCTCCGGATGACCGCCGCAATCTTCGGCATTTGCTCGAAGCGGCTATGCAGATCGTTCGTATGGAGGATTCGCAGACGGTTTCGATCAGCATTCATAAGCGCTCTCCTTTCGTTTAGCGGCTTCGAAGGCTGCTCTATTTGCGAAGCTTCAGATCGTCCAGGCTCACCGTGTTTTTGAAGCCGTAGGTTGCCTCCTCCGGAGCAAGCCCTTCATACCCTAGACGAAGGGTAACAACGCTTTTGACATTTAAGCATTCGCTGCTGCCGTCCGGAACGTAGAGACGAAGCGGAAACCCTTTCTTCAGCGGATTGCCATCTTCCTGCTCGTACAAGAAGCATGCCTGATCGAGCTGATCCCATGGAATCGTTGCCTGAAATTCATCCGCCGCCTCAACTTGAAGAAGGACCGGCAGTCTGTCGTTCTCCCCTCCCTGCTGCCCGCGCCATCCGGCATACCAGCGCTTCAGATCGAAGGCCTTGCCGGAGACGGACGGAACGCGCTCCTGCAGAGCAAAGCCGCCGCCGGCCAGCGAAGCCATTTCCTGAACGGTAAGTTGTCCGCTCCCATGTATTTCATCATATACGTGAATTTGCATCGTTATGCCTCCCTTGCCTTAAGTCCAAAACCACAGCCAAACTCATCCCATTATACCATTTCCCATGAAAAATATGATATGCTGAAAGGAAAAAAGGAAGTCGTGGAGGCGTCATGAAACTTCAACTATTGCTGTTTGCAGGACTCGCCGAGCAGCTAGGCGGATCCGAGCTGACTTTACATATCGAGCAGGAATCCCTTACGGTAGAGGCGCTTAAGGAGAAGCTGGCAGAGCTGTATCCTCACGCAGCGCGCTCGCTGCAGCAATCCTTCATTGCGGTAAATCAAGCTTACGCCGAGCCGGAGCTGCTTCTCACCGAGAAGGATGAAATTGCGATCATCCCTCCGGTATCGGGCGGAGAACCGACGGAGGAAGAGCTGCACCGGACGTCGGGGAACCTTGTATGTATTACTAAGGATCCGATTTCTGTAGAAGAGGTCACCGGCAAGGTGATTCATCCGAACCACGGTGCGTCGCTCTCCTTTGTCGGAACCACGAGGGAATTTACCTTCGGGAAGAGAACGACGCTGCTAGAATATGAGGCTTACGAGCCTATGGCTCTCAAGACGATGGAGCAAATCTGCTCGGAGATCGGGGAGAGGTGGGACGGGGCGTTATGCGCCATTACCCATCGTCTGGGCACCGTGGGGATCGGTGAAATTAGCGTGGTGATTGCCGTTTCCGCCCCCCATCGCGCCGCCGCTTACGAAGCGAGCCGGTATGCCATTGAGCGACTGAAGCAAATTGTACCGATATGGAAGAAAGAAAATTGGGAGGACGGCTCCGAATGGAAGGGCCATCAGCTGGGGCCCTGGGATCCTACAGCCGGTCCCGGCCAATCGACTCCCGAAGGAGGAGGGGCAGCATGAACATGAATGAAGCAAGCCACATACAGGAGAACGGAGATCTTAGCCACCTTGCCCGCTACTCTCGGCAAATGTTATTCCTCCCGATCGGGCCGGAAGGCCAAGCGAAGCTTCACGAGGCACGTGTCGCCATCGTAGGCATGGGCGCCCTCGGCACCGTCCTCGCGAACCATATGATTCGCGCAGGGGTCGGCTTCGTGCGCCTGATCGACCGCGACTTCGTCGAGACCAGCAATCTGCAGCGGCAGATGCTGTACGACGAAGCCGATGCGGCCGGCTCGTCGCCGAAGGCCGTCGCCGCAGCGGCGCGGCTCCGGGCCGCGAACTCGCAGGTCGCGGTCGAACCGGTGGTCGCGGACCTGAACGCGACCAATGCGGAAGAGCTGCTGACGGATGTGCAGCTCATCCTGGACGGAACCGACAACTTCGCGGTGCGGTTCCTGATCAATGACGTGAGCCTTAAGCACGGCATCCCGTGGATTTACGGCGGCGCGGTCAGCTCCCGCGGCGTAAGCCTTACCGTCGTTCCCGGAGAGACGCCTTGCTTGCGCTGCCTCTTCGGGCAGCCCCCGGCGCAGGGAACGACCGAGACGTGCGATACGGCCGGCGTCATCGGGCCGATCATACATACGGTCGCTTCACATCAGGCGACCGAGGCCATGAAGCTGCTCGTCGGCGCTCACGAGCAGCGCAATCGGCGGATGGTCCACTGGGATCTGTGGTACAACCAATACTCGGCCGTTGACGTGAGCAAAGCCCGGAAAGCGGACTGCCCCTGCTGTGCGGAAGGACGTTATGAATATTTGGAAGCATTCATGCATGAGGATACGCTGCAAACGCTATGCGGGAGAAACTCCGTGCAGATTCAGCCGGTTAGGCCTTCCGCGCTAAGCCTAAAGGAATGGGCGGAGCGATTGCGTCCGCTGGGCGAAGTGGAGCTGAATCCGTTCCTGCTCAAGTTCCGGCTGGATGACGAAATCACGTTTGTGCTGTTTGAAGGCGGACGGATGCTGGTCCAAGGAACGGATGATCCAGTATTGGCCAAGAGCCTTTATAGCCGTTATATCGGAATGTAACTTAATGGAATTTTTGTGTTAAATTTTCAATAATTATTAATAAATTTTTAGTAAAATTTTACTTCAAATCGCGCAGTTCGACATTGTTTGCCAATCCGAATGCTGGTATGATTAGGGAAATCGCACAATATTTTTTATTTTGAGGTGAATTCTTTTGCGGGTTCCCATTTATGATGTGCGGGTTGGCGATCGTTTGGGGTCGGATACCTTCAACAAGCACGGGCTTCTTGTGCTATCCGCTCATACGGTTCTTCATGCGGAGGATATTGCTAAACTGCAGCGACATGACTTGGATTATGTCGACATTGATTTGCAAGTGGAAAATTCCAGGCTCACCGTCTCAACAGTCCAAGAGCAGCAAGCAGAAGCATACAGCAACGCGGTCGACAACATCAAGCTTGTGTTTGAGCAAGTACTTCATGAAGGGAAGCTCCATGAGGAGCAAGTGGAGAACGGTTTCACCCCGCTCGTTCAACACTTCAAGCAGGAAAAAGACGTCGTCTCGCTTCTGATCGCTCTAAATACGAAGGACGATTACACTTACCAGCATAGCGTCCAAGTAGGCATGATCTCTTATTACATTGCGAAATGGCTGGGGCAGTCGGAAGACGAAGCGTTATTGGCGGGAAAAGCGGGCTATCTGCACGATATAGGCAAGAGCAAGGTATCCATAGACATCCTTCAGAAGCCTTCGCGTCTTACCGATGAGGAGTACGAAGAAATTAAAAAGCATACCATTTTCGGGTATGAGATGCTGAAGCAATCCGGCTTCGAGCAAAGCTTGGCGGTCGCGGCGCTGCAGCATCATGAGCGGCTGGACGGGACCGGCTATCCCCTGCGGATTAAAGGACATGAAATGTCCCGTATGTCCAAAATCGTAGCGGTCGCCGATGTGTATAGCGCCATGATCTCCAATCGCACATATCAGAAGGCCCGCAATCTGCTGCATGTTCTCCGTGAAATCCATCGCTGCAGCTTCGGAGAGCTGGACCCTGGCATTACACAGGTGTTTATTCGGAATATGGTTCCTAATTTTGTCGGAAAGAAGCTCCAGCTAACGAATGGACAGCTCGGCACAATCGTTCTGACGAATCCGGTGGACTTCTTCCGGCCCTTAATTAACGTCGAGGGAAGGTTCGTTGATTTGTCTCACGAACGGGAGCTGGATATCGAACAAATCTTTGTTTAGAAATAAAGCTCAACGTCGGCTGACGTTGAGCTTTATTCCTTTGAAGCATTAATACGCTACTCTTTTGGCACGCAAGAACGTTTTTTTCCAGTAGCCCTTATTGATAGTTGAAATTTGTACGCCATTCCGAGGCAGCGGGGAAGCATGAATCATCCGGCGATTCCCCATATAGATGCCCACATGCCCGACCGTCTTATTGGTCCTGAACCGCCCCGGTACATAGAAGAACATGAGGTCGCCCTTACGCAGGTTTTTCCGGCTGACCGCCGTTCCCCTTTTCGCTTGCGCGCGAGCCGTTCTAGGCAAATCCACGCCGAACTTGTTAAACACATAATCCGTGAAGGTGGAGCAGTCGAAACGGCCGGTTCTTGGATACGGCCCTGTGCCGAAACGATACTTCACGCCCAAATATCGTTTTCCGCGGCGGATTAAAGCATTCATATCAATATTTTTTAACACCGGAACGGCCTCTTGGTTCATTAGCGCTTCCAGCTCCACGGAGCTCAGCTGTGTCAGCTCCTCTACAGCGCCGCTAAGCGTTTCCGCATCGGCAGGATCCTCGCCCTCATCCCCCTTGAAAGGATCGTCCGGGTCATCTCCGAAGTCCAGTTCAGAGCCTGTATCCGCCTCCTCCGGTCCGTCCATCGGATCCATTACCGCTTCACCCACCGGACGCAGAACCACTTCGCGATCTGTCAGCTCGAAGGAGATATCGTCGCCGAATAAAGGCTGAATCGCCGCAGACGGCAGGAACACCTGATGGTTTCTCAAGATTGGCGCTTGAGGAAGGCTTACCTTCTCCTCTTCTTTCATGGCAGTGGTATCATTCACCTTCAGCTCATAGTTGGAGCCGTATTCCCCTATTTGCAGCACGCCTTGATCGCCATCCCAATCGGTGTTATACTCCAGTGCCTTAGCGAAGGCGTTAGCTTCAACGTAACTTACCCCGTTGATCGTCGTGAGCGGCAAACGGGCCGTATCTGCTTCCAGTACCTTCGGTTGGTGCTTCGACTGGGCCGTAAGGCCCTTTGCGGCATTTTCCTGCTCCACTCTTGCCCTGTTCGTCTGCCTTCCGTCTGTGCTCGGAAAGCTCAATTGATTGTTTTGACGCTGTTCCTTGGACAAAATATGGCCGCAGCCCGTGGGGATGAGAAGAGTTCCGATGATCATGGCTAAAACGGCTCTTTGGCTTCGCTTTTTCATGCTGGCTGTCTCCTTGTTCAGCAAATTTTCACTTTCTATAGCATGAGAAAAGGCTGAACCCCCTATGCATTGTCGGCTATGGAAACAAAAAGGACACAGCCTCCGGTATAACCCGGGAAAGCTGTGTCCTTCCTTATTATTAACCGATAGAGCCTTCCATCTCGAACTTGATGAGACGGTTCATCTCTACGGCATATTCCATTGGAAGCTCCTTCGTAAACGGCTCGATGAAGCCCATAACGATCATTTGCGTAGCTTCCGCTTCGCTTAAGCCGCGGCTCATCAGGTAGAAGAGCTGATCCTCGGAAACCTTGGATACCGTTGCTTCGTGCTCCAGCGTGATGTTATCGTTCATGATCTCATTGTAAGGGATCGTATCCGATGTGGACTGATTATCCATGATCAGCGTATCGCACTTGATGTTCGCCTTAGACCCCTGGGAATTGCGTCCGAAGGAAGCCAAGCCGCGGTATGTTACTTTACCGCCGTGCTTACTGATCGACTTCGATACGATCGTGGACGTCGTATCCGGAGCCAGATGCGTCATCTTCGCTCCTGCGTCCTGATGCTGACCTTTCCCTGCTACCGCGATGGAAAGCACCATACCCTTCGCGCCGCGGCCCTTCAGAACGACGGCAGGATATTTCATCGTCAGCTTGGAGCCGATGTTTCCGTCAACCCATTCCATCGTTGCGTTCTCTTCCGCTACCGCACGCTTGGTTACGAGGTTGAAGATATTCGGTGCCCAGTTCTGGATCGTGGTGTAACGGACACGGGAGTCCTTCAGACAGAGGATCTCAACGACCGCACTATGCAAGGAGTTTGTGCTGTAGATCGGAGCCGTACAGCCCTCTACATAGTGCACGAAGCTGCCTTCGTCGGCAACAATCAGCGTACGTTCGAATTGCCCCATGTTTTCCGAGTTAATCCGGAAATATGCCTGCAGCGGAATTTCTACCTTTACGCCCTTCGGAACGTAGATGAAGCTTCCGCCGGACCATACGGCACTGTTCAAAGCGGCAAATTTATTATCGCTTGGAGGTACGATCGTGCCGAAATATTTTTTGAAGATCTCAGGATATTCGCGAAGCGCAGTATCCGTATCGGTAAAGATAACGCCCTGGTCTTCGAGCTCCTTCTGCATGCTGTGGTATACTACCTCAGATTCGTACTGAGCGGATACGCCGGCAAGGAACTTTTGCTCGGCCTCGGGAATACCCAGCTTGTCGAACGTTTCCTTGATTTCGGAAGGCACCTCTTCCCACGTCTTGCCTTGCTTCTCAGAAGGCTTGACGTAGTACTGGATATCCTCGAAATCCAGATCGTCCATGTTGCCGCCCCAAGTAGGCATATCCATCTTCTGGAATTGCTCCAGAGACTTCAAACGGAACTCCAGCATCCACTCGGGCTCGCCCTTCATACGCGAAATTTCCGTAACAATCTCTTTATTCAAGCCTTTTCCCGACTGGAACACCGCTTTGTGCTCGTCGCGAAAACCATACTTATAATCTTCCATTTCGGGCATTTTTTTCGCCATGATGGTAAGACCTCCTTTTCAATTTAAGGTCATTCCGTACGTTTTACTATTGTTTTGAGTGCTCAATACCTTTGCGCAGAGCATTCCAAGCAAGGGTGGCGCACTTGATTCTGGCAGGAAACTTGTTCACGCCGGACAGCGCCTCAATATCCTCATACTCGAACTCGACCGGCTCGCCCTTCATCAGGCCGGAGAAGCTCTCCGCCATCTTCAGCGCTTCGTCCAGCGTTTTGCCTTTCACGGCATCCGTCATCATAGAAGCGGAAGAAAGGCTGATGGAACAGCCTTCGCCCGTGAATTTTGCCGCTTTGACAATACCGTCCTCCACCTGCATCTGAAGCTGTATCTTATCTCCGCAGGTTGGATTGTTCAAGTCGATGCTAACCGCTTCTCCGCTTTCGAAGGAGCCGCGGTTGCGTGGATTTTTATAATGATCCATGATGACTCTGCGGTATAAATCATCCAATTGCATGGCCGAAGTACTCCTTTGTTTTGATTAGCGAAGCGATCAAGCGATCGACATCTTCCTCGTTATTGTATAGATAAAAGCTTGCCCGTGCCGTTGCCGTTACTTGAAGCCAACGCATCAGCGGCTGGCAGCAATGGTGTCCTGCGCGAACGGCAACGCCGCTTGCGTCCAGAACCGTTGCAACATCGTGCGGATGAACATCGTCCAGGTTGAAGGTGACCAGTCCTGCGCGATTCTCCTTCGGTCCATAGACGGTAAGGCCTTCAATCTCAAGCATCCGATCCATGGCGTAAGCCGTGAGCTCCTTCTCATGCTTGTCGATCGCATCCATTCCGATGCTTTCCAGGAAATCAATCGCCGCACCAAGCCCGACCGCGCCTGCAATGATCGGAGTTCCCCCCTCGAACTTCCAGGGCAGATCCTTCCATGTCGATTCGTACAAGCCAACATGATCGATCATTTCGCCGCCGAATTCGATCGGCTCCATGCTTTGAAGAAGCTCCTTCTTACCGTAAAGGGCACCGATCCCTGTTGGAGCACACATTTTATGGCCGGACAGCGCATAGAAATCACAATCGAGATCCTGTACGTCAACCTTGATATGAGGTGTGCTCTGAGCCCCGTCCACTACCATCTTGGCCCCGTTCTTATGAGCAATCGCCGTAATCTCCTTGATGGGATTGACGACGCCAAGCACGTTGGAAACATAAGTGACGGAGACGATTTTGGTGCGGCTTGTTACCGTACTCTCCACATCCTCAAGGCGGATGGAGCCGTCCTCTTGAAGCGGAATATATTTCAGTGTGGCGCCGGTAGCCTTAGCCACCTGCTGCCACGGAATTAAGTTGGCGTGATGCTCCATGGGAGTAATGACGATCTCATCACCCTCGCCGCAAACCGTTCTTGCGTAGCCTGAAGCTACGAGGTTTAACGCCGTGGTTGTGCCGCGGGTGAAAATCACTTCCTCCGTCGAGCGGGCATTGATGAACTTACGCAGCTTCTCTCTGGCATTCTCATAGGCATCGGTCGCCCGCGAGCCCAGCGTGTGGACACCGCGGTGCACGTTGGCGTTATCCCATTCGTAATAATGCTTGATCGCATCGATTACAACCTGAGGCTTTTGCGAGGTGGCCGCGGAATCCAAATACACTAGCGGGTGTCCGTTGATTTCCTGATGAAGAATCGGGAACTCCTTGCGGATGGCTGCGGTATTCATTGTCCCAGCTTCCTTTCCACAAGGCTCCTTAATTGCGTCTGTACGAGCTCCAGCGGAATTTCGGAGACAACCGGATCCAGGAAGCCATAGATGATCAGGCGCTCGGCATCCTGACGGGAAATCCCCCGGGACATAAGATAGTATACATACTCAGGATTGACTTGGCCGACGCTGGCTGCGTGTCCTGCCGTTACGTCATCCTCGTCGATAAGCAAAATCGGGTTCGCGTCTCCGCGCGCCTTCGGGCTGAGCATCAGCACCTTCTCCGTTTGCTCGCCGTTTGCCTTCGTAGCGCCATGCTCAATCTTGGTGATACCGTTGATAATCGCCGTCGCCTCATCGCGCATTACCGCGCGAGTGATCATTTGGCTGTCCGAGCTTTTACCGTAGTGAATCGCACGGGTCGTTACGTTCAGCTTCTGGTCGTTGGTGCCTACACTGATCACCTTGGCATCGGAAGTAGAGCCGTTGCCTTTAAGAATCGTCGTCGTATCGGACATCGTGTTCCCATAGTTCATTTCACCGATAATCCATTCGACGCCAGCATCGTTCTCAACGACCGCGCGGCGATAAGTCAGATCCGTTACGGAATCGTTCAGGCTGTGTACGGAAGCGAAGGTAACCTTGGCGCCGGGCTTGGCTACTACTTCTACTACACCGTTCAGTACAAGCTGATTCAGATTGCCTTCCGAAACGAAGTTATCTACGTAAGTAACGGAGGAATGCTGCTCAGCTACGATCAATACGTGCGGAGAGAAGCTTGCTTCCGCATCCGATGTGAGGAACAGCGCTTGAACCGGTACTTCCACTTGAACGTTCTTTGGAACGTAGAGGAATACCCCGCCGCTCCAAAGCGCAGTATGCAATGCGGTAAGCAGGTTTTCCTTCGTCTCGACAACGGACATGAAGTACTTTTGCACCAAGTCGCCATGCGTTTGAAGAGCCTCTTCCAGGCTGGTGAAAATTACACCCTGCTGCTTCAACTGCTCGGAAACGCTGCGGAAGGTTACAGCCGAGTTCTGCTGAATCAGCAGGTTTTCCGGCTGAGCTTGATTCTCGCCTTGCAGCAGCTGCTTCGCTGCCTCAGGAAGCTGATCCAAGGCGGTCAGCTCGCCTGCTGCTTTATATTTGCCGTAGGAATTTAAGCTCCAACGGTCGATTCTTGTTTTTTCAAGCTTCGGTAATTCCAACGATTCGGCCAGCTCGAGAGCCTGCGCCCGAAGATTTGTCATCCATTCCGGTTCTTTTCTGGACTTCGACAGCTCCGTTAGGCTTGCACGATCGATGGGAAGAGCGGTTTGTGTACTCATCTTGCGTATCCTCCTATCCCTCTATCGCTTAGTATTTAGGCGCTGTAGTATTCATCGGAACCTTGAATTCTTTCTCTTCTTGGCCAACCGTTTCGTCTACAATCCCCAGTTCTTCCTTTACCCAATCATAGCCTTCCGCTTCCAGACGCTCTGCAAGCTCAGGACCGCCTGATTTTACAATGCGTCCTTGCATCATAACGTGAACGTAATCAGGCTTGATGTAGTTCAGCAAGCGCTGATAGTGCGTAATGATCAGGAAGCCGCGGTCTTCGGAGCGCATGGCGTTCACACCTGTCGCTACAATGCGGAGAGCGTCGATATCCAAACCGGAGTCAATCTCATCGAGAATGACGATCTTAGGATCGAGCATCAGCATCTGGAGAATTTCGTTCCGCTTCTTTTCACCGCCGGAGAAGCCTTCGTTCAGGTAACGATGCATGAATTCCGGATTCATTTCCAGCTCTTTCATTTTCGCTTCCATTTGACGGATGAACTTGATCAACGAAATTTCGTTGCCCTCGCCGCGGCGCGCATTGATCGCACTGCGCAGGAAGTCCGCATTCGTAACACCGGTAATTTCGCTAGGGTACTGCATAGCAAGGAACAAGCCTGCTCTTGCTCTTTCGTCCGTCGCCATTTCAAGCACGTCTTCGCCGTTCAAGGAAACGGAACCGTCAGTAACTTCATACTTCGGATGTCCCATCAATGTGGATGCAAGGGTCGATTTCCCCGTTCCGTTCGGACCCATGATGGCGTGAACCTCGCCGCCGTTGATCTTCAGGCTTAAGCCCTTGAGGATCTCTTTCCCTTCGACAGTTGCCTTCAAACCGTCTATGATAAATTGTGGTGAATTAGCCATGATTTGCGCCTCCAGCGTTAAATTATTCTTTGTTAATAATTATTCTAAACTGATTATCAATGATTCTCAATGATAATATTATCTTACATTACCAATAAAAATCAATAGGCGTGCTTAGGCTCGGTGAAAATGAAGCGAACCCGGGAGCCTCGATCACATATAAACCGGTCACCCCAGCAACGATTTTATGGTATTTATCCGTTCCGCATATTGCTCATCGGATAAGACCGGCCGTCGCTCCGCTGCATCCAGAGCTGCGGCAGGCAAGCCGATCCATGATTTGCAGCCGTTATACTCCGGCAGGATGCTTACCCGGACGGGCTCGGTTAGCTCGTACACACGCAGCAGCATAAGATGCAGCGGCTGTGCCCGCTTCCACTTGACCCGCTCTTCGGCGAAGCGGTCGGTCCAGATATGCTCTCCTTTGAGCCGATCCAGCTCCTCTTGCGATGCAATTAGTATGTCTTCCGTAAGCTCGGCATAACAACGAATCACCGCTTCCGTATCCTGGCTGCTCCAGCCCCTCAGAGTCTCGTCCAATTGATATTGATACTCTTCCTTAAGCAGCTCCCTGCGCTGATGCTCGTAAGTCGGATATAAGTAGAAGCTTTCGCTCTCGATCTGGAAATCCCGGGTTTCCTCCCGAATCCCTCCTTTGCGCATAATGAGAATTTGCTGCCCGTTTCGAAGTGCTTCAATGGCCGAAGCCCACTCCTTTAGTGCAATTACCTGACCGCTCATCCGTGATTCTCAACTCCGTATTTGCTTGATCTTAACATTGTACCATGTTCGCGCGGCAAGGCAAAACCATACAGCTCCCTGATTGCATAAAACTTCGCGGTTCGCCCGATTCTAAAGAAGTAATGACATTATCCTTTGAGGAGGAATTGTACATGCGCGAAGGTCTTATTCCTACCGTCCTGGGTACAGCAGTAACAGCTTCCGGTGCAGCTATGAGAGGGAAGTATCCTATGGCAGCCGCCGCTGTAGTAGGCTTCGGACTTGCCCATGTGGTACTAGGGGCAATCGATTTGGTGGAGCATCGTAGGCAACGCATGCTTTAATTCTGAAAGAGGACAAGGGAAGGCACAATTCCAGTGCCCTCCCTTTTCTTTTGTATCCCTCTATTTCCAATCACCCTAATTTGATTTATACTTAGGAATGGCAGTTTTTTGTCGAAACCGTTTAGTTAACGTCCACTTGGAGGGGATATATACCATGTGCGCATACCACGCATTAAGTGAAGCGGAAGCAATCGAGTACGCCCGCCGCCTGCCCGATTTGTTTGCAGCCAATAGCGAGCTTGTCAGCCGTGAGATCGGCGACGGCAATTTGAATCTCGTTTTTCATATCTCGGAGCCTTTTTCGGGGAAAAGCATCATTCTCAAGCAAGCCCTTCCTTACGCAAAGGTTGTAGGGGAATCCTGGCCTCTGACACTGGACCGTGCCCGTATTGAAAGCGAAGCGTTGATGATCCAGGAAGCGCTTTGTCCTGATCTTGTGCCCCATGTCCATGTCTATGAGCCGAAGCTTGCCCTTACGGTCATGCAGGATTTAAGCGATCATGTCATCATGCGCCGCGGACTGATGGAAGGCAATAAATATCCGCTGTTCGCCGAGCACATTTCCCGTTTTCTAGCCCACACCTTGTTCTTTACCTCCGACCTTGGAATGAATCAGCAGGAGAAGAAAGCTCGGGTGAAGCAATTCGTCAATCCGGAGCTGTGCAAAATTACCGAGGATTTGATTTTCGATGACCCGTACACGAATTCGCCGAACAACAATGTGCCGCCGGCCATTCAGGATGCGGTAGAAGCGGTTTGGAACGATAAGGAGCTGCATCTTGAGGTTGCCCTTCTCCGTGAGAAGTTCCTCGTTCAAGCGCAGGCGCTGCTGCATGGCGATCTACATACCGGCAGTATTTTCATTAAACCCGAATCGACGAAGGTGATCGACCCGGAATTCGCTTATTATGGTCCGATGGGCTTTGATATCGGTGCGGTATTCGCCAATCTCCTGCTCAATTATGCCGCGCAAGAGGGCTGGAGTCAGGATGCTTCCTCTCGTCAGGACTTCCGGGCGTATCTCTTGAATACCATCCGGGACATTTGGGTGGGCTTCGATCGGCAATTCCGTACGCTTTGGAACGAGCAGGGCAACGATCGCATGTTCAAGACAGAGGGCTTCCAGGACGCTTATATGACGCGCTTGCTGCAGGACACCTTCGGGTACTCCGGTTGTAAGATGGTTCGCCGCGTTCATGGACTCGCACAGGTCGCCGATATCAATAAGCTGGAGGACGCCGCGGCGAAGGAGCGCGCTCAGCGCATCGCCCTGCAAATCGGCACGTCCCTAATTAAGCACAACCGGAAGGCAGCTTCGATCGAAGAGCTTCTGGATATCGCAGTGAAGGCGGTTCAATAAGATGTCAACAGTAGAGCAAACGCATAATGATTGGCTGCAGTCGGTACGCTGGAATTCGCTGGATAACCGGTTGGATCTTCTTGACCAGCGCCTGCTGCCCGATGAAATTGTTTATTTGGAGCTGACCACCTCCGAACAGGTGTGGGACGCCATTAAACAGCTCGCGGTTCGCGGGGCTCCGGCCATCGGGATTGCCGCTGCGTTCGGGGTTTACCTCGGTGTTCGTCACACCGAAGGGGACAAAAGCGCCCTGCTGGCAGAAGTGGAGCGGCAATGCGATTACCTGGCTACCTCCCGGCCTACGGCAGTGAACCTGTTCTGGGCTTTGGACCGGATGCGGGCAACCGCGAAGGGGCTTCTTGCCGAGGGTACGGAAGTAACGGTCGAAGGCGCAAAGCAAGCACTGCTGGACGAGGCTAGGGCAATCCAAGCCGAAGATGAGGAAACGTGCCGTCTGATCGGAGAGCATGCTCTAACCCTGTTCGAGGACGGCATGGGCTTGCTCACGCACTGCAACGCCGGCGGCTTAGCGACAGCCCGTTACGGCACCGCCTTGGCCCCGATGTATTTGGCGAAGGAGAAGGGACTCAACATCAAGGTGTTCGCGGATGAAACACGGCCGGTGCTGCAGGGTGCCAGACTGACGGCCTTCGAGCTGCAGCAGGCCGGTGTCGATGTGACGCTGATTTGTGACAACATGGCCGGAGCGGTCATGTCCAAGGGCTGGGTACAGGCGGTCATCGTCGGGACGGATCGCGTGGCGGCCAATGGCGACGTAGCCAACAAAATCGGGACCTACAGCGTAGCTGTATTGGCCAAAGCGCACGGCATTCCTTTTTACGTGGCTTGCCCGATGTCCACAATCGACCTCAATACGCCTACAGGAGCGGACATTCCTATTGAGGAACGCCATGAAGACGAGATTACGCAAGGCTTCGGCAAACGTACGGCCCCGCAAGGCATCAAAGTATATAATCCTGCCTTCGACGTGACGCCGAACGAATACGTTACCGCGATCATCACCGAAAAGGGAATCGTGCGAGCCCCTTATGAGGAAGGCTTGCGTAACCTGTTTGAAGAGTAGCGGATAAATACAAAGGACGCCCCTCGGGTTTTAATCCGATCAAGGCGTCCCTTTTTCTTATGGCGTGTTCGTTTCCTTTGGCTCCTCTTCCTTTGCCGGCGGCTCGACTTTGCAATCCTCGCAGATCCAGCTGTTCCCCGTTTCACCTTGGCCCTTGATTTTGCCGCATTCTCCGCAGGTAATCATGGCTGGCAGCCCCCTTATCTTTGAACTTACCTCTATTGAACCATAGAGCCGTCCCCGGCGGCTGTGACCGATATCACACTTCCTGTGCAAACTGCTTTGTCAGAAGATAGCAGCGAAGCTTATGCAGATCCTTAGAAGAAATCGACTTGATTTCACAGCCGTACCGGATCGTTTTCTCCAGGATATGCGCATATCTTACGATCAGCTTCGGATGGATGGTCTCCTCGTCACAGATGATCATCGAATCGTAGACCTCATTCATTCGGACGGAGAAATCGTCTACCTCCAGCCCGAAGCCCAGCCTGCTGACATCCGTAAAGCGAACCGAACGGATTTTGAAATCCTCGCTGATCGTACCGAAGGTATTGAGCTTAAAGCTCTTGAACACCTTGTCCTCCTGGCGGTACAGCTCCTCGTACGCGATAGGCGAATAACCCTGAATCTGAAAAATTTCGCTGTTTACAGGAGCCACGATGATCCGCGACGTAGCGGTCCGCATCACTTTCATCGTCCATCTGCGGAAACGGTCAAAGCAAATGATCGCATCTCCGCTCGAATATTCAGCTTCATCCGGCAGGCTGATTTCCATAAAGTCCGGCTGCTCGTATGCAATTTCTCCTTTGTGAACCTTGCCTTTATACAACATTTGAATCTCTTTCATCCGAAGCACCTCCGCATCATTGCTATAATTGGAGTTTACTAGGAAGAAATTCAAAAAGTATCAAGCAATCGTTAAGAGATTATTAGATTTGGATACCAGAATGAACAATTCGTGTCGAATGCTCATACGAAAGTCGAAGGTTTTTTTGACTTCAATCGCACAAATTGAGCTTTGGCAGCCCAAATTTTCTTGCGAATTCTGCCCATTACGATGACTTTCATAACGTTACAAGGAAGCATTATCGGCCCGATATAAGCGCCAGACGTCGTAACGCGATTTTTTCAACTTACGGTGGCAGATGAACACATTCTTGGTACAGTAAGGTGATTTCTGCAGCTAGAATAAAAAGTGGACACATCGTTAAGTGAAGTTAGATAATTAACTTAGCAAAGAACAATGAGGTGTCCACCATGGGAGATCAACGGCAGCGTTACAATGAAGAATTTAAAAAGCAGACAGTCAAATACGTACAAGAACAGACCAAGACGGTGCCGGAAATCGCGGCGGAGCTGAACATTCCGGCAGGAACAATCCACAACTGGATGTCTCAGTACCGTTCATTTGAAAATGAGCCGCTAGCCAACCCGGAAAAGCTTCGTCAAATGAAAGAAGAATTGGCAGCAAAAGAACGCGAAGCCAAGAAAAAAGATCAGGAGATAGCCGATCTCCAGGAGGAGCTGGCCATTTTAAAAAAGGCTCTGCACATCTTCAGCAAAGAAAAGAACTAAGGTTCCAGTTCATTGAAGATCACCGCTCCGAATTTCGAATGGAGAAGATGTGCAAAGTGCTGCAGGTATCCAGGAGCGGGTTTTACAAGTGGCAAACGGCTACAGCAAGTGAGCGAGAGAAACGGAAGACGAAGGTGATGGAGCGGATTTCCTACCATTTTCACGACTCTCATGGAAGATATGGCAGCCCCAAGATCACCCGTTTACTATGGGCTGAACAGTTTAAGATTTCAGAGCGCACAGTCAGTCTCTACATGAAGGAGCTAGGGCTGCGTTCGTGCGTTTCTCGAAAATTTAAGGTACAGACAACCGACTCTAACCATGATCTGCCTATCGCTCCAAACATCCTGAATCAGGAATTTGATGTGAAGAAGCCAGAGAAGGTCTGGGTAGCAGACATTACCTACATCCCTTGCCGAGAGGGCCGATTGTACCTTGCCAGCATCTTAGACTTATGCACGCGTGAGATCGTCGGCTGGCGCCTTTACGATCGAATGACCACAGACTTAGTTGTAGACACGTTACAAGCCGCCTATGAGGCCAAGAAACCTCGGAAAGGGCTCATCCATCATTCAGACCGCGGTTCACAGTATGCCTCAGATGAATACCGTAAGAAGTTGAAGGCTTACTCAATGAAAGCCAGCATGAGCCGAAAAGGGAACTGCTATGACAACGCTTGTATCGAGTCATTTCACAGCATATTAAAGAAGGAGCTTATTTACCGCACCAAGTTTAAAACGAAGCAGCAGGCTTATGAAGCCATTTTTCAATATATTGAGTTCTTCTACAACCGTAAGCGAATCCACAGTGCAATCGGTTATGTATCGCCGGTTAAATTTGCTGCGCGTTTTAAGAAGGCTGCTTAAGGGTTCACTTAACGGAGTGTCTACTTTCTTGACAGAGGTCCATTCATAACGTTACAAGAAGCGTTACCGGGCCGTGTTAAGCACCATACGCATTGTAACGCGATGTGTTCATCTTACAATGGCAGATGAACACATTTTGGGTACAGTAAGGTGATTTCATAACGTTACAGGGAGCATTACCGGGTCGTGTTAAGCGCCAGACGCCCTGTAACGCCATCTATCTGCCACAGGTAACCGATTTCGAGTTGTACATATAGTTCGAGATCGACAAAAGCCCGTTCTTTTGCGCCTTCGTGTTGCCCATGCCATTTGGTAACCTTAACTTCTAGAATGTGGGGAGGTACTCCTGCTTTTGTATACCGAATAACCTTATTCCACAAGGACTTTCTAATTTTGACTTTATATACAACATTGTGAGGCCAGTAGCTGCATTTTTAGTCATTGTGTTCTCTTAAAGTTGTTTTCTCACAAATCTCGCTTTTGAATTTCATTTGGGATCGTAGATTTCTGCGCTTTAGCAGTAATTCACCACTTGCCTGACACGTGACGGCCTTCTCTCTGGCGATACCAAACAAAACGTGGAAATCATGGACAGGGAATTCTCATAAATGTAACGTAAGAAAAGCTTCTATCGAAGCCCTTTCGAGGAAGTGCATTCGTGCTAAAAATAAAGCTTTTCTTGCAATATCAGAAAGCTGAACCCTCGGCTCGAACTTATACTTTCTGATCATATGAAAAAAGCCCTTCGAGGGATTCGAAGGACTTTCTATCAGTCTAGTATCATGACTCATATTGAATAGCTACCACTCTAGCGGGTGCTCCGCTCGATTCGCGAACCTTAATAGGCAGAGAGAGAAGCTGCCAGCTCCCTTCGCTCAGCTCTGGGAAATTCAGCTGCAGTCCCTCCGCCACCCAGATGCCGCTGCCCAGCAGGATCCTGTGCGTTTCCTCGTTCTCGTCCCCGGTACCGCCGATGCTGAAATGATCAATCGCCACCCCGCGCACTTGATGCTTCGCGAGCAAACGGGCGGCGTCATTATTTAAGTAAGGCGATTGGTAGATCCACTCGGTCGTCCAGGCCTGCTTTTCCCCCCAGCCCGTGTACAGAAGCACAACGGCGTCAGGAGTCAGCTGCTCTAAGTATGGCTCAAGATCAACGGGTGTGATGGGGTCCGAGGGCCCCTTTATCCCAGCTAACGGAATATACACCGCCTGCCCTTGGAATCGCTCCACGGGAATTTCGTCGAGATTCGTACGAAACTCATTCATATGAGAAGGCGCGTCCATATGTGTGCCGGAATGAAGACTCAGCGTAAGCCGCTCCATCTTCCAGCCGTCTCTAGGACCAATGAAGATATAGTCCAGCTTCGGCGGATCAAAGATCGGCAGCACAGGGCTGTTGTGATACAGCTCCTGTGTCAAATCCAGCATGCGCTTTACCCGCATGACGTCAACTCCTTATGCTTGGTTCCCGGCGACCCGCGCTGAGCAGGTACCACATGGAGCACGGCCCCCGCTCAAGCGAATCGCAGCATGAATGGTGCTAGTGCTCCATGTGGTCGTCAGGCTGAGCGGCTTTCACCGTCAAGCCTCCGTCCACCATCAGCAGGTGACCGTTCACCTGCATGGCTTCCTCGGACGCGAGGAACACCACCGCGTCGCCGATTTGGCGGGCGGTGCCCAGGCGTTTCATCGGATTCGCCTCAATCTCCTTCGCACGGATGGAAGGATCCGCTAAGTAGTCCGTGCACATATCCGTGTCTACCGTGCTCGGACCGACCGCGTTGACGTTGATGTTGTATTTGCCGAGCTCAATGGCCATGCCCTTCGTCAGCATATGAGCCGCCGCCTTGGACGACTGGTAATGCGGGATGACAGGGCTTGTCACCACCAGGCTCGCGGTAGACAGCACGTTGATGATTTTACCGTAGCGCTTCTCGATCATCGAGCGCGCCGCCAGCTGGGAAGCCAAGAAGATCGATTTGACATTCGTATTATAGGTGCGGTCCCAAGTTTCCTCGGTGACATGCATGAACGATTCAAACGGGGCGATACCTGCGTTGTTAACTAGAATCTCCACCTCGCCCAGCTGCTCTTTCACCTGCTGGAACATGGCAGCCACCTGCTCGCTGCTGCCGACATCAGCCTGGACCACGATCGACTTGACACCGTGCGCTTCCACCTGCTCCTTGACCTTCTCTGCGAGCGGTCTGGAGCGTTCCGAAGTAAAATTAACCGCGACGTGAGCGCCTTCCTCGGCCAAACGAATCGCGATCGCCTCGCCGATTCCGCGGCTGGCGCCCGTAACTAAGGCCACTCGGCCTTTCAATCTACCCATACAGAAAGCCTCCTGCTTGAAATTATTGGTGCGTTCCACCGAGCCGCAATGCTTCACCTGTCGAATGCATGCCAGGGGATTCGATTTATCCAGAGTGCTGCTACAGACTCGGTCCGATCCGGTTAATGCTGAACTCCGTATGGCCGAGAACTTCCGCCTTCGTCAGCTTTCCGTTCGCTACCTCTTGAATTGCCTGCCAGATCCGTTCGCCTGCCGCTTCCAGACTCAGCGTACCTTCCAGCATATCGCTCACATCGACGTCCATGTTGTCTGTCATGCGCTCATACATCCGCTTGTTGCCGGTAATCTTGATAACCGGAATAACGGCCGAGCCGGTTGGCGTACCGCGTCCGGTCGTGAAGCACACCAGATGAGCACCGCCCGCTGCCATGCCCGATACGCATTCGATATCGTTGCCCGGCGAGTCCATGAAGTAGAGGCCGTGCTTCGGAATGCTCTCGGCATACTCGATCACGCCTTCAATCGGAGCATTGCCGCATTTACTGATGCAGCCAAGCGACTTTTCCTCAATCGTCGTGAGCCCTCCCGCAATATTGCCCGGGCTTGGATTGCCGCCGCGCATGTCGGCTCCCATCCGCTCCACTTCCTTCTCGAAGCGGTCGACAATGTAATACAGCTTATCGGACGTCTCCTGAGTTGCGCAGCGGGAAGCCAGCACATGCTCAGCGCCGATAATTTCGGTCGTCTCGCCGATGACGACGCCGCCGCCCTGCTGAATGAGCGTATCCGCCGCCGCTCCGAGGGCCGGGTTAGAGGCAAGGCCGCTGGTGGCATCCGAGCCCCCGCACTTCACGCCGATGATCAGCTCGCTGAACGGAATGGGCTCCGCCTTCATCTCATCCAACTGCGCACGCATGCTGCGGGCAATCTCTGCACCGTACTGAATCGCCTTCACCGAGCCTCCGACCGATTGAATGTCGAATACTTCCACCGGCTTGCCGGTCGGACGAATCGCCTCCGCGAGCGCGTGCGGATCCACCACCTCACAGCCCAGGCTGATAATAATGACCCCTCCTACATTGGGGTTCCTGCCCGTCCCTGCCAGCACCTCGAAGGTGCGATCCTTATCCGCTCCGATCTGACTGCAGCCATGCTGGTGCGGGATCGCCACCGTCCCCGGCACGAGCTGCTCGATCCGGCTGCACACCTGATTGGCGCAAATGACCGTAGGAATAATCAGCAAATGATTGCGGATTCCCACATCGCCGTTCGGTCTTCTATATCCCATCATATGACTCATGTGAGCCTCTCCTCTCGCTTACGCTTTCTCCGCCGCCTGGTCTCCGCGACCGCGAATGCCTTCGACATTATGAACATGCACATGCTGTCCCGCCCGAATATCGGACGTCGTTCTTCCGATGACCTCGCCGTACTTGCGAATGTCCGTACCGGCCGCCAAATCGGTAATCGCCACCTTATGACCGAACGGAATCGCGTCCAGCAGCGTCAGCTCAAACACCTGACCTTGCTTCATATAAGTAATAAGAGCCCCTGCTGCGAGATCCTGGATCGCGGTCGCCACATGATCGCGTCCATCCATGACCAGCGCATCCGCCCCGCTTGAAATATGTCCTGCCACCTGACTGCACCTCCCTCATTCACGAAAAATCAATTACGCTTGCTCATTCACCATACGATTCGTCAAGGAGCCGAGCTTCTCGATCTCAATCGTCACCACATCGCCGTCCTTGAGGTACACCTGCTTCTCCGGCGGGTACCCGAGAACAACGCCTTCCGGTGTCCCGGTAAGAATAATGTCCCCCGGCAACAGGGTCATGTGCTGCGAAATATAACTCACAATCTCGTCGCAATGGAAAATCATATCGGAGGTGTTGGAGCTTTGGCGAACTTCTCCGTTCACGATACAGCGAATGCTCAGGTCGTTTGGATTGCCCACCTCATCAGCAGTGACAAGATAAGGACCGAGCGGACTGAAGCCGTCGCAGCTTTTGCCGAGCAGCCATTGCTGTGTACGAAGCTGCAGATCGCGTGCCGAGAGATCGTTTACGTTGCAGTAACCGAATACGTGGCTGAGCGCATCCTCTTTGGACACATACTTCGCCGTTTTCCCGATGACGATCACGAGCTCCGCTTCATAGTCCACCTTGTCGGTTACGCGAACAGGAAGCGGAACGTCGGCCCCATGGCCGGTGAGCGTGTTATTGAATTTGTTAAAAAGAATCGGGTACTGCGGAATCGGCGCATTCGTTTCCTCCGCGTGCTTGCGGTAGTTCAGACCGACGCAGATGATTTTGTTCGGATGAGTCACGGCAGGACCGAGCGTCAGCTCTTCTTCATTCAAAAGATAGGCTTCGCTTCCTCCCGCCGCCAGCGCCTTGTCCACAAATGCCTGCAAAGCTGCAGTTGCGGCAGCTCCGCCCTCAATGACCTGATGTACGTTCGTCGCGATAGTTCCTTCCGCCGCAACGGTTTCAAGCGCTTTCGTAATATGTACTACACCGCGATCTGTCTTCACGCCAAGCTGCTGCGAGCCGTTATCGATAAAGGTTAAAAGTTTCATAAGTGCGATGACCTCCTAATTGTAGTAAATGAACTGCGATTGTATGCTGCTTACGCATTCTTGCCGAACACAACGCCGCCGTCAATGTATAGCGGCGAGCCCATCATGAACTTCGATTCATCCGATGCAAGGAACAAGGCGGCCTTCGCCACATCATCCGGCCGTCCGAGATCTCCGCTGAGCTGACGCTTCTTCAAGGACTCTACCGCCGCCTCGGGATCGTCATAGGAGGTTCGGAGATAATTTTCCACAAACGGCGTCAAAATGGTACCCGGCAGCAGCGCATTCACACGGATATTATAAGGTGCATAGTCCACCTGCATGGACTTGGTCAGAGCCAGCACGGCTCCTTTGGTCGCCGAATAGGACGCCCTGCGAGCCAAGCCGATCTCCGCGATGCAGGAGGACATGTTGATGATCGAGCCCTCCTTGCGCGCCATCATATGAGGGAGCACATACTTGCTTGGGAGGAAAACGCCGCGAATGTTGATGCTGATAACACGGTCCCAAGCATCCGGCTCCACCTCGTGAATGGCGCCCACGCCGCTAATCCCGGCATTATTAAAGAGCACATCGATTCGCCCGAACCGTTCGATGATCTCGTCGACCATCGCCTTGACGGATTCCGGGTCCGTCACATCCGCCTGGATGAATAAGGCCTCTCCTCCGGCTTGACGAATTTCGTTTACTGTCTCTTGTCCTTTATCCTCCTGCAGGTCGTTCACGACGACCGTCGCGCCCTCGCTGGCGAACAGCAGCGCCGAGCTCTTGCCGATACCGGAGCCTGATCCGGTAATAAGGATGATTTTGTTTTGCAGTCTCACGGGCTCACTTCCTTTTCCTTAATAATGTGAAAGTCTTGCGGCCAAATCGCAAATTTCTTTCTGCGCGAGCTCCTTCTTCTGCTCCCAAACATGCTGGAACATCGAACAGCTGATCGCAGCGATGACCTCTCCCTGGGCATTGCGCACGGGTGCGGCGACACAGCAGAACCCCACCACCGCCTCCTGCAGGTCAAAAGCAAAGCCGCGCTCCCTCACCTGATTCAAATGCTCGACAAGCTCCTGACGAGTCTTCACCGTATAGGGCGTCAGCAGCGGCTCGAGCATCTCCTGCGGAAACCGCTCGGGAAGCTCCTGCTCAGGAAGCCAGGCAAGCAGCGCCTTGCCTAACGCCGTGGAATGGGCCGGAAGCTTCATCCCGGGCTCGGACGTCAGCTTGACCTGGGAAGGCATCTCTTCCTTCGCCAAATAAAGCACCTCATGCTGCTCCAGCTTGGCGAGCTGAATCGTTTCCTGAATGACGTGCTTCGTGACCGAGGCTTCCTTCTTGAACCGGTCGATGAGCGTGAATTGCTTGAAGAACACGTTGCCGAGCAGCCCGAGCTTCGAGCCTAAGGAGTAAGTCGCATCCTTCTCCCGAACAACCCATTCCAGCGCTTCCATGGTGGCAAGCAGAGAGAATAGCGAGCTTTTGTTAATGCCCAGCTTTTTGGAGATATCAATCAGCTTCAAAGCGGAGGGCTCTTCGGCGATGGTCTGCAGCACATGGTTTGCTTTTTCCAGGGCGGGAACCCAATATTTTTTGTCCATGATGACAGAAGCCTCCGAGTTTTGGTTTTGTATAATAAACCACAGTTTTATATACTGACATAAACATAGTATCACCCGTCTCCAAAAGGTGTCAACGAATAAATTCCGGCCGGAAAAACGGATTTCAGCCGATTTTTCCCTTGCCATGACCCCTGCGCCGACCTATACTGACTGAAATGATACGAGTACGTGTTAGGGAATGAGGAGGTTGTTACAGATTGGATATGGTAAAGCGATTTTTCAGCTATTATCGCCCTTACAAAACGCTGTTTATGGTCGACTTCGGCTGCGCGGTCTTAGCCGCTCTGCTGGAGCTGTCGTTTCCGCTTGCGGTCAAGTGGATCGTCGACAACCTGCTGCCGGGCAAGCAGTGGCCGCTGATTGTGTGGGCTTGCGTCGGATTGCTCGTTTTGTACGGCATCAGCACCTTTTTGCAATACGTCGTAACCTATTGGGGACATAAGCTTGGCATTAACATTGAATACGATATGAGGAAACAGCTGTTCAGCCATATTCAGAAGCTGTCGTTCCGGTTTTTCGACAACACCAAGACCGGGCATTTGATGTCGCGAATGACGAACGACCTGTTTGAAATCGGGGAAATGGCTCATCACGGGCCGGAGGATCTCTTCATCGCGGTCATGACCTTAATCGGGGCGTTCTTCCTGATGCTCACTATTAATTGGAAGCTGGCCGTGCTCACCTTTCTCATCGTGCCTCTGCTGATCTGGCTTGTAGTGGCCTGCAACCTGAAGCTGGTCAAGGCGGCCAAGCGGATGTTCTCGGAGATCGCCGAGGTGAACGCGCGTGTCGAGGACAGCGTTTCGGGAATCCGCGTCGTGCAGACCTTTACGAACGAACCGTACGAGATGAAGAAATTCAATCAAAGCAATCATCAATTCCGGGAAGCGAAGCTGGCGTCCTACCGCATCATCGCTTACAGCTCCTCAGGTATGTATTTGCTCATGAGACTGATCTCGCTCTTCGTGCTGATCTGCGGTGCCTGGTTTGTAGTGCAGGGGGAGTTGACCTATGGGGCGTTTGTTGGATTCCTGCTGCTGATTAACGTTTTCTTTAAACCGATTGAGAAAATTAACGCATTTCTGGAAAATTATCCGAAAGGGATGGCCGGCTTCAAGCGGTTTACGGAAATATTGGACACCGAGCCGGATGTGGCGGATCAGCCGGGAGCTGTGGCGGTAGCAACGCTGCGGGGCGATATCCGCTTCGAGGAGGTCTCTTTCGGCTACGAGGGGCACGCAAGAGTATTAAGCCGCGTAAATTTGGCGATTCGGGCCGGAGAAACCGTAGCCTTCGTCGGACCCTCCGGGGCGGGCAAAACGACACTCTGCAGCCTGATCCCGCGTTTCTACGAGGTGGAGGAAGGACGAATCACGATCGACGGGTTCGATGTTCGTGGCATGACGCTCGCCAGCCTGCGGAAGCAGATCGGCATCGTGCAGCAGGATGTGTTCCTGTTTACCGGAACGCTGCGGGAAAATATCGCCTACGGCAAGCTGGAGGCGACCGAGGCGGAGATCCTGGATGCCGCACGGCGGGCTCGGCTCGGGGAGCTGATCGAGGCGCTGCCGGAGGGGCTCGATACGCAGATCGGCGAACGCGGCGTCAAGCTGTCCGGCGGTCAGAAGCAGCGTCTCGCCATCGCGCGGATGTTCCTTAAGAATCCGCCGATCCTCATCCTGGATGAGGCCACGTCCGCGCTCGACACGGAGACGGAGGCGGCGATCCAGCAGGCGCTGGCGGAGCTGTCCGTCGGCCGTACGACGCTGGTGATCGCGCACCGGCTGGCAACAATCCGGAGCGCGGACCGCATCGTCGTCGTGACGGAGCAGGGCATCGCCGAGCAGGGCGGCCACGACGAGCTGCTCGCCGCAGGTGGACTGTACAGCCGCCTGCACCAGGCGCAGACGGTATAGCTTTATCAGGCGCCTGTGAAGCTGTGTCCATTGGATCATAAAACTGACGTGAGGGTCATTACACTTTTTACAACCCCCTGTTGGAACCGTTCGTTGTATAGAAAACAGTATAGCAAGAGAAGCCCGCCGGCGGGCGATGCGGAGGCATCGATTCGCCGGCGGGCTTCCCCGTCTAAAGAGACGGATTCGACAAGCGCACGGTTCGTTTTATATCGGGCACCGGCCCAGCTACATCGTCTTCCGCGAATGGCGATTGAGCACGCGGATTGCTTCCTCGAACTCACCGATCCCCTGCTCGCACTGGGCGATCCACGCTTCCAGCTGAGCCCTGCGGCTCTCCGTCATGTTCATATGAATATCGAATTCTCTGCGGCAGCGGTCGATTTCCATCTGCAGATCCTCGATATAGTTCCGGATCGTCGGCAGCACATTCGGAAACTTGTTGATATCCGGCGTGTAGTCCTCCTCCGTATCCTCTCCTGCCCCTTCCGCTCCGGCAGCCACCGGCGCGAGGCCGATATGGTCCGTGTACTCCGGCGACAGCTTGTTGTTCTTGCGCGAGTAATAGCCGTTCGGCTTACACTCCACAAAGTAAATCGTAAGCGCCGAATTGTTCTCGATCAGCTCGAGCGCACGCTCCAGACAAGGCTCGCCCAGATAGCCGGCCAACAGCTGGGAAAACTCGTTAATGGAAGAGGATTGCCCGTACTTTTTATATAAAACCTGCCCGGCCAAAGCAAAATCACAGTCCGACAGATCCCGGGCCAATTTGCGCTTTTCGAAAAACTGCAATACATCCTTCAAGAAAAAATGCAACATGTCGTTCACACTGCTCAATGTAGTCCTCTCCCGTTCATAAGAAAAAAGCCTCTTTCGCGGACCTCCCCGCAAAGCCTCTACAGAAAATTCGGCAAAACATGCAAAAAACCTTCCGGCTCTCGTAAAAATACGAAGAATTTCGGAAGGTTATTTTATTCATCTATTTATTTGATGATCACAGCATACACTTTCCCCGGTCCGTGGATCCCGATCGTCAGGTCGTTCTCAATATCCGCGCTGCGGCTCGGGCCCGTAATCAGGTTGAGCGAGGAGGCATAATCCGATGCGTGCGATTTGCCGTCGGTAATCTTCGCGAACGCCTCGCCCATGCGGTCCACCAGCTGATCCGCCCGGAAGACGGCGAACAAAATCTCGGTCAGTAGACTGACCGATCTGCCCTTCTCACGCGAGCACTGGAGCACCAGCGTACCGGTGTTGGCTACCGCATAGTCCGGCCAGACGATGCCGAGCTGGCAGCGCTCCGTCCGGCGCAGCAGCTCGCTGCGCTTCGACCAGTTGGAGCCTTCGGCGGCGACCTCCACCGAGCCTGCCTCCTCTTCCTGCCAAGGCACGACCTCGATACCGCTCTCAGCCAGCGCAGCGTCGAGACCCAATGCCTTCAGTCCCTCATGCTCCCAGCGGGAGACGGAAGTGACCTTCAGTTCGGCGGCCACCTCACGCAGCCAAGCGCCGATCTTCTCCGGCGCCTCCGCCTCGTCAACCACCAGCACCTTGCCGGTCAGCGCCGTCCAGTTCGCCTCGAACAGCTCCATCCGCTCCTCCGTCGTCCGCTGTACCGCCTTGTAGAAGTCCGGCGCTCCGCGATAAGGATGCTCCGGTGCGGCAGCTGCCGGCCCTCTGCGTCCTAACCGCGACGAAATATTGCCGATGAAGGCCTCGCGGCCGTGTATGGCACCCGTCTTATTGGCCATCGTGAGCGCCTCCCTTCTTCTGAAGCTCCTGCTGCAGCGCAGCCCACCGGTCGCGGAACGACTGCTTCGGCTTCATCGGCAGGAAGCGCGACTGCGTCCATCCGGCGGCCGGCCCCGGCGCCTTCCGGATGAAGCCCCCCTTGCTCACCAGGGGCTTCATCCCATAGTAGGCGGACTTCGTCGCCATACGATACAGCGTGACGTTCCCGAACACGGTTCGGAACGTCCGGAACGCGGCGCGCTCGGCAAGCGGGGTCAGCCCCAGCTTGACCTTGCGCGCGCGCAGCTGCACGAGCATATCGTGCAGCGGAATCTTCACGGGGCACGCCTCGTGGCAGGCCCCGCACAGGCTGGAAGCGTAGGACAGCTGTCCCGCTTCCTTCATGTCCTGCTGCAGCAGCGGCGTCAGCACGGCCCCGATCGGGCCGCTGTACACGCTTCCGTAGGTGTGGCCGCCCACGTGCCGGTACACGGGGCATACGTTCAAGCACGCCGCACAGCGGATGCAGTGCAGCACCTCCTGGAACACCGGATCGCCGAGCTGCGAGGAACGTCCGTTGTCGAGGACGATCAGATGCAGCTCCTCCGGTCCGTCCAGCTCGCCCTCGCGGCGCGGTCCCGTAATCATCGACGTGTAGGTCGTCAGCTTCTGACCCGTTGCGCTTCGCGCCAGCATGTTCAGCACGACCTCCAGATCGTCATACGTCGGCACGAGCCGCTCCATGCCCATGATCACGACATGGCACTTCGGAATCGTACTCACCATCCTGCCGTTGCCCTCGTTGGACACCAGCGTAATCGCGCCGGACTCCGCCACGCCGAAGTTGCAGCCGGTCAGCCCGATATCGGCCTCCAGGAAGTAATTGCGCAGCCGCTGCTTCGCGTAGCCCGCCAGCACCTTCGTCTCCGGCTCGAGCTTCTCTCCCGCCTCCTCGGAGAAAATATCGGCGATTTGTCCCTTATTCTTATGGATCGCCGGAATGATCAAGTGAGACGGCGTCTCCTTCGCCAGCTGCAGAATATACTCGCCTAGATCCGTCTCAATCGCTTCGATCCCGCGCTCCTCCAGGTGGTGATTGAGGTGAATCTCCTCGGACACCATCGATTTCCCTTTGGCCACCAGCTTCGCCTTGCGTTCCTCCGCCAGCTTCATGAACGTAGCGACCGCTTCCTCTGCGGTCTTGCAGAAATACACGTGACCGCCCGCCGCAGCAACATTGTCCGTAAACTGCGTCAGGTAATAGTCGAGGTTGTCGATTACGTGCTTCCGGATGAGCCTTGCGCGGTCGCGCCACTCCTCCCAGTTACCGAAGTCATCCGCCGCCTTCAGACGGCCGCCCTTCAGCTTATCCGTCGTATACGCCACCGCCTTACGCAGGAAATCGTTAGCCAGTGCCTCCTCCGTACGCTGCTTCAGCCCGGTGCCGATCAATTCCTTTTCACTTTTTGCCTGCAGACTCACCGCGCTTCACCCCTTCCTCCAGCAGCTCCGCCAGATGCATCACCTGAATCGGACGCCCCTCTTTGTTCAAGCGTCCTTCAATATTCATCAAGCAGCCCATGTCCGTTCCGCAGAGCACGCTAGCCCCCGTGGAGCATACATTAGCCGCCTTCTCGCATACCATCGCTTCCGACATATCCGCCATCTTCACCGCGAACGTGCCGCCGAAGCCGCAGCAATCTTCTTTTTTCGGCAGATCAATGAACTCCAGTCCCTCGACATTCTCCATCAGCTTCACCGGCTCCTCGCGAATGCCCAGAAGCCTCGTGGCATGACAGGACGGGTGGTAAGTGACCTTTTCCCCGAAGACAGCGCCAAGATCCGTAATCCCCAGCACATTCACCAAGAACTGGGTAAACTCATACGTTTTGTCGATCAGCTTCTCCGCCTTGGCCTTCCACTCCGGCTCATTCTCAAACAGCTGAGGATAGTAGTGATGCACCATACCGGTACACGAGCCCGACGGCGACACCACGTAATCGCTGTGCTCGAAAGCACGGATCAGATTGCGAGCAACCTCTCTCGCATCATCCTGGTAGCCGCTGTTGTAAGCGGGCTGACCGCAGCACGTCTGCATCTCCGGAAAATCAACCTCGCACCCGTACCGGTGCAGCAGCCGAACGACGCTTTCCCCTACCTGAGGATACATGTTATCGGCAAGGCATGTAATGAACAAGGATACGCGCACCTGAAGTCCCCTCTTTTCGCAAAATTCGGATCATGATCTCTTACTTGTCAGGTTATCAGATAAGTTGGTTTTTGAAAAGTACCCTCGCCAAAAAAATGTTATACTTACATCGGATTCCGGATCTAAACGAAAGGATGTTGCTCATATATGAAAGCCTATATCATAACCGGAGCGTCCCGCGGACTCGGTGAAGCGTTAGCCGCTCGGCTGTTAAACGATGCAGAGCCTAAGAAGCTGATCTGCGTCTCGCGGGGCGTTCCCCCTGTTTCGTCGGATGATGATCGTGTCACCTACCTTTCGCAAGATCTGTCTGCGGGTCATGAGCTTGAAGCGCTGATGCAGAGACTGTTTGAACGGCTTCCCTCCGGCCTGACCTCGCTATATTTGATCAATAACGCCGGTGTCCTCGGCCCGATTGCGCCCGCCGCCGATTCGGAGCCGGATGAGGTCTCCCTGAACGTCCAGGTCAATCTGCTGGCGCCGATGCTGCTGACCTCCGCCTTTATCCGGCTCAGCGCTAAGCTGCCTATCGATAAACGGGTGCTGCATATCTCCTCCGGGGCCGGACGCAAGCCCTATGCCGGCTGGAGCAGCTACTGCGCATCGAAGGCGGGCTTGGACCACTACACCCGCTGTGTGGGTCTGGAGGAGGAGGGCAAAGCCCACGGCGTGCGAATCGCCTCGCTCGCTCCCGGCGTCATCGACACGCAGATGCAGCAGGAAATCCGCTCGTCAAGCCCGGAGGCATTTCCTCAGCTTGACCGCTTCCTTGAGCTTAAGCGCTCCGGGCAGCTTACTTCGCCTGAGCAGGCTGCCGAGCAGGTGCTTCGCTTCCTGCACAGCGACCCCTGCGGCTTCGGCTCCATTGCTGACGTGAGAGACCTGCAATAAGCTTGCAAGGAACCATCCTGGGCCCTCCTGCATATCCTGTGATATCCCCATAGGTCAAAGGAGGGCTTTGCCTATGAATGAGCGATTCGAGAAGGCGTTCGGCGAAGGCTGGAGCGTCTTTGAGCATGTGGTGCGGAAACGGCTTGCTTCGCTAAAGGACAGCCGGGAACCTTTGCGGCGGGAGCTTCACGGCGCGATGGACCGGTCACTAAGACAGCTGCAGGTGTCCCGGTTCTCCGGCATTAGCGCCGACCTGTTCGAAACCCATCGTTCCATTATCGTCAGGGTGCTGCTGCCCGAGCAGGTATCCCCCCGCTCCGTGAAGCTGACACTTGATGAGATGAGACTGGTCATTTCCGGCATCCCCGGCAAGCGGCGGAAGGTACTCCGCCTCCCGGCACCGGTGCTGACCAAGAAGCCGCGGAAGCAGTTCCGTGACGGCATTCTGGAAATCCGCCTGAAGAAGCCTGCCGCAGGACAAGAGCGCAAAAAAAAGAAGTAAGCCGCAGCTCACTTCTTCAGAAATTTGACCAGCACCTGCTCCACATGGAATAGGTGCTTTTGCATTTGCTCTTGTGCTGCCGCCGGGTTGCGGTCACGGATGGCCTGGAATATGGCCTTATGCTCCTGATACAGCTGCCGGGCGACCTCCTTCTGCGCGTATAGCTGCAGCCGACGCGTCTCGCGGATCGCCGCCTGCATCTGCGACGAGATCGAATCGATCATGCGCATCATGATCGAATTATGCGTTGCCTCCGCCAGAATCAGGTGGAATTCGAGATCGGTCCGCTCGCCCTCGACCTCATCCCCCAGATGCTCCTCCATTCGCTTCAGCACCGCCTCGAACCGCTCCAGATCCGCTTCCGTCCGTTTCTCCGCCGCCAGCGCCGCATTGGAGATCTCAAGCGCCTGGCGGGCCTCGATCAGCTCCATTACGGTCTCCCGGCTCATCAGCAGGGAACCCAGCTCCGGCAGCTCCACATCCTGCGCTTCGATGATGCGCACATAGCTGCCTTCACCCTGATGCGCCTCGACAAGTCCCATCGCCTTCAGCGCACTTAACGCCTCCCGAACCGTGGACCGGCCTACCTGATAGCGCTCGGACAGCTCCTTCGTCGAAGGCAGCTTCTCTCCCGGCTTCAGGGCACCGCTTACGATCTGCTCCTTGATCTGCTCGGCGACCACCTCATAGATTTTGCGCGTGGTTATTTTCTGTATCTCCATCCGCTCCAGCCCCTATCGTCCGATCTGTTACCTAACATTATACAGGCTTTGACAGGATACACAACGCTTATACATACCCCTGCGCTTGATTGCGGTAAGCGCCGGGAGTCGATCCGACGGTCTTGCGGAACATGCGGATGAAGTAATTATAGTCGCCATACCCTACGAGGGACGCGATCTCGGGCAGGGCCAGCGTGCTGTGCCGAAGCAGCCGCTTCGCCTCCTCCATCCTCAGCCGGTTATGGTATTGAAGCGGACTCATTCCGTAATGCTTGCGCAGGCAGCGTGCCGCGTAATCCTCGTCAAAGTGCAGCTCCTCGGCCATCCTGCCGGCCTGATACCCCTCTCCCGTTCTTGCCTCCAGGTATCGCATCACCTGCTCGGCCACGGCATACGAGCGGCTTCTTCTCCGGTCCGAACGCAAGGACGATTGAAGCGCGGAAAGCAGCCGGCCGAGCAGCACCTGGATATCCACCGCATGATCCATCGTCAAAGTGGACCGCAGCTGAAGCAGCTCGTCCAAAATCGGCTTGAGGGCCGCCCGGTCGAAAGGGCCGTATTTCGGCAAATACAGGAACTGTTCCTGCGGCGATAGATCCTGATCCCGGCCTGCCCGCACCGGTACGGACCATTCGACCTGCTTGTCTTGGAGGCGGCCGTGCGGGAGCTCATGCTTGAAATGCACCCAATAAATATCCGTCGGCTCCTCACAGGGCTTCAGACCGACATGTCTCCGTCCGGGCTCCAGCAGCAGCAGCTCCCCGCCGCGAATGCTGTAGGATTTGTCCTCCTCCGTCATATACATGGTCCCGTCAAAAACAAGCAATAAATCGTACACCTCAAAGATCCGCTCAAAGTGCTGCATCCCTACGGGCCACACCGAATGCCCGCCGGTCAGAAACTGCGGCAGCGGCGGAATGCGCAGCTGCAAGCAATCCACCATCACGCTCTCCCCCTTTGGATTCATTATAATGCAAATGGTCGAAAATGTGCTATAACTGGTCGCGACCGTGCCTATGCTCTCTTCCAAAATCCGTACTATAGTAAGGAGGTACAGGTGTTTTCGGGAAGGTACATATCACCCCTAAGGAGGAGATGCAAGTATGCGTTTTCGTCAGGTTCATCTTGATTTTCATACGTCGGAGGCGATCGCCGGTATCGGCAGCCGCTTCGACAAGCGACAGTTTCAGGACATGCTCCGCAAAGGCCGCGTAGATTCCATCACCGTGTTCTCCAAATGCCATCACGGCTGGGCTTATCATCCTACCCGGGAGAACGAAATGCATCCGCATCTCGACTTCGACCTGCTGGGAGCCATGATGGAGGCCGCTCATGAAATCGGTGTCAAAACCCCCGTTTATTTATCGGCAGGACTGGATGAGAAGCTGGCCCGCCGTCATCCGGAATGGCTGATTCGCGACATCAACGATAATACGAACTGGGTCGACGGGTTCATGAAGCCGGGGTATCATCAATTTTGCTTAAACACGCCTTATTTGGACATCCTGCTTCGACAGATCGAAGAGGTCGTGCGCAATTATGACGCAGACGGCATTTTCCTTGACATCGTAGGCGTCCGCAAATGCTATTGCCACACCTGTGTCAACCGGCTGCTCGTTGAAGGCAAAGATCCTCGGGACAAAGCCGCTATCCTAGAGCAAGGGGAGCGCACCTATGCCAACTATACACGCCGCGTCCGCGAAACCATTGACGCCGTGAAGCCGGGGCTGCCGGTATTCCACAACGGCGGTCATATCCGGCGCGGGCGACGCGACCTGGCGCAAATGAACACCCATCTGGAGCTGGAATCGCTGCCTACCGGCGGCTGGGGCTACGACCACTTTCCTTTGTCGGCCCGCTATGCTCAAGGGCTTGGCATGCCATTCCTCGGAATGACCGGGAAGTTTCACACCTCCTGGGGCGAGTTCGGCGGCTACAAGCATCCGAATGCGCTGCGTTATGAGACGGCGTTAAGCCTGGCGAACGGGGCGCGCTGCTCGATCGGCGACCAGCTTCATCCGGAGGGGGTGATGGACCCGGCCACCTACTCTATCATTGGAGCGGCTTATGCAGAAGTGGAGCAAAAGGAGGCCTGGTGCATTGAGGCAAGGAACGTAGCCGATGTAGCTCTTCTCACAGTGGAGGCCGTCCTTTCCCAAGGGGAGGAATCCCGCAGCGATCGCACCGGCGACTCCGATACTGGAGCAGTCCGGATGCTGCTGGAGGGCAAATTGCTGTTCGACGTTGTCGATCTGGAGAGCGACCTATCGCCTTATCGCGTCGTCATTTTACCGGATCGCATTCCGGTGTCGGAGGCGCTCGTTTCCAAGCTGAAGGCGTACGCGGCACAAGGAGGAAAACTTCTGGCCACCGGCACATCGGGCCTGAACACGGAGGGCTCCGCCTTTGCATTGGACCTGGGCGTACGGTATATCGGAGTCAATCCTTATCAGCCGGATTACTTTCGTCCGCATTTCGAGCTGAAGAGCCTGCCGGAGGCCTCCTTCATCTTCTACTCTCAGGGGCAGCAGGTGGAATTGACCCATCAGGGCACGCTGCTAGGACATCGGGAAAATCCTTATTTTAACCGGGATGTGTTTACGTTCTGCTCCCACAAGCATACGCCAAGCGCTCTGCAAAATAGCGGACCGGGAATGGTGGAAAGCCCGAGCGGCATTTATATCGCGTGGAATGTGTTCGAGGATTATGCCAATAACGGCAGCCTCATTCTGAAAGAAACGGTACAGTTTGCCCTCGACCGCTTGCTGGGAACGGCTAAGACGCTGCGCACAAGCTTGCCGGCTCAGGGGGTCGTGACGTTAACGAAGCAGTCTGCGGAGAACCGCTATATTAATCATTTGCTGTATGCCTCTCCCGTAAAACGCGGGAAAGGAATCGAGGTTATTGAGGACATCGTTCCTTTGTATGAAACGGAGGTTGCCGTCAAGCTGAAGGAGAAGGCTAAGCGGGTATATTTGGCCCCACAGCAGGTGGAGCTTCCTTTCCTTCAGGAAGCGGACGGTACCGTTCAATATGTCTTGCCTAAGCTCGAATGCCATCAGATGGTCGTAATCGACGTATAAGCCTCTGGTCTTCAGCCCTACCCTCCCTCGTGAGGGCGGGCTTCTGCATCTTCCTCTTATCAAAAAACGACAGCCCTTGGGCTGCCCCATCGGACTGTCGTTTGGATTGTTCATCTTAGAACATCTTCATTACAGCGTCCCGGCCCTTCATGCCGGCCACGATCCCCAGCGCTTCCGCCTCGTACGTAACCGATTCCAGCGGCGCTTCCAGCAAATCCTCTATCGTGCGCACTCCGGTGGCCCGCCCTGCGATGATCCGCCGGTCCTTCAGCTTCTCGTTCAGCAGACCGACATCCAGCGCTCCGCACATGATATAGCCCTTATCCGTAGTGACAACAAGCAGGGTTGTCTTCGGCAGCTTCACTTCAATGGCAAGCGCGATACGTCCTTCCAGCTCAACCGGCTCCACTCGCATCATAACGACATTCCCCCTTATGCATCAATCGGAAATCATGCCTTATATAATGTATGAAGCCGGCTGAAGAACCGTTCCACGCTGATCGCAATCCGGGCGCCACTGGGCAAAGCTTGCGCTTTGGTTACTTGGGAAAAACATGATATAGTAGTAGGTATTAGGATAGTAGGGAGGCAACCCTTTGGAGAAGGAACCGCAGAAACGGAAGTTTTTGTTCAACGTCGACATCATGATCGAAGAAGATACCAACGGGCGTGCACTGGAAAAGCTTTTGCAGTTGTTGAACGGCAGCTCCGTCGAGGATTATCAGGTAAAGCAGGGAATCGAGCTGGGCAAGAAAATTGAAGTCGCTTTAAAGCAGGCGATCTTGAAGGATAAGGGGACAAGCAATGCTACCGATGCGGCTAAGCAGCCTAAAGAGGCCCCCCGAACAGAATCGCCGGGCAAGCCTCAGGGGAAAGCGCAGGAGTCCGGAACTCAGGCATCTAAGGACGATCCGCATCGTGTGATATGGGAGCAGCTGCAGCAGCTGAAGGAAAGCAACAAGCTGATTCGCTTAACCGTAGTAAAAGGAAAGGGCGTAAAGCTTAGCATACCCTGCCGCATCTTAAGCACGGATCCCTCCGTCGGGAACGTGACCGTATATCACGTGGATGAGAAGAAGGTATATTTATTTAAAATCAACGAAATCGATGATTTTACCGCCGATTAAGTGGGACGCTTCCGCTCGCTGGCCGCGGCCGAGTCAGAGACAGAGGCAGCCGCGGCGTTCTGCTGGAGCAATAGACACTCCGCTTGCCCCGCTTCTAACGGCGGGCTGAACCAATACCCCTGAATTTCATTGCAGTGATTGCTGTACAAGTAGTCGAGCTGCTCCCTCGTCTCCACCCCCTCCGCTATGACCCGAAGGTTCAAATGCCGTGTCATGGCAATGATCGAAGCCACGATGGCCGCATCGTTAGGATCCGTCATGATATCCCGCACGAACGATTGATCGATTTTCAGCTTATCGATAGGGAAGCGTTTTAAGTAATATAACGAGCTGTACCCTGTGCCGAAGTCATCGATGCTGATTTTGACGCCAAGCTTCTTCAAGCTTTGCAGCAGCTCGGAGACGTAGTCCACGTCCATCGTGCTGCTCTCGGTAATTTCCAGCTCCAGCAGCTCGGGAGGAAGTCCGGTCTCCTGCAGCACCCGGGCGATTTTGTCCGGAAGATCTTGCTGGAGAAACTGGCGGGTCGATAAATTTACGGCGATCGGGACCGGCGCGAAGCCCATCGTCTGCCACCGTCGATTTTGCCGGCAAGCCTCTTTCATCACCCATTCGCCTATAAGAACGATCAGTCCGCTTTCCTCCGCGAAGGGGATAAAATCCATCGGAGGAATTATCCCCCTTTCGGGATGGCGCCAGCGGACCAACGCCTCGAAGCCGACGATCCGTCCGGTGCTTATCTCCATCTGCGGCTGATAATGTAGCATTAGCTCCTCCCGCGCAAACGCCTTGCGCAGCTCATTTTCCAGCGTCAGCCGTTTCAACGACACCGACTTCATATCGGAATTAAACACCTGATAGTTGCTTTTCCCTTTTTCCTTGGCACGGGTCAGCGCAATATCCGCGCACTTCATCAATGCGGCGGCATCTTCCTCGTCTTCCGACAGCAGCGCAATTCCAATACTGGCGGTCACATGAAGCTGGTACTGCTCCAGCATGAAGGGCTCCTCCAGCTCCTTATAGATCCCCTCGGCAATCTCCGCCACATTCTCAATGCTATGTATATCCGTATAATACAGCGCGAATTCATCTCCCTCCGTTCGCGCGGCGAAATCCTTCTCCGTCACGGAACGGGTGATTCGCTCGGCCACCTGCAGCAGAAGCATATCCCCATAGTCATGCCCGAAGCTGTCATTCACCATTTTGAACCGGTCCAGATCGACGAATACGACTGCCAGCATACGGTTTCTCTTGACCGCTCGGGCGATCGCTTGATTCAAGCTTTGAACAAACAGCCGGCGGTTCGGCAATCCGGTCATATCATCGTAATACGCCAAATGACGAATCTGTTCTTCCGTTCGCATGCTGGCCGTAATATCCTGACAGATCAGCATGATGTCATCATCCCCTTGCCCTCGATTGAAGGGAACGGCCGTAACATCCAAATCCACCCGGTAGCCTTCCTTGTGCTGCACCGTCGTCTTGACGGAAACAGGCGCCCCTCTACTCAGCTCCGAGAAGAAGGCTTGCACCTTATCGCTCCTGTCGGAAGCTAAGATCGCGTGAAGCGGCTGCCCCAGCATCTCCGATTCCGAATACCCGAGCATCTCTTCCGCCGTTGTGTTCACTCGTTTGAAGCTGCCGCCGGAGTCGATCACCCCGATCGCGTTCGGATTATGATGAAGCAAAGCATCGTAAAATCCGGCGCTTTCCCTTGTCCTAGAGGCTTCGGTCTGCCTCGCGGCACCGTGATACAGCATGGAAGCCAAAGCCAGACTTCCCAAGGCGATCAAGGCCCATAACAGCTTCTCTCCCGTCCAGAAGGCAAAGATCGTGCACAGCAGAGCGAAGCCATACAATAACCATGGGAACAAACGCCTCCTCCCTTGAGGAGTGCTGGAATCCGGCTGGTCTCTCATCACTCTTGCCCCCTCCGCTGTTTTCGGTTGGACATGCTTTTGTTCCTGAAATTAGGATATCCCTTAAGCAATTCTGCGCTCCGCAGGCGATTTCCTGCCGTAAAAAAAGAAGAAAACCATCCGGTATCGGACGGCTTTCTTCCCCGCTTATTTCTTTCGTGCAGCCAGCATAAGAGACAGCCAGCCGTATAGAAACGCTACCCCGCCGAGCGGAGTAATCGCACCGAGCTTGGTGATTTGCGTAAGGCTAAGCACATAGAGACTCCCGGAAAACAGCACGATGCCGATCGCCATCGACCAGCCGGCACGCCGCAAATGTCCGGTGTCCGGCAGCACGGCCGCAGCCAGGCCAACGGCAATAAGACCCAGCGAATGCATCATCTGATACTGCACCCCGGTTTGGTAATTCGCCATGAAATTCGCGGGCATGGCTTCCTTCAACGCATGAGCTCCGAAGGCCCCAAGAGCAACGGACAGCAAAGCAAACAACCCGCCAAGCATAAGAAAGGTATGATTAGGTGATTTGGTCATTGGATGAAACACCGCTCCTCCACAGAATATTGGACAGACTTATTTTAGCACAAAAAAAGCCGCTTTTCTTAACGCGTCAGAAAAGCGGCTTCACAGCGAATTACATTTGTCCGATATCATGCTGTCCTACGATCAAGGTGACCGGCTCCAGATACGCGCGGGTGGTTGTCGGCTGACGGATCAAATCTACCTCTATATCGATAATTTTGACGCGGTGCTGCTTTCCTTCCCGCATGTCAAAGACCACCTGAAACTCCTTCAAACCTAGCTGGTACGTAATGACAGACGTGCCGATCGACAAGGCGGGGGATTCGAACTCACCGTGCTCGAACAGCACCTCGGTTAAAATTTCGTCGTTCATGTCGACAATTTTGACGGATTGGCTGATAAGGTACTTCATCTTAATCCTCCTCTGCTGCTGGGAATGAATGCTCCTTAAGACATTCGACACTCTTCCCGGTTATCCCTCCTTGCTCTGTGTAAATTTAGTGCAAAGTACCCAGTTCCTTCTACCTTTGGATTCGTTCCCTTTTGCGTCGTTCCCTCATACTATGCAACATGATTGTACATGAAGGAGAGGATCGACCATGGGCGGCAAAAAAACAAAAGGCAAAAAAAATACCCCCTCATCGGATAAAAAGCAGTATCACATGAAGGTGGTTACATCCGATGTATGTGAGCGCTGCCGCAAATGTACCCGAGGACTTCGGTATCTGGAAAAAATGAGCGAGCCGGGAGCGGTTGGCAAAGGTGTACCCTGCATTTTGACAAAAACCAGAGTATAAGCGCAGAACCCTTAATCGAAAGGCTTCTTTCCCGACCGCATCACGGCATACGCGAACAGCAGCCAGACCAGCAGGAATATCGCGATCAGCGTACCGATCTCCAACACGGGAATGTTCCAGAGGATACCGGATTGACGCTGCAGCGAGGTGCCGATAATGATCCCCGACATCAGGATGCTGAAGGAGAGCAGTACAATGCCGAACATCAGCCGGCCGCTGATTAGGTCGATCCTGGCCATCAGCCGGTCCAGGTCGAAGAGGCTGATCTCTACCCTGCCCTTTCTGACAACCTTCATCAGATCCTTCACATACTTCGGAAGCTTGAGCGCTAGGTCCCCATACTCCGACAGCTCTTCCTGGAACCTGGTAGCCATATTGCGGGGATGGAAGCGATCCTTCAGCAGCCGCAGGCCGAACGGCTCGGCGATTCGCAGCACGCTGATCTCGGGGTCCAGCTGCTGAACCACACCTTCGACCGTCATCAGGCTCTTCCCGAGCAGAATGAAATCGGGAGGAATCCGCACCTGATGGCGGTTTGCCACGTCCAGCAAATCGCTGACCGCTTCGGCGAGACTCATTTGGCTGAACGGGATGCCTACATACTTGTCTCGCAGGTTATCCACATCCCGCTCAAGCTCGGCAACGTCCACATCATGTGTAACCAGCCCCATGCCCAGCACCGCCTTCATGACGGCCGGCGTGCTTTGACGCATCAGCGCGATGACCAGATTGGCGAAGTGCCTCTTCATGGCCGGAGTCAGCCGTCCCACCATACCGAAATCCATCAACGCAAGAACTCCGCCCGGAAGCACCTGCAGATTGCCCGGATGGGGATCCGCATGAAAGAAGCCGTCTACGAGAATTTGCTGCAGCATCGCCTTCATAAGGCGTTCACCGATCTTTTTGACATCGTAGCCGTCCGCTTGGAGCTTCTCGATATGGCTAAGCTTAATTCCGTCGAGGAACTCCAGCGTCAGCAGCTTCTTGGTCGTCAGCTCCTTGTATACGCGGGGAACACGAACAAAGGGATCTTTCTCGAACTGCTTGCCGATCGTCTCGGTATTTCTCCCCTCGATGGTGTAATCCAGCTCCTGCAGCAGCGATTTGCCGAACTCCTGAATCATTTTGCGAAGCTGGTAGCGGCGGGCCCATTCGAACCGGCTTTCCGCGAGCTGGCCCAGATTTTGCAAAATTTCAAGATCCGTTCGTACATTCACCGTGATGTGTGGGCGCTGTACCTTGACCGCCACCCTCTCCCCGGTTCGAAGCACCGCCTCATGGACTTGCCCTATGGAGGCGGCAGCGAGCGGAGTCTCTCCGAAGTAGGAATAGAGCTGTTCCAGCTCCATCCCAAGCTCAGATCGAACAATGTCTCTTACCTGCTCGAAGGGAAACGGAGCCACCTGATCCTGAAGCTTCACAAGCTCCTCCAGGATCGATTCCGGCACCAAATCCGCCCGGGTGCTCGCAATTTGACCAAGCTTGATAAAGGTTGGCCCCAGCTCTTGAAACATGAGGCGGATTCGCTCTCCGATCGACTTTCGCTCTACGCCTTTGGCGAAAAACCGGATTTTGCTCGGGACGGAAGAGATTTTGAGAAGATCGAGGTCCTCGACCAGGAAGCCGAAGCCGTGCCGGGTGAACGCCAGAGCAATATCCCGGTACCGATTGATATGGCGAATCCGCTTGCCCATTACGAGCCTCTCCTTTCCCGCTTACCGTCTATGAAGTCGGGGTTTCCAGCTTCTCGATCCGCTGTTCGAGCCGCGCGATATCCTCCTTCGTGGCAACCTGGAGCTCCGCCATCACTTTCTGCAGCTGCTCACGAACCATGCGCTTGATCTCCGACTGCTGCTGCTCCCCTTTTTCCACCAGCCGAGTAACCAGCTCCTTGGATTCGTCCGGCGCCACATCACCCTTTTTCACCAAATCCTCCACCAGCTGCTCAATCTTCTCCTTGCTGAGCACGGTAATGCCGACACCTAGCGATAACGCTTTTCTGAACAAATCATTCATGAACCATACCTCGCATTTTTTAGGAAAAGTATCCACTTCCTGACGGAAAAATATGCATATCCGCTTAGGAAAGACTTCTCCACAAATAAAAGACCGCGTAGGCCTCCCAAGGATGCCACGGCTCGAAGATGGCTCTGATTTCATCGGCGGACGGCTTCTCCGTACGTTGGAGCGACGCCTTCAGCGCGTTCTGAAGGCCGGCATCGCCTATCGGAAAGGCGGACGTGTCGCGCAGACATCGCATCATTACATAGTTTGCCGTCCAAGGTCCAATTCCGCGGATCGAGGTCAGCTGACGCTCAGCTTCTTGACTCGTCGCTGCCGAAGCTAGAGCCTCCTTCGTAAGGGCTCCGCTGTCCATAAGCTTCGCAATACCGATGAGAAACTCCGCCTTCTTGGTTGTGAGCTGCAGCTGTCTCAGCTCCTCCACCGTAAGGCTCGCGATATCGGCCGGCTTAGGGAACCGCCAAAGTGTACGGCCGTTCCATTCCTTCCGCAAGCCGTAAGACTCCACCAAACGCTTCTTCATCGTATAAGCGAAGGTGAGATTGACCTGCTGCCCGACGACCGCCCAGCTCAACGCCTCGAACAGATCCGGGACGCCGATGATGCGCAGCCCCGCATAATCCTCCGCCAGCTTGCTTAACAGCGGGTCCCGCTCGGCCATAACGTAGAAGGGCGTTACATCCCTCTTCAGGTCGAACCACTCCTGTATATAGGAGACGGCCGCTTGTCCGGCGGATGGGCTTAGGGGCTTGCCCTCAACCGAGCGAAGCAGAAGACAGCCTTGCTCCTGCTCGGAAATTTCAATAAGGACCGGCTCCTCCATCGGCTCCAGCTCCAGCAGCTTATAAATACGCCGATCTTCCACGAGATGCAAGCATTCCAGCGGCGATCTCGAAAGATAATGCAAGGCTTCACTATAACTGAAGCTCGCCGGAAGCGCCATCGTAACCACACCGGATTCAGGATCAAAACCGAAATCTTGCGTGCGCTTTCCCGGTGTAATCATGAAATCCCTCCCGTTCCAGAAGCTTCTGCTTCGTCATGATTCCTCCGCGGAAGCCTGTCAATGCCGCGTTCTTGCCGATGACCCGATGACAAGGAACAACGATCGGAATCGGATTGGCTCCATTGGCCGCCCCTACAGCTCTGACTGCGGCCGGGCTTCCTACCGCAACGGCTATATCGGAGTAGCTTCTCGTTTGGCCCAAAGGAATCTCCGTTAGCGCCTGCCATACACTGATTTGGAACGGGGTCCCCCGCATGTCCAGGGGCAGCGAGAAAGCATCCCTGCGCCCGTCAAAATAGTGACGCAGCTGCTCGGCGGCCTCTGCTAACGGCAATCCGTTCTCTATCAACAGCGCATCCGGTATTTGCTTAAGCACCCAGCTTTGCAGCGTATCGAACGATTCCGTCGGCCATGTAATCCGGCATAACCCTTTCTCCGTCGCCGCCAAGTAAATCGGCCTGTTGTCGAATAAAGGGTGAATGAAGGTGTCCCAGCACACCTCCGTACATGAACGGTTATTCTTCATCGGTATTCTCCTTCTTTGCTATTCGGTTTCGATATTCATTAGGCGCACAGCCCTCACTTCTCTGAAATACAAAGGAAAAATGGGCGGCCGTCCCAAATCCGTTTGCTTTGGCTATATCGGCGATCGGCCGATCCGTCTCATGAAGACAGCGCTTCGCCGCTTCGATTCGGACCTGCTGCAGCCGCTTCGAAGGGGTCAATCCGGTGACCCTTTTGTACACACGCTGCATATGGTAAGGGCTAATGGCAAGGGCGGCGGCCATCGCTTCCAGTGTGAGACCGTTCTCCCGGTAGCGCTGCCGGATGAGCTCGGACAAAGCTTCAGCCAGCTCGGCATCCGGTCCATGACGGGTCGGGTCGTCCGGCTTGCAGCGCTTGCACGCCCGAAACCCTGCATGCCGGGCTTCCTCTATGCTGCTGTAGACCCTCACATTGTCCCGCTTCGGCGTTCGCGAACGGCAGGACGGACGACAGAAAATGCCTGTGGTGACGATACCGACATAATACACTCCGTCATGCCGTGTATCCCGGCTCAATATCGTCTCATACACCGCTTCGAACACTTGATCGTCTTGCAAACGAACCCACCTCCCTAGCTCCTCGTGACACTCATTATAAACCAACGTTCAGCGTGTGATAATACAATTGCAATAGGAGAGCAAGAATTCGATAGTCCCACCTCGAAGCACAAGAAAAAAAGCTTAACCTACCCGCGCGGCGGGCTGATTAAGCTTATATCCTCGATATGCTGCGGCAAAATTTGATATTGCCGGTGCTGGCTAAGAATTCCCGTCACCTCATAAATGCCGCCAACCTGAAGCTGTGAGGGCTTGATCGTCTCTTTCGGAAGACGCAACGACAGCTTGCTTCCTTCCCCCGCCTGAAGAGGGATCAGTACCCCCTCGTCTCGAGCCTCTTGCGGGATCTCTTGCAGCTGCGCTTTGATTGTAACGACGGTCCCTTTTAATGCTTCAAGCTTTCTTGCATCCTTCAGATCGCCGGCCGTCAGTACGTTCACCGGAGGCAAAGCCTGATCGGTCTTTAGTATCGCAAGACCTCCGTACTGAGGCCGAATTTCCATTAATCCTTTGACATCTGCAATGGCCCCGATCACTTGCACCTGGTCACCCTTTTGAAGAGTCATTCCCTCATAGGCGCTTAAGTGAATCCCGCCGGTAGCATCTTGTATATGAACGGATCGGATATTGCCCTGTCGCGTGATTTCCTCCGTCGTAACAATCCCGCGGATCCTCACCGTCTGCCCGATAAAGTCCTTCGCTTCCAGAATGGAAAGAACCGGAAGATCACGCGCCTTGACCAGCCCTATCTCCATCTCCTGAACACGATCCTCCTGAAGGAATACATGCTGAGCCAGCACCTCCTGCACCGACCAAAGCACAAGCGGTACAAGCAGCAATAACAGCACCGACAACCGTCTCCCTCTTTTGATGGTTAAGGTGTTCACTAGAAATGTCCTCCTTCGCTTGATCTCCTACTCCATCCATCATAGACGGCTCATGTTAAATCCAACCGCGTTTTATGTTAAGTGTTTATTAATCTCCTATCCTTAGTAACCCCCGATCGTTTCCAAATTATACATATTTCCGGAACAGCAAAAAGATCGCTGACTACCTGCCATAATAGCCGGTAAGCGATCTTCGTAATGGATTTCTTGTCGCCTTACAAGGAGATAGCCGCTTTGGCATTCGTAACATCATTGGCCAGCAATGCTTTTAAATCATAGGCAGGGTACAATCCGCGCTCGTACATGAACTGAAATACTTTCCCGTGCAGCTCTATCGCACCTATCAGCTGTTTGTGAAAAACAGCTCTTAACTGAGGGGTAGCGGTCTCCGTGATGGCGATAGCGTAATTACGAACAGCCGTTTTGGCAAAAGCCAGCAGCTGGGCGGACTCTGCGCCGAGCAGCTCCGGCATATCGCTGCTGCTTCGCATCTCAGGAGCTTTAGGGTAAAATTGCAATAGCTCCGTAAGATTTTTCTCCAAAATTTTTACCGTTTCAGAGTAAAGGGAGTATAGGCCCCGGTCTTGAAGACTGGGCAGCTTCTTTTTGAACGAGACTAACTGGCTGGTCTGGAATGCCACAAGCTCATGCAGCTCCAAGGTTTCATGCCACGCCAGGTGATTCGGTCTGCTTTGAGGGCTCAAAGGAACACACTCCTTTTTTATAGTACAAAAAAGTATATGTGTGTTGTCAAAAAATAGAAATTGTCCCCATGTTTCAACAGGCATCCTCTATTCGCTTAACGGTTTCTTGAAGCATGGAAAGGGAGACAAGGCTCCTTCGGCCGCTTTCAGCTCTGACTTAATTTGAGCGAGGGACTGTTCCGCTGCTTTGGCTTGAGAGCGGACCTCTTCCAGCTTCGCAGTAAGCTCTCGAAGCTCATCTTCCTTTGTTTTCAGTAAGTGCTGCAGCTGTTCTAATTCGCTCTTGGCCCGGTTTGCCCCATACTCAGCTTGAGTGATCTGCCGCTCATACTCCATTTGACGCTGCATCGGGAGCAAGACGCATTCATTGGAACAAATACCCTGCTGCTCCCTACGGACAGCACTCAGCAGCACAGGAACGTTCTCTCCTGTTACGGATGTTAAGGATACATACATTTCATCGATTCTTTGGTTCAGCTTAATTAAGGGAGCAAAATAAATTTGGAATATAACCCGGCTGGACCTGCTTAAGATCGATTCGAATTTACACATATACAATAAGTCCATTTGATATCCGATAAGTGCAAGAAGCGTATGATTAACCGATAGAATTCGGCAATCGTCATCTAAGGTCAAGTACCCGCACGGAGCGTTAAGCAGTCGGTCATCCATGACCCGCCCTGCTCTCCGAAGAATCCGGAAAGGAAGTGCATAGGTATTGTTTGATCAGCTGAATGGTTTCTTCAGGATGACTGATATGCGGGCAGTGTCCCGTTGCTTGCATGAGCTGCAAGGTGCTCTGGGGCATTTGGTAATGCACGAACGCACCTACCTCCAAAGGAGCAATAGCATCTTGATCGCATTGAAGGATGAGCGCGGGAATGTTTACCTTCGACAGCTCCTGACGATAGTCCGATAAGAAGGTTGCCCGTGCAAATGAAATGGCAATTTGAGGATCCATCGCGCAAAAGCTTTCCTCAAGCTCGCGGGCGAGCTCCGGCTGATCCGGATTCGCCATGACAATAGGCGCCAAGAAGTTAGCCCAGCCCTTATAATTTTTGCTCATCAGCTCAATCAGCTCTTCAATATCCTTCCTTTCGAAGCCTCCTATATAGTCTGGCGGTTCATTGATAAAGCACGGGGAAGGACCGATCAGAATCAGCCTGCTAAAGAGACTCGGCTCGCGGATAGCCGCAAGAATCCCGATCATAGCACTGACAGAATGCCCTACAAAGATCCCCTTTTGCATACCGGCGGCTTCGCACACATCCAGCAAATCCTGTGCATAGCCTGCTAAATCCTTGTAGCGTTCCGGGTTATAGGCTCCCCAATCGGACTTCCCCGAGCCGACATAGTCGAACAGGATGGTTCGGTAATCGCTCTCAAATGCGGGAGCTACAAAACGCCACATATGCTGATCGCAGCCAAAGCCATGCGCAAATATCATGGGCATTTCACCGCTGCCTTTTATTTGAACGTTGTTACGTTGTATGATGCTCATCTTCAGATACCCCCAAGGATGACGTGATGTAAAAGGCTAATATACCATATATTCAATACCTCCCGCTATAATACTTCCTTGCAGTAATAAAAGCGAAGCTGAGAAGCCTGGAACATGCCATGGGCAAGCCGTCCGTATACGTTTAAAAAGGAAAAAGGCATGATGCGGCGGCCGCCTGCATCATGCCTGCTTATCGTTTAAAGAGCTGCTCAGCTTTCGTTGAACGCAATCTCAATCTTGGTGATCCGCATCATCGTCTCTGTCGAAACCCAGATCGAATTCAGCTTTTTCCATTGGTCGCTGTCGGCCGGGTACTTCTGACTCATATCCTCGATCATATGTAAAAGTTTATTCGTATCCTCCGCCAAATGCTCGTTGAGCGACTTGCCCACCTTGGTCTCCGTCATCCGTGCATCCTCCCAGCCTATCAGTCTACCCCTATTGTAAAAGAATCCGCTAGACGGCGACATAGGAAGTTTTGTCGAGGAGATAGGAACATTTGTCGCTTGCACCGGAACGGCCTTATCTCATCCCTGCATATCTGACAACAACGGTCCCTGAGGGAACCGTTCTCAGAACGGAAATCATCTGGCTTCCCAGCTTGACCGCCGTACTGCTTCCGGTCGTGTCGACCTGTCGGACCATATGGGTAAAATCAGACTCGCTTAACGCAGCTCCCGCTGCCTTAAGCAGCGTGTAAGCCGATTTGACCAGCACCGGGCTGCCGGGCTCCAGGATTTGAATTTCGCCGGAGCGGTCGTCGGTCCGGGTCTGGATCAGTCCGCTGCCCCCGCCCTCCGGACTAGGGATTCTCAAGCTTTGCCCGCTTTCCTGAATCGTAAGACCAAGCTGCGAAATGGCCGTCTTTGCCTGCTGATCGAGAACGGTACGAGATTCTTCGGTCAGCACCGGTGTTTGCGGTCTACTTGGTCCCGGTGAACTGTCCCCTCCGCCGGAGGACCCGTTGCTTCCTGAGGAACCTCCACTGCTTCCGCTTCCCGCTGCCGAGCTGTCTGCCGTCTCGGACGCTTGCTTCTCTGTGCTCGCAGGCTTCTTCGTCGCATCGGCCGGCGCAAGCAGCTTCCGCCCCTCCTCCGACTCCGCGAAGACGACGACGCCACGGACGAAGGTAACCGCCTCCGCCCTCGACAGCCGGTCGTTCATCCGGTAACCCTCCACTGTGGGAGCCGTTTTCCCATTTGATATCCCCTTATCCAGAACGAATTGCACCGCCTCGGTTGCCGTTAGCCGCTTACCGAAATAGGCGGCAATTATGGCAGCAACCTGCCCCCGGGGAATCGGCTGAAGCCGATCCTCCGTCTTTAGGGCCGCCGGAATCGCAAGGGACTGTGCCTTTTCATAATAGGGTCCGAACCACGCTTCACCGGCTTTCAAGGCGCGAACCTCCATACCATGGGAACGCAGCAGCATCGTTAGAAACTCTGCCTCCGACACCTGGTCGTAGGGGCGGAAGGTTTGGTCTTCGTAGCCGTCCACAATCCCCTTCGTAACCGCCCATTGTACGTTTCTTTCATACCATGAACCGCTTTCTACATCGCGCAGCGGCTCCGCGGCAAGCGTGGTGTCGGCAGACAACACCGTAGCGAGGAGCAGCGCAGTTGCTCCTCCACGAACGATCTTATTCTTCCAGTTGCCCATGTTACTCATTCTCCCAACTCCCTTCTACGGTGTACCCACAATGAGCGTCGCCGACCTCGCCGGCACCTCTATCGAGAATTGGTTCTGCAGCTGCATCGTCCCGGCCTGAGAGAGTCGGTTCGTGCTGTCGAACCGGTATACCTCGCCTTGGCGAAGAGACGTCCCCGCTACCTTCATATCCATGACTTTCGGAGCCGTATCCTTGTTGAAGAGCAGCATGTAGAGCTTGCCGTCGGAGCCCTGAATCGAATAGGCGCCTACCATGTCGACATGGCTGCTTTCGGTTCTTACACTATCGCCTTGAACTCGGTTGCCCTTTCCGTCATAGTCCAGGTACAGCTTGAAGGCATCTTCGACCGGCGTGTTCGCCAGCGGCTGTCCCCAGCGTGTTGCCAAATCGACGCCCTCCCGGCCGAAAATCGCCATCGCTTCCGCCTGCGCCAGCCCGCTGCTGATTCCTCGTCCGTTGCCGAAGTTGTACTCCGTAATCGCAAGCTTCGTCCCGGGAGCCGTTTTGTTAATGATCTCCTTCATCCGCGGGATCAGATTCACCGGCTCGCCGATCCACGAAGAGCTGTCCCGGAAGGAGGGGTCGTAAAGCGCCTTGAGTGATTTTAATCTTCTTGCAGCCACCGAGTTCGATTCGTCCGCCGTAATCGCTACGCCCGCTTCCGTCGGATAATAATGAATATCGAGGTAATCGATCAATCGCGTACCGCGCTGATTCTCATAACCTCTCACCTGCTCCAAGAACCATTCCAGGAAGGGCTTGCCGCCATGACTTTGCCTGTCGGGTCCGGAGGAACAGCCGTCCGCCGCCGAATAGAAGTAGGCGCACCAGCCCCAAACGACCGGACCGAAAATTTGACTGTCGGGATCTTTATCCTTAATCGCTTGTCCATATGCTTGGGTATAACCCCAAATTTCATCATACGTCGTTTTCTCCGGATGAATATCCCGATGCGTATAAGGCCAAAGCATCGGCTCATTATCCAGCGCATAGTAATTGACCTTATCGCCTACGCGGCTTTGAATATGGTCCATCCAGCGGGTAATGAAGTCTGGACCGACCCTTTTGGACGTATCGTTCGGATCGTTGCCTGTTATGGTTTGCCCGTCCGGCGTCACGCCGTTGCCTGCATCCGGGTTACACCACCAACCGCCATACGAGCACTCCGTTTGCTGCTGCGCCCCGTATTTGTTCACGGAGAAACCGACTCTTACTTGACGATCCTTCGGCGTCCAGCCGATAGTCGGTACCTGCAGCAGCATTTTACCGCCGTTACCTAAGGTTTTGTCGATCAGCCGGTCGGTTCTCGAGCCGTGCGGGAGCGTCTCATTCGGACTGATTTCCTTAGGCAGGTTCATATAGAACCAATCGGCTGCATGATTTTGTACATTGGCCTCCCAGTTGTAGCGCGTAGCGGCATTACCGCCCCAGCGGACAACGGGATATTGGGTGAAGGAGGACACGTCCTCCGGGGGAATCTCCTCATAATTGACGCCGTAGATGTCGGGATTGACAGCTCTGCGATTTTGCGTCGTATCGATCTGTACGCTCACGTTGGTAACCGGAGGTTTCGGATTCTGGACCCGGTCTTTAAAGCGAAGCAGCTTCACATCGTCAAAATACACCGCCGGCTGCTCCTTCCAATCCCAGGCCTGGAAAACAAAGGAGTCGAAATAGCCGTCTGTTAAACCGAGATCGGAGAGGCGAACGGTAACCTTGGTCCACTCGCCGGCCTTAATCCCGTACGGCAAAATATCATCGAGCACAACCGAGCCGAGAATACTGTTGCCGTCCTGAACGACGAAACGAAGCTTTTGTCCGCCCTTATCGCCCCCATGCACGTAGAACTCATAGCCGTAGTAATCCTGCACGGCATACGGTTCGTCATGATTCAGGTACACACCCGTCCAGTTGTGCGGCTGGAAACGGATCGAACGCATCCCTGTATGAACCACGGAGCTATTTTGAAGATCAACCTTCCCCCAGCTCCAGTTGTCGTAATTGTTTTGCAGCTGGTCGTCATAGACGGTTTCCGGCAGCGCCTCGATTACCTTCACCTCGAGCTGCGCCTCGAAGCTGTCATAGGTGGCGGTAACCACACTGGTTCCCGTACGATGTGCCTGAAGAACGCCCCCGCTTACGCTGACAACGTCCGGCTCGGAGGAAGCCCAGTACACCGCATGCGTGACACGCTCGGAATACCCGTTATCAAAATTCGAGGTAACGACAGGGAGCTCGGAGTTCCCGTTGTACATCAGCAAGGAGGTGCGGCCGAAGGTGATATCCTTGCGCTGCGGCTGCTGATACACTTCCTTGGTCAATACCATATCGTCCAAATACAGCTTCCCCTGCTCCTGATCTCCGCGTCCTACGAATAAGAAGCCGTCGAGGATGGCGTTCGGCACCGGGAGCTCATTGAGCGGGATCGTCACCTTTTCCCATAGGCCGGGCTGGATCGTTCGATGGCTCAGGTAATTGTTCAAATCGATGGTGACTACCGGGTCGCCGCCTGCCTGGAGAATCAAATTGACCTGCTGACCTCCCGTTGTACCGCCGTGAATCCAGAACTCGAGCGTTGTGTATTCCGCGGTGCTCAAGACTCGATCCTTGTATAAATACAGGCCCGCATTCCAGCCGGGCTGCAGCATCATCGCGTACACGTCCGAGTGGACCGTCGCTTGTTCTGTCAAAGAATGCGAACCCCAGCTGTAATTGTGAAACCCGGCATTCAGCTTGCTGTCAAAAACCTTAAGCTGCTCATATACCGAAGCGGGCGGCTTGTTCGAAACAGGCACGCTTTCAAATAGAAGACTCACATTGTCTATGTATACGCTCCCCTGCTGACCCTGGCTCTTGTCCCTGAGCAAAATGCCGTCATAGACGCCGTTCGGGATGCGCAGCGGCGTAAGATCGATTTGCACCTTCTGCCATGCGTCCCCCTGAAGCCCGCCGCTCTCTAAATACTGGCTCAGGTCCACCTTCGCCACCGGCTCACCGCCGGCCTGAAAGATGACGTTCATTTGCTGCTGTCCTTGCCCGCCCCCGTGAATCCAAAATTGCAGCGTATTCAGCTCGGAGACGAGGAGCGGCTCCTGACTGTACAGGTATAACCCCCCGTCGAAGCTGGGGTTGAAACGGATGGAGCTTGTTCCCTGATGTACCGTCTGTGTCTCCTCCAGCGAATGCTCGGCCCAGCTGTGATCCGTAAATCCGGCGGCAAGACCGTCCGTATAAACGGCCTTTTCGTTTGTAACGGCTGCTCCCACCTCCTGAGCGCTCCAAGTCGGGAGCAGACCTGTCAAGCTTAAACAAACAGCGAGACATCCGGCTGCAGCCCGGCGAAGCCTTTGCTTCCCCATGATCATGTCGATTCCTCCCCTTCCGGTAAACTGTGCAGCGTCAGGCCCGACCTGCGACCTACCCGACTGCTGCGGATGCCCTCATCTTAGAACAGCACCACCGTCAAAACAAGTGTGTTTCGACACACTTTTGCATATTGTGACAGTCATGCATGACACGGTCACGGGTAATGATAGTCATTAGGTCCCGTACAAAAAAACATCCCTCCAGCGCTATGGCCAAAGGGATGTTTGGAGAGATGCTTGAATTTATACGATGTGTTTTTCCAGCTGCTTGATATGGTTTTCTGCGGATTGGCGGATACGTTCGATCAGCTTGCGGCTTGTATCATCCAGCTCCTGCTGAAGCAGCTTCTCCGATTGCTCGATGCCCATGCGCTCGCCTTTTATCGCTTCTTGGATGAGCTCGGCCGTTTCTTCGCTTACGCCTTTCCATTTGTTGCTGATCGTGCCTGCAATCGAATCAATAAGTCCGGGTCCGTCCGCGGCGGTTCCGTTTAAATTCTGGATGCGTTCCGCCAGATCGGCTGCTTCCTTCTTATGGCTTTGCTGAATCTCCTGAAAGGCCCGCTTTACTTCAGGGCTCTTCACATGCTGGATGTACGTCTCATAGCTATGTACTCCCATATAGACACCCTTCAAATAATCGTTAAGCATCGTAACGGTTTTGTCCTTCGTCGCTTGCATGCTGCCAGCCCCTTCCGTTGTAGTCTCCCGTAGTATTTGGGAACATACGTCACATTATTCCTCTTGAAGGCCGGCTCGGCAGCTTAAGCGACTATGCTATGCTACGTGAACAGGTAGCTGATGTAAATCATGAGCAGGAGACCGAACATAAAGGAATAGGTCGAGGGGCGTTCATAGCCGTGGCCGTGGCTTTCCGGGATCAGTTCCTTATAGACGATGAACAGCATGGCGCCAGCCGCGAAGGCGAGTCCGTACCCGACAAGCGGCTGAATGGAGTTTGCCGTGAAGTAGCCGACGACGGCAGATACCATTTCCATAAGGCCGGTCAGCGTGACGATGAGGAACGATTTCCATTTTGTCACGTTTGAGTTCAGCAGGAAGACGCCTAGCACCAGCCCCTCCGGCATATTCTGCGCTCCTATAGAGATGGCGACCATCGGCCCCAAGCTCTCGTTCTGGCTTGCGTAGCTGAATCCGGTGCTGAGTCCCTCCGGTATATTATGAATAAAAAGAGCGATGATGACGAGCAGCGATTTCGCATGGAACTGGCTGACGCCCGAATCATTCTCAACGTCGATATGGGGGATATTCTTCTCGATCCTGTCCAGTACGACGAAGCCTAATATGAAACCGACGGATAGTGCGAAGATACCCTCTTCCTTAATCGCCTGCGGCATCAGTCCGAAGGTACTCGCGGCAACCATAATGCCCGCCGTAAAGGCGATGAGTACGTCCTTCCACTTCTCGGATAGCTTCTTGACGAATAGCAGCGGTACAGCGCCCATCACCGTGGCCATCGCCGATACGAAGCTGCCCAGCAGTGCTGTCTCCATAGGAACCTCCTCTGGTCTATGATGGTAAGGGTATTATACCATAATTATGCATATGCAAGCTCCGGGAGAACGGGAAGCGCCTAGGCGTAAATTTGCGGCACATCCGACGGTTTCTGGCACTCCAGCCGCACTCCTGCCACTACTGTGCACTCTCGCGTCCCATCAGTCGCTCAACACGGCATGCAGTGGCACTTTCGCCACTATTTCCGTGGTTTCACGCACTCTCGCCGCTTCCAGTCCCATTTCTGCTACTACCGTGCACTTACGTGTCCCATCAGTCGCTCAACACGGCATGCAGTGGCACTTTCGCCACTATTTCCGCGGTTTCACGTACTCCAGCCGCTTTCAATCGCACTTTTGCCATTATCGTGCACTCACGCGTCCCATCAGCCGCTCTACACGGCATGCAGTGGCACTTTTGCCACTATTTCCGCGGTTTCACGCACTCTCGTTGCTTCCAGTCGCATTTCTGCTACTACCGTGCACTTACGTGTCCCATCAGCCGCTTAACACGACATGCAGTGGCACTTTCGCCACTATTTCCGCGGTTTCACGCTCTCTCGCTGCTTCCAATCGCATTTCTGCCACTATTGGGCACTCAAGCCTCCCGCCAGCCGCTCAACACGGCATGGAGTTTAGTAGCGGTCCCTCTTTACCTCTTGTAAAATAATCACAAATGTAGTAATATTGAACACATATATTAGGCAGTGAAGCACACGCCGCTCTACCCAAACGTAATCGTTTTGTGGTGAGCGGCGTTTTTATTTGACCAGGGGAGGTATGAAGCCATGTCAACGTTCGAAACGGCCCATGCTCAGTGGCTAGCAGCGCATCAAACAGCTCGCGCGGGAGAGAGACTTCGCCGACTGGTGGAGGGGCACAGCCATGCGGAGCAGCTATTCCTAGAACAGGTGTGGTATCCCATCTTTCAGCATTTGGAGGATCTGCATCCGGAGTACGAAGTGGTCGATTACAAGGAGGGCACACGCTTCCTGGATTTCGCCTTTCTTCGTGCGCCGATTCGGTTAGCGATTGAAATCGATGGATACGGCCCCCATCTATCGAAGATCAGCCGGTGGCAATTTTCCGATCAGCTCATGCGGCAGAACAGCCTCATCATCGAAGGCTGGCAAATCCTAAGGTTCTCCTACGACGATGTGAAGGAACGCCCCAAGCTATGTCAACAGCAGCTGCTTCAGCTGATGGGAAGACGCATGGCTCAGCGCGGCAGCACCACAACTACAAGGCTGAACCCCACGGAGAAAGAGATTATCCTCCATGCCTTGGACAAGAAAAAAGACCTCCGGGCAAGCGACATCATGTCGCTGCTGGAGGTCAGTCGATACAAAGCTTGCCGCATCCTTAGGAAGCTGCATCACAAAAACATTCTGCGGCCAAAAGGGACCGGAGCCAAGCGAATCCATCGCTATCAGATAAACATCGATCAGCTTTCTGACTACACTCTATAGTAGTCGCCTCTCCAGCTCTTAATGAGTTTCTTGATGTCGCCCGGCGACAGCTGCTCTTTCACTGCCTTGTCACAAAGAGCCGGAAACTCCTGATCGCTTGCGAAACGTAGAGCAATCAGCTGTTTCAGTGTAATACGGGAATCCAGCCACTGCCCCGTCAATCGGAAGTACCGTAAATTCTCTTCGGTCCGGATCAAACGGTCCTGCACTTTTACACCGAATGACCGGGACAACGGGATAAGCAGCATCACCATCACGGACAATCCGACAATCACTAACGGCTCTAGCAGCCGATCCCCGCTCCTCAAGCTTCCTAGAGCATACACAAGGGACGCAATCGCAACGATGAGGCCTAACGGCATGAGAAAATAATGCACCACCGGCACGATCTGACGATGATTCGCGTAGTTCTGATTTGGCTGACTCATGAATAATCCTCTCCCCAACTAGAATGTATTATTCCCATTTAAAGGACAAGCTCGCAATAATAAAAGCAACCGCCATCCAGCCGCCGAGCAGCGCCGCTTCGGGCCAGAGGGTAGTCAAATCCGCCCCTACGTTCATCACTTGACGGAGCGAGCCCGACAGATGGGTGATCGGCAGCAGCTTTACAACAGGCTGGAGCAGCTCCGGCATATTCTTCACCGGGAAAAATACGCCTCCGAGGAACAGCAGCGGGAACGAGATGAAGCCCGCAATCGGCCCTGCGCTCTCCGGCGTCTTGGCAAGCCCGGCTACAATGAAGCCGATGGACATGAAGGTCAGCGTGCCGAGCACGACGAACAGGATCAATAGCCACCAGGAGCCGTTCACCTGCGTATCGAAAAACAGGTAACCCACTAGAAGCACCGCAATGGCCTGAAAACCGTTCATAATTAAACGAGATGTAATTTGTGCCGCGATGAACGTGGAGGCCTTCAGCGTGGTCGACTGCATCCTGCGCAGAATCCCCCGTTCCCGCCACGCGGCAATTTGCCCGGCAACACCGTTCAGGTTGTTGGACATAATCATCATCGCCACAATGCCCGGAACGAGGAAATCGATATATTTCAAGTTAATCGATTGAATCCCCTTCGGCTGAACAGTAACCCACTGCTTGTACTGAGTGAGCTGCTTGCTCACGTTATCCGCGGCCGTCTGGACGAGCTGCACCCCGAGCTGGGAATTGGTCATGTTCGTTTCGTCATAATAGACCGTGACCTGAGCCTCTTTCGCCGTCCCCGCAGCGGCCCCTGCCTTCACCGTCGCGACGGCATCTCCATATCCCTTCGGGATGACCACAACGAGCTGGCGGTCGCCCTTCTTCAGCTCATCCAAAGCCGCATCATCGTTCTCCAGCATCGTCACATCCAGCACCAGCTGAGCCTTCAACGATTCGATAAACTGGGAGGACGCTGCGCTGCGGTCCTGATCAATTAATGCCGTTGACAGCTGCACCCCGCCGCCGTTGCCCAGAAACGAGCCCAGCGCAACCATCAGCACGATTGGAAACACAAGGGTAAAAAACAGGAACGACCGGTTCCGGGAAAAAATGCGCAGCTGCGCCATCGTAAGCTGTATATATGCTCTCATGCTTCTCGCAAGCTCCTTCCCGTCATCTGAAGGAATACATCCTCCAAGGTTGCCGATCGAGTCTGAAGCTCCTGGAACTTCAGCGTCTCCCGCTCGGTGAACTGAATGAATTCAAGCAGCGAGGTCTGCAGGTGATCCGTATGCAGCACGAACACCTCGTTGCGCCGCTCGGCTCGCTTGACCTCTCCCAGCTCTCCTAACCGCTTCAGCAAACGATCGATGTCGCCCGGGTCCTCAGGAAGCTCGGGCAGCCGGAACTCGATAGCGCTGTCCGACTGCAAGCCGCTTACGAGATTGCGCGGGGTGTCCAGGGCAATGATCTCGCCCCTGTCCATCAGGCAAATGCGGTCGCACAGGACATGGGCTTCCTCCATGTAATGCGTGGACAGCACGACCGTCTTGCCCGCTTGCTTCAGCTTGAGAATGATATCCCACAAGGTGCGGCGCGCTTGAGGATCTAAGCCTGTAGTCGGCTCATCCAAGAATACTACCTTCGGATCATTCAAGAGCGCCAGTGCAATGGCAAGCCGCTGCTTCTGTCCGCCAGACAGTCCTTTGACCCGGGAATTCGCCTTATCCGTCAGAATCATCTGCTCCAGCAGCATATCCACCGAGAGGGAGCGCTTGTAGAAGCTGGCGTACATGTTCATGATTTCCTTCACCTTCAATAGCTCGAACAGCGAGGTCGACTGCAATTGAACACCGATGACCTCCTTCACGCGGTTCAGCGCAGTCTGCGTATCAAAGCCGGCTACCTTCGCTATACCGCCGTCCGGCTTACGCAGCCCCTCGATCATTTCCATGGTTGTGGTTTTCCCCGCGCCGTTCGGTCCGAGCAACCCGAACACCTCGCCCTGCAGCACCTGAAAATGAATGCCGCGTACCGCCATGAAATCACCATAACGCTTCACAAGGCCCTCCACCTCGATAATCGGCTTTCGTCGGTCCTCTTCGGACAAAACAGCCGCGCCTAACCCCTCGGTATTCATCAAGTCCCACTCCTATCATTTCACTCTAGAATATTTTCATTTCGGTACTATTATGCTTAAAAAATCCGCTTTCCAAGCAGCACCTTTGTGCCGCCGAGAAAAGCGGGTTACTCACGGATTTTCCATGTGCTTCTCCATCTTGTTAAAGAGCTCCAGCAAGATCATACGCTCCGCTGGAGTGAGCGATTCCAGCATAGCTCCGGCAAGCGTCTCCATATGCTTCGGAAAGCTCTCCATGACCTCGCGGGCCTCTTCCGTCAGCGTGATCACAAAGCTCCGCCGATCTCCCGGATCGAGATTCCTCCGGATGAAGCGTTTCTCCTCCAGACTGTCAAGCAGCCGGGTCAACGTACTGGGGCTGATATCCTGCATCTGCCCTGCGATCTCCTTCACCACGAGCGGGCCGCGTTGGTGCAGCAGAAGAAGGATCGAAGCCTCGTGCCGATTCAGGTCACAATTGCTTTCGAACGCCTGGGTGCACTTCTTCAGCTTCTGCCCGATGAAAAGAATAAACTCACGTACCGAGCAAAGCTGCTTGGGGTCAATAGGGGAAGACATACGGCCATCTCCCTCCTTCTTAGAAGACTAATTTCATTATGGTAGTATCTGAAGTATACTTGAACGGGATTCCACTGTCAAACGGATGGCTCCTCCTGCAGATGCACCCAACGCTCTCCCACCCAAGTGTCAATCTTCGCCCATTCGCCTCGTACCTCAGCAGCCCAAACCGTCTGCGGACTCAAAGATAACGTCGTTCGCAGCATGCGGCCCTCCACGAGCTCGAATAGCCGGGCAGGCTGACTTAGCACCATTTCTCCCTGCATGTCCAGCGGCTCCCCTTCTACGGTTTCGGACAAGAACTTGTTGATGCCCGTGGCAAGCCCTTGCACCATTCGGCCTACATATTCCGAGTCGGACAGTAACTCATCCTCTCTTGGATTGGACATAAAGCCCATCTCTACAAGGATCGTCGGCACCTCCGACCAGTTAAAGCCGCTCAGATCCGTACGTGGCACGGCACCTCGAGAAACAGCGCCGGTAGCAGCAATTACCTCGGGGAGTACAACCTCCGCCGCGCGGCGGCTTTCTTCATGGATCGCACCTGTATACTTATTCAAGCCAGGGTAAAGCATCGTCATGCCCTGCGTCTTGGATGAGCTGTCGCCATCGGCGTGAATACGCACCGCAAGGTCTGCGGCTGCTTCATTGCATACCGCCGCGCGCTCCCGATTCGAAAGATTCACATCGTGCACCTCGCGGGTCATCACGACCTTGTAGCCGTATTCCTGCAGCCGGTCGCGGAGCAGCAGCCCTGCATCCAAATTGACCGCATACTCCGGCCTCTTCGTTTTCACCCCTGCCGTTCCCGAAGATACCTTCGGCTTCGTTTCCGCAGCACCGGGTCCTATTGGCTCATGTTCATTAATCCCCCGCAGCTGGTGCCCCGGGTCAAGACAAACCGTTCGTTCCTTGTGCGGCGCTGCTTGAGCTACCCATCCCGACTCCAGCCCTAATAGGCCCACTAAGCCAATCAGGCATACTATTCTTCCCAGTCTTCCCGCTTGCCCGCCACGCTTCATCCCAGCTCCAACCCTTCCGTATAACCGTATCTTTCATCCATTCGCCATCATATCCCACAAATCCTACCGACAACAAGAAAAGCGGCCTCTCCAGGCCGCTCCCTCGCATACGTCAGCTATCCATAAAATCCTTCAGCCTTCTGCTGCGGCTCGGATGTCTCAGCTTCCTGAGCGCCTTCGCCTCAATCTGGCGAATCCGCTCACGGGTAACACCGAACACCTTACCCACTTCCTCCAGCGTCCTTGTGCGGCCGTCGTCCAGGCCAAAGCGCAATCGCAGAACATTTTCTTCCCGCTCCGTAAGCGTATCAAGAACCTCCTCCAGCTGCTCTCGAAGCAGCTCGAAGGCCGCGGCATCCGCGGGAGCCAGCGCATCCTGATCCTCGATAAAATCACCGAGGTTCGAGTCGTTCTCTTCCCCGATCGGCGTCTCCAGCGATACCGGCTCTTGAGAGATCTTCATGATCTCGCGAACCTTCTCTTCGCTTAATTCCATCGCTTTCGCGATCTCCTCCGGCGTCGCCTCCCGGCCGAGATCCTGCAGCAGCTGTCTGGATACACGCACCAGTTTATTGATCGTCTCAATCATATGTACGGGAATCCGAATCGTCCTAGCCTGGTCGGCGATTGCACGGGTGATAGCCTGGCGAATCCACCAGGTTGCGTAAGTACTGAACTTAAACCCTTTGCGATGATCAAACTTCTCCACCGCCTTGATCAAGCCCATGTTTCCTTCTTGAATCAAATCGAGGAACAGCATGCCTCTCCCGACATATCGTCTTGCGATACTGACGACTAGCCGCAGGTTCGCTTCGGCAAGTCTGCGCTTCGCCTCTTCATCTCCCTGTTCAATCCGCAGAGCCAGCTTTACTTCCTCTTCACCGGAAAGAAGCCCGACACGTCCGATCTCTTTTAAATACATGCGAACCGGATCATCAATCTTGATCCCCGGAGGTAAGGTCAGATTATCCAAGTCGAAATCCGTGTCAGCAGGAGCCCCCTCTTGCTGTTGTTGTTCTCTGCCGTTATCCGCGGCGTCGCTAATGTCAATGCCTTGTTCGATGAGCTGCTCAAAGAAATCGTCAATCTGATCCGGGTCCTGTTCAAAGGGAGCCAGCTTCTCCGTAATTTCCCGGTAGGTCAACGAGGAGCGCTTCTTCCCCAGCTCTATAAGTTGCTCTTTTACTTGTTCGAGAGTCGGCTTTGTTTGCAGCTCCTCACGTTGATCGTCAGTCATAATTCATCTCCCTTGCTCGTGAGTCATGGTGATTCCAGTTGACAATACCACGGTACTATGCTAATCTTAATATAGATAATTATGCACGTAATACCACCAATAATATACTAATCTTTATTGTACCAAATTTATTTTTTCATGACAACACTTTTTTTCACGAGATCAACAAAGCTGACTCCTACATCATAGGGTCGGCTTTTTTTGCTTCTAGGAATGGCCAAAATGGGACAAGCCCGCAAAAATTTCTGTTCACATATCCCCCCTCTCCTCGAATATAAATAGTAACAAGCACTTTTTTCATCTTATCGTTATTTTGCCTTTCATCCAGGAGGTGTCTCCCATGACAGAACCGCTATTCACCGTATCCCGTGAAGATTGGTCCCTGCACCGCAAAGGCTATCAAGATCAAACTCGACATCAGGAGAAAGTGCGTGAGGCCGTAAAGCAAAATTTGCCGGATCTCGTGTCCGATGAGAGCATTATTATGTCTGACGGCAAGCAAACCGTCAAAATCCCGATCCGAAGCTTGGATGAGTACCGTTTTCGCTACAACTACAACAAGAGCAAGCATGTGGGTCAAGGCGACGGAGATAGTCAGGTTGGGGACGTACTAGGAGTCGATCCCCAAGCGGCCAGCGGCCCGGGTAAAGGCGAAGGCGCGGGAGATAAAGCCGGCGAAGACTATTATGACGCGGAGGTCGAACTGGAGGAGCTTCAGTCGATGCTCTTCGAGGAGCTGGAGCTCCCGAATTTGCAGAAGAAAGAGAAGGATAATGTCACTTCGAAGGAAATCATTTTTAACGATGTCCGCAAGAAGGGGATTATGTCCAATATTGATAAAAAGCGCACGATCCTCGAAAATCTGCGCCGCAACTCGCGGGAAGGCAGCCCCGGCATCCACGGGATCAGCCCCGATGACCTTCGCTTCCGCACCTGGGAAGAGAAGATCACGCCGCAATCCAATGCTCTGATATTGGCCATGATGGATACCTCAGGCTCGATGGGCTCCTTTGAGAAGTACATTGCCCGCAGCTTCTTCTTCTGGATGACCCGGTTCCTGCGAACCAAGTACGAGAAGGTGGAAATCGTGTTCATCGCGCATCATACGGAAGCGAAAGAGGTCACGGAAGAGGAGTTCTTTACGAAAGGCGAAAGCGGCGGAACGATTTGCTCCTCGGCCTACCAGCTTGCCGTTGACCTCATCGATCGCAGGTATCCCCCTAGCCGTTACAATATTTACCCGTTCCACTTCTCCGACGGAGACAATTTGACCTCCGATAACGAGCGCTGCGTGAAGCTGATCGGCGAGCTGGTCAAGCGCAGTAATATGTTCGGCTACGGAGAGGTGAACCAATACAACCGCAGCAGCACGTTAATGTCCGCTTACCGCAACATTCATGATCCGAAATTCGTTCATTATGTTATCAGGGAAAAGGGCGAAGTGTATAAAGCGCTCAAAACCTTCTTCCCGAAAAGCGGTGAACTCAAGGCAGCTACTAGATAAAGTTTGTCTAAAGAAATGCCGAAGGTTCTATATTGACGTCGAATTATAGGCTATAATGTCAATAAAATGAAGCGATTCAGTAAATGAGGCGGCTGTGGATATGGATAAAAAAAACAAAGCTTGTGCCAAGATCAGGTTTGACAGTAGAGAAGAAGCGACGCATTTCGCCAACGGCATGAAGATTACCATCACGAACGATCTGGAAGCTTACCTTTGCAGCATTTGTTCCGGCTGGCACATTCGGATTAGCGGCAAGGGAAGTAAGGATTCCATAGATACAGCCCTGTGTTCATAACACGGGCTGTTTTTTTATGATTTGATACCAGGCAATCGTTCCTCCAAGGCTCGGATCATATCCGCGTAAGTATCCCTTAGCTCCGCCATGGTTATCAGCTCCGGAACCATCCTTCGTTCCTCCTCCGAATGCTGGTCCAGCACACTTCCCAGTCCGTCGAAATTGAACTTGAGGTCCTTATAGGTTTGGTCCAGCTTCTCAAGAACGACACCAATTAAAGATGCATATTGCTCCACAAGGGTTCCCTCCGTTTGGTTACTATTTTGAAAGCTTACCGATCAAGTAGCGGATTCCGAACTCCTCGACCGCGATCGTCGCGGCCATCGGATCATCGTTAGCCCCAGTGGATTGCAGCTTCTTCAGCTCCTCCACCTTCGATAGAAGATCAACAACTTCATAAACATATGTTCATTTTAACATATGTTATTCGTTGACACTTGAAATTCCATATTACAATTAAAAATGACCTAGGAGTTGATTATCCATGAAATTGGCATGAACCCCGTATTGGAAGAAGCCGCAGAGCAAACTGGCGATTATTGTCGCCCTTCCCCCCCGCATACTCCCCCGTCCCATCGCATACATATGGTATGAACCTTAAAACTCCTTGCCGGAGGGGGACGGACGATGAACCACGATGAATACATGAAGCAGCTCAATTATGCGATTGCAGAAATAACGGAAATCGCGCAAGGCTTCGGACTCGATTTTTACCCGATGCGGTATGAAATTTGTCCGGCCGATATCATCTACACGTTTGGTGCTTACGGGATGCCGACCCGCTTTTCCCATTGGTCGTTTGGCAAGACCTTTCATAAAATGAAAATGCAGTACGACCTCGGCCTCAGCAAAATATACGAGCTCGTCATCAACTCCGACCCCTGCTACGCCTTCCTGCTGGACGGCAACTCCCTCATTCAAAACAAGCTGATCGTAGCTCACGTACTCGCTCACTGCGATTTCTTCAAGAACAATGTCCGCTTCTCCAAAACGAACCGCAACATGGTCGAAAGCATGTCCGCCACAGCCGAGCGCATCAGGCAATACGAGATTCAATACGGGACGGAGGAGGTCGAGCGCTTCATCGACGCCGTGCTGGCTATTCAGGAGCATGTCGATCCGCTGATCATGAAGCCGTATCACCGCCAGCGCGAGGAGCGAGATCCCCGCAACAACCAGTTAAGGGCAAAGCCGGAGCGCCAATTCGGCTATGAGGATCTGTGGGACCTCGATGAGCGCGGCAAGGAGAGCTCCGATAAGCCGAAGCAGCCGCAATCGAAGTTCCCGCCGGTAAAGCAGAAGGACATCATGCTGTTCATTGAGGAGCATGGGCACTATTTGAAGGATTGGCAGCGCGACATCATGACGATGCTTCGCGACGAGATGCTCTACTTCTGGCCGCAGATCGAAACGAAAATCATGAACGAAGGCTGGGCCTCCTACTGGCATCAGCGCATCATGAGAGAGCTCGATTTGACGGAGGACGAAACGATCGAATACGCCAAGCTGAACTCCTCCGTCGTTGTCCCGTCTCGCCACTCGCTCAATCCTTACTATCTGGGACTCAAAATTTTCGAGGACATCGAGAAGCGCTGGGATAACCCGACGCCGGAAGAACGGGAACGCTTCGGGCGTAAGGGCGGTGAGGGACGGCAGAAGATGTTCGAGGTCCGGGAGGTCGATTCCGACATCTCCTTCATCCGCAACTATATGAACAAGAAGCTGGTCGAGGAGCTGGATCTTTACGTTTTTGAGAAAAAGGGGCCGGAATGGAAGATCACCGACAAGTCGTGGGAAAACATCCGCGATCAGCTGGTGTACTCGCGGGTGAATGGCGGCTTCCCTTACATCTCGGTGGACAATGGGGATTATGAACGAAACGGCGAGCTCTACTTGTTCCACGAATACGAAGGGATGGAGCTCGATCTCAAGTATGTGGAACGCACCATCCCTTACATTCATCAGCTGTGGGGCAAGACGGTGCATCTGGAAAGTGTTGTGGAAGGGAAACCGGTGCTGTTCACGTATGACGGGAAGAAGCATCAGAGGAAGTTTCTATAGTTACAACGAAGCCGCTGCGGATGCTGGAGAAGCATCCGCAGCGGCTTTTCTGCTACAGATCGGCTAACACTGCCGCAAGATGACGCTCCAAGCGATCCTTCATCATAGCAGTCGTTAGATGGGTCACACCGCAGGCTGTCCAGCCGGAGTATACCTCCGGAGGTCCCGGCAAAAATTCGAGAATGGAGACAAGCTCCCAATACGGCTCGTAATCGAAGTCATCCCCCGCGAGACGGCGGTAGACGGACAGGAAGGCTGCCGCGGTCTCAGGCCCGAACAGAAGCGCCAGGTTCAGGCGGCAGTGGCCCACATCGACCCCGGCAGGGCCGCGGCAGGCATTCACCCAGTCCACAACTCCGCTGACCCGTCCGTCCTGCCAGAGAACATTGGTCGGGTGATAGTCCCTGTGGAGGAACACCGTCCTTCCCTCCGGCGGCGGCAGGCGAACGATGCGAATCGCTCGTTCCCACAAAGCCGGCTGCTCCGTCCATGACGGTACCGTTAAGCTATCGCGATCGTTATAGCTGAAATAGGTCCAGGCATGTCCTTCTCCGGTGCAGCGATGAATCTGTACGAGAGGCTCGGCCAGCCGGTGCAGCCACACGTCCATCCGAACAGACTGCAGGTGTACATGACCGGGCAGCAGCGACATCAGGACTAGTGGTCTCCTCTGTTCATCGACTCCCTCTTCATGGAAGCCGATCACCCGGGGCACGGTAACTCCTGTTGACGCGGCAAGCCCCAAGCTGCGCGCCTCATGGAGCGCGAGATCAGGTTCCTTTTCCAGCCACTCCCGGTTCGTGAACTGCCTGAGCACGAGCTGATGCAAAGCGCCCCGGCTGCTAATCACCAACCGGTGCACCGCCGAGGAAGCGCCGCCTGGCATGGGCTGAACCGATTCAACGGAAGCGCCGGCCCCTACACAGGCAGCAGCCCATTGCAGCGATGCAGAAGATGGAAAGTCAGCCATAAGCAACACTTCCTTCACTCCGTAATCAGGATGAGGCCGGCGGGTAGCAGAGAACGATGTCCAATCGGCCCTCTGCTTCACAAGACCAATGAAGGCCCAGTACATCTGCCGGTACAAACAAGCGATCGCCCTGCCGCACCTCCATATTCCCTTGTTCCCAGTGGACGTTTCCCATACCTGAGGTCACGATAGCTACAGCGAACGTACCGGAAGGCTTCAAGGCATAACTTCCTGTAACCGTAACCCGGTTCATCCGAAAGCGGTCGGTATCCTTGGCCCCGATCAGCTCCCACTCGGTTCCGCCTTCCGTTTCCGATATGGCAACCGGTGTTTTGCGATAACGGGCCAGCGCCTCCTCGTAGCTATAGGTGTCATAGTGGAAGCAATCCAGCATCCGCTCGAAGCCCAGCCCCTGATGGCAGGCCTGATCGGGGACTACGTGCCCCCTCGGCGTCGTTCGCTCGGTTCGCAGCGTAAGATCCGTCGGCTCCTGAATCTCGATCAGGAAGCAGCCGCTGCCGATGGCGTGCGGCACGCCTCCCTCGACGAGGAACACATCACCCTCCTGTACGGGAATGCGGTGCAGCGCGTCGATCATCCCGGGAATGTCCTGCTTATCGAACAGCTCCTTCCACCGCTCGCGCGTCACGCCCGGCTTGAACCCGAACAACACGTAAGGCTCCTCGCCGTCGATCGGTCTGCCGCCTAGAACATACCACGCCTCCGTTTTTCCGAACGCGGAGTCGAATGCCTCCCTGGCGAAGGCGCGGTCCGGATGCACCTGGATCGTCAACCGCTCCGCCGCGTCCAGTACCTTCACGAGCACAGCCGTTTGATGCCCGAAGGCGGCAGCATGACGGATCCCCAGCATCGCCTCCGGGTAAGCTTCGATCAGATCCTTCAGCAGCGGCCCCGTTTGGCTGCCGGGAAGCGCCACTCGGCTATACCCCTCAACAATGTGCTCTCGCCCCACGTTCTTTGCCTTGACCACAGAGGCCACCCATTCTTCCGGGAAATCGTCATCCGCAGCTTCACTTTGCCCGAGCCAAGCCTCCAATGCTTTCCCGCCCGAATAAGTGCGCCAAACCCGATTGAATTGCAGCTTTAACGGCTGTACGGTTAGTGAAGCGGATATGCGTTCGCTGTTTGTCATCCTCGTGTTCCTTCCTGGACGTAAAGGACCTGGAACACAAGATTGCTTGCGCTTAGGTCCTTTCCTTTTATAATGAGCTTATAAATTTATACCCGACGCCATGCACATTAATGATGTACTGCGGATTGGAAGGATCCGGCTCGATCTTCTTGCGAAGATTGCTTACATGAACAATGATCGTTCTTGTATCATTGAAGCTCTCTTGGCCCCATATCTCCCGAAACAGCTGCTCATGCGAGAAGGTTTGCTCCGGACGGGAGGCAAGGAAGCTGAGCAGGTCGAACTCCTTCCGGGACAGCGTGACTTCCCCGCCGTTGACTCGCACGACGCGGCTCAAGCGGTCGATCTGGATGGAGCCTATCGTCTGCTTGGCGCCGCCGGCTTCCTTCTCGCCGCCGGACAGATGAGGTCTGCGCAAATGCGCCTTCACCCGGGCGATCAGCTCATTCGGGCTGAAGGGCTTGGTCATATAATCGTCGCCCCCGAGGCCGAGTCCCATAATTTTGTCCGTCTCATCCTTCTTGCAGCTTAAGAACAAAATAGGGGCTTGGGTTCGCTCCCGTATCTCCTGACACACCTCAAACCCGTTTTTACCAGGAAGCAGTACATCCAGAATGATCAGCTCGGGCTGCTCCTCCATCACAATGCGGGCCGCGTTCTGGCCGTCCTCAGCCTGGACGACGCGAAACCCGTTTTTTTCCAAATATAAACGAATGACCTCCTTTATCTCCGGGTCGTCTTCGATTACCAGTATTTTTGCACCGATCAAGGTTCTCACCACCATTCAGTGTATCTTTCTGCCGATTCTCTTGCTGCTATTGCAAGCATAGTCCAACATTTTCTAGGAATCAAGTGTCTCTTCTACCGGAATTGTGAAGCAAAGCACCGTTCCGACCTGAAGCTGCGTTCGCTCTACCCAGATGCGGCCCCCGTGGGATTCGACGATTTCCTTGGAGATCGATAGGCCCAAGCCCTTCCCCCCGGTAACAGTGTTTCTCGATTTGTTGCTGGTATAGAAGCGGTCGAAGACGAACGGTAAATCCTCCGAAGGAATGCCGAGCCCCGTATCGATGATACGGCAGAGCATCCGCTTTCCGTCGTCGGACATCTCTACCCGAATGGAACCCCCTTCAGGTGTGAACTTGATGGCATTGAAGATGAGGTTCGAATACATCTGATGCAGCCTCTCTACATCCACCAAAACGGTGGAGTAACGCGCCCCTTCTCCCGCCGGCGGCAGGATTTCCAGCGTATAGTCAATGCCCGCATTCCGCGCATCCAGCTCGTAACGGGTGAACAGCAGATCCATCAGACGGTCGGTAGACACCGTTTGCTTCTTGAACGTCACCTGACGCGCCTCCAGCTGAGATAGCTGGAATAAATCCTCGATCAGCCGGTCCATCCCGATCACCTTCGCATGAATGAGCCGCAAATACCGGTCGCGCTGCTCCTCATGATCCACAAGCCCGTCGAGAATTGCCTCAAGATAACATTGAATCGTCGTGAGAGGTGTGCCGAGATCATGCGAGATATTGCTGAGCAAATGGCTTCGCGATCGTTCCAAGCGGGACAGCTCGTCGTTTTTACGTTTCAACGCTTCGTTCACGTGCTCAAGATCAATGGTTCGTTCCTTGATTTTGGCATACAGTCCGCTGTTCATGACCGTCAGCTCCGCGGACAGCTTCTCCTCGGTTGCATAAGCCTTGGACAGCTTAATCGAGAGCAGTACCGATTGGCAGAAAATGAACACCAGCAGGCCGAACGCGGACATTTTGTCCGTGGTTTGCACAAGCTCGTGAGCGTACAGCATATCGTTTATAATGGTAGCGGCGAAGATGCCGCAGGCCAGGAGCAAAATACCCGCGCCTTCTTTTTTCCGAATGTAAGCCCTCCCGACGATAAGCAAGATGTAGGTTACGCCGGCGACGATGATCAATTGCATGACAACCAGTATTTTGGTAAAAAGAATCGTAGGCAGCACAGCCATGATAACAGAGTACATTACCGTTACGATACCGAAGCCGTAGCTGACCTTGCGTGAGCTTTCCTCCGGGTATAAGCACGCAAAAAACAATACAAACAACGGCATGCTTAAGGTGGCCGTCAAGTATTCGAGGTTGATCTCGAGCACCCAGCTGAAGTCCGGAATGAGCTTCGTCAGCAGAATCTCCCCGAGCAGTGAAATTCGCAGGCTGATCAACAGGCAGAACAGTCCGAAAAACAGCATGGCCGCTTCTTTCTTGCGGACGGCGAACAATCCGAGATGATACAGCCCCATGATCAGCAGGCTGCCGATCAGCAGCGTATCGAAACCGACGGAGAGCTCCATCGAACGGGAAATATCCTGAAACTGCCCGAACTCAATCGGGTAACGTAAGCCCCCCTTTTGATGATCGAAATTGGCTACCTGCAGGACCAGCTCAATCTCGGAGGAGTGGGTATGCAGAACAACAACCTGTGGCAAAAATTGCGGACGGATCTGTTCGGCGGATGGGGCCACAATGCCCGCGGAAGAAATCTTCTCCCCGTTGGCATACAAGGTATATGCGGTAAAGACGGTCGGTATCCGCATCGCAAATGTTTGAGTTTCGTAGGGCAATTGAAGCTTTAACCGATAGGTGGCATAGCCTGTGCCCGGAAGCTCGCTGCCGCTGCGGAGCCGATCCCCATGCCCGTTCCAAGAGCCGGGTACATGGATATAATCTTTGACAAGATGCGCCTCGTCCGTATAGAAGCTCCTAGGCTCCAGCAGCTGATTCCAATAAAACTCCCATTCCCCGTTAAGCAGCACCGAGCCGTTCGTTTCAAAATTCCATTCGGATAAATTCATATTCCCATTCGTCACCCGCGGGAGGTTTTGTTTGGTGAACGTCCCCGTCATATAAAAGAGGACATAAGCGGCAACAAGCAAAACAAGCAGGATGACGACCTTCGTAGTACGCTGATTGGCAGCTTTGCCCATAGGTTGGTAAACCCCCTTACGCTTAGACAGTATCCATTCGATGCGAAGGAGACCAAATCCTGCCTTATGCGCAAACTCCCCTGCTAAGCCTTGGCAGCTCATCAGGGGAATGCAGCGCTTCTAAACTTATTGGTGAATAAAAGAAAGGGCCGTATCCAAATAGCCTTCCTCGCGGTTCATAACCGCCAGATCGCTCGTTCCGTTGCCGTCGAGATCCGCAATGAGAGGCTGCAGCCCCGAGCCTCCCCGGCCCCACGGCCCGTAAAAGGAGAGAAGCTTATATTCGTCATTCTCCTGCTTAAGATATACGGATCCGCTCATGGAATCCGGGTCCCATCGCAGCACGTCCTCCCGGCCATCGCCGTTAAAATCCCCCAGCTTCAGCACTCCGCTCTCATTAGGTACCGAAATGGCTGTTCGTTGGAGCCTCCAAGTGAGGGAGCCGATATCCGGGATAAGCTCAAACCCGCTGCTGGCACCGGATTTCATGGAGAGGAGAGATGTGATGCCCTCCTGTCCCTTATGCAGCTGAAGCTCCGCCTTCTGCTCGCTTCTGAAGCTGAAGGGCTTCAGGGGCTTGACATCGCCTCCGGAGGTAACGAGCAGTCCGTTCAGCTGGCGCCGATCCTTGGACAGCCCTGCCAGCAAGCTGGCTCCATTCGCTTGAGGAATGACGATCATCGTAGACCAGCCGGCCTGCTCCGTTCGCCAGGAGCCCTCCCGCCGGAACTGACGCCCGGTAACCCGGTAGGTTTCCAGCTGCCCCTTCGGCGAAAGGGTCCACAGGACGGCTGACCGGGAACCGTCGGCTCCGCTTAGGGCGGCTGTCGCCCCTTGAACGTAAGCCGCTTGGCCCCATAGTGCGGGAGCCGGCTGTGCCTCGTTCCGCTGTCCGCGGAAATTGCACTCGACGACATGCAGATTGCCGGTCTTGGTATCCCACGTGACCAAATCCGCCTGCCCGTCCCCGTTCACATCGCCGACCATCGACTTGCTTCCGCCGGATAACCCAACACTATGAGCGGGTGTAAAGGGTACATAATCCTGGATGGAATAGAAGGTATACCCCTTTGCGCGCAAACCGGCAATGAGCTTCTGCAGCAAGCTGCGGTTCGTATCCGGCAGCCGATATTCCGGAATTCCGTCTCGCATTACGGGCTCCCCATCCTCATTGATTACGGGAATCAGCTGCTTGAAATCCAGAAAGGGATGAAAGAAGAAGGAGGCGACATGGCCCGTTGTGCCCACCCGATCCACAATGACCTTCTCGTCCTTATTATACGGTATATAATCATAGGGAGTCGGAATATAAGCCGCGCCTAGCGAGGACGCTCCTGATGCTTTATTGCGTTTGTTTTCGTAATGCACCGTCTGAGCGTTCCTGTGCTCTTGCACTTCAGCCTGGTAATGAAGACCAAAGTAGGAGCGGAAGACTTGATCCTGCTCCGGCGTGGAGCGATAATGCGGCGCTTCCCAGAATTGAGGCTTAAGACCTACATGCTCCAGTACGGCCAAGCCCTCCTTCATACGCTGCTCTCCGTAAGACGCCGGCATCGTCTCCGCGCTTCCCGGGTTATTGAACTCGTTGCCGATACCCGATTCGTGATGTCCATCTTCTCGGCGCACACTGCCTACCTGATGCGTATAGCCATGCATGCCAAGCGTTGCTCCGCCCTTGACCGCGTCTTTTAATATGTGTACAAAAGCGGCCGCTTGCGGATTGTCCGTTTGATCCAGACTTACATCATAACGGGAGCCGTCCGGAGAAATATTGATCCACCTTGGGATTACGGCCAAATGATAGGAAACCTTCTCATCTCGCAAGTACTCCAGGATCGCTCGAAGCTTGCCGAGCCCTTCCGGCGTCTCGTACTGGCCTCCCGGTCCGATGTCCTCCAGACGCATCATGACGAACTTCGGCAGCCTAGCTTCGCCTTCTACCGAAATCATATGGTAAGCGGTTACAATCACACTTACCAGCAGTACCGAGACTACATAACGCGCAAGCTTATATTTGCGAAAAAAGGCCATGGACCATCCTGCTCCCTCTTACTCTAGTAATCTATTTATAACAAAGTCTCATAGATGCAGCTTTCTGAGATATTGTAACAGATTTCGACAATGCCGAACATGGTTTTCCTTGGGAAATAGAGAAAAAAAAGAACATTTTTCAGGGCTGCTGCGTCCATGATTACGATTATGCTGCGATCGCTTCATCCATGCATGCGTATTCCCTGCTTCTGGTTCGTTCGTCCGGATGAACCCCCGGAAGGCATATGTTATAATGAAACAATTCACGAAATTCGCAGCAGGTAAGAAAGCGAGGACATTATGCCATCATTACAACGAAAACTTGCCCTAATGTTAACGGCAGCCGTATGGCTCACATCGGCCTGCTCCGATCCATCGGCAGGACAGCAGCAGCCTGCCCAGGGTTCACCGGCGCCGGTCTCTCCAGTCAGCGGCAAAGCTGGAAATCAAAGCATTACCGATCTGGACGTCACCCCCGCCGCTCTTGTCATAGCGCCGGGTGCGAAGCAGAAGCTCACCGTCACAGGTATCGCGAAGAATGGAAGCAAGAAGGACATGACTTCGGAGTCCGGGGTGGTTTATCAGTCGAGTTCAAACGAGGCGGCGACGGTTGCAGCTGACGGCACCATCAGCATATCGCCGGGGACGAGAACCGGTACACGGGTGACTATCACGGTCCAATCCCAAGGAATCAAGAAGGAAGTACCGCTCACTGTCAAATATGCGCTCGCCGATACGGTAACCTCAGCTTCCATGATTACCAACCCTGCCGATATCATAGCTGTCGTCAACAAAACCCGGGCGCTTCCCCCGGACTATGCACCGGACAAATCCGATCTGGTAGAGCCGAACGTTCCGTTTACCTTTAAGGAGAAAAGCGAGAAGAAGCTGATGCGGACGGAGGCCGCACGTGCGCTGGAGAAGCTCTTCGACCAGGCAACGAAGGAGCAGATCAAGCTCGCCGGCGTATCCGCCTACCGCTCCTACGCTTCCCAGAAATCGATTTACAATAATAATGTAAAAACACAAGGGGAAAAGCTAGCCTCGCAGTACAGCGCCAAGCCTGGGCAGAGCGAGCACCAAACCGGCCTCGCGATCGATGTCTCGAGTCCGAGCGCCAAGTATGCTTTGGAGGAAGTATTCGGCACGACGCCCGAGGGCAAGTGGCTTGCCGCGAATGCCTGGAAGTTCGGCTTCATTCTTCGATACCCGAAGGGCAAAGAAAGCATTACCGGCTACAGCTATGAGCCATGGCACATTCGCTACGTTGGCATCGAGCTGGCCAAGGAGATTACGGAAAAGGGAATTACGCTTGAAGAGTACTTTCAGGATGCCGTGCCCGTCTCCAAGCCTTCTGCCGGCAAGCCTTAATCTACCTATTCTATATTAAAAAAATAGGAGCGGTTTCTTAGATTTTTGAAGGGTGGTCATCTGCGAGTCAGTGGACAAATGTCTTATAAGCTCAGGCTGAAGGCATTTGGCCACGGTGGACGATAAGATGACCACATCTTCACGATTCTAACGAAACAGCTCCTATTTCTTTACCGCTACGACCCGAATTCTCCGATAGTCCGCTACCCACGTATCCCCGTTCCATAAAACGGGCTTCAGCATCCTCTCACAGCTTTGATACGCCTCTTCTTGCTGCTCCTCGGTCAGTCCCTCGAAGAACATCCCAGCGAACGCCTTGAGCCAATGCCACAATCCTTGCTCCCCTCCGCTAAGCGGTGTTGGGCGGTCGAACAGCTCGGCGTAGCCGACTTCAAAGCCGTGCTCCTCCAGCAGTCCCGTGTATTCTCCTACACTTGGAAAATACCATGGGTGCCGTGCCGCTCCATCCACGCCGAAGGGGGCCGTCGATTGCAGGATCGCCTTCACCAGCTGTTCTACATTACCCTTGCCTCCGAATTCCGCAACGAAACGTCCTTCTGTCCGTAATGCTTTATGAACGGAAGCCGCCACAAGCTCAGGACGCTTCATCCAATGAAGCGCTGCATTGGAGAAAACGGCATCGAAGGCAGGGACACCCGGAAGCCGAAACGTTTCCCCATCCCCCTGAATCCAATCCTGTTCGGGAAATTTGGCCCGCGCCTCAACAATCATCGCTTCCGATTGATCCATCCCAAGGACATAAGCTCCGCTCTGGCGGATCAGATGGGCAAGATCTCCCGTGCCGCAGCCCAAATCGAGAATACGTTCACCGGGGGCGGGCTTCAACAGCTCCACCACACCTCTACCCAGTCGAGATACATAGCCGATGTGCTCGTCATAGTGCCCTGCATTCCATTCATTAGAGCTCTCCATCCGGTTCATGTTCGATCACTCCTTCTCTTTGATACCCATTATCAGTCACGCAAGCTTATTTTGGAAATATATAAATTAAATAGTTTTTATAGTTTTTAACTATTAAGGTAACGAAGAATAATGTCGAATATGATAAAGATTTGCTTTAAAAAACGCATTTACTTCGAGAAACCGCTGAGGATATAATGTATTCATTGTTTCTATATTATTTTGCAATGGAGATTGACGCAGCATGACCTTCGTCTGGTATAATGAAATGAATGATACAGGCAGGTGATTTCAGATTATGCAAAAAATTCCAGTCACTCGCGATAAAAAGGGCTCTGACATCACCATCATCCATGCGGACGAGGTCATCAAAATCGAGTGCGTCAGAGATAAAGAATATATTTTACATACGGCTGCCGACAAGTTTTATTTGGCTTCATCCCTCGAAGCTTTCGAAGAATGGCTTTACGAGGACGGGTTTCGGCTCATCGACCAGATGAACGTCGTCAACATGAATCACGTCAAGGAATACAACCCCAAGAAGGGAGTCGTCGTGCTCCAGCCTGCCGGAGCAGGGCGCAGCAAGACGGCCTCCGCCGCTTGGATCCACGGGGATCATATTCTGAACGTCATGAGCCTGCTTCGCAAAATGAAAGAGCTGGACAACGGACTCCCGCCCGAAGACGATGACGACGACGATATCTTCGAAACGATCCTCGCTCAGGAGGAGGATCATCGTTTCGCCAGATCGTATGCCATGATCAAGGCCTTATATGAGAAGAAGAAGGCGGAGCTCCTCCTGGAGCAAAGTGAGCTGCGTTACAAATCGTTGTTCGAGAATAACCCCGATCCGATCCTGTCGCTTAACCTGAACGGACTTATCACGAGCGTGAACCCGGCCATGTTCGAGGTAATGGGATATACCCCTGAGGAATTGATCGGCAAGACAATCGATACGCTCGTCGATCCGGAGCAGCTGGCGATGTGGACCGCCAACTTCCAGGGGGCTCTGCAAGGAGCTACTCCCCATTATGAGATTACGTTCCACCACATAAACGGCAAGTCGGTTCAGCTCAGCGTGCTGAATTTTCCTATCTACGTCAATAAGCAGATCTCCGGGGTTTACATGATCGGTCAAGACATCAGCGAGCGCAAGCGTTCCGAAGAGATGCTCATCCGGAGCGAGAAGCTGTCCGTCGTCGGGCAAATGGCTGCCGGGGTAGCCCATGAAATCCGTAACCCGCTCACGTCGCTCAAAGGCTTCGTACAGCTGATGCAGACGAAAATCGGGGGATACGACAGCTATTTTCAAATTATGATGGAAGAGCTGGATCGCATCAATTTTATTGTGAGCGAATTTCTGGTCATTGCCAAGCCGCAATCCGTGAAATTCCGGCCCGTCAATGCAGACAGTATTCTGCAAAGCACCATGCTCCTGCTGGGCTCTCAAGCACTCATACACAATATCGATATTCGTACCCACTCGGAACAAGAGCTGCCTCCCATCAATTGCGACGAAAATCAAATAAAACAGGTCTTCATTAATATATTGAATAATTCCATTGACGCGATGCCCGACGGAGGCGAAATTCGAATCGAGCTGCGAAAGCACGATGAGCGGCATCTGCTGATCCGGTTCATCGATCAAGGCGGAGGCATTCCGGAGGATCGGCTTCCCCGCCTGGGAGAGCCCTTCTACACTACGAAGGAGAAGGGAACCGGGCTCGGGCTCATGGTCACCTTCAGAATCATCGAAAATCACGGCGGCAAAATGCGCTTTTTCAGCGAGCTTGGCCGCGGAACGACGGTGGAGCTGCTGCTGCCCTATGTCTAGTCGCCTTCAAAACAACAACGATCCCCTGAACTGCATTTGCAGCTTAGGGGATCGTTTTCGTTACCGCGGGCTTATCGGTTCAGCAGGCTTCCTACGTAGCGAAGCAGCTCATTGGCGGAAGCGGCCGTGTAGCCATGCTCCTCAACCAGGCGGCTAATGACCTCATTGATGCGCTTCAGCTGCTGCTCATCCGGCGTCTTCGTAGAGGTCGTAATTTTGACGATGTCCTTCAGGTCCGTGAAGAGCTTCTTCTCGATCGCTTCGCGCAGTCTTTCATGACTGCTGTAATCGAAGCGTCTGCTCTTGCGTGAATAGGACGACATCCGAATCAAAATCTCCTCGCGGAACGCCTTCTTTGCATTCTCGCTGATGCCGATCTGCTCCTCAATGGAGCGCATCAGCCTCTCATCCGGATCCATCTCCTCGCCGGTGAGCGGATCCTTGATTTTCGACCAGTTGCAATAAGCCTCGATGTTGTCGAGGTAGTTGTTAAAGAGCGTTTTGGCGGACTCCTCGAAGGAATAAACGAACGCCTTCTGGACTTCCTTCTTCGCGATTTCGTCATATTCCTTGCGCGCGATGGAGATGAAGTTCAGGTACCGTTCCCGCTCCTCCTTCGTGATCGAAGGATGCTGATCCAGTCCGTCCTTAAGGGCGCGGAGCACATCAAGCGCATTGATGAACTCCAGATCCTGGCGAATCAGCGCGCTCGAAATTCGGTTGATGACATAGCGCGGGTCAATCCCCGACATGCCTTCCTCAAGGAACTCGTTCTGCATTTCCTTCAGGTCCGCTTCCTTGTAGCCCTCTACCTCCTCCCCGTCGTACATCCGCATCTTCTTGACGAGATCCATCCCCTGCTTCTTAGACTCCTTCAGCCTGGTAAGGATGGAGAAGATCGCTGCGGCACGCAAGCTGTGCGGAGCAATATGGACATGGGACATATCGGACTGGCTGATGAGCTTCTGATAAATCTTTTCCTCTTCCGACACCTTCAGATTATATGGAATCGGCATGACGATCATCCGGGACTGGAGGGCCTCGTTCTTCTTGTTGGCGATGAAGGACTTATACTCGGATTCGTTCGTGTGGGCAATGATCAATTCATCCGCCGAGATCAGCGCGAAGCGCCCTGCCTTGAAATTGCCCTCCTGTGTCAGGGAAAGCAAATTCCAAAGAAATTTCTCGTCACACTTCAGCATTTCTTGAAATTCCATCAGACCGCGGTTGGCCTTATTCAGCTCCCCGTCAAAGCGGTATGCGCGGGGATCCGACTCCGAGCCGTACTCCGTTATCGTCGAGAAGTCAATGCTTCCCGTCAAGTCCGCAATGTCTTGAGATTTCGGATCGGACGGGCTGAAGGTACCGATACCTACTCGGCTTTCCTCCGAAATGAGCACACGCTCGACAAGCACTTCTTCAATGCGTCCTCCATACTCATCTCTCAATCGAATTTGGCAGGACGGGCACAGGTTGCCTTCGATTTTGATGCCGAGCTCCTTCTCCACCTCGGGGCGAAGCTCATTCGGGATGAGATGGAACGGATCCTCGTGCATCGGGCAGCCTTTAATCGCATAGACGGCTCCTTCATCGGTCCGGGAGAACTGCTCCAGTCCGCGCTTGAGCATCGTGACGATGGTAGACTTGCCTCCGCTGACCGGCCCCATCAGGAGCAGGATCCGCTTGCGCACATCGAGACGCCGCGCGGCTGAATGGAAGTATTCTTCAACCAGCTTCTCTACAGCCGAATCGAGACCATAAATTTCCTTCTCGAAGAAGTTGTACTTCCTTTGGCCGTTCGCCTCCACGATGCCTTGGGAGGCGATCATCTCATACACCCGAGCGTGCGCGGTCATAGCAAGGCTTGGCTGTGTGCGAACCTTATCGATGTAAGCTGCGAAAGTTCCGGTCCAAGCCAGCCTTTCGGTTTCGGTGCGATAATCCGCGATCTTTTTGAATATGTCCATGGGTCTACCTCCTCCGGGTTTCGCAGTCGCGAAACCTGCTTTGTAAGCATTGGCTACGGGGTTTGACAAATGCGTGTGACTCCGACTGCTTGAGCAAAAAAACAATAGGTACTCTTCAAACATGCGCCGGTCAAAGGAAGCTGGACTGGGTGCATTCCGTGCATGGACGCTTTACAGGTTTGACAATTGACTGCCTCTTCGGCTAACGCGTTAGCTCTTCTTCTTCGAAAGAAGTGTATTAAATACCTATGCAGAAAGAGGAAAGAAGTTGACCGAAAATTTTAAACAATTTTAAAAGAGCGACCCGGAGGGACGCTCTTTTTGTAAAGGAACCTATAATGCTTCAAGAGACGGTGTGCTATAATGCAAAGAGAAATACACCGCAGAGAAAGGGGCGTCACACCTTGCCGATAAAAAGTGAAACGGAGCTGTACGCTCCTGTCAAAGCCTATCTCGAGGAGCTCGGGTACCGTGTGCGCGGCGAAGTGAACCACTGTGATCTCGTAGCCATGCGCGAGGATGAGGCTCCCCTCATCGTCGAGCTGAAGAAGAGCTTCTCGATTCCGCTGCTGCTGCAGGCGATCGATCGGCTTAAGATCAGCCGCAATGTCTATGTAGCCTTCGAGCTGCCCAACAAGGGGAAAGCACCGCATGGAGCCAGCTGGCCGGAGCTGCGTAAGCTATGCGGCATGCTGGGCATCGGGATGATGACGGTTCAGTTCTACAAAACCCGCAAGCCCCGCTTGCAGGTGGAATGTTACCCGCCGGCAGAGCGGCAGGAGCTGCTGTTGCCGCGTCATAATAAACGTGTAGCCACCCGGCTCGTCCAAGAATTCCACGAGAGACGCGCCGATTACAACGTCGGAGGGAGCACGCAGCGCAAGCTGGTCACCGCCTACCGGGAGAAGGCGCTTCATCTGGCGCTGATGCTGCAGCTCCATGGGCCGCTCAGTCCGCGCAGATTAAAGGGCCTAACCGGCAACAGCCACGCAGCTGCTTTCCTTCAGAGGAATGTATACCGCTGGTATGAGCGCGTGGAGCGCGGGGTATACCGACTGACTCCGCAAGGCGAGCAAGCGCTTGAGACGTATGCTCATGTGCTCGAAACATTGCCTGAGGCGCTTCCCGAGCAGCAGGCAGCCGTATCCAAGTAACCACGGCCAGCTCGCCAAATAACCTCAGAGCTCACGTCTGAGGTTATTTCGAGCCCGTACTATACGGTTACAGCGGACCTTGCCCTTGCTTTGCGTTTCATCAGGTCCTTATGAATCCAGATGGCCGCCTGCGCCCCTTCTCCCATCGCTATGCTGACCTGCTCCGCGTGAACACCCACATCGCCGGCTGCCCATACACCGGTGACGCTGGTCATCTTCGTTCGGGGGTCGGTCACAATATGCCGATTCTCCATCCGCTCAACGCCGAGAGAGACGAACGGATCGGAAAACACCTGATTGCCCCCGAAGCCCAGGAAGGCACGCTCCGCTTCAATGATTCTGCCGTCCGCCAGTTTGACGCCGGACAGCTGCCCTTGCTCGGCATCCCCCTTCAGCAGCACCTCGGCGATCTCCGCCTCCTCGTAGCCGATCCCGAGCTCCTTCAGCTTATCCAGCTTCTCGCTGCCGACAATTTTCCGCTCATGATTGATATAGATCAACCGATCGGTGAAGTCGCGGAGCCCCACAGCAATGCTGGAACCGACATCCCCGGAGCCGAGCACCAGCGTCATCTTATCCCGAACCTCGTAGCCGTCGCAGTCGGGGCATACATATATCGTGAGCCCTAAGCAGGGCTCAAGGCCCGGGATCGACGGGTAACGATCCAGCACGCCTGTAGCGATGAGCAGCGTTTGAGCCCGATGGATTCCGCCGTCCGCGCAAGCAATTTCGATCGTATCGCCATCCTTGGCTGCTGCGATGACCTCGCATTCCTGAAACCTGACGCCGAGACTCTCTGCCTGCAGCCGGCCGACCCTCCGCAGCTCCTCGCCGGACACCCCCTCCGGGTAGCCCAGCAAATTATGATAGCTCCTGCACAGCGTGGAACGTCCGCGTCCTTTGTCAATCACCAGCACCTTATGCTGATACCGTCCCAATTGGATGGAAGCCTGCAGTCCGGCAATTCCGCCGCCCACCACAACACAATCGAACATTCAAGGCAACCGCCTTTCACCAGGTTTGCCTTTAGTTTATCCCCCTCCCAGACCGCTCCATGCAGCGGACCTTATCGAAACCTTTAGCAAAATTACACAGTCGTGCTCTTCCCTTGCGGCGATTCCTGCCCCCGTACCCCAGCCGCAGCATCCTCAGCATCGGCGTTACGGCTTAGCAGCCATACCAGCCCGACCTGCATAAGGGAGGTTGCCGATAGAACCCAGGGAAGCGTCTCATTGCCCAGGTAGCCCGTAACCAGCAGCATGAGCACGATGGAAACCACTCTTCCGGTATTGAGGAATACTTCCCTCATAACGACCGATTCCACCCGAAGCTGTCCCTTCAGCGGCAAGGCTCCCATGAGCCGGTAATAATAGGAAGTCACCGTGTTACCCTGAAGCGGAGCGCAAACCGAATATAGCACCATGAAAGCAATCACCGTGAAGAGGCTCATTTTCCAAATAATAAACAACGTCCCCAGTAAAAAACCGATCGTGGACACTAGCACAAATCGCTTCGCCAGGCTCTCCGAGCCGTACCTGGAGATGAAAAGGCCCGTCCCGATCCCCAAGCTCGCATACAGCACCCCCAAATAGCCTACCAAATCCTCACGGCCCACAATCTCAAACAGTAGAATACTCGGGAGGAAAAGCATCAGCCCTTGGAACAGCCCCATCAGGGCAAAAGCGAACAAAGCCTTCAGCCAATCCGGCTCACGGCGCATCAACAGCCCGACATATTTCAAGTAGTAGGCCTTGTGGTGCGATTCCTTCGACTGAATCTTAAGACTCCCCAGCGCCGCTGCGAGGAACATCATAAAGGAAATGGAAAATACGATTGTATATCCTGTCAGCCCCTCATTCACTTTAATCAGAAATCCGGCAAGTGCAGGTCCGATCAGACCGGCCAAAGTGAACACAATACTGTTGATCGCCAGAAAGCGAATGCGGTTCTGGTCCGTAGAAACGTCATACATGAGAGTCAAGTACCCGGCCCAATAGAACGAACCGGATAATCCCCCGAATATCGCAAAAATGACATAGTAATCGACTACACGCTCTCCCGCCATAATGACGCATAAATAAAACAAGGCAATCAGTCCGATGCCGATCCGATAGGTCACCATCCGGTCCCTGCGTTTAATAATGTAGCCTCCAATGGCAAAAGCGAGTGGAGCGATGGCATAGTTGACGATGTTGTACATGCCGTTAATCCACAAGCTGTGAGTGAGCCGCCACAAATACAGCATCAGGAACACGCCCGACATCGAGGCTCCGAACTGAAAGCAAAAATGAATAAATAATGCCGTGACGGCATCCTTCGACAAACGCTTCTCCGGCGGAATCCCTGATCTTCTCGACTCCAGCCAGCTTATCACCGGTAATGCCATCCCGTCAGCCCCTGTAGGGCAGCCTGCCTGTTTCAGGCTCATGAAGGCTGCCTTGCTCTTTTGATCATTGTAACAGCCTGCAGGTCTGCGTGTTAAATGCCATAATCGCTCTTATACAGGGATATAACGCCATATTTCCACCTTCAGCGCACACTGCCCGCCCTATACTCTTCTGTTCGTCATCCTTGCGCTTTACACTCGCTTTACATGCAAAAGAAAAGCCCCGGCCGTTAGGCCGGGGCTTCAATCGCTGTTATTACTTCTTCAGGCTATCCCAGGTTGACTGGAACTCCGTCAGCATTTGGTCCTTCGTTTTCTGCTTCGCGATGTAAGCTTGGATCGAAGCCGCGAACTTCTTGGAGGAAGCTTCGCCGCCCGGGAACTTAAACCAGTTCCAGCTAAGCGTCTTGTTCGCTTTGGAGTATGTCACGATGTCGCCGGCCAACGGTCCGAGGATCGCAGGGTCAGCAGGAATGGTCGTGAATGCAGGGATGAACTTGAATTGCTCGACAATATATTTTTTCCCTGTGTCGGAAGTAACAAGCCAGTTCAAGAACTTCTTGGCTTCTTCCTTGTTAGGGGAGTTCTTGTTGATTACCCAGTTGTTCGGTACGCCAACAGGCAATTTGTCATTCGCCGCCGCATCATCGCTGATCGGCATAGGCAGGAAGCCCACCTTCAGGTTTTTATTCGTTTCGGTCAGCTGAAGCTGCGTCCAGTTCCCTTGCTGCGTCATAGCCGCTTTCCCGGTAGCAAACTCGGTAACCTGCGTTTTGTAGTCCGTTTGCAGCGGGTTCTTGTTTCCGTAAGTAAGCTGAAGGTCAAGCAGCTTCACCCAGTTATCGAATGCCGCATTACCCGGAATTTTGGCAGTGCCCTTGTTCAAGCCGTCGATGAATGCATTCGGATCCGGCTGATACGCGAAAGGAAGATTCACGAAGTGATTTCCAAGTACCCACCACTCGCCGTAGCCGTTAACGAATGGCGTAATGCCCTTCGCTTGCAGCTTCTTCGCAGCATCCTCCAGCTGGGAGTACGTCTTAGGCGTTTCGGTGATGCCTGCTTGAGCGAACAGATCCTTGTTATACAGGAAGCCGTAGCCTTCCAGGTTCAGCGGCTGGCCGTAGAGCTTGCCTGCTTTTGTCATTGGCTCCTTCGCTACAGGGACAAGATCCTTTACCCATGGCTGATCGGAGAGATCTTCGAGGTGCTCGAGCCATTTTTCCATATCGGCGAAGCCGCCGTTATTGAAGATATCAGGCTTGTCGCCGGAGTTAAACTTCGCCATCAGAGCCGCACCGTAATCGGAGCCGCCGCCGACCGTTTCGATTTGGATCTTCACGCCCGGATTCTGCTTCTCATATTCCGCTACCAGCTTGGCAAGCGGTTCGGCGATTTCTACTTTAAACTGGAACATTTTCAGCGTTACATTTTTCCCGCCTGCTGCGCCGCCTGCCGCTCCACCTGCATTCGGAGTCTCTTCTTTCTTTGCGCAGCCTGCCGCCAAGGTCAGAGCCATGACGGATGCCAAGCTAAGGCTAACCACTTTCTTCATCTTCATTGTGGTACCTCCCCTAATCTTTTCACTTAGTATGTGTTATTTACCTAACATTTATTGAAAGAAAATCGATCGACCGAGGCCGACCTCTTTTTCTTGCAATCGCTTGTATTTGAAAACGCTTGATTTTCCTTGTGATGTCATTGTAGCTTGAGCTCCACCCTTCCGAACACCGAGAATATTGAACGAAAAGGTGGAGAATATTGTTTTTCCAATTTTTCCGATTTGAAAACCTATCCTTTAACGGAACCGGCCGTAATGCCTTCAATAATATATTTCTGCATAGCCAAGAAGAAGATGATGATCGGCAGCACCCCGAGGACCAGGGCGGCCAGCGCCAGATCCCATTGCTTCGTATATTGACCGAAGAAGGAGAACGTTGCGAGCGGGATTGTCCGCAGATCCGGGTTGCTCAGCACAAGGGACGGGAGCAGGAAATCGTTCCAAATCCACAAGCTGTTCAGAATGATGATCGTAACCGTCATCGGCTTCAGCAGCGGGAATACGATTCTCCAGAATACACCGTATGGGGACGAGCCGTCTACCCTTGCCGATTCTTCTATTTCAAGCGGAATCGATTTGATAAAGCCATGGTACAAGAACACGTTCAGGGAAACCCCGAAGCCAAAGTAACAAATCATCAAGCCGATGCGGCTGTCCATGAGCCCCACTTCACTGGCTACCCGAACGAGCGGAATCATGATGGATTGGAACGGAATGACCATCGCAGCAACGAACAGCATGAAGATGGTGTTATTGAGCTTCGTCGGACGACGAACCAGACGATACGCTGCCATCGAGCTGATCAGAACCAATCCGAGGTTACTGAACACTGTAATGAGCAAGGAGTTGGTGAACACCTTGGGAAACTTCATGATCGTCCATACCTTCATATAGTTGCCGAAGTATAAGGAGCTCGGCAAATTGGCGGAGTTGATCAGCAGCTCCGAGAAGGTTTTCATGGAGTTCACAATGACAAAATAGAACGGGACCAGGAACAAAATGCCGATGATAATCCCGATGATTTCAAGAACGAGCAGCTTGCCGCCGTAAGAACTTTTGTTCATTACACCTCCACCTCCTTACGCTTCGTCAATGTCACCTGAACCATAGTGATCAGGGCAACGACGATGAAGAAGATCACGGCCTTCGCTGTACCTAAGCCGTACCGGTTATTGCGGAACGCTTCTTCATAAATGTTCAGCGCTACGGATTCCGTGGAATTGAACGGACCGCCTTTGGTCAAAGACACGTTCAAGTCGTACATTTTGAATGCCCAGGAAATGGCAAGGAACAAACATACCGTAACCGCCGGCATGATCATCGGAATGGTAATCTTGCGAAGCGTCTCCCAGCGAGTCGCTCCGTCAATATAAGCGGCCTCAAGCAGCTCTTTGGGTACGTTCGCCAGAGCAGCGATATAAATTACCATCAGGTAACCGGCTGTTTGCCATACGCTTACGATGACAAGACCCCAAAAGGCTGTAGGAGCATCACCGAGCCAAGGGAGCTTAAAGAACGCAAGATCCGTCAACTCGCCAAGCGTCGCAAAGCCCTTGACGAAAATAAACTGCCAAATGAAGCCCAGCAGCAAGCCGCCGATGACGTTCGGCATAAAAAATACGGTACGCAGCACATTTCTGGATTTAAGCGCTTGAGACAGCAATAAAGCCAAGCCGAAGCCTACCAGATTAGCCAGCAATACCTTTGCTATGGTAAACCGCGTAGTAAACCAGAAGGAACGGTGGAAATCTTGATCGTCGGCCAGAATGCGTTTGAAATTATCGAAACCTACCCACTTGACGTTCGAAGTTACGCCATTCCACTCCGTGAAGGAGTAATACAAGCTCATGACAAACGGGATAACAATAATGATAAAGAAGAACACGACAGCCGGTCCAAGAAACACCAGCCATTGCAGCCCTTCGCTAGAGCGTTTTGATCCCATGACGTTTCCCCCTTTATGAAACTTTTCTTATTTTGGCAAATTGCATTAAAAGTATACACCTAGTATAAAATCCGCTGTCTCTTTGACACACTGACTCAGGTGACGAAAGAGGTGGAATTTATTGACCTATACTGATACAATAATGGCGCTGAGCCTATTCCCGTCGTTCGAGGAGCTGCCGTTATGGTAAAAAACAGCATTCGAAACAAACTGATTCTCTTCCTGTTAGTCGCTACCATTTTGCCGATCGCCACCTCGATCTGGATTACGTATTTCTTCACCAAACAGAACATTACGGCGGAAACCATCCGGCAAAATTCGAACTTAATATTTCAGGGAAAGACCAACATTATTAATTATTTTAATATCCTGCAGCAAACCTCTTTGTTTCCATATACCGACGAAGAGTTGTATAGAGCCATCGAGAATCGCTTGGGCTGGGACTATCTGAGCACGGCGGAGGTCACCCGAGGGCTGCAGCGAATCGCCGGCACGCTTCGCGAAATTCACCAGGTGTACTTGTATGTGGCCAGCACGAACAAGGCTTATCTTCATGTCCAAGGAATCCTTCTGCGGAATGAAGGCCCCGAGCCGAAAATTGTGGCTCCGCTCGGGAATGCGGAGGTCATCCTCGAGCCAACCCATGCAAGTCATGGCTATGGCGTGAAGGGTCTTTACGTTCCTCCGGGCACGGCCGTCGTTACCTTCCATCGCGCTCTGGTGAATGCCTTGACAATGCAAACTCTGGGGACATTGTCTATCGATGTGAATTTGGAGCGCCTGAAGACGATTTGCGAGCAGCTGTACAGCAAGGGTGAGGAGGAGCTCTTCATACTGGATGAAAAAGGTACCGTGATTTACGGTCCTGATCCTGAGCTCTCCGGAAAGGTGCTGCAAGAGGAATGGGTTGCACATCTTACCGGGCTGGAAGAGGCGAAGGGCAGCTTCGAATGGAGTAAGGATCACTTCAAGGGCATTCATATTTATGAACGGATGGAAACGCCGTATATGAAATGGACTCTGGTCAAACGGGTTCCTGATGAGGTGTTATATCGGAATGCGAGGAAGCTGACGCAGCTCAATTCGCTAATCCTGCTGTTTTTCCTTGTTGTCGTTATTATTGCAACACTGGTCATCTCGTTTCGTTTTACGGCGCCCATTCGAGACTTAATCCGATATATCAGCCAAATTCAGACCGGCAATATGAACGTCGATATCCATGTCAAAAGTCAAGACGAGCTGGGCATTCTCGCGAACCGATTTCGGCTTATGATGCAAACCATCAATAATCTAATAACTGAGGAGTATCGTCTGGAGATAGCCAATAAGACGAATCAGCTTAAGGCGCTGCAGGCCCAGATCAATCCTCACTTCCTATATAACTCTTTGCAATCCATAGGAACCCTGGCCCTGCAGCACAATGCGCCTAAGATTTATTCCCTGCTCTCTTCGCTCGCCAAAATGATGCGTTACAGCATGAATACGAATGAAACGATGGTGCCCTTGAGCAGCGAGCTTCAGCATGTAAAATCTTATTTGCAGCTGCAAACGCAGCGCTTTGAGAATGAGCTGGATGTTACCTACGAGATTGATCCTTCTACCGTGTCCGTAACGGTTCCTAAGATGATTTTGCAGCCTATTGTGGAGAATTACTTCAAGCATGGGTTCGATCCGAGCCTGGGTATGGGACGAATTTATATCGCCGCCCAGTGGAGCGAAGATTCAACCGGCCTTAAGCTTATCATTGAAGATAACGGCAAAGGAATGAGCGAGGAGGGAGCCGCCGAGCTGCAGACGCGCTTGCTCCATCCTAGAGAATCCGAGCAAGGAGAGAGCATCGGTCTGATGAATGTGCTCCTCCGTTTGCAGCTTTATTACACCAAGGAAGCGGAAATGCGGCTGACAAGGAAAGAGCCGACCGGACTGCGAGTCGAGCTGTGGCTGCCGGTGCGTCCGACAGAGGGAGGGAACATAAATGAGAGCCATCATCATAGATGATGAGAAGCATGTACGGGAAGCGATCAAGCTGCTCGTCCCCTGGGAACAATTCGGGATCGAAGAGGTGTTTGAAGCCCAGGACGGGCTGGAGGCCTCACGGATGATTGTCAGGGAACGGCCGCAGCTTATTTTCACCGATATGATGATGCCGCAGAAAAGCGGGGTGGAGCTGCTGGACTGGCTTCAGGAGAATTACCCCAACGGCAAGACCATTGTGATCAGCGGGCACGATGACTTCGAGCTGCTGCGTCATACGATTAAGGCCGGCAGCGTCGACTACATCTTAAAGCCGATCGATGCCGATCAGCTGCTGAGCGCCGTGAGTAAAGCCGTAACGCAGTGGCGGCAAGAGGAGGCAGAGAGGCTCCGCCAAACGGAACGTAACATTGAAAGAAATCAGTTCAAGCCGGTTTATTGGGAAAAAATATTATCCAATCTGATCGCAGAGCCTACCGGCTATGAATCCCATGCTGAGGCTTTAACGAAGGAATTCGGTCTGAGCCCGGCCGTTACGACATGCCGCTTAGGGATCATCAGTCTCGATACAATGACCAAGGGATTGAAGGAAAAATTCGCGGCAAATAAGGATCTGCTGTTCTTTTCCCTAACTAACATTGCCAACGAACTATTGATAGAGGGCGGCGAACGCCGCGGCGTTGCCTACCGCTACTGGAACAGCGAGGATGAAATCGCCGTGCTGTTGTTCTCCGGACTGGCCGGGGCTGAATCGTTGCTGTCCCGAATCCAAAGTGCGATCCATGACGTTTACTACAGCACTTTGGATATCGGTGTCAGCATGACAGCACGTTTCCCCAGCGGCATGACGCAGGCTTACATGGAAGCCCGGAAAGCCCTTCGCACGCGCAACCTCTTGTCCGGCCAGAAGGAGGTTCACGTCTTCGATCCGGCATCGCCTTCACCCGGCAAGCTGTTATCCTTTACGGATTACAGCGAGAGTGTGTATCTTGCCGTGCGGAGCGGCAGCGAGGATCAGATCCACAGGTCTCTCGATGTATGGCTTCAGGCGGTACGGGAGCTGAAGGCCATCACCATCGACCAGCTGGAGCTGTGGTGGTACGAATACAACGTAATGCGCAGCCGCTGGCTGTCCGAGCTGTTCGGGGAGCAGCCGCCTCCGCTGCCGTCGGCAGACACTGCAGCCGCCTTCTTTCTCCCCCTGGATTCGGAGGGGATGCTGTCGATTGACTTATGGGGGAAGGAGCTTAGCGATAGTCTGATCGACTTGTCCAAGCGGTTTTTGTCCTTTCAGCACCGGGAAAGCAACGTCATCTTCGACATTGCAAAGTACATTCAAAACCATTATCATCAGGATATTACCCTGCAAGAGATTGCAAACCATTTTTACTTGAGCCGTGAATATATTTCCCGTAAGTTCAAACAAGAATTTCAAATCAATTTGTCTGATTATATCAGCAGCATTCGGATCGATAAGGCGAAGCTGCTGCTGCTGAACCCGAACCTTCGCATCTCGCAAGTAGCGGCGATGGTCGGATATGAGGACGAGAAATATTTTAGCAAGGTGTTCAAGAAAATGGTTGGTCTCTCTCCGAATGAATTCAGGAAGGTGAAGCAACCATGAATACTCCGCTCGAGCCGGGAGTTCCCCAGGCCGTCGCGCGCGCTGCAAAGCCGAAAAATGTAAAACCGAGAACCTATATGTTCCTGTTCATGGCTTGGACCTTGCTTATCGCCTTAGGTGTCTTGGGGGCCAAGCTGTATACCGACCATCTGAAGGAGCAGCTGGCCAAGGAGCTTGCCAGCCAAACGGAGGCGCAGCTCGCGGCGGCTCACGCAGATTATGAGAAGCAGATCAGTGCGCTCAAGGACAGTATCACCTCGGACATGGCGAACATGCAGAGCAAGATCGACTCGATCAACGAGCTTTTAGCTTTCACGAAGGATAGCGCCAACTCCAAGACGGACAACAGCAACCAGCTCTATACTCAGCTTGCCGACGTGAAGAAGAAGCTGGACGAGCTGAAGAAGAACCTGGATGCTCTGCAATAGAAGGTGACGCTGCCATGATGAATCCCATTCAACAGATGAACCGTACCTTTCTCTTAGCCGTCGCACCTTTTCTTGGCGCCATGCTCTACTTGCTGATCTCTACCTTCAGCGTCCAGCTCCCGGAGCTGGCTAAGCCTGCTTCCGCTCCCTTTACGATGGAGAACGATTTTACTACAGCCTCGCAGAAGCTGGATCAGATGAAGGCGGATGCCACGGTGACCCGAAGCACGATTGAAAAATATTATCAAATCTACGAGAAGAGCGCCTCCGAGGTAGCCGGGATGGTCACCTCAGCTGATGCCGCGATGAAACGTCCTCTGTTTATATTCGACAATCGCATTGCCTCCAAGCTGGGCGGCAAGGTCACCCGCTCAACCTCCTCGGCCAATATCGATCTGAAGCTTTATACGTTCGATGATCCCCGGTATCGGGGCTACGCCCTAAAGGTGGATCTCAAAACGGATAAAGCGATGCGCATGGTGCTTGGGAAGGATCAAGTCGGAGGCAGCGAAACGACATTGGATGCAGCCAGACGTTACGGTGCCGTCGCGGGTGTGAATGCCGGCGGATTTGCCGACGACAGCAAAACCGGTAAACGATATCCGCTGAGCACAACCGTCTTGAACGGCAAATATGTGTACGGCTTCTTCCCCAGCACGGATGACTTGACCTTCATCGGTATGAGCACCGACCGCAAGCTGATCGGCGGCAAGTTTACGCGGCAGGCGGATTTGGACAAGCTGAAGCCGGCCTTCGGCTCCACCTTCGTTCCGACACTGCTCCTCGGCGGCAAGAAGCAGCCGATCCCGGCGCAATGGCAAACCTCCCCCGCGAGGGCCCCAAGAACGGTCGTCGGCAGCTTCAAGAACGACCAGCTGATCTTTCTTGTGACGGACGGCTATGACGAGAAGGGCAACTCCGGCGCTACGCTGGCCGAGCTGCAGGACAAGCTGATCGGGCTCGGGGTGAAGGATGCTTATAATCTTGACGGAGGAGGTTCCTCCTCGCTCGTCTATGACGGCCAAGTCATCAATCGCCCGTCCGACGGACGCTTACGGCTGATGCCGACGCACTTTTTATTTTTCAAATGATGCCAAATGTTCACACAAATATAATTTTCTTTTCCTTATGGGTTGGTTATAATATAGGGCAGGAGGTGCTTTCTCATGTCGGCAACATTCTGGATTTTTATGGTGACGATTGCGATGTTTATCGTTGCTATTCTTACCGCTGCATATAACGATGACAAAACAAAGGGTCTGTAATAGCATTGCATTTGCGTTCTCAAAATACACACAGAAAAAAAGCATCACCTCCTTGCTGTTTAACAAGGGTGTGATGCTTTTCTTTATGTACTTCCTCGAATGGGATTCGATAGAAGCTTTCTTATTCTCCGAGCACTTCGTTCCGTTCGCCCTTAATGCCTTTCATCTCACCGAGACATTCGGCACAAATATGTCTTTCCTTGAACTCGCTAACTTGCTCCATAGAGCTGCAGAATACACAGCGCGGACGGTAACGCTCGAGGATGATGTGATCTCCGCTGACGAGAATTTCTACAGGGTCACCTTCATTCATTTGATACCGTTTACGGAGCGATTTCGGCAGAACAATTCTCCCCAGCTGATCGACTTTCCTTACGACTCCTGCCGGCTTCATCATTAATTCACCTCTCTTTTCACACAAAAAAAATCAGAACACCTCTATTCATATTCGATGTTTGTGTGAAAATTCCTTCCCAGAGCCGCTAGTTTTTTCCTATTTTTCGGTTACGATAGGCCGGGAAACCCGGTTTGGCGCAGTCCCTCATAAAGGATAATGGCTGCCGAATTCGACAGATTGAGCGATCTTACCGCATCTGTCATCGGCATCCGCATGAGCTGCTCCGGATGAGCCTGTAGAATATCGTCCGAAAGTCCCTTGGTCTCTTTCCCGAATACGAGGAAATCTCCATCCTGGAAGGCAATATCCGTATAGAGCTTCTTCGCCTTCGTCGTAGCGAAGAAAAAGCGCCCGTCCTTATACTTCTCCTTGACCTCTTGGAAGGAGTCGTGGTATTCCAGCTTGACCGAGTGCCAGTAGTCGAGCCCCGCCCGCTTCAGCGTGCGGTCATCGGTGTCAAAGCCGAGGGGCCTAACCAGGTGCAGCCAAGTGCCCGTCGCCGCGCAGGTTCGGGAAATATTGCCTGTATTCGCAGGGATCTCGGGCTCCACCAATACAATATGAAATGCCATAATTTTCTTGTCACCTCGCTTGCCGTTACTCATTATACTACATTTCGCGACCTAATTTTACACTCGTTTTACGTTTTCTTAATATGCTCATGATAGTAGGCTGGCATAATAAGAACATAAGGCTTAATGTAAAGGAGTATGCGGGGCATGTTGAAGAAAAAAATTTTGGTCGTCGACGATGAGCCTTCGATTTCCATGTTAATAGAGTTTAACCTGAAGCTTGTAGGCTTCGAGGTCCATTGCGTGTACGACGGCGAGGCGGTCTTCCAAGCCATTCAGCAGTTCCGTCCTGACCTGATCGTACTTGATCTGATGTTGCCTAAGATGGATGGAATCCAGGTATGCCGCAAGCTGCGCAACCAGAACAATCTGGTGCCAATCATCATGCTGACCGCCATGCAGGACCTGTCCGACAAAATCGCCGGTCTCGATAACGGAGCGGACGATTACATGACCAAGCCGTTCAGTCCGCAGGAGCTGATCTCCCGGATTCAAGCCATTCTGCGCCGCATTCAAACCCTACCCTCCGCAGCGGAGAATACGCCGATCAACATCGGCCACATTGTGATACAGCCGGATCAGCGCGAGGTAACGCTCCGTGGCGAGCCGATAGAGCTCACCCCCAAGGAATTTGACCTGCTGCTTTTCCTATGCAAGCATCGCGGCAAGGTGCTGAGCCGCCAGCAGCTGCTTCATGGCGTCTGGGATTATCACTTCCTGGGCGATACGCGTATCGTCGATGTCCATATCAGCCATCTTCGCGACAAAATCGAATCGAATGCACGTACACCCGAATATATCATGACCATTCGCAATGTCGGATACAAGCTTACCGAACCGGCTGTGAAGGAGTCACTGGCCTAACCATAGAATGAACCTCCGTCGCACTTCACTTGGTGTGTCCGGGGTTTATTTTTTTGTTCGCAAAAAAAAGAACCCGCGAGCGATTCGCATCGCCGCGAGTTATCCGCATCTTACCCGTTACGCTTCTGGAAATCGACCATGAAATCCGCCAGTGCCTTGCATGCTTCGTAAGGAACGGCGTTGTACGCCGATGCCCGGATTCCTCCTACGCTGCGGTGACCCGCCAAGCCTACAAAGTTGTGCTGCTCGGATTCCTTCACGAACTTCTTCTCCAGCTCTTCGCTTGGCAAGCGGAACGTCACGTTCATAATGGAACGGCTGTCCTTATCGATATTGCCTTGATAGAAGCCGCCGCTTGTATCGATCGCATCATAGATCAATCCGCTCTTCTCGATGTTGCGCTTTTCCATCACCTGTACGCCGCCTTGCTCCTTCACCCATTTCAGCACAAGGTTCACCATGTAGATGGAATGCACCGGAGGTGTGTTATAAAGCGACTGATTCTTCGCATGGGTTGTATAACGCAGCATCACCGGAATATGCTTAGGCTCCTCTTGAAGCAAATCATCACGAATTACAGCAACCGTGACTCCGGAAGGACCCAGGTTCTTCTGTGCGCCCGCATAGATCATACCGAATTTCTTCGCGTCGATCGGACGGCTCAGAATGCCGCTGGTCATGTCGCCGATCAGCGGAATATTTCCCGTATCCGGTATTTCCGTAAATTGCGAACCTTCAATCGTGTTGTTTGTCGTCATGTGAAGGTAAGCGGAGTTCGGATCCAGCTGAATTTCCGATGCCTTAGGCAGGCTTCTCCAGTTTCCTTCCTTGTTGGAAGCAGCGATGGCAGCCTCACCTGCGACCTTGCCGTCCTGATAAGCTTTCTCCGAGAAGCTTCCCGTAATCACATAGCTGCCGACTTTACCCTGCTTCAAGAAGTTGAGCGGAATCATGGAGAACTGCATGCTCGCGCCACCGCCGAGGAACAATACCTGGTAGCCGGATTCCAGACCGAGCAGCTCCAGAAGGAGCGCTTGCGTTTCTGCATTCAAGGCTTCATACTCTTTGCTGCGGTGGGAAATTTCCATTAACGACATACCGATGCCGTTGTAGTCTACGAATGTTTGCTGGGCTTGCTGCAGCACTTCCAGGGGAAGGGCCGCAGGACCCGGGTTAAAGTTGTAAGCGCGCTTCGTCATTGATTTCACACCTTCGCTTTACATATAGGATATGGCTATGATAGCAAAGTTTGTCGCTTCGCATCAAGTAGTCCGTTACAATATTCAGGAAACGTTCGAACATTCGAAAGGAGCGTGCCGATTCTTGTCAGAGTTACGGCTGTTTATCGCTGTCCCGATTCCGTCCCGAGTGAAGGACTCGCTTAAGGGCTACATGCTGGATTTACAGGCGAGCCTTTCGTTTCAAAAATGGGTTCATCCCGATGATCTTCATATTACCTTGAAGTTTCTAGGCGGTACCCCGGTGAAAATGAAAGAGAAGCTGGAGGAGCAGCTGGCATCGCTTGCTAACGGCCTGTCCACTTTTCACCTGTCAGTTGGAGAGCTCGGCGCCTTCGGCAAGCCCGCAGCACCCGGCGTCCTGCAAGCCGGCGTCCATGGCGACACGGATGCGCTGAAGCACATGCACAGGCGCGTAGAGCAGCTTGCAGCAGCACATGGCTTTGCGCCGGAGGAACGCCCCTACAAACCCCATATTACGCTTGCCCGCCGATACGTGGGGTCTGAACCCTTCCAGCGTCTGTGGACTCAAGAAGCCGTCCTCCCCGCGAGCGGCAGCTGGAGCTGGGAAGTCAATGAAATCGTCCTTTATCAAAGCCATCTCGGGCGCAGACCGATGTACCATGCCCTGCATACGTTCCCTCTGCAGGGACAGCCCGCCCTTCGAAAGTAATGTCTTCTAGCAAAAAGCCTCTGCGGCCCACTTGCCGCAGAGGCTTATATGATATTCGTATAAGTGCTGATTCTTACAGATCGAAGTACAAGGAGTACTCGTGCGGATGAATCCGGATGGATACCGCCTTAGCAGCATCACGGTGCAGAGCGATGTAGTTGTCGATGAAGTCTTTGGAGAATACTCCGCCTTCAGTCAAGAACTCATAGTCCGCTTCCAGAGCGTTAAGGGCCTCATCCAAGGAACCTGGAACGCTGCGGATTTCGCCTTTCTCTGCATCGGACAGCTCGTAGATGTTCTTGTCGAGCGGACCGTAGCCCAGAGCGCGAGGATCGATTTTCTTCTTGATGCCGTCGAGGCCCGCAAGAAGCATAGCTGCGAAAGCAAGGTAAGGGTTAGCAGTGGAGTCCGGAGTACGGAACTCAATGCGGCAGCCCTTCGGTGTAACTGCTGCAACCGGGATACGAACTGCTGCAGAACGGTTACCCTTGGAGAATACCAGGTTAACTGGTGCTTCGTAACCAGGAACCAGACGCTTGAAGGAGTTCGTGGACGGGTTCGTGATCGCGATCAGAGCCGGTGCATGGTACAGAATACCGCCGATGTAGTGCAATGCCATTTCACTCAGGTTAGCGTATCCGCCTTTTTCATAGAACAAAGGAGTGTCGCCGTTGAAGATGGATTGGTGAACGTGCATACCGCTGCCGTTGTCACCAAAGATCGGCTTCGGCATGAAGGTTGCTACCTTGCCGTATTGTCTTGCTGTATTTTGTACGATGTACTTATATTTCATCAGGTTGTCGGCTGTCTTAGTCAATGTATCGAAACGGAAGTTGATCTCGCCTTGACCGGCAGTCGCCACTTCATGGTGATGACGCTCGATGCGAAGACCGGATTCCATCAGCAAACGACACATTTCGCTGCGGATATCTTGTTGGGTGTCTGTAGGACCTACAGGCACATATCCACCCTTATGACCAACTTTAAAGCCCAGGTTGCCTCCTTCTTCCTTACGGTTCGAGTTCCAGTGAGCCTCTTCGGAATCTACAAAGAAAGAAGAAGTGTTTTGCTTTGTTTCGAAACGAACTTCGTCGAAAATGAAGAACTCGGACTCAGGAGCGAAGAATGCTGTCGTACCGATGCCAGTCGTTTGAAGATATTCTTCAGCCTTCTGAGCGATGCTGCGCGGGTCACGGTCATAACGCTGTCCATCCGGAGTGTGGATGTTACACATTACTACAAGTGTCGGATGCGCAGTGAAAGGATCTACAAACACGGATTCGGTGTCCGGAATCATGACCATGTCGGATTCTTCGATACCTTTGAAGCCAGGGATAGAGGAACCGTCGAATGCTACGCCGTTCTCACCAAGAACCGCTTCGTCTACTTCCACCGCCGGAAGGGAAATGTGATGTGCTCTGCCGCTCAAATCAACGAAACGGAAATCAACCCACTCAATACCTTTTTCTTTGATGATATTTAATACGTTTTGAACTGACATGGTCTCGCTTACCTCCTAAATTCCGAACATTCTTGCTTGTTTGTTCGTGTATTGTTCAAGTTTTTTATTGATCTTGGTCATATTATAAAACGTTCCGCCAAGAATCGTCAATACTTATGTGAGGTATTTTTTATCGAGGTGTTAGGTATGCTGACATACAGCCATGGTTTGTTCACATTTTGTACAAACGAAAAGCTTGACTCCCTATAACCCCAGGGAAATCAAGCTTTTTTAGTACAATATGATATCGGAATCAGGCCAAAATCGACTCTTTTTTCGTGTCAAAACGCTTCCCGCAAAGCGGAGCCAGCTTCTCCAGATCCTGCATCAGACGGGCAAACTGATCCGGGAAGAGCGACTGTACCCCGTCACCGGTCATCGAATTGTCGGGATCGGTGTGCATCTCTACAATCAATCCGTTGGCTCCTGCCGCCACCGAAGCCTTACTCATCGGTTCCACCAGCTCCCGGCGTCCGGTTCCATGGCTTGGATCGGAGATTACCGGCAGATGACTAAGCGATTGCAGCACCGGAATGGCGGATAAATCGAGCGTGTTGCGCGTGTAGGTTTCGAATGTTCGGATTCCGCGCTCGCAAAGCATAACGTTCGGATTTCCGCCTGCCAGGATGTATTCCGCCGCATTTAAAAATTCATCGTAGGTTGCGCTGAAGCCCCGCTTCAGCAGCACCGGCGTTTGGATCGTACCCAGCTTGCGGAGAAGGTCGAAATTTTGCATGTTGCGGGTACCTACCTGCAATATATCCGCGTATTCCGCACACACATCCACATACTCCGGAGTCATAACCTCCGTGATCGTAAGCAAGCCATGTTTCTTGCCGGCTTCCGCCATCATCACGAGGCCTTCCACTCCTGTTCCTTGGAAGCTGTAAGGACCTGTTCTCGGTTTGAAGGCTCCTCCGCGAAGCACTTGAGCTCCCGATGCTTTAACCAATCGCGCGATTTCATCAATCTGCTCCGGAGTTTCCACCGCACACGGGCCGCCCATGATGACGAGCTGCTCTCCGCCGATCTCTACATCCTTAATCTTGATCACGGTGTTATCGGGATGGAAGTCACGGCTCGCCAGCTTGTAAGACTTCGAAATCTTAACCACCTGCTCGACACCGGACAGCTGACGGATCTGCTCCGCCAGCACGGGAGTCGCCTTCCCGATAATGCCGATGACCGTCCTATCCACACCGCGCGATACATGAGCCTTCACATCATGCTTCTCAATATGAGCTACAATTTCTTGAATCCGCTCTTCCGACGTTTTATTATTGATGATCGCTATCATAAACATCCACTCCCATTGGACAAGTTTTTCGTACTTAGACGCTTCGACGCTTATACGCTTTTAAGCTTTTAATCACTAAAGTAAATATACAACGAAGGTCAGCCCTCCGTCAATATCTTCTTTATTTTATTCTTATCCGTTGGAGCCTGGAACAAGATGTACCGTAGCGCGTCGAAGCCTTCTTTTCTCCTCCCGGCGTCTGCTGACCCACAGCAGTAGCTGTCTCACAGGGAAGAACATCAATAACCCAAGGAGAGGCCCGACGATGACACCCCCGGCAAACAATTCGAGATACAGCTTCACAAAATGATCCAGCCAGCCCGGGAGCCAGTGGTATAACAAATGCTGCAATCCTTTGGGAAGCACCGCTACGCCGATTTGGCGCATAAGGAAGGTCATCGGAATATAGATCAGCTTCCCGATAACAAAACCGATCATCGCCGCGGCCATGCTTGCGCGGAGCAAGTAGACGAGCGGAAAGATCAGAAGGAAGGCAACGCCTCCGGTAGGAAGGGTAAACATCTCTACTGCCAGACCGATGGAGAAGCCCATAGCCACCATGCCGGGGCCTCCCTTCGCCCGGATCAGCTGAAGGTACTGCAGCCGAAACCAACGGGGAACATTTCGCAAGTGAAAGGATTTCCTGCTCTTAGCTGTATTCATTGCCATTCTGTTATCTCCCTTCCCTCGCCTCTAGTTCGAATGATTATCCTTCCGCGGCCGTCTTCTGCTTCGCGGCAGGTATTAACCGGTTCATATTGACAGTCCGCTTAAGCTCCCAGGTGTTCGGGTCATCATTCCGGTATTGCTCAAGGTAGCTGATGACCTCCTTCGTGATCGGTGTCGGAGTCGAAGCTCCCGAGGTGACGGCAACTCGCCTTACCGGCACGAGCCATTCCCGCTTCAACTCACCCAGGTCCGCAATGCGGTAAGCCTTGACCCCGGCAATTTCTTCCGACACCTGTGCGAGACGGTTTGAATTGTTGCTCCTCGGGTCGCCCACAACCAGCACGAGATCCGCATCCTTCGCCTGCTCCGCCACCGCTTCCTGTCTTACCTGTGTGGCAAGACAAATTTCGTTGTGAATTTCCGCTTTCGGGAAGCGCTCCAGCAGCTTGCTCATAATATGCTTAATATCCCATTGGCTCATCGTCGTTTGGTTGGTAATGATGATTCGGCTGTCATCCAGCTGAAGAGAGTCGATTTCCTCCAGCTTCTCGATCAAATGTACTCGGCCCGGAGCCACTCCGACCGCTCCTTCCGGCTCCGGGTGGCCCTTCTTCCCGATGTAAACAACATGGTAGCCCTCGGCCGTTTTCTCCTTGATCAGATCATGCGTCTTCGTCACATCCGGACACGTGGCATCCACCACGGTCAAGCCTTTCTCCCTAGCCCGTTGGCGAACCTCCGGCGAAACGCCGTGCGCCGTGAAAATAATCGTGCCCTTTTCGACCTGATCCAAAATATCCAGACGGTTCGGGCCATCCAGCGTGACGATCCCTTCCTTCTCGAAGTATTCGGTCACATGCGCGTTGTGCACAATCATTCCCAATATATATACAGGCCTCGGCAGGTCAAGATTTTTGGCCGTTTGCATTGCCAGCGCCATAGCGTCGACAACTCCGTAGCAATAGCCTCGAGGCGAGATTTTAATTACATCCATGGTAAGGACACCTGCTCATCTGTCGAATTTTTGTATATGATCTATTATACCCGATTCTCGGAAGAGAGGGAATTCACGTTTATCACAGTGCCCGGGGAACGGGATCCCTGCGAAACCGGGAGCCAGATGACAAAGGTGCTTCCTTCCCCTTTGCGGGTTTTCACCTCAATGGAGCCGTGGTGCTCATCAATGATCCATTTGGCGATCGACAGACCGAGGCCTGTCCCGGCCTTCTTCCCGCGCGATACGTCAGCACGGTAAAACCGCTCGAAGATGTGGGGCACCTCTTCTTTGTCCATACCGATGCCCGTATCGGAGATCCGGATGCCGATCTGGGTCGCTGACTTCATGGTATCAAGGCGAACATGGCCCTCATCGGTGTACTTAAAGGCATTTTCGATAAAAATAAACAAAAGCTGCTTCAAATAGTCCTCGTTACCGCAGACCTGTACCCCTTCCGCTGCCGTCAAATCCCCTACCTGCCATTCCACGGTGCGGGGGAGCATTTGCGCCTTGCGGGCAATCTCCTCCATCAGGGAGTCCATGGCGACCTCGGACTTCGCCATCTGTACCCCGGCATCGGCACGGGCAAGCGACAGCAAATCCCCGACAAGACGCGACATGCGCTCCGCCTCACCGGCAATGTCATGCATGGCCTCCAGGGAGAGCGCCAGCTTCGGATCCTCCTCCCGAGAGCCGGCCGGTGCCAGCAGCGAGGCTTGCTTCCACATTTTCTCCAGAAGCTCTACATTGCCTCTAATTGTTGTGAGCGGCGTTCGAAGCTCGTGGGAGGCGTCGGACACGAATCTTCTTTGCGTGCGGTATGCCTCCTCCAGCTCGGTATACGCTCCTTGAATCCGGCCCAGCATGCCGTTAATCGTACTGGTTAATCTCCCGATTTCGTCTCCGGGACCATAATACTCAATCCGCTTCTCCAGATCCGTCCCGTTCTCAATCTGATTCGCAGCCGCGATGACCTGGTCAATCGGGCGAAGCGCCTTGCGGGCGAGGAACCAGCCTACCGTACCGGCAAGGATAATGGTAGCCAATGCCGTCACGGCAAGAATCCACCGCATCATAATAAAAAATCGCTCATGCGGCTCCAAGTAAATCGCCGCCTGCATCACCCCGGCCAGCTGCGGCACACCGCCCGGCGCTACGAAAAGCGGGGAGCTGTAAACAAGAAATCGCATATCATCAACCTTGACGGTCTCAAAATAACTTACCTTCTGCGCCAACCGCTGCACTCTTTTCTCATCGAGCTTGGGCAGCTCCACATCCGACATTTCCAAATTCGCGGATTTACTGATTCTTCCGTTGCCCAAATTCACGACTTGAAAGAAGGTATTGCCGCTCCGCAAATAATCGCGCCCCTCCAGGACAAGATCCACACTAAGACCGTTCAGCGTAACGGCAAGCCGCGGCTGAATCCGCGACTCTACGCTTGCGGCCTGCGACTGAAGGTCCTCCTCAAGACTGCTGAAGTAACTATAATGAAGAAAAATATAAAGACCAACGCCGAAAAGCAGCAGCGTTGCGCCGAGGATGGTTGAGTACCACAGCGTAAGCCGAAGCCGAATTGACATTTAGCCCTCACCTCGCAGCACATAGCCGGCGCCACGGACGGTTTGAATCATTCGCTTGCCGCCATGCTCCTCCGTTTTTTGCCTCAGCATGGCAATGTACACCTCAAGCACGTTAGACTCTCCGCTGTAATCATAGCCCCATATTTTCTCCATGATCACGTCCCGGGAAAGTACACGCTTCGGATTCTGCATGAACAGGTGCAGCAGCTCGAACTCCTTCGTTGTGAGATCAATCCGCTGCCCTCCGCGGTATACCTCGCGCGTGTCAAGATCCATGAACAGCTCTTGGAATTGCAGCCGGTTTGCTGCCTGATCCGTCTTATCGGCTGCCTTGCGCCGCAGAAGAACCCTAATCCGGGCTAGCAGCTCCTCAAGCGCAAACGGCTTCACCAAATAATCGTCCGCGCCCAGATCGAGTCCCTTCACCCGGTCGGCGACCTCATCCTTGGCCGTGAGCATCAGCACAGGCACCTCGAACCCGCCTTCCCGTATGCGGCGAACCACCTCCCAGCCATCCAGCTGGGGCATCATTACGTCGAGAATGACAGCATCCGGCTCATGCTCCAAAATTTGCTTTAAGCCGTCCATCCCATGGTTGGACGTCAGCACCATGTACCCTTCGAACGCCAAGCTGCGACGGAGCATCGAAGTGATTTTCTCATCATCGTCAATGACCAATATTTTTTCTCTCATCTGCTGAACACCTGCCTTACCCTCATTGTATCCAAACCGAATCCGTCAGGCAAAAAAGGCAGAGGCGCTTACCCTTGCGCACTCTGCCCCTTTATGTCAATCGTTACTTCTGCTCGGCGTTCCGGTCGCCGATGACAACATCTATCGGCATCTTCTGACCATTGCGGATCACGGTTAAAGTGACCTTGTCACCGACCTTCAGCTTCTTAATGCTGCTGGAAAGCTCCTCGGACGTCTTCACCTTCGCGCCGTTCACCTCTGTTACGACGTCATACGGTCTTAGACCCGCCTGGAATGCCGGGCTTCTGCGCTCCACCTGCGAAATGATGGCGCCGTCGGTGTTCTCCAGCTTCAGCTCCGCCACCCAATCCTTATCAATGTTGGCCAGCTGTACGCCGATATACGGGATCGGCTCCTTCGGAATCTTCACGTTGTTCTTCAGGTTATCAAGAACCGCGGATACCGTGCTTGTCGGAATCGCGAAGCCGATACCTTGCGCCTGCGCGCTCACCGCAACGTTAATCCCGATCACCTCGCCATTTGTGTTCAGCAGAGGACCGCCGGAGTTCCCCGGGTTGATCGAGGCGTCCGTTTGAAGCAAATGCTGATAGTTTCTAGTACCCTTCTGATCCGGAATCGAGATCGGACGCTCCTTTGCACTGAGCACACCTACGGTTACCGTATGGTCGAAGCCATAAGGGTTACCGATCGCCACAACCCAATCTCCTACATTGAGATCGTTCGCATTGCCGAGCGGAAGCGTCGGGAATTCCTTCTCGCCTTCAATCTTGAGTGCGGCAAGGTCAAGATCGTAGCTGTTGCCGAGCAGCGTTGCTTTGAACGGCTTATCGTAGCCCTGCACCGTCACCCAAATTTCATCCGCACCCTCGATGACATGCTCATTGGTCAGGATGTAGCCGGATTTTTCGAAAATAAAACCGGTTCCCATCCCGCCTGGCTGCAGCTGATCGTTGTTATTGGGCTGCTGCTGACGGCTGCCGCCGAAGAAGTCATCTCCGAAAAATTGACGGAAGAACGGGTCGTCGAAGAGCGGATTGCTGCTGCGGCCGCTGCTCTTGGACTTAACCTTGGTTTCAATCTTCACGACAGCGGGGCTGGCCTGCTGCACCATCTGCGAAATATTGTTCGGTCTTCCAAGATCTAAGTTCGTGGAAGTCACCCCGCCGTCATTCACCAGCTTGCCGGAGCCCGAGCTGCTCGAGCTGCCGTTGCCTGCCATGACACCCTTGGTGCCTGTAAACAGGTTCGTTGTATCGGCTGCGAACATCAGTCCGCCGACGACGACGGCCCCCGCAAGGAAAGCCGTGAAGGCGCTCTTAAAGCGGGACGATTTCTTCGGCTGGCCGAACTGCCAATTCCCCATATTGCCGTTACCGGACGGCGTACGAGGCGCCCCCTCGTCGGAGGAGGAGAAGCTCATCGAGCGGAGCGGCTTAGGCGGTGTCACCTCTACCGGCGTTGCACCTGCCTGTTCCTCGGACACGGGCTCCTGCGACTTGTAAGGTCCGTAGGAGTAGTAATACGATTCGCGATCTTCGCTGTCCTTCCTTGTGCCGGACCGCTGCTCTTTATCGTTCGATTCTTCGCCCGGCGTGCGGAAAAAATCGCTATAGTCTCTTTTGTTGTTGTCGTCCATAGAGAAAACCTCCATTCATATCTTCAAGCATTGTAAGATGTAGGATGATGTGTTTTTTATTCTTGACTTTATCATGCATCCGCAACCTTAAAGCAACCTTAAAATTAAATAAAATGGAGGTAAAACCTTAGCAAAATTAGTGCAGCCAGCTGCGCTCCACTTCCTGTAACAGGTCTTTCGCCTGCTGAACCCATTTGTCATCTACAGGAGCATCCTTATCCACCGGCTCTTGGAACTGGTCAATCAGTGCTCCATATGTGCGTACTTGCGCTTCCATATCGAGGCCTTCATTATATACATGCTTCAGGACAAAAGGCGTGCCGACCCGAATCACCGCGTCGGTGGCATCCGTATCGCCTTCCAAACGTCCGTACTTCACCTCGAACGGGATCCGCAGCCAAACCTTATGCCCCTCATCCAAATACCTGTCGAAATAGCCATGGTCGTAATCCCAATTGCCGCCTAGCACAAATTCAAACGAATGTAAGTAATTTCTTATTTTATCAAAAGGCTCTTGCGTATTCTCGATGCTCGAGTTGATCGGGATCATGTCGGTTCGCCTCCGCTGCTTTTTCTATTCGTTTCCTACTCATTAGATTGATCGGATTGGGGGAAAATTATGCCGATGTCAACTATGCCAAGGATCATACGAACTACCATCATTTGATGTTATTAATTCTTACGTAATTCGTTGACATAGTTGTCATCAGAACCGTATAATGAGGGGCGTCAGTTCAATCTAATGTACGTTTTTTTAAGGAGATGAGCTTCATGGATTTAGCCACTCTCGCCAGCGGTCTGGATACCATTTGGGTTGTCCTTACCGCTGCGATGATTCTGCTGATGGAAGGCGGCTTTGCCTTGCTGGAGGCTGGATTCGTCAGACAAAAAAACGCGGTCAGCATCATCATGAAGGTTTTTGTCGATATTGCATTCGGGGCTCTCATCTTTTTCTTCTTCGGTTTCGCCCTTATGTATGGAAAGGATGCCGGCGGTTTAATCGGAACAACAGGTTTTTTGATGGGAGGAGATCTTACACATATCGATCTCTCCATCTCTCATGACACATATTGGCTGTTTCAATGCGCCTTTGTCATTGCCGTTATTTCCATCGTTTCGGGAGCCGTAGCCGAAAGAATCAATTTTCACGCCTATATTTTGTTTACGATCGCAATGACGGGCCTCATCTATCCCATCGCAGGACACTGGGTATGGAGTGCCGGCGGCTGGCTGGGCAGCCTCGGTATGGTCGATTTCGCCGGTTCTGCCGTCATTCACGCGCTTGGCGGCTTCTCCGCTCTGGCTGCGGCGATCCTGGTGGGCCCGCGTATCGGTAAGTTCAGCGAGAACGGCACTCCCAATATTGTCCCTCCTTCCAATTTACCGCTAGCTTCTGTTGGCGCTTTCATCCTTTGGTTCGGATGGTTCGGCTTCAACTCCGGCAGCACGCTGAGCGCAACGAACGGAAACATAGGCCATATTGCCGTAACGACGATGCTGGCCGCCGCTTCGGGCTGTGCCGCATGCATCTTGTTCACCATGATCCGTTACCGTAAAGCGGATCCGCCAATGGTCATCAACGGGTCGCTTGCCGGACTCGTCGGAATTACGGCAGGCTGCGCTTTCGTTAGCGACGCTGCCGCTATTCTGGTCGGCGCAGTATGCGGTATCGCCATGGTGTTCGCTACCGAGTTTCTTGAATCCAAGCGAATCGACGATCCGGTCGGCGCCTTTGCTGTTCACGGTGTAAGCGGAAGTATCGGCACGTTGGCCGTCGGATTGTTCGCCAAGCCGGAGCTGATCGAAGGTGTGGGTCAAGGCTATCACGGCCTCTTTTATGGCGGCGGTTGGAACCTGCTCGGCATCCAAGCGTTAGGACTTGTAACCGTAAGTCTCTGGGGCTTCGCCTTGAGCTGGCTGGCTATGAAGGTGATCGGCAAGCTGATTCCGATCCGTGTCAGCCGCGACGAAGAGCTGGTTGGACTTGACGTCGGGATCCACGGCGTTCCCGCCTACAGTCAGGAGCATGATTTCATCGAGCTGGACCGGTTAAAAATAGAGAGATAACCAAAGCCCCGCAGGCTGCCTGCGGGGCTTATTTTAACAAGACAAGGTCCCGTTCCCGGGCAAACTGCCGAAGCGGCATAACATAAAAAGGAGGCTGCTTCCTTGGCATGCATACACCTAAGGATTCAGCCTCTATAGCTTCTAGCCTTTATATCATCTCTTTGGCCAAATCATCACTAATCGTCACAAGATCCGCAGGCTTGCTGCTCTGCAATATCGACCGTGCATTCTCCACTTCCAAACGTAATTGGCGAATTTGCTCCATCGGGCGCTTAACATAATGAATATACTCAACCGCCAAATGATGATCCGGCTTTTTCCCGGCAAACATCCTGCGCAAACCTGACATGGACTGGTAGCTACGCTCTTCCATTTGCCGTTTTTTCTCATAACGCTCGATCAATTGCTCCATTTCAACGATTTGTTCCTCTTTTCTGGCGATAAACGTCTCCAGAAAAGGGTAAACCTCCGCCGCTTTCCGATGAGTCACCGGCTTTGTACTCCCTGTTATTATAGCGTTCAGCACGAAACATCACCCTTTGATGTTAACATTTATCACAATACTTATATATTACACCAAAACATTCGGCTTGAAAACATCCATTTTTGTTCGGAAATGAAGAAATAAGAGCTTCATCATCCTTCAAAGGACCGGAAGCTCTTATTTCTCCGTTTTTTATGTCAGCTATTCTTATAGTTTATCTCTCACACCCACTGCCTTGGGTTTTCTTTGCGTTTGACTCGGCTACCTTCTCCGCAAAAACCTCTTCGGCAAACTCCGTATCGATTTTTTTATTATTCTTGTTTTTGTTTTTTGCCATCCTTCTCACCTCCCGCTTGTTACTTAGTATTAGCGGGCTTGTCAGACGGTATGTTAGCAAATGTATCCCTCTTCAGCTCGGACCAGACTGCTTCGGTCAGTTTTCCGGAGCCTCTTTTGACCACATAAACGTTGAGGGTTTTCTTTCCCCATTCTTTATATACTTGATCCTTCGTCTCGAAATAAAGATCAATGCGATTCCCTTTTACCGCACTTCCGGTATCTGCAACGACTCCATAGCCGTAACCGGGAATATACAGTACGGTACCGATAGGGAACACAGCGGGGTCAGCCGCAATCGTAGAGAAAGCATATTCATCGCGCAGTACGCGAAGACCGGACCTTGTCAGTCCATATTCCGGGTGGCCGGGATTTTTCCCCGTCGATTCCTTCCCTGCATAATAGCCGGTCGCTACTACCTCAATCGAGGAATAACGGGACAGGTCCTGATTCGTATTCGGGAACAGCTTATAGCTTCTGGCTTTCTGTGTGGAGACTGGCGCTGCCGGGGCCTCCGGCTTCGTTTCCGGCTTGCTGCTGGCAACAGCGGCAGCATTCGGTACCAGAGTGCCTTCCACAGGCGGTGCAGCACTCGGTGCCCCCTGGCCGGCCAAAGAAGGACGCTCCTGTTCGAACCACACGAACGCAGTAAGAATGACAGTAACTAGACAGATCCATTTTGCATGGCTTGCCGTATTGGATAACATAAGTTGGTTTGTAACCTCCCCTTATGTCTTTCAGGTTTTCCAAGTAGGGAGGGGATTATACGCATAAACCCATGTTCATCCATGAACGGCAAAAAGAGGCTGTGTCCAAGGTATCTCTCGGACACAGCCTCTAAATACAATTTATACTTGCTTCGATCGGATATCCTCGCTGATCAAGCCGATGACTTCATCCAGCGGCTGGACGCCTAAGTCGCCCTGCCCCCGTTTCCGAACGGATGCGCTCTTCGAGCTGGCTTCATTCTCGCCCACGACAAGCATGTACGGAATTTTCTCCAGCTGCGCTTCACGGATTTTATAACCCAGCTTCTCGTTGCGAAGATCGGCCTCTACCCGAATGCCCGCTTGCTGAAGCTGTTCCGTCACTTCCTTCGCATAAGCGTCGAACGCTGTGGAAACCGGCAAAATTTTCGCTTGAACCGGCGACAGCCAAGTCGGCAAGGAGCCTGCAAAGTTCTCAAGCAGGAAGGCCGTCATACGTTCCATTGTCGAAATGATGCCGCGGTGAATGACAACCGGGCGATGCTTTTGACCGTCCTGGCCTACATACTCCAGCTGGAAGCGCTCCGGCAGCAAGAAGTCGAGCTGCGCCGTCGAGAGGGTCTCTTCTTTTTTCAGCGCGGTCTTGATTTGCACGTCCAGCTTCGGACCGTAGAATGCCGCCTCGCCTTCCGCCTCGAAATAAGGAAGACCGAGCTCCTCTACCACTTCCTTCAGCATACGCTGGGACATTTCCCACATTTCGTCGTTCTGGAAATACTTCTCGGTGTCCTTGGGATCTCGGTAAGACAGACGGAAGCGATATTCTTTGATTCCAAAGTCTTCGTATACTTGACGAATCAAATTGACAACGCGAGCGAACTCTTCCTTGATCTGGTCCGGACGGCAAAAAATATGGGCATCGTTCAGCGTCATGGCACGCACACGATGGAGACCGGTCAGAGCGCCTGACATTTCGTAACGGTGCATCGTGCCAAGCTCGGCTACACGGACCGGAAGATCGCGATAGCTGCGCATTTCGCTCTTATATACCATCATATGGTGAGGGCAGTTCATCGGGCGGAGAACAAGCTCCTCGTTATCCATGACCATTTTGGGGAACATGTCCTCTTGGTAGTGCTCCCAGTGTCCGCTTGTCTTATACAGCTCCACATTCGCCAGAACCGGTGTGTACACGTGCTGATAGCCGAGACGCTCCTCCAGATCGACGATGTAACGTTCCATTGTCCGGCGGATTTTGGCGCCGTGCGGCAGCCAAATTGGCAGGCCTTGTCCTACCTCGTTGGCGAAGGTGAACACCTTCAGCTCCTTGCCGAGCTTGCGATGGTCGCGCTTCTTAGCCTCTTCCAGCAGATGCAGATGCTCGTCCAAGTCCGCTTTTTTCGGGAAGGCGGTACCGTAAATGCGCTGCAGCATTTTGTTCTTCGAATCTCCGCGCCAGTAAGCACCGGCTACGCTCAGAAGCTTAAAGGCTTTGATTCGTCCGGTCGAAGGCAAATGCGGGCCGCGGCACAGGTCGAAAAATTCGCCTTGATCATAGATTGTAATGACGGAATCCTCTGGCAGATCACGAATCAGCTCCAGCTTGAGCGGATCCTCCAGCTCTGTAAAGATGCGGATTGCTTCCTCGCGGCTTACCTCACGACGGCGAATCGGCAGGTTTTCGCCTACAATGCGCTCCATTTCCTTCTCGATCCGAACCAGGTCATCCGGAGTCAGAGAGGATTCCATATCAATATCGTAATAGAAGCCGTCTTCGATGACGGGACCGATGCCGAGCTTCACATTTTTCTCGCCGTAAATACGCTTAATCGCCTGAGCCAGCAAGTGTGCCGTGCTGTGACGATAAACCTCCAGGCCGTCCTGGCTGTCCAGCGTTACGATCTCGAGTCCCGCATCCTGCTCAAGCGGTGTGCTCAGATCCACCATCTTACCGTCTACCTTGCCGACAACCGCATTTTTGCGAAGACCCGGGCTGATAGAGCCTGCAATTTCCTCCACTGTGATGCCTTGCTCGTACTCGCGAACGGCACCATCGGGGAATGTTACCTTGATAGCCATAACTTTCTTACCTCCTGCATGCTGTGAAATATAAAAAAGCGCATCATCCTCAAAGGGACGAGTGCGCTTAGCTCGTGGTTCCACCCTAATTCGATTCGCATCCGAAGGGAATATCCTCTTACGACGATCACGAATCCTCTAGACATTCGGTAACGGGAATGATTCGGCGGCTTATACTGCTTGCCTCCGGGCAGGATGCAAGGTTCCAAGCTGCAGCTACAAAGGGGTACTTCACCGTCGTCGCGCAAGGGGCTTGCAGCCGAGTCCCCTCTCTCTGGATCGTTCGTTTCGGCAAAGTGTGACTTTGATGTCCGCTTTATCCTTTATTATATTCAGCCGCCGTCGTTCGGTCAAGCTGGTGGCACAGACGGCAGTAGCTGCAAATTTCAACCCGGTTCTCAAATATTTGCTTGATCGTTTTGATCACCTGAACGTCCGGCTCTCGCGTATGAATGTACACCTGTCCCGGAGAGACTGTGATCAGCGTACTCACGATCATATCCTCGAAATTCATATCCTTCTCGAGCATCTCCATCGTCACTGTTGCTTCCGCATCGTCGGTATCGATTTGCTCCATACGGTCGTTCAGCAGCATAAACTCATTTCCGCCCTTATGAATCAAATGTACGAACGGAATTTTCGCTTCCTGGATATAGACGAAATATTTGAGCAGCGAGATGAACTCTTGATATTGACGATCCATTACATACTCATCCACAGCATACTCCACGACATCCCTCAGCTCGTCAAGGTAAGAGCCTAGGCGGAAGCGCAGGAAGCCCTCCAAATGAAGTTCCGTATGTTGCTGCAAATAATCCTCCAGTTCAAGCACGATCTTGTGTCTGCGTCTCTGCCGGGCCTTCTGGCCGGACATCGGTTCGTCGGTCTCCTCCGATCCGTCCAGCATTTGAAGACAATAATCCATTATGGACCGGATATCCTCTTCCTGATCGTAGTCGAACTCCCTGCGGATCAGCATATGAAGGAGATCCGCTTCCGCTTCATCCAGAATATAATCGGCCAGCAGCTCCGCCGTATCATGATATAGGCTATGAACCTCGGCATTTAAAGTAAAATGCGGCAGAAGTCCATACAAGTCGATGGAAAAAAAGCCGTCTCCGCGTCTCACGGACAGATCGAGCTTCGCCTTATTATGTACATAATAGTCGGATCGTTGAATGGCCATGACAAGCTTTTCTGCAAGTTCTTCCGGGCTCTTCATTAATGTTACCGTAAACAGCTTCAAGTCCAATCACTCCTTTTCGACCCTTCACTCTCCTTTAAAGTATATGGTCAGGTAGAAGCATATATACAAACAACAAGGGACCATGGTATAGTAAATAAATGAAAGTCAACACATTTTTACAGTACCTGTAATTAATGGAGTGAAATGGTATATGTCGTTTGATTTGCTGCAGAACGTCCATCTGCCCCGGTGGAATCGCAGACTTCTTACCGGCTTTTGGGGCATTGTTGGCTTATCCGTTCTACTAACGGCGATCTTCGATGCGGTGGTCTGGCTGCAAGGGTCATCCTCCGAAATCGTACCTATCATCTCCGTGAATACCCTTCGGATTTGCGCAAGCCTACTGCTGGTGGAAGCGCTCCACGCATTCCTTAAGCCATGGCAAGACTACATTGTCCTCTTCGGTGCAGCGCTGCTTGCTGTCAACCTGATCATTTCTTTTCCTTTGACTAGTCCTCTGCTGACTACGCTTTACCTGCCCATCATGGTCTCCGTTTTTTATTTTCAGCGAAGAAAAGTCGTTTTCGGGCTCCTTATCAGCTTGCTAAGCTTTATTTACCTCTATGCGGGGCAAATGACACAGTACAGCATTTATCAATTAAATGAATTGCTTGCCATGCTTGGCGCATTGATCGTAGGAGGGGCCGTAGCCTTAGGGATTGTTAGCCGCGGAGCCGAGCTGCTGAAATTTTTGCGTACCGCCCTTGCTTCCGAGCAGGAGCTTCGTATTCAGAATATACTGATGGACAAGCTGTCCAAGACCGATGCGTTGACGGAGTTATACAACCATATGTCCTTTCATGAATACCTGGACGAGCTCATCCTGCATGGAGAAAAGCATCACCTCGACTTTACCTTGGCGGTTCTCGACATCGACCGATTCAAGAAGGTGAACGATACCTACGGACATCGTGCGGGGGATGCGGTGTTAAAGCGTGTGGCTTCCGTCCTTCGGGACATGGTTTCGCCCAATGATTTTGCCGCCCGTTATGGGGGGGAGGAATTTGCCGTTTTGTTCACCGACACGTCGCCGGAATCCGCTGTAGAGCAGGCCGAGCACATTCGAAAGTCCATTGCGCTCATGAAGCATCCGGAGCTGGATCATCAGCCGGTAACCATCAGCATTGGCATACACTCCTACGAGCAGGGCTGCAGAAAAGAGGAACTGTTCATCGGAGCGGATGAGGCCTTGTATGAAGCCAAGCGTAACGGCCGGAATCAAACCGTAGTTTACACTGCATCGGATCAACAGAAAAAGCGCCCATCTCCCACGATGTAGCTACGGGAAATGCGGCGCTTATTTTGTAGTGCATTAGTTCTGCATAATAAAATCTTTATCTACGCGAGTTGCTTGCTCGTCGTCAAACACGCGGAGAATATCATACTTTGTGTTGCGCTGTGCCGGAATTTTGCCGGCCTCTCTGATCAGGCGCAATATGCTCTCAATATTCACCTTATGTGTCGTACCCGCAGCGGATACCACATTTTCTTCAATCATAGTGGACCCGAAATCGTTGCATCCATAATGGAGGGACTGCTTGCCGACCTCCGGTCCCATGGTCACCCAGGAGGACTGGAAGTTCGGAATGTTATCGATCATAATGCGGCTGATCGCCACATTTTTCAAATAATCCTCGGCACCCAGCTTCTCGGCCTTCATGTTCGTGTTATCCGGCTGGAAGGTCCACGAGATAAACGCTTTGAATCCTTCGGACGGCCAGCCGTTTGCTACACATTCATCCTGCGCATCCCGGATCCGCAGCAAGTGCAGTGCGCGCTCCTCGCTCGATTCCCCGAAGCCGATGACCATGGTACCGGTAGTATGCATTCCTACGCGATGGGCCGTCTGCATGACGTCCATCCAATCGCGCCAGGACCCCTTCAAGCGGCTGATCTTACGTCTTGTCCGATCATCGAGAATCTCCGCTCCCCCGCCCGGCAAGGAATCCAGACCCGCTTCATGAATTTGTCGAACAACCTCCTCCAAGGAGAGACCGTCCGACACTTCCTTCATCTTCATGATCTCTGCAGGGGAGAACGAATGCATCGTAATCTGAGGAAACCGTTTCTTAATCTCACGCAATAAGTTTGTATAATAGCTAAAAGGCAGGTTCGGGTTCGTGCCGCCCTGCATCAGAATCTCCGTACCGCCTACATCGATGGTTTCCTGAATTTTCTGGAAAATAACCTCATCCGGGAGAACATACCCTTGCTCCGAGCCTGGTGGACGGTAAAATGCGCAAAACCGGCAATACACATCGCATATATTGGTATAGTTTACATTCCGGCCGATGACAAACGTCGTAATGGGTTCCGGATGAAACCGCAGCATGATTTGGTTGGCGACATGGCCCATTTTCTCAATCTCGTTCGACTCGTAGAGCTCCATGCAGTCTTCTGCGCTGATGCGGTTTCCGGCTAATGCCTGATCTAGAATGCGGTCTATAGAACGCATACGCTTCACTCCTTTATGAGTCCATCCTAACATAAAAGCAGCCTTACGGCTACATCAAAAGACCGCCATCCAGCGCTGAGGCTCGAGGCGGTCGGTAGGTTATGGCATTTATGGATCGTGCGATCCTTACTTCTTCCCTTCAAGCTCAGCCTGAGCCAAATCAATGGCACGGGAAAGATCCGCAATCAAATCGTCAGCATGCTCGATCCCTACGGAATATCGCAGCAGCTTATCGTCCACCCCGACCTTGCGGCGAATTTCCTCCGGAATGTCTGCGTGTGTCTGCACCGCCGGATACGTCATGAGCGACTCTACTCCGCCCAAGCTTTCAGCGAAGGCGATGAGCTTGATGTGCCGTAGGATCGGTTCGATGTACCGCGCATCCTTCATCTTGAAAGAGAAGATCCCGGTATTGCCGGAGGACTGCTTCTTCTGGATTTCATGACCCGGATGGGATTCCAGCGCAGGATAATACACAGACTCTACCTGCGGGTGATTCTGAAGGAAGGTGGCGATCTTCGTCGCATTCTCCTGGTGACGCTCCATACGAAGCGCCAGCGTCTTCATCCCGCGCATCAGCAGCCAGCTGTCCTGCGGTCCCAGAACGGCGCCGATCGAATTGTGCAGGAAGGCCATTTGCTCGGAGAGCTCCTTGCCCTTAGTCACGATAAGCCCGGCGAGCACGTCGTTATGTCCGCCCAAATACTTGGTCGCGCTATGGATGATGATGTCGGCCCCGAGCTCCAGAGGACGCTGGAAGAACGGCGTCAGCAGCGTATTGTCAACGATAGTAAGAATGTTTTTCTTTCTCGCCCATCCGCATACCAGCTCGAGATCGGTAACCATCATCAGCGGATTGGTCGGAGTCTCGATCAATACCGCCTTCGTATTCGGCTGCACGCCGGATTCGAGTGCATCCAGATCATTCGTGTCCACGTAGGTTGCGGTCACGCCGAACCTGGACATGATTTTCTCAAGCAAACGGTAGGTACCGCCATAAAGGTCTAACGAAACGATCAAATGATCACCTTGGCTGAACAAGGCGAAAATCGTCTGCAATGCCGCCATGCCCGAGCTGCAGGCGAACCCGGCGTCACCGGATTCCAGCTGAGCGATGGCGTCCTCGAGTACCTTCCGCGTCGGGCTTTTCGTACGGGCATAATCGAAGCCTGTGCTCTGCCCGAGCTTCGGATGGCGGAATGCCGTCGCCTGGTAGACAGGGAAGCTGATCGCGCCTGTCACCGGCTCTTCTTGAGAACCGATCTGTGCGAGACGGCTCTCGATTTTCCAATTCTCATGACTCATATGACGTACTCTCCTTTGTGAAGATCAAACGGCGTTTCCTGATACACATAATAATTCAGCCAGTTGGAGAACAGCAGATTCGCATGCGCACGCCATGTATTCAACGGCTGTCTCGAAGGATCGTCGTTCGGGTAATAATTTTGGGGGATATCAATCTGCATTCCTTTGTTCACATCGCGGTCATACTCATTCTTCAGCGTACACGCATCGTATTCGGAATGGCCGGTAATGAAGATCTGTTTCCCGTCCCGCGTTGCCGCAATATAAACGCCGGCTTCTTCGGATTCGGACAAAATCTCCAGATCAGGGTGACGCTCGATATCCTCCCGCCGCACTTCCGTATGGCGTGACTGTGGAGCTAGGAACAACTCGTCGAAGCCGCGCAGCAGCTTCACATTAGGGCGGTTCACTGTATGAGGGAACACGCCGAACAGCTTCTTATCCAGTGCATACTTGGGAACATTGAAGTGGTGATACAATCCGGCCTGGGCCGCCCAGCAAATATGCAGCGTCGAGGTTACGTTCTCGCGGGACCATTCCATGATTTGCTGCAGCTCCTGCCAGTAGTACACATCCTCGAAATCAAGCGTTTCTACCGGAGCTCCGGTAATAATCATCCCGTCCATCCGCTCGTGCTTGACATCCTCGAAGGTTTTGTAGAATTGAGCCAAATGCTCCTGCGACGTATTTTTCGAGGTGTGCGTTTTCGGGTGCAGGAGCACGAATTCGACCTGAAGGGGAGTATTGCCGATAAGTCTCAGCAGCTGAGTCTCGGTCGTTTCCTTCGTCGGCATCAAATTCAGGATCGCGATGCGCAGAGGACGAATGTCCTGATGAAAGGCCACGCTTTCATCCATCACGAAAATATTCTCATTAATCAGCACTTCTTTCGCCGGTAAAAAATCAGGAATCTTAATAGGCATTTGGCTCACTCCTTCGAATGTAGGATTGGGATTCGTCGTTTCCTGCGCCTGCCGCGGAGCACCAAAAAAGGCCATCTTCGCGCGGGCGAGAAGAGGCCTTTGTATATATCACATCGTCCTCTCTCATCTCTCAGAAGCTTACATACCGCTTCCGCAAGATTTAGCACCGTGCAATTCTTTGCCTTTTCATCGTGTCGTCGTCATCGTGCGCAAAGAAATTGTCGGTTGCCGGGTATCATCGGGCTAGTCCCTCCACCTGCTCTTGATAAGAGTTTGAAACCGAATCTATTCAATTGTTTTGGGTTAATACTAATGTAATCGAAATTACGGTCTTCGTCAAGCATCGATATTGGGACGCCTACACCCCTTAGGCCCCCATAATCCGGCACCAAACGCCCTCAGCACTCATATACTAAGCAAAAGGCAAGGATTTCAACGCAACTCCTGCCGTTTTCTCCTTGAATTGTGAAAAATGAAGGTTTATACTAGACAAGTATCTTGGACAAATCGTGTAAAGGGGTGCAGTATTTCGAATGGACGGAGACCCGAGGAGTAGTATCTCTGTTTGGAACAACCGCATACAATTCCGTCAAGGACGTTGCGGCCTCTCGCGTTACGTTCGTTCGGCATCCGCTGACATGCTACGCCTGTAGTCCGCCAGTTTGCCGACAGCCGACCGCTGCTGCCTCGAAGCCTTGACGGAACACTTCGTACAAGGGGGAGAGCGCCATGAAAGCACGCTTGGTGCAGGACGGCATTTTTACACTGGTGGAGGATATCACTTTAACGATGGAGGCGCCCGAACGGGGATTTTATTGGATCGACGCCGATATCGAGGACCTTGAGCTGCTTCAGCCCTTATTCCATCTTCATGAGCTGGCTGTCGAGGATTGCTTATCCGAGGAGGAGCAGCGTCCGAAGATCGAGCTCTATGACACGCACTATTTTATCGTCATGAACAGCATCCGTTTTGACGACGAAGAGATTTTTCTTCGCGCCTTAAATATCTTTTTGGGGAAACATTACATCATCACGGTTACGCGCCAGAAGATCAATGAGATCCGTGCGTTGAAGCCTATTCTCTGGGAAGAGGAAGTAACCTCGCCCGACCAATTTCTCTATCACCTGATGGACCTCGTTGTCGATAATTATACCAATGTCGGCGATCGGATCGAAGCGAAGATTGAGAAGCTGGAAGAGGATATTCTGATGCACACGAAGAAATCGCATCTGAACGAGATTATCGGATTGCGAAGTGAAATTTTGTGGCTTAAGAAGGTGCTGATTCCTCAGAAAGAGGTTATCGCCACGCTGAACCGCAAGGATTTGCGGCTGATCAGCGAGCCTCTTCGCAAGTACTTCGGCGATATTTACGAGAATGCTGTAAAAATCTCGGAAACGTTCGATACGTTCCGCGATTTGATGGGCAACTTGAGAGAAGCTTATCAATCCAGTATTGCGAGCCGCGCCAACGAAATCATGCGCGTATTTACGGCGCTGACGACGATCTTCATGCCTTTGACCTTCATCACTGGCATTTATGGAATGAACTTTGATTACATCCCCGGTCTCCATTCCGAGCTGGGCGGCTTATATGCCGTATGCTTTATGGTGGTTGTAGGACTGACCATGCTGTGGTATTTTCGCAAGAAGGATTGGCTGTAGAGCCGATCCTTTTTTCTTGTTGTTTGCTGCGGTTAACCGATACTGCGCTGATCCTCGATCTGGCGTACCCGATCGATGGTTGAAACAAGATCCGTTTCGAGCATCCGCATACCCCGCTTAATATGCTTGACGTCGAGAGCCACTTCATCGATCTGAAGCTGCAGGCTGTGATGGACGCGGTCAAGCCGATTCTCCAAGGAATCCATCCTGCTGTCCAATGAAGTGATTCTGCCTTCTAATGAATCGATTCTACCGTCCAGTCTGACCTCCATAGTGTCAACTCGCGTGTATAACGCATCCAATTTGGCGTTCGTGATCTCCTGGTTCTCCAGCACGGCCTGCAGAATGGATTTGATTTCCTCCATGTTCTGTTTCCTCCTTGGACTCTCTTATCTTCATGATACTCCAGTGCCTGCTCGTCTTCAATAGATTTCCATCTGTTTCACGGAAAAAGAGGGGGCTCCAAACGGAAGCCCCTCACCCTTCCTGGCATTATTGCTCTTACCCCGCCTCTCTTGCCGTAGTCGCAGCATTCGTCCTGCGGAATTTCAGCCGCAATAGCCGAAGCCATTCGTATACCCGATCCGCGTCCTTAGCCGACAGCTCCTCCTGCTTGTACATCGCTTGCAATATCGGCTTAAGGTACCGGTCCCCTTGCAGCTCGAAGGCCTGCCAAGCCGCCTCGCGTTCCTTCTCCGGCACCTCGCTCAGCATCCTATCGATGTAAGGCTCCAGATCATAGCCCTCACGGTCGAGCTCCTCAATCCACAGCAGCAGATCTCTTCGCTGAATGCGCGATTGCTCCTGGAGCGAATCGATTTTTTCCCCCTTCGTAATCACCTCAAGAAGCTTGCGTTTGGTCTCTTGCTTGTCCGCCTCCGCCTTCCGCTTCCTCTCCTTCTCCTGCAGCAGCCATGCGAAGAACTCCCCCTGCGTGACCTCTTCCGCCACCCACGACAGCGGGAAAGCACGCTTCTGCTCCTGCTCCGCCGTCATGGACAAAATATCCGCCGCATAGAGCCCCGCCTTGTTCTTCCCGATGCCCGGAAGCTGCAGCAGCTCCTCCTCCGTTTTCGGAACGAAGGTGCTGATCAGCTTCAACACCCGGTTCGTTGCGATGATGAAGGGCGCCTTCCCCTCCTTGCCTGCCTGTTTCAGTCTCCATTGGCGAAGCTGGTCGTAAAGCTCCTCGTTGCTATTCGCTTCACTGTAGTAGTGGAGACGCTGAATGTACATGGTCCTCCCGTCCACCGTAAGATCACCGGAACCCATTTCCAGCAAGGGGATAAACCCTTCCAGCTGCTTCTCCAGGATCCGTTCGCGGAACACGGCCAGCATCTCATCCCAATGAATACCCTCGTACCAGGACTCCTGCGAGGCTCTCCCGTCCTCCTTAATATCACTCCACATCACGTACCATGTCCCCTGTGCCTCGCCGATCGATACCTGGGCCGTTCTTACCCGATCCTCCTCTGTCTTCTTCTCCAAGCTGTTCAGAAACATCAAATTCAAGATGAGTCCCCCTTCAATGCAAATAAGATTTTCCAAACGCAAAAAAGCACCTCTCCTACGAAATCGTAGAAGAGGTGCTTCCTCTTTTGGTTTGAAATTATTACCATATTATCATAGAAAATCCTGATCCGCAAGTCCGAATTTTGGATAGGGTCGACCTTTACCGGACAAACTGTTACCAGAAAACGAGAAGCTTAGGAGGCCTGCACCAATGGAAGAAAACCGCAGTCAAGACGGCTTCATTGAGGAAGATAAGCACGTTTATACGGATCTGGCTACCGTAGAATCTCAAAGGAACGATCTTACCGCCGAGGAATTCCCGGAGGGTCCCTACGGCTCCTCTTTACCGGTGGAATCCTTAGGGAAAAGCACTCCGTGGAGAGAAAGCCAGCGTTCGAACAATCGCTTCACTTACGAGGATCGCGAGTTTCACGCGGGCATGTCCCGCGAGTATCCCGGGGATCATCCCACTCACGATTCGACTGGGGATGATCAGCCGCACTAAGAGCACGCCCAATACGGGCGTGCTTTTTTATAACATTAGAATTAACAAGTTTTGAGCGGAGCTCAAGGATTCTAATGTTTCAAGAAAAGCTTCCTCTTGATCACGAATGTACATCCCCGAGAGGGCTTCGATAGAAGCTTTTCTTACCGACTATACACGGAGACTTGACCCAGAGCATACCTTCCGTCTGCTCTCCTCCCGTCATTGGCAAATTCAATCCCAGGAATTCCACGCTCCGGATCCAGAATCGCCACATTCACTCTGTACTTTCCGGCAGGAAGGTCGTCAGGGAGCCGGAGCGCCTCAAGGAACTGATGCTCACCAGGAAGCCATTCTCGAATGTCCGCCGCTGCAGCCTTTTGGTAAACGATGTTTCCTTTATCATCGGATAGGGAAAGCTCAACCGGCCACTTATAGTAAAATGGAGCCACTCCTCTATTCGTTACGGAAAGCTGCACATTCAATACCCCTCCCGCCGATACTTGTTTTTCATGGGTTTCCCTAGTAATGACAAACCGGTAACCTACCGTTTTCAGGAATCGATCGATATTAGCCTGCAACGGCCCATCCTTCTTCGCCTGAAAAGGGGAGCTTGGCCCCATCCACGTAACATGGGTAAGTCTTGCCTGGCGAATCGTCTCCTCGATTTGTTCGTCCTCAAAGTACTTGGTAGGATGTGAAAACTCTCCACCGCTGGGAGCCTTCGTCCAAAAATCCGGCATCGCAGGTTCCGTTTCCTTCGTCAGCCATGAGGTATACCCTTCCGTATACCATTTCATAAACCCGGATAGGGTCGATACGGTTTTCCCGAATGCATCGTTAAACAAACCCATTTGGTGATCCAGGGCTACCTGATGAGGTCTTCTCATCAGCAGCTTTTTATCCGGAAAATACTTAACGTAATGGAGTGCATATTGGTCCGTAATTTCGTGCTTTGGGAAGGGGATATAGATTGCCTCATCGTCCCATGTATGCCACTCACCCCAATGCCCAATGCTTCCAAGCTGAATAAAGGCGATTTGCGGGCTCTTATTGTATCGCTGCCCGAGCTCCTTCATTAGACGTTCATGGTTTTCAATTAGTACGGGATTCGCATAATCGGGGCTGAAGCCCTTTCCATAATCGTTATCATACCAATGGCCCTTCTCACCCATTTCTGAATAGAGCCAATCAGGAATATCCATGTGGGATCGGCTGCTAGGATAATCTAACACAACCCTTAGTACAATTTTAACATCCTTGCTTTTCCAGAAGCTGAAGTTAAATTTCTTTTCAATACTGTCAAATTGAAAAAAACCCTTCTCCGGCTCCAGCTCCCTCCAACTGAGGTTCGCATGCACCATCCGGACAGGCTGCTCTGACTTAACATTAGTAGCATCGATCGAGAATCCCATATAAGGATTAGTAAGAACCTGATCCGTTTCGGAGGGAATGTAAGTAATTTTCTTTGACGTTTCTTTTGCATGACTGTATCCTAAGGATAGTAGCACACCGATACATACCATGATCAGCATCGATAATGCGGCAAACAAGCTGCGAAATTTCATAGGTGCCCCCTGTTACAGGTAAGATAAAAGATTAAAGATTAGCTAAAGCAAAGTTAAATATTCCCATGTCATAGTTCATTATACCTATAATATGGTATAGTATAAGTATATCTTCCCTTAAAACACATTTTTCGTAAAGTGTTTTTTATTTTCACCAATTTTTGTAACATTATGTCGATTTATATCGAATGCCGAGGTGCATTATGAGAGTTTTAATTACCGGAGGGTATGGATTTATCGGCTCCTTTGTCGCCGAACGTTTCCATAAAGAAGGCTATGAAGTATCCATAATGGATAATTTATCTACAGGCAACAAGGATAACGTACCCTTTAAACATAAAAGCTACTTACTCTCTGTTGAGGATCGTAATTGTGAGGAAATCTTCCGCAGCAACCGGTTCGATCTGGTTATTCACTTGGCTGCTCAAGTAAATGCAATGAATTCTATGGAAAACCCCAGGCAAGATACCCAAAGCAACGTTCTCGGGTTATCCAACATGCTTTCTTTATCTCAAAAGTTTAATGTAAAAAAGTTTATTTTTGCATCCTCTTCTGCAGTTTATGGAGTGCTCCATCAGAAAGGCATTACCGAAGAAACTCCATTGAATCCGGTAACTCCTTACGGAATCAATAAAATGATTGGCGAAACCTATTGCAGTAAATGGAACGAGATGTATGATCTGGAGACGATATGTTTTCGCTTATCCAATGTGTACGGGCCGCGGCAGCATCAAGTGTTAGAGGATTCTTCAACGTTATTTACGGGTAAAAGCACACATTTGATTGAAAATGACAATATTCTGCATGACTTTATTTACGTCGAGGATGTAGCGGAAGCATTTTACCGCGCCTCCTACTCAAGTTTAACCGGTATTTTCAATCTTTCCTCCAACACGGCTAACGAAGCTAAAGAGCTGATTCGGATCCTGGGAGGAACAGTAAGCGGAACGTTTCGCGGATTTAGGCCCAAGGATCTGAAGCAAGCGACATTGGATAATACAAAATTGATTCAGCAGCTCGATTGGATCCCCAAGTATTCGTTCGAGGAGGGCGTCCGTAAGACACAAGATTGGTTCATGCATCATAACAGCAAGCTAAAGAAAGAAACCAAGAAAGCTGATTCGGCTCCTTCTCCGTTCTATCGCATCATGAAGGTATTGCTCCCTTACATTGAAAATTTCGCAGCTTTTTTCATTACGGTTTGGCTTACTTTCTCATTAGATGGGTATTTGTTGAATCATATCGATTTCAAGCTGTTCTACATCATTATTATGGGTATTTTTTACGGAAGTCGTCAGTCCATCATTGCCGTAGCCTTGTCAACCTTCTTCTATATGTACTTGCAGCTTGATCGCGGCAGAGAATTGCTATCTCTTTTTTATGACCCCGACTTCTTCTTTAATGCGGCAGTGTATATTTTTATCGGACTCGTTGTCGGCTACTCTACGGAGAGGAAGCTTTATAACGTCGTTTCCATTAAACAACAATTGATTGCTTGGGAAGAGAAGTATAAATTCTTACTTGAGGTCTATAACGATACCCGGGCCGTTAAAGATGAGCTGCAGCAGCAAATTATGAACAACGGAGACAGCTTCGGGAAGATCTATTCCGTTATTAAGGAGCTTGAGAGTCTAGAGCCTGAAAAAATATTTACATCGACGATTAGTGTTGTGGAATCTATCATGAAAACCAACACCGTAACCATCTATACCGTAAATAAATACAAAAGCTATCTTCGTTTGGTTGCCCGCTCCAACAGCCATATGGAGGTTTCCAAATCGATTAAGGTTGAGGACTATCCTTACCTAAGACAAATCATGGAAGTAAAATCGCCATTTGTCAATAAGGAGCTTTCGGGAGAGCTGCCCTTGCTTGCAGCTCCGGTGCTTAGCAATGGCGAGGTCGTAGCGATTATCTCCATTCATGATATGAAGTTTGAGCATTTTACGCTGTATTACCAAAATTTATTTAAGGTCATGGTTGACTTGATTTCCTCAGCCTTGACCCGTTCTCTTATTCACGTTGAAGCAACGTCAAACAGGCGGTACATTGAAGGAACGAATGTGCTGACCCCAGAAGTGTTTGCCGATATTCTCGTAAATAAAAAAACGGCAAGCTCAAAGCACGGAATCAGCTACGTTCTCTTATCCACCGTTGAGGCAATGGATGCGTCGCACGAGTACTCGCAAAAAATCGCAAAATCGTTACGCGAAACGGATTATATCGGTATGGGGCCGAATGGAGATATACAGGTGCTTCTCAGCAATTCTTCCTTAGATGAGGCTCAATTCGTGCTTGACCGATTCCGAAGCAACGGAATTCTGCTGAAGGTGATTAATGAGGATGCCAATTATGCTTAAATGGATCTTTTTATTATACATGCTGGGCTGCATTCTCCTGCTAGGTCTTATCTTTAGAAAGGACAAGAAAGAATTCGCCGTTCGCCTCGTCATTGCCCTTTGTTTGCCTGTTGTAGGCTTCTTAATGCCGAACTTCTGGCCTAAACGATGGGTCGACCGCGGTAAATTATCGACACGCGTGGACCAGCTTGCTCTTCTTGAGGAAGCAAACGATGCTACACAATTTCAAGCAGGCACTCTATATCGTCCTGAAGCGGAAAAAGAAATGAACGTGGTGCCGCTTGAGGAAACGCTGCTGGTAAACGATCTGACGGCACGGAGGCGTGCTATGATAGACCTTCTGAAGCAAGACTCTTTGGAGTACCTTGAGGTGCTGCAAATGGCCGTGGGAAACGAGGACACGGAAACGTCTCATTATGCCGTCAGCGCCATTGTAGAAGTGAAACGGAAGCTGACCTTAGCGCTGCAGGAAATGTCCGTTGCCTATCAGAGCAATAAGAATGACCCCCACTTGGTGCGCTCTTATGCTGACATCCTGAAAAGCTATATGAGGAGCGGTTTTCTTGATGATCGGACCTTACTGAAGCACCGCCATACTTACTCTTCATTATTGGGTCAATTACTTGAGCTGGCTCCCGACTCACCCGGAACGTATAGCGAAAAGATCGCAAATGATTTGGAGCTGGCCGAATATGCCGCTGCGGAGAATACCGCCAGAACCTTTCTTGAACGTTATCCTCGCAGCGAGGATGCTTACTTGAGCTTGATGAATGTTTATTATTCCACTAGATCTTATCATCGGTTAATGGAAGTAGTTAATGAATTGAAGGCCTCGCCGGTTCGTTTGTCCAATCCTACCTTAACGATGATACGATTCTGGTCAGAAGGAGCACGGAATGAAATCGAAGGTCAGGCTAAAGCGTAATGTGTATTTTATTGTTGTGGGTATCATTTTACTTGCTTTTGCCATCCAGGTAACACAATCTCAATTTGTTCTAAATTTCAGTAAAAATAAAGCCATTCATGACTCTGTCTCCGCTTGGAAGCCTGTTGCTGCCGACCCGCTTCTTCTGACTCCTTCGGGGGAACCCTACTGCGTAGCCTTTGCGTCGGATAATGATTTCAGCAGCAAGGTAAAAAACAACGTGGAACGGGTCCTTCGATATATGAAAAAACCGGTGAAGCTGTTTGATGTGAGCAAAGCTGAATTCAAGCCGAGCGGCTGCTCTACGGTCATTGTTACGATGGAAGAGCTTACGCAGTTGGGGGACATCGATGCCGTTGCACATTACGTAGAGAGCGGCGGGTATGTGCTACTCGCGGTCCATCCTATGCCCGACGATAGTTTTTATAGATTGTATCGCAAGCTTGGCATAGTAAACACCGGTGATCTGGAAACCGCCAAGGGAATTCATCTGACCTCCAATGTGCTGCTTGGGGAGAAGGATCTGCTGGTGGATGACCCCTTCATCACCAACACGGTGATTACCGTAGAATTGGATGAAAAGAGCCAAGTGTTAGCCAAAACTGCCAACGGGATTCCCTTACTTTGGAAGTATCCTTATAAGCAAGGTGCCTTTATGGTTTTTAACGGCACCATGCTTCAGGAAAAGCTCAACCGGGGCCTCATCTCGGGAGCCCTCAGTCTGTTGCTCCCTGATTTTATTTATCCGATCTTCAACACCAAGCTCATGTATATTGACGATTTTCCCGCACCCATTCGTAAAGGCTTGGATGCACGACTATACAAGGAGTATCATCGAGATATTCCTACTTTCTTCAAAGACGTATGGTGGCCCGATATGCTGAAAGCGGCCAAGCTCAATAACGTCAAATATACTGCCGTATTGGTTCAATCGTATAACGATCGGGTGAATCCTCCCTTTGCCGCTCCGGACGATGAGGATATCGGCGGTTTGATCTCCTACGGCCGTGAAGTGATAAAGAGCGGAGGGGAAATCGGGCTTCACGGCTACAATCACCAATCGCTTCAAACCAGCAATGAAGTGGCTGACGAATATGGTTACAACGCTTGGAACAATGTTAGCGATATGGAGGACTCCATAAAGGAATCCGTTCGCTTCGTTTCCCAGGCATTTCCGAATTATACGATGATGTCTTACGTCCCCCCTTCCAACGTCCTTTCGTCCGAAGGCAGGGAAGCCTTGAAGAGAGGTTGGCCGGCGCTAGCTGTCATTTCATCGCTGTACGGCGAGGATGCGACCCAGTTGTCCTATGTACAGGAATTCGAAATCGCGTCGGACGGTATCCTGGAGATGCCGAGGATCACCTCCGGTTATTTCGAACGTCCGTTCGATCGTTGGTTTGAAGCCAATGCGATTACGACACACGGTATCTTTTCACATTTTATACATCCCGATGACATGTTCGATATGAACCGAAGCTCAGGATTGTCGTGGGAAAAACTTTACAAGCGTTATGTCGACATGCTGGACAGATTAAAAACCGTTCATCCGTGGCTCCGCCCCATGAATTCAACCGAGGCTGCCATGGACATGGAGAAGGTGCTTAACAGCAAGGTTCAGTTCATAAGGAACGGCAATAAGCTTCAAGGCACTATCGAACCCTTTGCCGACAAACAGTACTTTATATTCAGAACCACGAAGAGCATCGGTATCTTGTCAGGCTGCGAGATACAAAAGATCGATACGGGAGCTTATCTCGTGACCGCTCATCATGCGGATTTTACTATTGAATTGGGTGATTAGCGAAATGCGCGTATGCATCATTGCCGAGGGGTCCTACCCCTATATTACCGGAGGGGTTTCCAGCTGGATCCATTCGTTAATTACAAATTTGCCCGAGCATGAATTCATCATTTATGCGATCGCTGCGCAAGAGAAGCAACAGGGTGAATTCCGTTACAAGCTCCCGCCGAACGTTATCGAGGTGAAGGAAACCTTCTTAGACACCTATCTTCGCGAGCACGGCGAATGGGGACATCGCTTCCGCTTAACCGCGGAGCAGCAGCTTGCCTTCCAATCGCTCCTTGGCGGCGAGGGCCATGTGGACTGGGGAGGGATCTTTACCCTGCTGCGTACTACCAAATTTAAGGTTGCAGCCGATTTTTTGATGAGCAAAGACTTTTTCGACGTCCTGGTTGAAATCTGCGGACAAAAATATGCGCACGTGCCCTTTACGGAATTTTTTTGGACCATACGCTCTATGGTGCTCCCGCTCTTCATCTCCATCCGGAACGACATTCCGGAAGCTGATTTATACCACAGCGTATCAACCGGCTATGCAGGTGTCATCGGAGCACTGGCCAAGCATATTTACAACAAGCCCTATATTCTTACGGAGCACGGCATTTATTCTCGGGAGCGCGAAGAAGAGATAATTAAAGCCGATTGGGTAAAAGGTTACTTTAAGGACCTTTGGATCGAATACTTTTACCGGCTCTCCAGCTGTGCCTACGATTATACGGATGAAGTTATCACCTTGTTTAATCGAAATCGGGAAATTGAAATTGAACTCGGCTGCGACCCGGAGAAAATTCATATTGTTCCCAATGGGGTTAATGTAGCGGATTATGATGAGCTGATCGATACGATCCCTTCCGATGAGAAGAAAGTACGGCTCGGAGCTATCGTTCGCGTCGTTGCCATTAAAGACATCAAGACCATGATTCAAAGCTTCGCCCTTGTGAAACAGGAAATCCCCGAAGCAGAGCTGTATATCATGGGACCGACCGAGGAAAGCAAGGAATACTATGAGGAATGTTTGCAGCTCGTCGAAAGCCTGCAGGTCGAGGATGTCATCTTTACCGGAGAAGTCAATGTTAAACAGTATTTAGGACGAATGGATATGATTCTGCTTTCCAGCATCAGCGAGGGCATGCCGCTCGCCGTACTGGAAGCCATGGCTTGTGCCAAGCCCTGCGTGACAACGGATGTCGGGAGCTGCCGGGAGCTGCTGCTTGGGACGGATGACAGCTACGGACCCGCCGGAATGGTCGTTCCGGTCATGCATTACGACCAAATGGCCTCTGCCATCGTGAAGCTATGCAAAAATAAAAAGCTCCGTGAAGAGATGGGCCGTAACGGACTGATGAGAGCACGAAGCCTTTATACAAGAGAGCGATTTATAGAAAGCTACCGTACCCATTATGCGTCATATATTCCGGGAAAGGAGGCAGGATCATGGCAGGCGTCGGATTTGAATTAAAAAAGCTGTTTAACGAACACGGCCTGACAAGTACAGCTAAGGCTTATGCTTTCTCTTCCGTGACGACTGTAGGGCCTATGATTCTTTGTATGACGATGATGATCGTACTGCAATGGTTCATGACAATAAACGGATCTCCATTCCTTGAACGGGAGCTGTTTCTTTCAACCGTTGTTTACTGCTTTATCTTCTCCGTTCTGCTGACGGGAGGCTTATCCATGCTGCTCAACCGTTATATTGCGGATATGCTGTTTGTTAAAAAGTATGAGCACATGCTTCCATCGTATTATGGAGCCATCGTTCTCTGCATGCCCATAGGAGCCCTGATCTGCTGGTTGTTCCTGCGTGATGTTCCCTCCTCCCTAGGATATAAGCTTGCAACATATCTGCTATTCTCTGAACTGACCATTATCTGGATCCAATCCGTTTACTTATCGGCTCTTAAAGACTACAAAAGAATTGTTAGAAATTTCTTCTATGGCACGGTTGTTTCCTTGGCCGGAGCATGGATCGTATTGAAATATACGTCCTTTAACGCTGCTTCTACCGTAGTGACGATGATGAGTATCGGTTTTTTTCTTATTCTCATCCTCAACGCGAGACATTTTCATTTCACATTTCCGCCCGCAAGCAGCAAGCTGTATTGGAGCTTTCTCTCCTATTTCCGTAAGTATCCGGCCTTATTCTTCATAGGGACCTTTTTCTATGCCGGTGTCTATGTGCACAGCTTTATTTACTGGTCAGGTCCCTTTCATTTCTGGGTTGCCGAGAAATATGCCATTTCGCCATTCTACGATTTGCCCGTATTCTATGCTTATTTGACGGCTGTGCCCACTTTGGTTACTTTTGTCGTTTCAGTGGAAACCTCCTTCTACGAGAAATATAAACAGTATTATGCGAGAATTTTGAGCGGAGGAACCTTGCTCGACATTACCAACGCCAAAAAAGATATGAATCGTGTGCTCATGCACGAGATCAGCTTCGTAATGGAGGTGCAGCTCCTCTTCACCATCATCTCCATCGCTCTGGGTATTAAACTTCTTCCCATGATCGGCTTTACCATGGAGCAGCTCCATGTCTTCAATATATTAGTTCTTGGCTATTTCTTTTTCATTATTGCCTTTGTCGTCATGCTGCTGCTGTTATACTACGATGATAGGAAAGGGGTGCTCCTCATCAGCAGTCTGCTAGTCGTTCTTAATGCCGCTCTGTCTTACTGGACAATGATGAAGGGCTACCATGGGCTCGGGATGTTTATCGCTTCTCTCGTCACGCTAATACTGGCACTTGCCCGTATCGTCAGTTATGTACGCAATATCGATTATTACACCTTCTGCGCTCAGCCGATCACCACGCGGCGCAAGGAGCCTCTTTGGAAACGCTGGTCCGGAAAATCTTCATCGGCGGCTGTCATCGTTCTGCTGTTCCTTATTTTAAGTGGATGTACGTCTGCAGAAGATTCCCAAACGGCGGTCGAACCGCAGCCTCCTGCTCCTACCCCCATCGCTCCTATAGGGCTGAGCGAGGATAAGAGGATCTATGAAAGAGACCAGGACAATTCAGTGATACCCTTATATATTACCATCCTTCCGGATAAGCCTGACGAGGGAAAGCCGTTATCCTGGTACGAGCTCAACCGATTGCCTGCAGAGACTAGGGATAAAAATTTAAAGGTGATCATGCAGGAGGGTGCTCCCGATGGGAGCGGCCCAAAGAGCGGCATGTTCGGATATGGAACAAGTGAAGCCAACGGTAAGATCAGCCTGCGCGGGAAGACGGCACGCTACGCATCCCAGCGTTCTTACAAAATTCGGTTGAACGACCAGGCGGGCTTCTGGCGGGATCAACGGGTCCTGAATCTAAATAAGCATTCCTACGATTCCTCCCGAATCCGCAATAAGCTTAGCTTTGATATCTTTGAAACCTTGCCGAATATCGCCAGCCTGCGCACACAATTTGTACATCTTTACGTGAAGGATCTTTCGGAGAATGCCAAAGCAAGTGCACCCTTTGTGGATTACGGATTATATACGCATATAGAGCAGGCGAATGAAACCTTCCTTAAAAATCATTGGCTGGATCCCTATGGCCAGCTTTACAAAGCGGTGATGTTCGAATTCTTCCGATATCCGGACGAGCTGAAGTCTTCCTCGGATCCGTCCTTCGATAAAGAAAAATTCGAAACGAGGCTTGAAATCAACGGAAGCGATGATCATGATAAGCTCCTGGCCATGCTGGATGACGTGAATAATATGTCCATCCCGATTGATGAGGTCATGGCGAAGCATTTTGACCTGGACAACTACTTAACCTGGCTTGCGGCTAACATTTTAATGGATAATATGGATACGGACGCCCAAAACTTTTTCCTCTATTCCCCATTGAACTCATCCAAGTGGTATTTTCTTCCTTGGGACTATGACGGAGGGTGGGAGATGCAGCGAAGCGTGAAAAGCATCAGTGAGTACTCCATGGGAATCAGCAATTATTGGGGAAGCGTGCTCCATAACCGCTTTTTCCGAAGTGAGAAGAACGTTCGGCTTTTAAAGGATAAAATTGATGAATTGTATACTGCCATAAATCATGATACGGTAGAGAAAAGATTGCAGGTTTACAAGGATATTGCAGTAAAGTATATGTCCCGAATGCCTGACAATCAGTTTCTGCCTATTCCCATTGCCAAGCTGGATGAAGAGTTTAAGCGCATCAGCCAGGTTCCTGTTCATTCCATCGAACGCTTCAACAAGGATATACAGAAGCCAAAGCCCTTCTTCCTTAGCGACTTGGAAAAAGTTGAAGGCAAGTATATACTTCGTTGGGACATTGCATTCGACTTACAGGGTGACGACATAGAGTATGATTTCCTTATGGCGAAAGACCCTGAGTTTAAGCAAATCGTGGACGAAAGAAAAAAGCTTAAGGTTACGAATGTCACACTAAACAGCCTGCCGCCGAGAAATTATTACTGGAAGGTTATTGCTCGCGACCCCGAAGGTCATGAACAAATTGCATTCGATATTTATTTTGACGAGAAAGATACTCCTTATTATGGTATGAAAGAGATAAAGGTGGAATGAGATTTGGAATTCCTTGGCCGCAAATTACGGCATGAGCTCAAATATTATATTCATCCTCATGATTATGTGGTTCTGCGGAATCGAGTTTCCTCCTTCTTAGTCTTAGACAAAAACTCAAACGATCCGCAGGGCTACGGCATTCGCAGCTTGTATTTCGACAGTCCGCAGGATAATGCATTGTACGATAAGCAAGACGGGATATTTGCCAGAGAGAAATATAGGATTCGAATTTACAACGGAAGCGATCGAACCATCAAGCTGGAAAGAAAAAGCAAGTTCGGGGACTATGTGTCCAAAGAAGCGGCCACGCTGACACGTGCCGAGTATGACCGAATTCTGCTCGGTGACGTTACTTATCTTAAAGATTCCGAGATCCCGCTCATCCTGGACTTCTATAGAGCCTTGACTCTTCGAGCTTATCGTCCGACAGTCATTGTCGATTACACAAGAGAGGCCTATATTTATGAGCCGGGAGATGTTCGTATTACGTTTGACAAAATGCTGTCCGCAGGAATGAACACAGTAGATCTGTTTGATGATCATTTGGCATTGAACGAAGCGTTGGAGCCGACTAGGACGATCCTCGAAATTAAATTCAATGAGTTTCTGCCGGACACAATACGAAAGCTTGCTCAACCGCCAGCAAGCCAACGTTCCGCGATCTCAAAATATGTTATTTGCCGGGAGCTGGGGATTCGGAGCTTTAAGCCTTAGCCGCCCTATAGGAGTTGTATCATGGGAGACAATGTTAATTTTCAGGATTTATTTAAAAAAAGCGTCCTGCATCTGGAAGCATTTCGGAACGTATCTTATTTGGATATTGTTCTTGGACTGGGAGCATCCTTTGCCATCGGTATGTTTATCTTCTATATTTATCGCAAAACGTTTCGCGGCGTTGTTTACAGCTACAATTACAATCTTACCTTCGTCCTTATGACGCTGATCACTACACTCATTATCATGACGATCAGCACCAATATTATTCTTTCTTTGGGTATGGTCGGAGCTCTCAGTATTGTGCGCTTTCGAACGGCGGTAAAGGATCCTCTTGATGTCATCTACATGTTCTGGGCAGTTGCTGCCGGGATCGCTACCGGCGCCAAGATGTACCCTATTGCAATCATCGGCTCGTTAGTTATAGGACTAACCATTGTGTGGCTGTCCAGGAAGAAAATGCGGGAGCAGCCCTATCTTCTGATTATCCGTTATACGGATGAAGCATCTATTAGCTTAAAAATGAGACTGCGTAAGGTAGACTATCATCTTAAATCCAAGACAGTACGCAAGGATTTCACGGAATTAACGATAGAGCTTCGATTGAAAGACGAAAACACCGCTTTTGTGAATGAGATCTCTCACATTGACGGTGTCCAGGATGTCAGCTTAATCAATTACACAGGAGACTACGCTCAATGAGCGTAGTTTTTTTACTTTTTGTGGTTAAGGTACGATCTGAATCGTTCTCGTCGCTTCTTCCCAAACGACATTCGCCCCGAGCGCTTCTCCCACAAACCGGAGCGGGACCATAGTGACATCGTTATAAAGCAAAGGTGGCGAGACCAGTCTAGTCTTCCTACCGTTGATGTAAGCTTCCTCGCTATCGATTGTAATTTTGACAGATCGCTTTCCCTTTGACGCTTCTATCGTTCTTGTCTCCTGATCCCATGCCACCTCAGCACCAAGCGCTTCAAACACGGAACGTAAGGGAACAAAGGTCGAACCATTCCAAATCTCGGGACGCTGAGGAAAATTTCGTTCAACGCCATTGACCAATATCCGAGGGGAATCGTTCTTCTCTCTTATGCCGATAAGCCCAAGCTGAGGAGAAGAGCAAGCAGTATCGCCGGATGGTGTCACCTTACACGCCAGTTCCTTCTGCTCGGATTCCCATCGCAGAATATACCGCTCTCTTCCCGCCGGATCCAACGAATACCAGTGATAGTGACTGTCAAGAAAATATATATTTTGCGCCTCATCGGTCTGAAGCGATTCCTTGATAACGTAACTCCCATTAGCCGGTTTATAGCTCCATGAAAGCTTATCACCCTCTCGCTTGACGACCTGGTCTTGTTGAACGGTCACATGCTCAGGTGCCTTCACATATTGTGCGGACGGCTTCGTACGCTTCACACGCTCCCCCGATGAAAGAACAGACTTGTTCCCCCCTGCGGCTTGAAAATGAATCGTATTGTCTATATCCACATAGAGATTATCAACCTGAGACTCATGCAGCCTCCAAGCCAGGGTGAAGCTATCGGCCCCCTGTAAGGATGCGGAGAGTACCACAGACGAATCAAGTTCCGACCGAAGCTCCAATTGTTCTATTTCCGGGGTCATCGCAGGTTCGGAATAAGTACTCCACGGGAGCAAAAGCAGCATAGCGGCTGCAGTCATGGCGGCCAGCTTTCTAAGTAATCGGTTCATTATGTAAACACCTTCTGTTGCAGTATGAGAGGTCACCCTTGTTATATCCCAGTATACTAAATAACAGCCGTTTGAAAAAGCATGATTGCGTGATAACTTAGAAAGTTTTGATCATATACATAGAGAAGCAGAATAGATGAGGAGGCCGCACAAAATGATTCATACATCACCACAGCTTACCCCCCGTGAGGAGCATGCCTTTTGGCTGGAGATCCTGGAGGATCACGCACATTTCGCGCATGACCATCTGGCGCCGGAGGAAACCGCGGATATTCAGCAAGCTGCTTCGTACATACAGGCGTTCGGGGCATTGAGAAAGCAGCTGGCGGCAATCCCGCCCGGACTTCCGGCTGCACATGCGGACATGATCCAATTCAGCAGGCAAGCCTATCCTGTAGCGAACGGTTATTTTCGGTTCGAGGGCTCGCTGCAGAGCAGGCGCATTTTAAACCGGATCAACATCAATTTGACCCCCACCTACTTTAATGGAACCTTACTGGAAAATGAGGAATATTTACGTATCCTAAGCTTTTACATGCAGGGCATGGAGTTTCCGGAGCTTCCGTTGGCAGCACTCTTGGATATGTGGCTGGAGGACCAGCTGGGGCATGCGGTGCTGCTTCGGAATGTGCTGGACCCGGTGGAGCTTCTGCTTACGGAGAAGGCCTCCGGATTCTCTCAGCTGTTTCAAGTACATATGACGAAAAATCGGGCCCTCACGGGCTACCTCCGGTTCATCGCACCGGGCTTCCCCGACCAGCAGCAATTTGCCAAAGAAGTCAGAGAGACCGTACAGCAATTTTATGCCTTCGTAGTAGAGGTGGTCCGCCGGTATCAAGGGACGACCGTACTAAGCCGAACAACGCTGCGCTTTCTCGAGCACCACTTTCCGGAATCGTGCTACTTCCTCCGGAAGCTGGCACTGTACGATCCGTCGGCCGGCTCGTTTGAGAACTGTCCCCTCACGAAGCCGTCATTTTAAAAAAAGCTTGGAGCTCAAGGTGCTAGCACCTTAAGCTCCAAGCTTGGTTTCATTTATAAGGGATTAGATTTTCAGAACCCCGCCGTTGCTTGCATTCGTTACAAGCTTCGAGTAACGGGCCAAATAACCGGTCTTCACCTTCGGCTCGAAGCCCTTCCAGTTGGCCTTGCGGCGCTCCATCTCTTCGTCGCTGATCAGCAGTTGAATCTTGCGGTTCTCCAGATCCAGCTCGATCTCGTCTCCATCTTCAACGAATGCGATCGGACCGCCTTCAGCCGCCTCTGGAGAGATATGCCCGATGCTGATGCCGCGGGATGCGCCGGAGAAACGGCCGTCGGTAATCAAGCCGACCTTCGCGCCAAGACCCATACCTACGATCTGTGATGTAGGCGCGAGCATTTCCGGCATTCCCGGTCCGCCCTTCGGTCCTTCGTAACGAATGACCACGACATGGCCTTCCTTCACCTTGCCGTTCGCAATTCCCGCCAGTGCATCCTCTTGGGAATCGAAGCAGATCGCAGGGCCCTTATGATAGCCGCCGACGGACTTGTCCACCGCACCAACCTTGATGATGGAGCCTTCCGGCGCCAGGTTACCGAACAGTGCGGCCAAGCCGCCGCGTGCGGAGTGCGGGTCGTCGATCGGACGAATGACTTCCTTATTCAAAATCTCGCAGCCGGCCACATTCTCGCGGAGCGTTTTGCCGGTAACGGTAATGCGGTCGCCGTCGAGGGCGCCCGGTTTCTTCAGCAGCTCATTGATGATCGCACTTACGCCGCCAGCGTTGTGCACATCCTCAATGTGATGCTCGGATGCAGGGGCAATCTTGGCCAAATACGGTACGCGCTCAGCCACTTCGTTGATGCGCTCGATCGGATAATCAAAGCCCGCTTCTTTGGCCAAAGCCAGTGTATGAAGCACAGTGTTCGTGGAGCCGCCCATCGCCATATCCAGCGCGAACGCGTTGTCGATCGTTTCCATCGTCACGATATCACGCGGCTTCAGATCGAGCTTGATCAGCTCCATCAGCTGCTTTGCGGACTGGCGGACGAAATCTTTACGTTCAGGAGCAACAGCCAGGATCGTACCGTTGCCTGGAAGCGCCAAACCGAGCACCTCAGCCAAGCAGTTCATGGAGTTCGCCGTGAACATCCCGGAGCAGGAGCCGCAGGTTGGACAGCCGTACTGCTCAAGCTCTTGCAGGCCCTTCTCGTCAATCTTCCCGGCCTGATAAGCGCCCACGCCTTCAAATACGGAGGACAGGGAGATGGAACGGCCGTCGGACGTTTTACCGGCCTTCATCGGGCCGCCGCTGACGAATACCGTCGGAATGTTGACGCGGAGTGCGCCCATCATCATGCCCGGTGTAATTTTGTCACAGTTCGGGATACAAACCATACCGTCGAACCAGTGGGCGGAAACAACGGTTTCCAAAGCGTCCGCAATAATCTCGCGGCTCGGCAAGGAATAACGCATACCGATATGACCCATCGCGATGCCGTCATCCACACCGATCGTATTAAATTCAAAAGGTACGCCGCCCGCTTCGCGAATCGCTTCTTTGACGATTTTGCCGAATTCTTGAAGGTGCACGTGACCTGGAACAATGTCGATATAAGAGTTACAAACCGCAATAAACGGCTTGCCGAAGTCCTCTTCCTTTACCCCTGCGGCACGCAGCAAGCTGCGGTGCGGCGCGCGGTCAAAGCCTTTTTTGATCATGTCGCTTCTCATTTTACCGTTAGCCATTACCGTATAACCCTCCCAAGCTTCTATGCTACTTCAATATGCTTCCTATGATTGTACCATGTTTCTAGTAAATTGAAAACGAAATCCCATTTGGGAAAACCAGACGATCTGTAGTACCGCCGTCGGGTCCTGTTTTTGCCGAAGGAGGACGTTTCGAGTATAATGAGGGCAGATGAAGGAGGCGTAGCCGGCATGTCCGCAACGGAATTTGATTATTTATACGATGGCGTAGAGGAGACGAAGACGCGTTTTGTGTGCTTTGTCGGGGAAACGATGCGCCGTTTCGATCTTGCCATTACCACGACGAACCGCTTCTACGGAAAGAAGCTGGTGACGGATATGCAGCTTGGCCGTACGGCGGTGATCGGACCGGACGATCTCGAGGAAGAGGGTTACCTCGAGCACGTGTACAAGCTGAACGAAGAGGAAGCGAACGAGCTGAGGGAGTTTCTCGGGCAAATCGTCGGACCGGTGAATTTCACGGATATTTAAGTGGACACCGCCAGAGACACCGATAAAGGTAACGCAAAAAGTCGCAAGGGAAGCTGTCGTCAGCTGCTCTGCGGCTTTTTCTTGTTGCTGTGCAGCCCTAACCTTATATAAAACTTGACAAAGGGGCTCCTCATTCGTTATCTTACAATTAAGACCGATCGGTCTTATAATGCCGAAAGGATTAGATTTATGCGTAAAGGGGAAAACACCAAGCTGCGGATCATTGCTCAATCGGCGGAGCTCCTGAACCGCAAGGGCTATCTGCATGCTCCTGTATCGGAAATTATGGAAGCTACGGGATTAAAGAAGGGGGGCATTTATAACCACTTCGAGAGCAAGGAGGACTTGGCCCGGGAAGCGCTCAGCTACGCCGTTCAGCTGCTCGGTCATCGACTCAAGGAAGCCTTGAGCGCGGAAGGAACCGTCACCGAGAAGGTTCTGCGCTTTATGCAGGTAAGCCAGGAGCTGCTCCTCGGTGTGCCGATTCCCGGAGGCTGTCCGGTCATGAACGCGGCGGTGGAAGCGGACGATACTTCGCCCGAGCTGCGGGAGCTGGCCAAACAAGCGATGGATCGCATGGTCAGTATGGTGCAGCGTACGCTCCAAGACGGGATCGCATCCGGCGAATTGAAGCCGGAGCTTGACACCGAGGCCTTGGCCTCCGTCATCGTAGCCACCATGGAAGGAGCTCTCATGATGAGCCGCTTGCACGGGAACGATCACCATCTCCGGATCGCAGCCCGGCATATAACCGGCGTGCTGCATTCCGCATGTCTCACTTCATAAATAAGACCGATTAACCCCCTCTCGCAGGGGCTTCCTTTTACCGAAAAAACAGACCATTCGGTCTCAATTTAACCGCTATTCATTTCAGAAAAAGAGGTGTACCCGTTATGTCTATCAACCCTTCGCCAAACGATTCCTCCGCAACGTCCCGCCGTGTCGTCGTTACCGGCATGGGCGTCGTCTCCCCTGTCGGTTCTACCGTTCAGGACTTCTGGACACACCTGATCGAAGGCCGCTCCGGCATCCGCCCTGTCTCCGGGTTCGATACCGCTCCGTTTGCTACCCGGATTGCGGGGGAAGCTTACGGCTTTCAGCCCGAGCTTTACCTGGAACCGAAGGAGCTTCGGCTGTATGATCGCTTCCTTCAATTTGCCATAGCCGCATCAACCCAGGCGCTGCAACAGTCCGGTTATCTGATCACGGAAAGCAATGCCGAGAGAACCGGTGTGTACATAGGCTCCGGCTTCGGCGGTATCTCCACTCTGCTGGACAATCACAAGCAGCTCCTGGATCGCGGAGCCCGGCGGGTCAGCCCGTTCATGGTGCCGATGATGATCCCGAACATGGCCTCAGGGCAAGTATCCATCCGATTCGGGGCGCAAGGGCCGAACAGCTCGCCGGCCACCGCCTGCGCTACCGGCAACAACGCGATCGGCGACGCCTTTCACCTCATCCGCAGCGGACGTGCGGATGTTATGCTCGCCGGCGGCACCGAGGCTCCGATCTGCGAGCTTTCCTTCGCCGGATTCTCCAACATGAAGGCCATGTCCACCCGGAGCGATGCGCCTGAGCGCGCCAGCCGGCCGTTCGATCTGCAGCGGGACGGCTTCGTCATGTCGGAGGGGGCCGGTGTGCTGCTGCTGGAGGAGCTAAACGGCGCATTGCGCCGAGGTGTCCCGATCTTGGCGGAGATCATCGGGTACGGTCTTTCGGCGGACGCCTATCATATGACCGCTCCCGATCCGGAGGGCTCCGGCGCCTATCGTGCTATGGCGGAAGCGCTGCGAGACGCGGGCTTAACCCCCGGGCAGGTCGATTATATCAATGCTCACGCTACCGGGACGCCGCTGGGAGACCAGGCGGAAACGGCAGCCATCCAGCGGCTGTTCGGGGAGCACGCGCACCAGCTGTCCGTCAGCTCGACCAAATCCGTAACAGGCCACTTGTTCGGGGCAGCAGGCGGTATAGAGGCCGTTGCGACCGTAAGGGCGTTGCAGGAAGGTCTTCTCCCTCCGACGATCAATTATGAAAGCCCTGACCCAACCTGCGATCTGGATTACATTCCGAACGTAGCTCGCGCTAAGGACATCCGGGTGGCGCTATCCAACGGCTTCGGCTTTGGAGGACACAATGCCGTGATCGCCCTTCGCAAATACGAGCCCTGACCGACCGAACGACAAAAAAAAAGGCCGTACCCCAAATAACATCATTTGGAGGTACGGCCTTTGGTTATGTTATCGTTTTACTAAATCTTCCCGGACCGGGGTAAAGGAGTCCAGCAGTGCGCTTGGCTCAAGGGCGCGGCAGCCGTGCTTCGCTCCGCTGGGGATATAAATCGTCTCCCCTGCTGTGATCACCGTTTTCTCACCGTCGATGGAAAATTCGAGCTTGCCCTTCAGGCAATAAGACAGCTGCTCATGCGGATGGCTGTGAAGGTACCCCTCCGCACCTTCCTCAAAATGCACTTCCATCATCATAATCCCTTTGCCCGGCTCAAAAATTTTGCGCTTAACGCCCGGCTCGGCGTTTTCCCATACGTTAATGTTGCTCATAGCTCCTACCTACCTTCCTTTCGCGTACAAGTAGTCCATTGCCACCCACAGTATATCGCAAATTCGCTCTAAACAGAAGCGATTCCATTTAGGTTTGCTTGGGTTCTTTTTGGGGCGAAGGAGTCAATGTAGGCAAGGCCGGCAAGCCTTCGCCTCCCGCAGCGAGCCGGGCTAGGCCCGCCTCACATACGCCGTAGCTTCTCCAGCGGCAGCCGGCACACCATTCCCCTATCCTCTCCGGTGCTACCCATCGGCGGATCCGCTCGAGCAGCTGTTCCCAAGCCAGCGTATCCCCGAAGGACAGCCCCAGGTGATCCAGCACGAGACGGTCATGCCGGAATACCCCTTCTCGATCGCAGTGGTATTCCTGATCGGACGGAAAGCACGAGCATAAATCATCCACACCCTCCACAATTGTTACAGAAGTCGAAGGATTGTCCCGAAGCCGTCCGTATACCGCCGTCATATTCTCCGTATAAGCCTTGGAATAGCCCATACCCCGGTACCCCAGCAAGCATAGCAGATGATGGCCCCGCAATCGAACCGTCATACGCTCCATAGTCTCACCCCCAGCAGGATGCAAAATAGAACCAAGCCCCCGCCTGCGGCAGCCGCATCCGTCGCACGATTTCGCTCCTGAAGATCGGACAGGGACAGCCCCTTGCGGTTGATATAGCCCTTAATCTCCATCGCCATGATCAAATCCTCCACCGTCTGAAACAGCGAGATGAGCAGCGGGATCACGAAAACGGGGATATCCCTGACGGCAATCTGGCCGCGGCGTGTGGTCCTCTTGCCCCGGGCTTGTGCGATCAGCGCAAAGCGCCGGGTTTCCTCCAGAATGAGCGGGATAAACCGCAGGACGAGCGATGCGGCCAGCGCCAGCATCGAGGTTGACCAGCCGATCCGGTCGAAGACGGACAACGCCTTCTGCAGCCCCTGCTTCATCTCAACCGGACTGGTCGATAAGGTGAACACAATCCCCAGCAGTGTAACCGAGAAGAATGGCAGCAAATGAGCGAAGCTGCCTGCAGCTCCTTCCCAGGCAAAGGATAAGGGGAAGCTTTGGTCCGTTTGGACCCGAAGCCCGGCAAAGCTCGAGGCGAAGGCCATAAAAAAGAGCAGCGGCTTGCAGAGCCTCAGCACCCGGCCGGCATGCTCCCGGTCCAGCAGCAGCACCGCACCGAAAGCAAGCAGCAGCGATAAGACAGTGCCGATCCGCTCCGTCTGAAGCACAAAGCCGGCGGAGAGCAGCGTATACACCAGCCACTTCACCCGCGCATCCAGCAGGTAGACGAGCCTGCGCCCGGTTGCGGTCCCGGGCTGCTCAGACGAATTCATCAGCGGCACTTCGCCCCGCTCACTAACCGGCGACAACGCTGCCGCCGCCTCTTGCGGCCCAGCCTCGAAGGAGCGTCTGTCCAGCGCCAGCGCCAGCTGCTCCGCCATCTTCTCCGGCTCCAGCATCTGCAGCGGCACGTCCAGCCCGGCACTGCGAAGCTCTCTTGCCAGCTCGGCAGCACCCGGCAGCCCGACTCCCGCCTGCTCCAGCAGCTCCGGATCCCACCGCAGCTCCTCCGGCGTCATATCCGCTACAAGGCGGCCTTCGCTCAGGATCAAGACGCGATCCGCCACCTCCAGGAACGCCTCCCAATCATGCGTTGCCATCACCACACCGGAGCTTCGCTTCCACTCAAGCAGCTGCTCCTTCAGCCGGGCGGAAGAGGCCGCGTCGAGACAGGCTGACGGCTCATCGAGGAAGAGCCACGGCCGCTGCGTTGCGGAGAGAGAAGCCAGCGCCACACGCCGCTTCTGCCCGCCGCTGAGCGTCAAGGGAGACGCCCCCAGCAGCTCCCGCGGCAGCTTCATTGAGGACATCGCCTTGTCGATGCGCTCCTCCCGCTCCGGCTTGCCAAGCCTATACGGACGAAGAGAGTAATCGAACTCTCCCTGAACCGTCTGAGCGAACAGCTGCTGCTCGGGAAACTGAAAGGCCATGCCGCTAAGCAGCAGCGCCTCGCGCACGGGCTTTCCTTTGCGCCATAAGGAGGTGCCATTGTAGTCAACCGTACCGGAGGCGATGGGCGTAAGTCCAGCCAACGCCTTCAACAGTGTCGATTTTCCCGAGCCCGTACGGCCGATGAGCAGCGTCAACGAATGCTCCGCGATTTCGCCGCTTACCGGATGCAGGATCGTCCGCCCCTCTCTACCTTCCGCTCTAACGGTGACGTCTCTCATTACGATAGGCATAATGCGTGCATGACCTCCTTCAGCTCGCGGGCATGGACAGGCCGCTGGGGGATAGAATAGCCCTTGCGCTCCAGCTGTCTGACCACCCTGACCGTATAAGGCAGCTCCATGCCCAGCCGTTCACACGGGCTCATTGCTTCCCCGTCCGGCGGATAAAAGAAATGACGGCTCTCTCCGTCGTAGACAACATGTCCAGCCTCCATCGCAAGCACCCGGTCCGCGAAGCCAAGCTCCTCCGGCCGGTGAGTGATCCAAAGGATCGTCGTTCCCGAGCGGTGAATCCGCTGAACGGCTTCCAGCACCAGCGCCCTCGACGCCGGGTCCAGCATTGACGTAATTTCATCCAGAATGATGAAATTGGCTCCCGCCGCAAGACAGGAGGCCAGATTCAACAGCTGCTTTTGCCCGCCGGATAAGGTAGTGACAAGGGTATCCAGCGGCACATGCAGGCCCACCTGTTCCAGCAGCTCCCGGACCAGCTGTACTTTCCCGTCAATAGAGCCATCTGCGGCGAGGCATAAGCTGACCTCCTCCAGCACCGTTTCCCCGATCAACTGGCTGTCCGGATTTTGCAAAACGATATAAGTACGGACTAAGTCCTCTTTCACGATCCTTCCGCTGCTGACCGTACCTAAGCCGGCTGCGGCTTTCGCCATCGTGCTTTTGCCGCTGCCGTTGGAGCCGACAACCGCCGTCCAGTAGCCGGCAGGGAAAACCGCCGTCACACCGCGAAGCGCATAAACATGTCCGGACAATCCGTTTTCATAGGTGATATGTACATTTTCGAAGATCATAGCCATAAGAAATAAAATTCGTCCCCTCTCTACCATTTTCTGAGAGACCATGCTATAATGCCAATTGTTAACCAAGAATGTTCGTTATCAGGTTAACAATCAAGTAATACTACTATATCATCAATAGGAGAGAGAGACAATGAGAGGATTGACACTGCGCGGAGTTGCCTTCAGCAGCTTGTTCGCCGCACTGGTCGTTGTGTTCGGCTTTGTGAGCATCCCGCTCGGCTTTACCCCGGTACCTATCACCCTTCAAACATTAGCCGTCATGCTGGCAGGCGGCCTGTTAGGTGCCGGTTATGGCTTTTTCAGCTTGTTTATTGTGGTTGCTTTAACGGCGCTAGGATTTCCCTTGCTCGGGGGGAAAGGCGGCATTTCCGTACTGATGGGACCGACGGCGGGCTACGTCTGGATGTGGCCGATTGCCGCTCTCTTGATCGGTTGGATCGTACAGAAGCTGAAGCAGAAGGGGGTCGTCGAATTTCTGCTGATCTTCCTTGCCATGGAAGTGTTCGGTTCCCTGCTGCTGTATGTATCCGGAGTTCCATGGCTTGCGCACGTGGCCAAGCTTCCGTTTGACAAGGCGATGGTAGCCGGGTGTTATCCTTACCTGCCGGGTGATGCCATAAAAGCCTTGGCAGCTACGGTCATTGTCATTTCCTTACGGCGTGTGTTCCCTGTTCAGCGTTTGATCGGCAGCAGCAGCAGCGTTTCTCATCCAACCCAATCCATGTAATCTCCACACGAACAAAAGAGGCGTATCCCGCAGCAAACGCGGACAACGCCTCTTTTGTTCTTAAGAAACCGTGCCGATACGGCCGATTTCCTTCGTGAGCGAGTTGAATTCCAGCTCCTCAAACTTGGCTTGCACCGTCCGGCTGTCCGGACTCCACACGCCTTCCTCCAAAGAGCATGCGACCGGAGCTTCACAGCATATCGTAGCCAGCTCGCGGCACAGATGCAGCATCTCCAGATCCGCCTCGATCTTACTTTTCACACCCTTCGGTAGCGAGGCGAGATTGGCTATAATCCCGTCGATGGACTCATACTCAAGCAGCAGCTTGACGGCCGTCTTCTCGCCGATCCCCTTGACACCCGGATAATTATCGCTTGTATCCCCGATCAGTCCCTTCAGATCAATAAACTGCGCCGGTGTCAGCTGCTTCTCTTCAAGCAAGGCGTCAGGGTCATAGACCGCGTAATTGGAAGCGCCCTTTTTCATAATAATAACCTTAATCTTCTCCGTCACCAATTGAAGCATATCGTGGTCGCCGGTGAGCACATATACGTCCGCATCACTGCTATAGTGGCGTGCCAGTGTGCCGATGCAATCGTCGGCCTCGAAGCCATGGATCCCTACATTCGGCACGCCAAAGCTGGCCACGACTTCCTTCACCAAATCGAACTGAGGGATCATCTCGAGCGGAGCCTCGGGACGGTTCCCCTTGTAGTCGCTGAATTTTTCCGTGCGGAACGTACTGCTGCCCATATCCCAACAGCAAACCACATGCGTCGGCTGAAACTGCTTAATCGCGTCCATAAAATATTTCAGAAAACCGAACACCGCATTCGTCGGCAATCCCGCTTTCGTTTTTCTTATGTACCCTCCATAGGAGTTGGCATAAAATCCTCTGAATAACAACGCCATACCGTCTACCAGCAATACCTTCTTCTCTTGATTCATCGACTCTATCAACGCCTTACTCGTTTTTCTAGTATTATAGCATAGAGTCGCCGGGTATTGGCTGGTATCATGATAGGAAAAAAAGTGCAATTCGCAAAGCATGATTACCGGGTTTCCCGGTGCAGCGTCACTCTTTTCAACCGCGGGCTGTATTTCTTGAGCTCCAGGCGGCCTGGATGGTTCTTCTTATTCTTGGTAGTCGTATAGTTCCGGTCGCCTGTTTCCGTGCATGCCAGCGTAACGATAACTCGCATAGCTACACCTCCTCTCCTGACGGTCCGGCAGCCGCAGCCAGAATCTGCTCCAGCTGTTCCGAGGATGCGTTCGGCAGCCCGTCGTGAATTCGGCTCCAATCCGAGCGCATCTCCTCGTCCGTCAGCAGGCATTGATCCAGCTGCTCCGTAATCTCCGTCTTGTTCATATGAATACCGATCAGCACAAAACGCGTGATTCTATCCCCGTACACGGGGTCCCAAGCCTGCAAAAGCTCCGGCTCCTCCGTCAGCAGCGCCTCCCGTTCTTCTGAAGGAAGTGCGGACACCCACAATCCGGCTGGCCCGAATTGAATGGAAGGACCTGCCTGGCTTAAGCTCTGGGCCATGTCATTCCTTGTCGCGAGCCATACCATCCCCTTCGCCCGAACGACCTCCTCCGGCCAATCGGACATCCATTCGGTCAACCGCTCCGTGTGAAACGGTCTCCTCCGCTCATAAACAAAGGAAGAAATTCCATACTCCTCTGTCTCCGGGGCATGATGGCCCTGCTCGAGCTCCTTCATCCATCCGGCGGATATGCTGGCTTCGTCGAAGTCGAACCGTCCCGTATTCAGCAGATGCTTCGGATCGACCATGCCCCGCGTTGTGCGGAGAATCACTGCCCGCGGTTGAAGCTTCCGCAGTACCTGCTCCAGCTCAGCAAGCTCCTCTTCCTCGACGAGATCGCACTTGTTCAGAAGCAGCACATCGCAGAATTCGATTTGGCTAAGCAGCAGATCGACAACGTCGCGAGTATCGTCCTCGCCTACCGCCTGCTGACGATCCAGCAGCGATTCGCCGCTGGAGTAGTCATGCCAAAAGCGGTATGCATCCACCACCGTCACCATGGTATCCAATCGGCAAAACCGCGTGAGGTCGATGCCGTGTTCCTCATCGATATAGGAGAAGGTTTGCGCTACAGGGATTGGCTCGCCTACACCTGTAGATTCGATCAAGATATAATCGAATCGGCCGTCCCTTGCAAGTCGCTCCACCTCCCGCAGCAGGTCCTCTCGAAGCGTGCAGCAAATACAGCCGTTAGACATCTCCACCAGCTTCTCTTCCGTTTGGGAGAGACCTCCTCCTTCTTTAATCAAATCGGCATCCACATTTACCTCTCCCAAATCATTCACGATGACGGCTACCCTCAAGCCTTGTTTATTCATCAGGATCTGGTTCAGCACCGTCGTCTTCCCTGCGCCCAAGTATCCGCTTAGCACTGTAACCGGTATTTTCCTACTGGCATTTTTTGTGGTCATTCCATAGCCCCCCTCTTAACTAATAGTAATTATTACGATTATAGTTCATTATATTAGCAGTCATTACGAATCCAAGTCAATAGGTAACTACAAAAAAGACCCCTTCGAGGAGAGATCCGTTGTCGTTATATCGATTGAGTAACCATTGCGGTGGGATGCTCGGCGACGATAGCTCCTCCTCCGTTTCCAGATAACGGACCATGGGACGCTGCATATGCCGCAGATCTTGTTGTCGAATTAATAAGGTCTGGAATGTTTTTCATAGCAAAAAGCACCGCAGAGGCTAAACCTCCGGGATGCTTCGTTATTACGGCTCCGCGGATTTGCGGTGCTGCAGCCGATATTGCATAGGCGTAGTGCCAAGCTTCTTTTTGAACACGTAATGCAGATAGTTCGGGCTGGAAAATCCGTTCTGGAAGGCAATATGATCGATCGTGCTGTCGGTCGCCGCCAGCTCCTCGCAAATATGCGTCAGTCTGATCTGCTCGATATACTCACTGAAGGTGCCTCCCGTTTGCTCGCGAAAAATGCGCTGAAGCTGCCGCGCGCTAATCTGCACCCTTTCGGCAACGACCTCCAAGGTCAACGGCGCCATGTAATTGTCTTTGATGAACTGCACGGCAAGCTGATAACGGTAGTGCTTCATATCGCGCGACGGCAAATCCGGCTGAGGTACGGAGGCGTACGCCCTAGTCGTTCTCAGCAAAATTTGGATGATCGATTGCTTAATCACCGTGTACAGCCCAGGCTGGTTCTCGTGCCAGGCACGATAAGCGGTCAGGAAGCATTCCATCGCCCGGTACTGGTCGACGGCAGGTCTTGACGGAAGCTGCTCCAGCTGGCGAATACAGGCATCCGCTTCGGCTATCTCCCATCTCTCCCCCCAATCCTCGACCTCCTCCAGCTCCGGCGCATCGTCGATCCGCTTAATATCGAGATGCAGGCAAAGCTCATCCATCACCTCGAAGACATCGGCCTCCTGATAATGCATCAGACCCGGACCCGTTAAATACATGTGCCCCTCATGAAGCTGAAAGGGCTCATCTCCCAGAATAACCTTGCCTTTTCCCCGGGGAATGAAATGCAGCTCGTAATCTGAATGTTTGTGAAAAGCAACAATTTTACCCGGGGCGAAGCTGGTATGATGGAACTTAATCATACGAATCCCGTATCTCCCCCACCGGAATTGCACGTCCAGCCGGTCTAACGCGAAAGGATTGCTAAGCATCAGCTCATAAGGATATGGCGGCTTGACGCCGCCCCGGGTCAACGTATTCATGGCTGCAAATCGGACAGCTTGAAAGCTGCTCCGGATCGAGCCGATAGATTGGAGGCTTCCATCAGCCGTGTAAGATCACGGGCCAAGCGAATATTCTCCTCCGCCGTAGTTCCGTTCCGGATATGGGAAACCCACTGATGGAAGGCGGACTTTCTTGCCTCCGGCTTCTTCCGGACCTGCCATTCCTTCGCCGCTTCCGCCCCAAGCTTCGAGCTGCGCACCAGCAGCTTGTCGTCATGAGTCGAGTACAGCAGGCTGCCTTCCGTACCGTGAATTTCAATCACGAAGGGTGAGAATCGATTCACGAAGCCTGCCTCCACGATGGCAAGTGCTCCATTCGGGTAGCGCAGAACCGCCACCGCGTTGTCCTCGACTTCCTTTCCCGTGACGTAACCGAAGCTTGCGGTCACGCTTTCCGGCTCACCAAGGAACAGATTGGCCAGATACATCGGATGGCAGCCCAGGTCGATCAAGGCACCGCCGCCGCATTGCTCCAGACTATAGAAGTGAGACGGAAGCCAGCCCAGCTCACCGCGTTCGGACGGAACCGCTCCATTGTGGGAGAGACGGGTGCGAACAAGTGTCAGCTCGCCCAGCAGCCCTTGCTCCAGAATTTCCTGAACAGCCAGCGTATAGCCTTCATTCAGCCTGGGAAGCGAAACCGTCAGCTTCACACCCGCCGCTTCCACAGCAGCCAAGATTTCGTCGCACTCCTTGAGCGTAGGGGCAATTACCTTTTCCGTAAAAATGTGCTTACCGGCCTGCGCTGCCGCTACCATGACATCCCGGTGCATATTCGTCGGCGCATCTACGATGACCCCGGCGATATCCGGCTGTGCCAGCAGCTCCTCCAGACTCTCATAGAAACGAACGCCCCGCTCCTCCGCTTCCTTCCGCCCTCTCTCCGGCATTTCATCCCAGACGGCGACGATCTCCGTATCCGGATGTTCTGTCGCTTGTTTTGCATAATCCCTTGCATGCACATGCCAGAAGCTCAAGCTGGCTACTTTAATCATGTCGATTCCCTCCGGTCGGTCTTCGTTTGGTTATTCGAAATAGACAGCCTTGCCCGTTTGTGCGGATTCATAGATCGCTTCCAAAATTTCCGAAACGACGCAAGCTTGCTCCGGCGTGACTACCGGCTGTTTATCGTGAATCACCGCATCGATCCACATCCGCATCTCCGTATCCTGAGGACTCTCCTTCTTACCAGCATAAAAATCCACACCGCCGGATTCGAGCTGAATCTTATTCGTGTACAAGCGGCTGTGCTTTTCTCCGTTTAACCGCAGTCCGTCCTCCATGTCCGCTCCGGCCTCCGTACCGCACAGCGTAACCTTTGCTTCCTTCACATCCAAAGTATTCAATGCCCAGCTGGACTCCAGAACGATCGTCGCCCCGTTTTTCATTACGATCATGCCCATCGCCGAATCCTCCACCGTGAACTTGGCAGGATCCCATGGACCCCAGGCATTGGCAGCGTTTTCTTTACCGGACAGCTTATGGAACTTCGTTCCGAGAACCACCTTCGGCTCATAATTGTTCATCACCCAAAGGGTTAAATCAAGCGCGTGCGTACCGATGTCGATCAACGGGCCTCCGCCTTGCTTCTCTTCGTCAAGGAATACGCCCCAAGTCGGTACGGCGCGGCGGCGAATCGCATGAGCCTTGCCGTAATAAATATCTCCAAGCTCCCCATCCTCGCAAAGCCGCTTAAGGTACAAGCTGTCCGCACGGAAACGGTTGTTGTAGCCGACCGTCAGCTTCTTGCCTGTCCGCTTCGTAGCCTCTACCATACGGCGGGCGTCTGCAGCGGTTTTGGCCATCGGCTTCTCGCACATCACGTGCTTGCCGGCCTCCATTGCAGCTATGGAGATTTCAGCATGGGAATCGTTTGGCGTACATACATGAATGACATCAATCGAATCATCCTGAAGGAGCTCGCGATAGTCCTCGTACACCTTTGCTCCTTCAACTCCATACTTTCCGGCGGCTTCCTCCGCACGTCCAACAATGATGTCACAAAAAGCGACAATCTCGACCTGCTCCAGCTTAGCCAAACTTGGCAGATGCTTTCCGTTCGCAATCCCCCCACAACCGATAATTCCCACTTTCAGCTTAGCAGACATACATAAATCCTCCTTGTTTAATTCGTATCTTGCTAACATAGTACCACGAAGCTATCCTGCTTGAAATTGCAAATTAGCGACAGTCAAGAGTAAGAAATTGCGACATCGCGAACATGCCTGAGTAAAACTATGGTAGTCCGCCTTTACTTCCCATCCGGTTTACTGTAGCAGCTCCGGTATATTACAATTAGAATTATTTACTAAGGTGAGGAGTGATTGGCTATGCCCAATATAGATATCAAACGGCTGGAATCGGTAGATGAATGCTTCGACGAGCTTACGGAATTGATTATGCTGGTCGTCGAGGATGGAGCTTCCATCGGTTTCCTCCACCCGTTGGAGCGTCACGAAGCTCAGATATACTGGCAAGGCGTGCCGGCTCCCGAGGTCGTCTTGTATGCTGCTCTGATCGACGGCAAGCTTGTCGGCAGCGTACAATTGCATCTTTGCATGAAGCGAAACGGAGATCACCGGGCGGAAATTGCCAAATTAATGACGCACCCTGACTATCGCAGACAAGGTGTCGGCCGTGTTCTGATGGAGGCTGCAGAAGCGCATGCGAAGCAAGAGGGACGTTCTTTGCTGGTGCTGGATACGAGAGAAGGCGATCCCTCCAATCTGCTGTATCAATCGTTAGGTTACGTACAGGCCGGCCGTATCCCCGATTATGCGAAGTCCGCGAGCGGGCGATTGGATGCTACCGTTTTGTATTATAAAAGCTTGCTGTAAGTTAAGCCGTCCGGTCCCGGACTTACCTTTGAAGGTCTTCGCGTACGATTCCATACATTCACCGCACGCTTAGGGATGGGTATGCGGTTCCGCGGCTACGTGATAATTTCTGCGTATATACAACTTCCAAGACCATTTGCCTCGTTTCCAGCCATTGTATACTCTCAAAGATGCTTATACTCACAAAACTGTACTCTTAACCGTGCTTGGGATGGTGGATTTCTGCACTTTAAGGTGATTTTTCATAACGTTATAAGGAGCGTTACCGGGCCGTGATAAGCGCCCGACACCCTGTAACGCGATTTTTTCATCTTACGGTGCAGATGAACACATATTTGGTATAGTTAAGGTGAATTTATAACGTTACAAGGAGCGTTACCGGGCCGTGATAAGCACCAGACGCATTGTAACGCGATTTTTTCATCTTACGGTCGCAGATGAATACATATTGGGTACAGTTAAGGTGATTTCATAACGTTACAAGGAGCATTACCCCGAGAAGGAGAACAGCATTTACGGCATCACTGCCTGCGGCATATAGATCGCATTACAGGGCGTCTGGCGCTTATCACGACCCGGCTAAAGTGACCCGTATAACAAATTTATATAAGAACTCATTTTCATAATAAAATTTGAAGTCTGCAAAGACACGTTCAATAGCCGTTCGCTGATTAAACAATTCGGCAAACTTAATGTGGGGAGGTACTCCGTTTTTGTTTGCCGAAAAACCTTATTCCACATGGGCTTTCTAATTATGAAATTGACTTCTTTAGCAGCTTTGCATAAGGGCAGGAACGAGAGTTAACCGACAAGCGGCATGCTTCTGAGTAAGACAAAAAGAGGATAGCGGCGCGTCATGCCGTTATCCCCTTTTTAATTACCTCTATAGCTGCTCACTAGGAAATCCGAAGAAAATCAGCAATCCGCCATACGGCTTCCATCAGACGTTCTTCCTCCTGAACAAGCGCTATTCTGACATAGCCTTCCCCTTCTTGACCGAAGGCGTCGCCCGGAATTACGACAACCCCCGCCTTGAACAAAATTTCCCGGGAAATTTGTCGAGATGTCCAGCCCTTCGGAATCGGCGCCCAGATGAACATTGTCGCTTTCGGTTTAGGAATCTCCCACCCGGCACGCGCCAGCCCTTCGATAACAAGATCGCGGCGGCGTTCATACAAGGAAGCTACCGAAACCGCGTTCGCCTCCATATCTTCCTCTAATGCGGTAATCCCTGCATGCTGAACGGCACGAAAAATACCGTAATCGATGTTCGATTTCAACACACGCAGCGCTCGAACGACATCCTTCCGCCCGACCATGAACGCAATCCGACAACCTGCCATGTTAAAGCTCTTCGACAAGGAATGAAATTCGACGGCGACGTCCTTCGCCCCTTCGACTTCCAGAATGCTCGGGGGTCGAAACCCGTCAAAGGCCATTTCCGAGTACGCCAGATCGTGCACGATGAGCAGGTCGTATCGCTTGGCATACGCAACCAGCTCCTCAAAGAATTCTCTCGTTGCAACCGCCGAGAGCGGATTGCTCGGGTAATTCAGCAGAAGAAACTTGGCCTTACGCGCAACCGACTCAGGAATTTCCTCCAACCGAGGAAGAAAATCATTCTCCGCCCGAAGCGGTACATAATGAGCCTCCACACCGGCAAGCACGAGACTGGCGGAATAAATAGGGTATCCCGGATCGGGCACAAGCACGACATCTCCCGGATCCGTGACGGCAAGCGCCAAATGCGCAAGACCATCCTGAGAGCCCATGAGGGAGACAATTTCCTCTTCCGGATCCAGCTGTACGCCGAAGCGATGCTCATACCAACGCGATACGGTTTGCCGGAACTGCAGCGAACCCTCCGAGGTCGGGTAACCGTACATCGACGGATCCTTAACCGCTGCTTCGAGAGCTGCCATCACCTTGGGGGAAGGAGGACGGTCCGGACTGCCGATCCCGAGGTCGATCACATCGACTCCTCGGGAGACGACCTCCTGTTTCCATTCGGCCATTTCAGAAAAAATAGCTGAACCCATACGGGCCAGCCTTGTAGATTCAGTATGCTTCATGTGAATAGAACCTCTTTTTTAGATAGTAAATGGTTAATCAGGTGAACTACTGCGATTCACCGTGACTGCGGAATCCCGCCCAGATCATGCACAAGCATCATCATTAGGATGAGGAAGCAGGCCAGACCGAGATACCCCAGTCCGAAGCGCCAACGGGAGGCGGCAGGCACATCGTAATACCGGTCGTTCTCATGCGGTTCATAATCGACCTGGCAGTGAATCATGAGATGGAAGCCGTCTTCCTTATGCAAATGCTCAAGCCGCGTCACATGCGTTCTGTGAATAATGCCTTGATTCATCAGAGGGATCGTCCCTTGAAAATCAAGCCCGTCCCATATTACCCTCACGTACTGCGTGCCTTCCAGATCGGAGTACGTCACGAACGGCAGCTCTCGCTTGTGCTCAGGCCCCGGAATAAAGTAGCCTTGCGCGACAAGCGGACCAGCAGGCACAAGGAAGCTTGCCGTAACGAACCGTTCCGCGATATGCTTCTTGCGCTTGACATACTTTTTATAAAGGTCGTAAGCGAACAGTGCCCAGATGATGAAGAAGACCGGATTGCGTAAATAAAAAATGATCAGGTAAAGTCCTCCGATTAGCCCAACCAGCCATAACCATCTGCTCACCGCCGTAGCTATTCTTCCTCCGTCCAAAGGATGAATCGGAAGCAGGTTGATCAAATTCAGAAAAAATCCGACATAAGCGAGCGAATATAACAACGGACTTTGAAAATAATACGCCAAACCGAACACTATGACAGCTCCGGCCGTACCGAGCACGGGGCCACCCATCGCTACGTAAGCCTCCGTCACCGCATCCCTCGGATGCCGTTTCATGTTAATCAGCGCGCCTAGAAACGGAATGAACATCGGGGCACTGACGGGAAGCCCTTTGCGTTTGGCAGCGAACACATGCCCGAGTTCATGGATAAGGATCAAGATCACAAAGCCGATGGCAAAGCTCCATGGATAAATGATCGCATATGCCCATATCGTGATGGCCATGGAGATGAGAGCCCCGCCGAACTTGCTGAATTTCAGCAGGGAAATCAGCCATTTCCCTTGGGCGAGAATAAATGTCAAAGCCGCGCCCAGGAACCAGAGGGGATTTTGCCTCTTATTTTGCTTCTTATTTTCCTCCTGCAACATGCCACGTTCCTTCCCTTAAGATTTCCCGGTGGAGCTCCAGGCGGCCTCATACTGCTCCGGCTTAAAGCCTACTGTAACCCGCTCCCCATCCGTCACAACAGGACGCTTGATCAGCCGGCCGTTGGAAGCAAGCAGCGCAATCTGATCTTCCCTGGACATGCCCGGCAGCTTATCCTTAAGCTTCTGTTCTTTATATACCTCGCCGGAGGTGTTAAACCATTTCTTGAGCTCCAGACCGCTCAGTTCAATCAGCTTGGTTAACCGCTCTACCGGTGGCGGATTCTCGAAGAGGTTGATGGATTCCACCTCGGCTCCATGCTCCTTCAACCACTTGACCGCGTTTCGACATGTGCCGCATTGAGGATACTGATACACCGTTAAGCTCATAACACCAATCCTTGTCTATTATTGTAGTATTTGCAGGCAAACATTAGTACAATTATACCGATGAAACGATAGGCACTGCAAATGACCCGGTGCCGAGTGAAATAACGGATAAGGCGGAGTGCGGAAATGATGCTTTATTTTTTGAAAAATGTGTACGGATTCATCCTTCCTCCCGGCCTCTTCATCGTCCTTCTTGCCGGATTGGCCTATTGGCTGCACCGGAAGGGTTCGGGGCGAGGAGCCGTGTGGGCAGCCGTTGCAGCTGCGGTGCTGCTTTATGCCGCCTCCATTCCGTTAGTCGGAGATGCAGCGATTCGTTCCCTCGAGCAAAAATATCCCGTCCCCAGCCGCATCGAGGCTGACGGAATCGTCATGCTGACCGGAGGAGCCAATGCAGGAATTCGTGACATCGACGGAGTAGGTGGAGTAAGCGAGCACACATTGCCCCGTGTCGTGACGGCAGCACTGCTGCACAAGCAGACCAAGCTTCCCGTACTGGTGTCCGGAGGGCTGGTTTACGAAGATGGGGGCAATGAGGGGCAGCTGTCGAAGAGAAAGCTCGTGGCGCTGGGTGTGGCGGAGACAAGCATCGTGCTGGAGGACAAGAGCAGAAGCACACAGGAGAATGCGGCGAATTCGAAGGTGCTGCTTCGGCAGCTCGGCTGGAGCAAGCCGCTGCTGGTCACCTCCGCCTTCCATATGCAGCGGGCGGTGAAGCAGTTTCAGGAACAGGGAATCGAGGTCATTCCTTATCCCGCGGGGTATCGCGTAAGCGCAGAAGGAGCCTTCAGCGTGAATAAGCTGATCCCTTCCGCAGATGCGTTGGATAAGCTGAGCATGGCGCTTAAGGAGTATATCGGGCTTTTGCAGTGACAGGACCGTAGTGCGGAGAGAAAAGTGGATATCACATGCCGCAAGGCGGCGTGCGTCCGTGGGAAAGCGGCCCTGCGAAGGTATTTCCCACGGCTTATCGCCAAGACTTGAAGCGTTCGCCGCCTACTGCTGACCTAGCAAACGTAAGCAAGCCTCCATATCCGCCGGCAGCGGTGCATGAAACTCCATCCACTGCTTCGAGCCCGGATGTATGAAGCCCAGCGTAGCCGCATGCAGCGCCTGCCTGCCGATCAGCGCCTCGTCAGCCCTTTCTTCGGGACCGTACATTTTATCGCCAATCAGCGGGTGGCCCAAATGCTTCATATGGACGCGAATCTGGTGCGTTCGCCCCGTTTCAAGCCAGAGCCGCACCATGGTGGCCGACGTGAAGCGCTGCTCCACCCGATAGTGTGTAACCGCGCGATAGCCCGTCGGCGTCACAATGCGAATGTGAGGCGCCTCAGGATCCCGGTCGATCGGCTCGTCAACCGTTCCCTCATCCGCCTCAACTACCCCGTATACCAGCGCGATATATTCCTTTTTCACCGTATGCTCCTGCATCTGCTCGGAAATTTGCTGGTGCACGTACGGATTCTTCGCGATGCACAGCGTGCCGGAGGTTTCCTGATCCAGCCGATGCACCGGGCGGAAGCGCACCTGCTCCCCTTTTTGCCGCCAATAGTACACGACCCCGTTCGCGATCGTATTCAAGTAATGCCCATGCGTCGGATGAACGATCCTACCGGCCTCCTTATTCAGCACCAGCAGATCCTCGTCCTCATAGACAATGTGCAAGGGAAGCTCCTGCGGCAAAATATCGTCCGACTCCTCCTGAGCCATCCGAACCGCCACCTGATCGCCGGTCTTCAGCTTGTAATCGATATATTTGCGTTCCCCGTTGACGGTAATGCCTTGCTCCGTCAGCTTCAGCCGCGACATGAGCTTGCGGGAGATCATCAGCCGCTTCTGCAGCACCGTTCGCAGCAGCACGCCGTCATCCTCCGGAGGAACGGTATACTCGAGCGGCTTGTAATAATTCGTCGTGGTCACTTGCGTCTGAACACCTCGGCACTCCGGACATATTCTACATCCGCTACACCGGAGCGGTAGTTCGCCGTGCGAGCAACGGTAAAGAAAAAATCGGACAGCCGGTTTAAATACCGCAGCACTTCTTGGTTGATCGAAGCCGTCCGCGCAAGCGTAACGACCCGGCGCTCCGCTCTCCGGCACACCGTACGGCATACGTGAAGCGTCGAGGAAGCTTGTGTTCCACCCGGCAAAATGAACTTCTTAATCTCAGGTAGCTCCGCATCGTACTTGTCGATCCAAGCCTCCAGACGATCCACCATCTCCGCCGTGACCTTGTAGGGCCGCAGCTCCGGCTTCAGCAGCGCCAAGTCAGAGCCGCAATCAAACAGCTCATGCTGAATCTCGAGCAAATCACCGAGCAGATCCTCGAACCGTTCCGGGTCGAGAAAGCCCATCGCCTGCCCGACAAAGCACTTCAGCTCATCGGTCGTACCGTAAGCCTCGACCCGCACATCGTCTTTATCGACTCTACCGCCGATCACACCCGTCTGCCCTTTATCTCCCGTTCTCGTATAAATCCGCATTGCGCATCCCTCCCTCATGTAGGAAAAAAATTAGGTTGGTATCCCCATCATCTCATACAACCTCGGCAAATCCAAATGCTCCCTGACATGGGCGGCCAACCGGTCGAACGCAGCCTCGCGCCTAGCCTGGAACTGCAGCTCCGCAGGCAGAGGAGCCAACCCTTTGCTCTCGCGAAGCCGATTCAGCCAACCCCTCCGAAACGCATCATTATGCATAATGCCGTGCAAGTACGTCCCCCAAACTCTTCCCCCGTCCAAGGAAGCGCCATCCGGCTTCGAGCCTTCCAGAAGGAACGGCTGATTGACAAGTCGCAGGAACGTCGTTTCGCCCATATGAATCTCGTACCCGGTCACGACCGTGCTTTCGGCACAATACAGCTTCGTCACCGCGGTGGACTGCACCGTCCGCTTCTCCGAGGCAAAGACCGTCTGCGATGGGAAGAAGCCCATTCCTTGAAGCTCCGGCCGATCCGATTCCACCAGAAGCGGATCCAGCAGACGCTCGCCCATCATCTGATAGCCTGCACAAATCCCGGTAAGAAAGCCGCCGCCGGATACGTAGTTTTTCAGCGCTTGCTCCAGCCCGTTGTCACGCAGATACAGCAAATCATCTACCGTATTTTTGCTGCCCGGAAGCACAATCGCATCCGGCCGGCCGAGCTCCTCTGGAGAGCTGACGAACCGGACACGCACATCCCGTTCGAACAATAAGGGATCGATATCTGTAAAATTCGAAAGCCTAGGCAGCTTGATGACGGCAATATCTAGCTCGGAAGGAGCAGCCTCTTGTCCTGAAGCAGACAGTCTCCGTTCAAGCGAAGCCGAGTCCTCATCCTCCAGGCCCAGGTCCGGCAAATACGGGATGACGCCGAGCACCGGCTTCCCGGTCCGCTCCTCGAGCCAATCCAGGCCGGGCTTCAGCAGCGACACATCGCCTCTGAACTTGTTGATGACGAAGCCCTTCACTCGGTCTCTTTCTTCCGGCGTCAGGATCTCCAGCGTTCCGACGAGGGAGGCGAAGACGCCGCCCCGGTCAATATCGGCCACCAGTAACACCGGAGCATCGGCCCAGCCTGCAAGACGCATATTGACAATATCCCGGTTTTTTAAATTCACCTCAGCCGGGCTCCCCGCGCCTTCCAGCACGACAATCTCGTATTGCTCCCGCAATCGGCCGAGCGCCTCCTTCACAACGAGCTCCGCCTCGGACAAATAGCGCTCCCGATACTCTCTCGCACTCAAATCCTTATACGGCTTGCCGTGTACAACGACCTGGGCCACCATATCCTTCTTCGGCTTCAACAGAATCGGATTCATGTCGGTTGTTGCCGGGATGCGGCAGGCGTCCGCCTGCATGCCCTGAGCCCGGCCGATTTCCTTGCCATCGGGAGTGACATAGGAGTTCAGCGACATGTTCTGTGACTTGAACGGCGCAACCCGGTACCCGTCCTGCAGCAGAATACGGCATAGGGCGGCGGTCAGCAGACTTTTGCCCACATCCGAAGCCGTGCCCTGCAGCATGACCGTTTTTCCTGCAGCTGCAGGCGCCCCCTCTTCCTCTTGCCTAGACCTTGCGGTCACGTAATTGCCCCTCAGCATCCCTATTGCCTGCGACATCGCCTGCAATAGCTGCACGTTCTGCTCTCTGCGCTTCACGGCGACACGGACGTAGGTATCATCGAGCCCAGGAAACAATGAGGCATCCCGGATCAGCACACCAAGCCGCCCCATCGACTCTTGAAGCTCCTTCGCCTTAAGCCCGAGCGGAGCCGTCGAGAACAAAATATAGTTCACGTCGCTGTCCGTAACCTGCAGCCCGAGCTCGCGCAGTCTTGCCGACAGCCATTCGCGCTCCGGAGGAAGCCAAGACTTCGTTCGCTCGGCGAAGCCACAATCCTCGAGTACCTCGCAGCCGATCCATTGGGCTAAGGCGTTGACGCTCCAAGGCACCTGAAGGCGTTTGATACGGCTGATGACCTCCGGATGCGCAATCGCATAGCCTAGACGAAGGCCCGGAATCGAATAAAATTTGGTCATCGAGCGAATCACGATCAAATTCGGGTTATCTGCAGCCGCCGAAGCCAAGCTCAGCTCCTCTTCATGGGGACTGAAATCAAGGAAGGCTTCATCGACGATCACCGGCTTCTCCGTCCGCTTCAGTCTTCCGATGACATCCGGCGTCAGAAGACGCCCCGTAGGATTGTTCGGATGACCGAGGAACAGCAGGTCGCAGGCGTCCAGCGCTTCTTGTACCACTTCCCAATGCAACGTGAACCCGTTGCCGGCCGTTAAAGGAAGATCATGGATGCGGCAGCCGATTTTGTGCAGCGCCTCCTCGTATTCGGAGAAGGACGGACGCGCCAGTCCCGCTGTCGTCGGCTGCAGTGCCCTGACCGCCAGGTCAATCAGCTCGGCGGCTCCATTACCGACGAGCAGACACGCTTCCTTCACGCCGTGCTTGGCCGCCAGCTTTGCGGTAAGCTCGCGTACCGCCGGGTCCGGATAATGCACCACATCCTGCCAGCTCGAACGAAGCACTCTGCCAACCGCCTCCGGCGGCCCCCACGGATTCATATTCGAGCTATAATCCAGGAACTGTTCCTTGCTTCGTCCGAAAGCCTCCGCCGCGGTCCGAAGATCGCCGCCGTGCCCGTATCGTTCCAGCTTCATGCGGTCTCCCCTCCTCATTTCTTAACTAAGTAAAATTATCGCAAGCAGCAGCAGCAGCGATTCCAGCACTTCGTTCAAGGCGCCGTAGGTATCCCCCGTCAAGCCTCCCAGCTTGCGTGCGAGATAGATGCTCATCCCTGCGCCGGCCAGCGTTGCAATCCCCGCGTAAAGGATACCAAGTACAATAGCCTCCAGCAGGGTCCCGGCTGTAAGCAGCAGCAGCCAGGCCGACAGAGCCAAAGCAATCGTCGAGCTCAGCAGCAGCTGAGCAGTTCCCAGCCCGCGGAATCGTCCGCCAAGCCCGCCGCTCTGTTCCGAACGGGCATACGGCCAGCAAACAATAGCCGTTACCATATACCACCGGCTCCAGAGCAAGCTAAGGATAAGCATAGGAAAGGCCTGCGCTTCGGGATGGTCAAGCCACTCCGTCAGCAGCGCCCATTTGAGCAGCAGCTGAAGCACACACACGACCACACCCATCGCTCCAACGCGGCTGTCCTTCATAATTTCCAGCATACGCTCACGCGATCGGTAGCTGAGAACGCCGTCCGCCGTATCCATCAGTCCGTCCAGGTGCAAGGCGCCGGTTAGCGCTACCCAGAGCACCAGCAGCAAAACCGCACCGATAGGAGTGGATAAGCCGCTATGCTGCAGCGTCCACGCCGCTCCTGCAAGAATAAGCCCCAGCACAGCTCCGACCAGCGGATAAGCTGCTGTGCTGCGGCGAAACAGCTCGTCTGTATAGTTCAAATGCACCGGCACGGGAAGTCTCGTCAAAAATTGAAAAGCCGCCACAATAGCGGCTCCCCCGTTTCGTATCATGTCAGCCCAAGCGCGCACAGCAATCCTCCTGCCATGAGTAAGCTCACCGCATACAGCATCCGAACGGCTGCTTTGATGTCCTCTTTGGTTCTTGCGCGAAGCGGCCAGCCCATGCGGGCCCGGTCGCTCACACGGCCTCCGTAGTAATTTAAGCCGCCGAGCTCGATGCCGAGCGCCCCTGCCACCGCCGACTCCGGAATGCCGCTGTTCGGACTCGGATGCAGGCGGGCAAACTGCCGTATCGCCTGGGCCGAGCGGCGAGCCCGCATGCCCGGAAGCAGCGCTGCACAAGCCACCATCAGCACCCCCGTCAACCTGGCCGGGAGCCAGTTCATCACATCGTCCCAACGAGCGGACGCCCAACCGAAACACATATACTTCTCATTCTTGTACCCGACCATGGAATCGAGCGTGTTGGCCGCACGGTACAGCATCGCCAGCGGTGCGGCCCCAAGCAATGCGAAGAACAGCGGCGAAACGACGCCGTCCACCGTATTTTCAGCCACCGTCTCAATGGTTGCCCGTGCAATCTCGCCTTCATCCAGCTCCGACGTATCTCTCCCGACAATATAGCCTACATAGGTTCTGGCTTCCGTGAGCTTCCCATCCGCCAGCGGAGTATATACCTGCATGGCCGCGTCCTTTAACCCCTTAACCGCAATGGTTGTGGAAATCAGCCACACCTGCAGAGCATACCCGAGCCATGGATGAATCTGATGCGCTGCCCAAACGAGAAGCCCTGCGGTCCCGAAAGCAACCCCTAAGGTCAGCACCATCAGAAGCACTCCGCGTAATCGCAGGCTTACCGGTCCGGCTTGCTCCCGCCGGAGACGCTTCTCCCACCAGCTGATCCATTTCCCGATCACGATGACCGGATGCGTATACCAGCGCCAACGGGGATCCCCGATCCACCAGTCCAGCACCAGCGCAGCCAGGACCATCAGGACCGTCTCTTGCCAGCTGTAAAACAGCAACTTCTCTCACCCGCGATGCTATAGAATATAGGCCTTGCTCTTGAGCTCCACCGGAATGCCGGCCGTCACCAGAAATACTTGATCGGCCGCTTCCGCCAGCCGCTGATTCATCCGGCCGGACAAATCGCGAAATTGCCGGCCCAGCCGGTATTCCGGCACCAGGCCATAGCCTACTTCATTCGTTACCATAACGACATCAGCCCTGCACGAACGAAACGTCTCGACGAGCTCCCGGATCTTCTCCTCCACTCGAGCTTCCGCATCGGCCTCCTGCTCCCAGCGGAGCAGCCAGTTGGTGAGCCAGAGCGTCAAGCAATCGACAAGAATGACCTCACCGGGTTCGGCGGCGCCGGAGGACAGGAACTCACTGAGCGAATAAGGCTCCTCTACCGTTCTCCAAGCATAACCGCTCCGCTCCCTTTGCTCCCGATGCAGCGCAATTCTTGCTTCCATCTCTTTATCATAAGGCTGACAGGTGGCAATGTACATCCCTTTTTCGGCCAACGTCGCCGAATATCGCTCGGCGAAGCCGCTTTTGCCGCTGCGGGCTCCCCCTGTTACCAGCGCTCTCATACGCCGGCCCCTTCCCCTGATTCTACGGCCCCGGAGACGCCTGCCGAGGAGAAGGTCGCCATCTCCTTCATGATCTTGACCGCCGCCTCGATAAGGTGAAACGCGAGCACCGCCCCGGTGCCCTCTCCCAGCCGCATGTCCATATGTAACATCGGCTGCAGACCGATCTCGCTGAGCAGGCGGCCATGGCCCTTCTCCTGAGACAAGTGTGAAGCAATCATGTATCCTGCGCTGGCTGGAGCCAGTTGTGAAGCCACGAGAGCCGCAGCCGAGGAGATGAAGCCGTCAATGACGACCGGCAGCCGGTGTCTCGCCGCGCCGAGAATGACTCCGACAAGGCCGGCGATCTCCAATCCGCCGACCTTGGCCAGCGCATCCATCGGATCCTCGGGATCCGGCCGGTTCACCTCCAGCGCGCGGCGGATTACCGCCTGCTTGTGCTCGAGCCTCCGGTCGTCGATGCCCGTCCCGCGGCCTGCGGCGCTTTCCGCATCGGCTCCGCCCAAGGCCATCAGCAGCGCGGCGCTGGCCGTGGTGTTGCCGATGCCCATCTCGCCGGTGGCGAGGAGCTTGCAGCCCTCGGCTGCAAGCTCCTCCACCAGCTCGACGCCGACAAGCACGGCCGCCTCCGCCTCTTCGCGAGTCATCGCCGGCCCCTTCGCCAGATTCGCCGTCCCCCGGCGAATCTTCCTGCCGCGCAGCTGCGGATGAGACAGCTCCGCGTTCACCCCGATGTCGACGCACACGACATCGGCTCCCGCATGGCGTGCCAGCACGTTCACGGCGGCCCCGCCGTTCAGGAAGTTCAGCACCATCTGCGGCGTGACCTCCGCCGGGAAGGCGCTGACACCTTCTTCACATACGCCGTGGTCACCCGCCATCACGATGACGGCCTTCCGTCCAAGGTCGGGCATCAGCTCCCCATAAATCCCGGCCAGCTGCCGTGCGACCTCCTCCAGCCGTCCCAAGCTGCCCGGCGGCTTCGTCAGCTGATCCAAATGGTTGGCTGCCTGCTCGATAGCCGCAGAATCAACAGGCTTTATTCCTTCCAGCACTTCCTTCAAGCGAACCGAATGCTGTGACATTATATGAGCACCCTCCCTTTCTTCATAACCGTGCCTAACAGCACTTGCGGCACCCCGCTGACAGGATGCTTCATCACGTGAGGTACGGTGCCGTATACCTGCTCCAGGAGCTCGGCACGAATCACTTCCTCGGCCGTGCCGATAGCAGCAGCTTGCGCATCGTGCAGCAGCAGCAGGCGATCGCAGTACTGCGCCGCCAAATTCAGATCATGCAGGATCGAGACCACCGTCAACCCGCATTCTTCCTGCCATGTGCGGACGAATTCCATCATTTCCAGCTGATAGCCGATATCGAGGAAAGTCGTGGGCTCATCCAGCAGCAACAGCATCGGCTCCTGTGCCATCACCTTCCCCAGCGCAACGCGCTGACGCTCCCCGCCGCTTAACGCCTCAACTGACCTCTCGCACAGGTGTCCGAGACGCAGCCGGTCGATAATCCGGTCTACCAGCGCCCCGGCGTCACCCTTCTCATCCCCGAACCAATTTTGATAAGGATATCGGCCCATCTCGATCACTTCCCGCACCGTGAAGCCGAGCGGCGGCAGGGCATCCTGGGGAAGCACCGCCACCCGGCGGGCCATTTCCTTACGACCGTAAGTCTCCGGTGTTTTGCCGTGCAGCAGCACCTGTCCTCCGTCGGCCGGCACGACTCCAGTGACGATCTGCAGCAGCGTGGATTTCCCGCTGCCGTTCGGTCCCAGAATACCGAACCACTCCCCAGCCTCGACATGGAAGCTGATGCCGCCAAGCACGATGCGCCCGTCGTATGTCTTTTCTATCCCTTCCACCTGAACCGCCGGCACATTCATCGGAACGTTCCCCTCCACTCTATAGCTATATTGCTAGAGCATCTATTGCAGCTTCTTTTTTCTTCGTTTCAGCAAATAGGCGAAAAACGGTGCGCCCAAGAAAGCCGTCACGACACCGAGCGGGATTTCCGTCGGGCTCAGCAGCGTCCTGGCAAGCAGGTCAGCCCACAAGACATACACCGCCCCGCCCAGCATCGAGAGCGGCAGCAGCAGCCGATAGTCCGGTCCGATCAGCATGCGGAGCAGGTGCGGCACGATCAAGCCGACGAAGGCAACCACTCCCGACACGGAGACGGCAGCCGCCGTAATCAGCGTCGCGGCGATCAGTACCATCGTCTTCGTCCGCTCCACATTGACCCCGAGGTGAGCCGCCTGCCTTTCGCCCAGCGAGAACAAGTTCATCGCGCGGCCAAAGCTCAGCAGCAGCACGGCGCCGACAGCCAAATACGGCAGCAGCACCAGGCTGTACGCCCAGCCCCTCAGTGCCAGGCTGCCCATGAGCCAAAACACGATTTCATTAATGACCGTCTTCGACATGGACACCATCAAGGAGACGAAAGCCCCTAGAAACGCATGCATCACGACACCGGCCAGCACCACCGTCTCAATCTGCATTTTCCCGTTCGTCTTGGCTAAGGACAGCACCGCCAGAAGCGATAGCGAACCGGTGACAAACGCAACGACCGGAACCGTCCACTGGCCGAATAACGCATAATGGAGCCCGAAGAGAATCAAAAAGGAGGCGCCTACCGAGGCCCCCGTCGAAACCCCCAGCGTATACGGGTCGGCCAGCGGGTTTCGCAGCACTCCTTGAAAGGAAGCGCCAGCCAGTGCAAGAGCGGCGCCGACCAAGGAGCCCAGAACCACCCGGGGGAGACGCACCTTCCAGATGATCTGCTCGGAAGCCACCGTCCAATCCGGCACGATAGAGCCGCCCACCCACGGCATGTGGTACAGCATGATCTTCCACACCTGCACGAAAGGCACCTTCACCGATCCCAGCGCAAGCGCCGCCGTCATGGAAATGAGAAGGAGGGCGAGTCCGCACCCGCCCCACAGCAACAGCCTTCGTTTCATTTATTTCACCAGTTCCGGATAAATGCCCTTAGCGAATTCCGTCAGCGCTTGGGTAATACGCGGGCCCGGACGGGACATCATGTTGTTGTCCACGCCGACCAGACGGCCGTTCTTAATGGCATCAATCTTCTCCCAGCCGCCGCGTTCCTTAATGATGGCATCCAGGTTTTTCTTCTGCTTGGAGTCAATGAGATCCTTCGGATACAGAATGACCTGCGGATTATCGACGATAATCTTCTCCTCGCTGAATTTCACGTAGCTCTTCTCCGTGCCGGCTACGTTGATGCCGCCGGACAACGTAATCAGCTCATCCATAAACTCGCCTTGGCCGACTGTCCAGCCCGGGGAAAATTCGATGAACACCTTTTTCTTCTGCTCCGGCTTCAGATCCTTCACGGCAGTAACTACCTTATCGCGCTCCGCCTTCATTTGTGCGACAACCTTCTCGGCCTGCTCCTGTTTATCGAAAATTTGGCCGAGCAGCAGGATGTTGCTAAGCACCTCGTCGATCGTCTTCGGCTCTACCTTGTATACGTTCAGCTTCAGCTCGCGAAGCTTCTCTACCGTCGGCATCTTCATCGATACGCCGCCCAGGATAATCTCCGCCCCGGAAGCGATCATCGCTTCCTCGTTCGGCTTCGTGATGCTGCCGAGCTTCGGCTTCGCCTTCGCTTCAGCAGGGAAATCACAGAAATCCGAAACGCCCACTATGCTATCTCCCAGCCCCAAGGCGAACAGCGTTTCCGTTTCGCTCGGCGAGGTGGAAGCGATTTTCTGCGGCGCCTTCTCGAACGTGAATTCCTTTCCGGTCGCATCCTTCACCTTCAGAGGGTACACCGTGCGCTTCGCCGTATTCCCTGCTGCTTGGCCTTGGCCCGAGCCGTTAGCCTTCGGCGGGTCGACCAGCTGTCCGGAGCCCGTCGGTGATTTCTCCGTTTGGGCACAGCCTATCGCCGAGCCGGCCAGCGCCAAGGTCAATACCAAGGTCAGCAGCTTTTTTGTCCCCTTATTCATCCCCATATCCAACTTCTTTTTCATTCTGTTTTCCTCTCCCTCTCCTACAATAAATAGCAAAAAGCCCCCTGCTCCTTTCGAGCAGAGGGCACCCCTTCGATCCATGCAGCCGCTCCCGGCAGGTTATCGTTCCCATGCCCAAGCGAATCTGCAAACCGCAGCAGTGCGCCCCTTTTCCTCGAAAGGCCGCATGACACGCATCAGGCAGGTTTCCTGGCTCATGAGGGTGCTTGACACAGCTAGCACAATAGCTCCAGCCTTCCCATCCTTACGGACAGTGGCTGCTCGCGGAGCTTCACCCAATTACAGTGGCGGGACCGCGCCGGTATCGCACCGGCTTCCCTTTTAACCCGCACGGCGTTCGCCTGCGGGCACCTAATGCTTATTGTCTTCCTTACTTTTGAGCGATCAGCTTCATAACCTGAATCGCCTTCTCTTTATTTGGAGCGTTCACCGGAATAAACGCAATCAAATCCTTGCCGTTCAGATTCGTTTCCTTGAACCATTTGGTTTCCTCGAGAGGGATGCCGTAGAGATGCTTCAGCTTCGTCCCGTTCTCTTCGATTTCCAGCACACCGCCGGGAAAATCCTCCGCCTTGGCGAGATCGTCCAGAACGACGTAACCTCCCTGTTGGCCGATCGCCTTAAACTGCTCGGTCGGTACCACAATCACTCCATTGTCTCCCGCCGCAATTTCAACAATCAGCTTCTCCATAGAGAACATCGGCGTCGTTAACACTCTCACGGTCGGCGTTTCGCCCAGTTTCCCATGAAGCCATTGCTGCAGCTTATCGCCCACTTCGTTCGGGATACCCTTGGAGGACATCATGAATATCGCCACATCGGGCTTCGGACCGCCGCCGCAGCCGGCCAGCGCAAGCATAACCGTCATCAGCAGAGATACAAGAAGCAGCTTACCTTTCACAGTTCTCTTCCCCTCCTACATCTTCTCTATCATTAGATGATAGCATAGAACGGGGGCTGGTATCAAAGTAAGAAAATGTGAACCTTTGCGGAAGGCATGGCCGGCTTACGGCCATGCCTTCCGAATACGGGACGTGAAGTCCTCCCGCCTCTCCTCCAATTGCTTGTGCCTGTGTGCATTGGCGCCGGAAGGGTGCGGGAACCCGAGCAGACAACGCTCCCTGTCCACCACCCCGCGCTCGGCCAGCTCGGTAAGCACCTCGGATACCGCCTGACCCAGCGGCACCCATAGCTTCACCTTGTGAAGCCTTTTCAGCTCTGCCGGCAGCACCTCGTAAGCATACCGCTGCAAAAGCGCCGACCGCCCGACAGGAGGCTGGTGGCCGGTATAATTTACCCCCTTAACGAAAACCGGGTATTTGATCACCGCCGTCGTATGCAGCAGCTCCCGCCGTTCCCCGAATAATGATGCGGTCGAAGACAAGCCCATTGCGGTATGCATTCCGCACCGGTCGAGCAGCTGCACTACATTGCTGCGCATGGGTCCGGCCAGCCCGGCTGCTCTCTTGGCCCGCTCCTCCGCTTCACTCAGGGTAACCTTCCCGCTGCGCAGGTCATCCCGCACGGACCGGAAAGCAAGCTCCATCTGCGTCCACCCCGGGGTGATGCCGATCAGCACAAGCTGCGCGACCTCATTTACCAGCTCGTTGTGCGGGGCGTAATACATCGTCAGCTCCCCCTCCTGCTCCAGCAGAAACTCGGGGACTAACAAATCCTCCTTCGTCAGCTTCCCCGTCTCCGGAAGTCGGCGAATCCGATCGGCATACGTTTCCAGTGACAATGACTCCGCCTCGTTCCCCCGCAAAGAAAAAAGAACCGATGGTTCATCGGTCCTTCTTGTTCGCGTTCATATATTCGTTAATCTTTTTATCTAATATCATGCTGATTTCGACGACCTTGTGTGAGGTAAGACTATAGCCTTCTTTCACGAGTCGCTCCATTTCCAGCCGCAAATTGTAAATATCGTCTTCCAAAGACAGGGTAGATGAGGTGCGTTTTCTTTTACCAAAAACCCACTTGGCTTGATCTTCCTTCTCGCGAATCCATCCGATATTTAAATACTGGCGAAGCTGGTATTCCGGAAAAGCCATGACTGCATCCCTCCCACTGTAGCTTTAGAATCCTAAGCCCCATATATTTATCCCAAAAACTATTAATATATGAAACTTATATCATAAAGATACCAGTTTTTTAGAAGAATGGAAATGACTTTTTTTGTCGAATTTACAGTTTTTTTAGGAAATTTCCGATCCGATCGATCGCTTCCGTCAGCTGATTGACCGAATAGGCATAGGAGCAGCGAAGGAACCCTTCTCCCCCGAGTCCGAACACGTCACCGGGAACGGCTGCGACTTTCGCCTCATAAAGAAGCTTCGTTGCAAATTCCTCCGACGTCATGCCTGTAGACTTGATGCATGGGAAGGCGTAGAACGCGCCCTGCGGCTCATGGCATTCCAGCCCAATCTCCCGGAAGCCCTTAACCACCAGCCGGCGACGCTGGTTATACGATTCCACCATGCGATCCTTCTCGTCCATGCCGTTCCTCAAAGCCTCCAGCGCCGCCACTTGCCCCATCGATGGGGCACACATCACCGTATACTGGTGAATTTTCAGCATCGCCGACAAAATATCCTTATGCCCGCAAGCATAGCCCATCCGCCAGCCGGTCATGGCAAACGCCTTGGAGAAGCCGCTGACCAGAATCGTCCGGTCCTTCATGCCGGGGAGAGAAGCGAAGCTCACATGCTTCTGCTCGTAGGTGAGCTCGGCATAGATTTCATCGCTGATAACGATCAGATCGTGCTCCTCTACAAGCTTAGCGATCGGCACCCAGTCCTCATACGTCATGATGCCGCCTGTCGGATTGCTGGGGTAGCATAGAATCAACACCTTGGAACGAGGTGTAATCGCTGCTTTCAGGGATTCTGCGGTCAGCTTGAACTGATCCTTGGCAAAAGTTTCGATACCTACCGGCACACCGCCGCCAAGCCGGGTAATCGGACTGTAGGAAATGTAGCAGGGCTCTGGGACGAGAACCTCATCCCCCGGGGCAATCAAGGCGCGCAAAGCAAGATCGATCGCTTCACTGCCGCCGACCGTGACCAGCACCTCATCGGAAGGCTCATACAGCAGCTGGAACGAATCGTACAAATATTCGGCAATGGCTTCACGCAGCTCCAGCATCCCCGCATTGGGCGTATACTTCGTGTTGCCCCGCTCGAGCGAATACACGCAGGCCTCCCGAACGTGCCACGGCGTGCTGAAATCCGGCTCCCCTACACCGAGGGAAATAATATCCTTGCTTGCGCTGACCAAGTCAAAAAATTTCCGAATGCCCGATGGCGGAATCGCCCTGGCGAGCGGGGCCAAGTAACCGGACATCGATCTGGACGAGATACCTTGACTTTGTGTTTGCTCTAGCATGTTATCAAGCTTCCTTTACGGTGAGATGAGGAGCCGGCGGTCGTCCTCGTGGTCCTCGAAGGTGATGCCGTCCTGTTTATATTTTTTCAAAATAAAGTGCGTCTTGGTGGAAAGCACCCGGTCGATCGGGGACAGCCTATTGGATACGAAGGAAGCGACTTCCTTCAGCGTCTTCCCTTCAATCTCGACGAGCAGGTCATAAGCGCCGGACATCAAATAGACCGATTTCACTTCCGGATATAAATAAATGCGCTCCGCAATGGCATCAAAGCCGCGGCCGCGCTCTGGGGTTATCTGCACTTCGATCAGGGCGGTGACCTTCTCATTATCCACCTTGGCCCAGTTGACGACGGTAGCGTATTTGACGATTACGTTCGCTTCCTCCAGCTCGGCAATCGCTTCCGCCACTTCCGCCTCGGACGCCCCGAGCATTGTTGCGATAAGTGCAGGGGTACGACGCGCGTCTTCCTTCAGCAGCTCAATAATCTTCATCTTAAATTGTTCCATCGTCTGATACGCTCCTTTGGTAAATTACTTGGAACTGCAAGCTTCGGATCCCAAAGCTTATTCCTACATATTACACCCTGCAGCCTGTCTTTGGCAAAAAAAAATTAAACGGCTCCCCCAGCGAAAAAAGTCCTTCACTCCGGGCCCGGGGCAAAGGACTTTGCATAGTATATGATTTACGGCCTAAACCTTTAATGATCTAATTTGAAGCAGTCTTCTCATATTCTCTTCGATCTCGCGTCCCTTATAGTTCGGGGATACGGCAAATTCGAGCTCGGAAGCTGCTTCTCCCCTCGCAACCAGCCGTCCCAGGGCAACCAGCTGCTCCTGATCATAAGCGGCAATGACATGCGGGCTCTCTTTATAGATATCATATGGTGCTGCATCTGCAGGAACATCCGATTCGGAAATGGATTGGATCAGCCGCTGAAATTGCTCAGGGGCCGGCAGCTCATTATGCAGTGCAATTTTCATGCTTTTTCCACGCTCCAATGTACATAATGTCATTTAGGATTACATTTATTATTATACATTTAGTTGTATATTTATGCAACATGTCCGATATTATTTTTCCAACTTTTTTTGATGCCCCAAAGGAAAGGAGACGGCTGAACGGACAAAAGCCTCAGAGCGCCGTTCACTCTGAGGCTTTTCATTAGGTTACCCTGCTTCTGCCCGCTTCCGCGCGTGCACCTTCCTCATGAAGAACCAGGCTGCAAGCGGCGAGCTTCCGATGAAGAGCAGCAGCCAGTTCATGGCCGCCGGCGCCTTCACCCAAGCGATGAAGATGAGGAACACGGCCGTACCGAGCAGTCTGCCGGCATTCAAAGCGAGCTCCCGCATGACCACGTATTCCTCGCGGCGCTTCACGCTTTCCTCATCGCTGCCGATCAGGTCGAACACCGAGGAGGTCATAGGAATCGAGAACAGCGGGAAGAACAAGGCCACTCCAATCCCGAAGGTCAGCAGCGTCCAATAATTGACCTTCCAGAAGAAGGGCAATATCACGATAACCATCGCCGCCGACCCGATGAGCATGGCCACCTTCCTGTGCTGCGGCTTCAGCACCCGACCGATGATCATAAAGCTGATTAAAGCCACCGCCGAGGTGATAAGGGAGAAGTTGCCCAGACTCATCTCGCTGCCCGTGTGAACGTACACCAGCAACGCGATCATAAACCCGAATACTCCTTCCCGAACCCCTTGCGCCACCAGCGCCAGACCGACCGTCCGCCAAGCCGTATCCTTCTTTTGCAGGCAGGTCCAGGTATGCAGCCATGCATACCTGCCCTCCGATTTCCTTTTTTTCAAGAAGAAGCTGATAATGACTCCAATGACAAACACACTGAGCGAGATGGTAAAAATCAGACGATAACCGTTTGCCGCCTGCATATGCACGATCAAGTAGCCGGATACCCATGGCGCCACCATCCCTGCCCCTGAACCCAACAGACCGGCCCATCCGTTGAACCGGTCCCGATTGTCCGGATCCGTCACTTCGAAATAGACTACGTTAAAGGCAAGCCAGAAAAATCCGGACGCTAAGCCCTGTACCACGCCCAGAATCAAGTAATTGTCGGCAGCCTTGTCCCCAAACCACAGCACCAGCAAATAGAACAAGGCCGAAACCGCAACGCCGGCGCGCAGACAGTTCATTTTGTTATGCTCCTTAACCCACTTGCCCGCAATCCAAAACGTGAAGGCCATCGTCAAGTGATGGATTAGCGTGAACCAGCCAATGACGGCAAAATCATGTCTTGCCTTCCAAAGGTATACGTTGACGAAGGTACCGGATAAAGCATTGGCCACAGCACACAAGCCATGCACAGTTAACAGCAGCCGGGATTGGCCGTCGAGCGGATGATTATCTTTAGCCGGTTTTTCTTCCTTCTTGTCTACCTGAAGCCATTCATGCTTACTTTTGTTTTCCTGAATCCATTTATGAGGAAAATGCTTCGTTGACGAATCGGAATGCATGCGCTCTCACCTTATCTATGTAATGTCTTAGTTAAGCTACCCAAAAGCGCAAAAATCATGTCCGACAAGAATAATATCCCAGCAAATTCTAGTTATCCTGATGCAAATCACGGTACTGCAAAGGTGTAATCCCTTCATATCTTTTGAAAATCCGATGAAAATACGTCGGCTGGTAGCTCACGCTTCCCGCCACATCGTTAATCCTCATATCGGTTTCGCGGAGCAGCTCTTTAGCCTTTTCCATACGCCTGTTCGTTACGAAATCAATGAAATTGACGCCGGTAATTTGTTTAAACACTCGGCTGAGCGTGTAGGGACTTGTATTGAATTGATCGGCGCACCATTCAAGGGATAAGTCGGGACTCATATAATGCTCGCTTATTAGCATGATCGTCTTCTCGGCCATCTGCTTCAAATGATAATCTTGCTTGCTGATCAGCTCATGAACAAAAGGGCCGACGACTTTGCTTCGGAACCAGCGAAGAATATCCTCCGGCTCGTTGCAGGCACCGAGTTGTTCATACAAATTCACGCCCTCAAATAGCTTCATCGGATTCATCCCCGCATGCAGCATGGCATGAAGCAGACTGCCCAGCAGCTGCATCATCCCCTGCTGCAAAACAAGCTTCGCCGCTCCATCCTGCGTCAGCTCCTTAAGGAAGCGCTCGATAAGCTGGGCCGCCTCCTCCTCAGACCCAATGCGGACGGCGTTGATGATCTCCGTTTCCAGCGCGAAGGGGTATCGGAATTCTAATGCCGAGTTGCTTTTGCCAATCCGTTCGGAATCGATGATCTGGCTCTCCGAGCTAAGGTCCGCGTAGCTCAGCGCATGACGCGCTTCCTCGAATTGCATTGGGCTATGCTTCACGTTAGGAACAGGCTTGCTGATCGCAATGGTCATGCGCATCTTGAGCACACGGCCGACGGATTGAATCCATTCCTCTCCCATCCGGTTCAGGGTAGTCTGCTGCTCCTTCACGGTCATCTCTTCCGGAAAAGCTACCAGCAGCCCAATCGTCAGGTCATGAAAGTTCAGAAGCTGAAACGAGAGCGAATCGGACAGCTCCGTTACAATGTTCGCCGCGGCGAAGGTAACGAGGCTCTCATCGCCATGCTTGAACCGCCCCACTTGACTGGAAAATCCGCCAAGCTGAATCAGCACGGCGACGAATTGCTTGCCCTCCGTCTCCCAGCCGTAATGCAGCAGACGTTCCTTGATATCCTTCTCCGTCATGGAGAACAAATGTCCCTGTACCAGCTGCAGCATGAAGCCTTCGCGCATTTGCGGCAGCTGTGTCTTCAGCCGGCCCTGCAGCGTCTCCCGCTCGTTCGTCAGATCCTGCCACTGCCGCTCGATCTGCTCAAACTCATCCCGGTGACCCTCTTCCTTCGGCAGCAGCCGGACAAGCTTGCCTATCGGCGTATACAACCGGTAGGAAGCGCCGAGAGACAGCAGCAGCGCCAGGATGAAGCCGATTCCGCTGATCGACAGAATCAGCTTGGAGATGAACAGCACCGGTGCGGTGACGGCCGTCAAGGGAGCGGCGGATACGTAGGTCCACTCCTCGCCGATACGTGCCAGCTTGCCGACGGACACGGAATATGTCGCGCCGTTATAGTCAAAAAGAAACGAACCGGCCTTTTGCCGGCCGCTGGTTATCGCCTCCCTTAGAGCCAGCTCAAGTCCGCTCTGCTGCTGCGCATCTTGAACAATGAATCGCTCCCCTCCTGCCGACAGCAGGAAGGTGGTGCCGTCGCTATAAGGCGTCAAGGTTTGCAGCAGCTTATTCAGCTTCGCCTTGTCGACCGTGGTAATGATATACCCGAGGGGCTCCGTGCTCCCTCCCGGCACCTTGTTCACCAATGCAAGGGACGGCTTGCCCCAGGTTTTTCCGTCGAATCGCTCGTAGTGCTCCGTCCAGAAGGCAAACTTGGTCTGCTGCAATAGAGCTTCAAAACGCTCACTTACCTTCGCATTGCTGATATCCAAGTAAACATCCTTCTGAAAAATCAGCGGGTACGGATGCTTTAGATACAAATCTACCCTGGAGATCAATGGATGGGCCCCCTCCATGATGAATAGCGTCCGATAAATGTCATGCACCTGCTGATAGTTATATACAAAGTCCAGCTCTTTCAGCTTGTTATCGAACTGCGCGTCAAACGCCCATTGGGTGAACAGCATTTCCATATAGGACAGCTGATCATCGATATTGCCCGCCCGCTGCTGAACCTGTTTTTCATGAAGCTTTTGAAGCTCGCTTTCGACCTGATTTGTTGAGGCCCAGTAGATGATGCTGCCCGTAATCATGCCCGGGATACAGGTGACCAGCAGAAACAAGGCTAGGCTCCTCCAGAAAAAACGTTTGGAGCGCCTGCTTTCCAGTCCTATTCTTAGCCAGCTTCTTAGGGTCTGCAGCATGTGGTGTCCTCCGTTTCATTGCTGTTGTGCCCTGCCCGAGGGGGAAGGCTTAGCTTCATGATGAAGACATGTCCGCCCCTTGTCAACGCTAACCGGCAGATTCCTTGGTATAATACGCAGGCCGGAGACAGATCTTGAGATCCGCCTCCGGCCAATACCTGCCGCTTCTTGAGATTCTAGCTGTTTGCTCTTATTATTGGCCGATCCGTTTCTTGTAAGCCTCCGTCAGCTCTTGGCTGATCTTCTGCAGGTCGGCATCCGTTTTCAGCTTGGAGACAAGGTCATCCCATGCTGTCATCGGTTCGCGGCCCAATATAATTTTCGTTTTCAGGTCGGCGATTTTCTTCTCAAGCTCCGGTCCTGCCTTCTGCAGCGTCGGCGAGTAGAGGCCGGTGGTAAGGTCCGCCACACTGGACTTCGCGCGCTCGTCTTGAATTTTCGCATACAGCTCGTTAACTTCCTTCGGGAAGGACGGCTTCGTCGAGCTGGCGTAAGGATCGGCAACATACAGAATTTGATTCAGGTCAGCAACACTATCAGCCGCAAGCTTTTCCGTATTGAGTACCTTCTGGCCATCCTTCACCGTGTGATGAACGCCTTCCAGCCCATACGTGTTATAGGCAAACACCTCCGGCTTCATCCAAGTATCCAGCACCTTCAGAATGCGCTTCATCTTGGCCTCAGGCACCTTCTTGGAAATGGCCAGAGCTCCGGCGAACCCGGGACCCTTCGGATTATAGCCGTTGATACTCGTTACCGGATAGAAATCGCCTTCCTTGAAGCTCGGATCGACGTTCTTCAGCTTGTCGAAGTGATCCTTCATTGTTCCGGCTTTTTCGATAATGATGCCTGCTTTGCCGCCATCGAACATATCTCGGAATTGTGTGCCTTTCAGTGATGCAAAGTCAGCAGGAATCAGCTTCTCCTGGTAAGCTTTCACGGCGAATTCCAGTGCTTTGCGGGATTCAGGCAGCAGCGCACTATGCGTCATTTGGTTATTGGTCCATTTATATTTTCCGTTGACACCGGTGAACATGCTGTCGATATGGCCCAGCACGCCATAGGGACTTGCGGTGCTGCTCGAGTCCGTATTGGCGGCGAAGCCTACGGTATCGGCCTTGCCGTTGCCGTCCGGATCCTTCTCCGTGAAGGCTTTCATCACCTGATACAGCTCATCGCTGGTCGTCGGTACCTTCATCCCCACCTTGTCAAGCCAATCCTTGCGGAGCACGAAGAACGAATCCGCTTCGGAAGGACGCGGTCTTGGAATGACGTAATTTTTGCCGTCCTGCATCTTGGTGAGCTCCCATGCCGTCTTCGAGATGCCGTTCGCCAGATTCGGGTAATCCTTGATGTAAGGACCAACCTCCCAGAATGCCCCTTGGGCCGCCATATTGCGAAATACCGACGAGAACGGGTCACCGATGTATGTCAGGTCAGGCAGGTCTCCGGAAGCCAGTGTCACGTTCAACTTATCATTGTAGTTGTTGGAAGAAACCCACTGAATTTTCAGCTTGCTGTTCGTTGCCTTCTCGATCGCTTGCTTTACAGCATTGTCCTCAGCCATCGGCTGCTGTGTCAGGAAATGAACCATTACGCTGATTTCGACAGGAGCCTCCGCCTGTCCTGCTGCATCCCCACTTGCTGCCGGAGGTGTGCTGCTCTGGCCGCAAGCGGCAAGCAGCGTCGAAAGTGCCAAAAACAGGCTAAGCGACGTTTTTGCATACTTCATTGATAGACCCTCTCCTTTTAATGAAATTGAATATATCATTACCCCTTAACCGAGCCAACCATGGCACCCTTGGCAAAATGCTTTTGCAGGAACGGGTATACCAGGAGGATCGGCACGGTAGCGATAATAACGGCGGCCATCTTCAGCGTCTCCGTCGGCGGGGCCTTCACGAAGACATCGGAGGTTAACTCGCTGTTGGACGATGAGATGAGCAGGTTCTGCAGTAATACCTGAATGGGCCATTTGGTCGGATCGTTCAAGTAGAGCAGCGCATTAAAAAATTGGTTCCAATAGCCCACCGCGTAGAACAATCCGAAGGCAGCGAGAGAAGGCAAGGACAACGGCAGGATGATTTTCAAGAAAATCGAGATGTCGTTGCATCCGTCTATAGCGGCGGATTCCTCAAGCTCGACGGGAAGGCTGTCGAAGAAGCCCTTCATGAGAATGACGTTCCAGCCGCTGGCCAAGGCGGGCAGAATCAGTGACCAAATGCTGTTGATCAGATGCAGGTCGCGTACCAGCAAATAATGGGGGATGATGCCCGGACTGAATAAGATCGTAAATAGAATCAGCATCAGAAACGTCCGGCGGCCCCGCAAGCGCTTTCTTGATAAGGAATACGCAAGCGCAGCGGTAACGATCAAGCTGCAAATCGTACCGACGACGGCCAAAAACGTACTGTTGTATAACGCCCCGACGAACGACTTGGTCGAGAGCAGATACTTATACGAATCGAGAGACCATGTCTCCGGCCAAAGAATGAAGGGTTTGGTGATATATTCAACCGGATCGACGAACGATACGATGAACACATAGTACACCGGGAAGAACGTCACCATAGCTACGATGGCGAGTACAGTGATATTGATCGCGCCAAAAATCCGGTCTCCTTTGGTGCTAATCATGGGAATTCCTCCTTACTGTGTCAAATTGGCGGGCGCCTGTCTTAGTACACGCCCTCTTCACCCATCTTTTTCGCTAATTTGTTAGCGCCTACAACCAGCACCAGTCCTACAATCGACTTAAACAAGCCTGCGGCTGTGCTAAAGCTGAACTGACCTTGTTGAATACCAACCCGGTATACATAAGTATCGAATACCTCCGCCACTTCGGATACCGCTCCGTTATACATCAGGAACACTTGCTCGAAGCCGACATCCATCATATGACCAAGCCTCAGAATGAGAAGGATGATGACGACGTTGCGGATGGCTGGCAGCGTCACGTGCCACATTTGGCGAATTCGGCCGGCGCCGTCCATTCTCGCCGCTTCGTACAGCTGCGGATCTACGCCTGCTATCGCCGCAAGGAAGATGATCGTGCCCCAACCCGCTTCCTTCCAGATCGACTGGACGGTAAGCATGAACCAGAAGCCGTCGGGGTTCGTCAGGAAGTCCATCCGCTCGAAGCCTCCTGCCTCCAGCAGCTTGTTGACTAAGCCTTCGCCCTTGGCGAAGAGCAGGAAGGTCAATCCGGCGATGATGACCCACGATAAGAAGTGCGGCATATAAACGATCGATTGAACGATTCGTTTGTACGCCTCCGATCTGACCTCGTTCAGAAGAAGAGACAGCAGAATCGGCAGCGGGAAGAACAGCGTCAGGCTCATCAGGTTGATGGCCATCGTATTGCGAAACAGAAGCATAAATTCGGGATTCGAGAAAAATTTGGCGAAGTGCTCGAAGCCTACCCACTCGCTCTTAAGCACACCTACATAAGGTGAATAGTTCTGGAAGGCAATGATGACACCCCACATCGGCACGTACTTGAATATCAGGAAGAAGATCAGCCCCGGCAAGGCAAGCAGGTATAAGTACCTGTCTCTTTTGAGATCAAACCAGATGCGCGATCTGCCCTTCGCATGGTTCAAACGCCGGTTCATGGACAAGGATCCGGATGTAGTGGAGGAATCGACCTTCGGCATGTGCACATCCCCTTTCTTTATGAAGTCAGCCTAAGATTGTTTACGCTGCGTGCCGTGATCCTGCACGGCTTCCATGACTTCAAGGTAAAGCATCTTTTCATTGCCCTCAACTATACTTTTTTGTTACCGTCCGGCCTTGTGTTTTCTGGCTTCCAAGCCATGCCCGATCGCTATTTCAGCCCGCCGCGACGCGGACTACACTATTTTGCACGCACTAACCTTTTTTGTACCTCGCCTTAAGAGCCTTTATTTTCCCGTAATTACAAAAAGCCGGACTGCCTTGTATGCAATCCGACTTTTGCATTGTTTCATGAAGCTAACCTTGAATCCTCTGCAGCGTGTGCGTCTCGTAGTCGAAGGTCAAGCCCTCAAGCAGTCCGATCAGCGTGTTCGTCACCCGAATCTCCAGTTCGTTATCCCCCTGATGCAGCCAGTCGGTTGAACCGGCCCATCGGTAAGGCGTCCATGGACGTACGCCCAAGGAATGACCGTTTACTATGACTTCCGCACAGTCATGGAAATGCGGATCCCAATCCGCGAAGCTGAGCTCGAACTCCGTGCCTTCCTGCGTCTTGCCGAGCTCGATGGTCCGCCGGTAGCTCATGGTCCCTGCAAAGTATGGATAGCCTGGCTGCGGACCGCCGTTAAGGCACGCAACCGAACGTGGTGCAGCTCCAATCACTTGACGGCCCTGCTCATCGAACGTCACTCCGAAATTGCCCTTCAGGTAAAACGGATCCGTAACACCGTCCGAATCCGACGTTATGGTAAGCTGAACGATCAGTTCATTCACTCCCTGCTTCAGCAATGACGCGACCGGGCAGCCTACATTTCGATGGTCGTAGACCCTCATAGGCTTGAATTGATCCGGTGTGACCGTATGACCGTTGATCAGCAGCCGCCAATCCCCCTGGATTGCATTAGCGTCCATGAGGATGTCACACCGTTCGGGTAATTCCTCGACAATAAATTCGGCGGAATAGGCAGCATCAAGCGGGTAGCTCATCTGCATCCGCTGCGGAGTACCGAAGGTCTGCTTAAAGGAGACCGGGAAATCCTGCAGCTGGGCCAGATCCGCGCACTGGTCGATGAATGTTTTTGCCCTCACCGGCCTGCCTGCCGGCTCCCCTGCGATCTTCAGCGTCAAATCATCGAACCGGACGATGTTATCCTGCAGTGCCGTAATGAACCACTCGCCGTCTGTTTGCAGTTCGAGCACATCCGGAGCTTGTGGCAGAATTGGTGCCTCGGCGTCCTCCGAGCAAGCTTCCACATAAACCAGCAGGCCCTGATAAGGTGCCAAAGCAAAATCTACATACGGACCGTCGCCGCTGTGCTTCACCGCCATCGGCCGCCTCACACCGGTCTCCAGCTCGAGCTCATATGCCCGAAGCCCCGTACAACCGGAACCAAACAGTGCCTCAGGGTCCAGCTGCAGCTGACCGTCATGCGATTCGCCCTCCTGATTACTGATGAAAATGGCCGCTTCCCCTTCCCTCAGATACCTCGTCTGCATCAGGAAGCACTGGGGATCCTGCTCCAGCTTAAGTCTCGCGGGGCGCGGCGAAGCCTCCTCCAGCAGCCCTGCAAGGTGCGGCCAGACGGCTTCGATGCCGCCCTGCGCGGATATCGGCAGGAAGTGCGCTCCGCCATTTGAATAATGTGATTCAGTGAAGCGGCCATCCCAGTATAGAGTGCGCGGCGATTCCGTCACACCGAAGATCTGCATGGATTCTTCCTCCGAGGGGCTGCCCTGCTCGATGACATCGTACGGCAGCAAGCCAAGCCCGATCACCGTTCCCCCGCCTTGCAGGAATTTGCGGACATTCGCCCATGCGGAAGCCTCCATATTGCTCATCGGCGGCAGGATCAGAACGGAATACTCAGCGATTCCGATGCGGATCACGCCGTTTTCTACCGTCGCTTCACCAAGCAGCTCCGGATCCAAGTGATCATAGTCGAAGCGATTGCGGATGAGCTTGACACCCAGCTCGGTCCAATCCTGCACCAGCCGCTCAAGCTGAGCTTTCTCTTCTTCGGACGTGCCTGCGAAGTGAAAGGAATGAAACGGATTGGCCAAATATGTCCAGTAGGAAGTAACCGGATCGACGAACGCCATTCGGATATTCGCCTTTCCTTCCGTCATGATGTAGCTAATGCGTCCGGTATAGTCGCCCAATGTGCGGAAATGCGCCCAATAAGGGTTTTGCACAAACTGCGAAGGAGGCGCGTCGTGCTTTGCCAGTGCGTCCATCGTGTAATAGAAAGCGTGAAAATTAAAAAAGTTCGTACCGAGCGCCGCCAGCCGGTCAATCATCCAGCGTGCATCCTGGAGCGTCATTGACCAGCCAACGCTGTGAAAGCATTCAATGAGGTTCCGAGTGCGGCCCAGCTGGCGTGCCAGGGAGCTTACCATCTTCGGGTTATCGCGTGTATGCCCGATATAACGGCGCAAAATCCAATCCAGTGAACGCCCCAGCTTCTCGTGCGCGGAATCGCCGCCCGGTACATGACTGAATTTTTGCGTAGTCATGCGAACCGCAGGCACTTCCGCAACATATTCCATTCCATACCTTTCACACCAATCGTGCACCTTCAGGTGATACGACTCCCGAAGCAGAAGATGGATGGTTTGATAATAATCATACCGCACCTTCACCGCATCCTTGGCGGAGCGGTCAAGTAAAGCCGGCAGATGCTCCAGCAGATCGTAGCCGTTGCGCAGCTTAAACTCTTCAGGAAGCCGAGGGGACCATGGTATACGCCCGAGCAGCCCGATTTCATCCGTGAACATGCCCTTGACCGTGCTGCCGAAATACTCACCTATAGCCGGCACATATCTGTCATGGGTTAAGCGGATAAACGTCTCCATGGCTTCCCGGTTACACGGGTCGACGAACGTCCCATAATATTTGAAATCGTCGATTTCCTTCTCCTGGAACACCATGACCTCCCAGTCCCCGGGCGGCGCCTCCCATAGTAAACGAAATACCGTTCGGTAGGTGAAGAAACGCTTCTGATTGTAGCCGGTGAGCCCTGTTTTCTGAAAAATGGGATCCGCCTGCCAGTTGCCGATGTGCTCCTTGACATCGATGGCTTGGGTCCAGTCGATGGAGCCGTCCGCCTGTACGGGCGCGGCTTTGGCATACAGCACTCTTCCCCAGGGCAGTTCCACATCCAACCGTTCTCCGCCGGCGGTGCGAATATTCCTGTGCTCCAATGTCTTATGCTTCGCATCGGGGTGCTCCAACACCACTTCTCCCCCGGCAATGCCGCTTGGGTAGGGATATTCATCGTACAGCCAGACATGCATGTCCAATGACTTCGCTACCTCAACAGCGTATCGCACCTTATCGAACCATTGCTTGGATAAATAAGGTACCGTCATCCCTTGACGGGCACACAGAAAGAAGCCGCCGACACCTTTGTCGTGCATCTCTTCAATCTGCTCTCGGACGCGTTCGTCCTCCATCTCACCGTTCCAGAACCAGAACGGATGAATCCGGTATTCCGGCGACGGATTCGTAAATCGGTTCATATCCATAACATTCACCGCTTCCCCATTGGATTCGCATTGATGAGCCTACTATAGGTCCCCGTGGAGTTGCAGGCAATGACACTTTTTTGTTACCGTGTCTCCCTGCGAAGGAAGCGCAATTGCACTCTTTTGCAAAAATTACACATTTACACTTCCTGCGCAAAATCTTCACAGGTTACTGTTAATGCTTATCTACATAGAAAAAGCACCCTTGCGGGTGCTTCCATTTGTTTATGATTGCTTCTCCTGACCGTGAATTTTGAGCTTTTCGATCAGCTCGAGGCGATCGGGCTCCGACACAATCTGCTCCAGCTTAAAGCAGGAAGGACATACATAGACATTCATAGAGAAGGCGGCCTTCAGCAGCGGCTGCTTTATAGCCCCATGAACGAAAGGCAGGAAGGACTGCGGCGCGCTTTGGGTGCCGGCGAACAGCATAAAGCTGTGGCAGGACGGACATTCCGGCGCCTCCTCCTGCTGATCGAGCAGCCGCTGAACTCCTTCCTCATAGTCGTCCATTGCTTCCATATCGCTTTCGTATTCTTCCTCGTCCTCTTCGCCGAGCATCAGGTTTTGGCCTGAATTTTTGAGCTTCAAGCTAATGCTCCGATAATCGCCCAGCTCGTTGAAACAATGCGGGCATGCCTCCTCAGGCCCCAGCTCCGGGTCCCACACAATCTCCGTCTGGCACCACGGACAAATCTGGTCATGCAGATCAGACACAGCAAACTCCTCCTAGCCGACAGGGCTCCCCCTGCATCAGGCAAATTTCAGAAAATAATATACGCCGGAGCCCACAAACACAAGGGCAAGCGCAAATAATGTGCCCCATAAGTACTTCACCGCTCAGGCCCTCCTCAGGTTACACTTGCCCCGATGACATACGATAAGGAAATCGAAATGACCATAGAAATGAAACCTACGGCGCGGTTATCATTTTTGATCTCTTCATCGATTTTGAAGTAGGGCGTCAAAAATTCAAAAATAAAATAAGCAATCAGCAGCAGCAAGAAACCAAAACCGGCCCAGATGAGAGAATGCATCAAGGAATCATTGTTAAGTATGGCAAACCGGAACAGATTGCAGATCCCGAAGATTTTGCCTCCCGTCGCCATGGCTACGGACAAATTACCTCTTTTGATTTCATCCCAATCCTTGTACTTCGTTACCAGCTCAAAAATGGTTAAGAACACAACCAAAGCCAGCACGGCCACGGAAAAAAAAGCAAGTGTTTCGACATAAGGATTCCCCATTAATTTCCCCACCTCATCATCCATACGATCCAACCTCCCCCGTCCTCGTCCTTACGAAGGCCTACAACCGAAAAGACTGAAAGGAGCTAGCCTTCCAGTCTTTCCTTCCATCCTATTTTATTCGGTCTTGTTTCTGGCTGCAAGCTTTGCCCGAAGAGCGGCAAGCTCGTCATCGACGCCATCATTCTTCCCGAGCTGATTCAGCTCGTCATCAAGGCTCTTGTTCTTGGAGCGAAGCTCATTGCTGGCCTCTGCCTCCGCTTCCAGCTGCAGCACCTTTTCGCTCATCCGGTCGAAGCCTTTAGCCCCATTGTCCGTACCGAAGCCCGACATCGCCTGATTGATCTGCTTCTGGGCTTTGGCCGCTTCCGCGCGCGCCACCAGCACTTCCTTCTTGCTCTTCAGCTTCGAAAATTCATCCTTCATCTCTTGCAGCTGCTGACGAAGACGATCCGCATTGCCCTTGGCTACGTCATACTGCTGCTTCATCTCGTCATAACGCGCCTGGTGCTCCTTCTTATCCTGCAGCGCGCGGCGGGCCAAATCCTCGTTGCCTTTCTCTAATGCCTGCAATGCCTGCTCTTCACGCTTCTGAACCATCTCAAGCGCTTCTTCGTACTGCTGCTTGAATTTCTTCTCAATTGCAATTTGCTTAGCTACCGCCGATTCCGCTTCGAGAATATCCTGTTCCATATCACGCAGGAACTGATTCAGCATCTTTACCGGATCTTCCGCTTTATCCAGCAGATCATTAATTGAAGCCATTGTCAAATCACGCAGTCGTTTAAAAATTCCCATCGTAGAATCCTCCCGATCCTATATTTATCCTTAAGCCTGCAGGGCTTCAGCGATCGATCGTTACACATGGTATTACGACAGATAGGTGCAAAGAGTTTCGAAATGGAAAATAAATTTTATTTTAACTCGGCAACCGTTACGCCGTGACCGCCTTCATTGTAATTGCCGATACGGTAGCTCTTCACGTGCTTGTGCTTGCGCAAAAACTCCTGAATTCCGGTCCGAAGGACGCCGGTACCCTTCCCGTGAATGATGTAGACATTGCCGAAATTGGCCAGATACGCCTCATCCAGAAAACGGTCCACCTCAAGCAGCGCCTCCTCCACGTTAGCCCCGCGCAAATCCAGCTCCATCTTCGCATTGTCGTCTCGTGTCCGCTTCAGACTTGAGGTAGCCTGGACGGGCTGCTTCTTCTTCTCGGCAGGAGCTGCTTTAACCAGCTCGACATCGGCTTTGTTGACCTTCATCTTCATGATCCCCATCTGCACCATGACCTCATGGTCGTTCACGACCTCGACCACATGGCCCTTCTGCCCCAGGTTCACTACGCGGACCTCATCCCCCGCCTCGACCGCATCCGGCTTGCGCTTCGGAAGCTTCGCCGTGCTGTTCTTCCGCAGGTCCGGCACCGCATCGTTCAGACGCCGCTTCATCTCGCTCAGCTGATGGTCCTTCACGCCGCTGCGTTCCTCACGCTGAATGCGCCGGAGCTCCGTGATGACCTCCTCAGCCTCTCTTCGCGCTTTGGCCACGGCATCGGCCGCTTCCCGTTCGGCCCGCTCCAGCATGCGGTCGCGCTGCTCCTCGAACTTTTGCCGCTCCCGGGCCAGCTGCTCGCGCAGCTGCTCGACCTCGCGCCGCAGCTGCCCCGCGCTTTCACGGTCCGCCTCCGCCTGGATTCGGTTCTCCTCCAGCGTGGCAATCATCGACTCGACGCGCTGATCCTCTTCTCCCACCTCGCCGCGGGCATAGTCGATGATCGACTTCGATAACCCAAGTCGTTCGGCGATGGCGAAGGCGTTGCTTCGGCCGGGAACGCCGACAAGCAAACGATAGGTCGGGCGAAGCGTCTGAATGTCGAATTCCATGCTGGCGTTAATCACACCTTGACGGTCGAACGCGTATGCCTTCAATTCGGAATAGTGCGTCGTGGCTACGATGCGGCAGCCCATTTTATGAATATACTCCAGTATTGCGATCGCCAGGGCCGAGCCCTCCGCAGGGTCGGTCCCCGCACCGAGCTCGTCAAGCAGGACGAGACTTTTGGGCGTCATCTCCCGCAGGATACGGATGATGTTCGTCATATGGCTGGAGAAGGTGGACAGGTTCTGCTCGATGCTCTGTTCGTCTCCGATATCCGCAAATATCGCATCGAATACACAAAGCTGGCTCCCCTCCTCCGCAGGAACGAACAGGCCCGACATCGCCATGAGCGACAGCAATCCGATGGTCTTCAGCGAAACCGTCTTACCGCCGGTGTTCGGACCCGTTACGATAATGGTGCTGTATTTATTCCCCAGCTCCACATCAAGCGGAACCACGTTGTCCGAGGCGATGAGCGGATGGCGTCCGCGTTTAATTCGAAGAAAGCCCCGATCGTTCATCATCGGCCGGGTGGCCTTCATGGCGTTCGCAAGACCCGACTTGGCAAAAGCAAAATCCAGCTCGCCGAGCGCCTCTACATTGGCCAGCAGCTCATCCGCCGCCTCTCCGACCTGCGCTGTAAGCATACGGAGAATTTTCTCAACCTCCGTCTCTTCCTTCAGCTTCAGCTCCCGGACCCGGTTGTTCAATTGCACGACGGCCTCCGGCTCGATAAACAGCGTCGCGCCGGACGCCGACTGGTCATGAATCATCCCGCCGAAATGGCCCCGATATTCCTGCTTCACAGGAATGACGTAACGGTCGCCCCGGATGGTCACCAAATTATCCTGCAGCATCTTTTGGATCGACGGCGTCCGAACCATCTGCTCCAGCCGCTCCCGGGCTCTTGATTCGCTGGTACGCAGCTCCGACCGGATTCGGGCAAGCTCCGGACTGGCGGAATCCATCACGTTCGCATTCTCGTCAATGCACAGCTTGATTCGGTCCTCAACAGACTTGTGATCGGTAATCAGGGCACACAGCTCCAGCAAGGAAGGGACCGGATAATCGTCGTTCGTCGCCTCGAGAAACTTCACCAAACGGCGGCCTCCTTGATTCGTAAGGGCCACGTCTAGCAGCTCCGTCGGATTCAGCATACCGCCAATCCGGGCACGGTGCAGCGCGGGACGAATATCGCGTATGCCGCCGAAGGGAGCGCCGCCTTTCAGGCGGTCCACGTTCACCGCTTCGTCCGTCGCTTGAAGCCTGCGTTTGACCTCGGTAAAATCACCGCTCGGCTCAAGCTGCTCAACCAACGCTTTGCCCATGCTTGTAGCGGCATAATCCGCACAGCGGTTCAGTACGGCGCCGAAGTCGAGGGTTTTTAATATTTTCTGATTATATGATTTCATAAGTGTCACCTTTAGAAGACCAACCTTTCATTCTTATCCTTATATTATATCCCAAAAGGAGGTCCTTTCGCTAATACCCTCCGATTCAAGGGATACATAAAACAAGTCAGGAAGTGACATCCTAAGCTGTGACACCCCTGGTAGCAGAATCAGCGCACGGCCGAACGCAAGAACCAGGAGAATCACTAACTTTCCCAAGACAAGAAGGAGGAAAACGCCGGATGCATTTGCTTGGACATATCGTCAGGTTTATCGTATCTGCTTTGATCCTTATGGTTGTGGATTGGGTCGTCCCGGGCTTTACCGTCGGCGGCTTCTGGAGTGCCCTGTTCTTAGCATTGGTGATCGCGATTGCAGCATGGATCATTGAAGGTGTTTTTGGCAGAAAAATTACCCCATTCGGCCGGGGGATCGTAGGCTTTCTCGTTAGTGCGCTGGTCATCTGGTTGTCGCAGTTTATTGTCAGCGGCGTGTCTTCCAGCTTTATCGGTGCCATTTTGGCTGCCCTCGTCATCGGGATCATCGACTTGTTCATCCCGGTCAAGACTCCGTTCGAACACGGAATCACCGGCCGCGAGAACAATAAGTAACCATGGCGGCATATACGGCAGGCCAAGGAGATCAGTAATGCGAAGCGATTCGCGTTACTGATCTTTTTTTCTGAGAAAGGGTAATAAGTTACAAACTTTAAGAAAATTCTAAGAAAAAACATGATATTTTTTCACAATTGGGCGCTATAATGAACTCAACCTAACGATGAAAACAATGTTCATTATAGAGAGGATGCATGGTCCGTGAGAAGCACTAGGAAGATTGACTACCGTCTGGTTTGGGTTGCCGCTGTGCTGTATGCCGTATTGACGCTGATGGTCAAGGCAGGAAGCGTTTCATCATAGAGATTGAACGAAGGAACGGCCAAGTGTGACGAATTTCACAGGAGAGGCTCGGAAATTCACGATTTTTTCACCATGCTGTCACGGTCCCGTCACTGCATTTCGGGGAGCGCTGCGCTATAGTTAGGATTGTAAGAAGAACAAGAACCTAACTGGTGTGGATAGACGGAGGGGAAGTCATATGAAAAAATTGATCGTATTGGCCATCTCAACTAGCTTGATGCTCGGACTCGCCGCTTGCGGACAGAAGGAAGCAGCTCCTGCAGCTTCCAGCAACGCAGCCGGTGCCGCTGGGGCAGCAGCCCAAGAGGTGAAGCTTGTGGCATCAAACTTTAAGTTTGATCAAGCGGAATATAAAGTGCAGAAGGGCTCCGACGTGAAGGTTACGCTGGAAAACAAAGAAGGCATTCACGGGGTGGAAATCAAGGGCTTGAACATCAAGCTGCAAGGGCAGACACTGTCCAGCACCTTCAAGGCGGATAAAGCGGGCACCTACGATATCATCTGTAACGTTCCTTGCGGAACAGGCCACATCACCATGAAATCCAAATTGATTGTCGACTAATACGGTATAAGGAAGTTTACCGCTTCGCTGACAGCTACGGCTGCCGGCGAGGCTTTTTGCCGTTTAATAAAAGAATTTCTTATGTAATCCATCAGATTTCGTAATTTCCCTGGGCCGGCATTTCTTGGTAAGATGGAGCAAATGTTAACAACAAAGGGGTTATGCAGGATGGGGAACGGGACACTTCAGGGAAAAACGGCGATCGTCACCGGTGCGGGAACGGGACTCGGACGGGCGGCGGCATTAGCTTTCGCTGTGGAGGGTGCGAATGTCGTGCTTGCCGGGCGTAGAAAAGGTAAGGTGGATGCCGTTGCAGCGGAGATTACTGCTGCAGGCGGAAGGGCACTGGCGATCCAGGCGGATATCAGCTCGGAGGCCGACGTCCGGCGCCTGGTGACATCGGCGGTCGAGGCCTTCGGACAGATCGATATTCTAGTAAACAATGCGGCGGTCTTCGAGCCGGGCGTTGTCGCGGAAACGGGCCTGGCGGAATGGAATCTTCAAATCGGCATCAACTTGACAGGAGCTTTTCTGACGACGAGAGAGGTGCTGCCGCACATGAGAGCCCGGAAGTACGGTCGCATCATCAACATTACCTCCGGCCTCGCAAGCAATGGCGCCGGCGGCTATGCCGCTTATAGCGCCAGCAAGGCCGGTCTCGAATCCCTTACCCGCACGACGGCGGAAGAGGAATCCGAGCATGGCGTATTGGCTAACCTCTTCAACCCGGGCACGGTCAAATCGGAAATGCATGCCACCGGTCAAGATCCGGCAGAGGTCGTTCCCGCACTGGTTCGATTGGCCGCTCTGCCGGGGCACGGCATGTCAGGTCAGCTCATTACGGCAACGGGAATTTAGTTTCGGATCGTTACTCGTGTGCCGATCGGTACGATGGCAGCTAAGGCTCTCACATCCTCATTGTGCATGCGGATGCAGCCGTGAGAGGACATTTTGCCGATCGAAGACGGGTTGTTCGTTCCGTGAATGCCATAGTGCGGATGCGACAGTCCCATCCAGAAGTCGCCGAAGGGGCCGCCGGGATTCGGTGCCTTGTTTATAATGGTAAACTCCCCTACGGGAGTTTTGTTGTCCGGCATGCCGATGCCCACCTTGAAGCTTCGGATGACGCGGTTGTTTTGTAGCAGATGCAGCTTGAAGTCGGAAATATCGATGATAATGCGGTACATGGGTAAAGCCCTCCTTGGCAAGGTCGTTATTCTAACCTATTCAAAGGGGATGGCAGCGGATACGAAAAAGGCTGGACGTCACTGGGGAAATGTGATGTCTAGCCTTTTCTAGTTGGGCCGTGAGCGGGACCGGATCGGTGATGCGCGGGGGTCCGAGGGGGATTTAATCGCATATTTGCGATTGCACGGGGTGAAACTGTGCGGAATGGTTCCTGCAATGGCGGATATGCGATTATTCCATCGGGTTCGGTGATGCGCGGGGGTCCGTAGGCGGTTTAATCGCACTTTTGCGATTGCACGGGATGAAAGTGTGCGGTACGGCTCCTCCAATGGCGGATATGCGATTATTCCACCGGGTTCGGTGATGCGCGGGGATCCGAGGGGGATTTAATCGCACATTTGCTATTGCACGGGGTTAAAGTGTGCGGTACGGCTCCTGCAAGGGCGGATATGCGATTATTCCATCGGGTTCGGTGATGCGCGGGGATCCGAGGGCGATTTTATCGCATATTTGCGATTGCACGGGGTGAAACTGTGCGGAATGGTTCCCGCAATGGCTGTTATGCGATTATTCCATCGGGTTCGGTGATGCGCAGGGGTCCGAGGGCGATTTAATCGCACATTTGCGATTGCAGGGGATGAAAGTGTGCGGAATGGTTCCTGCAATGGCGGATATGCGATTATTCCATCGGGTTCGGTGGTTCGCGGGAGTCCGTAGGCGGTTTAATCGCACTTTTGCGATTGCACGGGGTTAAAGTGTACGGTACGGCTCCTGCAAGGGCAAATATGCGATTATTCCACCGGGTTCGGTGATGCGCGGGGGTTCGTAGGCGGTTTAATCGCACTTTTGCGATTGCACCGGGTGAAACTGTGCGAATTGGCTACTCCAATGGCGGATATGCGATTATACGTGCCAAGCCACACCGTAGGGTCCTTCCTATAACTGCCCCCGCTATCTCACACTTTCGTTTTGCCGTCGCTCCGTTTCTCCCAAAGCTCCTGCAGCTTATTCGAAATCAAGGGCGTGTGTTCGAGAATATACGGTGCCGCCGTAGATTCCTTCAATAGCCGCTGTGCTGTGTCATTCGGCACCACCGTCATGACTTGCACGGCAATAATCACGATCAATGCCGCCTCCACCAGCCCCAGCAGCGCTCCGCTCCACTTATTCAGCTGCTTCAGTCCCGGAGCGGCTGCCAGCAAATCAAGAAACCGCCCGGCCACACTAAGCGCCAGCTTCACGCCGAACAAGAGCAAAGCAAAGGCCAGGGCATTGTACACATAGGTTTCCAGGTGAAGGTTCTTCGCCAAAAACTCGTACTTTTTATAAGTCTCGCTCTCCGAAAGCCCAAGAAGCTCCTTCAGCACCGGCGCCAGTTCATCGTAGAACATGAATGCCGCCACATAGCCGAGAAAGAGGCCGAGAAAAGAGACCAGCTGTGCAACCAAGCCGCGTGAAAAACCAAGGGCAACGCCCGCCGCCACGAGAACCGCGGCGGCCCAATCCAGTCCGTTCATCGGTCGTTATTCCTTCTCTACGAGCTCAATCCACTCGTTATATTCGATCTGCAGCTTCTCATACTCGGACTTCAGCGAGCTTAGCTCGCGGTAGACCTCCTCCGCGCGCTCCTGCTGCTGCGAGTATTCCAGCTGCAGCGCCTTATGCTGCTGCGTCTGCGCTTCGAGCTGCTCCTGCAGCTCGTTGTACAGCTCGACCTGCAGCGCCAGCTCGTCCTGCTGCTCGCGGAACTGCTGCTGCAGCGCCTCCAGCGAGCCGCTCTGCGCGGCCAGCTCCGCCATGCGCGCTTCCTGCGCTGCGAGGCGCCGCTCCAGCGCGCTGCGCTCCGCCTCGGCGCTGCCGCTGCGCTGCTCGAGCGCCGCGCATTGCTGCTGCAGCGCGCTCGCCGCCTCCTGCGCCGCGCCGAGCTGCTCGCGCAGCGCGGCCAGCTCGGCCTCGCGCTCGGCTACGCGGCGCTCCATCGCAGCGTGCTGCTGCTCTGCCGCCGCCAGCGCCTCGCTGCCGCGGGCTTGCTCGCCGCGCAGCTGCCGCTCGAGCTCGTCGTGCTGCCCCTGCAGCTCGTCGTAGAGTTCCTGCTGCAGCTCGAGCTCCTCCTGCTGCGCCGTCAACCGCAGGCGCAGCTCGTCCGCTTGCCCCGCCTGCTCCTCGCTGCGGCGCTGCCACTGGCTCAGCTGCTCCTGCAGCTGCAGGTTGTACGCCTGCTGCTGCGCCAGCTGCTGATCGAGCTGCTGCTGACGCTGCTCTCGCTCTCCAAGCTGCAGCTCCAGCTCCGCTATGCGGGCCGCCTGCTCCTCGGCTGCACGGAAGTGCTCCGCCTCCAGCGATGCCAGCGCCGCCTCGTGAGCGCGGACCTGCTCTTCGCGCTGAGCCGCCGCTTCCTCGGCCGCAGCCTGCAGCCGCCGCTCAAGCTCGCTCACCTGTGCCGCCTGCTCCTCGGCTGCACGGCGGTGCTCCGCCTCCAGCGCAGCCACTGCCGCCTCGTAAGCGCGTGCCTGCTCCTCGCGCCGAGCCGCCGCTTCCTCGGCCGCAGCCCGCAGCTGCCGCTCAAGCTCGCTCACCTGCGCCGCCTGCTCGGCCGACGTACGCCCGCTCAGCTCCTGCAGCTGCTGCAGCTCCGCCTCAAGCTCGCCGTACAGCTGCTGCTGCAGGCTGAGCTCCTCCGCGAGCCCGGCGGTCTCCCGCGCCTGCGCCTCCGCACGCGCAGCCGCTTCCGCGCCGTCCCGCTCGAGCGTCTCGCAGCGCTCCGCCAGCACACGGCTGCGTTCAGCCTGCTCGCCCAGCTGCACCTGCAGCTGCCGCTTCTGCTCAAGCTGCTCCGCCAGCTGCTCGGCATGCGCCTGCTCGAGCTCGCTCAGCCGCCTTTGCAGCTCGGCGCCGCGGGCCGCTTCCGCTTCCAGCGCCTCGCGGCTACGTGCTTCCGCCGCAGCCAGCTGCTCAGCGAATACCACTTCGCGCGCCTCCGCCTGCGTACGAAGCTCCGCGACAAGCTCGACCTGCGCGTTCAGCTCCAGCTGCTGCAAGCCAAACTGCTCCTGCAGCTGGTCAAACTGCTCGCTCAGCTCCAAGTAAGCCTGCTCTCGCTCCTCCAGCTGTTCGGTAATCGCCGTTACTCTGCTCTCCGCTGAAGCCAACTGCCCCGCAAGCTCGGAGCCCTTCTGCTCGGCAGCCGTAAGGCGTCCGGCGGTATCGTGGCCGCGTTTCTCCGCCGCAGCAAGCTGCTGCTCCCGCTCTGCAACGCGCTTCCGTACGCCGTCCAGCTCCCCGGTTAGCTCGGCCAACCGGCGCTCCTGCTGTCCTTTGGCCGTCACCAATGCCTCGATGCGTCCCTGCAGCTCCAGCGCCTCCGCTGCTTGCGTATCCAAACGCTCCTCCAGAGCCGTACGCTCGTTAGCCGCATGCTCCAGCGCCAGCCTGTGCTCATCCGCCGCCTGTTGCAAGGCCCCCATCCCTTGAGCTACCTCCTGCTCAAGCGCCGCGATTCGTTCCCGGTCCGCCGTCTGCTCCGCCTCCAGCTCGCGGATTCGGTCTGCCTGACGCTCCATCTGCTGCGCCAAATCGGACGCCTCCGCGGTTGCCCCTTCATACGCTACGCGTACGTCGGCGAGCTCCCCTTCCGCTATGCCGTAAAGCTCCTGCGCCGATGCAAGCTCCTGCTGCAGTGCGCCGTAACGATCATTCAGCCGGGCAAGCTCCTCACGCGCCTGCTCCAGCTGACGCTGCCGGCCGATCGAAGCCTCAAGCTCGGTCCGCATCTGTGTCCATTCGTCGGCCATATTGACCGCAGCCAATACGGCCAGCTTCGGCAAATCAAGCCGCGGATTCGCCTCGGCTATCCGATGCATTTCATCATTCACTAAGTTTGCAACGTTTTTTATATAGGAAGGGCTGGAATTGGATACCAGCTTGTACTGGGTGCCATAAATGTCGACGGTCATCCGGATTTTGTCTTCACCGTTCACTGTGGATGCTCCCCTTTCATAACTCGACGGGGCAAAAAACATAAAAGAGTTCCCCGCATCTAACATAATTCGATACGGGGAACCCTTTTTCCTTCTACAATTTGTAGACTTCTGTCAATTTACAAGACCTGCCCAAGCCAACTTTATTTCCGCAGCTCGGCGCCGAAACCGTTCTCGAGTGCCGTCACCACTTTCGCATGCAGCTCGCTGACCTCTTCATCCGTCAACGTACGCTCAAGGGTCCGGTATACGAAGGAGATCGCTACGCTCTTCTTGTCTGCGCCGAGACGCTCGCCTGTGTAAATATCAAACACTTGAATGGATTCGAGCAGACTGCCTGCCACCTCGCGTGCTTTGCTTACCAGCTCGCCCACCGCGACGCTCTTGTCTACAACCACAGCCATATCGCGGCCGATGGCCGGATAACGAGGCAGCGGGGTATACGTAAGCTTCTCGTCGGCCAGCTCGGCGAGCACATCCAACTCCAGCTCGAATACGTACGTATCGGCAAGATCCTTCTTCTGCTGAAGGGCCGGATGCAATTGTCCGATCACACCGATCACCTTGCCGTCCGCAACAATATGGGCCGTGCGGCCCGGATGGAAGCCATCCGGCTGGGCTGCGGCAAAGCTGACACCCTTCACGCCGAGGTAAGCCAGCACGTTTTCCAGCACACCCTTGAGATCATAAAAGTCCACATCACCCGGCTTGCCCGTCCAATGAAGCTCGCTTCGTTTGCCCGTCAGCAAAGCGGCTAGAAGCAATCTTTCCTCCGGCTGCTTGGTGAGCTGCTTCTCCTGAGTAACAAATACCCGGCCGATCTCGAACAATGCGACATCGTTCTGGTTCCGGTTCCGGTTGTACAGCGCCGCATCCAGCAGGTGAGGAACCAAGCTGGTACGAAGCGTGCTGCGCTCCTCGCTCATCGGCATCGACAGCGATACCGGAGCAACCTCGCGGTAAAGACCGGAGTATTCTGCAATTTGATCCGGATGGGTGAACGAATACGTAATGGCTTCGTGCAATCCGCTTCCTGTCATCAGCGTACGTACGATACGGCGGATGCGCTGCTGCTTCGTCAAGGAGCCCGGCGTCGTAACCACGTTCATCAGCGTCGTCGGGATATTGTCATACCCGTGAAGGCGAGCCACTTCCTCAATCAGATCGACAGTGCGGGTAATATCTCCGCGACGGCTCGGCACGTGCACGAGCAGGCCGTCTCCTTCCAAAGGCTCTACAACGAATGCCAAACGGTCAAAAATCCCTTTAATCTCCTCTACCGACAGCGACGTACCCAAATATCCGTTAATCCGGCCGGCCGTGATCTCGATCTGGACCGGCTTGTGCTCCTTCGTTACCGCTTCGACGATTCCGTCAGCGACAACGCCGTCACCCAGCTCAGCAATCAAAGCAGCCGCGCGGTTCAAGGCAGGAATCACCGCCTCCGGGTTCACTTCCTTCTCGAAACGAAGGGAAGCTTCCGAACGCAAGCCCAGCTGACGCGACGTTTTGCGGACGGAGCCGCCGTCGAACTTCGCCGACTCCAGCAGGATGCGGGTCGTGCCGTCCGTTACCTCCGAATTCAAACCGCCCATAACGCCTGCGATCGCTACCGGCTTCTCGCCATCGGTAATGAGCAGCATCGAAGGGTCCAAAGTGCGTTCTACATTATCGAGCGTGACCAGCTTCTCCCCTTCCCGGGCCGAGCGCACGTCGATATGTCCGTTCGCCAGCTGATCGGCGTCGAAGGCATGGAGCGGCTGACCGTACTCCAGCATGACATAGTTCGTAATATCTACGATATTATTGATCGGACGAATGCCGGCTGCCATCAGCCTGTTTTGCAGCCAAAGAGGAGACACGCCTACCTTCACGCCTTCAATGAGACGTGCAGCATAATGCGAGCACAAATCCTTTGCCGTGATCTCTACCGAAATTTTGTCCGCCGCACGGCCCGCCCCGTCCGATCCGCCAATGCCCGGCTCCGGCAGCTTCACACCGCGCCCAAGGATCGCTCCGATCTCGTAAGCAGCGCCCAGCATGCTGAGAGCGTCCGAACGGTTCGGCGTCAGATCCAAATCCAGCACTTCATCACTAATCGCCAGCACGTCTAGAATGCTGAGCCCAATCTCCGTACCCTCCGGCAGCACCAGGATGCCCTCTTGAATCTCCTTCGGCAGCAGCTTGTCATTAAGACCCAGCTCCTTCGCCGAGCAGATCATGCCCATCGATTCAACGCCGCGCAGCTTCGCCCGCTTGATAACAAGCCCGTCAGGCAGCTTCGCTCCGACCAAGGCTACCGGCACCTTTTGGCCTGCGGCCACATTTTTCGCACCGCATACGATTTGGAGATCTTCCCCTGTTCCCGCATCGACGATACAAACGTTCAATTTGTCGGCATCCGGGTGCTTCTCCTTGGATTTCACATAGCCCACTACGACGCTCGTAACCCCTTTATTCCGGTTCTCGACGCCGTCGACCTCAATCCCGCTGCGGGTCAGCTTCTCCGCCAGCTCGCTTGCCGTATACCCGCTTACGTCCACATATTGAGACAACCATTGGTATGATACCTTCATGCTTTGCTCACGCTCCCTCTTCTCACAAATGCACGAACTGCTTCAAGAAGCGCAGATCGTTCGTATAGAAATGACGAATGTCCTCGATATCGTACTTCAGCATCGCAATGCGCTCTACGCCAAGACCGAACGCGAAACCGCTGTATTCCTCCGGATCGTAGCCGGCCATCTCCAGCACCCGCGGATGCACCATACCGGAGCCCAGAATCTCAAGCCATCCGGAATGCTTGCATACCCGGCAGCCGGATCCGCCGCACATCGCGCAGGTAACATCCACCTCAGCGCTCGGCTCCGTGAACGGGAAGAAGCTCGGACGCATGCGGATTTGCGTGTTCGGACCGAACAACTCCTGCATGAACTGCAGCAGGGTTCCCTTCAGGTCACTCATACGGATGCCGCGGTCGATCACAAGCCCTTCGATTTGCGTAAACACGTGAGAATGCGTCGCATCGTCATCATCCCGGCGATATACGCGGCCCGGGCAGATGATTTTGACCGGAGCGTGCCCCTTCATTTTCTCCATCGTGCGTACCTGCACCGGCGAGGTGTGCGTGCGCATCAGAATTTCCTCCGTAATATAGAAGGAGTCCTGCATATCGCGCGCCGGATGGTTCTTCGGCAGGTTCAACGCCTCAAAGTTATAGTAATCCTGCTCTACCTCGGGTCCTTCCGCCACCGTATATCCCATGCCGACGAAAATATCCTCGATCTCCTGAATGATCTTGCTGAGCGGGTGCACCGCGCCTTGCGCCGCAGGACGGCCCGGCAGCGTCACATCAATCGTCTCCGCCTGCAAACGCCCTTGCGTTTCCGCTTCGCTGAACGCGGCCTGCTTCGCTTCGATCACTTCCTCGATCGCTCCGCGCACATCGTTCGCTACTTGACCGATGACCGGACGCTCCTCCGCGCTGAGCGCGCCCATGCCCCGCAGAATCTCGGTGAGCGGCCCCTTTTTACCTAAGTACTTGACTCTGAGATCGTTCAGCTGCTGCTGGTTTTCTACCTGCGAAAGCTCCTGCAGCGCCGTTTCCTGAAGTGCTAACAGCTTCTCTTTCATGGCTCCTCTGCTCCTTTGGTTTACGATTATACGAACGCAAAAAAGGCCCTTCCATCCCGGATAAGGGACGAAAAAGCCGTGGTACCACCCTTGTTAGAAGCGCTTGTGCAGTCAAATATGCTGCTTGCATCTTCTCACTCATTGCTGTAACGGTCCGTGACGCTTGCTTGCGGCGCGGCCGGTTCCCCCTACTTGCCTGAGCCTTCAACGGGCCCGGTTTCAAAGGACTGCTCAGGAGCGAACTTCGGCAGCCTGTATTCTACGGATTCGCTCTCAATCTCCGGCGATTCCTCCCTGTGTAGAAGCACTGCGTACTTTTCTCCGTCGTTGCATTTTGCTGTTATTCGAATTTATCAAGTATTATATGCAAAAGCTTCCTCAGATGCAAGCCCATCCTTTCAAGTAGGTCTGTCGTACGATTTTCGGAAGCCGTCGTTTATTCGACACCCATTGTCTGACGGATGCTTTACAATGATTTCGATACATAATGTATCTACCAAGGAGGTGCTCTTATGTACCAACGAAAGCGCTATGACTCTCCCAAGGTGCTCCGTCATGAACCGCTTCAGTTCGAAACGACGATTAGCGGCGGTTGGCACCAGCATCCGCTTCCCCAAATTCCTTATGAGGATCTGGAGGATTGGTGGAGGAAGTTCTGGGATTGGTGGAGGAAGCATCACTAGCTTTACGGATGAACGTCATAAATCCCTTCTGTGCAGGGCAGTCTGCGAAGAAGGGATTTATGCGTATTAACGGGCCTGCAGCTTTTTATCCAGTATAAAGGTACCGAAGGGAATAAATGCCGAAATGAAGGCTACGAGCACAAGCAAAAGCGAGAAACGCTTCACAATAGCCGCATGCAGCAAAGCCGCCAGAAATAGCGTAAACAGCAATCCATGCAGCGCACCGACCACGCTGACCGCTTGAGGGAAGTCCGCCCAATACTTAAGAGGCATCGCTATAAATAAGAGCAATAAATAAGAGATTCCCTCGACATTGCCGATCCATCGCAGCCGGCCTATCGCCGTTTTCCACATGATGTCACCTCCCCATTTTGAAAAATGCCTGTTTCTTCCTCCATTATACGTAGAACGCTTCACTTCCCCAAGCTCCGGCAGAGTTGTTCATAAACTTGTCGCATTTCCCCTGCCCACGTGATCGGCAGCAAATTTGGATGCTTGAACCGCAGGATCCGCCCGTTCCTTCCTAACTCCGCATGCATTTACTATAGCAAGTCTAGTGAAGGCCGCACAGCCTGTCCTAGTCTTCATTTATATACCGAAGGAGTGATCAGCTATGCGCCCTCCCAAAAGAAGCACGTCCGGCGCTGTCTCCAGGCTGAACGTGTCCAAGCATCGCAGCCTTGCCATGCCGACACAACGGCTGCGCCGTCTCACTGTCGTGTGGGTGGACCCTTCAGGCAATCCGTTTAATACCCGAGGGTTCTTCGCAACCATCAGCACCGTGGGCGGCCGTATTCTGCAAACCGCTCGTTTTGATTCTTTCGGCGTTGTAGTCTTCTCCCGGATCGTTACTCCGACTAGTCGCACACTTGTTATCCGGACCTATGATGCTAACGGTGTCTTCTTTCGCCGCAGAACGATCCCTGCCGGCAATGCCGCCTTCGCCATCATCGGCTAATTTGAGCAATGCCCCTCTTCCCTTCGGAGAGGGGTTTTTCCTTTTTTCTGGGGAAATGCACTGGAATAATTCATCGCAAGTAATATACTGTTTTATCCGAATGAAAAAAGGGGATAGGAACATGGCCACGTTTGCTGAGGTGTTACGCTTAAAGAAGCGTATGGCAAAGCAGCTGTTGAAGCAATCCGGAGTGTATGGTGTAGGGGTAGGCTATAAAAATCCGAACAAGCCGAAGGAGGGCGCCTGTCTTGTCGTTTATTCCTCCGGCCGTGCCGCCGCTAGGCTGGGGAAGCAGCCTCGGAGCACTCAGGCTGGGGGAGGCAAGGAGATTCCAATGCGCTTCGTCCGTACGCCCAAATTTCGTCTGCGCGCATCCGCCTCAGCTGCACAATACACGCGCCGCATCCGGCCAGTCAGGGCCGGCTTCAGCATCGGCACTTCGAGCGGCTCCGGCACAGCCGGGCTCATCGTCAGGCGCGTCGGGTCGAGCCGTCTCTACGCTCTGAGCAACAATCATGTGCTGAATCTGAATAACAGCACCGGATACTCCGCCACGTACCAGCCCGGCGGGGCTGACTCACCCTCCAGCCGCGACCGCATCGGCAGACTGGACCGGTTCGTCCAGCTTCGCCGCAGCGGGAATCTGATCGACGGAGCGCTATCCGTACCACTGCGGAGCAGTCTTCTCACCCCGCAGTATGCGAGGGTCGGCATCGTTCCCGGGCACGTAACGGCCTACCGCATCGGAGAGCGCCTGAAGAAGGTCGGGCGCACCTCGGGTTACGTTAACGGATGGGTGGAGTCCGTTAACACCGATGTGCGTGTAGACTACGGCGATTTCGGGGGCCTTGGCACAATCCAGTTCGACAATGTCACGGTGATTCGCGGAAGCAATCCCGTATCTCAACCGGGAGACTCCGGCTCGGTATGGCTCCGGAGGAGCGACAACTATGCGGCCGCCATTAACTTTGCCGGGACTTCGGATGGCCGTACCTCCATCGCTTACCCTGTTGAATGGTTCATGCAGGCGTTTGGCATGCGGGTTGCCCGTCCGGGTGGGGTTGGCCAAGTCAAGCGAGTCAATGGCCGGGGGAACCAATATACCCGTCCGCTCACCCTCCGGCAGCTGCGTAGGATTAGCGTTCTGCAAGCAAGGAGCAGATAACCGGCCAGTGAAAAAAGACCGTTTCATCGGCTCTGCTTTTCCCAAGCCGGTGGGACGGTCTTTTTTACAGCTGCAGCCTTAATCCCCGCCACCCCCACCGCCGTCACCGCCTCCTCCACAGCTGCTGTCGCTACCGGCCGAGCTCGTATCGCAGCTGCCGGAGCTCCAGCCACCCGCCGTATCCCCGGAAGAAACATAACCGTCGCTGGAGCTGCTGCGTCTTCGTTTTTTGCGAGAAGCCGGAGCGGACAGCGAAGTGATGACGACAGACAGGACGATGTACCCAACCATTCCCCAGAAGAGCCATACCATTGTTATCGCCTCCCATATTCTGTATCTGATTATAGTGTAACAGCTGAATGTTAAGCTTACGTAAACAATTGTCAGAATATTTGTAAAATTTCTAAAGGCGTGTCCGGAACTTACTTTAAGGGAGGCACAGCTGGAAACCGTTCTGTATGAGCAGCCACCCGAAACGGTTCCTTCCCTCGCAGCATGCGTTCCGCATACCCGCTAGCTTAGGTACTATGCAGCGAAGTCCTCGCTCCCCTTTAATCGCACATTTGCCATTGCACTCGCGTATCTAGCTCCCCAAGGCTCATGTAATCGCACATTTGCGATTCGCCAAGCCTTGAGCACGGAAAACCAGCCCCTGCCCCCCACTAATCGCACATTTGCCACTACACTCGCGAATCTGGCCCCTCAAGGCTCATCCAATCGCATATTTGCGATTAACCAAGCCACTGAGCACGAAAAACCAGCCCCTGCCCCCCACTAATCGCAAATTTGCCACTACACTCACGAATCTGGCTCCTCAAGTCTCATGCAATCGCGCTTTTGCGACTAACCAAGCCACTGTGCACGAAAAGCCAGCCCCTGCCCCCCCACTATTCGCAATTTGAGAATCAGGGGCGACCGTGAGCCCCCCTTTTTTTACGATAACGACAAAAAAAACCGCAGACGAAATGTCCGCGGCTCCTTATACCTATATAAACTATGCGAAAGCCGGCTTACGATACTGGGCCTTCCGCTTCAATACGACGGTGTATTCCTGATCTCCGCCTTCTAACGAAGGAGCGATCACCTTATCATTCTCAAGCACCGATTCCTCACCGATTCTGGCTGCGCCTTGAACAATCAGCTTACCAAAACCATGTATGCCAATTCCAGTTCCCTTCCTGTTCATGTGGATTCGCCTCCAAACAGATAATGAATTGTGCTGAGCAAACCTTCGTTGCTATCCATTAGCTTCCCCAGCTCTGCAGCCGTAGCATGCCTGCCAGACAAATGGATCGTAATGACTAGCTCTTCACCCACAGGATAACATAGTAAATATACGTTGGCAACATGCTTTTTATACAGGACAACCTGCTGTGTGCTCGTTAAATAAGCATCCACCACGAGTACCCGCGGCTCCCCCTCCTGCTTCCCGTCGTTGACGGTAAAGGGGTAAAACTTGTTGCGTCCGATATTACCGCCAACCTGCCTGAGACCGTCAGCCCCATCCACCTTCCAGATGGCTGCACCGGTTACCTTGTGTCCCGTCTTCGACGTATCGTAAGCGATCCGGATGGCATCCGCAAGAAATTCGTACTTCCTCTCGGGCTCCCTGAGCATCTCCTTGGTAAAATCAATCAGGAAATGCATCATCGAAGCCTGCTGCGGATGCTGATAACACCGCAGGCTCTCGATCTTCTCGCTGATGGTATCGCACGCTATGCTTACAGCAGCATCATATTGTTCCGGTCGCACCTCGTACGTCAGCAGGGTCAGCCCGTGCAGATCGGACGGGATATGAAAGTCCGTCAGTTCCTTCCCATCGAAGCTTGCGCCTGACGCCTCGGGAACAATGAAGAAGACCCTCTCTCTTCTAAGCTTCCCCCAGAAAAGTCCCATCTCAAAAACGGTGTTGTCCCTCGGAACGAGCATCCGCTTGCCTCTCATTGTGACCACATCATCCGGAGAAAAGACGAATACGCCGAAATCGCTTTGATCCAGCTGCTCCTCCAAATCCTCCATGGTGGACCGGTTCGGGCCGAATACCCCCGCATACCAAGGGGTTACCTCCGCGCAGCGCCGAAGTTCCCGATGGATGGCTGCTGCATATTTTTTCGATTCTCTGGCTGATCCGATAAAGAGCTTCGGCTTCGACTCCTGAAACACAACCTCACGACTCCCCTAAACAACGTTAGGGTTAGTTTACCACAAATTTCCTCCGGTGGCTCTAGGAAAATTGCAATACGGTCCCGTTTCCGAGCCTACCCCCGGAGCTCCGCGAATGCCTCGCTCAACAGCTCATACGATCGCAGCCGAGCCTGATGGTCATATACTTGAGCGGTCACGATCAGCTCGTCGGCCCCCGTCTCCTTGATAAAGGCAGGCAGCCTGTCCCGGACCGTCGCTTTGCTGCCGGCAATGGAATAGCTGAGCTGCTTGCGAATGATCGCCTTCTCCCTCTCATTCCAGAGCGGCTCCATGTCGTCGACGGGAGGCTGCAGCATCCCCGTTTGACCGCGGATAATCTTCAAGAATGCTTGCTCGTGGGAAGTTGCCAATCTTCGAGCTTCCTCGTCCGTTTCCGCAGCGATGATGTTCATGCCCACCATAACGTAAGGCTTCTCCAGCACCCCGGACGGGCGGAACGTGCTGCGGTACAATTCTATGGCAGGCAGCAAATAATCGGGGGCAAAATGGCTCGCAAAAGCGAACGGAAGCCCCAGCTCGCCCGCCAGCTTCGCACTGAAGCCGCTGGAGCCCAGCAGCCAGATCGGCAGGTTCAACCCTTCGCCGGGGATCGCTCGTACTCCCGTAGGGCGATCGTCGATCGCGCTTGGGTCAAAATAAGCCCGCAGCTCCCGGAGCAGCTCGGGGAAGTCTTCTCCGCCGGAGGTCAAGCCGCGGCGAAGCGCCTTTGTAGCCGGGAAGTCCGAGCCCGGCGCCCGGCCAAGGCCCAGATCGATGCGTCCCGGATACATCGATTCCAGCGTTCCGAACTGCTCCGCGATCATTAACGGCGCGTGATTCGGCAGCATGATTCCTCCTGAGCCGACCCGGATCGATTTCGTACCGCCTGCAATATACCCTATCACCAAGGACGTAGCCGAGCTGGCGATGCCCGGCATACTGTGATGCTCGGCCAGCCAATAGCGGTGGTAGCCCCACTGCTCGGCATGCTGTGCCAAATCCAGCGAATGGCGGAAAGTATCCGCTGCCGTAGTACCTTGCGGAATAGGCGCTAAATCCAGCACGGACAGCTTGATATCAGAGTAATTCAATGCTTGTAGCTCACGATCGGTCATATGGCACCATCCCTTATTCTGTCACTATAGTAACTCTTTGTAGTATGGATCACATTCGTCTAAAATACGATGCGACTTGCTATCAGTTCGTAATGTACTAACTTTTGTATCGTAACACATTCTAACTGTAATTGAAATAGTGTCAGTTATACTCCTTTTCGCCCCGATCTGTTATCATAGAGTTATTCGAAAAGACGGAGCTGCGTACGGAAAGGAACCGAAACATGAGCTTTCCACTTACGACTGAAAAAATCAAGCTGCTTTGCGGCCGTTTTGCTTATGAAGAGGGGGAGGCGCTCTACCGTGAGGGCCAGGTGAGCCTGCTGCCCTGCGAATCCGAGCCTTGGATTCAAGAGGCAGAGGTAGCCGGTGCGCGGGAATTGTATCTGGTCGCCTTAGACCTCGACCGTGAAGGCGAGGCGTACGCGGAGTGCTCCTGCCCGGCGTATCATCCGGATGACAAGTATTGCGCCCACATAGCCGCGGTGCTCTGGAATTTGCTTGACGCCCCGCCCCCGGACCCTATCCGAAGCTCGGAAGCGGAACGTCTGTTGGCGGCAGGTATGCTGGATCTGTTCGCCCACAAGCCGCGGCGCTCCAGCGGAGCGAGACCGCTGTTCGATACCCGGACGGTGCTTCAAGTGGAATTCATCTGCAAGCCGGTTATCTACGGAGACGGAAAAGCTCTGCTCGGGATCGAGATGAAAACAGGTCTCAAACGGCTGTACCCGGTACAGCGAATTAGAGAATTTCTAGAAGCCGTCGGCCGGGGAGCGCCTTTTCCGGTTAGCCGCGGCTTCGAATACGATCCCGGACTTCACAGCTTCTTGCCGGGGCACGATGCGGTCTTGCGCCAGCTCATCGAGATTGTTCGCAATGAGGGTCTCTACCGCAAACCGCAGGAGAGGGAAACGAAAGCCGGTACGCAGAAGCTGTCCGCAGTCGAGATTCCTCCTTACGCGTGGGAAACGATCTGCCCCTGCCTGGAGGCCGCCCCTTCTCTGAAGATAGAACAGGACGGAGAAGCTTACGAAGGCATCCGCTGGCTTGAAGAGAACCTGCCGCTGGAATTCCGCTTCACGGAAGTCCAAGGACAAGCTGAGGCCTATCAGCTGGAGGTGACCGGACTGGAGCGTCTTGTTGTGCTCGAGGAGTACAGGCTGGTGCTTACGGGCGGGGGACTCATGAAGCTGCCGGAGGAGGAATGCCGCCGGGTTGCCGAGCTGAAGCGCATGCTGGCAGGCGCCCGACGCAGCCGAGTTCTCATCGCTGCGGAGCAGGCCGAGCCCTTTATGGAGAAGGTGGTTCCCGGGCTGATGAGGCTCGGCAGTGTACGGATCGAGGAATCCGTGTCCGAACGGATCGTACGCACGCCGCTGAAGGCCAGGCTGTACCTTGACCGGATGCGGGAGCGCCTGCTGGCTGCGCTTGAATTTCAGTATGGAGACATCATTATCAATCCGCTCGAGCCGACCGGCGGCGTCCGGGACGGAGGGCGCATTCTGATGCGTGACGGAGAGAAGGAGCAGCGGATTCTAGAGCTGATGGAGCTCGGAAATTTCACGAAAACCGAAGCGGGCTACTTCATGGAAGAAGAGGAGTCGGAATACGACTTCCTCTACCGGATTGTCCCCATGCTGGAAAAGTACGCTCAGGTGCTTGCCACTACGGCGGTCAAGCTTCGGATCCATAGCGGCCCGATCACCCCGACCTTAAAGGCGGAGGTCGATGTACGGACCGATTGGTTAGAGTTCCAATTCGAGCTGGCCGGCATACCTGAAGCCGAAATTCGGAAAGTGCTGTTCTCGCTCCAAGAGAAGCGGCGCTATCACCGACTGCCCGACGGCTCACTGCTGCCCTTGGAAGGAGAGGCCTTTCAGGAGGTGCTTCGGACGTTCCAAGAGCTGGGACTTGGACGAGGGGACCTCACGGCAGCGGGAATCAGGGTTCCCGCCTTCTACGGACTGCGCCTCACGGAGCGCGACGACCGCAGCGGCGCCCTCCGGCTGGGGAAGTCGCTTCGCCGGATGCTGGAGCATATGCGCAACCCCGATCATTTGGAATTTCCTCTTCCGGATAAGCTCGCTCCGGTGCTGAGGGATTATCAAGCGTACGGGTTTCAATGGATGAAGACACTTGCCCGATACCGGTTCGGCGGCATCCTTGCCGATGACATGGGGCTTGGGAAGACGCTGCAGAGCATTGCTTTCCTGCTTTCGGTACAAAGCGAGATGCGGGAGCAGGGTCAGCCCGCCCTTGTGGTATGCCCCGCCTCCCTTATGTACAACTGGCTCAGCGAGATCCGCAAATTCGCCCCGCAGCTGAAAGCTGTCGTAGCGGACGGCAGCAAGCAGGAGCGAAGCGCTCTTTTCCGTGATTCGTTGGAGACGGATGTCCTTATCACCTCCTATCCCCTGCTGCGCAGGGACTTGGCTTGGTACGCCGAACAGACGTTTCACACCTTGATCTTGGATGAAGCACAGGCATTCAAAAACAACACCACCCAAACCGCCCAGGCTGTAAGGGAGATCACTGCCCGCCACCGCTTCGCTCTGACGGGAACTCCGGTCGAAAATCGGCTGGAGGAGCTTTGGTCCATCTACAACGGGGTTTTCCCCGAGCTGCTGCCGCCGTTGAAACAGTTTCAGGAGCTCTCGAGAGAATCGGTGGCAAGAAGGATCCGCCCGTTCCTGCTGCGCAGGCTGAAGTCCGACGTGCTGAAGGAGCTCCCGGACAAAATCGAGACGCTGCAAGCGTCGGAGCTGCTGCCTGAGCAGAAGAAGCTGTACGCCGCTTATCTGTCGCGGCTTCAGGAGGAAACCTTGAAGCATCTCAGCACCCAAGGCTTCGATGAAAAGAGCCGGATCCGAATTCTTGCCGGTCTAACCAGGCTTCGCCAGCTCTGCTGCCATCCCGCTCTTTTCGTGCAGGACTACAAAGGAAGCTCAGCTAAATTCGAGCAGCTGCTTGAGCTCATCGACGACTGTCGCAGCGCCGGCAGGCGGGCCCTCGTCTTCTCTCAATTCACCGAGATGCTGGGTCTGACCGGCCGGGAGCTGGGCTATCGCGATATACGCCATTTCTACCTGGACGGCCATACGCCTTCCGCGGAGCGCGTCGAGCTATGTCGCAGGTTTAATGAAGGGGAAGGCGATCTGTTCCTCATCTCGCTTAAGGCGGGAGGAACCGGCCTCAACCTGACGGGCGCAGACACCGTAATTCTCTATGATCTGTGGTGGAATCCCGCCGTGGAGGAGCAAGCGGCGGGCCGGGCGCACCGGATCGGCCAGAAGAACGTAGTTCAGGTCATCCGGCTCGTTGCTCAAGGAACGGTGGAGGAGAAAATGTACGAGCTCCAGCAGCGCAAGAAACATTTGATTGAAGAAATCGCCCTGCCGGGTCAGCAGAGGCTTTCGGCGCTCACTGAGCAAGAGATTCGGGAAATTCTGATGCTTCATCCGTAATCAGCAAGCCTAGCCCTAACAACGATAGGGCTGGGCTTTTTTATACGTAAGGCAAGCCTCCTTAACTTTTTATTTGTAATTAACTACCTTTTCGTATATGATAACCATATAACTGTAATTGTTTTTGTATCAGTTGTGCCGTATCATGAAAAAGCTGGAAAAAGCAAATCCTAACCAGTAGCTTGAACACTACGTACTCATTCGGATGGAGGAACATGAAATGAACAGTAAATACAATCCTTTGTTTCAATCTATGAAGCTGAAGAGCGGTATCGAGCTGAAAAACCGTATCGTTATGGCTCCGATGACCAACTTTTCTTCTGATGAGGAGGGTCACGTAACGGACGCGGAGGTAAGCTATTACGCCCGCCGCTCTTCCGGCCCCGGCATGGTCATAACGGCGTGCACCTACGTCACTCCGAACGGCAAAGGCTTCCCGGGCGAGTTCGGAGGCGACCGCGACGACCTTCTGCCCAGCCTGAAGCGTCTGGCAGCCGCAATCCAAGACAAGGGAGCCAAGGCTGTACTCCAAATCTTCCACGGAGGACGTGAGGCTCCAAGCGCTCTAGTACCCGGGGGGGACGTTGTTAGCGCAAGTGCTGTTGCCTCGGAGAAAGAAGGCAGTCCTCTCCCGCGCGCTCTAACGGAGCAAGAGATCCTGGACATCATTCGCGCTTTCGGCGAAACGACGAGAAGGGCCATCGAAGCCGGCTATGACGGCGTTGAAATTCACGGAGCAAACGGTTATTTGATCCACCAATTTTTCTCCCCGCATTCGAACCGCCGTGACGACCGCTGGGGCGGCAGTCTGGAGAAGCGCATGGCCTTCCCCCTTGCCGTTGTCGAGGAAGTAAAGCGTGTTGTGGCCGAGCATGCCAAACAGCCGTTCCTGATCGGCTACCGTTTCTCGCCGGAGGAAGAATCGACGCCGGGCTTCACCATGTCCGAGACGCTGGAGCTGGTGGACGCCTTGGCGGATCAAGAGCTCGATTACCTGCATGTTTCGCTGATGGACTTCTGGTCGAAACCGCGCCGCGGCGTGGATACGAGCAAAACACGGGTCGAATGGCTGCAGGAGAAGATTGCCGGTAGAACGCCTCTAATCGGCGTCGGCTCCCTCCATTCAGCTGACGATGCCCTGAAGGCGCTTGAGGCCGGGGTTCCGCTTGTCGCTCTCGGACGCGAGCTCATCATGGAACCGGACTGGGTGCAAAAGGTGACGGAAGGCCGTGAAGCCGACATTTACACGACTGTGAGTCCGCAGGATCAGGAGCATCTCGTTGTTCCGGATCCGCTGTGGCAGGCGATCATGAACTCTCCGGGCTGGTTCCCTGTCGTTACTCAGACGAAATAATTGTACCGATCAAGGCTGGCCTAGTCCGGCCTTTTTTTCGTACTATAATTGACCAGTGTTCATTTTAAAGTAAAGCCCGAACTCTTCCCATCCTTATTTTTCACACAAAAAAATCCAGGCATTGTATAATAAAAGCTCATACCCGTCAAAAACCGCGCCAATGGAGGGCAACTGATGAGGAATCGATTTGTGATCGGACAGCACGGAGCGTTCGACCGAAAAAAGGATGCGCGGGACCTTCACGACGGCTTCTGGGGCGTGGAGGCTTGCCTGTTCGGCTCGGAGGAGGATACCCGGCAGCTTTTGCAGGAAGCGGAAAAACGCGCATTCCGGGTCGGCGTTCATTTCCCCTTCCGTTCAGGCTTATCCAAGCTGCGTGATGCTCCAGTTATTGCCCAAGAGGACGCCATCCGGCAAGAAGCCTACGAAATCATTCAACAGGAGCTCGACTATCTTACCCGAATAAAGCCCGATTACATCTTATTTCATTATCCCAAACCGGTGATTCTGGACGATCGGGTGGATTGGAGCCGTTGGCGGTTTGCCGATCCGCTGGAATATGTATATGAAAGTCAATATTCATACGAGGAGCTGGCCCGGAACACGGAGCTGCTGTTTCAATGGCTTTCCGAGAAAAGTGAAGCGTATCGTTTCGTCCCTGTGCTCGAATTCGATGCCTTGAATCGGTACGTATATGAAACCGGCTTCCTCACGGACCTGCTGCTGAAGTACCCTCGAATCCGATTGTGCCTCGATACCGGAAGGCTTTATTTGCAAGAACGGCTGGACCCTTATTTCGACGCCAAAAAAGTGCTTCGTACCTATGCCCGATTCGCCTACACGGTGCACTTGTGGAATGTCCGGGTCGGTGACACCGTTACGCACAACCATTATCCAGCATTGCCGGAATTGGACCCTGCCGACGGCTGGGCACCTATTGAGGAATACTTAACTATCATTATGGAGGAAACCGACCGAGTGAACATCGTGTTCGAGCACAGGTCGGACCTAATCAGCGACGAACAGCTTGAGCAGTGTTATGCCTGGGTTGAAGAAATCATGAAACGGAGAGGCGGTGGGGTTGCCTGATGGATGCCTTGTTTAAAGAAACGGTACGTTCCGAAGAGGAGCTGCATGCATTATGCGGCTTTCCTAATGAGATTGTGAACCATAAAACCATCTCGCGGATTGATCGGCACTGCCGTGATTTCATATCGAGATCGCCTATCGTCTTCGTAGCCACCAGCGATGCTTCCGGCTGCTGCGATGTGTCCCCTCGGGGGGATCAGGCGGGTTTTGTCCATGTGATCGACGATAAGCATCTCCTCATCCCGGAGCGGCCAGGCAACCGGCGCTTCGATACGCTCAAGAACCTTTTGCAGAATCCGGGGATCGGCTTGATCTTTCTCATCCCGGGGCTGGAGGAAACGCTGCGGATCAACGGGTGGGCTTGCATCGTGAAGGACCCTGAGCTGCTTGAGCCTTTGGAGGCGTTCGGCAAGCGCCCTGTTCTTGGGATCGGCGTCGAAGCGGAGGAGTGCTACATCCATTGTGCCAAGGCTTTGAAAAGATCGCACCTATGGGAGCCCCCCACATGGCCTGAGAAGGAATCGCTGCCCAAACCCGCGGCCATCATTGCGGATCACGCGAAAAAGCTCGGAAAGACCGAAAGTCAGGTTGCAGCCGCCATGCAGGAAAGCTATGAAAAGCGATTATACTAAACGGTTGGCTATTTCTCTGCAGCGGTCCAGCCAGCGATTCGGAAGCGCCGGATTCGAGCCGAAGTGCAGATGGGTGTAGCCCGCTACGATGTTATACAGGAGGCTTCCCTCCGCCTTCGAGCCGCGCAGCCCCTTCGTTTCATAGGCAGGGGGCGGCTGCTCCGACTTGTCGGGCACATACACCGAATAATGAAACTCATGGCCTCGCGCCTGTTCTCCGGCCGGCAGCAGGAAGTTCCCCGGTCCCCCGGTCACCTCGCGGTAGCCGAGCGCAGCCAGCTTATTCTGCATGCGCACATGCCCCGGCAGGATGCCCAGCATCGGGTAACGGTTTCCCTCGCGATCCTCAATCGCTTCGGTCAAGAACATAAAGCCGCCGCATTCCGCCAGGCAAGGCAAACCGCCCTTCAGCGCCTCCCGAATCGAGGAGAACACCTCCTGCTTGCCGCTGAGCGTCTCGGCGAATTCCTCGGGGAAGCCGCCTCCCAGATAAAGCCCTTGCGCCTGCGGAGGAAGCGTCTCCCCTGCTAACGGGGAGAAATACAGCAGCTCCGCCCCGGAGGCTTCCAGCAGCTCCAGATTTTCCGGGTAATAAAAATGGAAAGCGGCATCCTTCGCAACGGCGATCGGGACTCGGGATGCGGACACTGCTCCCTCGACGGCAAACAAGGCCGGCTCGGCGTGAACCGGCTCCGATAGAGCCAGCTGCCACAGCAAATCCAGGTCTGTCGTAGCGGTTAAGCGATCGGCTAACAGCGAGAACAATCCGTCCAGCTCCCCGCGCTCAATCGACGGAACCAGCCCCAAATGCCGCTCCGGCACCTCGGCCCCTTCCTCTCTCAGCAGATAGCCTACTACCGGAATGCCGCATTCCTGTTCGATAGCTTCCTTTACGATGCGGTAGTGTCCTTCGCTTCCGACCTTATTGGCGAATACGCCGACAATCCTCGCCTTCGGCTCCAGCACCTGGAAGCCCTTCACTATCGCTGCAGCGCTTCTTGCCATGCTTTGGCAATTGACCACCAGCAGCACCGGCGCATCCAGCAGCATGGCGATATCGGCCGTGCTTCCCTCGTTCGAACGTGGGTTCTTCCCGTCATAGAAGCCCATGACGCCCTCTATGATGCTGATCTGCGCCTCCGAAGAGGAGACAGCCCTGCAGAAAATTTCCTTCACCGCATCCTTGCCCAGCATCCAGCTGTCCAAATTGCGCGAAGGAATTCCCGTCACCGCGGTGTGATATGTCGGATCGATATAATCCGGTCCGCACTTGAAGCCTTGCACTCTCCACCCGCGACGCTGCAGGGCGGCCATCAATCCGATGGTCACCGTCGTTTTACCCGCCCCGCTCCCGGTCCCGGCAATCACCAATCTGCGGGTATGCTCTGCTGTTCCCATGAAGACGCTCTTCTCCTTCTATCTACCTTCAAAGTGTAGTAACCCTACGGACAAGGTGACGTTACCGGACTTTTTTTTCGTGACTACCAACCGGTCCGTCCCTGTGTATCGCTTCACCGCCGGCTCGCTGACCCCGTAAGCCCCGGTAAACCGGAACACGGTCTCCGACGGGGCTTCTATGGCGATTTCGTTCAGCTCTGCGGGAGTATAGGCAATGAGCTGCCAGCCGTACTTTGCCGCAAGCTGCAGCAGCCCTTCCTCATCCTTCTTGATGTCTATAGTACATACCGCTTTCACACTTTGCAACGAATAGCGAAGCTCGTCCATCGTTTCGCGGATGACCTGCTCCAGCTCCTCGGCGGAGGTGCCGCGGTTACAGCCGATTCCCAGCGCGATGACCTTCGGGCGGAACAACACTCCGTTGCTCAGGATCCGCTCCTCCGACGGCTCCAGCAGCCGGTGGGTGACGACCAAAGCGGCCTGCGGCTCTGCAGCCAAAGCCTCTATGACGCTACGATACACCCCGATATGCGAAGGCAGCGGTGTATCATAGATCCACCAGCCTGGCTCGCCAGACTCCTGCACGACGGCCACCCGTTCCTCGTTCACAACCGAGGCGCTGACAGGGGTCAGCTTCTCGTCCGACTCCCACACCCATCCGAAACGCCGGCCGAACAAATCTACTGCAATCGTCCCCTGTACATCGGAGGCTGTGGTAAGCACCGGCCTTGCTCCCAGCGCCGCAGCCACCTCGCGGGTCAGTTCGTTCGCTCCGCCCAGATGACCGGACAGGACGCTGATGACATGCTCACCCTTATCGTCAATGACAACGATTCCGGGGTCCTTCTTCTTATCGATGAGAAGCGGTGCGATCATGCGAACGACGGCTCCGAGCGAGATGATGCAGATGATTCCCTTATAAGCGGGAAAAAGGGCGGGAAAAAGCAGCCGCACGCTGCCCTCGAACAGCTGAATGCCCTTCTCTCCTTCGTCCCCCCGCCTGAATTTATTCATATAATAGAGATCGACATGCGCAAAGTCGGCATGCAGCCTTCTTGCCAGCTCCACCCCATGCTTGGTGATGGCAACCACGGCATAGTTACCTTGCCTCCGCAAGGCAGGGATGACGCCTTCCTCCAACCGAATCGTCTCCTGTCCAGATGCGGAGGACATCAATCCTTCACTCCCCTGCGGTACCCGTGGGTAAAGGTGCGGTCATACAGCTTGGAGCGGTATGCATCCTGTTCATGAATGTCAGGGTCGAGAGCCCAGCCTGCCAGAATCATCGCATGCGAGCGAATCCCGTTCACCCGCATGTCCTCGTCCAGGCGTTCGAGCGTTGTGCGAACAATGACCTGATCCGGCCAGGTTGCCTTCTGAACGACGGCTACAGGGGTTTGCGGGCTCCACCCCGCCTCGGTGAGTTCCTTTACCACCTTCTTCGTTAGTGCAGCGCTTAGAAACAAGGCAAGCGTGCAGTGGTGCCCGGCGAGGTCTTTGAGCTGCTCTTTGTCCGGAACCGGCGTTCGTCCCTCCGCTCTCGTTAGGATTAACGTTTGGGTCAGCTCGGGAATCGTCAGCTCGGCACCCACGGCCGCCGCAGCGGCAAAGACGGAGCTTACCCCCGGAACGATTTCGATGGAAATGCCTTCCTTCTTGAGGAGGGCGGCCTGCTCCATCACCGCTCCGAAAACCGCCGGATCGCCGGTATGCACGCGTACAACGCGCTTGCCCGCCTTCACCCGTTCGGTCATGAGCTGCACCATTTCCTCCAGCGACATGCCGGCGCTTTTCAGGATTTCGGCTTCCGGCTTAGCCTTCGCAATCAGCTCGTCATTGACAAGCGAGTCCGTATACAGGACGACATCGGCTTCCTGAAGGAGGCGCAGTCCTTTCACGGTAATTAAATCCGGATCGCCGGGTCCCGCTCCGATGATATGTATTTTCATTTTCTCACCACCATCAGTGTTAAATATTCCAGCGGCTGGCCTTCCAGCTCCTCGACGTTCAGCCAAACCTGCTCCTCCGAGGAGGTGACCTTCGTGAGCACAGCGGCCTTACCGGTTAATTGAAGATCGCGAAGCACGTGAAGCATAAGATCCATCACCTTCGCCACCTTGATAAACACGACGCAGTCATGCTGCTCGATGGCATAACGCATAGCGCTGTAATCCTCAGTGGCAGGGACGATCGCTACTTGTTCGTCTCCGTCCGCAAGCGGAACGCCTAATCTGGAGGCCGCCGCATTCACGGAGGAGATCCCCGGAATCGAGACAAGCGCAGCTTCCGGATGCCGCTCCTTCATCAGCCGCATGAGATGGACAAAGGTGCTGTACAGCATCGGATCGCCCTCCGTCACGAAGGCGACATCCTTCCCTGCCTGCATATGGGCCCACACGATCTCTACGGTCTTCGTCCACTGAAGCTCCAGCGCCTCCTTATCCTTCGTCATCGGGAAGGTAAGGCCGAGCATCTCCTTTTGCGACGTATCTACGTAAAGCTCGACAATGCTCAGGGCATAGCTTTTGGCTCCCATTTTTTTGCGGGGGTAGGCGATGACAGGCGATTCCTTCAGCAGACGGAATGCCTTGACCGTGATGAGCTCCGGGTCACCCGGTCCGACTCCCAGGCCATAGAGTGTGCCTAAACGGTTCATTCTTGGAACGTCCCTTCTTTCTTCGACGTAGTTTCCGCGCGTCTTGCGGTGATGATATAGACGGGATTAAGCCCCTCGAATCGATTCATCCCTAGGATCGGCTTGCTTCTTGCCAGCTGGGATAGCAGAATCGACGTCTCATAGCCGTTTCTTCCGAAAGCCTGTACCGCCTCATGCAGATTCTCAATCGTCGCTGCGTTCAGGACGATCGAGCCCTGCGGCCGCAGCCGGGAGCAGACCACCTGCAGCAGCTCCTGCAGCTCACCCCCGCTTCCGCCTATGAACACCGCATCCGGGTCGGGGAATGTCTCCAGCCCCTCCGGCGCTTTGCTGTGCAGGAACGTGATGTCCGTCCTAAATTTCCTGGCGTTATCCATAGCGTTCGCCAAGTCGGCCTCGTTCTTCTCGACCGCAAACACCTGCCCTTCCCGCGCCATCCGAGCCGCTTCAATGGCTACGGACCCCGTGCACGTACCGATGTCCCACACCATGCTGTCAGGCCGAAGGTTCAGGCCCGCCAAGCTTAAGATGCGAACCTCGCGCTTCGTGATCAAGCCCTTATCCGGCTTCCGCTGCGCGAATTCCTCGTCCGGGATGCCCAAGGACCAGCGGGGAGCCTCCGACATTTTGCGAAGTATGACCACGTTGAGCGGCGAGAAGGAAGCATCCTGCAGCTCCTCCAGCGAGTACCAGCCGGTCCGTTCGTTCGGGCCGCCGAGGTTCTCCGCTACAAAAGCCCGATATTCCGACATGCCGTAGGAAAGCAGATACCGGGCAATGACCCCGGGTGTGTTCGTATCATCCGTAAGGAGCGCCGCCTTGTCCTTGCCGTCCAGCCGTTGGGCGAGCCCTTGCAGGCTTCGGCCATGCACACTAGCGAGGTAGGCGTCCTGCCACGGCTCCCCCATCCGGGCAAAGGCCAGCTGCAGCGAGCTGACCGCCGGGTAGATCTCCACGGGAAGCCTCCCGGCCAAGTAACCGCCGATCCCGTAAAATAGCGGATCCCCCGAAGCCAGGATGACGACGCTTCGGGATTCGCTGCGAAGCCGTGCCGTAGTGTCCGCAAGTCCTCCCTGGAGCGTGATTCGCTCGCCTGGATAGTCCGGGAAACATCCGAGCTGGCGTTCGCCTCCGACCAGCACCTCGCTTTCCCGGATCCACTTCACGTACTGGGGCGGCAATCCGGCCGCCCCCTCGTCCCCGAGACCGATGATTTTAATGCGATGGCTCATGGTGCGTCAATCCTCCCTTTGCTTGTCTGCCGGTTCGCCGGTCCATTCAGCCCGGCCCAGCAAGTTGCCTTTCATTGAAATGATCACCGTTTCGATCTCCATACCGCCTTGAATCTCCGCATAGCAATGCCGGCAGCAGCTTTCACACAGCTTGCTGAAGAATCCGGTGTTTCCCTGCTCCTGCATCCAGTCACCGACCAATGCGGCGGTATTCGCTCCGAGAATCGCCTGCACGGTCTCCGGGGAAGCCCCGGCCTCCTCCGCCGTACGGGACAAAAATCCAAAATCGACCGGCGCGCTCTTGGAGTGCACCATCATCACGCCCTGCGCGACCTTGGAGAACTTGCCCATCATGCCAACCAGCGTAGCCTTGCGTATGCCTTGCCTGCGGCACTGCTGGAGAGCAAAGCCGACGAAATCGCCCATCTCGACGAAGGCCTCCTCCGGAAGGTTCGGATACATCTGCATGCCGTACGATTCGCTGCGGCCGCCGGTGGACAGAATGACATGGCTGCAGCCCCCCTTAACCGCCACGCGTATCGCTTGGGCTACACTGGCCTTGTAGGCGGCGGTGGAGAACGGAACTACAATACCTCTTGTCCCGAGTATGGATATGCCTCCCAGGATACCGAGTCGGGCGTTCAGCGTTTTCTTCGCGATTTGCTCGCCGTCGGGGACGGAAACGACGATTCGAACGCCCCGCCCGCTCATTTCGTACCGGTTCAAGACATCCTCCGCAGCCTCCCGCAGCATGCGTCTCGGAACTGGATTGATCGCAGCCTGGCCTACCTCCACGGGAAGCCCCGGCTTAGTCACCCTTCCGACACCGATGCCCCCGTCGATCTCGACCCCCGGCTTCTCCGACCAATACACCTCGCTGATGATCCTGGCCCCATGCGTTGCGTCCGGATCATCGCCTCCGTCCTTGATTACCTCGGCCAAGCCGCGGGAGGGGTCGTATTCGCAGCGTGCGAGCTCGAACGTCACCTCCAGCCCCGCGGGGATCCGGATCGTGGAGGCCGTTTGGTTCTCCTGCTCGATCAGCGCGATAAGCGCCGCCTTCGCCGCCGCCGTCGCACAGGCTCCCGTAGTGTAGCCATGGCGAAGAGGCTTCCCTTCATCCGGCTGCTCCTTCTTAAGCATGAGTGTCCCCCCTGCTATCTCACTGCCAGTAAGGAGAGTGCATTGACTGCCGCTACGGCAACCGGGCTTCCGCCCTTCCTGCCGATATTGGTGATGAAGGGAATATCCAGCTTGAGCAGCTCATCCTTGGACTCCGCCGCCGAGACGAAGCCGACTGGTACACCGACAATCAAACTCGGTCTGGCTTCGCCTTCCTTCACCATGCGGATCAGCTCCAGCAGTGCCGTCGGCGCGTTGCCGATGGCATAGATGGCCCCGTCGGCTTCGCGGGCGGCCTTGCGCATGGAGATGATCGCTCTCGTCGTATTCAGCCGCTTGGCTTCCTCCATCACATCGCTGTCCGAAATGTATACCTTCACTTCGCCGCCGAACTGGGCCAATCTCGGCTTGCTGATGCCGACCTGCACCATCTGCACATCCGCTACGACGATGCGTCCGCTGCGAATGGCTTCGACCCCTGCCCTCACCGCATCCGGATGAAAGCGCAGGCTGCGGCCCAGCTCGAAGTCGGCCGACGCATGAATGACCCGTTGGACGACCGGATACTGCTCCTCGGTAAAATCATGCGGTCCAAGCTCCTCCGTAATCATCTCGAAGCTGAGTTCCTCAATTTCCTGCGGCTGTACCGTCAGCGGCTTAAACTCCGTATGAAAATCCATTCTCACTGCGCCTCCCATCGATTTCTATGATTCTCCAGCTCCTCCAGCAGGCCATCGAAGGAAGAGAATACAGCTCCGTATTCGATGTCCGGACGCCCGATCACGATGGTTTCGATGCCCATTTCCATCGCCGCCTGCAGCTTTTCGTCGACCGCGCCCTCCTTGCCGCTCTCCTTCGTAATCATGAGCGTCACGCCGAAGTGCCGGTATAACGCCTGATTCAGCTCCTTGGAAAAAGGCCCCTGCATCGCAACGATGTTGCGCTGCGGCAGCCCCAGCTCCTCGCACTTCTCCATGTTGTCCTTCCGGGGCAGCATTCTCGCGATAAGCGTCGTAGCCTCCAAGCCAAGCAGGCGTTTGGCGAAAATGTGCAGCGTTTTGCTTCCTGTCGTCAGCATGATCACGCCTCTTCTGCTTGCCGCCAGCTCCGCCGCCTGCTCGTAGTCGTCCGCCATCGTGAGCAGCGGATGCTTCCCGATGTTGCCTCCGGCCCGCTCGTACCGCAAATACGGGACCCCGGCCATCTCCGCCGCTGCCTTGGCATTGCGGGAGGCCTCTTCAGCGAACGGATGGCTCGCGTCGACCACTGCCTTCATGCCGTTATCGCGTATCAGCGCCGCCATTTCCTCGGCCTGGAGGCGCCCCACCCGCACCGGCAGCTCGACCTCCCGCATGCTTTGGGCCGCGCTCTCCGTGACAACGGTCGTAAGGAGCGGGTACTCCGCCTGCCGAAGGCGAAGCGCCAGCTCTCTGGCATCGCCGGTTCCTGCTAAAACCAGAAGCATCAGGATACCTCCTCTTTCCCGGAAATGCGGCCGTGCGCATGTCCATGCGAATGGTCATGGTCGTGGTGGCGATGATCGTGCTGGTGATCGTGATCGTGATCTTGATCGTGATCGTGATCGTGATGATCGTGGTGATGATGGTCGTGGTGATGATCGTGATGGTGGTCATGGTGATGCTCGTGATGCTTTGCAGCCTCAATTCGATACACGCACATATCGCAGCTCATCTTCACTTCACCGAGCAGCGCCTCCTGTACCCGCTCCAGCAGAATGGACCGAAGCAGCGGATGAAAGCCGAAGTACTCGGCAAGATCAAAACGAACGCCCGGATGCAGAGCCGCATACTCCTGAGCCAGCCCCTCCATCCGCTTGATCAGGACGCCGGTAAACAGGAAGTAAGGCAAGATCATTACGCGCTTCGCCCCCAGCCGCAAGCAGCGCTCTACCGCCTCCTCCACAAGCGGCGACGTAACGCCGATAAAGGCCGGCTCCACCCATTTCACGCGCATTCGCTCCCACAGGAGCCGCGATATTTTGTACAAGTCGCTGTTCGCATCCGCATCGCTGCTCCCGCGGCCTACCAGCAGAATTGCCGTGTCCTCCTCCTTCTGCTTCACATGCATGCCCGCCGCCTCCAGCCTGGAGGCCAGAATCTCCAGCACCTGCTCGTGCACGCCGACAGGCCGTGCGTATGTAAAGCGGACACTCGGATAATGCCGCTTCGCTTCGTCGATCATCGCCGGAATGTGCAGCTTCGCATGTCCCGCCGAGAAAAGCATGATCGGAATCACCACGATGTGCGTAGCACCGCGCTCGACACAGCGTTCGATGCCTGCTCCGACCGTGGGCGGCTCGAATTCAAGAAAGCACGTCTCGACGATCGGCTGACCCGTACGCTCCCCGATCGACTCGACGAAGGCTCGAACCTCGTCGTTTCCTTCCGAATCCCGGCTTCCGTGTCCCACAAATAAAACAGCGTTCATTCCCGCTCCTCCTCTTGCTCATTGTCCTAACAAAGCCTTAATCGCCGCAGGCCGCATTCTCGATCCGGGCTATTTGCGGTGCTTCATAGCGGTACCCTTCCACTTCCTTCACCCGGCTAAAATATTTATGGAACCGCTCGTTCGGATGTCCCTGCTGCGCATAGGTCCGGACGATCCGTTCCACGGTTTCGACCAGCTGCTCCGGCGTCAGCCCTTCCGCCACCGGCTGCGCCGCATGAGCATTGCGACCTACGGTCTTTGCCCCAAGGAACAAGTCGAACCTCTCCTTGCGGTACACAATGCCGATATCTTCCTTGACCGCCCCGTAGCAGGCCATGCCGCAGCCGTTGAAGCCGAGCTTCAGCTCCTTCGGTACGCGCTGCCCGCCGATTCGGCGCTGCAGTTCTTCCAGCTGCGGGACGGATTCCGCCTTCTCCATGTCGCAAAAATCGCACGCCTTCACCTGTACCACGTCCCCTGCCGGCTCCAGCAGCAGCCCTTCCGCCGCCAGCCGTTCCTTGACACGCTCAGGCTCGTCCGTGGCAAGCCTCACGAGCAGACGATGATGCGGGGTATACTCCAGCGTCCCCTGCTCCCCGACCAGCTTGGCCAAGGCCACCAGCTGCGACGCGGACAGCTTCTTGTTCGCCAGCCCGGGGCTCACATAGAACTCAAGAATCTGTTCCTGCCGGAACAGCGCCGGTACAGTAGACGTCCGAGCCGTGTCCACCCGCTGCAGCGCTTCAAGCGCAAGCTCGAGCGTCGGCAAGCGTACTTCTCCACCGCGCGGTTCTTGGCTTATCGAAGCCTCCAATGACCAAGGCTCCGCTTTCACTTGCAGTCGTTCGCTTGGCCGAAGGGGCTGTACCTCCGCATTCAGAGTATATTTGCGTTGGTATCCGCGCGGGGTGATCATGAGCCCCTCGTACACAACGGTCGTGGAGTTCCCGATAATGACCGTGGTCAGCATGCCGATGTCGTGCTCCAGCATGCCGCCCAGCGTAGTCAGCACGACTTCCTCGCGGTCGCGGTATGCGCTCTTTACGATCCCGACCGGCGTTTCCGGCGGCCGATGCCGCAGCACAATCGCCTGCGTCTCCACAATCTGCCGTGTCCTTCGGCCGCTCCGAGGGTTGTACAGTGCGATGACAAAGTCCGCCGCCGCCGCTGCCTCCACCCTTTTTCGAATCGTCTCCCAAGGGGTCAAATGATCGCTTAAGCTGATTGTGCATGCGTCATGCATGACGGGAGCTCCTAACAGGGAAGCCGTCGAGTTGATCGCCGATATGCCCGGAATGATCTCCACCTCTACGCCTTCTCCGCGCCGCCAGCCCTTCTCCATCAGCACCTCATAGACCAAACCCGCCATCCCGTACACACCTGCATCCCCGCTGGAAATGACGGCCACCTTCTTGCCGGCTTCCGCTTGCCGAACCGCCTCCTGAGCTCTGCTCACCTCTTCGGTCATCCCGGTTCGCACCACCTGCTGGTGACTTAGCAGCCCGCGGATCAAATCAACATACGTGTTATAGCCGATGATGACATCACTCTCTTCAATCGCTTCGCGCGCCCGCTTCGTAATATGCTCGAAGCTGCCCGGTCCGAAGCCGATGACAAGCAGCTTTCCTTGATCTTTCATCCTGAACCGCTCCCTTCTTCAATGCCGCTATCCGTTCCAAAGCATCGAGCCGCCCAAGTACAAGCTGTACCCGCCGGTCAGCAAGCCAAGTCCCAGCAGCACCCTGCGGTACAGCCGGACCATCGTAAAGCCCCATGAAGCAAAAAGCGTGATGAGCGCTGTTGCCGCAAGCAGTCCTACCGTAAACAGTATGATTTGCAGTGCGGCTCCGGCTATATCGCTAAGGCTGGCTGCGGAGGAAATCAACGCGACCTGCGTCGGCGTTTCGGCCCCAATGCCGTGAAGGATGCCTATGACGAAAGCTCCCGCCAATCCGTACCTCTTCAGACTTGCCTCCGTCCGTTCCCTGCGTCCCGTCAGCTTCCGGATGATACCCTCGGCGAGCTTCAACCGACTTATGTAAACACCCTCCCGCCGCTGCTTAATCGTGACGGCCACGAGCACCAAGCCGAGGACCACCAAGCTGACGCCGACGAGCGATTCCATAATGCCGAGCAGTGACTCGGGCAAGCTGGAGCCTGCATATAAGACAAGCAAACCTACCGCTAGAACAATCAAGCCGTGCCCTAGTGCATACGTCAGTCCCAAACCCACCATTCGCCGAAACTTTCCTGTTTCCGTACCGACCATATCCGCAATCGCCGCAATATGATCGGAATCGAACCCGTGCCGAAGCCCGAGAATCACCATCGTTAAGGGAACCATCACCATTTCCATGCTTTCCAACCTCCGTTTTTCATCAAAATGCAGATACAACAAAAAAGGCATCCTCCCATGGAAGATGCCCGAACCTCGTACGTGATTTCTTCCAGCTCTCCTAAGTAAGCCCTGTCCGGTTCCATACGTCCCATTGACGTAATAAGCCAAACCAAAGCAAAGAGAAAAGCTGTACAGCTGCCCCGTAAGCGCGTTCGACACCCCCTATCCGCGTAGGTTATTAGTTGGCCTGTTCGGCCAATTCGGTGACTTAACAACGCAGGCAGGTCTCCTGACTTGCGGATCGTCGCTTCTCTGCGGCCTTCCCATCGACCTAAGTCGACAGTGACACCAAAATGCAGATCGGCTCCTCGCTTACAGTGGCGGGACCGTGCCGGAATTACACCGGCTTCCCTTTTAAGACAGACGGCATCATACATTGCCTGCAGCCTGTCACCTACGCTTCGAACCTATGAAATTGAAAGTCTAGTTATGATAGCACGATCCTTCAGCAGCTGTCTACCACCATTTACCTGTGTTAATATTTTACATAAAATTTATGATCAGACGATAGAAGTCCGATATAGATTACGGTTTTTTATTTTACATACAAGGATGATGTCGATGCGTTGGACAGTTAGTGTCAAGCTGGTCGCTGGGTTTGCGGGGATGCTGCTCATCACCCTAGCGACAGGACTATTCTCATTGAATCGGATGGACTATATCCAGATTCGCTCCGAACGGCCCGTATCCGTATGGCTTCCGGGTATCCAGCTGATGCACGAGGTGAATTACAGCACGGAGCACGTAACCAATCTGCTGTATCAGCATAGGGAGGAGCAGGACCCCGGAAAGATTAAGTCGCTGGAGGAACAAATCGCTGCAGGCTACGACCGGATCGATGCCGCATTGAAGCAGTATAGCGACCGCGTATCAACGGAAGAGGAAGCGGCTGACTTTAAAGCGGTACAGAACCACTGGGCGGAATTCATGAAGAATACCCAGAAAACGCTGGTAGCCAATAAAGCGAAGAACGCGGCCGAATCCAACTATTTACTATCCAACGGTCAAAAAATATTCAATCAAATGCAGCCTCATATACAAGCCCTGATCGAATTCAATCGCAAGGGCTCGGAGATTTCCGCCATGGAAGCCTATCAAGCTCATGAAGAAAGCGACCGCATGATTTATAGCAGTATCGCCTTGGGGATACTTATTGCCGCCGGGATTAGCTACTTTTTCTTAATTCGGCTGGCTCGTCCGCTTCGGGAGGTAACCCAAGGGATCGTACAGATCGCTGCGGGCAAGCTCCACCTCCAGCCGATGCAGTCGAAGAGCAAGGATGAGGTGGGCGACCTCTGCGAGGCCTTAAACCGGATGGTCGGCCAGCTGCAAAGCACCATTGCGAGATCAGCCGAAGCCTCCGAAAGCGTCTCCGCCCTCTCCAAGGAGCTGTCGAGCGGCGCTTCTCAAACGACCGCCTCCGCTCTGCAAATTTCCTCTTCGATTGAAGAGGTCGCATCCGGTGCGCAGGAGCAGACGGCCGCCACCGAAGAAACCGCCCGGGCCATGGAAGAGATGGCCGCTGCGATCGGTAAAATTTCCGAAACCGCTGCAGGCATGGCGGCCCAATCCATGGAGACGACACAGGGAGCGGTACAAGGAGTTCAAGCGATCAGTGAGGTGGAGCGGCAGATGAAGGCGATTGCCGATGCCTCTGAAGCCACCTTGCAGTCCATTCGCGCGCTGGGACAGCGATCGGAGGAGATTAGCGGTATCTTGTCCTTGATCAACGACATTGCTTATCAAACCAACTTGCTGGCTCTGAACGCTTCGATTGAAGCGGCTCGCGCCGGAGAGCATGGTAAGGGCTTCGCCGTAGTGGCCGGGGAAGTCAAGAAGCTTTCCGCCCAGTCTGAGGCATCCGTGAACCGGATTAGCGGGCTGATTGTGCATATGCTGGAAGGAGCGGCAGCGGCTGTGGAGGCGATGGAAGGCGTCAGCCGCCAAGTGACGGCCGGTCTGGAGCTGACGGGGGAATCCGGCAGAAGCTTTCAGCAGATTGCTCGCTCTGTCGAGCAGCTGAACACGGATATTCAGGAAGTGTCGGCCGCTTCTCAGCAAATCGCCGCAGGCACCGAAGAAGTGTCCGCTTCCGTTGCGGCAACGGCCGGCATTGCCCGTTCCTCCAGCAGCAACGCCCAGAGCGTGGCAACCGCCTCGGAGGAGCAGCTTGCTTCCATGGAGCAAATCTCGCGGAACGCGGCTCAGCTGGCCGAGCTCGCCGAGGATCTTAAAGAATCGATCCGTTATTTTCAGCTGTAAGCCGAAAAATTGACATAGGACAACGCCTTTTCGACATAGGCTCTTAAGTATACTACCCTAGGCGAGAGGTGATCAGGATGACCAAAGAATCAATGACGCTCGGCCAATTCCTGGAGCGCACGGCGAAGACGGCACGAAGCCGCAGACCGGTTTGGCTGATGCGAATTCCCGGCGGCAAGAAAACGTTCCGTGTCATTCGTTATTTGTTTCATTAAACCGAAAAGCTTAGTTAGAAAGCATAAGCTCTCTAACTAAGCTTTTTGTTTGTGCTGGACCGCTCGAATGGCACGGTTCGCCAGGTAAACGCCCGAGACGATTAGAGCCGCGCCGAGCAGATGATACCAGCGGATGGTCTCCTCCGTGAAGGCGGTAGCGAATAAGGCGCTGAAGAGCGGTATCAGGTTCAGGAAGCCCGAGCACCGCTGCGGACCGATCAGCTCGATCGCCCGGTTCCACGACAGGAAAGCCACGATCGAAGCAAATAAGCCGATGTAGAGCAGTCCGGCTCCGAGGGAGGGACTCCAGCGTATGTCAGGGGTGCGAATAAGCAGCTCTGCTGCCGAAATGGGGAGCAGGAGCAGTAACGCAATGGCGATCTGTGCAAAAAGCAGCGGCGTTGCAGGGAATCGCCCGGCTGCCTTCTTCATACCGACGGAATATAAGGACCAGCAAAGCACCGCTAGCAGCATCCAGAGATCTCCCCGGTTGACGGTAAGTCCAAGTACGGCATCCAGGCTGCCGCGTCCGATGATCCATGCTACCCCTGCAATGGAAACCGCGATGCCGGGTAAGGCCGACCAGGCTATGCTTTCCTTAAGTACGAAGGATGATAGGATAAGTACGAAAATCGGGGTCGCCGCATTCATCAAGGAAGCGTTGATGGAGCCGGTATACTGCACCGCTACATACGTAAGGCTGTTAAAGCCGACGACTCCCGTTACGGATAAAAACACGAGCATCCTCCAATGCCTCAGCCATTCGGATCGCATCGCCCAGGTCATCTTCCCGAAAAACGGGAGCAGGCACAGAAAGGCGATTCCCCAGCGTACGGCAGCCATGGTCAAGGGCGGCATCAGGGTGACCAGCGCCTTTCCCGCGACAAAATTGCCTCCCCAAATACAGGTTGCCAGCATTAACAAGAGATACGGTGAATTTCTAAGCATACGTCACCCGGCTCCTTCCTGCCTCACAGCAGCGCTGCGGGCGTGTAGCTTCCAGCATACCACAGGAAGCCCCCAGGCGGAATATGCTTCGGCGAAATGGGACAGGCGCCGGTTGCTGTGCTATAATAAACTGGCTTTGCAAAATTGTCGTTAGGAGTATTGCCCGCCATGATCATCCAATTCATTCGGTACAGGTAATGTAAGGTGCAGATCAGCGGCCCCATCCGTTTTTTTAATTACGGCTTGAGGGTTTATTTGACTGCGCCTTTTTTCATTCACCGAATCCGAATGAATGGGGTGTATTTATTGTGTCCAACAAGAAAAGCCAGGCGAGTCTTGTCGACCTGCTGGCTCATCATAGCGGGGTTTTACGTTGTCCCTTATGCTTTGGTCCGATGCATACGGTCGAATCGCGCAGTATCGTTTGCGGAAGCCGGCACTGCTTTGATATCTCTAAGCTGGGGTACGTCAACCTACTGAATCGAACCATGCAATCCAAATATGATAAGCGTCTGTTTGACTCCAGAAGAAGGATAGCTGAGAGCGGCTTCTTCGAGCCGTTGAGCCAAGCCCTAGTCGAGTGCATCCGCGGCAGCCATTCGCCGGTGCATCCTTTGGCGATTCTGGATGCCGGATGCGGAGAGGGCTCGCTTTTATCCGGCATCCGGATGAAGCTGGAGCGAGATCTGTGCCATCCGCCGCTCGCCGTCGGAATCGATCTCTCGAAGGAGGGTATCAGCCGGGCGGCCGCAGAATATAAAGGCGCGATGTGGTTTGTTGCCGATATCGCGAATTGTCCTTTTGCGGCTCGACAGTTTCATTTCGTGCTTAATGTGCTTTCACCCGCCAATTATACGGAATTTCAAAGAATCGCCGCTGCGGGCGGAACAGTGCTTAAGGTCATTCCCGGCAGCGAATACCTGAAGGAGCTTAGAGATTTGCTGTACGATGGCTCCGCTAGGAAAACCTATTCGAACGATCATACCCTCGCGCAATTTCAAAAGTATTTTGTGCTCAGCGAGGTGCGGCAGATTCGCTATCATGTGAACCTAGACCCTCAGCTGCTCGACTCCTTAGTTGACATGACGCCCCTGTCCTGGGGGGTTACGGAGCAGCAGCGGCAAAAAGCTCTGCAGCTTTGCGGGACAGCGATAACGGTGGATTTCGTGGTCTTGCTGGGTAAATCATCGTAGGATTGCTTTCATTAGCCTATCATAGTAGAATGGGAACTATAAGACTACAGGTCGTGAAGCACACGGACCGCTCTCTCCGGAAGGAGAAGGGCGGTCCTTTCTTTTTCTCTGAGTGCTGTGGACCCGTTTAGGAGGAGTTTTCATGTCATTTGAAGCGAGCTATGAAAAATTTATGGAGTCTCCGCTGCAATCCAGATCGGGGGAGTCATTGAGGAGGCTCCTTGAGGGACATCGTTATGCGGAAAAAGCATTCCTTGAGCGGGTGCGGTGGCCTGCAATTCGCCGATTTTGATGATCTGTTTCCGGAATATCCTGTTTCGGACTTTAAAGATGGCATTCGATATCTGGATTTTGCCTATATTCGTGGCGTTCATTTGATCTGTATCGAAATCGACGGCTACAAGGCGCATCATAGCGATTTGAATCGGTGGCAGTTTGCGGATCAGCTGACACGGCAAAACCACCTTGTCCTAGATGGATGGAAGGTGCTGCGATTTGCTTATGATGAAATCAAAGATAAACCTCGGAGGTGCCAACAGCTGATTCTGCAAATGATGGGATGCTGGTTTAGCGAGAGCCAAACGGTTTTGGAGCTAACACTGGAGGAAAAAGAAGTGCTGCGTATCGCAGGATATCATCACGAAGCCCTAACCCCGACAACGGTTGCACAGCGGCTGCGCGTTAGCCGAAATCATGCAGGAAAGCTGCTTCGGAGGCTCGCCCAGCTGGATCTCTTGCGGCCCGCCTCCGGAACGACTCGGATTCGTTCTTACACGCTTCCCGATTCAAGACAAGGATGAAACAAGCCAAGTGGGATTAAGCAAGCTTATGTGCTTATTTCACCTTGTACCCGCAATCGCGTGTGATAAGACCACGGTGTGAGCTTATTGTATGTGAACTACCGTAACCCGGAGGCGCTTGAGAATAATAAGCAAGCTTGGGTTGCTTAACGTATGCTAGGAAAGGACATAACCACCCTTAAGCACTCGCCGTGGTCTTATTCCTAAATTACTCCGCTGTCGCCCCGGCAAAAAAGCGAGTGATCGCTAGCGAGCATACGCCCAGCACGGTAGACCTCATACCAAGGCTGGAGAACTGCACTTTAAGTGATGCTCTCGGATACGGGAGCGAGCGGCTTTCGATCACTTCCCGGATCGGCTCCTTTAGCCAAGCCTCCGCTGTGGCGAGCCGTCCTCCGATCACAATCGATTCAGGATTAAAACCATTAATGATGTTAACCATTCCGATTCCTAAATATCGCCCGAGCCTGCCGAAGGCTTCTATTGCTGCGGGCTCTCCATCCGCCGCCAGCTGCAGCAGTGCGTCCACTTTGACGCCGGGGATCGCATTGCGAGCATCCTCCACAAGCGCCTTCTCCGAGGCATACAGCTCCCAGCAGCCTGCGTTCCCGCAGCGGCACGGCTTGCCGTTATGCTCGATCGTTACATGTCCGAGCTCGCCGGAAAACCCGGTGGAGCCGCGGAACAGCTCACCCTTGATAAGAATGCCCGTGCCGATCCCGCTGCCGATACTGACATACACGAGGAAGCTCGAGTCCTGTGCCGCCCCGAAGCGCTGTTCCCCGACAGCTCCGGCGTTCGCTTCATTCTCGATCACGACCGGCAGGCCGAATTCCTCTGAGATCCGCTGCTGCAGAGGCACATTCTCCCAGCCGAGATTCGGCGCGAACAACACATTCCCCTCTTCATCGCTGATCCCCGGGATGCCGATGCCGATGCCGACGACGCCGTAGCGGCTATCCGGCACGCGTCCAGCCACCTCCCGAATGCTCTCATTCACCGCATCGATCACCGCATCGACCGATTCATTCTCATGCTTCGAGCGGGACTCCTCCACCACATTGCCGTTCAAATCCGTCAGCACCGCCAGTACATAATCGGTCCCCAGATCGACTCCAACCACATAGGCTGCCGACGCATCGAAAACCAGCATCACCGGCTTGCGCCCCCCGCTCGAGGCGCCTTCCCCGATCTCCCGGACCAGCCCGCTCTCAATCCATTCCGCCACCAGACTCGATACCGTTGCCTTAGTCAATCCGGTCAGCTCGGCGATTCTCGCGCGTGAGATCGGCGAATCAAATCGGATATGATTCAGCACGATCGATTTATTCATACGTTTTACCAAAGTTAAATCCCCGGTTTGCTTCATCTGCTGCCTCCGACCCTCTGCCTATCATTCTTGCTTCGATTCTAGCATGAATCGACATCACTTTGCACGAACTAAGTTTGTTTAATCAATTTACAAAGTAACCAAAGCATGCTAGAATGGGATTTGTAAGCGTTTCGTCCGCGGCGATCGGGCTGCGGAACGGTCATCATTTCATTATATCCGGAGGGATGCTCTGTGAGTTACTTTGGCAACGTATCGAGGATTCAATTTGAAGGCAGACAATCGACCAACCCGCTTTCCTTTAAGTACTACAACCCGGACCAAGTCGTTCTTGGCAAAAGCATGCGCGAGCACCTTCGCTTCGCTGTTGCTTACTGGCACGCATTCACAGGCTCCGGCTCCGACCCGTTCGGCGCGGGCACAGCGATCCGGGATTGGGATAAATTTTCCGGTATGGACCTCGCCAAGGCACGTGTAGAGGCCTGCTTCGAACTGTTGAACATTCTGGATGTCGACTACTTCGCCTTCCATGACCGCGATATCGCTCCTGAAGGCGATACGCTGCAAGAAACAAACAAGAACCTCGACGCCATCGTCGCTTTGATTAAAGACAACATGAAGGCATCGGGCAAGAAGCTGCTCTGGAATACGGCCAACATGTTCGCTAACCCGCGCTTCGTACACGGCGCATCGACTTCGAACAACGCAGACGTATTCGCCTACGCCGCGGCGCAGGTGAAGAAGGCTCTGGAGCACGGGAAAGAGCTGGGCGCTGAGAACTACGTGTTTTGGGGCGGCCGCGAGGGCTACGAAACGCTGCTCAACACTGATCTCGGCTTGGAGCTCGATAACCTGGCCCGCTTCCTGCACATGGCGGTCGACTACGCGAAGGAAATCGGCTTCGACGCCCAATTCCTGATCGAGCCTAAGCCGAAGGAGCCTTCGAAGCATCAGTACGATTTTGACGCGGCTACTACGCTGTCGTTCCTGCGCCAATACGATCTGCTGCCTTACTTCAAGCTGAATATCGAAGCGAACCACGCAACGCTGGCGGGTCACACGTTCGAGCACGAGCTCCGCGTATCCCGAATCAACGGAGTGCTTGGCTCCATCGACGCCAACCAGGGCGACATGCTGCTCGGCTGGGATACCGATGAGTTCCCGACAGATCTGTACTCCACGACGCTGGCCATGTACGAGATCTTGCTTAACGAAGGCGGCATCGGCCGCGGCGGCGTGAACTTCGACGCGAAGGTTCGCCGTACGTCCTTCGAACCGATCGACGTCGTTTACGCGCATATCGCCGGTATGGATGCTTTTGCAAGAGGCCTGCAGGTTGCCGCCAAGCTGATCGAGGACCGCGTATTCGAGCAAATTCTCGATACACGCTACGCTTCCTACAAGTCCGGCATCGGCGCGGACATCGTATCCGGCAAGGCAAACTTCAAGACACTCGAGGCTTACGCGCTGCAGAACAACCCGATCGTAAACCAATCCGGCCGACTGGAATTGATCAAAGCAACACTGAACCAATACATCAGCAACGTATAATTACGAAACGAGCAGCCGTCCTTCGAGCGAGGGGCGGTTGCTTATTTTTCACGGAGTAACCGGGATAATCATCTCATTTGAAGTTGCGCAAAGTGATCATCGGAGCATTGTATTCCCAATAATGGATACGATAACATGATGGTATACAGATCCTTTGGGAGGGAACATTCTTGACTACGAATAAGCCATGGTCATCCATTATGTCCGAATCCTTCATGCAGCAGTATCCGCTTGTATCGGACATGCCTTTTCAGAAAAGACGCTGCTGGAACTACGAGAACGGTACGATCCTGACAGCCTTCGAACGGATGTGGCGCCGTACGGGGGACGACAAATATCTCCGTTATATTCAGGAGAACAACGACCTGTTCATTCAAGAGGACGGCTCCATCGCGACTTACGAGCTGAACGAATACAACGTAGATATGATCAATCAAGGGAAGTCCCTATTCGTGCTTTACGCGGAAACCGGCAAGGAAAAGTATCGCAAAGCGATCGAACTGCTTGTGACACAAATGAAAAGCCATCCCCGCACCAGCGAAGGCGGACTGTGGCATAAGAAAATTTATCCTTTCCAAATGTGGCTGGACGGCGTCTACATGACCTCTCCTCTGCTGGCTCAGTACGCACATACCTTCGGTGACCACCACTGGTATGACGATGTAGCCAACGAAATCATTCTCATGGAGCGCGTCTCCCGCGACCCTCGCACCGGTCTGCTCTATCACGGCTGGGATGAGAGCAAGGAAGAGCGCTGGGCGGACTCCGTGACCGGTCTTTCTCCGCATTTCTGGGGACGCGCCTTAGGCTGGTACGTGATGGCTATCGTTGATGTGCTCGACTTCCTGCCGCTCGATCATCCGAAGCGCGGCCTCATCATCGGCATCTTCTATCGTCTGTCGGAAGCGATCGTAAAATTCCAGGATGAAGAAAGCGGCCTCTGGTATCAAGTGGTAGATCAAGGGTATCGCAAAGGCAACTACCTGGAGGCTTCCTGCTCGTCCATGTTCACCTGTGCGCTGGCCAAAGGCGCCAATAAGGGCTATCTTGGCGGTTGGGCGCTGAATGCGGCCCGCAAAGCGCATCAGGGCTTGCTGGACCGCTACGTCGAGAAGGACGAGGATGGATCGATGCATCTGAACGGCATCTGCAGCGTAGCCGGTCTCGGCAACAAGCCGTACCGCGACGGCTCCTTCGAATACTACATCAGTGAACCGATCCGTCGCGACGATCCGAAGGGCTTCGCCCCATTCGTCATGGCATGCCTGGAAATCGAAGAAGCGGAAGGAAAGTAAGAACGAATTCATGGAGACTGAAGCCCTACATGCTCTTAGCTTGTAGAGACTCCGTCTCCTTTTTTATTCGCAGCGTTGGATCGGCAATTGACAAGCGGCTTCACCTGCTCGGGCCGACCCGTGTCACCTCGGGAGAATAAGAAAACCTCTATCGAGGCCTTTCAAAGATGAGCGACCGCGTTTCAGAGGTAGGTTTTCTTGGTAAAGAATGTTGCAGGGCTTTAAAGCTTTAGCCAACTTAAACATTCTTTATCGTTAAAAAACCGGAGCCCGTGCCCAACGAATGGACACTTGCTCCGGCTTTTACTTAAACCAGCCTTTTTCGGTAAACCGCTTGATCGCCTCGACCCGGTTGGTCACATCCAGCTTGTCGAGGATCACGGAAATATAGTTCCGCACCGTTCCCGTCGTGAGATACAGCTGACTAGCGATTTCCTTTGTATTCTTGCCGTCGGCCATCAGCCCGAGAACTTCTCTCTCCCGCTCCGTCAGCGGGTTCTCCTCCGCGTAAGCGTCATCGACAAGCTCGGGAGCGAAAATGCGCCGTCCAGCCATGATGCTGCGGATGGAGCTGGCCAGCTCCTCGCTGGGGCTATCCTTCAGCAGGTAGCCGTGGGCCCCGGCACGAAGCGCCCGCTCGAAATAGCCGGGGCGGGCGAAGGTCGTCAGGATCATCACTTTGCAGCCGGACCCGCGCAGTTCCTCGGCTGCATCCAATCCGCTCTTGGCCGGCATCTCGATATCCATGATGCAAATGTCCGGTTTCAGCTGCTTCACCAGCTTGACCGCCTCTTCTCCGTTCGCGGCACGTCCCACGACCGTCATATCGGGCTCCAGCTCCAGCAAAGATGCGAGAGCGCCGAGCAGCATGCGCTGATCCTCCGCAATTACGATACGTATCATAAGGTGCCTGCCTCCTTATCCTGTGCCTGATGCACATTCGGTACGGTAATGGTAACGGTCGTCCCGTTATCCCCGGCAATCTCCATACATCCGTTTACGAACTCCAGCCGTTCTCTCATTCCTCTCAATCCGTTGCCCCGAAAACAAACGGTCTCTCCGGCAATACCTACCCCGTTGTCCTTCACCCGCAAAACGAGCTCCTTCGCAGAAGGCTGAATGACGACGGAGCATTCGGAAGCCTGGCTGTGCTTCACCACGTTGGTGATCGCTTCCTTCAGACACATGCTGAGTACATTCTCCGTCATCAGCGACGTGCTCAGCAGCTGAGGATCTCCGTCAAGCGTGAATTCAATGTCCGCAGCCTTGAGAATCTGCTTAACGCGGAACATTTCATCCTCCAGCCGGGTACCGCGCATCTGGGTCACCATCTCCCTGACCTCCTTGAGCGCAATACGGGCGGTCTGGCGAATCTCGTCCAGCTCATGCTGCGCCCCGCTCGGGTTCATAGTCAGAAGCTTGCCGGCCAAATCACTCTTCAGCCCGATGAGCGAAAGCTTCTGCCCTAGCGTATCGTGCAAATCCCGGGCGATCCTTTGCCGCTCCTCCAGCTTCACCAGCTCGGAGATTCGTTTGTTCGCATCCTCCAGCTGGCCCTGCAGCTTATCCCTTTTATTTCGCGAATAGGTTGTGAAGGGAAGAAGAATCACGGCGATCAAGCAGACCAGAACAAAGGGAAGCTGGGTAATGAATACGGACGTTTGCTTGACAAACCCCACATTGATCGTGACGAAGGTGCTGACCAGGTGAATGGAATAAAGCGTGAAGAAGGCCACGCGATTCTGAATGTTCCCGATAAAAAACGCCAGAAACAAGGAAAAATACACGTATCCGAACAACAAAGTCATCGCAATCGAGATCAGCACCTGCACGCCGGTCCAGAAATAAACGAGCCAGCCGCGGGACACGAAGGATAAGACATAACATATGAAAAATAAAATAATCATGGCAATTCCGCTCGCTATCTCATAGGGAGACGACGAGCGGAAGATGAAGTAGAACGGTAAAATATAGAACACGACCCACACATACGGGCTTAGGCCTGTGCTTCGCTGAAAAATTTGATACCATTTTTGCATGGCGGTCCATCCTTTTCCGGCACTGCTGGCATGCCTGTACCTCCATTGTAGGACAGGGTTATTCACCTTGCAAGCTGGCGCGGCGAACCTTCACCGCATCCCGGGAGGTCATGTGCTTGATGTCGCCGAAGCTGACGAAGCCTTTGTTCTTCTCATCCCACAGACGGTAGCGAAGAGACTTCAAGCTGGTGCGGAGAGTGATCGTCGTTGCCTTCTGCAGCGGCGGCGTCTCCTCATGCGCCTTCTCCAGCAAATAGTTCGGCACCTTCGGGCTTAAGTGATGCACATGATGAAATCCGATGTTCCCAGTGATCCATTGCAGCAGCTTCGGAAGCTTATAGAACGAGCTGCCTTCGACGGCGGCTTTCACGTAGCTCCACTCTTCCTCGTTCTCGAAGTAGGAGTCTTCGAACGTATGCTGCACATAGAAAAGCCAAATGCCCAGTAAAGCGGAAACGAAAACGACGGGACCTTGCACCAGCAGGAACGATTGCCAGCCTACCGTCATGATCAACGCGGTATATAGAGCTGCGATCAGCACATTGGTGAGATAATTATTGATGCGTTCCTTGCGGCGTGCGCCTTTGCGGTTAAAGCGATAGGCAACGGCTGTAATATAAATCGGGCCGAAGGCAAACATCAGCAGGGGATTCCGATAAATCCGATAGGTCATACGACGCCAGAAGGAGGCGGCCACATACTCGTCAACCGTCATAATCCAGACATCGCCGACGCCGCGCTTATCCAAGTTGCTGCTGGAGGCGTGATGAATCGCATGCTCATTTTTCCACTGCTCGTAAGGGAACAGCGTCAGCACGCCGGTCAGTGTGCCTACGACGTCATTAGCCAGCCGGCTTTTGAAAAACGATTGATGACAGCAATCATGGAATATAATAAACGTGCGGACCACAAAACCGGCAGCTGTAATTGCCAGCGGCAAGGTGAGCCAATAGGAAACGGACAAGCTCAGATAGGCTCCATACCAAAGCAGCACTAAAGGCACTATGGTGTTAAGCATTTGCCGGACGCTCGCCTTTGTGTCGGTTTTCTCATAAGGTGCGACGGCCTTCTTTAATTGGGCGATGTTCGGATGCTGCATGGGTCGTTTTCCTCCTCGATTCGACGCTCAGGACCGTAGTCCGGGCGTATGACAAACTAGGTTATAGTTTTATTATAGGAGCTGGTACTTATTCACAATAGTCATAAACGTCAATGCGTATATATGATAAATGTCATACCCTGTGGAAAATTGAACCAGCCGCAGCGCTAAAAAGCCGGGAAACAGGAAAACGTTCTTCCCTGATCCCGGCTTATTGATAACTACGCCGCCATAGCGGTCATGACCAAGGCAAGGAACGCAGTATGCGCCATCCTTTCCTGAGCAATGGAAACGCTTTTTTATATCCCAATCTTATGATAAGGGAGAAAATCTTATGGTCTTTGTAGAAGAGAAGGGCTCTATTGGCCGTCCCCTTATCAGCGGAGTGGGCGTAGCGGGCCGAACGGATTGCTGCCGGGAACGCATGGCTTCTGGAAAACGAAAGGATAAGATGCCGTTCCGGGGAGGGGAAGTCATCCGATTGACGTTTTAGGTAACGAGGGGGTGTTTGAGCATAGCAAGCTTAGGTTTCCGGGGAACCGGGGATAGGTCGAGGGTGATAACTTAAAGCGAAGGATGGCCGGGGCGGCCATCAATAGCCGGCCAATCGCAGCAGCTCCTCGGGTTGATCATACTGCAGTGCCCTGGCCAGGGAAAGGATCGCTTCCTTGGTCGGAACCCGCTCGTCCCGCTCTATTGATTGGATGAGCGAGTAGCTGACCCCGCTTTTCTCCGCAAGCTTGCGCAGGGTCATATCCCGCTGCTTCCTCAGGTGCTGCAGCTGTTGTCCAAACGTCATGATTGTGCTCTCCCTTTTCGTAAGTTCGTTTTATTACAAACGATACTCTCAGATGTTTTGAAAATCAAGTTGGCGGAGCCGTCTGACATGGGGGCGGCGAACTCTATTGGCCTTATCCCCTTGGCTCAGAAAAGGGCGGGCAAAAGGAGGGGGCGAGTGGGATAAGGGCGGGAGCTGCGTAATAGAATATAACGGACTTTCGGGGACTTATTGTGCCGGGTAACGCTGCTTCTCAGTGCATTAACGGATTCTGAGGGCGTTATTGCTAGCCGAATCGGGCTTTTTTAGGGCAATTGACCTATTTTCAGGAAAATAAGTCCTTGGAAATCCGCTATTCGCCTCCAAACAGGCCTATCCTGGCGAATAAGTCCCTTATAATCCGTTAATCGCTGTTGGTGGCAGATTTGGCTTGCTGAGCGATGGGGATAAGGTGCCAAGCAATTAGCGGAACGGACAATAACGGACTTTCGGGGACTTATTGTGCCAGGTAACGCTGCTTCTCAGTGCATTAACGGATTCTGAGGGCGTTATTTCGAGCCGAATCGGGCTTTTGAGGGCTATCGGACCTATTTTCAGCAAAATAAATCCCCGGGAATCCGCTATTCACCTCCAACCTGGCCTATCCAGGAAAATAAGTCCCTCATAATCCGTTAATCGCTGTTGATTGCAGATTTGGCTTGCTGAGCGATGGGGATAAGGTGCCAAGCAATTAGCGGAACGGACAATAACGGATTTTCGGGGACTTATTGTGCCAGGTAACGCTGCTTCTCAGTGCATTAACGGATTTTGAGGGCGTTATTTCGAGCCGAATCGGGCTTTTTGAGGGAAACCGGGCCTATTTTCAGGAAAATAAGTCCTTGGAAATCCGCTATTTGCCTCCAAACAGGCCTATCCTGGCGAATAAGTCCCTCATAATCCGTTATTCCTGCAAAGCAGCGGCTGCAGGCTAACGTACCTCTTTGCCGTCAAGCAGTTCTATGATGCGATCCAGCTTCTCAGCCATCTCCCGGTCATGCCGCCTTTTCCAATTGATATAGTTAATGACACTAAACAATGCATAGATCACCAGCAAGCTAATCAGCAAGGATACCAAAGATACGATCCCCGATCCAAGATTGTATGACACGTTGCTTCTCCTCCTTTTCCAACGCGAATTACCGAGCCCCTACCGGGTGCACCGTGCCTAGAACCGTAACGAATTTCCGCTCCGTTCTGTGATATTCCGGCGCGTCCTTCGGCAACAGCCCGCATGCATATTCGATATCTACGAAATAGCCAAACATCCGTTTCTCCGCCCGCTTGCTTCCGCAGTCCTTACACGCAAAGCCGCAGCCGTCCGTCATCCCCTTTTGACCGGATTGAAAGGCATCTAGAACCCGCAGTTCCGCAGCCGATTCCGTGAGCCATGGGCACCAAGCACTAAGCAAAATGAAAATAACCAAGCCCAGCAGGCCCAACTGATGCTTTTGCATGCTTTTCACCGCCTCCACTCCCATCCAAATATTCCATATATCCCTAACGATGGTCGTATCCTTCATGATCAGGGGAACGATATGCGTGCGGCAATGGCTCATGGTTCAAGAAAGCCCTCGGCACTTCTCAAAAAAGAGACCGAGGGCTGTATCGTTATTTTTTCTTCAATGTGATGTAGGTGACCTTCCCCTCTGCCGAATCCGCATGGAAAAACACCTGATACTCCCCGGCTTGATATACATAGGACCATCCCCCGTCAACGCCTTCGCCTTCTCCCATCGTAGGCTTTCCGAGAAGCTCCCTCACCTCCGGCAAGCGATAAGGAATAGCGTCGCCCGCAACCCGAATCGCTCCGGCGTTTCCTTCCGGCTCCCAGAAGAAATAGTAGTAATGGTGCCATCTCAGGTAAGACGTCTGCCATAACCCTGCTTGATGGGGTTCTCCCCATTGCCGGATGACTTCCTCCCGGTTTGCTCCTATGCCATACTCAATCCCTTTGATTTTCCCTTTGGAGACAATCGTAAGAAAATCCTTATCCAGTACAATGGGTTTACTCAGATTGGTATCTTCGATCGTTATGGTTTGGTTAGCCTGCTCGTATTTGACGAGCTTACCCAGGTTCTCGGCAACCCAACGTACAGGGACGTACGCATGCCCGTTGTGATTCAAGGTCGCGTATTCGCCGTCCGGCTCCTTCAACTGTCCATTGATGACGTACTTCGATGGAAATAAGTATACTTGGACCAGGTCCGAAGCATACACCGCGGTGGCAGCCGTCAGGCCGATCCCGCAAACGAGGCCGAGAACGAACTTCCTCACCATGATCACTCCCGTCAGAGGTTTCTTACTGAATGAAACGTCATGATTCTGTGAAAAGTTGCAGACCCCTTGGCCTCAATCGGCCGGCGTCCCATTCTTTCGGAAATCCGAAGGCGTGACGCCGGCTTCCTTTTTAAATATCCGATTAAACGAACGATAATTTTCAAATCCGATAGCTTCTGCAATCTCGAAGGTTTTCAGGTCGGTGGTGAGCAGCAGCAGCTTTGCCTTCTCCACCCGGATGCGGGTCAAATACTGCATAAAGCTCTCCCCCGTAGCCTTCTTGAACATGCTGCTGAAGTAGGGGACACTGTAGTTCATGGTAGCGGCCATTTCCTCCAGCTTGTAGGGATAGCTCAAATCCTCCCGCATGCGCTGAATCATTCTCGAGATGGAAAGATCCATCTTCCTGCCGTCCCCCTGCAGCAGCTGCAGCTTGCGAAAGTATTTAAAGACACAGTCGTGAACGGAATCAAAGGTTTGGCACTGTCCCAGCTCCCTGCGGAACGCAGCCTCCACATCCGCCCCTCCCCCAGCATCCGTGAAATACGGACTGATATCCAGAAATATCCGTAAGTAGATCGATTTGATCTGCTCAGGGTCCCACGAATGCTCTACGGCTTGCCCGTAGAACGAGCTGCGCTCCTGCTCCAATGCCGCGGCGCTCAGGTGCGGCTCAAGCAGCGCCTGCTTCAATACCTTAACCCAGAAGCGGCTGTAACGCTCGGGAATATGCCGGAAGCCGTTCAGCTTCTCCCACTGCTCGCCGGTAACGGAAGCGTTATTACGGTAAAAAAACGGGTACGGAGCTAACGCCAGCCTCTTCAAATCGGCACACAGCTCTCCTGCCCCCTGCTTGAGACTACCCTGAAGCGCAAAGCAATTCATTTTCAAATAAGCGGAAAAGGATTGAAGGACTTGCTCCAATATGCCGCTATCCTCTTGCGTCCGTCCTGCAGCGTATACGGCCAGGAAGCGGCCCTTATCCAGAGCAATCACTTTATTGGCACCGCGGTTTCCGAGGAGCTCCTTCAATACGTTCACTCCGGCAAATTGCCACAGCCTCAGCTCCTCCAGCTGATCGATCGGGAAGCGCAGGGTGCTGCGGTCAAACTCCAGCAGCAGCGCGCCGCATCTTCCGCCGGTTACGGGGAGCTGGCCCGCTTCCAGCTCAGCCACCCACTTGGCCTCGGACGCAGGGTCGCGCAGCATCTCCAGAAACCGGCTCTGCTCAATCTCGATTTCGTTAGAGCGGAGCTTCTGCTCCATCAGCTGCTGCTGCTCCCGGGTTTCGTCCTCCGACACTACCTTGTTTGCGAGCTCCTCAAGGGTGCGGGCAAGGAGTGACGGATCCGTAAGGCAATCGTCCTTGATCAGATAGGCGGAGGCCTTCAGGTGAATAGCCTGCTGTGCATAGTGGAAGTCCTGATGACACGTGAGTATGACGATTTGCGGCTGAGGCTGTCCGCTTTGTTCAATTTCGTGCAGCATCTCCAGCCCGTTCATCCCCGGCATCGTGATATCGGTGACGATCAGCTGCGGCTTCAGCGTCAGAAACAGCTCCAGTCCTTCGCGGCCGTCCTCCGCTTCGCCAATGAGGGTAAACAAATCATCCCGTTCCTCAATCATGTGCCGAAAGACGGTTCTTGCCGGAACCTCATCCTCGACCAGCAGTACTTTATAGTTGTTCATGAGGCGCCTCCTTCACTCGAATATGCTCCAGCGGCAGAACGAAGCGAATGCGCAGGCCCTCCATCGGCGCACTGCTCAGCTCAATTCGGACTTCCTTGCCGAACATCAGCTGTATCCGCATGCAGGCATTGTGCAGACCTATGCTTTCACGGTAATCCTCCAGCAGGAGCTGAACTCGAAGCTTCTCCAGCTCGGCAGCGTCCACTCCAACCCCGTCATCCTCCACATCCATGATCACATGCTCCTGATCCTCAGACCGGTGCACTCGTACACGAATGTGGCCTTCCGCCGTCTTCCGGGGCAGGATCCCGTGGAATACGGCATTTTCAATTAAGGGCTGCAAGCTCAGCTTCGGGATTTGCATGCTCCGAAACGGCTCTTCGACCTCTGCGAGCAGGAAGGTTTGACACTTGTAGCGCATATTGAGAAGCCCGATATAGTCCTCGAGGTAATCCAGCTCTTGCTGAAGCCGCACGGTCTGATCAAAGTTCTCCATGGAGTAACGGAGAAGCGATACCATACGCCCCATAATCGTATTGATCTTTTCGTAATCCTTCAGCATTGCAAACATCCGGATCGTATTCAGCATGTTGTACATGAAATGCGGATTAATCTGCGACTGGAGCGCCCGGATTTCGAGCCTCCGCTTCAAATCCTCCGAATTTTGAAGATCGTCCAGCAAATCCTGAATGCGTACGGCCATAGAGTTCAGCATACGCCCGAGCTCTCCGATTTCATTGTTGGCAAAATGCGTCACGCGAGCGTCGAACCGCCCCTTTTTGATCGCTTCGACCTGTCGTTTGACCGCTTGAAGCGGCCGATACAGACGGTACCCGAACCCGAAAACGGAAAGTACACCTACAGCAACGAGCAAGAACAGAAAATAGGTAACCGTCTTGCGTATGATATCCGTGTTCTGGAGCAGCTCCCTGGACGGAATTTCCGAAATGACGATCCATTTATCGAAGGTCTCCGTCTGTTTCACGGAAATAATGGACGACTCCAGGCCGAATTGATTGGGCTTGCCGAGGGAGGTCCATTGCTGCAAAATATGCTGGATTCGCGCGTCATCCTCCGTCCTGCTCAGCTTGCTGGTGGTGGCGATCGTCTGACCCTGCGGCGTCAGCAAGGAAATGGACCCATTGGAGCCCAGCTGAATATTGTCGATCTGGTGCCTATATTGCTCGTTGCTCATCGAAATCAGCAGAACGCCCTTCATCTCCTCATACGGCTCAAACGGAATGCGGCCGATGTAATACGTGGAGTTTTGCAGCAGCCTCAGCTGAGGCATCGAGCTCTTATCCAAAAACATCCCCGAGCTCCCCGAAGCGAGAAAATGCTCAACCAGCGGCTTATAAGGCGAGCTATCCAGCTTGAAAGGGGCGTCATCCGAGGAGAGCACCTCCCCGGTAATCGCAGAGTAAACCTGAAGTCCTTCGACATTGCCGATGACGGCTGAAGCGGTACTGAGCACGGAGATCAAGTCTTTCTTGCGCACCACCTCTTCAAAATAGTGCTCGGAGGGGGACACCAGCGCACTCTGGATCGAGGAAATCCGCGAATATTGTTCGCTTAGTTCCCTAAAGCGCGTCATGGTCAGCTCCACACGGTCCACAACCTGATTGACCAGCTGGGCATTCAGCCGGTTCACCTGCTTCTCGACCGTATCGCCTGAAACGGCTATCGAAATATATGACAAAACCAGCAGCGGAATAAGGGAAACGGCCAGCATTACAAGAATCATCCTGATATAAAAGCTTCGCGTCAAAAACTGAATAAACGGAGACATGCAGACCACTTCCGTCAATAATTATTTGCTCCTTTGAATTACGAAGCTTCTTCATGATTATAGTACAATGGACTGGCGGGAGCCTACCGCTAATTCGACAAATCGTAAGAATGGTGACACATTCGCTTGAATCGGTCATGTTGTCGTGTCGCATGATCTTCTATAATCCAAATTGCAAGCATGCTGCAGCGTAAATAAATAACGATAAATGGGGGATGACCATGTCTTTCAAAAAAGTACTCTTACCTGTAACGGCAGTTTCGGTCCTAATGACCGCCGCACTCTCGGGCTGCTCCGGCGGCAAATCGGCGGCGCCGGGAGGCGAATCCAATCAACCGGCAGCCTCCTCGCAGCCCGCATCCATTAAGGCGCTGACCATTTTGTTCGGAAACCCTCCGGCCGTGGATAACAATAAGGCCTTGGAGGATATCGAGAAACGCGGAAACGTAAAGCTCGACGTCACTTTCGTGCCCTCCGAAGCATACAAGGACAAGCTCTCGGTTGCCATTTCGGCAGGAAATTCCTATGATCTGCTTCTACTGGACGGAGGCAAGGATGACAAGTTTATGAATTTGGTCAAAATGGGAGCCTTCCATGATCTGACCCCGTATTTGAAAAATGCCAAAAATATTAATCAGATCGAAGCTGCTGTATGGAACAATACGAAGGTACAAGGGAAAATTTACGGGATTCCAAGACCTCGCGGCCTTTACGGCGGTGGAGAAGCCAGCCTACTGATCCGGAAGGACTGGCTGGATAAGTACAATCTCCCCTTACCGAAAACTTTGGATGAGTTGACCAAGGCATTGACCGTGTTCAAGGAGAACGATCCGGCAGGCGGAGGCAAAACGATTCCGTATACCGTCTTCGGCGTGGACGGCGCCGCATCACCGGGACCTTTTTCCGGCGTGCTGCCGCTTCAATTCGCCTTCGGTATTCCGAACACATGGAAGCTCGATAACGGGAAACCGGTCCGCGACTTCCTCACACCGGAATATAAGGCTTACCTGGATTGGATGAAGGATGCCTGGAGCAAGGGACTCATCGATAAGGACGCACCTGTTCTGAAAAACCAGCAGCAGTCGCGAAGCAAGTTTCTGGCCGGCGTCGCCGGAGTGTTCGCAGGTAACGTGAGCGATATGGCTGAGGCAAACCTAGCGAAGCTGCAGCAAGTGGACCCGAAGGCGGAAATTGCGATCATTGACATCTTGGAAGGCGCCGGAGGCAAGAAAGGTGTAGCAGTGATCGGCGGCTACTACGGACTGTGGGCCATTCCAAGCTCCGTACCGAAGGAGAAGGTTCAGAAGATCGTAGACTTCCTTGATTTCAGCGCATCGGAGGACAATGTGGCCTTCTCCAAGGCGGGAGTTACCGGTATTCATTCCAGTGAGTTCAAGAACGGTATTGCCGTTCAGACCGAGGAGCAGAAAAAGCAGTACGATTTGGACAAGCCGTCTCAATTCGTTCTGCAGAACCGGGTAGACCCTTATGTTTATGCGAGTTCCAAGGATCCGGCCATTTTACAAAAACAAAAGGCTTCCTTGGATACCATCAGCAAATTCGGTATTGAGAATCCGTTCTTAAGCTACAGCTCGCAAACCTCCAGCAAAAATCCGGACACCTACAAGAAAATGAGCGCCGCGATGACCAAATACGTGCTGGGCGAAGCCAAGTGGGACGACGTGCAGAAGGAAATCGATACTTGGTCGAACGGCTTGGGCGCACAAATCACGAAGGAGCTTCTGGACCAATATAACGAGGATCGTAAATAAAAGCGGGTGCACAAAAGGGGGAGCCCTCCCCCTTTTTCGTATCCGCATTGAGGGAGAGGAGTGCGCAGCTCATGGAGAGAACCTTGCGAATACATCGATTTCAGCAGCTTTGGCCCTTTTATTTAATCGCTGCCCCGGGCCTGGTTTACTTTATTTTATTTCACTACGTTCCGATGTGGGGACTAGTGCTGGCGTTTAAGGATTATAGTCCCTTCATCGGTATTTGGGACAGCCCCTGGGTCGGACTGGACAATTTTAGGCAGTTTTTCAGCACGTCGGATTTCTTTCATTTGCTAAACAATACGCTTTTGATCAGCTTTCTCAATTTGGCGGTGTATTTTCCCTTTACGATCCTGCTGGCTCTCATGCTCAATGAGGTGAGACTGCAGCTGTTCAAGCGTTTATCCCAAACCATTGTTTATCTTCCCCATTTTTTGTCTTGGGTAGTCATCTACGGGATCACCATCTCCTTCTTCGGGCCTTCCGGCGTCATTAATCACTATTTGGAGCAATGGTTTAACGGCAACGCGCTCTTCCTGGTAAGCAACGAGTGGTTTCGGCCCTTGATCGTGCTGCAGTCCATCTGGAAGGATGCCGGCTGGGGAACGATCATCTTCCTTGCTGCGCTGGCGGGGATTAACCCGGAGCTTTACGAAGCGGCTAAGGTGGACGGGGCGAACCGGCTTCAGAACATTTGGAATATCACGCTCCCGGGGATCAAAAGCACGATCGTAATTTTGCTGCTGCTGCGGCTCGGGTCATCACTGGATTCGAACTTCATGCAAATTTTCCTGATGACCAACAGCTTGAATCAGGAGGTTTCCAATGTATTCGATTTGTTCGTGTACCATATCGGGCTGGAGCAGTTCAATTACAGCTTCGCCATTACCGTAGGCATGTTCAAATCGGTAGCAAGTCTGATCCTGGTGCTGGCGGCCAACTATGTTGCCAAATGGCTCGGTGAAGAAGGCATTTTCTAGACAGGAGTGGACCTTAATGAATGCAAAAGTAACCTGGTTTGACAGTCTGCTGACGGTCATCATCCTACTGATCTGCTTGACGGTGATTTTGCCTTTTCTCTATATCATTGCCGTTTCCTTCAGCCCGCCTGCCTATTCGATGGCCGGAAGCTTCTTTATATGGCCGAAGGAATGGTCTTTGGATGCTTATTACTACTTGCTGCAGGCGCAAACCTTCCTTACCTCCGTTAAAAATTCGGTGTACATTACGGCCATCGGGACGTGCGTAAATCTGGTAATTTCTATTACCTTGGCATATGCCCTGTCGAAGAAATTCGTGCCCGGCCGCAAATTCATGCTATTATTTATATTTTTTACCATGATCTTTCACGGCGGCATGATTCCTTCGTATCTGGTTGTGAGAAGCCTGGGGCTGATCGATTCGTACTGGGCCATCATCCTGCCTGCAGCGACCGGCGCCTTCAATATCATGGTAATCCGTTCGTTCTTCCAAAGCCTGCCCGAAAGCCTGGATGAAGCGGCCCGAATCGACGGGGCGGGAGAATTCCGGATCCTGTTCTCGGTTGTGATCCCGCTCTCCAAGCCGATCATCGCCACATTCGCCCTTTTCTTTATGGTGCAATATTGGAATGAGTTTTTCTCCGCAGTCATTTATTTGAACGACCCGTCCAAGTGGCCGATCCAGCCGTTGCTGAGACAGATGGTGGCGATCAGTGCCTCCAACATCTCTACGGATGCCGCTCTGGATGCGCAAATGGCGGCCAATTTGGGCCCCAACGTTCAAAATGCGGCGATTTTGCTGGCCATGCTGCCGATCGTAGCGGTATATCCGTTCCTGCAAAAATATTTTGCCAAAGGCGCCATGCTCGGATCGATCAAGGAATAAGGCTGCCGATGGGCTACTATGTTGAAAACGAAGGTGAACCCTAATGATATCTATGGGCTATAAAGAGCTTCGGCATAACCCTGACTATACCAAGCCCCTTATGACGGATGAGGATTTCCTGCGGGATGAGCTGGATCTGAACCGGCCCGGGATGGAGGACGTACGTCGCCTAATCCTGTCCGGGAAGGCGGAGGAAGCCCGCGATGCTTACTTGCATCTCATAACGCAGGACACGGTCAAACGCTACTACTTCGGCGTACAAGCGGTGCCAGAGCTCATGGCCTATGCCCAGGAAGCTTATAGCCTGGATGAAGAAGCCCTGCAGGCGATCCGAGAAGCGGACCTCATTACGGAAGGTAGCCTGCCGCTCCCCAAGGGAAAACGGGTAAATTTCGGCAAAGGCGCCTATGACTGGAACAGCTGGCTGTATGATAGCTCGCAATACCAGCTGCATCTGACCCGCTTCGTCTACGTGAAGCACTTATCGAGGGCTTACTGCTTAACCGGGGATGAAAAATACGCCGAATGCTTCAATAAGATGATGGATCACTTCATCGAAGATTGTCCGACGCCGGTTAACGGCACATTCCGGGTGCAGCACTGCACTTGGGACCCATTGTCGGTGGGGGTCCGGTTGTTTATGCTGCCGGAGGCGTTCATCACCTTCTTTGGCTCCCCTTCCTTTACCCCGGAAGTCAAAATGAAGATGATCAAATCCTTTCATCAGCACGGCGACTATGTGCGCAAGTACCATGCGAGCCACGGGAATCATGTGTGCATGCAGCTGCGCGGCTTAATCCAGGTGGCGCTGCTCCTGCCGGAGCTTAAGGTCTCGAAGCAGTGGCTTGCGTACGGGCTGGGAGAATTGCCGGGGTACATTCGTCAGAACGTCTACGAGGACGGGGTCCAGTTCGAGGCCAGTCCCAACTACCATCTGGTCGTCATGCGGGATTTGTATGAATTGGTGCCTCTGTTCCGTGCGCTGGAGCTGCCGACGGGGCAATATAACGAAATCCTGGAATCGATGTTTGCCGTGATGATGCACTTGATCACGCCGGACGGTCAGCTCGCCCGCTTCGGAGATACGGATCTGCATTCGGAGAACGAGCTTCGCAGCGTGATGAGCCTGGGAGCTTATTTATTCGAGCGGGGAGACTTCAAGTATGTAGGACATGAAAAGCTTCCGTTCTCCCTCCTATGGAGACTGGGTCCCGGGGCGGCGGAGCGGTATAACCGGCTCGAGGCCGTGCCTCCCCGTGACACCTTGGCCTGCTTTCCCATCGGAGGCTATCTCGTGTCCAGGGAAAATTGGAGCCGTAACGCAATGCATATGGCGATGCGGGCCGGCGTCGGCATCAACGGCCATGCGCATTCCGATGCGCTCAGCTTCGTTCTCTATGCGAACGGCCGGGAGCTGATTGCCGATTCGGGGATGGGACTGTTCGAATGGAACAAGGAGCGCAAATATATTGTTTCCACCCGCGCTCATAATACGGTTGTCGTCGACGGAGAGGACCAGCATGTCCGCAGTCTGCATTGGAACAGTCCGCCTACCGCAGCATGTAAAATTTGGGATGTGCGCACCAACGGGCAATACGATTATTTTACCGCCAGTCACTATGGCTATACCCGTTACGAAGACCCGGTTATCCACACGCGCAAAGTGCTCTTCGTCAAAAACCGGTATTGGCTCGTTGTCGATTTGTTCGAGGCCAATGCGCAGCATCGTTATGATCAATACTTTCATCTCCCTGTCGGGGAAAGCACGGCTGATTGGGGCAGCCGGCAGGTACGCACGAATATGGCCGAGGCCAATGCGCTTCTGGTCTTCCCTACCGGACGGCACTCGGAAGACGATCGTCTGATGCTTGAGTCCGGCCTCCTCTTCCTGAATGGCGAATACAAGGTCAATCCGGTTGTGAGGCGGTCGCTGTCCGCATCGGGGCGGGCCGCCCTGGAAACCGTCATTGTTCCTTACGGCTCGCTGATGCCGAAGGTAGAGGTTCATCGTCTTCCGGTACAGATGGATGGTAGAGATTTGGAACCATGGGAGGCTACGGCACTACGGATTGAAACGGAGGAGTTTACCGATGATATCTGCCTATACCACGACCATATCGCTGTGGATGCCTATTTGGATCACACGGGAAATCCCGTGGAAGAAGCATTGCTGCCTAAGCCTCGTCCTATCGGGACGCTGTATTTTGGCGGCGCTTCTTATCAAGAGGATACAATTCTGAAGCATTCCCCTACCAGAGGGGAATAACAAGAACCGCCCTTCCTGTGCCGTCAGGAACGGGCGGTTTGTTCGTGCTGCACGCCATCCTCCTTGAGCCAGACGAGGAATTGCAGCGAAATGGCATCCTGAAAAAGCTGCGGATCGTAGCCGGTCGCTTCTTTTACCTGGGCCAGACGGTAGACGAGCGTATTGCGATGAACCTCCAGCCGTTCTGCCGCTCTTGCGATGCTCAGGTTGCATTCGAGAAATACCTGGAGCGTCTCGAGCAGCTTCTCGGGCAGCTTCGGCAAAAGCCGCTCCATAAACCTCGCTTTGGACTCGGCCGGCGCCTCGCTGAGTAGCGCCTCCGTTTCCACCTCGAGATAACCGGTAAGCTCTCTCCCCTGCTTCAATCCGAGCTTAAGTGCCGTGCACGCCTCATGATAGGCAAACGATACATCCTCCAAAGACCGCACGGAAGAGCTTACGCCGGACTTCGCTTCGATTCCCGTCTTACGGAACAGCTCCTGCAGCCGTTCCATGCAGCTTCGTACACGGGACTCCCCTCTGCCGTAAAAGACGATGACCCACGTATGGACATTGAGAAAGCTGCTGACCAGCCGCGTATCTCCCATAACCGTCTCCGCAAGATGAAGCATCGTCTGGGTTTGCGACGTTCTGTTCTGTAGAGAAATAACAGCCAGCTGGTAGGGCGGCTTCATGGCGATTTTGAGCGCATCCAGCCGATGCAGCGCACCCTGCAGGTCTTGGTTCTCCGCACGAATGAGCTCCTCCACCGCAATATCCATCGCTATTTGCTGCCACTCCGTTTGAAGCTTCAAATAATTTTGCTTCAGCATCATTTCTGTCGTCATTTTGACAAGCTCCCCATAGGGCAAAATCTCCTCAGGAGACCCTGTGACACCGATGACGCCGACCGTACGATTCTGAAACACGATGGGGAGATTGACACCGACGTTCACTCCCCGCCACTGATCTTGGTTGTCCGGCGTAATGACCAATGTGCGCCCCGTACGGATGACCTCTGCGGCCGCTTCATGATACGTATCCAGCCGAGACGCATCCCCGCTTGCAATAATGCTGCCGTTGTCGTCCATAATGTTGATATTGCGGTTCAAGCGTCTCATCGTCTCTTGCACGATCTCTTGCGCCAATTCGCGGGTCAGCATACCGGATCACCTCACCTTATATCCTTATTATTTAGCAAAATCACCAAAATTGAAAGTATATCTTTCGTTCTTTTTGTTTGCTGACCATAAAGACTTTGGACTACAAGCCAAGCTATAATAACGATATATTCAAAGAAAGGGAGTCACCCACATGAACGTTGTCATTGCGCCGGACTCTTTCAAGGGCAGCCTCTCTTCCCTGGAGGCGGGTACCATCATGAAGCAGGCGATTCTACGGGAGGTTCCCCACGCCGTCGTGACAGTCATTCCCATCGCCGACGGAGGCGAAGGCACGGTGGATACGCTGGTGGCCGCCACAGACGGAGCTCTCGTTCCCTTAACGGTAAGGGGACCCTTGGGGGAGCTTGACGAGGCCCGCTTCGGCCTGCTTCCGGACGGAACGGCCGTACTGGAGGCAGCGGGCATCTGCGGCCTGACGATGGTTCCCCCCGCTCTGAGGGACCCGACGAAAACCACTTCGCGGGGCATCGGCGAAATGCTGCAGGCGGCCATGGACCAGGGTCACCGCCGCTTCATCCTCGGACTCGGGGGAAGCGCAACGAACGACGGCGGGGTAGGCATGCTTCAAGCGTTAGGCGGTCGATTCCTTGATGGATTCGGGAAGCCCGTAGACGGCTTCGGCGGCTCGCTCGCGGACATACGATCGGTCGAAATGTCGGGACTGGACGCCCGGCTGAAGGACTGTGAGATCCAGGTCGCGTGTGATGTCAGAAACCCGCTCTGCGGCGAAAGAGGAGCGACGTATGTATTCGGTCCTCAGAAAGGAGCGACCCCGGAGCAGCTGCAAGCGCTGGAATCAGCCATGCAAGCCTATGCAGCCTTGGTCGAGGGACATCTGGGACAGCCCGGACTCAGCCTGCAGCCCGGCGCCGGTGCGGCAGGGGGACTTGGCTTCGCCATGCTGGTGCTTGGCGCAAAGCTGAAGCCCGGCGCGGAGGTGCTGGGCGAGGCCGTCAAGCTGAGCGAGCACATCGCGGGGGCGGACTGGGTCATTACCGGCGAAGGCCGAAGCGATCACCAAACGCTTTACGGTAAGCTCCCGATTCACGTCGCCGGATTGGCCCGAGCCGCAGGGGTCCCCGCGCTGCTCATCTCAGGCAGCCTTGGCTCTGAGGCCGAGAAGCTGCTGGACCATTTTCGGGCCGTCTTCTCCATCGTCCCCGAGCCGGTGACATTGGAGGACTGCATGGCAAACGCCGAGACGTATTTATACGATCGGGTACGCAGTATTGCAAGATTACTTAACTAAAACGGGAGGCTATAACCATGACAAAAGTAGGTTTTATCGGACTCGGCAACATGGGCTTGCCAATGGCAACCAATTTAACCAAGGCGGGCTTTGAGGTATACGGCTTGAACCGGAGCCCCGGGGCGGAGCAGCGCTTCGCCGAGGCCGGCGGTAGAACAGGGCTTTCGCTGCAGGCGTTAAGTCAGGAAATGGAAGTGCTCACGACCTGCCTCCCCTTGCCTCAGGATGTGGAACAGGTGTATCTTGGAGAGAACGGCATTGTACCTAACGGACGTCCCGGTCTCATCCTTATCGATTTCAGTACGGTATCCCCGGACCTGAACAAGAAAATTGCCGCTGCCGCTCAGGCGAAAGGCATGGAGTTCTTGGATGCCCCTGTCAGCGGCGGTACTGCGGGTGCGGTATCGGCCACGCTCAGCATCATGGTCGGCGGCAAGGCGGAGGTGTTCGAGTCCGTGAAGCCGCTGCTCGAGGCGCTTGGCAAAAATATATACCTTGTCGGCGACGTGGGCAGCGGCACCGTGGTGAAGCTGATCAACCAGCTGATGGTCGGCATCCATACCCAGGCGGCGAGCGAAGCACTGGTGCTCGGACAGCAGCTGGGTGCCAATTTGGATACTCTGGTTCAAATTTTAAGCAACAGCTTCGCCCAAAGCCGCATCCTCGACCGGCATTACAACAGCTTCATCGCCAAGGATCAGTTCGAAGCGGGCTTTGCCCTGAAGCTGCTGCATAAGGATGTCGCCTTGGTGCAGCAGGTGGCCGGCGAGCTGAAGCTGGAGCTGCCGATGGGAGCCAAAGCGCTGCAGCTGCTAAGCGATGTGAAGCAGACCGAGCTCGCCGAGAAGGACATGTCCGCGATGTATTTGTTCCAACAAACCAAAGTTAACGGAGGGAATAATCAATGAAGTACTTTGCATGCTTCCTGCCTATGCTCGATGCGGAGAAGAGCCAGACATTCCGCCCCCAGCATCTCGACTACCTGGAGCAAAAGCGCAGCGAAGGCAAAATTTTTGCCAACGGCCGCTTTGTAGACGGCTGGGGCGGACTGGTCATTTATATGGCCGAATCCGAAGAGGAAGCCAAGTCCTTGGCGGAGAACGATCCGTTCGTTATCGAAGGCGCGAGAAAATACGAAATCCACGAGTGGGATATTGTGATTACCGGTAAATAATATCGTAACCAAAAACCCTTGGCATCTTGCCAAGGGCTTTTTTTTGTTAGAGCGCCCTCCCGAGCAGGGAAGCGCAGCTAGTTGGAGCACGGCGACAACACACTTTGGTATGAACAAAAGCTAACCTACGGTCCCACCTAATCGCGCATCTGCCATTATCCGAGCCATAGAGCATGAAATACCGGCCATACGGTCAGCCGCCTAATCGCAAATTTGCCACTACACTCACCATTCTCAGCCCGCTGGATACCTGTAATCGCACATCTGCTATTATCCGAGCCATAGAGCACGAAATACCGGCCATACGGCCAGTCTAATCGCAAATTTGCCACTACACTCACCATTCTCAGCCCGCTGGATACCTGTAATCGCACATCTGCCATTATCCGAGTATCCGAGCCATAGAGCACGAAATACCACTCAACTAGTCAGCCTAATCGCAAATTTGCCGCTGCACTCACCATTCTCAGCCCGCTGGATACCTGTAATCGCACATCTGCCATTATCCGAGCCATAGAGCACGAAATACCGGCCATACGGTCAGTCTAATCGCAAATTTGCCGCTACACTCACCATTTTCAGCCCGCTGGATACCTCTAATCGCACATCTGCCATTATCCGAGTATCCGAGCCATAGAGCACGAAATACCGGCCATACGGTCAGTCTAATCGCAAATTTGCCGCTACACTCACCATTTTCAGCCCGCTGGATACCTGTAATCGCACATCTGCCATTATCCGAGCCATAGAGCACGAAATACCGGCCATACGGTCAGTCTAATCGCAAATTTGCCCCTACACTCACCATTCTCGGCCCGCTGGATACCTGTAATCGCACATCTGCCATTACGCGTTTCCAACGGGCCGTAGGAAATAAAACCATATTCCATATAAATATCAAGAATTTTGTTTGGGATCACGGGTTTTTGCGCTTCTGCACTTTAAGCAGCTTTGCGTCCCCTTATGGGTCACGCGGCGGCCAGCAAGCTAGCGCTGAAATGAGCCGTACCTCGGGCGACACCGAGAGCTTGCCGTTTTATAGCAGCACTCTGGACATGCAGCGCCGTTACGTCCGAATCACAATCGCTGCAAAATCCTTCAGCTCCCCCAGCCGAATTGTTATTGCCCGATCCGTGTTAGTATAATCTACCTTCGACTTCGTCACCAAATTCTCAGCCCCTTGACAATCTCCCAGCCCGCGAAGCGACAGCTCGATTCCGTACACCGGAAGCGGCTCGAAATACGTTACGCCGTTAAACCCGGACAGATTGAGCAGATGGAGCAAATACGCGCCGTCATCCAGCCTGTGGAAAAACACCTCCACAGAAGGAGGAGCATTCGTACTAAGCTTCCACGGCCCCTCTGCCGCTTGCTCCAGAAGGTCAAGCACCACGTGTTTATGGTCGGCGAAGCCGTGCTGGTAATACAGCGTACCGGGCTGCCACGGAAGGATTATGGCTCTTCCCTTCGTCTTTGCCGCAACCTGGGCTCCCGCCGCTTGCTCCGAGATGCGGTGTCCGAACGCCCGCTCCGGCGGACCATAGGTCGTAGGCTCCACGAGCGGCAGCTGACGTACCGCACCCGCTTCCGGCTGAAGCCGGTGGAACGGCCCGTCGAGAAAAATCCAATCCCGCTCCGGAAACCGAGGGAACACTTGCTTGTCTTCCGTCCAGAGGTAGGCCGCCTCCTGATGGTAGTGATGTGCACCCTCCACGCTCACATAGAATATGCGCCGCAAGAATGCCTGCTCCTCTGCCCCTTCGGTAAAGGCTCCTCCTGTAGCCAGCAGGCTAACACCCTGCTCATGTGCCAGCTCCAGCACTTTCAGCTCCTCCGAGGAGAAACCGGCCGTATCCGGAATAAGGATGGCCCGGTAGCCCTTAAGACGCTCTGCGTTGGCGGCAAGCGTGTTCTGGTGAATGACGTCGAAGAGGATGTGCTCCTCCTTCAGCATTTTGTACAAGCCGAAATATTCCTTCCTGTGCTTCTGCACCGGCCGTCCCGGCTTCACCAGCGCCACATCCGCCATGGAGTGAAACTGCCCGTAATACCGCTCATTGTCCTTGTGATACTTGAAAATGTCGGCGACGGTCGGCAGGTTCTCCCTGTCCGGATAATCGTCGAATACACCGATGATGCAGAAGTCGAGACCCGAACCGCTGGCCAGCCCTTCCTTCAGACGAATATTGATTTCATGGTTGGAAACGCCCGTGAAGCGGTGAACCAAATCAATCGCGTTGATGCTGCAGTTGCTGACGAGCTTATCGTCCCAGCTGTCCTCCAGCGACTGTACGTTCTCCGAGGCGGAGTACAGCCAGACGGGATGCGGCCGGTGAATGTCCGTATTCGACTCCTTGCGGACAATATCGACCTTGTACTCGTTATAGGTAGAGATGGCGATCTCCCTGTCCTTACTTTTGACGAGCTCATGGATACGATCTAGGATCTGTTTCACCGTCACGTCTTGGAACTCCTTGTACAACCGGTACACAGGATCATCGAGGCTTTCCGTCTCCGGCAGCTCCATGCCGCCGCTGAATTCCCTAAACCCGGCCTGACAGCTTTCGCAGAAGCAAATCCCGTAATGCCTCCCGCTATAGTCCCTTGTCTGGTACCCGAACATGTTGAAGAAAATGCCGTCCACTTCGTACCGGGTAAGCACCTCATCGATAACCTGCAACGAATATTCCTGTTGGTAAAAGCTATTGACGCACGTATGCACGATCCCGTGATAGTTGACCTCCTTTCCCTCCCGTGTCCGGTAGAACCATTCCGGCCGCTTCGCGAAGATCGATTCATGCGCCTTGCTGAAATCGAAACGCGCGATAAACCTCATGCCGTTCGCATGCGCCTTCTCCACAGCCTCCTGAAGCAAATCCTTGCGTTGGCCGGCAGCCCGGTAATGATATTCAAGCTCCGTCGGGTAAAAGGCCACAATCCCCCCGGCATTCATCATCAGTACGTTCGCGGATAGTTCCTTCAGCTGCGTTATTAACAAGTCCACATCCAGATTGGCATCGGATTCGCGCAAATTATTTTGAATCAGGCGCAGCCTGTTCGTTGTCCACCAAGCCATGTCCCTTTTCCTCCCCTCGTCGTAAAACGGTTACCGGGGACTCCCCCGGTAACCGCCTAAGCACAGCCGTATTATTTTTTGTGAAATTCCTTGTAGGCTTCAGCATTTTCCTGGAACGCTTTCTTCATCTCGGGCATATTGTTCAGCTTCTCCACATAAGCCTTGAACTCGTCCATGGAGATTTGGCTTACGATTGCTTTGGTCACCATCGATTTAAACTCGCTCTCATACTTCGGCCAGATGCTGTTGAAGGTCGGGGAATACACGTAGCGGAACGGATCGACCTTGCCAATCGTGTCGTACTGCTCGACTTCCTTTTTCTTCGCATCGTTGTAGGCCTTGTCGCCGGAGGCGCTCTCCACCTTGCCCCACTTCGCATAAGCGAGCACGCCTGCGCCCTTGCTTGTCGTATTGACTTCCTTGACGCCTTGGTCCGTCAATACCTTTTGCCCGCCGACCACCTTATGGTGTACGCCCTCAATGCCGTAATAGCCGAAGTCGGTCATTTCATCGGAAGCCGTGTAGTCAAAATATTTCAGCAGCTGCTTCACCTTAGCCTCAGGCACCTTCTTGCTGATGTAATACCCTCCGGATACTCCCGTTGACAGAACGATCGCATTGTCCTTCGGCCCCTTCAGGGTCAGATTGAGAATCTTCGGATTCGGCTGCGTCTTGCTGATCGAATCCTCCCATTCCTTATCCCACCATACGCTTCGCGCGTAGGAGGCCGCACGGCCGGTCTTATACAGCTCCTCGGCCTGCGTTTTCTTCATGACCGCGAACTCCTTCGACAGCACGCCGTCGGTATACAGTCCGCGGAACCAATTGACCATCTCGGTATATTGCGGAGTCAGCCGCTTATCGATCATGCCGCCCTCGCTGTTGTAGGTCGGATCCAGAGCACCGAAGCCGGCGGCGAAGGCATCGTCCCCATCGCTGATAATGACGCCGTGGCCGATCAATCCGAGCGTATCCTTCTTGCCGTTGCCGTCCGGATCGCTGTCGATGATCTTCTTCAAGGCAGCGGCGTATTCATCCAGCGTGGTCGGCACAGGGATGTTCAGCTTGTCGAGCCAATCCTTGCGGATTTTGATGCCGTTATCAATCCGGGAACGGGAGCGCGGCACCGCGTAAATTTTGCCGTCGACGGACAAGTACTTCTGCCAGTCCGGGGCCATATTCTTCTTCAGATTCGGATATTCGCTGAGATCCCCCAGGAACGGAGTGAGATCCCAGAAGGCACCGTTCTTGATCGCACTGCGCAGTGTCGGCCATGTGGAATCAGGGGAAGCCACAACCTCGGGAAGATCCGCAGAAGCGAACAGCAGATCCGCCTTCGTCTTCAGGTCGCCGTCCGGGACCCATTCGATGTCGAGCTTGCTGTTCGTGCGCTTCTGCCACTCCGTCCAGTACGCGTTGTTCATATCTGGCACTTCGTTATACAAGCCGGCAAATATTTTGATTGTCAGCGGTCCGTTATCGGTCTTCGTTCCGCCCGTTGTCCCCGCTTTCCCCGGTTCATTCGATCCGGAACAAGCAGCCAGCATGGATACAGCTACGAGACAGGAAACGGTTGCCGTGCTTTTCTTGAATGCTTTCATATATGACATCCCCCTTAAGGATTATGGTTGGTCTTGACCGGCACTAGTAAAGCCTTCGTTATTCATGATCATATCACGATTCCTCTGTTTCGATGAGCAGGCATTCCCAAATCCGCAGCTCCGGCACTTCCACATGGAGCATCCCCTCGTTGACGGAATAGGCTGGCGACTCTCCTGCAATCAGCTGCCGGACGGATTTGACGCTTTTTCCGTTCAAACGCAGCTTCGCCTGGATGCCGTACAGTGGCAGCTCGGTCGAGAGCGGCCGCCGGCCCGCGCCGTTGACCAGATGGATCAGGATGTCGGAGCCCTTCTCAAAGGCCGTCACCTGCAGCCCTTGGTAGTGACTCGTCTCCAAGAGCTTCTCATCGCCAAGCGCCAGATCGATGGCGTTCGCCAGCAGCCGGTAATGCTCATCCAGCTTAAACTCATTGATGAGATGACTGAGCGAGAACGGGAAGTACAGCGCATGGCCTTTGCCGGAAGCGGCACGCAGGGCAAGCGGAATGTCGGTATGGCTGACGGCAAGCGACGCCCGCTCCGGAGGCGCTCCTACACTTTCCATCGGTGAGAACGGCGGTACCAGTGTCGCCAGCACCTCCGTGCCCGCATCGGCCGGACGGGTATAGATCACCTTGCCGCAATGCGCAATGAGCTCCGTTTGCTCCAGGCCCTTTTGCAGCGGATTGCTGTCGCCCTCGAACCGCAAATACGATGCCGTCAAATACTCGCTGCCGTATAGCTCCCGTGAAATCCCTAACAGGGATAGCAGCTCTCTCCGCTCCGGTATCGCCCCCTCCGCCAAAATCTGTCCGCCCGCGTTCACATAGGCTGTAATCGCCTCCAGGAATTCGTCGGTATAGCTCATACCTTCAGGAATGACAAGAGCCTTATACCTCTGCAGCCTTTCCGGCGTCGCCTGCTCCAGCAGCAGCACATCGAATAAAATTTGCCGGGCAATCAGCCCGTCTGCCCAGCCCTCCGCTGAAGCGTCCGCCGTCCACATGAGGGCTACCTGCGCTACCGTTTGCGCATCCTCCATGTAGTTCTCTACCTTCTCCACATTCCGGTTGAACTCAGACACGACCTCCAAAATCCGCTTATCGGTAATGGTCTCCGGGATCCCCGTCAGTGAATGCCAGATGCTCCCGCCATGCGCAGGAATTTGCGACAGCCAGAAGCGGTATTCGGCCGGAGGCAGTCCCGTATGACGCCAATCCATCCCGGGGCTGGAGTGCACAATGCCGAACGGAGCCGGACGCTCCGGCAGCGACCTGCCCAGCTTGATGCTCAGCGCAGGCTTCCAGAACTCGGGGATGTGACGGTGGCCGAGCGACAAAATATCCTGCGGCTCGGTGCAAAGCATATCCGTCGTTTGCGCACGGTCAAACAAATTGTCCTTGTACAAATTGTAGTACAGGATCATCGGGACTTCGGGGCGGGTCTTCTTAATAATGCTGTACAGGTTATCCATGTTGTCTCTCATGCAAGTCGATGCCCACTCCGGCGCGAATTCCTTAGCGTCCTGCGGCAGTTCTCTGCCGTATACGGTCCGGTACTTCCTCCGGCAGCCCTCGCAATGGCAGGTGACATAACCCGGTGCATTAAAGAAGATGCCGTCCACATCGTATCCTTGCAGCACCTCCTCCAGTACAGGGATGGCCACGGCCTCATTGCGGTAAGCGCTGTTAATGCAGGTCGACATCAGCAGCGACCACGGGCCCGGCCTCTTGGCCCCGATGACCAAGGGCTCGCCGTCCGCTTGGCGCGCAAACCACTCGGGCCGGCTCAAGTAAGCCGAATCCTCGGCCTTACTGAAGTCGAGCCGGGCGATAAAGCGGATGTCCCTCTTGTGACACTCCTCGATCACCGCCCTTAGTAGGTCAAACGATGCCGGCAGATGCTCGTTCACCGTATGGTACGGCACCTTGGTCGGGTACCAGGCATAGATCCCCCCGACATTAAAGACAATCGTATTGCCCCCCATGCTCTTCATTTGCTCCGCCAGCTGCTCCGGATCGATCAATCCGGTATCCCGCACCTGCAGGTTCGGTTGGATGACACGCAGCGGCCTTTGCCACCATGCTTTGCGTTCTACGCTCATAGCTTCCTCCTGAATGGGGGTCCGTCAGCTCGGCTGATTCGGTACCCGCTGAATTTGAACTGCACTACCGGCTATCCCTTAACCGAGCCCAGCATCACTCCCTTGGCAAAATGCTTTTGCAGAAACGGATAGACGACGAGAATCGGGCCCATCGCCATCATGATCGAGGCCATGCGAATAGTCTCCTGCGGCACCAGCCTGTCGTCCCCGCCTCCTGATTGCCCGACGCCAATGGTATCCGAATCAATGACGAGCGTTTTGACGAGCACCTGAAGCGTCCACTTTTTGGAATCGGAAATATAAATGAGCGCATTGAAGTACGTATTCCAGTGGGATACGGCAAAAAATAACGTGAATGCCGCAATCGCCGGCAGGGACAACGGAAGAACAATGCGCAGGAACACCCCCATATCGGAGCAGCCGTCGATCTTAGCCGCATCCTCCAGCTCGCCAGGAAGCGATTCCATGAAGCTCTTGATGACAAGCAGGCTCCACGCATTCGTAAGCGACGGCCAGATCAGCGCCCAGTAGGAATTCAGCAGACCGAGCTGCTTAATCAGAAGGTAGCTCGGCACGATCCCGGCGCTGAATACGAGCGTAAAGATAACTGCGCTCAGCATCAGCCCACGTCCGGGCATCGTTTTTTTCGTCAGCGCGTAAGCGAGAGAGAATGAAACCACCAGATTCAGCACCGTTCCTACGACGGTAATAAACGTCGTGCTCTTCAGCGCATTCAAGAAGCTGTTGGTCGATAAAATGTACTTGTAAGCGGACAACGACCATTGCTCCGGAAAGATGTAAAATTCCAGCGGCACATAAGCTTCCGGGTCCGTAAACGAAACGCTGAATACATAGAAGAACGGGAATACACATACGAGAGAAATGAGGGCAAGGAGCGTGTAGTTGACATAATCGAACAGCTCCAGCTTTCTTTTCCGCGTAACAAAGCTCATGGCAGCTCCTCCTCCTTGTTAATAGATTCCTTCGTGTCCGAGCTTTTTCACGATATAGTTGGAGGTCATTACCAGCACGAAGCCAACCACTCCTTTGAACATGCCTACCGTAACCCCGGCGCTGATCTGACCCTTGAGAATCCCTTGGGTGTAAGCATAGGTATCGAATACCTCCGCCATGGAAATGACGAGCGGATTGATCATCAGCAGGATTTGCTCGAAGCCCACATCCGCCATTTGACCGAGCCGCAGAATGAGCAAGATCAGGATCGTCGGCCGGATCGCCGGCAGCGTGACGTGCCAAATTTGCCTCCACCGGTTCGCCCCGTCTACTACAGCCGCCTCATACCGCTGGGGATCGACTCCCGCCATTGCCGCCAGGAAAATGATCGTCCCCCAGCCCGCTTCCTTCCACATGTTCTGCGCCGTAATGAGCCCCCAGAAGTAATTTGGGTTCGATAAGAACGCGATGCTCTCGCCTCCGGATTCCGTAATCAGCTTGTTGATGATCCCTACATCCGTCGAAAGGATAAAGAACGTCATACTCGCCACAACGACCCAGGATAGAAAATGCGGCAGGTACACAATGGACTGATTGATCCGCTTAAAGGTCTCGTGACGCACTTCATTGAGCATCAGCGCCAAAATAATAGGAAGTGGAAACATAAAGACCAGTCCGAAAATATTGATGGCAAACGTGTTTCTCAGCATGATATAGAAGTTGCTGTCGCCAAAGAGCTCGGTAAAATGCTTCAGCCCGATCCATTCGCTGCCCCAGAAGCCGCTGTAAGGGTTGTAATCCTTAAAGGCGAGCAGCAGCCCCCACATGGGCACAAACTTGAAAACAATAAAATAAAGGATGCCCGGCAGCGCCAGCAGGTAAATGTATTTATGCTGCAGCATGCGGTCCCGGAGCCGGGACCAATAGCCTTGCCGGGGGGCAGCCGCTGCCGTCGGGCGGGGTCGGGCTCTGGAAGTCTCGATCATTTCTATGCACCTCTTTCGGTTAGTCCGGGATGAACGTTTCCCCCTGTGAGCTCATCATAAGACAGCCGAACATGGCAGCATAGCGACAATCCTTGCTTTAAACAAGCTCCGGCGGGAGCAGGTCAAAATCTGTCTTGTGCCCGGCAGCCGGCCTTTGGAACACAAAAAATCGAGGCCCGACATAAGTCAGGCCCCGATGAGCTTACGATATTACCGGTATGCGGATCGGAACATACTTGGAGTCATTTGCACCTTGCGTTGGAAAATGCGGGTAAGATTCCGCTCCGAATAGCCGATGATGCCCGCGATCTCACTGATGCTCTGGTCCGTCTCCAGCAGCAGCCGCTTGACCTCCTCCACCTTGCATTCCACGACGAAGTCGAGGAAGTTGATTCCCATTTCCTTTTTGAACAGCCGGCTGACGTACGACGGACTCATCCCGACAAGCTCGGCGCACTGCACCAGCGTTAAGTCCTCCCTGCAGTGCTCGCGAATATGCTGGCAGATTTGGCGGATCGCCGACTGCCCGTTATCGTTCAACGTTTCCTCCGTCAATCGCTTATGCAGCGGGAACAGCACTCCAGTGAACCAATCGATGATGTCTCTCGAGGTTCGCTTGCCCTCCAGCTGGCCGAACAGATTGTGCTCCAGGATATCAAGAATGCTGCCGCCCTGCTTCTCCAAGGAAGTAATAATGGCGGACAGCAGAACCGAATAGCTTTGGTGGATAAAATGATACGACTGCGACTGCTGCAGCGCTTTCGTGAACTTCTCGAGCGACTGCTCCGCCAGCTTCGTTTCCCCTTTGGACAGCGAGTCGACAATCGCCCCTTCCAGCTCCCTTGGGTAGCGGAAGACCGAACGGGTTTTCGAGCTTTCCAAATCCTCAATGTACAGAATCGAAGCCGTATCCTGGTAAATCCGGTATTGCAGCGCAACGACCGCTTCTTTGTACGATACCGGCACGTCCGCGATATGGGAGTAACAGCGTCCGATGCCCACGGATACCTCGAAGGACAAGTAGCTCTGCAGCGAATCGCATACCGATTGGGCGAAGGCGATCATCCGCTGCGGCAGCTTGCCCTGCTCCTCCATATCGTCCCATCGAATGAGGCCTACGCCTCTTCCCTCATAGGGAAAAACGTAGCCCTGCAGATCCGGATTTTTCTCCATGAGCTCCTGAATGACATTGGCCAGCGTAAACGCAATAATCGGCTTGTCGCTCGGCAGAAACCGGGTTTCCCTGATGGCATTCTCCACCTCGACGACCATGACCCCGTACGTTGCCTTCACCGTCAGTCCGTACGTTTCGCAATCATGAAGCAGCGCGTCGCTAAGAATATAATCGCCGTTTACCAGCTGCTGCAGGCAGCGCTCCCGCAAGGTCGGCTGCACCTTCTCCATATATTTGCCGAGCCTTTGGGATTCCTTGTTCAAGTAATCGAGGCAGGCCCGAATATATTCGAGCTCGTTCTCGCTTCCTTGGATGCGTCCGGCCCCAACCGATCTGCTGTGCTTGATCAGCTGTTCAATCGGGCTGTACACCCGCTTCGTGCTGAAATACGTAAACATGGCGGCGAGCGCGATGATGAAAAGCAGCGCTGTAATCGTCAGCACCCGAATCCACGCCAATTTGTCCGCAATAAGATCCTCCGGAATGACGGAGACATACGTGCGCCCGAACATGCTTTTCATATACGAGACGTGCGCTTTGCTTCCATCCTGCCGGGTCTCATAGAAGCTGCCGATGCTGTCCTCGGAAGCTGCAATCGTCTCGTAACCGGCCCATGACTCCAGATTGCCAAGGCTCTCCCCGAGCTTAAGATGACCGATCGTGCTGAGGAACACCAGCTCCTTGCCCATGGGAATGACCGCCGCCTCCTCGGGCAGGAAGCGAATAATCGCTCCAATGTCCACCTGAAGCCCCAAGATGCCCTGTGCATTACTGCTCGAGCCGACAGGCACCTTGCGGACAAACGTGATCAAGCCCTCCTGTCTGCTCGCGGGCAAGTAGGTCCACCTGGTCAGGCTTGCATCGTTCATCAGCTGCTGAATGTCCGCCTTGTATTTATATTGATCCAGCTCCATGGAGCCGTAATTGTTCGTCAGAACGACGCTTTCCAGCGTGCTGTAGAAATAAATTTCTTTAATGAAATCATTCGCATTCTTGACCAGCGTAATCTTGTTGACCAGACCCAGATGCCAGATCAGCGGCATATCTTGAATCCGCCCGGCGAACAAATCCGTGATGATCGGGTCCGCCGCCAGCTGCAGCGAGTCCTTCTCAATCCCCTGAAGCATCCGCTCCGCCCGGTCCTTGGCCAGTACGAGCGAAGATTGGCTCTCGCCAATAATCTGCTCCCTGGTCCGCTCCATCGAAACCTGGTAATACACCAGTCCCGCAATCATAATCGGTATGCATACCGACAAGCACCCGACCCAAATCAGCCGCTGCAGATAGGTCCCGCTGCGTCTGTCACGACCCAAATCAAACCATCGTCTCCAGCGGTTCAACCAGTTCTTCATGGGTCCCCCCTCCTCTGCCGGCAGCATCTTGCTCATATACAGCCTATCTTCATTGTAAAAGAAAACGCCCGATTGCAAAACCGACAGTTCTTGTTTTCATGGACCGGGGCTACGAGTAGAAGGACAAGCTGCGGGGGGAAGGCAAGAAACGTCCGACCGGACGGCAGGTGGAGCAAAAATTGTCCGGTGCGGATAAAAGACGTCATCTCCAATATCACATAAGATGACGCTAACGCTTACCCTTTACTGCCCTCACCGTTTCTCCTTCGTAAAAAGCCCCCTGCAGGCGAATATGCTCATAGGGCGCTCCCGGGTTGGCGATTCTCCAGAGCATGCGCTCGGCTGCGCGTTCACCCGCTTCCTTGACGAGCAATATCGGGCGCGTCAGCTCGGGGAAAAAGGACGGCCGCTCATGCTCCAGACTGACGAGGGATACGTCCTCCGGGATGGACAGCCCGATTGTGCTGCATGCGTAGTAGAACCAGGCAGGGTCTCGCTGCAGCGCGCAAAGAATGGCCGTCGGCTTTGTTTCAATCAGCTTCTCTCGCAGCTCCTCGATCCACTGTTCCTTCGTTGAGGGCGGCGCCGTCATGTGGGCCTTCGGATCAACCGTAAGTCCCGCTTCGTTCATCGCTTCCTGAAAGGCCTGCCAGCGCAGCCGAAAGCCGCGGTGCGACTCGATATCTCCGACATACATGATCCGGCGGTGCCCCTTGGAGATGAAGTGCCGAACCGACTAATGAACGGCGTGATATACGTCCCAGACGACGCTGTCCACCTCCACTGTATGCGGCGGGAAGTTAAGCATGAGCTTGGGAACCGGCTGCGAGAGCAGCTCCGATTCCGCTGGGAGCGGAAGGGCCGGGCTCAAAAAGAGGCCGTCGCAATAATCGAGCTCATGACGCTTCATCCATTCCCGGAACAGCTTGACGGAAGAGGCTGGAGGCACGACAACCGGAACAACCGAATGTCCGAATTCGATCATCCGTTCCTGTACCCCCGTCAGCATCAACCGGTTAAAGTGGGAATCCTCATTCAGAAGCATCATGAATCTTCGCTGCTTAACCGAATGATAGGGGATCCTTTCAACCGCCATGCTGCGTTCCTGTTCTTTCGTATGGTAGCCTAGCTCCTTCGCCTTCTCGATTACCTCCTGCCGCGTCCGCTCCGACATGCCGGGCAGTCCCCTCAGCGCCTTTGAAACCGTATGAACGGTCAGCTGCAGCTCCGCAGCGATATCCTTCAAGGTCACCGGCTTGCTCCTTCGCATCGCTTCCCACCTCCTTCAGCTTCACTTCCATTAGTGTAAGTAAAATGTAACTAAAACTCAACAAAAATGAATGCTATACTGTTTGCAAAATGAGCGAAGGAGCTGTTGAAGTGATGTCGACAACCTATGAACTGAAACGGGATATCCCGGTGTATGACCGCGCCGATCTGGTCGTTGTTGGAGGAGGTCCCGCAGGAGTGGCCGCTGCCCTCTCGGGAGCCCGAAGCGGCAAGAAAGTCATTGTGCTGGAGCAATCCGCACAGCTTGGCGGCATGGGTACGCTCGGGAACGTGAGCATTTTTATGAAGGTAGGCAACGTCACGGGAATCTACCGGGAGATCGTCACGGAAATGATCAAGGAGCATGTCCCGGAAGGACAAGATTTGAATACGGCCCCGCAGTTTTCTCCCTTTCGCCTCCGCTATTATTTGAACCGGAAGCTGGAGCAGGAGAACGTCAAGGTATGCTATCACATGTCCTTCGTTTCGGCCGTTACCGAAGATGGCCGTGTCAAAGCGGTGATCGTCAATACCCGCGAAGGCTTGCGCGCCGTGGAAGGCGCGGTGTTTCTGGACTGTACGGGTGATGCGCGGGTTGCTATCGACGCCGGCGCAGCGTATGCCTCGGGGCGTGATGGCGACGGATTGACACAGCCGATGACACTCATGTTTATGATGCAAAACACAGGCCAAAAGACAGAGCTCTACTTGCCGGAAGGCTGTTATTATTATGAAAAGGTCGAGGACCTGCCGCAAGGCCGTCATTTGTATTGGGAGCGGATGGGAGACGGCACGCTGCTTGTCAACATGACCCGGGTGAAAGGGAACGGCGCAAAAATCGACGACGTCAGCTTCGCCGAGCAGGAATCGCTCCGCCAAGTGTTCTCCGTCGCTCATTACCTGCAGCGCAACGGCTTCGAGAACTACATTTTGTCTCACATCGGAAGCCAGACGGGCGTCAGAGAAACCAACCAGATCGTCGGTCATTACACGCTGACCGAGGAGGACCTTACTTCGGGAAGAAGATTTGCCGACGTTGTTGCGCAGACCAACTACGAGATCGATATCCACAGTCCGGACGGTGCCAAGGTCACGGATGAGCGCGATATCGACGGCTACGACATTCCGTACCGCTGCATGCTCCCGAAGGGGCTGGACGGCGTGCTTGTGGCCGGCCGCGCCATTTCCGCCACGCATGTCGCCATGTCGTCGATGCGCGTGCAAGCCACCTGCTATGCGCTCGGCCAGGCTGCCGGCGTTGCCGCTTCCCTCGCAATCGACAGCGGCTGCACGCTGCAGGATGTGCCGATTGCCGCTCTGCATGAGGAGCTTTATCGCCAAGGTGTGCGATTCGTTTTCCCTGCCGAGTAACTAGATGAACTAGGAGAAGGCCTTAGCCCGATTGTCGGGTTAAGGCTTTTGCTTTTTAACAGATAAGTACCATTCCGCACAATGTCATGATTAAACAGATTTTAGGATCTATTTACAATATTTCTCTTTACGGATAGCAGCTGCGGATGATAGAATTACATCAAAATACATTATTCGACATTATTTTTAATAATTCGACAGAAATCTCGGTTGGGAGGATTTATTCATGTTCGGTACGGTTACACGTAACGTCGCTCGAAAACTGACCCTCATGGTCTTTGTAATCCTGCTTGTGTTTTCCTTATCATCCGCGTCGTTCACCTATTTCTCCATGCGTCAGATGCACATGAACAAGCTCGTAACGATACATGAAACGGATGCTATTACGGCTAAGCTGGTCGGTTCCTACATTAGCGGTGTGGCGGAAAAAGGCAAGACGGGAGCGGATTTAAAGGACGATGTCAACGTAAAGACGCTTACCAGCATACTGGATTCCATGACGCAAAAGGAGCTCGTGGAGAACGCTTACGTTTTTTTCCCGGAGGTAGAAACCAAGAACGGGGAGCCCTTTCTAAAAATGATCGGCACGAGCAGCTCGCTTGCTGCCGCACTTCCTCCGATGAGCAGCTACAAACTTCCCGACATCTTTAAAGCGGGCATTGAGCAGCTGAACAATGCAGAATTGGCAATTACCGATACATATACAGACGAGAACGGAACATTCGTCAGCAGCTTATCCAAAATTACGGACAGCAAGAACAATGTGATCGGTATTTTCGGCCTAGACTATAATTACGATGACATCAAGGTGCTGCTAAAGAAGGAAATTATCAAGTCGGTAGGCATGTCCCTAACCTTTGGAATTCTTTTCTCGGCCACAATCTGGTATGTCATCGCGAAGCAGCTCAGTCCGCTGAGAGAGCTGACGAACGCGACCAACCGCGCGGCGAACGGCGACTTTTCCTTCCAGATGAAGGTTACGCGTACGGATGAGTTCGGTCGGTTGAAGGGAAATTTCAATACGATGCTTACGAACGTGTCGGCTCTGCTTAAAGACATCGCCGTGTCAACCCATAATGTCGTTGCCGCCTCGAACGATATGCAGCAGGGCAGCAGCCAAACCTTGGCCGCATCGCGGGACATCGCCGAATCCGTCAAGCAGATTGCCTCAGGCTCCCACACCTTATCCGAATCGACGGAAGAGACGAAGCGTGCGATCAGCGAGATGACCGTCGGCGTTCAGCGCATCGCCGAGTCCGCAGGCGAAGTGAGCCAGCAGGCTTACTCCGTCGCCGAGGAAACGACGGTAAATCAGAAGCTCATGGCCGAAACGGTGGAGCAGATGGAGCGCATCAACGCAAGCGTCCAGGAAGCCGTGCAGAAGCTGCAGCGGCTGCTGGAACGCTCCGCTGACATCAAGGGCATCGTTGATGTGATTGGGGACATCTCCACCCAAACGAACTTGCTGTCCTTGAACGCCTCGATTGAGGCGGCAAGGGCCGGCGAGCATGGGCGCGGCTTTGCCGTAGTAGCCGGCGAGATCCGCAAGCTGGCCGAGCAGTCCAAGAGCTCCTCCGAAACCATTGCCGAGCTCATCGGTCACATTAATCTAGATACCGAGTCCATAGCGGAGAGCATGCAGGCCGGTGCCAATGAGGCAATGAACGGAGCAGCTATCGTCAAAGAAGCCCATGCCGGCTTCGATCGGATTGCAGGGTCCGTTCAGGGAATCACCTCGCAAATTCAGGAAATTTCGGCAGCCACCGAGGAAATGTCAGCCGGCTCCGAGGAAATCGCAGCGACGATGGAGGAATTGGCACGAATTTCTCAGGAGTCCCGCAGCTATGCGGAAGGCGTAGCCGAATTCGTTCAGCAGCAGCTGGAAACCATGAATGGGATGGCTGCTTCCGCCCAAGGGCTGAAGCAGACGTCCGAGCAAGTCAAAATCGCCGTCGGCAAGTTTACGGTGTAACGAAATAAGGCCGGTTATTTGTCATTGATGACAGTAGCCGGCTTTTTGCGGTATTATTTAGATATCTTTTATTTTCTATTTCGTCTACGATATGAGGTCCCAAATCTATTGCAGTAATTAAAATAATCACTATCCACTTCATGAACAAAAATCTCTTTATGTCAGTTACATCATACTTAGTAATAAAAATGATAGAAGTTATGACACTAGTCACAATAATTACGATTATTGGAATTGATTTCTCGAATAGAGTAAGTGGGACACCAAAAATAATGCCAAATGGATTATTAATGTAAACTAATAATTTAGTGATAATATAACTTAAGAAGAGCAAGATTATTGATGTACCTTTGCCCATGATATAACAACTCCATTCGGAAGTTCATCTTGCGGTTCTAAATAATAGATTATAATATATGTACTTTCATGAATAATTGGTGGTTATCGGTGATGCACTTTCCATTTAAGGGTTACTTCCTACTATTCTTTTTTGATAATCTGTATTCTATTTTTGTATTTGGTCTTTTGTGTTTCTTTACTATCATTTTGATTGTTGTTTATAAATCATTTGGTAGAAGAACTGGAAATATGTGCTTGGGGGTCCTTCTTTTATTATTCGCTTCAATTATTCTGTTAGTTGAGTTTTTATTCTAATTAATAGTCAAAAGCTAATTATGTACTCATACGACTCAGAAAAAAGAAAAACCCTTGATATACAAGGGTTTTTCTTTTAAGCGGGTGATGGGAATCGAACCCACGCCACCAGCTTGGGAAGCTGGAGTTCTACCATTGAACTACACCCGCGCGATGATAATGAAAGCGTTACGTAAGCATCATTATATCGCCTTCCGAGTTCATTGTCCAGTCCTACCCCTTGCGAAAATATTCCAAAATCCGAAACGACTGAAACATCGCCAGATTATCCAGCTGGTTCATATATAACGGGCGCACCCACGGGTCCAGCAGCACTATAGCCACCACCAACGCCACGGCTCCGATCCCCTTCCGCCAATCGAGAGAGCTGCGACGAACAATCAACCGGTTACCCAGCAGCCAAGCGCCGGCGATCAACCCTATTGATCCAAAGATAAGGATGGGAGGCACCCTGCCCTCCAAACACCAATAGAGTAACCGCTCCCAATATTGAATCAGTACGGTAAACGCTACGTTAAACAACACAAGAAGCCCATAGGCCTTCCACGGTCTCATCCCTAGCCCTTTCCCGCTGTCCTCTACCTTCATCAAAACGCCCACGCCCCTCTCATTCCATTCCACGCAACACAGCCCGGCCGTGCAACGATGAACAACAACTTCCATTGTAGCTATTTACGTGAAAAAGGGAAAGCGCCCATAAAAAAAACGACCGCCTCGGCAAAATAAACCGAAAGCGGCCGTTCTTTGCTAACTCATGGCAGCTGAATGATCTGCCCCGGATAAATCAAGTGCGGATTGTTCAGCTTATTTAACTTCTGCAGCCCCTGCCATGTCGTACCGTAGCGCTGGGCAATGGCGAATAAATAATCGCCCGGCTGAACGGTGTAGGTGCCGCTGCCGGCAGACTCTTGCTGCGAACCAGCAGCAGGAGCAGGGGCAATCGATGCAGCTCCCGCAGGATCCGGCTTCACCGTAATACGGCCTTCTACCACAGGGGAGACCGCGCCTTTTTTCTGAATATACGCAATCAACGCTTCGTCGAGTGCCGGGAAGTCGCCCAAGTGCTGCGCCGTCTTGAGAGACGAATATTGGTCGCCGCCGGCAGCAAGGAAATCGTTGGTCGCAAGCACATATGACTTCTCCAGCTCTAACGGCTGCCCCTTCACCTTCACAGAGTGAACGCGGCTTCCCGCAGGCTTCGATTCATCGATGGAGTACGACATGCCTCCGACATGGGCAAAGCCTCCCAGCGATTTCGGATACGCCGAAGCTCCCACCTCTAGCGCCGCTTTCAACTCTGCGCCCGTAACCTTTTTAGTCTGGATATAGTTGCCGAACGGCAGCACGGTGATGATGCTTCCTTTGGTTACTTGACCGGCTTCCACCGAAGCTCGTATGCCCCCGCCATTGGTCAAGGCAACATCCGCTCCCGTCATATCCAGCATCGCATCGGTGATCAGGTTGCCGAGGTTGGTCTCTTGAACGCGTACCAGCTCACGATCTCCGTCAAGCTTCACCGGTACGGAGCCGATCACTTCATTCAGAATAACGTCTTGCGCCTTCTTAATGTCGTTAATTGTTCCTACCACCGCTTGATCAGGCATAACAAGACCGGCAGCATCCTTAGCAACCAGCTGTGCCTTTTTGCCAACCAGCTTGTTCCCTTCGAACGTCAGCTCGACTACGCCCAGATTCTTGGTGTATTCGCCTGCGCTTACAATCAGGGTGTTATTGTCGGCGGTTTTTCCCTCCACCAGCGTGCTGTGGCTGTGGCCGTCGACGATGAGGTCAATCCCCGGCACCTCTTTGGCCAGCTTGATGCTGGTATCGGTACTGGATTCGTCAATGCCGAGGTGAGTGACCGCGATGATCGCATCGACCTTCTGCTTTTTCAGTTCTTCCACCACGGGTTTCGCTTCCACAGCAGGATCGACGAACTTCAAGCCGGCTACATTATTCGGGTGTGTCTTATAAGTGGTTTCCGGCGTAGAAAGTCCGAGAATACCAAGCTTAATGCCGTTAACCTCTTTAATCACATAAGGCTTCAGAATCCGGGAACTGTCCGCTTCCTTCCGCACATTGGCCGCGAGAATGGGGAACTCTACAATTTTCTCCAGCTCCAGCAAGCGTTGATAGCCATAGTTGAAATCATGGTTTCCTGCTGCCATCGCATCATACCCCGTCTGGTTCATGACCCTGGCAATGCTCTCCCCGCGAACAAGCGTAGCGAAGGTTGTGCCATGGAACGTATCGCCCGCGTCCAGGAGAAGCGTGTTCGGGTTTTGGCTTTCATAGTGCTGTACCAGCGTTGCGATTTTGGCAAAGCCCATGCCATCATTAGAAGCTTCCTCCGCACGGCCGTGGGAATCATTCGTATGCAGGATGGTAATCGTCTTCTTGGCAGCCTTATCGCCCTGCGTCAGCTCATACACGCCCATCGTACCGGAAACCTCGTTGCCGACAAGCAGCAGCGCCTTACCCGTAGGACTTTGATCTGCAGAAACGAACTTGAGTCCCTCCGGCCCGCTCTCGCCCTTGATGTCCTTCTCCCCTCCGGAGAAATCCCGGCTGGTAAAGTACGTGGCGAAGTGAGGCTTTAACGGATCGGTTACATTGTATACGAAAATGCCGCCCATCCGCTCAACGCCCACAAACGCATAAGCCTCATCACCGATGCGGCCGACCTTCACGTCCTCCGGCTCCGGACCTTTATCGTCGCTGCGGTCGTCGAATTTGTTATTGTCATTCGAAACGTTGAATTGCTTCGGGTATTGAACCGCCAGCGTTTGCTCGAATTGATCTCCGCTGTCGAACACCTGCGTCATTGTGGACGCATCCCATATGGAGAAAGACCTTGCCCCATAGGTATAGATCGCCTCATATTTTCCATCTGCGTTAACTCCCGCCGTTGTCGTCGTCTTCAGACGACCGAGCTTGGTATCGTCGGCAGCTGTTATGGAGAGTTCATCGAGCTGCTTTTGGGTAAGCCCCGGGTAGTTCGCCGCCTGAAGCGCAAGCTTATCTTTCAGGTCAGCTACACGAGCCTCCTCGGAAAAGCCCTTATAGTCCCTGCTATCGCCCTCATTGGCCGTGAAGAGATACGTCTTCCCATTCAAGGTCATCACATCCATGCCGTCCGGCATATACATGCCGAGCACCGGCCATGGCTGAATATTGATTTTCTTGTCTTTGTCAGAGGCATCCAGACCGTTGCCCAACTTATAATGCTGCTTCACTCCAAGCGAGGTCACCTTGGTAAAAGCTTTTGCAGCCAAATCAAGCTCAGCTACCGCGTTCACCTCCTGCAGCGACACGTAGGCTGTCTTGCTATCCGGCGCTACAACAATATATTCCGGCTCAAAATCTTGGGCTGCTGTCGCACCCGGCTTCGCCTTACGGACCTTCTCATCAATGATGGCATCATTGTCAAAAAGCGCATGCACCACGCTGCCCTGAGTTACTTTGTCGGCTCCCGCCGATACATCAATAATGGACACCGATCCTTCCGGGTCGATGGAGGTATCGTCGTTCGGCTCACCCTCGTTGGCAACAAGCACATAATGTCCATCCGGGGTAAAAGTAACCATATCGGGAAGCGCCCCTACTTCCACAAAGCTGATGAGGCTTCCGTCCATGCCGAGCAGGACGACCTTGCCGGGATCCGTTTTAACGGCTGCAGGCAGCGCAAGTGCCAGAAAATCTCCCTTAGGGCTCACCGCTACGCTGGTAATATCGCCGATCCCTGCGATCTGGCCGCTGAGCGACTCCAGCTTAATTCGCTTCGCCTCCGACAACGCAACAGTGGTTGACGGATTTGACTTTAGCGAGGACAGATCGACGATGTCCACCGATTTTTCGGCACCGTTAATAACGAAAGCTCTCTTGGATTTGGCATCATATTGTACGATCTCTGCCCCTGTGGCGCCGGAGCCTGTGTCATAACGCGCAATCAGCTTCGCGGTAAGCTCGCTTGTGCCGGAGCTTGTCCATACAGCAGAGGTGTCGGCCGCCGATGCCGATGCTACGGGTGTTACTGCAAGCGCTGCCGCCACTAAGGCGGATGTACATTGAACGAACCATTTCATAAGTCAGCCTTTCCTCCCCAGTCCATAATTGGTTATGCTACTACCTTATTGTAGAGACGAACTATTAATGTCCTGTAAAAATCATGTAAACCCATTGTCAAATTTGTTATCGGCTTCTGGATCCATTTTTTGACTTTGCGGCGAAGATCGTATTAAATGAAGGAGAAGTACAAAGATCCGGGAGGGCGACTGATGAAATATCGCAGATTGGGTAAAACCGAGCTACATGTATCCGTTATTGGCGTAGGAACCTGGCAATTCGGCGGGGAATGGGGCAAGCCTTTCACACAGGATGAGGTTGACGCGATTCTGAATCAAGCCAAGGAATCCGGCATCAATCTGATCGACACGGCGGAATGTTATGGAGATCATACGTCGGAAGCGCTGATCGGGAGCTACGTGGCCCGTCATCGCCGCGAGGATTGGGTGATTGCCACCAAGTTCGGTCATAAGTTCCATCGGAATTTCGAACGGGATCAGGAGTGGTCTCCGCAGCAGGTGCTGGATCAGCTGGATGCTTCGCTGAAAGCGCTGCAAACCGACTATATCGACCTTTATCAGTTCCATTCGGGCACGGACGAGGCGTTTGACCAAGACGAGCTCTGGACTCTGTTAGATAAACAAGTGCAAGCCGGGAAAATCCGCCATTTAGGCACCTCCATCGGCAGCAACGATAATTTGCACCAAACCGAAAACTCCACCAAGGTCGGTTCCAAGGCCATTCAGGTCGTATACAACCGGTTGGACCGCAAGCCGGAGGAGCGCGTTTTCCCGTCCTGTCAGGCGCAGGATCTTGGCGTGTTGGCCCGCGTACCGCTGGCAAGCGGCTACTTGAGCGGCAAGTATAAGCCGGGCGCAGTATTTTCCGAGAGCGATGTGCGCCATCGCCATGATCAGGAGCAAACCCGCCTGAAGCTCGAGGAGGTCGAACGCATTCGGGAGAATGAAGTTCCGCAAGGCATGGATATGGCTACCTGGGCGCTCGCCTGGTGCTTGAAGCATCCGGCCGTTACCTCCGTCATCCCCGGGTGCAAAAGTCCGGAGCAGGTCATTTCCAATGCTTCGGCGGCCGCTTATGTCGGAGAAAATCATCCGCAGGCAGTCAAATCTTAGTTTTCGTTTTAAAGCACGATAGTCCATGGTTTTCAGTCGGTACGTCCATGGGAATCCCCTCTCACGCGCGGTATGCTAGGGAATACAGAAGGTACAACTGCGCGGAAGGGTTCTGATGAGAATGAAGCTATCGACACGAATCTATATGGATGCTGCTTTGCAAAATATGAAAAGCGTTAGCTTCTTCACGTTCTTACAAGTGCTGATTGCCCGTTTGGGGGCCAGCAATTTTGAAATCGCGCTTTCCAACTCCTTGCCACCTCTGTTCTGTGCACTGTCCCTTGCGTTTCTAACGCGGCAGCTGCCTGTGACCAGAGGTGTTTTTCTTGTCAGCGGATACATTCGGCAGTTTGCTTTCCTCTCCATGGCTCTTAGCGTGCTGCTGCCGAATCCCATACCGTATTTGCTGTTCTTCTGGTCGATCAACGCCGTAGCGGTGATGGTTACCGGCGCGCAGCAGCCTGCGATCCTTCGAAGATGGGTCGAGCCGGCGGAGTTTCCCAAGATTTTCAGCAATACGAAAATGATCGGGATCGTCATCGTCACCATCGGCAGCTTTGCGATCGGCCATTTTCTCGATGCGTTCCAGTGGATGTTCCCGAAAAATTACGTGATCTCTATGCTCGTCGGCTGTGCCGCTACCTTCGCCGGGATGGCCCTCATTGCGGAGCTAGCGCCAAAGGAACGTCAACCGATCCGTCTCACCTGGGTGAAGCCGTTTCAGGAATGCGACCGCCGCACCTGGTGGATGGGCTTGAATCATGTGGGCACCGCTATGGTTGCACCGCTGTTTATCATTTACCATGTCAATCAGCTCGGTTTAAGCAATTCCCAGATCGCCTCCTTTGTCGTCACCGCAGGTATCGTATCCACACTGATGCTCCCTGTCGCTCGGCGGGCAATGGATCGGTTCGGCGTCATGAAGGTGTACGGCGTTGCTGTCATCGGTCTGGCGGCCGCCGTGCTGCCCTACGGATGGATCAATTCCTTCTGGGCGCTGCTCATCGTGCAAGGCTGGCTGGGGCTTTGCCTGGCCATATACGAGGTAGCCTCCAACTCCATCATGATGAACGAGGCGGCCAAGCACAAAAAGGAGATGGCTTACTTTTCCGACTTCCAGCTGGTCATGAATGCAGGTAATGCCGTCGGGGCGCTGCTCGCCGGTGCTTTGATCGCCGTCCTTCCGCTGTGGGGCTGCTTTGTGGTCATTGCGGTCAGCCGTTTGGTTATGTACTTTGCCTTCCAGCCTTCGGAAGCAGCAGCACCTGCGGGTACGCTCGAGGCGGCTGGTTCGGGGGTTCAGGCAGGGAGGTAGGGGGTGGGTAGGACCCTCCGCTCTCCAGGAAGCCTAACTCGGTTGTGTAATTGCATTTTTGCTACTGCTGGTGATATTCCGGCATTTTCGGTGCCTGTAGTGGCAGATATGCCCTTGTTTCGTCTCTTTCCGCTATCCGGGAAGCCAAATCGGAGTGTAATCGCAGTTCTGCTACTACTGGTGTTATTCCGTCACTTTCGGTGCCTGTAGTGGCAGATATGACCTTATTTCATCTCTTTCCGCTCTCCGGGAAGCCAAACTCGGTGTGTAATCGCATTTTTGCTACTGCTGGTGTTATTCCGGCACTTTCGATGTCTGTAGTGGCAGATATGCCCTTATTTCATCTCTTTCCGCTCTCCGGGAAGCCAAAATCGGCGTGTAATCGCATTTTTGCTACTGCTGGTGTTATTCTGGCACTTTCGATGTCTGTTATCGCATAGTTGCCATTATTTCGTCTCTTTCCGCTTTAGCACGTACTTGCGCGATTCATCGTTATTTTGAAAAAGCTGATGTGCTTCCGACACCTTTACACTACGAACCCATCCTCCCCTCTCCAACACATTTGAGCAATAGCGATATTCACCCAACGCAACTGCTACACCCCTCTCTTCTGAGCCACAGGGATAGGCCCCCAACGCAACTGCGACCCATCTATTTCTGAGCCACAGGGATAAGACCCAAACGCAACTGCTACACCCCTCTCTTCTGAGCCACAGGGATATGACCCAAACGCAACTGCTACACCCCTCTCTTCTGAGCCACCGGGATAAAACCCAAACGCAATTGCAACACACCTCTCTTCTGAGCCACAGGGATAGGCCCCCAATCCTCTCCACCTATTTCCTCCCGCCGCACACAAAAAAAGCGCCTCCCGAACCCGCAGCACACAGCTGTTACCGGATCCGAAGGCGCTTATCCATTCCTGATGCACTTACTCACTTACGCACTTATGCACTTCTGCGCTCCATCAGCGCAGTAAATTCTTGAGCCGGAATTGGCCGGCTATAGATGTACCCCTGCACTTCCTTGCAGCGCATCCCGGTCAGGAACTGCAGCTGCTCCTCCGTCTCTACACCCTCCGCGATGACCTTCAGCTTGAGGCTGTGGGCCAGCGCCATGATCGCCTGTACGATCGCGGCATCGTCCGCGTCAAACGTAACGTCTCGGACAAATTGCTGGGCAATCTTCAGCTTCTGAATCGGGAACTTCTTCAGATAAGTCAAGGAAGAGTAACCTGTCCCGAAATCGTCAATGGAAATTTGAACTCCCAGCGTCCGCAGCTCGTTCAGCTTCTCAATCACTTGATCCACCTGGTACATGGCGACGCCTTCCGTGATCTCCAGCTCCAAATATTGAGGATCCAGCTCGCTCTCCCGCAGCGCATCAACGACAACCTGTACGAAGTCCTGCTGGTAAAATTGAATCGGCGAAATGTTCACCGCAATCTTCAATGGCTCATAACCGGCACGCTGCCAAGCCTTATTCTGTTGGCATGCGGTGCGCAGCACCCATTTGCCTATGGGAACGATCAATCCCGTCTCTTCCGCTAAAGGAATGAACTCCGCCGGCGAAATATATCCGACTCCCGGATGATTCCAGCGCAGAAGCGCCTCCATTCCGTTAATGCCGCCGACATCAATGTCCACCTGAGGCTGGTAGTACACCATAAATTCTTCCTGATCGAGCGCCTTGTTGAGCCACTCCTCCAGCACCAGCTTGCGGATCACGGAATCGTTCATTTCCGGCTTATACCTTATGTAATGGTTTTTCCCCTGCTCTTTCACACGATACATAGCGGTATCCGCATTTTTCATCAGCGTTACCGCGTCTTCACCATCCGAAGGATAAAGCGAAATTCCAATGCTGCAGCCGATCCGAAGCTCATGACCTTCGATTCGGAACGGTCTGCTGAGCAGGTCGATGATTTTACGGGCAACCTTCTCGGCATCCTCCTCATGCGTCAACTCGACCGCCACCACCGTGAACTCGTCGCCGCCCTGCCGCGATATCCAGTCCGTGGAGTGCAGCCCTTGCCTGAGCCGTTCCGCCGCCTCCATCAGCAGCTGGTCGCCAATCTCATGACCGAATGTATCATTGATGTTCTTAAACCGGTCCAAGTCAATAAACATGACACCGAGCATACTATCATCTTGCTTAGCCTGACTGATCGCCTTCTGCACCATGGATTGGAACATGCCTCGATTGGGCAGCCCGGTCAGCTGGTCATGCTGTGACAAGTAATGGAGCTTCTGCTCCGTAATCTCCCTCTGTCTCAGAACCGAGAACAGAAAGTACAGAAGCGGAACGGTAATCAAAAGCCTCGCGGATGCCTCCAGCCAATCTCCCCTAGAAACACCGCCCATGCCGCCGTTCAACCGAAGCGCCATCTCAGCGCCTGCCATACCCACAAAAATCAGCACCAAAAACGGGATATAGCGAATGCCCCGAGACGAGCCATGCTTTGCCCCTATCATAAGCACACCGCTCAATAGCAGTGCGATCACAGCAGATACCAAATAATCCAGCCGATCGCCTGGCTGCCCGATCATATGCCGGAATAGCAGGAAAATCAATTCCGTGCTGATCAGCACCGTCAATAAGCAAAGAAATTGGGGTCGCTCCGGCGGAGAATGCTGCCAAGTATCGACGAATGTTGCTCGTGTTATTTTCGACATAGGGACCCTCATCTTCATATAAAACGAATAGTATCTCTATTGTAACGTTAGGATTATAAAAGGACAAGCGAGCATTTAGTTCCTAAGTCCTAATAATACAGCAAAAGACTCCTTCGAATATTGTCGAAAGGAGCCCTCACACTTCATATTTTAGTAAACGCGCATTTCTTGCTCGTACACCGTTTCATTGTCTTCCCGATCCATAACGCGAACCTCCACCTTCCAGTGCCCTGGATAAGGCAAGTAAGGCCCCCTCGCTTTGTACGTATGTTTGGGCATTCCGTAGGATTCGTCCGCGCTTGTATCTTCCACAGGCTGAAGAGGCACCATAAGCGGAGCGATTTCCTTAGAAGAATTTCTCTCCTGCAGCTTAAGGATCACCTGCTTCGGCTTCCCCAGCTCTTCAGGCAGCCATACCTTGACTGTAAAATCGTTCACACCCGGTGCATTCGGCGTTATCTGCGTCGTCATATGAATGCGTTCCCCCATTACATGCCATTGAAGCGGCTTGTTCGGCGGCAAGGGAGACAAGTAAGTGAAGATACCGACAATGACCACGATCAGACTCATCAGCACCCCATCGGCCATCATCAGGACGCCGGGCGACCGTTCATCCCCCTTGCGGATCCCCCTTCTTATAAGGAAAGCAGTCATAACGACGGCGAGAACCAATACGGTTTTGGCTATAACAAATTGACCCCAGCCCGTCTCCACGACATACCTTACATCCGGGAGAAAAAGAAACACCGACAACACACCGGATACCGCTAGAAGCAGAATACTAAGCAGCGCAACGGCGGAGAAGGAAGGATACAGCCGCTTCGCATCGTCTCGGCTATAACGCCACAAGAATAGCAGCATCAGCAGCCCGCCTGTCCATATGGACGCGGAGGCCAAATGCAGCCAGTCCAATGTCAGTGTCTCGCCTACGGGTTCGAATGCGGCGGCGTGACCAAGCAGCGCCTTGCAGAACCACGCCAAAGCGACCCAGATATAATCCAGTACGCTGCTTCTATGCAGCATAAGGAAGGACACTAGCGCCAGAATCAGGCCCCCCAGCCACGCAGGACCGATCGACGTACGGGTAAAGAGACTGAGCAGCGCTTCACGCCCGCCGTCTCCAATGAGAGCAAATAAGTGTACCCACATAAATACGATAAACACCAGCAGATAAGCCTGCTGCAGGCGTGTACCTATGCCTTGGAGCCGCTCTTTGCCGGACGCGGAAACGTCCTTCGGCAGCCAGCGGAGCCAGAGCAGCCATCCGGTAAAGGAAAGGAGTATGAAATAATAAAGGATTCGAACGGCATAGGTCAGTTGATCCTTCCAGCCGGAAGATTGAAACGGTGCCCCCTCTTGCCTGTGCGTATGCTCCAGCTGCGGAGCTGCCCCTACGGACGGCTTGTCCAGCGAGGTGCCGGAGGCAAAAACGTAAGTCCCCTCGACCGGATGTCCGTCAGCGGAAATGACGCGATACGTGACGACATACGTCCCTGGATTCAACGGCGGAAGCTCCAGGGAGAGCTGCATGCGGTTCTGGCTCATTACCGGTGGTCGATCGGTGACGCTCTTTTTGTTACGGTCCAGTACGCGTAATGAATACAAGCTTTCTTCCAGACGTTCATTAAAGGTAAGAACGACCTGCTTCGGCGGGCTGGAGAGTTCGCTATCGGCAGCAGGGAGGGCTTCGAGCAGCGAAGCATGCGCATCGGCAGCGGTGCCGCCGGCGAGACTCCCGATCGGAACCATCAGGACCAGGAGCATGACAAGCAGCCATCTGCCTACGATTTTTGCTGTGCTTCCCATACGGCTATGTCTCATTCTGCGCATCCCCCGTCAGCTTCTTCCGCCCGGCGAAGCCGTCATGCATCCCATGATAATGCTCCACCCGCTCCTCGCCAAGCCGCCAGCATAACAGAACCTCTCCCCCGTTCATGACCGCAGGGAAATCGATCAGTCCGGAATCGATATCCTTCAGCTGCACACCCTTCATACGGAAGCTCTGCAGCAGGGTGTCCGCCTCCATCTGCATAAACTCGAGCTCTGCCTCCAGCGTGAAGAAAGGATCCTCCCCCTCCGTCATGCCATGCCTTTTCACATGCGCTTTCAATGCCTTAAGCTGAGAGTACTTGGCCTCGAAGCGGTGCTTTACCTTCTGAATCTGGTATAAGTCCAGCTTAATTGTCGGGAGAAGCGCGTCAGCTTCCTCCCGTGTAAAATATTTCTTCATAACGACGGCTCCCCCTCATGTCCTTGGCCTTGCCCATAGCCATGTCCATGGTGATGTTCGTGGTGATGAGAATGCGAGTGCGGATGGTCGTGGGTATGATCCTCCATGCCGCCCTCCACATGAGTTACGGATAATTCCGCATAATATACGCCCTTCTGAACCTGAATCCTTTGCTGGAGCTCGCGCAGACGGCTAACGATGCCGCGAACGACGATGACCTCCAGACACTGCTTCGCATTCAGATGAATGTGAAGGGTAGAGTTGACCTCACGATGGTAATCGTGCTGGAGCTCCGTAAGCACCATCGGCAAATCGCTGATGTGGTGGTCGTACACCATCACGATAGTCCCCGCCGCCAGTTGATCCCCACGGATCAGCGAAGGCTCAAGAAGCGCCTTGCGGACCAGATCGCGAATTGCCTCCGAGCGGTTATCGTAACCCTGTTCGACAATCCTCGCATCAAACTGCTCCATTAACGTCTGCGGCATAGAAATACCGAAACGAATGAGGGTATCTTTTTCCTGCATACCTTCTCTTCCTCTCTCTTCAATATAATAAATGTAGCATATTCCAGAGATACAAACCAAATTTACACTTAACCGTTGCATAACTTGGTACTCTATATTATTATGTACTTAATCATATGAAGGCGAGGTTTGACGGCGGTGGAGGTTGACAAGGAGCTTTTGAAAGGAAATATCGATTCGATGCTGCTCTCTCTCCTTCTGGACAAGCCCATGTATGGCTACGAGCTCGCCAAGCGGGTTCGCGAGAAGAGCCGTGGACAGTTCGAGCTGAAGGAAGGAACGCTTTACCTTGCACTAAAGCGTCTGGAAAAGCACGGCTATATCGAGGCTTTCTGGGGCGAGGAGGCCGAGTCCGGGGGCGGGAGACGCAAGTATTACCGCCTCCTCCCTCCCGGAGAAGAACGTTTCCTGCAGAAACAGGCGGAGTGGCGATTTATGCGCGAGATTATGGATACTTTTTTCGAAGGAGGAGCCGGGAATGAACGACAAGACAAAGCTTCGAATTGAAGACTACATACAAAGTGTATTTCGAGGGTTCGAGGGGGATCCCCAGGAACTGGAGGAGCTCAAGGAGGAGATGCGAGTCCATCTGCTGGAAGCCGTAAAGGAGCTGCAGGAGGAGGGGCTATCGGAGGAGGCCGGCGTGTCGCTCGCTCTTGAGCGATTCGGCAGCGGGAAGCAGCTTCAGCATGAAATGCTGAGTACCCTCTCCGTGCAGCATGTGTTCGCGCGCAGGCTGCTGTATGTGTCAATGGCATTCGCTCTGATCGGTGTCTTGATCTTCGGATATTTCTTCGCTCAAGAGCAGCTGCACATGGCTCAGAAATCCAAGCTGGATACAGGTGTATGGGAGCTCCTTAAAGGTCAAACGGAAATCACGCCGCAGCTGCGCGAGCAGCTCGATCGCCTGGCTTCCGAGAATTTGTACGGGACCGAATATATCGCTCTCTTTCGCGCGGAAACGCTGCTGGAGGATCCGTTCCCTACCGCGCTGGAGAAGGCGGTCTATCTGTACCCGCGGGATGCGGTATACGACGAATATCATGGCGCGGGCGGCGGTAGCGGTCCGGAATGGGCTATGCAATCTCAGACAGACCCTGCTCTGCATACCGGCTACCGTCAGGGCTGGAGTCTGCCCTTCTTCGCCGTATATTGGGTGCTGTTCGCTCTTTGGGGAATCATTACCGCCTACCATCAACGAAGACTTTCCTTGGCATGGGTGCTCCTGTTCTCCCTTCTTAATTTCGCCGGGTATGCGCTGTTCCGGTTCCGCCGCAGGTGGGGCGGCTAGCTTGTATAGGGTTCGAGCTCGGTATATTTCCGAGACGGATCCTTTTTTATTTTCATTTATTTTCATGAATCGGCGAAACCCCTTGATGCACCTAGGAATCTACCGAAATGTCGAAATTTTAGGCAAATTTAAGAGATTGACAGGGGTGGTGCAAATGAGGTAAATTCTTCTTACGGCCTTCGACGGAAACAATATATAGTGTTGTTAGGAACAACGACCTACGATATATTGTGTGACTGTCACGGAACAGTGTGGAAACTAATTTCACTATGACTGCATAACGAAGGATAATCCGAGATTCGTAATTTTTTGTCATATCGGCACGAACTTATGCGCTAGACGCATGAGCGACAACCAGAGTGAAGGGCAATCTGCATGTATCCGCCACCCGGGCGGAGGGCATGCTTTTTATTTGCGAAGGAAAGGGAGATAAGTACTCATGATCATCGTCAAACGCGACGGCACGAAGGAAGAGCTAGTATTCTCCAAAATGAAGAAGGTTATCGATTTCGCCTGCGAGGGCTATCCGGAATGCGACCCGCTCGAGCTCGAAACCGCGTTGCTGCCTTTATTCCGCAACGGCATCACCACCAAAGAAATCCAGCGTCTCCTGATCCAAGTAGCGGTAGAGAAAACCAGCGTCGAGCAACCGAACTGGCAATATGTCGCCGCGAAGCTCCTTACTTACGATCTTTATAAAGAAGCCCGCCTGAACCGTAAATACGGGCACTTCGGCTATGGAGATCTTTATTCTCTCATTACTTACTTAACGGATATGGGCCTCTACGGCAAATATATTCTTGAGCATTACACCAAGGACGAAATCTCTCAGCTAGGCGCTTATATTAAGCCTGAGCGCGACTATCTGATAAATTATATCGGTTTGAAAACCTTATCCGACCGCTACCTCATTCGCGGCTTGGACAAGGAAGTGCTGGAGCTGCCCCAGGAGCTGTTCATGGGCGTAGCGATGCATCTGGCCATGAAGGAGCAGGACAAGCTTCACTGGGCCAAGCAATTCTACGATGTGCTCAGCAAGCTGGAGATGACTGTGGCAACGCCGACACTCGCAAATGCACGCAAGCCGTTGCACCAGCTGTCCAGCTGCTTCATCGATACCGTTCCGGATAACCTCTGGGGTATTTACAACGTCGATCAAAGCTTCGCACAGGTATCCAAGCATGGCGGCGGCATGGGCATCTACGTCGGCAAGGTGCGCAGCCGCGGCTCGAACATCCGTGGCTTTAAGAACGTAGCCGGTGGCGTTGTGCCTTGGATCAAAAATTACAACAATACCGCGATCGCGGTAGACCAGCTCGGCGTTCGTTCCGGTGCGGTAGCCGTCTATTTGGATGTGTGGCATAAGGATATTTTCGATTTCCTGAACCTGAAGACGAACAACGGTGACGACCGCATGAAGGCGCACGACATCTTCCCTGGCGTTTGTATCCCGGACATCTTCATGAAGGCTGTCGAAGAGCGTCAAAGCTGGTACCTGTTCGATCCGCACGAGGTGCGCAAGCTGAAAGGCTATTCCATCGAAGACTCGTGGGGTGAGGAATTCGAGCAGCGCTATTGGGATTGCGTAAATGACGAGAAGCTGTCCAAGGACGAGGTTCCTGCCATTGACATTATGAAGCGGATCTTGACGAGCTCCTTCGAGACCGGCACGCCGTTCCTGTTCTTCCGTGATACGGTCAACCGTGCGAATCCGAACAAGCATGCAGGCATGATTTATTGCTCCAACCTGTGTACGGAAATTTGCCAAAACATGAGTGCCACCGAGCTGGAGCAGACCACTCATGAAGACGGCATTATTACTACCAAAATGAAGAGCGGCGACTTCGTCGTGTGCAACCTGTCCTCTACGAATCTGGGACGCACCTATACAAAGGAAGACATTGAGCGCGTAGTTACAACCCAAATGCGCATGATGGACAATGTCATCGACTTGAACTACTATCCGATTCCGCAAGCGGAAATTACGAATAAGAAGTACCGTGCCGTCGGCCTCGGCTCCAGCGGCTACCATCAAATGCTCGCTCAGATGAAGATTCAATGGGAATCCGACGAGCACGTGGATAAGGCTAACGAGATCTATGAGTGGATGAACTATTGCGCGATCAAGGCTTCCATGGAGATTGCTAAGGAAAAAGGCCCTTACCCTGCTTTCGAAGGCAGCGAGTGGCAGGATGGCTCCTACTTCGACCAGCGCGGCTACACCGGCTCCGAATGGCAGGAGCTGAAGGAGCAGGTGAAGCAGTACGGCGTCCGCAACGGCTGGATGTTCGCTATCGCCCCTACGGCTTCGACATCTCTGATCGCCGGCTCTACCGCAGGGATCGATCCGATCTTCAACAAGTTTTTCGTGGAAGAGAAGAAGAACGCGGTTATTCCGCAAACGGCACCGAACCTCGGACCGGAGACCATGTGGTTTTACAAGGAAGCGCATCGCATCGACCAGCACTGGAGCATCAAGGCAGCCGGCGCCCGCCAGCGCCATATCGACCAGTCGCAGTCGTTCAACCTGTACATTACTCCGGAGCTTTCGGCGAAGGAATTCCTGGAGCTCTACATGGCAGCATGGAAGCACGGCTTGAAGACCGTATATTACTGCCGCAATAAGAGCCTGGAAGTGGAAGATTGTGTGAGCTGCTCGGCGTAAGGCAATTGAAGTAGTGCTACGCGCCGGTGTTCCGAGGAAATATCCATTTGCCCTAAGCTCAAACAGTTGCACCCCATCCTTTGATTAGATTGGAAGGTATGGATGGGGTGCAAAACTCGCGGCAAATGGACATTCCTCTCCACACCAGCCAGCACTACTTCAATCGACGGAGCAGTGGAATAGTGGAGTGGCGCGGCTGAAATCGCGCCAGCCTTGGAGAAACGAATGTTCAACGTGATCACGGGTCACTCTAACGTAGTGCTTGTATCAGGAAGTCCCTTGCCGCTAGGCAGGGGACTTCCCATACGATAAGCGGCCCTTGCATTACATGATGTATAAGTAACAATAGGACCGCCTTTGTCACGAGATGCCAAGACAGGCGGATGGAAAGGGATGACTCAGCCTTGGATTTGCAAAAGAAAAAGCTTTTTAACGAGGATGGCGACCGTGACTGGGGCAAGCGCCGCATGATCGGCGGAAACACAACCAACCTGATTGAGCTCAACAACGTGAAGTACGATTGGGCTACCAAAATGTACCGTACTATGATGAACAACTTCTGGATCCCCGAAGAAATTCCTTTGGCCCAGGATGCGAAGGACTACAAGTTCCTGTCGCCGGAAGAGCGCCAAAGCTACGATAAAATCATCAGCTTCCTGATTTTCCTGGATTCGCTTCAAACAGCCAACCTGCCGAACATCAATGAGTACATTACGGCGCCTGAAGTAAATCTTTGCCTCACCGTTCAGACGTTCCAGGAAGCCGTTCACAGCCAGAGCTACTCTTACATTCTGGACAGTGTTTGCTCTGCAGAGGTTCGAGACGATATTTACAACCAATGGCGCGAGGACAAGCATCTCGCACGCCGCAACCGGTTTATTACTGACCTCTATGAGCGTTTCATCGATGAGCCTACGACGGAAAACCTGATGCGGACGATTATGGCCAACTACATCCTTGAGGGCATTTACTTCTACAGCGGCTTCAGCTTCTTCTATGCCCTGGGTCGCCAAGGCAAAATGCTGGGCACCGTATCCGAGATCAAATATATTCAGCGCGACGAGCTGACGCATTTGGCCTTGTTCCAGAACATCTTCCGTGAAATTCGCAAGGAGAATCCGGAAATGTTCACCGACCAGCTGATCGAGGATCTGCGCGGCATGATGCGCACCGCCGTACAGCATGAGATCGAATGGGGCCAGTATATCACCAATAACAAAATTAACGGTCTCAGCAACGAGATCATCGACCAATACATCAAGTACATTTCCAACGAGCGGATGAAGAAGCTGGGTCTGGAAATTTTATACCCGGAAGTCGTAGACCATCCGATGAAATGGGTCGAGAGCTTCAGCAACATGAACAGCATGAAGACCGACTTCTTCGAGCAAAAGGTAACCAACTACAGTAAGTCCTCCAACCTGAACTGGGACGACCTGTAGGTCACTGGGCTATGTGCCTTATAAGAAAAGCTTCTATCGAAGCCCTTTCAAAGTAGTGCATTCGTGTCCAAAAGGTAGCTTTTCTTGAAACATCAGAATCATTGAGCTCCGCTCAAAACTTATAAATTCTAATATTATAAAAGGAAGGACCTTCCATTCGGAAGGTCCTTTCCTTTTTATATTGGACATTATTATGATGGCAGGTCCAGCAATTCCTTCACCTTCAGCTCCATCTCCACCATGGAGAAGGGCTTGTGCATGAAGGCATGCGCCCCCAGCTGCAAGCCGCGGCTCACATCGTCCTCGCGGGTGCGGCCGGAGAGCATAAGAATCTTCGTATCCACGCTGCGTGTGCGCGACTCTTGCAAACGCTCCAGAACGCCGAACCCGTCCATACGCGGCATCACCCCGTCCAAGACGGTCAGGTCAACCGGCTTGTCCTGGAGAATACGCAGAGCCTCTTCCCCATTCGTCGCCTCAAGGAAATCAATCGGCAGATGTTTTAGCTTAGCTATGAGAATGGAACGCAGGATTTTGTCATCGTCTGCGATTAAGACGGTTTTACGCGGTTCAATGGAAGCAGTGGACTCCGCGACTGCGGAGACAGGCCTGTTATCCTTCACTAGCACACGGTTGCGTCCCGATTGCTTGGCATCGTACATCGCCGCGTCGGATCTTTCGATCCATTGCTGGACGGACATGCCCGGCATCCACTCGGAAACCCCTGCGGAAAAGGTGATATGAAAGGCTTGTCCCTCATACTGGGCTACCGGTCCTTGATTCGTAAGCTGCAGAATATGCTCCAAGGTTTTCCTCGCATCGGAGGCATGGGTGTTCGGCAGCACGACGACAAATTCTTCCCCCCCAAACCGCGCAACGAGATCCGTCGCCCGCAGATGATGCTGAAGCATGTGCGCCAGCCCCTGAAGAACCAGATCGCCGATATGATGCCCATAGGTATCATTAATGGATTTAAACCGGTCAATATCGATGAACCCCAAGGAAATCGGTGCCGGGTATCGGGAAATCCGCTGCAGCTCCGCTTGAATCTGGTGGTCAAAGTACCGCCTGTTGTATACCCCGGTCAAAGGGTCGCGAAACGCCATCTGCTCGAAGGTTTTGGTCCGCTTCAGCAGGCTGTAAATCCGGGCGCTGAGCTCCCGATACTGGAACGGCTTGGACACGTAATCATCCGCCCCCAGATGAAAGCAGCGAACCTTGTCGTTCACATCACTGCGCCCGGATATGACAATAAGCGGAATCCATTTTAGCGTCGGATCCTCTTTCAACTGCTCGAACAATTCGTAGCCGCTTTGCGGGTGCATCATCAGATCCAAAGTGATAAGATGATACACATGCTCCCGAAGGAGCCGCTCTGCAGTTTCGACGTCAGCGGCTTCATCTACCGTATAGCCGTCCAGCTTCAGCAAACGAACCAAATAGGAGCGAAGCACTTCATCATCATCGATGATCAGCAGTCGCTCTCCACTCGGTGCAGTCATCGTAAAAACCTGATGCTCATCAAGCTCCAGCTCGCGGGTATAAATGTCCGTCTCCATCTCAAGCTCCTGCACGATCGGAAGGCTTGCCTCGATACTCAATGCATACTTTGTGAGCAGAGCTTCCGCCGACGAGTTCTCCTCGAGCTTCTCTTCCGTCCACTGCCACACTTTAACGCAAGCTTGTCCCAGCATACCGATACGCTCGAAGCCGAACATCGGCGCGCTTCCCTTCAAGGTGTGCACCAGCCGATAGATGCGCCGCGCATACTGCAAAGCATCATCCGCTACTTGAAGCTGATGAAGCTCCTGGAGCTCTGCCAGCTGCTTGTGCAGAACTGCGATGTAACGCCTGCGTCCCTCCTTAAGCAAACGGGCCTCCCGTTCAATGCGCTCCTCCTCCGATGCATGTCTCAATATCTTCACTTCCCGCTCTCATCATTATAGATAACGTATCTTTACCGGTAAGCGCCGCTAGCTGCCCTTGCGGATCAGCTCCTCCACGATGTCCAGCAGCTGCAAAGGGCTAAACGGCTTGACGATATATTGAGACACCCCGGCCGCTTTCGCCCGTTCCCGATCCTTATCCAAGGCCTTCGCTGTCAGCAGGATAACCGGAGCCTCCCGATTCGCATTCTCCTCGCTTCGCAGCCACTCGCATACCTCGACCCCGGTCCTCTCCGGCATCATATAATCCAAAATAATTAAATCGAAGCGCTCCGATTCCAAATATTGCTTCGCTTGCTCTCCGTCCTCAGCTTCCGTAATCCGGTACCCTTCGTCCGAGAGTGTTTCCGTCAATAAAAAACGCAGTGCCGCTTCATCGTCGGCAAGCAGGATCCGATAGTTTTCCATACGCAACTAGCCCCCATTCTCAGACCTCTACATGAATTCTTTGGTGTAAAGCATGTCATGGCCCTATTCCTTGTGTGTGTGAAAATACACCTAAACATATGGGCCAAAAGTATGATGTATAGACCCTTTGAACTATGGTATGATCAATGCATAAACAATTCTTGATTTAAATTTTAGTAATATTAGGAAAAACGCCCTATTGAGGAAGGATGATTCGAATGGACAACATTGATCACTTAATTCGCAAGGTGTCCAAGTATGTGTCCTTCGGCCAGCCGATCGCTTCCGGTTCCGTCGTGTCCCAGCGGGTGTCGGATCCTCGGATCCCCATGCTCGCCTATTATTTGTCGCTTAAAGCTTTAGAAGACGATAAAAATCATTACCACGAAGTGTGGTTGAAGAAGGATGGACTCTTCGCGATCACCGATGCCTGGTATCGGGAAAGCACGGTTTCCCGAAAGCTGCTGCAGGATAATTTGACATTCGAGCAGCTGAAGAAGCACTACGGTGACGAAGAATCCCACAACATCGCTTTGCGCATATCCGAAATTATTAAAAAGTCGGAAAAAGAAGACTGGAAGCCGTACTCCGCCAAACGTTTCTAAAGGTGGAGTCCAGGCTTCTATTTTGTATCGCGGTGCGCTCTCCACGAGCCGGATGGAATGCAGGAGCAGCCGCGGGAGTCCATCCAAACGTACACCCAGCCCTCCAGCTCCTCCTCCCTGTTATCGCGAATCCAAACCCGTTCATAATCATTGCTGCAGCCAGCGCCGTAATATTCCTCCAGCTGATCCATGGCAGCCAGCCCTTCTTCCGTAACAACCAGCCATTCCCCTAGTACCGTTTCCCGGATCTCGGGACCGGAGAGGACGAGCGCAGGGTATTCCCCGGCATCGTACAGCTTGCCGCGGACTGCACCGGGCCTTACGGACAGCAAGTAGGGCGATACCACATGATGATTGGTTTCACCCGTCAACAGCGTTCCATAGACGAATACGCGGAGCATGCTTTGGGCTCACCTCGATTGGTTAGCGGTCCCCTACATCATATCATAATTACCTGGACTCGCACAGAACCTGCCACGCCGACGATTCACCATTTGTTTTTGTGGTACATAAACTGGAGAGAAAGAAAGGGGAGGATGACAGATGCTAAGTCCTGAGGATGCTAACAAAATCATACGCTTTCTGTCGGCGGCCTATTTCACAACCGAGTCGGAGGAAGCGCGGAAGGAATTCAACCGGCTGGCCAATGAGCTGCGCAAAGCGTCCGGGCAGCCGGTCCAATAAGGCTCAAGCCATACTTATGCACTGTACGGAGGCGCAATCCGAATCTGCTCCAGTCCCAGCGAAGCTCGAAGCCGCTCGGCCAATCGGGGTGCCTCCGGCCCATCGCCGTGAAGGCAGAGCGTATCCGCCTGCAAGGGAATTACACGCCCCTGCCTAGCTAAGACATGGCCCTCAACCACAATACGTTTCGCCTGCTCCGCTACTGCCTCCGGGTCATGCAGCACGGCTCCGGGCTGGCTTCTTGGCGTGAGCGACCCATCCTGCTCGTAGCTTCGATCAGCGAACGCCTCGGATGCGCTCCTCAGCCCGATCGCATCGGCGGCCCGGACAAGCTCGCTGCCCGCGAGGCCGTACAGAATGAGGGACGGGTCCAGCCGATAAACGGCTTGCGCGATGGCGTCCGCCAGCGGCCTGCTGGCAGCTGCCATATTATAGAGAGCCCCGTGAGGCTTAACATGATGAAGCGTAAGACCCTCAGCCTTGACAAAACCAAGAAGCGCTCCCGTCTGGTACAGGATCAGGTCGGATGCCTCCTCCGGCGTAATGTGCATCGTGCGGCGTCCGAAGCCTTGAAGGTCGGGCAGCCCCGGATGCGCACCGATCGCCACTTGACTGTCGGCGCAAAGCTTCACCGTTCGGCGCATCGTCGCCGAGTCCCCTGCATGGAATCCGCAGGCAATGTTGGCCGAGCTGATGTAAGGCAGCAGCGCCTCATCCGCTCCGATTCGGTACGCTCCGAAGCTTTCTCCCATATCGGCATTGAGGTCAATGGTCATCGGTTTTGGGCTTGTCGTCATCGAGAGAGAGGCCTCCTTCATCGTGAAAATAAGTGCCGGACAAAGAATAAAAGCCAAAAGCGCACGCTCTTGGCCTCCGGTTCGTTCTATATTAGTGCCGCTGGCCGGCTGCTTCTTGGCGACCGGTCAAGCCGCGTGTTTTAACAATGATCTTGCGAATGCTGTCCTCCGACAAATGAAACTGCTGAATGAGCTCCGGTACGGTCGAGCCGTTCTGATACAGCCGGAAGATCTCATGATTTCGCCGTTGAATAGTTTGCCGGGTGCCGTTGTTCTCACCCCAGCCGGCGCGGACCTGGTCCTTTTTGGGAATATAGATAATCTCACCTTGGATGTAATCCTGAAGCTGCTTCAGCAGATTCGCAGGCAAAATATCCTTTCCGTTCTTGTACCCCATTGATGAATGCCTCCTTTCGCGCTTTCTTGTGCAAGAGCCTCGAAAGTTAACAGCATTCCCATCCACTCCTCCTGAACGCCTCGCCGTCTAGGGGCTAAGCGTGCGTCGTTCGTCGTTTGTAGGGGGCATAAAAATAAAAAAACACGATCAACCGCTCGTGTCCTGAATGCCTCGCATATGGTGTCATGATTCTCATGACGATCAGGTGTCGGTAATGGAGAAAACGCTATTCAGTTTCGTAAAACTCTTTTCCTGCCAATGTGCCTCCGTTAAATGTGCCTCCAACAATCTTCTTCATTGATGACACTCCTTTCACCTGAAATTTGGAATATCGCAAAATTGCGACTCATTGTTTCATTATACCTTATGTATGGGAAAAATGTCCATCGGACGTTTGTATTTTCTTATAACATTAGAATTTATAAGTTTTGAGCGGAGCTCAAGGATTCTAATGTTTCAAGAAAAGCTTCCTCTTGCTCACGAATGTACATCCCCGAGAGGGCTTCGATAGAAGCTTTTCTTATAGATCATTTATAAAGGGGCCCGAAGGCCCCCGTAACTTGAGATCTCTGCTTACGCAGAGACCACCTCTGTCATTGTAATCATTGCTCTGATCACTCCTTTCCTTGAATGTCAGCTGGCCGGCTACGTACTTATTAACTCATATTCGCCGATCCGCCTCAAGGGAAGGAATGGTTATAACGAATTAATCCTTGCTCGTACCGATGCCTGAAGGGCTTGCAGCTCAAGCTCCCGCGCCAGGTACAGCGCTTGCGCCTCAGCCTGCGAGATTTCCGTGAAGCGCAGTGTTCCGCCAGGCCGCACTTGGGCGATGAGCGGCAGATCGACGGCGGCCGCCTGGGCGATCCGCGGGTAACCCCCTGTCGTCTGCGCGTCCGAGAGCAGCACGATCGGCCGGCCGGCCGGAGGCACCTGTATGGTGCCGGGCACGACGGCCTCGGAGATCATTTCGAGCGGCGCGCGCAGGGCAAGCGGCGAGCCGTCCAGTCGGCAGCCCATGCGGTCCGACTGCGGGGTTAGGCGCCAGGCTGCGGAGAAGAAGCGTTCGAGGCTGCTCGCCTCGAACGCTTCGGCCTCGCGGCCGCGCACGACGCGGATCACCGGATGCTCCGCATACGGTGGACGCGCCTGGGCCGCGAGCGCCCATGGGGCGGGCACGAGCGGCCCTTCGGCCGCAGCGAGCTGCGCGCGCAGCGAGGCGGCGAGGGCCGGCAGCGGGCCTACGGGCAGCAGGTCGCCTGCTGCCAGGGCCCGGCCGGCCAGGCCGCCGAGCCGCGCGCGCACGAGCGTGCTGCGGCTCGCGAGCGGGGCGGGCACGGCGATGCCGCCCGCCACCGCGAGCACCGCGCGCAAGCCGCGGCGCGCGGGGCCGAGGCGCAGCGTGGTGCCGCTGCGCACGAGCACGGGCCGCCAGCCGGGCAGCGGCGGCCCCTCTACGGCGCGCGCGTCCAGCTCGGCGCCGCACAGCGCGACCAGCGCATCCTCGCGGAAGCGCAGGGTCGCGCCAAGCATCGTCAGCTCCAGCGCCGCATGCTGCGGCTCGTTGCCGACGAGGGCGTTGGCCGCGCGCAGCGCGAAGGTATCGACGGCGCCGCCGACCGATACCCCGATGCCGCGATGGCCATACCGGCCCAGGTCCTGCACCGTCGTCAGCAGGCCCGGGCTTTCCACCAGGATGCTCACTCGTCGCTCGCCTCCTTCCGCTGCTGCCGCTCCAGCTCCGCATACTCGGCTTCGTCGAGCGGCACAAACCGCACCCGGTCGCCCGCCGTAAGCAGCGTCGGCGGCTCCCGGTCCGGGCCGAACAGCCTGAGCGGCGTTCGGCCGATCAGCTGCCAGCCCCCGGGACTGGGCAGCGGATAGATGCCGGTCTGGTGGCCCGCGATCCCCACCGACCCGGCCGGAACAAGCGCCCGCGGCTCCCTTCGCCGCGGGCTGAACAGCCGCCCCGGCAGTCCGCCGAGGTACGGGAAGCCGGGCTGGAAGCCGATCATCTGGACGCGGTATAACGGCTCGCAGTACAACTGGACTGCCTCCGTTTCGGATAATCCGGTACGTTCGGCAACCTCCGCCAGATCCGGACCCACCTCCCCTCCGAAGAGGACGGGAACCGTGACGATACGCCCCTCCGTTCGCGCTCCTTCGTCGGGCTGCTCGCTCCCGATGCCGATCAGCAGCTCTCCCAGCCATTGGCTCATCTGATCATAGGGTGACCAGTCCTCTCCGATTCCCCGCTTCAGCATGTCCCGATACAGGATCCAAGGATCATAGAACACCGTGACACTCGTATAAGCGCGAATCCATTCCGTCACATAAGCGGGAGTTTGGCGGAGCAGTCGATGCACCGTTAGATCCACGAGCCGCTGGGTTTTCTCCTCCATACCGCCCGGAAAGCGAATGACTACGGCCTGTTCCCCGAGCGGGTACAGCTCGTACAGCCGCTCTCCCGCTTCTTCCTGTTTCATCATGCTCACTCAGCCTGCAAAGCCGCGCTTCTTCAGCCATCTGCCGCACAGCTCCGGCCAAGTCGATGCCTCCGCATGCTCCTTCGCCAGGCCAAGCCCGTGACACCCGCTTTCATATACATGCAGGTCGAACGGTACCCCGTGGCGGCGAAGCGCAGCCGCAAACATCAACGCATTCTCCACCGGAACAGACGCATCGTCCGCCGTATGCCATAGGAACGTAGACGGGGTATCCGCTGTTACTTGCTTTTCTGACGAAAGCAGCTCCACCAGCTCGGCAGGCTCCGATTCGCCAAGCAGATTGCGTCTGGACCCGGCATGAGCATGCTCCCCGAACGTAATGACGGGATAGCAAAGCACCAGCAAATCCGGACGGCAGCTTTGACGCTCGATCGGGTCAGCCGCATCGGCTTGTCCAAGGTCGTAATGCGTGCCCGCCGACGAAGCAAGGTGCCCGCCTGCCGAAAAGCCCAAAATCCCCACTCTTTTCGGGTCGATATTCCATTCCGCCGCGTTATGGCGCACCATACGAATCGCTTTTTGCGCGTCGGAGAGCGGGTTCGGATGCTGGTAAGGCGCTACACGGTAGTGCACTACGAACGCGGAAATGCCGAGCGAGTTCAGCCAAAGCGCTATCGGCTCTCCTTCATGATCCGCTCTGCGCGCGTATCCTCCGCCCGGACATACCACGACAGCCGCAGCCGGCTCCTTGCTTTCTATGAGATAGGGAACCAGTGTAGGCTTATCCTCTGCCTCTTCCCCTAGTGCGTTCGGTGTTCCTTCGGGCCATAACAGCAGTCTTTCGCGTTCCATCGATTCAGCCTCCCTAATGATTGGTTACTTGGATAATTACAAAATGATCATACACTATCTTCCGTTTGCGCATAACCCCTTTTTCCAATATAATCAAGGAGAATGCGATCGGCAGTGAAGCACACGCCGCTCTCCATGAGAGGTTATTCTCTCGGGGGAGCGGCTTATTTGCTATTAGGGAGGAGTAGGAGATTTGTCTTTGTCAGCGTTCGAGCTACAGTATGAGGAGTGGCTAACCCGGCATCGCATAGCAAGAAGGGGCGAGCGGCTGCGGCGGCTTGAAGAGGGCCATGCCTACGCGGAAAGGCATTTTATTAAGGAGGTGTGGTGGCCCGCAACAGGGTCATTTCAGTATTTGCATCCGGAGTATGAGGTGTATGACTATAAGGACGGTACGAGATTTCTTGACTTTGCTTACATCCGTCCTCATCTGAAGCTGTGTATGGAGATTGACGGCTATGGTCCGCATCTGCGTCATATGAGCAGGCACCGGTTCTCCGACCAATGGCAGCGGCAAAATCACCTCGTCATCGACGGCTGGCGCATTCTGCGATTTTCGGCGGATGATGTCAGTGAGCGACCCCGTTTGTGTCAGCAAATGATTCAGCAGTTTCTGGGCAAATGGCTGGGGGAGGATCGTTCGCTGCCGAATCTTACCCGGATCGAGAAGGATATCGTTACCCTGGCAATCCGGCTCTGCCGTCCTGTTACTCCCAGCGATCTATGCGAGCATGTGGGTATAGAGAGTAAGTATGCTTATAAGCTGCTCCACCAGCTGGTCTCCAAGCAATGGTTCACTCCGGCGAGCGGAACCAGGCGAATTCGCTCCTACCAGCTGGCGATAGACAATAAAACCTTTTTGCTGTGAGCGGATTGCTGGCAGCATAACGGATTTTCGATCCGTTATGCGGGGCAAATAACGCCCAAAACGGAAAATAACGGATTCTGGAGGACTTATTTTGGCCGAAGCATGCGAGAAGATGCCCCACATGCTAATTTTCTACCGAATAAGTCCCTCAAAGTCCGTTATTTCATCAGAACGCACACATCTCGGCAAAATAAGTCCCTCAAAGTCCGTTATGCTAATGTGAACCCCAATCGCTCCTTATGGAACCGGATCCGGCTCCACCGTCGCACCCACCTGTACCGTCCCTAAGTTGCTTACCTCTATTTCGCCCAGGATCCCCGCTCGCTCGCGCGGTTTACGGCACCGTGTGCCGTTACTGCTCACACATTCCCCGACCCCGACCCCGACCTCTCCCCCTACTTTAACGTCCCTAAGCTACGTACCTCTATTTGCCCAGGATCCCCGCTCGCTCGCGCGGTTAACGGCACCGCGTGCCGTTACTGCTCACACATTCCCCGACTCCGACCTCTCGCCATTTGCCCGGTATTATCGCCGACCCCCAAACAAACGTTCTACTTCCCGTCCCACACAACCTCCCAGTTGTTGTTCAGCGTCGCCTGGATCGTGCCTCGCTCCATAATGTAGTTCGCCAGAAGCTCCGCCATATCCGTCGGGATGTCCTTCACTACAGGCTTTCCTTGGAACATCGCGTAATTTCCGCCGCCGCCCGCACGGTAATTGTTCATCACTACGTCGTACTCGCCCTTCATGTCCAGCGGCTTCCCCTCGTATTCCAACCGTTCCACCCGCTCGCCGACAGGCCGCGAAATATTCAGACGGTAATCGATCCCTTCCCACATATCGTAATTATAGTGCTGCGGCTTCGGATCGCTGAAATCGGGGCTCACTTCAATCGGACCTTCCCCATGATACTCGGCAAAATAGGACGCCGATCGCTCCAGCGCATCCTTAATGTCCTGTCCCGACACGCGAATGACCTGCAGCGTGTTCGGATACACGTAGTTGGATACGATGTCCCGCATCGTAATGTTCTCAGGAAAGCCAGGCGATACGTTATCGAATAATGCCGTGTTGGAGATTGGCGCACCGGATATCTCCATCTGCACCCGGTTGATAAATTCGATCAACGGATGCTCCTGCAGGCGTACCTGCTGGTGGTCGCGGACGAGCATATCCCCGGTCAGCTTGCCGATCGGCTGGTCGAGCCATACCTGGGTCAGCTCCTCATGAGGACGCACCTTCTCTACGACCGCTGCATCAGGTACGACGCCTTCGGGCGACAGCAGCTCCGAGCGCTTTTCCGCTACGCGCCACCGGCCCGTATCATCCTTATGCAGCTTCAGCTCGACCCGCCCGAGATGGGCGCCTCCAACCCCAGGCTGCACAATAACGACGCCATTCACTTCGATTCCCGATAGCACCCTGTGCTGATGCCCCGTCAGCAGCACGTCAATCCCTTCCACCTCCGTACAGAGCGCGTACCCCTGGTTTTCACCCGTGAGCGCCTCCGTCGGCACGCCCGTTGCGAGGTTCCGCTCGAAGCCCCCGTGGTACGAAACCACCACAATATCAGCCCGCTCCACTTCACGAAGCACCCGCACCCACTTCCGGGCCGTTTCGACGGCATCCTCGAAGCGCAGTCCCCGGATATGCTCCGCTTTTTCCCAATTCGGGATATATTTCGTCGTCAGTCCGAGGACTCCTACCCGCAGGCCGCCTTCAAATTCCTTCACCAGATAAGGCTTGCCGAAGTACGGCTCCCCCGTTTGCTCGTTCACAATGTTGGCGGACAGCCAAGGAAACGCCGATTCGCGAACTCCCTTCTCCAGCAGCTCGAGGCCGTAGTTGAACTCATGGTTACCGATCACAGCGGCATCGTAGCCCAGCTCGTTCAAGCTGTCGATCATAGGGCTGATTACGCCCCCGTTCAGCTTCGCATGATGGTATGCCAGCGGCGTGCCTTGAATCAAGTCTCCATTGTCGATGACCAGCAGCGGCCCTCCCTTCTTGCGCTCTTCCCGTATCACAGTGGCCAGCTTGGCAAAGCCCGTTTCAGTAGGCTGATGATTCGCATATAGAATGGGCAGCATATTCCCATGAATGTCACTTGTCTCCAATAGGGTGAGATTATATTCCTGCGTCATCCCGATCACTCCAATATATTTGGTATAATTTCACTTTTAGTTGGACATTCCTAACATACTCCCATAGTAACAACTTTGCTAACTGTATTCAATGTCGACAAGTTAACCCAGTAACCGACAAAAAACACCTTGCTTCACAAAAAATTTACTGTTCGCCCGGCAAAGTTATGTTATAGTAAGAAAAGATTTTCCAAAGAAAACGTAATCTACAGGAGGTCAATTTACATGTTTAAAAAGTTTGCAGCAATCAGCTTATCCGTTATGCTGTCTGCAGGAATTTTGGCAGCTTGCGGCCAAAAGGCGGAGCCGACTCCGGCAGCACCTGCGGGGGGAGACAAAAACCAAACAGCTCCTGCCGCTAAGGGCTATGTTCCTAAAGAACTGACGGTTCAATTCGTCCCGTCCCAAAGCGCTGAAACGCTTGAAGCCAAAGCAAAGCCTCTTGAGAAGCTTCTTGGCGACAAACTGGGCATTCCTGTGAAGGTTTCCGTATCCACCAACTATAACACGGTTATTGAGGCAATGGCTTCCAAGAAGGTAGATATCGGCTTCCTCCCTCCAACCGGTTATGTGCTTGCTCACGACGAGAAGAAGGCTGTAGATCTTCTGCTCCAGGCTCAGCGTTATGCGATCGACGACGCTACAGGCAAAGAAGATCCTACGAAACTGGCTGACAGCTATAAATCCATGATTATCGTTAAAGCCGACTCCCCGATCAAGTCCATTGCTGACCTGAAGGGCAAGAAGATCGCTTGGCAGGATGTTACTTCTTCCGCTGGCTACATCTACCCAGGTCTGGAAATGAAGAAAAATGGCGTAGACCCGGATAAGGACGTTACAGGCATCACGGTCAAAGGTCATGACAAAGGTGTTCTCGCCGTATTGAACGGCGAAGTGGATGCAGCGGCCATTTTCCAAGACGCTCGTAATACGGTTATGAAGGACTTCCCGGATGTGTTCTCCAAAACTCGCGTATTGTTCTTCACTGCCGGTATTCCTAACGATACGATTTCCGTACGTAACGATATGGATCCCGAATGGCGCAAGAAGATCGCCGACGCGTTCATCGCACTCGGTAAGGATCCGGAAGGCTCCAAGATCATCTTCGAGGTATACTCTCACCGCGGTTATGTTGCATCCGACGACAAGAAGTTCGATGTCGTACGCGACGCTAACAAGCTGATGTCAGGTAAAAAATAAGAACGACAACGATCCCCGGAGCTCCTGAGCTTCGGGGATTTTTTACGGATATACAAGAAGGGGCAAACCCTTCAGGCAGGTCTGTCTGCTTGAAGGGTTCGCCCCTTTCCACTTACTTTTTCAATTTTTGATAAGCAGCCTTGTATTCAGCCATAACCTTATCGCCACCGTTTTTCTTCCACTTGTTAACTTCCTCTTGATAGCCGGCTTCGTCGATTTTACCCATGATGAATTTGGTTTGAGCATCCATCATCTGCAGGTCGAGCTCCTGTCCGCGCTCCGAGTAGGTCGGGGATTTCAGCGTCAGCGCCGGGTTCGAGACAATATACTTGATGCCGTCGGATTCCATCTTGGTTCCTTTTTCCCCGATCGGCACGTCCTTCAGCGGCTTCACATTGTAGCCTTCAAGTACAGTCAGGTTATCGCGGTAAGGCTTTACTTCGCGCTGGAAGATATTAAAGCCGTCGCCAATGAATTCTGTCTTGCCGTCCGCCGTGTTACCGAAGTGCGTACCTTCGATACCGCGCAGCAGCAATGTCGACATCTCCGGCTCCATCAGCTTATCGAGGAAGCCGAGCACACGCTTCATCTCCGCTTCCGTCTTCACGGAAGATTTCGGAATGACGAAGAATCCGTTGTTTCCGTTCTCGGAGGCGATGCGGATACCCTTCGGCCCTTCGAAGCTGGCCACATCGATCACCGCACTTGGATTCGTCTTGTTCAGACGATCCTGCTGGCTTTTCCCGTTGGTGGCTACCCCGAATCGGAAGCCGACACGGCCTGTATCCATCCACTTCTCCGCTTCGGCTGCATCAAGCACGGCGAAGTCTTGATTCATCAGGTTCTCTGCATACAAGCGGCGGAACAGCTTCAAGGTCTCCATGAATTCAGGAGTGGTGTACTCCGGTGTGAAGTTCCCGTCCTTATCGACTCCCCACTTGTTGACGCCGCCGAGCATAACGGCAAAACGTGTCGTCATGGATGCTGCGCCTTCGTTATATTTCTTATGAAGGATGATACCGTAGGTGTCGTTTTTCCCGTTCTTGTCCGGATCGTTCTGCGTTAACGCTTTCATGACGTTGTACCATTCGTCAACGGTCTTAGGATAAGCGAGCTTCAGGTTATCCATCCAGTCCTTACGGTATACAACGGCTCCGCGGCCCATGTTGCGGTAGAGCGGTACCCCATACAGCTTGCCCTCGACGGATATATTCTCGAAGAATTGAGGGTTTTGGGCACTCAGGTTTTTATATTCCTTCAGATACGGACCGATCTCCCAGAACAGCTGGGATTCGATCGCATTCACGATCGTAGGGCCCTGGGTCACGCGAAGCAGCTTCGGCATTTCGTTGGATGCCAGCATGACATTGATTTTATCATTATAAGCGGAGGAAGGAATCCACTGGATATCCAGCTTCGTATTTGTAAACTTCTCGATGGCCTGCTCGACCGGATTTCCCTTCGAAGGGATGTCGCCTACCTGGGAAATCGCAACGCTCAGGTCTAACGGAGCTTGATTCTGGCTCTGACTTTGACCTTGCTGACCGGCAGCTGGAGCCTTGCTCTCTCCGCCGCTGCTGCAGGCAACCGTAAACAGCATGGAGCTGACAACCACCGTGCTGACCAACGCACGCTTCTTTACTTTTTTCATTTGACATGACCTCCCATAATATGGTTCTGATATTACCCCTTTACGGAGCCAAGCATAACGCCTTTGGCAAAATGCTTTTGTAAAAACGGGTAAACGATGATAATCGGCAGCGTAGCGAAAACGATAACAGCCATTTTAATGGTAAGAGGCTGAATATTCATTTCGTCGACGCTTACATCACCCACCCGGCTGCTGGCATTGATAACGATCTCTCGCAGTAACACCTGCACCGGCCATTTGGTATTGTCATTGATGTACATTACGGCGCTAAAAAATTTGTTCCAATGGTCGACCGCATAAAAAAGTCCGAAGGTGGCCATAGCCGGAAGCGATAACGGAAGAACGATACGCAGGAGAATACCCAGGTCGTTGCAGCCGTCAATTTTGGCGGAGTCCTCCAGCCCGTCCGGCATTTGCTGGAAGAAGTTCTTAAGCACGATTAGGTTGAAGGCGCTGATCGCCGTCGGAATCATGAGGGACCACAAGGAATTGATCATGCCTAGTGACTTAACCACATAATAGGTCGGAATCAGCCCGCCGCTGAATAACATCGTGAAGAGAACGGCAAGGAGCATTAACCGGCGTCCCTTCAGATGAGGACGAGAAAGTGGATAAGCAAGCAGGGAGGTAAACAGCAGGTTAATGATGGTGCCCACCACTGTCACATAGATGGAAACCCCCAAGCTGCGAACCAGCGTATCCGTGGAAAAAATGTATTGGTAAGCAGCAAGGGAGATTTCCTTCGGGTATAAGATAAAGCCGCCTTCCGCTACGATGTGCGGTGCCGTGAAGGAGACCGCCAGAACATATACGAAGGGAAGAATACAAACAATCCCCATGATACCGAGCAAACTATAGTTCACAGCATCGAAGAGCCGATTGCCCCATGTTTTATCATAATTCATGGTGTTCCGTCCTCCTTTCCTTCATAAATTAGTAAACGCCTTCCTCGCCGAAGCGCTTGGCCAGCCAGTTAGCGGATAGAACTAGCACCAGTCCCACAGCGGATTTGAACAATCCTACGGCTGCGCTGTAGCTAAACTGCCCTTGGGTTAGACCTTTGACATACACATACGTATCGAACACTTCCCCAACCTCGCGGTTTGTAGGGGTCAACATCAGGAAGATGTGCTCGAACCCGGAATCCAGGAAATTGCCGAGCCTCAGAATCAGCAATATGACGATTGTGCTTCGAATGGCCGGCAGCGTAATATGCCATAATTGCCGCCAGCGTCCCGCTCCATCCATCCTGGCCGCCTCATACAGCTGCAAATCGACTCCCGCAAGGGCGGCTAAGAAGATGATGGTGCCCCAGCCGACCTCTTTCCAGATCGATTGACCGACGATCATCGTTCGGAACCAGTCCGGCTCGAGCAGGAAAGGGATTTTCACCCCCGTCATCATAAAGAGGAGCTCGTTTACCGCTCCCCCTTCGGTAGTGAAGAGGATATAGAAGATCCCGACTACGACTACCCACGAAACAAAGTGGGGAATGTAAACGAGGGTTTGAACGAATCTCTTGTATCGCTCCAAACGGACTTCGTTCAGCATGAGCGCCAATATAATCGGCAGCGGGAAAAAGAAGACGAGATTGTAGACGGCCAGCAAAGCCGTGTTACGGAACAGCATCCAGAACTGATCCTCGCTGAAGAATCGTTCGAAATGCTTCATACCAACCCAAGGGCTGTCCATAAACCCAAGATGCGGTTTAAAGTCCTGAAACGCCATGATGAGTCCATACATCGGCACATATTTGAATACTAGAAAATACGCCAGGCCGGGCAAGGCCATAAAGTAAAGCCACCTGTCCTTCAGCAGTGCTTTGCCCCATCCTTGCCATCTGGATGGTGCGGCTGCCGTTGGCTGGACGTATTTTTTTTGGAGTGTGCTCATCCTCCCGCCTCCTTCCGAATGTGTTGTTTTCGCTTTCTGAGTCTCATTATGTCGTCCCCGGCTGTAACATGCTATACACCGGGGATAACCTCTTGACCGAAAGCGCCGTGAACGCCTGTCCAGCGGGCTTTTTCTCAAGAAATGAACCGGAAGCAACCATCAGCTACCCCAAGATAACCAGGTCCGCACAAAGAAAAAATCCCGCCGGAACAGCAGCCGCCGCTGCTTATTCCGTTAAACGGGATTTCAAACCAATCTAGGGATTATATGGATTATTGCTCTCTCGATACTGTCCCGGCGTCATGCCGACGATTTTACGAAATGTACGAATAAAGGCGGTTGTGTTGGAGTAGTTCAGCTTATCCGATATATCCGACACCTTCATGCTGGTGGACTCCAGCCATTGCTTGGCAAGCGTCATTCGGTAATCCGTTACATAATCGCTGAAGGTCATGCCCGTCTCTTTCTTAAAGACACGACTGACATACACTGGGTGAAAATGCAGCTCCGCCGCGCAGCTCTCCAGCGTGATTTCCTGATCGTACCGCTCCTGAATCATTTGAATGACCCTTTGGGCAATACTGAGGTATTGTGATTCCGACTGCAGTTGAAGGAACGATTCAATCGGCTCCAGCAGCTCGCTCTTGAACCATTCCCGAATATCGTCGTGCGTACTCATCCGCAGCAGCCTGCTGAAGGAAGCACCCTCTCCAAGCACATGCTGCACTGTGCCGCCTTTCTCCTGAACAATCTGATATAAGCGCGACACCAGCTGCATCAATAAGGCCGGATATTCCTTGACGCTCAGTTGGCTTTCCGTAAGCTCGTTCATAAATTTATCCAGCCACGGAACGGCGCTGTCCATATTGCCCTGCCGGATCGCCTGAACCAGCTGATCCTCCGTCCACTTGAGCTGATTGTATGCCGTAGCAGCCATCTCGCTCATGCCGGAGCGCAGACCCTCGTAGTGCAAAATTAAGCTATTCCCCAAATAAATTCGGCTCTTCAACGCATCCAGGCTTTCATTGTAAGCCCGCGGCGCTTCGGACGCTCTAAGAAACGGACGGCTAATGCCGATGCTGACACTGACTTGAAGAAATTCCGAGACCTTGGATTTAATCAGCTCGCTTACTTCGTACGTGAACTCCAGCCAATCGGACTCCTGCTCGAAGTTCGTGGCCAGCAGAGTGACCTGCGACTGCTCCAGTAACACATGACTGAACCGCTGATGGGCGGGAATCAGCTCCCCGACCATGTTGTGAATAGCGAATAACAACAGCTCTTTGTCCGGTTCCCGGTAACGGGTATCCTGTAAGGTGTCGATCTGCAGCGTCAGGACCGCTAATTGTTTCCAATCGGACGGGAAGCCGTACTGCCGGATGCGGGAAGCGATATCCTTCTCCGACAGCTGCCCCGTAAACAGCTTCAGCATGAAGTAGTCCTTCAATTGGGAGAGATGATCCTGCATCTGCTGCTGAAGCCTCTGTCCGTTGCTGAACAAGGTAAGAAACCGCTCTTCAAGCGATCGGAATTCGTCCTTGCCCGTCATCCCTTCCGTTTGCACCGCTTGGGTCATTTCGGCCAGCCTTTTGATCGGTCTGTACATTCTTCGGCTGACCACCCAGGCAATGAAGCCGACAACAACAAGCACCGCGCTGCAGGCGACCAAGGTACCCGTACCGATTTTCCTGGATTCTCGCGTTATCTCATCCAAGGAAGCAACGGAGACATAGATCCAGCCGTTATATTTGGACTGACGGTAAGAGAACACCATCTCTTCGTCCCCCAGCTTGCCTTGGATAAAACCGACGGTTTGCCCTGTCTGTGCAATACTATCGATAATCTGCGCATTGACTTGCAGGAAGGGAGCGGCCGTATCCTCGCTTCGCGCCAGGAAATCGATCCCATTGCGATCCATCATATAAATATGGCCCGATTGTCCTTCGGTGCTGTCAGCCAGCTTGGTTCTTAGCTGCGACTTTAAGAGGTCGATGATCAGGAAGCCTTTGGGCTGCATTGTGTATGGTAAAATCGGAAGCTTCACTACGAGTCGAAGCGTATCGGTGCGATGGACTCCCCCTCCTACTTGCAAGGAGGACACACTGTAGCCGGTATCCCAGAACATGTTGTTCGAGTGTGAGGCATAATCGCCCAGATGCTTGTTAATATCCAGCTCCTGCAAGGAGCTGAAGGAAGTGTAGTTCAATGCCCAGCCCTGCTGCTGGTGAATCAGGTAGCTTTCTTGAATGCTGAATGGAGTCTGCAAGCTGTACAAGCCTGAATGAAGTTCACGAATCCGGAGATAATTGGCAGGCGTAAGCGATTCGGCCATCGCTGCTGTGATGGAGGGCGAATTGGCAAGCTGCATAGCGGTAAGCTCGAGCTGCTTCATATTCTGCTCCATGCTCATCTGCGTCTGGGCCAGGAGCTGCATGTGGCTTTCCTTCGTTTTGTGCTCCACATCCTCCGCCGCAATGTAATAAGCATACAAGCCGAGGGCCATCACCGGGATGGCTCCGATAAACAAGCTAAATGCAAGCAGCAGCTTCATGTACTGGGGAACGTGCCCCGTCAGTTTCCACTTTGTGCGCATGATGGTTGAACCCCTCACAGATAGCTCTTGGTTAGAAGTCCTACTATTATATATTAAAACGCTTACATATGGCAATGTTTTAAGCAGTTGAAGCCAAACTATCATCAGAGATGGCTAAGTTAAGAAAAACCGCCTTGCGGCGTCCTATTTGAAATCTCTGCATGCTAAACACATACTTTTGGCGCATGGGGAGGGATGGGACTATTTCTCCTTTCTGTAGGAGGGACTCCAAGGAAGAACAGCCAAGGGTGCACCTGTTTTTTCTGCTCTTTCCGTTAACATTTGCCGAATCAATTTTCAATACGACTGTCTACCATTTACGCAGCTTCTTGTAGGGGATGTAGCCATATGTCTTCCATTCTCCGTGCTCCGTCATCTTACTATGTTGAAAAAAAAGCTTTCCCCCGGGATCGGATCCGGAAGAAAGCTATCCTTTATTATACAAGTCGTTTGCGAATATAGCCGGAAATGAGATCGATCAGCGTGACCATTACGATAATTCCCAGCAGAATGATCCCTACCCGCGGCCATGCACGCGCCTCTAAGGCGAACAGCAGGGGCGTACCGATTCCCCCCGCTCCGACGATACCAAGAATGGAAGCCGAGCGGATATTGATTTCAAAACGATACAACGAGAAGGAGAAAAATTCCGGCAGCACCTGCGGTATGACGGCAAACCACAGCACCTGCAGCCGGTTCGCGCCGCAAGCGGTCAGCGCCTCGGTCGGCCCGAGATCCATGTTCTCGATCGCCTCCGAGTACAGCTTCGCGAGCATCCCGATGGAGTGAAGTCCAAGAGCCAATACCCCGGCATAAGCGCCCGGACCTACGGCCTTGATGAAGATGATCGCCATCACGATCTCCGGGAACGTACGGATACAGCTGAGAATGAATTTGCCGCTGCCGGTTACGGACTTGAATTTGCTCATATTGTTAGCTGCCCAGAAAGCGAACGGCACGGCCAGAATCGCCGAAATGAACGTGCCGAGAATAGAAATCGCGAGCGTATCCAGCAGGCCGCGCAGCAAATCCTCGCCCTCGGGAATGTACACATAGGCCCAATCCGGGTGGAACAGCCCTCTGACGATCGCTCTGGAGATTTGTCCGGCCGTCTCTTTAATGCCCTCAAATTGAATGCCGGTAAAGGACCAGGCATACAAGGCGAAGATGATAACAGCCACCAGCCAGAAACGGATGCGAAAGCCGGAAGGCTTGCTTGCCGTCGCCGCCGAGGTCGATTTGCCGTAAAGCAAATATTCGCGAATCCGCGTACTGATATAATCGATGACAAGGACGACGATCAGAGTGACCAAAATAATCAACGACGCGCGGTCATATCGAAGCTGGTTGAGCGAGCGGTCGAGAAGCAGACCGATCCCTCCGGCGCCTACCAGACCGAGAACTGCCGCTGCACGAACATTGACCTCAAAAGTATAGAGCAGATAAGCCAAAAACTGAGCCAGCACCTGAGGCACAACACCGAACTGAATCCACTGTATCTTATTGGCGCCGACGGCTGTCATCGCCTCCAGCGGCCCCGGATCAATGGCTTCGATGGACTCATAAGTCAGCTTGGCGATCAAACCGAACGAAAAGAATACGATCGCAAGCACACCCGCCAAAGGCCCCAAACCGAAGATCGCTACGAAAATCGCCGCGAACAGAAGCTCCGGAATCGTACGGATCAGGTTGAGAATGAACCGCGCCGGATAGTAAAGCCAAAGTGCCTTCGTCACATTGCCCGCCGCCAGGAAGGCAACCGGGATCGCAAGGAGCGCGCCGAAGGTCGTTCCGATGACGGCCATTTGGATCGTCTGCATCATCGGCTTAAAGATGACGTCAATATAGCTCCAATCGGGCGGAACCATGTCAACCAGAAGCTTGCCCATTTCCGGCATGCCGGTGATCAAATCCGTAAGGGTCGCCTCCGTCTTGAAGGCGCTCCAGACCATCAGCGCCAGGAGGATCAAGATGGTAACATAGGTTTTGGTCCGCGGCGGCTTCCTTGGCGGGGCGGACGAGGAGAGCGCGTTAGGCTTGCTCACGCTTCCACCCCCAGCAGCTCATCCTTCTTAATGGCGCGTCCGTAAATTTCGGAGAATTTCTCATCCGTCGCTTCCGATACCGGACCGTCGAACACCACTTGTCCCGCGCGAAGACCGATAATCCTTGTGGCATACTCGCGCGCCAGGTCGATAAAGTGAAGATTTACGACTGTCGTGATTCCAAGCTCCTGATTAATGCGCTTGAGGTCGTCCATGACCTGGCGGGTCGTAAGCGGGTCAAGCGAGGCAACCGGCTCGTCTGCAAGAATGATCTTTGCTTCCTGAGCCAATGCGCGCGCAATGGAAACCCGCTGCTGCTGACCGCCGGACAGCTCATCCGCCCGGGCGTATGCCTTCTCGCGGATATTGACACGCTCCAGCGCCTTCAGCGCCAGCTCGACATCATGCTTAGGGAATAAGCCCAGAAGGGTTCGCAAGGTCGAGTGATAGCCAACCCGACCTGACAATACGTTCCGAAGAACGGAAGAACGCTTCACGAGATTGAAATTTTGGAATATCATCCCGATATCCCGGCGCAGATGCCGAAGATTGACGCCGGAGGCGGCCGTGATGGATTTTCCGTCAATCAATATTTGTCCATCGGTTATTTCATGCAGGCGGTTGATCGAACGAAGCAGGGTCGATTTCCCCGCGCCGGACAAGCCCACGATCACTACGAATTCCCCTTTATTCATCTTCAGGTTAATGTCCTTCAGACCTACTGTACCGTTGGGATATACTTTAGAAACGTTCTTAAATTCAATCATAGCGTACGAATCCCTTCTCAATTGAAATGGCCAACATTCTATGATTCGACACGAATCGCACATTTCCTCTTTGCACAGTACATCTTTACTAAACATTAACTTTGCCTTTTTATGCCATAAGTCACAGCCATCCGACGGCCCATACGATGAGGTAGGCACCGGGAAGAAGCAGCACTTGTGCGAGCAATGTTCCAAGCAGTCTGGACAGCATCAATAGCCCGAACATTTTGTTCATCTCGGTCAAATGCGACGGGTCCGACAGAGCCCGGTCCGTCAGCAGGGCCACCTGCGGATCGATCAGCAGTGTCAGCAGGATGGTCGCAATCCCGTTGATCAGCCCTGAGGACTGGGAGGCCGCTGTAGCGGATGCGGGAACCAGATAAGATGCGTACAGCGCCGCAAGCACACCCACGGTATAAATACCCGATACTAGGGTATTCAACAGCAGGAGCCTCTTCGGAATCCCCCCGATGCGCAGACGGGACAGCATCTCGAGCCGGGGCCGGCGTAGATGAGCCTGCACGTGCCTCAGCTTCCGAACGGTTACCCCGTGCAGCATTTGCGGCATAGAGCCCGCAGCCTCCAGATGCGCAACCAGCCGCATGGAGATAAAGACAGCTGTAGGAAAAAGCAATATGGCCAGGATGGTTCCTACGGAAGCGGAGCCGATTATAAAATGGAGCTGTGTCCTTAGGTCCATTCCGATGCCGGCTTTTGCATCATCGATGATGCTGCCGGAGAGCGCACCCTGAAGCATGTTCGACGTACGAGCTACTATGAGAATAATACCGGTAATCGATAAAGCAACGGCTAGCTTGCCGGCCCTCACACCGGCCAGCCTGACGGCATAGCCCAACGTTTCAGCCAAATGGATGACGGCCGTTAAGCAGCAGATGATCAGCAGCTGCCCCGTCATACCCCGTTCACCCAAAAGAAGACTAACATGGCTACCTCTCCCTTATATCATGTCAAGTCATCGGCCGAGCGATTCACAGCTTCTCCAATTGTTGCGCCTCGAGCTGGAAGCCCGTGTGAATACGCTAGTGCCCCTGATGCGAAAAACGAGATCTGTCCCGGCTGCCGCCGAGAGAGGTCTCGTTTGTTCATGGGGTTAGGCGCCTGCTACGTCGCGCCGCGTAAAGATCAGCCAGGAAATTGCATAAAATAATATCCAGTAGACGACCAGCATCGTAACGGAAAATCCCAAAGTCATTCCGGGCACGATCGGCTTGCCCCCGGAGAAATAGGGCGTCAGGTCCGTATTGGCAAACAGCACATATTTCACCCAGGTATAGTTGAGTCTCGCCATAGCCGCCACAATGGTAGTTGCCGTAAACATCAGGAAAATCGAGATGCCGATCGCCAGCGAGCTGCTGCGGAACACCGTTGAGATCATGAAAGCCATCGTTGCGGCCATAACGATTTGGAGCGTCTCCAAGCCGTAGCTCCCCAGCAGCTCCCCTACGCTGAAGCTCGGATTCAAAGGTCCGCTCACGCCGAAGAGCAGCAGTCCCGTAAAGTAGGAAAATACGAGCACCAGAATCAGCTGAACGATTAGAAACAGCAGTACCGCGATATACTTGCTCAGCAGAATCTTACTGCGGGATGCGGGTCGAATCAGCAGCAGCTTGATCGTTCCCCAGCTGAATTCGGAAGCAACGATGTCCCCCGCCAAAATGATCGTAAAGATAAACACCAGCGACGACAAGCTCACCGCCATTTCCATGAAGGTCAATACATGCCCGATGCCGGCATTGATCACGAATTTCAGCAGCGCCCCCAAGGAGATGACCGAAAGGACCAAAATAGCCAGCATGATCCAGGTTCTTAGGCGGGCGTAAATTTTTTGCTGCTCGTTCACCACGAGCCGAAGCAGACTAGACAATTTGATTCCCCCTCGTCACTTCAAGGAACTGATCCTCAAGGGTTTTGTTTCGGGAGCGAATGGCATACACCCGAATGCCGTTCTTGACCAGCTGCTCATTCATTGCGGCTACCGCCTCCCGACGGTCCGGCAGCAGTACGACCAGCTCAGAGCCGTTCTCAATCCGTCCTTCTGCGGAAAGCAAGGCCAGCGCCTCCTCCGGACGGTCCACCTCGAAGCCGATTTCCTGCAATCCTCCCGCCGCCGGCTCGTCCCGGAACGAGCGTACGTCCAGCAGCTTGCCGTTCTGGATAATGGCGACGCGGTCGCACATCAGCTCCATCTCCGAGAGCAGGTGACTCGAGACGATTACCGCCAAGCCCTCCTCCCGTGCCAGTCTGCGCAAATAATCCCGCAGCTCGCGGATGCCTTCCGGATCCAGACCGTTCGTAGGCTCATCAAGGATGAGCACGGAGGGCTTATGCAGTATGGCCTGCGCGACCCCAAGCCGCTGCCGCATTCCAAGGGAATAGGTTCTTACTTTATCGTCAATCCGGCTCTCCAGTCGAACCAGGCGGATAACCTCATCCAGGCGCTCCGGAGTAACTCCTTCGTTCATTCTGGCAAAATGCTGCAGGTTCTGATAGCCCGACATAAAGCCGTAAAACTCTGGATTTTCCACAATCGCACCGACATGCCGCATCGCTTGCTCGAATTGGTTACGCACGCTTAAGCCGCGAATGGTAACTTCGCCCTCGCTCATTGTAATCAAGCCTACCATCATGCGGATGGTTGTCGTTTTCCCTGCCCCGTTCGGCCCCAGAAAGCCGAATACCTCCCCCGGATTGACCTCGAAGGAGAGCCCGTCCACAATCGTTTTGCCGCCGATTCGCTTCGTTACGCCTTGCAATACTACCACTGAAGAAGTATCGTTCATTAGACCTCCTGCATCAAAAAGAAAAAGGATATGGTTCCTTCCCATGATTAGGAAAAGTATACCATACCCTAAGGTTAGCACCAAGCGTATCGCCTGATGCTATTCCGCCGCTCCGGCGTAATATTTGGCTAAAGCAACGATCATGCTTCCCATGCGTTCTTCCTCCGGCGCCACAACCCGCCCGATCCCTTCCTCCCGGAGCGCCTCAGCCGTAACCTTCCCTACGGCCACGGCTACTACGCGGTCGCGGAAGGCTGCAACGACCCGGTCCGCAAACCCCTTCTCCCTTGCGTAAGCCATCAAGAACCGTACCTGGGGCGTGCTGGTAAAGGTAACGGCATCCACTTCATGCTCCAGCACTTCCCTCAGAAGCGTATCTACAACGGCGAGCTCCGGCGGTACGTGAACATACGGCAGGATTTCATAGAAGTCCGCTCCCTGCTCCCGCAGCCAGCCTACCAGCTTCGGCGCATGGTCTCCATAAAGCTGAAGGGCAATCCGCTTCCCTGTTACTTGATAAGGCTGCAGAGCTCTGAGAATGCCGACCGTCGTACCGTCATCATCGCGGACTGTGGGCTCAAGCCCCAGCGATTTTAAATATTTGACCGTCTTGTAGCCTCTTGCGGCAAGCTTCGTTCGGCTTAGCGCCTCAATGAATTCCGCTTCCTTGCCGATGGCCGCAGCCGTCTGCACCAGCATCTCCGTCCCGACGCCTGTCGTCAGAATCACCCAGTCCGCGCCGTGCTCGATCAGCTTCCTGACCTCAGCGGCTACCTTTTCCTGCTCGGTTGTGACCGTCCCCTGCGCCGGCCGCACCAATGGGATTCCGCCAAGCTTCTCTACAATCACACTGAGCTCGGCGGCCTTGCGCGGTCCCGTCAAAGCGATTCGTTTGCCCTCTAGTCTGGACATGCGGGTTCCCCTCCTCTATCCGACGATTTGTCATGTCAGTTTAAGTAACATTATTAATTAGTACTATACCTGATGAGGAGATAGGCGACAATTCAGCATATTTTATCGAGTTCATAAGAAAAGCTTTTATTAATATTCAGGCAAACCCTCCAAAATTAACAATAACGGATTTTCGAGGTTCTATTTGGGCATTGTAAGGGCATCCGCGCTAAATAACGGATTTCGAAGGTGTTATTCTTGAGCAAACGGCTCGACAAACTACAATTTTCATGATGTTTCCCAGAATAACTCCTCGAAAATCCGCTATTTCTATTTACATCCCCTTTCACCGTATAATAAGTCCCTCAAAATCCGTTATCGGCCCGAGGCAACTGGCCCAAATAAACGCCCCAACGTTCAATGTTCCTCGTACTTGTCCTGAAGTTTCCGGATTTCTCCGATCAGTTCGCGTCCGATCTCCCTCTCAAACTGATCATACAGTGGCTCCCAAGCTTTTCTCCACTCCGTCCGCTCCTGCGGCGTTAAAGTATGAATTTCTACCGAGCCGGAGGCCTTAATATCGTTCCATTGCCGTTCATTCATCCGAATCGCATTCTCGTTCGCCCATGCGGAAGTCTCCGCCATCGCTTCTCTGATGCCTCGCTGCAGCTCCGGAGGGATTTGCGCCCAAAACTTCTTATTCATCAACACGGCATAGCCTAAATAGCCGTGATTGCTTAATGTCATAAATCGTTGAACCTGATAAAATTTTTTAGTGTAAATATTTGAGATGGTATTCTCACCGCCATCGACCAGACCCGTTTCCAGGCCGCGGTACACGTTATTGAACGGCATCGGAACGGATTTGACGCCCAGCAGCTTGAATTGTTCCTCAATGACCCGGCTTGGGATAATGCGGAACCTCTGATCCTGAAAATCCGACGGCTGCCGCAGCGGACCCCGGTTCGAGGTCATTTGCTTAAATCCGTTGCCCCAGTAGGCCAGTCCGATCATGTTCTTCTTTTCCAGCCTGCTGAAGAGCTGCTGCCCGATAGGACCTTCCATTGCTTCCTTCACTGCCTCTTGGGACAGGAAGGCGTATGGCAGGTCCATGACCAGCCAAGAGGGTACATGCTCGGACAGGTGCGAGGTCGAAGGAGCAATCATCTGGATCTCCCCGCGCATAAGCGCTTCCACCTCTCCGGCTTCCGCATACAAAACCCCGTTCGGATAAATCTCCACCTTGACTCGTTTACCCGTTTTTTCCTTGACCAAATCGGCGAACCGCTGCGCGGCTAACCCCTTGGGGGTGTTCTCGGCAACAACATGGCTGAATTTGATGATAAGCTCATTTCCGTACCCTTGCTGCTCATCGTCCTGCGGGACGGATCCCCATGTAAATGCAGGATAGAAGCCGATGAATAAGGCTGCGGTCAAGCCGAGCAAAACAAAAACAAGGGTTCCTGCCCAAGGCCTCATGTCGCCACCCCCTTCCCCGGCAGTCTGTGTGCTTGTGGTATCAGTATACAACAAATCGCCCCAAGGTATAGACGCATAAATTATTCTCGAAGAAACAGGCCATCCTAAGAGTAAAGGCAATGAAAGGGGCGTATGATGCATGACACGGCGGTTATTTTTTCTCCATAGCAGTCTGGCTCTACTCCTCCTGTTGACAGCTTGTGGAGGCACTACCGGGGGCGGCTCGGGCAAGGCATCCGAAGGGGGCGGCGGGCAGCAAGCGCAAAGCCAATCCTCCGGCAGCGAAGACCCCGTTAATAAAGAGCTTCAGCTCTATATGAAGATGTATCAGGAAATTAAAAAGCATGAGCAGGAGCGGGAGAAAAAGCTGCTGGAGGCCGATAAGGCACAGCTGAAGCAAATGCTGAAGAATCAGCAGGAGACGCTGGAGCGCGAGGTCGAGGAAGAAGAAAAGGTTCGCACGAAAAGCGGAATCACGATCTATGGCAGAAGTCCGGAAAAAGAATTTGAGCAGGAGAAGAAGGAAGAGCAGCAAAAGGGCGAAGGAAAAAGCGGCAGCATGTACGGCAAGGAACAGGGTGGCGATCAAGGCTCGGCAGGCGGCGGTGGTGGAGCTGAGGGAGGCAAGTCCGGCGGCGGGGGACAAGGCGGAGACAGCGGCGGCGAAACCAAGCAAAAAGACAAAACCGGCGGCGGGAAACAACAGGGATAGCCGTCGCACATAAACAACCGTGCTTGCTACCTCAAAGGGGCAAGGGCGGTTGTTTGTCGTATTTTCAACAGAGCGCATGCTGTTGTATGATGATACCAAGATTCCGTCAGGATAAAGGAGCCTCCAGCTCATGCTGCAGCGTTTACGAATTAATTGGAAAATTGCGATTCTCTCGTTCGGCATCGTGCTGTTCGCCTTATGTATCGGCGGCACGATCCTGCTCGGCGGCATCGTCAAGCTGAAGGAGGAGGAGCTCGGCCGCCGTCTGCTCGTGACGGCGCGAACGGTTGCGGCGATGCCGGAGGTCACGGCCGGGCTCGCCGACCCGGCGAAGCGCGCCGGACTGCAGGCGGCCGCCGAGCGCATCCGCATCATCAACGACGCAACGTATGTCGTCGTGATGGATATGCATCGGGTGCGGCTGTCCCACCCGATCGAGCGCATGATCGGCACCGTCTCCACGGGGGCCGATGAAGGCTCTGCCTTTGCCGAGCACACGTACGTGTCCAAGGCAAAGGGGGAGCTCGGCACGGCGCTGCGCGCCTTCGTGCCGATCATGAACGCCGAGCATGAGCAAATCGGCGTCGCGCTTGTCGGGCGCATCATGCCGACACTTGGGCAGGTTGTGCTGGAGCAGTCGGGCCAAGCGTACATCGTGCTGCTGCTCTCGCTGCTGTTCGGGCTTTGGGGCTCCTGGAAGCTGGCCGGGCATATCAAGCACCAGATGTTCGAGCTGGAGCCTCACGAGATCGCAAGGCTGTTCGTCGAGCGCACCGCCACTTTCAACGCGATGCACGAGGGCGTCATCGCCATCGATAAGGACGAGAAGGTGACCGTCTTTAACGAGAAGGCCAAGCAAATGCTCCGTGTCGAAGGAGAAGTCATCGGACGGCCGATCCGCGACGTCATACCGGATACGCGGCTTCCCGAAATTTTACAGCTGAACCATCCGATTTATAATCAGGAGCTCACTATCGGCACCGCTCTTATCGTGAGCAACCGTGTCCCGATAAAAGTCGGAGCGAATACGGTCGGAGCCGTCGCCATCTTCCAGGACCGCACCGAGGTGACCCGCATGGCGGAGGAGCTGACAGGCGTCCGGGCTTTCGTCGATGCGCTTCGGGTACAGAATCATGAATACATGAACAAGCTTCATACGATCGGCGGATTGATCCAGCTGGGCAATAAGGATAAGGCCCTGGAATATTTATTTGAGGTGATAGAGCAGCGGGAGGAGCTGACGCGTTTCCTAAGCCAAAGATTTAAGGATGACAGCCTGACAGGGCTGCTGCTGGGCAAAATCAGCCGCGGCCGCGAGCTGGGCATCGAGGTGGAAATTGATCCGCAGAGCCGGCTGGAGCAGTTCCCGGAACGGCTGGATCATCATGATATGGTCATTCTTATCGGCAATCTGATGGAGAATGCGTTCGATGCCCTTCAGACGGTGCAGCGGGACAAGCGGGTATTTGTAAGTATGGAGCAGGATGACGACGTGCTATCCTTACTGGTGGAGGATAACGGCTGCGGCATGGAGGAGACGACGAGGGGACGACTATTCGAGCGGGGCTTCACGACGAAGGGCGGACCGGGGCGCGGGATCGGCCTTCACCTCATTGCCGGTATCTTGGAAAAAGGCGGCGGAACGATACGAATCGACTCCACGCCCGGAGAAGGCTCGTCGTTTATGCTGACCTTCCCTATGCATTCCCCGTTTGAAGATCAAGCCGGTAATCCGGATCCATCCGCTCACTAGGAGGAAACCAAGCTATGCGAATGATAGATGTGATTTTGATCGAGGATGACCCGATGGTGCAGGAGGTCAACCGCCAGTTTGTCGAGCGGGTGGAAGGCTTCCGGATCGTCGGCGTCGCCTCGAGCGGCGCGGAAGGGATCGAGCTGGTCCGCCGGCTGCAGCCGGAGCTGGTGTTCCTTGATATCTTCATGCCGGTGCTGGACGGGGTACAGACGCTCGGACAAATTCGCAGCGAAGCTCTGGCGGTCGATGTCATCGTGATCAGCGCGGCCAACGATATGACGACGATTCAGCGAATGCTTCATCAAGGAGCGGTGGACTACATCATTAAGCCGTTCAAATTCGAACGGGTAAAGCAGGCGCTCGAGCACTACCGGAGCAAAAAGGAGGCGCTCGAGCCCCGGGAGGGAAGCACCTTATCCCAAACGGAGCTGGACCGCTTACTGTTTGGACAAGCCTGTACGGGTAAAGACACAACCGGGCTTTACCCCAGCTTGACCCCGGCAGCTCCGGACCCTGCCGCACTGCTTCCGGATCTGCCTAAGGGACTGCAAGCAGCCACTTTGAGGCAGATTGTGCAGTACGTCGTTCAGCAAGGAACGCCTCTATCGGCTGAGGAAGTAGCGGAGGGCGTCGGGATCGCCCGCGTGACGGCAAGACGATACCTCGACCATTTGGAGAAAAGCGGCGTCTTCCGCCTCGACCTCCAATACGGCGTGGGCCGCCCTGTGAACAAATACGTGTATACAGGGCGGTAACAGCCCCTTTAAAGCACCGGCGGCACCCGATGCTTGGTGGCCTGCTCGTATGCGCAGGCGATGGCAATCAGCACCGGCTCGCTGTAGGCGTTGCCGACGAAGGTGACGCCCTGCGGACCTTTGGTCGTGTACCCTGCCGGCGCAATGATTCCGCTGGCTCGAGCCCCCAAATCCGAGCCGCCCACCGCCCCTAAAAACAGCAGAGCGTCCAGCTGATGCTCCTGCAGCGCATGATCGATGCCCTGCTCTCCGGCAAGCGTATGGTTTTTCCTCTTGCTGTCAAGGTAAAGCTCCTCCTCCAGCGTTCCGCTCGTCTCCTCGCTTCGCAGCAGACGGCTTTGCCCATATCGCAGCGCAGTCTCCTTATGCTGTTCATTTTCATTAAAGGCGATCAGCTCCTTCAAGGAATGCACCGGAACCGATTCCGGCAGCGCCGATAAGTAGTCATTGATTCCCTTTTTGAACTCATGCAGCATCACATTCCCGTCCCACTCGGTTTCTTCACAGGGAAGCTCCACCGGATCGACAATAACGGCCCCCTGCCATCGCGGCGCCGGAGCCCGAGCTGGAGCCGCCGACGAACAGCTCTCCCGGCCCGTACGGATTGCAGACCTGGACTCCGCGGGAATCGTATCGGACATATAATTCGCCCATTCGGTCATATTCGTCTTCCCCAAAAGCACAGCTCCGGCAGCACGCAGTTGCCCGGCCACGAAAGAATCCCGAATGGCATACGAATCCTCCAGCGCGATGGAGCCTGCGCTCGTATGCATGCGGTCCTTCGTATCGATGTTGTCCTTCAGCAGAATCGGGATGCCGTGAAGCAGTCCGCGGCTGCCCTTCTCCGCTCGCTCCCGGTCCAGCTCCCGAGCGATCGCCAAGGCATCGGGATTGAATTCCAGAACGGCGTTGACAGCCCCATTAAACTTCTCTATCCGCAACAGATAAAATCGCACCAGCTCCACGGAGGTAAGCCTTCCCTCCGTCATCACATACTGTAACTCGGCAATATCCGCCTCAAGTATCCAGTCTGTCTTATTCATTCTCCCTGGCTCCTATCCGTTCGTCGTTTATTGGGTCATTCGCTTTTTTAGCTCCATAGTCAGCAGCTCGGGTTCGTCGATCGCAGCATCGATTATCGTCACTTTACGATATAAGCCTAGAAGCGTACGCACTTGTACCTGCTCGGACAACCGAAGACGCAGGTTCGGCTGATCAAGAGCAGTTACGGCCGAGCAATTCTTAAGCTCCTTCGGTACCTCCAGCTCTCTGGCTGTTTCAACCGTCTCGATACTCGCTATGGGAACTTCCGCATCCAATGATAAGCCGTGCCGCAGGATCAAACGATCCGTCAACAGCAGAACGGGCTGCAGACGAAGTGCTCTACAGGAAGCAACGAGCCATACGATAACAGGCGCGTGCAGAAGTGTCGCGATCCAGGCGGCCCACTCCGAATATTGCATCAGCAGCAAATGCACTCCGAAGCCTTCCAGCAGCGAGAGCTTCAGAAGAAGCATCGTCCACAAGACGCTGTTGGATTTACGATGCACGGTAAACGCTTGGGCCTCCCTAGGCTCGTAAGGCACGGCACGCCAGGAGAAGAATGCATAGTAAACCATGGAAAGATCGTGAATCATCATGGATTTTAGAACATTCGGCTTTCCTTTATCCAGTAAAGCACATTTCAGCTTATCCAGAGGACTTATGACTTTCCGGGAAACGGCGAGGAACCGTCTTATGACGGTGTAGACCAAGTACAATTCGAATGTGATAAAAGCCAGCTCCAGCACAAAAACTCCCTGTCCTAGGGAACGCAGCAACGGCCACCGCTCTAAGTTTAGAAAAGAGTGGGAGGCTAAACAACCGAGGGCAATGACGGCAAGCACCTTTTTCCAGGAATGCCTGTTGCTTCTGACGATAAGTAAGTAGAAAAGGAACGGCAGCACGACAACCCAATCCAAGGCGACAGCAAGCTGCATCCAATCGCCTTCCGGATGGTGCTTTGCCTCTCGCAGCGCGAAAACATCAGCGAATATGACAAGCATCGCCAACACCGGGAACCAGAAAGAAACCTTACGCTTTGTCCACTGCATCGTATGTTCCTCCTTCGGATCCTATGCCTCCATTATAACCCGAACCAGGGACATTTGCTTCGGCAGGTTCTTCCGCTCCTCTCCCCTGACCAAAATGATCAAAACAACCATTATGTTCTAATGATTCCCTTCTCCTCTTGAAAGCGATATCATGGGTCCACAGACAAAGAACAAGGTTAGGAAGTGAACCCCATGTCCATTCCATCAGGCGCACATACCAGTATTATTCTCCGGCTCGAGCTGAATAAAGCAACCGCATCCTTCGCCCAAATCGCAGGTGCGATCGGAGAAGCCGGCGGCGACATCGTTGCTATTGACGTCAACCGATCCGATAAGGAGACCACCGTTCGCGACATCACCGTGAACGTCTACGATCAGAAGCATACCGACCTCATCGTGCAAGCGGTCAACGCCGTACCCGGCGTCAAGGTGCTTCACGTTTCGGACCATACCTTCCTGCTGCATATCGGCGGCAAAATCGAAACGACACCGAAAACGCCGATCAAAAACCGCGACGACCTGTCGCGTGTGTATACTCCCGGCGTAGCCCGAGTATGTATGGCGATCCATGAGAAGCCTTCGCGGGCCCATTCCCTGACGATCAAACGCAATACCATTGCCGTCGTATCGGATGGCTCGGCCGTGCTGGGACTCGGCAATATCGGCCCGGAGGCCGCGATGCCCGTTATGGAAGGCAAGGCTGTTCTCTTCAAGCAGTTTGCCGGCGTAGATGCCTTCCCGATTTGCCTCGACACACAGGATACGGAAGAAATTATCCGCATCGTGAAAGCGATTGCACCTACCTTCGGAGGCATTAATCTCGAAGACATTTCCGCACCGCGCTGCTTCGAGATCGAGCAGCGGCTGATTGAGGAGCTCGATATCCCTGTTTTCCATGACGATCAGCACGGTACCGCTGTAGTTCTGCTGGCCGGTCTGATGAATGCCGTGAAGCTCGTCGGCAAGCGGCTGGAGGATTGCAAGATCGTCGTCTGCGGCATCGGCGCCGCCGGCACCGCCTGCTCGAAGATTTTGCTCGCCGCAGGTGTCCGCAACCTGATCGGGGTGGACAAAGCCGGAGCGATCTCAAGCGGCCAGTCCTACGATAATTCCGCATGGCAGTGGTATGCGGAGCATACGAACCCGGAAGGCCTCACCGGTCAGCTGTCGGACGTCATTGCCGGCGCGGATGTATTTATCGGCGTCTCCGGTCCGGGCGTCCTGAAGACGACGGACCTGCAGCGTATGGCCAAGGATCCGATCGTCTTCGCCATGGCGAATCCGACACCGGAGATTTTGCCGGAGGAAGCCGAGCCTTATGTCCGGGTCATGGCTACCGGCCGTTCGGACTACCCGAACCAGATCAACAATGTTCTCTGTTTCCCGGGCATTTTCCGCGGCATTCTGGACTGCCGGGCCTCCCGGGTCACCGAAGAAATGAAGCTCGCCGCCGCCAAGGCCATCGCCTCTGTTGTGAGCGACGAGGAGCTGAACGAGTATTACATCATTCCCAGCGTGTTCAACCAATCCGTCGTCGAGAAGGTTCGCGAGGCCGTCATCCAGGCAGCGTACGATTCCGGCGTCGCCCGCAAGCAAGCTGCTACTACCAACACGAGATAAACGGAGGGATTCCAGGTGAGAATCAACCTGAAAAATTTGACTGTGCAGGTGCTCATCGCCATCGCGATCGGTATTTTGGTCGGACAGTTTTTCCCCGCCTTCGGTGTGGAATTGAAGGTACTAGGCGACATATTTATTAAGCTGATCAAAATGGTCATCGCCCCCATCGTCTTCTTCACGATTGTCATCGGGTTCGCCGGTATGGGCGACATGAAGAAAATCGGGCGCATCGGCGGCAAAGCGCTGCTGTATTTCGAGATCATCACCACCTTCGCCATGGCGATCGGCATCGCCGTTGTGATGATCGTGCAGCCGGGCGCCGGTATCGACACGAGCAAGGTCGGCGCCAAGGCGGCCGATGTAGCGAAATATACGAAACAGGCGGCAGAATCTCCTCACGGCTTTATGGACTTCCTGATGAGTATCATTCCGGATAACGCTATCGCCGCTCTATCCAAGGGAGAAATGCTTCCGGTGCTGTTCTTCTCCGTCATGTTCGGTCTCGCTCTTTCCATGCTGGGTCCGAAAGGGAAGCCGGTTACCGAATTTTTTGAGAAGCTCAATGAAGTGTTCTTTAAGCTGGTTGGCATTATCATGCGTTTCTCTCCGTTCGCGGCGGGCGGCGCGATGGCTTACACGATCGGGAAATTCGGTCTCGGGTCTCTGTTCTCACTCGGCAAAATGATGGCAGCCACCTACCTTACCATGTTCCTCTTTATCGTGCTGATCCTCGGTACGGTTGCGAAAATCTATAAGTTTAACCTGTTCAACCTGCTGCGCTTCATCAAGGATGAGATCCTGCTCGTGCTCGGTACGTCCTCTTCGGAATCCGCCCTGCCGCGCTTGATGGAACGCCTTGAGAAATACGGCTGCTCCAAATCCGTGGTCGGCCTGGTCGTACCGACCGGCTACTCGTTTAACCTGGACGGTACCTCCATCTACTTGTCGATGGCCGCTCTTTTCATCGCTCAGGCATACGGCATTGAGCTGACGTGGATTCAAATTCTTACCGTGCTCGGCATTCTGATGCTTACCTCCAAGGGTGCCGCCGGCGTCACCGGCTCCGGGTTCATTACCTTGGCTGCGACGCTGACGGCCATCCCGGGAACACCGATTCCGGTGGAAGGCATGGCCCTCCTGCTCGGCGTAGACCGCTTCATGTCCGAGGCACGCGCGATTACGAACCTGATAGGCAACAGCGTGGCTACCGTGGTCATCGCCAAAAGCGAGAAACAGTTCACCGGCCTGCAGCCGGAAGCGGCAATGCCGGTCACGGATGCTGCTTATGTCAACGAAGGCCGCACAGCCATGACGCCATCCGTAGAATAACAAAAATCCGAAGACCCGGCAGCCTCCTGCCCGGGTCTTCTGCTGTGTTTGGTCCTCTCGACAGGACATGATATGATGAAGCTAAAGCAGTATACTCTTCTCCTGTAAGGGGGCACAGCGGGCATATGGCCGAAACTCGTATTGGAGCTGTAACGGATTTCACTTCATTCCCTGCCGAAGTGAGTCTGGACAATCAAGCCTATTATTTAGTAAAGGATGGGGCCGATTACCGTCTCTTCTCCCGCCGCTGTCCTCATGCCGGGGCACGGGTGGAGGCCGCGGACGATTGCTTCGAATGCCCGGTGCACGGCTGGACGTTCGACCTAGAGACCGGCGCTTGTGAGAATGTGCCTTCGACAAGCTTAAAGAGCCTTTCCGTTATAGAGCGGGAGGGAGCATTATTCGCAGCCATCGGATAGGCTGCCTTCGGATAGCAGTCCGCCGAGCAGCGGGCTGCTTGCTTTTTCAATCCACAAAAAAGCCGTCCGACCGAAACCCGAAGGTATCAATCGAACGGCGTTTCCCTTACGCTTACACTTCCACTTTCATCCCATACTCCTCCAAGGCTTGCTCCAGGCTCCCCTTGGTCTCAACCTTGTCGGCGAACGTAATCCCCATATTGATCATCGTATTGGCAATTTCCGCCCGAACGCCCGTGACGACCGCCCGGCAGCCCATCATGGAAATCCCGTCGATGATACGGAACAAGTGCGTTACTACGGCCGTATCCATATATGCGACACCGGACAGGTCGATGATCAGCTTGCGGATCTTCGTTGTACCGATTTGGGCCAGCACCTTTTCCTGAATTTTCTTCGCCCGAAACGTATCGATCGTCCCGACCAGGGCAAGAATCGACACGGTAGGAGCCAGCGGAATCAACGGCACGGACAAATCATCGATCATTTCGCGGTGAGCTTGCAGTATATCCTCTTTAAACTGGGTGTAAGACATAAAAAAATGACGGAGGAAGGAATCAAGCGATACATTGATCCGTCGCTCCTGGCGGTAAAACTCTTCCCGGTCGGCAGGCTTGCCGCATTGCAAATCGTAATGGTACAGGAAATCCCACAATACCTTGCGAAACACCTGAAGCCATTCCAGCTTGAGGGCCAGTGTCAGCGAATGGCGAGCCCACAGCTTTCCCTCGTCCTTGGCAAACTGCACCAGCTCGTGCTCATGCCTTCCCAGCAGAAGGCCCACCAGCTTATGCGCATTGTCAATCAGATTGATACTGCTTTTGTTATTGATCTCATCGAGCTTCCCCCTGACATTGACCGCCTCACGCAACAGGTATTCGTCGAACTTGTCCTGATTCACCGTAAAATAATCTCTTAGCGACTGGTTCTCCATGTAAGTCAATTCCATCTCTGTCACTCCCCACTCCGCCCCGCTCACGATCGGAAAAACAATCTGAAACTCCGTCCCTTGTCCAAGTCGGCTGCGAACTTGAATTGTTGCCTGATGTTGGTATATGGTAGAGAAGACTTGGGCGAGTCCCATGCCTGTCCCTTGTTCTTTGGTTGTAAAAAAAGGCGTCCCGATCAGCTCCAGCTTGTCCTCCGGGATGCCTTGCCCGGTATCGCGGATCAGTACATGGATTTTCCCGTCGCGCATAGCATGCTCTATGGTGATAACACCACGGTCCGGAATGGCTTCGAATGCATTTTTCAGTAAATTAAAGAAGGCCTTCTTCAGCTGATTCTTCTTACCGTAGATCGGCTGATCGCCGTCGTGCAGTTCTTTCTTAATCGTTACCCGGTAAATCTGATCTTGAAACAGCTGGAGCATAGATTCCAGCTCCACACACAGAAAAATCTCTTGCGTCGGTTCATCATCTAAATCCGGTTTCGACACCTGAAGTAAATTTTGCAGCGTAGTGATGGCATTCTCCAGCTCCCCCTGTGCAATATCGAGATACGGGTGGGGAGACTGCTGCTGAAGCAGCTGGAGGAAGCCCTTCACCGCCGTAAGCGGATTGCGTACCTCATGAGCGATGCCGGCAGCCACTTGCCCTACCGATACGAGCCTGGATAGATGACTGTCATGTTGATGTTCTTCTTCGATTTCCATTGATCCGTTTCGCAGCATGAATGATGGTTCCTTTCGTAGAGGATTCCAGAGTGAATTCGTCCATAAGCCGCTTAGCCCCCGCGAGTCCGAGACCTAATCCGCTGGCCGAACGGTACCGACCCTGCAAGATTTCCTCCGGATTCGATATGCCTGAACCGGTATCCGTGAAGGTAAGCTGGAGCTTGTCCTCGGTCAATTCACAGCGAAGGGTCCCGTTGGCACCGCCATGCTGAATGATGTTGCGTGCTAGCTCAAGTACGGTAACCGAAACGCTCTGCTTCTCGCTTTCGTTAAAGGGTACGTCCCTCATAAGGAAGCGCACGCAATGGAGCGCATAATAAATATCATCCTCGGTTCGGATATCTACTAGGATCATCCTGATTCACCTGGGTTCATTGTTCTGTTATATATACATAACCCATTTTGATTGGCATGGCAACACCAATTTGGGGAATGATTTGAAATTATCCTCCGGAAGGAGATTCCTAATGAAGAAGCTTCTGCAATTGAATCGGGTCACGGGAGGCTACAGCCTGCAGCGCCCGGTACTGCACGACATTTCATTCGAGGTCGGCGCGGGCCAAATGATCGGACTGATCGGTCTGAACGGAGCCGGCAAAAGCACGACCATCAAGCACATCCTCGGCCTGATGCGGCCGCATAGCGGAGACATTCGTCTCAAGGAGCGGCTCCTGGAGGAGGGCATCGGAGAGTATCGCCGCACCTATGCTTACGTACCCGAGAACCCGCTGCTGTATGAGGAGCTGACCGTAGCGGAGCATTTGGAGCTATCGGCCATGGCTTACGGCCTTGAGCCTTCCGTCGCCGCCGTACGCGCCGAAGAGCTGCTGGAGCGCTTCCAGATGACGCCTCACCGCAAGCAGCTGCCCGGCCACCTGTCGAAAGGAATGAAGCAAAAGGTCATGATCATGAGCGCCTTTCTGGTGAAGCCGGAGCTGTATATCATCGACGAACCGTTCTTGGGGCTCGACCCGCTCGGCATTCGCTCGCTTCTCGAGCTGATGGTGCAGGTGAAAGACGAAGGGGCTGCTATTCTGATCAGCTCCCATATCCTTACGACCATTGAGCGGTATTGCGACGGCTTCCTCGTGCTTCATCAGGGGCGGCTCATCGCGCGCGGAGGGATGGAGGAGCTTCGCCAAACAGCCGGAGACGGGATGGAGAATGCGCCGCTTGATGATGTCTTCTTCCGGCTGGTGACTGGCTCATGAATCCATTGAAGCTTTGGCATCATCGATCTTCTCTTTTCATGCGGGAGATCCTTCCTTACTTAAAATATGCGCTGCAAAGCCTGTCTTTTTCCTCCATCCTGCTCATTGTCCTGTCATCCTACGTGTATGACCAGCTCCTGGGGAGCATCCCGCCGCAGTTTCCTACGCTGCTGACGGCCTCTCTTCTTATGCTGCCGGTGCTGGCTGTCACCCCGATTAGGACCTACCTGCAGAAACCGGACATCATCTTCCTGCTGCCGCGTGAGGCGGAGCTCGCCGATTACTTCCGTGCTGCCCAGCGGAAGGCGTTCTGGCTGCAGTCTCTCGCAACAGCTGCCGGCTGGCTCATCGTATGGCGCCTGATCCGGATGTCGGATGCCGACATCAAGAGCTATTTTCTCCTCGGATTGCTGTTGCTGATCGTGCTCAAAAAAGTGCTGCTTCACGGCAAATGGCTTGAGCTTCATGCGTCAGAGCCGCGCATCAGAAGGATCCTGGGCGCCGTCCGATGGATCACGGCGGGCCTGCTGACCTACGGTCTGCTGAAGCTTCCCCATCTGTGGGGCGTGCTGACCGTTGCCGGGGGCTCCGCCGTCTATTTACTGGCGGTCTCTTCCCTGGTCCGCGGAGAACGGCGACTGCCATGGATGAATCTGATTGAGCTTGAACGCCACCATCGGGCCGTGCTTTACCGGCTGCTCAATTTATTTATCGACGTCCCTTCCGTGCAGGGACGCGCCAGACGGCGTCCTGTGCCGCGCCGCCTGCCTGAGTGGCTCGGATTTCGGCCGAATCGGGCCTATCTTTACCTGTATGTGCTTGTATTTCTTCGGTCGGAATCGTTCGGCATTCTTCTGAGGCTGACGATTCTCGGCGCTGTGCTGGCAGCGTGTAGCGGCGGAGGCGTCCTCGGTTATGTTCTCTGGGGCTTCTTCGCGTTCATCACCGCAGTTCAGCTGGGGGAGCTGCAGCGCCAGTATCTTCATTCCGAACGCTCTTACTTGTACCCGCTCCCGGAGGAGCAGAAGCTGAGCTCGGCCAGAACGGTTCGGTTCCTCCTGCACAGCGTGACTCTTCTGATCCTGTCCGCAGTTCTGGGAGCTGCCTCGGGATTATGGGGCAGCACCGCTGTCCTGCTAATGGCCGCTGTGGCCGCATCCTGGCTTTACCATCGTTTTCGCAAGTGAATACTTGCCATTCGCAGCAGCTTCCCCGTGAAGCTGCTGTTTTCCATTTCCACCAGAAGAAACCATACCTGGTTCCAAGAACTTCCTACATATTAGAAACCATTTATGGAAAATTTATCGAGGTATACAGTTGTTCATCGGGAGGAGATTCGTCATGTCAGACTTTATGTCGCGGCCACAGCTTATCTTTCTTATGCTGCTTTCCTTGGGCATTACGAATCACGTTCTCATTATTCCTCATTTGATCAGCAGCGCAGGACGGGACTCATGGGTCAGCGTGCTGTTCGCTTACCCGGCGCTATTACTATGGAGCTTGGCCCTGTATCATATTTGCTCCTCCGTAAAGAATGCATCTCTTCTCGATTGGCTCAGATGCCGTATCGGCAAGACCGGCAGTCTGCTGATCATCGGAACACTATTGGTCTTCGTCATCTTTATGGGGGCTATGATTGTGTATGATACGACCAAAAGCTTGTCCATCTATATTCTTCCGAGAACACCCAATCCCATTATTGTCCTCTCCTTCGTGACGATTGTCTTTCTTGCCGCTAGAGCAGGATTGAGAACGATCGTCTACATGTCGACCGTGCTGCTGCCCATCGTATGGCTTTTGGGCTTCATGGTCGCCTATATGACGTCCGAACATAAAGATTACAGCATGTTGCTTCCCATGTTCTCCGAAGGAATCTCCCCAACCCTGCGGGGCCTCGAGGTAGTATTCGGGGGCAGCATGGATTTGCTTTTATTGCTGCTGTTACTTCCCAAGCTAAATAAGCCGCTTCGTTACAGCACCTTGTTCTGGATACTGACACTGCTTGTCGGTCTGGTCATGGGACCTACCATGGGAGCCATCGCCGCATTCGGTCCGGACCTAGCCGGTCAGATGAGGTTTCCCGCCTTCGAGCTGTGGAGGCTTGTCATGATCGGAAGATATATCTCCCACATTGATTTCCTGGCGGTATTTCAGATGCTTGCCGGCAGCGTGATCCGCAGCGCGCTTTGCATGTATCTGGCAGCTGAGCTTACGGGGAAGCTGTTTACTCATTACCGGCACTCGGTACTATTTGGGGTTTCGGCTCTGTTCTCCGCGATGCCTTTACTTCATCTTAGCGACATCACATTTCAACGGATCGTTCACGATTATTTTTACAGGTACTCGGTGATCTTGGGAATAATCGCCGTCATAGGTCTGCTGGTGATCCGCTGCATTCCGAACCGGGAAGGAGCTCCGCTATGAACTTATCGCCAGAGGAAGCAGCCTTTTACGATAAGTGGAATCAGGAACTTAGCAGCGGCAGGATCACCCCCGATCAGCTAAAGACGTTCTTTGCGTCTTATTCGGACATACAATTTCCGACGGCTCCGCCTTCGGTCTGCGTAACGCCGTTAACCATCCTTTACTGCGACGGGATGATCGATAAGGTTCAGCTGAATGAATATATGACCAACGTTTGTCAGTATATCGGCCGTTCCGTAAGTCAGCAAAAGGCAGCTCCAGAGAATACTGCCGCACTGCCTCCCATTGAAGTCGTTTCGTCCTTCGCCGCGATGCTGGATAAGCTGTTTACGGGCTGCCTTATTATTTTCATGGAAGGAAGCAGCTGGTTCTGGAGTGTGCAGCTGGCCAAAATTCCTCAGCGGACGCTGGAGGAATCGAATACCGAAATTTCCATCAAGGGCCCTAAGGACGCTTTCACTGAAGAACTCTCTACCAACCTCTCGCTGATTCGGAAACGATTGCCTACCGGACTTCTTCTCAGTGAAGGCTTTACCGTGGGGAGCATAAGCAAAACCAAAATCGCTTTACTATATTTGCAGCATAAAGCCGATCCGAAGATGCTTGCCAAGGTGAGGAAGCGTTTGATAACTTTCCAAACGGAGTGCATCGTCGGCAGCGGGCAGCTTGAGCAGTGGCTGTCGGACCGCACCTTCTCGGTCTTTCCCTTAATGGATTACATCGGAAGGCCGGATTTTGTAATAGAAACCTTGCTTCGCGGAAGATTCGCCCTTATCGTGGACGGGTCGCCTATGGTGTTGATCGGGCCCAGCAACTTTCTGGAGTTGTTAAAAACACCGGAGGATGCGCATTTCCCTTATTTCTTCGTTATTTTCCAACGTGCCGTCCGATTGATAGGCTTCTCTCTAAGCATCCTGCTGCCTGGCTTTTATCTGGCGATTTCCAGCGTGAATCTGGACCAAATTCCGATTCAGCTCATCGCAACGGTCGTCCTTTCGCGCGAGGGCGTGCCTTTGCCCCTGGCGTTCGAGGCCTTCCTGCTGTTGTTCTTGTTCGAGCTGCTCAAAGAGGCCGGGCTGCGGCTGCCGAGGGCGGTCGGGCAAACGATCGGCATTGTAGGCGGATTGATCATCGGAGATGCGCTAATTCGAGCGGGACTTGCTTCCCCTACCCTGCTTGTCGTCATGGCCATCTCCGCCGTCTCCTCATTCACCCTGGTCAATCAGTCCCTCTCCGGAACGGTGAGTCTTCTAAGGGTTCTAATCATGATCCCTTCGGCGCTGCTTGGCGTGTACGGCTTCTTCATCGCACAGCTGGGCATTCTCATTTATTTGTGTCAGCTGGAAACGTTCGGACTGCCCTATATGGAGCCCGTCTCCTCCTTGCGCTTCAAGGAGTGGCTTGCGGCATTTCTGTATAATCCCTTTCGGCGGAAGAACTTCACAGCACCTATGTTAAAAAGAAAAAGGTGATTCCACTGCAACGGTTCCTTTTATTGCTCTCTCTTTTGGTTGGTATTTGGGGGGCTGCAGGGTGCAGCAGCGATATCAAGGAAATTGACCGGATGAACTACGCTATTGCAATAGGCGCCGACTTCAAGGAGGGGAAGCATTATGCCTACGTGCAGTTTCTTGACTTGTCTTCGGTGGCCAAAACAACCGAAGCAAGCAGGAAGAGCTCTACGACTTATGTAACCCAAGGACAAGGAAGCACCTTTGAACAAGCACTCTTTACCATCTATCAAACGGCCCAAGAGAGAACGATCTGGTCGCACGTAACCTCCATCGTCTTCAGTGAAGCCGCCTTGAAGCAAAGCCTCAGTAACGTCTATGAAAGCATCAGCCGCTATTCCGAATTCCGCTTCACCCCTTGGGTTTACGGAACGACAGAACCGATCAAAGAAATTATGTCCATAGGAGGACTATACGGGCAATCACCGCTGAGTACGCTCCTGCACGAGCCCAACAGCCTGTATACTCAGACGTCTCTGGTTCGTCCCGTCAGGCTCCATGAGTTTGTTCGAGCGATAACGGAGCCCGGCTACACGGCCTGCATCCCTACCCTTGCGATCAATAGCAAGCAGTTAAAGGAAAACCGCGAGCCATTGCCTTTGTTGTCCATCGAAGGGGCCATGTTCCTAAAGCAGGGAAAGCTGCAAAGCCATGTTCCCGTCTCCAAGCTGCAAGGCCTTCGCTGGGTGCAGCGTGGAACCGAGCGCGCGGCCATTTCAGTACCGAATGTACCCCATCCGTCCGTTGAGCTTGTTGTGGAGCGTCCCTCAGCGCACTTCAAGCTGAGAACGGAAGACGGTAAGGCACAAGTGGACGCCGAGATACGGGCCACCGGCTATATGACCAGTATGACGAGCAGTGATCTCGCTAACCTGGCCGACCTGACCAGGGAATCGGAGAAAACCATAAGGGATGAAATTATGGAAGTGTACAAGCTGGGGCGAGAGCAGCATACCGATATTCTGAATCTGGAGCATGAATTATTTAAAAAAAATGCCCCGCTCTGGCGTTCCCTGGCTGCTTCCGCCCCCCCTCCGTTGAAGGAGATTTCCCTTCACGATGTAAATGTTTCCGTCAATATCACACATTCCGGCACATCAAAGAATGAAAGGATCAACAGCCTGCCTTAGGCTTTTCCAAGCAGAGCAAAAAAGCGGCGCCCCCCGACAAGGAAAGAGGCGTCGCTTTATAGTTATCAATACAAGATCTTCTGCCCGCTTCGGGAGGATTCGTAGATGTCCATGACGAGACGGAAGCCTTTGTAGCCCTCCGGGCCGTCCAGCCAAAACTTCCTGCCTTCGGCGATGTGCTCGTAGAAATCCTCGATTTGGACTTTATGGCTTACGCCCCAGTAGGATTTAACTCCAAGATCATTCACCACAGGCTCGCAGAGCTGGGTTTGCTTGCCGTCCTGCTCCAGGTATAGGTAATCTCCCCGCTGATACAGCGTACCCCGCTCGAATACGACCTCGATCTCTACGGGCGAGTTCTTGATATAAGCGTTCGTTGCGTAAAATACCGCCTTCGCTCCATTCTTGAAAGCAATATAGGCATGCGCCGAGTCCTCTACCTCAATGACGCCTTCCAGCGAATCATTGGAAATCGAGCCCTTCACATACTCGATATCTCCCCCAAGCCACTGCAGCAGATCAAGCGTATGGATCGATTGATTGATGAGCGCGCCGCCGCCTTCCGTTTCCCACTTGCCCTTCCACTCCGACTGATAGTAGGCTGCCGTTCTGCTCCAGGCCACCAGCCCCTTCATCCCGAGCAGCCTGCCGAGCTCACCGGAGTCAACGTAATCTTTCATTTTCTGGGCGGATGGATTATATCGGTTTTGGAAAATAACGCCAAGCTGCACGTTCGGATACTGCTTGGCCGCCTCCAGCATACGCCGGGCTGCCGCGTCGTTCTCCGCCATCGGCTTCTCTGTAAGCACATGCTTGCCGGCCTTCAGCACGTCAACAGCCATTGGCGAGTGCTGGTAATGCGCCGTACAAATATGCACGATATCAACGTCCTCGCGCTTCAGCATTTCGTGATAATCGCTATAGTAATCGCAGCCGTATTCCTCTGCCGCCCGTTGGGCCAGCTCCAGGTTCGTGTCGACAACCGCTTTCAGTTCTCCGAGCTTAGATCCCGACACCGCTTTCAAATGAACGCCCGAGATGGCGCCGCAGCCAATGATAGCAATCCCCAGCTTTTTCACGTTTTCACCCAGCTTCCGAAAAATGTAGTAGTCGAGTGACCTTCCCTACGTAAGAAGGCTCTCGCTTGTCTTTTCATCTTGCCGTATAATTAGAGCAGATTCCTTGCATCAATTGCTTAGTTTCTTGCTTTTTTTGACTTCTTATCCGGGAGGAGACGCACCATGCATTTCCGCATTCAGAATCAGTATTTTCATTACAGCCATCGCCGCACGGAGCAGCCTCCCCGGATGGATTTCCATCTTCATGATTCTTACGAATTGTATTTCTTCCTGTCCGGCGACGTTCATTATTTAATAGAAAAGAAGGTATACCCGCTTCGCTACGGCGACCTGCTTATTATGAATAACCGCGAGCTGCACAAAGCGACCTTCCGCTCCAACGCCACTTACGAGAACATCGTTGTGCACTTTGATCCTGCGGTCTCGGAGGCGCTGACAGGGCTGTCCGATTTCCCACTGCTCGATTGTTATGTCAACCGTCCTCAGGGAGAGTCCAATCTCATACGGCTGAGTCATCAGCAGTTAGAGGAGGCTCAGGCTATTTTTCACAAGATCGAACAGCTGTCTCCGGAGTCTCAGAGCGAATCGGGCTTGCTGCTGACCGCTTATATGATCGAGCTGCTCGTCCTTATTAACCGCTGCTTTCACTCGGACAAGTCCTCGCAGGATACAGTCCCTACCGATGTCCATGAGAAGCTGAGTCCCGTGCTCGATTATATCGATTCCCACCTTGATGAGGATCTTTCACTCGAGACGCTGGAGCGCCACTTTTATATGAACCGCTATTACTTGAGCCGACTCTTCCGCCGAAGCACCGGAAGTACGGTCCATGAGTACATCGTCCTGAAGCGCATCGCCCGGGCCAAGAAGCTTCTTCAAGAGGGCAGCAACGTGACGGATGCCTGCCAGCAGTCCGGATTCAACGATTACTCCAACTTTATCCGCATGTTCAAGCGTTTTGTCGGCGTCCCGCCGGGACAATACCGGAAGCAGCGGTGATCTGCATCACATGCGGATGCTCCCAGCCTAAATTGTTTATCACAGCTTATTCACATATTGACGATCCAACGGTCCCGATGTATGATTTTCTGGTGTTTGTTTTCGAACAATGACCGATTGGAAAGGATCAAGTGAAATGGACTCCAAGACCATAACGATTTCATTGTATCTGTTGCTCATTTACTGGCTCTCCTTGCACTTTGAAGTGCTGAAGCCATTATTTTATCCTACGCTCGGAGCCTTCTCGTACTTATTCGTCAGCCGGACGTACGCCCTCAAGGATCTGCTCAAGCTCGTGATGGGCGCAGGCATCGCTTCGTTCATGGGCTGCCTCTTATACCGTTCGGATATCGGCATTCTCGGCTTTCTGGCCACAGCCCTGCTGACCATTCATCTCCTGCGCCGGTACCATCTCCAGGCGCCTCCGATTATGGCGGTCGCCCTGATCCCGTTCTTCGCCAACCCTGCGTCGGTCTGGGTATTTCCAGTGTCGGTCGTCGTCTCCCTGATCGGTCTCATCGGCTTCCTGCTGGCGGTGGAGAGCCTGAGCCTCGCTCTGGTACGCTACCGCTTCCGATTGCTTCGCGCCCGCGTACGGCAGCAAAGGGCCGCCAGGCTCTAACGATCGAGGAAGCGGCCCCTTTCTCCGGGCTTCGGCAGCCGGCACGCATCGGCCTTGCCGAACCACCGGTAGCGGTTATTCGCAATTACGTGATATATCCCGTCACGAAGAAGCCTCGGTACGATGACCAATCCGTAGAGCAGCCGCCAGCCGCCGTTTAAGCGCCGCGCCACACGCAGTGCCGCCGTGGACCTCGTATACACACGCCCCGATTCCAGAAGGACGAAGGTTTTCATGTCCGCTTCATCGTAACCATGCTCCCGCAGAAGTTCGCCCCCAATCTCCGATTGCATCGCCGCGAATTGAAACCGCCCTTGCGGATCGCGCGGGATGATGAACTGGACCGCTTTATCGCACAAACCGCATTCCCCGTCATAGAACACAACGAGTTCTCCCACTCTAGGCCTGCTATCCCGTTGCATGCTTCCCACCGCCCCTTCCGTTTTTTCCTATTGTACACCGTCCTGCCCGAATTAGGGTACTACTTCAATTTAGTACTCTTTTTTATATGCGAACCGCGCTACAATAACAGTAGTTCTCATATCTTAGTAACGATACGGTTCTGAGGAGCGGATTCGATATGTCCTTCTTATTTCTTGTACTGCGCAGCCTGCTGAGACGTTTGTTCCGCTTACGCATTAGCGGGATCGAGAAGCTGGAGCTCGGCCATCCGGCTCTGCTGATGCCGAACCACGTATCGCTGCTTGACGGCGTGCTGCTCCTCCTGTTCCTGCCGAAGGGGGCTGCCTTCGTCATCAATACCGGCTGGGCGCGGAGACTGGCTCCGTTCATGAAGCATTTTCCCCATATTGCCGTTGACCCGATGAACCCCTACAGCGTTCGTTCCATGATCCGTACGGTACAAAGCGGCGTCCCGCTGGTGCTGTTCCCGGAAGGCCGCGTGACCTTAACCGGCGGTTTGATGAAGGTGTATGCCGGAGTGGGCTATGTTGCCATGAAGACCGGCGCGAAGCTGTATCCCATCGCTATCAACGGAGCGGAACAAAGCAGGCTTTCTTATATAACCGATAAAATCAGAACGGTGTGGTTCCCCCGGATTGCCATCGAGATCGGGGAGCCGTTTCAGCTTGAATCCAGGCCGGGCCTTCCCATGAAGCTCCAGAAGGAACGCGCGGCGGATGATATTCTCCGCGCTCTGCAGCGGCAGCTTTTGAGTGCCCGGCTCAAGCCGCAGGTCCAGCTGTTCGACGAGCTGCTCGAGCAAGCGTCGCGCAGCGGCTTCCGGCTGCAGGTGCTGGAGGACGTTTCGCTTGCGCTCACCTACAGGAAGCTGCTGATCGCCGCCTATGTATTTGCCGCCAAGCTTCGTCCCCTGCTGCTCGGGCAGCAAACCGCCGGCGTACTGCTGCCGAACGCCGCCGGCTCGGTTATCGCCTTGTTTGCGCTGCTGCGTCTCGGCAAGACCCCCGCCATGCTGAACTTTTCCGCCGGTCCGCAGAACCTGCTGGATGCCTGTGAAACGGCTTCCGTCCAAACGGTGCTGACCTCCCGGCAGTTCGTCGAGAAGGCGAAGCTGACCCCCGTGATCGAAGCGTTATCGGCCAAGGTTCGGATCGTGTATATGGAGGACATCCGCAGCCTTGTCAGCCGGACCGACCAGCTGGGCGGGCTCATGCAGCTCCTGCTTCGACGCCGGGCGGAGCCCGGGCCTCGCGAGGTGATTTTGTTCACCTCCGGCAGTGAAAGCAAGCCGAAGGGAGTTGTGCTCTCCCATTCGAATCTGTATGCCAATATTCAGCAGGCGCGTTCGGTGTTTGATTTCACGGCCAAGGATAAAGTGTTCAACGCCATGCCGATGTTCCATTCGTTCGGCCTCATGGCGGGAACGCTGCTGCCGCTGCTGACCGGCGTCCGTGTGTTCATGTACCCGAGCCCCTTGCACTACCGGGTCGTTCCCGAGGTGGTATATGACCGAAGCGCAACCATCCTGTTCGGCACCTCCACCTTCTTGGCCGGATACGGACGCGCAGCCCATCCGTACGACTTTTACTCCGTACGGTATGTCGTTGCCGGTGCTGAGAAGCTGAAGGATGAAGTGATTGAGCTGTGGTCTGCCAAGTTCGGCATCCGCATCTTCGAAGGCTACGGCACGACGGAAACCGCACCTGTGCTGACGATCAATTCCCCTTTGGCATATCGCCGGGGGACGGTGGGACGCTTCCTGCCGGGCGTTGAGTATGAGCTGAAGCCGGTTGAAGGAATTGAAGGGGCGGGCAATCTGCTGGTCCGGGGACCGAACCTTATGAAGGGCTATCTGATTCATGGGCAGGGCTTCGTCCCTTGCCCGGAGTGGTATGACTGCGGGGACGTCGTCAGTGTCGACGAAGAGGGCTATGTGTCCATTCGGGCACGGCTGAAACGGTTCGCCAAGGTCGGCGGGGAGATGGTATCGCTGCAGCTCCTCGAGGAATTAGCCGAGAGATCCGCTCCCGGAGGTGCAGTGGCGGCGGTTTCGATCGCTGACGGCCGCAAGGGCGAGCGGATCGTCCTGTTCGCCGCCGGCTCCGGGGTCACCCTGACCGGCCTGAAGAGTTATTTGGCCAGCCACGGCTTCTCGCCGCTATTGCTTCCCGGGCAGGTGCGTGTCGTTGACAAGCTCCCGCTTCTGGGAAGCGGAAAGACCGACTATGTTACGCTGAAGAATTGGGCTGAGATACCGGAGGAAAAACCATCCTCCGCGTAAAGACCGAATGAAAAGAGAGGCAATCCTCGGCGTGGATACCCACTCCATGGATTGCCTCTTTCGCAAGGAAATTTATTGTTCTTCCAGCCTGTGCAGAACCCGTAGAAGAATGGCTGCCGCCTCGGCTCGGGTACCCGATGCCAAAGGCAATATTCTCCCCTCCTCGTCACCGCCAGCCAGACCTGCCAGAGCCGCTTTGGCAAGCAGGTCCTCCGCCCAGTCGCTGATTTGCTCCGTATCGCTCCATGCCTCCAGCTGCCGCTTCCGGTCAGCCTCCGTCAAGTCTACGGAACGCTTCCTCTCCGCTGCTCTTACCGCAAGGGCAAACATCTCCTGCCGTGAGATTTCCTCCCCCGGGCGGAAATTCCCCTCCTCCGACCCTTGGATTAGTCCTTCCCGGTAGCCGTAACCGATCTCCCGGTAAAACCAATCCTCCGCTGTAACATCCTTGAACGGCACTTCCGCCGCTTCCTCCCGAGACATCAGCATGCGGACCAGCATCGCCGCAAACTCTGCCCGCGTCACGGTCTGATTCGGCCGAAACTCGTTATTCTCGTAGCCGGAGACATAGCCCTTGGCCGCAAGCTCTTCGATCGTCTGCTTCGCCCAATGTGACGAAATATCCGAGAAGCTGAGACCGGACTTCAGCCAAGCGTAGTCTCCCGGCTCCCGAAGAATTGGGGATTGTTGATACACCCATGTTTTAATTCCGTGATCATATTTATATAAGTACGCTCCGTTGCTTCCGTCTGCAGGCCGGAATGACGCTTCCAGCTGGCCCCGAATCGACAGCTGCGGGCCTGCCGCTGTGAAGCCTGCCGGCGGCGGAAGCAGCCCGGCAGCCAGCTTCACGCGAAGGAGCACCTTGTCTTCCTTGACGGGAAGCGTGACCTGAACCCGTTCCTCCCCCTGCTGCAGCACCAGCCGGATCTTACGCCGGGTCAATTCTTGTGCCAGCTCTTTACTTGCTTCCACATCGGATAAGTCACTTCCGAGCGGCAGGACAAGCTCCTTCGCCTCAGTATGCTTATTCAAGGCTTCCAGGATTTTGTCCGCGAGCAAGGTGATCGTTGTAGATTCGCCCGACTCTCGAACCTCCATCCCCTTGCCATTCTCCAAGAGCAGCCTTCCCTCTTTATAATCGATCTCGGCGGCCGCTATGAACCCTCCTCCTCCGCCTGCAAAGACCGGACCCGTTACGCGAGGCGGGGGCGGGGGAGGCGGAGGAATGGGTGTCGGAGGAATATAAGACGGCGTATGTTCATAGAGAACCGCCTTCGTATCATAGTCCCAGAACGGATACCGTGTCCGGGTCCCCGCTTCGCTCACAAGCGTGATCCGCACACCGTCACCTACGGTCATCCCGGGAAGCGGCACCTCTGCACGCTGCCCCTTTACCGCTTCCAGCCGAAGCTTCTTCTGCTCGGGGATTTGTGCCGGTACGATTGTTTTCGGCTGACTTGCACTCGACCAGAAAAGACTGACCGTATCCAGCCCGCTGTCCACTGGATGCTCGTTATAATACGTCAGCTCAAACGAATAGGCGGTTCCTGCCGTAAGCGGCGCGGTACCCGTTCCTTTGCTACCGTTAGGGAGCAGCTCTTGTCCGTCCAGCTTCAGGCTGAAATTGTTGCGGTCTACGGCAAAGGCGGAGAATGTGTATTCTTCCGTAAATTCCGGCACAATCACACCGGTCCATCGCCAGGAGCCCGGCTGAGTCCCCAGCTTATAGCTGATCGCTTCGACCTCTTTATCCCCTTTGCGGTGCTGGAAGCGGGGATCGGTGAAGCTCTCCTCGCGGAAACGGCCGCCGGACCTTACGGGATAATCGCCGTAGGTGATATAGACGATCCCCGTCACGCTGGGTGTGAACGATAGGCTGGCACCGCCCTGCGTCTTCTCCAGCAGGGGAACTTCGATCACGGGTCCCTCCACGGCTTCTTCAATCAGCAGAAAGCGCGGATAATCCACCGAATCGAGCTTCACCGTAATACTGTTCTTATCAGCCCGGACCGTTTCGACTGGAATGCGCTCCTTGGTGAGCGGATCCATCGCGGAGACCTTGGCGCCTGTACCGTAAATATTGTTCAAGGTAAACTCGAAGGTCTGCGGAGGCATGCGGTAGCGCTGAGGATCCAGCAAATCCTTAGTCGGGTCCCAGGCATGCGCGGCGTTTCGGGTGACCACGTAATAACCAATGGCGAAGGTTCCGGTATCCAGCTGATAAGGAAGAATGGCAAAATCATCCCGATGATAACGGCTCGGATGCTGCAAGCTTCCATCGCCTTCATAGACATAACGCGGCTCATATTCGATCAGCTCCGTTACCTGCAGCGGCCTCGGAGAATCGACGCGCTTGCCGCTCCGCATCAGATCGGATACTTCTTTAAGACCTTGCAGCTGCAAGCCGGCCTTTGCCCGAACGGCTTCGTTCAGCACGTACTTATTTTTGCGGAGCTCCTCATAGAAGGCCTCCGGCAAGATCCCAAAGCCGACATCCTCGCTTTTGATGGCATAGGCGTTGATCGTATGAACGCCCTTGTGTGCATAAAAGGTAAACATGCGCAGAAGCGACTTCGCCCCGATTTGCTGCATAAGGCGAAGAAAGCGGGGATCCTTCGTATCCACCCCCTGATCCTTCAGCATCTCGGAGAAGCCGTTACGTGAATAGTTCGTCTCCGTGTTCCAGAGCTGGGCAATTCGGCCGCCTCCGGGACTTGAATAGCGGTAATGGTCGGGATACAGCCCCGGGAAGGGCTGCAGATCGCGAATCATCATCTCGGTTTGGTAGGGAAAGGACCATTCCTCCGGCAGTGCGGCAACGTGCGGAGGTATATAATAGCTGCCGGGAACGGAATGATCCTTATCGAGAACCTTCGTCCCGTCCATCCCCCCCAGCGCGTTCAAATACAATTTGGTCGATTCTTTGAAATCCGACGCCGACTCCGGCGTAATCAGAGATTTGACCTTATCGTATCCGGAGTAATAATGCCGGCTAAATCCCGCCTCATCCACCCCCATGGTACTGCCGTTATCGAACGGACGCTGATTGGAGAAGCCGCTGACGACGTTTACGCCGGGCAGCTTGTTCTCCGGATTTTTCACGTAATCGGCAGTCAGCGGCAGCAGCATTTCGTGGCCCTCCACCGTCTTCCCGTCCTTGGTAAAGCTGATGGGCTTGCGGAATTCCGGCTTCGGATCATAATAATGCTCGATACCGAGATAATGATAGCCAAAGGTGTACTCATTATAAATTTCCAGGTCAAAACCTGCGTCAACTTCGTTATTCTGAGTGCCCAGCTCTTCCTTGGCTACCTCTGTGACGGTTTTCACATAGCGGAGCCAGCCGTTCACCGTCTCCATCGCAGCCGGATTCGGCGTCCCGTCCTTATATTCCAAGCCCGAGAAAGGCTGATACTTCAGCTTAATGAGCACTACCTCCCCCGCAGGCACATCCTGAGGCAAAGGGGCGGAAAGCGTGCATCGGCCTGTGGCGGCATCGATATCGGTAATGATCGGGGACATAGCCGGCCGGCCGCCTCCCAGCTGAAAGCCCGTATACTTCGGACGAATGCTCGAAGCATCCTTCACATAAATTTCTCTTGCGCCTTTCGATGCCGGCCTTGTCAGCTCCACCTTTGCATCCGTATTCGGGTTCGGCATGCCGGAATTCAGGTTGAGCAGAATGATCGGCCGAATGTGATGGCGCTTCAGCGCTCCCAGCATTAGGCGCATGCTCTCCCGGTTGTATTCCCGAAATTTCGAATCATCGTAGTATCCAGGTTGTCCCAGCCGATCTCGATCCTCGCGGAACGAACGCCCGCCTCCTGCAGCAGCGTTGCGGTTGCCTCCGCCTCGTCGCGCTCCATGTTATAGTTCACTCCGAGCGCTTCCAGGAACCGGCTTCCGTCCCAAGTATCCATATAGCTTCGCCATGGCGCATGGAAGAAGGAACGATATCCGTAGGGAACCTCCTGCTCCCGCTGGCTGACATACGGACCGCTTAGCGCCGCTTTTGCCGTTCCATCGCGCTCGCCTACCTTGCCCAGCTTTTCCTCTGTGGATGCGAAGACGCTGCCGACCGGCCATGACGTGACCGCAAGGAGCAGCGATAAGGCCGTCATCCACCTTGACTTCGATTTCATGTTTTCCCTCCGAACGAATATAGTTTCTATGTCTGAATGCGAGCTTCACCCTTCCTTGCCTGCCAATCCTTCTCTTCACCTCCATAAAAAGGCAGACATCATAGTATAGACGCTAGATTGATACAATATGTTTCTTATTTTGACAAAAAAATGTACCATTCTAATAGAATGATACATTTTGGATTTGTTATTCGATTAGCTTCGGCTGCGAATTTGCTCTATTACCCTTCTTATAAAATCGCCGACATCCATAGCTGCGGCATCGGCTTCCCCGTATTTTCGCACCGAAGCCTGCTTTCGCTCCTGCTCGCGGTCTCCCACAACGAGGATATACGGGATCTTGTCTTTCTGGGCTTCGCGGATTTTGTAGCCCAGCTTTTCGCTGCGGGCATCCAGCTCCACCCGGACTCCGGCCTGCAGCAGCTCCTCCTGCACCTCCCTGGCGTACTCGCCGTTGTTCTCGGATACCGGAATGAGCTTCACCTGAACCGGTGCAAGCCATGTCGGGAAAGCCCCGGCATAATGCTCGATCAGAATGGCCAGGAAGCGGTCGATCGAGCCGTAGACAGCCCGGTGAATGACGATGGGATGCGCCTTCCGGTTATCTTCATCCACATAAGAAAGCTCGAACTTGAGCGGCATTTGGAAATCAAGCTGAACCGTTGCGCATTGATGGCTACGCTGAAGCGCGTCCCGGATATGAAAATCAATCTTCGGCCCGTAGAACGCACCGTCGCCGGGGTTCAGCTTGTAGTCGATGCCAAGCTCCTCCAGTACTTGACGGAGAGCCCCCTCCGCCTGCTCCCACAGCGCATCGTCACCGAGCGACTTCTCAGGTCTAGTCGACAGCTCGACCGCATAGGAGAAGCCGAACACCGCATACATCCGATCTATCAGCTGAATGACCTTCTTGATCTCCTCTCCTACTTGACTTGGTATCACGAAGAGGTGCGCGTCATCCTGACAGAAGGTGCGGACGCGCAGCATGCCGTTTAACGCTCCGCTGAATTCATGGCGATGCACCTGCCCGAATTCGGCCATCCGGATCGGAAGCTCCCGGTAGGAGCGCAGCCGATTTTTGAAGATCAGCATGTGTCCGGGACAATTCATCGGCTTGAGCGCGAAGCTGCGATCGTCCACCTCCGTGAAATACATATTCTCGTGATAATGCTCCCAGTGCCCCGATTCCTCCCATAGCCTTTGGTTCATCATCAGCGGTGTCCGCACCTCATCGTATCCGTACTGCCGCTGCAGCTCTCTCGAGAAGCTCTCCAGCTCGTTTCGCACAATTTGCCCCTTCGGCAAATAGAACGGCATTCCCGGCGCTTCCTCCGAGAACATGAACAGCTCCAGCTGCTTGCCGAGCTTCCGGTGGTCTCTCTGCTGCGCCTCCTCCAGGAAATGCAGGTGCGCATCCAGCTCGGCTTGCCCGGCAAAGGCCGTCCCGTAGATTCGCTTCAGCATCTTGTTGCTGCTGTCCCCGCGCCAGTACGCCCCTGCCAGGCTGAGCAGCTTGAAGGCTTGCAGATCCCACGTCGAGCTTACGTGAGGCCCTCGGCATAGATCTACGAATTCCCCCTGCTCATACAGGGATACCTCTTCGCCGGCCGGAATGTCCTCCAGCAGCTCCAGCTTCAAACCGTCTCCCAGCTCCGCGAACAGCCGCGCCGCTTCCGCCCTTTCTACGACCCGCCGACGTATCGGATGATTCTCCCGGGCGATCTGCCTCATAGCCTCTTCTATGCGCGGGAGGTCGTCCGCGGACACGGCCGCCGAAGTATCGAAATCGTAGTAAAATCCATTCTCGATCGCCGGACCGATGCCCAATTGTACGTCCGGGTATAAGCGCCTCAGCGCTTGCGCCAGCAAATGAGCGGCGCTGTGCCGCAGGATAGACATATCATTTATCGAATTCATGTGTACTCACTCCATATGTTTAAAATGAACAGCAAAAAGCGCACGTCCTCCCGGAAAGGGACGAGTGCGCTCGTGGTTCCACCCTACTTCGATCCGCCCTGGCTTGCATGACCGGCGAATCCTCATCAGCTCTGTAACGGGAGCACCCGGCAGACTATACTCTCATGACATATCACGATTTCCAGCCTGCAGCTGCAAGGGGGTAAAGTCCTCAGGATCGCCGGAGGGAATTTCAGCTCGGGTTCCCTCTCTCTGTGCGGCATCGCATAAGGCTTCATGTCCTTGGTCAACGCTTGATGATTATTGTTCCGTATATAAAAAACACACTCCATCCCGCAAAGGGACGAGCGCGCTCGTGGTTCCACCCTAATTCAATCCGCACGTGCTTGACCGCTATGCGAATCCTCATCAGTCTCTGTAACGGGAGTGCCCGGCGAACTATACTCTCATGGGTACCTCATGATTTCCAGCACGCAGCTACAAGGGGGTAAAGTCCTCAAGATCGCCGAAGGGGCTTGCAGCGCCAGGTCCCCTCTCTCTGTACAGCGTCAGTAAGGCTTCATGTCCTTGATCGAAGCTTTTGATTGTTCACGATTATATCGAGGGGACGAGGCGGTTGTCAAGCACAAATCATCGCAGCTTGTTTAGGGCGTTGTATTCGCGGTCCAGTATGCTCATGATAACGTCCGTTTCATAACACCCGTCGATGAACGCCCCTTCTCGCTCTACTCCCTCCACGACAAAGCCGCACTTTTCGTAGCAAGCTCTCGCCCGTCGATTATATTCCAAAACACGCAGATCCACTCTATGCAGCCTCAGCTTCTCGAAGGCATACTGTAGAATGAGTTCCGTTACTTCTGTGCCGATCCCCTTGCCCCAGCAGGAAGTATCCAGAATGCTGATTGAGTATCTCGCACGATGGTCTGCAGCCTGCTGCCGAAGTCCCGCCTTGCCGATAAAACGTCCCTCATATTCGATACACCATTTGTGCTCGGCTGAACGGATGTTCTCGAAGTAGGCAACGGCGGCTTCATGTGTGTTCATCAAGGGATGTCTGCTGTCACGTCCAAGCATTCTCATGAGCTCGCTGCCACAGTCATAAGAGACATAATCGACGAGGTCTCGGGGAGTCGGTTTCCTCAGCAGAACACGTTTTCCGCGGATGCTGTTCGCGGTCATGTTAGTGTTCAAGGCGATACCTCTTGTACAGCGGCAGTCATGGCGCGGCAGGTTTCCTTCAGCCTGTCCGCAGCATCGTTTACCGGCTCCAGCCACCCGAACCCATCCTCCTTGTACCTGGGGAACACATGCATATGATAATGACCGAGGTCATTAAACCGCCCGCCATTTTGCATCACGGTGATGCCATCCGGCTCATAAAGTCGCTTTAACGCCTTACTTACAACGATCGACGCTTGATAGACCGATTGAACGGTCTGCTCGTCGAGCTCCTCCAAGTCCAGGTAGTGCCTTTTGGGCAGGATTAACGTATGTCCTTCGTTTAACGGAGCGATGTCCAATAAACAAGTTATATGTTCATCCTCGTAGATGATCTGTGCCTCGATGGTCCGGTTTGCTAACCGGCAGCCGAAACATTCCATAATTCTTCGGACCTCCTGTTGGGTGGATTCACGGTGGCGAAAACAACACTCCCTGCAGCTTTTGCAACGAAACCGCTCAAAACAAGCCCATCAAGCCGCCTCTATTGCACAGTATGCAACGTAAATCCGGCCGATCGACCTTACACCAGTCTAAATCCTTGTTTTGATTGCGATCCTGCAGCACAGACATCATGCAGCAGCATGAAAAAGAAAACCTAGCCACAGCCAGGTTTTCTCCGCATTACTTCCGCAGCATTCCCCTATAGATCCCAGGGGTGGAGCCTTCAATCACCGTAGCGCCGACAATACGGCTGTAGTACTCCTTAGGTCCGGCGCTTCCGATCACCGCGTAGGCGTAGCCGGACAGCTTCATCGCCTGCAGGCAGGCCAACAGCAGCCCTTTGCCCGCACCCTGCTTGCGCGCGTCGGAGGCTACGCCGGTGGGTCCGAAGAAGTTACGGCACGTAGCGTCATAACAGCCGAAGCCGATCAGCGCTCCATCCTTCACCGCAATGTAGCAGGACACCGGCTGATTCGCGAACGCCGCCTCGCACTCGCTTGCCCACGCCTCGTTGAAGTGCTCGCGAACCCAAGCCACGACAACATGCTTCTCCGGCGCAATCGCGCGGCGAATATCGACCCCTTGCTCCGCCAGCTCCGCAAGGACTGGCTCCACTGCCGGAAGCTCGTACAGCTTAACTAACATATCGGACATGACCGTCCACTTCCTTCCCTATTGTTGTTCAAGACACGCCGCGACGGCGTTATGGAAGCAATCCCGCAGCCTCACGACAGACACTCCGCGCCCGTAATGCACACGATTCGTCAGCAGCACCACGCTAAGCTCCCGGTCCGGATCGATATACAAGCTTGTTCCCGTGAATCCGGTATGACCGTAGCATCGCTCGGACAGCAGGTCTCCCGACGCATCCCAGTAATCCCCCTTGAGAGACCAGCCGAGTCCGCGCCGGCCTCCCGGAAGACCGTGCGTCCAGGAACGGGTTGCCGCCTGTACCGTAGCCTCGGAAAACAGCCTCCTGCCGTTCACCGAACCGCCCCCTGCCCATAGGTCGGCATAACGCGACAGGTCATGAGCCGTCGAGAACAGCCCTGCATGTCCGCACACGCCTCCCATTGCCCTGGCATTCTCGTCGTGAACTACGCCCCAAAGCGGAGCCCCAGTCTGGTCATCCCACTCCGTCGCCGCTATCCGTCCCCTGAACTCCACTGGAGGTACAAACATCGTATCGCTCATCCCCAGCGGCTCGTAAACATATCTTCGAGCCGCCGCATCGAGCGGCATGCCGAACCGTGACGCTGCCAGCTGCCCCAGCACGATATAGCCAAGGTCGCTGTATTCAATGCGCTCTCCGGGCTTAGCTGCCAACTCCTGCTCGTACACATGCGCCAGGATCTGCTCGGCCGACCAGCCGTGGGAGTGCAGATTCACATGGGACCGCAAGCCCGACGTATGGGTCAGCAGCTGCCGAATCGTGACCTCCTCCTTCCCGTTGCCTCCGAATTCCGCCAAATGGTAAGCAACGGGATCCTTCAAGCGAAGCTCGCCCTGCTCCAGCAGTATCAGGATAAGCGGCAGCGTGCTTGCGGTCTTGGTGAGGGAAGCCGTATCGTAGATTGTCCCGAGCGTCGCCGGAATCTTGGTCTCCTCCGTATCCACAGCCCGTCCCGCAACATGGAAATATTTACGTCCCGCCAAGCTGACGACGGCGACCGCTCCCGGCGTCACCTTGCGCTTCGTTTCTCGGTCAAGCAAACGGAAGGCGGCGGCAAGCCTTTCCTCATTCATCACCAATAAGCTCATCCCCTAGTTCCCCCATCGCAGCGCAATAATCCAATCGTATTTCCCTGCCGATTGCCGGTCTTTCCCTAGATCTTTATTTCTATCCTCTGGTCAAATATTCCTGCTAATACTAAAAAAGACCGTACCCCTCAATTAGGGTACAGTCTTCATCTATGGTTACGCCGTCTGGACCTGCGGATCCAGCTGTCTCAGCAAAATCCGGGAGATTCGCAGATCGTCCGTTTCTTCCACTATGAATTCATACTCGTCATTGTACATGATCGCTTGGCCCTTCTTCGGAGGAATCTCAATCTGAGAGTAAATCCATCCGCCCAACGTATCATAATCCTCAGAGGTAATATTCAAGCCGAAGTGAACGTTAAACTCATCAATCAGCAAGCGGCCGTCAATCGAGAAGGTTTTGTCGTCCTTCTTCTCAATGCTTTGGCGCTCCTCCGTATCGAATTCGTCCTGAATTTCCCCGACGATTTCCTCCAGAATATCCTCAAGAGTAACAAGTCCCGCCGTTCCGCCATATTCATCGATCAGCAGCGCCATCTGCACCTTTTTCTTCTGCATCATCTTCAGCAGATTACTGATTGGCATGGAATCAGGAACCTTCATAATCGGACGAAGCATTTTTCGCAGATCGGATACATTAAATTGCGCTTTTAGCAAATCCTTTATATGAACGAAGCCGATGATGTTGTCCTTATCGGGATCGCATACCGGATACCGTGTACGCATCTCCCGCATCGCAATGTCCATGTTCTCCTTAAAATCAAGATTCGCATACAAGCAGCTCATCTCTTTACGGGGAATCATGATCTCACGGGCATTCGTTTCCGTAAACTCAAATATATTGTCGACCAGCGCGATCTCCGTATTGTCAATCAGACCGCTTTTGTGGCTTTCTTTCATCAAAACGCGAATCTCTTCTTCCGTATGCGCCGCTTCGTGCTCCTGAGCAGGCTCAATCCCGACAATGCGCAGCATCCAGTTGGACAGTCCGTTCAGGACCCAGATAAACGGAAACATAATTTTGTAAAAAACTAGAAGCGGAATCGACGCCCACAGCGTCACTTCCTCCGACTTACGTATGGCGTACGTCTTCGGGAACTGCTCACCCAAGGTGATATGCAGCGTGGTCATAATGGAAAAGGCGATGATAAACGATATGGTATGCAGTGCTACATCATTTAATCCGAAATAATCGATTAAGAGCGGTTCAAGCATTTGGGCAATGGCGGGCTCGCCGACCCAACCTAAGCCTAGTGACGTTAAAGTGATACCCAACTGACATGCCGATAAATACGCGTTAATGTTGGTAAGAATGTTTTGCGCAAACTTCGCGCTGTTGTTGCCTTCCAGAACCAATGCTTCGATCCGGGTATTGCGGACCTTCACCATCGCGAATTCCGCGGCGACAAAGAAACCGTTCACAAGCACCAAAGCAAGTATTAATGCAATGTTCCATAAGGCAGGTAAAGGATCACCCAATTAGTTTCCTATCCACTCCTCTTGAGCGAATAGGTACACCTCCTTGAAGTATGTTTAGATAGCCATACAGAGTCGTATCGCTTATATATCATTATAAAGCAATAACGAGCAATCACAAGGAACCGTCCGGGTCTTCCCCGGCGATAAGGGGATGGAACGGGAATGTACGGCCTACATTTGTGAACTTTTTCGCTTCTTACGGGTCATTTTGCGTCAATTTGGACGATAGCGAAGGAATTTCGATGAAAGCTCCCGAGTCTAATCGAGAAATACATATTTCGCCTTGAGAAAGAATGCCGCAATATGAAAAACCTAGCCTGCGAGGTGCGGCTAGGTCTTTTAAGCATGGGAGTGATGGCTAAACATTAGTCTTTCCAACCAATTATGCACGTTTCGAGGCTCAATTAGAGGCCGGAGACATTTTTTGGAGCAGCGTCAACATCCATTAAGCAACTTTTGTTGTTACTGGCCCAATATTCCCGGCCGTGATAGGCACCGGACGCGCGGTAACGTTATTTTTTCACCTTACTGGCCTAGTCGAACTCACGTTTGGCAAATTAAAGTGATTTCACAACGTTACAGCGACCGTTTCCTGACCTTGATAGGCATAGGGTGCCAGGTAACGTTATTTTTGCACCTTACTGGCCTAGTTGAACTCATGTTTGGCAAGTTAAGGTGATTTTATAACGTTACAGCGACCGTTTCCTGACCTTGACAGGCATAGGGTGCCACGTTATTTTTTCACCTACTGGCCTAATCGAACTCACGTTTGGCAAGTTAAGGTGATTTCACAACGTTACAGCAGGCGTTTTTGGCCGTTTCGTCTGTTTAAGCACACGGCGACACCCTATGGCCTCCCCCGTATCCAGCCCCCAAAACTTTGAACACCATTCTGCAAAATGCAGCTTTCAACTCCATTACCCAATACGTTATAGCTTAATTACCATGATGCACCAAAGCCCGGCAGCACCCGCCCGCTCCGTGCTCCTGCTACGCCTGGCCCTTGAAGAATGCCAGAATCTCGTCCGCCAGCTGCCGCGGCGCTTCCATCATGCTCATATGGCCGGCTCCTGCGATGAGCGCCTGACGGATGTGTCCTCCTGACGCGGAGAACGTTCGAGCCGGAGCCACGATCTGGTCTTCCTCCCCGGCTACCAGCAGGACCGGCACCTTCGCCTCGGACAGCACCTGGTTCCGGTCAGGTCGCGTTCGCATGCCCTCCAGCGTCCGAATCGCCCCGCCGGGGGAAGTCCCGAGACCGATCTGCCGCGCTTTGGTCACAGCCTCCGGCATCGACTCCACATGCTTAGGAGCGAACAGCCGGGGAATCAGACCCTCCAAGAACACAGGCAGTCCCTGCTCCCCTATCGTTTGCATTCCCTTCAATCGGCCTTCCTTGCCCTTCTCATCATCGGGGAACGCGGTGGAATGCACCAATCCGAAGGCCGTCAGCCGATCGGCATGTTGCTCCGCAAGAGCCAGCGTAATATAACCTCCCAGCGAATGCCCTAAGACACTCGCCTGCTTCAGCGCCAGCGTGTCAAGCAATCCTGCAATGTCCGCAGCCATCTCCTCCATAGAGGAACTCGTATCGGGAGCCGAGGAAGCCCCGTGCCCCCTCAGGTCGGGAACAATCACCCGAAGCTCTGTCTGCAGCAGCGGCACGACCTCGTCCCAATACGCCGAGCTGCCGCAAAATCCGTGCAGCAGCACAACCGGCTGTCCGCTTCCCGCTTCATAATAAGCAAGCCTCGCTCCGTTTACATCGGCATATCGCTTGTCCATCCTCTGACCACAACCTTCCGCTTAATCTCCATGCTTACTCCTATTATATCTCTTCTCCCCCACCCTAGCCAAAATGATAAAAAAGCCCGGCAGTATGCACCGAGCGTAAAGGTGCAGGCTGTCGGGCCGCGTTAAGCCTGTTATTTTACCGGCTCTGCCACCGGTTGATACTTGGTTGAGACGTACGTTACGGCCTTAGGCTCCGTAATGACGGTCAAATAGCTCATGTCCGGCTTCGGATCCGTCACGGCATACTGCACATAGGCCTTGTCGCCCTCGAAGCGAATGCCGGTAATGGCGATGGCATATCCTGAGCTCGGCTTCTCCCCGCGGGAGAGCGTCACCTTATTGACCTCCTCGCTCACCTTCTCCACGGTAACCTGAACCTCTTCCGCCGGGGCAGGCTTCTCGGTGTGGGATTCCACGAACTTGATCGCATTGTGCACCCATACGGCCGCTTCGCCGCGGGTGATCTCGCGCTTCGGATACGCCATTCCATCTATCGGCGTCGAGAGCTTGTGCAGGAACAGCCGCTGCAGGCTGTAGTTATATTGAGGATCCACCTGATCGGCATCCTTCAGGTTGATAAGCATCTTGATCACCGGGAAGCTTCCCTTCGTATCGATAGCCTGAATCAGCAGGTGCGCAAACTGCTCTCTCGTAATGGTGCCGTTCGGATCCACATCCTTCGGAATCGACAAACCATTAAGATGAGCAATGATAAAAGCTTCGGCATACCAAGCGTCATTGGCGACCGTCGTAAAATAGTCGGAGGCTTCAGGCTTCTTAATAAACCGGATGTTATCGATATTCAGGTCCAGACCCTTCACCAGCAGCTGTATGCTTTGAGCGAAGCTGATCTTGTTCTTTGGAGCGAATCTCTCCGCATCGACGCCGCTTACGATCCCGCGGGATTTCAAGGTCATAATCGATTCCTTCTGCTCAGGGCTGTCTATGTCGTTAAAAGCAAACACCGAGCCGGCCGTTACAGAGCATAACAGCGCAGCCGTCGTAAGAAGAGTTACTACTTTTTTCATTAGGATCATCATCACCTTTATCACGAAAATGGGAAGTACTCCGGAGTTACCTTCATGACGCCGGCACCTCGTCAAAGGTTGCAGCTCCGGCGAATAAAATCGGTATGAGCGGCAAATCCGGGCATACAATTAGAAATACGCCGATTCATTTATCTAATTGGAGGGATGCCGAATGCCCCAATCCTTAATTCAGATTGCTTTGATTTTGATTATTGCCCGTTCCGGTTACCGTGCGTTTACTTGCATGCAGAAGCTGCGTAAGCCTTGGCTTGATTTGCTGCATTATATATCGGTGGCCGTAGTAGCGTTAGGCTTCCTGATTCGTTAAACCATTGTAGTCTAAGGCATATATAACAGAAGCTCTCCGCGAATCCAAACTTTGGATACCGGAGGGCTATTTTCATTTATTTACCCTTGTGATAAAATGTACAATTATTCCATAGATTTGTCGATCAATGACGAATTTCCTTGAAAAATCTTACATACATATTGACCGCTTCCCATGAACGGTGGTAGAATACGGATAACCAAGTAAACCCATTGGGTTTATCAGAAACATATACATAGGGGAGGAATTATTTATTATGAGCAAGTGGAAACAATCCGTTGTCATGCTTCTCGTGCTGGTGCTGTCCATCGGACTGCTCGCCTGCGGCGCCAAGCCGGCAACGACAGAGCAAGCAAGTAAGCCGGAGGGCAATGCCGCGGCAGGTGGAGCTGCAAGTCTTGACGGTAAGAAGATCGCACTCATTATGCAGATTAACCTCGGTACCTTCTCCGCGCAATACATTGAGGGCGTGAAGGAGCAGACGGAAAAGCTGGGCGGGAAAGTCACTGTATTTACAGCGGACGGCGACCTCGCCAAGATGTCCTCCAACCTGGATGCCGCCATTAACCAGAAATTCGACGCGATTCTCATCGACCACGGTACGGCTGAAGCGCTGGATGCAGGTGTGAAGAAAGCGATCGAGCGTAAGATTCCGGTTGTTGCCTTCGATGCGGACCTCAAGGTTCCGGGCGTTACCGTATTGGAGCAAGGTGACCAGAAGATGGCGGAACTGACGCTGGATCGTCTTGCCAAGGATATCGGCGGTAAAGGAAACATCGTGAAGATCTGGGTTGCCGGCTTCGCCCCGATGGAGCGTCGTCAAATTGCTTACAAGTCTTTCCTTGAAAAGAACAAGGACATTAAAGAAATCGCCGCTTTCGGTGCCGCTTCCCAGAACACGGCGCTGGACACGCAAGCGCAAATGGAAGCGATCCTGAAGAAGTATCCGAACAAAGGCGATATCGCTGCCGTTTGGGCTTCCTGGGATGAATTCGCCAAGGGCGCTGCCCGCGCGATCGAGCAAGCAGGCCGTACGGAAATTAAAGTATACGGCATCGACATGAGCGATGAGGATCTGCAAATGATCCAAAATCCGAAAAACCCTTGGATCGCTTCCGCTGCCGTAGATCCGAAAGACATCGGCCGCATTCAAGTGCGCTACGCTTACCAAAAGATCAAGGGCGAGCAAACGCCTGAGAAGGTTGTACTGGATCCGGTATTCGTTTCCCGCGACCAGCTGCCGCAAACGCAAATCTCCACTGCTCAGCTTAGCGAGCATGTGAAGGGCTGGGGTAACAGCCAGCAGGGCTATACCGATTGGTTGAAGCAAGCCGAGAAGCCTGTGCAGAAGTAAATTTGAGTTATGATCCCATCGGCGCTATGCTGCCGGTGGGATTTTCAGATTATGGGCGAAGGAGCGAGGAACGTTAATGAAGAATGCAGATGCCGCATCTCTTTTGCAAATGAAGGCGATTGTGAAATCGTTCCCAGGCGTGCGTGCCCTGCAGGAGGTGGACTTTGAGGTCCGTCGGGGCGAGATCCACGCGCTCCTCGGAGCGAACGGCGCCGGGAAGAGCACGCTGATGAAGATTTTGTCCGGCGCTTACCGGCCGGATGGGGGCCGGATCCTGCTGGAGGGGCAGGAGCTGTCGATCGGCAGCCCGCTCGATGCCATTCGCAGCGGAATCCAGTGCGTTTATCAGGAGGTGGATACCGCGCTCGTTCCTACTTTGTCGGTAGCGGAGAACATCATGCTCGACAAGCTTACCTCCGGCAGCGGCTGGATTCAGTGGCGAGGGCTCAAGCAGGAAGCCGCTCGAGCGCTGGAGGGAATCGGCCTCGGCGGCTTCGATGTCGACCGGCCGGCCGCGGAGCTGACCATTGCTCAGAAGCAGCTGGTGCTGATCGCCCGGGCGCTGGTGCAGAAGGCTCGGCTGATCATTTTTGACGAGCCGACCGCTCCGCTGTCCGGCGAGGAAACCGAGCAGCTGTTCCGCATTCTCGAGCGCTTGAAGGCCGAAGGCGTCGGCTGCGTCTTCATCTCCCACCGGCTGTCCGAGGTGTTCCGCATCTGCGACCGCATCACGGTCATGCGAGACGGGCGGCGCATCTCGACGAAGCCCGCCGCGGACACCGACGCGAAGGCCGTCGTGGAGGAAATGCTGGGCAAGCCGTTCGAGGAGGAATTCCCGAAGGCGGCGGCAACGATCGGCGAGCCGCTGCTGGAGGCTCGCGGGCTGACCAGCGGCACGAAGGTGCGCGGCGTGGACCTGACCGTGCGGCGCGGCGAGATCGTCGGCGTCGTAGGCCTGGTCGGCGCCGGCAAGACGGAGCTGTCGCGCGTGCTGTTCGGCGCGGACCGGCTGGACGCGGGCGAGCTGCGGCTCAGCGGGCAGCGGCTGCAGCTGCGTGAGCCTTCCGACGCCGTGAATGCCGGGCTTGCGCTCGTTCCGGAGGAACGCCGCAAGCAGGGCATCCTCGTGGAGCAGTCGGTGAAGGCGAACCTGGCGCTGCCGCTGCTGAAGCAGCTGAGCAAGCTCAGCTTCGTGAGCCGCCGCCGGGAGGCGGCGAATGCGGAGGAGCGCATTCGCGAGCTCGGCATTCAGCCGACGAATGCGCTGCAGCTTGTGAAGTACTTGAGCGGCGGCAATCAGCAGAAGGTGGCGGTGGGCAAGTGGCTGCCGACGAACGCGCAGGTATATTTGTTCGATGAGCCGACCAAGGGCGTCGATGTCGGGGCGAAGAGCGATATTTTCCGCCTGATCGGCAGGCTCGCTCAGGAAGGCAAGGGCATTGTTTATTTTTCCTGTGAAATTGCAGAAATTCTTGGCATTGCGGACCGGATTCTTGTCATGAGCTACGGCAGGATTGTGAAGGAGCTGACTCGTGAGGAAGCGACGCAGGAGCTGATTTTGTATTATGCCAGCAGCGGGGAGGCTGTGTGATTCGTCATGAAAGACAAGTTTCTGGACTATTCCTATAAATACGGTGCTTTGGTCATTATCGCCGCTGTTTTTGTTGCATTTACCCTGCTTAATGAGCACTTTCTTTCGTACGATAATTTGGCGGACATATTGCGTTCCATTTCTATCGTTACGTTCGTCGCGATTGGAGTGACGTTCTCTCAGATCGTCGACGGCTTCGACCTGTCGGTTGGCTCTACCGTCTCTCTAACGACGGTGGTGGTGGCGACGATGATGGTTTGGTACCAGCTGCCTCTTATCGTGGTATTGACGGTTCCGCTGCTCATCGGTATCGTTATCGGTTTGCTGAACGCTTTCCTTATCGTGAAGGTGCGTATACCCGATCTGCTCGCCACACTGGCCGTCATGTATATCATCGGTGGCGTTCATAAGACGTATACGAAGGGCTTCTCCATCTATAACAACATGCAAATGACCGACGGGACGAAAGCCCCCGGCAAATTCACCGAGTCGTTCCTCTGGATCGGCAAGGGAGAGCTGCTAGGCCTGCCTGTACCGGTCGTCCTAATGATCGTTGCGGTCGTGGCCGTGCATATTTTCCTGACCTATACCCGCTTCGGCCGCCAGCTGTACGTAACCGGCGGCAACCAGGAGGCGGCGCGTCTCTCAGGGATTCAGGTCAACAAGGTTCGAACGATAGCGTATGTGCTGTCCGGGATCTTCGCTGCGGTTGGCGGAATCTTGTTCGCCGCACGGGTCGGCTCCGGCCAGATCGACGCCGGCGCTCCGCTTCTCATGGAGGCGGTCGCCGCCGTGTTCGTCGGCTTCTCCGTCCTCGGCGCCGGCAAGCCGAACGTGATCGGAACGTTCTTCGGAGCGGTGCTGATCGGCGTTCTGCTGAACGGCCTGACGATGCTCAACCTGCCTTACTATGCCTTCGATATCATCAAAGGCACCGTGCTTGTGCTCGCACTGGCGATTACGTTCATTCACTTGAACCGCCGGAGAGCATAAACCCATACATAGCCCCATTCGGCGCAGTCGCCGGGTGGGGCTATTTTTTGGCCGCTCTCACCTTGATGGCGATCAGATCAACGAGCAGACCCGCCGCGAACCAGAACCCCAAATGCAAAGCATACAGCAGGGCATGCCAAGCTTCTTCATTCCCCATAGTCTCATGCAGCCTTGCGACTGTTCCTTCCAGCGCCATATTTAAAGGGTTCGTCATGAAAATGGGAATATTTTTGTCATCATGGCCCGTCAGGTGGTTGAGACAAATCAGCGAAGAGAACAGCAGAAGCCAGAAGGTGAAGGTTCGGGATATTTTCATCGTAGGAGCCTCCATTCTTTATCGTAGCGTGTAAGATCAATGTAGCATCACTGCCAAACGGGAAACAGTACTATGTTTCTTTAGTACCCCTGAACCAAAGCAGCATGGCGCTCTCTGCCGTAACATATACTGAGCGTAGTGGAGTTGTCCGATTCACTCTATACTTTCCATACGGTTCCGGGGAGGAATGTTACATGACTGCCGGTATATTCCGGTGGCTCAACCTATTAGGGCTGGCTGCCGTGCTTGTGATGAACGGACTTGCGAATGCGCTTCCGCTTGGAGGCAGGACGACGGGAGAAATATCCGCTATGTTTCCCGTGCAGATCACACCGGCCCCGTATGCCTTTTCGATCTGGGGCCTGATCTATGCTCTCTTGATCGCCTACGGCTGGGTGCAAGCTTCTCCGCAAGACGCAGCCGTCCGGAGGTGCTGGGAGCGAACCCTTGGTTCCTGATCAGCTGCTTCTTCAACATCGGCTGGCTGCTGCTTTGGCACCAGCTGCAGATTGCCGCGTCCGTGTTCGCTATGCTCGGTCTGCTCTTCTCCCTGATCGGCTGCTATCTCGGCACACGGCCCCAAGGCATATCCGGCGATCCCGTGATCCGGCTGCTTGTCCAGCTGCCGTTCAGCGTTTACTTGGGCTGGATCTCGGTGGCGACGATCGTCAATAGTACGGTTGCCTTGTCCGCAGCGGGCTGGAACGGCTTTGGCTGGTCCGGTACAGTCTGGACGGTCATCCTGCTCGCTGTGGCCGCGGTTCTCGCACTGCTGATCGGCTCCCGTTATCACGATCCGGCGTACGTACTGGTCTTTGTCTGGGCCTTCATTGCCATCGGAGCAGCGAACCTGCGGCTCGATCCGATCGTCGCGTATGCCTCTTGGACGGCTGCCCTGCTTCTGCTCGGCTTCGCCCTGTGGCTGCTGCTCTCGAACAGGCAAGCCCATACCTCTGCGGCTGCGTAATGGATATTCTCCTCCCGATGATGGCAACCTATAATCCGGGAGGTGATTTCCATGTCAGGCAGAAATAACAAGCCCAAGAACGACGGACCGGCCAGCGAGCCGTCCCGTCTGGATCAGTTCGGCGACAAGCTGGCGGAGGACACGGTGTCCGCAAGTCAAGCGGAAGCTTGCGACAACAACGAAAAGCGCTAACCATACATGACCAAACAAGGCTGAACACCCGGATTGGCTGTCCGGGGTTCAGCCTTTGTTATGTGCGCTGCCGTTTGCAAGCCCGATGGCCCGCTATACTTGCCTCGCCTCCAGCCTTCCCGCCACCAGCGACAACGAATAATTCACGACGAAGTAGATGAGTGCGGCGAGGAGCAAAATCGGGATAACGAAGTTGATATTTTGCCCGGAAATGATCTGCGCGTTATGCATCAGCTCCGGCAGTGATACCACGACGGCCAGAGAGGTGTCCTTGAGCAGCGAGATGAACTGGCTCACCATCGGCGGCACCATCCGGCGCAGCGCTTGGGGAAGCAGCACATAGCGCAGTGCCTGCACGTAGGACAGTCCTGACGAACGAGCCGCTTCCAGCTGCCCCTTGTCGATCGACATAAGCCCGCTGCGCACGATTTCGGACACCATGGCCGCCTCGAACACTGTAAGGGCGACAATGACGCCGGTCACGAGATCCAGTTTGATCCCTATCTCCGGCAGGGCGAACTTCGTAAAGAAAATAATCAGCAGCAGCGGCAAATTCCGCACGACCTCCACCAAAACGGCAAGCACTGGGGAAACGACGGGAACCTTGGCAAACCGGAGGGTCCCGATCAGCGCCCCGATGAAGAAGCTGGCGACAATCGCCGCCGCTGCCACCGTCAGCGTCATCCATAAGCCTTCCAGCAGAAATCGAAGATTAGCCGGAGAATACGCCTCAAGCAGGTGTTCCATCCCAAGCCCCCCTTTCCTTCCGTGTATCCGTTTTCCGTTAAGCCGGTCCGGCCAGCCGCTTCTCCAAATACCTTACGCCGATACTCAGCGGGATTGTGAGCACCAGATAAAACATCGCCACAAAAATATAAACCTCGAACGTCACGAACGACTTTGATGAGATGATGTCCGCGTAATACATCAGATCGAGTCCTGCAACGACGCCCAGAACGGAGGAGTTTTTGACCAGGTTCAGAAACTGGTTGCCGATCGGCGGGATCACAATCTTGATGGCCTGCGGAAGCACGACATAACGCATGGTCTGAATGTAGGTCAGGCCCGAGGCCCGGGCCGCCTCCGTCTGCCCCCTCGGCACGGACTGAATGCCGGCTCTTACCGCCTCCGCGATAAACGCGGAGGTATACACGGTAAGCCCGATGGTGCCTGCCGCAAAGCCGTCGAGCGGGATCCCCAGCGCAGGAGAGCCTAAGAAAAACAGCATCACGATGAGCAGCAGCGGAATGTTGCGGATAAATTCGACGTACGCGGTGCTAAGCCACTGGAGCGGCTTCAACGGAGCGATGCGGAGCACAGCGATCACGGTGCCGAGAACGAAGCTGGCCGCCAGGGCGATCAAGCTCGTTTGAACGGTGTTGCCGAAGCCCAGCAAATACGTATCCCAGTATTTAACCATGATGTCCCATTTCACCCGCATGATCACCTCCTTCGTAGACCCGAAGAACCTTCGTTATTTGCTTGGCTTCTCGCCGATCCACTTCTCGTACGTCTTATCGTATTCTCCGCTGGCCTTCATGTCCTTCAGGAACGTATTCACGAAGCGTACGAACTCCGAATCTCCCTTGCGAATGGCCATCCCGTAAGGCTCATCCGTAAACGTGCCCCCGACCAGCTGATAGTTCGGATCCTGCTTCGTCATGCCGTACAATATCGCGTTATCCGTGGTCAGCGCATCCCCCTGCCCCGCTTTGAGCGCCGTAAATGCTTCCTGATAGTTCTCGAATTCCAGCGTCGTTGCCTCCGGCGCCTTCGCGCGGATGTTCGCTGCGGAGGTGGAGCCCTTCACGGCGAGCACCTTCGTCCCTTTGGTCAAGTCGGCGATGGACTGGATTTTGCTTCCTTTCTTTACCAGCAGCGACTGCCCCGCCTTAAAATACACATCGGAGAAATCGACCTCCTGCTTGCGTTCCTCGGAAATCGTCATGGTGGCGATGATCATGTCGATCTCCCCGTTCTTCAGCATCGGAATGCGCGTCTTCGACGTCACTTCCTTCAGCTCCAGCTTATTCTCATCACCCAGAATCTTCTTCGCGAGCGCCTTGGCTATGTCGATATCGAAGCCCTCCACCTTCCCCGTCGCCGGATCCTTCAGGCCGAACAGCTTCGTATCGTGTTTGACTCCGACGACCAGCTTGCCGCGCTTTTTAATCTCCTCGAGCGTCTTGCCCGGCGCCGCTCCCTGCACGGGCGTAGCTCCCGGCTGGGTTTCCTTGCCGCCGGCACAGCCCGCTAATACGGACAATGCCACCAGTAGAGCTAAGCCTGCCTTCCACCAAGTCTGTATCCTTTTGACCATCGTTATCTATCCCCTCTCCTTTGGTTTAGTGCTGAAGCAGCCGGCTCAGGAACAGTCTCGCCCGCTCTTCTGCAGGTCTCGTGAAAAATTCCGACGGAGGCCCTTCCTCCACGATCTGCCCCTGGTCCATGAAGATCACCCGGTCCGCCACCTCACGGGCAAAGCCCATCTCGTGAGTGACAACGACCATCGTCATGCCCTCCTTGGCCAGGCTGCGCATGACGTCCAGCACCTCGCCGATCATCTCCGGGTCGAGTGCCGACGTCGGCTCGTCGAACAGCATGATCTTCGGCTTCATGGCAAGTCCGCGGGCTATCGCCACCCGCTGCTGCTGCCCCCCGGACAGCTCCGAGGGATAGGAATCCGCCTTCTCCGGGATGCCTACCTTTTTCAAAAAATACAAGGCGGTCTTCTCGGCCTCCTCGCGCGGAATGCCGCCCACCTTGATCGGAGCGAGGGTAATGTTCTGAAGCACCGTCATGTGAGGATACAGGTTGAAGTGCTGGAACACCATGCCGATCTCCCGGCGAAGCTTGTTCATATCGGTCTTCCTGTCGTTCACTTCCACCCCCAGCACGTTCAGCTCGCCGTCCGTAACCGTCTCGAGCCGGTTGATGCAGCGAAGCAGGGTGCTTTTGCCCGAGCCGGAAGGTCCGATTACGACCACGACCTCCCCTTGCTTCACCGATAGGTCAATGTCCTTAAGTACATGAAACGCGCCGTAGTGCTTGTTTACCTTCCTGAACCGAATCATTCGGGTACCTCCTTTATGCGGCGTCGGTTCTTACAGATATATACCCTTTGCATTGAAAATATGACTTCGCCTTAATCAATTATGTCAAAATTTGTCATAGACAAGCGCGTGTGGGACCCATATCATGAAATAGATACGAAGATTATCGGGAGGTAACCGTGTTTGCTGGCATTTTGTTAAAGTGATTTTTTGATCTAACAGCGAGGATCCGGACCGGGGTCACAAAGGTAACGTGATTTTTTATCGCAACAACGTTCGTTGGTGCTCCTTCTTGCAGGAAGAGTACCCTGTAAAGCGATTTTTTCACTCTAATTGAGTGGGTTCGGCAAAAGCTCACAGTTGTAAAGTGATTTTTTCACCCTACTACGAATATACGAGGAGGCATCACATGAAACGACTTCTCACTTACGCGCTCCCCATCGTTATGGGGATATCCTCCCTGGCCTGTGCCGCACCTCAAGATGCGGCCGCTGCAGGCAGCTTTACGGACACGGCGAAGCACTGGGCCGCTCCGGCGATCGGCTGGGCGGTGGATCAGCATATTGTGGACGGCTACGAGGATGCTACGTTCCGTCCGGACCAAGCGGTATCGGAGCCGGAATTTTTGGCTATGCTGCTGCGTGCCTACCCGGAGGCTAAGCTCCCCGAGGCCCAAAACGGCGCCTCTTGGTACGAGCCTTACTACAGCTTCGCTGACGCGCACCGTTGGCCTGTGATCCGCTCCACCGACCGGGCCAAGTATAACCGCGGTGAGGTCGCCCGGGTGATTGCCGCCTCACAGAAGGGAACGCAGCTTAACGTCAGCGATTCCGTGCGCTTCCTGCTTGAGCAGGGCTTGTCCCAAGGCAAGTCGGCAGCAACCGTCGAAGGCTACGAAGCGGCGGACAAGCTTACTCGTGCGGAGGCCGTACAGTTCATCAGCAACCTGAAGCAGAAGCAGTTTCATCTGCTTCCGGGCCAAAGTCCGGCGGGGTCAGGCACAGTGCCCGCGACTTCCGCACCTCCGACAGAGCCGGCATCGACCAAAGCTTCGGTTACGGTTAAGGGAATTGCGATCGGAGATTCCGCGGATACCGTCATTGCCCGCCTCGGTCAGCCTGCACGGAAGGACGCCGCAGAGTATCCGGGCATGACCTGGTACATTTACAATCAGGATTACGCTTCCTACGCGCAGATCGGGGTAAGCGAGGGAGGCAAAGTTGTCGCCCTGTATACGCCTTCGAGCAATTGGTCGACCGATCGCGGCATTAAGGACGGCTCGGGCAAGGCCGAGGTGACGCAGTCCTACGGCACTCCGCTGAAGTTCATTCTGAAGGGGAATACGCAATTCATCATCAATTATGGAAAAAGCGGCGGGGAATATGCCACCTACGAGGCGGACGGGGCTTATGTAACGTTCTTCTATGATCTTCATAAGGATCAAACGGTGACAGGCATCCAGGTGGTTGAAAAGGGAACCGAGCAATCGCTCAAAGCCTTCTACCCGAAAGGCAGCAGCGAGCTTGCTTCCGCCTTCGAGCGCCAAAGCTTGGACCTTGCCAATGCACACCGGGTGAAGCTCGGTCTACCGGCCTTCGTCTGGGATGATGCCGCCGCAGCGACCGCCCGCAAGCACAGCCAGGACATGGCGGCAAAGGGCTACTTCGACCATACGAATCTGCAAGGGCTGAGCCCCTTCGACCGGATGGACCGGGACGGTATCGAGTACCGTTCGGCGGCAGAGAACATCGCAGCGGGACAGCAAAGCGCCATTCAGGCGCACCATGGCTGGATGAACTCCGAAGGCCATCGGGTGAATCTTCTAAGCGATAATCAGCGGCTTGGCGTCGGTGTATACTTCGGCGGCGACATGCACATTTACTACACGCAAAATTTCTTGAGTCCTTAACAGAGAAGGACCTGACGGCCTTTGAATCGGCGCTGTCAGGTCCTTTGTTTCATTTCTTGCGGTAACTTGTCGGCGTTACCCCTGTTTTCCGCTTGAACAGCCTGTGAAAAAACTTCAAATCCGCATAGCCTACGGCGGACGAAATATCCCGAATGCTGCGGTCGGACGACCGGAGCAAGCGGCAGGCTGCGTCCATGCGGACATTTTGCAAATACGTGGAATAGTTCATACCGGTCTGCTTCAGAAATAAGCGGCTGAATTGCCGCTCGCTCAGCTTCATCTGGGACGCAAGCTCCTTCAATGTCACATCCCCCGCATAATTCGAGTCAATGTAAGCTATAGCCTGATCCAAAGGGTACCAGCCTGAGGAAGCCGCCGGTCCCTCCGCTGAATGCTGAAGCCGATGAAATCCGATCAAGATGCGAAGCACAATGGATGTCAGCACCGCCTTGCCGCCGGGGAGCATGGCTGCATATTCCCGGTACAGCTCCTTGAACCAGCCGTGAAACTCGCCGGGGTCGCGAGCCTGCCGCCACGAGGAAGACGGCTCCGCATAGACAGCCAGCAGTCTCTCCGCATCAGGGAACATCGACTGCAGCTGCTTCACATATTCCGGCGGGAAAACACAGTTATAGACGACCAGCTTTTTATCCCGCTCCGGCGTAGACGGACGAAATACGTGGGACACACCAACCGGGATAAAAAATACATCCCCCTGCGTGACCGGGATCACTTCACCGCCGATATAGTGGGTTCCCGAGCCTTCACTGACGTAGGTCAGCTCGATGAAGTCATGCCGGTGCTCCGTCAGCTGGAACGTTTCCAGTGCGCGGTTTACGTACAACGAAACCCCCGGCGAGAATAAAGACGTCCCCTGAAGCTCCTCCACCTTGCGCTTAATCCCCAACCTCACCGCCTCCTGCCAGCATGGATCTTTTCCTTATCGTAGAGCATTTCCCCTATTATTGTCCATAGTGGCCTATAGGAATGTCCGTTTCACCCCCTCTTCGAATGCTTCAAACCGCTTACAATGAAGGTAATCTTACGAATATCCATCATACCGGGAGGAATGAAACCATGAGTACCTTACATGTTGTTGGCCTTCGCTGCGAGTATCTGCAAAACCCGTTAGGGGTGACGGTAAAAGCGCCGCGCTTTAGTTGGAAGCTCTCATCCGACCTTTTCCATGTGCTGCAAGGAGCTTATCGCATTCAGGTGTCAAAGGAGGATGCCGGCTTCGCTCCGTCGTCCCTCGTATGGGACAGCGGCGTCGTCGCTTCAGACCAAAGCGTTCATGTGGAATATGCGGGAGAACCGCTTGAAGCCATGACAAGATATTACTATCGGGTACAGGTATGGGACCGCTCGCATCATTCCACAGACTGGAGCGAAGTCGCCCACTGGGAGATGGGGCTGTTAACTCCGGAGGATTGGCAAGCCGAATGGATTACGCCGGACCCGGCGGCTCTCGATCCGAAATCCGAAGCGGCCTTCCTGCTGCGCAAGGAATTTGCCTTACAGCCGGGCATTCGCCGCGCAGCCTTGTTCGCCACGAGCCTTGGCCTCTACGAGCTGCAGCTGAACGGAGCCAAGGTCGGCGATAGCCTTTTCACCCCGGGCTGGACCAGCTATCGCCATCGGCTTCAGGTGCAGGCTTATGACGTCACAGATCAGTTGAAGGAAACGAATGCCATCGGAGCAACATTGGCTAACGGCTGGTATAAGGGGAATTTGGGCTGGCAGGGAAAGTCGGAGCTCTTCGGGGACACACGTGCGCTGCTGCTCCAGCTGCAGGTCTGGTACGAGGACGGATCGCAGGAAATGCTCGTAAGCGATGCCTCCTGGCGCGCGGCTGCGGGACCGATTCTGATGTCGGAGCTGTACCACGGCGAATCATACGATGCCAGGCTGGAGCATCCCGGCTGGAGCTTGCCCGGCTTCGATGAGAAGCGTTGGGCGTCCGTGGCTTCAGTATCTCATCCGAAGGATCAGCTGGTCGGAGAGCAAAGCGAGCGGATTCGGGTTACCGGACAGCTGAAGCCTGTTGCGGTGCTTCGCACTCCTAACGGCGAGACCGTACTGGATATGGGCCAGAACATGGTCGGACGCATGCGTTTTACCGTTGAGGCTCCTGCGGGAACAAAGGTTATCCTCCAACACGCCGAGGTCTTAGACAAGGAAGGTAATTTCTATACGGGCAATCTGCGCAGTGCGAAGCAAACCGTAACTTATATGTGTAAGGGAGGCGCAGAGGAAACCTACGAACCTTCCTTTTCCTTCCAAGGCTTCCGGTATGTCAAGCTGGAGGGCTTCCCCGAGCCGATCGATCCGGAACGGTTCGTCGGCAGCGTCATCCATACGGACATGGAGCCCGCAGGCTTCTTCGAATGCTCAAATGAGCTGATCAACAAGCTGCAAAGCAACATTGTCTGGGGCCAGCGGGGCAACTTCCTCGATGTCCCTACCGATTGCCCTCAGCGTGACGAGCGTCTTGGCTGGACCGGAGACGCCCAAGTGTTTATCAGAACGGCTGCCTTCAACTATGGAGTCGCCCCTTTCTTCACCAAGTGGCTTAAGGATCTGAAGGCCGACCAACGGCCGGATGGCGGAGTTCCCTTCGTCATTCCTAACGTACTGGGAGAAACCTCCCATTCCTCTGCCGCGTGGGGGGACGCAGCGGTCATCTGTCCGTGGACGATCTACTTATGCTACGGGGATCGGAGAATTCTTGAAGAGCAGTATGACAGCATGAAGAGCTGGGTGGAATACATTCGAAGCCAGGGGGATAACGAGCTGTTATGGAACACAGGCTTCCACTTCGGGGATTGGTTAGGCCTGGACGCCAAAGAGAACAGCTATATCGGGGCGACGCCGAAGGACCTCATAGCTACAGCGTTCTATGCCTACTCCACCTCTCTTGTAGCCAAGACTGCGGCCGTACTGGGCTATGAGCAGGAGGCTGAGCAATACGGCAAGCTTCATGAACGCATCGTCGAGGAATTCGCCCGTGAATTCATTACGCCGAACGGTCGATTGGCTGGACATACCCAGACCTCCCACGTCCTTGCGCTGATGTTCGATCTGGTGCAGGGGGAAACGAAAGCCCGGTTGGCGGCAACACTGGCCTCCTATGTGGAGGAGCAGAAGGTGCATCTGACTACAGGCTTCGTCGGAACGCCTTATCTCTGCAATGTTTTGTCTTCAAACGGATATCACGAGCTGGCCGTCAAGCTGATGCAGCAGGAGGATTATCCGTCTTGGCTGTATACGGTGCGTCAGGGAGCTACCACCATCTGGGAGCATTGGGACGGAATCAAGGAGGACGGTTCTTTCTGGAGCGACAACATGAATTCCTACAATCATTATGCTTATGGGGCGATCGGAGACTGGCTGTACCGCGTCGTATGCGGAATTGAGCTGGATGAGAGGCTCCCCGGCTACAAAAGGATCGTGCTTCAGCCGAACCCGAACTCCGGACTAACGTATGCCCGGGCAGCCTTGGATTGCTTTTACGGAGCCATTCGCAGCGAATGGAGCAAAGCGGAGGACGGCTCCATAACCTACTCTTTCGAAGTCCCTGCCAATACTACCGCCCTCATTCGATTGACGTCTACCGAAAGTCAAATCCCTCCGGTGAACGGGCGAAGTGCATCTGAAGCCGATGGCGTACTTAGCGTTAACACCTTGAACAATCAGGTTGAGCTCGAGGTGGGCTCCGGACGTTACACCATTATAGCCAAGTAACATACCGAAGCCGCCCTGCCGATACGTTCGGGGGGCGGCTTATCTTTATTGCAGCTGCTCTAGGTCGGCAGTTACCTTCTCGATCATTTGAACAAAAGAAGAAAGCTCCTCCGCACTGGCTGCCTGTGTCTGCGATTGCGCCGTGGTCTTCTCCGATTCGCGCTCAACTTCCTTAAGGAGCTTAGAGATCACGCTAACCTTCTCTTGTATTTGAGAGAGCGCTTCCTTGGAGCCCCCGGCAAGCTTGCGCACTTCGTTGGCGACCACCTGAAAGCCGCGGCCCTGTTCACCGGCCCTTGCCGCTTCAATTGCAGCGTTTAAGCCGAGAAGGTGCGTCTGATCCGAAATTTCCTTAATCAGCGTACCCATCTCTTCAATGTGATCAACTTCCTTCGACAGCGAATGTACCATGCCGTTGGCAATTTCCTGCGATTCGGCGGTCCGGATGGCGGAATCGGCTACGGACTGGCTGCTGCTGCTCAGCTGCACCATCATCGAAGCAAGATCCTGTACGGCTGCGTTGATCCCCTTAAGCAAGCGGGCTTGGTCATCGGCCAGGGTTTGAATCTTCTTCTTCTCTTCTATTTCATAAGCCTCAAGCACAAGCTGGGAGTCCAGATTGAACATTTTGGTCAGCGAGTGAATGATCTGCAGCCAAGCCTCCGGTGCCGCCTGCTTGAAATATCGCGTAGCCAATTCCAAGTACAGCATATAAGTCCCTAAGTACCATTGCGTGTCCAGCCCGATCCGGGAATGGACTTGCCCGATAAAGATCCGCTTGTTAATAAACTCCTCATCAATGATTCCCGCCGTTAGCGATAAAAAGTACCACCGCTGGGTTTCCTTCAGCCGATCTACTGTGCTGTGCTTTTCTATAATTTGCCTTAGCTGCGGCTTCTTCATGATTCGGTCATACAGCTCGTCCACCAGCTTGTCAACCACCGCTTGGAATACCGGTTCTTGCTTTTGCAAAAGTGATAAATCTTCGTCCGTAATGCCGGTATACTCCAGCTGCTCTTTTCGCGCTTCAGATAAATGCTTCATTCGATCCCCCATGCTGCTTCATAATAATGTGAATTGGCAGTACGGCTGCAATCTGCAGCCTCTAACCCAGACTCCCTTTCATTTTACCCTGTTTCGACCGTTCGCGCTATTGCAAGCAGGCCAGCAGAAAAAGCAGCCCTAGGGCTGCCATCGTACCTTACCATTGCGTTTTTAATTGTTTGAATGCAGCAATGAAGGCGTCCGGACGATCCTTCAACGTATAGGAGAATACGCCTTGGCTCGTGTATAAATATAACATCCCGTCCGTTCCACCCATATGCCGGTAGGAGGCGTCGAACACTTCCGCAACAGGAAAAGCCCGGTTCCGAGTTACGAGCTTATCGGGATATAGAACCATTTCACGATGATCGGTGACCGTGGTTTGCTCGGAGCCCTCCACTTTCCTCTCCACCTTATAGTAGGGCTGTTTGGCTATCCAATTCACGCAGCTCCTCCTTATTCCAAGAGCCCGGCAGCGACTGCCGCTGCGCCAGCTACGGTCATTAACGCCCCACCCAGTCGGGTAGACCACAAATACAAAACAGAAGGCTCCGTGGCATCACCGGACTTCCAGCTTTCCGTAACAGCCCACAGGACTGACGGTTTGACCATCATGAGCAGCCCAATTAGAACAAGCAGAACTCCTATCGCCGCCATAGCTCACCCCACAACATGAATTCGTTAAGGATATATACGATTTATGCTGTGTTCGCGTTTCAGTGGAGCCTTTCCATCTGCCGGTTGCGGTACATGAAGAATGCCAGCATCAGCAAAAATACCATGATAAACATCCGGCTATCCTTCCAGAAATCCGCAAACTCGGATGTCTCCGATTCTATGGACGACAACGCTTGAACGGCCCCCGTAAAATACCGGCTTCGGTTCGGCAAGAAGTCCGTGTACACGCCGTAAACGCCCTTCTCGCTTAGCGTTTGAATCTCTTCCTGGCTGTTTACGGTGTGAGTGTATATTTTCACTCCGGCCTTGTGCAGAGCGGAGGCCAGCTCCGGAATGAGGGAGACTCGCTCCACAGGCATGGCTACTGTCCGAATCTGATGATCGGTTACGAATTGTACCGTCTGCGCTACCGGCTCATCACTTAAATAGAGCGAGTACAGCAGGTTCGGAAAAGCATAAATCTCCATCACGGCATCATACATCTGGGGAGTATAGATCTCCGGGATCAACCGCTCCAAAATGGATGGCTCCACTTCATTGGCAATCTGCCTGATATATTCAAATTGCTTGCGGACCAGCGCAACGTCCGTTTCCTTCGTATCGGTAACAATATATATATCCGGGTACTGCTGCATTAATTTGGCTACATCCCGAAACGACAGCGGTTTATATTTCTCCAAAATTTGGGCGCTTTTGAACTCCCTTAGATTAAGCGATTCTCCGATTCGGTCTTCCGGCAGACTCTGCTTCAGAAGATCGGCCGTATAGGGAAGCCAGTCGTGTCTGGCGGCCAGCTTTCCGTCCCCCGTCAAAATCAGATCGACTTCAAACACCCGATGTCCCTTCTCGTAATTGACTACGAAGGCTTCATAGGAATTCGTATATTCAGCCCCGCTAATCCCACCCATGGCATGGGCGATCATTCGATGCTGCGTCCATTGCGGCGGCTCAGCCGCAGCCCTATTGGACTGCAGTGCGGTACACATACAAAAGATGGTCACCAGCGTGATCAGCATCAGACGTTTCAACACTACCACTCCCATCTGTAGGAAATTCCCCCTACAATAGTAAGCGGCTTACCTGAAAATACGCTGAAGAGCAGCTGAAGCTATGCTGAAATTGTCGTTCTCCCTGGTTTGCCAGTACGTAGACACACTCGCCCTGCTCGGCAGGATGAGATTGGATCATTTCTACAGCCAAAATAACAACATTCGTATTAGGTATGCGTCCGGGCAATCCTGCAATTGAAGATGACTGGATAAAGGGGGGTCATTTCGTTATCCGTTGCATTTGGCCCGCCCGCCAGCCAGCCGGCAATCCAAGGGTGTTTTCCCGTCTCATGGCTTAGTTGGTCGAATTGGAGAACTTGTTTAGGCAATGAAAAATAACCAGGGGTTCCTGATTCGTGGCTTACCAAAAGTAACCTAGAGAGAGGGTGGCTTTCGCTTGCCCATAATTCGCTTAATGTGGTGACTACGGAGCAAAAAAAGGACAAATAGACCGGCAAGAATGAACCCTTCCCGGCCATGTAAGCTCAAAAGAAATAACGAACGTCATTTCTAAGTAAATATTATCTGGTCAGTCTAGTTTGATTTCTTCATATATTCGAACAAGAACGACTCTCCGTTACGGTAAAATCGCGGGTCGTACAGACCGAGCCGCTGCTCGTCATCTACGATGACTACAAACGGGGACCACTCGAGAAGTGTAGCCGCCTTAGGATTGTGCGCAAATAGCGGCCCCAGCTCCGCGTTCTCTGCTGACTTCAGCTCGGCTACAGGCTGCGGCTTGCTCCAGACCGACCCCTTCGACAGGACCACCTGCTCCCCGCTCTTCCCTACCACCGTGAACACGCCCGGAACAAAATCGGCAGACAGCGCAACCTGCTCATACTGGCCCTTGGCCTGCTCGTAGAGCACAGAGCCTTGAACCGACTGCAGCACAACGTGCAGCAGCATGAGCCCCCATACAGCGCGATATACCTGATGAGATTTCATGCGTCCGCGTCCGAAGCGAACGACAAGCAATCCGCCCAGCATCAGCGCCCAGAATACCAAATCGACTATTGGAATCGTTCCAAAGGTAATTCTCATGGTTGACAACGGCTCGAAATAGCCTGTTCCCCAGGCATTGAACAGATCGCTGGAGTCGTGAATGAATACAGCCAGCATCGTGAACAAAAACCAACGCCGCATCCCCGTTCTCCAGAAGAGATGAGACAATCCGGACAGTAGCGCAGCCCACACCGGCACCAGAAACACGGAATGGGTTAGTCCGCGGTGCCACATTTGATATCTCCCTGCCGTATCCCACCAAGCGGAGATCACGTCAATATCGGGAATTTGCGAGCCCGCGAGCGCAGTGAAGAGCAAGGATTGCTTTTCCTTCCTGGACATTCGGCTTTTATCGACAGCTCCATATAAGGTTAAGCCGAATAACGTATGTGTAACGGTATCCAATCGTTTCCCCTCCGCAATTCCTAAGAATGAACACTCATTCCAGTATAACGCAAGGAAGGATAGCGCGAAAAGTAACCGTAACGACACGAAAATATACCAAAGAAAAAGATACTTTTTGTATCAAAAATATATTGTTTCGCAATAAGAAATAGAGGGTAATTAATGAAAGAGAGCCTACCGGAAGCCTTTAGATTTGGGAAGTAGGACCTATATGATCTAACATATCTTACATTTTTAACCATATAAATTATACATATTGTTACTATATCAAGTGAAAATTCGGTTGACTACCCCATAAAACAATTAATATTATACGAACTGTATCAATAAGTTGTTTTACGTGTAGGACTTTCATAAGGTATAATATTTCCATTACTAGTCAGCTAACACGGGAGGATTTGGATCAGATGAAATACGGACATCGCATCGCGAGCCTGCGGGATGACAGAAAGCTGACACAAGAGGAACTGGCGAGCAAAGTTGGAATTACTCGTGCTGCCTTATCTCATTACGAGAATAATCGCAGAGAGCCGGACTATGATACGATTCGGAAAATCGCCGATTTTTTTGGAGTATCGATTGATTATTTAATGGGGCGCAGCGACGAAACAGGCAGCAGTTTGGATAAGGATGTGCTCGGCTTTGTCAACGATTTGGAGCTTTCCGACGAGGCGATCATGGAGAAATTGAACTTGAAGATTGACGGATACGTCCTGACGCCGGAAGAAACCAAACGTTTCATCGCTTTCATTCGTGCGGAGCGTTCTTTGAATTCGAAGTAAACCGCCTGTGCGGGGAACGGAACGTTACCGAATTCGTCAGGAGGGTACGGCTGAGGAGGTCTCGGATTCGTACGGAGGGGACAATTCTGCGGAAGAGTAAGCCATCCGGTTCTCGATCCTGTGTTGATCCAGTACATCCGATTCAAGAAGCTTCTCCATGCTGATGTTAAGACCTGTCAATATATTGCGAATATCGATCGTCTTTTTTGAAACTTCCATCATTTTGCACTCTCCATCCTTTACTCTGGCGAATACTTACTCATTCCGTATGTATTATATATAAAGATGGTGGAAAAGACTGTCAGTTATTCCCGTTCGTTTTGTCGAATACAGCTAAGTTACAATAAATTCTTCTTAAAGATAATGAAGTGTTACTTCACTTCTTACCATGAATCTGCAATTCAATCCCGCCTGACCGATTCCCTTCGAAATATAAAAGGTCCCGAAGTCCCCCTGATGAAGCCCCTTGTAAATTCCTTTCGAAGGCAGAGCTCCTTTCCGTTTGATTGCAAAGAAAAAGGGCAGGTTGAACTGCTTGCCGTGCAAATGACCTGACATCAAGTAGCTGTATGGCTTTCTCAGCTCGCAAACTACGTTCGGATCATGGGTCAGGATGATGGCGGGCACATTCGGCTTTACCTTGCGAAACGCAGCCGGTAAACGACTGTGGCCGCTGCCGTAATCGTCGATGCCCACCAGCTGGAAGCCATCCATCTGAAGCGATTCGTTCCGCAGCACGCGAATGTCCAGCCGGGCAAGCAGCCGAAGCAGCATACGAACATCGTTCATTTTATAATCATGGTTGCCGAGTACGGCATACATGGGAATTCCGCATGCTTTGAGCCGTGTCAAGAACTGCTCTACTCGCGGGAGGTAACGCTCTTTGCGGGTAAAATCACCGGTAAGAACAATCAAGTCGGGTGTTTCCTTGTGAATGAGCTTCAGCAGGCGTTCAGGCGAAACTCTGAGCATTTCCACATGCAGGTCGCTGATCTGCAGAATGGTCAATTGCAGGTTCAACGGATGACGGACACGCTCGATCTTCAGCCATTGGGTCGGGAGGATGAACAGGCAATAGACGACGAGAGAGGCAAGTAGCAGCGCAAGAAGAAGCAATAAGGTCAACGGCAATCTTCCTTTATATATGTAAGAATAAATCACATTATAACCGTTCTCGCGGTTCCACGTTGTAGTTTTGTGTATGTCGAATGGAAAAAGTTTCAGTTGAATGTGTCGATTCTCATTAAATATTATTTACTGCTTCCAAAAAGCGTCCGGTCGTCCCCTAGGAGGAGACGGCCTTGCTTTTTGTCCTCCGCCACAACAGTGCCGCCGACTTACATAACAACAGCCCGATGAGTCCTCCTACGCAGTCCAGACCAACATCCTGCAGCGTCCCTTTACGCATAGTGCTGTGAGTCTGGTTCAGCTCATCCAGGAAGGCCGGAAACGCCACAAGCAGGAAGGCGAGCAGAAATCGCAGTCCCTTGGGCAGCCGATAGGGAAGCAGCGCGATGTACCCTAAGCCTCCCAGCATGGCATAGACGAACAGATGAGCCGCCTTGCGAAAGACGAATTCTAGGAACTCATAGGGCGACTGCTTGGCCAGAATCATATCCCTTCCATAGCGGAAGCGAAGATCGGGTACATTCGCGCTAAGCTCCTGCTTCGTCACCTTTTCCTTCAGATAAGGAATAATCGTTTGTTTATGATACGATTGTGAGGATAACACAGCAAGCAAAAGCACCCAGCAAAGCAGCGGTAGAGCATAGCGTATTTTTCTCATGCGAGTCTCACTTCCTGCTGTATTTGTTCCATTTTTTCTTCGGATGCAGCGGCACGACCGTAAGTCCGTTCACGCAGCTGCTTAGACTGTATAGAAGGTCATAAGCCCTCTTTTTTCCGTATACTTCCAAGTATGTGCGGTCTCCATAACGGATCCCCCATTTGATCGGGTACTTCATCGCTTCAATCTGGCTCATCTCCTATTCCGAGCTTCCGCTCCGATCTAAGGCAGCATCAGGATGATTTCATCCCATGAGCTGCTGAGCCGGACAATGTCCTCCTCCGTCAGCTCGCTCCCGGACTGCACCTCAATGATCTCCAGGTCCTCCGTAGCTCGAATGCTATGCCTTGTGCCTACGGGAATCTTGAGCACGTCGCCCGCTCGAACCGGATGAATCCGCTCGTTCAGCACAACCTGCCCATACCCGGAAATGACGGTCCACACCTCGCTTCGCTTCTCATGCAGCTGGTAGCTCAAATTCCGTCCTGCCGAGATGACGATGCGCTTGGTCAGCACCTCCTGACCGTCAGGAAAACGCTTGTAGTCCAGCACCCGGTAGGAGCCCCAGCGGCGCTCCTCGTACATCGGACGCTGATCGAGGTTCTTGATCAGCTCCTTCACTCTTGGACTCGCATGCTTATCGGACACCAGAATCCCGTCAGGGCTAACGGAAACGATGACGTTCGACACGCCGAGCACCGCTACGGGAATGTCGAGCTCATTAATCACATGAGTCCCATGCGAATCGGAGCTGATAGTCCCTTTGCCGATCACGTCCACCTGCACCTCTTCCGTCAAGGTATTCCAGGTGCCGAGATCCTTCCAGCAGCCCTCATACGCAGTGACTACAAGCCGCTTTGCCTTTTCCAGCACCTCATAGTCGAAGCTGATCGACGGCAGACTGTCATACACCTTGGCCATGGCCTCGTACTGAATCGGCAATCCCTTGGCTATCAACAGATTAATGAGATAATCCAGCTTGAAGGCGAATACGCCGCAGTTCCATAACGCCTGCTGCCCGATCAGCTTCTCCGCCTTCTCCTCGCAAGGCTTCTCGGCAAAATGGCTCACCCGTTTCCAAGCCGCATCCCGAACAGCTCCTTCCTCCGGTACGATATAGCCGTATTTCTCCGACGGACAGGTCGGCCTTACTCCCATCAGCGCTACTTCCGCCCCGGTATCCCGGATGATTTGCTCCAAATCCTTCATTTTTTCGAAAAAGGAGTCCTCCACATAGGGATCTACCGGCAAAATGGTAATGACCTCGTTTAAGCTCACGCCCTCCATGGAGTACAGATAGGTGGCAGCGAGTGCAATGGCCGGAAACGTATCCCGCCGATCCGGCTCGATGATGACAGGCACCTCACTGCCGATTTGACTCTGCAGCATGTCGGCCTGCCCCCTGCCGGTAGCAATATAAGCGTCCCGGGCGAGCCCCGCATCGCTCAGCTGCCCCCACACGCGCTGCACCATAGACTCCAGCCGGCCGTGCTTCCCCCGTAACACCTTCAGAAACTGCTTGGATCGCATATCATTGGACAAGGGCCACAGCCGCTTGCCTGAGCCTCCGGATAATAATACCAGCTTCATAACACCGCTCCTTTTTTCTTATGTACCATGGGTGGAAAAATCGGGCTGACCGCTTCGTCGCGGGAGCTGAGCTGCTCCTCGATGATGGAGGTCATCCGCCGGACGAAGACCTCCTCGCTGAATCGTTCCGCATGTCGGCGGATTTCGGCGGAATCCCAAACGATCTTCTGCAAAGCTCTTATTGCGTTCTCCAAGGAGGAGGCCGTCTGCTCAAGGAAAAATAAGCCGTTCAAGCTTGGGACGATGGTATCGAGCGCCCCTCCCCCCTGATAAGCGATCACGGGGCGGCCGCAGGCATTGATCTCGAGCGGCGTGATGCCGAAATCCTCCAGCCCGGGAAACAGGAACGCCTCGCAATGCTGCATATAGTACACGACCTCCTCGTCCGGAAGCCGTCCCATGAATTCCACCGTCGGGCCTGCCAAAGATTGCAGCCTTGCACGATCCGGCCCGTCCCCGATAACGATCAGCCGCTTGCCGAGACGAGTGCAGGCTTCTACAGCTAAGTCGATCCGCTTATACGAAACGAGCCTCGATACGACAAGGAGATAATCGCCGGGCTTCTCTCCGGACACCTCGAACCGGGAGATGTTCACCGGAGGATAGATCACCGGAGCGACCCGGCCGTAATGCTTGCGGATTCGCTCCTGCACGATCGTAGAATTGGCTACCAGCTGATGAACCCGATTGGAGGTGGTACGATCCCACCACCGGAGCGGGCCCGTTAGCAGCCGTGCGGCCGCCTTGAGCGCGGAAGGCGTGTCCGTCCCCTCCATGTAGGCGGCGAAATCCCAAGCAAACCGCATCGGCGTATGACAGTAGCAAATATGAATCGTCTTTCCCTTCACCGAAATCCCTTTGGCGTAGGCGCTGCTGGAGCTGATCACCAGGTCGTAGCCGCCCAGGTCCATCGAGCCGACGCCGAACGGATACAGCCAGAAGAAGTGCTTGAACCGCTTCAATATTCCGGGGATGCGCTGCATCCAGGTCGTGCGGATGTCCGCACCCTGCAGCTCCGGAAGCAGCTTCTGTCGGTCGGCGATCGTCGTGTAGATCGGCGCTTCGGGAAACATCCGGTGCAGCACCCCTACGACGCGCTCGGCGCCTCCCATCTGATTCAAATAATCATGGACAATCGCCACCTTAAGACGACGGCTCATTCATGAAATCTCCTTTCCCTTACCCTCCAGCGAGATGGGGTACCGACCGGCGGTCGCCGTAATCGCTTGGTAGACGCTCTCTACCTTGGCTACCGTGCTTTGAATCGTGAATCGTTCCTTCGCCCGTTCCTTCGCGAGGCTGCCCATTCGCTGACGAAGCTCGTTGCTCCGAAGCAGCTGGCCTGCGCAGCGCGCAAGCCCGTCGATATCGCCCACCTCATATAACAAGCCGCAATACTCATCGTCGATGATCTCCGGCACGCCACCGGCGTCGGTAGCGACCACCGGTACCGATTGCGCCATCGCTTCGATGATCACGCGCCCGAACGGCTCGTTGTCCGAGCATAATAAAAGGAGATCCGCCGCACAGCAGATCTCCGTCACATCCTTGCGGAAGCCGGTAAAGCGGACCCGGTCCTCCATATCCAGATCCTGGGCCAGCCTGCGCAAGGCATGGTAGTAATCCGTGTTTTCCTTACGAAACTTCGCTTCTCCCACAACCCACAAATACACATCCTGGCCCTGCTCCAGCAGCTGCTTGGTTGCATATACGGCATCGGATTGGCGCTTCCATGGGGTGATCTGTCCGACAATGATCATCACCTTGCTCTTCATCGGCGTCTGCAGCTCCTCGCGCAGCTGCTTGCGGTACCGGCGGCGCTCCATATCGGTCAGCTCCTGCAGCTCCACCCCGTTATGGACAAGGAACATCCGGTCCTCGAGCCTGCTGCGGTCGAAGCCGTTCAGCACCGGGTTCGAGATGCCGATCATGGCCGTGACGGTCAACTGCGCCAGCCGGTTGATGGCTTTGCCGATCAGCCCGGCCGGCGGAATATCGCGTACGTGCCAGATGAGGGGACAACGGTGCAGCCAGACGGACATCGCGGCCATAATGCCGGCCCGCAGCGAGTTGGCGTGGATCAGCTCCACCTTGTGCTTCCGCATGATGAAGGCGAGCTGCAAGCCGGCCCACAGCATCCCGAGCACGTGAAACAGGAGCTTAATCGGGTTCTTCGACAGCCGGGCGCGGTAGCTCGGAATAGCCACCGCCTGCACCCCCGACTCCCGGGCCCGCTGCAGCAGCTCCCCCTCCGGAGCGAAGATGACCGGCTCGACCTTGACCATATTGCGTGCCGTAAGCAAAAGGCTGATCTCCGCACCGCTTACCGTGCTGGTATGGTTATAGAACGCTACCTTCATAGCCTGCATATTCCTTTCGCAATAGGATTGCCTGCTCGAACACCTGCGTTACGCTCGCGGCAATGCGCGGCCAGGTGTAGTGCTGCAGGACATACTCACGACACGCTTCTCTCGAAGGCACCGGGCAATCGCCCGTTAACACGGAGACGAGCTTATGGGCTATCGCCTCCGGCGAATGATCACGGAACAGCAGCTGACCGGACAGCCCCTCCAGGATTTCCTTGGTTCCGCCGTAGGGTGTCCCAAGCACGGGAGTACCGCACGAGAGCGCCTCCGTCGTGACCAGACCGAAGCCCTCTAGCGCGACCGTCGGCACGACACTGAAATCCGCCGCCTGATACCACTCGACAAGTTCCTCGTTCGACACACGGCCCAGCAGCCGTACGCTTCGCTGTAAGCCTTGCTCGGCTATGAGGCTCCGGAGCTCCTCCTCGAGCGGTCCCGCCCCGGCAACCATCAGCACCGCCTCGGGAACCGCAGCGCACACCTCGCGCATCGCGCGGATCAGGTGATCGATGCCCATGCGGCGGACGAGACGGCGGGCGCTGAAGAGGACACGGGCGTCGGGAGACAAGCCCATGCGGCGTCTCAAGCCTTCGCGGTCCCGGGCCGGCCGGAAGCGTTCGGTATCGGCTGCGCCCGGTATGACATGGATGCGGCTTCGGTCGATGCCGAACTCCCCTGCGAGGATGCCCCGGAAGTACTCGCTCAGCACGATAAAAGCGTCCGAGCGGCGGTAGGCAGCCTGCTCGATGCGCTTTTTGACCGTGAACCGAACGTAGTTCTTCAGCTTGGCATGGCTCCCGTCCTCAACGAGCGATTCGTGCGCCCACGGTCCGTGGAAGTGGGTCACAATCGGGATATGGCCCGGTATGACCGATCTGGATAAGAGCGAAGCGTACAACGCAAAATGCGGGTTAAACACCTGCGGCTGGAAAAGGGTCGTGCGCTCCTTCCCCGTGCGGTAGAACGCTTGTATCCGGCTGAACGTCGTCAGCTTCGCCTCTCTCGACATTACGTCACGAATGTAGTCCGGCGCAGGCGGCAGCGTTCTGCCCTCTCCCGTCAACAGTCCCTCCATCTGATGTCCGCAGTCCGTCATCGCCTTCAGGTAATCGGCATAATATTGATTCAGCCCGCCGGGAATATGCTCGAACCATTCCATGCCAGTCGCTAATATTTTCATGGCTTGTTCCTCTCCTGCATCCTGCTCTTGATTACACCAGCAGCGGTTTCTCCGAGATCAGCGCGTCCGAGCGCTTCAGCTTGCCGTCCACGAACATCAGGAACCACAGCTCCAGAATAAAGAGCGACCACAGCTTCTGACCGTGATCCGCCGCTCCCCGTTCATGCTCCTCGAGCCATCTGCGAATGACCGCGCGGTTGAAGTAGCCTCTTCTGCTGGCTCGTTCCGACAGCAGCGTCTCCCGTACCAGGCTGTTCAACTCGCCGCGCACCCAGTCCGACATCGGCATATTGAAGCCCTTCTTCGGCCGGTAGAGCACCTCCCTCGGCACATACCGCTCCGACAGCTTCTTCAGCAAATACTTCGTTTGCAGATTTTTGGTCTTCAGCGCCGATGGGATCTGTGCGGAGAACTCGGCAAGCTCCGTATCTAGCAGCGGGGATCTCGCTTCGAGCGAATTCGCCATCGTCATCGTATCCATCTTCACGAGCAGCTCATCGGGCAAATACGTCATCAGGTCGCCGTACATCGCTTGATCTACGTTGTCCTTCGCGTCGGCCCGGTCCCATACCGCCTGGTACACCTGGTCGGGATGATAACCGGCCAGCTGGCTGCGGAACTCCGCCGTATACAGCTCGCTGCGGCTGGACCGCAAAGCCCGGTCGAAGACGAACGACTCCCGCGCCGAACGCGCCCCGGCCCCGATCACCTGCTTGATCGCGCTAAGCGATCGCAGCCGCGGCTTGCCGCCGCCCTCCAGCAGCGCGTGAAGCTGCCGGCGGATCGGCGCGGGAACGAAGCTGCGGTAAGGCGCCGCCAGCCGTTCGACCATCGGGCGCGCGTAACCGGCGAACAGCTCGTCGCCGCCGTCACCGTTCAGCACCACGGTCAGATGCTTACGCGCCAGCTTAGCGACGTAATACGTCGGCAGCATCGAGGAATCGGCAAGCGGCTCCCCTGCATGAAAGATCAGCTCCGGCAAAATGGCCGAGGTCTGCGGCTGAATGACCTCCTCATGATGTACGGTGCCCCAGCGCTCGCTGACTACGCGGGCATGGGCCCGCTCGTCGAATTGCGACTCGTTGAAGCCCATCGTGATCGTCTTCACCGGCTTATCCGACAACGACGCCATCACGCCGACGACCAGGCTGGAGTCGACCCCGCCGCTCAGGAACGCGCCGAGCGGCACATCGCTGATCATGCGGCGTCTTACCGCCGTGCGCATCAATCGATCCAGCTCATCCAGCACCTCCTCCTCCGACATGCTCACCTTGCTCGCGAAGGACAGGTTCCAGTAGGAGCGGATGTTTTGGGTACCGTTCTTATAGGTCAAATAGCTGGCGGGAGGCAGCTTGTGAACGTCCTGGAAAATCGTCTTCTCCCCAGGCACGCACATATACGTTAGGTAATCGTCCAACGCATGCGGGTTGATTTCCGGTACGCGTCCGAGACAGCCGAGCAGGCTCGGAAGCGTGGAGGAGAACAGCAGCCTGCCGTTGTCCTTGGCATAGAAGAGCGGCTTCTTGCCGAAGCGGTCCCGGGCGAGATAGAGCGTCTCTGTGCGGTGATCGTACAAGGCAAAAGCAAACATCCCCTGCGCGCGCCGGAGAAGCCCCTCCATTCCCCATTCCGCATATCCGTACAAGAGCACCTCCGTATCGGTGGTGGAACGGAATGGGTAACGGGAGGCCAGCTCCTTTTTGAGCTCCGGAAAGTTATAAATTTCTCCATTAAATGTGATGGAGACAAGACCGTCCTCCGTCTGCATCGGCTGCCTTCCGTTACGGCTGAGATCGACGATCGACAGCCTCCGGTGTCCGAAGATCAGGCCCGGGGCCACCTCCTCCAAGCCGTAATCGTCCGGTCCGCGATGCTCCATGAGCTGCAAGCCTTTGAATAGGGTCTGTAAGCTGTAATTGATGCCTCCTACGATTCCGCACATGACGTAAATCCCACCCTCGATCATTATTTGAACGGTTAAATTTCCACGATACCGCCGTACATTTCACATTCCTTCACGATTTTGTGCCATTTGATGAGCTCTTGATACCACTTCAGCGTGATGGTCTGCTCCTGCTTGCTGATTTTATCCAGGAACAAAGCATCGTAGATTTCCCTGACGCCGTCGGAGACGGTCCTTTGGGCCTTCCATTGAAGCGTTCGCTCGAGCTTATCGAAGTTCACCCGATAAGAGCGGTGATCCGGATCCCCGTACCACTCAATGCTTACCGGAACCGGGAGTGCGCCGGCGATTTCCTCCGCGAGCTTGCCCAATTGGTAGTTTCCGTTGTTGGAGCCTACATTAAAGATATTTCCGTTAATCAGCCTTTGCTCCGCCTCCAGCATCAGACACATCACATCCGCCGTATCCTTCACATGAACGACCGGTCGCCACTGGGTGCCGGAGCGGTTGAGCGGAATGACGCCGTTCTCCCACGCGCCGATCGTCATCGAGTTGATGGCCAAATCAAACCGCATCCTCGGCGAATACCCGTAAACGGTAGCCTGGCGCAGCACCACCACCGTGAAATCGGCGTCCGCTAACGGAAGGATATCCTGCTCCGCCCGCTCGTTGGCCTTCGCATAAACGGTCAGCGGATTGGTGGCCGCCTGTTCGTCCACCATCGTATCGCCGTCCTGAAAGCCGTAGATGCTGCAGGAGGAAGGCAGAATGTACCTCTGCACGCCCATGCGCTTGGCGATTCGGGCGGTGCTGAGCCTCGACATATGGTTGATTTCATAGGTTGCTACCGGGAACAATTCTCCGCTCGGATCGTTCGAGATCGCGACCAAATCGATAACGGCATCCACACCCTCAAAGTGACGCTCGCTTAATCTGCGGGTATCTTCTTTAATGATCGTGAGATGCTCGTGCTCCTCCAGCTTATCCCTGCCGAAGAAATACCGGTCGACCGCTTTCACTTTATAGCCTTTGCCGAGAAGCATCGGAACCAAGGTAGAGCCGACATAACCGCCGGCACCCGTTACCAGGATCGTTTTCATGATACAATCACCCTTTTTTCCAGATTATTCTTACTGGCCCTGCTCCATCCTTTGCCAAGCAGAAACGGTGTGAAGGTATTCATGAAATAAATGACAGGTACGAGCAAAAGAATGGTGATCAGCGCCTCGGCAAGCTCATTCGCATATATGCCGAACGGAGCAAGGAGCCCGAGACGGGTATTGATCTTCGATGCGATATTCAGAAGCGGCATATGAACGGCTAGCAAGACAAGCGCGTTTCTTCCGAGAAAAGCGACGGCGGATGAGCGGAATATGCTGGACAGCAGCAGACAGGCCGTCATTCCGGCTATTGCACACACGTAGAAATTCAAGTAATCTCCATGCACCTTCATGTTGAGGTTCACCCTCATCTGAATGAACGTCACATTCACCCCGATCATGACGGCAGCGATGATCAGCCTTGCATATACGGGCATACCTACTAGGGCGGTAATGCCGTTTTTCAGCAAATAACCCAGACCGTAGAAAACGACCGCCGTCACCGCCACGTCCATCCCCCAGGGCAGCTTGACCGGATTCCATAGTCCGTCCGCATAACCGATGAAGGAGAGCAGCAGCAGCGTTATAGCCAGGTGCGGCGTCTTCTTTACGAACCGCCGAAGCGAATAGAACAGCAGCTCGACCACAAACAAACAAGTGAGGAACCACAGCGGCAGATTGAAATCCATCCATTCTCTCGTGCCTGCCGAATAAAATACGCCGAGAAGCTGCCTGGTTATATCCAAATCCTTGTAGTAGTCCGGATCACCGAATTGGAAGCGAAAGAGAAAGTAGAGATAGGACAGCGCAGCTAAGCCGAAGTAAGGAATGAGCAGCGTCTGCGTCTTTTTCCGAACAAATGCCCCGAAGCCTGTATATTTATCAAGGGAAAATAAATAGCCGGATAACAGAAAGAAAAGCGGCATATGAAACGAGTTGATGTATTTGCCGACCCACCCCTGATCCAGCTGTGTATGTGCGATAATGACCAGAATAATGCCCCATCCCTTGGCCTGATCCACCCAAGGTATTCGGGCGCTCCCCCTGCTGACGCTTGAATCCATATCACCGTCTCCTTAAGGATTGTTCAACCTACCGATTCCCAGACGGGCAAAAGCCTCTCGCCGTACTGTTGTGTCATCAGCGTGATGTCGTATTCCAATGCGGCCTTGCGTGCCTCTTCGCCAACCTGCAGCCTTAGAGCATTATCGGCCTTCAGCCGTGCGATGCACTCCGCTATCGCTTCAGAGCTTCGCTTCGGTACGATGAAGCCGTTCTCGCCATGGCGAATCACGTCCTTCATCCCCGTACCGTCCGTCACGATGGTCGGAAGCCCGACCGACATCGCCTCCAGCGGGGCCAACCCGAAGCCGTCGCTAATCGAGGAATGCACACACAGGTGCGCCTCCCGGAGAGCCGGCAGCGGGTTGCCGGAGCCCAATCGGATGTTCAGGCCGCGGCTGCGGTATTGCTCGATTAGTTTTCGTACGGCTCTCCATCCGACGCCACCATAGAGGACAAGCTCGAGCTTAGGGTCCCGAAGCTGAACCATAGCCTCTAACAGATAGGGAAAGCCCTTGAGCAGCGAGACCTGCCCGAGCTGTATGATACGAAATGTATCCATAGGTACATAAGGCTTCCTGCTGGCTTGCTCATGCGCAGGAGAGAACATCCGGGTATCGACACCCAGCGGCACAAGCACCAGCTTGCTTTCCGGGACGCCATGCCGGACGAAGGTCTCCCATTGCAGCCGGGATGCGACGGTAATCCGGTCCGCGAGCCCATACTCCCTGAGCACCTTGCGAACCCAGCTTGCGGAGAACGGGGAGCCGCCCATCCGGTAGCTGCGGTGCTCCTGACTTACACTGGGATACAGCTCGCCGACATGGGTCGTAGCCGCTTCGAGCACCGTAATTCCGCCATTCCTGCGAACCTTGTCGAAGGTATGCTCAGCAAAGCCGGGGAACCCATGATACACGAGCGGCCGGGCCGGAAGCTGCGCCTCGACCCTTTTATCAAACTGAAGCCCAGCTTCATAAACGTGCCAGGAAGGAAGCCAGCGGATCGGCGTATACGTTATCCATCGCTCCCATGCCGGCCCGGGAATCGGTACGAAGCCCGTACTTTGAACCCCATCCCGGCAATATACAGCCGCTTCCTTCCCCTGCAATGCCGCCGATTGATATATAAATTCCAGGTGCTTCCCCAGCCCGCCTTGCCCGAAGCCGCTGGAGCACCCCAGCACGATGGATGACACGTGACCACACCTTCATTCATGAGTTTATGTAAGTACTCCCACACTGCTGCGCATCGCAGAGATCAAGTCGACACGCTGCTGGGTTTGCTTCGTTCTGCTCCGGTTGATGTCAGCCTTTGAGTAAACCTTAAGAATCGTATCCGCCAGACTGTCCGGTCGCCCATGCTCTGCAATCAGCACGCCGTCCATAAATTCGGCCCACTCGGGCAGTCCCCCTGCCTCGAACACAATGACCGGCTTCCCCAGCTTGCGTGCCTCCGGCACAACGAGCGGCGACGGATCCGGCCATACCGACGGAACAATCACTACATCCGCTTCCGCATAGTAACGATCGATCACCTGACCCGGTACCTTACCGGCAAAATGCACCAGTTGTTCGGGGAGCTTCAGCTCCTCAGCCAGCTGTCTCAGCGCAGGTTCATACCAGCCCTCTCCGGCGATCACGCACTCCACTTCCAGCCCCCGATCGACCAGGTGACGAACCGCCCGCAGCAAATACTGGACCCCTTTAGCGTACACGAGGCGGCCAACGTACAGCAGACTCAGCTTGCCCCGCGCTGCCGGCAGCTGCAGGGCCGGCAGCTGCTTCAAGCCGCCCAGCGTATTGTCGAACACGGTGATCCGGTCCGTCGACACCCCTTCGATGGATAAGAATCCGCGAATGGCCTGACTGACGGCATACACCCGCTCACAGCGCTTCAGCGCCTCCATGACCTGCTTGTGCTCCTTCACCGCCTGATAGGCTGCGAACGGCGAAGCGCTGGTGCCGCACTTGCGCAAATACCAGCGCGAATAGCAGGAGGCGCCGGACGCTTGATAGCAAATCTCGTCTCGGTCCCGGCACAGCCGTGAGCCGGATGGGCACATCACGCCGTGAATCGTAGCCGAGACCGGATAGCTTTGCGAGAGCCTTTTGATCACCGCTGCGCTTCTGGGGCCTTGGATGTGCCAAACGATCAGGTCGGGGCTGTAGGCGTTAGCCGCCTCTACCCAAGCCTCTATCTGCTCGGGCAGTACAACGGAGCTGATCTTGGCGTTGCCCCAATGCTGCAGCCCTTCAATCTCGAAGCCGGCGATCAGCGACTCGCCTCCCTGCTCCTCCCACAGCCTCGTAAAGTTATAGACGAAGCGCTCCATTCCGCCTGCCGAGGAATACGATTCTACAATTTGCAGGCATCGCATGCTCGTTCTCCCTCCCAACGTAAAGATAATTCTGTAACCTTCATAGTGAACCTTGTTGTTACCTTATTTAGAATAGGTACCATTATTTTCCAGAAACAAAGGAATAGAAAGGTACGCTATCTTCGAAATTTTCTCCAAAGGGATAAGGATTTGATCTATTAAGAGAACATTTTGGTGCGTTAATAGCCCGTTTAGTCGGTATTACTCGAAATAGCGGAAGTGTTTGGTACGCTATTTGCTTCAGTTCAAGGTGTTTCTTCAACTGAATAAGACCCGGCTCAGCTTGGCGGCAATCGCTTCATCCGAGTACATCTCGCCGAACAATCGCTTAGCGCCTTGGGTTAGCTTGGCTCCAACCTCCCCGTTGGCCAGTACTAGCTCTATAGCAGCTTTCAGCGCTCTGGTATCGTAATCCGGCACCAAAAGAATATTGTCATGGTTATGAAATTCGGGGTCTGTTTCGTGTCCTGTAATCGAGATAATCGGCGTTCCGCTTCGCAAATAGGCTGCCATGACACCGCGTCGCCCCGAGGGGCCGGATGCAGCCAGAAACAAATTCGCCCTACTGCCGGATAAAATATCGCTCAGCTCGTCATCCTCCATGTAGCCCAACGGAATGACCCGTTCGCGTATGCCGTACGCTTCGGCCTTGGCGAGCAATGCCGCCATCGTCGGTGCGTTCACATCAAAGCCTCCTACAAGCAGGAGCCGCAGCTCCCTGTGCGTAGCCGCCAGCTTGGCAAACGCCTCGAGGCAGCAGTCAAGCCGCTGATCGAAGGATAACGTGCCATACCAGGTGATATAAGGATAAGGGTATCTTTCTCGGCGAAGCTCTTCCGGCTTGCGGCCGCTGACATTGCCTGCAGGGATTCGCACAAGCTTGCGCCTCCACGCCCGCAGCTGCGCTTCACGCCGGGCGTTGGTCACGATCAGTGTCCGGCTTGCCGAGCCGATCAAAAGCATTTGGAGCCGGTGGCAGAGTGCAAGCAGCGCTTGCTTCGGCCTCCAGCCGAAATCTACATATAACTCATGCAAGAAAGCGACGGTCGGAACGCCATAACGAAGACGGATCCATAAAGGCAGCAGGGAAGGCATCGGCGCGAGTCCCGCTCTCCCCCACATATGAGGCACATATTGAAACAAAACGACATCAGGCTTCACTTGATCACAGAGTTTAGTTACATAGTGTATCATTGAAGACGCGTGCGGGTAGGTGTGAACCTTTACGTTAGCATGGGCCTCTTTATCCGCGGGACGGTCTGTTTGGCCTCCCTCACACAACACGTGAACCGAGCTCACCCCGCATAGCAGCTCAGCCACCAGTTCGGTATGATGCGACAATCCATTCTGCACCGGGAGATAATATCTGGTGACAATCAGCAGCGTCTTCATCCGTTCTTGATCCTTTCTTATGGCGTCATTTTTGAACATATTACCCGCCCAGCTCGAACCGCTTGCGTCTGCTTCTCGTGATGCGCGCTCTCGCCTTGCCGAGCAAATCGAGCATAGACTCTTTATCGGGGTGCAGCAAAGCGGAGAAGCTCAAACCCATGCGGGATGCCCGGTACGTTATGTACGACCACTTCAGCATGGCTGCCGATAGTACGCCGATCGCCGCTCCCGTCCCGTGCAGACTCTCCAGCAGAAGCAGCATCGCACCAAGCCCCGCCGACATTCCCAGCAGCTCACACAAGGTGGCGATATGAAATTTGCCTTCCGTCGAGGTGAAGTTAATGAGTACCATATACACCACTTGAAACGGTGCGGCTGCGAGCAATATTTGCCCCATCAACACCGCGCTTCGATACTCCTCACCATAAAACAGCGGCAGCACGAACGGCAGCAGCGCGATGCCCAGCACGGCCAGCAAGCCGGTACCGTACAGCAGAAGGCTGTGCGTCTTCTCGACCTGTCGCTGCCTTGCCTCCTTCGGCATATCCATCAGCTTCGGAAACAGATAGATTCCGATCGCACCGATGACCACGGACGGCAAAATCGTTCCGATGCTGGCGGAGACCGAATACAGCCCCAGCACGTAGGTCGTTAGAAAGAAGGACATAACCAGTTGATCCAAATTGCCTCCGAAGGTGGACACCAACGAGCCGGCGTAAATCTGCAGACCCTTGGCAAACAACTGCTTCGTATTCTCCCAGACATCGGAAAACCGCGGCCGAAGGCTCCCGAACACCCAGAGAACGGGAAGCGCAAAAATGACTGCGGACCAGAGCAGACTTACGGCAATAAAGGCGCCGACCGTATACTGCCCGAGCAGGAGCAATATGCCGATGATGGCGGCCGAGCCCAGCGGATTCAGCACGCGCAGCAGCATGACACGGCGGAACTGGTTCAGCGTCTGCAGGGTGCCGATGAACCCGTCCGCCAGCACTCCCAGCGGGACGCCGATCATGGCGATCTTCGCCAGAAAAGTGACGTGCTCCGGCTGATTCCCCAGCAATACCGGCAGCAGCAGCTCCCCTAGCAGCAGCCCGAGCAGTCCGACGGCTGTTCCGACCACAATATACCCTCCGAGCACCTCCCGCTGCTTCTCCGGGAATTGCTTGCCCAAATAGATGACAGCCCCCGGAAGCCCGATCGTAAACAGCATGGAGAACAAGGTGCTCCAGCGGATGGCGATGGCGAGCACGCCTCTTCCTTCCGGGCCTAAGTAGCGTGCGCTAAGCAAGCCGGTGGCGAAATTCACCACCATGACCAGCAGATTGATGGCAAGACCTGAGAGAAATAACCGTTTCATCTAGCGGAACACTCCGTCTCCGGCTGGCAGCAGCCTGCGTAGGTTGGACTCGAACGCACTTGTCATATGCTTCACCGTGAACCGCTCCTGCACGGTTCTTCTAGCTTCACGGGAGAGCTCCTGCACATTCACCCGCCCGCTTACAATGCTCTCCAGGACGCTTGCGAGCTCCTGCTCCGAGCCGTCATACAAAAGTCCGTTGCGACCGCTCGCTATCACCTCGCTTGGGCCTCCCCGCCCTACGGCTACGACCGCCTTCCCCATGGCCATCGATTCCGCCACAACCATTCCGAACGGCTCCAGCATTGAGGCATGCACCACCACATCCGTTGCGGACAGGAACGGCATGACATTCTGCTGATGTCCCAGGAAGATGATACGCGACGGATCGCTGCACTCGGCAGCCAAGCTTCGCAGCTCCTGCTCGTAGTCCTCATCCAGACCGTACAGCACTCCCCCCAGGATAAACAGATACGCATCCCGGTCGACTCGCTGGATACGCTGAAACGCCTTGATGACGACATCGGGCCGTTTCCAGCGCTGCAGCCGGCCGATGAAGGTGAAGACCTTCGCTTCGGGCGTGATCCCGTATTGCTTCCTTACGGCCGAGCCCTCATCGGAATCGGCGTTAAACTGCTCCAGATCCACCCCGAGGTAATTGAGCAGCACAGGCTTACGCGTCAGCTTTTCCTGGGCCTTCTGCGAATTCATGGAAGGACAAATGACGCCTGCGGCGGGCAGCTTGGAGGCCAACCGGTCCATCCAGTGGTGATCCGGAATCGAGTGCTGCCACCAAATGACAGTGACTCCGGATAAAGCTCCGGCGAGACTGGCGTACAGGTGTGCCTTCGGCATCCAGCTGATCACCGCATCGATGCCCTCTTTGGCTATCAGCTGCTTCAGCTGTCTCACGACGAGCGTATACTTCCACAGGTTACGCAGCTGTCCGGCCTCCAGAACATACGTAGGGATGCCCTGCTTGCTGAATTCCTGTGCCAGAGTACCCTCCTGGAAGAAGACAACGATCGGAGTATACTGATCCCGGTCCAAATGCTTCAATATGTCCTCCATCACCCTCTCCGCTCCGCCTCGTTCGGCAACCGGGCTGATGATTAACAGTTTTCTTGCTTTCGTCATGCGGTGGACTCCTTTATACGATTTAATGGATGCTCCCGAGTGACCTTATCCAAATACCCGATGACGATCCAAATCAAGGCGCAAGTGGAATAATTGCCCCCGATCGACCAGGAGCCCAGCGTGGCGATCAGGATGCCGAGCATGATCATCCCGGTTGTATTCGTGTTCTTATAGGCAAAAGCCACTCGCAGCGTTCGCAGCACGAGCAGAAGATAGATCGTTCCGCCGATGAGTCCGTCGGATATCATCATGTTGCTGATATCCACCTCGGAGTTCGCTCCCGTGTTCGCGAATTTGGCTCCGGCCAGCGTGGTGCTGCCGAGTCCTCTGCCCAAGGGCTGCTTCACGCCCTCGAGCATGCCGAAGGCAAACATGGCAAAATGCAGGCCCAGCGTGGAATGCTCCTCATCCATCGGGTTCGCGAGACCGTTCACCTGATGAGCGATTAAAGCGTTGCTGCCGGGGTTAATATTCGTAATGCCTACGTATACGGCAACCAGCATAGCCATGGAGATCAATGTGACCATAAGACGCGTTGCCAAGCTCCGGCTGTTGAAGACGGCCAGTATGACCATAGCGACGGAAGCCGTTACCACAGGTCCGCGGCTGGAAATCATGAATAAAGCAAACCATAACACGGCGAGCAGAAGAAGACTCACCGCCTTCAGCATCCAACCCCCGCGCAGCGTATATACCCATGCGATGATAATCGCGATGACGACATATTGGGCGTATTCCGCAGCACTCGTGAAGAAGGAGAACGAACGCGACCCGCTGCCGACCATTAAGGCGGCATACCCGGAGATTCGTACCCAATCGTCCTCAAAGGGAAAAAAGCCGAAGTACGTTTGCTTCAGCCCGTACAAGCCTCCAAGCACGCCGATCACCATGACGGACGCGAGAATGGCTTTCATCCAGCGCTCATCGAAGTAATGACGGCTCAGCAGCATCCAAAATAACGGCGTTATGTAAAACATGACGCCGCCAAAGCCTGTCAGCAAGCCGCCTTGCAGCGGATTGAACACCTGGAACACATGAATGAGCAGAAACCAGCGAACCAACCGAAACATGCGGGAATCGTCAAAATGCAGGTCTCTCATGAAGTAAATCCTGTAGAACCAGCCGGCTCCGATCAACAGCACAACCAGCGACGGTAAGATGACAAGCGGGTCGAAGGAGCTCCACCCGGAAAGGGGAATAAGCAGCCTCCGCAGAAAGCTCATGCACGGCAAATACAAAATCAGCAGCATGAGCACCACACGCGGATTTTTGGCGTTCAAAGCCATCATCAACAAAAAGAGCGCTGCAAAGATCAGCAGCCTCAGCATGCCCGGCACGGTGATCAGAATGCCCGCAGCAACACCGGCCACGATAAACAGCAGTGCCGTTCCTACCCAGCGAACCGCCTGATGCTCCTGTGCCCTACGAACGAGTGTGCTCAATTTCCAGGCCCCTACTTCCTGTAGCTTCTTGCAGCGGAATCTGCAGCAAACCGCTGTAGAGTCCGAGCATTCTTCGATAGGTGTTGTCCCACGTCAGGCACTCCACCTTCCGCCTTGCTTCTCTGCCGTAAGGCAGCTCTCCGGCTTCGGCTTCCGCCAGCACCTCAAGCAGCGCAGCTCTGACCGAGGCGGCGTCCCGGTTCACAAGCATGCCGTTCACCTTGTGCTCGATCAGATCCTCCACACCTCCAACCCGGGTGGTCACGATCGTAAGCCCGGCCGCAGCCGCTTCGTGAACGACAAGGGAGAAGGTTTCATAGCTGGTCGGAAACGCAAATACATCGCAGACGCCGAACCAATCCTGGGGGTGCGGCTGCTTGCCGGCGAAGACGACCAGCTCCTTATGCCGCGCTTCGATCAGCTCCTCATAGGGAGCCTTCTCTCCCTTGCCTACGATCAGAAGCCGGGTTGTCGGATAAGCGTCCGCGACCTCCGTGAACGCCTTCAGCACAAGATCCAATCCTTTGCGGGGCCAATCCCCGCCCATGAACAACAGCAGCCGTCCCTGCTCGGGCAAACCGAGCCGCAAGCGGGCATCCCGCTTCTCCGTCGGCTCATACGGATGAAAGATATCCATGCTCACTCCGTTCGGGATGACTTCGATATCTCCGGCTTCGTAAGGAAAATCCGCCAGCAGCTCGGACCGTACCCGTCCCGACACCGCAACAAGCTTGCGCGTGCGGTCCGGCCTGTAAATCCGCTTCTCCATCCATAAGCTCAGCTTAGAGGCCAAGCTGCTGTTCAGCCTTCGCAGAAACGAGCCGTTCTCCTTAGAGCGCGTATCGCCCGTTTCCTTGAGGAAGCCTGCATGGCAAAAGTGTACCGTCGAAACATCCGCCTTGTTAAACACGATGGCACCTGTCGTATGAAGCAGGTCCCTCTTAAGGAACAACAGCCGCAGCGATGCCAAAATGCTAAAAAGCGCGATCTTCAGCGGTGCCGGACGATCCATCACCGGTATGCGAATGAACCGAACGCCCTCGCTGTCCTTTAGCTGCATCGAGGCCGCAACGACGATCACCTGCGCCTCTCTCTTGAGCCGCGTAATCATCTCCTCGAGATGGAGCTCCATCCCGCCTCGGCCGCCCACATCGTGAGCCGCGATCACAATCGTCGGTCGATAGGTCATTGGGCGTTCCTCCGCTCGTGAGGCTGGAGCAGCGCTTCGAGCCGCTCCACGAACGCCTTGGCTAACGCACGCTTGCTGAAACGCTCGTGAACCGCGGCGTAACCGTTCGACGACCTGGCCTTATATTCGTCCGGCTTGCCCGAGATGTGCCATAAAGACTGCACGAAGGCGGCCGTATTTCCCTCCGGAAAGGTCCAGCCTCCGCCTGTCTCGCCTATGAGCACGGGGATCTCGCCGCTGTCGCTGCCCAGTACGGGCACTCCGCAGGCCATCGCTTCGACGATAACCCGGCCGAACTGCTCCTTCCAATTCGGCATGGTAAGCGACGGAAGCGTCAGTACATCCATAGCGTTCATCCATCGATGTACGTCCCGGTGCGTAACCTGATCGGCGATATACAGCAGCTCAGGATACCGCTCCTGAGCCTGACGAAGCTCTCCGAGCATAGGTCCGTTCCCGACCATCAGCAGCTTGAAGCGGCTGCCCGCAAGATGAGGCAATGCATCCATGAGGGTATGCATCCCCTTCTCCTCCACGAAACGGCCGACATAACCAACGACAAAGCTGTTTCCAAGCCCCAGCTCCTCGCGCAGCTTTTTGCCCTCTTCTGGGATGGGACGGAATTGCATCGTGTCCACGCCAAGCGGAAAGGGCAGCAGCTCTCCTTGAAAGCCCTTGTTTTGCAGCACTTCACCGACTTCCCGGCTGACCACCGCCGCCATGTCCGAACGGGAGAGCACGTAACGCTCCATCGAGCGAAAAGGCTCCGGGTAATTCTTCATAATATTTTGCGCCGAATAGATGACTCGTTTGACCGAAAGTCGGCGGGAGGCGAAGTAAGCCTGCCAAGCGCTCACCGAATAAGGCTCCTCCTCCACAAACAGCACATCCGGCCGGTAGCGTTCAATGGCCTGCTTGAGGCTGGATTGATAATAATGAAGGGGGATGCTCTTGGGAAAGCCTACCCTTCTAGTCTCCATCCCCCCCGTATAGGCGGGCCATCTCACGACTTGAACCGCCTCCCCGGAATATTCCGTCCGGAAGTTGGACGGCATAATAATATGTACTTGATGCCCAAGCGCCTCCAGCTCGGCATAGAATTGCTGGTTTACATCGGTGACACAAGGGTGGCTGACCGCCAAAATCCGCATGCCGATGCTCCTTTCCATTTCTCGCTTCCCGTTATTGCTTCAATACCCGCAGCAGCCGCAGCGCTTCGCCGAACGGCGTTTCCACCGCTTCATAGATATGGAGAGTCAAACCGCTGCTCGAATGATCGATCTCACCGAGCTTGATGATGTTCTCACCGTTTCTGATGCGGTTCTCCCCTGTCAGGGGAAGACTTCCGGAGCCGATGATTTTGCCTGTAGCATCCGTAAGCTCCAGCTTCAGATGGGATAAGCCCTGGTCGGCCAGCACCCGCTCCTCCTGCTCCAGCTCTAAATTCAGCTTCGCCTTCATGGTTAAGGTAAACACACCTGTGTTAAAGGTGCTTTGCAGATAATAATCCTTCAGCCGGATTCGGAATGGATACAGATCGAAATCCTCGTTCAGACCTCCTTGCTGAACCTTGGCACGGAAGCCTCCCACCGGCAGGCTGTAAGGCTCCACTGCTTTCGTATCCAGGATGCGCAGAGCCAGGTTTTCCCCCGTCTCTTCCGCAGGAATGACGAAGGTATAGTTCATGATGTATCCGAACTGCGGCAGCAGCGTTTCCGCGGTGGTCCCGACCCGGTTGCCCGTATAGCTCAGCCCCTGCGTATTGACGAGCTCCGCCCGGAAGGAAGGCAGCGGGAGCGGGCTGTCTCCCTTATTGGTTAATTTAAGCTTGGCATTAACCGCCTTATAGTTTTTGCCCCGTTCTTCTAGCAGGTGCATCTCCACCAGGGACATCTCAACGTTCGGATGAATGAGGGAATGCATCAGGTCCAGGAAAATCGGCTGATTCAAGCCATAGGACGGCAGCCGTCCGAACCATGCCGCCGTGCTCTCTGCCTTGGGCAGCTGCAGCGTGAGCCATCCCACTTGGTAGGTTATGGTTTTCTGTGCGCCGGACTGAAACGTATTTTCCGTCAGCACAGCCGCACTCTCCAGCTCTACGTTACCCTCTGCAGGTATGGCAAAATACAGATACTGCTTGCCCTGTGGCGCCAGCCGCTCGGGCGTTTTGCCCGCCCGGGCACCTTTGTACACCTTGGAGCCTGCACGGCCGTCCAGCAGCAGCTTGGGCAGGGTGACTTCCTGAGAGCCCGTATTTTCCACCAACAGGCTGATGATGGTAACAGGCCCTTGCGTACCGACCTGACGATAGCTGCCGATCGGGGTAAAGAGCAGGCCGTCCGCCAGCTCAGGCAGCGCAAACGGCTTACCCCAAGGATAGGCCGATGCTTCCCCCCGGTTGCTTTCGCTTAGACCGGTCCAAACCTTCGTTTCGATCGGAATCCGCAGCTTCTCCTTCTCTACCTTGGGATACACGTCCCAATCGGAATCCACCCACGCAAGATAGTCTAACGATATGAGCGAGGTTGTCTCTACCATCATCATATATTGCAGCTCAACCGATTCCAGCGGCTGAATCGCTGTCGGGTTCAGCGTGCTCGGCTGGAGGATGTATTCCACGCCGTCCTTCGACCGCAGCCTTACCTCGTAGTCCGGAACTCGCGTAAGCTGCTTACCCTGATTGGACAGCTTCACGACAGCCCCTAGCCTCATGCCGTCCGCCGTTCGTTCGTTTACCACACTCTTGACCTCTGCAACCACCGTTTCCGTCAGCTGAAAGGAGGCGCCTTGAGCAACGGCCGCGTTCTCCCCAAGCACGGCATTCATCGGATGCACGGCGGCTACCAGCAAGGAGCCGGCCACTAGCGCTGCTGTCACATTTCGATACCATGAATTCCTCACTGTTTCTCCCCCTGCTTCGTTGCTTCCGGTTCCGCCGTCCGAACCTTCTCCCGGTCCGTCAGCTGGGAATGTCCGGTGGTAATGAGAAGCTCGTTCTCCCGTACCCCCGAAAGCACCTCTTGATTCGGCTCATTAATCCGACCGAGGGTTACCTTGCGCTTCTCCGCTACGCCGCCATTCAAGACGAACACGTAGAACTGGTCGCCTTCCTTGATCACGCTGTACGTGGGAACGGTAAGAACCATTTGATCCGCCTCACTGGCGAGCTGCAGCCGCACCTTCATGCCCGGCTTCAGGTGACCGCTCGCATTGTCAACCTCGACATTCAATTCATACCCTTTGGTTTGCGGATTGAAGAAGGAGGCAAGATAGGAAACTCTGCCTTTATATGGTGCCGTTTCCCCGGCCACATAATAAGACAGCTCCGTCTTGCCGGCTACCTGCTTCGCAGCCGCCTCATTTAAGGATGCTTTAATCTTGAGACGGTCCAGCAGCAGGATGTGCCCGATCTTCACTTCGGGCTGAAGCTGCATACCTGCTTCCAGGTCCAGCTCTGCAAGAACGCCGCTGATGGCAGCGCGCACCTCAAGCGCACCGATCGCTTCCTCCGCCTGCTGAAGCGTCAGCTCGGCATTCCTCAGCTGCACCTCCAGACTGGTCAGCGACTTCGACTCGCCGGAGGCCTGCTGCTTCTTCTTAGCAATCTCCATCTCGAGCTGATGGGCCTGAAGCTCCGCTTTCGCCTGCTCCAGCTGCGCCTTCGTAGCAATGCCGGCGTCGTAGCTGTTGCGCGTGCGGTTGTACTGCTTCGTCAGCCGGTCCAGCTCGGTCTCCTGCTTCAGCACGCCCGCCGCCTGCTCTGAGCGTGCTTCCGCATCAGCACGCTTCGCTTGATCGAGTGCATCCTTCGCGCTCAGTACAGCCAAGGCAGCCCGTTCCCGCTGCATCTGAAGGGCTGGAGAGCTGAGCTTTACGATCAAGTCCCCCTTGCTTACCGATTCTCCCCGCTTCTTATAAATCTGCTCGACGATCCCGCCGGTCGAAGCAACGATATCGGCCTGCACAGAGGACATGACATCGGCGGCTACCTCGGGCGTATCCCCGATCTTCTGCCGTGTGAGCTTCTCCGTGGTAACAAGCTTCACCTGCTCTTGGGCGGTGACAGGCGTTTCCGTACCCAAGAGCGTATCGATTTGCTGACACCCGGCTATGATGACCAGACAAGCGGTCGTTACAGCGAGCAGCTTCATTCGGGAGGGCTTAGGCTGCCGAAGCGCCTTCCGATACGTTCGCAAGCGTGTTTTCCTCATTCCTGATTATCCCTTCTTATCGGACCGGCTGCTGAAGACGGGCCGGCGAAGCCGTCAGCGTCCCGATCCCGTCGTATTCCAGCAGTGTCCGCTTATCTACGTTCCAGGCATTCCTACCATCCAGCAGAAGAGGCCGCAGCATGACGGACCGGAGATAAGCCGGATCCAGATTGACATACTCCGCCCATTCGGTGATCAGCAGCGCCGCCTCCGCACCGGCGAGGGCGTCGCCTACCTGAGCTGCCAGCTGCACACCCTCCGGCACAAGACCGGCCGCTTTCTCAAGCGCGATCGGATCGTGCACGAACACCCGTGCCCCTTCACCGGCCAACGCCTCTATGATGGCCAAGCTGGGAGATTCGCGCAAGTCGTCCGTCCCCGGCTTGAAGGTCAGTCCCAGCACAGCGAGCTTCTTGCCGTAAAGCGTACCCAATCTTTCTTTGGCCTTATGTACAAGATGAAGCTTCTGGGCATTGTTCACTTCAATGACCGCCGACAGCAGCTTGAAATCATATCCGTTCGTGCCTGCCATATAATGAAGCGCATTCGTGTCCTTAGGGAAGCAGCTCCCTCCATAGCCTATTCCTGCGCGCAGGAAGGAGGAGCCTATTCGGGTATCCTTGCCGATAATATCGGCCACCTGCTCCACGTCGGCACCGACTCGTTCACACACATTGGCGATCTCGTTGATGAAGCTGATCTTCATCGCAAGGAAGGCATTCGCTGCGTATTTGGACAGCTCCGCGCTTCTTCGCCCCACTTCGATGTAAGAAATGACGGCCCTCCTGGCAGGCTTCTGTACAAGAGCAGGCATCGAGAAGCTCTGTGCGACAATAGCGGAATAGACCTCCCGCATGATCTGCCAAGCGGTTTCGTTCCCCCCGACTACGATCCGTTCGGGGTACAGCGTATCGGCGACGGCTTGCCCTTGACGGAGAAATTCCGGATTGGAGGCCACGGTGACCTTGCCGTCAAGACCCTCCCGCCTAATGCGCTCTTCCATCCGGTCTCCCGTGCCTACGGGCACCGTGCTCTTAGTGACAAGCAGCGTAGTCGTTTCTTTGTGGCGCAAATAGACCAGCATCTCCTCGAGGCTGGCATTCAGATACGTCAGGTCAGGCGAGCCATCCTCCTGGGAAGGCGTTCCGACGGCAACGAAGACGACATCTGCTTCAAGGAGTGCTTCCGCATAGGATGTAGTAAACGTCAAGCGCTCCCCGGAAGCGTCGAGCAGCTCCTTTAAGCCCGGCTCATAGATCGGCAGCTGCCCTGCCCTCAATCGATCGATTTTCTCGGCATTGACATCAACCGCCGTAACACGATGACCCAAGTAAGCCAGGGTAACCGCTGTGGTCAAGCCTACATATCCTGTTCCGACAACCGCAATATTCATAACGTTCGTCTCCTGTTTCCAGCTCTTAATAAGCATTATTAGGAAAGAAAATGATCCAGACCGTCCGAAGCACAAGCTTAGTGTCGAACCAGATGCTTCGATTCCGAATGTAATACAGGTCGAGAAACACCATTTCATCAAAGGTTAGCCCATTGCGTCCGCTCACTTGCCACAAACCGGTACAGCCGGGAGTTACCGCAAGTCGCTGCCTATGGTAGCCGGTGTACTGGGCCACTTCACGGGGAAGCGCGGGTCTCGGTCCGACCAGGCTCATATCGCCACGAAGCACGTTCCACAGCTGGGGCAGCTCGTCGATGCTCGTTCTGCGGATCCACCGGCCTACCTTGGTGATCCGGGGGTCGTCCTTGATTTTAAACATGGCGCCTTGAATCTCATTTTTCTCGAGCAGGTCTTTCAAATGTCGCTCGGCATCGGGAACCATGGAACGGAATTTAAACATGGTAAATTCGGCTCCGTCCTTGCCCACACGTGTTTGGCTGAAAAAAATACTTCCCATCGGACTTTCCAGCTTCAGCAGGATCGCCACAATGAGCATAAGGGGACAAAGAAGAAGGAGCCCTATGAAGGCCCCTACGATATCCAATATTCGTTTGATCCATAAATACGCCTTCTGCTGCTCCGGCCGGCCCATGAATATGACCTGTGCTTCCGCTCCCGGATGGTAAGCTGCCGTCTTGAGTACTTTTACGTCGCGACTCCATTCGTCCATGGTCCCGTTCTCCTTGCTCCTTTACCCGATAACCTGCTGCATTTGCCGCTGCTTCATGAGCTGCTCCATGGCGAGTCTGAGCGGTACCCCCAGCTCTTCATCCCGCAATGCAAAATCGAGGGTCGTTGTAATGAAGCCCAGTTTCTCCCCTACATCGTACCTTTTTCCCTGGAAGTAGTACGCATAGACCTCCTGAAGCTGATTCAGCTTTTGGATCGCATCCGTCAGCTGTACCTCTCCCCCGGCGCCGGTCTCCTGCTGTTCCAGAATTTGCATGATCTCCGGTGTTAATATGTATCTTCCCATGATAGCAAGGTTCGATGGAGCAAAACCCGGCTTCGGCTTCTCCACAAAGCTGCGAACCTGGTACAGTCTGCCGTCCATCCCTCTTGGCTCAATGATCCCGTAACGGTGCGTCTCCGCGTCCGGCACAGGCTGTACGCCGATGATGGACGAGCCCGTGTTCTCATACTGCTCCATCAGCTGCTTCAGGCACGGCTTCTCCGCCTGGACAATGTCGTCACCGAGCAGCACGGCAAACGGCTCGTTACCAATGAATCTTCTCGCGCACCAGACGGCATGCCCGAGACCGCGGGGCTCCTTCTGCCGGATGTAATGAATCTCTACCTTCGAAGGGCGCTGCACCTCCTCCAGCAGCCTGAGCTTACCCTTCTCCGCCAAGTTGCTCTCCAGCTCGAAGGCATGGTCAAAATGATCCTCGATGGCGCGTTTGCCTTTCCCCGTGACAATAATAATGTCTTCGATCCCCGACGCTACCGCTTCCTCGACGATGTACTGAATGGTCGGCTTGTCGATAATCGGGAGCATCTCCTTGGGCATAGCCTTTGTGGCCGGCAAGAACCGGGTTCCGAGTCCTGCGGCCGGAATAATCGCTTTTTTTACTTTTTTCATGGTTACGGTCCCTCCGCGATTGAATAAGATATGGTCTGGTAGAATAAGAAAAGCTTCTATCGAAGCCATCTCAAGGAAGTACATTCGTGCTTATAATGAAGCTTTTTTTGAAACATCAGAATACTTGAGCTCCGCTCAAAACTAATAAATTCCGATGTTATAAAAATGCTAACTATACTGTCTTATCAGGGACGTACCCGGGTAAAACAGTATAAGTAGAATTTTTATGTTTTCTGACTGGGCATTGAACCCATCCTCACGCCACACCCTCGACAATGAATGTCTAAGGTCATGAAACCCACAGCATGGCCGAGTGCCTACAGTGATACAGGTGCAGTAGACATTACCTGTGATGATGCCCAAGGGCATTACACCGTTTCCTTCGATTTGTTCAGTACGGTACCGAGCAGCCTTGCGTGAATTTGCGTCAGCTGCTCCTGAATTTGCTTGGCTGTGGCTCTCGTGACACGGCCGAATTCCAGCACCAGCACGACACCGTCGCATTTGGCCGCCAGCACCTTGCCGTCGATGAAGCTTAGCGGCGGTCCGTCCACGATGACCATATCATACGACTGCTTCAGCTGAGCCAGCAGCTGCTCCATTCGGGTAGAAGCCAGAAGCTCCGAAGCGTTCTGCGCAATAGGTCCCGACTTGATGATGTCGAGCCCGTTCACTGCCGTAGGCTCAATCGCCTGTTCTAGCTCACAAGTGTTTGACAGATAGGCGCTGAGGCCGCCCGAAGCTTCCCTGCCGAAGTCGCCATAGGGTGTGGACACCCTAAGATCGGCATCTACGAGCACCGTCCGCTTCCCGGAGCTCGCGAAGGCTACGGCCAGCTGCCTGGCATTGGTGGAGCGTCCCTCCCCGCGTCTGCTGGAGGTGAAAGCGATCGTTTGTACGCTCTCTCCAGCCGTGGCGAATTCAATATTCACCCGCAGCGTCAGGAATTCCTCATGGAGCAGTGCTCCCTGCTGCGGCAGGACCCGATTACTTGCCTGTGACATTGGCCACCTCTCCTATCTGGCTTCGCCTCTGCTTCATACTTGTTTGCTGGAGCTGCACCTTCTTCAGCTTGGGGACGCTGGCCAGCACCGGCACTCCGAACAGCTGCTTAAGCTCCGCTTCCTTCTTCAAGGTGTCGTCCATGAACTCCAGCAGGAAGGCCAGCCCGACAGAAATAATAAGCGATATGACGAAACCGATGATGAGCGAAATATTCGTTCTCTGATTGATCGGCTGAGGATTCTCCTTTAACTGCGCCATATTCAGCAGTGAAATATTATCCACCTTCATGATTTTGGGGATTTCACTTTGAAACACCTCGGTTACCGCGTTGACGATTTTCACCGCCCGTTCATATGTCCGGTCCTCTACTGTCAGTGTCATCACTTGAGTTCCGTTTAATTGTCCGATTTTCACCATGGTGATGAGCTGTTCCGCGCTGACTTGCAGATCCGGGTATCGCTGAACCACACGGTTCATGATAGCGGGGGTTTTCATAATCTCGGTGTATGTATTGATGAGCGACATATTGAAGCCGATCGCGCCGAAATCGATCATTTCCTTACCGAACTGATCCAGCTCTACGGTCTTATTGATGATAAGCTTGGTGGATGCCTGATATGTGGGAACATAATTGTAACTACTGAAGGCCGCCGTACATATGGTGGAAATCACGACACAAATGAGAATGAGCCAGAACCGCTTCTTAATGACGCATAAGTATTCTTTGAACTCCATTGCCGTCCTCCTGTTCCGATACGTTATGTATCCTTTGACATTTCTTACTTTACGTTACGATTTGTATCATGTCAAGGGCATTTTTTTAAAAATGTCGATTTATACTCCAAACTGTATCATAATTCACAAAATCATTTTTGCTTCCTCATACCAAGCCTCCTTGGCGGCAAACAGCTTCTGATGCTGCAGCAGCTCCTCCCGGGACAGATCCCACCATCTCCAGCGCAGCAGGAAATCGATCTGCTCCTCTCCGAACCGATACTTGAGCACCTTGGCCGGGATTCCTCCGACGATGGCATAGGGCGGCACATCCTTCGTCACGACCGAGCCCGCAGCGATAATGGCCCCATCCCCCACCGTGACACCCTGCAAAATCGTTGCATTAATCCCGATCCACACGTCGTTTCCGATCTTCGGCGGACGGGATACATCGTTCCACAGCGACTGCAGCTGCAGTCTGTTGCCGGGTCCGTAGGTAGCCGGAGAAGTAGATACATAATGCAGCGGATGCTCCGGCATGCCGATCATGCAATTCGGACCGATCGAGCAGTATTTGCCGATTTGTCCTGAGAACAGATAGCCGTTTAAGGTCACATAGGTGTGGTCGCCGATGCTGACCTCGCGATCCGCCGTTACATGCTTGAATAGACGGACGTGGCTGCCAACCGACACCTTTTCGCCCAGGAAAACGTCTTTCTCCACAATCGTATGCGCCCCAAGCGACACTCCGCTCATCAGCTGGGACTCCTTGCCCACGTAGCAGCCCTCGGCAATCTGCACATCACCGTCAATAAGATGGGTTTCGACCAGACTTCCGGGGAACCGTTTTTTTGTAAGAAAAAGCTTATATGCTTGCTTCATCGCTTTCAGCGGCACTTGTATCACCGTTACCTTTCCGGCTTAAATATGCTACACTTTGTATCCTTTATGTGGTACAATATGTTTCGAGCTAATCAATCATGATGATAAGGAGAATGGTTTATGAAAAAAATAATTTTATTTGGGGAGAGCGCCAACAGCAGCTCCGGCATCTCCCGGTACATACGTGCTCTTGCCAAGGGAGTGCAGGAGCGGAGCCCGGATTTTGAATATACGGTTGCCGCACGGAATTTAAAGTCGATCCCAAACTTCGATAAGCTCGGCGTTCATTATCGCACCCACCCGTTGAAAGGCAGACTGCAGGAGCTTGTCCGCAAAATGCCGGCAGGGGATGCCTTGCTCTTCGGCAGCTCGGATGTCGTTCATGAGCCTAATTATCAATATAGTCAAGTAAAACGGGGAACCAGGACCGTGCTGACCGTACATGACGTGGGCTGGCGCATCGACAAAACGCCTTACGGCTTAGCGCCCGGATTTATTGAAACGGCCGAGCTGGCGATACGAAGAAGCAGCAGAATTATAACGCCTACCGAAACCGTGAGGCAGGATGTCATCCGTTTCTTCAACTACCCTGCGGAAAATATCCATGTGATTCCTCACGGCGTGGATCCTTTGTTCCTGCAGGTGGGTCTTCCCGAGCGCAGCCTGCCGCAGCCGCTGCCCGAGGCATATTGGCTCTTCGTCGGCGCACTCACCGCCCGTAAGAATATGGACCGCGCCATCCAAGCTTTATCCGCCATGACGGTAAAGCTGCCGCTGGTCATTGCAGGAGATGCAACCCCCTACGCGCGCGAGCTGGTGCAGTACGCAGAGAAGCTCGGAGTTCAAGTGCACATCATTAGCGGAGCCGGTGATGAAGACCTGAGGGTTATCTACAGCAAAAGCACCGGGCTGCTCTACCCATCCCTGTGGGAGGGCTTCGGACTTCCGATCATTGAGGCCGCATCGACAGGCACCCCGATTATTACCTCCGGCAATACAGCCATGAAAGAGATTTCGAGCGGCTATTCCCAGCTTGTCGAGCCGTCGAGCGTCAAGGAAATCGCCGCCGCCCTGCAGTGGGTGCTGCAGCTGGACGAAACGGAAAGACAAGAGCTGCGGGTCAGAGGCCGCGAGCTTGCCCGGGCCTATACCTGGGAGCGCTCTATCGATGCACACATCAAGCTCTATGAGCAGATGGTTTCCTGACCTCCCGGGTCAGTGAAACCATCTTTGATAGCTTAACGTGTACGCGAGCTCTCTGCTTCTCGTTCCGAGCTGCTTGGCCGGCACCCCGCCGACGATCGAGTAGGCCGGGACATCCTTCGTCACGACAGCGCCCGCAGCTACCACCGCCCCTTCCCCGAGAGTAACCCCGGGCAGGATGACCGCCCGGCTGCCGATCCAGACATAGTCTTCAATCACAACGGGCTGCTCCACCCCGGCAAAGTCATGCGCGTTCACCTCATGCTCTGCCGTGAGGACCATGACCTCCGGGGAGATGCTCACATTACGGCCGATGACAAGCTTCCCTCTGCCATCCAATAGACAGTCCCTGTTAACGACCGAATGCTCTCCTATACGGACTCCTCCGCGGATCATCAGCTTAAGCCCCATATGAACGGCAGCAGATGAGCTGACGGTCAGGTTGAAGAGTTTGGTGTAGAACAAGTATCTGAGCTTGTGAAAGGGCAGCTTGTTCACTAAATAATTCGCACTGTAGAGCAGAAACTCACCTAACAGTAAACGCACGGACACGTCCCTCCTTTTGTATGATACAATTTGTATACAAGATAATATTATACAATTTGTATCATTTAGGCAATACGTGCCGATGCGAGAAATTCACGAGGAGAGTTCCGCTCCCTGCTACGATGAAGCGCCCTTTTCGGGTCTCTCGGCGCTTCAATCTGCCGTACCTCTTTAATAATCCAAAAAAGCTCCCCGCACCGCGGCAGCAATATGACTACGCCGGAGGCGGGGAGCTCTGATGTTAAGGCGATTCCAGCTTTCGGAGCAATCGCTCGGTGATGACGGCGGCCTCGGCTCTCGTTCCTCCGGCCGCAGGCTCGATCATCTGATCCGCCTTGCCTTGAGCGAGCTTCAGCTGCAGCGCCCGGGCTATGCCCATGCTTGCCCACGAGCTGATGCGCTCACGGTCCCGGAGGGGAGAGAGAAGACCGGACGCTTCCTGCTCTGACAGCCCCTGGCCCTTCCTGCTTGCATCGTACACCCTCGCGGCTATGACGAACATTTGCTCGCGGGTCATCGGCTCATTCGGGGCAAATCGCTCGGCCTCCACACCATCCACCAGCTTTTTCACATATCCGAAACGGATTTCCTCGAAGAACCAATCCGATGGTTTGACATCCTGAAAGGCAACGGGAAGGTCCTCCTGCTGCTTCTCCCCCTTCATGAGGATCCGTAGCAGCATAGCGGCGAACTCCGCCCTATTCACATGTTGATCGGGATCGAAGCTCGACGGCCCGGTACCGTTCAATATGCCTCTCCCGGCAAGCAGCTCAATCTCATGCTTAGCCCAATGCGACTGAATATCGCTAAAGGTTCGACCCGGCTTAAGGATGGAATATACGGTATTAGGAAGCATGTTGAAATGCAGCTTCTCTTGGCGAACCTCCGCAAATACCGGCACCCAGCGCCGCTCTTCCTCGTCGTACCGGTAAAGCTGAGCACCGGACACGCCCGACGGCAAACGCAGCTCGGCTGCGACGGACAGCTTGGCCTGACCGTCCCGAACCCGCAGTTGCCAGGAGGAGCCGGGCCTAGTGAAGCCTTGCGGAGGCGGGAACACATCGCTGTCCGCGAGGATTTCAACCTGAACCTCCTGCCCCCGGTTTATCTTGTGGAGAGGGATGGTCAGCACACCGCCGTTCCCTACGACTCGCAGCAGCACCTCCCGCTCCTGCATTTGTTCGGCGATCGCTCCGGTCAGCTGCAGGGTCAGCTGCTTGCCGTCCTCCACCTGCAGCTCCAGAATTTGCAGCTTCGGTTGGTCTTTCAGTAGAGCTGCGATTTTCCCTTCATCCAACCTTACTGTCACCTTATTACCTGACGTTGTTTGGGTTACCCCGTCATCAGGCTTGAGGATCAAGCTCGTGCCCTCTGCGGCAGGAGCCGCCGGATTGGAGCCCATTCCGCCGGACCAACCCCCGCCTGCACCGGTGGGAATCTGCGGCACGCCGCCCCCAGGTGGCCGCTGACCGCCCGGGGTCTGTGTACCTCCGCCGGGTGTTTGCGTTCCGCCTCCCGGAGTCTGCGTTCCGCCGCCAGGTATCTGTCCGCCGCCCGTCCAAGCCGGTGCGAACAATGTCCCGCTCCAATCGTAATCCCATCGCGGATAAGTAGTAACGAGTCCGTCGGAGCTGAACGTAAGCTTGACGGCATCGTCCTCTTGAAATCCCGCAAGCACATGCGAAACCGGCTGCCCTTGCGTGACCTCCAGCCTCTCCGGCTCTGACACCGGTGCCGGCGCGACCGGCCCAAGCGTTTGGCTTTCGCTCGACCAGTACACGGCCGGTGTATGTACGTCGTTCCCCCAGGCGTTCCAATAGTCAAAGGCAAACGGGTAGGATTGGCCCGCCTTAAGCTCCACAATTGCCTTCAGCTTTCCGGATTTCGGTGCAATGACCGTTTCTCCGCCGATCTGAAGCTGTATATCCTCTTCATTATCCGAACGGATCTGGAAGGTGTAGGTTTCCGAATATTCCGGACGAATAGTACCCGTCCATCTCCATCTGCCTCGCTCGGCCGGAAGCGTTTTGCCCGTACCCTTCACATAATCAATAACAGCTACTTGCTTCGTATAGAGCGGCGTTTGATAGCTATCATCCTCCAACGCATATCGCTGCTCGTTGAAGGTCCCGTTCGAGCGGGTCGGATATTTCCCCGTCTCTATCTGAACCGTGCCGCTAAGATTCGGCGTAAACCGGAGTACGGCCCCACCGGCGGAGCGTTCAGCGGTCGGACTGCCAAGCACGGGCCCCGGCTCGTTCTCCTCAATCATCAGCATTCTCGGATAGTCGGTAACTTGCAATCGCACCTTCACTTGGTTGTAGGTGGACTCGACGACCGTAACGGGCATTCTCGTTCCTTGTACAGGATCGTAGGCGTACACATTCGAGCCGCTGCCGCGCACATTGGACAACGTAATATCGAAGGTTTGATCCGGCATTTGGTAGCGGGCAGGATCCCACAGCTGCTTGGAGCTGTCCCACACATGGGCCAAATTCCGGGTAACCACGTAATAACCTATGGCAAACCTGCCCTCGTCGAGCTGATACGGCAATATGGCCAAATCGTCGCCGTGATAGCGGGAAGGATGCTCCGGCGTGCCGTCGCCCTCATACACGAGACGCGGCTCATACTCGGTAATCCCTTCCACCTTCAGCGGACGCGGCGTTGCGACCGGTCGGCCGGTGCGCATCAGCGCCGACAGATTCGTAAGCGATGTAAGCTGCGGACCAGCCAGTCCTCTGACCTCCGGCGTCAACTGGTACTGCGACTGTGCCAGCTTCTGAAAGAACGAATCCGGAATCATCGAGAAGCCTATTTCAGATTTCACGGCATACAAATCGATCGTCTCCAGCCCTTTATGCCCATAGAACAGATAATTACGGAGTGTGGATTTGGCTCCCATGTGCTGCATAAGCGAAACCAGGCGCGGGTCATCGACATGGGTTCCCAGCTTTGAGGCAAGATCGTCAGCGATGGGCCTGCGGTGAAAATTGGTCTCCGTCATCCACAGCTTCCCCGTCTTCCCGCCTCCCGGACTGGCATATCGGTGGTGAAGCGGCATGGAGCCGGGAAACGGCTGAACATCGCGTGTCACAAACTCGGTTTCGTAGGCGTAAAACCGCATTTCCGGAAAGCCGGCCTCGTGGGGAGGCACATAATAGCTGCCCGGAACCGTCTGGTCGGGATTCCCGGGAACCTCCTGCCCGTCGCGACCGCCCAGCGCATTCAGATATACCTTTGTCGAATCGGTATGGCCTTCAGCTATGTAAGATTCCCCCGGTTTAAACCCGGTGTAATAATGTCTGCTGATGCCATGCTGGGTGGGCCACATGTCCGTGCCGTTGTCCCAGGGACGCTGGTTGGAGAAGCCGCTCAAGACCCGTACGCCCGGCAGCCGGTTCTCCGGCTTACTGACAAAGTCCGCCGTCAACGGCAAAATCAGCTCGTGCCCCAGGACGGTTTTCCCGCCGCCGGTATATTGGATTTTCCCCGTCAAGGGCAGGTCTGGCTCATAATAGTTGTTAAGACTGAGGAATTCGGAACCGAACGTGTACTCGTTCCAAACCTCCAGATCGAAGCCGGCATCTGCCTGTCCATCCGATTGGAGATTGTCCTTCACGAAACGAGTTACTGTTGTAATATATTGCGTCCAGCCACGGACCGTTTCCGCAGAAGCCGGGTTAGGTGTGCCGTCGGAATAGCTTGGCTCGGAGAAGGGCAAATATTTAAGCGTAGAAAGCTCTATGGGGCCTGCTTTGAGGTCGTTAGCCAAAGGCGCGGAGAGGGTAACCTTCCCGGTTGCGCTCTCAACGGCGGTGATGATCGGATACATGGTTTGGTAATGGACGGCATGCAGACCGGTATAGTTCAGCTTGATTCCGCTGACCTGCTCCAGATAGAGATGCCGGTCCCCTGCTTTGGCATCACGAACAAGGCGAGCTTGCGTAATGCGGCTTGGGCTTGGCATACCGGAATTCGCATTGAGCAGAATCATCGGCCTAATCCCATGGTTCGCCAGTGCACGCAGCACCTTTCCGATATGCTCGTGACTCCGAGGCTTCAGCTTGGTGTCGTCGTCGTAATCCAGATTGTCCCAGCCTATCTCCACACGCGCCGAACGAATCCCTGCCTCAGCGAGCAGCTTAGCAACCGCCTCGGCCTCTTCGTGAGCCACGTTAAAATTCACGCCCAGCGTCTCGAAGTATTTCCTTGCGTCCCATGTATCCATGTAGCTTTTCCATGGGGCATGATAGAACGAACGCTTGCCGAAATCCACTTCTTGCTCGGCCGCATTGACATACGGCATAGGCACTTCCCGCTTCATCGTCGTTTCGTCCCATGTGCCGACGCGCCGCAGCTTCCGTTCCGTCTCACCGTCAAACCTGACATCAGCGCTTACGTAGCCGTTCACCGATAAACTAGACAAAAGCAATGCCATAGCTACGGTGAGGCTGTATCTCTTTTTCACCTCATCCACTCCCATTTATTAGTCTATTTATTTATTTTTTCCACAAATCATATTATATCGACAAATGGAGAACGCCGGATGATGCCCAAAGCGCATTTTCTCAGTAGGAAAACAGCTGCCCCGAGTAGTACCATATGCTCAGAGCAGCTCCAGACCTTACACCTTTATTCCCATAGAACTCCTTGCACGTCATAGTTCCAACGAGGGTAAGGGATTTCAAGCCCTTGGCCCGTAAACCGCGCCTTGACCCCATCACCTCTCTGCAAGCCCGATAGCTCGACGGTGACAGGCTGATTGGCGGTTACAGCCATCGTAACGGTTTGGCTTCCTGCCGGGGAGGGCGCGACCGCCTCTCTTGGCTGGCTGGCACTCCCCCAGAACAGCATCATCGTATGTGGGGAGGCGTAAGGTGTGCTGTAGGTGAGCGTTAGCCGGTAGCTTCTGCCTGCCTGCAGCCGGATGCTGCCGGCCAGGACACCATTGCCTGGAATGACGAGCTGGTCCTCGATCCACAGCCGGGGACGTTCATAGTTATCCGTTTCCATCAGAAACGTATAATCTTCCCTATAGGCGGGAGTGATCAATCCTGTCCATCGCCAGGAGCCCTGCCTTGCCGCTAAGGTTTGGTAAAACTGAATCGTGCTTACCGGGCTGGAGGTAATGAGGCTCGTCAGATTCTCACCTGCGAATTCCTCCATCAGGAAGGAGCCGCCTGAGCGAACGGGATAAGCTCCCCAGGATACCGTAACGGCGCCGTCCACATTCGGCACGAAGGAGAAGGTTGACCTTCCGTCCCTGGTTGTTACGCGCGGTTCTTGGAGCATAGGCCCTGTCCCCGCTTCCGTGATCAGCAGCAGTCTGGGATAGTCAACCGCCATCACCTGCACCGTGATGTCCGTTAAGGAGGATCTCAACAAGACGGCAGGCTCCTCCTCGCCCGTCATCGGATCATATATCGATACCGTGACTCCATTTCCTTTCACATTGCTCAGAGTAAGCTCGAAGGCCTGAGGCTGCATTCGGTAGCGGTCGGCGTCGAGCCAATCCTTGGATGTGTCCCAGCTCTGCGCCATGTTCCTGGTCACCACGTAATATCCCACGGCAAACCGATGATGGTCGAGCTGAAACGGAAGCACGGCCAGGTCGTCCCGGTGATACCGGTGCGGATGCTCCTTCGTCCCGTGCGCTTCAAAAACAACGCGAGGCTCCGGCTCTACGATCTCCTCCACCTTCAAGGGACGCGGCGCAGCAATGGCTGTCCCTGTACTGAGTCTGGAGGTTATGCCTGTGACAGCTGACGCCTGCGGCCCGAGCTGAGCGCGCACAGACTCCGTCAGCTGATAGCCGTTATTGGCCAGCTCCGCAAAGAAAGCGCTTGGCAGCAGAGCGAAGGTGGTATCATTTTCTTTAACGGCGTAAAGATTTACGGTTTGAATTCCTTTGTGCCCATAGAACATATAAATGCGCAGCGTCGCCTTAGCTCCAATGTAATGCATGATGCTCGTGATGCGCGGGTCGTTTTCGCTTACCCCTGCCTTGGCAGCGAGCTCCTGTGCCAGAGCCAGCCGGTAGAAATTCGTCTCCGTCATCCAAACCTCAGCATTCTGCCCGTTATTCCGGTTGCTATACCGGTGGTGTGTAAACCAAGGTCCCGGGAACGGTTGAATGTCCCTGACGACAAACTCCGTCTGGTAAGCGAAGAAGGTATCCTCCGGCATCGCGTGGAAGTGGGTCGGAATCACATTGGTGCCCGGTATGATCCGGTCGGCCTGAAGGGGGTCCGGGGCACCGTCACGCTGTCCTGTCGCGTCCAAGGTTACCTCATTCAGCTTCGGATACGTCGCCGGGTTAATGAGATTTTCCGAGCTGTAGCTCGTGTAGTAATGGCGGCTGAAGCCGTCCTGTCCGTGCCATAGCTCGGTTCCGTTGTCCCATGGGCGCTGATTGGAGAAGCCGTTGATGACTCGCACGCCCGGAAAGCCGTTTTGGGGAGCCTTGACATAGTCAATCGTCATGGGCAGGATCGCTTCCGCCCCGGTTGCCGTTCTTCCTTGCTGGGTATAGGTTATAGGCTGAGAGAAGGAAAGCGGAGGATCATAGTAATTATTGATATCAAGAAATTCACTGCCGAAGGTGTATTCGTTCCAGACCTCCAGATCGAAGCCCGCATCTGCCTGTCCTTCCGTACCGAGCGCGCTCCTTGCGTAGCCTGTAACGGTCCTGACATACTGCATCCAGCCATCCAGCGTTTCCTGCGCGGCCGGATTAGGCCTACCGTCAGCAAAGACGGTTCCTGCGAACGGCTGATATTTGAGCTCAATGAGGGTCAGACCTCCCTGCGATACCGCTTGCGGGAGAGGAGCAGATAACGTAAGCCGACCCGCTTCGACATTCACTTGCGTAATCACGGGAAACATCGCATGATATCGCTGATTCTGAAGCCCGGTATAGTAAGCACGTATCCCGTTCGTGTTAGCTACGTACAGCTCTCGTGTGCCTGCGGGGGCGTTCTGGGTCACCTGTACGTCAATGAACCGATAGGGAACCGGAAGACCCGAGTTGGCATTCAGCAGGATGATCGGACGAAGACCGTATTTACGAAATACTCCGAAGAAGGTATTCAGCTCGGCCAGCTTGCCCGGCTCAAGCGTTGCAGGATTATCGAAGGCAAGATTGCGCCAGCCGATCTCCAATCGGAGAGAGCGAATGCCTGCTTCAGCCAGCACCTGCGCTGTGGCATCAGCCTCCTCCGGGTTCACGTTAAAGTTTATCCCCAGCACATCCGCATATTTACGGTAATCCCATGTATCCATATATGCACGCCAAGGTGCCAAAAAAAAGGAACGAAGCCCAAACGGAACCTCCTGCTGCAGCCAATCCTCGTAAGGACCCTCCAGCGAAGCCCGCCCGGTTACTCCGTCCCAATGGCCAATTCGTTCCAGTTTGTTCATCACTATCACCTCTTTCTTCAAGGGTAGTGACATTGTATTCAAGGCTGCTGCTAAAGGTAAGTGCGAATGTCGAATGATACGTTATGTATCAAACCTTCCTTCAGATGATCCCAGCAACAGGCAAGATAAGTTTCAAACCAAAGTGCCTCGTTCAAACGCAGCATTTCTCCCTTTTTGAACGAGGCGCTTCTTTCTTTACACGTTCGCCGCTTCCCACCGGGCCACTTCCTCCCGGACGCGCGGCGCTACCTCCGTGCCCAGCAGCTCGATGGCTCGCATGACGTCCTCATGGGGCATCGTACCTAACGGAACATGCAGCAGGAAGCGCGTGATGCCGACCTCCTTGCGAAGATAAATGATTTTGCGCGCCACCGTCTCGGGGTCGCCAACATACAGTGCCCCTTCCAAGCTGCGCGCGGCATCAAATTGGGCACGGTCATAGTGCCCCCAGCCCCGCTCCCTGCCGATTACATTCATACTGGCTTGCGTCGAAGGGAAGAACCGGTCGGCGGCAGCCTCCGTGTCCTCTCCGACAAAGCCGTGCGAGTGGGAAGCGACCGGCAGCCGCGAAGCATCATGTCCTGCATGGGCAACCGCTTTCTTATAAAGCTGCACCAGAGGGGCAAACTGCCTCGGACTGCCGCCGATGATCGCGAGCACGAGCGGCAGTCCCAGCAGCCCTGCGCGGATCACCGATTCGGTATTGCCTCCGCTGCCGATCCACACAGGAAGCGGATTTTGCACCGGACGCGGATAAACGCCAAGCTCCTGAAATGCCGGCCGATGTCCGCCCTTCCATGTCACCTTCTCCGACTCCCGCAGCTTCAGCAGCAGCTCCAGCTTCTCTTCGAAGAGCTCGTCGTAATCGTTCAGATCGTAGCCAAACAGCGGAAAGGACTCAATAAAGGAACCCCGGCCGGCCATAATCTCAGCGCGTCCTTTCGAGATCCCGTCCAGGGTGGCGAAATCCTGAAACACACGGACCGGGTCAGCGGAGGACAGCACCGTCACCGCGCTGGTCAGGCGGATGCGCTTAGTCTGCGAGGCCGCTGCCGCCAGTACGACAGCCGGAGAGGATGCAGCATAGTCCTTGCGATGATGCTCCCCTACGCCGTATACATCCAGTCCTACCCGATCCGCCAGCACGATTTCCTCAACCACCTCGCGCAGCCGCTGCGCATGACTTATAACTTCCCCAGTCCGCACGTCCGGCGTCGTCTCGACGAACGTGCTTATTCCGATCTCCATCGATTGTTCCTCCCCTGTATTCAGTTCCTTGTCCCTATGGTAGCATTATTGTGGGTTTGTTGTCCAAATGCCCGCCGTCTTGACAAATACGCGCTGCGGGAGCTTCAGGGTGGCCAAGATGAGCTCCGCCACATCCTCCGGCTGCATCATGCGATCCTCCTCGCCGATCTTTAAGCCGGCTTGAGCGGCAAGGTTCGTATTCACGGTACTGGGCGTAAGCGCCGTAACGCGGATATTGGATTTTCTCACTTCATGCAGTAAGGCTTCCGTGAACCCGATCACTCCGAACTTCGATGCACAGTAAGCGGAGCCGGTTGCAAATCCGCGCTCCCCGGCAGTGGAGGCAACGTTGAGAATGCTTCCCTCGTTTTGCTTGAGCATGATCGGCAGAGCTGCCCGGGTTACATAGTACGTCCCCATCAAGTTCGTCTGAACGATGCGTTCCCACTCGGCAGGCTCCATATCCAGCACAGTGCCGAACGTTGCGACCCCGGCATTATTGATCAAAATGTTTATCGCTCCGAGCTTGTCCGCAAGCGCGGCGACTGCCTGCTCCGCCGAATCCCGCTTGGAAACATCCGCTGCAGCATAGTATACCTTGACTCCGTACGTGCTTGCCAACGTACTCTGAAGAGCCTCCAGGTCCGAGGTGCTTCTGGCCATTAGGCCCAGATGGACGCCCTCCTTCGCCAGCGCTGCAGCTGTCGCCATTCCGATTCCCTTACCTGCCCCCGTTATGATGGCCGTTTGATTTTGCAGTTTCATCCCACAATTCTCCTTACTTCCCTAAATTTGAACAACGCTTTGATTGTTCCCCATTTTCATCGGGTACAATCAAAACAGGGCTATAGGAAGCCAAGCTTCCCGTAGCCCTGTTTATCCCGCGGCTGTCGCGGCCTCCGCTTCGCCTTCCCGCTGCTCATGCTGCAGCCGGTGCAGCCGCGCATACAAGCCCCCCGCGGCCAGCAGCTCGCTGTGGGTGCCCTGCTCGGCGATGCGCCCCTGATCCATCACGACGATGAGATCGGCGTTCTGGATCGTCGACAGCCGATGGGCAATGACCATCGTCGTCCGTCCCCGCATCAGCCTCTCCAGCGCCTCTTGAACGGCATGCTCCGTCTCGCTGTCGAGAGCCGAGGTCGCCTCGTCGAGCAGCAGGATGGGCGCATTCTTCAAGATCGCCCGCGCGATCGCAAGACGCTGCTTCTGTCCGCCGGACAGCTTTACTCCGCGCTCTCCGATCTCGGTGTCGTAGCCCTGCGGCAGCGTGAGAATAAACTCATGCAGGTTGGCATCCTTGGCCGCCTGCACAAGCTCCTCTCCGGTCGCCTCCCTCCGGCCCATGAGCAGGTTATCCCGCAGCGTCCCGGAGAACAAGCTCGTCTCTTGGGGCACATAGGCCATATAGCCTCGGAGCTCGGGCCGTGCGCCGAAATCGAGCGCCACTCCGTCGAGCAGGATCTCCCCTTGCGTCGGCCGATAAAAGCCCTGCACCAGGCTGAACAGCGTACTTTTGCCCGCGCCGCTCGGACCTACTACGGCCACAACCGAGCCCGCGGGCACGAACAGCTGCAGCCCCTCCACCGCCGCTTCCTTGCCGGCCTCGTAACGAAAGGTCACCTGCCGCAGCTCCAAGCCCCAGCGAAGAGCAGGCGTGTCCGCTTTCCCCATCGGCCAACGCTTCATCTCCGCCGGCTCCTCCAGCACCCGTTGAATCCGCTCCACCGCGGCAATCGAACGCTGGAAGCCTCCCCACAGTCCTGCAAGACCGCTTAAAGGCGAGATCAGGTACTGCATCAGGCTAACGAACGCGAGCAGCGAACCGACGGTCATGTTACCTTGCGCCACGAAGTATGCCCCGAGCCCCATGCTGAACAAATAAGCAAGTGACCCTGCCGCACCCGAGCCGACACTGAACCAGCCGCGGAGCAGGGCAAGCCTCGATTCCATGCGCAGCAGCTCACGGTTTTGCTCCACATAGCGGGAGTGAAACATATTCTCCAGCATATAGGAGCGAAAGACGGTATGGCCTGAGAAGACATCTCCCAGGAAGCTGTGCATACGGCCGACAAATTCATGCAGAGCCTTGCTGTGTTTTCTCAGCAGCTTCCCCAGCAGCGCCCCCGATGCCAGCGCGAGCGGAACAAGGAATAGGCAAAGAAAGGAAAGCTGCCAATTCACTTGAACCAGGTAGATGAAGGTAGCTGCCGCCATGAGAGGCAGGCGCAGCAGGCCCAGCAGATTGGAGCCGATCGCCCCGTCAATGCTGTCCACATCATGTGTCAGATGCGAAACAAGCTCTCCCGTATGGTGATTGCCATAGTAGCCGGCCGGCAGCCGCAGCATATGCTCGAATAAATCATTTTTCAGATCGGCCTTCACCTTCTGTACCGCCGTCGTAGACAAGTAAATGTTACAAAACACCACCAGGGAGCTAACGAGCGTACCTCCGGCCCCCAAAAGCAAATAATGACCCACGCCGGCAAGATTCCCCTGCACCGCTGCGTCGGTCATATGCTGCAAGAACCATGTAAAAAAGAGTGTCGTCCCGATTCCCGCAAACAACAGGATTCCGAGACCGACATATGCCTTCCAATAGCGCCCGACATAAATGAGAAGCAGCCGCATGGGCTTTCGGAGCTCCCCCAGCTCGAGCAAGCCTTTCAGCCGTTGTTTGTATGATCTCAGCATATATAGGAGCCTGCTCTCCGGCCGCGCGCCTTGTTATGAAGCCGCACGCCGTAATGAATGCACAAGGAAACGAAAGGAAGCCTCGCAACGAGCCAGCCCCACATTCGCATCGACAGGGCATCCGCCCGGATCAGCCTTCGTCCGGTGCGGACCGACACCATGCGGCCGATCAGCTGCTCCTCAGGGACCGGGCGGTCCGGCGTGCGGTTGGAATCGCCTTTGCATACATAATAAGCTTTGCCCTCTTTCACTAAGGTGCCGATCAGCCGATGCCCGACAAGCTCCCCGGTAACACCGACGAAGAGCACAATATCGCCGACCTTCAGGGACCTTGCCTCGATGTCCATAAAGCGGCATACATATCCTTCCCGTATGGCAGGAGACATGCTGGTTCCGATCGAAGGAAGCTCGATATAGCCCCTTTCCCTTACAAGCTGCTTTAGGGCCCTCGCGTTAATCTGCATGCTCAACCAAATCCATGCGGCGAAGCTCCTCGATAAATCCTTCAATATCCCGCTCAGCCTCTTGCGCCGTAATGTCGTAGCTCTTCAAAACCTCCTCAGTCAGCTCTTGAACTGTCCTATGCTGCTGCAGCAACTCCCAGCAAAGCCCGCCCACCTCATTCAACCGGGTCACGGTATATTTGGCGGTATGCAGAATGACCCATTCGCCGTCGACTTCAAGCGTTTCCGCCTGCGTATTGCGTTTATAACCTCTCGATACCTCAATCATGAAATTTCCTCCCAGAACGTATCGTTTTTTTGAAAAGACAGCTCATAAACGGGTACCCTCTCTACCAGCGTTTTGCACATCGTCATGAGCTTCTTCGTTTCCTTCGGATCATGCGCCCAGTAGAACACCCTCTGCAGAATCTTCAGGACGGCGTCCATCTTCGTCAGCGGGAACCTCTTGTTATAGCTCGCCTGACGCAGCAGATGTACTGCCTGCAGTCGATAAGGCTCCGTCAAGGAAGGCATATCGGTATCGCTGCGGAAAGGTGAATTGTAGACCAGCACCCCCTGAGCATCCAGCCTTATTATCGTAGCCTCATCGGAGAGAATCGGTCTCGGACGGGAAAGCCGCGCTACCGTAGACTTCCCCGCCCCCGAATGACCGGCGAACAAGTACGCTTCGTCCCCTTGCACAAGGCAGGAGGAATGAATGACAAGCCCCCACTCCCGTGAAGTGAGGAACGCACTATACAAGTTCAGCAGCGCATGCTTCAGGGCAAACTCATCGAACACCTCGATCAAAGCTTTATAGTACGTCGGATCCGCCTCAATCCGATAATCCTTGCGGACATACACAACGGTTTCGGGCCCGGATAAGATTTCGACCTCATAATCGACGAAAGGAACGCCATAGCCCTCTTCGATCATGACATAGAGATCCGGCGTGCAGGGATCGCTTGCCTCCAGCAGCAGCGGCCTGAAATGCTTCATAATATACTGCGCGGCCATCTCCGATTCCGTGGAAAAGCCGATGACATGCTCGGCGATACATACCTTGAATAAGCTCATGTCCGGAAACCTTCCTTCTATTAATAGGCCTTGCGGATGGACCTGATCTGATGCTTGAGCGTATCGAAAAGAAAGTGGCGAAAAAACAGCTTATATTGATAATACCCCTTCGTCTTGCGGCCAAGACGCCCACCTCGTACGGTGTCGTAATCCCAGTGGGTGTCCAGCAGATCAAAAGGAAGCGGCTTGAAGGTCTGAAGGTGGGGGAACTGCTGATATACAATGGAGAGTACGGCTTGGATGCGCTTTGAGGTTTTATCCACAGAGGTGAGCTCCATCAACCGGCCATAATCAATGTGCCGGCTGTGCGTATGAAGCATTTGGACGATATCGATCAAATAACGGACCGAATCCATTTGATGCCTCGCGCCATGAAGGCAGATGAAATAAAAGGTGTGCAGAGGCGTGAGCTCTTTCACATGCCGATACCCATTCACCGCAGTTGCCGAGCGCCAAAAGGATTCGGGGTCAAGGTCCGACCAGTCCCGCTTATCAAGTGTCCAGTGCAGCTCCACCATCATCCCGTCCTTATGCAGCCGGGCGTGATGATCCTTGATAATCTCGAAGTCATAGCCATGGGCGACGAGACAAGCGATGGCTTCCTGAAGCCGCTCGGTACGAACCAGCAGATCCATATCGCTCGTGATTCTGGCGGCATAATGACCGAAATACCTTTCTGCGAACCGTACTCCTTTGAGCGGGATCACTTCCAGGCCATGCTTATCCAAAAGCTCCAAGGCTTCCGTTTCCTTATGCTTCATCACAAGATTCTGATACATTCCCTGCGTGTGCCTAGCTTTGAGCTTGGATAGAACCTCCTCAGGTAGCGGATCGAGACGATGCGTGGTCTGCAGCAGATGATACACCTGGGCATGAATGGCAAAGAGCTCCATATCGTGCATCGTCTGGGCACTTTCCCACCAAGAGCCGGGACAAGGCCGTTCCGTATCGTAGAGTGAGCGGAGTAAAGGAATCACCATAGAATCAACTGAACCCCCGTTTCTTGTTGGACAATGGGGGAGAGGCTGCCTGACAGCTCTCTCCCGTCATCTTGGCTCCGCTGCGAATTAACGCGGGAACCAGGTGTTGTCCGGACGAACGCAGATAGGAATCTGGCCGTTATAAATTTCTCCCGGCTGATTCGGATCGTTGCACGAGATCAGCGTTTCGAAGGCAATCCTTTCCTCGCTGAGAATAGCCGGCTTGGCGTACTGCTTCTTTTGCATGGGGAATGGCTTCCTTTCCTTTTGTGGTTTTTGATACATTTTGTATCACAAAACAAATTATAACTTTACCGCTACAGAAAGTCTAGCGGATGATGCAACTTTTTTGCACAAACCATAGGGACCGTACCACCGGTGCATGAGCTCCCCCATCCTCCCGTTCACCCATTGATACAGGCGGAGATGATCGTCCTCGGGCAGTGCGAACTTCATCGCGTACTGCCGCAATTCGCCGCAAAGCTCCTTGCTGTCCGTCAGCTCTCCCCTCACCTCAAGCAGCTCAGCATCCAATTGAAGCTGTAGCGAATAGGTCACTCCGGCAAGACAAGGCAGTCTCAGACCGCTAAGAAAGCGGATTTGTCCGGAATGAAGCTCCAGTAGGCGGATGATGGATTCATTGGACCGGACCGTACGAGACTTCACTTCGATGATACGCAGACGGCACTCCAGAGAGGACAGCAGATGCTGCAGGCAGGCCGTCTTGTAGTGGAGCAGCCCCTCATTCAATCGGCATCCCCCTTGATATCCTGTTTTTCACTTTGATTGGATACGATTTGTATAAAACAACACCTTTTACAACAATTTATGTTACAATACGTATCGTGTCAAGCAGTTTTTTCTTGTATTCCGGAGGTGATCATGGGATGAAGCACTTGGGCAGCCGTATTTCCCTGCTGCGCGAGAAGTACGGTTTTACACAAGAGGACGTAGCCTCCCGGCTTGGAATATCCCGTTCCTCCCTTTCGCATTACGAAACGGACCGCAGAGAGCCTGATTACGATACGCTCAAGAAATTCGCCGATTTTTACCGCGTATCCGTCGATTATTTAATGGGGCGGCTGCCGGGAGAGCAGCAGCAGGTTGCCCAGCACGTCGGCAGCTTCGAGCGAAGCCTGGAGCTGTCGGATGAGCGGATTCTTCAGGAATTCACCCTTACCGTGGATGGGCGGGAATTGACCCGCGAGGAGGCCACCCGTTTTATCGCGATGATCCGCAAAGAGCGCCGAAGGAATCAGCGCTAGCCTTATTCGACCCAAAGAGGCGCACCGCGCGCCTCTATCCGATGGATTGCTGCTCCGTTCTTCCTTCGATCACATACTCCACACTGACGGCAAAATACTTTGCCAGCTTCATTAGCGTCTCATAGTCTGGCTGTCTCCGGTCGTTCTCGTAGTGAGACATCGCCGCCCGGGTGACTCCAAGAACCCGCGCAAGCTCGCCCTGCGTAATCTGTCGCTGCTCTCTAAGCTCCGATATTCTTTTTCCAAGCTTCATGCGACTTTATCTTTCCTTTCTTCAGCTGGTTTCTGCTGCCCGTCAAACGCTCCACCTGTAATCGCTTACGGCCTAGCTGTATTATACATCGTCTATGACCAAGATACAATTTGTATCAACAAAATAGTCATAAAGCCTGTCTGTGCCTTTGCAGATCAGGCTTTATGGCCTATGCCGGGTTCCGGTTCTTCTGCAAGCTGTAGGATCGGAACCGGCACAATGCTGCAAATTGTGATAAGATTCAACACCGCCTCCGTACGACTTCCGCTTGAATACCTACGAACGCTTGGGATGGCCTGCCTCCGGCCCGTCTTCATTCACAAATCTCCACAGCAGCTCCTTCCCCTTCGATATACCGATACGGGGCGTGCTTCGAATGGGTTCGCTTGAAGTATGCCATTCCAAAAAAAGCTCCCCTACCGGCTGCTGAAGAAGATCGTAACCGTTCCACTCCATCCCGATTCCCATCGCCTTGGCCAGCTTCCCGGGGCCATTAACCAGTTGGCGATCCGGTACCCCGGGACGGTTTTCCCGCAGCAGCTCGATCCCCTCGATGGGCCACCCTCCCCTTAGCAGCACAGCCCCAACCTCACCGCTTCGGTGCGCCACGATATTCATGCAATGATGCATGCCGTAAATGAAGTAAACATACAGCCTTCCCGCTTCCCCGAACATCAAGTGATTGCGCGGCGTTCTTCCGCGATACGCATGGCTTGCAGGATCATCGGAGCCGCGGTAGGCTTCTGTTTCGGTAAGCTTGACACGGATGTTACCCTGCGGCGTTCTTCGTACCAAATGACAGCCGATTAGCTGCCTTGCCACCTCTACCGTGTCCTGTTCCAGAAGTCTCGGGTCCATAGGATTCCTCTCCTTCACTTGCCCTTTTGTTCTTTGCTCCCTTCAAGACATTATTGCCTTTACCCGGTGAAATCAGCCCAAATGTCATCGTATTGAAACATCTGCCGCCGCGCACGCGTCTGAAATAGTACACGATGCGAAAAAGGAGGCAGATCCATGAAAGCGCGGTATCGAGCATGTTCGCTTATCATCAGCTTGTCGTTGATCGCAGCCGTGGCGTCCGCCTGCGGGAAGCAGGCGCCGGCCGGCCAAACTCCACAGGCTTCATCGCCACCGGCCGTAACGCCGCAGCCCCAGCCGGAGCCGCAGAAGTCAGCTCCTTCCCAGCCATCCGATCCGAAGCCGGCCCCCCAAGAAGCGAAGCCATTGCTGGAAAACAACGCCTTCCGGCTGATAAGCCCGGCGCCAGGAACAAAAGCCGCTGCAGGTATGACGGTAAAGGGGAAGGCCCGCGTTTTCGAGGCTTCTTTCAGCTACTCTCTTGAAGATGGCCACAATATCCTTGCCGAAGGCCATGTCATGGCAAAGCAAGGAGCGCCCGAGTGGGGGGATTTCGAATTCGTCATCAAGGAGCTCCGCAAGCCGACCAGCCCGAACGGTGTACTCACTTTATACGAAATTAGCGCCAAAGATGGCTCGTGGGTGAACGAACTTCACATTCCCGTCAAATTCGAATAAATGCAGCAAAGCCGACGGTTCTCCGCTTCCGGAGAGCCGTCGGCTTGTTGTGGGTTCCGAACTCAATCCGCAAGCCCCAGCTTGACCGTAAATACCATAGTGGTCCCTTGCTCACTGCCTAGGGGCCGTGCTACATAAATGCTGCCGCCCATCATCTCAACAATTCGCTTGCAGATAGCCAGCCCCAGTCCGGTCCCGCCATGCTTGCGAGCCATGGAAGAGTCCAGCTGGTGAAACGGCTGAAATAAGTGCGGAATCTCCGCTTCCGGGATGCCGATTCCGGAGTCTTTTACCGTAAATTCCAGGTCAATATGTCCAGACGTCCTTTGCCGTTCCCGAACCTCTATTCGAATGTCACCTTGAGCGGTGAACTTGACCGCGTTGCCGATCAGGTTAATCCACACCTGCCGAAGGCGGACGATATCCCCGATCAGCACTTCGGGAATCGAAGGATCCGCACTGACCCGGATGGCAAGCCGCTCCTCCTGCAGCTGTGCTTGGAAGAAGCGCACGGTTTCCTCCAGGCTGCCGATCAAATCAAAGGGCTGCTCGGCCAGGTTTACCTTGCCGGAATCCATTTTGGAGAAATCCAGCAAATCGTTAATGACAGAGAGCAGTGCCCTGCCGCTGCTTCCGATAATCCCGGCATACTCCCGCTGTTCCTCGCCCAGCTCGGACTCCTCCAGCAGCTCGCTCATGCTGATCACCCCGTTCAGCGGAGTCCGAATTTCATGGCTCATGACGGCCAGAAATTCGCTCTTGATGCGCGCCGCACGCTCCGCCTCCAGCTTGGCCTGCAGCATGGCTTGCTCGGTATTCTTCTGCTCGGTGACATCCTTCGATATCGTATAAATGTCGACGATTCTTCCCTGGGCCTTGGACGGCACCAACGTTGTATTTAAGTGAATCCCATAGCCTTCCCTGTGGTGAAAAACGAATTCGATTGTCTGCGGCTGTCCCTTCAGCACCTGCTCGAACCGTTTGCGAAGCCGTCCCAGCTGGGTCTTGTCCACAAAATCGGATAGCGGGCGACCCAAAAGCTCCTTTTGGGTATAGCCTGTAATTCGTTCGGCCGAGGGGTTCACCCGCTGCAGCCTGCCCTTGGCGTCATATAGACATACGATATCCGGGTGGTGCTCAAATATCGAATCGTACCTGCGCTGGTTCCACTCGGCGAGCCGCAGGGCAAACCGGCGATCCAGGAGCAGGCTGACTGTGAATACGATCAGCAGCAAAAGCGAGGCGGCCCCGATAAGAACGGCGAGCAGCATCGGATGGATGGACGAACGGGTAAAGCTGACATCATGGCGGAGAGGATCCACCGAGAACTGTGCGGCGAGCATGCCGATATAATGCATGGCGGCAATACCGCAGCCCAGCAGCAGTGAGGCGCCGATTTTTGCCGTAACGGCCGCCTCGCGCAGGTGACGTTCCTGATGGCGCTGGTTACGATAAAAGAAGGAAAGCCGCATCGCCATGAAGGATATCCCTATGGCGACAAGGATGGATAAGACCAAATACAGCGGATCATAGCTGATCGTTCCGGCCCATTGAATCGAGGCCATCCCTGTGTAGTGCATCCCCGATATGGCTACGCCCATCAGCAGTCCCCCTGCAAGAAGGCTCCGGAGGTTGCGGGCTTTGCCCGTAATGACGTATAAGGCGGCAAGTGCGGCGATGATCGGAAAGACGGCCGAAACAACAACCAAGCCGATATCATAATGAACGTCCACCGGCAGATGAAACGCCAGCATGCCGATAAAATGCATGGACCAAATTCCGATTCCCATGGCAATCGATCCGATGATCAGCCATAACGTCCGGGCCCGACCCTCCAGCCTGTGCATCCGCTCAATCAGCTCAAGCGCACAATAGGAAGAGAACACCGAGATCATGACGGACAAGATGACCAGCGGCCAGCTGTAGGTGCCTTCCAAATGTTCCATAGGTTCCTCCCCGCCTGTTCAAGGATGAATTCCCTGCTTTATCTGGGTAATTATAACATATCCCTTTTCATTCCTTGACCCTTTTCATGTAAAATGGGTCCATTGGATTACACAATATGGACGAGTGGGAGGCGATTGCTGTTGCAGTCAAGTTATGGAAGGCAACAGGGAACAAGCAAGGACAAGCCTATTGCCGTCGTTACGGGGGCTTCAAGCGGATTCGGACTGCTGATCACGACAGCACTGGCCAAAGACGGGTATCGCGTAGCGGCAGTCCTCCGCGACCTTAGCCGGGGCGATGCCTTGCGGGAGTCACTTCAGAAAGAAGGCTTGTCAGGCGAAGCGGACCTGCTGGAAGCGGATGTGACCGATGAGGCCGCCGTGCAGCGGATCATTCAAGAGACAACAGGACGGTACGGCCGAATCGACCTGCTTGTCAACAATGCCGGCTTCGCTTTGGGCGGGTTCGTGGAAGAGGTCCCGATGGAAGAATGGCGGCGTATCATGGAGACGAATTTCTTCGCGCTTGTTTCCGTGACAAGGGAGGTGCTGCCGATCATGCGCGCCCAGCGCAGCGGTTGTATCGTGAATATGAGCAGCATCAGCGGCCGGGTAGGCTTCCCGGCTTATGCGCCGTACGCAGCCTCCAAGTTCGCGGTGGAGGGCTTCAGCGAATCGCTTCGGCTGGAGATGCAGCCTTATGGCGTTGACGTTGTGCTCTTGGAGCCGGGTGCCTACCGCACAGAGATATGGAATAAGGGCTTCGCAGCCATCCACCGTTCGCCTGATTCGGCGTACGAAACCTCCCTGGACGCGGTGCTGCGATACTCGCAGCGCTCCGCCGCACAGGCGCCGGACCCTCGGGAGGTCGCCGGGGCCGTGGTTCACATCGCGCGGGAGATGCGACCGGCGCTGCGCTATCCGCTCGGGCGCGGCACGCGGCTGACGCTTGCCGCGAAGGCGCTGCTGCCGTGGCGGCGATTCGAGCGGCTGGTGCAGCGGCTGCTGCGGTAGGGGCTCGGGCCGGCGGGCCGCTGGGGCCTTCTTGCCGGGCATGCCGGAGCTGAAACCGGCCTGCTCGGCACCTTGTACGCCTCCCGTGCAGTTGTGTACCTCACTCACCCGCGCAATCGCACATCTGCAACTATTCCCGCCATTTCACACCTATCTCCCACCTGTAATTGCAAATTTGCCACTACTGGCCTCACACGCCTGCCCTCGTACCTCCCATCCCCTGCGCAATCGCACATTTGCAACTATTTCCGCCATTTCACACCTATCTCCCGTCTGTAATTGCAAATTTGCCACTACTGGCCTCACACGACTGCCCTTGTACTTCCCACAACCCGCGCAATCGCACATCTGCAACTATTCCCATCATTTCACACTATTCCCCCACCTGTAATTGCAAATTTGCCACTACTGGCCTCACACGCCTGCCCTCGTACCTCCCATCCCCCGCGCAATCGCACATCTGCAACTATTTCCGCCATTTCACACTTATCCCCCACCTGTAATTGCAAATCTGCCATTACTGGCCTCAAGCATTTTCAACACCTGCAGCTCTACTCCCCCCAAAAAATAAATAAGCGCCTGCCGGTAAGGGATCGGCAGACGCTTCTGATTTATTTTACATACTCAATAAGTTGCTGTGTTAATGATTTAGATAGTGTATAACCGACGCCTGTATTGCGGACACTGACCCACATGCCCTGCTCGGCATCCGGCCGCAGCCAGAAATGAAAGGACATGCTGTCGTTATTTTTACCTTTGATGACGAAATCATAGTCCGGTACTCGGGTATCCAGAACACCCGGAATTTGCTCCCCTGTCTTGATCGCCTGCAGCACCACATCATGCTGCTCCTTCATCGTCAGCTTGCGCACCAGCTCTGTACCGATGTCCCCATGTGCCTTGGACCGGTAGACATAAATCTCTGCGACCCCCTGCTCCTCCAGAAGGCGCACGATCTGATCCCGGGTTAACGGACGGGTTTCTCCCCCAGGACTAGGATCCGACTCGCATCCCGCCGTTACAGATGCAAACACTAGCGAGACGAACAGCAGCAGCCTCATGACCTCGTATCTCATACAGCACTCCCAGCATAGAACGGTTGCCCTTATTTTACCACACAGGACAAGTCCTTTATACGCTCCACGGCACTAGGCTTGCTACCATTCTGCTTTGCGCTTGCCGAAGCCTCACTAGAAGGTAGTGGCCTTGCTAACAGGAATGCCACGTTTCATGATTTTCCGGGAACCGATGTAAAACGAAGCGTAATATCGTGCAATTCTTGAGCCATGTCTGTCAATGCCTTGACAGCATCGGAAATTTCCTCCATCGTAGCCAGCTGCTCCTCGGAAGAGGCAAATACATTCTCCGTATTTTCGAAAGCTGACTTAGCAATGCTCTCCATGTGATGCAGTGACGCCGTAATCTGGTCCGCGCTTGCCGACATTTCCTCCGATGCAGCGGATACCTCATGGATTTGGGAGGCTACTTCCTGAATAGCGTGGAGAATGGAAGTAAAGGCATCCCCCGCTTCCTTCATCAGGATCATTCCGCCCTCCACTTCGCGATCCCCTTTTTCCATAGCCACAATCGCTTGAGTCGTCTCCGTATGAATCTGTCTTACGATTTGAACAATCTGATCCGCCGATTGCCTGGATTGCTCGGCCAGCTTACGAACCTCATCCGCAACAACCGAGAATCCGCGCCCGTGGTCTCCGGCTCTAGCAGCTTCAATAGCCGCATTCAAAGCCAACAGATTGGTCTGGTTCGAGATGTCCGTAATCACATCGACGATTTGACCGATTTCCTTGGACCGTTCTCCAAGCCGCTTCACCATTTGCGTGGAAGAGGATACCGAGCTGCGGATCAGGCTCATCTGGTCTACCGCGCTTTGAATGGAGCGATTTCCTTCATCGGCTTGCCTCGAAGCCCCGACGGAGGTTTCGGTCACATTGCCCGAGAACTCGGCGATCCGCTTGACCCCTGCGGCCATCTCCTCCATCGCCCGCACGCTTTCGTTCGTACTCTTCAACTGTGTTTCCGCCCCGCCTGCAATCTCCTGAATGGACATCACTACTTGATTAACCGCCTGGCTTGACTGCTCGGAGCTTGCGAGAAGCTGCTCCGTGCTGGCAGAAAGATTTTGAGATTCCTCGGTTATTTTCACAATGATGGACTGCAGCCCTGAAACCATGCGGTTAAAGTCGCCGGTAAGCAAACCGATTTCATCCTTGGAATCGTAATCGCCCCGAACGGTTAAGTCGCCTTCCTGCGCCCTCGCCATGAGCTTCTGAATGCTGCGAATCGGTCTGGTGATCATCTCTGAGATGCCGTATCCGAAGACGCTACACAGGAGAATGGCAACCAGAGTGACAATAATCGTAATGACATTCGCCGTACGGGAGTTTTGAATGCTCTCTTCATAAAAAGCCTTCGCATCCTCTTCGTTGTATTTCACGGCATTCTCCAAGCTCTTTATCATTTCCGCCCGGATCGGCTTGAAGGATGCGACGTATTCCTTGTGGGCCGCCTCCTTCTGGTTTGCGACCGCGAATGCGTCCACCTGCTTCTTGGCTTCGTTGTTTTTCGGAATCAGATCGACAAACTTCTTATACTCCTCCTGCGCTCGCGGGGAAAGAGCGATGGATTCAAGCTCCTTGCGAATCGCTTGATTCGAGTTCCGCTGATCTGTAATTTGCTTTTGTATTTGCTGAATTAAGGCTTCGTCCCGTGCGAGCAGCAATTCAAGCTGCAAGGAATCCATCTGGGAATTGCCGAACAGGAGACCTTCGATCAAGCTGTTCGGTTTTAGCTTTTCCTCGTACATGGCACGAGCCTTCGTACCCATCGCATTCATAGCAATGTAGCCGGTGATACCGACCAAGAGAAGAGACGCAATCGCTATTCCCAATATGCTGAAAATTTTGGTACGGGTTTTTAGATTTTGTACAAATTTCATCGGTGATAACCCAAGGTTCATTTCGTTACTTCCCTCTCTCGTTTGTCAAAATATGTTATAATGTGTCATTTTTCCCATGCACTTCGGGAATACAGTCCCGATTATAGTACAACATTACCGTATTTTTCAAGAATGCTGTCGAATTCTGTTAAATTATTCACATTTTTCACGGAAAAGATTGACAAATGAACTGGCCATGGATTATTCTCGGATTTGTCCGGACACAACGATGACACTGACATAAGGAGATTGGACGCATGAAAAAAGGACTAAAAAAGCTTACTTTGGCAGGTTTGGCAGCAACCGTTATGATGTTCTCTACAGCATTTTCGTGGAAAGAACCGCAACAAGAGCACTCTTCGCTTCCTGCGCAAAGCAATAAAGCATTTAAGGTGGCCCTTTTGCTCCCGGGCAATGCTCAGGATGGCGGTTTCATGGAATCCGCTTACCAAGGCCTTATGAGAGCACAGCAAGATTTCGGAGTGCAGGTTACATACAAAGATAAGGTTCCGCATGATACGGAGAAGCTGTCCGAAGCGCTTCGCGAGCTGGCCAAGACGAACCCTGATATGATCATAGGGCACGCCGGTCAAAGTATGGAAGCCGTGAACATCGTATCGAAGGAATTTCCTAAAATTAAGTTCGTGAATACGCAAACGAATTTGACCGGCGAGAACGTATCCAGCTACCAGGTGCTTCAAGAGGAATCGGCATGGCTGGCCGGAGCTGCAGCCGGATTATTAACAAAAACGAACACAGTCGGACATATTTCCGGAGCAAAGGTCACCCCTGGCTTCAAGGGCCGCGCCGCCTTTGCCGATGGCTTGAAATATACGAATCCGAGCGCAACCTTTTTGACCACCTTTACCGGAAACCAGGACAACGCTGAGCTCGCCAAAAGGGTAGCCCTGGCGCAAATCGAATCCGGTGCCGATATGATTTTTACCATGCTGAATATGGCCCGCCAAGGAGTAATCGATGCGAATCGTGAAACAGGCACACATCAATTCGGCAACGTACGCGATTATTACAACGACGCTCCGGACGTCTTCATCGGCTCCGCTGTCTCCGATGCAAGCCGCACCGTATACAGCGCCATTCAGGATCTTGTGGAGCGCGATTGGAAAGCCGGTTCCGTTGTGCTGATCGGGCTCGAAGATTCGGAAGCGGTCCGCTTGGCGCTTTCCCCGGAAGTGCCGCAAGAAGTGAAGGATAAGATCGAAGAGCTGTCGCAAAAAATACGCTCCGGCGAAATCGTCATTAATTTGAACTATACCGGTCCGGAATTTACGAACTATTAATTCGGAAGTAATGACAAAAAAAAGCAGGGATAACGGAGGATTACTCTTCCGCTATCCCTGCTTTACTGTTTCAACGTAAATAGTTAATTAACTGGCCTATGTCCTCTATACAGCCTACGGGCTGCACACCGCGCTTTCTCATCGTTTCCATCGAGGTCCGGTAGCTGACGAATCGAATGCCGGCCGTTTCCGAGCCCTTGCCGTCGATCCAGGAATCTCCGACCGACAGCCACGCCTTAGGAGGCACCTTACCAAACCGGCTCAGCACAAACTCATAGCCGGAGGGCGACGGCTTCAGCGCCGTCATCTGCTCACGTCCGACAATCAAGTCGAAGCAGTGAACGATGCTTGTAGCTTCCAGAGCCCGAACTGCGGCCGGATAGGCATTGTTCGTTACAATCGCGAGCAAATAGCGGCCCTGCAGCATCTCCAGCAGCTCTACCACGCCAGGCTCCAGCCCGGCATCGGCCATCCCTTCCAGCTCATGCTTCGTGGCGATATCCATGATGCGGCGGACCTGCTCATCCTCGGCACCCTGCCGCTTCGCATGCTCAATCAGCGTAGCGCAGGTGTGCTCTTCAAGAGGAAAGGGCACCTGCAGCAGCCGCTGCTCCAGCAGATACTCATAAATCTCCTTTTTCATAGAAGGAAAATCAATCCTGGATTGCAGCAGCGTATTATCCATATCGAAAATAATGCCCTGAACCGTGCCGCCGATCGACCGATACCCTTTCATCGTCGCCATCCGCCTCCTCACTTGAACCCATTGTACAACATCGGCCATCTGCAAGGAATCCCTATGCTCTCGCTGCAGCCAGCCGGACCTGCCGGTTCACGTTCGGTGAAATCAAGATCAAGTCTTTGACGGACCGTATGTCGACGTTCAGTTACCGTCATTGACATCAAGAAGTTTGAAAAAAAGGCGTTTTTCAGGTATAATTGAATTGATTTCGCTTATTTTTCAAAAAAAGGGGGTGTAAACGTATGATTCGTCGTGCTTTCTCAAGTAATCGCTGGTTATCTTTGCTTCTGATTGTCGTGTTCATGCTCTTCGCATCGCCTACTCCGAGCCTTGAAGTGAAGCCGCTGGAAACCGGCAAAAGCTCCTCCTCGATCGGAATTGATTACTTCGAAGCGAAATCAACCACGCGCCCCCACGTCTCCACGTTCGATGACAGTCTGGAATTTGCGAAAGCTACCCCGCTGTTCTCATTGCTCTTATGCGCGATGATGAGCTTGCTATGCCGTACTCTTCGCAGCACCCATGTGCCCTTTGAACCCCTCATTTCTAACCGTTTAACCGGACGGTTCTTATTTCCTATCCAACGTACCTCCAATTACGTGTAAGCCGTAGCTTAAACTTGACGCAGAAAACCTGATGGCGAGTTTTTATTTCGCACATTGCATGGTTGTATTTGTGCTGCATGTTTAAGAAACGGATCACACAGGAGGGACCTACCTAGATGAATATACGAGAAACAGACTTGCCTGGAATTGGCAAAAAATACTTGATCGATACACGCAGCGGAGAACGGCTGGTCATTATTATCCACGATGACGGTCGGCGCGAGATGTACCATTTTGAACACGATGACCCGGATGACAGCATCTCCATGGTGTCGCTGGACGACGATGAGGCGAGACAGGTAGCCGGAATTATCGGCGGCATGACGTATAAACCGAAAGCATTGGAAACAATCGAGGTAGCCCTGGACGACTTGATTATCGAATGGTACAAAGTGGAGCCTCACGCCAAGTCCATCGGTCAGACCATCGGAGAGCTGCAGGTCCGGCAAAAAACAGGAGCGAGTATTATAGCCGTTGTGGGGAAGGATGGCTCCAAGCATATCAATCCGGGGCCGGACTTCAGGGTCGGTGCGGAATCCACGCTTGTCGTAGCCGGTGAGCGCCGAAACCTCAAATTGCTTAAAGACATCTTACAGAATGGTGGTGATTGATCTTGGATCACATCATTCTGGAGGTAGGCTTAGCGGTTGCATTGATTGCTTTGGCGGGGCTGCTGTCAGCCAAATTGCGGTTTTCCGTCATTCCCTTCTATATCCTTATGGGAATGGCGGTCGGGCCCCACGCGCCGGAGCTATGGCACTTTGATTTCCGTTTCATAGAAAGCGCGCCTCTCATCGAGTTCATGGGCAGACTCGGCGTCCTCTTCCTGCTGTTCTATCTCGGGCTGGAGTTTTCCGTGGGCCGCTTGATCAAATCAGGACGCTCCATCGTTGTCGGCGGAACCATCTATATATTAATTAATTTTACCTTGGGTTTGCTCTTCGGCTTAGTTACCGGCTTCCCGTTTAAGGAAATTCTCGTCATTGCCGGGATCACGACCATCTCCTCCAGCGCTATCGTCGCGAAGGTATTAGTGGACCTCAAGCGGACGGCTAATCCGGAAACCGAAATGGTTCTAGGCATTACCTTGTTTGAGGATGTATTTCTGGCGGTGTATATCTCTATCCTCTCGGGTCTTGTCCTCAGCGGCTCCACCTCGGTTGGCGGCGTGCTTCTATCCGCCTTGTTCGCTCTAGGCTTTATGCTGTTCATCATTATTCTGGGGCGAAAGGCCGTCCCCCTGCTGAACCGGCTGCTGAACATTCGTTCGAATGAATTGTTTGTTCTTGTCGTGTTCGGCGCCCTGTTCCTGGTAGCAGGCTTCTCGGAAACGATTCATGTCGCCGAGGCGATCGGCGCCCTGCTGGTAGGCTTGGTGCTGGCGGAAACCGAGCATATGAAGCGGATCGAGCATCTCATTCTTCCGTTCCGCGATTTCTTCGGCGCTATTTTCTTCTTCAGCTTCGGTCTTACCATTGACCCGTTCTCGCTCGGCGGAGCCGTGTGGCTGTCCCTTGGTGCCGTACTACTAACGCTCTTTGGCAACGTTTTGGCGGGCATGCTCGCAGGACGAAGCGCTGGGCTGTCCCCGAAAGCCTCGACGAATATCGGCTTGACGATCGTATCGCGCGGAGAATTCTCCATCATCATGGCGAATCTGGGCAAAGCAGGCGGACTGCTGGCCATTATCCAGCCCTTTGCCGCCCTATATGTACTCATATTGGCCATACTGGGGCCTCTCTTGACGAAGGAATCCAAAATCGTATATAAGCTGCTTGACTCCATCTTCCGGTTCAAGGGAGGAAAAAGTAAAGATCCGCTCGCAGAACAAGCCGTCCAAAAAGACGGAGGAGTCTAGCGCTGCTTATAGATAAACTAGCTGTTCATAGAAAGGATGATTCAAATTGGAGCCTGTATCCTTGCAAGCCAGCACGGCGGTGCCGCAGCAGCATTCCAAGCTGTCCGTAATGAAATTAATCCGGCGTATCGTTTTTATTTTTCTAGGCGCTTCCTTAGTATCCGTTGGTCTGGAAATTTTCTTGGTCCCTAACCGCATTATTGACGGTGGAATTGTAGGCATTTCGATTATTACTTCACACTTAACCGGACTTCCTCTCGGGATCTTTCTTACCGTTCTGAATTTGCCCTTCTTATTGATAGGGTATAAGCAAATCGGCAAAACCTTTGCCTTATCCACCTTGTTCGGTGTTCTTATTATGTCCGTAGGCACCAGTCTGCTTCATTCCGTTCAGCCGCTCACCATCGATCCGCTGCTTGCGGCGGTATTCGGAGGGATCATTCTCGGTGTCGGAGTCGGGATCGTCATCCGCTTCGGAGGCTCGCTCGACGGAACTGAGATTGTCGCCATCCTGTTCCAGAAGAGGCTTCCTTTTTCCGTGGGCGAAATCGTGATGTTCCTGAATATTTTTATTCTAGGCTCCGCGGGCTTTGTCTTCGGATGGGATCACGCCATGTATTCGCTGATTGCTTACTATATTGCCTACAAAATGATCGACATTACGATCGAAGGGTTCGACGAATCCAAATCCGTATGGATTATCAGCGACAAAAATAAAGAGATCGGCAACGCCATCCTGAATCGATTGGGCCGCGGCGTGACGTACCTCAACGGCGAAGGCGGCTACAGCGGCGGGAGCAAACGGGTCATCTTCTGCGTCATTACAAGGCTGGAGGAAGCGAAGATGAAGTCCATCGTCGAGGAAACGGACCCTACCGCCTTTCTGGCTGTCGGCAATATCCACGATGTTAAGGGAGGCCGCTTCAAGAAAAAAGACATTCACTAAAAGGGAATGTATCACCGGAGGGGAAGGCACATGGAGGCTCATCTCGGGTTGAAAGCACGAATCCTGCGCCTTGGCGCTATCCTGCTTGGTGTTGGTTTGATATCGGTCGGTCTGGAAATGTTTCTCACTCCGCATAAAATCATTCCCGGAGGCGTGAAAGGGGTCGCGATTCTCCTCTCTCATCTGACGGAAATGAAAATGGGTCTGATTTTATTATTTATCAATTTGCCTTTTGTCCTGTTCAGTCGGAGGAGGAGCTGGAGAACCATCCTCTCCTCCCTGATCACTTTGCTCATCGTTGCGATTTGCTCGGTATTCATGTACCCGTTCCCGCCGTTGTTTCAAAACCCGCTTCCGGCCTCCATTGCGGGAGGGCTTACGCTGGGGATCGGAATCGGTCTTATCATCCGCTTTGGCTGGTATGTGGACGGCGTACATGATGTCGCTTTCTACCTTCAGCAAAAAACAAAGCTTACGCTAAGCGAAGTCATTATGATTCTGAACATCCTGCTGCTTGCCGGCGGAGGCTTGCTCTTCGGCTGGGATCAAGCGATCCACTCGATTTTCGCTTACTATGCGGCGTATCGGTCGATCGACTTCACCTTGGACTTCCGCAGCAGGAAAATGGTGCTTATCCATTCCTCCTGCCGGAGAGAAGTCGCGCAAACTTTACTGCAGGAATTCCGAGGGGACATCCAGCTGCTGGAGAAAGAGCAGACGCGAGGCAGCCAGCAAGAGCATCAGCAATTGTTCCTGATCATCGCCGGAAAAGAAGTCAAACGATTGCGGTCGACGGTGCTTCGGATTGATCCGAACGCGCAGGTCGTCGTGTCCTATCCAACCGCCTCGCATATCGCATAAAACACCCCCTCCATGCCACATTGCTTCATGTGGACGGGAGGGGGTGTTTCTTTTAGGCCAAGGCCAGCTTGCCCATGATGGTACGAGCTGCGGCTCCTGTGGCAGCCGGGAGATTGTTCGGTACTCCGTGCAGCATGTTGTTGCCGAAAATCGCGAAGCAGATCGCTTCCTTCGCATCGCTGGAGACGCCCAGCTCATCGGAGCCAAGAATGCGCTGCTCCGGCAGCAGCTCGCCGAGCATACGCATCAGTGTGGCGTTGTGGGCCCCGCCCCCGCTGACGATCACCTCGTGCATAGTGTAGCGCGGCAGCACGTAGTCACGGTAGCCGGCAGCGATGCTTTGAGCGGTGAACGCCGTGAAGGTAGCGACGATGTCCTCGGCGCTTAAGCCTGCGGCGTTCATGCGGCTCAGCCATTCGGCGGCGTAAGCCTTGCCGAACATTTCGCGGCCCGTCGTCTTCACCGGCGGCATCGAGAAGTACGGATGGCTGAGCATGGAAGCAAGCAGCTCGGCATGCGGCCGGCCCTGCGCTCCCCACCGGCCGTCCTCATCGTAGGATAGGCGCCCGCCGGACAGCTCGATCACCGCTTGGTCGATCAGCATGTTCCCCGGACCGGTATCGAAGGCAATGACCTGCTCCGGCTGCCCGTCGGCCGGAATGGCCGCACAGTTGCCGATGCCGCCGATGTTCTGCACGATGCGGCCCTTTTGCTCGTCGCGGAACAGAATCAGATCGCCGTAAGGCGTCAGCGGCGCTCCCTGCCCGCCTACAGCCATATCGGCTGTCCGGAAATCGCCGACGACCGGCGTTCCGGTCAGCTTCGCAATGACGGAGATATCCCCGATCTGGAGCGTCGAGCGCACCCAATCCGGATGGCCGGGATCGAGCTCGGGGATATGCCAGACGGTCTGGCCGTGAGAGCTAATCAGGTCGATTTCGCTCATCTGAAGGCCTGCGGCTGTAACAGCCTCTGCCGCGGCGGACGCGAACCGCTGTCCGAGCTCGAAGTTCATCGAGCACACCCCTGCCGTGTTCGAGCGATCCAGACTGCAGAGATCCTTCAGCCGCTCTCTCAGCTCCGAGTCATAGGCTACGCTATGAAAGTAGACGAGCTCCACCTTGGAGGTCAGCCCGGAGCCGGCAATGCGGACCACGGCCGCATCGATTCCGTCCAGCGACGTTCCCGACATCAGACCGACAATGAGCCTTGCCGGTTTGCTCAAAGCAGCACTCAGCCCCATCATCGGCTGCCGCCTCCCGCCATAACCGTCTCGCCTTCGCTCAAGGTGATCGGCAGCTTGCCTCTTGCCTTGCTATCGCCCATCAGTACCTTCGCCGTGCTGCGAAGGGCAAGCGGACGGTTCTCGTAGGCAACAACGTACGTCGAAACGCCGGGGAACGCCAGCAGGTCATACGGACTGCGCTGCGCTACGACGGTAATATCCTTCCCCAGCGCAAGCAGCTCGCGAATGAGCTCAGCCTGAGCGGGATCAAGATAGGCATTGTAGGTGGCGATGATGACTTGACGCTCGTAACGGACCGCACTCAGCAGCTCCTTCTTCAGCTCCTCTACCTTGGTCAGCGGCACCACCAGCTCCGTCACCTGAGCGCCCAGCTCCCGCAGAGCAGAGCCGAGCGTCAGCTGTGCATCCACTGCCTCATCCACCAGCGTCAATACAGCACCTTCGATGGAAATGAGGAAGAGTGAATCCTCTGTGCGAAACGGCAGCAGTCCCGCTTCGTCCTTCACCAGCGTGATCGAGGACTCGCTGATGCGACGGGCAACCGCTTTATGCTCCGCCGTTCCTACAACAGCTTTCACTTCAACAGCTGCGGCGGACTCATACAGGCCGCGCTTCTGCTTTAATGCCAGCAGTCGATTCACCGACCTGTCGATCCGCTCCTCGGAGAGACGTCCGTCGCGCACAGCCTGAAGCAGAGCGTCGATGGCGCCTTGCTGGCGATCATGGCTGTGGCTGATCAGTACAAGATCGGCTCCGGCCTCCACGGCCATCACGGCAGCCTCCACCGTGCCGAAATGCTCGGCAATCGCGTTCATTTCCATACAGTCCGTCATAATGACGCCTTCATAGCCTAGCTCCTCACGAAGAAGTCCCGTCAGCACGGCCTTAGACAAGGTAACCGGGAGCATCTGAGACTCGAACGCGGGGAACACGACATGCGAAGACATGATGGAGTCCACCCCGGCAGCGATGGCTTCCCGGAACGGGCGCAGTTCCACCTGCTCGATCCGCTCGCGGGCATGCGGCACCGTCGGGAGATCCAAGTGTGAATCCACATTCGTATCCCCATGCCCAGGAAAATGCTTCGCCGTCGCGATGACTCCGGCAGACTGCAGGCCTTGCAGCGTCTTCACGCCGTACTCCGCCACCTTCGCCGGGTCTTCGCCGAACGAACGGACGCCGATCACGGGATTCGCCGCATTGTTATTTACATCCAGCACCGGCGCATAGTTCAGGTTGATCCCCAGCGCCTTTAGCTCCTGTCCGCAGATGAGGGCCGCCTGATGAGCCTCCTCCAGGCTTCCGGCCGCCGCAATCGCCATCGCACCCGGCATGAGCGCCACGCCGTCGGTGATACGCGCCACCATGCCGCCTTCCTGATCGATCCCGATGAAGAGCGGCTCCTGCCCGCTCTCCGCCGCGGCAGCCTGCAGCGAGGCACTAAGGCTCGCCACCTGTTCCACATTTCTCACATTGCGGGCAAAATAAATAACGCCCCCGATCGCCTTCTCCCGGATCAGCCGCAGCACTTCCTCCGACGGCTCCGTCCCCTCGAAGCCGCACATGACCAGCTGGCCGATTTTTTGCTCTAAGGTCATTTGCTCTATTTTTCCCATCAATCGCTATTCCCCTTTCTCTCCCTCGATTGAATCACGAATATAGTAAGTACGGCTTCCTAGCTTCCTTCCATTGCAATTCCGCTTCGAGGTACGCTTCCTTTAAGCTATGGAGTCCGTTGCCCATACCTACTAACGTTCTTACCTCATCCCCGCCCGATAACAGGTCGATAAAGGAGCGTCCGCCCTCCCGGACCGGCGGCAGCCACTCGAAGGACTCCGGATACAGCTTGGCGATGGTATCGAGCAGCGTCAGTCCGGTTTCTACGGCACGGAATGCATCCGGCTCGGTCACGAACAGCCTTACCCCGCCGCACAGCTTCCCTTGATGCTTGGAAAAGGTCGGCGTGTAATACACCGGCTGCGCATGGACGCCCGGCAGGTTCGAAGCGCGCAGCTCTTTGGCCAACTGCTCTGCGTTGATCCAGGGTGCCCCGATCATTTCGAAGGGCAGCGTCGTCCCCCGTCCCTCGGATACATTCGTTCCTTCGAACAGGCAGGTGCCGGCGTATACTCTTACCGTATTAAGGGACGGCATGTTGGGAGACGGCAGCATCCATGGCAGCCCCGTCTGATCATATTCCATGCGCCGATGCCAGCCTTCCATAGGCACGACGGACAGAAGGCAAGACTTCGGCAGCCTGTCATTCACCCACAAGGCGTATTCACCGATCGTCATTCCGGTAGCATAAGGCGTTCCGGCCACGGCGCCGACCATCGACTCGTAACCGGGCCGCAGCAAGCTCCCTTCCACCCGCCAGCCTCCGAGCGGATTGGGCCGATCCAATACGATCAGCTCCTTCCCCGCCTCCGCGCAAGCTTCCATGAGGTAGACCATGGTCGAAAGATACGTATAAAACCGGTTACCGGTATCCTGGATATCGAACAGGACGATGTCGATGTCCTCCAGCATCTCCGCCTCCGGCTTCTTTCTGGTGCCATAGAGGCTGTAAACCGGGATGTTCAGCTCCGGATGTACCGCATCCTCGAACCGCTCCCCTGCCTGGAACTCACCGCGAAGTCCGTGCTCGCACGCAAAGAGCGCGGCCAACCGCCCCGAGGGCAGTGCCGCGCATTGCTCCACGGTAGTGACGAACTGCCGGTTCACACCGGTAGGGTTGGTCAGCAGCCCTACGCGTTTGCCGGATAGCTTCGGTTCCATCGAATGTAATCGGTCTGCGCCGACTGCGATTTGTCCTGCCATCGCTAATCACTCCATTGTGGAAATATTTTTTTATCCTTGAGCCCCTTGTAGCTCATGCTTATCTTCCGGCCATTGGCGACCTTGCAAAGTCCAGCTGTCCTGCAGCTCCTTCCGGCCGTCTTGTTCCTCTTCCGGTCCTTGCAGCAGGTTACGGGTAATGAGGTTTGCGTAGATCCCAAGCGTTCCGGTAAACAGGAAAGCAAAGCCGACCACCGTCAAGCCGAGCAGAACGGTCAGCGCAATCACCTGTACGAATGCGCCGAAGGTGTAGCCCGGATGGGTTACCGTCAGCTTCACGCTGCGTCCCACCGCCCTGAACAGGCTTTCCCGCTCCTGCACGATCAAGGGCAGCGTGTATACCTGGGAGACGAAGAACATCGCGACGAAATACGATTGGAAAATCGCCAGCGCCCAGCTCCACATGCTGTCCTTGCTGCCGTAGAACCACCAGGTTGAAGCCAGGATCAGCACGAAGAGGGCACACAGCAAGCCAAACCCTGCGGCCGGCAGGAAAAAGCGTACCGCTCCCGCGAACACATCCTTCAGCCGCGGCCGCTCTCCGGACACGACCTGGTAGCAGGCGTGGAATACGCCCGCGACAAGCGGCGCGTAGATGAGCGGGAGCACCGCCAGCGCTACCCCGATCGGCAGCAGGAAGATGACCGGGACAAGCACGAGCGAGCTCACGGCGCTGAACAGGAACACCGAAATCATCTCCCGGTATACGTACCCGCCCGACTTCACGATCATTTCATTCAGCTTACGCATGGTATCGCCCTCCAACATACTGATTTTAGTTATCCCAGCTCAATCCGCGCTTCCGTCTTCGGATCAAAGAAGTGCGCCTTGTTCAGATCCAGCACGAACGACTTCGCCACACCTACGCCGGCGGATGTCTCCGGATGCACCTTGGCGGTGACCATCCGTGAACCTACGCGGAAGTACAGCAGGTTCTCGGAGCCGAGGTTCTCGACCACTTGTACGACAGCGTTCATCTTATGATCATGCGCCACATGCAGCGCGAAATCTTCTCCGTAAATGTTCTCCGGCCGAATGCCCAGCACAACGCTCTGCCCTTCATACGTCTTCAACCCGCGAGCCGCCTTCTCCGGCAGCACGAACGACGCACCCTCCACATGAACGCGGCCGCCTTCTACTCGGGCGTCCATGAAGTTCATCGCCGGCGAACCGATGAAGCCCGCTACGAACATGTTGCTCGGGTTGTTGTACAGCTCGGTCGGCGCCGCAATCTGCTGAATCACGCCGTTGTTCATGACGACGATCCGCTCACCGAGCGTCATCGCCTCCACCTGATCGTGCGTTACGTACACGATCGTTGCACCGAGGCGCTTGTGCAGCTCCGACAGCTCCACGCGCATCTGGATGCGCAGCTTCGCATCAAGGTTCGACAGCGGCTCGTCAAACAGGAACACCTGCGGGTCACGCACGATCGCACGGCCTACGGCCACCCGCTGGCGTTGACCGCCGGACAGCTCCCGCGGCTTCCGGTCGAGCATCTCGCTCAAGCCCAGAATCGCCGATGCCGACTTGACCTTTTCTTCGATCTCCGCCTTGCTCTTCTTCAGGTTCTTCAAGCCGAACGACAGGTTCTCGCGAATCGTCATATGCGGGTACAGTGCATAATCCTGGAACACCATCGCAATATCCCGGTCCTTCGGATGCAGATCGTTCACCACGCGGTTGCCGATAAGGATTTCTCCGCCCGATACGGTTTCGAGACCGGCTAACATGCGAAGCGATGTGGTTTTGCCGCAGCCGGACGGGCCGACGAACACGACGAATTCTTTATCGTTAATGACAAAATCCGAACCGGCTACCGCCGTGAATTTGCCCCGTTTTTCATCCTCATATTCCTTGCGCACATTCTTAAATACGACTTGAGCCATATCCTTACCTCCTAGCCCTTAACGGCTCCAATGGTGATACCCTGCAGGAAGTACTTCTGCAAAGCGAAGAACAAAATAATCATCGGCAGCGCGCCGATCGTCGCACCGGCCATAATCGCGCCGTAATCTGTAGATTCTGCGAAACGGAAGCTGGCGAGACCGACTTGAATGGTCCGCATCTCATTGCTTCGCGTTACTAGCAAAGGCCAGAAGAAATCGTTCCAATGCGCCACGAATGTGAAGATCGCAAGCACCGCCAAACCGGGCTTGGCCATAGGCAGAATGATTTTATAAAAAATACCGAACTCACTGCAAGCATCGATTCTCGCTGCATGAATGAGAGACGTCGGCAGCGTGGACATGTACTGCTTCATTAAGAAGATGTTCCCTACTCCAACCAGTGCCGGCAAAATCATCGCCGTATACGTATCGCCCAGGTTAAACGTGTTGATGACGAGCACGTACAGCGGGATCAAGGTTACCTGAGACGGGATCATCATGGTGCTGAGAAGCACCCAGAAGATCGACTTGTTGCCCGGAAATTTCAGCTTCGCGAAGGCGTAGCCTGCCAGGGAGGCGAAGAATACGTTCGTCAGCGTCAATACCGCGGATACGAACAAGGAGTTGAACAGCCAGCGAAGCGCGGCGGTTTTGCCGAAGAAGCGCTCGTATGGAGCCACCGACCATTTTTCCGGAATCATCTGCGGCTTGAAGGACGCTGCCGCCAGCGAATCCTGGAAGGATCCGATGAACATCCAGTACAGAGGGATCACCGTGATGAACGCCCAGAAGAGCAGCACAAGGACGGAGATGCCGATAAACGTTTTTTTGCTAGTGCTTGTCATGAACGGATCCCCCCTTTAGTACTCGATGTCCGTCGAGAAGTATTTGAATTGAATAATGGAAATGATGATAATGACAGCCGCCAGAACGAACGATTGCGCGGAAGCCAGACCGAATTCGTAGAAGACGAACGCCGTTTCGTAAATCAGATAAGCGATGGTCGTCGTGGCAAAGTTCGGACCGCCCTGTGTCATCAAATACACGCTGATAAACACCTGGAACGACATGATCACACCCGTAACGAGAAGATACAGTGTCGTCGGCTTCAGCAGCGGCCAAGTGATTTTGCTGAACTGCGTCCATGCGCTGGCATGATCGATATCCGCCGCCTCATACAAGGACTTCGGAATTCCGCCCATCGCCGCGAGGTATAGAATAATGCCGCTCCCGTGCGAACCCAGATACGTCATCAGCATCAGCGAGAATAAAGCCGTGCTGGACTGTCCCAGCCAAATGACCGGCTCAAGACCGAACAGACCGAGCACCCGGTTGAACAAGCCGCCGGACGTCGGATCGAACATGGCCAGCCACACGAGGGACAGCGTAACGCCGGAGGCCACGGAGGGCAGGTACAGCGCCGCTTTGAAGAAGGTTTGCCACTTTGTTTTCATCTGATAAATCAGATAAGCCAGCACGAAGGTAATGATAATATTGACCGGTACGGTAAAAAGCGTAAATACGGCCGTATTTTTCATCGACTTCCAGAACACGTCGTCCGTGAACAGCCGGGAGTAATTGGCCCCGCCAACCCATTTGGACTTCATAATGCCGTATTCCTGAAAGCTCATAACGAACGCCGAAAGCACCGGGTACAGCGTGAAGAGGAGAAACAGAATCACCGGCACGGAAATAAAAAGATAGGCCCAGCCGTACTCCCGCCAAAATTGGGTGAACCGGCTCCGCGTTGGTGTCGATTGTGCGATTGATGGTTGCATGTAGGTCTTACCTCCTTAAACAAATCCCCCAAAAGTAGTTAAGTGAACTCCGAAGCTTTTGCGGGAGCACCCGTTGTTGGGAATGGCTAGGCTGCTGATAAAGGGTAAAAAGAAAGTACAAGCCGGGAAGCCCGGCCTTCCAGGCTGTCTCGATACCGAGCTGCTAACGCCGGACTGCTTCCCGTTTGTACTTTGCAGCGTTACTGTAAGTTCAACTTACTGACCGAACATTTGCTTTCCTTTATTTTTGAAGTCATCAGCCGCTTGCTCCGCCTTCTTCTCGCCGGCGAGCACCGCTTGGAAGTTCGGTTTCACTACTTGCTCGTTGAACTGCTTCATCTTCGCAGCTTTGTCTACGTCCAGGTTCAGCTCTACTGGAGCAACCATGTTCTTCGCCATGATCTCAGCTGCAGCCAGGTTCGTCTTGCTAGCCTTGCCTTTGCCTTCGAATTCCTTCGCTTGCGACTTACGCACGAACGGCAGACACAGCTCGTTAGCGGAGTTACCGGCCTTGGCGCCGCTCAGCGCTTCCATCACGAGGAACGTGTTCTTCGCGTGCTGCTCGCCCTTGTCATTCTTTTGCTTAAAGGCTACATAACCTTCGCCGCCCATGGTTGTTTTCGCAGGGTGGTCTTTATGATGAGGAACCGGCAGCAGGATGAATTCGATCTTCTCGCCCTTCACCTTGCCTGCGTCGATGTCCTTGTTGCGGTTTTGGATGATAACATCATAGTAAGGAATCGCCTTACTGATGATCGCCGCTTTGCTGTCGTAGAACATTTCCGTACGCTTCGCCGGCTGCAGCGCTGCGCTTTCCTTCGGCATGATGCCGTCCTTGATCATGTTCTCCATGAACTTGAGAGTATCCAGGATGCGGCCGTCGTTCCACTGGAACTTGCCGTCCTTGTCGAGTACATCCGGCATACCGGCATTGCGGGAGAGCATTTGAATGAAATCAAGGCTTGTGCCGTCCGTAACCAGGCCGTATTGCTGGGAGCCGTCAGGCAGCTTCTTAGTAAGCTTCTTCGCCGCATCGTTAAACTCTTCCCAAGTCCAGCCCTTCTCCTGGATCTTCTTCCAGTCGATGCCCGCTTCCTCAAGAATGCGCTTGTTACCGCCCCATGCCCATTGGAATTGGTAGATCGGCAGACCGTACTGCTTGCCTTGGATTTGTCCGAGCTCCAATGTGCCCGGCAGATAATCGTCCTTAATTTCCTTGGTCATGTACTTATCCAGCTGCAAAGCCAAACCCGTATTCACGTATTGGCCTGCAACGGAGTGGAAGTACAGATCCGGCGGGTCGCCTGCGTTCAAGGCAACGTCGAATTTCTTCGGACCTTCCGCCCAGGAGAGCATTTCGTATTCTACCTTAATATGTGGATTGGTTTTATTAAAATCGGCAATCAGCTGCTTTAAATCATCTTCATACGTGGCATGCACCGGGTAAGTCCAAACCTTAACGGTATCCGGCTTCTTGTCGTCAGCCGCAGGCGCTGCTCCTTTGTTGTCGGCAGGTGCAGGTGTGGAGCCGCCGCTGCAGGCTGTAAGCGCCATTGCGCCGGCAAGCATCATGGACATGATCTTTACTGATTTCATTCGCTTCGTCCCCCATATGATCATAGTGTTGGTGCCTTGCATGACTTACCTTATCTGCTCAGGTCCTTAATGGCCGCCCGGCTTCTGTCCAAATACTCAACCGATTTGTCATAGTTGCGGCTCGCCACCCCAAGATACAGAATATCAATGACATTCAGCTGGGTAATACGAGAGGCCATCGCACCGCTGCGAATTTCATTCTCTGTAGAAGAAATGCAGAGCGGAATGTCCGAATGTGCATGCAGTGAGGTCGTTCCGTACTTGGTGATGCTGATGGTTGTTGCTCCTTGCTCCTTAGCCGATCGGAGGGTGGCGATGACCTCGCGCGTCTCCCCGGAATACGATATTCCTACGGCAACATCCCTAGGTGTCAACGTCACGGCTGTCGTTAGCTGCACATGAGGATCGAAGAAGGCGAAACAGGTCTTATTGATGCGTAAAAACTTCTGCTGAGCGTCCTGCGCTATGAGGTTGGATGCCCCGACTCCGAAAAAGTAAATGCGAGCGGCCTGGTCCAGCGCCTCTACCGCTTCCTCCACCTTCGCTGCATCCAAAATCTTGACCGTATCGCGAATCGACTGGATATTGTTCGCCGATACATTCTCGATGATGGTCGTGATGGAATCGTGCGGTTGAATTTCCTGATACCCTTGCTTGCCCTGCGATGCTACCGTCTCTTGCAAGTCTCCCGCAATCTTCAGCTTCAGGTCGGGAAATCCCTTCAGCCCGAGTGACTTGCATAAGCGAACGATGGCCGCCTGACTTGCTCCGCTATACTCCGCCAGCTGTGAAACCGACAGCTCGACGGTCTGCTTCGGGTCGGTTAAAATATATTCCGCGACCTTCCGCTCCGAAGGGTTCAGCTGATTCATCGCTTCCCTGATCCGGACGAGCCCACCATTCATAAAGCATCTCACCCCGCTCTTCTCTCTATGTATCCTGAAGCGATGCATAGGCTTTCATGGTATCGCTTCCAGACGAGATTCATTATAAATCCGCTGAAACAAAATTTCAATAGTTATTTTTACAATAAAATTTTATTTTACATGGACAGGCTTTATCGTTTATACTCAAACTACAATTCCGGCAGGAAGGTGACCCTTGTGAAACGTTATATAGGTGTAGACGGCGGAGGGACGAAGACCGAGCTAGTCATCACCGATGAAGCCGGTATCCAGCTGGGAAGCCTGATTGGGGGTTCAACGAATCCTCATTCGATGGGGTTCGAGGCAGCTGTTACCGAGCTGTCGGCATTATTGAAGCAAGCTGTCGAAGCTTATGGAGCGAAGGAAATGCGCTGGAGCATCGGACTCGGCATGGCCGGCGTCGGAACCCCCGAGGAGCAAGCCGCTATGTCGGCCGCTGTGACGGACGCTCTTCCAGGTCTTCTGGCGGAGGATGGCACAAAAGTACATGTTATGAATGATGCGGAAATTGCGCTGGCTTCGACGCTGGAACGAGAGCACGGCGTCCTGGTGATTTCGGGCACGGGCTCGATCGTCTTTGGCCGCACTCCCGATGGAATACAGTATCGCGTCGGCGGCTGGGGCCATTTGCTGGGGGATGAGGGCAGCGGTTATAAGGTTGGCCTCGATACGCTTCAGACGGTGATGCGCAGCTACGACGGCGTTCTTCCCGAAACCATGATGACGCAGCTGATTATTGACGCTTACGGCTTTTCTTCCATTACGGAGCTGAAAGGCTATATTTATCGACCTGAGGTAAAAAAGCTCGACATCGCCGATTTCGCCAAATATGCCATTATCGCCTCCAAATCAAACGATGAGCTGGCTGCCCAGTTAATTGAGCGCAACAGCTTGGAGCTCGCCGGGCATACATATACTCTCATCGGCAAGCATCCTTGGTTCACCCAAGCGGATCTGGTCCTTAGCGGCTCGATCTTCAGCCACAGCGAGCTGTTTCGGGATACGTTCCGGCAGCACCTGGCTTCCGCTTATCCGCACGTGCGCATTCACGAAGCGAAGCGTTCTCCCGCTTACGGCGCCGCCCGTTTGGCTAAGGCACGAGATTAGAGAAATAGAGACTAGACAGAAGAAGGAGCCGACTCCATGAACATACAGCAATTAATTCAATCGCTGATTACCGAACAACCGAATGAACGCACGAAGCAGATTGATCAGCTCCCTACGGAGCAGATCCTGACGCTTATTAATGATGAGGACCGATTAATTGCCGACGCCATACGCGGCTTGATCCCTCAGCTCACGCAGGCGGTGGATCGCATCGTCGAGTCCTTCCGCAAGGGCGGCCGTCTGTTTTACATCGGCGCAGGCACCAGCGGACGCATAGGGATCCTCGATGCGTCCGAATGCCCCCCCACCTACGGTACGCCGCCGTCCATGGTGCAGGGGATCATCGCCGGAGGGTTCCAGGCGATCAAGGATCCGGTCGAGGGCGCAGAAGACAGCGAAGAGCTCGGCGCCTCCGACATCGATAAGCATGGCGTGGATGCGAACGACGTCGTTGTCGGTATCGCCGCCAGCGGCCGGACCCCCTATGTGCTGGGCGCTATGAAGCGCGCGAAGGCGCTCGGTGCCGGCGTCGTGGGAATTTGCAACAACCACGACACGCCGATGTCTGCGCTGGCCGATATCAAGCTGGAAGCCGTCGTTGGCCCGGAGGTCGTGCTTGGCTCCACGCGAATGAAGGCCGGCACCTCACAGAAGCTCATCTTGAACATGCTGACTACGGCGTCCATGATCCGTATGGGCAAGGTGTACGGCAACCTGATGGTGGACCTGCAGCCGTCGAACGTCAAGCTCGTCCACCGCGCGAAGCGGATCATTACGATGGCGACCGGCGCCAGCGAGGACGTAGTCGAGAAGGCCTTCAACGAGGCCGGCGGCCAAGTGAAGACAGCCATCGTCATGATTCTCGGCGAGGTCGACTGCCACAAAGCGACGGAAGCACTCGCAGCGACCGACGGCTTTGTCCGCAAGGCGCTGGAGAAGCTGCGGGGTTAAGTATTGGAAGGGCTGGTCACGTGATCCGGAAGGATCTAGCGGCCAGCCCTTTTTGCTGGCACATCCGTACCGCTAAATTCAGGTCCCGCTCACAAACTCTACCTCTACGCCGAATGTAATCGCACTTTTGCCACTATTCATGCCATCCTATCCTCCTCAGCCCTTTGCAATCGCACTTTTGCAATTGCACGAACGTTTTCCTCACAAACTCTACCTCCACACCGAACGTAATCGCACTTTTGCCACTATTCATGCCACCCCATCCTCCTCAGCCCTCTACAATCACATTTCTGCAATTGCACGAACGTTTTCCTCACAAACTCTATCTCGACACCGAGCGTAATCGCACTTTTGACACTATTCATGCCATCCTATCCTTCTCTGGAGCCCTCTGCAATAGCATTTTTGCAATTGCACGAACGTTTTCCTCGCGAATTCCCCCTCTACATCGAGCGTAATCGCACTTTTGACACTATTCATGCCATCCTATCCCACTCAGCCCTCTGCAAGCGCACATTTGCAATTGCACGAACGCTTCCATCGCCAAGCCGCACGCCCAAACAAAAAAAACGAGACCCCCTAAGAGGTCCCGCCCACTTATCTATGCTTCGGTCGCATCTGCTTGTGAAGCTGTTTCATCTGGGTCTTATACTCCCTCGCCGCCCGTTCGCTCACCTTGCGCTCCGCATAGGCAGCTTCCCGCTCCAGCTTCCGGTAATGCTCAAGTCGGCTCTCCGGGAGCGTCCCTTCCCGAATCGCCTGCTTCACGGCACAGCCCGGCTCCGCCTCATGAGTACAGTCCCCGAAGCGGCAGCCGTCGGCAAGCTCGGCAATATCCGCGAACGCTTCCTTCAGCCCCTCGCCTTCCAGCAGCTGCAGCTCGCGCATTCCCGGGGTATCGATCACAATGCCGCCCCCAGGCACTAGGAAAAGCTCCCGATGCGTCGTGGTATGCCGGCCTTTGCCATCCCCTTTGCGAACGCCCTGCGTGTCCTGCTTCTCTTCGCCAAGCAGTCTATTGATCAGCGTAGACTTTCCGATGCCGGAGGAGCCAAGGAACACTGCTGTTACCCCCGTGCCGACCCGCTCCCTAACCGCATGGAGCCCCTCGCCTGTCACCGAGCTAACGGCTATAACCTCCGCACCGACCGCGGCCCGCTCCGCTTCGCTTATCCGCTCCTCGGCCAGCTCGCCGGCCTGATCCGCTTTCGTGAGGACGACGAGCGGCATCGCGCCGCTATTCCAAGCCAGCAGCATATAGCGCTCCAGCCGGTTACGATTAAAATCATGATCGAGCGCCATACACACCATGACCACGTCGGCATTGGCGGCAACGATCTGCTCCTCCGTTTGCGCTCCCGCTACCTTCCTGACAAAAGCACTTTTGCGCTCCAGCACGGCATGAATGACGCCTTCGCCTTGTTCCTCCGTCTCTCTGTCAAGGATGACCCAATCCCCCACCGCCGGGAAGTCCGCTCGTCCTGTCGCTTCGTGCATCATCTTGCCGCTGACCCTCGCCAGGAGCGTCGCTTGCGCCGTCATTACCCGGTATAGCCCTTGAAACTCCGCAATCACCCTGGCAGGATAGCCCGGAAGGCCCTTGGATTCCCTTTGCTCCTCCCACGCCCGGTTCCAACCTATTTCTTGCAACTGAATATGCTTTTCTCTCAATGTAGTACCCTCCATAGGTTCATATGAGGGCATAAAAATGCCCTGAAGTCTTCGATCGAAGCGCTCCAGGGCTCATCCTTACTTTTCCGTCCCTGGAGTGAGGCTAGTAACCATTCCGGCTTGAACGAACCTCATAACACCTCACTCCTTTCACTCATGATACGTTTATTGTACCCCCTGCCACCTTTTTCTAACAGGGAGAAAATCACTTTATACATTCTTTCCCACTGCCGAAGCCTTGGGGAATCGGGATGCCCAGCCTATCAAAAGCAGTAATAAAGCTGAGAACATCACCGGCACCAGCAGGGTTTGCTCTACCGTGAAGCGGTCCATGCTCCATCCGGTAAGCAGCGGCAGCAGTGCGCCGCCAACCCCGCCGGAGGCAATTAACAGGCTGGTGATTCGTTCCTCCCTTCCAGGAAAAAATCCATTTGCATAAATCAGTAAAATCGCAAACATGCCGGATAGCATTAGCCCTATCAACAAAACCAAGGCGAAGCTTCCCCACAGACCGGTATTCATGGCAAAAGCCCCTAACAGAAGCGTTGCCCCCGCAATGCTCCAGAGCAAGTATCTGGGAGTCCCGACCCTCTCTACCACATTCGCTGCAAAGAGCCTTCCGATTGCCATGGCTCCCCAGAAGCAAGTCGCGCTAAGTGCCCCAATCTCCGGCTTGACGTGCAGTGTCTCGATAAACATCGACGGCAGAAAATTGGCGATGCTCATCTCTGTACCTACGTACACAAGGAAGATGAGCAAGAAAACACCCAGATATAACGCAGGAGCACCTTTCGACGGTTGGGGCGAAACAGCCTCTGTGCCCCCGTTCCCTCCCTCTGTCCGGCTCATGAGCGAAGACATGCTGCCGAGAGGCAGGAACAGCCACATCAGCAGCAGGGCCGCTGATGACGATGCCAGCATGATGAAGGCGCCGCGCCACATGCCAAGAGCGATCATGAGCGACGAAATGAGCGGCATGACGAGCGCCCCTACACCGAAGAACACCTCAAGCCGGGTCATTACTTTGGTTTTGCGCTGCTCCTCCAAATACTGAATGACCAATGCGCCGATCACCGTCTCCACCATACCGAAGCCGAAGCCTGCCAGCGGGGCAACCGTCATGACGATAGTCCATGGTGGCAGCAGTGCAAAAACCAGTTCTGCAGCCGTTAAGCAGGTTAGTGAGAGCAGCAGCGCTCCCCTTTTGCCCAACCGGGCCGACCACCAAGGACCGGAAAGCACCCCTACCAGAAAGCCGGCGAATTGTAAGGCGATGAGCTGTCCCCCGGAGCTATAATCTACAGCATAATAGCTCAGCATTTCTGGCAGCAAAGAGCCCACGATGACATGCGCCAATCCGATTAATAAATAAGAGCCGTAGCCACACCATAAGAAAGTTTTCATTTAATTTCTCCTACCTGTCAACACTTAGTGAAACTAGATTTCAGTAATCCTGTACATATTTTCCTATTGTATCAAAACGGCTTTTCACAGGAAATAAGAAAAGCATTTTTTGCAGCACATCCTGTAGAAGTATCTTCTTGCCTCTAAGAAAAAACGCACTTGCAGCAACTCCTGCAAGCGCGCTTTTATACCAGCCTACTGTAACAACGGCTCCAAAACTCGAACCGACCCAATATGTCTTAGTTGAAACAATACATCGGCTCTGTCAAAGACTCCATCTTCTGTAACATCCACTCGGTTTCTAATGTGATAGTTTACATCACTAATCGTGTGTCGTTCATTTACCAGTACTTCATCGGCCTCAAATACCCCATACTGCGAGAAATGTGTTGCATGGATGGTGATAGTACCGCGAGTGTAATCCTTTATTCTTGATTGCTGATATTCCCATTTGCGAGTCTCCGAATTGTAATAATAAATCGCAGCTTTTCTCGCGTCTCCGCTAAATGGCATGGTCAGCTCTACAGGATGATTGGGATCGATCGTTACTCCAGACAAGGTGAAGTCGATGACCTTGCCTGCCTGCTTAAACTTCAGAGGATCCATATTGGACAAGTCAGGTGTTGTAATTTCTTGTGTCTTGATACTTGCATTGGCAGCTATACTCGCACCGCCCAAATTCATACTAATGCCGCTTCCCATACCGACCACCTTGGTACTAGGACTTATTCCTACCGTAGTATTTAGCGGCACAGACCGGAATATATCAATGGAATACGTTTTGACGACTGCGTTCCCTTGAATTACATCAACTTCCATGATATTCGAGCCGCTTTGAAGTGTTCCTGCCGGCTCCAAGTACCCGCCATTTACAACGCCCCCGCGTACAACCAAATGAGCAGAAGGGGAATGATTAAAGGCAAGCTTCACCGTAGAAGTTTCATTTGCCACTAAGGCTGAGTAGTTGACAGGCTCTATCCTAGTGATCTTCGTCTGCATGTCCGTTGCAAAAAGTTCAAGGAATCCGGGATCTGCCGGCTCCCGATTAATCAAAGCGTAGTATATCCGAACTGATCCAGTAGCAGAAATAACTTGAATCTCCACTGTGTTTGGGAACAATCCTGTATTAGGTAATGATATGGAGAGCGGCTGTCCATTGTACGAATTGCCGTTCACTTTTATCTGCGCTCCTGAAGCAGTCGTAGCTGCCGTCAGAGTGATGCTGGTTTGGGTAAACGGAACAATCCGCTTCGAATATCCGTAGGTCAGCACTTGGTTAGTAACATCTTCATCGTCCAGCTTCAGAAAACTCAAGATCGCACTGGAAGCTCCGGGATCACTAACCCCAAATTCATATGTCTTTATACTCCCGTAAGTATTCACTACAGAAATCGTGAAGCTATTGGCGGTAGCGACACTCACGGTAAAACTCCCGTCTGGCATAAGAGAATAAGTATCAGCCGTTACGGATACTTGGCTCGCTCCGTATATTTGTCCGGATAAAATAGGTACCGTTCCCGGTGTCCGTTCGATCGTATAGCTATATACATTGTTGTTTACCGTAGGCCCGATCAAAGAAGCCCCGGAACTTACCGTTAACCCAATAATTCCACTTTCGTGGGGAAGAGGTGCCGTTATGAAATTGACCACCGGATTATCCAAGCTCTCGTTGCCGAGTGTATCCATAGCCTTAATCTCTATGCCATAAGCCGTGTCAGGCAGCAATCCTTCTAACTGATAATGTAGGGTTTCGCCTGATCCTGTCTCCGTACGCAGCACAGTACCAAGATACGGATTCTTCAAAATAATCTTGTAAGCAGCAATCCCATTCTCATCCGTTGCCGCCATCCAATGGACCTCAGCACTATGATACGTTACCTGTGTTACGGAAGCTGTTTTATTAGGAAAGACCGGATTACTTGGTAATCCTGATAAAAGCACGGTTCCTGGCAAGCTTCGTTCTTCCGACCAGTCATTCAGTGTATAAATACCAATTTTTTTGGCTCCTGCCGGCACCTGCGTATTCATTGGAATCATTACTCTCATAAGGCTTGAGTAATAGCTCGCCCCATAAGGATCCACAATACCTATGGACTGAACGGGTGAGCCGCTTTCGTTCAAAAAATAGACGGCGTATCTATTTTCTGAAGAAGGTGCATTCCATGTTAGCTCGCCCCCAATTTGATCGGAGTCCGGATCCAGGTCAGTAAAACTTAAATTGGAAGGCGATGTTACCTCTCCAATTGAGTAAGGTAGCGGTGCATCGGCTGGGACTTGATCCCAGTACATGGCAGGCATATACTCGCGGGAGATATACCCGTCTTTCTCTACAGTAAGATGAAACAAGTCATCCGGCGGTTCGTTCCACTCTTTCGAAAGGGTTACCTCATAAGTGGCTGCTCCGCTCTTAGGAACACGAGCAAGCACATATGGTTTGTAGGAGCTGTTCTTAAAAACAATCACATAATTGTCGAACGTGGATTCATCCTGAGATGCGTTCCATGTGAACTTGGGCCGCACTACCCCCTCAAGAGGATTCATATCAGCCATTCCAAAATGATTTGGCTTGAATTCGGTATTATCCAGAAGTGGAGTGTAGGCCGCTGTGCGAGTCTCCCCGCCGTTAACTAAATATAGGCGAATTCCGACGGCGTCAGCCGGTATTGCGGTCCCTTGCGGAATTCCAAGATAATAATTGCTGGTAAGCTGCCCGGCAATAACTTCGCCTAAGCTGCCCGCCGTTGTTCCGTCCGACTTCTCGAAATAAGCTTTGAAATGCTGTTCGGCATAATAGTCCGATTTCATCCAGTACATCGTCCCGCCGATTTTTCCTTTCGCCGGATCCCCATCTACAAACTCCAGCTGATAAGGCTGGCCAAACGGGATTAAGGTAGCGCTATACGTTGTACTGCCTTCTATATACACATAGTCCTCATAATAAACAAATTCTTCAAGGTCATCATACACTCTGATTTGATACTGGCCAGGGTACATGTTTGAGAAGGTTACCCTTCCATTCTCATCGGTCTCTCCGGTTGTTCGATATCGGGAACCTTGTCTGGATGCCTTTACCGTTATCCCGCTTGAAGCAGGGAGTATGGCTCCGGAGTTCCATTGGTTTACCTGCAATGATATCGAGCTGTTTCCAGGAGTAATATAGTAGCCGGCCCCCCCGTTATCAACATTTACTACCGGTCCTTCCACGTCGCCTGCCATGGTCTGAAAGGTCACTTTATAGAACTGCCCCGGATCGAAGCCCATATCGGAATGAAGTGTTTGAAATTCCGATCCACTAAAACCATATCCTTTGAAATAATCTATAGGATTCCCTTCGACACCAACCAACGGAACGGGAGTGCCGTCCATTTTGTATACACGAATAAGTACTTTGTCTATTTTGGAAAGCGGAGGTATCGTATATTGAAATAACATTTCATTGTCATTATACAATTGCACACCGGGATTCATTACAGCTTTAGGTTGTAAATCAGCGTCCGGATAGGCTTGTAACGGAATAAGCTGAGCGGGTGATCCTAAATCCATGTATTCGTATAAATTGGGGTTGATAAAACCGAACCAGTATGTCGGATAATACCCCTCCGCATTAGCTCCCCATCCCCACGCCGCTCCGCTTGTTGTAACGACAAAGTTTCTGCTGCTCGCAGCTTGAATGGACTTGATTCCTGTTACTTCCGACGCTACTTGTATAAAAGATAAATATTGACGAGTCCATAAATCGTCGGTTATCTGCTTGTTGTAATTGCTGCCGGCACCATAGGTCGTGCCGTCAGACATCATCATGATTGTGTGCGATATCCCGGAGGATACACTTACAGGTGTCTTCCCTGCTGGAAGAGGAATTTCGGTCGGAACGTTCCTATTGTCCGTATTCCCGAGACCTAGCTCCCCATTACCATTAGATCCCCATCCATATAGCTTGCCGCCACCATAGGCAAACGACCTTGGAGAAGTGGAATCTGCCGAAATCCAAGTCATTCCATTGAACACTTCCGCGGCAAGGTTAGCTGAATTGGTTGTTCCATCGCCGAGCTGTCCACTATAATTGGCCCCCCACGCGAAAACCTTTCCGTCTGATCTCAAGGCAAGAGCGTGGTTGCTGCCAGCTGCGACCTGAATGATATCCGTCAGCTCGGAATCCGTCTGGTCTTTCACAATAATGGGAGTGGCGCTCTCCGACACAGAGCCATAACCAAGCTCACCAAATGGACCATTTCCCCATGCGTACAGTTTTTTATCACTGCCTATGGCATAAGCTGTCGATTGCGAAGCGGCTATCGCCGTAATTGTTGGAAGACCAGGCACTTTTGTTGGGGTTGTGCTTTGAAGTCCACCATAGCTAGCAAGCGTTCCCCATATGTAAACTTCTCCCGTGCCGGTAAGGGCCAGCGTATAGCTTCCCCCTGCCTTGACATCCACAACGTTACTAAGTCCAGCAACCTGCTTCATGATAAGGGAATGGGAGGTAGTATAGGAAGATTGAGTATAGGCTGACCCTGCATTCGTTCCGTCACCCAGCTGATACAGGTCGTTCTTCCCCCAAGCCCATACCGTTCCGTCCTTTGCTAGAGCAACCGTATGCGAGCTGCTGCCGGTTATCTTCTCATATCCCGGTGGAGGCTGTATCTGTGCCGAAGCATGACCCGAGAAGGGAAACAACGTGGAAACAACCAAAAGGAAGGCCAACCAAGCGTGAACCCATCCTTTTATGCTACTTGCTTGAAAATTCATTAACCAGATCAACTCCCGGACATCTGAAGATTTTGTCGATACTTATAGTTAATTATATCTAGCTTTTGGAAGCATTCCTAGTTCTTTTTTCATTTCAAAAGGTTAAATTATTCACATCTTTCCCCTTCACCCACATGCTTCAGCGCCTCCCTGACGCTCAGCGGGGACAGCGGTGTCTCCGCCACGAAGCGCTGTACCGCCTCCGGCGACGTCTTCGCATATTCGCGGAGCGCCCAGCCGATGCCCTTGCGAATAAAAAACTCCTGCTCATGAGCACAGCGGCGAATCAACCGGAAAAGCAGCTCCTCGTCGGTCTTCTCCTTGTAGCCGAGCTGAAACAGCAAGGCCGTACGCCGAAGCCATAGGTTGTCCGAGCCGATCCAGCGCTCCGTATAGGCAGGAATCAGCTCGGAAAAGCGCAGCAGATGCCCGCCGACCAGCTTCGAGGCAAGCAAATCAACCGTATCCCACCAGGACTTGGTGACGATCAGCTTTTCCAAATAGTCAAGATGCCCACGTTCCGCCTTCTTCACGTGCTTTTCCAGCAGTCCCTGCGCGACATACTGAAATTCCCGCTCCGGCAGTGTCCACAGCTCCTCCGCCACACCAAGCAGCTCTCCCCCCTTCGGAATGCCGTACTCCTTCACAAACTCGCGCACCAATACCCTTCTTTCCGGTGTCTTGATTCCCAAGAACGGGAACTGATGCTTCATATAAGCTTCCATCGGCCCTGCTTTTTCCGCGATGGCGCAGGCTCGCATCCGTTCCACCAACAGTTCCGTATATTGACGCATTCGCAACAGCCTCCTTATACCTACCATAAAAACACAAAAAGAGCAGCCATGTCGACTGCTCTTTCGCTCATTACTTATTCTGTTACTACAACCGATTGGGACTCAGCTTCCCAATCCACTTTTGCCTTCAGCGACTCGCTGATAAAACGAACAGGTACCATCGTGCTGCCGTCGTAAATTTCGCCCGGCACTTCCAGCGTTACTTCTTTACCGTCAACAGTTGCTGTTGTGTTGCCGATCTCCAGCTTTACGGTAATGCCGTTCTTCACAACGGTAACCGTGCGGGTTTCCTCATCCCAGCTTACTTCCGCTTTAAGAGATTCCGCGATGGCACGGAAAGGAACCAGTGTGCTGCCGTCTTTAATGAATGGGGCTACCTCGAAATTCGGCTCTTCCCCGTTCACGAAGGCTTTCACGCCTTTCTTGCCCAGCTTGTCGAGGAACTTGCCCAGCTTCTTGTACAGCTCCAGGTTCGCCGGATCCAGCTTGATCGCTTCCTTCTGCACATCAGCCGCCACCTCAACTTCGCCGGTTGCTTCCAGCTCGTCAGCCTTTTCGGACAATGCAGCGGAAGCCGTTACATCAATACCGTATTTGCTGCTCAGCAGATCGGCGATCACGGCGCCGGCTGGCTTATCCTTCACATTCTGGTAAGCGCGCTCCAGCCCTTTGTAGCCATTGCCGTATGTATCGTAAGTAACGGAGGTTACCGTGGCGGAGCCTTCCGTTTTTACTTTCACATCGGTTTCTTTCTTCGTTTCGGTTACTGCAGGCTTGTTCTCCGGAGCGTTGCCGTGCCCGCCCTTATCTTCCTTTGGCGCAGCCAGTGCCGAACCCGCGACGAGAGAGAATGATAGGACGGCGGACATAATGGTTACCATAGATTTTTTCATAAGATAATTCCTCCTTGGTGTCAGAGCGTCTAGGCCCGATTTATACTATATCATTCTTGGACAGTTTCGTGTTTAAGAGGGTTGCAGGTTCACCGGCAGAAAATTATTCCAACGGATTTCGGTATTTTTCAAACTTCCGAAGCACTAGCCGCACCTGGTCCACTCGCTCCTCAAGGCCTCCGAACAGCAGCCGGTAAGGGATTCGGCGCATGGCCAGCTCGGCCAGCAGCTGCCTCTGAAACACATGGCGATGCACCTCACCCGAACGATCCCAGGTGTCGTCATACGGAATATCGTCGGAGCAGACAAAGACCAGATCATACCGCGACGCGGCCCGGTCGGCAAGCAGCTCCAGGCGAGGGTCCGCCTCGCCATGATAATATCGCGCGAACAGACACGTGGTCAGTGCATTGGTATCCACGAACAACACATCCTGCGCTTGCTCCGCGAGCCGGTCCTCACGCTCCAGATGGCCTTCGGCAATCTCCACCAGCTGTTGCGGTGTAAGCCGCCGTTCCACCTGATGCCGCTCCCAATATTCCCGGCCGTATTCCGGCATCCAGGTCGAACGATACACTTCGGCAAGTTTGGCGGCCAGTGTGGTTTTGCCTGTAGAGGGAGCTCCGAGCAGAACCACTCTGGTAATAAGATCCCGGTAAACGAGGGGCTCGACGAGATGACGATACGCATAGGCTCCGCCCCGGACGGCCGTACCGGACACGGCATACTGCAAACGCTTCGGATCCACTTGCCGGTTCACAGCCCCCAGTGCAGCGCTCATGTGCTCTCCGTACGGCTCACTGGAATAAAAATGGGTCACCCGACGTCCCTTCAACAAACCCAAAATATACTCCTCGTGCCTGCGTTTGATCTCCAGGGTATACCCAACCTCAGCCGGTCCGTCCCATGCCTCCAGCACCGTCACCTCCGGGTACCGCTCCCGAATCCACCCTGATCTTACAGGGAGAGGGATCGCGGTCACTTCCGGGCTATCGTAAATAACCACGATAACCTCATCCGTTTCCTTCAGTGCCGTCTCGATCAAATATTGATGTCCGCGGTGAAGCGGAGCAAATTTGCCCAGCGTGAGTCCCACCTTTTTCCGAACAATCGGTTCCATTAGCCTCTGACCTCCCCGCTTTGCTGCATACGATACCCATGCTTCCAGCTGAACAGCCCCGCCGTCGCAATCCCCAGAAATATGACATACAAGAACGCCAGCATATAAAGCTCCTTATAGGCATACATGCCGATTGACAACACATCGACAACAATCCATACGTACCAGCTCTCCACTACCCGGCGCGACAGCAAATATTGGGCGATGACGCTCAGCGTTGCGATTAAGGCATCGGCGTATGGGATCGAAGCATCCGTATAACGTGCCAGCAGGTAGCCCCAGCCGACGGCAGCGAGGATGAGCACCAAGAAGAGAACCAGCCCTTCTCTTCTCTGTAACCTCGCGGATGGACGCACCTTCGCGCTTCCCCGATTCGTTACCCACACATACCAGCCATACAGACTTAAGACAAAGAAGAATACCTGCAATGTCATATCGGCGTACAGCTTCACATCGTAGAACATATAGAAAAAGCAGGCTACATTGACCAAACCGATCGGCCAGCACCATAGATTCTCCCGTGCCGTTAGCCATACACTGAGCAACCCGGTTGTCGTAGCCGCGATCTCCACCGGTGTCGAGGAAGTAAAGTACGCTACAAGCAGCATGCACCCCATCAAGGCTGCCATCACAACAGGATGGTCCAAGCGATCCCAAGGCCTCATCACTCATCATCCTCCTAATGATATTCTCATAACGACAATATTGAACTTTAAAAAAATAAGCCTAGCTGTACAGAGACAGCTTCGGCGTCTCCCCCGCAAACCGATACAGCTGGGCTGCCCGTTGGGAAAATTCATTGGACTTCTTCGGCCTGCCATCCCTGTCGGTTGCTTCCTCCAGCAGTCCGCTGCGGCTTTGGGTCGATTTCATTTTGCGGATAAAATTGGCCTCTTGAAAATTCGGCACTACGGTTGTGATCACCTGATACAGCTCGCTCAGGGTGAATTCCTCCGGTAGAAATTCCTTCGCGATCGTTGTGATCAGCATCTGCTCCCGAATTCTCTCCAATGCATCCGCTACGATCTCTTTGTGATCGAAAGCCAACTGCAGCCGATTCAGGGCATCCTCTACCGGAAAAAGCCCTACCTCCGCCGCATCGTCGGCGGCACGCCGCCCTGCAAGCAGTCTCTCCTGTACGAGCGCCACATACGCGTGCGAGAGGATCCACCCGCGCGGATCGCGTCCAGGCTTGCTGTAAACCCCTAGGTAATCGATGTGCACATCGGCTACCCCCGTTTCCTCCTGAAGCTCGCGCCTCGCCGTCTGCTCCATTGACTCCGTCTCCCTGGAGAAGCCGCCGGGAAGCGCCCACATCCCCTCAAACGGCCACACCTTCCGCCGTATCAGCAGCACCTTCAGCTCCCGCTTAGGCAGCGCCTTCGTCATTCTGGGCTGCGCCTCCGATGTAATGGTAAATATCACGATGTCCGCGGGTGCTCCGTCCGGAGTCCGGTATTTGCTTGAGTTGTACTGACCGTCTTGTTCGTTCATCAAGCTGCATCACCATGTTTCGTTATGATATTTTCATTTTGATATATTCGTTATCAGGAGTCAATAGTTATATGGAACCAAGTGAACACAACGAAAATTACCATCCCGATGCCGAAGACAACGGCAGCCGACTTCATCCGAAATCCTGTCGTGTCGGGCAAGCAGAAGTAAATTAATGGATTGGCTCTCATCAAGTAGAGCAGGACCGCCAGTTCTCCAATCATTCCTGCCCCATGCTTTATGTAGAACACCGGCATATTCTTGTGTACCGAGTCCAAGGCAGCGAAGAATTGGGAAACAGGCCAGATGGCATTGCCGTTCTTAAGGATGCCATAGGCCATATAAAACACTGCCAAATACCAGCCCCACTGCTTACCGAGCCACATGCCTGCCCCTGCAGCCAGCCCTACGGCCGACTGTAAATATAGCGCGATCATCAGCAGCATCGCTTCCATCCCCATCAACCCCGAGAGAGCGGCTATCGCCCGGGCTTGCGTCAGTTCAATGATCAAGGTAACCGCCCCGGTAACAAAAAGCAGCACGGCCAAAATACTGACCCCGATAGGTCGTTCGTAGGAGAAATCGATAATCTCCTGCTCTCCGTTCCGGAATGTATTGGTTTGTAGGAGCGCCATTAGAAACCCCTCCTTTCATGATTCGTCATATTAATACAACGTCCGATGCTAAGTATATAGTTCTACTAAATACATAATTTTCCTGTGTCTTCGTTCATTAAAAAAATTTTAAGTAATAGCTTAATAAGCCTCACCCGAGTAGGCGAAGCTTAAAGAAAGCCGGTGGTATATGATTAACTTTGGCAGACCAGGAGCTGCCTGCTGAAGCTTCCTTTGCGGATGCTGCAGCGTTCCAGGATCCGAAGCCCGCTTGCGGATAACGCCTCGTCGATCTCCTCGATCGTGAGAATGACAACACGGGGCGCCAGCTTCCTGACGCTGCCGAGCATTTTCTTCTGCTCCTCCGTCGGCAGCTTTGAGCATAGGTTGTACGGCATATCCAGAACGGCCGCATCATAAGTCTCCGGGCCTAAGGATGTCATATCAGCCAGCTTCACGACATTCGGGAAGCCGAAATATTCCAGATTAACCCGCGCTCCCCTTATTGCCAGGGGATTGATATCATATCCAACCATTTCTATCCCCATCGACAAGGCCTCGATGAGGACGGTACCGATGCCGCAGCAGGGGTCGATCGTCCTCACTCCGCGGGGCTCCGGCACGGCAATGTTGACAACCGCCCGAGCCACCCGGGTGCTCAGCGCCGTGGAATACTGCTGCGGCTTGTCGACATGCCGGAGCCAAACCGCCTTCTGGCTCTCGCTCTCTCCGAGCAGCCAGCGCCCCTTTATGCAAGCGACGCTATAGACCCGTTCCGGCGTGCGCATCTCCGCCTTCCCCCGGATATGAGCACCGAGCTTGCGCTCTATGGACCGCTGCTCCTGATAATCCGGGTAGGGCTTGTCCGTTTCCAGGAAGACGACCTTGAAGGTGCTTCCCTCCAGCTCCAGTCCTTGCGCCTGCTCACAGAGCTCCGCCAAACTTGCCGCTTCCAGCCGGGCGTGCATCCGCACCTTAACAAAGGGGCTGCGGCTCGGGTCCAGGCAGCGTGCGCTCCATATATAGCGGCCTTCCGAGGCAACCGGCGGCTCCTGCCCGAGCAGCGACTTCAGCTCCAACCGGCACAGCTCTTCTTCATCCTCATGGCAGGCAAATGTGTATAAATAAGACATGCATTCCGCTCCATCCTTAATAAGCTCCCTATATCATATCATAGACGGCTTACTCTTGTTCTAAGGTATGAACCGGGATGCCGCTGCAAGGTTACTTGGATTTCAAGTCCGGCAGCTGGATCGGAAATTCGTGCTCAATTTTCTCTATTCTCCGTGCAATCTCCTCTTGCCAAGCCTTGTCATCCACTAAGGACGCGGCATAGGCGCAATTGTACAACTGCGCGAGCTTTCTGGCGAAATTCGCATTCGCCTGCAGGCACATCGTCAGCTCATTTTGTTCCTCGGCCGTCAGCTCTCTGGCGTGGCTCAACGTCCAAAGCTCGGCCAATTTCCAATGATAAGGCAGCACACTATCCACTCTCCCCGGAATCGATTGCTTACCTTTCCATTGTTGACGATTTCACCTTGCTTTAGACGTTGATTCCAAGTCCCCCGGGGCAAGCCTATGGGAACAATTGGCATAAGGTCGCTTTCCCGCTACATACGATGTAGAGATGGGTGGAATACGGGAGGAGATGAAAGACATGCAGATTCATGTGGTGCAGCGGGGAAATACACTGTACGGGCTGTCACAGGCCTATGGCATATCGGTAGAAAGCATTACGGAGGCCAATCAAATCTCGGCGTCCGACTCGCTGGTCGTCGGCCAGACGCTGGTGATTCCGATCGTGGGCTCTTATTATTGGGTGCGGTCCGGAGACAGCTTGTTCTCTGTTGCGCAAAGGTTCGGGTTAACGGCCGCCCAGCTAGCCTCGGTAAACCGTATCCCTGTCGGAGGCCCGCTGCGCGTCGGCACACGGCTCTATATTCCCCCTAGGCCGAAGCGACGCGCAGAGATCAATGCCTACGTCGAACCGCGGGGGAATGAGGTATCGGAAGAGCTTCAGAGAGCGTCCAGAGAAGCGGCCCCCCAGCTGACCTATCTGGCCCCGTTCAGCTTCCGCATTCAGCGTGACGGCTCGCTCGCGGCGCCCCCTCTCGGCAACCTGCCCACTATCGCGCGCGAAGATGCCGTGACGCTCATGCTGGTGGTCACGAACCTGGAGAAAGACCAGTTCAGCGCCGAGCTCGGAGGGCTGATCTTGAACAGCGAGTCGCTGCAGAATACGCTGCTCGACAACATTATCAGCACGGCGGAGCAATACGGCTTCCGGGACATTCATTTTGACATTGAGCACCTGCATCCGTCAGACCGCGAGGACTACAATCGGTTCCTGCGCAAAGCTGCGGACCGGCTTCATCGGCAGGGCTATCTGATGTCCACCGCTCTCGCGCCCAAGACCAGCGCCACCCAGACGGGTGAGTGGTATACGGCTCACGATTACCGCGCCCACGGGGAAATCGCCGACTTCGTGGTGATCATGACCTACGAGTGGGGCTACAGCGGCGGTCCGCCCATGCCGGTTTCCCCGATCGGTCCTGTGCGACGGGTACTGGAGTATGCGCTCACCGAAATGCCTGGGAATAAAATCATGATGGGGCAAAATCTGTACGGCTACGACTGGACGCTCCCCTTCGTCCCCGGCGGCCGGTATGCACGGGCCTTGAGTCCGCAGGCGGCCATCGCCTTGGCGCGCCGGGAGCAGGCCGCCATTGAGTATGACTATGAGGCGCAGGCTCCGCATTTTGACTATTGGGATGACCGCGGCCGACAGCATAAGGTTTGGTTCGAGGATGCCCGGTCGATCCAGGCCAAGTTCGATCTCGTGAAGGAGCTCGGCCTGCGCGGGGTCAGCTATTGGAAGCTGGGGCTGCCTTTTCTGCAAAATTGGCTGCTGATTGAGGATAATTTCGATGTGGTGAAGCGCGGCTGATCGGCTGATACTAATTAAGGGCTCGTCCCGCGCCGTGGCGGCTACTAACTACGGGACGGCCCATTCAGCCTGCGAAAAGCTTCGATTCCGGGGATCGTAAAGCAGGCAAGCTCGGCCGGCAGGGCGGACAGCGGAAACCAGCGGACCTCGCCGATCGCCCCGCCCTCCTCCATATTCCGGGCCGTGCCGGACAGCACCTTGGCTTCATATAGGGCAGAGACCCAGTGCTCCTCCGACTCCGGGCGAATCGTCTCCGCCATGCAGAGCAGTCTTACGACTTCGATCTCCAGATCGACCTCCTCGAGGATTTCCCGCTTCACCGTATCCTCCAGCCGTTCATACAAATCCACTTTCCCGCCGGGAATGCTCCAGGTCCCCTTCTCCGGCTGACGGTTTCTCAGGACGAGCAGCACCTCCTGCCGTTCATTCACAATGACAGCGCCCACGCCGATTCGGGGAATATCATATGGCATCGTTCGTTATCCTCCTTACCTTGTTCTACTATCGTTTACCCGCTTAATCCTTTATCCCGTCAATGATCAACGCCATAAAAGAACCCAAGCGGCTCCGCTTGACGGCAGAAGCTTGGGTAAGTAGGATTTGGCATGTTGCTGCTGGGAACGCATGAGGCACATACCGGGACCTCAAATCGCAAATGTGCGATAAAAGCCCTGAAACACGGACTCCAGCCGGTCCGACGGACCTCCTAATTGCACTTTTGCAGCTATTGGTGCGCTCAAGGCACGCATCGGGACCTCCAATAGCATATTTGCTATTAAAACGTTGCTGCACCGACTCCAGCTTGCCCGACGGCCCCCCCAATGGCACATTTGCAACTATCGACGCGCAATAGGCGCGTATCGGGGTCTACAATCGCAAATGTGCGATTATTAGCTACCTAGCGGCATTCATAGAAGCGAACAGCATGTCCAGCACCTGCATGTTCAACAAGCTGTCCTCCAGACTCATGCCGGGAGGGCGTTTTTGCAGGATTGCCTCGGCAAAATCCGTCACCTCGAGAGTATAACGCCCGGTATCTCGTACCGGTACCTCCCGCGCCCCGGTGTCTGTAATGACCGTGATAGCACCGTCCATACCCGAGAACGTATCCGGGATCTCCAGCTTGCCTTTGGTGCCGACGATCTCCGTGCGGGTGTCCTTCTGAGCGTTGAAGCCGCTGTTGACCGCGGCAATCAAGCCATCCTCGTACTTCATAAGCGCCGAGAAGATCACATCGACCCCTCCCTCCAGGACGCTTTGCGAGACACAGGAGACCGGCGCCCGTCCGGTAATCATGTTCACGAAGCTGACCGGATAACAGCCCACATCATATAGCGAGCCGCCGCCGAGCTCGGGGCGGATCTTGATCGTATTCGGACGGTCCAGCAGAAACCGGAAGGACGAGTGAATGTATTTGAGCTCGCCAAGCTCCCCGCTGCCGATGATTTCCTTAACCCTTAGGGCCAGCTCGGTAAAACGGTACATGAACGCTTCCATAAGCAGCACGCCCGACTGCTCGGCCGCCTCGATCATTTCACGGCATTCCGCAGCATTCAAAGCAATCGGCTTCTCGCAAAGCACATGCTTTCCCTTCCGCATCGCCTTGATGGCCCATTCCTTGTGCATTGAATTCGGCAGCGGAATGTATACGGCTTGCAGCTCGGGATCTTCCAGCATAGCATCGTAGTCTTCGTACAGCTTCGGACAAGCAAACAGCTCCCGGCATTCCTTCAGCTTCTCCGGGTCCCGCGAAGCCACTGCATACAGCTCCGAATTCGGAGCTTCCTGAATCGCTGGAATCAGCGAGTTTTTGGCGATTCGGGCATACCCGAGCACGCCCCACTTGATGGTCTGACTAGTCATGGTGCACGTCCTTTCATTTTCTTTCCATCTTAGTTTATACTATTTTCATGCAAAGAGAAAAGGGAGCGTGCGGCAAGTGGAAGCAACAGCAGAGGATGTAGCCCAGTGGATGCTGAAGCAGTTGAGGTTCGCAGGGATTCTCCACCAGACGGAAGCCGTGGAGTACATACGCCGGCATTACGGGGAGCAATTCATCTACACAGGGGAGAACGGGAACGTATCCATCGATAAAGAGGTAAAAAAAAGATTCAAGAAGCTGCACGGCGGCAAGGCCGCCTGGGATCGCGACGGCTTCTTCTGGGGCTGGACGTAAATCCCGCAGCCCTACAGCCACCCTAGCAAACTCGAAGAGCCGCCACGGAAGCAAACGCACTTCCATGACGGCTCTTTGCTTTACAGCTTCACCCGCTGCAGTCGCAGCGCGTTCAATACGACCGAGACCGAGCTGAGCGCCATCGCCGCTCCGGCAAGCCATGGGGCCAAGAACCCGAGCGCGGCAATCGGAATGCCGATGACATTGTAGGCCAGCGCCCAGAACAGGTTCTGCTTAATGTTCACCATCGTTCTGCGGCTCATGAAGATCGCATCCGGGATGCTGTTCAGATCGCCGCGCATCAGTGTCACGTCGGCCGCCTCCATCGCCACGTCGGTCCCCGTTCCGATGGCCATCCCGATATCCGCCGTAGCCAGCGCAGGAGCATCGTTGATCCCGTCGCCGACCATCGCTACCTTCCTGCCCGCATTCTGCAGCTTCTTGACTTCCGCCGCTTTGCCTTCCGGCAAAACCTCGGCCATCACCCGGTCGATACCGACCTCGGCAGCGATTGCCTTGGCCGTACGCTCATTATCCCCGGTAATCATGATGACCTCGATGCCAAGCTGCTTCAATCGGGCTACCGCTTCCTTGGACGTCTCCTTGATCGTATCGGCCACGGCTACCATACCGGCATAGCGCCCATCCACAGCCACGAGCATAGCCGTCTTCCCCGACTCCTCCAGCCCGCTCATCCGCTGCGCCGCGCCTTCAGGCAAGGCCACCTCGTAACGGGCCATCAGCTTGCGGGTGCCGACCAGCAGCTCCCGGCCTTCCACTTCAGCGCGGATACCGTAGCCGGGAATCGCCTCGAACTGCTCCGAATCCGGCAGCTCCACGCCTTGCTCCTTAATACCGGCAACGATGGCTTCCGCCAGCGGGTGCTCGGAATTTTTCTCGGCTGAGCCTACCAAACGCAGGAATGCTGTTTCCTCGAAATCAGGCTCCACCAGCACATCCGTCAGCTCCGGTTTGCCTTTCGTTACCGTACCTGTTTTATCAAGAATCATGGCATCGATCTTGTGTGTAGCCTCCAGATGCTCCCCGCCCTTGAACAGTACGCCCAGCTCCGCCGAGCGGCCCGAGCCGGCCATAATCGACGTCGGAGTCGCTAAGCCCAATGCACATGGGCAGGCGATGACCAGTACGGCGATGGCTTTTTCCAGTGCGCTTGAGAAACTTCCCGGTTCTACGATAAAGTACCAGATGAGGAACGTGACCAATGCGATCCCTACCACAATCGGAACGAAAATGCCGGAAATGACGTCCGCTACCCGCTGAATCGGAGCCTTCGAGCCCTGGGCTTCCTCCACAACCTTAATGATCTGTGCCAAGGCCGTTTCCTTACCGACCTTCGTCGCTTTCACCTGCAGCACACCGTTCTTGTTGATCGTAGCACCGATGACGGAGTCTCCCTCACGCTTCTCAACCGGGATGCTTTCTCCCGTCAGCATCGATTCATCCACCGTGGATACGCCGCGAAGCACCTCGCCGTCCACCGGGATTTTCTCGCCCGGCTTGACGACTACGACGTCACCGGCCAGCACCTGCTCCACCGGTACGATCAGCTCTTGACCGTCCCGAATGACAACCGCTGTCTTCGCCTGCAGACCCATCAGCGTTTTGATGGCTTCCGAGGAACGTCCCTTCGCGAGAGCCTCGAACAATTTGCCAAGCAAAATCAGCGTAATCAGCACTGCGCTGGTTTCGTAGTACAGCTCCACCATGTGGTGGCTGCCGCCGCGGCTGAACTCTACCGTCTGATACAGGCTGTAGAAGTATGCGGCCGACGTTCCCAGCGCAACCAGCACATCCATGTTGGCACTGCCGTTCCGAAGCGCCTTATAGGCGCCTATATAGAACTGTCTGCCGATAATGAACTGCACGGGCGTGGCTAGAGCGAACTGAAACCAGGGGTTCATGAACAAATCCGGAAGCCAGATGAACGACGTGAAGGAAAAATGGCTCACCATCGCCCACAGCAGCGGGAACGAAAGCAGTGCCGAAACGAGCAGCTTGAGCTTCTGGCGGCGAATTTCTTTCTGACGGCGGTCGCCCGTATCCGGCTGATCCTGCTTCAAAGCGGCTTTATAGCCGATTTTCTCCACGCGTGCGATCATATCGCTCACAGAGACCACAGCCGGGTTATACTCAACATGTGCCGTTTCCAGCGCCAGATTCACGGTTGCCTTTACGCCTTCGAGCTTGTTCAGGCCCTTCTCGATCCGGGTCGCACAGGCCGCACAGGTCATTCCCGTTATGGTAAAATCGGCCGTCTCGCGAACCACACCGTAACCAAGCGCCTGAATCTTCTGCTCGACCTGACCGAGATTCGTTCTTGCAGGGTCGAATGTGACGGATGCCTGCTCTAAAGCGAAGTTCACCGTCGCCTGGGATATGCCCTCCACCTTATTCAAGCCCTTTTCGATCCGATTGGCACATGCGGCGCAAGTCATTCCCGTAATCTGCAGCGTCGATTGCTGCTGCTCCGCCTCTGCCGTAAGCTGTTTTTCCATCTCGTCGTCCTCCTCTTGAACCAATACCCGTAGGGGGTATAAAAATCTGCAAAAAAAATACCTTTTTGCTCACTCTATCTCTTTATTCAAACCTTATCGTTATTTCATCATCTTACATATAGCAATTCTAAGCACGCTGATACTCGTAACGTTATAAAGTAACTTTATCCAAAGCCAATCCGCCGCCATAGCCCCAGACTAACCACTGAAAGATGATTTAATCACCTTACGTAGTAAAATCCTCATCGCATTCTGACGGTAACGTTATAAAATCGCCTTAAACCTCACTGCAGCTATCCAGGCGGGAATCCGGCTTACGCTACATCGTAGCCCTGATCCTCGATTGCCTCTTTTACCGCAGCCAGCGTAACCTTCCCTGCATCAAACTGCACATCTACGGTTTTTGCCGCAAGATTGACCTTCCCGGCAGCCCCGATTTCCTTCAACGCTCCCTCAATAGCCCGAACGCAATGATCGCAAGACATGCCTTCTACTTGTAATGTTACCTTTTCCATAGGAAATCCCTCCATGAATTTATTATTTCATTAATTTGTTCATTGTAATCATCAATTCGTCGACGACCTCGCGGTCTCCCGATTGAATGCGTTCCACCACACAGCTTCGCATGTGCCCCTCCAGCAAAATTCTTCCGACACTCGTGAGTGCCGACTGTACGGCAGCGATCTGATTCAATACATCGTCGCAATAGGTATCCTTCTCGATTAAGCCCTTCAGACCGCGAATTTGGCCTTCGATCCGATTCAGCCTTGCTGCCAGATTCGACTTGATCTTATCGGAGTGATGGCTCTGCCTGGCTTCCGTAGAAGCTGTGCAGCAATGCTCGCCTGTATCGCTCATCGATGTCACCTCCCTGCCTTGCAACATCAATATACCATACCCCCCACCCGTATGTAAATAGCTTTACGAAACTTTTTTCTTCACGAAAATAGCAATCATCACAATGCTCGCAATCGAAGCCGCAGCACTTATAGAGTAAAGTCCGGCGAAGCCTTGCGCCATCGAAGCGATCATCGGGCCTGCAATCGTCGGGCCCAGGGTCGAGCCTACCGAGCGGAACAAGCTTAAATACCCGACGGCCGATCCCGTTTCCTTCGGCCCTACCGCTTGCAGTATCATCATATTCAGTGGTGCGCCTATGATGATGCCGACACCGAAGCCCATGACGATGATCGTCAGAACAAAGGAGGCAACCGAAGTGACCGCGAAGGCCAGCGATCCTGCGCCTAACAGCGAAACCGCGAAGCCGAGGAGAAGCACCCTGCGCGGGCCCATTTATCTACCATATATCCTGCAATTAGGGAGGCGATCATAGAAGATACCGCCACAGGCGCTACGGTCAAGCCGGAATTCCCTTTGGTCAGGCCGAGCAGCGTTTCCCCATACAACGGAAGCAGGTTCGTAGCCGTTGCCATAACGAAGCCCGAAAGCAGCGAGGCCAGCAGCAAAGTCAGCGTTCCAGCCCGAGTGAAATAGCTCAAATTCATCACCGGATCCTGATGCTTCCGTTCAATCAGCAGGAAGACCGGCAGCAGCACCGCGGCCGCGAGAAGATACCAGACGTTGGCTTGTGTGATGCCCAGCATCAAGGAAAGAATGAGCAGAGTCAGCAGGACAATGCCGGCCGTGTCGATCGACTTTTGAACCGTCTGCTGCTCCGAACGGAACCGGGAGATCATCGCCAGGATCATCAGCGAAATCGGAACATTGATCAGGAAAATCCATTGCCATTGCATGAACGCAATGATGACGCCGCCGAGAACCGGTCCCAGAATCGTGCCGATGCCGAAGACTACCCCGATCAGGCCCATGGCCTTGCCTCTTTTGTCAGGCGGGTACGACACCGCAATCTGAGCTGCGGTAATCGGGAAGATCCCCCCGGTACCTATCGCCTGTACCGCCCGGCCCAGCAGAAACACGATAAAGTTTGGAGCCAAGGCTGCAATGACTGAGCCGATGGCGAAGGTGCTGATGCCGAAGGTAAAAATCTGTTTGCGGCCGAAACGGTCCGAAAGCTTGCCGAGTACCGGAATGCTGACGGCGAATAGCAAAGTGTAGATCGTGAAGCTCCATACGCCCCAGGAGGAGTTCAATTGGTAGGCCGCCATAATAGAGCTGAGCGCCGGGCCGACGATCCCGTGGTCAAGCGCTCCCATAAAGATACCTAATAAGAATGTAAAAATGACCATCGGCTTCGACAGCCCTCCGGCAGTCTGCTGACCCGGGCCAAGCCGTGTTGTTGAGGCTGCTGGCGTAGACATAGTGATTCTCTCCTTATGAAGTTGCGTTGTTGGTCTTGTGCCAAAGCCGGTACCCGCCGTATACGGCAGCTAGGAAAGCTCCGTAGATCAGCACAACCGTCAGCGTCCGGGCTGCGCTGTTGAACATTTGATCGCCTACCAGGGCGAAAACGAGCATGACAGGCACCTTGCCCACCAGCGTAGCCGTGAAGAAGGTGATCAGCGGCGTCCGGCTAATGGCGGAATAAATATTGACGGCCGCTGCCGGTATGAATGGTATTAAGCGGGCGAAGAGAATACTCATGAAGGGATTCCGTTCAAAAAGGACGGTAAACCGCTCCAGCTGCTTGAATCGGCTCAGGTAAACGCGCCCCTGCTCCATGAACGCATAACGTACGAAAAGGAACATGAGCACCGCCGCCGCGGTAGAGCTCGCCGTATTAATGAAGCCCCCGAGCAGCGGACCGTATTTGGCTCCCATGATTCCGCCGACCACGCCGAACGGAACGACCGGCACGAAGGCAAGGAAGGTGGCTAGCGCCAGTGCCAGCGGCCACTCTCCCCTTTCGCCGTTGTGAAGCCATTGCAGGATAGGATCCTGCTGTATGTATGCGAGGCCCAGCAGGGCCCCATAGAACAGGACAACTCCGACAGCCTTCATTTACGGAACCTGCACGACGTAAGGCACGGTGAATACCTTGCCGTTATGCTGGAACTGTCCCCAAATTTTGTAGACGCCGCTCTTCGGGAAGCTTGTGCTGAACTTGGCATCCGGCCCCGTCGCCTTTTCATCAATCGGATGGTTGTGGATGTACTGCTCCACATCGCCGCTGATGATGACTACATGACCTACCGCCCCGAGATAAGGCTGCAGGTTCTTGATCGGCTCCTTCGTCTTCGCGTCCTTGAACGAGAACTTCATTTGTACCGGCTGACCGGATTGAAGCTTATCGAAGCTCAGCGTAACCTCAATGCCTTGAGCGGTCTGCGTCAAGCTGCTGCCCTGCTTAATGGGAGCCGGGGCCGCCGGCTTCTCTGCGCCGACTTGAATCCAGTTCGTTTCGGTTCTCGGCTGTCCTCCGGATGGAACGAAGTCGGCAATGAGCTTATATTCCCCGTTCTTCGGGAACGTCGTGCCGACCTCGAAGAGCCCCTTTTGCTTATATTCCGGATGAATGTGGTCAAAATAGCTCAAGTCCTTGCTCACCACTATAAGGTGCATCTGCTTCTCGTGGCTTACATCGAACTTCTCGATAGGAGCGCCCTTGGCATCGTTGATTTGGATTGCAATATTCGTCGGCTGGTTCGCCTGCGGCTGAGCTGCGGACAGCTTCCAGCTTGCTTTCGTTTCGATGGCCGGGCTCGCCGCTCCGTGATCGCTATGTGCACCGTGTGCGTCGTGTGCTTCCTCTTTCTTCGGCGTGCATGCTGCAAGCAGCGCAGCGGACAGCAGGGTGACTGCGGCTATTTTACCAAGCTTCTTCATAGGGAATGTTTACTCCTTTCGATCGGTCGGGGAGGCCTGGTAGCCCATGCTTTGAATCGTATGGAGGACGGTCTCTTCCGAAGCCCCGCCTTCCGTGATTGTGACTTGGGCCGTCTTCTCGGCAAAATTCACTTTGCAGCTGACACCGTCCAGCGTGCCCAATTTGCTTTCAATTTTGCCGACACAGGATTGGCACCCCATACCCTCTATACGAAAATCTACTTTGTGTTGATTCATGGTCATCGACTCCTTCTTTAGGATAGGTTATTTGATATCGTTTTATACCCCTGCGGGGTATGTCTTCGATGTGAATATCATAATATACCCCAATAGGGTATGTCAAGCGATATGTTACAATCGTTTCATTGCGTGTCTACCTTGTTTTTTCCCTAAGCAGCTTGCGGAAATCGGCAGGGGTATGCCCCGTTTTTCTCTTGAACAGAGTGATGAAATAAGGGGCGCTCGGCAAACCTACCGCGCTGCCGATCTCCGCAACGGGCTTATCCGAGCCGGCCAGCAGCTCCTTTGCCTTATGAATTCTGGTTTGTTGAATATATTCGCCTGGAGTCATCCCCTTCCATCGCTTAAAGGTGCGCTGAAGATGATACGGGCTTCCATGGCAATGATACGATAGGGCTTCTAAGGTTAGCGGGTCCTTGTAGTGGTCATCGATATATTGCGTAATTCGGTCAACCCAGTCCTCCATAGGGCCCAGGCGGTCCATAGGCTTGCATCGCTTGCACGGGCGAAATCCGGCAGTCAGTGCTTCTTCCGCATGCCCGAATACAGTCACGTTCCCTCGATTCGGCACTCTGGACCTGCAGGATGGCTTGCAAAAGATGCCTGTCGTCAGCACAGCGTAAATAAATAGGCCGTCATAGCTCGAATCACAATCGATGATCGCTCGCCACTGCTTTTCAGACACAGGGGCCTCGTGATTTTTCATACGTATCTTCATGTTCTTCACCTCATCTTGGAGTATACCTGACCCCCGTATCTCGCGTAAGACCCGAACCATAAGAGAGCAAGATCTCGAAAGCTCCCAGGCGAGTGCTGATTGGGGCTCCGGAAAGAGAGCGCAACATTTCAAATGTCGCACCGTGATACAACAAAGGGGTAAGGCCAAAACAAACCTTGAGGAGATGACGAAATGGGCAAGCTGAAAGGAAAGATTGCTTTAGTTACCGGAGCAGGACGAGGCATAGGGCGAGCCATTGCACGGAAATTGGCGCAGGAAGGGGCCATGGTTGCCGTTCATTATGGCAAAAGCCGGGATGCTGCGCTGGAAACGGTGCGTGAGCTGGAAAACAGCGGGGGTACTGCCTTTGCAGTGGGGGCCGACCTGGAGACGTTAAGCGGAGTGGAAACGCTGTTTGAAGCAATGGATGCGGAGCTCGGCAGAAGGGTGGGCAGCCACCACCTGGATATTCTCGTAAACAATGCGGGCATAGCCCTTTACGGCTCGGTCGAGAATACTCCGGAGGCTGCTTTTGATACGATTTTTTCGGTAAATGTGAAAGCCCCCTTCTATTTGATTCAACAAGCCTTGCCGCGGATGCGGGAGGAGGGGCGCATCATCAACCTGTCCTCCGCCGTTACGAGAATCGCCATACCGGATATTGCCGCGTATAGCATGACGAAAGGGGCTATCAATACGCTGACCCTCACGTTAGCCAAGCAGCTGGGACCTCGCGGCATTACGGTCAATGCGATCCTGCCGGGATTCGTCGCTACGGATATGAATGCCTCCATGCTGCAGGATCCGGCGTCAAGAAAGTTCGGTGCGGAATTTTCCATCTTCGGGAGATGGGGAGAGCCGGAGGACATTGCCGCCATTGCCGGCTACCTGGCCTCCCCGGATAGCCGCTGGATCACCGGACAGTTGATTGACGCAAGCGGCGGCTCTTATCTATAGGCGGAAAGGGAAAGTCCGGCTCCTCTTTTTTGAAGAGGTCCGGACTTTTCTTGTCATAGTCTAACGTGCGTCCGCCGGAAATACCAGCCCCATTTGCCTGCGTGCCTCGTCCATCATTTCCATTGTAATCAACGAACTGGTATGGGAGTTTACTTGGGACTCCGTCCGCCCTTCCCCGATTAACCGGGCAAATTCGAGCGCCTCGTAATACATCGAATGATGCTCCACCGGCACGGTCAGCTCCTCCGCCCTGCCGTCACGATAGCGGATTTCCACCTTGTTCGGCTGATTGATCCGGTCGATCACCATCGTGCCGTTCTCTCCTTGAATCTCGGCAGGGAGATACGAATGGCTGATCTTCGAATGCATAATAACGGCATCCATATCCTTGTACTCAAGCAGCAGGCTCCCTTCGCCGTCCACGCCGGATTCCAGCAGCAGTCCGCTAGCCTTCACCGTCTCCGGTTTCCCGAACAGCACGGCAAGCGGGTACAGGCAATAAATTCCGAGATCCATCAGCGAGCCGTTGGAGAACACCGGATTAAAGGCATTCAGCACGTTCCCCTCCTTATAGGCATCGTACCGCGACGAATACTGGCAATAACTTGCAAAATACCGTCTGATCCGGCCAAGCTTCGGCAGATGCTCGCAGATCGCCCCGAAGCCCGGCATCAGCGTTGACTTCATCGCTTCCATGAGCAGCACGCCGTTCTGTTGCGCCGCCGCTATCATCGCCTTGAGCTCGTCCGCATTCGAAGCGATAGGCTTCTCGCACAGCACGTGCTTCCCTTGCTTCATACAGGCAATAGCATGCTCAGCGTGGAGGGAATTCGGACTTGCTATATATACTGCATCAAAGTGCTCGCTCCGTACAAACCCGTCGATATCTGAGTACAAGTGCTGCGCCCGGTGCTTCTCTGCGAAATCACGCGCCTTATCCTCCGTACGGGAGTACACCGCTGTGAGCTCGAACCTTCCGGTTTCCTCCGCCGCCTTCACAAATTCCTCTGTAATCCAGTTCGTACCGATGACTGCCAATCGTATCACTATGACCCTCTCCATTCACAGATGTATACTTTGCATCATTTTACCATACAATCGTGAACCGCTCATGTGAAATGAAAAAAACAACCGGCGCTGGGGCGGTAATGTAAGCATACGCCGCATTTTTATCGCATTTTTGCCATTGGTGGTGCCATTGCGTACGTTTATGGCGCCTATAATCGCATCCATGCGATTATCCCCACGCTTTCTTCTCTCCAAAGGCCGAATTTACGCCGTTTATCGCATTTTTGCCATTGCCGGTGCCGATTGGAGTGTCTTGCGCGCATGTAATTGCATTCGTGCGATTATTGCGCGCTCGTGTCTCCAGGTTCATCCACATCCATGCCTTTAACGAAAAAAGGGAGCCCGCGGCTCCCTACAAAATCGTCTCGCCGAACAGCGAGCCGACCAGCTCCACCGCCACCTTCGCGGTGGAGTTCAAATGGTCGAGGATCGGATTGACCTCGACGAACTCCGCGCCGACGAGCACATTGGCCTCGGCGATCATCTCCATCGCCAGCTGGCTCTCGCGGAAGCTGAGCCCGCCCGGCACCGGAGTGCCGACGCCCGGGGCGAACGACGGGTCCAGCGCGTCCAGATCGAGGCTCAGGTGGACGCCGTCCGTTCCGTTCGTCACGATGCGCAGCGCCTGCTCCATCACGCGGGTCATGCCGATCCGATCGATCTCGTGCATGGTGAACACCTTCACTCCAAGCTTCCGCAGGAACAGCTTCTCCCCCGGATCCAGCGACCGCGCCCCGATGATGGCGACGCGGGAAGGATCCATCGGCGATTTCACGGGACCGCCGATCGATGTCAGCAGCTCGTGTCCGTAGCCCATCGCAACCGCCAGCGCCATCCCGTGGATGTTGCCGGAGGGTGATGTCCCCGCCGTGTTGACATCGCCGTGCGTATCGTACCAGATGACGCCAAGCCGCGGGTAGTGCTGCGACAGCCCCGCCAGCGTGCCGATGGCAATGCTGTGGTCGCCCCCGATCACCAGCGGGAAGCTTTGTCCGGCTACGGTTTGCGATACGCGCTCGCACAGTTCTCCATTGACCCGGGCGATCTCGTATAAATATTTGAGGTTCGTACCCGGCGCCGGCTGAGACTTGGCTCTTCGGACGATCAAATCGCCCTCATCGCGTACCTGATACCCCAGCTCCGCTAGACGCTGCTCAAGTCCGGCACACCGGATCGCGCTCGGTCCCATATCGACGCCGCGGCGATCCGCGCCGAGGTCCATCGGAACGCCAAGAACGGTAACGCTTCGGTTCCGGCTTGGATTCACTCGTCCCCACCCCCTTCTATCTCCGCAGAAGTCCTTTGATCACAAACCACAGGTTGGCGGGCCTTTCCGCAATGCGGCGGGAGAAATACGGATACCACTGCTCTCCATAAGGGGTGTATACCCGAACGCGATAGCCCTTGGCGGCCAGCTCCAGCTGCAGCTGACCGGCGATGCCGTATAGCATTTGAAACTCGAAACGATCCGGCGCAACTCCTTTGTCCTCCGCATACCGGATCACTCGTTCGATCAGCTTGCGGTCATGCGTCGCTACCGCAACATACCTTTTGCGATCGAGACACAGCCGCACCAGCTCAAAATAATTGTCGTCGACGTCCTTCTTGCTAGCATAGGCGATTTCCCGCGGCTCCTTGTAGGCCCCCTTCACAATGCGCAGATTCGCCCGCAAGGAGCTCAAGCAGTCCACATCCGCATAGGACCGGTAAAGATAGGATTGAATCACCGTTCCTACATGCTCCCTGCCGTACTCAGCCAGCAGCCTCGTGAACACCCGAAGCGTCGCATCCGTAAGCGAGGAATCCTCCATGTCGATCCGAACAAAGCCCCCGTATTGCCGCGCCCGCCCCACAATGACCTCCATCTGCTCCAGACATAACGATTCGTCGATCAGGAGCCCCAGCTGCGACAGCTTGAGCGATACATTAGCCTGAAGCTTCAGCCGATCGAGCTCCTCCAGCATCCTTAGGATTTCTTCACGAACGACCGCGACCTGCTCCCGTTCATACACACTCTCTCCAAGATAATCCAGCGTCGCCATCAGCCCTGCCTTGTTCAACCGCTGGACCTGCTCCAGTGCCTCTGTGAGCGTATTACCCGCCACAAACCGCCGCACGCCCCAAGCCATCCCACGCTTCTCCATCCAGCCGCGAATGCGGGGATGACCTGCCACGGACAGTACCATTTGTCGATACAAAAGCTCGATTCCCATAAACGTCTGCCTCCTCGTGTGAAACAAACATGGGCTGCGGCGAGCGGCTATAAACGCTCAGCGATCAGCTTGGGTTGAGTGAATAACAGCAAATAGTCCGGACCACCGGCCTTGGAATCGGTGCCCGACATGTTGAACCCGCCAAATGGATGGACACCGACAGTAGCCCCTGTACACTTCCGATTGATATACAGATTTCCCACGTGAAAAGCGGCCTTCGCCCGTTCTATGTTCTCCCGGTTGTTCGTATACACAGCACCGGTAAGCCCGTAATCGGAGAAATTGGCGATCTGCAACGCTTCTTCGAAGGAAACTGCGCTGGCGAACGCGAGCACCGGCCCGAAAATTTCCTCCTGCATCAGCCTCGCGCCCGGAGCCACATCGGCGAAAATGGTTGGTGCGATATAGTAGCCGATATCGTCCGCATAGGTCCCGCCGGTAAGTAATCGTCCTTCCTGCCGGCCTGCTTCGATATAGTCGACGATTTTGCGGTAAGCGGCCCGGTCGATCACCGGCCCAAGATCACTCGCCGCATCCGTCGCCGGCCCCAGCTTAAGCTGCTCCGACAGCACACGGCACCGTTCCACTACCTCGTCGTACACCGCATCATGAATAATGGCCCTGGAGCAGGCGGAGCATTTCTGCCCGGAGAAGCCGAAAGCCGAGGCGATGATCCCGGCCGAAGCCTCCTCCAGATCCGCGTCCTCGTCGACGATGATCGCGTCCTTGCCTCCAAGCTCCCCGACATAACGCTTGAGCCATATTTGCCCCGGCTGTACCTCGGCGGACAGCTTATGCAGGTGCACACCGACTTCGCGGGAGCCGGTAAACGATACGAACCGCGTCAGCTTGTGCGCCACGAGATAATCCCCGATCTCTGCGCCGCTCCCCGGCAGAAATTGCACAACGCCATCCGGCAGCCCGGCCTCCGCCAGCAGGGATACGAACCTTGCGGCAATGACCGGCGTTTGGCTGGAGGGCTTCACCACCACCGTGTTCCCCGCTACCACTGCAGCAGTAGTCATGCCTGCCAGAATCGCCAGCGGAAAGTTCCACGGCGGAATAACAATACCGACTCCGAGCGGAAGGTACACGAGCTGGCTCCGTTCGCCCGGCACATGCACCAGCTTCGCCGCTCCTCTGCCGTCCAGCTCAAGCATTTGCCGGGCGTAATATTCCATGAAATCAATCGCTTCCGCCGTGTCCGCATCAGCCTCCACCCTGTTCTTGCCTGCCTCAAGCATCATCCAAGCGGAAAATTCATGCTTTCTCCTACGCAGAATAGCCGCCGCTTTGAAGAGTACATCCGCACGCACCTCCGCTTTCACCTGCGACCAAGATGCAAACGTGCGATATGCTTCCTGTATCGCCTGTTCCGCAAGCGACAAGTTGGCCTTAGCTGCGCGGCCCACGACCTCCGAATGCCGGGAGGGGTTGCGCGATACGATCCATTCTCCCGTCTCGCAGGATCGGCCGCCGAGCACAATCGGATAGTCCCGGCCGAGCTGAGCTTGCACTTCCGCCAGCGCCTTGGCAAGTGCCTCCTCCTCCCGTGCAGCTTTAAAATTCGTTAGCGGTTCCGGACGATAATCGATCATAAGCATAGTCCCTCCGTCTCTGTATGCTTTTTGCCTCGCTATCACCATTCCGGTTGTTCGAAGAGCACTTCTACAATGCGTTCCAAAGCAAAATCCAGCTCCTGCTTCGTGATGATGAGCGGCGGTGCCAACCGGATGATCGTGTCATGCGTTTCCTTGCAGAGAAGCCCTTGCTGCATCAGCCTTTCGCAAAACGGTCTCGCAGGGCGATCCAGCTCGATTCCGACAAACAATCCCCGTCCCCTGATGTCCTTGACCCAAGGCAGTCCGGCTACTCCCTTCACCTGCAGCTGAGATAACAAATAAGCACCTAGCGTACGGGAGTTCTGAGCGAGCTTTTCGTCCTCCAGCACTTCCAGGGAAGCCAGGGCAACGGCACAGGCAAGGGGGTTTCCTCCGAACGTGGAGCCGTGCGACCCCGGATCGAACACCTGCAGAACGTCATGATCTGCAGCGACCATCGACACCGGCAGCACACCGCCACCGAGCGATTTACCGAGAATGTACATGTCGGGCACCACCTGTTCATGGTCACAGGCAAAGAGAGCCCCGGTTCGGCCCAGGCCGGTCTGAATTTCATCGGCGATAAGCAAGATGCCGTTATCCCCGCAAATCCGGGCTACATCTTGCAAGTAACCGTCAGGGGGGAGCACGATGCCCGCCTCCCCTTGCATGGGCTCGACCAGAAATGCTGCTGTGTGTGGAGTGATGGCTTGCCGCAGCGCCTCCGCATCCCCATAGGGAACAGCGGTGAAGCCGGGCGTGAACGGCCCAAAGCCGTCTTGGTAGGAGGAGTTCGTGGAAAAAGAGGTAATGGTAGTGGTGCGTCCGTGAAAGTTGTTCTCACATACGATGATCTGAGCTTGATCCTTCGGTACGCCCTTCCTTCGATAGGCCCAGCGCCGAGCTGCCTTGATCGCCGTCTCAACAGCTTCGGCACCGGTATTCATGGGGAGAAAGTGCGTTTTGCCGGTCAGCTTATGAAGCTTCTCATAAAGCTCTCCTAAATATTCATTATGAAAGGCGCGGGAAGTTAATGTCACCTTAGCCGCCTGCCGGACTAAAGCATCGATAATTTTCGGATGCCGATGGCCGTGATTCAGTGCGGAATAGGAGCTGAGGAAATCCATATACCGTTTCCCTTCCAGATCCTCCACCCACACCCCCTCTGCCTTGGCAATGACTAGCGGCAGCGGATGATAATTGTGTGCGCCGTACTGCTGCGTTTGCCGAATCACGTCTTTTGAGGATTTTTGGCTCATGCCCCCGGCCCCCTTTGATCGATCGGTACGCTTGTTAAATTTTCAGATTTTTTCGACTATTTATAATTTCATTATATTCGCTGCAAGCTGACATGGCTACACCTTTTCTCGTTTTCGAATATAGCCGAGCAGCGTATCACACGCCTCATCGACCAGCTTGTATACCTCTTCGAAGTTGCCGGTATAGTACGGATCGGGAACATCCGAGACACCCGCATTGGGAGCCCAATCCAGCAGCTTCCTCACTTCCGCTCCGGGTCCGGCAGGAGCAATTGCCTCCAGATTCCTCACATTGCTGCTGTCCATCGCGATGATGTACTGAAAATCCCGGAAGTCCCCGGCCCCTACTTGACGCGCCTTCATCCCCGTCGTGTCGATACCGTAATGCTTCAAAATCCTCCTTGTCCCCTCATGCGGCGGCTTGCCGATGTGCCAGCTCCCCGTTCCTGCAGAATCGATTCGGATGCGGTCTTCCAGCCCCGCCTCCCGGACCTTCTTACGAAACACCGCCTCCGCCATTGGTGAACGGCAAATGTTGCCTAAGCATACGAATAGGATGTTGATCATGCGGTATCATGGCCTCCTGGTTTATTGATTGTTGTATTGCTACTAATTTAGAATAAAATCAAACAAACTTCCAGAGGAGACGATGCAGTATGGGACTTACTTCACACCGTCGGCGGTATATCCGTCCGCATGTTTCTCGTTGGTTGATCATATCGGCCGCCTGCTGCTTTCTCTGTATTGTGTGCTTGCTTGTCCTAACACGGATGACTCCCGCCGCTGAGAACCGGGTGATTGCCCTCACCTTCCGGCCTTATGAAGCATCTGTGCCCCAAGCCGTTACGCCGGTTGCTTCAGCGGATTCTCTTATGTTCCTTTCCGAACCACCTATTGCTACAGGAAAAATGATCCTCTTCAAAAAACAGAACGATACTGAGCCATGGGTATACGCAGGCTTTCAGTCCCAAGGAGATCCCATTCTGTATGATGTCGGACCGATTTCTTACGGGGATCTTGCCAGCTCCCCTGTAGACGTCACTTCAAGCGGCGCTCTGGGAAAGAGTACCATACGGCTGACCGGTGCCTGCGGTGCCAACTGCCCCCTAACCAGCTATCTAACTGTAGAGCACCATGTTCCAAGCGTATGGCTGAACCTCGAAGCCCACGCCGTGGAAACGGATCTGGACGGCGATGCCGTTGTAGGGACGCTTGCGGAGACGAGCATACTTCGCATGGAACAGGGCCAGCTTCTTGTCGCATCGCTAAACCGGGAACTGGACGCTATGGCGGTAACCTTTATGCCGGAAACGCAAGTTTTTGCTGTTGATTACCTATCCCGTGAGAAGAAGCCTGAGATCTTTCGAAACGAGAGCGGTCGTCTCCGTTATATCCGAAATTACCTTATGTAAAAAGGCAGCCTTCCGGCTGCCTTTTTCATTACACAAGAATCGTGCGAGTGATGATTACCAAAAGTATGAACAGAACCAGGATCGCCCCTGTCGAAGTCCAGCCGCCTGCGTGTGTCATGCTATCGTCCTCCCTTTTTTTGTTTGTACCTTACGCTATATCCTATGCCTAGCGGGAGGTTTTGGGATGGGTAGATATCCCGTCCGCCCGAATATGTGCAGGGGCCTATTGTCTGTTCGCGAGGCCTTGCGAGCTTATCCCCAAGACTCAGATTCGTACATGAAAAAACGGCCCCGAAGGGCCGCTCAAGCAATCTGCCTTATTTAAACAACGCGTTGAAAATGGCCTGCGCACTCTCGGCACGGGTAGCTACTGCCGACGGGTCGAAGCGGTCTCCGTCCTTACCGCTGAGCAAACCCGTCTTGCGTGCCTTGGCAACCGCCTCAGACGCCCAGCCGGAGAGGCTAGACGCGTCCTGGAACGATCCGGCGTCCCCGGGCTCCAGGTTGCCTACACTCTTCTCCCATGCGCGTACCAGCAGCACGGCCATCTGCTCACGGGTGACCGGCTCATTCGGCGCGAAGCGACCGGCTTCGACGCCTTCAATCAGTCCGCTGGCCGCAGCGGCCTGAATAGCTCCGCTGTACCATGCATCGCCGCTAACATCCTCGAAGCTGCTTTTTCCCTGCGCAGTGAGTCCGAAGGCGCGAACGAGCAGTGCCGTAAACTCTGCCCGGGTGACCGGCTCATTCGGCGCGAACGCATCCTGAGATACCCCTTGGGCCACATGCTTGGCCGCCAGCACCTTTAAGGCCTCGTTCGCCCAGTGGCCGTCCGGAACGTCGGTGTACGACTTGTTGAACTCGAGTACGGCATAGGTTCCCGCTGCATTCAGCTCCGCCGTAAGTACGCCGTCCTTCACACTGCCGCCAACGTAGACAGGCGAGCCATCCGGCTGGATCGCATAAAGTCCTAACAAGCGGGAATCACCCCGGCTATCCACGGGAACGCTAACCTTCGCCGGTCGATCGAGCGGCTTCAAGGCTGTTTTCGTACCATCCTCTTGGGCAACGGATAAGCCGAAGGTGAAGGCTTTTGCCGCAGGCTTCAGCTCCTTGGAGGGAGCCGGAGCATCCGTAGGCTTGAGCTCAACAAGCAGCTTGATCGCCGCCGTTCCTCCCGCTGCATCCTTTAATGAAGCTGCAGGCAGTGTCAAACGGGCATTCCCCTGCTCCACAACGAGCGGGGTCGTGCTAAGCTTCTGCAAAACGTCCCCGGTAATCGCCAGCTCAGTTTGCCGCTCGTCCAGCTTGACCGCGATAACACCCGCTTCCGGCTTCAATGCCTCTGCCGTAAGCACCTGCTGCTTAGGCTGGCTTGGAACGGTAACAGCAGCCGGACCGGCAGCGCCACTGTTACCGGGCAAGGTGCCGCCGCTGTCATCGCCGCCTCCCGCTTCCTCAGGGCGCACGATTACCTTGAGCTCCAGCGTATATCCTTCAAACGTAACGAGCAGTATGCCCGCACCCGGCTTCTTGGCGCGAACCAGTCCCGTGCCGCTCACTTCAAGCGAGCCCGAGCCTTCCTTCACAGCGTAAACCGCCTGAGCCGTGGCATCTCCCTCGAAGCCGCCGTTATATACAGCCTTCACGGCCAGCTGATAGGTCGTGCCTTCCGTCATCCGGCCGTTTTCCGGCAGCACGACGCGAATGGAATCCGGCTTAGCCACTTTAACGGAAGCCGTCAATACGCTGGTTCCGGACTGCGCCGTAATAGTGGCTGACCCGGATTTCACTGCTTTCACGCGTCCGTCTGCCGTTACCTGTACAACGGACGGATCGCTGCTGGTCCATGTGTAAGCTGAGGTTACGTTCTCGGCATCGCGCTTGCCTCTGTCAGCCAGGACGGTCGCTTGCGCTTCCGCGCCGACGTTCAGCTCGGCCGGAATTCCCTGCAAGGTGCGGCTGTCATAAGCGCGCATCAGGGCCAGATCCAGCCGGAGCAGGCGATCCATGGAATAAGAGGACATGTGCCTCATATGATTGGCGCCGGACTCGAAGTTCACGTACAGCTGATCTCTTCCGTCTTCCGTCCGGATGAACAAGTTCTCCGAACCGGTCGGAACATCGATGGAGCCGGCAAAGTTCTGCGCATCCAGCATCCATACCGGTACGTTCACTCCGCCAAGCGCTACCTCCATCTGCTTCGAGGACAGATCGCTCAAGCTCGGCATAGCATAACGCAAAATTCGATTAAACGGACGACCGTGATTATACGTAAGCAGAACCTCGCCCCCGTGGAATTCTACGCCTTGGATTTTATCCCCGATACTCATGATGTAGGTCGGTACGGCCTTATTCACTTTGTCTTCCAGAACGGTCGGTGTATTTGCAGGCAGCCGATCGTCTTGCCCTAGCGGATACCCTGCAATCCAGGCCAAATGCGCTTCCCCTTGACGGTTGTCCAGCTTGTGCTCCGGATTCGTCGTGTAGGAAGGCGGATTGCTATACTCTCCCACCCACAGAATGCCTTCATGATATGCGGCAAAAGAAGAGTTCGTCACGACATCGAACGCATCGGCGAAGGTGGCGAAGCCCCCGTCCTGGGCATCGATCAATGTCTGGATAGGCAATCGGTGCATCTTTTTGCCGGAGGAAAGCCATACATTCTCCTTGCTTACCGCCACACCGCCGGCATGGCCCGTGTAGATGGAGCCGTCAGCGTTTTTCAAATGAACATATTTCACCAGCTCTCCTGTCTTCGCATCGACAACCGCCATTGTACTCGGGTCCCCCGAGAAGTGGTAGGCTGCCATGAGAATCCAATCGCGGCTATTGTCCTTATAATAAGACATACCCTGTGGAACGTGGCCCTGTACAAGTCCCGGAATGATCGGGCCCTTCCCTCCAACATCCCATGCGGCTTGATATCTTGATTCGGTAAGCGCATTGGCAGGGCTTGGCTGCCGCTCTTCCTGCGTCATAATGGCGTAGGTCGGCTTAGCCGATGCGGTCGCCCGCTGCGACTCGTTGCCGGATGCATCGATTGCGCTCAGCTCGAAGCTAACGGTCACGGCACCATTCAACCCCGGTACCCGATAAGTCGTAGCCGTCGACGGAAGCGTCAGCTCCAGCTGTCCGTTCATGTAGACACGATATCCAGCCACATCGGCGTCAGGACTCGGCTGCCAGCTGAGCGTCGCTTCGCCTGCTCCGGCAGCAGCCTGGAAGCCCTGAGGAGCAGCAGGCGCCGTCTTGTCATCGGAGGTTACCCGCGGGATCTGCGCCGTAGTTACGGTTCCCGGCGTTCCCGTTTCAATCGTTGCATACGTCCTCATATCCTTGCCCCCGAACATAGGGTAGGCGAAGGAGATGCCCTTTTTCTCCTGGAATTGGCCTGCTTTATATTGAGCTGTCACCACTACGGTGCCATCCGGCTCTACGATGTCGATAATGCCGCCGCTGTTATTCAGCCCAGCTGCACCGTCAGCCAGAACGATCTCCGTTTCCGGAACATATTTAGCTTCTTGGAACCCATTGTAGAAGAAGTTAAAACCATCCGGCTTCAGGTAGCTCAGCCCATTCGGACGAACCCAGAAGACCATCGTCTGCTTCGGCTTAATTACCGTAGACTGGGTAAAGGTCCAGGACCAGCTCTTCGTTGCATCGTCCGGTTGGGTGAATCGAACGGTTTTGCCGTTCATGTCGATTGGCTGCGAGCTCTGGTTGTACAGCTCGATGTATTCAAAAGCATCATAAACATCGCGCGCTTCCAACGGCTCCGTGTTCCACGTATCCGGCACGATCTCGGTAATCATCAGCGCCGGCAACGCATCCATAGTAGGCGTGACCGTGACCGGTGCGGTACGAGCGGATTCGCGGCCTGCCGTATCCACTGTCGACAGCTGAACCGATACTGCTTTCCCGTTGTCCAGCCCCTCAATGACAGCCTCCGTCTCAGGCATCAGCAGCTTGGCGCGCTCACTGCCGTCAACATACACTTTCACGTAAGCGACATCCTGTTCCAGCGTATCGCTCCAAACGGTTTTTACACCGCCGACTCCGGCGGTAACCTGTACGCCCGAAGGAGGCGCAGGCGGAGCCAGGTCGAAAGGATCCGCTGCCTTCTGAACCGGATAGATGTAACCCGGATTCGCCGGCTTGGAGAAGCGCTCCGTCGATACGACGCCGTTATTGCGGTCCGGCACGAAGTTGGCGGTGATGCTCTCTCCGACGTCCTCCGGCTGGTAGGTCGTGTCCGTCAGCACGATATTGTCCGGGTCTAAGAGTTGCACACGCCGTGCAGCGGTGTTGGACATGCCGCCGTTCACGACGAAGTGGAGCTGGTCCTCGGTGATGCTCGTCCCATAGGCCGTATTGAATTCGGTTAGGCCCAGGTGCTGGAGAGCCGTATTTTTAAACCAGATGATGAAGGTTCCCTGCGGTGCAATGACCTTGTCCTGTTCAATGAGATAAGGATAAATGGTCGAACCTGCGATATATTTCAGGGTAAAGCCCTTCAGGTTTAGCGGGGCACCCGTCGTATTATGCAGCTCGATGAATTCAAAGGCATCCGTCCCGCCCGTCTTGTAGTCGGAGTTCTTCGTGTTCGGAGCCATTTCCGTAACCAGTACCGCCGGTGCCGCCTGCGGCTTCGCTGTAACGACAGACGGCAATGTAGAGGTTTGACCCAGCTCGTTGACGGTATAAACGGAGAAGGTCACGGTTTGTCCGTTCGGCAGGCCTGAAGCGGCATAGGTATTGCTGGCCGTCAGATTTTCCAGCAATGCTCCATTCTTGAACACCCGGTAGCCCGCCACTCCCAGCTCCGTGGATGCGTCCCAGCTCAGACGAACCGCACCGTCGCGGGGCAGCGCCCGTAAGCCGATCGGCGCCGAAGGGATCGCCGGAGGAATGCCCGGCTTCGCCGTTACCGCCGCGGATGCGGGAGATATCGTACCATCGGCGTAAACGGATGAGAGTGAGAACGAATACGGAATACCGTTCGTCAAGTTCGTAAAGGTATGCGAATAGGTCGACCCGCTCACCGTTACCGGTGCTAGCCCTTCCCGTGAATAAATGCGGTAACCGCTTACGTTCGAGTCGCTGACAGGCGGCCACGAGAGTGTAAGGCTTCGATCCGCCCCGTCGATGGTCAGTCCGGAAGGTCTTGTACCCGCTACTTCCTCGGAGATAAGAGTCCCCGGCGTGGCCGTTTTATTGCCGCCGTTATGGATCATGGCCAAACCGGAAGCAGGCTGGCGGTAGGAAATACCTTTGTTTTCAACGGTATCGTCTACTGCGTTGATAAAGTAGGTGGCACTTACGAGAACCTGATTCTGGAGGTTTACCAAGGAAACTACAATATCCTTATCGGTGGCACTTCCATTGTATAATCCGGATACATTAGGTACCACATAAATTTGATCGTCCAGGAGATCGGCTGCACTCACTTTGTAATTCGTTCTGAAGCTATCCTTCGTAGCTACCGGTGAAGACGAAACTGCTTTCGTTTGCGTCCAAATCAGGACAGTGCCCCGAGGAGGAACAATAACCGTCCCCGGCAGAGCGCTCTCCCATTTAAATGTAGCGCCATTGTTGGTAGCGACACGAATTTTGTGTCCTGTCAAATCCATGACTTGATCCGTCGCATTGTAAAGTTCGATATACTCATAGCCGTCGTTGGTGTCTATGTTCTCTGAGTCCGGTACGAGCTCCGTAATCAAAATGGACGGTGCCTGAGCATTCGCTTTTACCTCCTGCGCAGGTAACAATCCGTTCGCTGCCGACGCCGCGAGCATGGAAATGGCTAACGAGCGGGCAACGGCTTGTTTGAGCTTGCGTTTCATCATATTCCTCCTCCAGTATGAGCTCATGGCTTCCTTTCCTTCTTGCAAACGCAAAAAAGGAGACAAATAAAAAAACTCAGGACTCCGCCTGCAGCAACGTAAGCATCGCATTCCTATGCGATCCGTTAAAGCAAGTGTCAGATCCTGGGTTATCTCATCGTCTCCAACCCAACATCATTCAGTTGTAGCTTGTCGAAAGTGAAACCGTTTGCAACTATCCTCTATTATCAATGGTGCGGAGGAGAAATGCAAGTACTTTTTTCTACAGGGCTCTCCTCTTAGGTTGATTGTACCTTCTGCAATCAGCCCGAGTCTCCACGCCTCATTTGGCGAGCCCTATTGCAGTTTCTGCAACTACTCCGCTCGACCAAGTACATTTCTACGCCCAACGTACCGTTTGCATTGCAATAAAGTGCAGCGAAGCCGCGCTCCTCCCCTGCTTCAAACCGATTCTATTGCAGATTATGCAATCCGGACTCCTCCCGCCTCAACCGAACCTAATTGGAAAAGGCAGCCCGGAGGCTGCCTAAGCTCATTACACGAGCAGTGTCCGGGTGATGATCACCAGTAGAATGAACAGTACCAAGATCGCCCCTGTCGAAGTATATCCGCCTGCATATGTCATGCTGATCGTCCTCCTTGGCTGGTAGTTTAGGTCTTACGCTATATCCTATGCCAAGAAGGGTTCCTGCAGATGGGTGAATGCCTTAAGCCTGCAAGAATGTGCTCCAGCCTATTGTATTTCCCCAGCCTACGATACAACCTGTATTGCGCCCAAGTTTAGACAGACCAATGGGGCGGACGAGCAACCATCGGGGGCAGCTTGGTGACTGCATCGCCCTTGGCGGCATTAACCTGGAACTGCGTGAGAAACATAGCGGTCGAGAGGTCGGCTCCCCGAAGATCCGTGTCCCGCATATCAGCGCCGATGAGGTCTGCGCAGCGCAAATCGGCACCACGCAGGTCGGCCGCGATCAGGTACGCCCCCCGCAGGTTAGCCCCTCGAAGGTCCGCTCCCTTCAGCTTGGCTCCGATGAGATCGGCGCCCCGGCTGAAGGTCCTTCGCTTTCCTTTCGAGCCTTGCAAGGAGCGCAAAGCTTCCTCCCTTACCAGCTCGCTTGTCCGTAGGAGCAGCTCATTCACCTTGCCCCGATGCGCCGCCACATCCAGCTCCAGAATCGCCTCGGCGCTTAGCCCGGTAAGCCGTTCCGTCTCTTCCAGCGCGGAGCTCAGCGCTTCGCGGATCGGCTGAGCAGGCTGCAGCGTCAAGGCTTCGCTCAAATACCACAGCAGCTCGTGAAGCTGCCTCATGACCGGAAACACCTCGTACATCGGTTTCGACGTTTCAGGCGCTTGCCTCCAGTCACGGCCGGCGTAGGTTCCCTGGGACACCTTCTGCCCTGCGCCGAAGCAGTCATACACCGTGCAGCCCCGATAGCCGATCTGCCTGAGGCTGCTATGAACGCTGCAGCGGAAGTCTGACTTCAGATTAGGACACGGCTGGCCTGCCGCCTTGTCCGCCGCAAAATCGGTCGAAGCCGCAAAAGGCAGCGCGACACAGCAAAGGCCAAAGCAGCGCTCGCAGTCCGCCTGCAAGTGTCTCTGCCCGGATAAAGTATGTTCATGAGACATGATCAGGGTCCCCTTATGTTTTTTCATCCATGGTAGTACCGAACCCCGTTTCACGTCAACTCCCGCAGAGGAAAAAAAGACTCCCGCCCCTTCGGAGGGACGAGAGTCACTGCTCTATTATTTATACGCTTTGGCCACCTGGCCGATCATCTCGGAGACCGACACCAGTCCGCCGCCGGACAAATACCAGTAGTTCGGATCGAGATACACAATGCCGTTGTTCGCGAAGGCCTTCGTTTTCTTCACCAGCTCGTTCTCTACGAGCCCCTTGGCTCCGGTTTGCCCTGCACCCGCCACTACGGCACCGCGGTCCACTACAAACAGATATTCCGGATTTTTCTCGGCAATAAACTCGAACGAAATGCTTTGGCCGTGCGTGGATACCTCGAGATTTTTCTCCACAGCCGGAATGTTCAGCACATCATGGATCAGTCCGAATCGGGAGCCCGGTCCGTAAGCGCTGATTGCGCCCTCGTTCGCCAGAATGATAAGCGCATTCTTATTGCCGGAAGCCACCTTCGACTGTACCTCTTTCACCTTCTGGTCAATCTGCTTCAGCTCGGCGTCCACTGCGGACTCTTTCCCGAAAATCTGACCGATCAGCTTCATATTGCTTTGGAACGACTCCATGTATTTCTTCGTATCCACGCCGACGAATACCGTCGGACCCAGCTTGCTAAGCTCCGGATAGGCAGCCGACTGGCGTCCGGAAATCAGAATCAGGTCGGGCTGGATCGAGCTGATCTTCTCGTAATCCGGTTCTTGCAAAGAGCCGATGTTTTGATATTTTTTATCCTTATACTTAGCCAAGTATGGAGGGATGCTGGCCTGCGCCACCCCGGTCACTTCCACGCCAAGCTTATCGAGCGTATCCAGCGCGCCGAAGTCGAACACGAGCACCTTCTGCGGATTCTTCTTCACCTTCGTCTCGCCCAGCTGATGCTTAATCGTCAGCTCCTCCGCCGGCTGAGCGTTTCCTTGAACAGGAGCAGCCCCATTCGTTCCGGTGCCGCTTGTGCCGCAAGCAGCCGTCAGCACCGCCAAACATAACAAAAGTAATAGCATTGATACGTGTTTTTTCATTTCAACCCATCCTTTATCGTTTATTTAAAATAAATACATACCCTGTTGCCATCAATGGTCTGCACCGGAATCTCCATATCGTAGACCTCCCGGAGCACTTCGGTATCAATAATTTGTTCGACCGGACCTTCCTTCACTACCCTGCCGCCCTTCAGCGCCACGATGTAGTCCGAGTAGCAGGAGGCAAAGTTGATATCGTGAATGACGATAACCACTGTCTTGCCCAGCTCCTCCACCAACCGGCGAAGCACCTTCATGATCTGCACGGAATGCCGCATGTCGAGGTTGTTCAGCGGTTCATCGAGCAGCACATATTCCGTGCCCTGCGCAATGACCATGGCGATGAAGGCCCGCTGGTTTTGCCCGCCGCTCAGCTGGTCCAGGTACTGATGCTGCAGCTCCTGCAGCTCCATGTAGGCGATCGCCTGGTCGACATGGCTCCAGTCCTCCGCCGTCAGCCTTCCCTGGGAATAAGGAAATCTCCCGAAGGAAACCAGGTCCCTTACCGTAAGCCGAACGTTAATGTGATTCGATTGCTTCAGGATGGAAATTTTTTGGGCCAGCTCCGTGCTCGCCCACTGGCCGACCTCCTTACCGTCAATGCGAACCTCTCCGGCATCCTTCGCGGTTAAGCGGCTGATCATGGAAAGCAGCGTGCTTTTCCCCGCACCGTTGGGTCCGATGAAGGAAGTGATTTGTCCTTTGGCAATCCGGACCGATACATCGTCGATGACGCGCTTGTCTCCATAAGCTTTGGTTAGCTGCTTGACCTCAATCATGCTTTGTTCTCCTTGAGCAATAGATATAAGAAGTACACTCCGCCGACCAGATTGATGATGACGGATAACGTCGTGTTGAACGTAAACACTCTCTCCACGATCAGCTGCCCGCCCACCAGGGCCAGAACGCTGATCAGAATGGAGGCGGGAATCAGCAGGGCGTGCCGATGTGTTTTCATTAACTGGTAAGCGACATTGGCCACAAGCAGTCCCAGGAAGGTGATCGGACCAACCAGCGCCGTGGCTACCGAGATGAGAGCGGCAATGACCAGCAGCATGCGCTTCACCACGAACTGATAATCGATGCCCAGATTAATCGCATGCTCTCTCCCTAAGGAAAGGACATCCATATACTTGGCAAACCGGGAATAATACACAGCGATCAGAACGACCACTATCGTGCAAATGACGATCAGCTTTTCCTGAATTTTGTTATAGCTGGCAAACATTCTTCCCTGCAGCACGAGATATTCGTTCGGATCGATCAGCACCTGCATGAACGTCGTCAGACTCCCGAGCAGCGTACCCAGAATCAAGCCGACGAGGAGCAAATAGTAAAGATGCCTGCCCTCCTTCTTGAACATCACCTTGTACAGCAGCCCGGTAAAAAGCAGCATGAGCCCGAGGGTCATTGCGAAGTTCAGGTTGTTGTCCACCAGGAGCTTGCTGGCCGAGCCGAATAAATACACGACAGCCGTTTGCGACAGCATATACATGGAATCCATCCCGATAATATTCGGGGTCAGAATCCGGTTATTCGTTATCGTTTGAAAAATGACGGTCGAGAAGGCGATACAGCCGCCTGTCAAGACGATCGAAGCGATCTTCCAGCCCCTGCGGGGAAGCACATAGCTCCAGTTGCTGCCGACATCCACCAGCAGAAAAATCAATATGGCCGCTAGCGAGGCCAAGGCTAAGGTCACCAGCTTGGCTTTAGATGTCATATGCCCTTCTCCTCATTAGCAGATAAAGAAATATCGCGCTTCCGATGACGCCGACGGTCAGCCCGATCGGAATTTCATATGGGTAAATGACGACGCGTCCCAAAATATCGCAGATAAGTACGAATACCGCTCCTAGCACGGCGGTGTGCGGGAGATTTTTTTGCAGATGATCCCCATGGTACATCGTCACGATATTCGGAATGATCAGCCCGAGAAAAGGAATCGTGCCCACCGTCAGCATCACGACCGACGAAATCAAGGCGACGATAATCAAGCCGAGATTCACTACTTTGTTGTAGTTAAGCCCCAAATTCAAGGCGAACTGCTCGCCCATCCCTGCGATAGTAAACTTGTTAGCGTACAGATAAGCCAGCAGCACGACGGGAATACTAATGTACAACAGCTCGTAGCGGCCTTTCATCGTTAAGGCAAAATTGCCCTGCAGCCACGTCGACAGGCTTTGGATCAAGTCATACTTGTAGGCGAAGAAGGTCGTAAACGACGCCACGATCCCGCCGAACATGATGCCTACCAAAGGGATGAAGATGGCATCCTTGTATTTCACCTTGTCGAGTATTTTCATGAAGATGTAGGTGCCGGCTAGCGCGAAGACGAAGGCTACCAGCATTTTCTGCAGCGAAGTCGCCGCCGGAAACAGCAGCAGCGCCACAAGGATGCCGAGCCGGGCGGAATCGTCCGTTCCTCCCGTCGTCGGGGAAACGAATTTGTTCCTGCTCAGCTGCTGCATGATCAGTCCGGCGATGCCCATGCTGGCTCCCGCGATCAGAATACTGGCCAGCCTCGGCAGCCGGCTGATGAGCAATACCTGGATTTGATCCTCATGGAGCCTGAACAGATCGGCCGGGGAAATATTTTTCACTCCGATAAACACCGATGCGATGGAGAGTACGACGAGAGCGATTAGCAAATATCGAAGCTTCATGAGCCGCGTCTACCCTTGATCGATGACCGTCAGCAGGCTGGAAGCCGAGCTTCTCGGCCGGGCCGGCGGAATTTGTGCAGGATATCCGATGTGAAGAGAGCCCACCAGCTTCTCTCCGGGCTGGATGCCCAAGGCGCTGCGAAACTCCGGCACATGCAGCAGCGGATACGTCTCCCATACCAGCCCGATCCCGTGCTCCCAAGCGAGCAGGCTGAAGTTATGGATCAAGCAGCTGGTGGAGGCATAATCCTCCTCTCTCACGACCGGGTGAGAATCCTCTTTCATCACGACGGCAAGAAACACCGGTACCCTCATGAATCGGTCGTAAAATTTCTGCCCGAGCTCCTTGCTCTTCTCCGGGTCCTTCTCCCGCTTCTCGGCGCCGGCCCTTGCAATGTCCGCCAGTCTTTTGCGCCCCTCCCCATGGATGAGAACGAACCTCCACGGCTCCGTCAGCTTGTGGTTGGGAACCCATACGGCGGTTTCGAGCAGCTCCTGAATTAACTCGATGGAGACAGGCCGGTCCTCGAACTGATGGATCGAGCGCCTTTCTTTAATGATCTGTGCCAAAGACATGGGCATAAGCCTCCTATATCAAAACGATATTGAGAATCATTATCAACATTAACTATTTTACACATGTTGCCTTGCGTGAAAATGGATATTTCTTTATAGGTCATGGACATTTCTATAGGCGATAGGACAGCAATACATCCACATAGGCATCTACCAAGCCCTCGTAAAACAGTGCGTTATAGAGCAGCGGATCCTCATGCTTGAGAAACATGCACGATGTGCCCGTCTGCTTCCGGTGGAGCAAGTGCCACTCCTCCTCCAGCTGCAAGCAGCTTTCGTCAGGCAGCGTCTGCGGAACCAGGAAGATGACCCGGCTGCACTGCAAACGCGCTATCTCGTCCAAGCCGGTGACATCCAGGAAGCTCGCTTCCCGGACTGAATCCGGAGGCTGTACGCCAAGCTCGCCGTAGAATAAGTCCTGCATCTTCTTTCTTTGCATTCCGTAGACCCGGTACAGGCTCGGGTACACGCTAACCACAAGGAACGGCTCTTCCTTAAGCTGCTGCCGGGTGAGGAGCCGCGCATTTTCCACCTTGCGGTCAAAAAGCGTCAGCCACCGTTCCCCCACCGTCTCCAGCCGCACCCTTCTGCTGATGTCTCTAAGCCGATCCCTCCAGGGATATCCCTTCCACTTGATCATGACAACCGGTGCTATCCTTGCAAGCCTTTGGTACACCTCGTCCGGTACAGGGGAAGTAAAGATTACCTCCGGCGCAGTGTACTCCAGCTTCTGCAGGAAGCCTTCCCTTTGGTCCCCCTCCCACCAGCCTCGCGGAAAGGCAATGACAGGGGTGATTCCCAGAACGCTGAAATCCCCTGTGAACACAGGTGTCAAGCACGCTGCCTGCAGCCGGGTAGCCGCTACATAATCCGTAGGAGAGATGCCCATGTGCTTCTTGAACAGCCGGCTGAAATACAGCTCATCCGAATAGCCTACCGCATAGGCAGCCTCCATCACTGTCGAAGCCTGGCTGGACAGCAGGCGCAAGGACTCGTTCAACCGCGCCGTTGTGACGAATTGGAGCGGACTGAGCCCGGTATACCTTCGAAACGCCTGGTAAAATCGGGTCGGACTCGCCCCCGACATGCGGGCCAGCTCTTCCATGTCCATGTCTTCCTGGCACTGCTCGAGCATGCTGCTCTTGACCTGTACGACATACCCCATTAGCTCGTCTTCCGTCCGGGGTTTTGCCGCTGCTTCGATAAACTCGGCAGCAATTGCGTATAAATAGGACTGGAGGAGATAGTAGCGGGAAGGCTTCTCCCCGGTGTCGGAGAGCAGCTCCTGTGCCCAACCTCGTGCACGGAGCATGCGGACACGGCTCAGCTTCGGCTCCTCTCCTCTTCCTTTGCTTAGGGGCCCGGGGTATCGTACCTTCTCCGGCGCGTCCATAGTGAATCGAATCATCAGGACGGAGGCGGAGGCCTTCTCCGGGTTGCGAAACGTGCACGGAGAATCGGCAGGAAGGTATACCATATCCCCATACGAGGCCTTCACGATTTGACGGGCGGCCGTGCTTTGGCGCAGATGAATCGTACCCTTCATGACCAAAGCGAAGGTATGAGCTTGCTTGTTGTGTACGTCCAAGCTCGTGTGGGGGTCCACTGTATACTGATGGGTATCCACATATTGTAAAACTACCGAATGAAGCCCTGCTTTCGAAACCATGCTTCCTTCTCCTTGCCCAACCAATGAATTATCCGTATAATAAATGATAATGATTATCATCGTCAATTATTAATTTTTGGGGGACGTTTTTTTATGTACATTGAGACTCTAACGATTACAGTAAAGCCGGGGTTCGCGGATCAAGTGGTCCACCGTTTTGGACAAGAAGCAGCGGTGGAAAAAGCGGAGGGGTTCGTTGATTTAAGCGTTATGGTGCGGAGTGCCGGTCGGGAAGAGGAAGAAGTCATGGTCCTGATTCGTTGGGAGTCCGAAGCGCACTGGAAGCAATGGGAGCTCAGCGAACCGCATCTGGAGGGCCACCGACGAGAGCGTCAGCAGGGAAAGCCCGAATGGGTGCTCAGCTCACGAAGCCGGGTTTATGAGGTGAAGGCCGTCAAGCACCCGGCGCCGGTGAAGTAAGCGGGGAGCGACTCTTCCCGCTTTGTGGCGAGTAGGCTGAGGTGGTTAATCGCTTTTTTGCCATTGCTAGCGAAATTCCGGCACTTTTGGAGCGTGCAATGGCAAATGTGCCATTATTTCGACCCTCCCCGCTTCGCCGACAGCATACTGAGGGCGGTTAATCGCATTTTTGCCACTGCTGGCGAAGTTCCGGCATTTTCGGAGCGTGCAATGGCAAATGTGCCATTATTTCGCCACTCCCCATTTCGCAGACAGCATACTGAGGGCGGTTAATCGCATTTTTGCCACTGCTGGCGGAATTCCGGCACTTTCGGAGCGTGCAATGGCAAATATGCCATTATTTCGACCCACCTCGCTTTCCAACGGCAAGCTGAGGCGGTTAATCGCATTTTTGCCACTGCTGGCGGGATTCCGGCACTTTCGGATCGTGCAATGGCAAATGTGCCATTATTTCGACCCTCCCCGCTTCGCCGACAGCTTACTGAGGCGGTTAATCGCATTTTTGCCACTGCTAGCGAAATTCCGGCACTTTCGGCGGTCGCAATGGCAAATGTGCCATTATTTCACCCTCTACCGCATTGCAACGAGCAAGCTTGTGCGGTTAATCGCATTTTTGCCACTGCTGGCGGGATTCCGGCACTTTCGGAGCGCCTAATGGCAAATGTGCCATTGTTTCGACCCTCCCCGCTTTGCAACGAGCAAGCTGAGGCGGTTAATCGCATTTTTGCCACTGCTGGCGGAATTCCGGCACTTTTGGAGCGTTCAATGGCAAATGTGCCATTAGTTCGACCCTCCCCGCTTTGCAACGAGCAAGCTGAGGCGGTTAATCGCATTTTTGCCACTGCTGGCGGGATTCCGGCACTTTTGGAGCGTGCAATGGCAAATGTGCCATTAGTTCGACCCTCCCCGCTTCGCCGACAGCATACTGAGGCGTTTAATCGCATTTTTGCCACTGCTAGCGAAATTCCGGCACTTTTGGAGCGCGCAATGGCAATTGTGCCATTATTTCGACCCATCACGCTTTCCAACGAGCAAGCTGAGGCGGTTAATCGCATTTTTGCCACTGCTGATGCGGGCTTCGGCACTTTCGGCGCTCGCAATGGCAATTGTGCCATTAGTGGGCCTGCCCCTTGTCCGCTAACATAAATAAGGACCCCGCCCTATAGAAGGCGAGGTCCCGCTGTTTCGGCAGCTGAAGGCCGCCGTATCCTTTTTATACCAGCAATGTCCGGCTGATGATCACCAGAAGAATGAACAAAACCAAGATCGCACCTGTGGAAGTGTACCCGCCTACGTATGTCATAGCTATCGTCCTCCTCAGTTGTGTTTTGGTCTTACGCTATATCTATGCAGGTCTGGTGCCATGCGGATGGGTTCGTATCCTGCAGCCCGGAATATGTGCTTCCGCCAAAACGCCGCCGGCAGATCGGTTCCATGTGCTTATGCTCATGCCCCCCTCATGGCATGCATAATCCGCTCCGCATCACGGCCAACCCAGCCCAGCAGCGCCGAGCCGCGGCACGTTTGCCATGGCAGGCCCATAAAGTACACTCCCTGTACCGGGCCGATCCCCTTATCATGGAACGGCAGTCCTTGCGAGTCAAGTGCACCGGGTACATCAATCCAGCTGTAATCGGAGCGAAAGCCCGTCGACCAGATTACATTCGGGGCTTGCACCGACGTACCGTCCGCAAACCATAGCGCATCTCCTTGAACTCGGACAGCACGCGGCTTACGCTGTACGGTCCCCGCCTCGAGCAAATGCTTCAGCTCCAGACCATAAATGAGCTCCGGCCGGTTCCTCAGCCAAGCCCCTCTCCTCGTGGTTTTCTCCGCACGCAGCAAGCCCAGCTTATCAAAATACCAAAAAATACTTAGTCCCAGCACATAAAGCGGCTTAAAGCTCATGTCGTGTCCGACGGAAATGAACACTTGGCGATCCTTGGCCAGCTCGGCAGCGATTTGGGCACCCGAATTGCCTGCTCCTACCACCACAACCGGACCGTCCTTCAGCTGCGACGAGTTGCGGTAAGCGGACGAATGCACCTGATAAACTGCAGGAGAGAGCTCCTTGGCGAAGACGGGAATCGCCGGCCTTTGGAAAGGTCCTGTCGCAATCACTACTTGCTTCGCCTCGATCTCTCCTTGGTTCGTCTCTATTCGAAAGCCTTGTGACGTTTGCTGCAATCGGGTAACCTTCGTATGGAACTGAATCGGCAAATCGAAATTCTTTGCGTAGCTTTCTAAATAATCGGCTGCCTCATCCTTGGTGGGGAGACCGTCCGGCTTGCCGGGAAAGCTGTAACCAGGCAATTCGCTATACCTTCTCGGAGTAAAAAGAACCAATGAATCGTACCGATTTCGCCAAGTGTCCCCCACACGCGAGCCCGCATCCAAAATGACAAAGTCCTTGTTCTCTTGTTTCAAAAAATAACCCATGGCCAAGCCCGCTTGCCCGCCGCCTATAATGACGATATCTTTTTTCATCATCCTCACCTCTCATGCAAGTACTTGCTTGCACACATATCAAAAGGAAAGCTAGGGAGCTAAACCCCTAGCGAAAGTGATAACGCTATGGTGCAGAAACGACTGCGCATCAAGCTTCGTGACCCGGTCTCCGTAGACCGATTTGGAAACGTAGAAGCCCAGATTCATCCAAATAAAGGTCATCGCTTGCGATTCGATATCCGTCTTTCGCAGCAAGCCCTTCTGCTCCATCGTCGCGAAATATTCCATCAGGCTATCCCTGAATTCCTTAGGCACCAGGGCAGCCTTGGCGTCCAGCTCTTCGAAAGCGCCCGCTTCTCTTAGCGCGATCATGACCATGTCCCCGTGGTCCCGCATAAACTGCTGGTAGGCTTCGGCTACGGCGAGCAAGTCCTTCTCCAGCTCTAACTGGGCGCGGCCCAGGATTTGGCGAAACACCGGAACGTAAGAGTACTTATCCACCAAAGCGCTGACAATGCCTTTCTTGCTCCCAAAGTGCCGAAACAGGGTCGTTTCATTCACACCCGCTTCTTCAGCAATCGCCCGCGTAGTCACCGCCTTGAAGCCTTTCTTCCTCATTAAGGAGGCTGTCGCTTGAAGTATTCGGTCCCGCGTCTCTTCCATCGAACCCACCACCCATGCAAGTACTTGCTTACATTTTAAAATAAGTGCAGGCTGGATGTCAAGCCGGCCGGCGTGCAAAAAGACCTCCGCTCTACAGAAGCGAAGGTCACACTATGTACATCGGCAGCCCGAAGGCTGCCGCTCCATTTTATACGAGCAATGTCCGGCTGATAATCACCAGAAGAATGAACAAAACCAAGATCGCACCAGTTGAAGTAAATCCGCCTGCATATGTCATAGTTATCGTCCTCCTCTGTTGTGGTTTGGACTTACACTATATTTTATGCCGTGCCGATGATCATCGATTGGGTTCCTGCCTTGCCTGCACGAAATTGTGCGCCGACCTAACTTCAGTACAGTAATAAAACCAAAGGACTCTTTTTTATACAAGTATCGTTTGGGTGATGATCACCAGAAGAATGAACAGTACCAAGATCGCCCCTGTGGAAGTAAACCCGCCTGCGTATGTCATAGTTATCGTCCTCCCTTGGCTGTGTTTCAACTACGCTATATCCTATGCCCCTATTCAGGGTTTAGGAATGGGTGGATGCCCCGGGGGGCTTAGAAACGGGCGCAGCCTATTCAATTCTTTATCAGTTCGTCGAACGCTTTGGCGAATTTAATTTTGTCTTGCTTCCCTAATTGATTCACACCTCTTGCCCTGGTTGACATTTCTTCTTTCCCTTCGCTCGACTCTTGCTCGACCTCTTCTGAAGCTTCGTCTTTACTGTTGTTCTTCATCACGATTTGGTACAAGCCAACCTTTCTATCTTCCGTAAGTGCTTTCAACTCCCGGAGCAATTTCCCTACAGCGACAGGGCCTTTCCCCGTCTTCACATCCGTCCCGCTGACAGGATATAACTGGGCAGTGCCTTTATGAGTGCTATATGTACGCCCGTTGACTACGTACTCAATCTGTGAACTGGTGGCACCTCTACGGTGAGTAACTTTATTTCCAACCGGCTTATCCTCAGTATAGTTAGCAATATATTCATTGATCAGTGTCAGGTCAGCTGCCATGATGCTTTTCTTACAAAGCGAGAATAGCTCCTTGCTTGCTAGCTGCTTGTAATTTTTTCCGGCGTTTTCCAAAAAGTGTGTTTCGCTCGGTAAGCTCGCCGGGGTAAGCTCCAGCTTATCGGGGATGGATGAAGCCTCCTCTGCCTGCTCCTCCGATTCTTCCTCTTCTTGATGAAGCTTGCTGTTCATCTCTGCTTGGGCCTTTTCCGACTCCTTGGACCTCTGGATGGGAGGGGCCTCGTTCCTTTGATACAAAGCGCTAACATAGCGGCTCACCGCTTGATTTCCGTACGCCTTTTGCAATTGAGCGATGGAGGAAGAGGAAATCGCTGCCTGGGGTACGGGAACCGGTGCTTGTACCCGATTGGGGCTTAAGGCCGAATCAGCATGTGATTTGCGGTCAGCAGTCTTTACTTTTACGGATAACATCAATCCATCCCCTTTGGGTGAGATATTGTCCTCCTTATTTTACCATTATTTTTAGTTTACGACAGAATAAATCAACTCCAGCAGATCGGCCAGTTCTTGTTTGTCGTTTTCATATTACATACGCATCTGGTTTCGAAGCTGTCGATTGCTGTGATTTAGCTTTGGGTGCTTTAACTGACATGGGGCGAGAGTCTGCTGAACAAGGTGGGCTTCTGCTCTTGGAGTTTTGCGAATTACGGGGTGCTGGAGGAGCATCATGAGAGGGCCTGCATCCTGTTGTTTCGCAGAGGAATAGGATCGTTGTTGCCCTTCAATGACTACTATTGTATTAATCTTGTTTTATCTTGCTAATCTCAGATTCCACATGAAATAACCGCTTGTTCAGTACGTCCATACTATGATCGTGATGATTCAGTTCCTTCTTAATGAACTCTAAGCGATCATTCATCATACGAACGGCCTCAATCAACCGATTGTCTGCCTCTATGTTCTCTACATGCCTTGCCCGAATGTCTTGTTCCAATTTGGTGAAACGCTCGTTCATTTCGTTGCGCAGTCCGCCGATTTGCCCGTTCATTTCGTTACGCAATCCGCCGATTTGCTCGTTCATTTCATCCATCTTAGCCAGAATCAGCTTAAGCATCTCTTCCATCCCTACTCACCTCCCTCCTAAAAATAGTATATCATCGGAGGGCCGAGCCCGGCAATGATGCTAGACTCCGCCTCCTTTGGCATACATCAAAAGAGCCGCCGCCGCACGCTCCCGCCGCTCCGGGTCGTCACTTCGCAGCGCTTCCTTCAGCACACGGATGGCTTCAGCGATCGTTTCCCCGTCGACCAAAGGTGCGGTACTATGGGGAGTGCCTGCAGGTGTAAGCCACCGCTCCAGCTGCGCTTTCTCAAACGGCGCCTCGAACCGGGCAATCGGACGCGGATCCTGCAGGAGCAGCTGTACAGCCGGGCTCAGCTCCGCGACCGGGATCCGATGCAGCCACGTGACACCGCGGCGATGACAAGCTCCTTCCGCTTCCTTCTCCGGGTCTTCAACGTAGAAGTAGTCCCCTACATCCCCCAAATACGCTTCATGACCGTGCCCATGGAGAAGCACATAGTCGCCATCCTGCATGGTATAGACGAAGGTGTGGAGCTGCTCCAGTGCCTCCGGATGAACGGGATACACAGCGGAGCATCGCTCGCTGAGCTCATCCAAAGATACTCCCTCAAGATCACCGACTTCCCGCCAGCCGATACTGATATAATGCTCCTTCAAAAACTCGGATAGTCGTTCGCCACCCTCGCCAATAGCTTTTACTCCAAAAAGCCGCATCCGCACGCCCCCCCCCCCCGATTTTTTGCATAGAGTAGTATCTATTGTACCACATCCTTCCTCCACAAACGGACCAAGCATTCCCATCAACCGCACTTGGCTATACCATGGATTTCAATGCTATAATGGAAGTTAGAGCTTTTTGACCATGAAGAAGTAGGGTGATGAAATTGAACAATAAAGCCTTGGTTATATTCAGCGGGGGACAGGATAGCACAACATGCCTAGCTTGGGCTATGAAGCAGTTCGACGAGGTGCAGGCCGTGACGTTCGCTTACGGTCAGCGGCATAAAGCCGAAATCGACTGCGCGGTGGATATCACGAAGCAGCTCGGCATCCCGCATCACATTCTGGATCTTTCCTTGCTGAGCCAAATTGCACCGAATGCGCTGACGCGAAGCGATATGGAAATCGAGACGCCGGCGGACGGCGGAGTGCCGAATACGTTCGTAGACGGCCGGAACATGCTGTTCCTGACCTTCGCCGCCATTTTGGCAAAGCAGCTGGGCTATCATCATCTGGTGACCGGCGTGTGCCAGACGGATTTCAGCGGATACCCGGATTGCCGCGATGTATTCGTAAAGTCACTTGGCGTTACGCTGAATCTGGCGATGGATTACCCTTTCGTCATACACACCCCGCTCATGTGGCTGGACAAAAAAGAAACCTGGGCGCTCGCCGACGAGCTCGGATATTTCGATCTTGTTCGTGAGCAGACGCTTACCTGTTATAACGGTGTGATCGGCTCCGGCTGCGGTACGTGTCCAGCTTGCCACCTGAGACAAAAAGGATTGGATCTGTACTTGGCGGAGCGCAGCTAAGCGCGTCCTCCTTTTGACAAAAACTTAACAAATATGCCGACTTTTTTCCTGTAAAATGGTTATTTGTAAACCATTGTTCAATAAAGGGAGTGCCACATGATCCAAGAGACACCGCCGATCTACGAAAGCACACAGGTATTAGGGGAAAAAGCCGTTCTCGCCGCACTAGAGCAATCGCTTGCCATGATACAGTTTCATCCGGATGGAACGGTCCTGTGGGCTAATGATCTTTTTGCCCGAGCAATGGGGTATTCCGCAGCCGAGCTTCGCGGTATTCACCATCGGCAGTTCTGTACCCCGGAATATGCGACGAGTGCGGAATATGGTACACTTTGGCGGAATTTGCAGAGCGGCAATTTGTTTCAGGAAAAAATCGTACGTGTCGCGAAGAGCGGAGCCCTCCTCTCCCTCGAGGCAACCTATATGCCCATTCGGGATGAGCGCGGGGAGGTTACAGCCGTTCTGAAGGTCGCGACAGACATCACAGCAAGAGAAGCCGCAGCATCTGAAGTAACGACGGCATTGCAGCAGATGGCTGAGGATTTACTGCAGCGTACGGAGGAAGGCATTGAACGCAGCCGGCAGGTAGTCTCGGCGATTGAACGCGTGCTGGGAGAGAATGAAGCGAATCTGCAGGCTTTGCAGGAGCTGGAGAAGCGGACAAAGGAGATTGGCGGCATCGTGCAGACCATTCGCGATTTTGCATCGCAGACGAATCTGCTGGCATTGAATGCGGCGATCGAAGCAGCCCACGCCGGCGAGCACGGGCGCGGCTTCAACGTGGTAGCTACGGAGGTTCGCAAGCTGGCTAATCAGGTGCAGCTGGCGGTGGATGAGATTCAAGCCACCGTGGAGGGGATTGCCATGCAGGTCAGCCAGGTGGACAAGGGCACGAAGAGTTCCCAGCAGACTATCATTAGCAGCGAGCGGCAGATTCAGCAGGCCGTCGCCGAGTTCACAGGCATCAGTGAGGCGGCCGGTAAGCTGGAGGGGCAGGCTAAGGCGCTTAGCGAATTATTGTTGCTTTAGGAAAAAGATAAAGTCCGCTGCCTGTTTCTGGCAGCGGACTTCTTTTGTTTACTTCACATAGACAGGCTCCACGAACTCCAGCAGAAGGGTGGCATCGGACTTGGTAAACACTCCGTCGCCGTCGACATCAATGTTGGCTGTCTTTCCCTGCCCCATCCACTGCATAATCTCCTTCATGCTGATGACAGCACTCCCGCTCGCGTTTCTGAGCTCCTCCAGCGAATTTTTCACTTCGGAGACCGGGCGAACGACACCGGATTCATTCATAACAGGATAAGCCGTTACCGCATAGCTCCCCGCTCCGTTAGTTCCACGGAATGCCCCTTGCTCCAGACTGATCGTGACCTTATCCCATTTGTAGATGAGCCCATTCGTCCAAAGCTTAATGGTAGCAGGGTCCGTATACGCTGCCCCGCTTACAGTCACTTGGCGACCGTTCACAGCTAGTGTGATCCCTCCGCCGTAAGCAGCCTGATGGGCAATGGGCTGGTCAAACGTTAAGTAAGTGTAATACCCGGACGCATCCGTATGAGCGGACGATAGCGCAACGCCGGAGAGCTGCTGCCTGGTTACAAGGATGGAGTAGATCCGTGCAGGAACGGCTGGGTCCTCCGGCTGCAGCCGAACCTCTACGAGATTGCTGCCGTCCGCGAGCGGAAGCTCCGACTCCAGAGGCATCCACTCCCCGTGGCCGACCCTTACCGTGACCATAGAGCCTGGGGCCGTCCCGTAGGCATGCACACGCAGCTGTTCCACCGAGCTATTCACAGCAGAGCTGTACTGATAAATCTCAGGATGAAACGCTGGACTGAGGGTGCCCGTCGACAAGGACAATCCGGAAAGGTAACCTTCTCCTCCGAGTTTGGTCAGCTGCACGGTATACAGGCGTTCCGTACCGTCCTGTGCTTGTACCTTGATTTCTACCAAATTATTGCCGTTCTGTAGAGGCAGCTCGGTCCCCGGCGGCAAGTACGTACCTTGATTCACACGAACCATCGCATACGCATGCGGATCCTCCGGCTGAGGCCATGCATATACGCTGTACACTACACTGCTGACGGTTGCCTGATAGCTATAAATATCCCGCTGAAAGCTTGGGCTTACTGTCGGAACCGAAAGACCAAGTGTGCTTAAGGCCGCGTTACTGCTCTGACGAAGAATATGAATCGTATAAATGCGTTCCGTCCCATCTTGAGCCTTGACCTTAATATGTACGGTGTTACTGCCGACCTGCAGCGGTATCGGGCTTAGCCCGCCGGTGTAGCCTCCGCCGTTAATCTGAACTTCAAAGGTTGCTTGGGGATGTGCTGCCGATAGTTCCAGGCTAATCTGGTCCATGTCACTCCCTACTGTTCCTACATAAGAGATAGTGGAGCTGTTGAATCCCGGACTAAGCTCAACACCTGGGATCGACAGGCCGCTAAGGCTTGCGTCATTGCTGGTGCGAGTCACCACGACAGTGTATACCTTGGTATTCCCGTTCGGGGCGGTGACCTTCACCTCCAGGGTATTGGCGCCCGCTTGCAGCAAGAGCGGTGTATCGACGGGACCATACACTCCGCCGTTCATCCGGATTTCAGTCACAGCCATTTCATCATAAGCCGGTGCATACACGGTCAGCGTGTCCGTCTCATTCGGCACAATAGCGGAATAGGCGATCGTATCCCGGTCGAATAACGGGTTCAGCTCCCCAGTTGACAAGCTGAGTGTACTCAGGTCGGCAATGCCGCTTAGGCGTTCCACTTCAATGCTGTAGATCTTAATGGTGCCGTCCTCCGCCGTCACTTGAATTTCCACTGTATTGGCGCCGACCTCAAGCGGAAGCGAGGATGATACCGCCTGATATGTCCCTCCGTTCACTCGCACAAGAACGTTAGCATTCGAATCCGCCTTCGCTGGTGTTACTGTGATGCTCTCGTTGGCAACGGTCGCGGTATAGGAAGAAATGCCCGAAGAAAAGCCGGGTGACAGCTCCCCTGATGAGAGACTTAGCGAGCTTAGATTCGCATTGTTGCTTTTTCTAAGGACCATGATCGTGTAAATCTTAGGGGTACCGTCCTGGGCGGTTACCTTCACATTCACTGTGTTCATCCCTAGATTCAACGTAAAGTAGCTCATCGGTGAGGTATAGGGACTTCCGTTCACAGCCACGGCTACGGATGCGTCAGGGTGCGTTTTCACCGGCGTTACCTGCAGGCTGCCTGTAGAGAAAGGTACGGAAGCCGTATAAGAGGTCGTTGTTGAGGTGAAGGCCGGAGACAGCGTTCCGCTAGATAGCGTCAGACTGCTCAAGTCATTATTGGAGCTCCCCGCCCGATTGATAATGATTTGATACGTATGGGTAACCGCAGCATTCGCCGATGTCGCCACAATGGTAGTTGTTGTCGGACCGACAGGCAGATTGACCGTTGAGGCCGTTCCGTTGGTAAGTGCAACCCCGTTCAACGTCAATGTTGCCTTACTATCGGTTAGCACCGGTGTAACGTTCACAGAGGTTACTTCGTTTGGTACGTTCTGGGTGTAGTAATACACCCCGGGAGTAAATGCCGGACTTAGCGCACCTGTGGAAAGGGTTAGCCCTCTCAAGGACGCATCGTTCGACTGGGGGACGTGTATGTAGACGGTATAGGTTTTGGTCGTCCCATCTTGGGCGATCACCTTGACTTCAATCGTATTGGTACCGGTTGAAATGCCGAATTCCCCCGACGAGGTCCAATCCGGCAATCCAAGCCAGGATAGGAGCCCATTTACCCGATATTGCATCGTAGCCGTCGCGTCACTAAATCTTGCAGCAAAGTAATAGGTTGTCGTACCGCTTGGTGCATAAGCATGATACTCGGTAACATTCGGGGAGAACTCTGTTGTAAACGGATAAGGAGTTGAAAATCCCGCCAAATCGGCATTCGAGCTCACCGCCTCTGCGGGCTTCCCCAGTAATGCAAATACCGGCAAAAGCAGCAGCAGCAGCCATCCTATTCGTTTCATCTCATTAATTCACTCCATTCCTAAGCGCGATTGGTATAACACGGTAATTTGTCAATTGCCGTCGACATATAGTACGATTATACCATGTACTCGTTTTCCCAACATCATAGGAATGTAAAAAGCTTGCGGACGGGATGGTGCGGTGCCGCCTGGTACTTGTAAGCTCTTAAGTTAATCCACCACTCTCGCTACTGCATGTCCGCAGGTCGCGCAGGTGCCCTGCAGCAGCAGCCCGAACCGGTCTACCTCCACCGTGTAATCCTTCATTGTTACTTCCCCGAGGCATTTGCCGCAAAAAACATTGCTCAGCAGCCGTTTGCGAAGCAGCTCGGGAAGCTCCAGCCACTGCTTCATTGCCGCAAAGGAAATCGCCGGTTTCTCGCCGCTGCCCGCAGCCTCATTCCGCGAGCTCTGCTCGGCCCACTTCAGGCGGGAATACGACTGCTGAAGGATATAATGGAGATCCGGTAGCTCCCCCTCGGACTTGCGAACGATTGCCTCTAACCGTGCCTGATACAGACGATACCTCTCATCGGAATCATCCCCGCTAAGCTCCTGCATCAGCTCCTCGAACAGCTCGCCGATGAACAGACACATATCCTCGTCGAGATCGCCGTTTTCCTCCAAAAATCGGAACGCCGTCTCGATAATATACAGCTGCAGTTGAAACGGGTAAGGCGTCCCGCCGCCAAGCGATTTCATACTGGATAACAGCTGCTCCACTACAGATACTCGCTGCCGCGCTCTTCCTTTGGCAGGGAAGAACTCCTTCTCGATCTGATCGATGAACGCCTGCAGCATTCCCGCTACAGCCCGCTCGCCCTCAAGCTTCACCGTGACGATCGCCCGGATGTCCTTACTGCTTTTGATCGTATCGGTGAACAGGTCGATAATTTCCTCCTTCGAGAGCTTCTGCAGCTTTCTTTTCACCTCAGCCGTTGTCAAAATAGGCGTCTTTCCGCCGTTCTTCTTCGTAGTCATAACAATGAATGCCCTCCGATTCGTTAATAACTCTAGTTTACCTTATAAAAGAAGAACGGGTCTAGAAGAATCGTTGTTCTGCAGACATGGTAAAAAAGCACCGCTGCCCACGTAACTAACGTGAGCCCCGGTGCTTCCTGCCTTACTTCCGATTGCTGATGACCAAATGATACGTCTCCGTCAAACCTTCTGCGGTTACCGAGATGAAGGTCGAGCCATTCTTTAAGGCCTTCACCGTGCCGGTATCCGTTACCACGGCCATCTTCTCATGCTTACTCTCGAACGTTACGCCTTTCGTCAGTACACGCTCCGCTCCGCCCGCATAGTAGCCCGTCACCACGAGCTGGTCGGTCTCCCCTTCGGCCATGTACTGCTTGCCGGTAATCGCAATCCGCTCTAATGCCGGTACCGGTACGACCTTAACGGCTGCAGCCGCCTGCTTGCCGCCGTAGCTCGCCGTTACCGTGGCTTCGCCGGGCGCAGCCGCTGTAAGAACCCCTTCAGCGGTTACCGCCGCTACCCCCGGATCGGAGCTGGCGAAGCTTACGCCCTCCCGTAGAGTCGTCGTGCTGTCGTCGGAGTAGACCGCCGTCACACTCAGCTGCGCCGTATCGCCGGCCCACAGCTCCACCGGAGCCCCTAGCTCCAGCCGTTCAAGCGCCGCCGGTCCCGCGACGTTCAACGTCGCCTCCGCCTGCTGCCCGCCGTACTTGGCTGTCAGCTTCGCACTGCCTCCGGCAAGTGCTTTCACCGTCCCGTCCGCTGCCACAGCAGCTACGCTCTCCCGCGAGCTGCTGAAGGCAACCCCTGCCGTCAGCTGAGCCTCCGAGCCGTCGGAATACGTGCCGACGACGGTCAGCTTCCGCGTCTCGCCTGCGTTCAGCACCCCCGGCAGTCCTTCGAGGCGAAGACCGGTCAGCGTCAGTACCGTGCCGTTCAGCTTCACGATATTCATGTTGGCGTAATAGCTGTTCAGAATGCGGTCGTAGCTCCAGCCCTTGCTGCCCAGCATCGAAGCGCCGTATTGGCTCATTCCGACGCCGTGCCCGTTCCCTCCGCCGTAGAAGGTGACGCCGACCATCTGGCCGTTCGCATCCTTCTCCAGATCGAAAGCAGCGAAGGCGGAGGTCAAAATCGTCGGATTCTTCACCTGCATCGAGGCGTCATAGCCGGTCGAGCCGCCCTTGGCGCGGTGCAGAATAACGTCTGCTCCCAATGTGTACGTTTTTGAAGGACGGATGGTGAAGCGGATGTTGTACTCTTTAATAATTTTATAAGTGCCTGTCGTGCCTTCGATGACCAGCTCCGTCATGTTGCCGCCGGCTCCGCGCTTCGCTACGTACATATTCTTGAGCGTACCGATGCCCCCGGCGGGAATCGGTTTGCTGGCATAGCTGCCGTCCGGCTGCTTCGTCAGGATGAAGAGCGGATCCGCCGCCTGGCGTCCGGCCAGGTTGGCATTGACCGTGTTCTCCAGCTCCATCCTGCTTAGGGCTACCTTCCAGCGGAAATAATACGATTCGGAGTCATAGCCGGTCAGGCTCAAATTTTTGTAAAAAGCGTTCACCTGCTGTTCATCCTGCGTGTTGATCTGCAGCATCCGCGCCGGGTCAGCCGGATCATAGGTGTAGCTTTGCGCTACAAGATACGGGATCGGGGTGCCCGGGAACTGATTCGTGCCCGTGTCCGACCATACCTCATGCTTCGATGCCCCGTAGCCGCCCGAAGTCGAGTAGAACCTTGCATCCACAAGCTCGCCATTGCTCAGCATGATCATGCCGGACGTATCGTTGACCGCTTGCGTAGTCAGCACATGCTCCGCGCTGTTGTTGTATACCTGGCTCAAGGTGCTGTCATCAATATGAAAGCCTCGATCGGCGAAGCGGTTGCTCACGTAATCCGTCAGCGCGTACGTTCTCGCTGCAATCGCCTGTGCCCGTAACGCCTCCAGTCCGAAGGAAGCCGGCATTTCGCTCGGAACGACCTGATACAGGTACTGTTCCATGTTCACTTCATTGATCAGCTTCAGCGCCGTCTGCGACGAGGCTAGCGAAATCTCGAACATCCCGCGGTACTTCGGGTTGCCGTAAGCGCGCGTGAAGCTCATCGCCTGCATCAGCTCTCCCGGCTGGGCCGATTCAACATAAAGCCGATTCACCGTTCGATATACCTCCGAGCCTCCCTGCGTAAGTATGATTTGCCCGTTCGCGGTCTTGAAGGTCGCCGTCGTCCCGGCAGGAACGGCAAGCGCGGTGCCGGCTTTCTTATCGGTGACTCGCAGGCCGCCGACCGACTTCAGATCGATCTGAGGATGATCCAGCTGCTTCAGGTCCGAAATATCGGCAATGCTTCTGCGAATCCCTACCCGCATGACATCAACCGGAGTCTCTCCCTCGATGACAATCCGGAACACCTTGCCCGCACTGTTAAAAGCAAGCTTCACATTCCGCGCGCCCACCATGACGTCGCTGAGCGACTTCAGAACCGTCCGGTCGCCAAGCTGCTGCTCTACGGTATAAAAATCCGTCAGCTGGACGACGCCCCGCTCCTCCAGCTCCAGCGTCCGGCTGGACGCCGACTTCGCCAGCAGGCGGTCCTGTACCGGTACAGCCTGGGACGGGGTTACCGTCAGGACGAATTGCCCCCTAGCGCCGCCATACGTAGCGCTGATCACCGTTTCACCGGCGCTTCGTCCCTCCACCAGGCCGTCAGCCGTTACCTTCGCCACCTGCTCGTTCGAGCTGGCGTAGGCGATGCCGGCTGTTATGCCCGGCACCGGCTGGCCGTTGACCTTAAGCGCAGTCTGCGCAGCTTCACCGGCCGGAAGCGAGGCGGGGCCGCTAAGCTGTACGTCGTATACGGAAGCTGTGACCGCGGTCCCTTCCGCGCCGGGGGCCGTCGCCGCATACCCGCTCGTTGATTCGGCCGCCGCCAGTTTGAAAACGCCTTCAATCGGCAATGTACAAAGAACCGCCACAAGGACCATAGACAACCACTTACGTAACAACGGATGCATTCCATTAGCTCTTATCATCGATCTCCTGTCACTCTCCCGCAATGAAAGTTCGTTATGTACCGGAATTGTTTGGTCCCCTTTCCGAGGAACCGGAACCTCATCCAACATTTCCCTCCCCTCATTAAGGCTAATCATACTTTAAAATATTATTTTAGTAAATATGTAATATATGAAATTTTATTTCACATACAATTTCACCCCCATGCAAATACCCCCGGCCTGAAAACAGACGGGGGTAGTAAGGAATCGGTTCGTTACCATTCAAATCTCGTCAAAGAGGATGTAATTCTTTATAGATTGCCTGCTGCAGCGTGCTTTCGATTTTGAATTTATTGCCGATCTCTACTTTGCAATTCAGCATCAGCTTCGTCAAAGAAGCTTTGATCCCGGTAAGAATGACCGTGCATCCAAGCAGAGTAAGACCATCATGAATCCGAACCAAATGGCCGATGGCTTCAGGCTCAAAGATCAAAGCTCCCGACAAATCGATAACAATTTTTTGTATGGATTTGTACTCGACCTCTGCAAAGACCCGGTCTTCAATTTTGGTTAGCCTTTCTTCGTCAAGCGTGCCTATGAGCGGAAGAACGGCTACTTGGCTGAGAATGGGAATTAAGGGTACCGTTAACTCATCAATAATTTGCCGCTGCGTTCGTAAGGTTTCATCTCTATATTTCGTAAAGCTCACGTTAAAATGAATGATGAAATTATCCAGCGCTTCGCTGATCCGATCCGATAATTCGAAAACCTCTATCGCGGAAATATTTTTATTTACATGATAGTACCGGAGAAACGACCACATGACTTTTCGAAGCGAGTAGAACCACTCCATTTTTGAAATGATGGGAATGTCCGATTTGGCCCACGCAATCCCTCGTTCTTGTGCAAGCTGAATAATTTCCTGCGTCAAGCCTTTGTGGATTAAATTCAGTATTTGATTAGCGTGGTCCAGCAAATCCTTTGCCGAAACCAGCTTCGATTGAGACACTACTTGAAAGGTATTGCTCGCTGCAAGCTCCAATTGCCTATTGAACGCTTCCCGATTCAGCTCAAAAAATTGTTGCACATCATCCGCTAATTTCAATTCGGTCATCGTGAATTGTTCCCCCAAATCCGGTGTAGAGACAGGTAGTCTTAAAGTAAATTCCGTTCCTATGCCTTCCGTACTATCCACTAGAACTTGTCCGCCATGCTCGTGAAAGGTTGCATACACTTGGGCTAAGCCAAGACCATTACCGACATCGCCTTTTGTCGTAAAGAAGGGGGTCCCTAACAACCCCAGCTTCTCTTTGGGAATTCCTTTCCCTGTATCTCTAATAATGAAATGGACAAACCCTTCTTTTTCATAATGTTCAAGACAAATGCGTCCATCCCCGTCAATGGCCTCAAAGGCATTCTTAATCAAATTAAAAAAAGCCCTCTTCAGCTGGTTGCTTTTGCCGCGAATTTTGGCACTCGTATTGTGAAATTTTTTTTCAACTTGTACACGATACATTTCATTTTGGAAGAGAGAAAGCGTATTTTCTACTAATACGCATACGGATATATAACTTTCTCTTTCTTCCACTAAGTTGGGCTTGGCAACCGTAAGCAGATTTTGTACCGTATTGATGGCTTGATCCAATTCCGTGTTGATGATGTCCCAATAACGGCTGTCATGCTCCTTTTGAAGCAGCTGCATAAATCCTTTGACTGCCGTCAGCGGATTCCTAATTTCATGTGCGATCCCAGCAGATATTTGGCCTATCGTAGCCAATCTGTGATTTGTTTCCTCCCGGTTGTTGTCCGTCTTCACGTTTCGTTCACCCGCTTAGCTGGATCTAGTAAGCTTCTACCTATCTAACTTATGTTATTAACCGAATGTCGCTCCTCTGAAACAGGGATCACAGATTTGGCTTTTCCGAGGCTATGCGCCGAGATCCGGCCCGGATTCCCGGGGGCCTTTCACTCGAATACCGGCCGCGGCGATGTGACAGGGGAGCTGCTCATAAGCCCCCAGCGTCTCGATGATCGGATACAGCTCCTGCAGAGCCCCCTCCGACAGCTTGCCGAGCATGGAGGTTTTCACCATGTCTCTTGCCGTGACGCCGGAGAATGCTTTGGCATACCGGTTCGTTGGCAGCACCGCCGTAATGCCGATGGCGTAATTGGCTGCGGAGAACGGCGTGTCCCCGCCGAGCAGAATCTCACCGGCATGCTGAACGAGCCCGAGCACCTGCCGCTGAAACGAATCCTGACCGGTTATCATCAGATGCTCCGGCGCGAACGTATCCACGATGCTGCAGCCGCTGCTCACATCCGGTGCAACGACGATTGCTCCCTTGCCCTCCGGGCCGAACACCTGCTGCAGGTAGCTGCGCCTGGGTTCCTCGGTCTCAGCTATCCGAAGCCGCAGCGCCTCCTCGACCCATTTCGCCAGCTCCATCGATGTCGTAACCAGCAGGGCTGCCGAATCCGCTCCATGCTCCGCTTCACTGATCAGGTCGCAGGCGAGCTTCACCGGATCCGCCGTTTCATCGGCGATGATCGCACATTCCGTCGGTCCGAGGCCGAGGGCACTCTTCTTCCCATAGGTCATCGCTACGCTCATCGCCGCCGCAATGCCGCCCGGCCCCGGACCGAAGATGCCGTCCGCCTCGGGAACCGTCTCGGTGCCTACGGCGAAGCCGGCTATGACCGCGACGCCATTGCCGACCACAAACGTGTCTGCCCCCGCCAGCTTGGCCCCGGCGACCGTTCCCGGATCCGGCAGGCCGTTCGCCAACGGCGGCATGCCGACGACAATGCTGCCGACCCCGGCGACCTTGGCTGCAGCGACCAGCATGAGCGCCGTAGAGACGAGCGGTCCCTTCCTCGCAGGGATCCAAATGCCCACACGGCTAAGCGGCGTAACCTTTTCCCCGACGATGGTGCCGGGGCGGAGCTCCTTTTCCCAAGATACCGGAAGCAGCTCCTGATTCACCTGCCGAATATGCAGGATCGCGCGCTCGACCGCCGACCGCATAGCCGGCGAGAGTGAAGCAAGGCACTCCTCCACATAGGCTTCCGAAACCCGCAGGTCCGTAAGTCCGACCTGATCATGCCGAAGCGTTCGGCTGCGAACGGCTGCATCCCCGTCCCGGGTTACCTCGTCGAAGATGTCCAGCACCCCCGCCAGCATTTCTCTGCCGAACAGTACCTTATGATCCTGCAGCCGCTGCTCCAGCGCCTCCTGCTCCGACGGCCAAACATAACTTAGTTGATTCATTGATCTCTTGCCTCCATTCGGTAGGATTGAAAAACAAAAAGAGCCATGCAGGTAGAAAAAATACCCACATGACTCTTCCTTCAAGTCCGCAGGTACAACGCCAAGAAGCGTTCATCCCTGCGGAATATCCGCGGTACGAACGCTTACGTATGATGATGCCTGCAGGAGCTGAACAACATGTCGATCCACTTGCGTGAGGTAACGGCGACCATTCGTGTCAGCCTCCTTTGTGTAAGTTGTAGGCTATTATATAGCATCCGAAGGAGGATTGTAAATAGCTTCCATGCAAACTAGTTGTTTAACTGTCTTGCCTCAGTCTCATGCCTTCGGCAAACAGCTCGTAACGTTGTTTACCGCTGCCCTTGGATTGATACATCGCTATGTCCGCCGCTCTGAGCAGGGTATCGATCTCTTGTCCGTCGCGCGGACAGCAGCTGATTCCAATGCTTGAGGAAATATATACTTCCTCCGCCGGAAACTTCACAGGAACTGTTCGGAACGAGTGGATGATGCGGTCGGCTACACCCCGTATAGCTTCCTCCGAATCGGCACTTGTCAATAGTACAATAAACTCATCCCCTCCCAGGCGGGCAACGGTATCCTGATCGGTTACAGCATCCTGCAGTCTTTCCGCAACCTGCTTCAGCAGTTCATCCCCGGCTTGATGCCCAAGATGATCGTTGATCCTTTTGAAGTCGTCCAGATCAATGAGCAGCACCGCGAACATAGACAGCTTGCCTTCTCTTAGAAGCCGAACGGCTTGCGCCATTCGGTCATAGATCAGTATACGATTGGCCAATCCGGTTAGCGGGTCGTGATAAGCCAGGAAAGCAACCTTCTTCTCATTGGCCCTTTGCTCCGTAATATCTCGCGCGATATAGACCTGAAGCTGTTGATCGTCAAAATCAAGGAAGCCATTGTCCCATGTAACGATACGGATGTCCCCGTTCTTGGTCTGCAGCTCGATTTCCTGTTGCTTGACAAGCTCTCGACGCTCAAAGCGAAGCTGGTATTCCTGCAGCCGCTGCTCCCGTATCGAATCGGGAAACAGGTCGGTTATCCGGTTTTCTTTGGGCTTTATATTCACATCATTCAACATGTGCCGGGCAGCCGGATTCGCTTCCACAATCATGCCGCTCGCATCCGTAATCACAATTCCGAAGGTAGAATGCATGTGCAGCATTTCGTAGATTTGAAGCTGATAGGGGAAAAAATTGTGTTTCACCATAACGATCCGAAACGACCAGCTCCAGAAGAGAGAAGCAATGAGACCCAGCTCCGGAATTTCGCCGTGTTTGAGATGTGAGATAAGTCCGGCCTCGGCAGCGGTTAGGAAGCCGGCGAGCATACTGGCTGCCGCAAGATAAAGCATGTTTCTAAATTTCTCGATTTCTTCGGCGGTCTTGGCTCTCTTCTTACCCAAGTAGAGGAGCAGGATGCCGGCCAGCGTCATGAGCAGCATGTAAACGTTATAGTAATAGTATCCGTAGCCCTTGATGGGTCTAAGCCAGGCACCCTCAACATATCCGCCGCTAATTAGCGAGTCCGTGAAAACGGACAATACGAAAACAACGGAAAAAGGGAGGTAGCCCATTGCCTGTAAGAGCCATCGAGGAACCTTGTTCTCGGTCTTGGTCACTTTAAGATAGAATCGTATGGAGAAATAAAGGGTAACGACAGACATGGGAAACGTGCCCCATCGATAGATGAGAACCCCCTGCTCGGCAGGAAGTATGTAGGCAAGGTACTGAAAGACATGCTGTAGGGCAAAACATAAGAGCAGCGTACAAAAAATCCGGTTCGTAGTGCTGTCCTTATTACGCATGAGAATATCGGCTATAAGATAAAATAGGAAAAACGTCGGGGCGATATAAAGGAAAAAAGCAATAAGGACCTGGTTACCCGGCAAAATTTCCGACCACCCTTTTCTGGAAATGGAATCGATGTTGCTCTATTCATTCTTTTAACCGGGCCAAAGAGCATGCAAAAAAAGTCGAAATTCGTCAAAATCTAAAACAATTATATCAATTCCTTTTGTTTTTTTTCAATTGTCTATCTATGGCATTTCATCCTGTTCCACTAGAAATAGAAAAAAAGCAGACAGCCGCAGCCATCCGCTCACTTTCCTACGCCTCCTGCAGCTCCTTAGTCCTCGCAAGCTGCATCAGCAAATAAAAATCCGCCGCCAGCGCCACAACCATGATCAGGTTCACCGTCCGCAGGGAGAAGAACGTTATCACACCGGAGCCCATGACGATGAGCGTGATCCAGATATGCGATGAGCTCATGGTAAAACGCACATGCTGCGAGATGAAGGAGAACCCCCAGCGGAACCGTACGATCAACGCTACGATCCCTGAAGTAATGACAATGGAGACGGCCTGAAGGACATAGTTGACCGGACCCATTGCCATGATGTCCGCCATCGTCGTCAGCCCGGAGGCGACGCCCCCCCATGCCATCAACGTTTGCAGCAGGCCGTACCCGATGTAGCCGATCAGCGTGACCATCAACACTTGTGTGTAGCGAAGACCGAACAGCATTTTGATTGCGAGAAAAAATAAAACGTACATCAGCAGCGGCTTAAAGGGCTCCAGCACAGGCGCGCTGCGGATAAAGAAAGAAGCGACGCTCATCGGAATCGATAACAGCAAAAGCGGACGTCCGTATCTTAAAAACTTAAAGCGAAACACAGCCAGCATAAGCGCGAACATACTTAGGATCTCCAGCGTGGAGAGTACAATCGGCAGGCACACCTTCACCCACATTTCACCCACTCCTTTCCAGATACCCGCACACCGCTCGTTAAGGCCCGCCGGCCGCTCCCAGCTCGCTAATCTGCTGCCGGGCCGAAGCGACATATCTGCTTTCATACTGGAACTGCTCCTCCAGCTCCTTCAAGAACCCGCCATAGCTTTCCAGCGGCCGCTGACCATAGATGAATCTCCACAGCTCCTGCTCGATATACCGCTTGGCGTCGTCCAAGCGAAACCCCTCCGGGGGCTGGATCAAGCCGTCATAGATGGAAATGAACGGCTGCCTTGCCGCCATCGTGAAATCCGCTTCACGCTCCGGAAATTTCGTTCTAAGGTAGCCCATCTCGTCCCGTCCCGTCAACTGATAGGCGTATCCCAGCGTTTCCTTCAAAATTTCGTTCACGACAATCTTCCCGTTCGTCTCGGTATAGTGCTTGCCCGGCAGACCGTACATCACGAGCTTGTTCCCCTCCGGGGTGGAGACGTAATTCAGGAGCTGAATGATCTTGTTCAGCTTCACCTTGTCGTTGCCGACGGACTTGGGAATGACAAGAATACTATCGGAGACGTCCTTCGCATACGCATACCTGTCGCCGCTTGGCCCCTGCGGTGGATCGATCGGAATCCAATGCGCGTTCGCGTTCACCTTAAGATACTCTTCCTGGTACCAATTCGGCCAATTGAAATAAAACAGGCCGAGCTGCCCCTGCAGCGCCTTCTCCTTGTGCTGCAGGCTCGTATTGGAGACAATGCCGGGATCCACTCCCTTCGTCTCGAAGATCGAGCGGATGTAAGAAAGTGCTTGGGGCGTCGCCGGATCGTACAGCGAATTGATGAGCTTGTTGCCTTTAATATAGAAAGAGCCAGGATACGTCGTGCCAAAGGCGCCGAAGAGCGGCCCCAGCGCCTGATTCGGCCTTCCGCTGAACCCGTACGTGTCCTTCCGGCCGTTGCCGTCGGGATCCCTCTCGGCCATCGCCTTAACTACCGCGAGGAACTCTTCTGTCGTCCGGGGAACGTTCAGCTTCAGCTTCTCCAGCCAATCCTGCCGGATCCAAAAGCTGTATTGATAAGCGGTTTCCGTTCTGGGCAAGCCGTAGACACCGCCTCCGGCCTCCGCCAGCTGCAGCCTCTCCTTGCCGACCATCTGCAGGGCCGGCTCAAGCAAATCCAAATACGGCGACAGGTCGAGCAGTAACTGTTGTTTGCTATACTGAACGAATTCCTGACGGTTTCCGATGCTGAACAAATCCGCATTGGAGCCTGTCGCCATCCCCATCTTCAGCTGGTTCGCATAATCCTCGGGAAGAAACGTGCGGATCGTCAAATCGATGCCCAGCTTCTTGTCGAGCTCCTGCTTGATGGGATCCTCCTTCGGGTCGGGAAGGGGTCTGGTGCCGATCATATGGACCGTAATCTTCACCCGTTCCTGCACCGGCTTCGGTTCGGATTCCTTGCTGCAGGATGCGGTCAAACAGGCAGCGGCCAAAAGCAATGCGATCGGGCTATACACTCTGCGGGTCAATGCTCGCTCCAATAGGCTCGTCCCCTTCTGCTGTCGTTATATCGTTCGGTATACTATTAGTGTACAACGAATGGATGGGAAGTTTAACAATATCACGATTTTTTTCGTAAAAATTCCCCGTACTTTTAATCAGGACTGCGTCCAACTTTGGTACAATGAGAGTACCTGAGCCGCTTGTAAGGAGGATGAAGCATGCATCGGCTGCGATATTACATGAATTGGAAGCTCTCGACCAAAACCTTCCTGCTCACCTTCCTGCTGACGGAAGTCATCATTCTGCTGCTCGGCTATTCGTACTACAACTATTCTTCCAATATCCTCGTCTCCGCGCAAACCAAGTATGCGATTGATATGAACGCCAAGACCAATAACTACTTGGAAACCCAGCTCAGGTCGATCCGTAATTTCGCCGCATCGATTGTCGGGGACAGCCGGCTGCTTGAGGACAGTCCCACCGAAATCAACCGCTGGTTTCACGATAATTTGCTGTATTTGCTCCCGACGGTCAATAATATTCATTACATTCAGGACGGCAGCGTGACGGCCAGCACCTCCAGCATCGGCTGGATGCTGATGAATAACGAAACCTTCAAATGGAACCGCGTCCGCGTGCTGGAGGCGAATAAGCTGTACTGGACCGAGCCGTATTGGTCCGAGGCGTCCCAATATACGGTTACCTTTTTTATGCTCGTACCGGGCAAGGAAAATTCACGCATGATGCTGGCGTTCGACATCGGCTTCGAGAAGCTGTATGAAGCCCTGCTGCCGGATGCGCCCGACCTCCTGCACGGGGAGCTGATTCTGCTGGACGCGGCGAACCGCCCGATCTACGGCAAGGGCTCGCATACCCGCTATAACGTGTACTCCAACCAGGTGGAGTGGACCGACTTCCCGGAAGCGATCCTGGAGACCCCTTGGAAAGAGTATTCCTTGTCGTTGCCAGAGGCGGAGGCCCGAACCGATTATTTTCTAACCCGCAGCAGCAATAACGTCATGAATTGGCAGGTCATGTGGATGATGGACAAGACGGAGCTGCTGAGGCCGCTGGAGGCTACGGTTCGGTTCACTGTGGCGCTTGCCGTCGCGTCTCTGATTTTGGCTCTGGTCATAGCCTGGATTATGTCCAAAATGATCGGTCAGCCGATCCGGCAGTTCGCCCTGTCGCTCGACGAGATCAGCTCCGGCAACCTGAATGCCAAGATCCCCGTCAACCGCCGGGATGAGATCGGCAATTTGGCCCGCCATTTCAACCGGATGACGAAGCAGATCGGTCTGCTGATCGAGGACCTGAAGACCACGGAAGCGAAGAAGAAGGCCTTCGAAATCCGGATGCTGCAGGCCCAGATCAAGCCGCATTTTCTTTTTAACACGCTCAATGCAATCAGTATGAAATCCCGCGAGGGGGATTTGTCGAAGGTGGACCTGCTTATTTCCTCCCTCACCCGGCAGCTCGACTACAGCCTGTCACAGACGATGGAGGATGTCAGCCTGAAGGATGAATTGAACGCGGTGGAGCACTACATCCAGCTGATGCAGGTCCGCTACGAAGGCCGCTTCGCCTATGAAACCGATATCGATCCGGCCACGCTCAGCTACAAGCTCCCGAAGTTCACGCTGCAGCCGATTGTGGAAAATTGCATCTTCCACGGCTTATCGCCGATGCAGGGCTCCGGGACGCTGTTTATCGGCTCCACTCGCGACGGCGGCGACTGGGAGCTGCTCATCGAGGACAACGGCATCGGCATCCCGGAGGACGTGCTCGGAAAGCTGCGAGAAGTTCTGCAGCGCGATTCCGTCGAAGAAGCGGACGAAGAGGAAGGGATCGGCTTCGCGAACGTGCATTACCGCCTGCGGACGCTCTATGGTCCCGCCTATTCGATGAGTCTCGATTCCTCCGCGGACTTCGGCACGCGGATCCTGATTCGAATGCCCGTAGTTATCCAACCCTAAGAGGAGGCACCGCATCATGAAAAAAATACTGCTGGTCGATGACGAACCGCTGGCGCTGAAGCACATCCGCCATACCTACCCTTGGAAGGAATGGGGGTATGAGATCGTCGGAGAAGCCGGGAACGGGGAGGAGGCGCTCGGCATGATCGCCGAGCTGCAGCCTCACATCGCCCTGGTGGACATAACCATGCCGGTCATGGACGGGCTGCGCATGCTTAAGGAAATGAGAGTCCGTTACCCGGCAGTCAGGTGCATTATGCTTACGGCGCATCGGGATTTCGACTTTGCCCAGCAGGCCATCCAAAGCGGGGCGATGGGGTACATCCTCAAATCGCCGATCGACATGGAGGCCACCCGCTCCGCGCTGGACCGGGCTTCGGCCGATCTCGACAAGGAGCTCGACCTGGAGAACAACAAGCGCGCCCGCCGCAAGATTGTGCAGAACTATCAGTATTCGCTCCGCAAGGATTACTTTGACAAAATCATCTCCGGCGTGCTGGCCGAGCGGCAGGAAATGATCCGAATCGGAGCCGAGCTCGATATCGATCTCGAAATGCCGCCCTATCGGCTCATCGTATGCCGTGTGGACGATTTGGCGCGGTATGCGGCCCGTTACTCGGAGAAGGATAAGCCGCTGCTTGAATTCTCCATGCTGGAGATCGTCAGGGAGACGCTGGCGGAGAAGCTGCCGGCCGGCTTTGAGCTCTTTCCGAACCGGTTCGGGCAGTTCACCCTGCTGATTCACGCCTCGGAGCCCGCCCTAAGCGAGGAGCTCCTCCGGGAGCGGCTGATTCAGCTGGAGAAGCCCTTGCTGCAGTATATGTCGGTGCGCCTCTGCATGTCGGTCAGCGCTCCCTTCGAGCACCTGCATTTGCTTAGGAGGATGTATTCCCGTGCGGAGCACCACCTGCTCTACCGGTATTATCAGGGGAATCCGTATCCGATCTTCGCGGAGAAGGAGATCCCGTTTCAGCCGGTGCCACCGGGCTATCTAGAGCAGCTGTCGGCAGCTTTTCCGAAGGAGGCATTGTCGGAAGGGGACGACCCGCAAGCCTTCAAGACCTGGCTGCAGCAGCTGGAGCAGGTATTCGGCGAATACCGGCCGGAGCCGGCGGCGGCGCAGAGCTTCCTGAAGGAAATGCTTCAGCAGCTTCCCGACCGGATGGCTCAGCCGTACGAGGCCGCTCTGGAGGAGCCCTCCTTCCCGCTCACCGCAGCAAGCCTAAGCCGGATTTGCGAGGAGCAGCACCGGAAGCATCAGCAGAAGCGGCTGCGTCCCGAGGTAGCGCTTGCGAAGCAGTACATCGACCAGCATCTGGGGGACGACCTTTCCTTGGAGGACATTGCAAGGGAAATCCAGTTCAGCCCCTCCCATCTCGGACATATGTTCAAGAAGGAGGTCGGCATGACGGTATTCGACTACATCCTGTCCCGGCGAATCGAGATGGCCAAGAAGTATCTCTTGGACGGACAGTACCGGAACTACGAGCTGGTGGACCGCATCGGCTTCAACAGTTACTCCTACTTCTGTACGATGTTCAAAAAGCATACCGGCATGACGCCCAACGAATTCAAGAATGCGGCCAGGGGCGGGAAGTAGATCATAAATAAAACGCCTTGCTGCGTATATACAACTTTCCCGGACTATTTGCCTCGTTTTCGGGCATTGTGTCCTCCCAAAGGTGCCTTTTCTCACAAATCGCTTTCCGAACCCCGCTTGGGGTTATGAATCTCTGCTCTATAAGTCAATTTCATAACTAGAAAGCCCTTGTGGAATAAGGTTATTCGGCATACAAAAGCAGGAGTACCTCCCCACATTCTCAAAGTTAAGGTTACCAAACCATTACACGAGAAAGGAGTACTCCCATGTATGGTATTCAACAAGAAGTTTGCCGAATTGTTTAAGCTACGTACGGCCATTGACGTGTCTTTTCTATCTGAAATTATACTTTGGCATGGGCAAAAAACGGGCTTTTGTCGATCTTGAACTAAATGTACAACGCGAAATTGGTAACCTGTGGCAGATAGATGGCGTTACCAGGGCGTCTGGCGCTTAACACGGCCCGGTAATGCTCCCTGTAACGTTATGAAATCACCTTACTGTACCCAATATGTGTTCATCTGCCACTGTAAGATGAAAAAATCGCGTTACAATGCGTCTGGTACTTAACACGGCCCGGTAACGCTCCTTGTAACGTTATGAATGGACCTCTGTCAAGAAAGTAGACACTCCGTTAAGTGAACCCTTAAGCAGCCTTCTTAAAACGCGCAGCAAATTTAACCGGCGATACATAACCGATTGCACTGTGGATTCGCTTACGGTTGTAGAAGAACTCAATATATTGAAAAATGGCTTCATAAGCCTGCTGCTTCGTTTTAAACTTGGTGCGGTAAATAAGCTCCTTCTTTAATATGCTGTGAAATGACTCGATACAAGCGTTGTCATAGCAGTTCCCTTTTCGGCTCATGCTGGCTTTCATTGAGTAAGCCTTCAACTTCTTACGGTATTCATCTGAGGCATACTGTGAACCGCGGTCTGAATGATGGATGAGCCCTTTCCGAGGTTTCTTGGCCTCATAGGCGGCTTGTAACGTGTCTACAACTAAGTCTGTGGTCATTCGATCGTAAAGGCGCCAGCCGACGATCTCACGCGTGCATAAGTCTAAGATGCTGGCAAGGTACAATCGGCCCTCTCGGCAAGGGATGTAGGTAATGTCTGCTACCCAGACCTTCTCTGGCTTCTTCACATCAAATTCCTGATTCAGGATGTTTGGAGCGATAGGCAGATCATGGTTAGAGTCGGTTGTCTGTACCTTAAATTTTCGAGAAACGCACGAACGCAGCCCTAGCTCCTTCATGTAGAGACTGACTGTGCGCTCTGAAATCTTAAACTGTTCAGCCCATAGTAAACGGGTGATCTTGGGGCTGCCATATCTTCCATGAGAGTCGTGAAAATGGTAGGAAATCCGCTCCATCACCTTCGTCTTCCGTTTCTCTCGCTCACTTGCTGTAGCCGTTTGCCACTTGTAAAACCCGCTCCTGGATACCTGCAGCACTTTGCACATCTTCTCCATTCGAAATTCGGAGCGGTGATCTTCAATGAACTGGAACCTTAGTTCTTTTCTTTGCTGAAGATGTGCAGAGCCTTTTTTAAAATGGCCAGCTCTCCTGGAGATCGGTCTCCTGATCTTTTTTCTTGGCTTCGCGTTCTTTTGCTGCCAATTCTTCTTTCATTTGACGAAGCTTTTCCGGGTTGGCTAGCGGCTCATTTTCAAATGAACGGTACTGAGACATCCAGTTGTGGATTGTTCCTGCCGGAATGTTCAGCTCCGCCGCGATTTCCGGCACCGTCTTGGTCTGTTCTTGTACGTATTTGACTGTCTGCTTTTTAAATTCTTCATTGTAACGCTGCCGTTGATCTCCCATGGTGGACACCTCATTGTTCTTTGCTAAGTTAATTATCTAACTTCACTTAACGATGTGTCCACTTTTTATTCTAGCTGCAGAAATCACCTTACTGTAGCAAATATGTGTTCATCTGCCACCGTAAGATGAAAAAATCACGTTACAGGGCATCAGGAGCTTATATCGGTGCCGGTAATGCTCCAGAATTCGCAAGTAGATTTGCGCTGCCAAAGCTCATTTTGTGCGATTGAATTCAAGTCATTATGAAATTGACTTCTATAGCAGCTTTGCCATCCCTTGACCGACACAAAATGAATAACAAGGAGCAGCGCTCAGGCTGCTCCTTGTTATTCATTCCTCAGCCTGTAGCTTCGCCCCGGTTCGATGGCAAACCGAAGAGCGCCGGTTATGTCCGATACGCGGGGAGCCCTCGCCAGCGGAAGCCATTCCTTCTCTCCGTCGGCGGCCAAGTCCGCTGCGCATTCCACTACAAATCGAGCGGGTTCCCACTCCTTATGCCGCAGCTGCAGCACGGACACCTGTACCCCGTCGTTCCACACATGCCGGTATTCCGTCCCCGCGGGAGCTACCGGATACACCTCCATCACCGCAGCACCGTCCTCCAGGCATACGGTTACTCCTGCGCCTCCGACAAACACAGGGATCGCTCCCTTCGGAATCGGGTGATTCCGCAGGAAGGTCGGTCCCTCGTACCGCTTGCCGGTTTCGTATTCGATCCAGCTGCCTTCCGGAAGGTACACATCCCTCGATTCGGCGGTATCGAAATCGTTGCCGAACAGCGGCGCCGCCAGCAGCGAAGGACCCAGCAGCCACTCATACTGCCGCGTCGTTCGGTTGGCCAGCCCGTAAGTGGCCGGATCGTCCGGGTAGGCAAGCGGCAGCGGCGTCATGGCCGCCGGGAAGCCCGTCTCATAGGCCGTAATCACGGCGCTATAAATATAAGGCGCATAGCGGTTGTGCCAGTCCGCCGCCTTTTTGACATGGGCCTCGTACTCCGGACGCTGCATCTCCCAAGGCTTCCTCCCCATCGACATCGCCGGGCATAACGCGTTGAACGTCGCATTGCGCACAAAGTAATCCTGATACGAGGGAAGCGTCGGATCCGTCTTTGGCGTCCCCCCGGTAATGTCGGGATACAAGTTCGACACCCCGCTGGCCGCATAGTTCAGCAGATTGATCGGCACCCGGTCCTGATCGAAGTGGAAGCCTTCTCCTTTGCCGTAGTATGTGTCATTGATCCGCAGCACATCTCCGGGGGCCGAATACGCAGTGCTCCGCACAATCGTCGGACAGCCCCGGTCCATGAAGGCCTCGTTCAGCGGATTCCAATTCCCGTCGCGATAATGCTTCGTGTACACCATCGCGTCTTCCTTATAGCCGTCCGCTTCCCACTTCTCGCAGCCCTCCAGAAACCACGACAGCGCCTCGGGATTCCGAGCATCCAGCATGTACAGCGTGCCCCTTGGAAATTCCGCATTGGTAATACGGACCAGCCGGCCTTCGGCATCCTTCAGCAAATATCCTTTTTCCATCGCTTCATGAACATAAGGGCCGTTGTTAATCTCATGATGATAGCCGCCGTCCTCTGCCGGAGCCTTGAAATGGTTGCGAATGCCGATCAGCAGCTTCATCCCCCGCTCGGCAAAAAAACGCTTGATCCCCTCCGGGTCCGGATAACGCGGGTTCGGCAGCTCGTCCGTGCGATGCTCCTCCCGCTCGTCGTCCCAGATGCCGAAGCTGACCGTCGAACCTTGCTCCGGCAGCTTTCGGTCCCCCTTCCAAAAGCCCGAGCCGATGACGCCCCACGCCAGCTCGTAGCCGCGCTCCGCATATTCGCTCAACGCTTGCTCCACTGCACTCTGGTACGAGTTCCAGCCCAACGAGCCGTAAGCCTCCCAGCCTACGCGGAACATCTCGTACTTGGGCTTCCGGTCGGGATATCCTTCCGCCTCCCGGGCATCACGGTAATCGGAATAGATGGTCTTCATATCCCCGATAAAATAATACAGCCCCGTCACGGAACGAACCCCCGCGGTACCGAGCAAATTGTGCTCTTCCGTTAAGGCGACCCGCTTCGAGCCCTCCTCGAACAGCACCTGGGCGAAGCCGTGCGCAGGGAAGACGCAGAAGGTGCTGATAAAGCGCATGTTCGTGCCCTGGTTCACCACATCGTTACGAACGAGCCCGAACACATCCGCCGTATCCCTTGCCGGCACATCCAGCTTCCCGCGCTCCGGGGCATCCTCGGTCGGCACCCGATCGACATGGGAGCCGAAATCCCCCATGCCGAACACCGGCCTCTGCGACGCCGTTCGCACCTCCACCGTGTAGCTGCCTGCCGCTTCAGGAATTACATTCATGCACACCGCGTGGGGGTCCAGTCGAAGCGCAACTGCAGCGCTCGTCCCCCGGCTCGTCGTAATGCGAAATTCGGCGGTGTTCGGGCCGGTGAGCCCCACATACCGGGTTTCCTCCGCATCCGCCGTGTCGCCTCCTCCCGCTTCCGACAGCCGAATGCCGGACACGGGATGTGCTCCCGCCGCCAGCCGACCGTCCTTGTGGCGGAACGAAAACCCAAAACCCTTCCGGCGAATCCGGACCGCATAGTCAGGCGCGGTGAGTACGATCTCTTCCGGGGATTCCACGACATCGACGGAAACGATTCCTTTGGCCTTCACATTCATGGGCTGACCTCATCCGCAGGCCGCAGCACCGCGACATAGCCCCCGTTAGGCGGCATTTGGATTTTGAGGCGGCGCGCCCCATTCTCCAGAGCCGATTCCTCACGCGCAAAGGCGGCAGGGCCTGCATCCGATAACATGACAGCCCGGTAGTTCTTATCCGCCGGCAGGAACGAGAACTCCTCCACTTCAAGCGTGACCGCTTCAGCGATACCGTTCAGCACCGCCACATACCAGACGTCGCCTTTTCTTCTTGCCATGGCGGCCAGCTCGCCGATCCGGCTCTCTTTCAGCACGACCGTCTCCTCCCAAACCGAAGGCAGCTCCTTAATCATATCCAGCGCCGGACGGCAAGACGGCTCCTGGAGCAAATACTCGGGATGCTCGGCGATGACCTGCAGCGGAGAAGTGAATAGAATCCCCGTCGCCAGCTGATGAGCGAAGGTCGTATCCCCCGGATTGGAGAAACCGATCGGCGTATAATCCCCATGCCCCGTCAGGAACCGGGTGAACGGCAGCGCGGCATTGTGCCAGGCAGGGATCGGGCCTTCCTTCATCTTGTTCAGCTCCAGCCCACGGATGCCTTCCCGGCTGATCTCGTTTGGATACGTGCGGGATTCTCCCGTCGGCTTCGAAATGCCGTGAAAGTTGACCATCAGCCTGCGCTCCGCGGCAATCCGGAGGGCCGCCGTTTCGAAGGCAATGGAGACCAGATCCTCGCAGTCAATAAAATCAATCTTGAGCCCTACCGCGCCGGCTGCCTTCACATGATCCATGAATTCGCGCATAGCCCGGTACTGATCCGCGGGATCGTTCATCTCCTTCGACCGCTTCCAGACGAACACGCCGACCCCCTTCGCGGACGCGTAATCGGTCAACGCCTTCAGTGCGGCCCACTTGTCCTCCCACAGCTCCCAGCCTTCATCCACCGTAGTAAATTCATAGCCTAACGCTTCGGCATGATCGATCATCGCCTTCTCTTCCTCGAAGCTGCCCGTCCCCCGGCTCCACCAGCGCCAGACGGAGCGTCCGGGACGAATGTAGTCCTGATCCGGGAACAGCGCAGGGTCCGGCTGCGGATTGAGGTTCGTGAGCAGGTCACTGTTCACCAGCCCGTTCAGGTCGGGGCTCAGCATGGTGACTCTCCAGGGCGTCACCACCTCCCCTGTTAGCTGAAAGCCGTCCGCCCCCTCGGTGAAATGGGCCTTCACGATGCCGTCGCCTACTGCCTCAAGACGCATGCCGCTGTAATTGTACAGCGCCGCTTCGCAGACAACAGCGTAGCCCCGCCCCTCCGGAAGCTCGACCACCAACGGGGTCCCCTGAACGGGTCCTTGGGAGGATACCGTATGCAGCACCTCCGCCCCGGTACGAATCCATTCTCCGGCATAGCTTTTGAGCTTCCAGCCGTTATTTCGTTCGAAGAACCACACGCCTGCCTGAGCAGGAAGCTTCCAAGAGGAGGCTTCCCCCTGAATCGTAACCGTACCCCGGTCCGGGAGGACGTAACGGATCGCAAAGCCGTCCTCGTACGCGCGCGCTTCGACCATATACTTGATGCCCGAGCCTTTATGGGTAACGGCTATCCGCATCTCGCGGCAGCGATTAACGGCCACCGTGTGCACTCCCCGGGCCGGATACGTCTCGTCTACCTCCAAATAAACAGGTGCTTCCGCCTCTACTCCGTCGCCGAGGTGGTGTCCGTCGACGAGGACCCCGAGGTCTGATAAGCCCACGACGGAGGTTCCCCTGAACTTCACCTCATATTGAAGCTGCCCCTGTGCGTTGATGAGAAGGTCTCCGCTTACGGCTCCCTCCGGGCTTTGCAGCTGATAACGAGATAATGGAATCGATGGATTGATCATTTGACATTCATCTCCTATGAAAAGTGGGTGAAGAAGGTCAGCTCTTCACCCACGGCTTATTTACTTGCTGGTTTCCATTTTCTTAATATAATCGTTCATTTGCTTAACGAAATCCTCGCCTCCGGCCTTGTACCAGCCCGCCAGCAGCTCATCGAATTTGGATACCGGCTGCTCGTTCATGATGATCTTCATGACCGTCTGGCTCCACACCTTCTGATAATCCATGTAGTTCGGCTTCTTGGCCGCTTCAGGGACATAATCCAGATGCTTGGAATTGACTACCGAGGTGAAGGACAAATCCATCCATGGTTTAATCAGATCGCGAATTTCTTTTTTCGTTCCGGCAGTAATGAAGAACTCGGGGTCATTATTGCGGCGCATCGAGTTGCGGCGAATCGGGCTCTTCGGGGCGTCCATGATCGGCGTGATTTCTCCGTTAACCTTGTTATAGTCCATGCCCTCGAAGCCTTCGACAACCGTTTTCCAAATATCATCCGCTAGCCACGCATCCAGCAGCTCGACCGCCTTTTGCGGATTTTTGCTCGCCTTGGTAATGCCCCAGAAGCCCCACAGCCCGGTTCCGTAACCGATACCGCTTACCTTGCCGTCCTCATTCTTCACGAACACATACGTCAGGTCCACGTTCGGGTTCAGCTTCCGCATTTCTTCCGTATGCCAGGTGTAGTGGCCTGCGAAGCCAGGGTATACGCCCGCGATGCCGCGCCAGAAGCGTTCTCTTGCCTTGACGCCGTCATTCGTCGCCGAATCCGGGTCAAGGAGCTTTTCCTTCTGCAGGTTGGCCGTGTAAGTAAGCGCCTTCTTAAATGCCGCGCCGGAAGGATCGTACGTTGCATCCATATACTCATATTTGCTGCCGGCCGGTGCCTTCTGCCATTGGAAGAGCCCGAACTGGCTGGTCAGGATCGGCTGCAGCACCTTGTTGCCGTCTACGAAGCCCGCGTAGCCGTAGGTATCGTTCTTGCCGTTTTTGTCCGGGTCATTCAGGGTGAATTTGCGCAGGATGTCCGTAAATTGATCGATGGTCACCTGGCTGTCGGCAGGAATGGTGATGCCCACGTTTGCGAGCCAGTCCTTGCGCACCCAGAAGGCGTCGTTACGCGTCACCGAGGTACGCGGAATCCCATAAATCTTGCCGTCCTGGTTGACCTTGAGCGCATCCCAGGAGGCTTGATACGAATATTTGGTCAGGTTCTTGGCCGAGCTCAGGTAGTCGTTGACCGGGATTACGATGCCGTCCTTCACCGCATTGATGAAAGCCTGCTCGCTTGTAGCCGGGAAAAATACGATGTCCGGATAATCGCCGGAGGCCAGCATCAGCTGCAGACGCTCCTTGTATCCTGTCGTCGGCGGGATTTCGAATTCCAGCTTGGTGTTTGTTTTCTTCTCCAGCATCTCCACGAATTTCTTGTCCGTTTCGGACAGGTTGGCCTGCTCGTGGTTCGCCATCATCTTCAGCTTGACCGGCTCCTTGCTTGCGGACGCATTGCCATCCGCTGCCGGTGTTTTGGCCGGCTCCGTTCCTCCTCCGCATGCGGAAGTGAATAGCAAAGCCGCAGCGACCGATACGGTCCAGACCCCTCTGAACTTGTTTTTCATTTTCATTCCTCCAATGATGTTAGGATGATATGGATAAAGCATCGGCCCCCTTACAGGTTACCCTTTCACGGAGCCGAGCATCAAGCCCTTGACGAAGTATTTTTGCAGGAACGGGTACACACACAGGATCGGCAGCATGACGATCATCAGCGTCGCATACTTCAGCGTCTCCGTCGGTACGGTGCCGGCCCCGAGCTCGGCGGCGTTGCCTCCGGTGGAAATTTCCATCATCTTGGAGCCCTCGATAATCTCCCGGAGGAAGAGCATCAGCGGCCACTTCTCCACGCTTCGGATATACACGATGCCGTTGAAGAAATTGTTCCAGTACCCTACCGCGGCGAACAAGCCTAAGGTCGCTATGATCGGCATGGACAGCGGGAACACGACGCGGAACAAAATGTACGGCTCCGAAGCTCCGTCGATGCGAGCCGCTTCCTCAAGTTCCTCGGGCAGGCTCTCCATGAAATTTTTCATCAGAATCAGGCTGAAGCCGGACAATAATGCCGGAAGAATCAGCGACGCCAGCGTATCCAGCAGCCCCAAAGAGCGCATCAGATAGAAGTTCGGAATGAGCCCTCCGTTGAACAGCATCGTGAACACGATCAGCAGCATGAACAGTCTGCGGCCGCGCAGATGGGTTTTGGATAACGGGTAGGCCGTGATCAGATACAGAAAGACGCCGATGATGACCCCAGATACGGTGACGATGATCGTGTTCAGATAGCTTTTCCAGAGAATCGGGTGACTTAAAATTTCCTCGTAGGCCCCCAGGGTGAAATCCTGCGGCCAGATCAGCATCGGATTCGCAACAAACGCCGTATAGGAGCTGAGCGAAACCGCTGCAACGTTAATGAACGGATACAGCATGCAAATACAGGCGAGTACAATCAGCACGTAGTTAATCAAGTCGAACAGTTCGATCCGTTTCCATCTCATGAGCTTCACCTACCAGATTTGTTTGCCGAACAGACGGGAGAGGCGGTTCGCCCCTACGATCAGCACGAAGCCGACAGCCGCTTTGAACAGCCCTACCGCAGCAGCGAACGACATCCGGCCGTCAATTAAGCCGATTCGGTACGTATACGTTTCGAACACATCCGCCACATCGTACGTCATCGGACTGTAGAGGAGGAAGATTTGCTCGAAGCCGTTGTCGAGAATATTGCCCAGCTGGAGAATGAACAGCACGATAATCGTACCCGTGATGCCGGGAAGGGTAATGTGCCGAATTTGCTGGAAGCGGTTGGCGCCGTCCATTTTGGCCGATTCGTATAGCGTAGGATCAATGCTGGTCATGGCCGCCAGGTAGATGATCGTACCCCAGCCGACGCCCTTCCACACCTCTGCGGTAACGATAATGCTTCGGAAAAACTCCGGCTTGAGCAGGAAGTTGATCGGCTCGCCCCCGAATTCCTTGATCACGTGGTTCACCCCTCCGGTGGAGGGGGACAGGAAGTTCATAATCATACCCGCGAGTACAACCCATGAAATAAAATGCGGCAGGTACAGAATCGTCTGGGACACTCGCTTGAACAGCATGTGCCGGACCTCATTGAGCATCACCGCCAACAGGATGGGTGCCGGAAAGCCGAATAAAATTTGATACATACTGAGCACAAGCGAGTTGCGCAGCACCTTGTAAAACTCAGCCGATTGGAACAAATACTCGAAGTTCTCGAAGCCGATCCACTCGCTGCCCCAGATGCCCCGCACGAGGCTGAAATCCTTGAAGGCAATGACAATGCCGAACATGGGGATATATTTGAAGACCAGGAGATACGTGAATCCCGGGATCAAAAACAAATACAGCCATTTATTCTGCCTCATGTAGGTGAACAATGATTTGCGCTTGGGAACGGCTGCAGCCTGCTTTGCAGCCTTGGAGGAGGCCGTTATTTCCATCGTTGTCACATCCTTTCTTATCTGCTGCTGGGGTAGGTCTCTTGTCGTACCTTTATTAAACCACGGCCACCGGGTGAAAAAAGTTCAGAATCTGGCGAAATGTTTCACTATATCGTGGAGTTGCCGGGCCGGTTCGGGCCGATGGTCGCAGACACTGCGTGGGGTGGTAGGGAAGGTGCGGGTCCGTTGGCGGACGCCTATAGCGGCGTGCGATCAGGCAGGCTCGCTCACGGGTGGCTATCGTACGCACAAGCCCCTCTCCCGGAGGGCGGTTACCTGCATTTCCTGCAGCTATTTCCAGGGAGATCGGGCTGAGAGGAGGGATTAGCTGCATTTCCTGCATGTATATCCGCCTACTTGTGGGTTTATGAGGGATATAGGCTGTTTTACCTGCATGTTTGCAGCTAAAGGCTGGGATCGCCACGGTCATCTTGCATTAGATGCAGGAATTGCAGGTAAAAAAAAGCCCGAGGAGATGCGTGAAGCTCCTCAGGCCCTTGCTATGCTGATCAGCGATTGACTAAAAATTGCACGATTCTTAATTCCGGTGGGGACTCCGACTCCGCTCCCTCCCCTGCCGTGAGCTGCAGCTCCAGAACATGGTCCCCCGGCTCCAGCTCATCCTCCAGCATGCGAGCCCTGATGCGCGAAAACCCGTCTCGGTACCCGTCGTGAAGCTCCTGCAGCTTCCACGGACTGCCGTCAATTGAGTAGCGCACCGCTCCCGTATGCTGATTCGCCAAGTATAACAACCCGACGGCTGTTCCTTGGAACGGAAGCCGAAGTCCCGCATCAAGCCCCTGCATATGCAGAACCTCTACAGGTTCCTTGTAATTCCGGTTGACCCCTGTAGCCTCTTCAACGGTATGTCGGCAGCTGCCTAGTGGATCAGCCTCCCCTATGCCCGCGTACGCGGCTCCTCCGTAATGAAAGGAGTCATAGGGCTCGACAACGGTCCGGCGCACCCCTTGCCGCAAGGATGCTTCCAGCAGCTCCATCACACGATTCGCATAGATCAGGTGGCCTCCATCGTACGGATGAACCGTATCCTCGGCAAAATCGTCCCACGCCAGCGTGCCGCCATCTATACACCGGGCGATATCCAGGCACAGATTAACGGAAGGCAGACCATAGTGGTCCGCTACTTCCTCCATATGCCGTATGTTGGGCGGCACCTCTCCCTGCCGGTACAGCTCCGTTCCCTGCCTTGTAGTGCCATACACCAGGACAATGCCCGTCTCCGGCTCGAACAGCCTCAGCTTACGTACCATTCCCTCGACAGCTCTTACGGTCTCATCGCGATTACCTGCATCGTTCACGGCGAATTCGATGAAAACCAGATCCGGCGGCATCGGCAGTAGCAGCGGCTCCAAGCGGTATACACCATAGGTCGAGTTGGTCCCGCTAATTCCGCCGTTAGTGAAGACGCACTCCTCTTCCGGATAGCGAGTCGACAGCCAGGCGGACGTAAGTGCCCGCCAGCTGCACCGTTCATGATCGGAGGCGCTGGCGCCTACTGTGACGGAGCCCCCCAGGTACAGTACCTGGAGGCGTCCCGTCGTTCGGACCCGCTCCTCTGTATATGGTAGCCCGTAGCGCACCCTATGGATCATTCCGCTGCCCCTATCAAGCCCAAGTCAAGCAGCATCCGATCCGCGAACGCCGCTTGGATTCCTTTGCCCCGTTGGGCGCGGAGCTCGTTCATCAGCGGCTGTATCCGGTCCTGCTTCGCCAAGAGGCTTCGCTGCAAGCCCTGGCCTTCAATCCAGCCCTGGGCGTAAGCGTAGTTCAGCGCTTCCCCGATGCCCTGGGCCTGCAGCTGCACAGCAAACTCATGACGCTGCATGGCTTCATTGCCCGCCCCGTCGACCGCCCGAACAAGCAGCTCATGGCTGCCGGAAGCAAGGGAGAACGCCTCAGCTCGGTAAGGCGCCGGGAGCGGCCTGCCGTCCAGCTGAACGCTGCTGTAGACCACACCGCTGACCGTATCGGCGAACGTAATGTTCGCCGTAAAGGCCTGCGCCGGTGAGATCCGCTCGGGAGCGGTCAACGTAATAACCGGCGGAGCCTCATCCTTCACGGTGTGAAGCTCAAAAGAACGGCTGTGCGTATCCAGTATCGTTCCGAGCTTCGATCGGACTTCGTCCGATAAAAGAACCGCATACTTCGTAGCGTAGGCCAGCGGTGCCGCCGGCGTAAGCGTCAAGCGGCGAGTGGCGTCGTCCCAATGCAGCGTCGTCGGTACCACGGTGCCATACACCGCCTCCGTTACCCTCACCGCGGTGGCGGTGAAGGTTTCGGGAGCCATCGGCGCTGTAAACTGCAGCACCAGCGGCTCGGTGACGGATGCGCTCGCAGGGTCGCTCGGCTGCACCAGCTTCGCTTCCACCGGAACCCAGCGGAACTTCACGGCATCCGCCCGCGTATAGATCCGGTCGAGCACTTCCGGCGGCAAAGTCGGTGCCGTGCGCGTCAGCTTCACGTATTCCGTTCCGCTGCCGGTGAACTTGAACTGCCCCAGGCTGACCCAGCCGGAAGGGGCTTCGGTAGCATTGATCGTGCGGGTTTCCGTCCGATCCCCATACCGTACCTCTACCTGAACGGAAGCATCGTTCCCCGAGGTGTGGACGATTTTGTAGAAGGAGACCTCGTATTCTCCGGCATGCAGCACCGGCGTCCATGTGGCAGTAGCACCTTGTTCTTCGGTGTAGCGGCTTTTGACGGCTTTATTGTAGCCGGTCAAACCGCTGGCGGACCACCTGCCGGTCTCCAGATAGCCTGGCTGCGAGGAATCCACAATAATCTCCAGCTCTTTCAGCGCAATACGAATCGGCTCCGTCACATGCTTCTGACCGTCCGCCGTAACGACCTCAGCCCATACATCCAGCTCCGGCACGTCCGGGTTATACGTCTCCAGCGTCAGCCTTCCGGCTCCATCGATGCGAACCAGCTCCGGATGATACGTATGATATGTCACCGTCGCCTGCGACAAATCACCGTCCACGCCCGTTGTTAAGGTACCTCTCACCTTCAGCTGGGTCGACTCGAACCTGCCTAACGCTTGCTTATCGGCCTCGATGGTGATGCTGTTCCACTCATCGGCTACCGATTCGTGAATCAGCATGATCGCATCGGCGGCCACCTGAGGCTTGCTGCCGGTATTGGTCAGCTCCACGCGTCCGCTCGTGCCTGCTGTGAACTCGTGCGTCCCAAGCAGCTGCCAGCGCCCGTTGGAGGCCGATTGATCCACCGTGTACGTCTTGGTCCCGGCCGCGTCATACACCGTATACTTTGCGTCAGGAGACCACTCCGTCCGCCCGACCGGTACATTGACATACACGCGGTACTTGCCTGCCAGTTGCAGCTTCGGTACCCATGCCACCTTAGCGGCCGGTGCCCCCGGTACGGTGTTCGCCACCAAATAATTATCATAATAATAGCCGTTTGCGGCCGTATTTCGCATCCATGTGCCACTGAGCTCCGCCTCGACATTATCCACGCGGACTACGCCCGGCTGCTCCTCATGCGCAGGCTGCTCCGGCACACTCGAAACCGCATAAGGCAAATATAACGTGCGAGCTCTGGTGCGCTTGCCGTTGGATTCCACATAATACGTAAAGGCCGTGCTTAGTTCATCCACCTGTATGGACCATTCCATCGGATAGACGGCATCCGGGCTGGACTGATACGTTCGTCCGCCGTCCAGCGAATAATGCAGCGTCGCCGGGTCCGTCGTCTTGGCTTGAACATAAGCCTGGTAAGAGGACTTATCCGGCTTCACGAGCAGCATTCCCTTCACGGCGTCAATTGGGCTGTGCATATCGAAGAAGTAGCTCGCGTCCGACGTGTCCTGCTCCGGCGCCGCTTGATGCAAAGGCACCTGAATGTTCATCCCGCCGACGATGACGGCCGTGAGACCTCTCGCCGTTACTGTAACGTTCAGCTCCCCGCCCGTTAGTACTGTCGTTTCCGGAGCACCGCCGTCCCGGATGATTGTGACCGGATACGACTTCGTCGGATCGAACCCGATCAACGCCGCGTCCAGCGTCAGCTTGACCTGCTCCTCCGACTTGGCTTCGTTAGCTAAGGAGATAAACAGCTTATCGCCGCTTTCCGCTGTAATCCAGTTGATTTGCGGATTGCTGGACTTCAGAATGCCTTTCGGCATCCAGAGCCATGCATTCGGATGGCCGTAGAAGGTGCCTGGCTTCGCCCCGAACACATGATACTTAAACCACAGGAAGTCCGTTTCAAAAACCGACGGGAACGAAATTTGCCCGTTCGAGCGAGCCATCTGCTCCGTGATGAGATAGTCGATCGTCTGCCCGAGCTGTGCCGGGGCGTGATGGTAATAGATCGACGTTCCCTCCGTCGGACCCAGGATCGGGAAATCCGGATCAAGCTGGCTTGTGATGAAGCCTCTGTAATAATAGCCGGGATAGTTCGAATAGCGGCCGACGACGGCATTGTGCGCAATATCGGCCATCAGCGTATCCCCCGTATACTCCGCCAGCCTCAGCAGGAACGGCGCTTCCTGCGCATTCATGCGGTAGGCCGAATTCGTATTGCCTGCCTCATACGTCAATCCGTTCGGCGACACCATCCAGGCTTCCGCCTGCATTGAAGCCCCCGGCACATCCTCCGGCAGCATCGCCCGCGGATATTGATACTTCCCTTGATCCTCCCAGTTGTTCGCCAAATAATAACGGAACGGAGACGGATCGGGGATCGAGATCGTTCCTTCCGGCACCGGCCTTACGGTAAAAATACTGACATATCTCTGCGCTTCCTTATGGGCAGCGGCAAGGTATATCGGATCCCTCGTCTCCTCATACAGCTCCAGAATCTCCACCCACAGCTTCCCGTACTGATAAAAAAAGCTGTTCCGGTCGCCGTTCCTCGTCGTCGGAGTGTCGATCTCCTCCGCGATGTATTTATCCGCAGCCGCCTTCGCCTGCTCCAGATAGGACGCATCCTTTGTCATCCGGTACATCATCAGCGGCTGAATGACCGGTCCCCGGGCATATTGCCCCTCATTGCGCACCTTGAAATCGTCCTGCCCCATACGGTACAGTCCGGCGTTGTACCCTTTCGTCATCTGATAAAAGGTCGAGAGCGTCGTCACGTCGAAGGCGACGGACGTCATTTTCCACAGGGAAGGATCTCCGTAAACCGGCTTCTGCTTCGGAGACCAGCCGCGCTCATTGCGGGAGACCCCGTGCTCCAGCATCGGCAGCGCCCTTTTATCATAAAGCTCTCCGTCATTCGTCACATAATAAGCACCCATCAGCGTACTGCTGGCCGCGGTTCGGATCGCCTGATCGTTCTCGATGTCGATGAAGCCCTTGGCCCGGCTCCACCAGCCGCTGGCGCTCGGAACATAATTGACCGTATCGTCTCCGGCCGGATCGATTTTGAGCAGGTCGATCATATTGAACATCGCATCCGTCAACGATTGGCCTTTGACGTTCTGGCGGTAGGCGCTGTAGCCGTATTCCTCCCGAAGAAGGCTGGTGTAAGCTTCATAGATCGAGCCTTCGCCCGCATAAAGGCCGAGCTTGAACCTGTATGGCTGACCGGCCGTCAGCTTCGAATAATTGCCGAGCTGCGGGGCATACAGAATCGGCTGCACCGTATTCTCGTTGTTTACCAGACTGATCCCGACCGGCTGATTGGCCCCTGTACCTGCCGGCTCGAAGCGGAGCGGCAGCTCGGAAGCAGGAATGTACACGCCGTACGTGAGTGGTCCATCCGTGCCCGGCTTCTCCACTAAGCCCATCGGAGCCGTCAGCTCCCAGAGACCGGTCGATTCGACAGTGCCTACCGCCTTGGCCCGGTTGCGCCCACCGCTCAGCACCTCGGTAACCGTCTCGAGCTTCTCTTCCGTGAACGACTGGTAGCCCACAACATAATCGCCGGTGGTCTTCGGCACGAACTCCAAGGAAATTTGCGGCGTTTGGGACGCCAGTGACCAATTCACTTTAAAGTCAAACTGATCCGCATGCTCTGTATCGGTCAGCTCCACCGTTTGGGCATCCACTTGCCGGATTTGCCCGGGGAGCACCCACGCGGTGTTCATCGTTTCGTAATAGTTCAAGCGGCTGCCCGAAGCTCCGCTGAGCACAACCCATTGCTCCTCCAGACGCTCCGCCTGCCCGTGAACCGGAACCCACGCTCCGTTCTTCCGGAGGAACAGATCCTTCACGATCGTTTTGCCCCCGTCCCAAGCCGCTTCATAGAAAACGACCCGGTAATCGGCATTCTCGATGGCCGCCTTCTCCGTGTAGGTCAGGTTGCTGAGCTGGCGGCTTCTCAAGGCACCCGGCGGAGGATCCTTGCGAACGATATCGCCCTCGAACTTGACGGCATCCACACGGGTATAAATGGTCGACCCGCTCGCCGCCGTCCGTGTCACTTGAACATACTCATGAATCGGATCTCCGGCAAAATCATACGTGCCCAGCTCCAGCCAACCGGCACCGGGCTTGGTGAAATCCATATATACCGTATCCGTACGGCCGTTATGCACGATGTCCACCCGAATATTCGGATCCGCCTTATCCGGCCAATCCGGCTTGTAGAGAGAGATGGCCGCCGTACCCGCTTCAATATTCGGGCGATACAGGACCGAGGAGTTCTGCGTCGTCGTGTACCGGGTGGAGGACTGATTGTAGCCCTTCACCGTCGTCGATCCGGTCCAGCTGCCGCTCTCCGTGTAGCCATAGTCGCCAAAATCAATCACAAAGGCCGTCGTCGCCTGACGAAGGACTTTGACGACGTAGGATTGCGAAATGCCATTACTGCCGGTTACGGCGATGGTTATGTTCGTTTCCGCTCCGGTCAGCGGCACGGGACCGAAGGGAACGCCGCTCGCCGCCGTCTGCCCGTTCACGTGAATGACTGCCGACGGTTCCGACGCCGCAGCCGTCAATGTTACCGCTTGCACAGAAGCCGATACTTGCGCCTCATATTGGAATACCGCCGGATCAAAAGCCGGACTGAGTGCAGCTCCCTGCACTGTTAACCCTGACAAAGCGGCTGTCGGAGCATCCTGCACCCGCTCGAATCGGACCGCATCCGCATGCGTAAACGTTCCGCTTAGCGTTGTGGTACGGGTCAGCCTCACCAGCTCATTGCCGCTGCCCTCAAAAGCGAACGTCCCGAGCTCCACCCAGCCGGATGTGCCCTCTGTTGCGTTGATCGAGGCCGTGTGCACTGCACTGCCGTGCAATACCTCCACCTTCATCTGAGGATCCCCGGTGCTAGGTGTAGGACGCACGACCTTGTAGAAGGATACGCGGTACGTTCCCTTCTGCAGCGCCGGCTTCCAGGACGCCGTATGCCCGACGCCCCCGGTCACTCTTGTGGTCGTGCCATTGTAGCCCTTCACGCTGCTGGCTCCCCAAGCCGGAGACTCCGAGTAGCCCGCATCCCCATTGTCGAGGATGATCGTTTCCCCCGCCTCCGCTGCTTGAACCGTCGCTTCGGGAAGCCACAGACCTTGCAGCGGCAGCATCCCGACGACCAGCAGCATCGTCAGCCATAACGCCGTTTGTCTTCGTATTCGAACCATCAAGCTGTACATCACACCCCAACCTTTCCTAGTTATGGTTTGCTTCAACAACGAGTCGTTCCTCTACCTTCCATGAGATCGGCCGACCTGCGATAAGAAGCGATGCGGCTTTATCTTCTATGGCGACATTTCCTTCAAGCTCCACCGTTCCGCATGCCTTCAGCTCAAGCACATATTCCGCCCCGCCATGAGGAGGATAAGTGCCGGACCGCTCGATCCGATTACCGGTAAAAGCAAGCTGCGCTACCGAATGGCCCTTCACCAAAGGTTTGTCATAGGTTCGGAAGACATTGTCCTCGATACGAATCCGCCCGTGATAATAGCCGACTGCGGACTCCGGATCCTGAATTTCAGGGTCGATGTCGATGACGGCCTTTCCCCAGCTCGGGTAAGCATAGTTGCAATCGAGGAAGGTGTTGCCCCGGATTACGATGCTCTGCGTTCCTCCGGATTCGAACCAGAAGTTCGCGTCTCCCGAAATTTTCACCCCTGCGCCCGGGCTGCTGATCGTGTTGCCTTCTAACAGCACCTCCCCGGCGGCCGTAATTAGAAAGCCCCGTGCCCGGTTCCGGCGAACCGTGCACCCTTGAATCACTACGCTAGCCGTTCGGCTTATATTCTCCACCGCATCGCCAGGCTGCAGCGTTTCAGGAAGCTCATCCTTGAACGTCAAGAGCATATAATCCATGTTGATTGGATGAACGGACGTAAGCTCGGCAGCCCCGTACGTCAGCAGCGATTGACCGCTCACGAAGCTCATCCTCTCCCCAGGTGATGCGATATTCACTCCTTTTTGCTGACGGTTCATCAGCTGTACGAGCAGCGTATCGGGAGCCACACGGCGGGCGATTCGGCCATAAATCCCGTGCACGTTGCAGGGATCGTCCATCTGATGCTCCAGCAGGCAATCCTTCAGCTCGATGAGGCCCGTGCAATAAACAAAATGCGTCGCATCCGCCATCGTCGTAAAGACCCGCTCCGTGTCTTCCCTTCCGGTTACGTGGAACCGATTCAGACGGGTATCCCTGCTGTTCTGCGCAATGACTCCCATCCCTAGAGCATGACGGACCGTAACCTCCTCAATGACGGTATCCGTACAGCCGGAGACGACAATAGCCGGATGATCCCTCCGCCCGAATCGGAAGATCAGCTTGTTGCCCAGGATCGGCTTTCTCCTAGTGCGATTGCCGCTGAACCGCAAAACTCCGGGCTCAGGCTCCGTCACTTGGAGCTCCTTGTAATGCCCCCAGCTCCATTGGTCCGCGCTGCCATAAGCCGTCGCCTGTGTAGCCGGGTCGTATTCGATCAGCCCCCATACCTCCCGGCTCCAGCCTTCGCCTTGGAACGACAGCTTTCCGTCTGCGAGCTCGTACGCGTACCCCACGTCTACACGAATCTCGAACCCTTCTTCGAACACTTTGGTAATGGAGCCCTGTGCCATCATCGGCACCTCCCAGTCGATAGAGAAGCCGCTCAGTCGAATATTGCTGGAGTTCTCCAGCAGGAAGGGAATGATGAGGCCGTGGAACACGAACTCCGCCTGAGGCGCCTCAATGGAGAGCTGCTTCATGCCGATCAGGGGAAAAGCTATTTTCCTCCTCCCGTCATTGTCATGATTCGAGATCACCACCTCCTTCTCATAAGCCAGCTCTGGCCAAAAATCATACCGGCCCGGAGCAAACCGGAGCACCGCCGCCTCCATCCCCCTGCACTGCTGCAGCGCACGGAAGACAGCCAACGTCGCATCCTCCCCTGAGTCCGGCCTCGCGCCGTATTGCGTCACGTCTACTACCGCAGGAATCGTTGCTTTCATGTCATGGATCCTCCTCTCTTGTTTCTATTATCAGGAGGGATTGGGAGGAAAACATTACAATATCTGAGGAAATTGTTCGGTATTTCACGAATGTGAAAAAGGAGCTGTACCAAAAAGTCATGTATTTGATGACTTTTTGGTACAGCTCCTTTTCTTAATCCCAAAACCTTATTTTTAACGCTTTATTAATGCTTCTTAACCTCAAGTCCCATATCTTTAATGAATCGAGATGGTGACGATTCACTAAAAGTCATTGTTAAGCGCTTCTTAGTTCTTGTAATGGCAACATAACATATCCTTCTATCCTCAAGGAGACTGCTCTCGCTGTAACTGCTATACCTTGTTGGAAGCCCCCCTTCTTTCATTCCTACTATGTATACGTGGTCATACTCTTCTCCCTGTGCACGATGTATTGTTTTTGCCACTGGTCCTTCCCAATCGCTCGCTTCTTCGTGAGTCCGAAGTGCAAGTTCTTGAAGGAGGGTGCTCAATGTTAATGGTTCATTATTCTGCACTATCGCTCTAAAGATGCCTATCTCCGATTCGTAGTTTTGGAATAATCCATTAATATCCTGATTGGAATATTTATTGAATATTTCCAATATTTCTACAAGATATGTTTTTAGATCAATTTTTCCATCTGTAAAAGATTTCAGTAGGCCAAGTAGATCTTTATCCCATTGGTCACCTTCCTGAAATGCTAGGTCAGCTGCTTCCTCTGAGAAAGACTTGTATAGATCTCCCTCTACAGCAATACTATCCATAATAATTTTCTCTGTATTAAAGGGGAGCTTTGGAAACATTCTTTGAGCAAGCTCCAAAACTCTGCTTAGATATCTAGTGCTAGAACTATGTGAACATAGATTCAAAATTGATTGTAGCCAATCCAATGGCACGCAATCAAGATCTGATTGGGTTCGATCCAATCTGATCTTAATAATTGGGCTCATGACTTCCATCACTTTCCTAGCCATCTTATTGGTTCTAGTTAATACAACAAAAGTTTCCTTTGGCGATTCCGAATATTTTTTTTTAATTTCGTTGGCTACATATAACAATTCATCCTTTTCCGAATGTAAATTAATGACTTCAATATTATCGGTGGGTTTTGACTGGAAGCTGACCGACTCTTTCCCAAGAAGTTTATTAGCCACTAACTGGATTCCTGGAGGACATCGAAAGTTATCGATAAATTGAAGTACGTTGGGTTTGAAGTGTTCTTTAAAAAAATGAGTAGGTCTTAGTTGCCGATCATATGTAAAGGAATAAATTAACTGATCTTCATTTGCCGCGGCAAAGATATTCTCATATTTGCCTCGTGTCATCTCCTTCAAAATTTGCATCCAAGCAAAAGGCGCACCATCCAACTCGTCTATGCAAATATAGCGATATGCTGATCTATAGAGATTTGTAACAAAAGGATAATCACGAAAGAGAAGAAATGTTTTGTATAGTATGGTGTCATAATCTAAAGCATTAATCTGCTCCAATTGATTGATGTATGCCCCAAAAATTTGTAATAATTCTTTCGCATCCATATTCTTTTGGGTACTGGCATAACTATTAACATCCGATTCCTTCCGTTCGATTAGGTTTCGCTGCATATTGCGAATAGTCGGCAACCACGCAGTTATGGGAATTGAAATCTTAATACCTTCTTTATCAAGTTCCATATGTATATCCTGAATGATACCTTGTAGGTCTTCTTCACTCGAATAAATTACAAAATCTGGACGAACATTTACATGCGATCCATTCTGTCTAAGTACGTCGGCGCAGAACGAGTGATATGTATGCGAAACTAATCTGTTTTCATACTTCCTCCCTTGAGGACAAGCTAGACGCCTTATAACATCTTTGCCCTTGTTTGTATAAGTCAAGGCAAGAATACGGAAGGACTCATTCACTGATTGAGCAAGAATTCTTTCTATCCTCTTTGCAATAACTGTAGTTTTTCCAGAACCTGCAACTCCTTGGATTAATACCATTCCGTCATCCCATTGGATTGCTTCTTGCTGAATAACTGTTGGAGAAAAAGTCTTCTCATCGCGCTGGTTCATTGGGCTAGTTCGACACACCTCTCAATAAAATCTTGTATTTCCTTGGGGATCCTTTGCAACAAATGATCATCTGATTCCAGTATCATACTCAAATCCAAAGCAGCCCCTATTTTTCCACCGAATTTCCGAGCCTCCATTAACTTTTCTAGATTTTTAAAATAGACTTCATCTTCTTCATTTTGACTACGTGAAGGGATATCCTCACCTAAAATAGTTTCATACTCACTTTTAAACCCGTTCATGATTAGATAAACTTCAAACGATTGGTGTTTAGGCATCAATTTAATAACCGTATCATCTATTTCATCCAAATAGGAAAAACCTACACCTCCGGCCTTAGATGCATTGTTAGCCTGCTCATGACCACCTTTATCTCCATCACAAAGCATCATCCAGGGGATCGACAACTGTTCCGCCAGACGAATAAAAGATTCTGGAGCCGCTCCTCCTTGTTGATAATCAATCACACTAATTCCATAAGCATCCAATGATGCTCCTTTAAGCTTCTTAGTTAAAAATTGAATCAGGAAAAAGTCCGATGGTCCTTCCAATAGAAGCCAAGCTCTAGCAAATAAAATATCACCTCGGGTTTTTTGAAGAAAATTAATTAATTGTTTTTTTTCACGACTTCCAATTAATCTTTGAGTCTCTTGATAGAATTGATCAATATTCGTTTGTATTTCTGTATTGCCTTTATAACATCCGGATAAACCTTCTTTTTCAAAATTTGATAGTCCTCTGCATACTGTTAATATCTCTTCTTCGGAATTGTATATAAATTCTGGATCCTTGCCATTGCTCTTTTGTTTCATGTACTGAGCCAATCCTTCCGTCTGTGGAAGATGTATACTCAATTCCTTGAATTGTAAATAATGCACACTAGTGAGGTTACCTTTTCTACGCAACAATCTTAAATCAGCCAAGTCAGCATTTTGCAAAATAAAAGGGGAATGGGTAGTGACTATCTTTTGATTTTTTATTTTCCCTAACTGCTCTGCTAATGAACGAATCGCATGAGGATGTAAGTGTGCTTCTGGTTCTTCAACGGCTAGGATAGGCTCAGCATGAACACCTATCGTTTCTAACAAGAATGTGGAAAAAGCTTCAAACAGCAATACCACCGATAAGCTTTGTGTGCCTTGCCCATGTCGATCAATGGGAAGATACACAGAGTCTTTGCTTCCTTTGAGATATAAATTCCCACTCTCCATAACCTCCCACGTGTGTAGGGGTAATGCACGCAGAGCTATTTCTACACCCTGATTTGCGGTGACAATAGATTGAATATCTTTTAACCTTACATCTAGTAGCTTCAAAATCGAATTAGAATCTCTGGAGCCAATTAACGTTTCATTCAATTGATGTAGCATTCCTTGTGTCGCTTCCACTTCGGATTTAGTTAAACCTCTAGCTCTCAAGAATTTAATCCAATATGGGCTTGTAGCACTAAAATATGCACCTATGTTACGTAAGGCGGAAAGATAAAACACACTAACTACTTGATGAAATTCCATCCGGTGAGATTCTGTAGATCTCTCTCCCATGGGCTCTTTCATGATATTTAAAAAGTGAAGGTTTACCGTATAATCTTTTTTAGAATCCTCATACTTTGATGACACTCGAGCAAATATTTTGTTTATCGCTTTTTCTGGATCACTTTCGGATGGGGTTTGAACAATGATTTCTCCAAAACGTGGAAGTCGTTCACTGATTTTACTCCATTCATCTTCCTTTGTTTCAGTAAATTCGTAATCGATTTCAATACCTTCGGACTCTTGGGGATGATCATTTTCGTTTCCCATATAAAAATCAAACTCATGGAAAGGAGCTTCTCGTTCAGAAGTTTTTAGCAAACCCAACCGAATAGCATCTAACAATGAAGTTTTTCCACTATTATTTTCACCAATGATAATTGTGTTATGATTTAGGGGGAAGTCAAGATTAACTAATCCCCTAAATCTTTTTATATGAACATTCGTTAATAACATTCTAATTTCTCCTGTAAAGTTCAATATTCAAAAAACATTAAATCATCGAGCCCTGCCTGATCCTCATCCAACTCTACGGCTTCAATGCCAAGATAGTACTCTGTTGGTTCCCTATCATAGAAAGATATCTCCCATTTTAGAAGCATACCGAAAAAAGGATCCTTTTGGACTTGATCAAATGATGTAGTTAACCAACCCTTAACTGCAGCTTCATAGACTAAAATCCAATACGGCCCATACAATGCATCTTCCGTCATTTTGTTTTCCCAGCGTCTTTTTAGGGATGCGCAGTCTGGCAATAGTCCTTGTTCAACTAGATCTAACGCAAGTAGTGCCACTATAGGGTCATCCATTTGGGCAAGCGGCTCTGAGGCTATATTATTCACCTCAATACTAAGAGAAAGACAAGTCCATAAAGCCCAGGCAACTTCAAATCCGGCTCCTTCCAGACTATATTTTATAACAATTTGGGACATGGTGTCGCTTATTTTGCTAATATCGAGGTTGTAGTCAAATTTGTCAGCGTATGTAAAAAGGATTCGACATATTATAGGTAAGGCTCGAGGATCAGCAAGGGCACACCTTAACAAAAATGCCTCATACAGATCCCAATTTTCCCTATGAATGTACACTTTGCTAATTTTCGACACACCAAACTTTGTCACACTTTCCTCAGGATGCTGATGGAAAAGGTCTGCCAGGTCACTGAAATAACGCAATAATTCAAACTTTTGCTCATAAACATTTGACTTCGCCTCATCAAATTTTTTGAATTTTGAGCTCCAACTCGAAAGAATCCTTTCAGGTAGAGGAATGATTTTCGTTTTGAAAGGATTTATTGAGAGATGGAATGAATCTAGTATCTCTTTGACCTTTTGCACCAACGTCTCCGCTGCTTCACGATCCTTCAAATAAAAATAAAAATCATCAATATAGCGGATTCCTTTTACATTGGGTATCTCGCAGATTATTTTTTCGTCTATTTCCTCTGCAAGCATTTCAGCAATTAATAGTGATGTGTCTGGACCAACCGTTAAACCTTGTTCACGTCTACTATTGGTATTCATTAAGAGATTAGGTAATTGGTCAAGTTTCAGCTTTTTATTCTTCAACTCTTTATGAGGATATTTAGTCAGCATTTCGGAAATCTTTCCAATAGTAATACTTTCATAAAATTTTTCTATGTCTAGTTGGAGTAAAAACTGGCTTTCGGTTGACAGTAATACTCTCTGAATCTGGAGTTCCGAAAAACTCGATTTAGTCTTTAATGCCCTCGTTCGAGCTTCCATTACAGTGCTTAAAGACATGAAATTACTCTCTTTCTTATTATTCAAATTGTAATAAGGTAGCATTACAGCTACTGCACGGGATAGTTGAATTTGTTGCCTAGGGTTAGGAATGTACACATCTCTACGGTCTTCTCCTCGTTTCGGAATCGAATACCTTACGGAGCAACTCTGTCTTTCTTCAAGTTTATCGAGCAGTTTTCTTATAGACGGAAGGAAGTGGACCAGCATCTCTGTTGAAAAGGGAGGAGGCAGTTCTGCCGGAAAATAACCCTTTTTAATAATATCCTCAAGCTTACCCTGCATGAATCTAGACCTCCTTAAATATCCTTGATATTGACTTTACAATTGTGTTAATTATATCAAATTTACAAGGTAAAGACATTGTTGCATAGCTTATTGGTGAGCATTGAAGTCCAGCTAATGTTTGTCGAGCATACGGGTCCTTTTTCAGACAGGATGGATTAAATGTGATCCATAATCCCTTACTAAACTACAATTTGTAGTATTTCGTCATTGCCTTGTTGCTTCACTTAAAACTTCCGACTCCCCTCCCTCTACTTGATCTTAATCGCCAACAGTATCTCAACCACTCAGACAATCCATACAACCTACAGCTCTCCGTCAGTTTGTTGTGCGGATCGCTCCTAAAAAACACATTAACACGAGTAAACACATCGAAGAACAATGACCAAATTATACGATAAGCTCTTTTAATATAAGAGCATGAGAGGATCGTTCCAAGGAGATTCTATTCCATTGAAACGGGTAATAAGAAATATCAGTCGCATCCTCAGCCAGCCCGATCAAGAAAAAGGAGCCATCCTGTAAAGAAAATTTGAGGTTTGAAAGAAAAGTGCACCTTCTGTGCACTGGAATCCGCCCAACGAACAACTCAGCACATGAGGCACACTACAATTGAAGTATAAGCAATCGAAGAGCAGAATCAATGAATTTCTCGTCACCTGCAGCATCGAACCAACCATGACAACTGGTTTGGAAGGTCGCTCCTTCGAGCGCAAATGCTCTACGCAGTGATGCTAATGCCGGCTTAAAGCGCTACATCATTATTATACGAAACGAACTCAAAATCCTTTAAGTAGAGACAATCCATAGTACCATATTGTGAAGCTCATTCGGGTCTTTCTCACATTGGAAACGAATCAAATTTGCTATAACGCAAATCACGCATTGGTGCAGGTTCGCCTGTCCTAGCTTCAGAAGGCCGCTTGTGGCAAACGAGCCACTAGGGGGATATTGTTTTTTCTTTTTTTGGTAATTTCTATATAGTAAAAGAATAACGACTCAGCAGAGGAGCATAACGCAGAATCATGCTTAGACGGATTTGGTTGATAGAAATAAGAGAAAACAAGCAGTTGATGCAGAAGCAAGTGGCCGAACGGGCTTTCATCGACCGCTCGTATTACGCCCAGATTGAAACCGGGGAGAGAAATCCCAGCTCCGAGGTTTCTAAAAGAAATTGCCAGAGTTCTTGGCTTTCACTATTCTATTTTTGAGCAGGGGAGTAATCCCTTTTACTATGCCTTGAACCACGCGCCTATCATTCTGGGTCAATGCGATGTCGATTTGCGATATACTTGGATTTTTAACCCCCATAGCGATTTTCAGCCTTATGGAGTCATCGGCAAAACCGATAGAGAAATCAACGACAATCCCGGCACACAGGCCTTGCAGCAATTAAAACAAGATGTGCTCGAAGCGAAAATTCCGATGAGCCGCGTAATCACCTTCCCTCTATCGGACGGCCCTATTTCTTATCAGGTGTTCGCCCACCCTCTGTTTGACGACAACGGTAAGCTCGTGGGGGTTGCCACTGCTTCTTCGGAAATTGCCAAGTACATCCGGAACGTAGCGCACAAAAAGCAGGGATAGAGGAACGGGGGAGTTCCTTTATCCCTGCTTTGCTTTCCGATAGGCTTGGTATCGGCGCCCTGCGGCCATAGTCGACTCGTAGACCGTTCTGCCGATGAGGTAGCCGACCTCCGTAACCGTTCCGGCATAGCGGTGCAGCGGCTCCCCGCCGAGGGCTGCGATCAGCACGGCATCCGACGTCGTCCCTGTTGCGTGCAGGTCTCCCTCGATCCGCTCATCCAATGCCTGCAGCGCTGCCGCCTTCGCCTCAGTCGCCGTCATCACCGCATTCACCATAGCTGCATCCGTCATGCTGCCGCGCACCAGCACGATCGTGTTGATCGTGCCCGGGTACAGCTGCGGCCTCGGCAGCGCCAGCCCCGCCCGCGCCTTGTTGCTGAGGCCGACCGTCACGATGCCGGTCACCTGCGCCTCGCCGTAGGCCGCACTCTCCACCGCTGCCTCCACAACATGGGCAGCCGTCATCAGGCAGGCCGTCTCCCGCGTCTCCAATCGCTGCGCTTCTAAGAACGACTCCATCTCCGCGATAGGGTCGTCGCAGTTGTACATCAAGTCCACTTGCTGGTTGATTATGTATTGGTGATAGCCTAGACCGCCACCCCAAGGGGATGAATTCAGCGTCCGGGCAGGCTGGTCCAATATGCCATGTGCGGCTTATTTGCGCCAAGTTGTATGACATACCAAAAGACTGCCCTGCACAAGGAGCAGTCTACTTTCATGTCCATCCTACATTACACATTCGAGTACAGCCTCGAGGTCCTGGTCCTGTTTCTTGTTATCTTACAAGCGATGTTCTATACTACCATGACGGATAAGGCAAACAGACCCAGTAAGAAGAACCCCCTTCATAATGGGAGCCCTAGCTTCGGTCATGAACGTTCCGTACCAACGCTACTCTGTGTTCTTACTTCCACTTTCAAGTATCTGCTTCACAAGCCTTTTCGGCGCGGCCCGCAGATACGCTTCCTTGATCAGACTAGCCATCTCGTCCCAATCGGCAGCTGTCGCTGTATCAAGCGAAACCCATCCGTGATGTCCGATATACGGCGTTTTGACATAGCCGCCCTTTTGGAGAAGCAAATATTGATGTTCTTTATCCGACTTGAAGGATAGTCCCGGAGGGCCTTCATTTTCTCCCATTATGACGAAGGATTTTCCCTTTACTTTGAAGACATTATGACCGAAGCCATCGACCAGCTCTTCTACCTCCGGCCATGAGCCGCAGATGGTTCTTACCCGTTCCAACATATCTATGCCTTGTTGAGATTTCAATAAAGTGTCCGCCTTTCTTATGATAGGAATACCATTTTATTAATAAACAATTTTACACTATATCGATTCCTATTTCATTGTAATGATTCCGGACGTATGCCTCTTATTTTTTGGCGGAGCCCATGTCGCGAAAACAAGAAAAATATCCCTACATCACTTTTCACGATGATGTAGGGATACTATTTTTCAAAGACTATTTCGTTGCGTCGGTTTGTTTAAGCATGTGTCCGGGAGACTATCACTTCTTGCTCGACTGCGCTACCAAACACGGGTTATGTTCGCATTAGAAATTAAGGAATTGTCCATGACTACTCTCATTGATTAAATATTTGATAATTCGCTTCACTACATAATCTGCAGCTTCTTCGATTGTAAACTTGCTTGTATCGATTTCGATTTCCGAGTTCCCAGGTCCGCTGCCTGCAGGCCCGTTTACATAAACCTCAATGTATTCTTTCCCAATGATGTCTTGCGCGATGTCCCGGTCATTATCGTACGGGTAATCATTCGCTACCAATGCAATAAGTCCTGCATCGTTCATCAATTTGGCCAGTTCCACCAATCGCCGCGGAGATTCTCCTTGGCCATTCGTGAGCAGCATGGTATGGTAGCCTGACGATACCAAACGCTTTTCGACCTCTTTGGCAATGCTGGATTTATCCGAAGACGAACCGGTGAACCAGAGGGTGAATGGATTCTGTCCTTTTAGCTGGGCACGTACATCTCTGGTGACTTCCGCATCTAGCCGTACCAATTTGTCGGAGCTTTGGAGTGCCTGGTCAATTACCCCGCAAGCGGATGTCATATTGGTTACGCGATCAATCAGAATAAATCCGCCAATGCTTTTATTTTGTTCAAAGGAATCGAAAACAATGTCATCCGATAAAGAAAATTCACATTTCGCCAACTCATTTTTAACAACATGATCTGCTGAAACCGTATTTCCGGTATTGATATCGATTTTATGAGTAATGGCCGTCACAGTACCCGGCAGGATCTTCGTTCCTACTTTGACCAAATAATTTTTACCTGGAGTCAGTACGGAATCATCCATCCAAAGAATCGTTGCGCTGAAGCTGTCCGCCTCTTGAATTTGTTCGTCTTTCGTAAATACGCAGCCCCGAGAAACGTCGACTTCACGGTCCAATTGTATCGTTACAGGTTGTCCGGCATAAGCGATATCCCGATCTTGATCCGTCACTAAAATACGTTTGACTTTTGCTTTTTCATGGCTAGGCAGCGTCGTCAGCTCATCGCCGACCGCAATACTTCCAGCCTCAATCTGGCCTTGGAAGCCGCGGAACGTATGGTCAGGCCGGCATACACGCTGAATGGGCATCATGAATTGTTTCGTATTGTCGGTTTGATGAACATCCACATTTTCTAAATACGACAACAACGGAAGGCCCTTATACCAAGGAGTATTGTCTGATTTTTTCGTAATATTATCCCCTTCTGTAGCAGAAACGGGAATCACCTGTATGCTTTGAAAGTTAAATTCAGCGGTCGTACGGGAAAAAGCTTCCTTGATCTCATCAAATATTTTTTGATCGAAGCCCACTAAATCCATTTTGTTCACAGCTAAAACAAGATGTTTAATTCCCATAAGTGCGCAAATCCGGGTATGTCGCTTGGTTTGGGTAATGACACCCTTCTTAGCGTCCACAAGAATGACCGCAAGGTCTGCAAAGGATGCGCCCACCGCCATGTTACGTGTATATTCTTCATGTCCCGGCGTGTCGGCTACGATAAAAGAGCGGTGATCCGTCGTAAAATACCGATACGCCACATCAATCGTGATCCCTTGTTCACGCTCGGCTAGCAAGCCGTCAAGAAGCAACGAGTAGTCAATTTTTCCGCCGCGGCTGCCAAGTCTGCTGTCCAGCTCTAATGCTTTTTCCTGATCAGCGAACAACAGCTTTGCATCATAAAGCATATGTCCGATTAAGGTGGATTTCCCGTCGTCTACACTTCCGCATGTAATAAATTTAAGCAGACTCTTCATCTTAGAAATAGCCCTCCCGTTTCCGTCTTTCCATACTTCCGGCCGCTTCCTGGTCAATTACCCGAGTTGTCCGTTCGGATGAAACTGCACCAAGCGTTTCTTCGATAATGGCATCCAGCGTATCTGCCTCCGACTCGGCGCCGCCGGTAAGCGGATAGCAGCCTAGCGTGCGGAAACGCATCTTCTTCATTTCGATTTTTTCATGGGGTTCGAGCTTCAGCCGGTCATCATCCACCATGATGAGATGTCCATCGCGTTCGAGAACGGGTCTTTCCTTCGCAAAATAGAGAGGCACAATATCAATGTTTTCTCTTCGAATGTATTGCCATATATCTTTTTCCGTCCAATTGGATATTGGGAAGACGCGGATGCTTTCGCCTTTATTGATTCTTGTGTTGAAAAGCTTCCACATTTCCGGCCGTTGGTTTTTCGGATCCCAAGCGTGATTCTTATTCCGGAACGAAAAAATCCGCTCTTTCGCACGCGACTTCTCCTCGTCCCGTCTTCCGCCGCCAAACGCAGCCGTAAATCCGTATTTGTCCAATCCCTGCTTTAACGCTTGGGTTTTCATAATATCGGTATAAGCGGCACCATGGTCAAACGGGTTGATCCCTTGTTGAACGCCTTCCTCATTCGAGTGAACAATCATTTCGATCCCAAATTCTTTCGCTTTGCGATCGCGGAATTCGATCATTTCTTTAAATTTCCACGTTGTATCAATATGCATGAAAGGAAATGGCGGTTTCTCAGGATAAAAAGCCTTCAACGCCAAATGCAGCATCACGGAGCTATCCTTACCGATCGAATACAACATCACGGGCTTTTCACATTCCGCCGCTACTTCTCGTATAATATAGATCGCTTCAGCCTCAAGTTGATCCAGATGTGTCATTTCATCTATGGAATCAAGCGTTAATTTCTCCATGGAAAGGTCCTCCCCTTTAATCCTCACTAAATCTATCGGTATTACATCATATAATAACAGATTGTGGCTTTTATGCAAAGTGGAAGAATCTAAAATTCTTTATATTTCGATCCTTTTCATCGGAGAATGTAATACTTTTTTCGAAAAGTGATCCGAAAAGGACTAACATAGAGAGGGGGAGTGAATTGGAAAGGTTTTGGGATGAGGGTAAGCCTGGATAAAACGTTGGGATATCGAGGTTTCGGCGCCGCGGCAAATCAGTTGCTTTCCTTTAAGGGGATAAAAAACCGAGCGACCAGGAAATTAAGCCTGAGTAACACTCGGATTGGTATAAAGATAGAGAATCGAGAATAGCAGTAGTTATTTGATTTCGGCAAGAAATTAATGGGTTGAAGTCGTCAACATAAACACTTGGTGTCTACTTCCCTATCACTGCCCCTTTAAGCTCACGCTCATTACCTTCTTCGCATAGTCAAGATGCTCATGATCTAACTTCACTTCCACGCGACCTCTTCGGCGCACCTCACGCCATTGAAGCAGCTCTTCCTCATTCTCCAGCTTTAATTCCGCTATTTCCTGTGCGCGGTCGAATATATACTTTGACGTAAAAGCAATGCTCCGAACTCCATGACCACCGGGGAGAATGATTTCTTTCCTTGTTTCCCACTCCTCAATCTCGAACACCACATAAAGCTTATCAGGAGGATTGTGCTTTGAGGGAATTACCGTGATTTCACCGCGTTTCACAATCTTCCAGTCCTTTATTTTTCCATAGTACTTCACGCCGACAATTTCGTTAGATTTACCGAAAAACTTCTTCGATTGATAGAGCGCAACATACTCCAGTTGTGTTAGCAGCCTGTGATTTGTGATATTTTCAAGCGGTGTATGGTAAAATTTATTCCGAAGCGCAATCTCCAATTGTTCCTCGCGACTCATGCAGCCCACTAATACATTCTTGCCGCTATACTTGTTATCGTAATATTCCTTCGACCCTCTTGGCCGGACAGCTCGCTCATATGCATTCTCCGGACTATCCAGAATGATCTCATCCAGGAACTCTTCCAACAATTTTGTAGACCCCGGCAGAAATGGAAACGCCCCTACATTAACGGACTTAATGCTTTTGTAAAAACGATGCTCCTTATACTTCTCCTCATCCGGGTAAGGGAACAACACATAGGCCCCAAACATCGTCCGCTCAAACTGCTCCGAGTCCTTTTCCGCATGAACGATGGCATCTCGGTAACGATGCATTGTATTGATGTCGCCCTCCTCCGGTCCTGGAAGTCCGTCATAGGTCGTATAATAAGCAGTCCCCGGCTCCGCAGGGTTCAAGCGATACTTTGCGTCGAACACATACTTATACTCAGTAGAAGTTTCTACTTTTCTAAGTGTAAGGACATTATCTGGTTTTTGTGTAAGTGTCGGTCCTCGAAGTGTCTGGTTGTAATACAATTTAAAAATTTCCCCGTTATTAGGGTTTCGGTAGGTTACTGTTGACGCGGCGGATTTCTTTAATTTAACGAAGATACCACTATAATCTAACTTGATAATGTCCTGTCTTACCAACTCATACTTCTTACTTAACAACTGATGTATTTTAAGAAAACACCAATACTCATACAAGGTGGCTAAATCCTTTAATGACAGCTGGAACAAGTCATCCTGAATGGCAAGACCTTTAAGCAACATAAGGTATGACTTATACACTTCACGATACCCCGGAGCCATCTGCATGATTAGGGAAACCGAAATCTGCTTCATGAATCCCACTTGTAGAAAGTCGAACTGAAGCACCCTTCGAACTTCTTTCTGCATGCGGGTTATCGTCTGTGCCAACACGGGATCCTCTAGACGCTTCTGGTCCTTCAGCAATTTCCACAAATCTTTCAGCTTCCGCTCAATACGGAGAAATACCCAACGAACAAATCGGTTTTCCTGCGTGTCATAATTAATGGTTCTTCGAGTATCCAATACATGCGTAGGAGCAAATCGTTCTCCTCTAACCTGAATCATTCCATTCGCCTGGTCTTTGACCAACAGTTGTGGATGCTTGCTTAAGTATTGTAAGGTTTTGTTATTAATTTTCTTTGCCCTCTCGGCTGGGACGATGCGTTGGTCTTGATGCATTTTGGTGTGCGGAGAACCTTCGATCCTTTGAACAGCGTGAATTAATTGGTCAAAAAGATAGCGTAATATCGTGAAATATTCCGTCAGACTCTGCTGGTTCGTCTCTTTAAGCCCGGTGAATTGGTACGTTTTACGCAGGAAGTCAAACGTTAGGTTATGTATCTGTTGATTAATATCCTGAAGAATGGAATGATAATCCCGCTTGTAATCCATCTTTACAGGGAAAACCTCCAGCCTAAGCTTCAATAGAGACGAACCGTACGAACGGAGCTCAAGCTCCGTAAATCCGATCTCATTCTGAAAATTTAAATTCCCCGATAAGATATGCTTTCCCTTAGGCATAATCGCTTCGCGCAAAGCGAGATTCTCATGAAAAAATGTTAAATCTATATCCGCTTTCTTCTCTACTAATAAACCATAGGTTTGCGTCTCATAGAAAGTAGGAAAACTAGCCTGGTTGTGCTGCCAAGGCTCTAACCCTCCATTTATAGGATTAAAAACAGCAATAGATTGAACTTGCAACGCTTCGTAGTTAGAAGATACGTGAAGATCCGCCTGCTCCCATTCCATCTCCTCTGTTCGATGCAGCTGCAACATATCAACCGTTGGGTGGTACGGTTTTCCTTCCAAATAGAGATCGAACAAATTCGTTTCAATGTGTAGAAGAATCACACTCTTCTTAAGAGACCCAGAATGAAGTGAATCCGTCATCATCGAGCCTCCGTAGCATGTAGATGAGCTTCCTTGCCGTTTGGGGGTATTTCACGTTATTGTCGTTTACGTGCTTTGCCCATACTTGCTCAATATCTCTTTCTCCATCCATGTATTCTTTGCTGTTAGAGGTAGATCCGTTAAGTGCTAACAACAGAAGCTCAATGATCACCTTTTTAACTACGGAATTATTCCCCTGTATTCGGGGGAGGATCTTCTGCATAATCTGCATATCCATAGCCTCATCGGCCGTCATTAAAGAAAAACGTTCGTTGTATATCAAGTAAAAACAGATCGAATCCCTGACACGAAAACCAACATGAGCATGGATATTTTCTAAGATCGCATTGATCTTTACCAACTGACTAACCGTGCTTTGGATGATATCTTTATACTCTGCGTATGCGTCCTTTAGTTGCAGGTAGTTACTTGTTAAGAAGCGCGCTGTTGGGTATACAGACTCCAACTCCTCTTCAGAAGAAGCAGCAGCTTCCTCTAAGTCTTTGAAATTGTCCAGTTGGATATGATTGAATTCGATAGTATTGGCTCGATCCAGTACCTTTTTACTAAAAGGATGCGTGGTTTCGTCCATATTTACCGTGCCAATGAAAAATACATTTTCAGGAATGCCAATATTACGGCCTACTTGATCTTCAGCCACAACCGTATCTGTCACAATGCAACCTTCTTGCCAACGCTGCGTTTCTAGGATACTAAGTAAATCACTGAAGTAATGCTCCACCCTCGCCAGATTCATTTCATCCAAACAAATAAAATATGGCTTCTGTTGATTCTCTAATGCGGATGCTACCTCAAGCACATAAGTTAGTTTGCCTCTGCGGAATGTTCCTCCGAGATCCTTGTAACCAATTAAATCAGATGGGTCATTCCAATCCGGTCTAACCGGAATAAGCGTAAACTGTCCGTTCGCCTCTGTTGCCCCAAGTGCTTCTGCGAACTTCTGGATGAGCTTTGTTTTTCCTGTACCGGATATCCCAGCTAGGATAACGAAAGGCTTTGTCTTCAAGGATAAGTAGAAGTTCTCAATCAATTTCTCAGGGTATGTAAAGCCTTGCTGCTGAATGTAGGCTTTCACCATTTGTAGATGAGCGTTCGTCTCCTCATCACTGAGAGTTACTAGCTCCACATCTTGATCTACTTCTTCAGCCTCGGAAAGCAAGGTGAATTCTGGCCAAGGGGTGTCCTTCGATTTGTTCTGGACAATACTTAACCCTTGCAGTGTAAAAGGGAAGAGATAGCCTTGATTTACCCCACCCTTTTTATTAATTGGCCCTTTCGAGATATGAAGCTGGAGTAAATCTTGAGAGATGGCTTCCAATGGTATAGGTGGATTCAATTCATGGTATTCGGTGACAACGAGACGTCCCTTCTCTTCCCACTGCTGATCGGACAAGCTAGCTGGCTTCGGTTGCTCGACCGCGGCTTCTTGGACCTGACTGACAGCGCGTAAAGCGCCAGTGGAATAATGAAGGATAATATCGTTAACTCTCACATCCTTCATCGTTTCCCAATGGTGCTGCGCCTTACCGCCAACGCTCTTAAGTGGAGCCCATAGAACCCCCTCTTTTTTCTGAGCGTTATACGAGGTCCCTTGACAAACCCACCAAATAGAAGGTTGATCTTCGGGGATTGGGACGTCGGTAGTGATAAATTTCAGCTCATACACAAATGGCTTGTCTGTTGCGTAAAACTCCAAGTACTCCGCAAATTGCTCGGGTACCGTGATCGGATTTCTGGTACTTGCCGCCTGGCTACGCTTCTGGAGCAAGTAATTATATGTAGAGTTAAACCTGGCTATCATGTAATCCTTAAGCTCTGAGTTAGTGTCATATCGAATTTGCAATGCTTCTCTATTTTGCTTTTTCTGATTGATCCGGCTTAAATTACACTCGAACTGATTTCCCTCGGCAATAAGAACGACTCTTTGACTTTGCCCAAGCGGTACCTCGATATTTTGATTTGCGGTAAAAAAATCCCCGTGAAAGTCCATTGGAATGTGCGTCCCGTAATCAAATATAGACCAATCAATTTGCTTACGTCCTATAAGGTTAGGAATGGTGTCATCTTTCCACCAACTACGGTTTGTTTTGATCATCGGATACCTACCTACTTGTTGTAATGGTCAAACTTAAGATTGGTGATCATAACAGAAAATCTTCCCCTGAAACCGCCCCGGTCTACTTAAACAAAACTGTTTTACCTTCTCGCTCACGGTTTTTCCGCATGCTGCACACGTATTGTGAGAATTCGAAGTAAGATTATATACAGGGGCAGGAGCTGCCACTTCTTTCTCGAAGCTCGCCTTCTTTCGCCGAGCCATCCACCAAACAAAGCCTATTCGCAGTAATAAAGCTATCGCTACCCCGGCAAATGCATAATTCAGTTCTGGTATATGGATCGGCACATGCATGATTTGAGTTTCCAATACCCAAATAAATACTTTGCACATGAACAAAAACCCTAAAGCACTTACCAAAAATGTAGAGATCGACTGTTTCTTTCTTCTAGCCATGTGCCCATCCTCCCAATAGTATTAAGATACGCCTTTTTTAGTTTTCCATTTCTTGAGCTTGTCGTCCAATATCAAACCATTAATTAATTGGATATTTAACTTGTCTGCCGCCTCTTTAGCTGCCTTGGTGAAATTACTTGTCGTGACAATCCAAGCATCGTAACATCCATGTACCTGCTTTCCAGCTTTTAACCGGAGTACAATGTCATTCCCGACATCCTGCTTCCATCGTTTGCATTGAACGGCTATCTTATATCCTTCTTTTCCCTTCAGAATTAGATCTACTTCGTGGTCTCCAGAACCACCTACCCGCTGTACCTGGTAGCCTTGGTCTTTATAGTAAAGCTCCATTAACCTTTCAAAATCAGTACCTGATAAGGTATGAACATTAGCTTTCAGGAGATCAATATCGGATAATTTGGTTTTCGTTTTACTTGATTGACTGGCTTTTGTATTTGTAGGCTTCTGGGAAGACGATATTTTGGGTCTTTGCGTTGAACCCTTCTTCCCTTGCCTTCTCTTCCTTGTCCACATTGCACCTACAATTTCACCAATGATGATACTTCCAAACAAAATGACAAAGAACGACCACCAATACTGTTTGAGCCCGGTATAAAAGTACACACCCAGGCCTATGAACAAAAATGTAGCTCGAATAAAATAGGCCAATTGTCTCCCTTCAGCATAATACGTCCGTGCCATAAGTCACTCTCCATTTTAGGGTTTTGTAACATTTATTCGACACAGGTGGATGAATTCCTACATTTATCCAGATGAAATGCCATTTTGTTTTAAAAAGAGTAGCAACAAATTCGATATGACAACTTTCCGTAAAAATAAATGGCTGTAGATAGTGAGTCTACAGCCATTCCCGAATATAAAAGCAATCTTCTATTTTTTCAACTATTGTTCACTCGTCATAATCTTACGAGCTCAGACCTAGGAAATCTTGCCCTTAGCAAACTTCCCTACGCATTGTTCATACCATCCGAGCTGTTGGCAAGCTTGCTCTTGCGCTCCATCACCCTATTTCGATGATGACGGTAATACGCTCGAGTACGATTACTAGATTTGTTTTTCATTTCATCACGCCCCTTGGGATAAGGCCCAGCCTGCAAAAGAGCCAAGGGGATTTAACTCATCCCTTACAGGCCGGGCGTGATGAGACTAATAACTCGAATGAACACAATGAATCACCTCAACCCGATTTATTGTCATACATTCATCAATCCTTATAAGGATCAAACTCATCCGCTCCAGCCATGCAAACACCAATTGGTTTCAGCACGTGCATGACCTCGATCGTTTCGGCATGCGCATCCAGCACTTCATGGAGCTTCCGGTAAACAAATGGACTCTCATCCGTACCTGCGCCGCGCAGCTCCACACCGAAGTCCCGAACAGCCGTCATCATTTGCTCTGTGGTGATTTGACCGCCGCTGCGGGTGCGGGTTTTCCAATTCATTTTGCCTGCCGCTTGGGTTCGGCTCATGATCCGCCCCGCCCCGTGAACGGTGCTGTAGTAAGCATCACTATTTTCTATGCTATCCTTCCCTTTTACGATAACGGATATATCGCCCATACTGCCGCCGATAAAACCAACCTGACCGGGTGCAGATGGGGTCGCACCTTTACGGACGACAACAACTTCTTTTCCGTTGTGCGTCTCTTTCCAAGCATAGTTATGATGGTTATGCACTTCAAGGTCCGTTTCCGTTCCTAGAATGGCTAATACTTGCCGGATCACATAATCCCTTCCTGCATAGGCATAACGTCCGGCCAGCTTCATCGCTCTGTAATACATATCGCCAAGCTCACTGCTAAGGTCAAGAAGTACAGGCGGCTGATCCATCTTCTCACCGGGGGCATTCGCGAGAAACTCTCGGCCAGCAGCCATGTTTATAAAGCCGCTTGCCGTTTTGTGCCCGAAGCCTCGGCTTCCAAAGTGATTGGCGATCCACAAGCGGCCAGTTCCCGCTTCTTCAAACAAATCTACGAAATGATTGCCGCTGCCGACAGTGCCGAGCTGACTCTGTGCCAATGCTTTCAGCTTGTCGTGCTCCTGCTTGCCTACCGCCCTGTAAACGGCCCAATCCGGATCATCGAAGAGGTCATGGTCGACCTTCTCATTATTGACACGACCTACTCCGAAGGAAATTTTGCAGGCGATCTCATCCATAATCTTTGGCAGCCTAGGCCTTATGTCCTTAGCAATCAAGCTGGTTCGCACCGCTTTATTCCCGCATTCAATATCATAGCCAACGCCGGAAGGAGAGATTTGCCCGTCATAGACAACAACTCCACCGATCGGCTGACTGTAGCCCTTGTGATGATCCGCCATAAGCAGGGTTTGCACCACATTGCCGGTTTCCGCACATGTTTTCGCTTGAGCAAGCGCCCCTTCGTCAGGATTGCCCCAGACACGCACGCCGTCTATATTCTGATATGCCATAAGATATAATCAACTCCAACTTTCATCATTTTCCCATACTTCTTTCTGCACGGACCGGAACAACTCATCGAGCCGCTGATCCTGCTCCCCACCGGACGTTTGCATACCCGCAGCGATCCGCTCATAATACTCGATTCTTTCCTCCAAAAAATCATTGATCGGATTGATCCTCGGTTCGTAATCCATCTCATCGCCAGCCTTTTTGCGGACAAGCAGACAGTCGATCACCGCCTTAAGCTCGCTCACGCTTGGCATAACCGCATCGACCAACCGATCAAATTCAATTGGTGGCATGGTATTGTGCTTCTCGATCCACTCACATGCCAATATCGGGCGGAGGACATAAAAGTATTTCTTGATCTTCACTTGCTCCCCCTGCAGGTACTCCCGGTAGTTTCCCTTCGCCATATGCAAATAGTGATACATACAGGATCTTGGGGAAAACGTGAGTGGAGAAATGCTGCGGATTTGCTCCGCTATTGCATGGTTCTCCCGATACACAATCGGGGACTGAAGCCACTCGAGCAGCGGCGGATTCGACTTACGGAACAAATTCAAGGCTTTTCGCAAATCCCACCCATTAATGTCCAGCATGTCGCTGATCGGCCGCTCGATGACATCCCGCTTCTCAAAAATCGATAAGTACCAATCTACCGGTCTAACATAGAGAAATCTGACGTCATAGTCGCTATCCTTAGACGGGAACCCCCATGCCCGGCTGCCCGATTCGCATGCGTACAGGATCCGGACGTTTTCCGCCCGCTCGATGCGCTCAAGTTCCGTCACGATTTGTTGATGATAACTGCTCATGTGAAATCCTCCGTGTTCGTTATTTACTTGCAGCCTTCTTCTCACCAATGAGAGAGCTCAGCCGCTCCAACAGATCTCCGCCGCCCGTAACAGAGATGGACCCTATTTTCTCGCATATTTTCTCGAGGAATTCCAGCTCTTTCAGACGGAACAGTGTCTGGTTCTCATCCATCAGCTTCGCGGTATTAAGTAAGCTTCGGGTCGAGGCCGTTTCTTCCCGACGAGTAATTAGATTCGCCTGGGCCTTCTTCTCCGCAAGCAGAACGGTATTCAAGATATCTTTCATTTCTCCCGGTAAAATGACATCCTTAACTCCCGCACCCAGGAACTGTACTCCGAACTCTTCACCCTTCTCACCTAGACGGGACAGGATGAACGAAGCAACGTCCTCTTTCCGTTTCAAGAGATCGTCTAATTTCAGCGTTCCGACATATTCCCGCAGCATGAGCTGAAGCTGGATATGAATTTGCTCGTCGAACGATTTCATTTCCAAGGCACGTAATGGTTTTACGATCTTGTATTGGCAGACGAAGTTCAACCGCAATGTAACCTTATCTTCCGTCATGATTTCTTGGCCGATGAGATCCATTTGCTGCTGTCTTAAGTCAATCGACTTGACCATAACCGAAACAGGACTTTTCCAGAAGTAGTACTTGCCAGGAGTAAGCTCTCGTTGTAAAACATGATCATAAAATAAAAACCCGGTTTCATAGCTTGCGATTTCATAAGAATGCAGAGCGGCCGCAAGCTTCGGTATAATCGAACGGTCAACCTCGGCGGGCAGTTCAGGCTTTCTGATATCCATTTGCATAAAGGTATGTTTCTTGAGTATGTTCCAGTAGGCGTAGATACCAGGCTTAAGCAGCTGTACGAATTGGCCGTCCTCGTAGTGCAGGACATATTCGTGGTCTTGCACTCGTACGATATCGAGCTCTCGAACGAGGTCTTCGTCATGAAGGAACAACTGCAAATCTTTGCCCTCTACAACGAACGACTTCGCGATATTCAACACGACAACGTTGGTTTGTGACCATGATAAATAGCGATAGGTCCCCGGAATGAGCTTTTTCACATAGCTTCCTTTATGAAATAGCAAACCACGCTGGTCCGCTTGGATGGTTACATTTTTAAACATATGGATTACCCCTTTCATTGTTCGACCATGGGATGTAGAACCCCACTGCGGGTACAGGCGGAATCTCGTTTGAGATAAGCGAGCTGCCGGGATTTCAAGGATTTTCGAATCAAGAGGTGGGCCCTGCTGCAGCCACCTTCTTCCTCTGCCACCCTAGAAAGCCGTCCGGAATTTCGCACCATCGGTATCCACGGATTACAAAGCCTTCCCTGCAGTGCGCTTGTACTAGCCGCTAGGGATTCTATCCATTGGTCTTTGTACAAGTTTTCGCTCTCTCGATTGGAAATCGAGTATTCTACCAGAATCGCGTCACAGGCGATTGGGGAATCGAACCCCAAATAGTGGATTCTTACCGACCCGACCGTACAGGATACCGTAACCTAACAGACACGGCACTGCGGGATAAATGGATATCCCCGCCTCGTTACGACCGTCCGGCTAAGAACCAGTGCGTCTTACAGGTACTATCATCGCTCATTTCCATCGGAACGAACATGGCGAAAGTATTACGACTGGGCATAAACTTTTCCATTTCATCCAAATCCCTCCCCTGTTACAATGGAAGCAGATGTTACTTTCGAACGGGGGGTTCCTTTGGCTAAGGAAAGCTTTGATAAAGAAATTCAATTCCTGCGTATGCTGGTGCTGACAAGCGGCGCATTCAGCAGGCAGCAGTTTGCTGATCGTCTCGGCATATCCGTCCACACCTTCGATAAAACCATCCGGCGGCTGAAAGAAGTTGTAAGCTCCATGCACCAGCACTTGCCGCAGGAACAGAGCAAGGAATTGTCCGAGACCATTCGCTTCAGCTATTATGACTCCACAGACCCGCTGCTCTTGTTTCTGTTTCGCGCCAAATCCGTCAAGGAATCCGAAAGCCAGAGAATCTCGCTGCTTTTGGCCGCGATGAATGAACAGGCTTTGACTGTGATGGAGCTCTTGGATACGTGCTGTAGCAGCCTACCTTCCGATCTTCCTTCGCCTGACGAGAAGACCATTCGGTCGGATCTCAAATACTTGGAGGAGGTCGGAGTGATCAAGAGGGAACCCGGACCCCGCCCCTACCGGTATCGCATTCAGAATGATCTAGTCCAAAGCTTAACGGATGATGAGCTTATTGATTTGTATGATTTTGTAGACGTGATGGCGAACTCGCAAATCCCTTCCGTGCAAGGCTATCTGTTGCGTGACGGACTCAAGAAACATTTTCTACGCAATCAATTCGAGCAGGATGCCTTAGAGCCATTTTTATATAAGTATCACTATTACTCGAGGATCTTGGATGAGGCGCATCTGTTCACGCTCCTTCATGCCATTCGTCACCGCCGTAAGGTCCGTTTTCTTTATTTCTCACCAAAATCCGAGAAAAGCTACGCCTCCAAGAATACCAACCCCCTGTTTGAACGGGATACGGAGGGCAAGGTCGAAAAGACGCTTCCGCTTAAAATTGTCTATGATCATCAATATGGAAGATGGTATCTGCTGTCCCACGGCCGTGAGGGGATTCGTAAATACCGGATGGAAGGGATCACGCAAATCGAAGAGGATGAATCCGTAGACGAGGCTTGGTATGAAGATAAGAAAATGGAGCTTGCTGATAAAATCCGTTACAGCTGGCTGATCGATACTGGCCGGGCCGTGACGGTGCGGGTAAGATTTTATAATCCGGATGCTTCGGAACCGAATTTCGTTAAGGAGCGGGTGCTTCTTCAGGGGCAGTGGGGACAGATTTTGTTTGAAGATGAAAGTTCTTTTATCTATGAAATCACTGTAAACGGGACTACCGAAATCAAGCCGTGGCTGCGGAGCTTCGGTTCCAGCTGTGAGATCCTCGAGCCCGCTTCGTTACGCCGGGAAATGATCGCCGAATGGAAGGAGATTCAGTCCTACTATGAATCTGTTTGAGAAAATATTTAACCACCAGCTCATCTCCCGATTGGAGGATTCCGGTACCTTCATGGTCACCTCCCACGAACGGGCCTGGCTGAAGACGATGCTGGAGCATCCCGCGGCAGCCGATGCTTTTACTCCGGAAACATTATACAAGCTTCGTACCATCCTTGAGCCGGACCCGATGATGGATACCTCCCACCACTTGATTGAGAAAGCCCGCATCATAGAGAAACAGGTCTATCACCCGCTCCTACGGACTCTGCGTCGGCACATTATGAACAAGACGGGAATCCGTTTAACCTACGGACTTAGAAATGGCCGCGTGAACACAGATCATTCTGGCCTTCCATACAAATTGGAATATTCCATGGTCAAACGCGAATGGTATTTGCTCTGGTATCACACCCGACATCACGCCTTCATGTGCACCAGGCTGCAGAATATCCATTCTGTCACGGAAGAATCTATTGCACTGTCAACAGCGGAAAGCATTTTAAAAAAGCTCGAAAATACACTTGAATCGCGTAAAACCGAAGTAGTCGTTGAAATTGTCCGGGTTTATAACACTGAGTTGTCGCGTATCCTCTACGCCTTCTCCAGCTTCGAAAAAAATGTGGAGTACGATGCGGAGAACGATACCTATCGAGTTAGGGTCTCTTTGCTTGGGGATGAGATGGAGTATTTACTATCCAAGATCCGTTTTCTGGGGAAACGGGTCCGGGTGGCCGAGGGCGATTATTTGAAAAAGCGGATGCTCGAATCGTCGACGAAGGCTTTGGAACGGTATGGGGTTGTTGCGGGTGATGAGGAGCTGTCTTCATGATTAGCCCGTAAACACATTCGCTATAGATTGAGCCAAAAAGGGCTGCCCACCTATCGCCAGATGACGATAAATGGACAACCCAGACTACTGCCGCTTCCTCTCATTCAGTTAATCAAGCCGGCCCTTTGCAGAAGACGCTGCATAAGCGTTGATATTTCCGCGCGTGACACTTCATCTTTCGGCGCCAGCCAGCATGGCGCGGTCTGTGAATTCGCTCACCGATGGCGTCCAAGCAACTGCCGGCTTCAGCTTCGTAATCTTCATCGCCTTGGCAATCACGACCATCGCCTGTTCGCGCGTAATGCTCTCTTGCGGGCGGAACGTACCGTCCTCCAAGCCGCTGATCAAGCCGTACGAATACGCCACCTGCACAGCTCCGCTAAACCAGTCGCTGCTCTTCACATCTTTGAACGGCGATGTTACGCTGTTTTCCGGCTTCAATCCAAGCGCCCGCGCCAGGACCGCTGTGAACTCCGCACGAGTCATGCTTTGATCCGGGTTAAACAAGCCGTTGCCCACTCCGTTCACAATCATACGCGAACCCAGATCGTTTGCAGCTTCCTTCGCCCAGTGCGTCTCTACATCTTTAAACGTAATCGGATGATGGATCAGCGTATAAAGAATGTTCGTCAGGCTGTTTACTTTGGCGTAATAGTGTCCATCGATCTTCAAGATCTGCGTTGGCACATGGCGCGTCACACCTTGTGGGTCAACGACAATCACCGTCGTAATTTTCGATGCGTCTACGTTGTCCGGAATCGCGATCGTGCGCTCCACATACGCGTCGAACTTATTAATCTCAAACGGGTTGCCGTTGTAGATGCCCCGAACCGTAAACTTTAGCGGCGACAGCACGATGCTGAATCCTTCCGCTTTCGCTGCATTAGGTACGATCGATTCTTCCAACGTCGAAGGTTTGGCGATCTCGATCTCGATCTCGATCTTGATATCCGTCAGCTTAACGTCTTGTTGATATGGCATCGATGTCGATCTGCTCCGCCGGAATCGCATACGATGCGGCATCGGTTTGGATCTCGAGGATCGCCTGCTTTTTCTCTAAATTGCTGACCATTTGCCCGTTCAACTCACCGACCACTACATCCGATGCCGTCGTGATCGGGATCGTAATGACTGCATTTTGTCCGGCTGTATTCAGCCGCTCTTCCAGCCTCGCCGGGTCGACGACCACCGTGGTGACTGTCTGCCCGCTGGCCGGTACTACCGACTGCAGCACCGGAGGATTCGGAACTGGGTTAACCGTCGTATCGATCACCGTGATCGTGTACGACTGCGGCGCACCGGCGCTGAAGTTGAACGTCAGCGTCTTCGGGCCGATCGGCAAGCTTGCCAAGTACGTGCTGTTCAGTGTAACCGTATTGCCATTGACACTGTACTGCGACCCCTGCAGAAGAGTGGCCGAACCGTCGGCGATGTTGTCCAGCGTATTTCCATATGTATCTATCGTTACGTTCAATGGTGACTGCAGCGTAATGTTTTTGTCGAATGTGCCGGATTCCGGTGTGATCCTGCTGTTTTGCGGGCCAGGCGTCGTATCGATCACCGTGATCGTATAGGTCTGCGGCGCACCTGCGCTGAAGTTGAACGTCAGCGTCTTCGGGCCGGCCGGCAAGCACGCCAAGTACGCGCTGCTCAGCGTGACCGTGTTGCCATTGACGCTGTACTGCGCCCCTTGCACAAGAGCGGTCGAAGCGTCGGCGATGTTGTCCAGCGTATTTCCATATGTAGCCATCGTTACGTTCAATGGTGACTGCAGCGTAATGTTTTTGCCGAATGTGCCGGATTCCGGTGTGATCCTGCTGTTTTGCGGACCGGAACTGTCGGTAATCGATAGAGTCAGCGTCCGAGGCGCACTGGCGCCAAAATGGAACGTCAGCGTCTTTGTTCCAATCGGCAGCAGGTTCAAGTACGAGCTGTTAATCGTCACTGTGTTCCCATTTACCGTATAATCCGTTCCCGATACAAGAGGAGTAGAATCTTCCGTAATGCTTGTCAATCCTAATCCGTTCGGGAACTTATAATCATATCCGTAAATGATGGACAAATAGTCGGGATTTCGCACCTTCATATAAGGTACTGTCTTTCCGTTCCACAGCTCGGGCTTAATTACGATACCCTCCATATGGTTCTCCATCGTAAGCTTGGAAAAGTAACGCTCCGCTTTCTCCAGGCAGTCCGGTTCGGATAGATCCAGCGCAAGCGCCTCATCCTCCGACAGAAAACCGTACATCTCGGATGTCTTCCATTCCGGAACTTGTTCCTTCCCGTCTTCATACACAATCTTCAGAACGGCAAACGGCTTATATTCCATAGCCTCGTCTTCCGCATACAACTCCAACTGCCTTCTGTACGTTTGATAAGCCTCCACGTGCTCGGATAATGGGATATAACTATCCCGAATCTCATGGACATACTTATAGTTTTGATACACACTCGATCCGTATTTGTCGCTTAAAGCGGATTTCGCTGTACGATGCTGGTCTTTTTCAAACCCGCTCGCTTCATATTCGGCAATGAGTTTATTATAGGTTTCTTCAAAACCGTTTTGCTTTAGAAACGTTAGCTCTGTATCCAACGCTTTTTCAATGGGCTCGAACTGCCTTTCGATCAGCCCTTCGCCCAGCGCCTTCCATGGGAGAAGCTCACCATCCATAATCAGTACGGCAATCTTCTGTTCTTCCATATAACCGCCGAATTTGAGCAACAGCATGCCGTAAATCTCCGTCAAATCCACATGCTTGATCTTGTAGCCGTTGCGGCTGACTGCAAAGCACTGCTCTATATCCTTATTCAAATAAACGTTGCATCTCGAACCCATATATTTGGGCTGCAGAACAGTTGGATTCGAACCAACGACCTGTCGCTTATCAGGCGAAGTAACCCGTCCATGCGCCTCGATGATCTTGGTCACTGATCATATTTATCCAAAGTTTAAATTTTGTAAACATGCTCTTGATCATATTTGAATCCTTGGTGACCCCTTCCTCCCGTTTCCCGATACACCGAGCTAAAGCTTGCAGATAAGTATGGATCAGTTTCCCGCCCCTGAGCAACATCAAGCAGCAGATTAGCCGCGATTTCCTTATAGGCCTTGATTATTTATTTACATCGCTTTAATTCCTGCGAGAATTTCTGATAACCCTTTGGCTATTCAGGAATCAAGCTGTTTACATCCCAGCTATGTAACGCTATACACAAATACAGATCCAAGCCCATATGTTGGCTTAGATCTGTATTTATCACGAGAGAGAACATGACCAGCTAAATGCATGGAGTGTAACCTAGATAACGATCCTCTTAATCTGATCTAATTTGCTGCCCGGAAGCCCATTACGGCAGCACCTCAACCCGATGGGAAAGAGGAATGACTGAAATGTTCGTTTGCTCCTCGTTCACCAACATGGTCTCCCTTAGCCTGAAGGACTTGAACCCGGGGATGGGCTTGGCTCGAAAGATCAGCTCCAGGACAGTCTCCCCCTCTTCTAGCCGGACCGCGGACTCACTAGACCACCCGACATTCAACGTACCGCCGCTTTGTGTCACTTGCAGCCCGGTTTGTTCTATCAGCGCTTCAGCGCCTAAGTAATCGAAGCCTTCAGCATCAAATTGCACCATAAAAGAACCCCCATACACAGCCCCGTATACGGACTGCTGAATACTCCCGCTTAATCCGCTGACATGAAGCTTCAACACAAGCTCATCTCCGGCGGCAACCTCGGGATCTCCCTGCAACGCTGCTTCCGGAAGATTCAGTGGCTGGGCTTCAATATCCCCGGACTGGCCGGAGGAGACAAAGCCGAAGTAGCCATCCTCGTAGATCGGGTCCACCCGGTCAATCAAATCGAACACAGGCTGGCCTTCGACATAGCAGAGCAGCCGCACTCCTCCTTCTACATTGACCGCGCCCATATAGACGGGAGATGCCGTTCCGTCGAACTGGGTATTCGGGAATTTCTTGAAAACAGTCTGCTTGCCGTTCACCCACTTCTGCAGTTCCCATACCCCGGCTTTGAAGATGAACAAATAGGTCGTATCCTGATTCAACGGGCCGCTCGGCTTCTGGGATCTTAGGAGAATACCGGGCCACTCCGAGGCGATATTCAAGAAATTGTACTTCAAGTTCCAAGCAAATACGCCGCTGCCGAATGATTCAGCCGTATATCTGGTGAAATCCTTGAAGAAGCGCTGCCAGCCGTTACCCAGCGACGTATAAGTCTCGGACCAGCCCTGCGGATGGGCCAGCAGTTCATCCAGCTGAATCTTGGGCAAAAGAGACACCGGAGTTGTCACCACACGCAGCTCATACGCGTTCCCCGCCGCCTCCAGAGCCAGCTTCACGGCCGTGAGCTGCGACCGGTCCTGCTCCGCATCCTCAAAGGCCTCTTGCGCAAGCAGGATCTCATCCTGCAAAGCTGTCCTTGCGCTTCCCGCGAATTGGCCCGGGAGCGCCCCTTCCGTAGACAACTCCAGCAGTTGGTTGGCCTTCTGCAGCGCAAGCAGCAAATCTTTGCGTGTTTGCAGCGTCTCTTGCTTCACCTTCAGCTCCTCACGAGCTGCTGTCAGTTCTGTCTGTGTTGCCGCAGGATTGCTCGCCACTAGCTTCGCTTGTTCGATCGCGAGAGCCAAATCATCCAGCACGTCAGAGGAAAACTCTTCGTCAGCCAAAGCCCTCGCATATATAATTTGCGAGGCGAGAATGACATCTCTGAGCGCGTCTGCCTCCGACTGGTGGTCTAGGGGCAAAATAACGCCAATATCATCATAGCTCACCGTCATCTCAAGAGCCTGTGGCTTATTGTTCCAAGTCAGCGTCGATTCCGACCAATTGTCCTCATCGAGGCCGAACAAGGTACTCTTCGCCCCGGCGGCCGCAGCTCCTGCAGCGTACAATCTCAGCTTGGCATGTGTAATCTGGCTTCCCTCCAACTGACTCAGCGGGAATTTCAAATAAAACTCTTCCTGATAACCGCTGTTCCAATTGGCCGCGTTGAAGGAAGTCGGATTCGTAAAGCTGCTGTCCGCATCTGTTGTTCCCATGCGGTTTCGTACACCTGCGCTGTCCGTCGCAGCAATTTCGATGGGTGTCGAAGATCCCGCCAGCGTAACGATCAGCTTCGGCTGCTTGTCTCCGCTTCGTCTTAGCGCAAAGGTCGTTCTGCTGCCAGCTCCTTTCATATTTAGGCTAGCTGTCCCGTCACCGCTTACTTGTGCTTGAATATAAGAAGTCGCATTGTATTCCAGTACAGCCGAAGCTGTAGATGGCATCGTCAGCGTATCCAGCTCGACTAATTCATTGCCGGTGCCGCCGGCCCCTGTCTGTCCCAGGAACACAGTCGCTGACGTACTCGATGGTCCTGTTGTGAAATCGAATGTACGCTGTACCCAATCCGCCCCATAAACCTGCTGCTCGACAGTCACACCGCCGTAATCCCTGACACCGAAGGCCGCCTGGGCTGAAGGTGAGCTCGTCTTTGTCCATAGCGAGAACGTATACCGTGTATCCGGCTCCAAGCCCGCAACCGTTTGCACCACTTCCGAGCCAGAGCCCTTCAACTGTACGCCGCCGCTCTGCGTCCGCATCGCCGCGGTCTCCGACGACCATGCTCCGCCAGAGGCATAGATGGCCTTTGCAATGCCGGAAGTAACCGTCCATTCGTGCAGGGTCCCCGTCTCGAATCCGCTGTTGCGGACCAAATTGACATAAGGTGGTATGCTCCTGACCACGCTGCCGATGACCGGGGGCGTATCGAAGTCGTGTCCCGTTCTGAATAACGGCTGTCCATACTCATAGGCCCCGATATCTGGTGCCGTGCCTGCATAGCCGTCGTTAATAGCCGGAATGACACGTCCCGCATCAATAGCGGGTGATCCTGCCTGGAGACGGTAATCATGCTGCAGCGGATCAACGAACCGCGGGTCGAGGCCGGTAACAACATTATTCCCCGTTACAACCCCCGCGGAATCTTCGAAGCTGATATCGCCTCCGGCAAATATATTGTTGAACACCCGGTCACCGAACATATCGCCGCGGAATACGATTGCCCAGGTGGCCATCCCCTTGGTGTTCGTGCCAGCCGTATTGTTGAACACCAGATTGTAGTTGCTCGGGGAATTCAAGCGGATCGGGTCCGCATTCGGCACATTCCAGATGACATTGTGGCGGATGATGAAGTTACTGCTTTGGTTGTCAGTATAGATGCCCATCCCCAAGTGCGTGTACATATCGTGAAGCGTGTTGTAACGAATCTCGGAGCGCATCGCATCATCCCCGGCTGTGTAGATCAGACCACTGTCGTAGGTCACCAGCCCTCCATAGGAGAAGTCATTGTATTCCACGATCATCTGATTCGGACTATCCAGCTTCATCACATCTCTTCCCGAACGGGTCAGTGTGTTGTAGCCAATGTAGTGCTCCTGGCCCGCTGCGGAGATCAGTCCATTCCACGTCCCCGCATAGTTGCCGTCATGAATATAGTTGTTGACGATTTTGTGATGCTTCCCCTTCACATTTAGCAGGCTACCGGAGCTGTAAGCCAGTTCACTGTTGCGGATTTCGTTGTGTTCGCCTCTCAGCGTAATGCCGTTATTGTTTTCGTTCGGGTTGCTTTGCGGATTGCGTATGTTATGGGAAATATAGGAAGCCTTCATTCCGTCGACAAGCAGATATTTGGTTTCATCATCGGTCTTAATACTGGCTGCGAACAAATCGATGCCCTCCATCCGGATGTAAGACTTGCCCGATAAGTCAAGTCCATACAGCCGCTTCTTCGCCTCCACCAGTAGTCCCATTATTGCCATCCCGTTAGAAGGCTGCAGGTATAGCTCTTGGTTCGTGCTGTCATACCACCATTCATTATCCGCATCCAGAGCGCCCTTCACACCGGACAGGTAATAGGAATTACCGACGCGCGCGTCATAGTTGGAGTTGCTCGCCCGCACTGATGTATACGTCATGATGCCGTCAGCCGGGTTGAATCCGGTAATGAGGCTATCCTGGCCGACCCATGCCGCTCCTCCGGCGAACCAGACGGTTCCTCCAACCCAATCCACATCCGCTGGGATCAGAAGATCGGTCAAGCTGGTGTTGTTGCCCGCACTCATTACAGCAAGCGTAGGCTCTAATCGAGTTCCGGTGTTATTGGGCCATCTCGCTTCTTCGGCCATTCCTCCATTCACAAAAAGCTGATTCCCCGAACCAAGACTCCAGGCCATTGGCGCCTTGTAGATGGTGCCGGAAGCCTCCGGGTCCTCCGTCCACCCGGTCAGCGGCTCGGCTCCGCTAATAGTGACCGTCTCCCCCGGAAAGCTCCTGAACGTAATAGGGGCTTCCGCCGTACCGGAACGGGCCGGTGTTACGGTCTCCCGGTATACACCTTCACGGACTATGCAAGTATCTCCGGCTATCATGCTGTCAGCTGCTTTTTGCAAAGTCCTCCATGGATTCGCTTCGCTGCCGTCTCCCGAGCTGTCATCCCCGTTAACCGATACGTAATAGATCGTAGGGGAAGCGCTTACAATTTGAACGTGAAACATCCACCCCTGCAGCACTAGCATGATAGCTAGCAGACCTGCCAGCTTACGAACCGCCTCTTTGCTCATGATCATCATTCATCCACCTTTCATTTGTTTAGGATAGTGGCCGGAAGGTCTGCCGTTCCCCTATTGGATACAGACCTTCCATGCTTGGCTAACCGGTATTTATTTTTGCGTTTTTCTCCATTCGTCCAACTGACGCTGAACCTCGGCAAGCACCTTGTCGAAGCCCGCCGCTTTCATTTTTTCTTCACGCAGCTTCAGTATCTTGTCAGTATCGTCCAACCCGTTGTCGAGGATCGGCTGGAACTCTTTTTCGATGGCGGTCAGGCGAGCCATCTCGTTCTCTACACTCGTACGGTCAAAATTGAAGGAAATCAGCGGATCAATCTGTGCCGTCTCGTTGACCTTCTTCGTTTGCTCCCATACATCATCCGGCTGTCCCGGAAGCAGATAGGAATTAAATACGTTCCCCACGATCCAGCTCGGCAGCTCATAGCTTCCCGGTTTCTTCTCGATGCGTTTATCCCCAATTTTGGTATAGTCTGCCCCTTCGATGCCAAAAGACAGCAGATTGATCAGATCCTTATCGGTGTTGACCAGATGAATAAGCTGCATAGCTAGCTCCGGCTTCTTGGAGGTCGCGCTGATTGCTGTCAGTGTCGATAAGGCGGCGCTGCGCCCGATAATGGGCTTGCCGGTTGCCGTCTGAACGACATCAAAGCCATAGGCTGCCCTTAACTCGGCGTCACCGCCAGGCTTTTGGCGACCGTAGCGGCTGAATATTTTACCCGCCTTGATCAGACTCGTTTCATCCTTCAAGGTTGCGACGTCCTGTGGGAAGTACCCCTTCTGATACCATTCACGGAAGGCTTTGTATTCATCGACGTAATTTTGCGTTTTGTCATAAACTTTCCAGGTGGCGGTATCGATAGAGAACAGATTCTCCACATTCGGCACATAACTATTGAAACCAAAAGAAACGGTGCCCGCACGCAGCGGTATAATGGCCGGCTCTTTTTCCTTCACGGCGGCGTACAATTTACCAAGATCTTCGAGGCTCTTAACATTTTGGACATCTAGCCCGTACTTTTCGGCAATATCCTTCTTGAACCAAATGCCGTCCTGGCTGACCATGATCTGATTGTTTGGAATCCCGTACGTATGTCCCTTCACCTTCACGGCGTTCCAGACTTCCTTGCGCAGGATGGTTTGAAGATCCGGATATTTCACCAGCATGTCGTCCAGCGGGATATAGGCCCCACGATCTACATTGTTCAAGTAATTATTGGCCCACGCTGATGTAAATGCCAGGTCATACTCCTCTCCCGAGGACATAATCAGCTGCATCTTGTTATCGTAATCACCGGGATTAATAAAGCGCAGATCAAGCGTAGCGTTGATTTTGCTCTGGATCAGCTCATTAGCCTTGGCTACCACAGCCTTGGCATTCGCCGGCTCGCTGTAGCGAACGTACCAGATCAGCTTCTCCGGTGGTCCCTTTGTTGCTTCTGCAGCAGTCGCTGCCGGGGATTGCTGCGGTGTATCTGCACTTCCGCACCCCGCCAGCAGGGACCCTGTCACCATCAAGCCAGCCAGCGATAGCCCCCATCTCTTCTTCATCTTCTGCATATAAACCCTCCCTGATCTAAAAGTCCAGTGAATCGGTGGTGGTCGTTAGGGTGAACCTTCGATCTTCCAATCGCTGCTCCACCCCGCAAAGTGACGATAAGCTCTGTAGTTGATTCCGATTACTTTGCGGTGCCCCCCGTCATGATATCCCTTGGAATGTATGACGAGGTTGGAATCTGTCTTCAAGAGGCGACCGCTATGCGTTTCCAGATTCAAAGGTTCCCCTCCGCTTGTGATTCACTGGAATTTTTAATAAGTATATCTTAAAACCGGCGGACCGGCTTTAATTCGGATTCATCCTTTCACCGAGCCTACGGTAAGCCCCTTAGCGAAGTATTTCTGAAAAAACGGGAATACGAACAGCATCGGACCGATAGCCAGTATACACATCGCCATGCGCATATTCTCTGTCGGCAAATTCGCCGACGCGGATAAATCGACCATCACATTGTCCTGCATATTTTTGGTAATCTCGTTAATGTTCTGCAGCATCACCTGCAGTAAATATTGCAGCGGATACATATCCTTCTGCGAAATAAACAGTAAGGCCGGGTACCAGGAGTTCCAGTACGTCAGCAGCTGCATCAGTCCGATCGTCGCCAGCACGGGCTTGGATAGTGGCAGGATGATACTCATGTAGATGCGCAGCTCGCCCGCTCCATCAATGGTGGCCGATTCCGCCAGCGCCTCAGGCAGCTGCTGGAAAAACGTCCGCATCAGGAACACGTACCAGACATTGCCGAGTACCGGAATGATCAGAGCCGCATACGTGTTCTGCAGGTGCAGATAATTGGTCATCAGGATATAGAATGGGACAAGCCCGCCGCTGAACAGCATCGTAAAAAACAGATAGAACGTAATGATCCGGCGGTAAGCGAAATCTTGGCGTGACAAGGCATAAGCACACGTCGATATCATAACCAGAGATATGATGGTGCCTGCCGCTGACATGATGAAGGTCACCTTGTAAGCATTTATAAGCGTCATAGGGGTAGAAAAGATAAATCGGTAAGCCTCCAAATCGAGCTTCACCGGCAGCAGCCGGTAACCGAATTGCGCGATGTCCTCGTCATTAGACAAAGAGATGGAGACAATCGAAATAATCGGAATGATGAAAGCGACGCTTAGCAAAATCATGAATATGTGCGAACAGCCGGTAAACCAGCGCTCCGCGATCGTTGCCCGCATGAGAGGCCTCCTTTCCTAGAACAGCGCGTTGTCTGAGTTGATTTTTCTCACTAAGGCATTCGTTCCGATGACGAGCACGAAGCCCACGCAGGACTTGATCAGGCCGGTTGCGGCCGACATGCCGATATCGCCGTTCACGGTCAAAGCGCGGAAGATATAAGTATCAATAACGTCCGTTGTCGCATAGACCGTCGTTGAGTTCATCGGCAGCTGATAGAACAAGCCGAAGTCTGCCTCCAGAATTTGCCCAACGGCAAGAATCGTCAGTATCGTTATGATCGGGTATACGAACGGCAGCGAAACGTGGAACATCATTTGAAACTTACTGGCACCGTCTATTTTGGCCGCCTCATAGTAGGTAGGGTCTATGCCCATCAGAGCGGCGTAATAAATAATAGCCCCCATCCCAATCTCCTTCCATAACTGGGCGATCGGAAGAATGTAGACCCACGGCCCTGCCAGATTGTAATAATCCAACGGCGCATAACCCATCCATTCCAGCAGTTGGTTCATCATCCCGGATCGGGGATTCAAGAACGCGTAGGCCATATACGCCACAACGACCCATGAGAGGAAATGGGGAAAGAACATCACCGTCTGGTACGCCTTCAGCAGCTTCCTGCTCGACATCTCATAAAGCAGCAGGGCAATCAGCAGGGCCCCCGCCAGGTTCAAGGTGATAAACGCCGAGTTGTACGCCAGCGTATTCCGTACGATACGCCATAGATCCGGTGAATCCAGCAAAAATTTAAAATTACTGAAGCCAATCCATTCGCTGCCCCATATGCCCTTATTAAACTGAAAGCGTTTAAAAGCAACGATGGCACCGAACATCGGAACATATTTAAATACGAATATGAAGAGAACCATGGGTAGCGTCAGCATCAATAAAAAGCGGTTTTTGCGGAATTGCTTCCACCATCCGGGAGTGCCTGCCTTTATCTGCTGAGCTCGGGTCTGAGGCTTCATGGCAGGCTGGACCTTGCTCATACGTGTACACCTCCTTTGCTCGAAATTGTTGTGCCTGTCGTGAGCTTATCATATGTCATTGAAGCGCTCGGATGTAAGGGGCAAAATCGGGGAATTGGTGTGAAAGTGCGGTGTACACGGTGAAAAATGGTATGAAATAGCAGCAATTTGCGAAAAAAAACCTCTGAACGGAGGGTTCAGAGGAGAGAAAGAGCCTGCTCAGGATTTATTGAGCTGATCGATACTGAGCTTCAATCGGTACTCCGTCGGTGTGGCACCCGTCAGCTTCTTGAAGATGCGAAAGAAGTATTTCTTGTTCTCCCAGCCAATCCGTCCGATGATCTGGTCGATCGTCAAATTCGTTTCTCCAAGAAGCTGCTTCGCCTTCTCCACCCTGACATGTGTAATGTAATCGCCCAACGAATGCGAAGTTCGTTCGCGGCACAGCTTGTTCAGATAAGCGGGCGTCAGATTGAACAGGTCGGCGATTTGATGCGGCGAAAGCGCAATATCGGCATAATGCTCCTCAATATAGCGGAGCGCCTCCGACACGATCAGGTTTGTTTTTTCATTGGGGATCCGGTTCATACGTGCGGCGATAGCCTCGAATAATCGGCGAAACTCGTCGTCCATCTCCGCAAAGGTTTCCATCCTCTTCAGCTTCCTGTCAAACTCAGTGAAGCTAAGCCCGAAGGAAACGGTACGTTTGCTCTCCATCGTATGCAGAAGGTTGAACACGGAGGAGGATAAGTAGGAGACAGCGAACATCATGTTGTCAGGGTCACACCGATACAGCAGCTCCCTTAGCGAGTTGTAGGCTACCTCCGCCTTGTCCGGCTTGCCCTCTTGAATCCCCTCCAGCAGCTGATCGAGCAGCGGATGATTCATGTTGAAAAAAAACGGCTCCGCGGCTCCGCTCTCCTCGCAGAATAACAGGCATCTGTGCCCGGCCTTGATTCTGTTATGAGACAATTCAACCGCATCCCGGTACAAATACGGTATTTCGCGCATTGTTATGGCGGACTCGCTGACAAAAGCGGAGAAAGCCGATCCGCAATAATGTTCAAAACTCATCCGGGCTTGCCGCAGCAGCTCCGCCAGCGCTTCTTTCCACTTCGGAGCAGGCCACTCATCCTCATCTACAATCATCATCACCGCAATCCGGTCTTCTCCCATATCCACCGTTTCACACGCGAAGCTTGCGTGGATAATTTCACCCATAATATTTGTTAGTGCATAGCGCAGCAGCGCACGGTCGGATTCATTATACTTTTCACAGAAATCTGCATAGCGGTCTATGCGCAGAACGGCAACGACCCAGTGGCCATTCGGATTCATCCGAACCCCGTACGCCTGCAGCCATTCGTCCTCATTCCTGCCCGGCGGTAATCCTGTTCGCATGAAGTCCTCCAGCGCCTTCTGCTTGAGAGCGAGCCAGTTGCTGTTTCTGAACTGCTGAAGATCAAGCAGCTTATGGCGCGTCGTAGAGAACACCTCCGAGATCATCTCGAACTCGTTGTGGACGGCCGCACTATCCCCAGCCGGAATATGCGGGCTGAACTTGTTGCGCAGCATGCGTATAGGTGCGTACAGGTTACGCGTCAAAACCACGGCGGCTATTAGGCAAAGCGTCAGCATCATGACGCCAATACCGATGGCCAAGCTCTTCACACGCTCCGCTGTTTGGGCGACGGTGTCGAAAGGCGTGACCCCTACCAGCTTCCAACCCAGCAGCTCACTGTGTACATAGGTCACCACAGAGGTATCCCCTTCCAGCTGAGCGGTGAAATAACCCGATGACTGCGGCGATTGAAGGATTTGGTTGACATAATCCGTATCGCCGATATGCTGCAAAAATAGCTCCTGATTCGTATGGGCAAATACCTCACCTTCGCCGCCAAGAAACCACAGGCTTTTCATATCCATGATGCCTGAATCGTCTGCTGCCACATTATGAAGGAAGCTCTCCACTTTGACATTAATAATAAGAGCGCTCTTCAAGGTACTGCCATCCCGGAAGAACTCCGGAAGCACATAAGTAAAAACCTGCGCATCCTTGTTCGGCTGCTCTTCCGTATGCGCAATGAATCTGGGGATAGGAGTCAGGCGCGGAATCGGTGAACCCGCTTTCAATATGTCGTCGATCTGCGGATCGAACAAGCCACCCTTCCGGATGACCGGATTGGGCCCCATCACATAATACGTATCGCTTCTCGCGTTGTACACATACATGGACTCCATATAAGGGTTCGCTTCGAGCGCCAGATCCAAGGCGCGAATGCTGCCCAGCGTTTCATATACGGATAATTCCTCCCCGTACATCAAATTTTTGACATCGGTGTTGCCGGTCAGTGAGACGGAATAGCTGCGGATGTATTTATGAATTTGCTCAGCGTTATGAATCACCTGCTGCATCAACGATTCATTAAGCTGATTAACGACCTTAATATTGTAGCTCCTGAAGCTTGTGTACAGAAGGACCGATAAGATGAGAACAATGAACGTCGTGAAGAACGTGATCTTAACGATCATATTGAAAAAGTAATTGGGTAGCCTTTGCCTCATATGCGCTGATCTCCCGTTCATTTGGTGAATTTTATTATAGCCGCTGCCGCCATGACTGGATAGAGCCTCCACGCAATTTACACCATTTCTTTATTTCTACACTCCAATCCGCTGAAAGCGCCCCCGAACGGAGAGCAAAACAGTAAAAATCCCTCACTGTTGTCCCCAACAAAATAAGTTTGCCCCTCCCGCGTCCCCACAACGCCCAAATCCCACGCCCCACAAGGCTCCACAGCCCACTCCCCTATACCCTTTCACCCTTTAAACAACTTAAAGTTTGCCGCTGAACAGGAGTAATACAAAAGATCCAATCAGGATTCCGCCGCGGGAACAGAAGTGGAGAAAAGGTCTACCGACACACCGTGCTACAGTTTGCAAGATATGCGGTAGGAAAGCAGGCTCGTTCCGTCCATCCGCGGGCTTTTCCTTTAAGTCCCGCGGAGTCAAAAACGGCGCATCCGTCTCGATCATAAGCCGGTTGGGCGGAATCATTCGGACAAGGTCCCACAGATGTTTACCTCTTCGTTCATCGCAAATCCATCCGGTGATCCCGATATAAAAGTCCATTTCAAGGTATGCCCGAAGCTCAGACCGAGTCCCTGTAAAACAATGGACAACCGCCTTTTTGACCCCATGTTCCTTAAGAATCGCAATAAAATCTGAAAATGCCTCCCGCTCATGCAAAAACAGTGGCATGTTTAGTTCAAGCGCCATACGAATTTGCTCGGTAAACCATTTACGCTATGAAAAAAGTGCCCGAATCCACAGAAAGATTCAGACACCCTATCATGATTATAAACGCGGATCGATCTCCCGCTCCTGCGCCACCTCAAATAGCAGATTAACCGCTACCTCTTTATAAGCCTCATGCTCAGGCGTAATTCCTTCAAATGGCACCGCCAGCATTCGCATCCCAAGCTGGTACTCATTAAGTGAGGTGCGAAGCTTTTGATTCACATTCTTCTGCTTGAGCAGCTTGCGGTATTTATGCGGGAACCTGTAATCATACCCGTAAATGATGGACAAATACTCGGGATTCCGCACCTTCATATAAGGTACCGTTTTTCCGTTCCATATCTCGGGCTTGATCACAATACCCTCCATATGGTTCTCCATCGTAAGCTTGGAGAAGAAACGCTCCGCATTCTCCAGGCAGTCCGGCTCGGCCAAATCCAACATGAGCGCCTCGTCCTTCGACAGAAAACCGTACATCTCGGAGGTCTTCCATTCCGGAATTTCTTCCTTACCGTCTTCATAAACAATCTTCAGAACGGCAAACGGCTTATACTCCATGGCTTCGTCTTCCGCATACAACTCCAGCTGCCTTCTATACGTCTGATAAGCATCTACGTGCTCAGTTAGCGGGACATAAGTATCCCTGATTTCATGGACGTACTTGTAGTTTTGGTACACACTAGGGCCATACTTTTCGCTTAAAGCGGACTTCGCGATATGATGCTGGTCTTTTTCAAAACCGCTCGCCTCATATTCGGCAATGAGATTGCTAAAGGCTTCCTCAAAACCGTTTTGCTGCAGGAACGTAAGCTCTGTCTCCAACGCTTTTTCAATGGGCTTGAACTGCCTTTCGATCAGTCCTTCGCCCAGCGCCTTCCACGGCAGAAGCTCTCCATCCAGAATCATCATGGCAATTTTCCGCTCTTCCATAAAACCGCCGAATTTCTGCAGCAGCTTGCCGTAAATCTCCGTTAAAACCACATGATTAATCTTGTAGCCGTTGCGGCTGACCGCAAAGCACTGCTCCAGATCTTTATTCAAATAAACGTTGCATCTCGAGCCCATATATTTGGGCTGCAGGGCGACTTGCTGAACGCCGCGTTCCCTGAAATAATCGAGACCGCGTTTCAACGATTCCAGTTCATTCGTCTCTTCATTCTTGTCCGCCGGTGACATCGTACCTGAGATGAAATTGATTCTATTCCGCGAGCAATAGTGGAGTCTGCGGATGTCATCCTCACCGAGGTCTTGAACGGAAACCTTTCGTTCCACCTTGAATAAAGTTTGCAGTTCCTCGGTAATCACCGCTTGGCTGGACTTCCGGGACTTCATAAACGGTTTATACGAAATACTGACGGAGGTCAACAGGTTGCCTTGTACGCTGCCCGTGTCGATATGAATCTTATTACCGATCCGGAAAGACTGCTTGGCCGCGACGTGCCCGAACACGTGGTACGGATGATTTTTGACCGATTCCTCCTGCAGAAAAGCAAGCTGCCCCTCCAGCGGCGCTTCCCGATCGATTCGAAAATTCCTTTGATGCCTGACCGAATTCGTATCCAGTTTGCCGATGTATTTATTCCGGCACGGGGCGTGAGTGACATAGAAGGACGGCCCCTTAGTCCCCACATACCAAAAAAATGGCTTCGAAATCGAGACCAGGTGCTGAAATTTCTCCAGCAGTTCCGGATCGTTCAATAATACCTGTGTCGAGTCAAAATACGTATGGAGCAGCTCCTGATCAACGCCGTTAATTTCGCCCTTCATATACTTGTCGACGAAATTTTCGTGATTTCCAAGTACGAAGTAAAAATGCTCCCGGTTATCATACAAAAACTGAACGATATCGTTAGTTTGCTTACCCTTGTCTATCCAGTCTCCGACCAAAATGATCTTGGTTTGCTTCAGCTTATCGGTCACAACCAGCTTGCCCGCTTCAATCTTATATCCGTGATCGAGCAGCAGCCCCTTCAAATCGTCCACACATTCATGAACGTCGCCAATGATGATGTACTGCTGATCTTGAGGAAGAATGGTTGCCAAGTAAGCATCCAAATCCCCAACGATGATTTGGTACTCCGAATTCGCCCTTCCCTCTTCGGCCACATAAAAGTCTTTAGCACGCACTTTATGAATCTTACCGTATCCCTCACGGGGCAGCGAACCGAGAACCTCTTTTTTCAGCCGGTTAATGTGGTTCGTGATCAGCTTCTTCGAACGCTCCGACGCGTAGTAATCTTCCCTCTTCCGGTAATCAAAGACGATGACCTCGAGGTTGTAGTTGTTTTGAAATGCAATCTCCTTCACTTTTGCCCGAAAATCCTCAGACAACCCGGTTGTATCTACGACAACAAACTCCGCATTGACCGGGAAAGATGTCACCATCTTCAGTCTTTCAAACAGCAGGTGAAAAGCTTGCTCGCTGGATTCGAGCATCACCTGATCATACTTGTCGTATTCATATCCAAGTACCTCTTGGCGGATCTGGTCGGAGGACAAATATTGGACATTGGCCCTGACATTACGGCTGGTATCCTCAAAACGCAGCCCCGGAATCAGTACTTCCTTGGCAAACGTCGTTTTGCCGCATTCCGTAGACCCGACCAGCATGAAAATCGTGTGAACCCTCGTTTGAATCTCCATATGTCAGGCCCCCCTTTTCTTGAGAATAACGCCCTGCGTAGTTTGGATATTGTTCACGCCGTCTCCGACAGCGACAAATTCGGCATGCAGATTCGTTTCCTTAATCACATCGCGCATCCATTGTTTAAAAGATTCTTCGCCCATCTCCCACTTGTGGTCGTCATGCCGGAAATCGCTCAACTCGTAGTACCGGTTAAAGTCAGCGTTGGGCGTTGTAATGATGAAGTTGTCAAAATCGACATGTGCACAGATTTGATGAATCAGCTGCCTGGCCTCGTCCTGACTCATATGTTCAATGACCTCTGTCAAAATCACATCAACCTGCTCCCCATTGTAGCCTTCCAGGAACTGATCGATCGAACTAAATGTGACGATGTTGTCGATCTCTCTTGCCTCCGCTTTACGCTGTACTTTATCCAACAGATCTTCATTGATGTCGACCGCATAGTAGTTTCCCTCGATTTTTCCGGCAAAAGGGAGTGCATAAAACCCTTCTCCGCAACCTACATCCAAAATCGACTTATCGAAGGTCAGTGCGCTACCGATATAATTTCTCCGCTGGAGTGCCGTACCGCCGTAGGCGAATTGAATATCATAGCGATCCGTTTTCTCGAGTTCCGCTTTGTATTTTTGAAAACGGTCTCTAGTAGACAAGAAATTCCGCACAAAGAGGCTGCGAATATAAAACGGCGCATCAATCACATTCATGCTCTTGATGTATTTATCCAGGATGCTGTCTGAGATATCGATATATTCGTTTCCGAACATCGAGAGGAACAAGCACAGCACACTTACGGCATGGAGCAGCTGATACAGGCTCTTTTGTGTCGTAATGGTAAGAGAATAGCTCTTATGAGCTTGATGGGCGATTTCGAAAGAGAAATCCTTTAAATGCTTCTCGAAAAACTCAATGTACCGAACCAGTTCGATATGTATCATATTGATAAAAAAAGTATGCTCGTAGCCTTCAACGTCCCTCTCATCTTGTACCTTAAGCGGCGTAGAGAAGAATTCGTTAATCGCATTCAGCGGAAATAAGGGCGTGTTGTATCTCGATACGTTAAGATACTCGAAGTTCTCATTTTCGTGCTGCTTATAGGAAATCTCATTATCCGCATCTTTAAAATACACATTAAAAGTCTGCTGATCGGTGTACCAGCCGTACGCCATACCTTTGCGGACCGAGCGAAGCATCATGCCGGAATTCGGATTTTTCTTGATCAAAAATGAAAACTGCGGATTGGTGGATCTGACTTGGACGATTGCCATCTCAATCTACTCCTAAATTACAAATTGGGAACCTTTTGGGAACCTTGCGAGATACCTTAATTGGTAACCTGTTATTACGCTTAATGTGGAAAGATCATCGAGGAAATAGGTCGGATAGGTACAGACTGCTCTACCGCTGAGCTATTCCGCTTTTCAGCGGAAGTTGGATTCGAACCAACGACATGTCGCTTACCAGGCGAAGTAACCCATCCATGCGCCTCGATGATCTTGGTCACTGATCGTATTTTTGCTTACTTATATGCAAACGAACAGGGTGAAAGTATTACGAAGCCGGAAATTCTAACCAAATTTTTTTTAATAAATGTTATCTTCAGGCTCCTAATCATCTTAGGGCCCTATTCCAGCAAGCTGGGCTAGGTTTAACGGATAGCACAAAAAATAGAACACCTGTTTCAACAAGTGTTCCATTCACAATTTTCGCTGGGTACGTGGTCAAAATGTGGTCAATTGGTTGTCCCTCTGTCGTGTGGAGAAAACATCGCTGTTTAATTAAAAACATATTCTCCTTCACCAATCCGGAGGGTTTTCCCTTTTAGCATTGTTGAATCCGTTTCAAAAATCACCTGTTTGAATTGGTTCTCGTCCCCTTTTACGAACTCAAAATACTTTTCGCCAATCTTTAGGGTGACGGATTTGTCTTCTGACTCTGCGACAGACAATCCAAATAAATCCCCCCAATGCGAAGCGGTTGCCGCTGGATCTGAGACATGGAATACCGCTCTTTTGATTTCGGCATGACCCGCAGGATGCGGCTTAATGATGCCGGATGACGTTAATTGCTCCAATCTTTCTGCATCCGTCCCTTTCCATTGAATAATAAACGGATAGACTAACCCTTGAAAGTCACCATCAATGGTCATCATACGCCATTCTATTAATCTGCCGTTCTTATCCAGACGTTTGCCGTCCATAATAGGGGACAATATTAAGCCAGTTGCTCCTAAGGAAGCAGCCATTTCTTCAATATCATCGGTCCGAATCACGACTCTGCTCAAGATTTCATGCTCCGGTAATGCGTCAACCGCATCTTTCACCACACGGTTATGTTCCGTTGCCTTCGCTAATTCAAGATTCTCAATACCTAGAAACTCGATATAGGTTATACCAAAGTAACTTAATGTATTAAGGGTTCCCCATTCCTTATGGGAACCTCCCTTAAAGGCAACTAAACCGTGCTCTCCAAAGATTTCAACCGGTTTGTCCAGTTCTTTGACATAATGAACAAGATGATCCCAATGTTTTGTTGCCATTGTCTACCCCGCTCCTAACTCCGTTGTCCGCTTTACGGCTGCTAAGACACTTCTTTGTAGGCCGGCAGCGAAATCACTGTTGTTCAGTTCGTATAATCCGTGAATGCCTACACCGCCGGGCGAGTTATTAATGTCAAGCAACTGCCTCGGATGCAAGCCGGACCGTTGAAGCATGGCAACAGCTCCGGTTAGATTTTCCAGCACAACCTTCCACGCTAGCTCCCGTGGCAAACCGGCGAGTACACCGGCATCCGCAAGAGATTCAATAAAATAATAAATATAATTCGGTCCTGCCACACCAAATCCGGTGAAAATATCTATGAATGCTTCGTCCAAATATTGTACTTTTCCGAATCCGAGCAGAAAATCGTGTACTTGATCTTGCGTTGCGTAGGCATTTAAGGCAACCCCGCTATAGCCGTATCCCGTATCCGTCAAAGTATTTGGAATGACCCGAAATATGGGACGATCGGCTCCAAAAAAGCCAGCCAGCTTCTCAATCGTTACACCCGCCACAATCGAAACGATTGCGGCGGATGGTGCAGCGAATTGATGAACAGCTTGTCCTAGTGCAGTCAAATGATCCTGTGGCCGTACGGCAAGCACAATCATGTCGGCTTCAGGGAGAACCCTCTCTCGAGAACGGTCCGTATTTATTCCGTAAGATTTGCTCAGAAATTGAAGACGTGCCTCATTGATGTCAGTGACGCTGATTTGATCTGCAGATACCGTTTGATTGGATATAACAGCGCGAATGATGGCCTCAGCCATTTGTCCGCCGCCGATAAAATGAATCCGTTTCTTTGTCATCCCGCCACATCCTTACTTAGTTGGTTTTCCACGCTTCAGGCAGAATGAAGCCGTCATATTTCTTAATTCCCTTAATATATTCTTCAAACTCTTTGGACTCATATGCAGCTTTTAAATCTTTGGCCCATTGTGTATTTTCATCTTTCTTATTAATCGATATAATGATTCTGTGCTGCATAGGCGTATTTTCTATTTTCAATGCGTCTGTAATCTTTTTGTCGGCATTTGCAATGTAATTTCCGTTTACAACGCCATAATCGACATCTTGCAGCGATACAAGGATTTGAGCAGGGTCCAGAATTTTAAAATCAATTTTATACTTGTCCGGCTCCATGCTGTTAATGTTAAAATCCGCCACACCTGCCCCTTTTTTAATTTTGATCCAACCGAGTTCTTCCAGAATTCGAAGAGCGCGCTCCTGGTTAACCGGATCATTGGGAATAGCAACGGTAGTGCCGTCTTTTACATCATTGAGCGTGGTGTGCTTGACAGAATAAAGACCTTGCGGCGCACTCGGCACATAAGCAATTCCAACCATATCGGCTTTAATTTCTTTGTTAATCGCCTCCATATACGCTGTACTTTGGAATACACTTGCGTCAATGGAGCCCTCCTTCATGGCAGGGTTTACCTGCATGTTTTGAGAGAAGGTTTTCAAATCAACTTTGTAGCCTTTCTTCTCTAAAAGCGGCATAATCGATTGGCGGAATTGCTCTTCATAGGTTCCGACGCCAAATCCAACGGTAATTTTTTTCTTCTCTTCCTGTCCTGCGCCTGAAACTGAGCTCTTGGCTTCACTTCCGCCGCACGCCGATAACAGCATGACAATCCCAACTAAAATGACGAATAATGCCTTTTTCATACTTTTGTCTCCTTTGCAAAAACAGATTTTTTAAACTGCTCCAGAGCCTCATCCGTTACGTTAAGCGGGATTGCGCAATTTGGCGCAAGAATAAACGGTTGTTCTTTCATTAAGTTCAATGCTTCCTCCGCCTGCTTTTGAATTTGAGGAATGTCATTGGAAGCAAACAATACATGATCGACGCCGCCGATCTTTGTAGCGTTTAAAGCGGCATCCAATCCCGGATTTCCTTCAGCCTTTGTATCCCAGCTGATTCCATCGATCGGGTAGTCGTTAAATCTCTCGGGCTGTGAATTCGCTCCACAAGTATGAAGGACATTTTTTCCGTAGCTCGCAGCCTCCAGCACAATGGAATCATAGGGTCTGGAAAATTCATTAAACATCGATTCGTTAAACAAGCCCGGATGAGCCGTACCGGTCACCGCGTAAAACAGACCATCTGAACCCGCTTGCTTAAGCTCTTGTACATAATCGGCCATGGTTAATGAAATTGCATGCAGTGCATGATGTGCGGCTGCTCGATGTTCTTTAAATAAAGATTCCAAGGTGACAGGATTTTCAATGCCAAAAACCGTTTTGGTTACATAAGCGGACCGGCCTACAATAAACAAAAGAACAGTTAAAGGCGAAAAGACAGTTTGAATTAAAGGGGTGTCAGGCAACCCTTGGCGAATCTTTCTTACCGCAACTAGCTGCTCCAATAAGGGTGCTGTATGCATTGCCTTTTTTATATCCAGATCCCAAAGATTAGCGGCTGTCGGAACGACGGTCGTTTGCTGGCGGGGAAATACGGTTTGATAGTCCTGAAAGTCATACTCATTCCCCCAGGCTTCAGCCAAATAGGTTGCTCTGGGATTGATTTTGACCCAATCCCAATCATATTTCTTTGTAAAAGAAATCGTCGCTTCCGTTAAATCGGCTGCATTTTGTTCCTTATCGATGAAATGGCGCCAGCCGCTGACAATCGGGCGATCCGCCCGTTCCCCGGATAATATGGCATTAAATCGGTCTTGTTTGCTCCATTCACTCATTTGTTGTCCTCCCTGCTTAAGTTAATCACTAATAGTGGCGAATCTTCCTCGCTACCGTGTTTCCTAAAGATTGAATGCCTTGTACGAAAATAATAAGAATAATGACAGTAGCAAGAACGACTACGGGATCAAATCTTTGGTATCCATAGACAATAGCCATATCTCCGACGCCTCCGCCGCCAACCGTTCCGGCCATCGCCGTTGCGCCAATTAACCCGATTGTCGCAGTCGTCAAGGAAAGGATTAACGATCCGATGGCCTCCGGCAACAGAAAGTACCAAATGACTTGAAGCGGTGTTGCCCCCATCGACTCGGCTGCTTCAAGTATTCCCGGATTTACTTCGAGCAGGGAGTTCTCTACCAAGCGTCCGATATAAGGTGCGATATAGATAATAAGCGGTACGATCGCTGCGCTTGTCCCAATCGAAGTATGAACAATTAAGCGTGTAAACGGGATGATGGCAACGAGTAAAATAATAAAGGGCAAGGAGCGGACAATGTTAATCACGGGATTTAAAATGCTATAAAGCACTTTGCTTTCCAACACGCCGCCCGGACGGGTAACCACCAATAAAATTCCCAGCGGAATGCCGATCAAAGACCCCAATAACAGGGACATCCCCACCATATGTAAGGTATCGATGATTGCCTCCAGAAATTGATCAGTTGTAACAGTAGTTGACATCATGCTTTTCCACCTCCTCCACGCCGACGCCGTTGTTTTTAAAGAAGGACAGGGCGTTATTCACCTCGTCCGGTTCTCCTTTTAACTGAACAATCATGTTCCCTAAGGTCGTATCTTGAATCTCCGTCATATTGGCGAATAAAATATTAACCTTCACGTTATATGACCTGATCATTTCATACATAATCGGCTCGGAGGCGCACTCACCGATGAATTCCAGCTTGTAAAGCCCGCTTCCAGGTTCTTGTTTCACCGTTTTTTGTACGCTGTTGGTGATGCTGTTCCGAATCACGGTCTTCACAAAATTTTGCGTCGTCGGATGCTTCGGATGTCCGAACACTTCCAAAACGCTGCCTTGCTCGATGATCCGTCCACTCTCCATCACCGCGACCTTGTTGCAAATCTCCTGAATCACCGACATTTCGTGGGTGATGATCATAATCGTAATATGATATTCCGCATTAATTTTCTTCAAAAGCTGTAAAATCGAGTGCGTCGTCTGCGGATCTAACGCCGATGTTGCTTCATCGCACAGGAGAATGGAAGGATTGGAGGCCAGCGCTCTTGCAATCCCTACGCGCTGCTTCTGCCCGCCCGATAATTCGCTCGGATAGCTGCCCGCCTTGTCGCCTAACCCGACAAACTCCAGCAGTTCCATCACGCGCTCGCGAATTTCATTTTTATTTCTTTTTAATAACACCATGGGGATCGCCACATTATCGAATACTTTTTTCGATTCCAGCAGGTTAAAGTGTTGGAATATCATGCCAATATTTTTTTTGGCTGCACGCAGCTCCTTCACGCTATATGCGCCTAAGTCATGTCCATCTACAAAAACCTGCCCTTTCGTCGGTCTTTCCAAATAGTTGACCAGACGGATCAACGTACTCTTTCCCGCACCGCTGTACCCGATAACCCCAAATATATCTCCTTTCTCTACCTTTAAGTTGATCCCTTTTAGAGCATCGTTGGAGATCCCTTTCCGGGTATAGGTTTTATGAATGTCTTTTAATTCAATCATAAACATTCCTCGCATTTCATTTTGAGTTTTGGTGATAAGCTTTCACTTTCAGTTTCAACAGTGCTTGCTCCGCCAAAAAAGCAAAGTATTGGGAAGCCGGTAATAACGTCCCCTCATCGACATCGAATTTCGGATGATCCAGGGCATGGGCAGCGCCTGTTCCGATATTGACAAAAGCACCCGGTATGTTCTGTAAATACAAGGAGAAATCTTCACCTCCCATTTGCGGCGCGATATCATATACCTCATATCCTGTCTGTTTGGCGATCTCTTTGGTGAAATCAGTCCAGTACCCATCATTTATCGTTGCAGGCGGACCTGGAAACCAATGCAACTTTGCCTCCGCCCCGGATGCTGCGGCAATTCCTTCTATGATTTGAGTCATTTTTTCTGGAATCATGCGTCGAATTTCTTCATTATGTGTCCGAACCGTGCCTTCCAATTCAACAATCTCCGGCAGTACATTCCAAGTGAATCCCCCATTTATTCGGGTTACACTTAGCACAACCGGCTCCAGAGCACTGTTTTGGCGGCTTACGATCGTTTGAAGCGATGTAATGATTTGAGCCGCTGTTACAATGGAATCCACACCGTTTTGCGGATAAGCGGCATGAGCGCCGATCCCTTTTACCTTAATTTCAAACCGGTCAACCCCGGCTGTTAAAGCTCCGATTCTCGTTCCAAACGCTCCAGCAGGCAAATCGGGCGAGTTATGAAGTCCGAATATGGCCTCTACCCCTTCAAGCCCTCCCGATGCCAGCACGCTTTCAGCCCCGTGACCGGTTTCTTCCGCCGGCTGAAATAATACTCTAACCCTTCCGGGCAGTTCATCTTCACGGGCTTTCAGCAAGTATGCGGCACCTAAAATTACGGCCGTGTGAAAATCATGACCGCATGCATGCATTTTCCCCGGAACTTCTGACGCAAATGGCAATCCGGTTTGCTCTTCAATCGGGAGTGCGTCAATATCGCAGCGAATGGCTACGATGGGCCCTTTACCTTGTCCGATTTCTGCGATAAGCCCTGTTGTTAGAGGGAGATCCAATATGGAAATATTGGCGTCTGTCAGCCATTTCCGCAATTTTCCTGTTGTTTTAAACTCTTCGTAAGATAATTCAGGCTCCCGATGAAGGTTTCTACGAACTTCAATTAATTGACTGCCTAAAGCTTGTTCCATCTCATCGAGCTGTTTAATAGACATAAACTTATACATCCTCCCTTCCAGTTATGGATCAAACGTATTATTTCGTTATGCTTTTCATTTCAGAACCGGAAAGCAGGCCTGTTAACGCTTGATCGAAATCTTGGATAATATCATCCGCATCCTCTAATCCGACCGAAATGCGAATTAATCCATCGGTAATTCCAAATATCATTCTCTCTTCCTTTGGTATAGAAGCATGGGTCATGGATGCCGGATGCTGCACCAAAGTTTCCGGATCTCCCAAGCTGAATGAAATCATCGCTAATTTTAGCGAGTTTATTAATTTTTGCCCCTCAGTCAAGCCTCCCTTTACTTCAAAAGAAACGATTCCTCCCATTCCCTTCATTTGCTTTTTGGCCAGCATATGTTGAGGATGAGACGCTAAACCCGGATAATAGACTTTATCGATCATAGGATGGGACTCGAGGTACTCGGCAACTTTCTGGGCGTTGCCGCAATGTTTCTCTACCCTCAGGGCCATTGTTTTCATTCCTCTTAAAATTAAGAATGCGTCCCACGCGTTTAAATGTTGTCCCAAATCACCCATTAGTTTCTTTCTCATAAACTGGATCATATCTTTTTTCCCTACAATGAATCCTGCCAGGACATCCCCGTGTCCATTAATATATTTAGTAGCGCTGTGAACCACCACATCGGCGCCAAGCTCTAAAGGCTTCTGCAAGCAAGGGCTCATAAAGGTATTGTCGACAATGACGGGCAGCCGGTAGGTTTTGCAGGCTTCCGAGATGTTTCCGATATCCAGAATGGTCAATCTCGGATTGGACGGCGTTTCGATATATACCGCTCTCGTATTGGGTTTTATCGCCTGAATCATTGCCGGGATATCCGTGCAATCGACAAAATCAAATTGGATACCGAAGCGGGGAGCCAATGAAGTCAGGAAGCTATAGGTTCCTCCATAAACATCCTTCGTTACAAGGACATGATCCCCGTTCTTCAAAAAGCCGAGCAAGGCGATGGAGATCGCAGCCATTCCACTGGAAACGCCCAAAGCGTCTTCTCCACCCTCTAATGCAGCTATCTTTTTTTCCAGGGTGCGGGAGGTGGGATTTCCGTATCTGCCGTAATAGACGCCTTCCGACTCTCCGGCCACAACAGCCGCTGCTGTTTCCGTATCAGGGAAGGCATAGGCGACTGCGGGAACAATACTTTGAGAGATGGCGCCGGTGTGAGGGTCGGGAAACTGTTTTTCATGAATAATCTTCGTATCCATATTCCATTCTGTTTTCATGTCCAACTCACTCCTCCTCGTTTGTCTGAATTCCTTTAATTCTCTCTAATGCAGTAGCTAGACTATTCATGATATGATCCTGCATTGCTTTTTCCGCGCCTTCCTCATCCTTTTCGGTAATCTTCTGCAAGATCAGGCTATGTTCTTCATCTGCCTGCTTGTTCCAATCGCCTTGCAGGGATACAAACCGGCAGTAGCGAAGCGCATGATCCCTTAACTGATTCAAGATTTTGGCAAATGTTTTAAGCCGGCTGATTTCAGATAAATAATCATGAAATTCAAAGCCGTAGGAAACAAATTCATCATTATAGCCCAGTTGAAAAGATTGCTTCATTTTGTCAATCATAGCCGTTAAATGCTGAATATCTTTATCTGACGCATTTCTGGTCGCATTCTTAGCTATGTAGCCTTCCAGCATGCTGCGGATTAGAAAGATTTCCTCAACCTCTTTCAATGTTACTGGCGCCACTTTCAACCTTCCATTCGGTTGCCGGACTAGAAATTCCTCATTCTCCAACCGTTGAATCGCTTCCCTTAAAGGAGTGCGGCTGACGCCCAGCATGGCTGCCAAGCTTTCTTCATGTACAATTTCATCCGGCTTTAATTCGTTATCTATAATTTTTTGTTTCAATGCAAAGTAAGTATTGTCCTTTGATAACCTGCGTGTCTGCATGATTGAAGTTTTCATATACATCTCCTAGTCAAGATTTTGATCGTCCCTGTCTCCAAAAGTATAATTGTATAATTGTATACAATTATTTAATTAGTCTTCCCGGATTCAATTCCCTCAAATTGACATTACAATTCAAACCTAACATATACATGTCTCTAATTGTGGAATTTTCCTTATTATACTTACAAAAAACGCATTTGTCTACACGTTTATGTAATGTTTAATGACATATTAGAGGTTATAATTCAAAAAAACAGAGTGTTTGTGAAGAAATACACTGTTAGTGTTATGTTTTATAACATTAAATTGACATTATTGCATAAAAATAGAACTCTCAGAAGTTATTGAAAGGCCGCAAATCTATTGAGACGTGGTCAATCGTGGCTTCCCCTTACGGGGAAGCATAATGCATAAGGGCTTACGGCCCTTATTACATCAAGCCGCCAATGTCGGAGCATTTACATACGCATCAAAAGAAAAAGCCCTTTCTTAGAAGGGCCTGCATTTCAAACTGTTACTTCTCGTTATGTCATTCCAGAACTAATAGTGAACAGCATTCCACATGCACCGTATGCGGGAACATATTAACTTGGGTTGTGATCTGTAGCAATCGCTGAAACCTTGGTTTTACGGGCTTTTTGTCAATTTATTTTTGCTCTAGAAGGCTTCAATCCGAGGACTTCTGTTGATGCTTTACATCAATTTCACATCAACACCAAAGAATCTCTTCATCGTAGCAAGCGCGCTTAAATACCGCATATGTTTGAAAAGGAAAATGGTGCTATAAAGCCGCGATGCTTCATGTTGGGAGAACTTCTAAGATCCTTCGTTAGTTACTTGCACCTTTTTTGCCAATGATTGCATCTTTAGCTTCATATGCTCTTTCAACAACCACCTACGATGACGTGCAGCCATGATCAGACAATCATGGCAGACAAACTGTGGTACATTTGTATCTTGATCATAATAAATGTCACCGTCATGTACACTAGAATACTGTGACTTACACTGTGAACATTCATACTGTTTCTGAAACATCACATCAACTGGTAAAATGAAGGCATCTTTCTCCGGGTCTGATTCATACCCTTGCTCTTTCCAATAAGCACACAAAGCAGCCAATACACCATTTTCCCAATCTACTTTAGTGGGTCCAAAATGTTTATAAAATGTATTCATTGACGAATATATTTTGATTCTCTGCTTCTGGATCATCCGGTTCACGCCAAACATAAATGGCCATTACTCGTTAACCCCTATTCCATTGGTAATAATCAGTTTTTCCACCTAACATAATTGGTGAATCTTTAAATCACTGAAAAGAAAGTTAGTGAATAGAAGCGACACTTGATAGTGGATTGCTTTGGATTAATGATTTAATTAATCCGCTGGCGCTATTTTGATTATCTTTCAAACATCGAATATCACCAAATACAAAGAAATGGTCTTTTGCCCGCGACACAGCTACATTCATGAGACTCTTATTTGCATCGATAAAGTAACTTCCATCGTTCTTGCCATACACAGTTGAAAGTATGATAATGTTACGTTCCGCACCCTGAAATGTATGAACCGTGCCCACGCTTATTTTATTGCATAAATGAGGCATCTTTTTCTTTAATGCCGCTTTGATATACCACACTTGTGTTTTAAATGGGGTAATTACTCCAATTAGATTGTTTTCCGAATCTTCTGGATATGCACTGCGAATCATCTCGAAATGTTGATACAACCATTCAGCGATATAAGATGCTTCCACCTCGTTATACCTGCTGCCTCCTTGTTTTTTTGAACCTTCCGTAGCGATGTGGTTATACCCCATTTGCGGCCAATGTTCTAGAGGGCGGTTCTTACGATCGCTCCCCTTTCCACGCATGGGATTGAGATTTCCTCTATACACCAGTTTGTTAGAGTAATCGATAATTTCGTTATAGCAGCGCCGATGCTCCGAAAGAAACAAACCTTTTTGATTGTGTTTTTCATACTTACAGCTCTTTGAAGCAACCATCATTACACTTGAACCGAAGCTTGTTAATCCAGCCTCTTCTAACTTTTTGAACTGATCAATGGATTTGATCATACCATTGGCGAGAGCCAATGCCTTGTCTAATGATTTGTTGACACTCCATACAGGCTCAATCTGATGAATGTCTCCGACGACAACAGCTTTTTTAGCGAGTGCGAATGCGCCAGCCGCAATTTCAGGTGACACTTGTCCCGCTTCATCTACGATTAATAAATCAATAAAGTTAAATAGAAACGTATTCTTCTGCTCGTTAAATGCCAAAAACTGTTTTGGAAGCATGTAGAACGTCATTACTAAGCAAGGAGTAATCATTGAAAGCCTGCTATAAAACTTTGTTAGAACATTAGTGAAGGTTTTTCCTTTTTGCTTTTCGGTAAGTTCATCTTCACCATTTGCCCATCTACATTCAAAATAATGAACGGCTATCCAAAACTCTCGATAACGTATCGTTTTATCTATTAGTTCGTTAACCGTATCTATCGAAATATTATATCTAGTCGATTCACTGTTATGGAGAATGACCCCGTGCTCTCCTAAGGTCTTTAATTCATTGTTATACCTTTTTATCCAGTCCCTAATTAACTCAGCATCATCTTTTAGTTTTACAAACGACCTACTCAACTCCGCAACCTGTAGACTATATATTTCTTTAATTCGCTCGATACTCATAGATTCATCAAGAACTGCAAACTCTTCAGTGGAAATAAACAACCTGAAATCCGTTTGGATTCTTTTAAGGTTTTTCTTTGTTATCCTCGAGATAAACCTGATGATGAAAGGTATTTTACTGTAAACGATTTCCCATTCAGACACTCTATCTTTAATATTTTGAATTCTTACTTGAATATGATCCATTTGTTCTTCGAGCAATTTTAATTGTACGTCGATAGGAATATCAAGGTGCTGAAATTGATTGGACTCGTCACATAGTGCGAGTAGACTCCGTTTGCTTTCTTCGAAGAACAATAACTCTTTATGAAGAGCAATACGGCATTCTTCCAGATTATTAAACTTCGATTTAAAAAATTCGCTACAATTTTCGATTATTCTCGTTCTCGACTTATTTAGATTAGCTTCCGTCTCGATATCGGATAAAAAGTATTCGCCCTTATTATTAGTGCATTGATAGCCTTGATTTGTTGCTTCCTTTACTTTCGATCCAGAAGGAAAATAAGTAGCAAAACTATGTACACCTTCTATCCAACGATCTTCAAGGTTCGAGTCACTCATTTTTTTAATATTACCAAATGAAGCAATAATGTTCGTAACGGCTTGATTATTGGTCGATGTCGCAACAATGAGCGGCGCCTTTTCTTCTAATATCGCCCTTTTCACGTATGTATCAGCAACAATGGATTGCAATAGCGTGGTTTTCCCCGTTCCCGGTGGTCCATTGACAGCTAGAACTTCACCAACATTCATATGATTATAATGATTAATAGCCTCCCTCTGAGAAGGAGATAATGGATGCTCTCCTCCCATTTGCCCAGCATGCAGCTGCATATTGGAGGTCGAATTGGATATTAGTGACTCTGATATTACTTTTGGTATTGAAGTAAAATTATCATATAGCGGTTTAAGCTGAAGATCTTGAAGTAAGTAATTATACAATTTCAAAATATGAAATGTTGAGTTTACTGTATTATCTATAAAAAGATACATATTTCTTTCCAAGGCAAACGACGAAGTAGATTCTTCTTCTTGACTAAAAATATGGCTATCTTCAAATTTGCTATTCGTTACGTTTTCATAAAACTCTTTAAAGAATGACACATATTGTGCCCATGTACCTATTAACTCTACTCGATCGACATGATCACTAATAAAAGAATCAACATTACTTGCACTACCAATAGCCAACTTAGGCTCAACCATGGGTTGTAAGTATTCTCGAGGGAACCAGGGCAGCTTTTTATTTTCAGAATCAAAATACAGTTTACCGTTATTATCCATTTTTGCGGGTACAAAAAATAGACCTGATAATTCATCAACATCTTCTTGAATTTTAGCATTCGCTTCATACATCGTCTTTACTGTTTTCGCACTTACGATGACGTTTATAGTCGTTTTCTTAAATTTATTATCCTCATTGTTTGAACCTTTATTAGCTTCAGTAAATACCTTATCGCATGTCTCACTATGAATGCTTCCCTCTAACAACTGAGAAGCCTCAATAATGAAGAATGGCTCGTTCTTAAAATCTAGGCCCGTATTCGCCTGAGCCGATACGGCACTTCTAAAGTACTTTGTAATATTCTGCGATTGTCTGCTCATGTCCGACTCCTAATAATTACAACAAATTTAAACTCCGATTAGGTCAATATGCCTAATAATATCATAAAGATAAATGGAAGTCCTTACCTATTCAAGATTAGATTTCATAAACCGAACATCAGACCAATTGAAATAGAAAAGGCATCTGCCTCAAGAAGCAGAGCCTACGGTAACGGAATCTAGTAATTAGCGAAAAATTCACTATTTAAAAAGAAGAAAAGAACAGCCCTAATTAATTACTTGGCTGTTCTTGCTATGGTTCTAGCTTCTGCACAATGCATTCAATCCAAGAAGGAACGGCCTCCGATCGATAGGTTATTGAACCATCATCTGCGCCCAGAATAATTCTTCCCTCAGATAAACTGTTGTCAATCACAATTAAATGATCAATTAAATCAAGATGAGAAAGTAAATTTTGAATCGATGTTTGATGCCGCCTTATGATATCTTCAGAGGGAATATGATGTCCACCATTTTTAACCCGTACTGCTACCCTCTCAAGATTCAAATGATAATCGCCTAGACCGACATAGAACATTGTAACTTCGAACCCATTGGCCTTAGCATCACGCATAAGCCTGATGACATTACCTCCGGCCAATGTAGTTTCTACCGAAAAATCGCGCCTGTTAAGGATACAATCTTTGGCTAGTTTAATGGCTTCTTTCCCTGCCGATATTTTACGGCCTTCAGGATGAATCGAATCGATTGCCCGGGCTAAAGCGTCGGGATCAATATTAACACTTGTTCCGAGTCGATCGACAATAAGGTTTCGTATTGTGCTTTTCCCGCTCCCATTGTTTCCAGCAAAAATGTACATGACCGGTAACAATTCATGCATGAGAGGCATCCTGCTCGGTAACTGGAATAATATGACCGTCATTGTATTCCTTTACGATCTGGCCTTCTGCGGTTTTATAAACAATATATGTCTCGTTAGCCTTAGCATCCAACTTAGCGCGATCACCCGTTAGTTTGATAAGCTTTTGGAGATCTTTGATTTGATTCATTTTTTTTCACCGTCCTATATGCTAAGTATCAGCGTCTTGTTTTAATTATAACATAAAAAAAGAAGGACATTCGATCAGATCAATCCATTTAAAAAGCGCAAAGAAGCATAGAACCCGAACGATTTCTGTACCAATCGTTCGGGTTCTTTTCGTAAGGACTAGAACAGTTCATTCAGAATGCGCCCTGTTTTACACTGTTTTCTGATGATTTCCGCTCATTTTGGTTCATTTGTGTTGCACTTTTACACCAACTTTGCACCAATGGCTAAAAAATCAGTGAAAATCACCGCTGTATCACTAATTTCAACCCGTTGTTTCATCAGAAAAACCCAGTATTAATAAGTATTAATAAGACTTTTCAGCACCTATTTCATTCCGTACAAGCACTGCTACCGACTCCACATGTGTCGTTACTAGTATTGGAACACAAATCATTATCCTCGTTTCCAGTATAGGAACACAATTCATCAGTTACTTTTTTTTGCTTGCTATTCTTTCGCTCAGGCTTATGGATATTGCCATCAATGTTATTTGTAAAGCCAGTCTTATATATGAACGTGAGCATAGATGGGTCTTTATTACCGTCATCATCATAACCACCAACAATAACTTTATCTACAATACTTTCGAAAACATAACGGTCAAATTCGGTAAGGACATCGTTTTGCTCTAATACTTTACGAAAGTCAACAATTCGTTTTTTTATATTCTGCTCACGACTAGTTGTATCCTTGAATTTCACCTTTTCATTGTTTAGCAGTGCTAGTTTAGATGCTAATTCGTAGTATTTAACCTCATAAGTTTCCTTGTCAATTATATCTTCTAACCGCATATCAACAAGTTTTTTACGTTTTTGTTCAAGTGACAGAATTTCTTTTTCTATACGAGTTAAATCTCTTGTAGCACTATTTGCACATAATGTATCTTCTATACGTTTAAGCAAATCGTCCATCACATCTTTATTGTTAATACACAAAAGTCGATAACTTTCAAGAAAAGCTTGTTCAATAGTATCTTCGGCTATTCCTTTGGCATCTGGGCAGAATTTTTTGCCTTTTTTTGTGTTTGTTATACACTGCCATATAATTTTTTGGTACTCACTTCCGCTGTGCCAACTTCTCCTTGATAAATTACTCTCGCAAAAACCACATTCTAACATCGAACTAAAAGGATATTTTCGGCTGTATTTTTCTCTTTTACCGTCAATAGATTTTTTGTTTTTACTTCTGCGAAGCAATATCTGTTGAGCCATTTCAAAGACATCCTCTGAAATTATCGGTTCATGGTGATTTTTTATATAAAATTGGTCTTCTTCTCCGAAATTATCTAACCGACGTTTTGAAATGGGGTCAAGAGTAAACGTCTTCCCTTGTCTTATATCCCCCTTATATTTTTCATTTTTTATAATACCCATTACAGTTGTTTCTGCCCATTTATTATTACCACGCTTTGTTTTATATCCAAGACGTTCCAATTCTTGTCCTATCAGAAGACATCCTGCACCTTCAACATAACGATTAAAAATATATTTAACTATTTCTGCTTCTTCATTGTTAATTGAGATACTTTTATTTTCAGAGTGATAATCATACCCTAAGCAACCTTGAAAACCAACGAGTTCACCACGCTGCATTTTCATCTTTAAGCCCTTTTTCACATTAGCCGAAATATTTTCAACTTCCTGTTGAGCAACTGAACTTAAAATGACAAGCAGTAGCTCACCATCCATAGTGAGAGTATTAATATTTTCTTCTTCAAAAAAAACTGCAACGTTCTTTTCTTTAAGCATTCTTACATATTTCAAAGTATCTAATGTGTTACGAGCAAATCTCGATATGGATTTTGTAATAACCATATCAATATTACAATTCAAGCAGTCATTTATCAGCCTTTGAAAGTCTTCACGCTTTTTTGTCTGTGTCCCAGTGACAGCCTCATCTGCATAGATATCTACTAATGCCCAATCTTGTTTCCCATTTATGTAATCCGTATAATGTTGAACCTGAGATTTATAACTATTTAGCTGATCTTCATTATCAGTACTAACACGGCAATATGCTGCAACTCTTAAACGCTCTACCATTTGGTTAAATGACCTATTTTTCAGGCTACTTTTTGCCTTTATAACTTCAACCTGCTTCATCAAATCACCTTTTCATTTTTGTATTCCTTTCATAGTGTATAACAACTAAACAAGGAATACAATTATGTTAGTGTAATAGAATCAGAATAAATTTTGTAATCCTTCATTAATGTTAATTTAAAGAGAGTATATTCCTGTTCTGATATTATCCCTTTTTTTAATAGTTTACTTAACATCGCCAACTGCATACTGTAGCTCACTAAATTTGACAATTAATTCCCCTCCTATTTTACTTATTATCTAGTGCCAAGATTGTCTAACACATCATCAAGACTGATTGTATTTATTATGGTATCTCGTAAATATACATTTTTTGGGGAATTCTTTTGGAAGTAACCACCAGATTTTAAATCGTATTCTAAATCAATCAAATGATCGTTTATCACCTTTTCTTTCTTCCCCATCATAAAAAGTTGGTTGGTCTGATGTGATTAGTAGGATTATGACGCCTTGAATCTAATAGCTTTGAGAAAAAATAAGTTTTTGCTACGATTAATTCAAGCAACAAATAGTCATTCTTTCTCGCAAACATCACCAAATCATCGAATTCCTTGAAATTATTTTCCTCAATCACATCAATAACACTATTCAAAAAATCCCCTGTACTATTCTCTATAAGAAATTTTTCTAACTCAAATCCACAACCCCCTTCAATATCTTCTGTTCGGTAATGTGTCTTATCTGGATTTTCCGCATGAGTGAAATACTCGTACATTCCCTTTGGAGACATCACGACTTCAACATGACTCGGGGCATTCAGTTTTTTGCTAATTATTTCAGAAACTTGGGAATAACTTTTCAAAGAATCAAAGTACAGTGCACCGTGTTTGTGTGCCTTTTTAATTTCCCCTGTCTCTTTATTCACATCCTTATCGTGCCAAGGGCTCAACACAAAGGGTATCTGCATTTCTTCTAAAATATCCAAATAGTTCTCTGGAGCACTCTCTTGATAGAAAATGAACGCCCATTTGTTGCTTCGCTGCTCTTTTTTCTTTTCCATAGTCCATTCCCCTCGATTATTGATTATTGATCCCACGGGGGTCGTAGTAACCCCGTGGAATATCTTTTTCTGCCATCTATTAAGAATAGCGGAGCTCCTTTGCTTCTGCCCAAGGCAGGCAAAAGCTCCGCTATTCGTCACCTCATTTTTGTTCCCTCAACTGTCAGCCAGTGCTTGTACCTTTCAAAATTCGAGAAAGTGTAATCTGGAAAACGACTTGATATTTCTTCTCGAAGAACTTCTTTTGCGTCTAAGATTAGTTTTTGGGCTTGCATGTCATTTGGCAATTTAACGAGATAGGTGATTTTCTTATTCCTAATATCAATGACGGATTTTCGAATTGATTTATTATGCTGTTGAATCTTGAGAACACCTTCTCCTTCATGGTCGGTTTGCCTGACTAGAAACCTTCTTAAACGGTGGCTCACCCAGATTGACTTGAACCAATTCCCTAGTGAATCTTTAGATACCCTTGTTATAATTTCAGGAATCACCAACATAATAAGCAGCAGGAAAGATACCGCAGTCATGCCTTCTAAGAGTTTGGAAACTACATCCACAACTTTGTACAAGAATTTTGTATATTCAAACAGTGGTCTTTCGGCTTGCAGAAAAGCGCCTTTTATCTTGAATATGACTAGAACTAAAAGTAGTAGTATCGAGCTCATTAACAGAAATTCGTTAATGTGAAACGTGCGTATGAAGTATGATTTACCTAGTTTCCCCATCTACATTATTCCTTTCAAATCATTAAATGTTGGCGTTAGTAATGGAACAATTTGAAACGGATGCTCTGAGTCAATAACCTGTATCAATCCCGTCCCGATTCCTTGCGGTATAACTATTCCTTCAAGTGACAAATCTGGGAACAAAAACTGTGTCGTTTTGCTATTTATATTGCCCACTTGGATTAGTACATTAAGTTGTTCTCTGCAAGAAATAGGAATGGCATTACTATCAAATCTCTGCGATACCAGTAGCAAATGAACTTTTGTAGCCCTGCCTAACAATGCAATTTGTGATAGTAGACTAAAGAACGCCTCTTTAATCGGCTTGGCAGTCCCATCTGATAGAGCCAGAACCTCGTCAATGACCAGCGTGTAGTGTTCAAAGTCGGCTTGAGGGTTATTGTAAAGCACCTGTTGCCGCTGGTGAATTAGCTCCAAGCTCTTGCTAAGTTCGGCATTCACACTTGAAACATAATCGCTTTTGTTACGATTATCGCTTGGGGCAATAACCTTAACGTTGTTCTCCCTGCCCCATCTACTTGGCATATCAAATTTAGGGTCTACAATTACTAGCTTCGAGCTCTTCTTCAATACGCATAGAAGGTAGGTGAGGAAATAAGATTTACCTGACCCTGAATTTCCTGCGATAGCAATACTTGTAACCTTATTTAGGTTGAACTCGAAATTTTCCATGACAGGCACTTTGTTCGCTGGTAATTTCGCAACATATTCGTCAATGTCCCGAATAACCAATCGCTTAGAAATACCATTTATCCACGGGAAGAAAAGAGCACGTTTCATATGGATATCATCCGTTTTCAATGGGACAAAATAAGCTCCCGCTTGTTTTATTAACGTAAAATCGGGGTATAGAGCTGCGTTACTAATAAGATAGATTTTTTGATAAAGGTCGTTATCGACGACATAGCTTGCAGGGAGGCGGGGGATGAAGAAAATGCCTTCATCCGCCACTCGAACATCAAACGAATTTGTGTAAGAGGTCTCTCCGTTAATCTGCAGAGCCATGTTCAGAGCCTGGAGCAAGTAGCCTTCAAGTTCTGATTTTTTCATTAACAACCCGTATCCCTTCTGATCGGAAATACACATTTGATCGGATTTCAATGGCTTCTAGCTTAGCGAGCGTAACCTCAGCAAGGAAGGGTGGCAGTATCGGCTTCTTTTCAAATTTTACAGCAAAAGGATTTACGCCCTCTTGAGAGAAGAAAAGTTTGTAGCCTGTTACTTCGTCAGTGCGTTTTCCATCAATCCAATTGTATTGTGTTTCGAGAGCTGACGAGACATTAATAATAGGTTTGTTGTCAGAAATATAATGACGTGCCGTATCTTCGTTGTATGCGTTTTGAGAATTTTTCGTTTTCATGATTTTCTCCTTTTCGCAAATATGACTAGTACATATTGCATAGATTTATTTATCTCAGGACTCGCGATTCCTTTGACATCATTTTATTGCAGTTAAGGATGGTTGCATATATGTAAAAAAATTCGTATAATCAATCATATATTCCACCACCCTTGGGAGCTAATATGATTTATACAGAAACCAAAAAGTACATTTTCTCTGAGATTGGGAAAAGAGTACATGTAAAAAAAGATGAGTTGAATTTGTCGTATTACCAATTAGCAGGGTATGAAAATAAGGATGACTATGATGGATATAATACAGAAAAAAAACAAAGATCCGCGAAATACGACCTTTCAATTATCAAAAATATTGCAGGCGGGAAAGCCTATCCTAGGAAAAATCCGAATTTAATATCTGAATCGCTACTGGTTCATTTAACAGAGAAGTTGGGATTTAAAAATAAACTTGAATTACTATGGGGTGGCTTTGAAAATAGCGACCTATCGAAAGTCTTATTTGAGAAACTTCTTATTGATGTTTTATATGGGGATGATGACAAAATAAAAGAAACTTATAATAATGTCCTATTTGACTATGTTCCATATGCTGAATATCACTCCTATTGGCAAATGTTTGTGATTGGAGAGATAGAAATGCCTAATTTCCCCAATAGCCAATTAAGTATTTCTTCTCATTTTTATAATCTTAAAGAGGATGATGTTTCCGAGAAGTATGAATCCATACAAAAAAATGCAATTGAATTTCTTTACTATAAGTGCGGAAAACATTTTCATATTTTGTTTGTAGATTTCATAATGCAAGAAGGGGATTCCTTGAAGAAACTAGATAAGAAATTAGATAATTTTGTTTCACTTTTAACTAGGCTTCTTCTGAAATATGTTCCGAACGAAGATTCCTTGGGATTAAGGGCTCGCAATATAATTATTTCTGATTATAAGAAATTTGGGACTTTGATAGCTAAAGAAATGAAAGGTGAGCCATGGACATTAGATGAATATACGTTTAAACTGTTGGTGGAATCTTCCCTGTCGTACATTACAGAATTAAAAAGAGTGCAGTCGATAGAGCTTGAGGTAATTAACAAATACAATTTTAGCGGTAAATAAAAAGGTGATGATGTAGAATGAAATAATTCTACAACACCACCAATGCAATTTTGTTCCTTTAGAATAAGACTAAAATATTCTGGTGTTTAACCGCAATTTTAGATTTATTAAATCCTTCCACCTACACCTTTAAACTTATCTACAAAGGCAAGGATTTTTTGGAAAACGATCTGCTGATAATTAACCTCCCTACCGCGAAGCGTTTTAATGCTAAATCCTTATAAGCGACAAACAGCACTCCACATGTATGAAGTGCTTAATATTGACGTAATTACAGGGGGCGAATTACACCGCCGCGGACAACGGGTTACCAAAATTATTGTGGATAACGATTCCATCATCCTTGCACAATACGTTCATTGGCTTCACACTAACTCAGAATCGCCTCCTAGATGGCCGCTCTTGTCTTCATAGCATGTTGTTCATCCTTTAAAGCGGTATTGCTCATCTGAAACGTATCATCATCGATCAGCTTACGAGTCATAGCGCGAACCAATTTCTAACTACTCTTATTCTCATCATTCAAGAGTTAGAGAATCAAGATAACGATAAAATCGTACGGCATTTATCCGAGCTCATATAAACATCCTTTGTAAATACGCTGCCTTTAACTGTCGTAGCTGCTCAAGTTTAGCAGTTTGGGCGGCGATTTGCTCGTCAAAGTTCTTGAAAAAGTCAATGATTCTGTTTTGTTCAGAAATTGTGGGTGCTAAAACGATTATCTTTAAAAAATCCCTTTCGTGTATGCGCCACTGTCCGTACATTACACCTTGTCGATAATGAATCATTTTATTAATGAAGTCTTTCCGTTTGGATAGTAATCCAACAAATAGACTCTCTGAATCGTTGCTTGAATAAAAAATGCTATATACGGGCGATATTACTGCCTTGCCTGTTCTATTTAAACCAATAGACCCAGTTTCTAAGTTGTTTGAACTGTATATAAAGTCATTCAGTTCGGTTTTTTTATATTTTTTCCCATCATCTTTTACCAAAAAACTTCTGTCATACTGTTCCCCCTTGGGTACAACACCAACATTCCCAACGAACGACATCAATGGGTAATCTTCCGATTCCTCAAATTGCTCATTTCTTTCAGTAAGCATTTCGTCCAGTCGCCGCTCTTCCCAATTACCTGTAAATCCTGCGAATCTTACTCTTGGCACGACTTCATTGGCTGCCGGGAACATTTGCTGTAGAAAGCCGTCCTTCAGCGTTACGAGCCCATCCAGCTTACGCTGATGAAGGGTGATGAGGTGGTCGAGTTGGGTGAAAAAAGAACCGATTTTCTGTTGCTCTTCAATTTTTGGTATATCAATTATAAAATCATTTACATGTTCTTTTGTAATTGTGCTAATAGTTGCACCCCACGCTCTTTCCTTTTCTTTTTCAAATATTTTTTTAATTGATTGTGCAAAATACTGTTTATCCATGGGGAATTTGTACTCTTCAAAAATCAATATTGTGCGATCAAAATAAGCGTCATATTGTGTAATAGCCGTTCTGCCGATACTTTTCTCAATACTTCCTTGTAAAGCAACTACTACCTTTCCAGCTTCAACAAATCGACTTTTAGGTTCGGCTAATTTACTGATATGTGCTTTTGTATCATGATTTAATCTCAAATCAAATCCAATATCTGCAACTTGAACAAATGGTTTTCCATTTTCTTCATCATAAAAGTCTGGATTTGTATAAGGTTGAGGGAATGACCCCCTTATATAATTTGCCACATCTTTTAACTCACGCTGTTCCCAAGCGTTAGTGAAGCCTTTAAATCGGATTTCGGGTACTAAATGCTGATTGTTTTTCGTCATGATCGCCACCACCTCACACAAAAATCCGCTTTGTAGCTTCGATTAGCTCTTTCGTTTCGTCAGTCACAGCAAGCTCATCAAGCAAGTCTAAGAAATCCGTTTCTTTTTTCTTTATTTGCAAATTTAAGTCAGATATTTCGCGCCCAATTGCTACAATGTCGATTTGTTCTTGCTCCTCGAAGGTATCTATATAGCGAGGAATGTTGAGATTGTAGTCATTCGCCACGATCTCATCATAATTTGCTAAATGTGCGTATTTCACAATGTTTTCACGCTTTTTATAGGTATCAACAATTTTCAGAATATCTTGCTGACGTAAGGTGTTTTGATTCTTCTGTTTTTCATAATCGTTAGAAGCATCAATGAAAAGCACATCACGACCTACACGGTTTTTCTTCAAGATAAGCACAACCGTTGGTATGCTTGTTCCATAGAAAATGTTAGAGGGCAAGCCAATTACAGCTTCTATTGCTCCCATTTCAAGAAGCACCTTGCGAATGACACCCTCGGCAGCACCACGGAACAGAACACCATGCGGCAGTACAATTCCCATCGTACCACTGTCTTTTAGGTGGTAATAGCCATGTAACAAGAAAGCAAAGTCGGCCTTAGATTTTGGTGCGAGTTTTCCATAGCGTTCAAAACGTGGGTCACTCAAAAACTTATCGGAAGCACTCCAATTCGCAGAGTATGGAGGATTTATAACAACAGCGTTGAAAAGGAAAGGCTCGTCTGTCGGCCAGTCTGCATCTAAAGTATCGCCATTATTGAGCCTCATTTGTTCACGGTCAACGTTGTGTAGAATCAGGTTCATTCGAGCAAGGTTGTAAGTGGTGGTGTTTAGCTCCTGTCCGTGAAAATACACCTTATCGGGATTGCTTAGAAACTGACGGATATTCAACATCAGCGAACCCGAACCCATAGCGGGGTCGTAAATATGGAATGGTGCTAGTTCCTCTTGCCCGATACTAACAATCTCAGAAATGATTTTTGAAACAGCTTGCGGGGTATAAAACTCTCCGGCTTTCTTGCCTGCGCCTGCGGCAAATTGGGCGATGAGGTATTCATAAGCATCGCCAATAACGTCACCATCATGCCCAAACAAATCTATCTCATCTAAAGTTTTTATAACTTCCATAATGGTTGTACTTTTTTGCTGTGCGTGTGATCCGAGCTTAGTTGAGTTTAAGTCAACATCATCGAACAAGCTGATAAAACTTTCTCCTTGACGAGAAAGCTCGATAAAGGCAGTCTGCAAGTCATCAATTTGAAATTCATATTGTGATGCATTATTGCGGAGCATGTAAAACAGATATCGCGGCTCTATAAAATATCCGATTTTGCGGCGCATGGTGTTCTTTAGTTCTTCGGCATCATCATTATACCAATCAGTAAGTTCGGCAAATTGGATATCACGAGATGGGTATTCATCGGGCTTTCCGTTTGCTTCTTCGTACACAGCGCGCAACTCTAAATCGGAAAGATACTTATAGAAGACAAGACCGAGCAAATAGTTTTTATATTCGCTTGCATCCATTTTCCCTCTAAGAATATCGGCGCTTGCCCATAGTTGTTGCTCTAAACGACTCATATATTTACTTCCTTCCAATAGACAGATTATTTGAAAGACACTAAATTGTACTTACATTATTCGTAGACCAGTTGAATTTCTGTGCGGCACTTTTTAACTCTTCTTTCTGGGTTACATTATCTAACACGCTTGTGACTAATGTATACAGTGCCCCGAAATATTCAAGTGCATCTTCCTCACTTCCATCGCCATGTATTATTTCACTGAGTTGGCTAAAGAGTTTATATCTATTTGCCGAGAAAGACACTGGGATAATTGAGTGCTGCTCATCCACCTCTTTCAGTATTTCAGAAAAAGGGCGTCTGTTTCCATTCCCCCTAATAAGAGGAATGTTATTGGCATTTGCAATGCTGTAGGTTATAGATTCATATACCTTTCTTAGATAAATAACAGCGCCTGAACCAAGTCCATCTCTGTGTGCTCGGTTTGCTTTTTCGAGCCATTCGCTAAACTCACCGTATTTCTCAGATTGTAATTTTACACGTTCGGTTAATTTTTCTCTAAAATGCAATATGCGTACTTTAGGTGACTGATACCGAATATCCTCTTCGGCTTCGACTAAATACCAAGTATGGACAACTGAACCACAATTGCATCGCAAAATGCAATCTATGCTAATTACTTGTTTATTCACAATAATTCCTCGAAGCCCTTGCTCTTTATTAGAGTTAAAAGTGCGTAAGTCCTCACATTCTGTGCAGTAGTAGTTCAAAGATACTTGTCCAGCCTCTAATATTATATGTTGCCCAATTAGCAGAGAGGTATCATCCTCATTTTCATCACTATATTCATAGTCTTCCCTTTCTTCTGGAACCCAGAACGTGTCAACTTGTTGGTAATCCTCCGCTGGCGGTTTTCTCAATAATTTACTCAAATCCATATCATCGCCACCCTAACACTCATCTTTTAGCGGTATTAATTTTTCATCTAAAACAGTTTTCCAATACTGTTCTATAACGAGAAGACGCTTTCGGTATTTTTCGTTAAACATAGCTTCAAAATCTTCTTTGCTTAACCCTGATGCTTCGCTTATTACATTGATGAAAGGCACAACCCCGCTATTCGGGCGATATTCGTTAAAGCTGGTTTGCAGGTTAGCGACAGGCACTTTCAATAACTCAGCAGTATTCTGTAGTATATAATCAATCTCATCAGCAAAATAAGCCGTCCAATCCTTTGTCGGTCGATTGTTGTCAATGACGTCTAAGATGGCATTATATATTGCCTGAACGGATGCGGGCTTTGTATTAATCTCTTTCATAATTTTTTCACGCAAATCATATTTATCTCTTTTGTCCGAAGACTTCTGATATCTGTTCAGAAGCTGATTTATGTAGAAGCTATCAATGCGTTCCTCATGCACAGCCCTTTGTTCGCTCGTAAATTCGATGTCTTGGAGCAAGTTTTCCATCTCATCCCCAGTTTGATCCTCTAACTCGGCTCGAATTTCAGCTTTCAGATTTTCACAATGTCCCTTTTCTTCGGGAAGTACCTTCACAATATGTTCAAATTCCTCAAAATCTTCTTGATAATTCTCATAGCTTTTCATGGCTCTTTGGATTTTTTCAAGTTTTTGATAGGCTCTTACTTGTGCAATCTTGTTTTTTATATTATTTGGGTCGTCTTGCAGATCCTCTTTTGCTTGTTGAAGTTGCTCATGTGCCGTTAAAAATGCGGCTTTCACCTCAGCATATTCTTGTGGCACTAAGGCTTCCCAATTCTGCTGTTGGTTCGTAAAAAGTCGAATGGCATCCTCTACATTTTTTCGCATAGTAGCAGGTTTTCGGAACGATACCACGATGCCATGCTCTTTGCCAGGTGCAATACGATTTGTGCGTGAAAAAGCCTGTAGCAGCTTTTGATATTTCAGTTCTCGGTCAACATACAAAGTCTGTATCGTAGGCGCGTCAAATCCTGTCAGCAGACGGTCAACTACAATAACCATATCAAGCCATTTTCCGTCCTTTTGATATTGAGCGTCTTTTCGTGCTAAACGGCTATTAATATTTTTGTTAAACTGATCGGTATCTGTGTAATTCGTACCAAAAACAGTGTTGTATTCCTGCATAATGGCATTGACTTCTGCTTGCGCTTCGTTCATCTCACCTTGAGTTTCGCTAGTGGAATAAGTGATTGTCACTCTCGGAAAATCAGGGTCACGAAGCGTGTGGCGTTCATCTAACTCTCGCCCGTTTAACAAAATTCCACTACTTCTCATTTCTTGTAACTTGTGATAAATACGCTTAGCTTGAGCGATAGAGTGTGTTGTTAAAACAGCACTCATAGTCGGGTATCCGTTTATCACCTTGAAACGCTCTATCACGGATTGGCGCTTGAATATTTTTTTAAGCATCGCTTCGATATATTCATCACGCTCAAATAACTCTTTGTCTTGCAGTTCCTCTTTATCATTTTCTGTCATGTCGGCAAGTTTTTTGATAGGATCAAGCTTCGGGTATTTTCCTTTTACCGTTCTATACAAAAATTCTGCTTTGCTATCCTCATCTAATAGGCAATGGTACTCCACTTGGAAGTTCAAAACGGAGTTATCGTCCATAGCATTTTTCGTTGTGTAGGCATGGAGTAAGTTTCCATACTGTTGTTGTGTTGTTCTTGCGAATGTTCCGTTTTCTTGTTTTTGGTTTTCCTCAAAAATTGGCGTGCCAGTTAAGCCGAACCATGTTGAGTTAGGCAGGAGCTTTTTAATTTCTTTCATCTGCTCATCGCTGACTGCACGATGGCACTCATCCACCACAAAAACAATATGTTCGCTTTTCAGCTTCTCGAATTTATTGTTTTCCGTTTCTTTAGCACCTCTGACAGCGGCACTCAATTTTTGAATGGTTGTGACGATAATGGTGTTGTTATTTTTATTGCTCAATAGGCTATTGCTAAGTTGACGTTGATTATCAACGCCGACAATAAGCGCATTATCTTTAACATTGCCCGTTGCCAACCCTGTGTGGAACTCAGATGCAAATTTACTAAACTCATCTTTGGTTTGGCTGTCTAAATCTGTTCTATCAACAACCATAACGGTGCGGTCTACGCCAATGGATATCTGTGCTAAAAGTTTGGTTGCCACAAAACTTGTTATTGTTTTCCCTGAGCCGGTGGCGTGCCAAACAAAACCTCCCTCATGCTTCGCCGCTTTACCGATAATCTTTTGAATAGCGTGGACTTGGTACGGTCTTAGAACCATTAAAAACTTTTGGTTTTTCTGATCGTCCACTAAAATAGTGAATTTGCTAATCAATTCGTGGGCAGAAGGGATACTCAAAACCTGCCTTGTGAAATCGTAAAGATTTTCAACAGGCTCATTATCCGACGTTCTCCAGTTGAACAGGAATTTCTTTGCCGCTTCAAAGGCTTTAGAAGTGTTCGCTCCAGGACGTGCAAAGTATTTTGTAGATACTTTGTTACTAACTACGAAAATTTGGGTGGTCGCAAGAATGCCATCAAAAAATCCTGCTTCTGCATACCGTTGTATCTGCTCGAAAGCTTGCATATAACCATCTTTGGCAGATTCAGCTTTTAATTCAACATGAATAATCGGCAAGCCATTTATCAATAGGGTTACATCGCCACGCATATCAGTATTTGTATCTGGCTTAATTTGGTTTACAACTTCATAGCTTGAAATGCCCCCAGCTATATCCTTATTACTGAATAGAACAACCGACACCCTGCCACGCTTCACATCTTCCCGCTCAACATGAATGGCGGCAACACCATTTTCGCCTCGTAGCCATTGAGAAGCGTTAAAAGGTGTAGCTGTCAGTCTCATAAATTCGACTTTTAGCTGTTCGAACTCTTTGTCTGTAAGCGGCACACCGTCCAGTCGCGCCAAGTTAATACGATTGATATGCCTACGCAAATTATCCCACAGAGCAGCTTCGGTCTTTATATCATCACGATATGTCCATTGGTTTTCCCGTTGAGTTAAGATTTCAATGAAACTCTTTTCTGTTTGGGCTTCGTGGTTCATTTGCTTAATCCTCCGTAATTAAGATTTTTCCTGAATTCTTCACCGCGGCAACAAAATTTTCGAATAAGGAATAATAGTGTTATGCTCTATCGCTATCCCCTCATGTTTTGTAAAGTTGGGGACATTATCCACAATTAGGGAGTTTGGTTTATGATATCTCAAAACTTTTAATATGCGGTAAACCAAGTTTCCTGACTTTTCATCTTGTCAACCGTTTTGTTCACCATCCTTTGAAAACGGTTGACAAGAACCCCCCACATTTATTTTTCTTATATCCCCATGTTGCTCGATATCAATGTTTCGAGAGTGCAAAAACGCATGTATGTCCTAGGCTACTTAAGGCTAAATTAAAAGCCATCAAGCCCAGCAAACAAATCTATTAATCTCATATTCTAATTCCCCCGTATCTAAGAAACTCGTTTCTGACCAAATATATTGGGAGTAATTAAATTAAGACATAACCTCTCTATAATACGACTATTGTACTACAATGAGAGCTAGATTTGGATATTTTGTTATGAAAAATGAGAATATATGGGATTTGATGTCGAAAAAAAGAGGTAGTGCACCTTGCACCCCTCTTCAGATTTACTCATTATCAAACACACATCGATAAGTTAAGCGAACTTGCCACATCACGTTTATGAACCATCAATATGACCGACTCTATTTTCTTGTGTTCCCACACTCCATATCAATTACAACTTTAACAGTGATGAAGTTTTTGAGTAGCTTATTTCGGCTTTTTTCACCGTCATTATTAAACACCATATGCTTCACAAAGTGCCTAAATACAAGGATTTCTAAGTATCTTGACGTTGTAGTGAAACTACCGTCTCCACATGCACCGTATGCGGGAACATATCCACCGGCTGCACCTGCACCGTGCGGTAGCCGCCGTCCTCCAACACGCGCAGATCGCGGGCAAGCGTCGACGGATTGCACGAGACGTACACGACGCGCTCCGGGCACATCGCGAGGATCGTCTCCAGCAGCGCGTTGTCGCAGCCCTTGCGCGGCGGGTCGACGACGATGACGTCGGGGGCGATGCCCTTCTCGCGCAACGCGGGGATGACGACCTCCGCCGGGCCGACCTCGAACCGCACGTTGCGGATGTCGTTCAGCAGCGCGTTGCGGCGGGCGTCCTCGATGGCCTCCGGCACGATCTCGACGCCGTACACCTCGCCCGCCTTCTGGGCGAGGAACAGCGAGATCGTCCCGATGCCGCAATACGCATCGATGACGGTCTCTTCCCCGCGCAGCTCGGCGTACTCCAGCGCCTTACGATAAAGCACTTCCGTTTGCACCGGATTCACCTGGTAGAACGACCGCGCCGAGATGGCGAACCTTACTTCGCCGATCGTATCATAGATGACCTCCGAGCCCCACAGCACCTTGGTCCGCTCGCCGAAGATCACATTCGTGGCACGTGGATTCACGTTCTGCACAATGCTTCGGACACCTGGGATGTCCTCGCGAATCAAACCGACAAGCTCCGCCTTGCGCGGAATGTCCTCACCGTTCGTCACCAGCACGACCATGATCTCGCTGGTGTTAAACCCGTACCGGGCCACCACATGGCGAAGCAGTCCCTGCTGCGTCTCTTCGTTGTACGGCCGGATGCCGAGCTCCCGCGCAATGCGTTTCACCGCCGCGACAACGGCGTCGTTGTTCTCATGCTGGATGAGGCAAGCCTCCATGTCGATGATGCGATGGCTGCCCTGCGCGTAGAAGCCGGCAACAAGGCCGCCCTCCTCGCCAAAGCCGATCGGCACCTGAGCCTTGTTGCGGTAACGCCAAGGCTCGCTCATACCCAGCGTCGGATGCACTACGATGCCAGCCCCCTCACTCGCACCGCCGCCACCGGCTACCTTCAGCTTCCCGATCCGCTCGAGGTTGTCCACCACCAGCTGCCACTTCCACCGAAGCTGCGCCTCATAGCTCATGTGCTGCAGCTGGCAGCCGCCGCACTGCTTATAGATCGGGCACGGCGCCCCGATGCGGTCCGGGCTGGCCTCAAGGATCTCAAGCAGCTTGGCGTAGCCATACTGCTTCTTGACCTTGAGCACCTTGACCCGCACCCGCTCACCCGGCAGCGCTCCCACAATAAAAAGGGTAAAGCCGTTCACCCGGCCTACCCCTTCCCCTTCATGCCCGATTCCGATGATATCGGCGATGTACTCTCCATTTTTCTCGACGGGTACCCCGATCATCTCTTTATTCTTCTGTTTCATCTTCGTCCACTCCGGATTTCGTTTTCCAAGGAAATTTCAACGCCAGGTTCATGCTTTGCTGCTTATAGGTGGATTGCCCCGATTCATCGACAAAAATACGCAAGTGCTGCGGCAAATTCGTAAACACGCACGGCAGGGTGCCCCCGAACTCCCCGTCCAGGTTGATCTGCACGTAATCCGGCGACGTTACCTCAATATAGTTGGTCTGCAAATAGATGATGTTCGGATCATCCAAATGCTCGCCGCGCAGCGCCAGGGAGACGACGCGGATGAATTCCGCCAAGTTGCACTTTTTCAGGATCAGCACGTCGAACAGCCCGTCACTGAGCGACGCATCCGGCGCCAAACGCTCAAACCCGCCCACGGAGTTGCTGTTGGAGATCAGGAACAGCATGACCTCCTCATGGAACTCCCGCTCCGGCGTTCGCAGGAGCAGCTCGATCGGGCGCAGCCGCGGCAGCTTCTCGAGCCCCTTCATATAATAGGCCATCTGGCCGATCATCGTCTTCAGCTTGCTCGGCACCTCGTAGGTCAATTCCGTAAGCGAGCCCCCGCCGGCAATGTTGATAAAATAGCGCTGATTCATCTTCCCCACATCGATAACCCGCGTATGCTGCTGCAGGATCACGTCGATCGCGAATTCCCAGCTTCGCGGAATGCCCAGCGCCCGGGCGAAATCGTTCGTCGTCCCGAGCGGCAGAATGCCGAGCGGCGGACGGTTCTCCTTCTCGGCCATGCCGTTGATCACTTCATACAGCGTCCCGTCCCCGCCGGCCGCAATGATCAAGTCAAAGCCGCGTTCCACCGCCTCGGCCGCCGCCAGCGTCGCATCACCTTCCCCTATGGTCGCATGCGTGCTCGTCTCAATGCCGCCCCGCTCCAGCCGCTGGAGAATATCCGGCAGCCGCTTCTTAATCTCCTCTCTGCCGGAGGAGGGGTTATAAATCAGTCTTGCCCGCTTCACTCTTACCGCCATCTTCGTCCTCACCCGTTCACTAGTATCGGCGCCGCCTGCTGCTCGATCCACCGCGAAATGCCCTCATGCGGCAGCAAAGCCCGTCCGTTATATCGATAATCATATCCGGCTAACCGCTCCGGTATGACTTGCTTTGTAAAATATCCTTCGCTTAGAAAAAGCGGAGCCACAATCACCGAATAGTCCTTCGGATCGTACCGCTTCCGCCACAGCTTCATGCGAACCTGGATTTGATCGGGCAGCAGCATTGCCGTCTGCGCATCCGCGTACCCGCCCAGCGCCTGCAAGCGCTTAGCCAATTGCTCCATTCCTTGCCGCCAGAGGGCGTGAAAGCCCCGCTCCACACTGCCGTGAGCCACTAAGAGCAGGAGCTCCTTAGAAGGTTCAACGGATAACGGCTTGATTTTTTCATGCAAAATCCCGGCAATAACCGGATCGTCATCGATCGGCGATCTCATATGAATGCGCGCCCGAATCCGGAACGGCGACATATCCGTCGGCAGCAGCGGCTCCGGCTTCACGCCGAGTGCGTAGCTGATCTCATCGATGTGCGTGCTTCCCGAAGACACGAATAAGGGCACCACGATGATGTCCGTGACCCCAAGTTCCTCCAGATAGGTAATTCCGTCCTGGATCAATCGCCCTTCCACCAGCTCCAGGTACGAGGAAAACACCGGCACGTCAGCAGGCAGCCTTGCTCCCGCAACCGCCTCATCCACGAGCCTGACCCACGCTTCGCTGCGCGAGCCGTGACTTATGACTAATATACCGTGTTTTGCCATGTGTTATCCCTCCTGCAAGCCCAGCTTATGGAACCGGAACACGAAAAATCCCGCTCACCCCTAGGCGAGAAGGATTTGGGCGGACTGTCTATTCGTTAGCGTCCGAGGCGCTCGAGGGTCATTTTGTACCCGTCGTTGCCGTAGTTCAGACACCGCTTCACGCGGGAGATCGTCGCCGTGCTGGCGCCGGTTTCCGCCTCGATCTGGTTGTACGTATTGCCCTTGCGAAGCATCCTCGCCACCTCAAGCCGCTGCGACAGCGACTGAATCTCGTTCACCGTGCACAGATCGTCAAAAAACACATAACATTCTTCAATATCCTTAAGTGTGAGGATCGCCTCGAACAGCTGGTCAATCGCTTTATCGTTAAGCTTCTTTAATTGCATGGTTTCGTTCAACCCCTTGATGGTCATCATTACTTCTGCGATAGGGTAGGGATTACCGTTTCCGCCTGATCCGCCGTCGCTTTTCTATGGTAAGACTCTGTTAAGAGTGTATTCGACATCTGGGGATGAATTCCTCCCTTTAGATTAGCGAAACGTTACTATTTTTATGCGGTAATGGGGTAAAATCTCCGAATTTCCGGAAAACCGTGACAGGAGTCCAATCCAACCATTCGCCTATCTCATACAGTATACTAGGAATTCGTCTATAGTCAAAAGCCCGCAGGGCAGACAGCCTTGCAACAAATCTATGTATAAAAGGACTGTGAAGCTATGAGTTATCAAAAACCGATCATCGGTAACCAAGGCAAGGATGTGCATACACGCAGTTTTGCCTCCGGGAATCCGTATGGGGATTATCCGGGGCTTGGAGGAGCGCAGTTTCCCGCTCCTTATTCAGGAGGCATGGAAGGAGGAGCCGGCGGGGGCGGAGGACTCGGCGGGGCGCTGGGCAATTTGCTCGGCGGCGGGTCCGGGGGCGGCAGCGGCCTCAATATAAACCAGATTAAGCAATTTGTCGATAAAATGGGCGGCATTGAGGGCATCATGACCCGCATGCAGCAGGCGCAGAAGATGATCTCGATGTTCCAGCAGATGGCGCCGATGGCGAAGCTGCTCTTCGGCTCGATCGCCAAGGGGGGCAGCGTGAAATCGGAGTCTACCGACTACGACTTGGACGGTCTGGCGCCGACCGGCCGGCGGCGCCGCAGACGGAAGCGCCGCGGAACCGGTCCGGTGCGGGGACGCCGGCGCAGACGGTAAGCTTTATAAGGGCTATCGCATGCTATATGCGCTAGGATGCTAAGCCGGATGAAGAGGGCAGATTGTGGAAAGAAATAAGGGAAGGAGCATGGGAGCAGGTACCCGTGCTTCTTTTTTGTTAGCAGCTTATGTATAATAAAATTACACCCCGACTCTCAACAAACCATCCACTGCAAAGGAGTGTTTACATACTATGCTGTTTACCCCTTATACGATCAAGCAAGTAACCTTCAAAAACCGCATCGTGATGTCCCCGATGTGCATGTACTCCTGCCACGACGAATCGGGCAAGGTGAACCACTGGCACAAGGTGCATTACCCTACCCGCGCGGTCGGAGGCGTCGGCCTCCTTATCGTGGAGGCGACGGCGGTAACCCCGCAGGGACGCATCTCGCCGCAGGACCTCGGCATCTGGAGCGATGAGCACATCGCCGGGCTGAAGGAGCTCACGGAGCTCGTCCACGAGCAAGGCGCGCACATCGGCATCCAGCTCGCCCATGCCGGGCGTAAGGCGATGATCGACGGCCCGATCATTGCGCCATCCGCGATCGCGTTCAACGAACAGTCGAAAACGCCGGAGTCCATGAGCGAGCAGCAGATCCGCGAAACGATCGACGCCTTCGTGCAGGGAGCGCGGCGCGCCAAGGAAGCCGGCTTCGACGTCATCGAGATCCACGGAGCGCACGGCTACCTGATCAACGAATTCCTGTCGCCGCTCGCCAACAAGCGCGACGATGCCTATGGCGGTGACCGCGACCGGCGGTACCGCTTCCTGCAGGACGTCATCAACGGTGTGCGAACCGTCTGGGACGGCCCGCTCTTCGTCCGCGTATCGGCCCACGAGTACGATCCGGCCGGGAACACGCCGGAGGATTACGTGTACTACGCCGCGCGCATGAAGGAGCAGGGCGTCGACCTTATCGACGTCAGCTCCGGCGCGGTCGTACCTGCGGCACCTGCAGCGTATCCCGGCTACCAGGTGCCCTTCTCGGAAGCCATCCGCCGCGGTGCGGAGATCGCCACCGGGGCGGTCGGCCTGATCACCTCGCCGCAGCAGGCGGAGGAGATCCTGCAGAACGGCCGCGCCGATCTCGTGCTGCTCGGCCGCGAGCTGCTGCGCGACCCGTACTGGCCGCGAACCGCTGCACAAGCTCTTGGCGTGCAGCTAACCGCGCCCAAGCAGTACCAGCGCGGCTGGTAACAGAAAAAGAAGGCTATTCCGCCCGCACCACTTATGGATCAGCGGGGGAATAGCCTTCTTTTTTAACCATAATTTACTTCGCTTTGATTTCTTCCAGCGGCTTATGATTGCCGTACTTCGGATATTCGCGCGTCGTCGGAGCGGCCCAATGGACGCCGTTGCGGATGACCGTACGGATCTGCTCATTGTAATATGTCGGGTACGTCTCGTGGCCCGGACGGAAGTAGAAGATTTTGCCCGATCCGCGATGGAATGTGCAGCCGCTGCGGAACACTTCGCCGCCTTCAAACCAGCTCACGAAGATCAGCTCATCCGGCGCCGGAATATCGAAATGCTCGCCGTACATTTCTTCCTGAGGAAGCTCGATGTACTCGCCGATGCCTTCCGCAATCGGATGTCCCGGAGCTACAACCCAGAGACGTTCCTTTTCGTCGGCTTCGCGCCATTTGAGGTCACACGTTGTGCCCATCAGCTTCTTGAACACCTTCGAGAAATGACCCGAGTGGAGCACGACAAGTCCCATGCCCTTCAGCACGCGCTGGTGCACACGGTTCACGATCTCATCCTGCACCTCGCCATGCGCCTTGTGCCCCCACCATACGAGCACATCCGTATTGTCCAAACGCTCCTGGCTCAGCCCATGCTCCGGATCGTCCAGTGTAGCGTAGCTTACTTCCACCTCGGTGCCTAATCCTTCTCCGATCGCGGTATGAATCCCGTCAGGGTATACCGAACGGACCTTTTCGTTTTCTTTTTCATGGCGGAATTCGTTCCACACAACAACTCGCAGCTTCTGGCTCATTGCGCAGTCAACCTCCCATAGTGGTTTCTTATGTACCTTGAGTATAGTCTTCGGACAGGCAAAAAGATATTCTCGATCTTGTTTGATCTATATCCAAAACTGTCTTCCCCCTGGCAATCATGGTATACTTAGTGGTGTTAATCTTTCATAACGTTATGCAATCCTGTTGTATCCAACCTTTTACAATCCGAGGTGCTGCCGCCGTGCCTGCTGTAGTCGAGACCGGTCCCGATATCGTCAACGAAGAGGTAATTTATCAGAATCCGCTGCTTTTTCTCAAAATATGGCAAATCCACGAGTCCAGACCGCACCACGGTAAGCCGGGTGGCTTCTGGCGCTGGCATTATCATAAACAGGTGGAATTCCTTGTGATCGTCGAGGGGGAGCTCGGGATCCAAACCAAGCATGAGTACCATGTGCTGGGACCCGGCGATGTTTACCTGCTCGGCTCCTCTCAGCTGCACCGCACGCATAAGCAGCATCCGGGCGAGCTCCGCTATGTGGTGTTCCAGGTGGATTTGGCGCAGCATTTTGACCAGAGCACGATGCCGTACCTGCACTGCTTCTCTGAGCTGACGCGGCCGCTTGGGGTGATGAACTATATTTTCCAGGAGCATCCCGAGGCCCGCAAGGAAGCTTACTTGCATATTATGGACATTTTCGAGGAATCGCAATCAGGACGGCGCGGCTACGAGATGGCGATCAGCGCTTCGATCAAACGGCTGCTTCTGCTTCTCTTGAGATACGACTCTCGCGGCCTTCTGCAGGGAACCGAGAGTGAGGAGCTTATGCGCATCCGGCCGGCGCTCGATTATGTGGATCAACATTTGGCGGAGAAGATTGCCGTCGAGGACGTCTGCAGTGTGCTGAATTTGAGCTATCATTATTTTATCAAGTATTTCAAAAAGGTCATGGGCCTCTCGTTCGTCGACTACGTCAACTACAAACGGATCAAGAAGGCGGAGCGGCTGCTGCTGACGCGGGATCTCAGCATTATGGAGGTCGGCTGCGAGGCGGGCATTCCGAATATGGCCCAGTTTTATAAAATGTTCAAGCGGTTCAATCGATGCTCGCCGAAGGAATTCAAGCAGCGCATGCGCGGCGAGGCGAAGGCGCCGGAATAAAGAAAGCCGCAGGTTCTCCAGATGAGGCCTGCGGCTTGTTCGTATGTTTAGAAAATCCGATGCTTCCAGCCCAGCAGTTTGGCGAGCGCTTCGACGTAGTAGTAGTCCCCATAGATCAGGGAGACGTCGATGTTCTGGCCTGCAGGCAGGTTGCCCGTGCCGGCCACAAGAATCGCCTCGTGCTCCGGCTGATCCCACGTGGCGTAATGCTTCGTGAGCGAGAGCAGGATGCGGTCGGCGGCGCGGCGGTACAGCGAGCCCTCGACGCCCGGCAGCGCAGCGGCCAGCTCGAGCAGGCCCGAGGCGGCGCAGGAAGCCGCCGAGGTGTCGCGCGGCAGGCCGGTGAGGTCGTCCGCCGCGCGGAAGTCCCAGTGCGCGACGTAGTCGTCCGGCAGGCACGCGAGGAAATAATGCGCGACGCGCTGAGCCGCGTGCAAGTATTTCACGTCACCGGTATACCGGTACGTGTTGGCCATGCCGTGGAGCGCCCAGGCTTGCCCGCGGCTCCACGAGGAGTTCGGCCCGGCGCCCTGTCCGCCGAGCGGTTCGACCAGCTCGCCCGTCTTCGGGTCGAAGCTGAGAATGTGGTTCACCGAGCCGTCCTCTCGGATGAACTTGGTGATGACCGTGTCGGCGTGGGCCCTTGCGATCTGCTCGAAGCGCGGATCGCCGATCTCCGCCGCCGCCCAGAACAGGATCGACAGGTTCATCGAGGAATCGACGATGGCCCAGCCGATCTTCTCCTGGTTCCACGCCCGCAGGAACTGACCCGCCAGGTTGAAGCGGCCTGCCAGGAAATTAGCCGCTTGAAGTCCGCGTCTTCTGGCGTCCTTGTCGCCGGTCAGCATATATTTGATTACGGCCGTAGGCGAGAATTGGAATCCAACATCGTGGTGGAAGTTGTTGTCCTCAATCATTTTGCGCTCGAAGCGCTCATCCCAGCCCCACGCGGCTTCCTTGTAATGCTCCTTGCCCGTTTGCTCGTGCAGGATCCACAGGATCCCCGGCCAGAACCCGGAGGTCCACCAGTCGTGCCGCATATCGTCATAGATCCCGTCCGCTTTGGCGACATGCGGCGATTTGCCCCCAAGCTGTCCGATCATGCGGTCGACCTTGGTTTGTAGCGCCTCCCATACGTCCGGAAGAGCCTCCTGCATCGTAACGGCGTTCTGCCATTTGCTTGAATCGATTGTGCTCATTCGTGTCCATCTCCCCTGTATTTGGTAATAAAGGACTTTCAGGGACTTATTCTTAGGAAAACAGGCTTCCCGGAAGGAATAAGTCCTTTTGAGGGACCTATTTAGGCGATAATGGGCTCCGATCTGCTCGTAGAAGCTCATTTCCGCCAAATAAGTCCCTGAAAATCCGCTAATCTGCTTCTAACCATCCATTTCGCACAAATAAGTCCCTGAAAGTCCGCTATGGCTCAGCTCTAATGTGAGATGAAGCTCGGCGGCACAAGAAAAGTTACTCCACGCACCCTAGCAATGTTACCGCCGGGACTCTCCTCACTGCACCCTGCAAACTATCCGACCATATCGCCTGAGCTTGCCGACCGATGGCACTCTTAGTGTTTTCAGTTACTCCACGCACCCTAGCCACTTTACCGCCGGGACTTCCCTCACTGCACCTTATAACCTACCCAGCCATAGCAGCTTACTGAGCGCACCAGCCAACAACACTCCACGCACCCGAGCGCACCCGAACGGCCAACCTACCCCAGCGTGATCAGCGCCGTCGGCAGGCCCTCGCATCGCACGCTGACCACCGACACCGGCGCGGTCCGCGCGCCTCCTGCTCCGGCCAGCGCCGACGCCGGGCCGCCGGCCGAGACGAAGCCCGACTCCCCGATGGCTGCCGGAAGGCCGCCGACCGGGTCGACGTAGATGCCGGCACGGCCGCTCGCCAGCTGCACGAGCCGCGAGCCGCGGATCGTGCCGAGCCCGTCGAGCAGTCGGCCGTCGCCGCTGAGCCCGAAGCGCACGAACTGCGCCGCGTCTGGGCAGAACACGCCATCGGCGTCATACGCCCGCGCCTCGACGTACACCCGGCCGTCCTCGCACGTCTCGGCCGTCAGCTGCAGCTGCGCCGGGGCTCCCCATGCCTCCGTCTGGTACTCGAACGTCAGCTCATCCTCCACCGTGACCCCATCCTGCGTCGCTACGACGCGCAAACGATTCACGCCCGGGACGAACACCGTCTCCCAGCGCAGGCCGGCAGCCGGGAAGCTCTGCGAATCCCGCCGCTTCACGCCAAGGCTGACTCCGTTCAGGAACAGCTCCGCCTCCCCGCAGTTGGAGTACACCTTCACCAGCTTGCGCTCTCCCTCTTGGCCCCAGCGTACCGGCATCGTATGCCCGTACAGACGCACCATCGGCTTCGCCGCCCAGTACGATTGGAACACGTAATAGGCTTCCTTTTTCGTCAGGTCGCGCTCCACAATGCCCTTCATGTTCAGGAACGGAATCGGCGAATCCGGCCGCACCGGCGTGGCGAAATCCTTGAACGACCACTGCGCCGCTCCCGTCAGCCACTCCATCGTCTCCTGACACTTCAAGTACCAGTCGATCATGTCGCAGAAGTACGTCTCCGACCAATCTCCGTCCCGGGACACTCTAGGCTCGCCGCCGGTCAGCAGATAATCGCCGTCGCGCTCATCCGTTGAGCCGCCTTCCCCCTTAGGAATGAACTCGAAGCCCGTGAACGGCTTCTCCACATGCCGGGTGGCCAAATTATCCGCGCCCCACTCCATATGGAAGAACGAATCGACATTCTCGAACGCCGTACGGCAGCTCTCCTCATAATCAGTATAGATGCCCCGGTACCATCCGGCCCAGATGGACGGTGAGTACACATCCACAATATCTTTGCAGAACTCACAGCGGCGAATCGCCGTCAAACGCCCGTCGTCCAAACGATGCGACAGCTCGTGCAGCTCCTTCATAAACCGGCGGATCTCTTCCTGATCGAAATAATCAAAGTCGCACTCCCAATCATTCTCATTGCCCAATCCCCATAGAATGACCGAAGGATGATTGTAATGCTGCGTGATCATCGCCGTCAGCATATCGCGGCATTGCTGCCGGTACGCCTCGCCTCCGAGACCTCCGCGGCACCAGGGGATTTCCTCCCACACCAGGATCCCCAGCTCGTCGCATAGCTCCAATACAATGCGGGATTGCTGATAATGACCGAGCCGGATAAAATTCGCGCCCATCTCCTTGATCAGCTTCATCTCTTCGCGGATCTGCTCCTCCGTCATCGCCGGACCGACACCTGCGTGATCCTCATGGCGGTGCGTCCCCCGAAGCAGCAGCCTCTCGCCATTGAGCATAAAAGGTCCCCGCTTCACGAACTCAAACGACCGTACCCCGAACCGCTCCTGAACGGACGTTTTACCGTGCACACTCTCCAGACTCACCGTACAGGCATACAATTCGGGCGACCCCGGCGACCATAAGGAGGCGCCGTTCAGCGCGTACACCGCAAGCTCCTTCTCCCCTTGCCACGGCAGGCATTCCAGCGTCGATTCCGCCACCAAGTCCCCGTTCGGAGCATGCAGTCGAATCGCCAGCTTCACAGCCTCCGAGCACTTCTCCGGGTTATATAACGAAGCGCGCACCTTCACCCGGCACGATCCCGTACCGTCGCCCGCCACACTTACCTCACTTGCTTCCACATGCACCTGCTGTAAGCTAACCTTAGGCACATACACCAGATTCAAATACCGGTAGATACCCCCATACAGGTGAAAATCGCTCGCATCCGACGGGATCGTCTCCAGATCTCTGCTGTTATCGCACATCACCGCTACAGGCACGAGACCCCGATAACGTTCGATAGCCGCCGCCTGCTCCGCAGCCTCCGTCATATCTATCGTAAACTCGTCATAGCCGCCGATGTGCTCTCCGATCTTCCATGTATAAACGTATACCTCCGAGCGCTGCCCAGCCCCTTCGAAATGCAAAAGCGTCCGGCCCCCCGGATACGGATTGTTCACTTCCAGCTTGGCCCGGTACCAGCCCTGTCCTTGATAGTACTTGCCGTCCGGGTCCATCACGTCGAGCCCGTTGTAGCTGTGCGGCAGAGAAACCGGCTGCCACGGCACGTTATAATGATTTTTCAGCTTATCCCCGCGCCACACTTCCCAAGGACCGCCCAAACTCCCGCAATAATGCTCCCACTGCTCAACCAATCGCTGCTTCTGCAAGATAAACACTCCTCTATGTTCGTTGCTTTCAGCTTAGCACGATTCGGCACTCCAAAGTTTTGTCCTCTTATGATAAAATGTTGCTATATTACGGTCGCCGCCAGGCGATGACCGAAGGGCTGTGATCGATTTGAAGCTGATGAACTATATGAACCTTAACCGGCACCCGGCTCAGTTTTCCTTTCAGCTGGACCGCACGCGCGAATTTGCGGAGGTCTTCCACGCCCATCAGGGCATGGAGCTGCTGTACGTTCACGAAGGGCATGGAACCGTCATTGTGGAGCAACAAATTATAGAGCTCAGGCCCGGCATACTGTTCTTCTTCAAGCCATTCCAGCTGCATCGCATCCGGGTCCATGACCTGCCGAACAAAACCTACATCCGGTCCCTCTTCGTCTTCGAACCGGCAGTGCTTGACGCCAGTCTCGCCTCTTTCCCGTCCCTGCGGGCCTTCTTCGCCAAGCTGTGGAAGGGCGCGCTGACCGAGCAATGCTTCACCAACCTCTCCCAGGAGGCGATGCTGCAGCTGTTCCAGGTCCATAGGCCCATCCTTGCAAACGCTTCCCAGGAAGAACGTTTGGAGGAGCAGCTTCTGTTCTTAACCGCTCTCCTTCATCAGCTCAAAGCAACGGCCGGTCCGCTCACCGACCTGCCTGCCGCCCCTTCCAAGCCCTCTTATACCGCGGAGAGGATTATGGAGTGGATCGAGCTGCATTACATGGAGCCCTTCGAGCTCAAGAAGCTGGCGCATGCCATTCATCTCTCGCCCAATCATGTTTCCGCCGTGTTTAAGATGACGGTCGGCAGCAGCATCACCGAATATTTGACCGCCCGGCGCATCCGGCAAGCGTGCTGGCTGCTCAAGACGACCGACGCCCCCGTTCAGGAAATCGGGCAGCTGGTGGGGCTGAGCAACTTCTCGTATTTTTGCCAAATGTTCAAGAAGCACGTCGGTCTGACCCCTCATCAATTCAAGCGCTCGCCGCAGGCCTAGTCCGGCTGCAGAGCCATTTAATCAGTAGACAGTCTCTGCATCAGCTTGCGAAATTCGCTCGGGGACATCCCGTTCATTCGCTTGAATAACCGGGAGAAGTAATACAACTCGAAGCCTACCTGCTCCGCGACGTCCGTCACCGTAAGCTCCGTTGTGACCAGCAGCTCGCGCGCCTTCTCCATCCGTTTGCGATTGATATACGCAATGGGCGAGACGCCCAGCATCGATTTGAAATACGGCATGAAGTAATTCGGGTGAAAATGCACCAGCTGCGCCAGCTCCTCTACAGTAATCGGCTCGTGCAGACGTTCATCGATGTAGGCGAGAACGCTGTTGATTTTGCCCGTTTCGCTTAAATGCACCATTCGGACCCCACGCTCCTGCTCAGCCGCCGTCTCCATGTAGGCCGATACGATTTCGTGCAGCACCGATTTGATGCGCAGGGGCGAGGTCAAGGTAGGCTGGCTATGGTGCTTGATCAGCTCCTGGAACCTTTGCTCGAGCCATCCCTCATCGGGAAAATCCAGTACATATGGAATATCCAGCATCTGAAACAAACTGATATCCCCCACCGTCGAGGTAAAATGACACCAATACTTGCCGTACGTGTTGCCCCACGCCTGCGTACCGAAGGACAGCCGCACTCCTGCCGGGAGAAGAATCAGCTGGCCCGGCCGGGGCTCATAATGGCGTCCCTTGATTTTGATCCAGCCTTCTCCCTCACGAATGTAATACAAGCGATTCACGTCGGGTGTATGAGGAGGCGATCCCCAGGTATGCGACACCTTCGTATAGGTTGCGATGTGCAGGTTCATTTGCGTATTTTCCAAGTAGCTGCGAAGCAGATGTTCCTGCTGCAGGTCGATGGGCTGACTTCTCTCCGCCATGTGCTTCCGTCCCCCTTGGACTGCATGTAGACATAGTAAATACTCCCATCATACTATTTGCATGAATGGGAGTCGATACGTTATTCATTCGATTGAGGTGCCGCCTTGCTCTCCTCCAGCAGACGCTGTACTCTTTGCTCCAGCCTTTGCAGCCCCTGCTCCACAGTCGCATGGCCTTGCATAATAGCGTCCAGCTCCTCTTCAGCCAACCGGTCGAAGCCTTCATAGAAGCTGAAGGGCAGAGGCGCATGGAGCGCCTGGTCTGCTGCTTCGTCATAAGCAACGTCATAGAAGATCCGGAGGCTCCGTCCTTCCTCCTGACCTACAAACCCTTGGCGGGTCAGCAGAGCCTGCGACGTCTTTCTCTCGACCTTGGCGGCCTCCGTACTGTGAAAATATCGGATGACCTGCCATGCGGCTTCCACATTTCCTGCTCCGGCATAAATGCTGTAGATCGGGCTCAAGGAAAAATCGGGACTGTACCGCTTCCCGCCTTCGGCCGCAGGCAGCGGAGCAATGTCCCATGACACCTTGCTTCCGCTCCGCTTCAGCTGATCGATCTGCCAGGTCGTATTGATCGTCATGGCCGCCCGTCCCTGACCGAATAGGTCGGTCTTATCCAGATCCTCCTTTTCCCATCTTTGCTTCATCGCATCTGCAGGCGCCGGCGTGCTGCCGCTGCGTACGGCTTCCTTCACCGATTGAACCACCCGGCGCCAGGAGGGTGTGTTCACCGTAGCTCTGCTGCCGTCCTCCGTCCAGAAGCTGAGCCCTTGCATTCTCCCGGCTTGGAAGACCATATTGTACACGCTGGACATGAAGGGAAAGTGATATCCGTACACCTTCGGCTCCTCCTGCTTCCCTCCGAATCTCGCTGCCACCCGGTAAAAATCTTCCCACGTCGTCTTCTCGTTCGGATAAGGGATGCCGTAACGGTCGAACAGCTCCTTATTGTAATAAAGAACGGAATTGCTGAATTGCGGAGCCAAGCCGTACAGCTGCCCCTTTCCCTTGCTGCGTAAAAGTTGTACTGAAGCGGGAAGCATACTTTCAATATCGAAGCGGTCCTTCTGGATCATCGGGTCCAGGGATATCAGCTTTCCTAACCCTGCCAGCCTCCCGTAGCTGTTTTTGTCCAGCAGCAGCAGGTCCGGCTGTTCCCTGTCAAGCAGTCGCTCCAGCTCCCGAAGCCGATCCCCGCCCGCGCTGCTCGCCGGCTTCGTCTCGATTACTTCTATTTCCAGGTTAGGGAACATGACTGCATAATAGTCGCCGTACTGAAGGTCGAATGCCTGCTTGTCGTAGTACGCAACCTTCAGCTTGCCCTGAGTCGCCTCCGCGACGGCCGGCTGCTCCTGACTGCAGCCGAGCACATTGATCAGGAATGCACCCATCAGGAAAAACTTCGTATAGGTCATCCGTTTCATGCCATCGAGATCCCCTTTGCTCACTTGGCTTCCGCCTTGGCTCTGACAAGTGCCTGCTGACCGGCCTCCTGCAGCTCCTTCAGCGCTGTGTCCACGGCTTTCCTTCCCGCCAGCACCGCCTGGGATTGCTGCATCGCAAGCTCATTGAACGACTGATAGAAGGAAGACGGCACATTCTTAGGTGAAGATGGAACAGCCGGCTTCAGCATCGTAAACACCTCAAGCCGATGCTCGTTTGTTTTCAATACACCCGTACGGGCCGGTACTCCCCACGAGCCGGAACCGGAATCCATCTTGCGCGCCATCTCGTCGCTGGCAATAAATTTGACCAGCTCCCAAGCGGTCCGCTTATTGGGCGATTTGGCGTTCACCGCGTATACCGTCGGTACGGTGAACGATGTCGTCTCCTTCGGCCTTGAGGGATCCACGGGCTCGGTCGCAAGATCCCAGGGGAAGGCGGACAGCTTGTAATGTTTCTGCGCTTCCTCCATGCTTCGCACATAGCTGTACGTCTGAAGCGACATAGCTGCCTTACCCATGATAAAGGGATTTTTCTTATACAGCTCTTCCATCGTGATGCTTCCCATGATCACTTCGGGCAGATGTAAGCTCCCTTTGCGGTACGCTTCCATCGTTTGCATGTACAGCTGTTTCCATTCCGGGGTATTCACCGTTACCTGCTGCCCCGCGTCATCGATGATTTGCAGCCCCTTGGCTCTCCCCGCCTCCTGCACCAGCTGCATGGGATCGTAGGCCGTGCCTATCGTAAGCCCGTACAGCTTATCGCCTTCCGCTGCGGCCGGGAACCTTTGGGCCAGCTGCAGCAGCTCCTCCCAGCTCATTTGGTCCTTAGGATAAGGAATACCGTATTTGTCGAACAGCTCTTTATTATAAAAGAGCGCCCGCTGATTATATTGCGGCGCAAGTCCGTATAGACTGCCGCCCCCCTTGTCCCGCAGCACCTCAGTCAAGCCGCTGTAAAGGCCCTGCAGATCATAGCGGTCCTGCTTCATAACGGCATCCAGCGCATACAGCTTGCCCTCGGAAGCCATGCGTTCGTATTGCTCCAGCGTTAGGGCCAAGACATCCGGCTGCCGCTGCTCTATCAGCTGCTCCGGGCTCGGTCCGCTGCTGCTTGCCGGTCCGTTCGGGTGAGAGACGATCTCCAGATCCGTATTCGGATAGCGAATGATAAATGCCTTGCCATAATTGGCCATGAAGGTGTCCTCGTGAAAATAATACACCTTCAGCTTCTGCTCCTTTTCCTTATCCATGGCTTCCAATGCCATTCGTTCTTGCGGCTTGGAAAGCTTGGTCAGAAGCGCGCCGATCTCCTCCTGCTGCGTCAACCCCGCGGCCATCAGTACTGCTGCCGCCAGCACCGGGCTCAGCCTTAGCCAGCTGCTGCGTTTACGACCTCCGATTTTCTCCACCTCGGTTCGCTCCTTCACCTTCCGAATTAGCTCCTTGGAGAAGCCCCCTTCCTTCAGCGGCAGTCTAGTCAGCTGCTTCTCCCATGCCTCCGGCTCCATCCGCTTCATCGTCCGTCACCTCCTTCCGCCTGATGTAACTGCTCCGAAACCTTGGCCCGCGCCCGATAAAGCCTCGACTTGACCGTTCCCTCCGAGACGGACAGTAGCCGGGCGATCTCAGCGTAGCTCAGGCCATGATGGGCATGCAGCAGCAGCACCTCCCGCAGCTTGGCAGGCAGGCCCAGCACCACCTGCCATACCTGCTCGGTGACAAGACTGCCGATCGCCTGGCTTTCCGCCGAAGCCATCGTTTCTTCGCGCTGCAGCACGCCGAAGGGAATGACTCTGCGAAACCAGGCCGAACGCCAGTGATCCCGTACCAAATTGCGCGTAATCGCGAGCAACCACGTCTTGACGGAGGCTTCTCCGCGGAATGTGTAAATCCGCTCAAACACCTTCACAAACACATCTTGCGTTATATCGTCGGCCAGCTCGGGCTTGCGTGTGAGGAAGAAGGCATAGTTCCACACATCCTCGCCATAGGCCGCCATTAACTCCTGCAGAATGGCGCTCTTATCCATCCCTGAGGAGAGCGACTTCAAATATTCAAAGGCCACCGGTGTTCACCTCTCAACACATTGGACGGTACAGGAAGGAAAAGGTTCCCTTTCCATGGCAAAAAGTTCATCCAAGCCGCCAAGGAATGCATAATCATGGCAAAAGGTTCCGCATACTACCCCTGATGCGATATTACCCAGGGGGGACGACCATGACCAAGCGTACCATTACTCCATTGCAGGCCTACATGATGCTGATTCTTGTCATCGGGGTGAACAATCATGTGATCCTTCTGCCCTTCCTGCTCGAAACCGCGAAGCGGGATTCCTGGATGGCTGTCGTCATTATGATCATCCCCGCCCTCTTATGGGCCCTGCTGTGGTACGGCATGATCAAGCGTTCCGACCGGCTGCCGATCCTCCATTGGATTCGGATGCGTTACGGAACCTTCGCTGCGATGATTGTAGCCCTTCCGGTTCTTCTTCTGCTGCTCGCTTCAATATTTGTTTCCCTGAGAGATACCGCCATGTGGACGCATGTATCTTATCTGCCCCTGACTCCATTGTCCGTCATCGGCGCCACCTTCCTCCTGCTTTGTGTGCTTGCCGCGATGGCGGGAATCGAATCCATAGCGATTATTTCCGGCATCTTCCTTCCGGGTGTCGTTCTGCTCGGGTATTTCGTCATGTTGACGAATTTTCAGTTCAAGGACTATTCGCTGCTCACACCGCTATTCACTCATGGCATTGGCCCTACGATGCAAGCACTTCCTTATCTCGGAGAGGCGACCGGCGAGCTGATGCTTTTATTGTTTATTCAGCACCATGTCAAAGGCCCGATTCGGCTGCTGCCGCTGCTGTCCGTGGTGCTCATTTTGTCGGGCCTTACGATCGGACCGTTAATGGGCTCCATTTCTTTATTCGGACCGTTCGAATCCGCGCATCTCAGATACCCGGCCTTCGAGCAATGGAGAATGGTGATGATCGGCAAATTCATCTCCCATCTGGACTTCCTCTCCATCTACCAATGGCTCTCAGGCGCTTTTATCCGAATCTCGCTTATGCTGTTTATATTGTCGGACATCATTCCTTTGAAGCAGAGGCGTTACCGGAACGGCATCCTTATCGCCGCTGCCGCACTGATTATGGGCGTCAGCCTGCTTGAGCTTAGCGATATGGAGTTTATGCAGCTGTTGAAGCAGGTGTATTATCCGTCCCTATTCGCTATATGGATACTGCTCACGGCGCTTATCGCCCTATTTGCATTTCTTCCGGCAGCGAAAAAGGAAGTAACGTCGTAACCCACAATCGGAATTACATCAGTAGGAGGGAAGCTCATGGAGCGTTGGGACGAACAAAGGCTGCGGAACTTTTTTGCCCAATCGTCGGATGTCCAGATACATCATCATCAGCTGGGAGAGTCCGGCAGACTGCATAGCGTGGTACTGCTGTATTGCGAAGGGATGGCGGATACGGAGCAGCTGAACGAGCATGTTCTTCCTTCCCTGAATATCATGCTCTCCGAGCAGGAGCCTGGACTATTGGCGGAGACTTTATCCCAGAACCAGCTGCAGCTGGCCGCACTTCCCTTCTCGCCTTTCCAGGATGCGGTGATCCGCATCTATTCCGGGCATCTGCTGCTGCTGTTCGAGAAGGAGCAGCTGCTCTACTCGCTCGACATTGCGAAGCTTCCTCAACGAACGCCCGAGGAATCCAGCACGGAAGTTTCGGTGAAGGGCCCGAGGGATGCCTTCACGGAGGAGCTCGCAATCAATACGGCGCTAATCCGCAAGCGGATTCGAAGCAACAGCTTGTGCAACGAGTCCTTCCAGATCGGCCGAAGGAGCAATACCCGAGTCTCCTTGATGTACATAGCCGATGTGTCCGACGCAGCCATTGTGGAAGAAGCCCGCAGCAGACTCCGGCGGGTAGATGTGGATGCCTTGCTCGGCAGCTCCCAGCTGGAAGAGATGCTTGCGGATACGAAATATCCGCTGTTCCCGCTGTTCGATTATATCGGAAGGCCTGACTTCGTGGCTCAAAGCCTGCTGCGGGGGCGCCTTGTGATTCTGGTTGACGGCTCCCCGATGGTGCTCATCGGTCCGACGAATTTAACCGCCATTCTGAAATCGCCGGAGGATATGTACCTCCCCTTCTATTTCGTATCTCTTGAAAGGCTGCTGCGGTTAATCGGCCTGCTGATCGCGATTTTGCTGCCCGGCTTCTGGGTTGCTCTTACGTCGTTCCATATGGATCAGCTACCATTCCCGCTGCTGGCTACCATTACCTCCTCCAAGCTGGGTCTTCCGATGTCCGGTTCGCTGGATCTGTACTTCATGCTCGGCCTGTTCGAGCTATTTCGGGAAGCAGGGCTAAGGCTTCCCCGTGCCGTAGGGCAAACGGTGGCCGTCGTAGGAGGCTTAATTGTCGGGGATGCAGCCATACAAGCGGGAGTCACCTCCCCGACGACGCTGGTCGTCTCCGCCCTAACGGCGGTCTCTTCATTTACCCTGGTTAACCAATCCTTGAACGGAACCGTTACGGTGCTGCGGTTCTTCATTTTGGCCTGTGCTTCCGCGCTGGGTATGTACGGGTTTTTCCTGGGAATCTTCGCCACGGTCTTATACCTGTCCGTGCAGCGGTCGTTCGGCGTTTCTTATCTTGCCCCGATCTCTCCTCCCTTCTGGAAGGAATGGCCCCAGGCTTTGCTGCAGCTTCCCTTGCGGCTGCAGCCCAAAATACCCGCCTTTCTGCGGTCCAAGAAACCCAACCGGTAAGGAGGAGCTGATGTTCATGCGCAGCATATACTGGAGAACGGCGGCGCTCATCGGTTGCCTTCTGCTGCTGTCCGGCTGTTGGGACGTGAAGACGATGCAGGATATCAACTACAGTACGGCGGTCGGGATCGATTATTTAGACGGGAAGTACGTGGTTTACGTACAGCTGCTGGATTTCACGAATGTAGCCAAGCAGCAGGGGGGCGGCAAGCCTGGTCAAGAGGCTCCGGTCTTCGTAGGGATAGGGAAAGGAAAGAGCTTAGCGGAGGCGTTTCACGATATCAATCGAGCTGCACAGCAGGAGATGTTCTGGGGCCACGTATCGGCCTTGGTCATCGGTGATAAGCTGCTCAGGAAGGGACTTCGCTCAGAGGACTTTGACAGTATGATTCGCTTCAGGGAAATCCGCTTCTCCCAATGGGTCTATGGGACGAAATCGTCGATCGTGGATATTTTCAGCACCAAATCGTTCTTTAACCTGTCCTCCCTCTCCACCATATTGCATCAGCCCGAGATGAATCACCGCCAAAGCTCGACGATCACTCCTATGCGATATCAGCGGTTCATAGCGGAGCTGCGCGAGCCGGGTAACACCGTGCTTCTCCCTTCCTTGGGTATCACCCGCAAAAGCTGGAAGATGGATGAGAAGAACGAGCCGCTGCTGTATAAGGACGGTGTCTATGCCCTGTACAAGGAACAGCCTGCCGTCTATTTCCCTCTGGAGCAAGGGATCGGTACGCGGTGGGTAGAAGGGGGAACCGACCGGGTGACCCTGAGCCTCTCCGGTGCCGGGTTGCCGACTTCGTCGTTGGTGTGCAAAAAACCGGTGCATGTCATCAAGTCCGAGCTGGCGGGCGATAAGGTGAGCTTTCGCATCGAGGGCCATGTCGGCTGCCGCATCAACGAGTTGACCGGGGATGAGTCGGACGAGCTTCTTAAACAGCAGGCCCAGAAGGAAATCGCAGAGGAGATTACCTCCGCCTTCCAAGCGGGTAAGGAAAAGCAATCGGATGTGCTGAGACTTGAGCACGTCCTTTATAAGCAGGATTTCAAGGCGTGGGCCAGGCTTACCGATTACGGGAAAAAGCCTCTTGCGGACTATAGCCTGAAGTCGATCCATTGGAACATCGACCTGCTTCATTCGGGCATGTATAGAAAAGAGCAGGATGGGTCTGATTATTAACGGCTCCCTGATTTGGTTCATCGCCGGCCAAAGCGGGTAATATCAGGACAAGCGAAATCATCTTACGTGATGAAAGGAGCTGCTTGCCATGATGAGCTTGCTGATTACTCTGCTGATGGCGATGGTGATCGGAACCGTAGGTTCAGCCGTTGCACCGGGCACCATGCCCGGCGGTATTCTCGGCGCTATGCTGGCCGGCTTCGTCGGCGCTTGGATCGGCTATTGGCTGCTTGGGTCGTGGGGACCGGTCATTGCCGGCTTTGCGGTTATTCCCTCCGTGCTCGGCGCGGCGCTGTTTACCCTTCTGCTCGGTCTGATTTCCCGAGGCTCCGCGAACCGGAGAGCCTGATGATGGATAAGCGGTTATTCCTCTTGGAGACCGGGGGAGAACCGCTTTTTTGTTACGAAACGGCACAAAGAAAACACGCCCCCTAGTAAGGACGTGTTCTACGATTCCTTCCTTCCGGCAGACTCCTGGAAGAACGCCTTCAGCTTATCCAGGGCCCGCTTCTGGATCCGGGACACGCTCATCTGCGATACGTTCAGCTGCGCCGCAATCGTCCGCTGAGACTGCCCCTCGACATAGGCAAGCTGGAGTACCTTCTGCTCCTCCGGCTTAAGATGAACCAGCGCCTCCTGTAGATCCAATCGCGTTTCGACCAGCTGGTAAGCGTCGCTTAAGGAGCCGATCACATCGCCGATGGTCGATCCGTTATCCTCCGACGACAGCGGCGTGTCCAGCGAAACATAATGATAATATTCGCGGCCGGCCAAAATTTCGATCGTCTCCTCCACCGACAGCCCCATCTCCGCAGCGATTTCGTCGACATTCGGCGACCGTTCCAGGCGCACCGTCAGCGTGTCGATAATTTGCTGAATCTGATTTCCTTTTTCCTTGATCCGCCGAGGCACCTGCACATACCAGGATTTATCGCGGAGATAATTTTTCATATGGCCGATGACACTCTTCATCATATATGCCTCGAACTGTACGCCCAAGGAAAAATCAAATTGCTTCAAAAGGCGAAGCACAGACATCTGCCCCACTTGGTAGAGGTCCTCGAAGAGATCGGGGCGATTGCGCGACATTTTGCCGGCTGCCATTTTCACCATTGGTTCGTAATGCTGCAGCAAGACGGTCGCGGTTTCGTTGCAGCCCGTCTTCTGATAGTGGAGTATCAACTCCTCAGCGCGCTGGCCTTCGAATCGCTCCGAGTGCATATTCATACCATTTCCTCACTTTGGCTGACCGTCTTCGTCAGAATCACCTCGGTGCCGTTGCCGGTTTTTACTTCGACGTGATCCATCAGAGCCTGCATCAGATAAATACCGAGCCCGCCTACATTGATTTCGTTCAAGCTCTTGTCGTGCAGCGAGCCGGCCTTGCTCGCTTTCTCGGCGTAATCGAAGCTCGGTCCTTGATCCTTCACGGAAATGCTCAGTGCAGAGCCCACGCGCTCGAAGCATACTTCCATGCTGCCGGGCATCCCCGGGTCATAGGCATGAACAACCACATTATTGCATGCCTCGGCGACAGCCACCTTCATGTCCTCGATTTCCTCATAGGAGAATCCGAGCTTGGAAGCGATGCCGTACAGCGTAAGCCGGACCAGATCAATATATTCCGCCTGTGCGGGTACGGTCAAATGTACTTTTTCCGGTTTCATACTCTCGCTTCGATCCTTTCTATAACCGTTAATTGGGCCGTGCCTCAGCTGGCGTTGGTCTCGCTTATATGCAAGAACGGCGTGATGCCGGTCAAGTCGAACAGGCGTTTAATTTTGGGAGGAATCTCCTCCACCCGAAATTCGGCCTTCAGCACATCCCTTGCCTTCAACACCGATACAATCACACCGATCCCGGTGCTGTCAATGTATTGGAGCTGCTTCAGGTTCAAAACCAGCCTGCGATCGGTATCCGCAACGAAGGGGTCAAGCGCCTGCCGCAAATCGCCCACCTTGGACAAGTCCAGCTCCCCCTGCAGGGAAACGATATTCGCAAGCTCCGTTCGTTCCGTTTGTAATTGAAAGTCACGGTCTGGAGTCATTGGTTGCCTCCACCTCCACATGTACTCATTCTCCTATTCTTAACCGGATTTCCGCCTATTGAAACATCGGCTTGCCCCTGTTTCGCTCCTCTGTTCTGAGGTTAAATTATGGACAAGCGGACACGAGACCAAGTGTTCGCTGTGATACGGACGGTCCGGGTGCTGCTGCGCCGATCCGGGCTGTCCGCCCATCTTTTCGAATGGATAAGGAGGACTCTGAAGATGACAAATCAAACATTGGCGGCAAACCAAGTAGAACTGAATCGATTGCTGAACCGACAGGTGGCGAATTGGGCTGTACTCTACATAAAGATTCACCAATACCATTGGTTTGTCAAAGGAGCCTACTTCTTTCAGCTGCATACGAAGTTCGAGGAGCTGTACCAGGAGGCGGACCGCTTTCTGGACGAGCTGGCGGAGCGGGTGCTGGCGCTCGGCGGCATCCCGTTCTCGACGATGAGAGAATTTATGGAGGCTGCCTCGATCCGGGAGGATAGCCATGACCTGTCGGCGGAACGGATGGTAATACAGCTTACGGACGATTTCCGCCAATTGCTCGGAGAATTGACGGAAACGATGGCAGCGGCGGAGGATGCGCATGACGAAGGAACGATCGATCTGCTGGTGGACATTCGATCCAAGCTGGAGAAGCATGTCTGGATGCTGCAGTCCTTTGTAGACTAAGCTGCAGACCGAATGAACGGGCAAGGCCTTGCACAGCAAGGCTTTGCCCGTTTTTTTGCTGACCTTTTTTCATGTGATCGGTAAACAGAAGTAAAATATATTTACTAATGATACGTTCATAGCTAAACTAGATTACGTAGCGAATACTTACACCAAGGGTGACTATTTCTTATGCTCTCTGTCCTGTATCTTAATGCAGCTTTGCTGCTTTCCCACATGTTTTTGATTCATCGCCTCAATCATACATTGCAAAGGTACAGACAGGATGTACGGTACAGTTCGATGGTTTACGGGATCCTTTACGGCATCGTTGGCAATCTTCTCATGTATTACTCGATCCATTTACAGGACGGGGGCATTCTTGACCTTCGTTTCCTTTCTATTATGCTCGCGGGGAAACTAGGCGGCTTTCCAGGCGCTCTGATCAGCTCCCTCATTGTCGCCGCGGGCCGGATTCTGCTGTTCCCCCTATCCGAGGCCGCGGTCACAAGTTCCCTGCTTACCGTCGTCGGTGGAGTCGCAACCGCTATCTTAGCGTATTTCTACCGGTCCCTTCGTCTAAGTCATTGGGTTCTGCTGATGTTTTTTTATCTTGCCGCTTCCATTATCGGCTTTACGTTCCTCCTTACGTCCCGTGAGCTTTTAACGACCATCATCATCGAGTTCATCATCTTCAATACCTCCGTCGGAAGCATGGCTTATTATTTTTGCGTCTATTTAGAAAACGCGGAAAAGGCTCGGGAGAAGCTGCAGCGCAGCAGCCGAACCGATGCCTTGACCGGCTTAAGCAATTTTCGGGGACTTCAATCGCAGCTGCAAGCTCTGCTTAAGCGAACCTCCTCATCGAAGATTTCCCCTCACCTTTTCCTGCTGGACGGCAAAGAGACCCGGCTTTTGAACGTCAAGCTCGGATACAAGGAAGTTAACCGGCTGTTAGTCCTTACGGCAGAGGTGCTTCAGGAGTATTTGCCCGGGGCTTATTCGATTGCCCGATATAACGGGGACAAGTTTGTCATTCTCATCGACGGCCTTCAGCAGCAAAGAACCCGTCATTTTCTTCTTCATGAATTGCCGAGGTATTGCGGTCTGCAGTTCGAAACCTTGTCCTTGGAGCTAAGAGCCGGGATTTCCGAGCAAGAGATTGTCGCCGTCATGGAGGATCAGATGCTCATGAGCAAGAAGGAGCGATGGAAGAAAGAAGAGGAGCGGCTCTTGCACAATGAGAAGCTCAAAACCGTGGGTGAACTGGCAGCAGGACTAGCCCACGAAATTCGCAATCCGCTCACCTCCGTGAAAGGCTTCCTCCAGATCGGGAAGCAGCAGGGCGATGTAGGCAAATATTACGACATCATCCTGGAGGAGGTGGGCCGAATGAATGAGCTGACCAAAGAGTTCCTGCAATTCTCCAGACCGAATGCCGCCGATGTCATGAGCATCGCTTTGCTGGAATGCGTCAACAGAGCTTTGCAGCTAGCGGAATCCCAGGCACTGCGTCTCGGGCATCAATTGCAGTGGGAGGGCGCTTCGGCAGCGATCACCGTGCAGGCGGATCCGAACAAGCTGGTGCAGGTACTGCTGAACCTGATGCAGAACGGACTGGAGGCGATGCCGGAGTCCGGTACCTTGCGCGTTACGATGTATGAGAGCCCGGAACGGTTCGCCGTGGTGGAAATCACCGACACCGGCACCGGGATCCCGGAGGATCAGCTGGAGCAAATTTTCCATCCTTTCTTCAGCACCAAGGAATCGGGAACCGGCCTCGGCTTATCCATCTGCCAGAAGATCATTCAGGACCACCAGGGCACCCTCCGCGTCCGCAGCAAGGTTGGCTTGGGTACCACCTTTACCCTTAGCCTTCCGTGTGCGTAGTTTCCCTGCACCGCCTCCCATAAGCTATCCTCCGGTTCTCCCCAGCCGGCGGATAGCTTTTTCTCGTTTTCCACACATTACATAAGAAACCAAAGCTTGAAGAATACTACCCATGCTGAAACCATGACTTTCATACGACAGGGGGAAGCCCTCTTTTGCAAACAAGACAATTCGGTACAACGGGCCTCCGGTTCCCGATCCTGAGCTTCGGCGCCCAGCGGATCGTCGATGCTCACGGCTGCAGCGAGGAGGAGGCGATCCGGATCGTGCATCGCGCGATCGATGAGGGCATCACCTATTTCGACACGGCACCGAGCTACTCGAAGGGCCAATCGGAGGAGCGGCTCGGCAAGGCGCTCTCGCAGGACGGCCGCCGCAATCGCATCCATCTTGCCACGAAGACCCACGACCGGACGCGCGACGGCTCCTGGCGGCTGCTCGAAGAGAGCCTGAAGCGGCTGCAGACGGACCACGTCGACGAGTGGCGGCTTCACAACGTGGCGTCGATGGAGGAGCTTGATCGCTGCTTCGCCAAGGACGGGGCCATGCAGGCTATGCGGGAAGCAAAGGAACAGGGGCTCGTGAAGCTGGCGAGCATCAGCGGCCATACGAACCCGGATGTGCAGATCACGGCGCTGAAGCGGTATCCCTTCGACAGTGCGCTTGTTGCGCTTTCGGTTGTGGATGCGTTCCTCTACAGCTTCGAGCATGAGTTTCTGCCGGCAGCGGCCGAGCACGGTACGGCCGTCATCGGCATGAAGGTGCTTGGGCTCGGCAAGCTCGCTACCTGGTACGAGAAGGCGCTACGCTATACATGGTCGCTTCCGATTTCCACCGCCATCATAGGCATGGAGACGATGAAGCAGCTGGAGCGGAATCTGGAGGCGGCCCGGAGCTACCAGCCTCTCACCGAGATCGAGCGTGCGCTTCTGTGGAAGGAAACTGCACCGCTCATCGATCCGGGTGTCATGAAGTGGAAGGCTGCCGCATGGGAATCAAATGAATGGTACATACGCCAGAAAACAACACCAACGGAGGGATAAGCTGATATGAACAAATGGATGACCTTAAGTCTGACCGCTGTCCTGGCGCTCGGCTTCACCTTAAGCGGCTGCGGGAAAACAGCAGCGCCGCAAACCGGTAATACGAATCAAGGCGCAGGCGGCGGAGCGGGAACGGCTGCCGGGGGAGGCGAAAAGCCGGGCGCCGCTTTCAATATCGGGATGGTCACGGACGTCGGCGGCGTGAACGATAACTCCTTCAACCAAAGCGCCTGGGCCGGCCATCAGAAGCTGGAGAAGGATACCGGAGCGAAGGTCAAATATATTCAAAGTAAAAGTGATTCCGAGTATGTTCCCAACCTGACACAGCTGGTGAAAGCCAACTTCAATCTCACCTGGGGCATCGGCCTGATGCTGGGCGACGCCGTCGGCACCGTGGCCAAGCAAAACCCGGAGGCGAAGCTGGCTATCGTGGATAATGTGGTCTCGGCGCCGAATGTGGTGTCAGTCACCTTCGCAGAGAACGAAGGGTCGTATCTGGTCGGCGTGGTTGCCGGACTGATGACCAAGTCGAACAAGATCGGCTTCGTCGGCGGGATTGACCTTCCGGTAATCAAGAAATTCGAGGCCGGCTTTAAGGCCGGCGTATCGGCGGTAAATCCGAATGCAACCGTCACGGTCAACTATACCGGCGCGTTCGATAAGCCTGACCTCGGGAAGGCGGCGGCAGCGACGATCTATAACTCCGGAGCGGATATTATCTTCCACGCTTCCGGCGCTACCGGCAACGGCGTATTTAATGAAGCGAAGGACCGGGTAAAAGCCGGCAGCAAGGTGTGGGTTATCGGCGTCGATCAGGACCAGTCGCTCATTTTTGGCGATGATGTAACGCTGACCTCGATGATGAAGCGTGTAGATACCGCCGTGTACAAGGTATCGGGCGATGTCATTCAAGGGAAGTTCCCCGGCGGGACGACGATCGTGCTCGGCCTGAAGGAGGATGGCGTAGGCCTGTCCGAAACATCGAAGAAGAATGTGCCGGCTGACGTGCTGGCGAAGGTTGAGGAATACAAGCAGCGCATTGTGAAGGGCGAGATCAAAGTACCGGAAAAATAGGCGGTGAAGATAGCATGGCGGCAGCAGAAGCCAGAGAAACAGTAGTGGAGATGCGCGGCATTACGAAACGTTTCCCCGGCATTGTAGCCAACGACGGGATCAGCCTTACCCTGCGCAAGGGCGAAATCCTGGCGCTGCTCGGCGAGAACGGCGCCGGTAAATCGACGCTGATGAACATCCTGTTCGGGCTGTACCAGCCGGATGAAGGCGAGATTCGCATCGGCGGCCGTCCGGTGACGATCACCGGGCCCAAGGAAGCCATCCGGCTCGGCCTTGGCATGGTGCATCAGCACTTCAAGCTGGTGCAGCCGTTCACCGTAACCGAGAATATCATTCTCGGCACGGAGCCGAAGCAGGGGCTGCGTATCGATTACCGGAGCGCGGAACGGCAGGTGACGGAGCTATCGGAGAGGTACGGGCTGCGAGTCGACCCGAAGGCCTACATCCATGATATCTCCGTCGGCATGCAGCAGCGGGTTGAGATCGTCAAGACGCTGTACCGCGGCGCCGACATTCTCATCTTCGACGAGCCGACCGCCGTGCTGACCCCTCAGGAGATACAGGAGCTGATGGAAATCCTGCGGCTGCTGGTGAAGGAAGGCAAATCCATCATCATCATTACGCATAAGCTGAAGGAAATTATGGCGATCGCCGACCGGGTGACGATCATCCGGCGGGGCAAGGTGGTCGATACGCTGAAGGTGACGGAGACGAACCCGGACGAGCTCGCGGAGAAGATGGTCGGCCGCCACGTTACCTTCGAGCTGGACAAGACCGAATCGCGGCCCGGCGAGGCGGTCCTTAGCGTCCGGGATGTGACCGCCCGAGGGGCGAATCAGGTGCCGGTACTGAGCGGCGTCACCTTCGAGGTGCGGCGCGGCGAGATTCTGGGGCTTGCCGGCGTCGACGGCAACGGCCAAAGCGAGCTGATTGAGGCGCTCACAGGGCTGCGTCCTGTTGAGCAGGGAAGCATCACGCTGAATGGCAAACCTATCGCCGGACTGGACCCGCGCAGGGTCGCCGAGGCAGGGGTCGGCCATATTCCCGAGGACCGGCATAAACGCGGACTGGTGCTTGACTTCTCGATGTCGGAGAACATGGTGCTGAAGACGTACTATCAGCCGGCCTACAGCCAAGGCGGCTTCTTGAACCGGGAAGCCATTGACCGGCAGGCGAGGCGGTTGATCGCCGAATTCGATGTGCGGACTCCCGGGACGCATACCCCCGCCCGGGCGTTGTCCGGGGGCAACCAGCAGAAGGCGATCATTGCCCGCGAGATCGATGCCGACCCCGACCTGCTGATCGCCGCACAGCCGACGCGGGGACTGGATGTAGGAGCCATCGAGTTCATCCATAAGCGCTTGGTGGAGCAGCGGGATAAAGGCAAGGGCGTGCTGCTCATCTCGCTTGAGATCGATGAGATTCTCGGTGTGTCGGACCGAATTGCCGTGATCAGCGAAGGCCGTATTGTCGGTATCGTCGATCCGAAGAATACTACAGACCGGGAGCTGGGCCTCATGATGTCCGGTTCCTCGGGCTTATCCGCTCGCGCAGAGGGAGGTGACCTGCTTCGTGAATAAATGGGTACGGGCTTTTACGGCGGATACGGCCTTGGTTCCTCTTGTTGCCATCGTGCTGGGGCTGGCTGCCGGCGCTTTGATCATGCTGGCGGGCGGCTATAACCCGCTTGCCGCTTATGCCGCCCTGCTCGATCGGGTACTTGGCAGTCCTTATAATATCGGGGAGACGATTCGTGAGATTGCTCCGCTCATTCTTACGGGCCTGTCCGTCGCCTTTGCCTTTCGTACGGGCTTATTCAACATCGGCGGCGAAGGCCAGTTCCTGCTCGGTATGATCGGAGCCGTAACGGTGGGCATCAAGCTCGATCTGCCGTTTTGGCTTCATGCGCCGCTCGCTGTGATTGCGGGGGCTGTGCTGGGAGGATTATGGGGCGGCATCGCGGGATGGCTGAAGGCGGCACGCGGCGTGAATGAGGTCATCACGACGATAATGCTCAATTGGATTGCGCTGTTCCTGTCCAATTTCATCGTCAGCCGATTTCTGCTGCTGCCCGGCCAGCAGCGGACCTACCCGATTCACGAATCGGCGTCTCTTTCGCTGGTACGGCTCTCGGAGTGGTTCGGCAACGCGCGGCTGCACTTAGGCATTCCCATCGCCCTGCTGGCGGCAGCGGTGTTCTATATGCTTCTGTGGAAAACAAAACAAGGCTTCGAGCTCCGCGCCGTCGGACATAACCCGCACGCCGCGGAGTATGCCGGCATGAACGTCAACCGCAATGTGGTGCGGGCCATGTTCATCGGCGGGCTGTTCGCCGGGCTGGCGGGCACCTTCGAGGTGCTGGGCGTCTTTCATTACCACGTCGTTGCCGCCGGATCGCCGGGCTACGGCTTTGACGGCATTGCCGTAGCTTTGCTCGGCGGCAATCATCCGCTTGGCGTGGTGCTGGCGGCAGTCCTGTTCGGCTCCCTTACCTACGGCTCGGCCGGTATGAGCTTCGGTGCGGATGTGCCGCCCGAGATCATTCGGGTCATCATCGCCCTGGTCATCTTCTTCGTCGCCTCGCACGGCATCATCCGGTGGATGCTGCGTCCGCTGCTCGGCAAACGAAAACGAGGGGAGGCGGCCTAACGAATGGATACGCTTCGCGTTATCGGCGAGCTGCTGCATACGACACTCGTCTTCTCTACGGCGCTCATCTTCACGTCAATGGGCGGCATCCTCTCCGAGCGATCCGGTGTCGTCAATATCGGGCTTGAGGGGCTGATGGTGTCCGGGGCCTTCGCTTCCGCAGTAGCCACCTGGTCCGCGGAACGGTCGGGGTATGGGGCGATGTCGCCCTGGATCGGGCTTGTGGCTGCATTGCTCTTCGGCATGGCCATCTCGGTTATTCATGCCGTCGCCTCAATCACCTTCAAGGCGGATCAGGTCGTCAGCGGCGTCGTCATCAACTTTCTGGCGCTCGGCCTGTCCGTGTACCTGGTCAAAATCCTGTTCCAAGGCTCCGGCCAAACGGAAACCTTGAACGTAGTGTTTCATAAAGTTGCCATTCCCGGCTTGTCGCAAATTCCGTTGATCGGGCCGGCCCTGTTCTATGCCTACCCGACGACATACATAGCTCTGCTGCTCGTGGCGGTCATCTGGTATGTGCTGTTCCGCACTCCGTTCGGGCTGCGCCTTCGCGCCGTAGGCGAGCATCCGGGTGCGGCCGATACGGTGGGCATCGCCGTTGTGCGCATCCGCTATCTGGCCGTGCTGCTGAGCGGCGCTCTGGGCGGACTAGGGGGAGCGACGATCACCCTGACCACGACGAGCAACTTCTCGCACAACACGATCTCCGGCCAAGGCTTCATCGCCCTTGCGGCTATGATCTTCGGCAAATGGCATCCGGTCGGTGCACTCGGCGCGACGATCTTCTTCGGCTTCGCCCAGGCGCTTCGCAACTTCGTTCAGCTCTTCGAAGCGACCAAGCTGATTCCGATGGAGTTCCTGTTCATGCTGCCGTACGTTTTAACGATTCTCGTCTTGGCTGGTGCCGTGGGCCGTGCCTCTGCGCCTTCCGCCCTCGGTGAACCCTACGATCCCGGCAAACGATAGCGGATGGTACAGGATCCTACCGGTCCGCAGCAAAAAGGCCTCGAGCGCATCCCTTCGGGATCACTTGAGGCCTTTCCTCTTACTCCCGGCGCTTGCAGAGAACAACCTCCTCTGCACCGCCTTCCAGCTTAAGTACGGTGACTTCGTCCACCAGCGACTGCATCAGGAACAAGCCGAGTCCCTCCGTATCAGGCGGCAAGCCTGGCATGACATTCGGCAATGGAGCGGCGGAGGCACCGTCCGGCAGGCCCGCTCCCGAACCAAGCTTGCCATAGGTTACCGGCTCTCCTTCATGCTGAATCCGCATCCGCAGCTCCTGCCGGCTCCTTTCCAAGGTCAGCCGCAGCTCGCCGGCCTTCCCCGGCTCCAGCTGAAGAAGCGCATGCGTGCATGCCTCCGTGACGGCAACCTTCATGTCCTCGATGGCTTCGTAGGAGAAGCCCATCTGCGCTGCGGTACCGTAGAGCACCAATCGAATCGTGTCCAGATACGCAGGCATCGCCGGCACCTTCAGCACGACGTCTTTTCCCTTCAAGTCCGGGCTCATGCGCCGCCTCCCTCCAATGTAAGAAACTTGGTCAGGCCGGTCATGTCGAGCAAGCGGCGAATCTTTGCGGGCACCTCCTGAAGCGTGAAGGGCGCATCGGCTGCTTGCCTGATCTTCAGAATGGACACGAGGATTCCGATCCCCGTACTATCAATATACGTGAGCTCCCTCATATTCAGCGTGAGAGGGATCCGATCTTCGGCGGCGAGCGGTTCGATCACACGCCGAAACTCCTCGGACGTGCCGAGATCCAGCTCCCCGGCCGCGAACAATACGTTCGCTTCAGGCGTGGAAAGCAGCTTTAAGTGAAACTTACGGATATCATTTTTCATCAATGGTTCGTACCCCCGTAGGAACTGCAAACATTCCTCTCTTATCTTATCATGCAGGTCAATCGTTGGAAATTAGTCCGCCGGTTAAGATTCGCTTAAGAATCCTTAGGTTTGTCCTATCCCGCAGCCACATGAAAAAAGTCTACCGCTTCGAGCTGCTCTCCCGTTTCGTCCAGGGTAAGCTTCAATGCCGTTTGACCGTAACGGTATACAAGCCCGTCCTCCCCCACATGATAAGGGTCGCCTAACAGCTCCCTTAGCTCGTCAAGCCTCATGTTGACCAAACTGCTGTTGATTTCGATCCGCCGTGCCGCTGCCGGAACCGTAACATACCGCACGAACTGGTCAAGGAGCCCGATGCGGCAGTCCTCATAGATGAGCACCCGCTCCCGTTTATTTTCCGGGGACGTTTCGATCTGTACAGGCTCTCCCTTCATTTCGTAGACGGTTTTCAAATCGTCTTGGATTGCAATGCCGCACACCCTTCCCACTTGCAGCGGCGTCCTGACCTTAACCGTTTCCGATGCCGGCTTGGGAGCGCTGCTCGCCAACGCCATCGGCTGGCTCGTAAGCGGCAGCGTTCGTTCTGCCTGATCATCCGCACGCAGAAAGGCAGCCCACAGACACATGACGGTAATAACTGGTACGATGTAATGCCAAGTACGCATGAGGCTTCCTCCTTTCCATGGGTAAAGGAAGGGCAGATTGAGCTCTAAGCTCGCAGACCGAAATCCGCCTTCCTTTCCGATCAGCCGATGGGCTCAAAGGTGAATCCCTGCACAGGCATATAGAGCTTAGGCAACAACTCATGCTTTCTTCGTACGATTTCGCGATCGCCGACGACGGCAACTGGCAGATCCGTCAGACGCTCCACATCGGCCCCGTCTTCAATGACGGCGCCTTCGCCGATAATGGCGCCCCGAATCGTTACATTACGGCCGATTCGTGCATTCGGCATGACGACACACCCCTGCAACTGGCTTCCCGCACCGATCTCCACCCCGGAGGAGATGACCGACCGCTCCACCTGCCCATGGATGGTGCAATTTCCGCTGATGAGCGACTGGGTGACCTGTGCCGAAGGATCTACATAGGTTTGATTCACGGTACGGAGCGGAGTGAGAATCGGCCAAGCCGGATCGTGGAAGCCAAACAGCGGCTTACGCCCGAGAAGATCCATATGTGCATCCCATAAGCTCTCTACGGTTCCTACATCGCGCCAGTAGCCTTGGAAGGAATACGTGTGCATCCGTGCCCCGCTGTTCAGCATGGCCGGTATCAGATCCTTGCCGAAGTCATGACTCGTGCCGATCGCCATGGCATCCGCCTTCAGCCAGGCACGGAGCGCCGACCAGCGGAACATGTAGATTCCCATGGAAGCCAGATTGCCCCGGGGCTGAGCCGGCTTTTCTTCGAATTCGATCACGCGCCCGCTATCATTCGTACGCATAATCCCGAAGCGGGAAGCCTCCCCCGTGCTCACAGGGGTAACCGCTATGGTCACGTCCGCCCCGGAGCGTTGATGCTCCTCCAGCAGCTTCCGGTAATCCATTCGGTAAATGTGATCGCCCGAAAGAATCAAGACATGCTCAGGCTCATAGGTTTCTATATACGGAATGTTCTGATACACCGCGTCCGCAGTGCCTGAGTACCCGCTCTTTCGTATGTGCCGCTGCGTGGAAGGAAGCAAGGTGACCCCGCCCTCCGGCAGCCACGCGGCTCCGCATCCGATATGGTTATGTAAGGATTCCGACTTGTACTGAGTAATGACTCCTACAGCCGAAAGACCCGAATTCCGACAGTTGCTAAGTGCAAAATCAATGATGCGGTACGCCCCTCCGAATTGAACGGCCGGCTTCGCCTTCTGCCGCGTCAGCACGCTCAGTCTGCGGCCTTCCCCGCCTGCCAAAAGCATGGCAACACAAGTTTGCGGATTCATCATTTCCCTGCTCCTTTCGTTCCCTGTTCGCTTACTTCTTATTAACCGCCCGGCTGACTGTTGAATCATTATTTTTCCAATAAATGGTCAACCTTACCCATAAAAACTTTCGGTAATCCACAAGCTTGAGGCGGTTCCCTTTCCACATATATTCTCACTATTCAGGGAAAAGTAACCATAACCTGCCAAAAACGACGTCGCTACCCGGCAACACCCCAGGCGGCTGGACGCCGCATTTTGGGCTATTTGAGTAACGGCTCTCTTTCATGACGCTGTTTTCCAGCTGGCAAGGGGGCGGCAGAATACCGTTTGGGTGATCGAAGGAAGAGGGCATACGCTGAACGATGTTTGTCCGGCGTAATCCCGAGATCCGACGGATGAACTGGATGTTCATCAGCCAGGACCAAGCTCGGACTTGATGGGGGCTGTACCGCAGTTGTATTCATGGGAATCAAAGGGATGGGTCCTGCCGGGGGGACAAGTGTACGTATAGCTGGAGAATACTGCGGGGCAATATGTTCGGGGGAAGAAGCAGAGCTGCTCCGATCAGATCAAGAAGGCGCAGGCCCGGGTCATCGTATTGGGGATCGGAATGATGTCTCTCGATGTGAAGGTGTATGAGCCGGACGACATGCAGAAAGAAAGGAAGGCCGTCGTGTATCAGTTTATCAAATATACGCATGAGAAAGCCTGAACCGAAGGCAGTAACCCCCCGGCTTCAGGCTTCCTCCACTAACGATAGCCGGCACTCCCGCGCCAAGATCGTAAACACAAATTCGGCGCCGGGGGCGTCCCGGTTAGCCAGGTAGATGTGTCCGCCCATCATGTGTACCAAATTGCGGCAAATGGCCAGCCCCAGTCCCGTACCGCTGTACTTGCGCGTCATGGAGGAATCCACCTGCGTGAACGGCTCGAACAAGTGGCGGCGATGCTCCTCGGGAATACCGATGCCGGTATCCGCTACGCGGAATTCCAGCTCCAGACGCTCCCCCTCTCTGCGCAGAAGGGATACCGTGACGTGCACACCCCCCTGATCGGTAAATTTGACGGCATTGCCGACCAGGTTAATCAGAATTTGCCGCAGCCGGCTTTCGTCCCCGACCAGCAGGGCCGGGACGTCCGAAGCCACCTCCGCCGTCATCTCCAGCGACTTGCTGCGGCAGTCATGGTAGAAGATCTCGAAGGTTTCGACCAGACAGGCATGCAGATCGAGCGGTCCCTCCTTCAGCTCCATCTTCCCGGACTCGATCTTGGAGAGGTCCAGAATATCGTTAATCACGTACAGCAGCGCCGTTCCGCTGCGGCGAATCGTTTCCGTATAATCCCGCTGCTCCTCATTGAGCGGCGTCTCCAGCAGCAGGTCGGCCATGGCCAGCACCCCGTTCAACGGCGTTCGGATTTCGTGGCTCATGATGGCCAGAAATTGCGCCTTGGCCCGTGCCGCCTGCTCCGCCGCCTCCTTCGCCTTCTGAAGCTCGCGCGTGCGCTCGTTAAGAAGCTCCGTTTGCTGCTGCAGCTTTTTTTTGACCAGATGAATGCTGACGAAGCCCTCAATCTTGGACTTCAGCGTGCGCGGCACGAACGGCTTTACAATGTAGTCGATTGCACCGACCGAGTAGGCGGTGAAGGATTGATCCTGATGCTCGGGCGCCGCCGTGATGAAGATGATGGGAATCGCCTTCGTTTTCTCGCGGGATTTGATCCACTGCGCCGTTTCGAAGCCGCTCATTCCGGGCATCTGCACATCGAGCACAATGACGGCAAAATCGTATTTGAGCAAGTGGCGAAGCGCCTCTTCACCGGAATAAGCCTTCACAAGCCGGTACGGCTCATCCTCCAGAACCGCTTCCAGCGCCAGCAGGTTCTCCGGTTGGTCATCGACCGCCAAGATATGAATCGGTTCTTCCATAGGAACACCTCGCTTCGGGAATGCCTCCAGGTTAGGTTACAGTCTTGCGATAAATCTTCTCCTGCGCATCGAGCGTCTCATAGCCTGCGGCATGCTTCGTGAAGGTGATCGATTCCTTCTGCCCGAGCACCAGAATCCCTTCCGGACTGAGGCTTTCGTAGATGAGCCCATGTACTTGGTTTTGCAGAACGGAATCGAAGTAAATCATCACATTGCGGCAAAAAATCAAATGAAACTCATTGAATGAACGGTCCGTTACCAGATTATGCTGGGCGAACACAATTTTTTCCCTCAAAAACGGATGAAATACGGCTGCGTCCCCCGAAGCGGAATAGTAGCGGGAGAACGCATCCTTGCCTCCGGCCAGCATGTAATTTTTGGTATAATGCTGCATCTTTTTCAGCGGATAGGCTGCCCGCTCCGCCGTATTCAGCACCTCTTCGTTCACGTCTGTCGCATAGATGCGTACCCGGTCATATAAGCCCTCTTCATAAAGGAGTATGGCCGTTGAGTACACCTCTTCCCCGGTCGAGCAGCCCGCATGCCAGATCCGGATGAGCGGCTGCTTCTTCAGCATGGGAATGACCCGCTGCCGCAAGGCGGCGAACAGACTTGGGTCTCGGTACATCTCCGTCACGTGAATGACGAGATCGGAAACGAGCCGTTCCATGCAAGCCCGATCGTGCAGCATTCTCTCCTGCAGCCCCGATACGGTCTGCAGCCGCTCCGCATGAATCCGGTGCCAGATACGCCGCCGCATGGAGGGGTAGGCATAGTTGCGGAAATCATAGCCGTAGAGCCGGAACAGCCCCTCAAGCAGCAGCCCGATCTCAATTCGCTCCCGCTCCTCCTCTTCCTTGCCTGCAGGAGGAGGAGGAGGGTATATTTCAGGAAGGGACAAGTGCCTTGTCTTGGTCGTCATGTGAATGCTCTCCTTTATCTCGCCGCCCGTTCCGCCCGGCTCCGGATTGCCGCCTTTCCCTCCCCCTATTTGCACAGCCATACCCTCATCAGCGAAAGCAGCTGCTCGGCGTGAATCGGCTTCGTAATATAGTCGGATGCGCCCGCCATTAAGCATTTCTCCCGGTCATCCTTCATCGCCTTTGCCGTTAACGCTATGATCGGCAGATGCTCGAATGCCTCTTGGGACCGGATCGCCCGCATGGCCTCATAGCCGTCCATTTCCGGCATCATAATGTCCATCAGCACCATATCGAAATCAGGCTCGCGCTCCAGCAGCTCAAGCGCCCCCCGCCCGGTCTCCGCGAAGGATACCTGCATATCCATGCCCTCAAGAAGATTGGACAGCGCGAACACATTGCGGATGTCATCGTCGGCCAGCAGCACCTTCTTGCCGGCAAAGACGGCTTCCTTGCTGTGCAGCTTCTGCAGCACGATCTTCTTCTCTTCCGGAAGCCGCTCCTCCACCCGGTGCAGGAACAGCGCCGTCTCATCGAGCAGCCGCTCCGGCGATTTGACATCCTTCACGATAATGGACTCCGCATATTTCTTGAGCCTCAGCTGCTCCTTCTTATCCAGTGTCGTTCCCGTGTAGATGAGGATCGGCAGCCGGCGCAGCTTCTCTTCCGCCTTGATCCGGTCAAGAAGCTCATATATCCCGGGCTCCGTAATTCCATAATCCAGCACCATGCAGTCATAGGATCGCTCCTCCAAAGCCTGCAGCGCCTCCTTGCCTCCGGCCACGGCGGTAATGCGGACGTCATCATGGCTGATCAGCTCGATTAAGCTGCTGCGCTGCCGCTCATCCTCCTGCACGATCAACAGCTCGCGCAGCTCCCGCTGCAGGAAGCTCTGGACGTGGGCAAAAGCCTGCTCCAGACTTTCCTTGGACGAAGGCTTGCGAAGCCATGCAATGGCTCCCATGGAAAGTCCCTGGTGAATTTCATCCACCACGGAGATCACATGCACCGGAATGTGCCGCGTTGCCGCGTCATGCTTCAGCTGCACCAGCACAGACCAACCGTCGATCACCGGCAGCTGTATATCGAGCAGAATCGCATCGGGCTGCAGCTTCCTCGCCAGCTCGAGTCCGGTATCGCCCTGATGCGCGACGACTCCCTTGAACCCGCGGCTGCGAGTCATATCCAGCAGGATTTGGGCAAAATGCGCATCGTCCTCGATAATCAGCAGTACCCGGTCCTCTTCCGTAATGGCGTCGCGGTCATCCGCCGGCGGTTCTTCCTCCGCCGCCGCCCGCTTCCAGGGGTCGGGAGCCGCCGGCATCAGCGGCTCCGCAGCGGCGGAAGCCTCCGCTCCCGCATGCAGCGCAGGCACACGGCCGCGGTCTTGCCCCGCCCGAAGCGGCAAATGCAGCGTAAACCGGCTGCCGGTCCCTTCCGTGCTGCTGAGCTCAATGAAGCCGCCGAGCAGCTGCGCCAGCTCTCTGCTGATGGAGAGCCCGAGGCCCGTGCCTCCATACTTACGGCTTGTCGTTCCATCCGCCTGCTGGAATGCTTCAAAGATCATCTGCTGCTTCTCCGGCGAGATGCCGATGCCCGTATCCTCCACAGCAAAGGAGATCATCGGCTTCGGCTCCTGAACAGCGTCCACCGTCAGCCGAACCTTTCCCTTATGCGTAAACTTGAGTGCGTTGGACAGCAGATTTTTTAGGATTTGATGCACCCGGATACCGTCGGTTTCCAGCTCCGCCGGCACTCCGTCCGCCACCTGCACCTCAAAGATGAGCTCCTTCTTCCTGGCAACCGGCTCGAATACCTTCTCCACGGTCTCCACCAGCTCGCCTATTCTTACGCGTTCATGATGCAGCTCCATCCGACCCGATTCCACCTTGGCCAAATCCAGTACATCGTCGATCAGCTTCAGCAGATCGCAGCCGGAGGAGTAGATGGTCTCCGCATATTCCACCTGCTTCCCTGTCAGGTTGCTGTCCTTGTTCTCCCGCAGCAGCTGCGAGAGGATCAACAGGCTGTTGAGCGGCGTACGCAGCTCATGGGACATGTTCGCCAGAAACTCGGATTTGTATTTCGACGCCAGCTTCAGCTCCGCCGCTTGCTTCTCCAAGGCCCGTTTGGTCTGCTCCAGCTGCTCGTTCGCTTCCTCCGTCGAACGGATCTGCTCCTCCAGCTCCGCCGCCTTCAGCTCCAGCATCCGGTTGATATGCTCCAGCTCCTCTTGCTGACGCTGCAGAAGCTGCTCCGAGGACCGCAGCGCCTTCGTCTGCTCCTCCAGCCGCTCGTTCGACGCCTTCAGCTCGTCCTGCTGGGACAGCAGCTCCTCCGACTGGCTCTGCAGCTCATCGGTCAGCGCTTGATGGATCCGCAGCAGCTCCTCAATGCGAAGGCGGCCCTGCAATCCGTTCAGGACGGTTCCGAACACCTCCGCGATCTGCGTAACGAACTGCTCCTGCAGCTCCGTAAACGGCTTCATCAAGGCCACCTCGAATGCACCGATCACCGTCTCATCGTACATCACCGGCATCACATAGAGCGCAGCAGGGGTTACCTCGCCGTAAGCCGACCCTATCGCCGCATAATCTCTCGGCCAATTGTTCAAGGCTATCGGCCTTCCGTCCGCTGCGCATTGGCCGATCAAGCCTTGCCCTAAGCGAAGGCGAATCGCAGGTTCCCGTTCGGTCAGCGCATAGGAGCCGATCAGCAGCAGCGGCTCTCCGCGCTCCGAACGGTCCAGCGCGTACACCGCGCCTGCCTGCGCCTCGACGACACGGCACAGCTCCCCGATGAATGCCTCGCCGAGCTCTTCCAAGCGTTCCGCTTCCTGCAATCGGGAGTACATCGACGCAATCTGCGTCTGAATCCAGGCTCGCTCCTCGGTCAGCTTATTGAGCATCCGCTCCTTCGCCGTCGTCTCCTCCAGATCCTCGGCCAGCTGATTGAACACTTTGGCCAGCTGTCCGAATTCATCCCGGCTGACGATCGGAACACGGTAGGAGGCGTCTCCCCAGCGGCCGTTAGCGAAGCCCGTAATCATCCCGCCTAACACGCCAAGGCCCCGGGTCATGCTGGCGATAATCCAATACATGACGGCAAAGCCGAACAGCAGCCCGATCACCGTGACAAGCCCCGTGGAGTACATGGTATCGCGATTCGTCTGCTTGGCACTATCAATAGCCGTAATCAAGCTTTTATCTTGGTAAGCGGACATTTCCTTGATGCTTTCGTTGAGCTTCTCCTGCAGAGGTACCCCTATGCCGGAACGCAGCTCCCCCGCCTGCTGTTTGTTGCCTTCCCTGTAGAGTCGTACGACCTCGTCGACAAACTTTACATACTGCTGTCCGTCATAAAGCAGCTTACTTCCGATCACGCGGGCATCCGGGTCGGCAAATATACCGTTCGCCCGGTTCAGCTCACCCGTCAATTTATCCCTCAGCGTCAGAATCGTTTGCAGGTTGCTGCGTTCGGATTCTTCATTGTTCATTAACAGCAGGTTCGAAATGCCCCTGGCGAGATCCGATACGTCATATCTCATGTTCGAAACATATTGGACCTTGTAGTAACGGTTGTCGTATATTTCCGTGATCGTGTTATCCGAGCTGGTTAACCGGCTGAGGCCGATCCCCGCCAGCGCAAACATCAATATCAGCAGTGTGCCGAACCCTAAGTACAGCTTTGTACGGATGTTCATGTCCCCAGATACCTCTCTCCCCAGCTATCGTTATTCCGCCTGCACCAGCACCAGGCAAATATCGTCGCTTTGGCTCTCCAGCGCTTCCTTGGACAGCAGAGTAGTTACCAGCTGAGCCGGATCACCGTGCTTCGAGATGAGTCCCTGCAGCCTTTCCGCCAAAATGTCGCTTTCCGGCGTCTCCTCCTGTACATCCTCCGGCAGCGGCATCGCTTCAAGCAAGCCGTCCGTATATAGCACGATCCGGATCGGCTTTTCGTAGGCGTAGGTGCTTTTGACAATATCCATCTGGTCGAAAAAGCCCACCGCACAGCTGCCCTGATCCAAAGCCACGGGACCCTTTCCTTCCTCGAATAAAAATCCCGGCGGATGCCCGGCATTTACGTATTCGATCGTCTTGCGCTTCGTATCGATGAGCAGATAAACGGCCGTGAAATAATAGCTGACGGCCGCCCGCTGCCGATTCAGCTGATTCATGTACCGATTGAGCTCGGTGATTACAAATTCCGGCGCCACGAACCGGGTGATCGTGTCCTGCATGACGGAGGAGATGAACATGCAGACCAGCGAGGAGGAAATGCCGTGCCCCATCATATCCAGTAAAATCACGCCGTACCGGTCCTCATCGATTCGGTGCCATGCATACAAGTCGCCCGCCAGCTCGAACGACGGGTAATATGCGGCACTGATATCCAGATCCTCCCTGCTGACAGGCAAGCTCAGCACACTGGTCTGCACTTGACGGGCCAGCTCGAGCTCCCCGCGGATCTTGGCTTCGTTCTCCTTATGCCAGTCCTTCTCATACTTCAGTCGCAGCGCCACGCGGATTCTCGCAATAAGCTCCACCTTGTTGACCGGCTTCATGACATAATCGATCGCCCCGGCTTCCAGCGCCTCCGCCAGCTTATTGGAGTCACCCAGCGCCGTCACAATGATGACGGGAATATCCTTGAACCGCTCATCCAGCTGAATCAAACGGCACGCCTGAATCCCGTCCATCTCCGGCATCATCATATCCATTAGAATGAGATCGACCGGCACCTTGCCCCCCGAGGCATTCGCCTGCTCGTCAAGTCTCGCCAGCAGCTCCCCAGCGGAAGATGCCTTCCAGAACGATTCGTAGCCGGCGCTTTTCAATATTTTCTCAATGACAATAATATTTACCTGGTTATCGTCAACAATTGCTATATTCATCCGTTGGTTACCGCTCCTTGTCCCTATGGCATTCCCGAGTTCTTGATCCGAGCACAAAACAATCATGCTCTATTATAACAAACAATCCCATGCGGATCGTCTATTATTATGTAACCTTTTGGCAATGCGATTGAAACAGATTGGAGCGATAAACCTAAGCTTACCGGCCGGTAACGGTATAAAAACAAAAAGAAAAGCCCTCACGCTTGCAATAAGGTGATGAGCTTCGTTACATAACGGATATCCGCCTCCATGAGCTCCATAGCATTCTCGTAGCCGGCCGCCAAGTACGGGGACGGGTCTTTCTCTCCCGTCATCCGCTTGCCCGCCTCCCAGAATTGCTTCTGCTGCTCGAGCTGAGCCAAGTTCCGCCGTAGCACTCCCAGCGCTTCCTCTTTCGGCAGCTGGGGAAGCCACGCAAGACTCAAGGTAAACTCGGACTTCGCCGAATGCGGATTGGCCCCGAGCGACTGCAGCAGCAGCTCCTTGAACTGCGCTCTTCCCGCTTCCGTGATGCCATATACTTTGCGCACCCGCGCCCCGGTCCGCTCCTCCGACTCGGCTGCGACCAGGCCTTCCTCCTCCATCTTGTTCAACGCGTAGTAAATCGAGCCGGACAGAATGTTCGCCCACTGGTCCATCTTGCTCTGTTCGATCATGCTCTGCAGCTCATAGCCATGCATGGACTTGTTCAGCAGCAATCCGAGAAGCGCCAGTCGTGTCATGCGCAATCTCCTCTCCCTCTTCATCCCCAAAGCCGAGGATAAGCTTCATAGGAATCACTTTACAGCGGGGTCGGAGAAGCTGTCAATTGTTCGTTGAATACACGACATGGCTCTCAAAATTAGGCTTCAGCGGCACCATCATCATATGCGTTTGGCCCGGCTGGAAGCTGATCTCCTTGTTCCCGTCGTAGAGCCGGATCAAATCATCCGTGCGCTCCCGCTTCCACTGCGCCTGCTTTACTTGCCCGCGAATAAATACCAGAGCCGGACCCGTACCGGTCAGCCGCACCTCCAGCCGTCCTTCGCTGTCGAGTACCTTGTGATCCGTCCCGAAAACGACCAGATTGGTCGCCGTCAGCTGCTCCTGATTGTTCAAGTCGATATGCTTCGCCCCATTGATCGACCGCTGGTAAATCCGACGCTGAGCGTCATAGGCGTAGGACACCACATAATTTTTGCTTAAAAAAGTGACATCCACCTTAGGCCCGTGTGCCGCCGCACCGGCCATCGCTTCTACCGCTCCGCCGGAGGAGGCTTGAAAGGAATAGGCGGGCGAAGCGTTCTCCGTCTCCCAAGCGTAGCCCTTCTTCTCGGCGCCGCTCTTCAGCTTCGGCAAGCTGGTGTACAGGTTATGCGGCGCTTTGCGGAAGCTCTCCCTCCAGAAGTAGGGACCTGCATTCGTAATCTCGTCCAGATCCTCAATACTTTTCTCGGAGATCATGGTATAAGCGTCGGGACTGCCCCCGGCATGCACCTGAAGCGCATGAAAGCTTTGTCCGATATCGATAAAATAGGGACGAATGCTGCGCACCGGCCCGATCGGCTCCTCAAACATCCGGCTCTGGAATATCGCCACAATCCGCGTGATATCGCCTTCCGCCAAGCATTCCAAAAGAATATCGGCCTGCGACAGCCCGCTCTGGGGACGCGCCGAGGCAAAGTTGTTCACCATCACCATGACCGGTCGCCTCATGACGTCGGACACGGCTGTCTCTTGTCCCGTCAGCGGGGACTTTACCGATGGCTTATGGGCAGAAGGGGCTGCAGGGTTCTGAGCAGACGCGCCTGCGGGGGTCTGGATCGCCGGTGCTTCACTGGCGGCGGGAACGGCTTCCGGTGTGCCGAAGGAGCAAGCTGCCGCCGTCATGGCAAGCCCCCCGGTAAGCAGCAGCATTTTCGCGCTCCGCAGCCATGAGGGCAGCATGGTAGTTCGCTTCGTTTTATTCATTGTTTCATGTCACCTCTGTCAACTGATCCGTCTAGGAATCTATATTCTAGTAGACACAGGTTTAGAAGCGGCAAACAGACACTTTTCACGAATTGTTAATCCTCCGTTCATAAGAAGGGCGCCTTTCGACAAGGCTTGACTTACTCGAGCTGGTCCGGTAGTTCCTTCCTCCTGTTTTTTCTAAATTTAATATTTTATTTCAAAATTTGTATTGAATCTGAAATTTCTTTTCACATATAATTCCACCATAGGCTGATTAAGGAATTCTAAAGTTCCCCTTCAGCCGGAAACGGAGGGATTTCATTCATGGGAAGGCGTCAACGCTTGTTCAGCCTGTTTTTGATCTTATCCATGCTTCTTACGTTATTGCAGCCGCTCGCTCTGGCTTCACCGCTGAGCCTGCCGGCTACCACCTTCGGGCAGGTGGTGGATGCGCGTCAAGCGGAGCTTGCCCCGGGGGCAACGTATCACTGGTACGACATGCTGATTCCCCGAGGGGCGGAGAAGGTACACTTTGTATCCTTTGACCCCAAGAGTCCGAATCTCAAGCTTCAAGCGGGTACGAAATCCGGCAAGGTGCGGGGCATGGAAGGCGTCACCAAAATGGCAGCCTACGCCGATCGTCCCGGCCATCGCGTCGTCGCAGGGATTAACGGCGACTTCTATGACATCAGCGGCAACGCCACGGGAGTTCCGAACGGCCTTTTTGTAGGCGAAGGCAAGATTCTGAACAGCGCTACGAGCCCCTTCGCTTTCGGAATGAAGGCAGACGGCACATCCGTGTACGGGACGCCGGTATTAACGAAAACGGTTACAATCGGCGGTACGACTACGAACCTCACTCACATCAACCGGTTCCGGGACACGAACCAGCTTGTCCTCTACACGACGGATTATTTCTCCTCTACCAAAACGTCGGCAACGGGAGACGAGGTCGTGCTCGACATTGTGGAAGGGGCGGTTCAGAGCGGCGTACCTTTGAAGCTGAAGGTGGCTGAGCTTCGCAAGGATCAGGGAGATACGCCTCTTGTTGAAGGAAAGGTCGTGCTCTCCGCTTCGGGGACCGCGCGTCCGGTGCTGGCCGGGCTGCAGGTCGGGAATGAAGTCACCGCCTCTTTCGAGCTGTCCGGAGAATGGGCGGACGTGCAGGTCGCCATCGGCGGACAAGGGCCTTTACTTAAAGACGGCGTAGTGCAAACGAACGTCGGACCTGCCGGAGTGCATCCTCGCACGGGGATTGGGACCAAAGCGGACGGTACCGTCGTCATGATGGAAATTGACGGCCGAGCTCCCGGCTTCAGCGAAGGGGTGGAAACATACGAGCTCGCCCAAATCATGGCTGACCTCGGTGTAGTGAACGCCATGAATCTGGACGGCGGAGGCTCCTCCACCTTCGTGGCGAGAATGCCGGGCACCACCGGGATCCCCATGCTGAATCGCGGCTCCGACGGAGGGGAACGGAACACAGGGAACAGTCTTCTACTGGTGAACACAGCCCCCGAGCTGTCCGTCGCCTCTAAGCTGGTGCTGCAGCCGAATGCCGAGCGTATTTTGAAAGGGGCTTCCTTCCCCTTCAGAGCACTGGGGATCGACGCTAACGGACATCCGGCCCCCTACACAGGAGCTCCGGCTTGGCAAGCGGATACCGCTATCGGGTCCATCGATGCCAGCGGGAAATTCACAGCCGGCTTAGCTGCGGGAACCGGCACCATTACAGCATCGGCCGAGGGCGGGGTGCAAGGAACGGCGGAGGTGGAGGTCGTGGATCGGCTTACGGAGCTTCGTTTCCCGGATGAGGCCAAGACCTTTCAATCGAACGCCGTCGTTCCTTTGTCCGTGACCGCCTTGCGCAGCGGCCAGGTGGTTCAAGCGGGCAACGAGAGCCTCGAATGGCGCGTGGAGGGCTCCATTGGTACGGTTAGCCGGGACGGTGTCTTTACCGCATCATCGGCGAACGGACAAACCGGTCGAATTTATGTAAAATACGGCGATATCGAGACCTCGATGCAGGTCAGCGTCGGCTTGCAGCCCGTCGTCATGGAGGGCTTCGAAGCCGGTGTCGGAAAGTACAAGGCAACCGGCGTGGCGGCAAACTCCGTTGCCATCTCTGAGGTAACGGACCCCGATTTCGTCCGATTCGGCGGCAAGTCCCTGAAGCTGGAATATGATTTTACGGGAAAAACCGGCACCTCCGGCGCTTATCTGGAAGCAGCCTCGGTAGCGAACCGGATTCAAATTCCCGGATACCCTCAGAAGATCAGCATGTGGGTGTACGGTGACGGCAAGGGCCATTGGCTGCGCGGGCAGCTGCGTGACGGGGGAGGGGCGGCTTTCGCCGTCGATTACACCCCTCAGACCACCGGTGTCAACTGGACCGGCTGGAGGTATGTAGAGGCCACGCTGCCGACAGGCAAGACGACCCCGTTAACGATGGATCTGCCGGTCCGGTATATGGAGACGAACAATGCACGGAAGGATGCCGGAGCGATCTATATCGATGATATTCGGGCCGTGTACGGGCCGGTGACGGAAGACATTACCCCGCCGATGATCAAAATATTGAATCCGGCTGAGAATGCCACGGTTAAGACGGCCACTCCGGAAATCCGCTTCATCGGTGAAGACGACGGCTACGATCCGGTCACGCATCCGGGTACGACCTTGATCGACCCGGATCGCATCCGTCTATATGTCGATGACGTTCTCGTGCAGCATAGCTTGTATCCGCCTCAAGGACGGGTTGCTTACACACCGACGGAGCCGTTAACCGAGGGCCGCCACAAGGTGAAGGCAGCCATTCGCGACTTGAGCGGCAACCAAACGATCAAGGAATGGTATTTCCATGTCAATCTCGGCTCGCCGCAGTATTTGTATACCACACCTGACACCCTCTACCTCGGGAAAAGCTATCATCTGGATGTTCGGGTAGAATCGGCCGGCAAGCTGAAGGGCGGGCATGCCGAATTTCAATGGAACCCAGCTATCGTCAAGGATCTTCAGGTGCTTCGCGGTCCTAAGCTCTCGGAGGCGCAGCTGACCTCGGTGATCGACCCGGCTCAAGGTACCGTTAGGCTGAACCTGGCGGACGTGGAAACAGCAGGGCTGACGGATAGCGATCTTGTTGCCCGAATACGTTATACCGTTCGGCCGGATGTCATCGGACCTCTCAGCTTGGAGCAAGCGAAGAGCGAGGTGACCCGAACGAACACCATTCACTTCGTTTCCGGCTCTATCGTGAAGACGGAAACGCCGGGTACCACCACTCCTTTCTATGGCGCTCCGGTTACCTCCACGGTGAAGAGTGAGCTGCAGCTGACCTGGAAGCATGCCGATATCGCGCTTGGGTACCCGGCGGTCTTCGAGGCAGCGGACGGAGCCGCTAAGGTGGAAGGAGCCACCCTGCTGCTGAATGGAGCCGCTATCGATGGGGCCGTTACGGATGCGGCGGGTAAGCTGATCACCGGCGCGGCGACCCAAGCGGTCGGAACTTATCAGCTGCAGGCCGTCAAGGATGGTGCGTATAGCCCGGTCATGAGCTTCAAGGTATCGCCGCTCGTCGGCACCGCCGCCCCTCGAAACATTAGCGTTACGATGGGAAATGAGGCGAGCACCGGCCGTCACTTCACCTGGCATACCCATCCGGATACCAAGGATACGATCGTCGAATGGGTGAAGGCTTCCGAGTTCTCCGGCTTTGACCGGAGCAATGTGTCCCGAACGGAGGGCTTCAGTTCCACTTACAACACCAACAACGACGGCACCTACCGTGTCCATAAGGCGGCGGTTACGGGACTCCAGCCGGATACCTCTTATGTGTATCGCGTAGGCGATGGAGCCGGCCAGGTGAGTGTTTCGGGAACCTTCCGCACCTCAACGCCTGACGGCACCGGCACGAAGCTTCTGTTCTTCGGCGATTCCCAGGCTTCAGATGCAGCAGGCTTCAGCCTATGGGGTCAGGTGATCTCCAAGGCAGCCTCGGAGCATCCTGATGCGGATCTGCTGATCCACGCTGGCGATATGGTGGATCACGGACACGAGCAGGAGCAATGGAACCTGTGGTTTGATGCGGCTCAGGATCAGTTTCTGAAGCATACCCTGGTTACCGTGGTAGGCAATCACGAGGTGACGGGCACGAACGGAAACGGAGACTATTTGGCTCATTTCCATCATCCGCAGAACGGGGCTCCGAACGCCGTCGGCTCGAACTTCTCGTTCGATATCAAGGATACGCACTTTGCGGTCATGAATACCGAGATGTCCGTCGCAGACCTTCAGGAGCAAGCCGTGTGGCTGGATCGAGATTTGACGGCTTCCAAGAAGCGATGGAAGGTCGTTATTTTCCACCAGGGACCTTACGGCAGCATTTATTCCAGCACAGCCGTACAAACACATTGGGTGCCTGTTTTCGATAAGCATGGGGTCGATCTGGTGCTTAACGGACATGATCATATTTATTTGAGGACCTTCCCTATGAAAGGCGGCGCGAAGGTCGAGGAAGGCCAGGGCACCCGGTATGTAGTCGGCGGATCCACCGGCCCCAAATTTTATGAACTGACGCCAAGGCCTTGGCAGGAAGTCGTCTTCGATGACAATACGCAAATCTATACTGCGGTAGAAATCGTAAATCGCACCCTTACGGTAGTTGCCAAGACATTGGCAGGACAGGAAGTCGATCGCTTCGAGATCGTGAAGCCGGAGCCGCCGGTCGTCCTGACCTCCCTTCAGCTCGACGGGCCGACCTCGCTGGTTGCCGGCATGATGGGCCAAGTCGTGACGAAGGCTCAGTACAGCAACGGTACGGAAGCTACTGTGACAAGCGGCGTCTACTTCCAAAGCAGCAATCCTGCTGCAGCTGCTATCGATGCACAGGGCTTGCTCTCCGCCTTGGCGGAAGGCAGCACCGTCATTTCGGCCACGTATGGCGGGAAAACCGCGTCCTATGGGTTGACCGTAGTGAAGCCCCCTGCAGCGCTGACGGGGATTGTACTGGAAGCGCCGGCTTCCCTGAAGGTCGGCCAGAAGGATACCGCCGTAGTGAAGGCGGTGTATAGCGACGGCACTGTCACGGTTCTGACGGACGGCGTACAGTTCACAAGCAGCAAGCCGGAGGTCGCCGCCCTAAGCACGGCGGGTGAAATCTCTGCACTGCAAGCAGGCAGCACCGTCCTCACCGCGGCCTTCGGCGGTCATTCCGCCAGTGTCCGCTTGAACGTTTCGGCGAATCCGGCGAATCCGGGCTCGCCTTCCGGTCACAACCCGCCCGGTCGCCCGGGGAGATAAACTGAAACAAGGGGTCCGTTTAGTGGGCCCCTTGTTTTTTTATGGAGGTGTGATTGAAATCACACTTCGCTTCTTGGAATCCCGGTACAATGGCGGAGTACAAAATAAAGAGAAGGATGTGGAGTGAACATGACAACAGCGCTTTATGAGAAGCTTGGCGGAGAAGAAACGATCGGGAAGGTAGTCGATTACTTTTATGAGCTTGTGCTGGCGGATGAAACGGTGAACCACTTTTTCAACAACACGGACATGGAGAAGCAAAGAAAGCACCAAACGAAGTTTATCAGCTTTGCCCTGGGCGGACCGAATCAATACTCCGGCTTGTCGATGGCGAAGGCGCATGAAGGCATGAACCTGCAGCCGGCCCATTTCCAGGCGATTGCAACGCATCTTCATGATGCTCTGGCTCACTTTGGCGTTAGTGCCGCTGAGATTGATCAAATTCTGACGCGGGTTGCATCGCTTAAGGACGATATTTTATATAAATAGGTTGGATACACGCAGCTGCAGGTAGACCATGCCCCAATCCACAGTGGCAAATATGCCACTGCACAGCGTGCTGAGGGGCTGGCGTCGCTCACATAGACTGTGTAATCGCAAATGTGCGATTGCACAGGCCGATCATGCCCCAATCCACGGTAATAGTGGCAATTATGCCACTACAACAGCGTGCTGAGGGGCTGGCGTCGCTCGCAGAGACTGTGTAATCGCAAATGTGCGATTGCACGGGCCGATCATGCCCCAATCCACGGTAATTGTGGCAAATATGCCACTGCACAGCGTGCTGAGGGGCTAGCGACGCCCGCAGAGACTGTGTAATCGCAAAAGTGCGATTACACAGGCCGATCATGCCCCAATCCACGGTAATAGTGGCAATTATGCCACTGCACAGCGTGCTGAGGGGCTAGCGACGCCCGCAGAGACTGTGTAATCGCAAATGTGCGACTACACAGGCCGATCATGCCCCAATCCACGGTAATAGTGGCAAATATGCCACAGCACAGCGTGCTGTGCTGTGGGGCTGGCGACTCTCGCCTTTCTGCCGCAAAAAAAGCTCTCCCCCTCTCCCGGATGAACCGGGAGAGCAAGGGAGAGCTTTTGCTGTTTATGCCAATAAGGCGCGCACTTCCTTGGCGAACTGAACCAGCAGCTCCTTCGAGCCGTACTTGCCGCTGAAATCCTCAACGCCGATGTAGCCGTCATAGCCGACGGATTTCAGGTCCTCGATCACTTGCTTCCAATCGACGACGCCCTCAAGGTTCGGCTCCCAGTAGGAAGTCCAAGCCTGCGAACCGTCCGCGCGCAGCTCGCTTTTCTTCCAGCCGGTGTTCTTCATATGTACATGTGCCAGGTAAGGCCCGAGCAGCTCAAGACCCATGCGGAAATTCTCGTAGCCCTCGTGAATCATATTGCCCGGGTCGAACAATACGCCGATGTGGTTCGGATCGAATTTGCTGACCAGGCGATGAGCGAGGCCTGCGCTTGGCGTAATGGTGTGATGATGCGTCTCTACCAGGCATTTGACGCCATATTTCTTAGCGAGCGGCTCCACGCCCTCCAGGTAACGGACAGCTACGTCGAACAGCTCGTTATAATTTTTCGATCGGTTGTAGCCCGGTACGCCGACACGAATCATCTTCGCGCCCAGCTTCTGAGCTACCTGCAGTACGCGCTCCGCAGCCTCCAGGTCACCGGCCGTCAAATACGGGGTTACGCTAAGGCTCTCCAGCCCGTTCTCCTTCGCCGCGCGATCGAACCTTGCAATCTCCTCGTCGGAAGCCTTCGGATCAATGGAGCAAAGGTTGTTGCGCCAGAACGACGGCTTCTCCCCCTTCGCCTCCTCCGGGACTTCCTTGAACCGCCACTCGATGCCGTCAAGACCCGCTTCCTTCGCGGCAGCCGCGAGCTCCTCCGGCGTAAAATCCGGGGTAACAACAGTGAATACGGACAGTTTCATGGCAAATAACCTCCAGCGTCGTTATTATCGATCTAAGCCGATTATAACAGGGTGCCGGAGGTTTATCCACAAAAATTGTTCACGTGAACAATTTAAATTTTTTCAACTGAACATATAACAATTCAAGCTCATGTTTCCGTATTGATATTCCTGATGGAGCAGCTTCGTCCGTTTCTTTCGGTCCGAGACTCCCATGCTGATGATCAAGGGGATCAGCTCCTCCGGGGCAGGGACAGCCTTCTCCGCATAGGGCGCACGCGCCATGTAATCGAAGAGTCCTTCCGTATCCCACACCTGCACCGTCTCCTCCAGCCACGCATCGAATTCCAGCGCCCATGCATCGACAGCCGCTTCGCGCTCCCAATCCATCCGCAGAGGATGGTGCACCGTCCCTCCGATGCCGAGGATCAAATAGCCGCTTTCCTTCAGCTCGCCGATAGCCCGTCCGATGCGGTAGCAGTCCTCCGGCACCAAGCGGGGATTCACCGATGCGGCAACCACCGGCACATCTGCCTCCGGAAAAAGCAGCGATAACACCGACCACGCCCCATGGTCCAGTCCATGGACTTCATCCACCTCGCAGGCGATGCCTTCCGCCTCGAGCAGCCGCTGCAGCTTCAGCGTGAGCACGATATCGCCTTGGGCAGGATATTCGAACTCACTCAAAGCCTCCGGAAGCCCGAAGACATCCTTCATCGTCTTCAGCCTTTGGCTGCCTGTAATTTTCTGTACGGAACTTTTCCATTGGGAGCTGAACACGACGATTCCAGCGGGCTTCGGCAGCTGCATGCCAAGCGCACGCAGGAACCGGGTATAAGCGTGGTGTTCCAATACAAGCGTCGGCTCTCCATGGGAGAAAAAGAACGAAGGGTACAAGCGCGCGGCCTCCTTTAAGCGTTTCTACCATTATAGACGCCGCGCGCTCAAAATATCATCTATAAATTACGACAAATGAGGCTCAATCAGTGCCTTCAGCTCTTGCAGCGGACGCAAGCCTACGGCGGACCCTACTTCTTTCCCGTCCTTAAACAGCTTCAGCGTCGGGATACTCATGATTCCGTAAGCGCCTGCCGTCTCCGGATTGTCATCCACATTCACCTTGGCGATCGTGATTTTGTCGCCCAGCTCGCCGTTCAGCTCCTCCAGAATCGGAGCGATCATTTTGCAAGGGCCGCACCAAGGAGCCCAGAAGTCTACCAGCACAACACCCTCCTGAATCGTTTCTTTAAACACCGCATCATTTACATTCGTAATCGCCATAACCAATCCACTCCTTTGTTATTATAGAGATTCAGTTTACCTTCGGCAGTCTCCCGCCGCTCAGCCTGGATATATAAGAAGGAGACCATGAATGACCAAGCTCCCTTCCAGGCTCCTTCGAAGCAGCTGCGCTTCGGCCGGTAAGCTCGTCGAACCACTCCCGGTCGTGCGTCTGCAGCGCCAAATCCAGCAGCAGCTCAAGCTCCTCCTTCTGCATAGGGACGTATTCCGGCAGCTTCGCCACCTTCGCCGTCATGCTGTCAACGGCACGGCCCACCGCTTCCGCGTGGTCGCTCTGCGTCACCCGGACTCGCAAGCCTCCCTCGGCATACAAGGCTTCCACATACCCGATAAACTTCTCATCCTCCTGCGAGGTACCGCTGACCCAATCCCCTACATTCACTTGGTTCGTACCCACCATGGCCCTTCCCTCCTTAATCTGAAACATTTTTAGTAACAGTTTTCTTGAAAATAATGCGCTCCGCCTGGGGCATAAGCGCCGTTACTATCGGTTGCTTGATTCCCTTACCCTGTTGAGCACATCCGCTACAGTGACCTTCTTCAGGTAGTCCAGCAGCTGCTGCTCTGCTTCGTTAAAAATGCCGTCCATAACCTCCGCCATGTTACAGGCGATCATACACTCCTGCTCCACATCGCCCGAGCACCAGCCCGGCTTCATGGAACCGATCGAGGTCGTACGGTACACCTCATCCAACGTGACGGCCGAAGGCTCGCAGCTCAGCTGATAGCCGCCGCCGATTCCTTCCTTGGTCTTCACATAGCCTGCCTTGCGGAGGCTGCTCATGACCTTGCGCACACGTGCCGGATGCGTGCAAACATTGTGAGCGAGCATCTCACTCGTCGCCATATGGTCGGATCGGTAGGCGAGAAGCACCAAGCTATGCACCGCTATCGTAAACTCGCTGTTCACCGTAAGTCCTCCCTGCGTCGTGTTTGCTTACTGTTATTATATTGGTTACAGTTGATATTGTCAAGAGGCGCTCCCTCGCTTTTGCTTAGGCAGCGCCTTGCTGTCTCCTCAAGCTTATGGATAATGCCGGAATGACCGTCCTTCTCGGCCATAAAGCCGTGTTACAACGAAAATCCATGGAGCGATTCCTGTAATCCACAAGCCCATGCAGCCGTAACGCAGGAAGTCGTACAGCAGTCCGGCAGGGAAAACGGTCTTGAGAACCGACTTCAACAGGAGCACGCCGGCGATCCCCATCACGAAGGCGATAACCCGGTTGAACCATCCTGTGGGCAACCCCATCTTAATGCGGCCTTCCTCCAGCAAATGACCGAGACCCGCTCCGAGCATCACACCGGTCACCTTTGCCGCGTCGGGAACGGGAAACCATAAGGTCAAGGCAATCGGCAGCAAAATGAGACCCAGCACCTTCAGCAAAAACGGAGGATACGGAAACAACCGCTCGAAGAGCACAGCCAGCACGAACATGACGAGGCCTACTCCCAAGCCTCCGAGCACATCCATTGGCCAATGCAAACCTAAGTACATTCGGGACAACGACACAAGAACAATCATGAGGGCAGCCGCCACCCACAGCAGAGGTTTTCCCGCGACACTGGCCAGGTATAGCCAGAACGTCGTCGTCCCCTGCGTATGACCGCTGGGAAACGAATCATTCGGATACCCGTAGCCGCTCGAAGCTGTTTCCGTAAAAATCGAGCGGATCCCCTCCGTACCGACGGGACGCGGATTCCCGAAGGCTGACTTCAAGAAGCTGTTCACAAACATCGACAAGGCAAATACGTAAAACAAGCGAAAGCCTATTCTTTTTGAGAAGCACCAATAAATAATAGGTATGGCGAATAAATAAAAATCCTCACCGCCCAGGATGGTAATGATTCTAGCCGCTTGATCAAGAACAGGATGCTGCTGGCTTGTCAGCCAATGCAAAAGTGCTGTTTGATCCATGATGAAACCCCTTTCTTCAGATCATCCGTGACCCGCATATCCGTCCTTCATATTAATGGAAAAGTTAGCTTTTGTACAGATTTTCAGCAAAAATCGACGTATGTCCCAAGGCGAATTTCCTTCCTTATTTTGCAATTCCCTGCGTCCAGGAGGTAAGATGAGGATAGAATCACACTCTTTTTATAAAATGAGGCGTTTCATCGCATGAAACCTTATTTGAACCTTCGCGATTGGGCGGTTACCCAGGCTGCCGTTGCCGTCGTTCTTTTTCTGCTTATACCCGTGTTCAATATCTTTGGGGCCACTTTTCATCCTTGGGCTTCCGTTCTGCATGGGCTGGGGGCGACGATCACGGTGCTGCTCGGCTGCCAGGCAATGCATCGGACGTATCCATTGCTGCGCGGCAAAGAAGGCTCCGCCGCCAGACTGGAGCTGCTTCTTTGGGCCACCAGCGTATTGGTGTTGTTAACTATTATTCTTGGCAACTGGCTGTACATTGGCTACCGTCAGCCGGACGGAGGGCAGCAATGGCTGATGTATCATGAACCCGCAGGTCATATGATCGCCATGGAGTATAAGGAGTTCGTCTCGCTGTTCCCGCTCCCGCTTAGCATCGCCGCGGCCTGGCTGCTGCGACGTTATAAGACGGCGGCTGAATCGCATCCGGGGATCGCTTCCGTCATAGCTTTGCTGGTTACCCTGCTGTGGATTTGTTTGCTGATTGGGTTGGTGTTCGGATTAGGCATAACGAAGCTGATTATGGTGTAATTTCTAGAGGGGAACGGGATAATCATGAGTGAAAAACAAAGCCCGGCGACGGGAGAGGCCGTTGCCGCCATGTACGCTTTGCTCTTCGGGCTGGCGCTTATGCTGGCAAGTCATCTTTGGACGCTCGCCGAGCCGTTTCGGGCCCCGCAGCAGCTGCTTAAGCTCGGCTCCTGGATCCCGGGCTGGTGGGGAATCGGCGCCTATGCCGGCAAAGAAACCGTCGGGCTCCTCAGCTGGATGCTTAGCTGGATCTTCCTGCATGTGCTGCTTCATAAGCGATCCTGCACTCTTAAGCCGCATTTTTACATCTTCATGATAGGGTTCGTCCTGCTTCTCGTCGGTTATTGGCCTCCGGTCTATCATGCTGTCTTCGGCTGGACACCGACCTTGCCTTAACCAATGAATCGATTGAAAGGAGTCTTGTGCCGGCCATGGCTAAGCGTCCCCCTTATCTGCTGCTCCTAACGGTTCTGACCGGCTTCGGCATTATGCTAAGCTCCCTCTGGTGGTCACGGATTCCGCTGCAAGGTCTAATGCAGGCTGAATCATCGGAGCCGGCTGCCTTTCGCGCCGTTTATTACGGCTTGCGAGGCGCGGAGCAGGTATCGGCAGGCCAGCCTGACGGTACCCTTACGATCGCGCCTCTCCGTGCCGTCTCCGAGCAGCTCGGACCGGTTCCCACATTATTGCCGGTGTATGACGGCAGCGTAACGGCTCAGGCATTCGCCGAAGCCTACCCGAGCCTGCCTGCGGAAGCTCTGCCCGGCTTCGGTAAAACCGTGTATGCCGTCGAATACGCGAGCGTCCGCTTGCTCCTGCTGAACGCTTCGCGTATGGCGGAAGCTTCAAGTGCGGCAGCTCAATGGAACTGGGCACGTGATGCTTCGCTGTCTCCCGGCAAAGCCATGAACCTGTTGGTGGTGGATCAGCTGCCCGAGGAGGCCTTCCTGTGGGACCGTTTGAATGCATCGGCTATTGATGCTGTGCTCGCAGGCAGTGACGTTTATATAAGGCGGAGCTCACTGATGCAGGAGACCGAAGGAATCATGAGCGTACCTTCTGCAGTGGAATGGAAGAGGTGGACCCCTGCGAAACAGTTTCCTGAAGCGGTGCAGCTGCTGTTGGAGGGGACTAGCGGGCAGCTGCGAGTGAAGGCCGTTTCGCGAAAAGGAGCGGACCTCGGGTATGTCGTTCTGGACAGTTCAGCCTATGGTAAACGAGAGCTGACGGCCCTTCCGCCCGTAACCCTAATCCCTCAGCAGTCCTTGTGGTTCTACCGGGCCGGAGGAGAGGACCTTCCTGTCTTCATCCCGAAGGGCTTCGATATGCATGGAGAGCATCCCTCCACTGGACATGCGAACGTGCCTGCATGGGATTGGCGAAGCCCGGACTTTCCCGATGCCGGGTGGAAGCAAGCAGAGGCGCCCTTCGGACAGCATCGGGAGCCGCTGCCGGGGCGGCAGCTTCGCACGAAGCTCCCCTTGTCTGCCGAGTCACCCGCCTACTATTTCCGCAAATCCTTCGAGTTTACGGGAAAGCCGGAGGAGCTTGCCGCCATGTCCCTTCTGATTAGCTACGAGGATGGGTTCGCTGCTTATTTGAACGGGGAGGAGCTGGCTCGAAGCTCCCTGTCCACAGGGCTCCTGACCCCTCAGAAGCTGGCCGAACCGAACGAAGCGGTGCTTTATAAAGCGTTCAATCTTACGTCCCGATTGGATAAGCTGCGCTCCGGTCGCAATGTCCTTACCGTCGAGGTGCACCGCAGCCATCCGAAAGCGCCGAACCTTCTCTTCGATGCCGTCCTTACCGTACAATATAAAGGAGGCGTTCAACCATGAAGCGGCTCGGTTGGTTCATCATCCTTCTGTTCGGATTCCTAGCAGGCTGCGGAGATGCTTCCGTACCAAGCGACTCACAGCCTCTGTTGGCTGATATCGCCGTAACCAAGGAACATCTCATCGTGCGGAATGGAGACCCCGTCGTTTGGAAGCAGGTGACCCTTACGATCAACGGAGAGTATTCCCACACGGTGGATGTCGTACCCCGGGGAGGCTCAAGCTTGCCGCTCAGCCGCTTTGTCGATCTTCATGGAAAGCCGTTTAAGCCGGGTCTGCTCCACCTTCGCCGGCTGCACATTCACGTGGCCGATATGGGAGACGGAACGCAAGGTGACTTTTCATGGTAAGCGAAAAAACACCGGCATCCTCTTTTAAGTGAGGGTGCCGGTGTTTTTAAACGCAGCCCTTATTGGAAGTAGCTGCGGTTTTGCTGTGCTGTGAACTGCTGTGCCTGCTGCATGGCGATATTGCTCATTTGCGCTACCGTTTGCTCCAGCTGAGCCGTGATTTGAGCGCATTGCTGCATGTTTTGGATCGCGATATGGTGCCCTTGCAGCGCTTGCTGGATTACTTGAACCGCTTGACGCTCACGCTGAGCCAACCTTTCGAGCTCTTGTGCGTTTTGAGCTTCCTGCTGCAGCATTTGCTGGTACACTTGATTGGATTGCTCCGTTTGACGGATCAGCTGTTGAATGATTTGCTGGCATTGCTGGATTTGTGCGGTTACGTTATGCATTTGCGAAATCCTCCTAGAACATCGATTGGTCGGGAATTACATGCCCATACTATCGTTGCACAGTCGCTTGAGGATTATTCACTATAAGTAAAAAATTTCCCACGAAAACATCCGCATACTTTACGCATGCGGTGACATAATAAAGCAGGTTCGAGAGAGCGCGGCACCGACGTCCACCCACATGGCAGCTTCTCAGGGAACATGTATTTCGACTGACGAAGGAGGATTTCGCACTGTTTTCGGGGTCGAAACTAGGGTTTCCTGAAGACAGTTCCATGTGGATGGTACGCCAGCGGTACTGCACAAAAGCAACATACACTATCATCCTGCGCCCATCGTTTGACAATAGAACGGCGGTTTAGTCGATGCAAGCGGCTATCCGCCGTTTTTGTATTATGGTTGAAATGCGATTATTTTATTCTCCTTCCCTCTTTCGTGTAATCGTTCTACCGCTTGGGTATTCTAGGAATAATCGAAAATCAGCCATGGAGGGGATACTCATGCAGCCGTTCGCCTATTATTTTCATGAATATTGGCTTTCTCTTGTTATTATACTGGGCGTCATAGGAGCCGCCATGCTCGTACACCGGAATTGGGATAAAATCGTGATAAAGGGCAGCGGGCGTAAATGATCAGGATAAATAGAAGAGCCGGGAACCCTGCTGAATCGCATGTTCCCGGCTCTTTTTATACAAGTGCTTTCTTGGCAATATCCGTACGGTAATGCTTGCCCTCGAATCGAATGCGGTCTGCATCGGCGTAAGCTTTATTCCGCGCCTCGGCAATATCCTTGCCAAGTGCCGTTACCCCGATAACCCGGCCTCCGTTTGTTACGATTTGTCCGTCCTTCACAGCGGTTCCCGCGTGGAATACGAGTGATTCCTGCACCTCATCCAAGCCTTCGATCGGAAGACCCTTCGGATAGGACGCCGGGTATCCGCCCGAAGCGAGAACAACACAAACCGCCGCTTCATCGCTCCACTCGATTTCCATTTGGTCGAGTCGTCCGTTGACCGTAGCCAGGAAAATATCCAGCAGATCGGTCTTTAATCTTGGCAATACGACCTGGGTCTCCGGATCACCGAAGCGGGCGTTAAATTCAATCGTCTTCGGTCCGTTCGGCGTGATCATGAGTCCTGCGAAGAGAACACCGCGGAACGGACGTCCTTCGCTCACCATAGCAGCCGCAGTCGGCTTAATGATCGTTTCAATGGCTTCGTCTATGACGGATTGCGGAATGTGCGGCAGCGGAGTGTAGGTTCCCATACCGCCGGTATTCGGCCCTTTGTCGTTGTCAAACACCTGCTTGTGGTCCTGGGCAGGCACCATCGGCTTCACTACATCGCCGTCCACGAACGAAAGAATCGACATTTCTTGTCCGGTCAAAAACTCCTCGATCACGACCTGATTCCCGGACTCCCCGAACACCTTGTTCACCATGATGTCCTGCAGCGCTTTCTCCGCCTCTTCCATCGATTGCGCTACGACAACGCCTTTCCCTGCAGCCAGGCCGTCGGCTTTGATAACGATAGGAATTTGCTGCTTGTGCAAATACGCTAACGCATCCTCATACCGCTCGAAAGATTCGTACGCAGCGGTAGGAATGTTGTATTTTTTCAGCAGGTCCTTCGTAAACACCTTACTGCCTTCAATGATCGCCGCATTTTTGCGGGGGCCGTACACGGTCAGGTTCTTTGCTTCCAGATGGTCGACAATGCCTTCCGACAACGGATCGTCCGGACCGATAACTACCAGATCGATATTATGATCGATAGCGAAGCTGGCCAGCTCGTCGAACTGATTCTCATTAATGGCTACGCATTCCGCGAGACCTGCAATCCCGCCGTTCCCCGGAGCACAGTAGAGTTCCTGAATCTTAGGGCTCTTGCGGAGCGCCCAGCAAATCGCATGCTCACGGCCTCCTCGGCCGACAACTAGTATCCGCACTTTTCAGGTCCTCCTTAGTCTTTATTTCGAACCAGCAGCTCCGTAGCTCCTGATTCTACATTGATCGATTTGACAAGCAGAGAAATGCGGTTCTCGTCATTTAACGCATTCCAGTACGTATTCGAAATTTCCTCCAGGCTGTCGCCGAGCGGAACCAGCTGCGGTTCTCCCTTGAACGAAGGCAGTGGATTGCCATCCCCCTCATAGGTATGGATGCAGTGGCCGAAGCCAGCGATCGCTTTTTCATACGTATAGGTGTGACGCAGCGTTTGGTCTTCCGTGTTGCCCGCCGACTTCAGGATGGACAGCTTGTACGCGAACTGGCTGTCAGCCAAGTCGATGATGCCGCTAATCCGCGGAGTGAAGTTCGGAGCATCCGGTTCGTACGTTCTGGTGCTCAAAGCCGCTTCGAATGTGCCGCCCTTCTGCAGAGCTTCATGGATCGTATCGGTTTGGTCGCCGTTCGTAATGATATGCGCTCCGCCCAAATGCTTGGCCGGATAGTAGATAATCAAGGAAGGGTCCGTCAGCTTCGCAGGATCCTTTGCTTCGGTGCGAACAAAGCCATTGTCCTCTTGGATGAACACACGGTTACGGCTGTTTTCGCTGCGGCCCATAATCCAGTACACCTGAATCAGACGGGTGCCGTCGGGTGTCAAACCGATCACGATGCCGCGGCCGGGATACACGTTGGCGCTCAGGCTTTGTACATATTGCTCCGCTTGCGCGGCTCTTGCCGTTGTCGTCGTAGTCACTTCGAATCGACCTCCTCTTAGTGGTGGAACAGGCGTACGCCGGAGTAGCACATCACCATACCGTAATCGTTGGCGGCTTGTACCACTTCTTCGTCGCGCATCGAGCTGCCTGCTTGCACGACGTATTTCACGCCGCTGCGGCTTGCACGGTCAAGATTATCGCGGAACGGAAGGAACGCATCCGAGCCGTAGGATACGCCCTGCAGCTTGCTCAGCCATTCACGCTTTTCTTCACGGGACAGCTTCTTCGGCACCTCGGTAAAGCACTGCTCCCAAGCCGCTTGCTCTACAGGCGTCAGCTCATCCTCAAGCCAGAGGTCAATGGCATTGTTCTGCTCCGCACGGCTGAGGCCCGGACGGAAAGGCATGTTCAGCGCCGTCGGGTGCTGACGAAGGAACCAGCGGTCCGCTTTATCGCCGGCAAGGCGCGTACAATGAATACGAGACTGCTGGCCTGCGCCGATCCCGATCGTTTGGCCGTCCAGCGTATAACAGATAGAGTTCGATTGCGTATATTTAAGCGTCACGAGAGCGATCAGCATGTCGCGCTTTGCGCTTTCCGGCAGATCCTTGTTCTCGGTAACGATTTTCCCCAGAGAGGATTCGTCGATGACCGCATCGTTGCGCTCCTGCTGCAGCGTCAGACCGAACAGGTTACGGATCTCAATCGGGTCCGGTACGTAATCCGGGTCGATTTGCAGAATCAAATAGCCGCCGTTTTTCTTCGCCTTGAGAATTTCCAGAGCCTCATCCGTGTAACCGGGAGCTACGACCAGGTCGGATACCTCCCGCTTCAGCAGCTGTGCTGTAGAAGCGTCCACGATATCGCTGAGCGCTGCCGCGTCGCCGAAGGAGGACATGCGGTCCGCACCGCGGGCACGGGCATAAGCTGTGGCCAGCGGCGAGAGCTCGAGGCCTTCGACGAAATAAGCCTTGGCCAGCTCCAGTGTTAGCGGCGCCGCTACAGCCGCTCCCGCCGGGCTCACGTGCTTGAAGGAGGCGGCAGCCGGAAGTCCGGTAGCGCGTCTCAGCTCGCGGGCCAGCTGGAAGCCGTTCAGGGCATCGAGCAGGTTGATGAAGCCGGGGTCACCGTTGACTACCTTGATTGGCAAAGGGCCGTCGCTGCGCAGCTGCGCTTGCTTCTGATGCGGGTTCATCCCATAGCGCAAATTAATGACATTGGTCTGGCTGGTCGTTTGACTCATTTTGCAATCCCATCCTTAGTCTGTATTTGTACTCTATTCTCATGATAACGATACGTACCGTCGGCAATGCCTTGAATGACCTGCGGATACAGCTCATGCTCCATGCGGTGAATTCGCTGCGTTAACGTGTCTTCCGTATCATCCGGCAGGATCGTAAGTGCCCTCTGGTCGATTATCGGACCGCTGTCGAGTCCCCCGTCCACGTAATGCACCGTAATCCCGGTAATCCTCACGCCGTGCTCCAGTGCCTGACGTACCGCGTGAAGACCCGGGAAGGACGGCAGCAGCGAGGGATGGATATTGATCATCCGCCCCCAATACCCCTGAACCATCACATCTGTTAGGATGCGCATGTAACCGGCCAGCACCACAAGCTCGACTTGCTTGTCTTGCAGCTGCTTGAGGATTTCGGCTTCATAGGCCTCCCTGGAGGGATATTCCTTCGGCTTAAAGGTGAAGGCGGGGATCCCTGCTGCTTTGGCACGTTCTACGACAGGCGCGGCAGGCTTATCACAAACCAAAAGCTCGATGCGTGCATCGAGCTTGCCGGCGTTCACCGCGTCCACAATCGCTTGAAAATTGCTTCCGCTTCCGGAAGCAAACACCGCGATGCTTAACGGCTTGGTCATACGACCGCCCCTTGGAAGGTAACGATCCGTTCCCCTGCGGTTACACGGCCCAGTGTATAGGCAGTTTCACCCTGCTCTGCAAAAAGGCGCTTCGCTTCATCCGCTTGCTCCTCCGGCACGATGACGACCATCCCGATCCCCATGTTGAACGTGCGGAACATATCGTTGTTGCTGATGCCGCCTTCTTCCTGCATGAGCTTGAAGATCGGCAGGATCGGCCAGGAGCCGTAGTCGACCTCCACGTTCACGTTGTCAGGCAAGCAGCGTGGAATGTTTTCCAGGAAGCCGCCGCCGGTGATGTGAGCCATTCCTTTAATTTGCAGGCCTTGCTGAAGCGCGTTAAGGATTGGTTTAACATAGATTTTGGTTGGTGCCAGCAGCACATCGCCCAGACGTTGGTTATCAAGTGCTGCTACTGTGTCATGCAGGCTGTAACCCTTCTGCTCAAGGAGCAGCTTCCGTACGAGGGAGAAGCCGTTGCTGTGTACACCGCTGGAAGCGAGACCGAGAACTACGTCGCCGGGCTTGATAGTGGAGCCGTCGATGATTTTCTTCTTATCGACGATACCTACGGTAAAGCCGGCAATATCGTACTCGCCTTCGCTGTACATACCCGGCATTTCCGCGGTTTCGCCGCCGATCAGGGCACAGCCGCCTTGCACGCAGCCGTCGCTGATGCCTTTGATGATCGCTTCGATTTTCTCAGGAATAACCTTGTCGCAAGCAAGGTAGTCGAGGAAAAAGAGCGGCTCCGCACCCTGCACCACGATGTCGTTCACGCACATAGCTACGGCGTCTACTCCGATCGTATCGTGCTTATCCATCGCGAACGCGATCTTCAACTTCGTGCCTACGCCGTCGGTGCCGGAAACCAGCACGGGCTCCTCGTATTTGTCCTTGTTCAGGCCGAACAAGGCGCCGAAGCCGCCCAGATCCGTCAGAACCTCCGGACGGAACGTCGTTTTGACGTGCTTCTTCATCCGCTCTACCGCTTCATTGCCGGCCGCGATATCGACTCCGGCCTGTTTATATGCATCGGACATTAGGTTTTTCACTCCCGTATTTTTTAAGTGCTTGCCTTGACCGTCTACGGGTTCGTGCTGTTGCCTTGCGGCCTCTCTTGATCAGGAGTTCTCAAACTAACTTACCTTGCGGTAAGAACTCCTGATCAAAGGAGGCACGTAAACTCTCCAGGCAACACACGCCCCTTCGCCTATCGGCACTCCACTGAATAAAATCCACGCCCGAAAAACAAGGCGGTTATTGTAATTGGGTCCGATAACTCCCTTGCGTCGTTATCGGTGGTATAGGTTACTCCAAGTGCAATGTGTGCAATAGCAGCACTGTTGGACGCTATTGCCTGCTCCACACGCACCATGCATCGCATTAACGGAACTCAGGAACGCTATTCCACGCCGCTGCCTCAATCGCACCCGCCGCAGGAAGCGGCAGCTCCGTCCGGTACCTGCGTCGGATACTGGTTGTCGAAGCAGGCGGTGCAGTGGCCGCGATTGATCTCCGCGTTCGGGCGGCCGATGGCGGCCAGCAGGCCGTCCTTCGTCAGGAAGTGCAGCGAGTCGGCGTTGATCGCCTTACGGATCTCCTCCACCGACTTCGTCGCCGCGATCAGCTCCTTGCGGTCCGGCGTATCGATGCCGTAGAAGCATGGGTTCGCGAACGGCGGCGAGCTGATGCGCACGTGCACTTCGGTTGCTCCCGCTTCGCGAAGCAGGTTCACGATCCGCAAGGAAGTCGTGCCGCGCACGATCGAATCGTCGATCATCACAACCCGCTTACCGGCTACAATACTCCGTACGGCCGACAGCTTCATTTTTACCCCCTGCTCGCGCAGCTCTTGCGAAGGCTGAATGAATGTCCGGCCCGTGTAGCGGTTCTTGATCAGCCCCAGCTCGTACGGAATGCCCGTCTGCTCGGCAAAGCCGATCGCCGCCGAAATCGAGGAATCCGGTACACCGGTAACTACATCCGCATCCACGAACGCTTCCAGCGCCAGCTGCTTACCCATCCGCTTTCGGGCGGAATGGATATTGATCTCGTCGATATCGCTATCCGGACGAGCAAAATAAATATATTCCATCGCACAGATCGCACGCTGCTTCATCGGCGAGAACCGATCCTCGACAACGCCGCTTTTCATATCCAGCACAAGCAGCTCGCCTGGCGCAATGTCACGGTAGTACGTACCGCCCACTGCATCGAACGCGCATGTCTCGGAGGCGAACAGCCAAGCATTACCCAAACGGCCTGCCACAAAAGGACGAAGCCCATGCGGATCCCGCGCCACGATCAGCTTATCCTTTGTCTGGAACAGGAAAGCATACGCGCCCTCGACCTGCAGCAGCGCTTCCTTCACCGCCAGCACGATATCATCGTGCTTTGAGCGGGCGATCAAGTGAGCCACAACCTCGGTATCGCTTGTCGTTTGGAAGATCGAGCCCGAGCGCTCAAGCCGCTTTTTGATCTCCGGGGCATTGTGCAGGTTCCCGTTCGTAGCGATTGCTAGATCACCTTCGCGGTATTTGAACACCAACGGCTGTGCATTCGCCAGCTTGCTCTCACCCGAGGTGGAGTAGCGCACATGGCCGATCGCATTGCTGCCGACCAATTCTGCAAGCACATCATTCGTAAAAACTTCCTTCACCAATCCCATGTTACGGTGGTAGTTGAACTTCTCCCCATCCGCCACACAGATTCCGGCGCTTTCTTGTCCGCGATGCTGTAAGGCATGCAGACCGTAATAGGAAAGCGAGGCGGCCTCAGGATGACCGAACACCCCGAATACGCCGCACTCCTCCCGCAATTTATCGAACAGCCCGTCATGACTGTTAATTCCTTCGTTATAGAATCGCCCCGTCCAAAGCTTTAGTGCATCAGACATGGAATCGCATCCTTCCAGACCTTTTCTAATTGTGCTACCGATGCTTCTACAACAGGGGACCCATTCACACTTACGCGCAGGTCGGAGCCGCCGACTACGCCCAGCTTCTGCACAGGAATACCGCGACCGCTCAAGAAAGCAGCCAGCTCCTCCGCTTGATCAGCGGAAGCACTTACGAGAACACGGGATTGGCTTTCGCTGAACAGCGCAATGTCGCTGCGCAGCTCACTCGCGAAATTCACATCGGCGCCCAAACGACCGCTGATGCAGCTCTCAGCCAACGCTACCGCCAAGCCGCCTTCGGCCAGGTCATGCGCCGAAGCAACCAGACCCGCTTGAATCGCAGCGAGCAAACCGTCCTGAAGCTTCTTCTCCACCGCAAGATCAATCGCAGGAGGACGACCTTCGGTCACGCCATGTACAACATACTGGAACTCGGAACCGCCCAGCTCCGCACGAGTCTCACCCAGCAGGAATACCACATCGCCTTCGCGCTTGAAAGCTTGCGTCGTGATGTGATCCACATCGTGAACGAGACCGACCATACCGACAACCGGCGTCGGGTAAATCGCACCTTTTGCGTTCTCGTTGTACAAGCTCACATTACCGCCGATGACCGGCGTGCTCAGCTGGCGGCAAGCTTCCGCCATTCCGTCAACCGCTTTTTCCAGCTGCCAGAAAATTTCCGGCTTCTCCGGCGAACCGAAGTTCAGGTTATCTGTAATCGCCAGCGGCTCTGCACCGGAGCATACGTTATTACGAGCAGCTTCCGCTACCGCGATCATACCGCCCACTTCCGGATCCAAATAAACATAACGTCCGTTACAGTCGGTCGACATCGACAGCGCCTTACGTGTTCCCGGAACCGTAACTACCGCAGCATCCGAACCCGGACGAACCGCTGTAGAAGTACGAACCATATAGTCATATTGGTTGTAAACCCACTCTTTGCTTGCAACCGTCGGGGATGCCAGCACTTTCAACAAAGCACCGTTCAAGTCCGTCACTTCCGCGTAGCGAGTGGTATCGACGGAAGCACCGGCTTCATAATAAGCTGGCACCGCCGAAGGCTTGTTATATACTGGGCACTCGTCAACAAGTGCGGTTACCGGCATATCGCCGACCAGCTCGCCCTTATGATACAGCTTCAAGCGGCCGTCATCCGTTACTTTACCGACCTTCGCACAGATCAAGCCCCAGCGCTCGAAAATTTCAACCGCCTGCGCTTCATGCTCCGGCTTTACAACGAACAGCATGCGCTCTTGGGACTCGGACAGCATCATTTCGTAAGGTGTCATGCCTTCTTCCCGCTGTGGAACCATATCGAGATTCAGTTCAATCCCGTTACCGGCCTTGGAAGCCATCTCCGCACTGGAGCAAGTCAGACCCGCTGCACCCATATCCTGAATACCGACAACAATACCGCTATTAATGAGCTCCAAGCAGGACTCCAGTACAAGCTTCTCCATGAACGGGTCACCCACCTGAACCGCAGGACGCTTTGCTTCGGACTCCGCTGTCAGCTCCTCCGACGCAAACGTCGCACCGTGAATTCCGTCACGGCCTGTAGGAGGACCTACGTAGAATACCGGGTTGCCGATCCCTTTGGCCACACCGCGTTGAATTTTGTCATGGTCAATAATACCTACACACATCGCGTTAACCAGCGGATTGCCCTCATAGCTCTCATCGAACATCACTTCGCCGCCAACCGTCGGAATCCCGATACAGTTGCCGTAGCCGGCAATACCCGAAACTACGTGCTCGAATAAATACTTCACACGCTCATTCTCCAGACGGCCGAAGCGCAAGCTGTTCAGCACAGCCACAGGACGCGCACCCATGGAGAAAATATCGCGGATAATTCCGCCCACACCTGTCGCGGCGCCTTGGTAAGGCTCGATCGCGGAAGGGTGGTTGTGCGATTCGATTTTGAATACGACCGCTTGATTGTCGCCGATATCCACGATCCCTGCGCCTTCGCCGGGACCCATCAGCACGCGGGGCCCTGTTACAGGAAACTTGCGCAGAACAGGCTTCGAATTTTTATAAGAACAGTGCTCGGACCACATGACGCTGAATACGCCGATCTCTACATAGTTAGGCTTCCGGCCCAGGAATCCGCAGATTTTGGCATACTCATCATCCGTTACGCCCATCTGCTTGTAAATTTTTTGCTCCTCGATTTGCTGTGCCGTAGGCTCCTTAGCCGATAGCTGCTGCGCCATGCTTTTCCCTCCAAGTGCTCAAGATCGATGTGAACATCCGCTTGCCGTCCGCCGAGCCCAAAATTTCCGCAACCGCGCGCTCCGGGTGAGGCATCATGCCAAGTACATTGCCTTGCTTGTTGCAAATTCCTGCAATATCGTCAACCGAACCGTTCGGATTGTTGCCTGCTTCATAACGGAACACGATCTGGTTACCCGCCTTCAGCTCCGCCAGACCCGCTTCGTCGATATAATAGTTGCCTTCGCCGTGTGCGATAGGAATATTGATCAATTCGCCCTGCTTATATTCGGATGTAAAAGGAGTCGCCGTATTCTCCACCTGCAGCATCGCCGCATGGCAGCGGAACTTCAGAGACTTGTTGCGAAGCATCGCGCCCGGCAGCAGACCGGATTCAAGCAGAATTTGGAACCCGTTGCAGATCCCCAGGATGTACTTGCCCTCTTCAGCCGCTTTCACTACCGCATTCATCACCGGAGCAAAACGCGCAATCGCGCCGCAGCGCAGATAGTCACCGTAAGAGAAGCCGCCAGGTACCAGGATGCAATCGTATTTGGACAAATCCGTTTCTGTATGCCATACATAATCAACTGGCTGACCGATCGTTTCTTCTACCGCCTTGTAGCAGTCGATATCACAATTGGAGCCGGGAAACACCAACACTGCAAAATTCATATCGTGCTCCTCCTCAAAATTGTGATTTTACGCTAGTTCGTATCTATAATCTTCGATAACGGTGTTCGCCAGAAGCTTCTCGCACATCGACTTCACGCGCTCTTCGGCAACGGCACGATCCGTTGTATTCAATTCCACTTCAAGGTACTTACCGATACGCACTTTACCCACTTCGTCGAAGCCCATGGAGTGCAATGCGCCGGATACCGCCGCCCCTTGTACGTCCAATACATTTTGCTTGATCGTTACGTAAACCGTTGCTTTTAACATGAAAAATAGCCTCCTTGGCTCGATCTCTTGTTTAAATTATTTGGAAACCAATCGGTTATAAATGTCTCGGTAGCGCCGCGACGTCTCATCCACCACATGCTGCGGCAGCGGATCCGGCTCGCTGTTCTTATCCCAGTCCGTGCCGGCCAGGTAGGTCCGAACCGGCTCCTTGTCCATCGAGTCGATCTCGATGTCCAGCGCGTAATTCTCCTTCGCCCAGAAGCGCGACGAATCCGGCGTGAAAATCTCGTCGATCAGGATGATCTCGCCGTCAATCAGTCCGAACTCAAACTTCGTGTCCGCCAAAATAATGCCGCGTTCCTCGCAGTAAGCACGGGCGAATTCGTACAAGCGGATGCTCTTCTCCTCCAGCTGGCGGGTCAGCTCGGCCCCAACCAGCTCCTCCATGCGGGCAATCGAGATGTCCTCGTCATGGCCCACATCGTTCTTCGCCGCCGGCGTGAAGATCGGCTCCGGGAACCGCTCGTTCTTGCGCATACCCGCGGGCAGCTTGTGCCCGTTGACCTCGCCGCTCTGCTGATACTGTCTCCAGCCGCCGCCGGTAATGTAGCCGCGAACGACGCATTCGATATCGATCCGCTGCGCTTTCTTCGTTACCATGAAGCGGTCCTTCATGATCTCGCGATCCGTAATCACATCACCTAAACGATCCACATCGCCATGCACTACATGATTCTCTTGAATGCCGGCCGTTTGCTCAAACCAGAACTTGCTCAAGCTGTTCAGGACGTTGCCCTTATCCGGTACGGCCGGGCTCAGCACCCAGTCGAATGCCGAGATCCGGTCCGTCACCGCAATCAGGTAATGCTCTCCCAAATCGTACAGCTCACGAACCTTGCCTTTGTAGAGCAGCGGCGCCTTTACATAAGGCTCAGCGCTCGAAATCGCTACCGTCGTTTGCTCGCTCACTTGTTTCTCCTCCGCCCTCAAGACTTAGCTTAAGCCCAGTCGTTTGAAAATCGTATCCACATGCTTCAGATGCCAGCTCGGATTGAACGCATCGTCGATCTCTTCCGCACTCAGCACGCTCGTGATATCAGCGGACTCCTCCACGATCTTGCGGAACGAGCGCTGCTCCTCCCACGCCTGCATCGCACGCGGCTGAACGGTGTCGTAAGCTTTCTCACGGCTCCAGCCCTTATCGATCAGCTTCGTCATCACGCGGCCGGAGAACGGTACGTCGTACGTAGAACGCATGTTGCGCTTCATATTTTCCGGGAATACCGTCAGGTTCTTGATGATGTTGCCCAAACGGTTCAGCATGTAGTTCAGGAGAATCGTCGCATCCGGCAAAATGATCCGCTCCACCGAGGAGTGCGAGATATCGCGCTCATGCCACAATGGCACGTTCTCATAGGCCGAAATCATATGACCGCGGATCACGCGGGCCAGACCGGAGATGCTTTCGCAGCCGATCGGATTGCGCTTGTGCGGCATCGCCGAGGAGCCCTTTTGCCCCTTCGCGAACGGCTCTTCAACTTCACGGAACTCACTCTTCTGCAGAGCGCGGATTTCCGTAGCGAACTTATCGAGCGACGTAGCCACCAATGCCAAGGTCGCCATATATTCCGCATGACGGTCACGCTGCAGCGTTTGGGTCGAGATCGGAGCCGGCTTCGTGCCAAGCTTCTTCGTCACATACTCTTCAACGAAAGGATCAATGTTCGCGTAAGTACCTACGGCGCCGCTAATCTTTCCGTACTGCACGCCGTCCGCCGCAAACTTGAACCGCTCCAGATTACGCTTCATTTCCTCGTACCAAAGCGCCATTTTCAAACCGAAAGTAGTAGGCTCGGCATGTACCCCGTGTGTACGTCCCATCATGGCCGTATCCTTGTATTGAATCGCCTTGTTCTTTAGAATCTCGATGAAGTTCACGATATCCTTCTCAAGAATCTCGTTCGCCTGACGCAGAAGGTAGCCCAGCGCCGTATCAACCACGTCTGTGGAAGTCAAGCCGTAATGAACCCATTTGCGCTCCGGTCCGCACGTTTCCGATACCGCACGAGTGAAGGCAATCACGTCGTGACGGGTCTCCTGCTCGATCTCATAAATGCGATCGATGTTGAAGCTTGCATTCTTGCGCAGCTCCACTACGTCTTCCTTCGGGATCACGCCCAGCTCCGACCAAGCCTCGCAGGCCAGCAGCTCCACTTCCAAATAGGCGTCAAATTTGTTCTGCTCCGTCCAAATGCGCCCCATCTCGGGTCTTGTATACCGTTCGATCATGGTTTCTTACTCCTCCGTGTGTGTACTATCTATTTTTAGTTTCCCAAATGTTAGAAGCCGTTATCCAGCGCATCGCCGCCTCCGCCGAATCGGTGAGCAGGTTCACATGCCCCATCTTCCGGCCGGTCTTCGCTTCCGCCTTCCCGTACAGGTGTACCTTTGCGGTCACTCCCTCGACGGCTGTCTCCGACTCCGGCTTTACAATCCACTCCAGCAGCGGCTCCACATGCTCTCCTAGCACGTTCACCATCACTACCGGTGTCAGTAAAGCCGGATCTCCGAGCGGAAGATTGCAGATCGCACGTACATGCTGTTCGAACTGCGACGTCTTGCAAGCCTCCATCGTGTAATGCCCTGAGTTGTGAGGACGCGGCGCCAGCTCATTGACGTAAAGCTCTCCGTCCTTCGTCAGGAACATCTCCACTGCGATCAAGCCGATCACATCCAGCTCCTCCGCAATTCTTACGGCCATCCGCTCCGCTTCAGCCAGCACCTCTTCCGTTGCCCTTGCCGGCACGATCGACAGGTGAAGGATGTTGTTCACATGCACGTTCTCCGCCACGGGAAAAGCCTTCACTTCCCCGCGCGGGCTTCGAGCCGCTATCACTGAGATTTCCTTGTCGAAGTGGATGAACTGCTCCAGCACCAGCTCCGTCTTCGCGCGGCTCAGCGTCTCATACGCTTCCGGCACCTCGGCCAGCGACCGGATCACCCATTGCCCTTTGCCGTCGTAGCCGCCGGTAGCCGTCTTCAGCACGCATGGCGTTCCGAACCGCTCTACCGCTGCCCGAAGCTCCTCCACGCTGCCGATCTCTGCGTAAGGCGCTACCTTCACTCCCGCAGCTTCGATAGCCCGCTTCTCACGCAAGCGGTGCTGTGTCGTGTAGAGCAGCTGACTGCCCTGCGGCACGTAAGACTCGCTCATCAGCAGCTTCGTTACATCGGCATCCACATTCTCGAATTCATAAGTAATCACATCCGCGAGGTCCGCGAGCTGTCTTGCTGCATCCACATCGTGATAGGCGGCCGTAATCTGCCGATCCGCCACTTGTCCGCACGGGGAATCGGGGGTCGGGTCCAGCGTTACGAATCGATAGCCCATCGCGCGGCCCGCCAGAGCCAGCATGCGCCCCAGCTGTCCGCCGCCCAGCACACCGATCGTTCCGCCCGGCGCTATCACCTTGCTTGCGTCATAAGCCTTGGAACTCATAACAGCTCACTGCTTTCGATGACCTTCTGAGCGATCCGCTCACGACGGTCTGCAATCTTCTGCTGCAGCGCTGGATCGAACGCGCCGAGAATCTGAGCGGCCAGCAGGCCCGCATTGGTCGCACCGGCATGGCCGATGGCTACCGTGGCCACGGGAATGCCGCCCGGCATCTGCACGATCGAGTAGAGTGAATCCACACCGCTCAGCGTCGAGGTCTTCACCGGAACGCCGATGACCGGCAAAATCGTCTTCGAAGCAACCATCCCCGGCAAATGCGCCGCGCCGCCGGCTCCCGCGATAATGACCTTCAAACCGCGCTCTATAGCGGATTCCGCGTACTGAAACATCAGGTCCGGCGTGCGATGCGCGGAGACGACCTTTTTCTCATAAGGCACGCCGAGCTCATCAAGTACGTCACACGCGTGCTTCATCGTCTCCCAATCCGACTGGCTTCCCATAATGACACCAACAAGAACAGACATCACGAACCTCCATCTAAAATTTCATCTATTATGAAAACAAAAAACGCCCTGGGTGATAGAGTTGCAGCCTATGCAATCTACCGGCAGGACGACAAGAAGTACCCCTAAGCGCAAGCTAAGGCCGTGCATCGCGTGCCGACCTTTCCATTTCTTCGCTTACTCGTAGTCCAAAAATTTAAGGTTTTCGGGTAGAGACTTATCGGGCCATATTCCCGACATTATACGAGATGATTCGACGATATTCATTCTGATTGTGGAGCATTTTGCCTTTTTAGTTTACCGCCATTCACATCGCATGTCAACATTAAAAACCGAACATTCAATATTTTATCAAGAAAAATAGTTCGCATTTCACAGTTCATTCACGCTTATTTTCCAGACGTGCCGAAACCTTCCGTTTCATTTCCTGAAGTTCCCTAAGCAGCTCCTTAACTTCCTCCGACGACAAGCCGCCTGCGGACAGCTCTTGCTCCGACAGTCCTGTCCATGACTGCACCATCTCCGCTCCGCGGTATAACAGCTCCAGCAGCTGCTCCTCCTTCCCTTCATCAGAAATCGCTTCTATATAATGAAACAAAGCATCCTCCGCCTTCGCCCATCGGCCGGTTTCATTATAATAGGGGAATAGCAGCGTCAATAACCCCTCCGGCTTGCTCGACCGCTCTACCGGAACCAGTAACTCGTCAATGAATTCGATAAAAGCGTCCCGCCATTCTCCCTCCAACGCATCAGGTATTCTTGCCGTCAGCAGCAGCTCGGCTGCCTTAAGCCTGCATTGCCGCGCCCCTTGAATATCTCCGAGATCGTCGAGCAGTAATGCCTCCGCCTTCAGCATATCCCCGAGCGCCAGACTTTTCCCGAGATCCACCTCACCCGTTTTGGACAGCAGCAGAAGCAAATCCTTTACCGACAGCGCCCTTATCAGATCCGAATTCAAGCCCAGAAGCTGCTTCATCGCCTGGTTCAGAAGCGCCATCGCTTCCTCTAGCTGCCTGTTTTTCCGCAGGAACATCACCTTGTGGATCGCCTCGGCCGCCTGCTTGATGAGCCGCAATATATAATCCCGTTGATACATAATCTTCCCCTCTTCCGACAGAAAACGCGCTTATCTTCCGAATATACCTTATTGTACCACTGGCGCCCTGCTCATGGAAAAGCTTCTTCCAAATTGAGGGAGGATTTGGATGAATTTATGAGTTGAGCTCGAATTTATCCTGTGGTAAATTTAAAAAATGCCGAATCATACAGTTTTTCATGTACGTACGGGGGACGCATTACCCATGGGGTGAATGCTGCGCCGCGCGGCTTGGCAGCCGTAACGGAACGCAGCTAGGGAGCATACCTCTTCCCGAACCCGACAACTAACCTCGGAGGCAAATAGGAGGAACTCAATGTCACTTTTTTCTCGTACCAAAGGCTTTGTTTTGGCATGCGCTTTGGCGCTGCCGCTTGTTTTCGCAAGCACACCGGCTCACGCCGCACCGGCGCTCACTAACGATGATGTGAAGGTGCAGGTGAACGACAAGCTAGTGGCGTTCCCGGACGCACAGCCGTTTATCGACCCGGAGCAGCACAAGCTTCAGGTTCCGGCACGTATCATTGCCGATCAGCTTGGATTGAAGACGTCTTGGACCCAGAACGGCTCGGAGATCCAGATCGCTTTATCCAACGAGAAAACGACCGTCTCTTTTACCTTAGGCAATCCAACCATTTCTATAAACGGACAAGCCTCCTCCCAAACGTACAATACGGCACTTATTGACGGTCGTGCTTATGTTCCATTCCGATTGATCTCAGATGCCTTTGGCATGATAGCTCAGTGGGATGGTACGAACCGGATCGGCATCTACGGCACCGACGGCAAATATTACGCTCCTGCGTGGTATGCACCCAAGTATGAGAAGGTGATCGAGGCGAAGGCAACCGCCTATACCGCTTCCCCTTCCGAGAATGGCTGGGGCGCCCGCGACTACATGGGCAACCCTCTGCAGCTCGGCACGATTGCCGTTGATCCCTCGGTTATTCCGCTTGGATCCAAGGTATATATCGAGGGGTACTCGTTCGACGGTCTGCCTCAGGACGGGATGTTTGCTACGGCGACCGACGTAGGCAGCGCGGTGAAAGGCAACAAGATCGATATCTTCGTTCCTGTCAGCAAAAGCAAGGCTTACAACTTCGGCATTCAACAGGTTAAGATTTATGTGCTGAAGTAGGGAGAGAAAAGCAGTCTTCTGCATTCGTAGAAGGCTGCTTTTTTTTGCCTTAGGAGCTGCTTGCATAGAACGGTTGGCTGTTCCCCACTCTAATGAAGAGATCTCTCATATCCGGAGGTGTACGTTAGATGAAGAAGCTCAGCCGTTTACCAATGTTGATGCTTGCTGCTTTACTAACCATGGGCAGCTCCTCCGCGAATCCGAACAGTGAGGTCGTGTGGAAGGTGGATACCGACCAGAAGCTGATAGCCATTACGTTCGATGATGGGCCGAACCCTCGCTACACCCCGCAAATTCTCGATATTTTGAACCAGTATCAAGCGAAGGCCACCTTCTTTGTTTTAGGCAAAAGAGTGCAGATGTACCCGAAGATCGCCATCCGGGAAGTGAACGAAGGGCATGAGATTGCCAATCACACCTTTGACCATCATTTTCTCAAAAACTACCCTGCCGAACGTCTGGTCGATGAGATCCGGCAAACGCAGGAGGTTATCTTCGATATTACCGAGCAAATGCCACATGTATTTCGGCCGCCGGGAGGCTTCTACAACGATACGCTGCTCCATTCGATGAAGGAGGACAAGCTCACGGTTGTCATGTGGTCCTGGTACCAGGATACCCAGGATTGGCGCAAGCCGGGTGTGGACAAGATTGTACAAACGGTGCTTGGCAATGTGCATAACGGCGATATTATTTTGTTCCACGACCTTGAGGGGGATTGCAGCCAAACCGTAGAGGCGTTGAAGCGGATTATTCCCGAGCTGAAACAGCAGGGCTATGAGTTTGTCACGGTATCCGATCTGATTTCGAGAACGAAAAAATAAACCCGAGTCCTCCGTCGGAGGCTCGGGTTTTATGCATTTGCTGAGTGAGCCTTGTTAGATCGGCTTCCCGTTTTCTTTATTATCGAAGCGCTGATCCCGGTTGTCATAAGGCCCTGGATTCAAATTTTCCGGCGGGTTGATTTGCACCGGCTCATCCGTGGTGCGCGTCTTATACGAATTCACCGCACCCGCCATATGCGTCCCGAGATCCGCCAGCTCCGGATTCTCTTGGTTGTTTTGTACGTCGTTGCTCATGGGAGACACCTCCTGTAGGAATACATTCGAGGAGTAGTATGCCCTCAAAGGCGGAAGAACATGACCACCCCTCCACCGCGAACAGTGAAGGGGTGCTCTCATCTATTCCTGCTTCTTCAGCATCCTGCCAACTACTATCGCGGCCTGAGCTCGGGTCGTAATGCCTTCCGGTCCAAAGGTCGTGTCCGTCATGCCTTGCATGAGGCCTTCCTTCAGCACCTTTTCCACGCCTTCCTTCGCCCAGTCTTGAACCTTGCCGCTGTCAGAGAACGCTCCTAACGACGCACCAGCACTACTGGTCCCGCCTATACGAAGCAAGCCAAGCGCCCGGCTCATCATGACCGCCATCTGCTCCCGGGTAATCGTCTCGTTCGGCTGGAACATACCGCCGTCCATTCCGTTCACGAGACCCGATGCCGCCGCGGCTGTCACCGCATCGTGGTACCAGGCGTCCGTGCTCACATCCGTGAAGGTCTGCTGACCGTTGGCACCAGCCCCGTTAGAGGTAAGCCCTAACGCCCGTACCAGGATGGCGGCAAACTCCGCTCGGGTCACCGAGCCTTCCGGCTTGAACTCGCCGGATGAAACACCGTTTACAAGCAAGCGGCGCGCCATCCAATCGATATCCTGATAAGCCCAGTGCCCTACAGTATCGGCAAAGCTGTTCTTAAAGCTCATAGCCGCATACGGACCTGATGCGTCCGCTTCGAACCATAAACCGTCTTTACTCCGGACATGCTTCCATAATCCTGTTCCAGCATCGTAACGGTATACATCCGATGCCTTCCCATTCGCTGCGCTGAACTGCGCTGTTATGCCCTTTTGGCCGCTGCCGGAAAGTTCAATTACCTTATTTCCGTCCACAGCTTCCACACGAACAAACTGCAGGCCCGACACCGGCTGTAAGCCTTCACTTTGCTTACGTGCTGAAGCGATTGCCGCTTCAACTAGCTTAGTCTCAGCCTGATTGACAACCAAACGTACCTTCGCTCCGCCAGGTACACTATCATATTTCAGCTCGTCAGCCTTGAAACGGACATTCATCTGCTTGGATTTCAGCAGCAGTGTACCCTCCGCTTTGCCCAGCTGTCGCGCCGCTTCCAAAGGAAGTTCTATAACCACTTCTTCAGCGGCGTCCGTAACATCGACATACAGCTCTTTGCCCTTCTTGCCATCCTTCAAGGCAGAAGCAACAGCATCCGCAGGAATGCTTACCACAACAGCCGTACCTGCGCCGGAGGAAGCCGGTTTGCGCTCTTTCACAGCCGTTTCGCCAAGGTTCAGCGGGTCCTTATCTTGAGCGAATCCACCGGCAGGAGCACCGGCGCCATTGCCACCAGACCCTGAAGTACCGTTCCCAGACGAATTTCCTTCGTCATCATAACGAACCTTCAGTACATATTGACGTACCGCGGCACCGCCGCCAAGCTCCACCACGACAGGGATATTCCCGTCTGCCGGAACCGCTATCGTCTTTGCTGTCCCGCTCACCGCAAGCTCTCCGCCAATGGTGAGCTTCGCTCCGGCATCAGCAGCGGTTGCCGTTATCTCGAGCTGCTTCGTCCCTGCAGGAAGCACCAGCGAATACACTAATGTTCCGGGTTCAAATGCCGGCGACAAGTTTCCCGCGCTCACCGACAACCCGCTTAATCCGGGATTCATGTCCAGCGTCAGCGACAATACCCCTGCCGCAGACCCATTGCCGCCCAGATCCTTCACCGCTCCATCGAGAAGCGTTAACTGAGCTGCCCCCGTAATCTGCTGTCCGCTCAGTGTCAGTACCAGCTCGTGCGTCTCGGCAATGCCCTTCTTCGTAGCGGCCACGGCCGAACTAATCGTTCCCGCAACGCCGTTCAACTGAAGCTTCGCTGCATCCGCACTGTACTGAATCGGCTCATTGAACGTAAGGCGAATGACACGACCTCCGCTCTCTGCCATCGCCTTGACCGCAATCGGTCCTGCGGTGTCCAGCTCCTTCACGATCAATCCATGCGGCCCGCTATTGGACGTCAGCATCGAAACACCCGCATAGCTGAGGAAATACCTTGCATCCAATGTCACGTTATACTCACCGCCCGTAACCAATCGAGTCTTCGGCACCAGCCGAATCGTCCGGGACAGCTTCTCGTTGTTATCGCCCGTCTCTTCCTGAATGAACGCCGCCTGGTTCAGCTCCAGGGAACCCCCGCCTGCACCCGCCAGAACAACGGCACCTTCCGGCAGTCTCGTCACCTTCAAGTACTTCGAGAACGTTACATCCACGTAACTGCCCCCGTCGTAGGTAACCCCTGTGACAGTAGCTACCTTCGGCTCCTCGCGGGAAACCAGTCCTGCATTCACTTCCGTATGAGGCGGTGGGACATCAAGCTCTGCACTGCTCTTAGGTAGGTAGCCGTTCTTGCTCCACTCGACCTTCCATTTGCCCGGCGGGACATCCCAGCCGTATTTGCCTTCCTTATCCGTTTGCTGAGGATTCACTTGACCGTATTCCCCAGCTTCGAGCCAAGGTCTCCATACCCCGTTATCCAGGTACATGACCTTCGCTTCGACGCCCTCCAGACGGTTGCTTTTTACCGCCTCGTACACGTAACCGCTCGGATCATAGATCCACCTAGGATCGGCGATTTTCCGGCCCTTCTTCTTTTTCTTCTCAGGATCGTTACATTGATTAAACCCGGTGCCCACGGAGTCGATCTGTGAATCCACATAGTTGTCGATCTTATCCTCGACCACACCCGTTACAACACCCGCAACCACCCCGGCAGGCCCGGTTAATGCCATCGCCCCGGTCCATGCACCGAGAGCCGTTTTGGCCACCTCGCCAAGCACAACAGCCGCTAACGCCTTACCCGCCTGCTTGGCGGTCGTCGGCATTTCGTCGAGGCAATCCATACCGCTCGTTTCCACGTTATACATAATCTTGTTGATTTTCTCCGCATATTCCTTATAGCCTTCGTACTGATCCTTGACCTCGGAGATCTGATCGTTCACTTCATCCACATCCGCCTTGATCTCCATAAAATACTCCGCCGTATGCCCCCAATCTCCGGAGCCCGATAGCTTCGCCCGCGCGCCTGCGAACGACGCGGCACCTTGCTGAGCAACCATGTCTCTTGGCATATAGCCCTTAATGGCTATCGCTAAGGAAGTGTCGGTTTCCACGACGTCGAAGCTCTTCTGTACTGCAGGTACGCCCGACCGCTCCGCAAGAAGTACTTCCTCCGGTGAAGGCTTATAGGCCGATTCGGGATCTACGGTCATGGTTATAGTCATCCGTTTATTCCTCAGCTGAGGGAATTGAAGCGTCGCGGAACCGGAATATTTTCCATCCTTCTGCTCATAAGGTGTCGTCGATACGACCGTAAAATCACGCATTTTCGGCGGGAACGCTGCGCGAACCTCCTCCATGCTCGGCAGACGTCCGTCATAGGCTTGCGGTGTCTTTATCACATCGTAATCAATGTAAATTCCGCCAAGCGAGCCGTTCGTCGTCGGCACGATCGCCCTGAACAGGTCTCCTTCCCGAACGGCCGGAATCGGCTCCCCTTCCTGCCCATCCATATAAACCCGAACGTTCTCAACCCTATCCGGTCTCGTGAAATCAAAATCAAACTGGAACGGATTCCCAGGATACACCGTGTAAACGAAATTCGGTGCATCCTTTCCAGGCTCAATCGTCATCCAGCGCTTATCCGGCAGCTGGGCAAACGCCATCCGCAGCAGCTGCGGTCCATCCTTATCATATTGCACATAGACCTTATCGGATTGCAGGGTAATGCTATCCTTCGTCGTGCTCGCCCAAAGCGCATGCAAGCTCGGATTGCCTAGATCCACGAGTGTAACTGCCGTCTTCCACATACCGGCTGCATTCGCCATCGCACCGCCGATTTTCACATTCGTATCGTAAATGCTGATCTCGCTTCCCGCCGGCGCATAACCGCTTACCACCGTCCGCATCCCCTCGTCGGAAATCCGGGTCGGAGCATCCAAGGTCACCCGCGGCGTATCCAGATGAACCGTGCCTAACGTTTCCTCCACTGCATCCGTCCCGAGCAGCCCCTTGATCCTGGCTCCCACAGCGGCGGTATCCTCGTTATAATCACTCGCTACCTGCAGCTTATACGTTACGATCCCGCTATCGTTTTTGGCCAAGGTGCCCAGTGGGACGGTGAGCAGACGTCCTTCCACGGTAATCGGTTCCTTGCCGCCGCTTACCGCCTTATTGCCGTTAGCATCCGAAACGAGCGACATCCCCTGAGGTATCTCCAACAGCAGCGCAGCATTCGTTAAGGCCCGGTCTTGATTATTACGGTAGGCAGCCCTCAGGGTCACGGTACTCCCGGCCATTGCCCTGGCAGGAAGAGCCGAGAAATGATTGCCCGATTGATTTGTAAAATAACTCGTCGGACTAAAAGAAATCGTCCCTAAGCTCTTAATCTGCCCTTCGTCAATGGTGAAATCGACCTGCGCATATTCATATCGCGTCTTACTCCCGGTGTCGCGAATCGTTCGCCCGATCTCCATCCGGAAGGTACCGCCTCGCGGCACATTAACGTTAAAAGGCGTCGTTTGGAAGCTTTCGTCCCAAACATTGGCGACTCTTTCCTTGCTGCCGCTCTGTTTCATTTCATAGATCGTAGCGTAGTAATAAATATTTCGTCCTAATCCTACGGAGCCTTGTACACGCGCACCTGTTTCTTGAAGCCTTACCTCGGCTGTCGCATTGGAGTTCTCATCCATGGTCACGGTTTGACATGAGTTCACATAAGCATGGATAGAGCCAGATACGCACACCTGTACTGGCGTCCCTGGATTTCCGCCCAGTCTCACAGCGTTGGAATAATAAGTTCTTACCCAGCCGAACGGAGTCGATACATGGGACAGAAAGTTCTCATTTTGCATATCAAGCGGCCCCTGCCACTCGGTATCAAGCGCTTTTTTGTATACCTTCAAATTGACAACACCCTGATCCGGCTGCTTTACGGGAACGTCCAGGTACGTCGTCGTCTGGTCCGTCACTCTCGCCTTTACCTTACCGGAGCTGTAATCATAGGAATACTCCGCCGCTTCCAGCTCAACCTCACCTTGGAACAGCTCGAAGCGAACCTTGCCGTCCAAGCTCGTATGCCCTTGAATCACGACCGGCGGCATGCTGCTCTTCACCTTCTGTGTAGCCGTGACGTATGCGTTAAAGACAGGCTTGTTCTCCGGACTCTTCACCGTCACCTCAAGAACTCCCTTGCCTGGCGCAATCAGATTGACAGTGAGCACATTGTCCCCGCCACTCAGCTTATAGCTCAAAGGCGTGCCGGGAGCCACCTCGTAGTAAAAATCACGCAAATCCAGCTCAGCCGTCACGTTCTGATCCCGCAGCAGACCATCCCTCCAATAGGTGGTGCCATCCTCTTGGGTATGCATGAATGCGATGGATTGTTGCTGATCGTCCCACAACGTAACTGGAACGTTAGAGACCGGCTTACCCGTCGCATCCAGTACCTTCACCTGAAATCTCGCCGGTACGGATACGGGTACGGTAACGGCACTCGTCCTGCCTGGCTCAATCCTTACATTATTTAAACGACCGATTTCATACCGTTCATCCGACGTATAGAGTGTAACCTCATAATCATCCCCCGGCCACAGTCCGTCAATCGCCTCCATGCCATTCTCACGCACCGTCATCATGCGCTGGTCTCCGGCTGTCGGGCTGTATAAGCTGAGCAGCGTCCCCCGTAGCTCGGCAGGCGACGCTCCACTCAAAGCCACCTGAAGCCCCCCGCCGACCGGAGCAGGCAACTCCTCCGCTTCCTTGACTTCAACCTGACCTCCCCCGCTGAGCATGAGCTTCATGCTCGTCAGCTCCGTCGTCTCCGGTGTCAGCTGCAGTTCTCCCATATATAGGCCCGGAGCTGCGGCATTCTCCTTTAATGGGGCAGAGGCTGTTTTCGTCACTTGACCGCTTCCCGACCACTCTTTATAAGCCCACTCGACAATCGCTTCGCGCTTCGTCGCGCCTTGAGCGATTAATCGGATCTTGCTGCCCTTTTTTAGCGGACCGTGATCCGTCTTTTCCCCTAACCAGGTTAAGCTGGTTTCCTCTCCGTCCGGAGGCGGATTGCCTCCCCCTTGAGACTCCCAGTTGTAGCTAGGGCCGCTCATACTGCGATGATACTTACTGTCAATTGCCTCTACACGAAATAGGTAATCCGTATCCTCTTCCCGCACCTGATTGGTTAGCGTCACCGTTCTTGCTTCATTAGCGGATTTGTAAGCAATAGGGGTCCCGTTCTTATAAATCGCGTAGCCAGTAATCCCATCGGGGTCTGTTGCCGGCGTCCAAGTTAGTGTGATATGATCCTCACCAAGGTTTGTAGCGGTCAAGCTGCTCCCTGCCGGCCAAGCTGGCGCCGTTCCATTTGTTGCGATGAAGTAATCGAAAAATTCAAACTCAAAGCCGTTGATATTTTCCATATACTTGGAGAAAAATGAAACCGTATGCCCCGTGTCTCCCAAGATCGGACGTTTTCCCGGAGAGCGCAACGGGATTGGTGCACCCGGTACGGAAATCCTTCTCGAAGACAATCCCTGCGCATCCGCAACATAAATGTCGGTATCATTCCAAGCGCCGCTTTCTGATTTTACTTCATAAGCGACATAGGCCCCGTTCCGGCTGATGGATGGATTCTGGCTGTCCCCCGACAGCTGTGTGCCGTCTTCGTTTTGCGAGACACGGTTGAAGCTATTATTCGTATGGTCATAAACGTAGATGTCATCCCTATTGTTCGTGTCACCCGGTACCAAGTTCGTTTTTGAGGTGGCAAAAGCAACATATCTTCCGTCCCCGCTGATCGATGGCGATTCCCCTTGCGTAATACGCTTCAGCTCATTGCCTGCCGAGGCATTACGGTCGAAGAAGTACAAACTCTCTGTACCGATAAAATCCGTATCTTCTGTCAGCTTCGTATTGGATACGAACGCAAGCTTACTGCCATCCGCACTTATGGAAGGCGCCCAGCTGGCACTGTTCCATGTCTGTTCCTTCGGTACGCTGACTCTAGTCAGCTTCGAGCCTGCAGCTAAAGCGTCATACAGGTATATATCCGCTTTTCCATCCGTGTCTCCGGCCACAAGTCCGTCGGCCTCCGTATCGAACGCGATATACCGTCCGTCCGCATTGATAGAGACGTAATCTCTGTCATTCATCCTAAACTCTGTAGAAGAGGTCGTTCCGTTCACAAGCTCTAAAGAGTCCATTTCTCTATCGTATTTGTATACCCTTACCTTGCCGCTGATGAAATCCTCCGCATATGTATAAGCAAAATAACGCCCATTCGGTGACATGTCAAAATGCAGCACCGTCCCCGTCATATCCGGAGTTTTGACCCTGCGGTATTGCCCTGTTTGCCGATCTTCTACCTCGATAACCTTCCTGCCCGTAGCTTGCTCATCATCCATAGCATACGTCATAAAAGCGAAATACCGCTCATCCGAGCTCAGCTTGGTATACGGCGAATCCGAAGCCGCATACACCATACTTAGAAATCCGTTATTCAGCTTACTTAACAGATTCCATGACAGCGGCGCTGCCAGACGGTAGGTTGCAGCAGCAACACTAGATACGGATTGAGTGCCGTAAACACTCCCTGACACGGATGGTTCTGCAACATTTCCCCCACTGCTTGTGGCATCTGCTGCCGACGGCAGCACCGATGTAGTTAGCAGCAAGGCAGCCATGGTAGAAGCCATGGTTTTTCTAAGTTTTTGCCAACGAACTGATTTCACTGGTTTACCCTCCGATACGTCTGATACACATCGTATCACATTATATCGTACTTACCTAAGTTTTCCAGTGGTAAATTACACATTTTAGAAAAAATAAATAATAAAAAAACCACCTCTTTATGAAAAAGAGATGGTTTTGCGTTTGAAAGAATCGGGACGACACGATTTGAACATGCGACCCCCTGGTCCCAAACCAGGTGCTCTACCAAGCTGAGCTACGTCCCGTTACTAATATAAAGCTTTCATGGCGTTCCCTGAGAGATACGGCCTTAGGCCGACTGCGTAGTATTCCTACCGAAGCGCAGCTCCGACGAACTCTTACGTCCGAATCTGTTTGTGGTTCGATGAAGCTTTAATGGCGTGCCCTGAGAGATTCGAACTCCCGACCTTTTGATTCGTAGTCAAACGCTCTATCCGGCTGAGCTAAGGGCACATAATTATGGAGCGGAAGACGGGACTCGAACCCGCGACCCTCGCCTTGGCAAGGCGATGCTCTACCACTGAGCCACTTCCGCAAGGATGCAGTCGAGAGGACTCGAACCTCCACGGCTGTTACACCACTAGAACCTGAATCTAGCGCGTCTGCCAATTCCGCCACGACTGCATGTAATCTGATGGTGCGGTTGAGAGGACTCGAACCTCCACGAGCGTACGCCCACTACCCCCTCAAGATAGCGTGTCTGCCATTCCACCACAACCGCATAAAAAGTGAGTCATGTAGGACTCGAACCTACGACACCCTGATTAAAAGTCAGGTGCTCTACCGACTGAGCTAATGACTCATGAGATACACTGGGGATCTAGGATTCGAACCTAGGCATGACGGAGTCAAAGTCCGTTGCCTTACCGCTTGGCTAATCCCCATTACTGATTAAAGGGCGATCGAAGGGAATTGAACCCTCGAATGCCGGAGCCACAATCCGGTGCGTTAGCCACTTCGCCACGACCGCCACGTTATCAAAGGTACTGGCAGGGGCAGCAGGAATCGAACCCACACCAAAGGTTTTGGAGACCTTTGTTCTACCTTTAAACTATGCCCCTACAGACTGGTGGAGGCTGATGGATTCGAACCACCGAACTCAAGGAGAACAGATTTACAGTCTGCTGCGTTTGGCCACTTCGCTAAGCCTCCGTGGTATTACAATGGTGCCGCCGAGAGGACTTGAACCCCCAACCTACTGATTACAAGTCAGTTGCTCTACCAATTGAGCTACAGCGGCATAAAAGTGGCTCGGGACGGAATCGAACCGCCGACACGAGGATTTTCAGTCCTCTGCTCTACCGACTGAGCTACCGAGCCTAGTTAAAATAAAAAATGGCGGAGCCGACGGGATTCGAACCCGCGGTCTCCTGCGTGACAGGCAGGCATGTTAGGCCTCTACACCACGGCTCCGCGATGATTGGTTGCGGGGGCAGGATTTGAACCTGCGGCCTTCGGGTTATGAGCCCGACGAGCTACCGGGCTGCTCCACCCCGCGTCGTGTAAATCTTATATGGTGGAGGCTGACGGGATCGAACCGCCGACCCTCTGCTTGTAAGGCAGATGCTCTCCCAGCTGAGCTAAGCCTCCAGGTATTGCTATGACCCGTAGGGGATTCGAACCCCTGTTACCTCCGTGAAAGGGAGGTGTCTTAACCCCTTGACCAACGGGCCTTATAAGTGGCTCCCCGAACAGGACTCGAACCTGTGACAACTCGATTAACAGTCGAGTGCTCTACCAACTGAGCTATCAGGGAATAACGTTTCAAAGCGGCTTGCACCTTGAAAACTGGATTCGAAACAACGCTCCGACAATCTCATTTTATCACTCCGTTGTGCTTCGCACAAAGTCGCTCCCAAACGAGATGTCTTCGCTAGCAATTTGTCTAATGTAGGATAAGCCCTCGACCGATTAGTATTCGTCAGCTCCACACGTTGCCGCGCTTCCACCCCGAACCTATCTACCTCGTCGTCTACAAGGGGTCTTACGAATTGGGAAATCTCATCTTGAGGGGGGCTTCACGCTTAGATGCTTTCAGCGCTTATCCCTTCCGTACTTGGCTATCCAGCCGTGCCTCTGGCGAGACAACTGGTACACCAGCGGTACGTCCATCCCGGTCCTCTCGTACTAAGGACAGCTCCTCTCAAATTTCCTACGCCCGCGACAGATAGGGACCGAACTGTCTCACGACGTTCTGAACCCAGCTCGCGTACCGCTTTAATGGGCGAACAGCCCAACCCTTGGGACCTACTTCAGCCCCAGGATGCGATGAGCCGACATCGAGGTGCCAAACCTCCCCGTCGATGTGGACTCTTGGGGGAGATAAGCCTGTTATCCCCAGGGTAGCTTTTATCCGTTGAGCGATGGCCCTTCCATTCGGTACCACCGGATCACTAAGCCCGACTTTCGTCCCTGCTCGACCTGTTTGTCTCGCAGTCAAGCTCCCTTATGCCTTTGCACTCTTCGAATGATTTCCAACCATTCTGAGGGAACCTTGGGGCGCCTCCGTTACTCTTTAGGAGGCGACCGCCCCAGTCAAACTGCCTACCTGACACTGTCCCCACACCAGCTAATGGTGCCAGGTTAGAACTCCGATACGATCAGGGTGGTATCCCAACGGCGCCTCCACCGAAGCTGGCGCTCCGGCTTCCTAGGCTCCCACCTATCCTGTACAGATCGTACCAAAGTCCAATATCAAGCTGCAGTAAAGCTCCATGGGGTCTTTCCGTCTTGTCGCGGGTAACCTGCATCTTCACAGGTATTAAAATTTCACCGATCTCTCGTCGAGACAGCGCCCAAGTCGTTACGCCATTCGTGCGGGTCAGAATTTACCTGACAAGGAATTTCGCTACCTTAGGACCGTTATAGTTACGGCCGCCGTTTACTGGGGCTTCGGTTCACAGCTTCGGGTTTAACCCCTAACCGCTCCCCTTAACCTTCCAGCACCGGGCAGGCGTCAGCCCGTATACTTCGCCTTGCGGCTTCGCACAGACCTGTGTTTTTGCTAAACAGTCGCTTGGGCCTTTTCACTGCGGCCCCCTCGGGCTATTCACCCTACACGAGGCACCCCCTTCTCCCGAAGTTACGGGGTCATTTTGCCGAGTTCCTTAACGAGAGTTCTTCCGAGCGCCTTAGCATGCTCTGCTCGCCTACCTGTGTCGGTTTGCGGTACGGGCACCTTCTCCCTGGCTAGAGGCTTTTCTTGGCAGCTTGAACTCATGACCTTCGCTACTATAATTTCGCTCCCCATCACAGCCCAGCCTTACGATTAGCGGATTTGCCTACTAACCAGCCTCGCTGCTTGGACGGACATCCATCAGTCCGCGTCACTATCCTTCTGCGTCACCCCATTGCTCATAACGGTTCACGGTGGTACAGGAATTTCAACCTGTTGTCCTTCGACTACGCCTTTCGGCCTCGCCTTAGGTCCCGACTTACCCTGAGCGGACGAACCTTCCTCAGGAACCCTTAGGCTTACGGCGGACAAGATTCTCACTTGTCTTTTCGTTACTCATACCGGCATTCTCACTTGTAACCGCTCCAGCTGTCCTCACGATCAACCTTCACTGCTGTTACAACGCTCCCCTACTGCCCAAAATTGGACTCATAGCTTCGGTGGTGTGTTTAGCCCCGTTACATTTTCGGCGCAGAGTCACTCGACCAGTGAGCTATTACGCACTCTTTCAATGGTGGCTGCTTCTAAGCCAACATCCTGGTTGTCTTTGCAACTCCACATCCTTTCCCACTTAACACACACTTGGGGACCTTAGCTGATGATCTGGGCTGTTTCCCCTCTTGACAATGGATCTTAGCACTCACTGTCTGACTCCCGGGTTAAAGTCTGCGGCATTCAGAGTTTGACTGGACTTGGTAACCCTTGGCGGGCCCCGCACCCAATCAGTGCTTTACCTCCGCGACTCATCACCCGAGGCTAGCCCTAAAGCTATTTCGGGGAGAACCAGCTATCTCCGAGTTCGATTGGAATTTCTCCGCTACCCCCACCTCATCCCCGAATTTTTCAACATTCGTGGGTTCGGGCCTCCAGTGCGTGTTACCGCACCTTCACCCTGGACAGGGGTAGATCACACGGTTTCGGGTCTACGTCTACGTACTTATTCGCCCTATTCAGACTCGCTTTCGCTGCGGCTCCGGCTTCTCACCTTAACCTTGCGCGTAAACGTAACTCGCCGGTTCATTCTACAAAAGGCACGCCATCACTCTTTAACGAGCTCTGACTTCTTGTAAGCACACGGTTTCAGGTTCTTTTTCACTCCGCTCCCGCGGTTCTTTTCACCTTTCCCTCACGGTACTGCTTCACTATCGGTCACCAGGGAGTATTTAGCCTTGGCAGATGGTCCTGCCGGATTCCGACGGGGTTTCACGTGTCCCGCCGTACTCAGGATCCGTCTAGAGTCTCGGTTGCTTTCGGTTACGGGGCTGTTACCCACTTTGGCCGGCCTTTCCAGACCTGTTCGCCTACCAACCTGCACTCACATTGACGTCCTACAACCCCAAGGGGCAAGCCCCTTGGTTTGGGCTGTTCCGCTTTCGCTCGCCGCTACTGACGGAATCACTTTTGTTTTCTTTTCCTGAGGGTACTTAGATGTTTCAGTTCCCCTCGTCTGCCTCCTACACAGCTATGTATTCACTGTGTGGTACGTGAGTATTACCTCACGCGGGTTTCCCCATTCGGACATCCCCGGATCAAAGCCTGCTTACGGCTCCCCGAGGCATTTCGTCGTTCGCCACGTCCTTCTTCGGCTCCTGGTGCCTAGGCATCCTCCGTGTGCTCTTATTAGCTTAACCAATCGTTCGAATGATCTTGGTTCTCCGTTCCGTTGTGCTACGCACAAAGTCACTCCAAACTCAAGACATTCTCACTAGCAGCTAAAAGATTGATGATTTCGCATGCGCTCAATCATCACATCGTAATAGATGTTTCGACATTTTGCTTTGTTTCGATATCCAGTTTTCAAGGAACAAGGATTGTTCTTCGCTGCTCGCATTACCGCGGCAGGAAGGTTACCTTAGCACGTCCGCAATCTTTGATGCAAGCATCAAGATTACCAAAGGCGCTCGCACAATAACGGACTTTGAGAACGTTATTTGCGGTTTTGGAATCGGTCAGAGGCAGATAACGGACTTTCGAACCGTTATTTTCTGCTGTAACGCGATTGTGGAGCGGTTTTGCCTAGTTTTCGCCGAAATAGCGGTCTGAAAAACCGTTATTCCAGCTTCTCGCTGCTGTTTCAACTGAATAACGTCCTAAAAGTCCGTTATTCCTTCAGCCTTCAGCGAAGCAAAACATCCTATGTATAGAAAGGCATTGCACCTTTCAAAACTGAACAACGAGGAGAGTGAGTTCGCTGCAACTGTTACATCGTGGAACGATGTCAGTTGTCAGCTATTATGTCCGATGGCCTGCAGCCATCATGGACTCCATAGAAAGGAGGTGATCCAGCCGCACCTTCCGATACGGCTACCTTGTTACGACTTCACCCCAATCATCTACCCCACCTTCGGCGGCTGGCCCCTTGCGGTTACCCCACCGACTTCGGGTGTTGTAAACTCTCGTGGTGTGACGGGCGGTGTGTACAAGACCCGGGAACGTATTCACCGCGGCATGCTGATCCGCGATTACTAGCAATTCCGACTTCATGCAGGCGAGTTGCAGCCTGCAATCCGAACTGAGACCGGCTTCTAAGGATTTGCTCCGGATCGCTCCTTCGCTGCCCGTTGTACCGGCCATTGTAGTACGTGTGTAGCCCAGGTCATAAGGGGCATGATGATTTGACGTCATCCCCACCTTCCTCCGGTTTGTCACCGGCAGTCACTTCAGAGTGCCCAACTGAATGCTGGCAACTGAAATCAAGGGTTGCGCTCGTTGCGGGACTTAACCCAACATCTCACGACACGAGCTGACGACAACCATGCACCACCTGTCTCCTCTGTCCCGAAGGCCTACGATATCTCTACCGTATTCAGAGGGATGTCAAGACCTGGTAAGGTTCTTCGCGTTGCTTCGAATTAAACCACATACTCCACTGCTTGTGCGGGTCCCCGTCAATTCCTTTGAGTTTCACTCTTGCGAGCGTACTCCCCAGGCGGAGTGCTTACTGTGTTTACTTCGGCACCAAGGGTATCGAAACCCCTAACACCTAGCACTCATCGTTTACGGCGTGGACTACCAGGGTATCTAATCCTGTTTGCTCCCCACGCTTTCGCGCCTCAGCGTCAGTTACAGTCCAGAAAGTCGCCTTCGCCACTGGTGTTCCTCCACATCTCTACGCATTTCACCGCTACACGTGGAATTCCACTTTCCTCTCCTGCACTCAAGTCTCCCAGTTTTCAGTGCGAACCAGGGTTGAGCCCTGGGCTTAAACACCAAACTTAAAAGACCGCCTGCGCGCGCTTTACGCCCAATAATTCCGGACAACGCTTGCCCCCTACGTATTACCGCGGCTGCTGGCACGTAGTTAGCCGGGGCTTTCTTCTCAGGTACCGTCATTTCCAGGGCAGTTACTCCCCGGAACGTTCTTCCCTGGCAACAGAGCTTTACGATCCGAAAACCTTCATCACTCACGCGGCGTTGCTCCGTCAGACTTTCGTCCATTGCGGAAGATTCCCTACTGCTGCCTCCCGTAGGAGTCTGGGCCGTGTCTCAGTCCCAGTGTGGCCGATCACCCTCTCAGGTCGGCTACGCATCGTCGCCTTGGTGAGCCGTTACCTCACCAACTAGCTAATGCGCCGCAGGCCCATCTGTAAGCCACAGCTTGCGCCGTGTTTCCAAGCTCCTCCATGCGGAGAAGCCATCTATCCGGTCTTAGCTACCGTTTCCGGTAGTTATCCCAGTCTTACAGGCAGGTTGCCTACGTGTTACTCACCCGTCCGCCGCTAGGGTCCGAAGACCCTCGCTCGACTTGCATGTATTAGGCACGCCGCCAGCGTTCGTCCTGAGCCAGGATCAAACTCTCCATTAAAGTAGTTTGACTTGCTCATGTTCAAAGCTAGCACGAATCCGAAGATTCGTTGTATTTCACTCTCTCGTTGTTCAGTTTTCAAAGGGCAATTTCACTGCTTAAGGAATGTAGCACATTTCATTATGCTTTGCAACTTTTTGTTTTTCCATCCAAGAGGTAGTCCTGCGAGGTCAGATCCACGATGTTTGTTGCGTTCCGCTGCGCTCTCTCAAGCGGCGGAGTCATAATATATCATGTTGTCATTCTCTTTGCAAGTCCGAATTCTCCCATCCGGAGTCATTCGGGTAAGGCATAATAAAGAGTCCTCCGGTGTCCCAAAGGACTCTTTGCTTGGCGACGTTCTACTCTCCCAGGACCCTTCGGTCCAAGTACCATCGACGCTGGAAGGCTTAACGGTCGTGTTCGGTATGGGTACGCGTGGTTCCCTTCCGCCATCATCACCAAACCGGATTTTTCGTTAGAAAATATCCATCAAGGCTTGTGCCTTGAAAACTGGATTCGAAACTTCAGCAAATGTCGTTAGCTGTGCTGCCGATGCAGCATTTTGGATAAGCCCTCGACCGATTAGTATTCGTCAGCTCCACACGTTGCCGCGCTTCCACCCCGAACCTATCTACCTCGTCGTCTACAAGGGGTCTTACTAAATTGGGAAATCTCATCTTGAGGGGGGCTTCACGCTTAGATGCTTTCAGCGCTTATCCCTTCCGTACTTGGCTATCCAGCCGTGCCTCTGGCGAGACAACTGGTACACCAGCGGTACGTCCATCCCGGTCCTCTCGTACTAAGGACAGCTCCTCTCAAATTTCCTACGCCCGCGACAGATAGGGACCGAACTGTCTCACGACGTTCTGAACCCAGCTCGCGTACCGCTTTAATGGGCGAACAGCCCAACCCTTGGGACCTACTTCAGCCCCAGGATGCGATGAGCCGACATCGAGGTGCCAAACCTCCCCGTCGATGTGGACTCTTGGGGGAGATAAGCCTGTTATCCCCAGGGTAGCTTTTATCCGTTGAGCGATGGCCCTTCCATTCGGTACCACCGGATCACTAAGCCCGACTTTCGTCCCTGCTCGACCTGTATGTCTCGCAGTCAAGCTCCCTTATGCCTTTGCACTCTTCGAATGATTTCCAACCATTCTGAGGGAACCTTGGGGCGCCTCCGTTACTCTTTAGGAGGCGACCGCCCCAGTCAAACTGCCTACCTGACACTGTCCCTACACCAGCTAATGGTGCCAGGTTAGAACTCCGATACGATCAGGGTGGTATCCCAACGGCGCCTCCACCGAAGCTGGCGCTCCGGCTTCCTAGGCTCCCACCTATCCTGTACAGATCGTACCAAAGTCCAATATCAAGCTGCAGTAAAGCTCCATGGGGTCTTTCCGTCTTGTCGCGGGTAACCTGCATCTTCACAGGTATTAAAATTTCACCGGATCTCTCGTCGAGACAGCGCCCAAGTCGTTACGCCATTCGTGCGGGTCAGAATTTACCTGACAAGGAATTTCGCTACCTTAGGACCGTTATAGTTACGGCCGCCGTTTACTGGGGCTTCGGTTCACAGCTTCGGGTTTAACCCCTAACCGCTCCCCTTAACCTTCCAGCACCGGGCAGGCGTCAGCCCGTATACTTCGCCTTGCGGCTTCGCACAGACCTGTGTTTTTGCTAAACAGTCGCTTGGGCCTTTTCACTGCGGCCCCCTCGGGCTATTCACCCTACCGAGGCACCCCTTCTCCCGAAGTTACGGGGTCATTTTGCCGAGTTCCTTAACGAGAGTTCTTCCGAGCGCCTTAGCATGCTCTGCTCGCCTACCTGTGTCGGTTTGCGGTACGGGCACCTTCTCCCTGGCTAGAGGCTTTTCTTGGCAGCTTGAACTCATGACCTTCGCTACTATAATTTCGCTCCCCATCACAGCCCAGCCTTACGATTAGCGGATTTGCCTACTAACCAGCCTCGCTGCTTGGACGGACATCCATCAGTCCGCGTCACTATCCTTCTGCGTCACCCCATTGCTCATAACGGTTCACGGTGGTACAGGAATTTCAACCTGTTGTCCTTCGACTACGCCTTTCGGCCTCGCCTTAGGTCCCGACTTACCCTGAGCGGACGAACCTTCCTCAGGAACCCTTAGGCTTACGGCGGACAAGATTCTCACTTGTCTTTTCGTTACTCATACCGGCATTCTCACTTGTAACCGCTCCAGCTGTCCTCACGATCAACCTTCACTGCTGTTACAACGCTCCCCTACTGCCCATAAATGGACTCATAGCTTCGGTGGTGTGTTTAGCCCCGTTACATTTTCGGCGCAGAGTCACTCGACCAGTGAGCTATTACGCACTCTTTCAATGGTGGCTGCTTCTAAGCCAACATCCTGGTTGTCTTTGCAACTCCACATCCTTTCCCACTTAACACACACTTGGGGACCTTAGCTGATGATCTGGGCTGTTTCCCTCTTGACAATGGATCTTAGCACTCACTGTCTGACTCCCGGGTTAAAGTCTGCGGCATTCAGAGTTTGACTGGACTTGGTAACCCTTGGCGGGCCCCGCACCCAATCAGTGCTTTACCTCCGCGACTCATCACCCGAGGCTAGCCCTAAAGCTATTTCGGGGAGAACCAGCTATCTCCGAGTTCGATTGGAATTTCTCCGCTACCCCCACCTCATCCCCGAATTTTTCAACATTCGTGGGTTCGGGCCTCCAGTGCGTGTTACCGCACCTTCACCCTGGACAGGGGTAGATCACACGGTTTCGGGTCTACGTCTACGTACTTATTCGCCCTATTCAGACTCGCTTTCGCTGCGGCTCCGGCTTCTCACCTTAACCTTGCGCGTAAACGTAACTCGCCGGTTCATTCTACAAAAGGCACGCCATCACTCTTTAACGAGCTCTGACTTCTTGTAAGCACACGGTTTCAGGTTCTTTTTCACTCCGCTCCCGCGGTTCTTTTCACCTTTCCCTCACGGTACTGCTTCACTATCGGTCACCAGGGAGTATTTAGCCTTGGCAGATGGTCCTGCCGGATTCCGACGGGGTTTCACGTGTCCCGCCGTACTCAGGATCCGTCTAGAGTCTCGGTTGCTTTCGGTTACGGGGCTGTTACCCACTTTGGCCGGCCTTTCCAGACCTGTTCGCCTACCAACCTGCACTCACATTGACGTCCTACAACCCCAAGGGGCAAGCCCCTTGGTTTGGGCTGTTCCGCTTTCGCTCGCCGCTACTGACGGAATCACTTTTGTTTTCTTTTCCTGAGGGTACTTAGATGTTTCAGTTCCCCTCGTCTGCCTCCTACACAGCTATGTATTCACTGTGTGGTACGTGAGTATTACCTCACGCGGGTTTCCCCATTCGGACATCCCCGGATCAAAGCCTGCTTACGGCTCCCCGAGGCATTTCGTCGTTCGCCACGTCCTTCTTCGGCTCCTGGTGCCTAGGCATCCTCCGTGTGCTCTTATTAGCTTAACCTGTCGCTTCATATGCTATTTCTTCGTTCCGTTGTGCTTCGCACAAAGTCACTCCTAAACAGCATATTTCGCTAGTAGCTATTGTAAGATCGGATGATCTTCGACATTTTGCTTTGTTTCGATATCCAGTTTTCAAGGAACAAGCGGAAAATCATCTTACCACGCTGCTACCGAGGTATCAAGTGGTAGGTTATGGTGGAGCCAAGCGGGATCGAACCGCTGACCTCCTGCTTGCAAGGCAGGCGCTCTCCCAGCTGAGCTATGGCCCCAAATAATATTAATTTAATATGGTGGGCCCTAGTGGACTCGAACCACCGACCTCACCCTTATCAGGGGTGCGCTCTAACCAGCTGAGCTAAGGGCCCTTACTATATGATCCACCAAAGTGGAATCGCTTGGCGACGTTCTACTCTCCCAGGACCCTTCGGTCCAAGTACCATTGACGCTGGAAGGCTTAACGGTCGTGTTCGGTATGGGTACGCGTGGTTCCCTTCCGCCATCATCACCAAACGATTTACTTGAAAGGCATTGCACCTTTCAAAACTGAACAACGAGGAGAGTGAGTTCGCTGCAACTGTTACATCGCGGGACGATGTCAGTTGTCAGCTATTATGTCCGATGGCCTGCAGCCATCATGGACTCCATAGAAAGGAGGTGATCCAGCCGCACCTTCCGATACGGCTACCTTGTTACGACTTCACCCCAATCATCTACCCCACCTTCGGCGGCTGGCTCCTTGCGGTTACCCCACCGACTTCGGGTGTTGTAAACTCTCGTGGTGTGACGGGCGGTGTGTACAAGACCCGGGAACGTATTCACCGCGGCATGCTGATCCGCGATTACTAGCAATTCCGACTTCATGCAGGCGAGTTGCAGCCTGCAATCCGAACTGAGACCGGCTTCTAAGGATTTGCTCCGGATCGCTCCTTCGCTGCCCGTTGTACCGGCCATTGTAGTACGTGTGTAGCCCAGGTCATAAGGGGCATGATGATTTGACGTCATCCCCACCTTCCTCCGGTTTGTCACCGGCAGTCACTTCAGAGTGCCCAACTCAATGCTGGCAACTGAAATCAAGGGTTGCGCTCGTTGCGGGACTTAACCCAACATCTCACGACACGAGCTGACGACAACCATGCACCACCTGTCTCCTCTGTCCCGAAGGCCTACGATATCTCTACCGTATTCAGAGGGATGTCAAGACCTGGTAAGGTTCTTCGCGTTGCTTCGAATTAAACCACATACTCCACTGCTTGTGCGGGTCCCCGTCAATTCCTTTGAGTTTCACTCTTGCGAGCGTACTCCCCAGGCGGAGTGCTTACTGTGTTTACTTCGGCACCAAGGGTATCGAAACCCCTAACACCTAGCACTCATCGTTTACGGCGTGGACTACCAGGGTATCTAATCCTGTTTGCTCCCCACGCTTTCGCGCCTCAGCGTCAGTTACAGTCCAGAAAGTCGCCTTCGCCACTGGTGTTCCTCCACATCTCTACGCATTTCACCGCTACACGTGGAATTCCACTTTCCTCTCCTGCACTCAAGTCTCCCAGTTTTCAGTGCGAACCAGGGTTGAGCCCTGGGCTTAAACACCAAACTTAACAGACCGCCTGCGCGCGCTTTACGCCCAATAATTCCGGACAACGCTTGCCCCCTACGTATTACCGCGGCTGCTGGCACGTAGTTAGCCGGGGCTTTCTTCTCAGGTACCGTCATTTCCAGGGCAGTTACTCCCCGGAACGTTCTTCCCTGGCAACAGAGCTTTACGATCCGAAAACCTTCATCACTCACGCGGCGTTGCTCCGTCAGACTTTCGTCCATTGCGGAAGATTCCCTACTGCTGCCTCCCGTAGGAGTCTGGGCCGTGTCTCAGTCCCAGTGTGGCCGATCACCCTCTCAGGTCGGCTACGCATCGTCGCCTTGGTGAGCCGTTACCTCACCAACTAGCTAATGCGCCGCAGGCCCATCTGTAAGCCACAGCTTGCGCCGTGTTTCCAAGCTCCTCCATGCGAAGGAGCCATCTATCCGGTCTTAGCTACCGTTTCCGGTAGTTATCCCAGTCTTACAGGCAGGTTGCCTACGTGTTACTCACCCGTCCGCCGCTAGGGTCCGAAGACCCTCGCTCGACTTGCATGTATTAGGCACGCCGCCAGCGTTCGTCCTGAGCCAGGATCAAACTCTCCAATAAAGTAAAGTTCGACTTGCTCATGTTCAAAGCTAGCACGAATCCGAAGATTCGTTTTATTTTCACTCTCTCGTTGTTCAGTTTTCAAAGGGCAATTTCACTGCTTAAGGAATGTAGCACATTTCATTATGTTTTGCAACTTTTTGTTTTTCCATCCAAGAGGTAGTCCTGCGAGGTCAGATCCACGATGTTTGTTGCGTTCCGCTGCGCTCTCTCAAGCGGCGGAGTCATAATATATCATGTTGTCATTCTCTTTGCAAGTCCGAATTCTTCCATCCGGAGTCATTCGGGTAAGGCATAATAAAGAGTCCTTCGGTGTCCCAAAGGACTCTTTGCTTGGCGACGTTCTACTCTCCCAGGACCCTTCGGTCCAAGTACCATCGACGCTGGAAGGCTTAACGGTCGTGTTCGGTATGGGTACGCGTGGTTCCCTTCCGCCATCATCACCAAACGTGATGCTTCTGCCAAGAAACATCTAGGTTGTTGTTCAAAGCGACTTGCGCCTTGAAAACTGGATTCGAGACTTCAGCAAATGTCATATGCTTTATAGGATAAGCCCTCGACCGATTAGTATTCGTCAGCTCCACACGTTGCCGCGCTTCCACCCCGAACCTATCTACCTCGTCGTCTACAAGGGGTCTTACATACTGGGAAATCTCATCTTGAGGGGGGCTTCACGCTTAGATGCTTTCAGCGCTTATCCCTTCCGTACTTGGCTATCCAGCCGTGCCTCTGGCGAGACAACTGGTACACCAGCGGTACGTCCATCCCGGTCCTCTCGTACTAAGGACAGCTCCTCTCAAATTTCCTACGCCCGCGACAGATAGGGACCGAACTGTCTCACGACGTTCTGAACCCAGCTCGCGTACCGCTTTAATGGGCGAACAGCCCAACCCTTGGGACCTACTTCAGCCCCAGGATGCGATGAGCCGACATCGAGGTGCCAAACCTCCCCGTCGATGTGGACTCTTGGGGGAGATAAGCCTGTTATCCCCAGGGTAGCTTTTATCCGTTGAGCGATGGCCCTTCCATTCGGTACCACCGGATCACTAAGCCGACTTTCGTCCTGCTCGACCTACCTGTTTGTCTCGCAGTCAAGCTCCCTTATGCCTTTGCACTCTTCGAATGATTTCCAACCATTCTGAGGGAACCTTGGGGCGCCTCCGTTACTCTTTAGGAGGCGACCGCCCCAGTCAAACTGCCTACCTGACACTGTCCCCGCACCCGATCAGGGTGCCAGGTTAGAACTCCGATACGATCAGGGTGGTATCCCAACGGCGCCTCCACCGAAGCTGGCGCTCCGGCTTCCTAGGCTCCCACCTATCCTGTACAGATCGTACCAAAGTCCAATATCAAGCTGCAGTAAAGCTCCATGGGGTCTTTCCGTCTTGTCGCGGGTAACCTGCATCTTCACAGGTATTAAAATTTCACCGGATCTCTCGTCGAGACAGCGCCCAAGTCGTTACGCCATTCGTGCGGGTCAGAATTTACCTGACAAGGAATTTCGCTACCTTAGGACCGTTATAGTTACGGCCGCCGTTTACTGGGGCTTCGGTTCACAGCTTCGGATTGCTCCTAACCGCTCCCCTTAACCTTCCAGCACCGGGCAGGCGTCAGCCCGTATACTTCGCCTTGCGGCTTCGCACAGACCTGTGTTTTTGCTAAACAGTCGCTTGGGCCTTTTCACTGCGGCCCCCTCGGGCTATTCACCCTACCGAGGCACCCCTTCTCCCGAAGTTACGGGGTCATTTTGCCGAGTTCCTTAACGAGAGTTCTTCCGAGCGCCTTAGCATGCTCTGCTCGCCTACCTGTGTCGGTTTGCGGTACGGGCACCTTCTCCCTGGCTAGAGGCTTTTCTTGGCAGCTTGAACTCATGACCTTCGCTACTTGAATTTCGCTCCCCATCACAGCCCAGCCTTAACGGTTAGCGGATTTGCCTACTAACCAGCCTCGCTGCTTGGACGGACATCCATCAGTCCGCGTCACTATCCTTCTGCGTCACCCCATTGCTCATAACGGTTCACGGTGGTACAGGAATTTCAACCTGTTGTCCTTCGACTACGCCTTTCGGCCTCGCCTTAGGTCCCGACTTACCCTGAGCGGACGAACCTTCCTCAGGAACCCTTAGGCTTACGGCGGACAAGATTCTCACTTGTCTTTTCGTTACTCATACCGGCATTCTCACTTGTAACCGCTCCAGCTGTCCTCACGATCAACCTTCACTGCTGTTACAACGCTCCCCTACTGCCCAAAATTTGGACTCATAGCTTCGGTGGTGTGTTTAGCCCCGTTACATTTTCGGCGCAGAGTCACTCGACCAGTGAGCTATTACGCACTCTTTCAATGGTGGCTGCTTCTAAGCCAACATCCTGGTTGTCTTTGCAACTCCACATCCTTTCCCACTTAACACACACTTGGGGACCTTAGCTGATGATCTGGGCTGTTTCCCTCTTGACAATGGATCTTAGCACTCACTGTCTGACTCCCGGGTTAAAGTCTGCGGCATTCAGAGTTTGACTGGACTTGGTAACCCTTGGCGGGCCCCGCACCCAATCAGTGCTTTACCTCCGCGACTCATCACCCGAGGCTAGCCCTAAAGCTATTTCGGGGAGAACCAGCTATCTCCGAGTTCGATTGGAATTTCTCCGCTACCCCCACCTGCATCCCGAATTTTTCAACATTCGTGGGTTCGGGCCTCCAGTGCGTGTTACCGCACCTTCACCCTGGACAGGGGTAGATCACACGGTTTCGGGTCTACGTCTACGTACTTATTCGCCCTATTCAGACTCGCTTTCGCTGCGGCTCCGGCTTCTCACCTTAACCTTGCGCGTAAACGTAACTCGCCGGTTCATTCTACAAAAGGCACGCCATCACTCTTTAACGAGCTCTGACTTCTTGTAAGCACACGGTTTCAGGTTCTTTTTCACTCCGCTCCCGCGGTTCTTTTCACCTTTCCCTCACGGTACTGCTTCACTATCGGTCACCAGGGAGTATTTAGCCTTGGCAGATGGTCCTGCCGGATTCCGACGGGGTTTCACGTGTCCCGCCGTACTCAGGATCCGTCTAGAGTCTCGGTTGCTTTCGGTTACGGGGCTGTTACCCACTTTGGCCGGCCTTTCCAGACCTGTTCGCCTACCAACCTGCACTCACATTGACGTCCTACAACCCCAAGGGGCAAGCCCCTTGGTTTGGGCTGTTCCGCTTTCGCTCGCCGCTACTGACGGAATCACTTTTGTTTTCTTTTCCTGAGGGTACTTAGATGTTTCAGTTCCCCTCGTCTGCCTCCTACACAGCTATGTATTCACTGTGTGGTACGTGAGTATTACCTCACGCGGGTTCCCCCATTCGGACATCCCCGGATCAAAGCCTGCTTACGGCTCCCCGAGGCATTTCGTCGTTCGCCACGTCCTTCTTCGGCTCCTGGTGCCTAGGCATCCTCCGTGTGCTCTTATTAGCTTAACCAATCGTTCGAATGATCTTGGTTCTCCGTTCCGTTGTGCTACGCACAAAGTCACTCCAAACTCAAGACATTCTCACTAGCAGCTAAAAGATTGATGATTTCGCATGCGCTCAATCATCACATCGTAATAGATGTTTCGACATTTTGCTTTGTTTCGATATCCAGTTTTCAAGGAACAAGGATTGTTCTTCGCTGCTCGCATTACCGCGGCAGGAAGGTTACCTTAGCACGTCCGCAATCTTTGATGCAAGCATCAAGATTACCAAAGGCGCTCGCACAATAACGGACTTTGAGAACGTTATTTGCGGTTTTGGAATCGGTCAGAGGCAGATAACGGACTTTCGAACCGTTATTTTCTGCTGTAACGCGATTGTGGAGCGGTTTTGCCTAGTTTTCGCCGAAATAGCGGTCTGAAAAACCGTTATTCCAGCTTCTCGCTGCTGTTTCAACTGAATAACGTCCTAAAAGTCCGTTATTCCTTCAGCCTTCAGCGAAGCAAAACATCCTATGTATAGAAAGGCATTGCACCTTTCAAAACTGAACAACGAGGAGAGTGAGTTCGCTGCAACTGTTACATCGTGGAACGATGTCAGTTGTCAGCTATTATGTCCGATGGCCTGCAGCCATCATGGACTCCATAGAAAGGAGGTGATCCAGCCGCACCTTCCGATACGGCTACCTTGTTACGACTTCACCCCAATCATCTACCCCACCTTCGGCGGCTGGCCCCTTGCGGTTACCCCACCGACTTCGGGTGTTGTAAACTCTCGTGGTGTGACGGGCGGTGTGTACAAGACCCGGGAACGTATTCACCGCGGCATGCTGATCCGCGATTACTAGCAATTCCGACTTCATGCAGGCGAGTTGCAGCCTGCAATCCGAACTGAGACCGGCTTCTAAGGATTTGCTCCGGATCGCTCCTTCGCTGCCCGTTGTACCGGCCATTGTAGTACGTGTGTAGCCCAGGTCATAAGGGGCATGATGATTTGACGTCATCCCCACCTTCCTCCGGTTTGTCACCGGCAGTCACTTCAGAGTGCCCAACTGAATGCTGGCAACTGAAATCAAGGGTTGCGCTCGTTGCGGGACTTAACCCAACATCTCACGACACGAGCTGACGACAACCATGCACCACCTGTCTCCTCTGTCCCGAAGGCCTACGATATCTCTACCGTATTCAGAGGGATGTCAAGACCTGGTAAGGTTCTTCGCGTTGCTTCGAATTAAACCACATACTCCACTGCTTGTGCGGGTCCCCGTCAATTCCTTTGAGTTTCACTCTTGCGAGCGTACTCCCCAGGCGGAGTGCTTACTGTGTTTACTTCGGCACCAAGGGTATCGAAACCCCTAACACCTAGCACTCATCGTTTACGGCGTGGACTACCAGGGTATCTAATCCTGTTTGCTCCCCACGCTTTCGCGCCTCAGCGTCAGTTACAGTCCAGAAAGTCGCCTTCGCCACTGGTGTTCCTCCACATCTCTACGCATTTCACCGCTACACGTGGAATTCCACTTTCCTCTCCTGCACTCAAGTCTCCCAGTTTTCAGTGCGAACCAGGGTTGAGCCCTGGGCTTAAACACCAAACTTAACAGACCGCCTGCGCGCGCTTTACGCCCAATAATTCCGGACAACGCTTGCCCCCTACGTATTACCGCGGCTGCTGGCACGTAGTTAGCCGGGGCTTTCTTCTCAGGTACCGTCATTTCCAGGGCAGTTACTCCCCGGAACGTTCTTCCCTGGCAACAGAGCTTTACGATCCGAAAACCTTCATCACTCACGCGGCGTTGCTCCGTCAGACTTTCGTCCATTGCGGAAGATTCCCTACTGCTGCCTCCCGTAGGAGTCTGGGCCGTGTCTCAGTCCCAGTGTGGCCGATCACCCTCTCAGGTCGGCTACGCATCGTCGCCTTGGTGAGCCGTTACCTCACCAACTAGCTAATGCGCCGCAGGCCCATCTGTAAGCCACAGCTTGCGCCGTGTTTCCAAGCTCCTCCATGCGAAGAAGCCATCTATCCGGTCTTAGCTACCGTTTCCGGTAGTTATCCCAGTCTTACAGGCAGGTTGCCTACGTGTTACTCACCCGTCCGCCGCTAGGGTCCGAAGACCCTCGCTCGACTTGCATGTATTAGGCACGCCGCCAGCGTTCGTCCTGAGCCAGGATCAAACTCTCCAATAAAGTAAAGTTCGACTTGCTCATTCAAAGCTAGCACGAATCCGAAGATTCGTTTTATTTTCACTCTCTCGTTGTTCAGTTTTCAAAGGGCAATTAAATCCTAGTGCTCCGAGCGGTTTAATTGACCGGCTCAAAAGCGACCTTTATAATCTATCACATCTTACGGGCCATTGCAAGCTTAATTTTCTTTCCAACTTTCAACAAGTTCGCCTGACAACCAAGCTTGTCCGGCCGCTTCAAAAGCGACAAGGAGTAATATATCAAAAATAAAAAGAGAATGCAACCCTAACTTTCCGTCCATATTATCTCATTAAAAAAGCCGTTCCCCTTAATATAAAAGAAGAACGGCTTTAATTTCTTACACGGACCAGCCCTCCAGCTTAAGCAGCGGCTCGGCCTTCATATCAAAGGCCGAGAACTGTCCGCGGCGGAGCTTAAGGAACGCCGCCGCCGCGATCATAGCCGCATTGTCTGTACACAGACTGAGCGGCGGCACCAGCAGAGGCACGCCGGCGTCCGCACAGCGGGCGCCCAGTGCCTCGCGCAAGCCCTTGTTGGCCGCCACACCGCCGGCCAACAACAATTGCCGCGCGCCGTACGCCTTCACGGCGCGCAGCGATTTCTCCACCAGGACGTCGATGACCGAGTCCTGGAAGCCCCGCGCGACCGCCGCAGGCTCTAGCGCGATGCCCTTCATGCTGGCCTGGTTCAGCGCGGCCAGCACCGCCGACTTCAGCCCGCTGAAGCTGAAGTCGTAGGAGTCCGGCTCCAGCCACGCCCGAGGAAGCGTCACCGCTTCCTCGGCCTCATGCGCAAGCCGGTCGATATGCGGTCCGCCGGGGTACGGCAGCTTCAGCGCTCGCGCCACCTTGTCGTAGGCCTCTCCGGCGGCGTCGTCTCTTGTCTGTCCGATGATGCGAAAGCGCCCTTCGGACTCGACAAACACCAGCTCGGTATGTCCCCCGGACACCACGAGCGCGGTAAAAGGATATTCCAGCTCATGAACGAGCTGATTGGCATAAATATGTCCTGCAATATGATGCACTCCGATTAAGGGAAGCTCCAATGCCGCAGCCAGAGCTTTGGCGGCGACCATCCCTACAAGCAGCGAGCCGACCAGTCCGGGCCCTTGCGTTACGGCGATCGCATCCAAATCCGCTGCCTGCACTCCCGCTTCGGTCAAAGCTTCTTCAATAATCCAAGTAATGGTCTCCACATGCTGGCGGGAGGCCACCTCCGGCACTACCCCGCCAAATCGTTGATGCGTTTCGATCTGGCTCGAGACGACATTTGCCAGAATGTCCTTGCCGTCGCGAACGATAGCGACCGACGTCTCGTCGCAGCTGGTCTCTACAGCCAAGATAAGCTTCGCTTTATTATCCACGTAAGTCCGAACCTTTCTATTCTTGGGCGGCCAAACGGTTTACATCCGGCAGATCCACCCACATGATGATGGCATCTTCTTTATTATCCGTATAATAACCGCGGCGAATACCGACGGAATAAAACCCAAGCTTCTCATATAAATTTTGCGCTACCGTATTGGAAGGCCGAACCTCAAGGGTCATTCGCAGCGCCCCGAACAGACGGGCATTGCGCATCATTTCCCGAAGCAGCCGCTCCCCGAGCTTTCGCCCCCGGTAAGCTTCCCTTACCGCAATATTCGTGATATGGGCTTCCTCCATAATGAGCCACATCCCGCCGTACCCCGCAATTCGTCCTTCCACTTCCATTACGAGATATTGGGCGAATTGATTGTTGTTCAGCTCATTGTGAAAAGCACCGGAGGTCCAGGGAGTCGCAAAGGACTCCACCTCGATCTCACAGATGACGGGGATATCCTCCTCGCGCATAGGGCGAAAGGCGACATGCTCCGCGCTTAAGGAAGACAACGTCCGATCCGTCTCCATCCGCTTCCACTCCCCTATGATTTCTTAGCCAGCAGCTTCGCTTCCGCCTCAGGCAGCTGGGTATAGTTCGGGACCAACGTATGAACTTCATGGACCAGCCCTTCCCGCCAGCGATCCAAACCCAGCTCCGCTATATGCCTGGCCAGCAGCTTATGCGGCACCTCCAGCACAGCCGTGTCACAGTCGCCCGCGAACCTCCGAACCTCCTCCAAATGGAGCTCCAGCTCACCGGTAAAGGCAACGCCTGCGAACGAAGCGGCGCCCTGTTCCTTAAGTACGCTCAGCAGCTCATCCACCCAAGCGGACATCAGCCGGATCCCGTCGGGAATCAAGCACTTCCACTTGGATCCCCGCACCTCGTACAAACCGGTAAACACTTGGCCCCGCCGCGCATCCAGCATCGGAACGACCCACCGCACCCGATCGTCGCTGCCTAAGGAGCTCTTCCCGCCAAGGGTAACGCCTTCCACAAGTCCATCCGCCTCCGGCGTACCGCCGCCCCAAGCCTTCACCGCACCGCCTAGCGCCATAGCCTCCATCGTAGATACTCCGATTAAAGCAAGCTTATGTGTCCAGGCAAACGTCTTCGCTACCGTGACGCCAATTCTTACCCCGGTATAGGAGCCGGGGCCGACCCCTACGGCAAACGCTGCGAGCTCCTTCGGCCGCACTCCCGCTTCCTTCAGCAACCGTTGAATGGTAGGAACCAAATAAAGCGAGTGGTTGCGTTCGGCAGCCGAGGTGATCTCTCCGACCAGCACATCCCCACGCGTCAAAGCCACCGACATCGAATTCGTTGAGGTGTCGACGGCCAGCATCCATTGATTCTCAGCAAGTGTACTCATACAATCAATCCGTTCTTCTTCAATTCGAGGCACCAAGCCTCGTAAGGCCCACCATAGGGCTGCAGCCGAATTCGCCGTCCGCTGTCACCCAAATGCTCAATTGTAATTTCAAGCCTGTCCGGCGGCAATAAATCTTCAATCAAGGACGCCCACTCCACAAGGGTGATGCCGTCACCGTAGAAGTAATCGTCAAGGCCGAGGTCATCCGCTTCTTCCATGGAAAGCCGATACACATCCATATGATAAAAAGGGAACCGTTCCCCTTCGTATTCCTTAATAATGGTAAAGGTGGGGCTGTTCACCACATCGGTTACGCCGATCGCCCGTGCCACCGATTGAGAGAAGGTCGTCTTCCCCGCCCCCAAGTCTCCGTCCAGCGTAATGACCGTGCCCGCGATAAACAACGAGGCCAAGCGTTCCGCCAGCGCCTCCGTATCCGCCAGCCCTTCTGCGGTGTATTGGTACGTTTCTTTCATCATACGATCGGTTCATCCCTTTGTAAAATGATTATATCCCTTCTTATCCAAGGATTGGACGGTACCGTCCTCACGGATCAGCCTCACTCCGGTATCCTCCGCGGTCACGTAGCCGACCACATCCAGCGTCAAACCCGCTTCGCGGAACGCTACCTGCAGCTCCGGCGCATAAGCGGCTTCAACGGTTCCTATCAATTGATAGTCTTCACCGCCGTATAAAATATAATCAAGCGCATCCTTCCCCACCCCGGCGGCATAGCTGTAGAGCTCGTCCGTCACCCGGATCCGCTCCTCCAGAAGATCGATACCAACTCCCGAGGCCTCAGCAAGCTCCCAGGCTTCGCTGGCAAGACCGTCGCTGACATCGTTCAACGCATGGCATCTTCCGCTCCTTAGCAGCAATTCGCCTGCTTCCAACCGGGGATCCGGTCGGCAGTGAGCCGTCACCAAAGGCAGGATCCGGTCATCGAAAGCCGGCCACCCGTCGGAACGAAGCTGCTGCTTGAGTAAATAGTCAAGTCCGGCAGCGGATAAGCCAAGCGGTCCGGTTACTACTACCACGTCGCCGCGTTTCGCCCCGGAACGCAGTAAGGCTCTCCCTGCATCGACCTCGCCAATCACCGATACGGATAAGGTTAGTCCTCCCGTAGAGGACGTGGTATCACCGCCCACAACGGCGACATTCCACCGATTCGCACAGGCATACAGTCCTTCATACACCTGTTCCATGCGATTCAGTGTCCACCTAGGAGGGATGCTTACGGACACCATGGCGAGCCTCGCCGTTCCTCCCATTGCCGCAATATCGCTAATGGCGGAAGCCATCGCTTTATAGCCGATATCCGAATCCCGCATCGTGATCGGCAAAAAATGCACATCCTCGGTCATCGTATCGCAGGTCAGGACGAGCTCCTTCCCCAGGGTTGTCTTCGCTACAGCCGCATCATCGCCGATTCCTGTCATTACGCCAGCCGAATCCAGCAGAGAGGGAGCTTGTCTGTCCGAGGTCAGACGCCGGATCAAGGCAAATTCATCCATAGAGCTCAAGAGCAAACCGCCTTTCCCTCAGTATTGAAACTTATTATAGCCCTCCAGCCCCCTACCCGCAACAAAAAAGCTCCCCGGCTCAAGTCCGCAGCGTTCGGCTGCAGCTTTGCTGAGAAGCTTTTTTCAAGGATGGATGCTTATTGCATTTCTTGAAGCTCATCCACCGAAACGACCCGTGTATCCTGAGGACCATTCAAGGAGTGAATTCTTGCGGTTTTGTCATGGTAAAATACAGTGTCGATCCATATGGATTCACCGTTCAGCTTGACGTCGACCCGATCGTTCGAGCTCAAAATCTCTTGTGCGCGCTCCACCTGCATTAGCTGTCACCTCCATCCAATACCGATTCCTGTTCATCCATAGTATTTGTGGTCGTGTCTTCGATAAGACCGTTCTGCGGAGACACCTGGCCCCCTCCGAGTCCCTCGTTGACCATACGATCCTCGTCCATAAAGCTGGAATCGCGCCCCTCGTGTGCCGAATCGTTCGCTCCGAAGCCGCCGGACGTATTCGCTTCTGCCATAGGAATCCCTCCCTTATTCGTTCGTATCCTAGCTTTTCCCATCTTTTCGTCGTGCATTCAGGTTAGGGCTTCGAATAGATGAGCATACTAAATGGTAAAACAAACGCAGGTACAGGAGGGTTCCTATGCACACGGTATGGAAGGGTGCAATCAGCTTCGGTCTGGTTCACGTGCCCGTCAAAATGTTTACCGCGACGGAGGATAAGGATATCCCCATGCGCATGATTCACAAGGAGTGCAATACCCCGCTGAACTTTGTCCGCAAATGTCTCCATTGCGAGCGGGAGGTGGAGTGGCAGGAAATTTCCAAAGGCTATGAGTACGAGCCAGGCTCGTTCGTTCTGTTCGAGAAGGATGAGCTGGAGAAGCTGAACGGCGAAGTGACGAAGGAAATTAAAATTCTCGACTTCGTCAACCTCGAAGACATCGATCCGATTTATTTTCACAAGACGTATTACCTCTCCCCCGGTGAAACAGGTGCCAATGCATACAGCCTGCTTCTGGAGGCCATGCGCCAAACAGGAAAAATCGGGATCGCGAAAATATCAATCCGATCCAAAAGCAGCTTGGCTGCCATCCGAATCATCGATAACTGTATCGCCATGGAGACGATTTTTTATCCGGACGAAATTCGTTCCGTTCAGCAGGTGCCGAACCTTCCTGAGCAGCACAATGTGAACGACAAGGAGCTGGAGATGGCCAAGATGCTGATCGCCCAGCTGTCCGTTCCGTTCGAACCGGAAAAATACAAGGATGATTATCGCGAAGCCGTACTGAACGCCATTGAACAGAAGGTATCCGGTCAAGAGATTCGCGTTGCTCCGGAGGCCCAGCGCACGAATGTGATTGACCTGATGTCCGCACTGCAAGCCAGTCTGAATCAAGCCAAGCCTTCCGCTCCCGTACCTACCGACGCTCCCGCTGCCGAGAAGAAGCCAAGGGCCAAAGGCGGCAAGAAGAAGGATAAGGAGAAGGAAGCTGCTCTTACATGAGCGATATCGAATTGCCCAAGGAGCCAATGGCCCCTATTCGCGAATCCAAGATACCCACGGGGGCAGAATGGGGCTTTCAGCTGAAATGGGACGGCGTTCGCCTGCTAGCCGAGCTTCAGCAGAACCGGATCCGGCTATTTTCCCGTTATATGGGGGATAAGACGAATATTTATCCGGAAGCCGTGAAGCTGCTTACGGAGCATGCCTTGAGGCATCAGCCGCTGCTGCTTGACGGAGAAGCCGTCATCTTCGATACGGTGAAGCAGAGGCCGGATTTCTCCCAAATACTCCAACGCGAACGCACCCGCAGCGCCACTGCACGGATAAAAGGTCGTGAGACAAGCCACTTTATCTACGTGTTGTTCGATCTGCTTCATTATGGCGGGGAGGATTGGCGGGACAGGCCCTATCACGAGCGCCATGCCAAGCTGCTGGAGCTATTTCCAGACAAGCACCCCCAGCTATTTGTCACGGATTTGATCTCGGATGGGGATGCGCTTTGGGACTGGGTCGATGCGAACGGCTGGGAAGGGATCATCTCCAAACGGCTCAGCAGTCCCTACCGGGAAGGAAAGCACCACAAGGACTGGTTTAAGAAGAAGACGGCGGAGGTTCATGAGGTGGACTTCATCGGCTTTATCATTCGGGAAGGAAGGGTGGCGAGTCTGATCATGGTGAAGAACGGTGCCCTGTTCGGAAGAGTTTCCTTGGGTTTGGATACCTCGATGAAGACTCGGCTCCTTACTTTCGGACGTGAGCAGGAACGAGCGGAAGCGCCGTTAAATCGGACTCAGCTGCCTTATGAGCTTCGGAGGGAGCAAATTCTTTGGCTGTCGAAGCCGCTCAAGGGAACGGTTACCGGGCTCGAGGTAACCTCCGCCGGACAGTTAAGGCATCCGAAGCTTGTCCATATCGAATGGGAGGAGTAAGTCTGTATGGCAACCGCTACCCGCGGCAAACAGAATAAAGCGACCGTCTTAATCGAGGGTCACGAGGTCACGATCACGAATCCGGACAAGCTGCTTTGGCCGGAAAAAGGCATTACGAAGGCGATCTATCTTGAACGGCTCATCGCTTTGGCTCCCTATCTGCTTACCTATTGCCGAGACCGCTATTTGACGACGATCCGGTTCCCGAACGGGTGGAACGAAAAGTCGTTTTATCAAAAAAACACCCCCGAGCCTACGCCGGATTTCGTGCGGACGGCGATGCTGGAGAGCATCAATTATGTACACCTGGACTCACTGCCCACGTTGGTTTGGCTTGGCAACCTGGCCTGCCTTGAATTTCATCCGTCTTTTCACCGGATCGGATCCCAGCTGCCGGAGGAATGGCTGATTGACATCGATCCCAGTATCGACCCGGAGCCCCGCATTATGCAGGCCGCCGAAATCATCGGAGATATTCTCGATAAGCTGAACATACGTTCGGTACCGAAAACCTCGGGTGCCACGGGCGTTCAGATTTATGTGCCGATTGCACGAGAGAAGGGCTACACCTTTGAGCAGCTGCGTCGTATCGGGCATTTCGTGGCAAGCTATGCGGTTCAGATGCATCCGAAGCTGTTCACCATCGAACGGCTGAAGAAAAACCGCGGATCGCTCATTTATATCGATTATCTTCAGCATTGGTACGGCAAGACGCTGTCCGCTCCTTACACGCCAAGAGCAAGAGAAAGCGCTTCGGTTTCTACGCCGCTCACCTGGGAGGAGGTTCGCCTTCGCCCCGATCCCCGCGATTTTCATTTGCTCAATATCGGGGAACGCTTGCAGCGTAAGGGAGACCTTATTCAGCAAACGCCCCCGCAAAATCTGGATCACGTGTTATCTCATATTCCCTAAGTGCCTAATCCCGCGGTGTCCTGTCCCAGTACAGACGGGTCACCGGGGTGGACTCGCCTGCCTGCACCTCCGAAGCGGATGCTTCCTCCTCTAACGGATCATGCGTGCTCATCCCCGGCGCGATCGAAGGCTCGTGCTTGCGTCTTGCCTCTTTGCCACGTTTCACCACAACCAATCACCTCCTTTTGTCATGTGCTTTAAAATAACGGCGATAACAATCGGGCAATCGCTTCCTTGCGTTTTTGCCATTTGGGACGTTTCTCGAATATGTCGGGTTTCACTTCAAAGCTGTCCTTCATATCCTGATAAAAGTCCTGCTCAAGCCGATGAATCGACTCCTGATCGAAAAGCACCGCATTCAATTCGAAATTGCTGAAAAAGCTTCGCATGTCCATATTCGCCGTACCCACCGTAGCCAAGAGATGATCGATGATCATGATTTTGGCGTGAATAAACCCTTTCTGGTAGCTGTAGAACCTCACCCCCGCCTGCATCAGCTCTTCCAGGAAGGAGAGCGAGGCATAGTTGACAAGTCTCGAATCCGCCTTATCGGGGTAAATGATGCGAACGTCCACACCGCTGATCGCAGCCGATTTGAGAGCCATGACGATGCTTTCATCCGGAATAAAATACGGCGAAGTAATGTAAATCCGCTTTTTGGCCGTCGTAATCGCGCCGAAAAACATTTCCAGGATCGCATCCCAATAAGCGTCGGGGCCGCTTGCGATCAGCTGGACCGCTTTGCGTTCCTCGCAGGTATGCTCCGGATACAGCAGCGGATCCGCCACTTGATGGCCCGTCACGAACGCCCAGTCTGTCAGAAACGTCTGCTGTAAGGAGTAAACGGCATCGCCGCGAAGCTCCAGATGCGTATCCCGCCAAAATCCCAACCGGGGATTGGCCCCCAAATATTCGTCTCCAATATTGATGCCTCCAAGGAAGCCCTTCAGTCCGTCCACCACAATAATTTTGCGGTGATTCCGGTAGTTCATGCGCTTATCGAAGAATGCGACAAGAGCCGGGAGAAACATATAAATCTCGGCGCCCGCCTCCTTCAGCTGCTTTATGTACTGATGGTTCAGCTTGTAGCTTCCGATCCCGTCAAAGATACAGCGTACCTTCACACCCTCTTTTGCTTTGCGGAGCAGAACCTCGTGGAATTGCAAGCCGATTCGATCATGCCGGTATGTGTAATACTGAAAATGAATATGATGCGTTGCCTGCTCCAATGCCTCGAGCATGACGGGATAAGCCTGCTGCGCATTCGTCAGCACCCTAACTTCGTTGAGCTGCGTAATCAACGATCCGGGAATATTGCTGAGCAAGGCAAACAGCCGCGGCTCATCCCGCCAGGCCCCCAGCTTCCCCTCCTCCAGCGGATGCTCGGAAGCGGAATGCTTTTTGCCCAAATAACGAATATCGGTCACATAACGGATCCCCTTGCGGCGTACCTTGCGGCGTTGGGAGTATTCCTTGGCAAGAAAGTAATACATAAGAAAACCAATAAGTGGAAACATAAAAAGAATGACCATCCAGGCTACTGTCTTCGACGGATGCCTGAACTCCCCGATCAACACAGTGAGAATTTGTGAAATGAATAACAAAAGTACGATTATGATCCATAGCACCGTACCGACCCCCTGCTTTTGAAAAGTTTTGGCGATTCGGCTTTGCACCTTTTAGCCTTTACCGGGAGGAGTTTCCCTATTCGTCTGTACGGTCGTTCGGCGCAGGAACAGAGCGATATATAAATTTTGCTAAATAAATTTTCAAATTTTGAGAAAAATAGTTCGGAACTCTTTTATAACGGCAGAAAAGGAGTACCGAAGCTGTGATCATTCCGAGAAAAGGCAAGAAAAAAGGACAACAGCAAAAAGAAGAGGCGATGGAGAAGCACGACTACCGGTTTATTCAGGACCTCCAATCCGTTTCGGTCTTCCCTACCCTTGAGGAAAACAAGGATTACCTAACTAAGCTGTTTGCCGATTGCTCCGACTTTGTGCTTCGCGAGTTCCTGATCGAGCCGGAAATCCGCGCGATTCTCTTCAATATTGACGGACTCGTGAACGGCGGCCAAGTGAATGACATGATGCAGGCGCTCATGATTCTGGAGGGCGGCGAGCATCTTACCGACCGGATCCTGTCCGCCACACTGCCTGTATCGCAAACGAAAAAGGCAGATAATTACGCGGACTTGCTGCTCGCCGTGCTTAGCGGGGATACGGGCCTGATTGTCGGCGGAAGCACACAGGCCATCGTCATGGGGCTTCGGGGAGCTGAGAAGCGCTCCATTGCCGAGCCCGAGACGGAATCCGTTATTCGGGGGCCCCGGGAAGGATTCGTCGAAAGCCTGCGTACAAATACCTCGATGATCCGGCGCAAGCTGAAGACGCCGCGGCTGAAGATGAAGCCGATGACGATCGGGCGAGAGAGTAATACAAATGTTGTGGTTACTTATCTGGACTCGATCGCCGATCCCCAAGTCGTCCAGGAGGTCGTCAAACGTCTAGAGAAGATTGATATCGATGCTGTGCTGGAATCGGGCTACATTGAAGAATTTATTCAGGATTCCGCGTGGTCGCCGTTCCCGCAAATTCAATATACGGAAAGACCCGATATGGTGGCTGCGGCCCTTCTTCAGGGTCGTGTAGGCATTGTCATCGACGGTACTCCGTTTGTTTTGCTTGTTCCCTTTGTCTTTATGGAGATTATGCAGGCCAGCGAGGACTACTACGAACGTTTTCAGATTGCTACGCTTTTGCGCTGGCTGCGATATTTGTTTTTTGCGCTCTCCTTGCTGACACCGGGGCTATATGTGGCGATATCGACGTTTCATCAGGATTTGCTGCCGACGCAGCTGCTCTTATCCGTGGCCGCGGCACGTGAGTCCATTCCTTTCCCCGCCGTAGTGGAAGCCTTGATTATGGAAATTACGTTCGAGGCTCTGCGCGAGGCCGGTATCCGGCTGCCGAAGACGATCGGCTCCGCGGTAAGTATCCTTGGTGCCCTCGTCGTGGGACAAGCCGCCGTGGAGGCGGGAATCGTGTCCGCGCCTGTCGTTATCGTAGTATCCATTACAGGGATTGCCTCCTTCACCATCCCTCGTTTCAATGGAGCCATCGCCGTAAGGATGCTTCGATTTCCGATCATCTTCGCCGCTTCCGTGTTCGGAATGTACGGCATTTTGATTGCGGTCATGCTCATTATGGGACATTTGGCCAGCCTGCGCTCGTTCGGGGTTCCCTACCTGTCCCCTCTCGGACCTTTATCTTCGAGGGATATGAAGGATATCGTCATTCGTTCGCCATGGTGGTCCATGAAGCGTCGCCCGGCCTTCATGCCTGTCATGGACGAGCAGCGCATGGACGGGGATCTCTCTCAGGAAATCCTGCAGGATGGCGGCCAAAAAGGAAAAACGATTGAACATCACCGCAAGCGGGAGGGGGATGAGCAATGATAACGATGAATTGGCGAAGGCTCAAGAGTTTGCCTCTGCTCGTTATGTGCGTAATGCTGCTTCCCGGCTGCTGGGATCGAACGGAAATCAACGATATGGCCTTTATTCTGGCCTCGTCCGTTGATCTGGAGCAGGACGGCAAGGTCCGGTTCTCCGTGCTTGTCCCCTTGCCGGGTCAAATGGGAGGAGCCACCGGAGGAGGAGGAGGTACCGGAGGGGAGAAGAGCTATTACATCGACTCCGAGACCGGAGTTACTATTCGTGAGGCCCAGGGCAAGCTTCAGCAGCGGATGCCCCGCCGCATGTTTCTGGCCCATCGACGTGTCTTCCTGGTGAGTGAGGATTTTGCCCGCAAGGGAATCAAGGATCTCTACGACACGCTTCCGCGAACGCCGGAAAGCCGCCTAAGCGGATACATGGTTGTAACGAAAGGCCCGGCTCACAAAATGCTGCTGGCTACCCCCAAGTTCGAGCGTTTCCCGTCGGAGGCGATCAGGGAGCTGGCCAAGGGGCCTTACATTATGAATATCAGCATGAAGAACGTGGGCGTAGCCTTGGCTGCTCCCGGATCCGATCCAATTGCGGCGTATATGGAGGTCAAGGAATCCGAGAAAAGTGAGAAGACGTCGAAGGAAGTCAACGTACTGGGGTTTGCCATGTTTAAGGGAGACAAAATGGTAGGAACCCTGGAATCCGATGTCGCCAGCGGCCTGGCCTGGCTGATGAATCAGCGCATCGTCGCCCCAATTACGCTTAAGCTTGAGGATCAAGCCGCCATATCACTCCGGATTTACAATACGGAATCCAATATGAACGTAAAGATCCAGGAGGGCAAACTGAAATACCAGCTCGAGGTTCTCGTTCGGGCCAAGATGATGGAAAACTGGTCCTCTTATGATTTAAGCCAAACAAGCCCGACCAAGAAGGTTGAGAACGCCTTGGCCGAGCATATTAAGAACTCGATCCAGGATGCCTTAAGCAAGTCCATCAAGCAGCAGTCCGATCCGGCCCAGCTCGGCAATGCACTGTTCCGTTCGTACCCTGCGCTCTGGGAGCAAAGCTACGCCAAAACATGGCCTGCCCCCCTTCAGGACGCTGAATTTGATATTAACGTCAAGACGGTCATCGCGGAGAACGGGCTGATTCATCAGAATATCGTCAAGGGGGGAACGCAAAAACAATGAATTCGATTTTCATTTACGTATTCGGCGCTTTGCTTCTGGTGACCGCCTTGATGGACCTTCAACGCATCCGGACGCTGAAAAAATCGATGCGCCGGATGCATCTGCTCGTTTACGTCGTTACCCTCGCTTTATTTGCTTGTATTGTACTCGATATCGATGTGCCGATGCCGACAGGTTTTTTTATTGATCACGTCTCCCCATGGGTGTTTCAGTATATCCACCCGTCGTAGCAGGTACACCATTGAAAGGCAGGTGCCATGCACTTGAACGACTTGCAGATCATCAACCACCGCCAGTTTGCCTGGCTGACGGCAGCGCTGATTACGGGCGGCGGACTGCTGACCATACAGCATGAGCTTGTACGCGTTGCCGATATGGACGCCTGGTTTGCCTATCTGCTTCCAACGGCTTATTTGTTTTTGGTAGCCTTTTGCTTTGGATTTCTTGCGCAGCGGTTTCCGGGCATGCACATATTTGAAATCACCAAAGCGATCTTCGGAAAGATTGTCGGCACCCTGGTCAACCTTGTGCTGCTCTTTCACCTTTGGCTCATTTTGGTGCGGGATCTCCGATCCTTGGGAAAATTCGTCGGAACGATTCTCCTTCCGAATACACCGGACGAGATGATTATTCTTGTACTGCTGCTGCTGCTGATGTTTTATGGCCGAACCAGCGTGGAGATCATAGCCCGGGTGAACGACTTTTTTCTGCCCATACTGTTCGGGCAATTCGTGCTGCTGCCACTGTTTCTCAGCAATGAAATATCGGTCAATTTACTGCAGCCGATTTTGGCGTCTCCGGCTGCGGATCATTTGAGGATGAATTATTTGACCTTCGGATGGTACGGAGACATTTTCGTTATGGGCGCCTTTCTGCACACCCTCTGGAACGCCCGCCAAATCCGTGCGGCGGTTCGTCACGGTACGGTTATCTCCACCTTTCTGCTGACGCTCCTGTTGGTCCTGGAGGTGATGGTGCTCGGCCCGGTCATCCCCGGCAACATGGTTTATCCCAACTACAGTCTAGTGCAGCATATCCATCTAACGGATTTTCTGGACCGGGTGGACTTGCCGGTGCTGATGATCTTTTTTCCGATACTTGTCTGCAAAATATGCTTGATCTACTTGTCGTTTTTGAATGGTGTCGCAGGGTTGCTAAAGTCGAGGGATTATACCGTAATCAATACACCATTCGCTCTTTTCCTGCTGGTCACCTCATTGCTTTCGTTTAAAAGCACTACGGAGGTGTTCAGCTTCGGCAACTACAGCTCTGCGCTTATATGTTTAAGCTACCAGCCGCTTCTTCTGATCGCCATCCTGCTTGCCGCTGGACGCTTCCCTAAGAGGAGTCCCGGAAAGCAATCGGAATTGGGGCATGGTACCGGGCCGGTGAACCGCCCGAAACAAAGCGGGATGCTGGGCTCTGCTATCGGACAAAGGTCATACCGTACCTGGAGCCGAATCGGGAATATGCTGCTGGCTCTAATGATGGGGCTGGTCGCCGTAGGTATCCTGCTCGGCAGGCAATATGCTCTCGTTGGGACTCTCTGCGGGATCGGCTATGGAGTCAGTCTGGTGCTCCTGCTGGGAACAACGCATATGGAGATCCAGGCGGCAAAGGAGCAAAATGTTCTTCGAGCAAACCCCGATTTGACGGCTGGGAGCTAATCCATGAAAGTGCAACAAAATCGAAAGGAGTTATCATGAATTACAAGTGGTTTCAAAGCAAGCTGACGTTCGTCATCATTCCTGAGGTGAACGGCAGTGTCGTTCGTGTCAAGCTGAGCCGGGCGGCCATCTGGGGTACCGTGATTACGGCAGCTATCCTGGTGATAGCCTCCTTATTCGTCTATTTTCATTATGCTCATACCGCCGCCACGGCATATTGGTGGAATGCGGAGTTATCCGGACAAAATGAGCAGCTGGAAAAGGATTTGGACAGCAAAAACGCCACGATCGAGCAATTGAAAAACGATATCTTCTCGTTGTCCAAGCAAGCCGAGGAGGTTCGCAGCAAGGTCGAACAAATGAAGCAGCTGGAAGATGAGCTGAAAGAGCTGTCCCCGGGAGCAGGGGCAGCGATCTCCCAAGGGCAGGCCGACGCCGGCGGCACGTCCCTAGCCGGCATGGGCGGCCCCGCCGTTTCCGTTACGACGCAAGAGACGAAAGCACTGGCTTCCGCCACGGAAGCCTCCTATGCGGCCCTGGGCGCCGAAATGGCCGAGCTGGAAGCCCGCTTCGCAGAATCAAGACGCATTCTAATGGAAAAGCGGGAGCGCCTGCAGCATACTCCAAGCTTATGGCCTACCGTGTCACGGATTGTGACCTCCAATTACGGATATCGTAAGGATCCGATTCATCATAAGCTCAGCTTTCACCGGGGGATCGACATCGCCGGCAAAATGAACGATCCGGTCTATGCCTCCGGCAGCGGCACGGTACATACGGCAAGCTACGACAAGCTGCACGGGAACCACGTCATCCTAGAGCATGGTTCCGGACTTCGCACCTGGTATATGCATTTGAACAGCTTAGATGTGAAGCAGGGCGATAAGGTTGTAAAAGGCCAAACCATAGGAAGGCTGGGCACTACCGGGCGCAGTACCGGACCGCATCTGCATTATGAGGTGATTCAAGGCGGAAAGGCTACGGATCCGAAGCCTTATTTGCCAGCCAATGCTGCGAAGAGCTAGTGCAAACCTTAACATATCATGAAGGTGGTAAAGAAATCATGGCAATGTTCAAAAAGATGAAGCCTCCTCTGGCGGTCAGCGGCAGTGCCGTCACCTTGATCGGAGAAGGCAGTGTAATTGAAGGCGACCTGTATGCACCGGCAGATCTTCGGGTGGAAGGCGAGATACGCGGTCGGCTGCGCTCGGAGGGAGAGGTCGTAGTCGGAGAACGGGGATATGTGCGTTCCGATCTGCATGCCGCCCATGTGATCATTGCCGGACGTGTAGAAGGCATTGTGCGTGCCGAAGGAACCGTCCGGATCACGGCGACCGGCAAGCTCTCCGGCACCATCTTGGCCGGCTCGCTGATTATTGAGCAAGGGGCTGTATTTCAAGGCAAAAGCGACATGTATGGCGGCAAAGAAGCGCTGCCGCTGCAGGAGGCAAAAGAGAAGGAGGATGCGGCGCTGTCCTGTGTCGTGGTATAATAGCATGACAGCCGTTTAGGGGCTGTTATTCTATAGGTAGCAGGAGCCGAACCACGATGATGAAGCCGCAGACGATTTTATTTGATTTGGACGATACACTGCTGTATTGTAATAAATTTTTTGATATGGTCATGGATCAGTTCGCCGACCAGATGGAGATGTGGTTTCACGGATATCACTTATCGATTGAGGAAGTGAAGAAGAAGCAGGCCGAGCTGGATCTGCAGCAGGTGCTGGTCAGCGGGTTCTCTCCCTCCCATTTTCCCAAGTCGTTTATCGATACTTATGAATATTACTGTCATCTGCTCGGACGTCCTTGGCGCGAAGATGAGGTTCATTCCTTGAAGGAGCTCGGGGATTCGGTATACGGTCACGATATCGAGCCTTACCCTCACATGGAGGAAACGCTGCTTGAGCTTCAGGCAGCAGGGCATGTGCTGCATCTATATACCGGCGGAGACCCGGCCATTCAAATGCGCAAAGTAACCGAAGCCGATTTGGCGCGGTTTTTTGGCGACCGCATACATGTAACGCGGCACAAGACGACCGAATTTCTCGGCGGCTTGATCCGTTCACACGGCTTCGATCGCAGCAGCACCTGGATGATCGGAAATTCCCTGCGCACCGACATCATGCCTGCACTGGAGAACGGCATCCACGCGATCTTCATGCCGGCGCAGCAGGAGTGGTCCTTCAACCAAGTGGAGGTAACGGCCAAGCCGGCCGGCGCTTACTTGACCTTGTCCTCGCTGAAGGAGATCCCCGGGGCCATCCGGGATTATGTGGAAGGAAAGCTGGAGTAGCAAAAAAAGGACCTCTATTCCACGAATCGTGTGGATTGAGGTCCTTTTACCTGTAATCGGTCCGAGCTTATTGCTTATCGGGAAGCAAAATCGTAGTTAATATGCGCTTGCGTCGCGCCTCCGTAGGTTCGTTGTCCATCATACGGTAGAGCGACTCCCTGAAGCCGGCGATAAATTCCAGCAGCTCCTCATCCGAGGCAAAGAAGGACGCTTGGCGATAAGACAGTCCGTCCTTGCGAGGGTCGATCGATTCGCCTTCCAGATACGTACCGAAATCATTAATTAAGCCTGCAAGGAAATGCAGAAAATACTGCATATGATCCTGCGGCGTCGCCTTCTTAAGATCCTCCTCGGTAAGGCTCTCCCCCTGATCGGCAAGCGCATAGACCCGTTCGACCGCCCCGCGAATTTGCTTCTGATCTACAACGACCAGCAGTCCGCCCTTGCGCAGCAGATTCAAATGCCGGTACAGCGTTGCCTGAGGCACCTCGGGCAGCCGCTCGGCCATTTGCCCTACGGTGAGCTGCCTGCCGCCGACCAGCGTTTGAATGAGCTTAAGCCGTACCGGATGCAGGATTAAGTCAGCCTTGCTTTTCACCGGACACCGCCTCCGCCTGCCATCATTCTCATTGTTTAAAATGATCATAATATGCTAACAGACCCGTGTCAACGCCAGTAAAGAATTACCAATTTTACTCTTGCTCAGAAAGCAGCTTCCGGGCCTGCCATTCCGACCAATTGAAGGAAAACCAAGGGTCGTCCTCCGTACGCATCAAGCGTTCTCGCATCCGCCTCAGCACTTCGTCCGTTTCCCCCACCTCGGGATGCTTGCGCTTCAGCTCCACCAGCGATGGAACTACCTCGTAGCTCAGGCTTCCCAAATAGTTGACATCGATGCGACCCGTCGTTTCATATCGATCCATATTGCTGCGGGCGATGATTCCGTCGACGTTCAAGTAATTCAACGCTACGTAGGCAAGCAGGGCAACAGCCAAATAAGGCTTGATTAGCGAGACCTTCGGCTTCCAAAGCTTATAAAGCGCGATAACAAACAGCACCAGCAAGAACACCATAAACGCATGCACCAAAATCCTCGTCACGGTGTAGCCGTAGGCCTCTTCGTACATCGACAGCCGCAAATAGGCGGAGCTTAGCATCACGCCCGTGCAGCCGATGAGCACTGCCAGCAGCAAGCGCAGCAGCCTGTAGGCATTGATGCCGGTGCGGTTCACCCCGTAGAGCATGATCATGAGCACCGAAAAGTTGATGACTGTGACGGTGACCAGCTCCCCGAAGCCCTTACGGGCGTACTCGGCATATGTAACGCCCTCCGGCAGAGCGGAGGCTCCTCCTCCGAAGAAGTAGGAGAATTGAACGAAGGCAAAGAGCAAGTAGACGGCATTCAACACCACAAGCAATGTCGCAGCAATGGTGGGGTCGATAAGCGGCTGGGTCTTTGACGAAGTCTGCAGGGCGGGAGGATCAGGCTCCCACGCTCCCGCTTCCGTCTCCTTACGGGCAGCGGAGCCGAATGGCTTGGGGTAGAGCAGCCCTTTCATATAAGCAAATAACAGGACGGCTACAAGAACAATCCAGAGTCCGCGTAACAGAAGCTCCCCCGCCTCCAAACCCTTCAGCAGCTCGGGCAGCCGCGACAAGGAACGGTCGAACATGGTATCCGCGGAAGCAAGTAAAGAAACGACCAGCGCCAGCAAGGGGATCGAAATCAGCAAACCGGTCAACACCTTGACCAGCTCCTTGGAGCGCCGACTGGACATCCGCGAGGTCATAGACCGAAACGGCAGCTTGATCGGAGCGGACACGTTGCTGACCGTCTGGAACAACACCTGCTCGGCCATCAGCCCGAGCAGCTTCGTCGGTTCAAACCGACTGCCTCGCACCATCCATACGGTATGTAGCAGAACCAGACCTGGCACCGCCAGCGTATTCAATACACGGAACAGCGTATTGCTAAATAAGCCGTAGGTTAAGCTGAGCAGGGTAACGGCAACAAGAACGATTGCCGACGGTCCAAGCGTTCGTCCCTCCCGCCCATGGTATGCCCAGAAGAACATTGCATAGAAAAGGCCAATAAACAAAGGGACGGAAATACCCCAAGCATTTTCATAAAAAACGATGTGATGGACAGCGCCGCAAACCAGTGCCGCCGCAAGCAGCCACCCATCTTGACGTTCCACACTCGGTTGCGTATTCAACGAAACGTCTCCTCCTTATTGAAGCCAATTCCAGCTATCGGCATTTGGGCTAAGAACACGGATGACCTCAATCAATTCCTCGGCTGCTTTAGCGGCTGCCTCTTCCCTTTCGCCCGGAAACCGAAGCGCCTCCCTAAGGCATATCCCCGCTTCGTCGGACAAGCAGGAGCTGGCGATCACTCTCCGAATCACTTCAGCGTCATCCAAGAAAAGCACTTCACTCACAGGCTGCCCCTCCTGCAAGCTGTATAACAAACGCGCGAGCTCTATCATCGTTTTCCACTGCCGCTCGGGAGCCCCCCGGCCTTGCTTCAGCTCCGCCTGCGCCTCCTTAAGCAGCTGTTCTCTCCAAGATAAAGTCAGCGGCATACGCGACTCGACCGGAAATTCCATCATGGCTATCGTTCCTCCCGCCTTATGGTGATCTGTCCTTATTGTAGGCTTGAAAAACAGGAACAAAAAGTGTAACTTTTAAATAACAATTTTCGTATTTTAGGCGAAAGAAGGTGATCTGGATGAAGCTGGCCTCGCACTACTTGCGGCTTCGGGAGCAGTATCCACATATTCGGGAAGAGCAGCCGTTGGAGGTCACCCTTGATGAGCTTGCAGTCGGGCTGGATTGCACCCATCGGAACACACAGCTCTTGTTGAAAAAAATGCAGGAGCTCGGATGGGTGGATTGGGAGGCAAGACGCGGCAGAGGGCAGCGGTCGAAGCTCCTTTTTCTCAAGCCGGCGGATGACTTGATTCTGGATGTGGCGAAGGATCTGGTGGAGCGGAAGGATCTGCGAGGGGCGCTGGAGCAAATGAAGGTGTTTCATGTCCCGGACTCCCTGAAGGAAAGCTTCCACCATTGGCTGAACGGATACTTCGGCTACAGCAGCGAGGTGCGGGGAAATGTTCGCTTCGATCTGCTGCGCTTTCCTCTCACCCAGCCGCTAACCTCGCTGGACCCGGCTACGATTCACTTTACGACGGAAGCCCATCTGGTGCATCAGCTATTCGATCCGCTAGTGCGATACAATCGGCTAACCCAATCGATCGAGCCGCATTTGGCCCATGCTTGGGAGGCCGATGCGGAGCGGAAGGCGTGGACCTTTCACCTTCGCAAGGGTGTGCTGTTTCACCATGGCCGGGAGCTGGATGCAGAGGATGTCGTTTATACGTTCGAACGGCTTAAACAGCGTGCTTCCGGCTCCTTGTACAGCTGGGTGCTCCGCCAGATTGAGACAGTCGAGGCAATCGATCCGATTACGGTACGGTTTCGTCTTACGGAGCCCAACGAGCTGTTCCTGCAGTATGCCGGCACGAATCGCGCCTCCATCCTCCCTGCCGACGTATGCGAGGAGCTAAAGGAGCGCTTCGCGCTCTCTCCCGTCGGCACCGGTCCCTTTAAGCTCGTGAAGAATGACCGTTCCATGTGCGTGCTGGACGTGTTCCCCGCCTACTTCCAGGGACGTGCGCATTTGGATCGTGTAGAGCTGTGGCATATGGAAGGGCTGGAGGAGCGGGACCGCTTTCGGACGCTAGAAAGCTTTCAGATCCTTCATAACTACCGGCTGCCCGACGAAGCCACCGGTGCTTGGCAGCAAATTCAACAGCAGGGAACCACGGCGAAGTTTATTACCTTCAACTTGCTGAAAGAAGGCCCCTTGGCGCAGCCGGAGCTGCGCGAAGCCGTTGTGGCCGCCCTGGATCGGACCCGGCTCCTTGAGCGCTTGGGGGGGGATGCCGTCTATGCCGGCGACAGCTTCCTTGACTCGGAGCAGCACTTACCTTTAGAGGCCGTATCGGTACCTCCGACCGAGGTCCGGGCACTGCTGAAGCAGGCCGGCTATGCGGGGGAGCGGCTGTCGCTATGCACCATCCCTCAGTACGAACGGGATGCCCTGCTAGTGCAAGCCCTCCTGCAGGAGGCAGGGCTGGCTGTAGAACTGAGACTGCTCAGTGCCGAGGAGTTCAAAGGCGAAGCGAGACTGCAGGCCGATCTGCTCCTCTTCTCCATTATGCTGGACAACGACGCAGAGCTGCGGCTCATCGATTTGTTCAAAAGCATGCAGCGCCATGTCGAGCCTTCTGTCCGAGCCCAAATCGACCGTTTGCTGACAGCGGCTCTTCGTGAGTCTGAGCGCGGGCGCCGTACGGAGCTGCTGCAAGCGATCGAGTCCCAGCTTAAGGCGAAGCGGCTGCTGCGGCTGCTTTATTTTAAGAAGCTCAAAACCTTGTATCACTCCTCTGTCAAAGGCATTTCGCTGGATTCGCTCGACTGGGTTCAATTTAAAAACATCTGGTTTAAGCCATAATCCTTCCATCTCCTGAATATGGTAAAAGTATCGAACCGCAGGAAAGGGGATAGGAAGGTGAGAGCACCGAAACGAATCACGTACCGCGATACACGGTACGGCTTTACGCTGCGCATTCCAAGCTGGTGGAGAAGCTATTGTGTCATCAGCAAAACCCGAACGGACCGCGACGCGGAATATGAGCTGCATTTTAAGTTCAAGTATAAGGGCAAGGTGTATGAGGACATCTTCACCGTGCTGGTCTACCGCATGACAAAGAAGCAATGGGTGGAGGAAGGGTACGAGGAATCTCCTCTTGTCTTTATGGCCGAGATGGACGGACGTGTGTTTGCCTATATAACGCCGGAGGAGCTGCCTTACGCTTTTGTGAACAAGAAGACCGGCGATTACGATTACGCGAAGTATGGGCAGGCGATTCGGCTGCTGAAGCGTATGGTCAATGATGAGGTCCCAGTCATCACTCAAAGCATCCGGTTCCCTCGCAAAACGACGACGATTTGCTCCAAGCCTTACCGGGCCCGAGGAGTTTGGACGCCTTGCGGCTGCAAGCGCCGGTAAGGAGAAATAGCCCATGAGGGAGCTCAATCCCTTCGATGGGCTATTTTATTGTTGGCGGGGTAAAAAAAGAGCCGCCCGGCGGCAGCTCACGCTAGCTATTAGATAGCCTATTTGATCAAACGAATCGTTAACGGATAACGATATGTTTCCCCGTTGGCGGCTTTAATCGTAGCAATGATAATAAGAACTAAGGCTGCGACACCGATCAGAATGAGCAGGACAATACCGACCAGCACAAAAATCAAAATGGCCGAAATAAACGAATAAATCATGATGGAAATCTGAAAATTCAGCGATTCCTTCGCATGGTCTTCAACGAACGCGGATTGATCCTTCTTCATCAGCCAAATGATAAGCGGAGCAAAAATACCGATAATAAAGCAGAGTAAGTGGGATAACAGCGCCATGTTCTTTTCTTCACTTGATACCAAGGGAGCACCTCCTTACGGCTTGTGTGTTATAGCATCCTATGCATGGGATCTATACGGTATTACCTGAACCATTTGCCGGGCTGAGGTTTCCTTCGGCCAAAGCGTTCCATGCGCGATATGGGAAGCTCCCCGTTTGGCAGCGGTCGTTCCGACTGAGCCTCGGATTCGTTAATGGAAGCAACCCGGGCAGGAGCTGCTTCCATTTGAGCCAATTGCTGCTCCAAAGCTGCCATCCGCTCCAGTAAATCAAGGACCGTCCGCTGCAGACGACGCACCTCCTGTCTCAGCTCCGGCTCTTCCTCCGGGCGGTTCAGGGTGCTTAGAGCGGCTTCCTTTGCTATAGAATCCGGATCAAGGCCTAAGAGGGCCATTCGTTCCTCCGGTGTCACAATTTTTTGATGCAGCATCCTCCGCCTCCTCCCCTGCCAATTCGTCATGGACCTTTGATATGCATCATTATAACCGATGGCCGCATGAGAGAAGTTAAAGATTCACTAAAGTCTGATGCAAAAAACACGGCACTCCGCAAGTCTGAGGCCGTGTTTGGATCGCAGAGAATTAAGGCAAATTGCTTGAGCCCATCAGGTAGCGGTCCACCTCGCGGGCGGCTTCGCGTCCTTCGTTGATCGCCCATACCACAAGGCTTTGGCCACGGCGCATATCTCCGGCGGCGAATACCCCCTCCACGTTCGTGGCGAATTTGCCGTAGGCTGCCTTAGCGTTGGAGCGTTCGTCCTTTTCCACGCCGAGCTGATCCAATACAGTGGATTCCGGTCCCAGGAAGCCCATCGCGAGAAGCACGAGCTGAGCCGGATATACCTGCTCGCTGCCAGGTACCTCGACCGGGACGAAGCGTCCCTGATCGTCCTTCTTCCATTCAATCAGCACGGTGTGCAGCTCCTTCACATGCCCGTTCTCATCTCCGACGAACCGCTTGGTATTGATCAAATAGCGCCGAGGATCCTCTCCCTGTGTCGCGGCCGCCTCCTCTTGGCCGTAATCCACCTTCAGCACCTTCGGCCATTCCGGCCAAGGGTTGTTCGGCTGGCGGGTTTCCGGCGGCTTCGGCATAATCTCGAATTGGGTTACGCTGGCGCAGCCATGACGAATCGACGTGCCGACACAGTCCGTCCCCGTGTCGCCGCCCCCGATCACGACCACATGCTTGCCTTCCGCGCTGATATACTGCCCGTCACCATGCTCGGAATCCAAAAGACTCTTCGTGTTCTTAGAGAGAAATTCCATCGCCAGATGGACGCCCTTCAGCTCGCGTCCCTCGATCGGCAGATCGCGTCCCTTCGTAGCGCCTCCGCACAGTACGATCGCGTCGTACTCCGCCTTCAGCTGAGATGCGGGAATATCCTTGCCGATCTCCGTGCCCGTCACGAAGGTAATGCCCTCCGCTTGCATGAGCTCGACCCGGCGCTGTACGTATTTCTTGTCGAGCTTCATATTCGGGATTCCATACATGAGCAGACCACCCGGACGGTCGGCACGCTCATAGACCGTAACCGTATGTCCCGCCTTGTTCAGCTGGGCAGCCGCCGCAAGACCGGAAGGGCCGGAGCCGATCACGGCTACCTTCTTGCCGGTCCGCTTCTCCGGCGGCTGCGGGGTAACCCAGCCCTCGGAGAAGCCCCGCTCGATGATCGATTTCTCGATATTCTTGATCGTTACCGGCGAGCCGTTCAAGCCGACCGTGCAGGAGCCCTCGCACGGTGCCGGGCAGACGCGTCCCGTAAACTCAGGGAAGTTGTTCGTCTTATGCAGGCGGTCGAGCGCCTCGCGCCAGTGCCCCTTATAGACCAGGTCATTCCATTCCGGGATCAGGTTGTTTACCGGGCAGCCGGCGGCCATGCCGCTGATCAGCTTGCCGGTATGGCAGAACGGGATGCCGCAATCCATACAGCGGGCGCCTTGCGTTTGAAGCTTCCCCTCGTCGAGCGGTGTGCTGAATTCATTCCAGTGCTTAATGCGCAGCAGAGGGGCGGCTTCTGTCGGTACTTCTCGGTTATACTCCATAAAACCGGTTGGTTTACCCATTATCTTTCCTCCGTGCTGTGTGGGAAAAAGGGGGTGCCCCTTGACTTGGAAGGCGCGTTAGCGGAGAGCAGTATGTCTGACCGTAGAGTTTACGTGCCGCCTTTGAAATCGGGTTCATACCACTTTATCCATTCAAATAACCCGATTTCAAGAGCGGCCGAAGGCAGAAATACTGACTCGCAGCGTTTCCGCAAATTCAATGCATGGCCTTATCCTTTTTCCCACACACCCTATTATTTTAGTTGCCGCTGACGCGGGAGATGTCCTTCATGTTCTCTTCAAATGCAACGAGCATCGCTTCCTGCTGGCTTAAGCCGGAACGCTTCACTCGCTCGATCGCCTCGAACATCCGCTTGTAGTCCTTCGGAATGACCTTGACGAACTTCCACAGCAAGTGCTCCCAATCGTGCAGGACACGCTGGGCCTCGCTGCTTCCGGTAAACGTAGCATGATACTGGATCATAATACGCAGCTCCTCGGCTTCATACACCTCTTCGACCGGCTCGAGCAGCACCATCTCCTTATTGCACTTCTCTGCGAAGGTCCCCTGCTCGTCAAGCACATACGCGATGCCTCCCGACATCCCCGCCGCAAAATTGCGGCCCGTGGGACCCAGAACAACAACGCGCCCGCCGGTCATGTACTCGCAGCCATGGTCGCCGACGCCTTCCACGACGGCACGCGCACCGGAATTACGCACGCAGAACCTCTCACCCGCGATACCGCGGATGTAGGCTTCCCCATCGGTCGCGCCATAGAAGGCCACGTTGCCGATGATGATGTTCTCCTCCGGCACGAAGCTCGCCTTCTCCGGCGGGAACACGGCCAGCTTGCCGCCGGACAGCCCCTTGCCGAAATAGTCGTTCGCGTCTCCCTCCAGCGAAAGCGTTATGCCCTTGGGCACAAAGGCTCCGAAGCTCTGGCCGGCCGAGCCGCCAAAGTGCAGGCGGATCGTGTCATGCGGCAGGCCCTCCATACCGTAGCGGCGCGTTACCTCGCTGCCGAGGATGGTGCCGACGACGCGGTTCACGTTGCGAATCGGCAGTATCGCATGGACCCTCTCCTTGCGCTCAAGCGCAGGCTCGCAGATGGTGAGCAGCTCCCTCCGGTCGATCGAGCGATCGAGTCCATGATCCTGAAGCTCTGAGCAGAAGCGGCCCACCTCTTCACCTACCTCCGGCTGATGCAGCAGCGGCGCCAGATCGATGCCCTTCGCCTTCCAATGCTGTACGGCCGCGTTCGTCTCTAGAATCTCCGTGCGGCCTATCATCTCCTCGACGGTGCGGAAGCCAAGCTCCGCCATCAGCTCGCGCGCATCCTGCGCCACGAAGTGCATGAAATTCACCACATGCTGAGGATCTCCAGCGAATTTCTTGCGAAGCTCCGGATTTTGCGTCGCTACGCCGACAGGACACGTATCCAGATGACATACCCTCATCATGATACAGCCGAGGGCGATCAGCGGCGTAGTCGCGAAGCCGAACTCTTCTGCGCCGAGCAGGGCGGCCACAACCACATCCCGCCCGGTCATCAGCTTGCCGTCCGTCTCCACGGTGATCCGGCTGCGGAGGTTGTTCAGCACGAGCGTCTGATGCGTCTCGGCAAGCCCCAACTCCCACGGCAAGCCCGCGTGGCGAATGGACGTCTGCGGTGAGGCACCGGTACCACCGTCATAGCCGGAGATAAGCACGACGTCCGCCTTGCCCTTGGCCACGCCAGCTGCAATCGTGCCTACGCCGACCTCGGACACCAGCTTCACACTGATGCGTGCCCTCGGGTTCGCGTTCTTCAGATCGTGAATCAGCTCCGCCAAGTCCTCGATCGAGTAGATGTCATGGTGCGGCGGCGGCGAGATCAAGCCAACCCCCGGCGTAACCCCGCGCACCTCGGCAACCCACGGATACACCTTCGAGCCCGGCAGCTGTCCGCCTTCTCCCGGCTTGGCGCCCTGCGCCATCTTGATCTGAATCTCATCGGCATTGACCAAGTAGTTGCTCGTCACGCCGAAGCGCCCCGAGGCCACCTGCTTGATCGCACTGCGCCTGGAGTCACCGTTAGCGTCCGGCGCGAAACGATCCGGATGCTCACCGCCCTCGCCCGTATTCGACTTTCCCCCGATCCGGTTCATCGCGATCGCGAGGCTTTCATGGGCTTCCTTGCTGATAGAGCCGTAAGACATCGCCCCGGTTTTAAATCGCTTGAAAATCGATTCCACCGGCTCCACTTCCTCGATCGGCACAGGCTCCCTGCCCGGCTTGAAGGATAACAGCGAACGAAGGGACATGAACCGCTCGTTCTCCCGATGAATCAGCTTGACGAAGTTCTTATACTGCGAATAGTTGTTCGTCCGAACGGCAGACTGCAGCGCATGGATCGTCTCGGGATGGTAGAGATGCTCCTCGCCGTCCTTCCGCCACTGCAGCTCGCCTCCCGTATCCAACACGCGGTCGCGACCCTCCTGCGGAGAGAAGGCCCGCTTATGGCGCAGCAGCGCCTCCTGCGCAATCGCATCAATCTTAATACCGGCGACGGGCGTGTACGTCCACGTGAAGTATTTATCGATCACGGACGAATCCAGCCCGATCGCTTCAAAAATTTGCGCCCCGCGGTACGACTGGATCGTCGAGATCCCCATCTTCGCGAGCACCTTCACGACGCCCTTGGTTACAGCCTTAACATAATTGTAAACCGCCTTCTCCGCCGTCAGCCCCTTCAGCTTGTTGCTGCGTACCTGATCCTCCAGCGTCTCCAGTGCCAGATACGGATTCACCGCGCTGACGCCATACCCGAGCAGCAACGCAAAATGATGCACCTCGCGCGGCTCGCCCGATTCGAGCAGCAGCCCGACCCGGGTACGCGTCCCCTCGCGGATCAGATGATGATGCAAGCCCGAAACGGCCAGCAGCGCCGGGATGGCGGCATGGTCCTCGTCTACTGCGCGGTCGCTTAAGATGAGCAGCGTAGCGCCGTCCGCAATGGCATCATCCGCAGCGGCGTACAGCCCTTCCATCGCCCGCTCCAGACCCTCCGGCCCCTTTACGGCCGGGAACACAATCGGCAGCGTCACCGTTTTGAAGCCCTCGCGCTGAATATGGCGCAGCTTCGCCAGCTCCGCATTCGTCAGCACCGGCGTAGCCAGACGGATCTGCCGGCAGCTCTCCGGCTCCGGCTGGATCAGGTTGCGCTCCGGTCCGACGGTCGTGCCCTGCGCCGTGATGATCTCCTCAAAGTTCGCGTCGATCGGCGGATTCGTCACCTGCGCAAACAGCTGCTTGAAGTAGCTGTACAGCAGCTGCGGACGCTCCGACAGAACGGCCAGCGGAGCGTCGAAGCCCATCGAGCCGATCGGATCGACCCCTGTACGGGCCATCGGCTCCAAAATTTTGCGTAAATTTTCGAACGTGTAGCCGAACGCCTGCTGCCGCTGCAGCACCGTTTCGTGATCGGTCTGCGGCACGTCGGCGGCCGCCGCCTCCGGAAGCTCCTCCAGCGATACCAAATGCTCGTTGAGCCAGTCCCGGTAGGGGTGCTCCTTCACGATGCGCTCCTTGATTTCCTCGTCGGAGACGATGCGCCCTTCCACCGTATCGACCAGGAGCATACGCCCAGGCTGCAGCCGCTGCTTCGCCACGATGCGCTCCGGCTCGATATTCAGCACGCCGGCCTCGGAAGCAAGCACAATGAGATCGTCACTGGTAACATAATACCTTGCAGGACGTAGTCCATTGCGATCCAGCACCGCGCCGATGACCTTACCGTCCGTAAAGGAAATCGCCGCCGGACCGTCCCAAGGCTCCATTAAACAGCTGTGGTACTCGTAGAAAGCCTTCTTCTCATCGCTCATGGACTCATGCTTGGACCATGGCTCCGGAATCATCATCATTGCCGCATGCGGCAGTGACCGTCCCGCCAGCATGAGAAACTCCAGGCAGTTATCGAACATCTGGGAGTCCGAGCCATCCGTGTCAATCACCGGGAGGATGCTCCGAAAGTCCTCTCCGAACAAATCCGTTTCACATACCGCCTGCCGGGCATGCATCCAGTTCACATTGCCGCGGAGCGTATTGATCTCCCCATTATGAATGATGTAACGGTACGGATGCGCGCGCTCCCAGCTCGGGAACGTATTGGTAGAGAAGCGCGAATGAACAAGCGCCATAGCCGACTCAAGCTTCGGATTCCTGAGCTCGACATAATAGCTGTCGACCTGCTCCGGGGTCAGCATTCCCTTATACACGATGGTCCGGCTGGACAAGCTGGAGAAATAGAACGATTCTCCGCCCTGCACCGAGAGGATTGCATTCTCCGTCCGTTTGCGGATGACGTATAATTTACGTTCGAAGCCAAGCTCATCCTGGACGTCTTCGGAGGCGCCGATAAACACTTGGCGAACATAAGGCTCGGCGGACTTGGCCGTATTCCCGAGGGAGGCGTTATCGGTGGGAACCGTTCTCCACCCGAGGAAGCTCTGGCCGGATTCGCGAATCTTCTCCTCCAGCACCCGCTCGCATGCGATGCGCGCCTCGTGATCCTGAGGAAGAAATACCATGCCCACTCCGTAGCTGCCGGGCTCAGGGAGCTGGATGCCCTCCTCCTGGCAGGCCGTGCGCAAGAAAGTATGAGGAAGCTGCATGAGAATGCCGGCACCGTCGCCCGTATTCGTCTCACAGCCCTGACCGCCGCGATGATCCAGGTTACAAAGCACATTCAGCGCCTGGGATACAATCTCATGGGAGGGGCGGCCCTTGATATTCGCGACAAAACCGATCCCGCAGGCGTCGTGCTCAAATTGCGGGTCGTACAAGCCCTGCTTGACAGGCAATCCTTTTTTCATCATGAAAGCGCTACCTTTCTTTCTTGTGGTTTTGGTTGTGACGCTTTAAAGCTGTAAACAGCTGTAAAACACAAATAGGCGCGGAATCGGCATGGCATCGATAAACGCCGCACCCATCCAGCGCCTCGAATCTTACATTCCAGTCTCTGCATGTCTTGGTTGTGACAATTGTATGAACATTTTCGATAATATGTTTTATATTACCATCTGCTCTGGGTTATGACAACGAAAAAGAATGTCATTTCTCCACGAAAATATGCCGTCCTTCGAATGCCGACCGGTAGCCCGCCTCCATGACGAGCGAGGTCAGAATGCCTTCTTCTCCCGGGCAAAGATACGTCTCTTCCCCCTGAATGGACCGGATAAACTGCTCTATCATCGGTACGTTCATATTCATATGCTTCGGCAGGTCGAATGTATGCAGCTGACCGCTGCCGTCCGTCCATTCGAAGAAAGAATCCTCGATACTGCGCATGGTGATTTTCCCGTCGCTTCCGAACACCTCCAACTGATTGCCGACCGCTGCGCTGAAACTGGCATGCACCGAAGCCTGACAGCCGGACTCGAACCGGATCAGGAGCGAAGCAAGATCCTCGACCGGGAGAGACTGCCACACATTGCCGGTCATACCGGCTACCTGTACAGGCTGGCCCAAGCAGTAAATCAACTGATCGATTACATGGCTGCCTACATCCATCAGCGGTCCTCCGCCCGAGATCTCCGGCCGAAGGAGCCACGCCCGATCCGTCCCCGCGTAGTCGGTTTTTCCACTGAACTGGGCCCTAGCGTACACCGGGACGCCAATACCGCCCTCGGCGATAATGCGGCGAATTTGCTGCATTTTCGGATAGTATCGTCTATAATAAGCGATCCCTAATTGAACGCCATGTTCCCGGCAGGCGTTCACCATTTCGCGGGCCTGGACGCCCGTAAGCGCCATCGGCTTCTCGCACAGCACATGCTTCCCGCTCCGGGCCGCCTGGATCGTCTGCTCCGCATGGCCGGCCACAGGGGTGGCGATATAAACGGCATCCACCTCCGTGTCCTCCAACGCCTCATCATAGCTGCCATATGCCTTCGGCACCGAGAAGCGGTCCGTAAACTCCTTCAGCTTTTCTTGGCTTCGGCGGTATGCCCCCAGCAAGGTACTTCCCTGCGCTTGCTGCAAAGCTCCCGCTACACGTCGTTCCGCTACATCTCCCGCGCCTATCAACGCCCATTTGATCGTTCCCATTCCCTCAGCTCCATTCCGGTGATTGCCCATCCGTTTAAGTATAAGCCTTAAAGAAAATTTATCCAATTGTCACGTTTTGAAAAAAGGAAATTTTTCCAATACAGCGAATTGTAAATCTACTCAACCTAACTTGGGGGTATGCCGCCGTGTTAAATAGAAATCAAACGATCGGAACCGCTGAACTGCTTGCCTTATTCGGCGCAGTCGATCATCGGCCATCTCCGTTGGCAGAGCTGGCATACCAAAGCTTCGTTTACTCTCCTGCCGGAATGCTGCTGCTGAATACGGAGCTTCAGATCCTGCTGTCCAACGAATCCATCTGCCGGCAGCTTGGGCTCACGGCGGACCACTTGAGCGGTCAATCGCTCCCGTCACTGATCCACTCCGGCGACCTGCTGCTGTGCATGCATCAGCTGAGCCAATTTCTCGCGGGACAGATCGAACCCTATCAAGCTATCATCCGCCTTACTCATGCGGCGGGCCATACCGTTTGGACCCATATCACCGTTTCGATGCTGGGCTCACAGACAGGAAATGGGCGCTACATTTTGGTGCAAGCCATGGACATGACGGAGAAAAAGCAAGCCGAGCTGGCCCTGCAGGAATCGGCGCTTAAAATCTCCTCGCTTCTCGAAACCATACCGGACGCCTTCATTATGCTGAATCGCCAGTGGCAATTTACCTACTTGAATAAAGGTGCGGAGCAAATGATTGGGCGCAAACGGGAGCAGTTGCTCGGCAGGGAGATCTGGGACCTTTTTCCCGAAGCGGTGGATACCAACCTGCATAGCGCGTACTACCAGTCTATGGAGGAGCAGGAGCCCCGCCATTTGCAAAATTACTACCCTCCGCACGAACGCTGGTACGATATTAGCTGTTATCCCTCGAAGCACGGGCTCACTGTATTTTTCCGTGACATTACAACACAGAAGCAGCAGGAACAGGAACTGCTGAGCACCAAGCTGCATCTGGACTCCATGATCGACAATGCTGCCGATTCGATCGTCATCCTGGATGATACACTACGGATCATCCGTGCGAATCAGGCCTTTTGGGACATGTACGGATATAGGGAGGAGGAGCTCGCCGGGAACATCCCGAAGACGATTCCCACAGAGCTTGTTGATGAGACCGAGCATCTGTTTCGCAAGGTGTTTTCCGGAGAGCAGATTCCTCCGCTGGAAACCCGGCGCCTTCGCAAGGACGGAACGCTCATCGACGTCAGTCTTACGCTCTCCCCGATCATTAATGCCGACCGGAAGGTCGTTTCGATCTGTATCATTGGCCGCGATATCACCATGGCGAAGCATTTGGAGCGAAAGCTTAGGGAAAGTCAGGAAAGATATCGCTTGATTGCGGAAAATACGAAGGACTTCGTTTCTCTTATGGACGTCCGGGGAAAAGTGTTGTTTGCTTCGCCTTCGCATCGGGCCATTGCTCGTAATCCGTCGTCCGGCGGCGTCAATGCTTTCGAGCTGCTGAAGGAACCGTGGAAGACCAAGGCCCTTCAATGGTTTCAAGACATTGTGCAAAGCCGAGAAGCGAGACAGATTGAGCTTACCCTGCCCAGCAAGGAGCATGAAAGCATGGTCGTCGAATCAAAGGGGGTGCCGATCCTCGGGCAGGACGGACAGGCAGAGGCGGTGCTTATCGTCTCCCGCGACATCAGTGAGCGAAAGAAAACGGAGGAGCTGCTGAGGCATTCGGAGAAGCTTTCCATTGCAGGGCAGCTTGCCGCCGGCATCGCGCATGAAATTCGCAATCCGCTGACCGCCCTCAAGGGCTTCATCCAGTTCATGCAGTCGGACTCCGTATACCGGGAGCAATATCTGCAAATCATGATCTCGGAGCTGAACCGGATCGAGCAGATCATCAGCGAGCTGTTGATGCTGGCCAAGCCGCAGACGGTTCATTTTCAGGTGAAGCCGCTGGAGCCGATCCTTACGGACGTCGTTTCCCTGCTCGAATCGCATGCCAACATCAGCAATGTGATGCTGGATTGGGTACCGTCCGGAGATATGCCCCCGGTCCGCTGCGAAGAGAATCAACTCAAGCAAGTGTTCATCAACATCTTGAAAAATGCGATCGAGGCGATGCCCCTTGGCGGAAGCATTCAGATACGTGCGGCGGCCTCCGAGAGGGAGCCGGGTATGCTGGAGCTCACCTTCCGGGATGAGGGGATCGGCATACCGCAGGAGCTGCTGGGGCGACTGGGCGAGCCGTTCTACACGACCAAAGAGAAGGGCTCCGGCCTCGGACTGATGGTCAGCCAAAAAATCATTAACGAGCATGAGGGTCGTATGCATTTTGCAAGCCGGCCTTCCCTTGGAACGACGGTCACCATTTTACTTCCCGCCATTCCATCCTAAAAGCGCCTGAGGCTGCTCCCAAATAGTGGGCTCGAGATTGCCTGTACCTGCTGAACTTCTTGTGCTATGATAAAACACGTATTTTACGGCGAGAGGACGTTTGACAGGTGGCGAAGCTCTATTTCCGATATGGCACGATGAACAGCGGGAAATCCATTGAGGTACTTCGGACGGCGCATAATTATGAGGAACAAGGCAAGAAGGTGCTGCTGTTCACTCCGCTAGTCGACGACCGGTACGGCGCGGGAACGGTGGCCTCCCGGATCGGCATGCAGAAGGAAGGCATCATTATCGATGACGGGCTGGATATGGTTCAAATGGCTTTGAAGGAACGGCCGAACTGCATTCTAATCGATGAGGCGCAGTTTCTAAAAAAGGAGCAGATTCTTCAGCTCGCGGAAATTGTAGATACGCTGAATATCCCGGTCATTGCTTACGGGCTGCGTGCGGATTTCATGGGAGAGCTCTTCGAGGGCAGCTATCACCTGCTGGCGCTGGCCGACAAAATCGAGGAGATCAAGACGATCTGCTGGTACTGCGATAAGAAAGCGATCATGAATATGCGCTGTAAGGATGGCGTTCCTGTGTTCGAAGGGGCTCAGATTCAGATCGGAGGCAACGAAAGCTATTTGCCGGTCTGCCGCAAGTGCTATTCATTAAAGAAGAAGCAGTCGCATACGATGTAATTGAGGTTGTCCTCATCTGAAAAAAGGGCGGAGCCAGCGTCTCACCGAGACTTGCTTCGTCCTTTTGTATTTCCAACCGGGAACGACGCGGGTATAATACATACTATACCGATCGAATAAGGGCACTTTATTAAAGGAGGAACAAGATGGGGAACATTGCGAAGAATATAACAGAGCTCATAGGCCGAACACCGCTGCTGGAGCTCGCAAAATACGGAAGCATACAGCAGCTTGGAGCGAAGCTGGTGGCGAAGCTAGAATACTTTAACCCGGCGGGCAGCGTAAAGGATCGCATTGGATTCGCTATGCTGAAGGACGCGGAGGAACGAGGACTGATCCATAAGGACTCGGTGATCATTGAACCGACCAGCGGCAATACCGGTATTGCACTAGCCTTTGCGGCAGCGGCCCTCGGTTACCGTCTCATCATCACGCTGCCGGAATCCTTCAGCGTCGAGCGGAGAAAGCTTCTCACGGCTTACGGCGCGGAGCTGGTACTGACTCCCGGCTCCGAAGGAATGCGCGGAGCGATTCAGAAGGCCCAGGAGCTGGCTTCACAAATTCCGAATGCCTTCATTCCGCAGCAATTCCATAACCCCGCCAACCCAAGCATTCACCGGGCGACAACTGCGGAGGAGATCTGGCAGGATACCGACGGAGCGGTAGATATTTTTGTCGGTGGGGTCGGCACGGGTGGTACCATTACCGGAGTCGGAGAGGTGCTTAAGGAGCGCAAGCCTACAGTGCAGATAATCGCGGTAGAACCGTTCGACTCTCCAGTGCTTTCCGGAGGGCAACCGGCGCCGCATAAAATCCAAGGGATTGGTGCCGGCTTCGTGCCTGATATTTTCAACCGCGGCGTAGTCGATGAAATTTACACGGTGAAAAACGAGGACGCCTTCGAGACCGCTCGCATGCTTACCCGCACCGAAGGACTGCTCGTCGGCATTTCCTCCGGTGCCGCCGCTTACGCAGCTGCTCAAATCGCGCGGCGGCCGGAGAATAAAGGAAAAACCATCGTCGTCCTGCTCCCCGACACAGGGGAACGTTATTTGTCCACGCCCCTCTTCCAGTAGGATTACTTTTGCAAGGACCGCCGGATTACATCGAGAAGCACCTGCTTCTCCTCCTCAGGTACACTCTCTACCAGCCGGGCCGCAGCAAGCGGGAGCTCCCATGCCTGCAGCTCCGCTTCCGTGGCCCCGGTCATTTCCATATAGCGCTCCTTATAAGCTTGGCATAGCGCTGCCCGAAGCCGGGTGATCATCAGCTTGACCAGCTTAGGCATAGAGCTCGGCAGCACAGCGTGTGTAAGCAACAGCACCGTCCTTGCCGCATCCGAATATGGATGTCCGCTCGTGGCCGTCATCCAATCCAGAATGACAGGGCCGCGGGAGGTCATCATCAGGTTGTCGGGGTGAAAGTCTCCGTGGCAAAGAGCGTCTTGCTCCGGAAGCTGTGCAAGCCGCTCCAGGATCGCCGACTTTTCTGCGGCGGTTAGCAGGGATGTATGTTCAATCGCCTCCTGCAGCGAGAGCTTTCTTTTGGGCATGGACGATTCCCCCTGCTCCTGATGAATGACCGCATGCCACTCGGCCAATCTTCTTCCCTCAGCCCGTGCAGACCAAGGCCGCGAGACAAGCTGACGGATCTGGGTATGACCCTCCAAGCGCTCGAACACAATGCCCCGCTTGCCCTTCACTTCCTCGATTCCAAACACCCTTGGAACCGGCAGCCCCAGCTGCGATACATATAAGCTGAGCTGATGCTCCTTCTCCATCCACGGATCGAAAGAGGAATGACGAAACAGCTTAATGACCCGATCCTTTCCCCACGCATACACTTCCGCCGTATTCCCTTGCCCGAGCCTTTCACCGATCATGTAAATTCCGCCTCCCGATGTTCTGTAAGAACAGCATACGGCATCGGAAGCAACAGCGCAAACGACCGGCCTAGCAAATCATTCACTCTTGCCCTCCTTGCCACATAACATGTACTACCTAAATGAAGGCAGGTGAGAAGGGATGCTATTTCTCAAGCAAAACGGCTTCAAGCTTGGACTGCTGCTGTATCAGCTCCTGTGGCTCATCGGCTGCTTCTGGCTGGCCGGTCTCGTTCGCAGCGGAAAATTAACTACCCTGCTCGGTGTAGAGCTCGCGGCTGTGGAGCCATACTCCTATTACGCACTCTCCGGGGCCATCGGCGGAACCTTGTACTCTATGCGGCTGTTTCATGAATTTTACGAAACGATGTCCGAGCGGTGGGTCGTTTGGTATCTGGTTCGTCCGATGAAATGCGCAGCTGCTGCGGTGATGACAATCATACTGTTTCAAAGCGGGATCATGCTGCTGCAAACCGGCAGCTCCTTATCGGCCAAGGTAGGCATTGCCTTCCTTGTCGGGTTTGGCTACGGAAAGCTGATGGACAAATTGAAGCTCCTGACCGAAACGCTGTTTAACGGAAGTGGGGATAAGCCGTCTCTGCCGTCGGATGATCGTAAGCCCAAGGGATCGGAAAACAATATAAGCACTCGGAACGAATAGTTATGCACAGTGTTATACACAATATTCACACCCCCTAAGCGCCCGTCTGTGTATATCTTTAGCCCATTTCATCAACATATCCACAACCGTAGTTATCCACACAAAAAAAGACCCGGTTCTCCCCAAAAAGGAAAACCCGAGTCTTATGAACGAAACCATAGCTCCTTGTAATCCACCCAACCGAAAGAGCTGATACGGACACCCTGCAGCTCCTTCGGAAAAGAAGCCGATTGTCGCCAGCGGTACCAGGGAAGCAAAATGTTCGTACGCAGCAAGAGCCCTTCTCCGGCAAGCAATGCGTCCAATCGCTTCTCTCTGGAGGATTCTGAACGCACCGGTGCAAGCAGCTGCTGCAACTCCACTTTCATGGCGTCACTCAGCACCCGCTGAAGCAAGGCGGCAGGCGACATCAGATGCACCTGAAGCGTCCATTCCGCATCCTCGTCGACCGGCAGCTCAAGCAGCAGCAGGTCAGCCCAAGCAAGCGTAGCATCGGAAGTAAGCTCCTCAAAGGGCACAAGACGAATGCTAAGCCGGATTCCTCTGGACTTAAGCTTGTCTTGCAGCCATTCCGCATCGGCTTCATGGCTTCCTCCGAAGTATATAGCGGCAGTAAGATGAATGGCCTCATTTGGCAACGGCGCCTCATCGGGGCTTAGCGGACATTCCGCTTCCGCGTCATGATCGAACTCGGAGATGAGCCGCCGTGCCCGCGGTCCCCGATTGCCTCCTGCTTCGAAAGCAATATCTTCCTCCGTAAGACAGAGAACCAGCTTCTTCCTTTCCAAGCTCCGCTGAAGGGGACCCGCTTTTCTTTGGTTAAGGACGATGTACTTGCAACCCCGATCCGTGCGCTCCACCTCCTGCCAGGGCTCTTGGCGCTCCGTATGCCGGTAATGCTGAAAATTCATTTCTTCCAGCGACTCTGAACGGCTTTGCCGAAGGTCGTATAGCTCCGGAAAACACCACATCTCTACCTGATCCAGGTGAGCCGGACGCAGAAAATAATCGGGATGCGCCTCCAAAGCCAAGAGTCTCTCATTTCGGTCCGATAGTCGAAAAGGCCCGGTCCCGATCGGCATATCCGCATAATCCTGCCTTCGGTTAGCCGGCACGATGGAGGCTGCAGTGGAAGCAAGCAAGCTCAGCAATCCGGGCACCGGTTCGTGAAGATCGATGCTGAGACAGTAGTCATCGTGCATATCGACGCCGCGAATGAAGCGAAACAGGTCCTTGTAAGGTCCGGTTTCCCCTAATCGAAGCAGCGTACCCGCTACATCCTTCGAGGTCATGATGGTTCCGTCGTGAAATCGCACCCGCTTTTGCAGATAAAAGCTCCAGCGCCGTTCGCCCGGAATCCAATGATGGGCAAGCTGCGCTTCGAATTCCCCCGTCTCCCGGCGGTATTTCACCAACGTATCGAACAGCTGCCGTACCATATGCAGCTCGGTTCTGCGGGTAACGTAGGCCGGGTCCAACCCGCCGACGATTCGATAAGTAGGAAAGCGTAAAACGTCAGCTTCTCCTGTACTGTAAGTATATGTCTGCAGCGACCGCTCCAGCAGGCGGAGCAATGGTGCCTGCCCCAGCGCAGCGAATTTTCCTTGCCGCAGCAATGATGATAGGCTCGACCATTGCCCGGCCTCCAGACGGGCTGCCGCCTGATCGGCAAGCAGCTTGTCAGGGTCGGCGAGAAGCTTCAGCACCGACCTTCGCCCCCGTCCGCGCCCCGGCGACCAAACAATCCAGCCCTGCTCCCGCATCCCCCGCAAGAGCAGCTTTACGTTACGCTCGGTACAGCTCAAAATGACGGAAAGCTCGGGCAGCGAAATATGCGCTTCCATCGTAGGGGACAGGCTCTTGTACAGTACAACATAATGCTCCCAAAGCTGCATGGCTCCTCCTTGCGGGCGCTGTCCTTGATAAAAGGGGAAATTTAATGTTTTTATTTTACCCTTTTCATTTTCCTTTTTCTATATACAATGAAGCATAACATCGCAGTAAAAGGAGTTATCGCCTATGCAACAAGCTTCCGGATTTCCTTCCGTTCGAGGTCTTTCTTGGGTTACAGCCCTTTGCCTGCTAGGCGACGCTATGTTATATATTGTGCTGCCGCTTTACTGGGATCAATTCGGACTGGATGCGCTGTGGCAGGTAGGGGTCCTGCTGTCCATCAATCGCTTCATTCGGTTGCCGCTGAATCCATTGGTCGGATGGCTGTATATCCGGGTGCCTAAGCGGACAGGTGTGGTCATTGCCGCAGCGGCTGCCGTTGTGACCACCGTTGGGTACGGGTTGGTCAGCGGCTTCGTCCCTTTCCTGATTGCTCGCATGGTCTGGGGCGCAGCCTGGTCCATGCTCCGCATCGGCGGCTATCTTACCGTGTTGGAAGCGGCAGGCCAAGACGGCCCCCGCGGCAAGCTGCTTGGCAGCTATAACGGCATCATCGGCGTCGGCAGCCTTATCGGCATGCTGGCCGGCGGCATGCTCGCCGAGGTGCTGGGGCCGCGGGAAGTCGCACTGATGCTCGGCATCATCACTGCGGCCGGATTGCCTCTGGCATGGCGCCATGTGCCGGCTACTACTGCAGCCGTCCCCGGCAGCGCACGTTCCGCCCCGTTGTGGAAGCTCCCGCCCGCCGGATGGCTCCCGCTGCTGTCCGGCTTCCTGACGGCTGCTGTCTTCATGGGCATGCTGCTTGCCACGCTTAGCCCGCTCATTGCCTCCCATCTGCCGGAGGGCACCGAGCTCCTCGGCCTCGCCGTCGGCGCCGCCACGGTGGCGGGCGCCGTGCAGGCGCTGCGCTGGGGCTGGTCGCCCTTCCTGTCTCCCTGGTTCGGGAGACTGTCGGACGGCCCGCGCGGCCGCCTGCCGCTCTACCTCGCCGCGCTTGCGCTGGCCGCTGGCGGCTTCGCCCTGCTGCCGCTCGGCATGCCCCTTGCGGCGTGGCTCGCGGTCCTGCTCAGCGTGATGCTGGCGAACACCGCCATCACCACGCTGACCGACGCGCTCGCCGCAGACGCCGCCTCGGGCCGCAGCGCGGCAGCGTATATGACGACGTATACGACCGTCGTCGATATCGGGGCGGCGGCCGGTCCGCTCGCCGCCTATGCCCTGGCCGGCACCTTCGGTCTCGGTGCCGTCAGTTTCACTTGCGCAGCGTTTATGGCGCTCGTTGCGTCGGCTTGGCTGCTGTATGGCCGCAGCTGTGCCGTAACAACTTATTAAAAAGAGGCCCTTCTTCTCTTGAGAGGGCCTCTGCGTGTTTATCTTTTTACCAGCTCGTTTATTTTTTTCAACGGCAATCCGGTATCTCGGGACAACTCCATCACGGTGGCTAACGGATGCTGCTGCAGGTAGGCACGGATTCGATGGGAATCGTCGATGTGGTGTTTTAAACAGTCCGAGCACAAGGAGGTGAAGGATGCGAGCTGAAGCTTGCCGCAGCCGCTGCAGTTCATCAGATTCATAGAAGCCACCGTCACTTTCTTGAAATATGGACAAGCCGTAGATTGCTGTTATAGCATTCGACGCTTCATGCTGGTTTGCGGGGGTCGCCGTAGGGTAGCAAATTGGGGAGTTCGTCCGAATCTTTTTAGTATCTACAGCAAATACATTCAAAGCGAGGCGACTCCCGTGAGATATGTGACCCAATGGAGATTAGACCACCTGCAAACGCTGCTGCGGAGCATCGAGGACCGCCACATCCAAAGTGAGGCCGTGCATCTGCTGGAATCCATTAAGCGAGACATTGAGGAAAATTATGCAGAAATTCAAAGGCCGATCCGATTGCAGGATTCCTAGCGGTGACAGCTTATTTGAGGCCTATTCTACCACCACCTTCAACGCCGATGTTTGGCCGGGATAGGATGAGAGCTTCAGCCCTGTAGTCCATACCTTTGCTTCCTTGCCTATAAGTTCCTTGCTAAACCCCGTTTGTATCGGAATCCCCGCTACGATCAGCTTCCCGTCAGGCTGAAGAGCTACCCAAGACGCCTCCGGATCATCGGTATTTCCGTTTTTCTTCTGCTCGTTGACGACGAGTATCCGCCGATGCTCCTGATCGAACATCTTGATTGTTCCCGTAACCTGCGGCTCGCCCTTACAGCATTTCATAACCGAGAGCTTCAACGGAAACTCCTTCCCGGCGATGTCGAACAAGGTTTTGTTGATCAGCGCGAGCTCCTCTTCGGAGACGTTCCCTTCGATATCACCGATTCGTCGAATATGCACCATAATATGATCCTCGCCTACCCCAGCCATCTGAATTTGAACAGAATGCCGCTCCTTCAGTTCTTCCGAATGCTCTGTAATTTTATTTTTAATTTCATGAAGTCCGTCTGTTGTGCGGGACCGTGTCGGCGGGTTCGGGGGGGCTTCCAGCTTCGGTGTGACTGCTTGGACAGGCATCGGATCTTTAGCCGAGCTCAAGCTGCTAACAGTAAAAGCAATGCCAAGCCCGATCACCGCCAGCCAAAAGATAACTTTCATAGGTTCTCCTCCTGTCGTGTATGTTTATTTTTGTTAACGGGGAATCTGGAAAAAAGTTGCAGGAGTGGGCGAGAGTACTCTTTTTCCATCGCTTTTGGACCTTATCCCGATCACTCAGTTGAGATTTTTGGAAATTTTTACTTGTAATAAGAACATATGTTTGATATTATGCTAATAAAAGGAGGGGGCGTTCGCGTTATGGAAACCGATTTTTTGTTCAATGAAGCTCATATGTACCCATCGGGATCGGAGGATGCTTGTGTCACCCTTTTATTTCAAATAAAATGGCCCGACGGATTTGTATGTCCGCGCTGCGCATATTCGGATTTCTACGTCATTTCTACACGCCGACTCCCCCTATACGAATGTCGTTTATGTCATTATCAGGCTTCGCTTCTTACAGGCTCGATCTTTGAAGGAAGCAAGACGGATCTGACCAAGTGGTTTACCGCCCTTGCCCTAGTCTCCACCGAGGGGGGAACTTCTGCCAACCGGCTGCATCAAATCATTCGTGTTACTTACAAAACCGCATGGCTGATGCTGCAGAAAATTCGTTATGCTATCGGCTGTGCGGACACGGAAACACTTCTCCTCGGTACCGTTCGGGTGAACACCGCTGTCTATAACCGCCCACAGAACTCATCTTTTCAAGCCTCGCCTACGGAACAGCCCTTCTTCGTCGGTTCCGGAGCTTCGATGGAGACTCCCGCGGAGCCCGATTATGTAAAAATGAAGCTGATTCCCAAGCAGTATATCCGTGATCGTGTTGTGAACGGCAAAGCGATCCAAGCCTTCACGAAAAGTGAAATCGACGGTTCCACTACCGATGTTACTTTCGTCGCGCAGCGCTATAGCTCTGCCCGTTTTATTCCCCTGCTTCAGCTGGCAGCCCAAGCATGCCGTTGGATCAATCGCACTTTCATGGGTTTAGGCCGCAAGCATTTGCAGGTCTATTTGGATGAGTTCTGCTATCGTCTGAACACGTCCAGAATCAGCACCTGCATCCTCTCAACTCTTGCTAATCTGTGTATGAGAGCTCCTCGCTTTACTTACAAACAATTAACTTCCTTCAGCTCGTAATCAGGTACTTGGCCTCCTTAAGCGACTACCTCTTATTTGAGTTGCTTCTGATACATGCAAGATGAACGAACTGGCCCTATAAACTTTTCCCCCGGGTGTCACCTTCCTTATCTTTGCTGTGCATACTTTGCTGTTACGTGCTGTAACCATGGAATGATGTTCCAAGCTTCTTCATGTGATTTTTTTCTCAAACCTCATCGTTCACGGGCTAATCGTCACTACTGCCACCCTCTGCGTACTGAGTCATGGGGATAAGGGCCAAAAGGGAGGACGAGACCCGAGGCAAACCTCTGGCCCCATAAAAAAACAGCCTGCCTCACAAACCCAGGCAAGCTGCTTCCATAGATCCATTTATCCTAGTGAAAAAACGATTCGTTACGCACCCAAGCACCGCCTTCATCCGTGCTCCGGTAAAACATGACGGCTGATTGCAAGGCACCCTTCGCCGCTTCCTCGACCGAATCGTAGCTGTTGCCGATCGAGATGGCAGGGTCCATGCTGTCCGCGCCACGGTACATATGGCTCAGCTCATAAAAGAAATGTCCGTTTCGATTTCGATAAATATGAATGCCGATATCCTTGCCGTCTACCCGTGCCTTCAAGGTTTCCACCAGCTGGTGCACAACCTCTATATCGGCATGAATATTGGCTAGTACAGATAAGTCTATCATGGGTAGTGTCCTCCATACATGATGTCTTATCTTAAGAGTGCCCGTTCCGCCCTAATTTATCCATATTGCCAAAAACACGTAATCCTCCGTTATTTGGGCTCCGGTCCTGTGACCTTGACGGTAACCGGCGCCGATTGAACGGTCACTCCATTCAACGTGATGCGTACCGACAGGTCCGTTTGTCCCGGATGGTTCGCATGAATTTGGCCGTCTGCCGTCAACTCCGCTACCTTCGGTCGGCTGCTGACGAATTCGATCGTTGCCCCGGAGAGCTCACGGGTGACACGGCCCTTTTCCAAGATAGCTTGATAAGTGTAGGATGTCGTCTCGCCGCGGCGCAGCTCCGTAAGTCCGGCTTTCAGCTCGACCTGTGCCAGCTTCAAGACCAGCTTCGGATCGCTGTACTTCATCAGCTCGCTCCCGTACTTGAAGTACAGGTTGCCGAAATCGTCCTGCGCCAGCTTCTCCACGTTGCCTTCAAGCAGAACGGTTACTTGCTTGGTATCGGCATCAATACGGAACAGCTTGCTCGTGTAGGTTTTATCCGCTACATAGCCGAGATAGATCGAGCCGTAGATGTTGCCGTCCGTCCCTACCATGAGGCGAGGATTGCTGTGCGCATAATCGGCCGCCGGGAACTTATCGTCACTATAAGTGATTTGGCGGCTATCCTGATCGAAGATAAACAATGCCCCCATCGCCATACCCCACAGCTTGCCGTCAGGCCCCCAGAAGAAGGAGGTGACTGCTTTTTTACCCGCAACAGGAATGGTTTCGAATTCTATAGATTGGGTGTTTACATCGTAGATGACGAGCTTTCCCACTCCGCCGTTCATCGCACTGGTACCCATGTATAGTTTACCGTCCCGGTATAACAAGGTATTAATGGAATGATCGGGAACGATATTTCGCTTCACATCGAATTGTTTTGTCTCAGGGTCATAGGTAGTCAAAGCGCCGCCGATCTTACCTGCTATCGGGTACGTGCCGATGTAAAGCTTGCCCAGCTCCTCCGCACTGGCGAAGGCTACCGGACGATCCTGCTCATCGCCGAGCTGGCCCAGTCGAAGCGGATTGTTCGGTGCACTTGGGTCGGTTCGGTTCCAGGGCTGCGTCGGGTCATATTCAAAAATAGTAGCCCGCGGGTACACCCCAAAGTACATCTTGCCGTTCAGGGAACCGTAGCCCTCGACCTGGCCTATCTGCGGGTACAGCTTCGTCTCGTTCGCGGAAGGGGCATAAATACCCATACCGCCGCCCGAGATGAAGCCGGAGGTCAGCATTTTGCCGTCCACACTCTTGCCAATGTTGAACAGCTCTACGAATTGCGGCGGTAAATCCAGCTCGGGCGTATCCAACTTGCCGGTCTCCAGGTTGTAATAGAAGGCGCGACCGCCGTTCCCGGCTAAACCTACGAGCGTGGTACCCGGGTAATCCGGCAGATTCAAAGTAACATAGCCGAAGGCGACACCTGCGCCCTTGACATCAGCCCCGGTAGACTTATATGTGTTCGTCTTGGTGTCATATTCATACAGGGACCATTGCTGCTTGTCATCCGGCAGCGTTTCGTAAAAGGTATAGAACACCCGGCCGTCCGGGGAAACAGGAGAGAATCCGCGCGTGTTGTACGCTGTATTGTTCTTCACTATCCAAGCAGCCGTTGCAGGATCGTACACGAACATGACCGGTCCCGGGTCGAGTCGCACGAACAGCTTGCCGGCCGTATACTGCAGGTCGTAAACCGAGGTTTTGCCTGCAAATTCCGGTGGGGTTAATGCCGTTTTTTGTCCCGTCGCCAAGTCGTATTTATACAGCCTCGCTACATCGGAGCCGCCTACATAAAGCACATTGCGGTCCGGGTCGTATGCCAGGCTGCGTGTGTGCTGCTCCTTGCTCGCCGTTTTAAAGGAAGCCAACGTCTTGGTTGCGTCGGTAGCCGGGTCATACTCAAAAACCGACTGGGAGTAACCGGTTCCGCCGTACATCTTACCGTTCGGACCGGGCACCAGCACCCAGATGACGGTATCGGTAGGCACAGGCTTGCCGATCGTACGCATCGTCTCGCTGGCCGGATCGTACTGGAACAACGTCCCGTTCGGCGTGCTACCTACGTAAACCTTGCCGTCGGTGGCCGTTGCGATCGCCCAGGCAGCCGTTACGTTGCTGCCGTCCAGTGCCACAAGCGGATGTTTCCCCAGCACTGCCTTGGTCTTCACATCCGTAACAAGAAATTGAGCCGGATCGCCCTGCACTACCGTATACATGACGTCACGCCCTTGGCGGTCTTTGCCGTATGAGCCGGTCATGAGCGTCAAGCTGGTGCTCTGCGGACCGAGATTCGTTATGTACGGAGGGGTATCTCGGATCTGCAGCACGGCGTCGTCTGCATAGAAGCGGCCATTTTTATCATTAGGAAAATAAAATGAGACCTTCACTTGCGCACCGTCCTTCGGTGCCGCTGCAGCTACGCGAAGCTCGGACCATTCGTTCGGCACCCCCTGCACCAAGCCGCTGACAATCGAGATAAGCTTCCCCTCGGTGCTGTAGAACTGCAGGTCAACCTTGCCGCCACTGCCCGACTCCGAGCGAACTTGAGCCGTTAGAACAACATTGCTGAACGGTGCTGCAGGAAGGGCGTCACTAACGGCACCTTGCACGCCCGGTGTCGTTTTCTCAACAATGAGGCTTCTAGCCCCTTCCTTGTAAACGGAATCGCTTACATTAACCGAGCCGGATACACCCTCGGGCTGCCAGCCCAGTGGATGCCCATCGGCGGCAAGCTGCTCGAAGCTCCCGTTGGGCAAAGCATTCTGCACTGCCTCAGCGGCGGCTGCACGCGGCTGCTGGTACGGTGAAACCGCTATCATTCCTGCCGATAAGGCGATCGTTAAAGCTGTAGTGGAAAGCCTTCGAAACCATTTGCTCTTCATCAATCCTTCTCCCCTTCCAGGTGATAGTAAGACAGAAGATCAATCGTTACGATTGTAGCATAGACGAGTAGCTATATACAAGTAAATAACATGTATTTAATGGGGTGTACCAATGCTGCTTGGGGCTCGCCTCTTATCATGGAAAAAGCCACCGAATCGGTGGCTTAGAAGCTAAGACGTATACGGTATGCCTCGACATGTGTCCGGGTGTATGAACGATGTCGATCCCCGCCGCCTCGAAGTTACGAAAGGGGCTGCGTGCTCCGCTGCTCGTTAAACCTTCGCTCAATCCTCTGACAGGCCTCGTCCGGACTCTCCATGCAGGCCCAGAGCAGGTTCAGCTCGTCATAAAGCTTATCGATCTCCTGCTGGCTGAGACGCATGCTTCTCAGAGGCTGCGCATAGGGCAGCACATCCAAGAACCGATTGTAGTGCTGCGGATGGATGGCCGGATTCAGCAGCGTATCGTCCTCGGCAACCGACTTCAATACGGGAATCGTACAGCCATACTGCTTCAACAGTGTCTGCGCCTCCGTTCCTGTCATGAAATCGACCAGCCGCTGGGCCACCCGCTCATGCTCGCTCCCGGCGTTCACCGCCAAGCCGCCGCCAAGCAGCAGCGTCGCCTGCTTCTTATGCTGGGGCACCGGCAGCACATCCCATTGGATGGAATGATCTCGGAATTCGTTCATGAAGTAATACGTGGACATGATCATTGCCACGCGTTCCTTCATGAATAAGCTCTCCGCCAAATGGCTGCTCCCATGGGCATAGATCGGAGACACGCCATGCTTATACATCAACGAGGTACAAAAATCCAGCGCTTCGATGTTCTCCGGTTTGGCCAGCGTGCACCGCTCCCCGTCCTCGGACATGATCTCGCCGCCGTTCTGCAGCAGAAACACAGGCCAGCGGTTGTAGGACGACGAGAAACAGAAGCCGTATTGCTCCACGAGCCCGTCCCCGTTCACATCACGGGTGCAATGCTTGGCTACTCTGAGCAAATCCTCCCAATCCTTCAGCGCCGTCTCCTCGGACAGCCCGCTCTCCCGGAATAAGGTGCGGTTAAAGCAGATAACGACCGGGGAGAAAATAAACGGAGCCGCCAGCAGTCTGCCTCTGTCCGAGAACAATTCGAATACCTGCGGATAGGTGGTATCATCCGGTTTCAGGTGTCCCGGAACATAGCCCGTAACCTGCTCCGACTTCCCTGCATCCAGCCACTGGCGGAAATGCAAATCGGATAACATAAATACATCTGGCCCCTGCTCCTGCTCCATCTGACGGATCAGCAGATCGGCATATCCCTGCTCAGGAAGCAGCTCCAGCTCTACCTTGACGAAGGGGTGCTTCTCCTCGAACGCACCGATGATGCGGCGAACGATATTGATTTCATACGAGCTGGAAAACCAGGCCAGCCGAAGCACCACCGGCGTCTGGTCCTGATCCGGCGGCTTGACGCGGTTGCCCTTGCCGGCGATCTTCTCGATCAAGCCCTCTTCGACCAGCTCGGCTAGCGCCTTCCTAACGGACACCCGGCTTATTTCATATTGAACGCTCAGTGTATTTTCCGGCAAAATGTACTCGCCCGGCTGCAAACCGCCGCTGACGATTTCGTCCCGTAGCTCTTGAAGGAATTGGTTGTACCGTTCTTGAAAATTATTTCTTCTTCGCAGCAATATATACCGCTCCTATACATGTCTTTAAGCTTCAGTATATCATGGGACCTGCGACAATTCCATTCGACTTCCATCATTTCTCATTATTGGCCAGCCATCGATCCAGGAAGGAGTACGCCAGCTCTCTTGCGCGTGGAGGAAAATCATGGCCGGCGGGACCCAGCCAAAACTCAAAGGAGCCGGCAGCTGCCTCCTGCCCGTACAGCTCTTCCAAATCGGACATTCCTTCAGCGATGGCCTGCCAATTCGGAAATATATGATCCTTCAGTCCGCTCCACATGAATAAGGGGGTAGGAGCAGCTAATGCCGCCACCTCGTGCCATTCAAAGGGAATTTGATCCTCACGAAGGTAGTTGGTGACCTCGGGAAGATGGGAAAACCATTCCCGCTTACCCCAGCGATTCGGCTCCGGATCGCCTGTGAACATGGAGAAGCCGCAGCTGGATACGACCGCGCGGATACGGCGGTCCCAGCCGGCCAAAAACCACGCGTTGTACCCGCCTAGCGAATGCCCGATAGCGCCGATCCGCTGCGGATCCACCTCCGGCAAACTGCAAAGCAGATTGAGCGCGAGCAGATGATCCGCCAGCATTTTGCCGACAGCCGTCCACTGGGGGTTAAGCTCGTAGAACGGAGCGGTCTGGAACGGCTCCGCCCCCTCATACACTCGATCGCCGAAGCTGATGGAGTCCGGTGCAAGCACTACGTAGCCACGGGATACAAGCTCCAAGCCGTACCGCCGGTTTTCCCGGCCCTGTGGGGTCGCTACGTCCGCTCGTCCGCACTCCGTTGTGGGATGCATGGCGAGAACAGCAGGATATTGCCGTCCCTGCTCCATTCCTGACGGAAGCAGCAGATAGGCCGTAATGATATCGCCATCCTTCGTCCGGTAGCGAATATCCAGCCTGCGATGATCCTTCTCCGTCTGCTCCGACATCACCTCGAATGCCACGGGCCGGCCAGGCTCGGGCCAAAAATCCGGTGAGGGCGGCATCCCGACCAGCCGCTCCCACACCTCCCTGATCCGCTCGCGCTTCGCCTGCCATGCTGCCGAAGAATCTACTCCGGCCAGCAGCTTAGGTATCGTGGCCAGTGTTCTCTCCGAAAGTTTATACCCCATGCCTTCATGCACTCCCTTCCATCCAACGGTACGTCCACAGCTCGCACCCACACCCGAAATATAAGAACCCATCCTTATAGGCTATGCCACTGGTGGCGGGCTTCGGAAGCGTGGCGATAAGCCTGGCACGATACGTGTTCGGATCTACCTCGAAGATGGCTCCGCTTAACAGCCCTACGAGGCTGAGCATGCCTTGCTTCTCTATCCATATGAGCCCATGCCTTACTACTTGGCCCCAAGCCGATAAATCCTGCTGATAGACCGGCTCACCCCGTACCGTATCGAATACAAAGTAGATTGAATCCGAGGTCAGCCCATGGATTCGCTCCATCCTGTCCACTGCGATCATGGAAATTTCCTTCGCACCGGGCACCGGCGCCCATCGGGCGGAAACCGCACGGCTCTTCCAGTCGAAGCGGTACAGCTCCGCCTGCTTCGCAATGGGCTCCGCACCCCCTGGCGTCTCTACGCTGGTAGCGCCGATTACATCGCCGCAGGATAAGGCGGCTAAGCCTAGCGTGCTCTGGTACGGACAGAGCTCGTGGTGCTCATATACCGTGACGGACTCCGTCGGCACGTGCAGCACACCGAGAGCGCCGCCCACCATGCCGTAGCCTGGAAATCCGCCGTACAGCACGTGCTCGCCGTCCGGGTGCGCCAGCATGCAGCGGGGACGATGAATCCGCTCATTGGAGTAGAGCAGCCTAGGGTTTCTGGAGCCTCCCGATTCGCCCGCCAGCGGCTTTGTCGTGTCCAATACGTGGAGATGGCCTCCTGCGTAGGCAGCTCCGAACAGCAGCTCTCCTTGCGAGGCATAAGCGCAAATATTGCCGCCACCGCCCTTCTCTACGGTCTTACCGCCGTAGGTAACCATACCGGCTGCACCGGGCTCGTAGGAGTACAAGTGAAGGGGATGGTTCGAGGTTCCGTAGATGCGCCCGTCGGGCCCAAGGAACATAGGGGAAAGCGCCGTCCCGTTGCCTTCATAACTCAGCGGCAGGGCAGTCTCGCTCTCTCCGTCGGAGAGCACCAGCTCCCCTTCCGCGAGCTGGTATTGCATTACGCGCCGGCGACCGGATAAGTTGCGATGCAGCTTGTTGTAGCCTGTGCCAAAATAGAGTGAAGGGGCAACAGCCGAACCTTCCATGGGAACGGCTTCACCCCTTGCCATCCGAAACCATCTGCGTCCGCCTTCCGCTGCGGGCAGGGCGGCGTATACCTGACCGTCCTCGCCAAGATGCACTTCGCCGGCCCCCCTGCCCGCAGCCGATACTTTCCGCAGCGCGCCGCTTCGCGGTTCGAAGCCCGCTACGACGGCTGTCTGCGTACCGATGCCGGCGTAAATCCAGCCATCCTCGCTGGCAGCCAGTGTCATGGCATACTTCTGCAGCGGGTCCAGCTGAACCAATTCCTCCACCTGTCCCTGCGAGAGCTCCAACCGCAACAGTTTACACCCCGGATAAGTGGTGGCATACATCGTGCCCTCCCGATCCTCGGCAAATGCCATCCCGATGATCTCTTCTTCCGGTGCGGGCCGGAACCATCGGATAAATTGGCCTAAGAACGGGTCGAGCACCATCAGCAGCGGTCCCGCCCCGGTGATAAATAAGCCCGAGCTTGTCGCTATGGAGCCGAAGGGATAATCGATGAGCCTCTCTGGAAACGCCGTCTGCCGGCAGTCGCCGGTCTCAGGGTCGACGATGACCACGTAGCCTCTCGCCGCAAGAACGACGAGCTGCTTGCCGTCCGCGGAAGTGCATACCGCAGCCGAACGCGTTTCGTCCGCCCTTACCGGCGTCCCAAGGCATATAAATGGATCCGCCATGTCGCTACCTCGCATAGGAACCCGCTACTTTGCGCAGCGCAGCTATGATCTCTTCCACGTCCTGCTCCGTATAAAATTCGCTTAAAGGAATTTGCACCGCGGTCTGCAAAATCCGCTCCGCTTCCGGACATAGTCCCCGATCGTACGATACATCGCTCTGATCGAACGGGAAATGGCTGCCCAAGTATGCTTGACGCTGCTGAAACAACGGCTGCATGTAGCACACATCCGGAATATAGCCCGCCCGGTTCGGAATGCCTTCCGCGGTCAGCGCTTGGCAGAACTCCTCACGAGTACAAGTCAGCTCCTCCTCGCGCAGTCGAAACATATAGAACCAATACGTGCATTCATTCCCCTCCGCCACGTAATGAGGCGCCAAGCCGTTTACCTTCTCCAGTCCTGCCGTAATCCGGTCTCCGAAGCGTCTGCGTTGGGAGCAAATCCACTCCAGCTTCTTCAGCTGGGCGATACCGACCGCTCCCTGCAGCTCCGTCATCCGGTAATTAGGAGCAACGTAATGCGTATCCCGCTGGAGCCCCGTCCCGAATCGGCGGTAATTTTTATCGGCGAAGGCATGCGTCACCTGGTAATCCGTCTCGTCTGCCGAGTTTACTGTCACCATACCGCCGTCGCCCGTACTAATGTGCTTGAAATCGTTGGTGCTGAAGCAGCCGTAGTCGCCGATCGTCCCGACTAACCGCCCCTTGTACTTAGTGAGATACGCCTGTGCGCAATCCTCAATGACCTTGAGCCCGTGCTTGCGCGCGATGTCCATAATCGGATCCATATCGCAGGGGTTTCCTGCCAGATGCACAACGACGATCGCCTTCGTCCTTGGCGTGATGCGGGCTTCGATCGATGCCGGCGTCATGTTGTACGTATGCGGATCGAGATCGGCGAAAACAGGAATCGCATTCTGATATAGAATTCCAATTAACGTTCCTTGATCCGTTATCGGACTTGTAATCACTTCGTCCCCGACCGACACGCCTGCGGCCCCCATCGCTACATGAAGCGCAGCGGTGCCGGAGGAGGTGGCCACACTGTATTTTACTCCGTACATTACGTTAAAATCGTTCAAAAACTGCTTCACCTTGCCGCCGAAATGGTAGAAAAGCGTGTTCTGCTCCAGCGCCTCCAGCAGCTGGGTAGCCTCCTCCAGACCAAAGCGGCGTCCCGTCCCGAACGGGGTCGTCTTGACCTTCGGACCGCCTAAGAACGCTAACTGTTCCATATGTTATGCCTCCCGTCCCGCTGCCGCATGTACATCCGTTCCCGCTCCAATGACAACCTTCCTGCAGGCCACACCGAAGCGTATGGCTTCCGCGCCTTCACCTGCTGTCGTCGGAATCCATACGACAGCGCCGTCCGGCGCCTGCTGCAGCTGCAGTCCTCCTTGTTCGCCGGTTGCCAGAACAGTCCTGCGCCGGGCCTGCTCCCAGCGTAAAATCTGCGCCGATGTCATGAAGGTAAAGCCCCGCTCCTTCGCTCTGCGGACTACCAGCCCCATCGCTTCCCGCACCATCGGCTGCTGTAGCACATGCAGCTGATGGAATAGGAAATGCGCCACGCCGCGCACCCTCTCCACGCCATCCAGGAACGGGTCGATCACCGAAGTATCCGCCAGTGACGGATGCTCGAGATCCTGCGTCAGGAAGCCGATTTCCAGTACGTTGTACGTTCGGTTCCGCTCATCCGCCCAAGCGATCGGGTAGTACGGATGACAGGTGCCGAACAGAAACCCGATGTTGCCTTTCTTGCTCGGCCCGCGGGTTTGATCCGCTTCGATCCCGTTCTCCTCACACCACTGGAACAATTCGCCCCAGCCCTCATAGCGGGTATAATGGTTCTTATTCGACACGACCTCCGCCCCTGTAGAGGAGCGAATAAACTCCAGCTGCCGCTCAAACTCGCGCGCATCCCAAATGCCGTCTTCCTTCTCCAGCGCGTTATAGTGGAAGGCCAGCTCGTGGCCGTCCGCTTTGATCTTCTCATAGATGTCTGCGGAATACCCGGGCTCGATCATGCACCAGGTGGACCGAACGCCGTTCTCCTTCAGCACCTCCAGCGTAGCCTCCGCCGAGGCATCCACATTAAAATCACTGTCATGGGAAATCAACGCCACTTGCCGTACACCTTCCGGCCAGTAGTCCACAAAAGGCAATGCGGCCCCGAGCTCCAACGTTTCCCGAAGCAGCTGACCGATCATGGCTTCGCGCCACAGGTCCGCATACGGGACCCCGTAGTAAGGCACGCCTGTCGCCGTCTCCGTCCGGTCCAGCTCCCAATCCAGCTCGCAGCAATCATCCGCTTTAAGGATACCTTCATCCAGCGTGCCTGTACCGTCCGCTGCCGGGATTCCGTCTTCCAATACGGGGCCGGAGCCCTGCTGAAGACGAACGATCGTCTCCGGCACGTTGACGTTCCAGCGGATCAGCTTCCCCGAACCGATAGCCAGCTCCAACGAGGCCGCCCCGATCGTCTCGCCGTTCGGCTCCCCCTTGCGAAGCACGCCTTGTGCTGTCGCCGTCTCAGCCTCTACACGAACCCATGGGCGCACCTTCAAGGCCCTCAGGGTTACCCCATCGGCGGCGATTCCCTGCTCCGGCAGCTCGGCATACGCCGCGTCCCGTACGGCAAGCTCGCGGCAGCCCAGCTGTCCCGCCAAGCGGTTCAGCCCGGCATAGGATATGAGCGTGCCGCCGCTTCGAACGAAGGACAGCAGCTCCTCCAGCGCCGCATCGGATTCACCGGCCAGTGCAACAAGCAGCACATCCGGAGCGTATTCAGCCAGCTCAGCTCCCGTTGTCAGCCTGCGAAACGGAATTCCCGCATGAGCCAATATTTCCTCCATGTATAATTCAAAAACGTTCTGCCCATAGCGCCATCTCTTCTCTGCAGCGGCGCCGTCCAGCCATACGCCTACTTTAGCCAGTCTTAGCATGATGTCCCGCTCCTCTCCTAAAAGGAAAAGGGGCAAAAGCCCGCTTTGCCCCTTGTTTGTCATTATTTAAACAACGCCTTCGGGTCTTTATTTTTGATGCCGGCATTGTACTCCTGTACGATCTTCGCTCCGCCCTTGTCCATGTACTCCTGGACCAGTTTATCCCAATCGGATACCGGACGCTGGCCGGCGATCATTTTTACCTGTTCGTTCATGAGGTACTTCTTCAGCTCGTCGCCCTTCTCCAGATCTGCAGGGGATTCCAAGCCGTTGATCGGATTCGCATACAGCTTCACGCTCTTGTACATCGTCTCAATTTCTTTGACCAGATCGGACAGCTGCTTCGTCTGATAAGTGATGGAATAATTCACGTCGGTATCCTTCGGTGCCCAAGCGACATTGTCTACAAAATAAGTCGATGGAGCCAAACCGTCGGAAGCAAAATTTTTCTTGTTCACCGGCTGGCCGTTCGTCATGTCATAACCTACGCCCACTTTACCGGACCACCAGTCGAAATCCGCATTCTTCTCGTTCTTCTGGTCATCGGCATAAAACTTGCGGCCGAACTCATTCAGCGTCAAAATCCGCTTCAGCTTATCGGGCTCCTTCGCCAGCTTCGCGTTCAGCACCGTCAAACCGGCAAAGCCGCTCCCCGCCGTCAAGCCTTGGTTGCCGTTCTTATCCACGAAGGCACCCAGGCTGACGAATTGCGCATTCGGGTGAATTTTGAGCAGACCGTCCATGTACGCTTGGGACATGCCTCGCGGCGTACCGATGAAGATCCCCGCCTTGCCTGAATAAAATTCCTTGTTCGTATCCGCCCAGTTCAGAACCGCGTAGTCCTTCGTGATCGCGCCTTCCTTATAAAGATCGGCCAACATTTGAATGACTTCCTTGCGGCCCTCGCCGATCATGCCGGGAATGTAATTTCCGTCCTTGTTCTTATGATACCAAGCGTCCGGATCCCAATAAGGCCCTTGGTTAAAGTTCGGGTTAATGTCCTTGCCGATGGCGAAGCCGTACGTATCGTTCTTCCCGTTCTTGTCCGGGTCGTTCTTCGTGAAGGCAAGCGCTACCTGCTTCAGCTCCTCATAGTTTGTCGGTACCTTCATCCCGACGGCATCGAGCCAATCCTTACGAATGACGGTAACCACTTGGAATTTGGGCGAATATTGCGGAATCGCATAAATTTTACCGTTGACGCGCATGGAGTCCCAGATAAAATCCGGCACCACCTGAAGGGTCGGGTACTGTTTAATGTAATCGTCGAGCGGAAGGAAGGCGCCTTGTTTGGCGAACTTGGCATAACGAGCCTTCAGGTCCGTCGACATCAGGCCTACCATATCCGGAATGTCGCCGGAAGCGAAGGTCGCATTGATTTTCTCATCAAAGGCTGTGTTGGTCACAAAGGTAACCTTGTAATCAATGTTGAACTTTTCGTTAATCATATTCAGCCCTGGACTCGAGCTTGGGGGCGGATCACCGTAGCGGAAATCCAGTGCGGTAATTGTGTGCTTCTTGTTGGGATCTTCCTTAGGAGCCTCTGCGCTCGGTTGATTGGTTCCCGCTGCCGGTTGCTTGGAGCAGGCTACTGCAGTTGCCGCCAGCAGGACGGCTAAGGTGACGAACGTCGTGCGTTTTGCATTCATTCTTCGAACCCTCCATTTATATGTCATTTCAGTACAACCCGAGTATGGAGCTTAACGGGGAAGCTTAGCCTTTCACAGCGCCCAGCATGACTCCTTTGGCAAAATGCTTCTGCAGGAACGGATACACCAGGAGAATCGGCAGCGTAGCCAGCAAAATGGCGGCCATCTGAATCGTCTCCGGCGGCGGCGGGTTCTCCGAGAAGGAATTGTCCCCCGCCAAGGTAGCCGTAGCTTCGCCTACCACGACGATTTGCCTTAGAATGACTTGAATCGTCCATTTTTCCGGGGCATTGATGTAAAGAATCGGCGCAAAATAGTTGTTCCAATGCGTAACGGCATAGAAGAGGCCGAAGGCAGCCAGCGACGGCTTGGAAAGCGGAAGAATGATGCGCGTGAAGATCTGCAAATCATTCGCTCCGTCCATATGCGCCGCATCGTACAGATCGCCCGGAATGCTCAAGAAAAACTGCCGCATGACAATCAGGTTAAACGGCGTGATAGCAACCGGTAAAATGAGCGCCCAGATCGAGTCGAGCAGGCCCGTCGCCTTCACAACCAGGTAGGAAGGAATCATCCCTGCGGAAAACAGGAGAGTGAACACCACCATAAACATCACGGTCCGCTGCCCGATGATTTGCCTAGAGAGCGCATAAGCCATCGTTCCCGTAAAAATCAGGTTCACCAGCGTACCGATAACCGTCACCAGGATCGTGATCATCATCGAGTTGCGGAACGCTCTGGATTCAAGGATGTATTCATACGCATCCGTCGTCCAGTTCGAAGGCCACAGCAGCAGTCTGCTGGCCAGGAAGTCCTCCAGCGATGAGAAGGACACCGAGAATAAGTACAGAAACGGAAACAGCATAACGGCTGCAATCAATAAAAGCACGGAAACGTTAACCCAGTCGAACAGGCGGTCGAAGGCTGATGTTCTGTTTTTCATTAATAAACACCCTCCTCACCGAAACGCTTCGCCAGCTTGTTGGCCGCCATAACCAGCACTAGGCCGACCACACCTTTAAACACGCCGACCGCTGTTGAGAAGCTGTAGTCGGACTGTTGAATCCCTTTGTAGTACACGTAGGTGTCGAGCGTGTTGCCGATGTCCATATTGAACGGATTCAGCTGCAGGAACACCTGCTCGAATCCGACCTCCATCACGTCCCCGAGCCGGATGATCAGCAAAATGACAATCGTGCTGCGAATAGCCGGAAGCGTAATGTGCCAGATTTGGCGCATACGGCTGGCACCGTCCATGACCGCGGCCTCGTATAACGCCGGGTTGACGCCGGCCAAAGCCGCCAGGAAGATGATCGTGCCCCAGCCCACCTCTTTCCATATGACCTCCGCCACAATAAAGGTTCGGAAGTAGTCGGGGTTCGTCAGAAAAGGGATGGTTTGCTCCAAGCCGAACATCTCCACAAGGAAGTCGTTCACAAGTCCGTCATTACGGAAGAAGATCGTAACGATTCCGACCACAACGACCCAAGAGAGAAAGTGCGGTAAATAAACGATGGACTGAATGACGCGTTTGAACGCACTTCGGGACACTTCATTCAGCATCAGTGCGAGCAGGATCGGCGCCGGGAAGGCGAACACGATCTGCAGCAGGGAAATGATCAGGGTATTCCAGATAACCCGGACGACCTCCGCATTTTCAAAAATCCGGGCGAAATTTTTCATCCCGACCCAAGGGCTGTCGGCAATGCCCATGAACGGACTGTAATCCTTAAAGGCAATGACGATGCCGAGCATCGGCACATACCGGTAGACCAGAAAGAACAGCAGCCCCGGCATCAGCAGTAAATAAATATAACGATCCTTCCAGAGCCTGGCTCTTAAGCGGGCTCCCTTGCTTTTGCGCTGAAGGACGGAGCTTACGTTGTCAGCAGCTTGCTTCGTCACCGTATTCAATCATTCACCCCTTCTACTCTATGGAGCCTGTGCTCTCCAGGAGACAAGGTCCTTGTTCGGCTTGATTCGCCATGTATTGTCCAAGTGAGCGCCGCCGCCTCTCGCCCGTAATGGTGGACGGCCAGCTCACCGGAGGATACGTCGTACGTGATGTTCATCGGGATCTCCGCTTGCAGTGTCAGCCTGCCTTCGATGTGCAGATGCTGCGCTTCCCATGCGGCCAGCTTCGAGCTGTTCCGATGCATCCACAGTGCCTTACCCTGGAATCGCTTCCCATCAAAGCTTACTGTGATCCGTTCATCGGCACTTAGGATCAGTGCATCGTTACCCTCTCCGATTGCCAGGGTTACGCCGAACGCTCCTTCCGCCAGCTCCTTGCCCTCAGCTTTGATATCCGTGCTGTTGGCCGAAGATGGCGCCAGCAGCGTCACGAACTGCTTGCGCGTGCTCTTCGATGCTTGCTCCCGGACAGCTGCGTACGGCCCGTATGTTTCCGCTCCCGGATATTCCGTAATGTCCATCTGTGCATCCGGCGGGAAGAGCACTTGCAGCTTCACGGCCTCTTTCTCCCCATGGATCGTCACCGTATTCGTCGGGACCTTATCCCTTACGCTCAGGACCTTATCCTGCTGGCAGAACCGGTTCACCGACGCCGTGTGGAACAGAAGCTGCGGGCTGTCGTCCACGGTATTCGTCTCCACTTCATCCCACACGAGGAAGCAGCTTTTGTTGATATGCAGGATGCTCCTGCGGTAAGCCTTCAGCGCTCCCTCATAGCTGGCTGATGCGTCTCCCTGCACCGCTTCGAAGTACGAAGTCATCCAAGCCTTTGCTATAAAACCGCCTCCCCGAGCGGACTGTCCCTGTCCGTTGATCAGCAAGCTGTTATGTCCGACGGTGCCTACCGTATAATCGGCCCTTGGCCCCGGAACATAATCCTGATACCCCGGATTCGTCAGCAGCCATTCCCCGGCTACATTCAGCATCAGATTGTTTTGATCCTTATGCGTATGATCTCTGGCGGAACCGCTGGAGGTGAACGCCAGCAGGTGGTCCCTGGCGCCCCACCCCGTGCGGAGCGCTGCCCAGCCGATCGCACCGAAAACCTGGGACGGCTGCTCCTTGTAAAACACATCGGGTCCGACGGCAGACGGAATCCCGCGCAGGTTCATCAACAGGGAAGTCTTATCCGCTTCGAATTGCTCCACATACCACATCGCTACGGGATGGGCATGGTGGGATGCCAGCATCGTCATCATGTAGGAGACATCCAGCTTCAGGAACGAATCCGCAAGGTTAGGGAACGTGTTGGTATTCCCTGCCGAAAGGAACCGGAAGAAGCGTTCCGGAAGCTCCACCTTTAAATAAGGATGATTGCAGAGAGTAGCATCACCGGTAGCCCGGCGGTATAAGTCTGCCGCCATCCAGACGTGCCTTGCGGCAACGTTGTCGTACAGCAGGCCCTCCGTCTCGCTCGATACCAGCTTCCGATCGAGGTAAGACAAAATATAGTCGTACGCCTGCTGCAAATATTTGTCCGCGTAGGCAGAATCACCATGCAGCGCTGCCGCTCCATACATCATGGCCACTTGCTTGGCCGCGACGATATTGTGCATATCCCGGTTGCCGAGGTCAATCGCGAGCGGCTGCAGCCCTCGGTAAAGCAGCGCCTTTGCCGCAATCTCTCGCTCTTCGGCTGTAAGGTAACTGTAAACCGCATCGTAGGCGCTAGCCGCACCGATCACCAGATGCGCATTGCTCAAATTGCCTTCGGCACCGCGATGGTCGAACTCATACCATTTGCTGAATTCCGCGAGAGCCAGCAGATACATTTTCGCTTTGTCCGCATAAACGGTCTCCCCCGTCACCATATAAGCGGTAGACAGAACGGTCAGCCGCTCCTCCACGGCCCGTGAGAACATCGTCCAGAACGGATAATCGACGTAGCCCGCCGGGTTAGGAATGGTCATTGGCTCCGTGAGCGGCAGCTCCACAAGCATGGTCATCGTGACCGATGGATACTTTACCTCAAAACGCTCTTCCTGTACGTAGTTATCCGCTGTATCCAGCATACTTTTCCAAAGCTGAGGAAAACGGATTGCAGGCCGATCGGTTGCTAGGAAATTCTCGCCTATAGGGGATGTATCTTGTATGCGCTTTCGAAATTCCTGCAGCTCCCTATCGGTAAAGAGAATGCGCGGTCTATTGAAAAGGTGTATACTGGAATTTAGTTGACGGTCAATTACCTGAACGGTCCAGCTTCTGCCTTCGTCGTCCGGTTCCGTGCGAGGCCTGACGCGAATCGTAGCGCTCCCGGGAGCCATTGCCCGCAGTCGAAGTCCGCTTGCCTCCACTACGCCTGGCGCATCACAGCTGACGATCCAAGCCTCTGTATCCACACAGCCGGTCACCCCTGACGTGTCTGCTGTTCGCAAAGCAAGAAGGGAATCCTCGCCGACCTCCAGCAGAGACGGCCTGGATATATGCAAATCACCCACAGCTGCTTCAGCCCCCTCCATTTCGTATACTTGTATATTACCTGTATACATTGTTTTTTGTCAATGCATAAATCACGTAAAAATGCCCGGAGCGCATCACGGCGATCCGGGCTGTTTTGTTTAGCTTACGATTGAAATTTCACGATAATCTGGACGATCTCGGAACGCGTGCCCATCCGAATCGGCGTTCCCCAGAAGCCATAGCCTGAGGATACGATAGTGTGGAGAGATCCCTTCTGCAGGTATCCCCAATCGTTCTCATACATTCGGCTCGTAAAAAGGAAGCCCGGGGCGATCTGTCCGCGATGCGTATGTCCCGCTACCAATAGATCGATGCCATTCTGCTGCGCAATGTCAAAATCATACGGCTGGTGGTCAAGCAGGATGACCGGCTTGGACGGATCCGCCTGCTTCGCGAGCTGCGGCAGCTCCAGCCTTCCCCGATCCCGGCGGTCCTTCCTGCCGATCAGCGTGAACCGGTCATCCACGACTACCGCTTCATCGTACAGCACCTCCATGCCGGTGCTCTCCAGCGCCTCCAGCAGCCTACCGTGCATCCGGTCGTGATTGCCCAAGGAGGCATAGACCGGCGCTTCGATTTGCTGAAGAAGTTGCGGGATGTTTTTGCCTAAGAACGGTTCGATGTCATCATCCATGATATCACCGGGAAAGAGCACCAGATCCGGCTTCAGCGCATTGATGTTCTCTACCAGTCTCTTGGCATGATTGCTGCCGGACAGGATCCCGAAGTGCATATCCGACGCCATAGCGATCCGCAGTTCCTGCTTCCCTTCCACCTTCTTGGGGATCGTGATCTCGTAGCTTCTTACGACAGGTATGTACGCGTTGAACAAACCCAAGGCCAAGAGAATGGCTGTGGCGCCTATCGCTCCCCAGCCCGTCCACTTCACGGCCTGAGCACGCGGGACCCGCGTAATTCGGCTCAGGAATACCGTAAGATTGGCAAGGGGAAGCACTATGAGAGAGAAATAAAACAAAGCAAGCCAATACGCACCGATCAAGGTAATGATTACATTGCCATCCAGCCATCGACCGATAAAAAAGGAATACGCCAGCAGCATGAGTACGAGGATGTAAACATACCGGATACTCCTGCGGCCGCTCCACAGGGTGCGCAGCCAAACCCAGCCGTTCCAGCCGATGTATAGTAAAATCAAATGATAAATAATAAATAGAATGGCGCCTGTTACAGCAAACATGATGGAGAAGCTCCTTCTTTTGGAACTTTTATCCCGAAGCTGCCGTCTTACTGTTAGAAATTCTGAGCTGGAGGAGCTGCTTCGTCATGAAAACAAATCGCAGCCTGACGGGCGTATGGATTCCGTTCACCGGTGTCATCTCGTTTCTTCTCTTGATCTTCCTGCTGGACCCGATCCGGGTGATCGGCTGGGTAGCGAACCCCATTCACAAGCGGTATGCCGAACAGTATATGAATGCTCTGGCCCGGCAGGATTACGGCCAAGCGGCCGAGGCGTTGGATAAGAGACTGCACAATGAGAACGACTGGACTGAGCGGATGAACCGGTCGGGCATTACGCTCATAAGGTATGAAGGCTTGCGCGTCCCCTTCGACAGAGAACGAATGGACGGCAGAGCTTGGGTCACCCTGTTGACCGACGGCCAAGAGGCTTCTCATACGCTGATTCTAAACCTTAGCGTCCGAGGGGTCGTTCAAGCCTGCATCCTTTCTGCCGAGGATAGTTCCGTCGCGAAGGCGTGGAACGCGATCCATTGTCCGTCTATAAAGTAACTATACTTCGCCCCAGAACACTTCCGTATCATACAGAAATTCCACTAACCCCTCCTGCCGGTTCTGCTCAAATATCCGCTTTAGCTCGGCCATCATCGGCTCGTAGCTAGGGTGACCCGGCGTAGGGATGTAGGAGGAGGATACGAGACGACCCTGCAGCCCCTCGTAGTCAAAATACTGACGGTAATCAAAGCGGCCCAAGGTAAGCTCGTCCGCTTGGAAGAAGGGCTTCAGCGTATCCGTTGTGATGACCTTATGTCCGACATTATCGTAATCAATACCGTAGGTGCGCACCAGCCTGTCATAGGCCTCCATGAAGGGCGTCCCCCCTACACGGCGGGAGTTCCAGATCAACGCCACCTTGCCGCCGGGCTTCAGAATACGGCGAAACTCGACCTGTGCCGCAGCCCGGTCAAACCAATGAAACGATTGCGCGCAAACAATAAAATCTACTGATTGGTCCGGCAAGCCCGTCTCTTCGGCTGCGGCTGCAACGCTGCGATACCGGCTCTCCGATGCCAGTGCGGCCTCGGCAGCCTCTCTCATCTCTCGATTGGGCTCGATGGCGAGCACCGTGCTCCCTCGCTCCAGCAGCAGTCTGGAGAATATGCCTGTGCCTGAGCCAATATCGGCAATGGTCGAGCCGGGCTGAAAGCCAACGACCTTGTACAAATAGTCGAGCGCCTCCTTCGGATAGCTGGGGCGATGCTTCACATAAGCCTCCACCCGGTTCGAAAACCGTTCTTTATTGTTCATGATCCGAATCCTCCTGTCGGCATGTCATTTCTTTACCAGCCACTCATTCACGGCATAGGCAATGCCATCCTCGTGAAGCGACCGGGTCACCCGCTTGGCAACATGCTTCAGCCTGTCGTCCGCATTGCCCATGGCAATGCCTGTGCCCACCGCCTGCAGCAGCTCGTAATCATTGCCTCCGTCTCCGAAAGCAGCAGCTTCCTCCGGGGCAATGCCTAAATGATCCAGCAGCAGGCTCAGACCGATCGCCTTGTGCCTTCCGTTCGGATTGATATCGAGCGCCCAAGGCCGCCAGCGGTGAAGATAATAGCCCGCACGCTCGTCCCCCTTGCCCGTATAAACATACTCGTCTTCCTCTGTGCAGAATACGATCACTTGGAACATATCGGGAATGTCCCCTGCCGTATCCAGCGGGATCGGCTCCATAAAGCCGATCTCCTGCTGGGCTTGGCGGAAGAGCGAATCATCGGCTCCGTTGCAATACATCAGGTCCGCGCCGTAAAGCAGCAGATAGTGGTTGCTGCGCTCCGCCTCCGCCAGCCAGCGGCGAATCGTCTCCTGCGGGAATGGATTGCCCACGACGGTTTGCCCCCGATACCCGATATGGCTTCCGTTGCAGGTAACGGCCCAATCGATGCCGAGCTCCTGTCGAAGCGACGCCATCTCAAATTCCGGCCGACCGGTACACAAGGCTAGCTGAACTCCGTGCTCCTTCAGCTTCTTCAAGGCTTCCCTAGTGGAATCAGGCAGGTAATCCCGGTCCCGAAGGGTACCATCTACATCAAAGGCTGCTAATTTGATCATCGTCTCCCCGTCCATTTCTTTGTTTTCTATTAACTATAACAGAGAAGGACGAGGGCTCACAATCACGGCCCGGTTGACTGCCGCTTCATTTCCACTTCTTCTTCAATTCCTCCGACTCCTTGAGGGTCTTCTGCAGCTCCTTGGCCATCTTTTCCAGATCGCCGTACATTTTCTTCATCCCCTTGTCTTCCAGGAGAATTTTCATGGCTTGTTTAAACATAGGGTTCATCGGCTCGGTTCACCTGCCTTCGGCTTCCGTTTCCTGCATTGTATGAGCGGCAGAGGGAGCCCGCGACATAGAAAAAGCGCCCATCCGCAGAGGAGGAGCGCAATAGTCCACTATTTCTTCGCTACATGCTTCCGAATATCAAACGCAACAGCTGCTACAATGATTAAGCCCTTGACGATCAGCTGCCAGTACGGACTTACGCCGATGAACGTCAGCCCGTAATTAAGAACGCCGAAGATGAGGACGCCCGCAAGCACGCCCGGAACGGTTCCGATGCCGCCCGCCGTCGAAACGCCGCCCACTACACAGGCAGCAATAGCGTCAAGCTCGTACATGTTGCCGTAATTGTTCGTGGCACCGCCGGTACGGGCTGCTTCTAGCACACCTCCGAGGCCGTACAAGCCGCCCGCAATGGCATAAATGTAAATCAGATTCCGGGTGACGTTAATTCCCGATACGGTCGCTGCATGAACATTGCCTCCAATGGCGTACATATGTTTGCCCAGCCTCGTTTTGTTGAAAATCACCCATACCATAGCCGCCACAAGGATCGCTATAATGACGATGTAAGGAATCGAATAAGGCCCGTTGGGCCCGATAAAGCCGGTTCCCAAACTGGTGAATTCCTCCCGAAGACCGGCAATCGGCTGGGATTCGTTCGGCTTCATATCAAAATAGATGGAGTTCGCACCATACACAATAACCATGGTACCTAGCGTTGCGATGAACGGAGGCACGTGAAGCCTCGCTACAATCCAGCCGTTAACCAGACCGACCAGCAGCCCGGCCGCCACACCGGCGAGAATCGGAAGCCAGATCGGCAAATCCGGAAGGTCCGGGAAAAAGCGTCTCGGATAATCCGCCATCTGCAGCATGGAAGCCGACAGTACGGCGGTTAAGCCCACCACGCGGCCCGCCGAAAGATCGGAGCCCCCGGTTATGAGCACGAAGGCGGCGCCTAGCGCAATGATGGCGCGCGTGGAATTTTGCAATAAGATATCCCGAAATATATCAACCGATAAAAACCGCGGGTCCTTCACCGCGATAGCCAGGACCAATACGGCCAGTACAATATAAATGGCGTATTGGGAAAAAATGCGGCCTACAGCCTTGGTGTTCATAGCCTTACTGCCTCCCCCTGTTTTAGACCCTGTGACCCGTCGCCAGCCGCATGATGTCCTCTTCCGTAGCCGTCCTGCCGTCTACAATTCCCGTCATCCGTCCCTCGCACATGACCATGATGCGATCGGACATCCCCAGCAGCTCCGGCATTTCCGAGGAGATCATGATGATGCTTTTACCCTGCTTCGCCAGCTCCGTAATCATTGAATAAATCTCGAACTTCGCTCCCACATCAATACCCCTCGTCGGTTCATCCAGCATCAGAATGTCCGGTTCCGTCAGAAGCCATCGGGCCAGCAGCACCTTCTGCTGATTGCCGCCCGACAGGTTCTTAATGAGCGCCTCCACCGAGGGCGTCTTGACTCGCAGCTTCTCGGAGCTAGCCCTGGACTCCGCCCGGGCCTTCCGCTCGTTCAGCAAGCCCAGCGGTGACATGAAACGCTCCAAATTCGCAATGATGGTATTCTCATGCACGGAAAGCACGGGAAAAATCCCCGTCACGCGCCGCTCCTCGGTAAGGAGTGCGATCTTGTGCTTCTTCGCATCAATAGGCGATTCGATCTTTACCTTGCCGCCGTTCAGCGAAATGGAGCCGGAGGCCACCGCCCGAAGTCCGAACAACGCTTCCACCAGCTCGGTTCGCTGGGATCCGACCAAGCCGCCGATGCCGAGAATCTCCCCTCGGCGAAGCTCGAAGCTTACGTCCTGGAACGATCTCGGAGACGGGGAAGTCAGTTGCTCCACCTTAAGAATCGGAGCGCCAGGGACATTCGTTCGCTCGGGAAACCGTTCGCTGAGGTCCCGGCCGACCATCTTGGTAATGATCGTATCCGTCGTCATTTCCTCAGCGGGCCAAGTCCCCACCAGCTTTCCGTCCCGCATGATCGTCACATCATCGGAGATGCGAAGAATTTCCTCCATTTTGTGCGAGATATAAATGATCCCGACACCGCGGCTTTTCAGCTCGGCGATAATGCGAAACAGCTGCTCCACTTCATTGCCTGTCAGCGAGGAGGTGGGCTCATCCATCACGATGATTTTGGAGCGGAACGATACCGCTTTGGCAATCTCCAGCGATTGCACCTTGGACACCGACATGATCCCGACAATGGCCAGGGGATCGATGTCCATATCCAGATCGCGCAGCAGCAGCTCGGTTTCTTTATACATCCTCTTATGATCGATTAGCTTCAGCGGTCCGAAACCTTTTTCCGGAAACCGGCCGAGCCAAATATTTTCCATGACATTCCGGTGCGGGACCGGGTGCAGCTCTTGGTGGATCATGGATATGCCGTTCGCCAAGGCTGCCTTCGAATTCACGATGTCTACAGGGACGCCGTTCAATCGAATTTCACCGGAGTCCGGCCGGTAAATACCGAAAAGACATTTCATCAGCGTCGATTTTCCGGCGCCATTCTCGCCCATGAGCGCGTGAACCGTGCCCGGGCGAACCTTGATCGATACGTTATCCAGCGCCTTCACGCCGGGAAACTCCTTGGAAATGCCTAGCATTTCGAGTACATATTCCGTTTGAGCCGGTGCCATCAGGTAAGCCTCCCCCTCTGTTCCTAAGAAGCAAGGAGGGGAGCCGCGCTTCCTGCTTGCGCTGCCCCGCCTGCACCTTGCCTTGCCTATGCTGTCGTCCGTTTACTTTGCGTCGTTCATGTTATCCTTTGTAATCTTCTTGTACGGCACCCATACATACTTGCCGTCCGTAATCTCATAGCCGCCAATTGAGTCCTTGGTTGGTGTCTGGCCGTTAGCCAAAGCGTTCGCCAGATTCAGCGTAGCCTTGCCTTGGTTCTTCGCATCGTTCAGCACCGTTCCGAGAAGTGTGCCTTCCTCCAGCGCCTTCAGTGCCGGAGCCGTTGCATCCACACCGACAACAGGGACATACTTGTTATCCTTGAAATAGCCCTTCGCCTTCAGAGCCTCGATCGCTCCCAGCGCCATATCGTCATTATTGGCGAAAACCGCTTCAATCTTGTCGCCGTGTGCCGCGAGGAAGGCAGCCATTTTCTCCTGGCCCTTAACCCGATCCCACATCGCCGTATCTTCCGCCAGCTTCTCTACCTTGATGCCCGCGTCCTCGAGTGCCTTGACGGAGAACTTCGTGCGAAGCTCCGCATCCTGATGTCCCGGTTCGCCCTTCAGCATGACATACTGCAGAGTGCCGTCCTTGTTTTTGTCGGCAGCCGGGTTCTTTTTGAAGTAATCCGCCACCAGCTCGCCGGACATGGTGCCGGACTGCTCCGCCTTCGCGCCCACGTAATACACCTTATCCCACTTCTTCATATCCTCGGCCAGCGGCTCGCGGTTGAAGAAGACGACAGGGATGTTCGCTTTCTTCGCTTTATCGATAATGACGCCTGCCGCCGTACGATCAACCGGGTTGATTGCAAGCGCATTCATTTTCTTCGTAATAAACAGATCCACCTTATCGTTCTGCGTCGGCTGGGAATTTTGGCTGTCTACGATATCCGCCTTTACTTTGCCTTCCGCTGCCGCAGAGATGGCATTTCGGACACCGGTCATGAACGTATCGTCGAACTTGTAGATCGCTACGCCGATGTTCTTCTGTTCCGCGCCGGAGCCTGAGCCGCCTGACGCTCCGTTTGACGTCGACGCCGGAGTGCTTGCGTTACCGCAGCCGACCATCGCCGCCATGGCCGATGCCAGGAGAATACCTGCGATTTGCCGTTTCATTGCGCTCTTCTTTTTCATCTGATAAAGACCTCCAATAAGTTTATTTGGCATGTAGTTGTCTTGTCTCGTTTGCTTACAATCTCATTATCTTCGAAATCCGAAGCCCCTCACAGGCAAAATCCTCATCTGTTCTATCGAAATCCTCATGTGTTGCAGCTGCTGTCTTTTCCATGAAAAAAAGCGCTGCTCTTCAGGAATGCTCTTACCTAACGCATTCTTAAAGAAAAGCAGCGCTTCTTCCGCTCGCTTTTATTGAACAAACGGGAACAGCAGCTTCTGGTTCTCCAGCCAGAACATGTTCTCCCGGTCGATTACCTTCGTTCCGGTATCCGTACGCGCGGGGACCTTCCGCCCCTCTAACACATCAACGGCATGCTTAACGCCAAGGTATCCCATGCTGAACGGGTTCTGCACAATGGTCGCTTGAATCACGCCTTCCTGCAGCAGCTCTACCTCCTCCGGCGTACTGTCGAACGTAACGAGCTTGACCTTGCCTCCGAGTCCCAGCCGCTCCATCTCCTGGGCCACACCGAGGGAGGACACCGCATTGAGTGCGACGATTCCTTGCAGCTTGGGGAAACGTTCCACCCAGCTTCTCGTTACCTCCGCGCAGGACGTGCCCACAGAGTAGCAGTGGTCCACTGCGACCACCTCGATGTTCGGCCGCCGCTCCAGCACCTCCAGCACGCCCTGCCGGCGCTGCTCCCCGTTGCGCGGTCCTGCGCCGAAGCTCATCACGGCAACCTGGCCGCGTTGTCCGATCAGCTCCGCCAGCCGCATCGCCGCTTGCCGCCCGGCCTCGACATTGTCGATGCCAATGAAGCTTTTCACCTTAGGTGAATCGACCTCCGCATCAATGTTGATCACGGGAAGGCCTCGGCTGACGGCACGATCTACTGCGGGAGCGACGCCTTTGTAATCGTTGGCGGCGACGATCAGCACGTCCGTTTTCCCGCTTGCCGCCACTTGATCGATCAGCGCTGCCTGCCCTTGAACATCCTCCTCGCTGGCTGGGCTCACCACCTCCAGGGTAACGGCCATCTCCTTCGCCGCCGCCTCCGCACCCAGCCTCACGGTCTTCCAATAGTCGATCTGCTGCATGCGGGCTACGAGCGTAACCCGAGGTCTTTCCCCGAGCGGATCCTTCCCGCTCCCCCCGAGACCTGGGCCGCAGGCGGAAACCAAGGTCAGCAGCAGCACTGCCATCCATAGCTGGATCAGACGAGCCGTCATTCCTTTCGTCCCCCCTCACGCAGAAGCGGCAGCCATAAGGTAACGGTCGTACCTTCTTCCGGCTCGCTTTCCATCACCAGGCCGTAAGGCTCGCCATAGCGCAGTCGAATCCGTTCATGTACATTCTTCACGCCTACTCCGGAGCCGTCGCCGCGGGTAGTCGAATCGTTAGTCTTCCCGTTCGCAGGGCTTCCGTCCAAGCCATACAGCTCCTGCCGGATTTCCCTTAAGCGTTCTTCGCGGATCCCGAGTCCGTTATCCCGAACCTGGAAGCGAAGCTTCCCGTCACAGACATCGGCGCGGACTTCAATGCGCCCGGGGTCCGGCATCAGCTCGACGCCATGATAGATCGCGTTCTCTACCAGCGGCTGAAGGAGCAGCTTCATCGTGAGAAGCCCCGTCACCTGCTCGTCAGCGGTAATTTGAAATTCGAACTGATTTTTGTACCGCACCTTTTGAATGATCAAATAGTTCCGCACATGATCGAGCTCGTCGGCAACGGGGATGATATTTTGCCCGCGGCTCAAGCTGATTCGGAAAAATTTGGACAACGAGGTGATCATCGTAACGACATCCTCCCCTTTGCCGCTGCCCGCCATGCGCACAACCGTATTCAAAGTATTATAAAGAAAATGGGGATTGATCTGAGATTGGAGCACCTCGAGCTCGCTTCGCCGCTTGGCCTCCTGCTCTCTGATATTTTGCTCCACCAGCTCACCGATACGTCCTACCATGACGTTGAACTGCCGCGACAAGCGACCGACTTCATCCTCCCCGCCGACGGGCACATGGAGGTCGAAGTCTCCCTGCTCCACACGCCTCATGGATCGTTCCAGCCGCTTGATCGGCCTCGAAATGCGGGCGGACATGAAGGCCGAGATGAGGAGCACAAACACAATGACGACAACCAGCAGCCAAACCATAAAGCCGCTGATTTCCTTTCGCGCGGTCATGATTTCATCCATATAGGAGACGCCGACGATTTTCCAGCCGACGCCGGAAACCGTCTTGATCGTGACCAGCCGCCTCTCTCCCCCCTGCTCGTCGGTAAAGCTTCCGTAAGCATACCTCAGCACTTGCTCCACATTCTCGTATTTCAGCCCGATATAGATCAGCTGCTGCTGGGGATGGTAAATCATGTTGCCCGCACCTTCGTCGATAATGTAGACGTAGCCTTTGTTCCCTAAGCTTACTCTCCTGCACAGCTCGTCGATCGTACTAAAATTGATGTCGACCAGCAGCACGGCATTCTCCGTCCGCCCCGCACGCACCACGGGAACGACCTTCGTCATCGAGACGACCCACTTATACTGGCCCTTATACAAATTCTGAATATGGGGGAGGGAAAACGTCAAAGAATTCGGACGGTCCAGCGCCGCCTGGAACCAGCCTTGCTCCCGCAGGCGGAGCCCCTCGCGCATTCCTCCGCTTGGCAGGCTGAAGATCGGCTCTCCGTCCATCGTCAGCAGGGTCATCGAAACGAGATCCTTCCGGGTGCCCGCGATGGTCTCGAACGGCTCTAGCAAGGCCGGCTCTCCCCCCGAACCGATCCCGGTATCGCGAAGCCGCTGCTCAAGCGCCCCGAACACATCCGTCATTCCGCGAAGATAGAGCTCCAAGTTGTAATTGACCTGTTCCACAATCTGCTGGTTGCTAAGATGGGCATTCCGCTCCGCGGTCTCGGCGAATTTATCGTACAAAATGACGCTGACGACGATCATGACCCCTAAGGTAATGACCGTGAAGGAGAATGTGAGAATCAGCTGAATGCTCTTGACCTTCCATAGGTTATGCAGCGAAAATAGCCATCGCCGGAGCCTGTCTCTCATTCGCTCACCCCCCGTGGCCCTGCGTCATGCTCTCCCGGTACTCCTTGGGCGACATTCCGCAGCTTTTGCGGAACGCGTAGCTAAAGTAGTTCGGTTCGGCATATCCTACCTTCTCCGCAATTTCAAAGGCCTTCAGCTCCGTTGTGCGAAGCAACTCCTTCGCGGCTTCCATACGCATTTGAATCAAATAGCTGCCGAAGGTCATTTTCGTTTCCTTCTTAAATAAGGTGCTGAAGTACCCCGCGCTGATGTGCAGGTGCTGGCAAAGCTTATTGATCGTGATATCCGGGTCGTGATATTGGGCCTTCATGTAGGCAAGGGCCTGCTCGATCAGGCTTTTGTACGTATGCTGCCGATTGCTGGCGATCTGGCTCATCAACCGGCCGCACAGGCCAAGAATCCATTGCTTGGCCTCCTCCGTGTGTGTGAAACGCCCGATCTCCACAAACGGGTTGAAGTCGGCTCCGACAACCGGCTCTAGAGCCGCACCCGAATCCTTAGCAGCCCTGAGAATGGCAGTAACGATCTCGAACAAGTAAATCTGCAGATCCGTAATCGACACAGGCGTGTCGGCAATGCCCAGAAACATAGCGTCCATAATCTCACGCAGCTCCTGCGCCGTACCTACCTTGAGCGTTCGGATCAGAGACTGCTCCTTCAGCTCGTCGAACCGCAGCTTCTCCAGCACCCTCGTTTCCACGTCCTCAATATAGATCGAACGGTTATTGCCCAGCAGCAGCCGATAATCCAATGCCAGCACCGCATCCTTGTAGGAATATGCCACGTTCGTCAGCTCTGAAGCGGCAGTCCCTACCCCTATAGTCACCGTAAAACGAAGATACTTTTCGATGCTCTGGCGAACCTCCTCAAGCGCACTTAGCGTTCGTTTCAGCGCCTCCTCCTTATCCCCCTCATCGATCGTCAGAACCGCAAGCTGATCGCCCACCAAAGCGACGATCCCCAGACGATGCTTCTCAACAATCTCATCCGCGATGTTGCGAACGGCGAAGAGCTTCAGCTCCATATCCTTCGAAGAACGAAGAGATTGCTCCCCTCCCAGGACAACCCCGTCCTCTTGCAAGTGGTCAATGCTGATGACCGAAACGACGTAGCTGCGGCCGCTAAGCGCCAGACCATAGCTTGCGGATTTCCGTTCGATCTCTTTACCGGGCAGCCTCCTGGTAAGGAGCGAAGCCAGAAACACCTCCCGAAGCACGGGCAGACTTTCCCGGTAGTGCACCTGTAACGTTTGCACATTCTCCCTTTGAGCCGTTTCCTCGTCAATCTGAGACTTGATTCTGCCTAGTACCTGGACAAGCTCTTGCGCGGAGAAGGGCTTCAGCAAATACTCGTCGATATGCAGCTTCACCGCTTTACGGGCATACTCGAACTCGTCAAAGCCGGTCAAAATGATGATCTTCATCACCGGATACCGTTCCCGAATCCATTCCGACAGCACCATTCCGTCCATGAACGGCATTTTGATGTCCGTCACCACCACATCCGGTACGGAGCGCTCGATGAGCTCACAGGCCTCTTTCCCGTTCTCCGCCGTATCGATGATCTCGAAGCCGCAGGCCGCCCAGTCGATCTCCTGGACCAGCCCCTCCCGGACATCCTCCTCGTCCTCCACTAAGATCAGCTTATACATCGGCAGCCTCCCTTCCTCTTCGTAATAACCAGGTTATAAGAACAGCTTCGACCCATGTGTAGGCCAGGGCCTGCCATCATTGAATGCATAATTCTGCTAAAACGCAGCTTTTTAATGGTTTGAAATCAAAAACAAGAAGATTTCTGCGTATGCACAACATTCCAGGGCCATTTGCCTCGTTTTCAGCCATTGCTCTCTCTCAAAGATGCCTATTCTCGCAAATCCTGTTCCGAACATCGTCTGGGATCGTGGATTTCTGCTCTGGAAGTCAATTTCATATTTAAAAAGCCCTTGTGGAATAAGGTTATCCGGCATACAAAAGCAGGAGTACCTCCCCACATTCTCGAAGTTAAGGTTACCAAATCAAATGGCACGGGCAACACGAAGGCGCAAAAAAACGGGCTTTTGTCGATCTCGAACTAAATGTACAACTCGAAATCGGTAACCTGTGGCAGATAGATGGCGTTACAGGGCGTCTGGCGCTTAACACGGCCCGGTAATGGTCCCTGTAACGTTATGAAATCCACTAACGATGCACACAACCTAACATGCAACGAATTGAAACAAGTTACATGAGTTATCCACAGAAATTAACATAAATTTACATGATGTATTTTACCATAGAAGCTAAAAGTCGAATCTGCATCTGTTATGACGCGTATTACCATTAAATGGTTATTCTGGTTTTAGTTCCAGCGTTTGATCCCTTTCTGGGGTTCGTACTTCCGTCCGCTCTTACCCTCCACTTTCTGTCGTCCCTTGGATACTTTTGTGGGCGGTTTGAACAGCTCTTGCAAAAACTGCTCCCATGGATGAAAAAGATAAATTCTCATTGTCTTTAGTATCTCCCACTGGCTCTTATCAGTTTGCAATTCGAGTTTTACAAGCAAGCTAAGAGCGAAAGCAATGAGTGACATAAATAATTGATTCCATACCGCATGGGGAGCCTTGCCGTGGATACGTACCAGATTTAAGTGTTGCTTTACCCATTTAAAGAAGATCTCAATTTTCCACCGATTTTTGTAAATGAGCGCCACTTCTGTTGCTGTCAGATCCCACCGAGACGTTAGGATGCGGTACCGTCTTTCGTGCTCATCTACAAACTCCACCAGACGAAGGGGCATGGTAGTCTTGTTTGAAAGCACATCCACATCTCGCAGGATCTGGTGATTACCTGGAGACTTGGGAACTTCGCGCCCGGTTCCTTCGACCGGGTACAGTGTGAGCCGGTCTCTTACACGAACCACAAACCGGATTCCGTCGGATACCCATTTTTCAAAGTGCTCGCACTTCTCGTAGCCCCGGTCCATGACGTAGGTTACATCGTCATCCAACGTTAGCTCCTGAACGACCTTGTTTTCCTGAACGTTCGAGGTTGAGGCAATCACCTTGTTTGGAAACACAGTGTCCGGATCAGCCACAACAAGTCGGACATGAAGTCGAACTGCTGTTTTCTTTGAACCGCAGCGAGCCCAGCACCCTAGAAGTGACGGAAGTGAAATATCCGTCGCGTCGATTAGATGTAATCGCCCAATACTTGGCGTAATCCCTGTTTTATGCCCCGTTTTTCGATCAATTTGGGAAATGAGGTGGTAAAACAACGACTCAAGCGAACCCGTGCAAATCGATTCTGTCTTTCGGGATAACTGAGAAGCACTTATGGACTCCAGTCCGATCGCCTTTTGTAGCTCTGGGTGGGCTCTCAGTTGAATGGGGATGACATCGTAGGATGCTAGTTGTAACAGTTGAGAGATGACGTGCAGCTCGATGGCCGTGCCTGTGAAAAATTTTCTGGTCCGATGATCATCGAAGGTTGATCGGAAGCCCGAGATATCCAATACTTTTAAACATTGACAAATGACTCGAATCGCTTTATTGTTATCCATGGGTTGGCTCCTTACTTGGAGAAATGATGGATAACGCGTCATTCTCTACAGTAAGGGCCTTTTTCTTTTTTGTCCATGAAATTAAAAACTATAAATTACATTTTAAGTTAGTTTTAAAGCTCCATATCCGTGTTAGGTTTGATGCATAGTTAGTGTATGAAATCACCTTACTGTACCCAAAATGTGTTCATCTGCCACTGTAAGATGAAAAAATCGCGTTACAATGAGCCTGGTTGTTAACACGGCCCCGTAACGCTCCTTGTAACGTTATGAAATCACCTTACTGTACCCAAAATGTGTTCATCTGCCACCGTAAGATGAAAAAATCGCGTTACAGGCGTCTGGCGCTTATATCGGGCCGGTAATGTTCTTTGTAAAGTTATGAAAAATCATCTTAATGGGCAGAATTCGCAAGCAGATTGCGCTGCCAAAGCTCAATTTGTGCGATTGAAGTCAATATTATTATGCAATTGAGCATCGTGCCAAGAGGAAGCTTTTCTTGAAACATTAGAATCCTTGAGCTCCGCTCAAAACTTACAAATTCTAATGTTATAAAGAAAGTCCCGGAAGAGAACGCTACCCCCGGGACTTTCGATTATTTCATCAGCTTGCTCATCGTCTTGAGCAGCTCCTCAATCACTTCTTCATCGCCCTGCTCCAGCCTCTCCACCACGCAGCTGCGCATGTGGCCCTCGAGCAAAATCCGGCCCACGCTGTTAAGCGCCGACTGGATCGCCGCGATCTGGTTCAGCACATCGTCGCAATAGGTGTCCTTCTCGATCATCCCCTTCACGCCGCGAATCTGACCTTCGATCCGGTTCAGCCGGGATACCAGATTATCCTTCACCTTCTGCGAATGGTGGCTGCGCCTATCGCCCTCGGTATGACAGCAGTTCTCCCCCTGTTCAGGCGTTGCCGCTGGCGTATCCGCCGCCGGCTTGGACTCTAATTCCATGCGCTTCACTCACCTTCCGTTCGGGTTTGTACCTTATGGTTGCCTCTATTATACCGTTCCCTGGGGCCTCCCGGCAATGCGCAGGCGCAGCTTACAACGAAACCTTGCGGCCTTCCTTCGCACTCTCCAGCGCTCCGTAGACCATGGCCATGCTTCGGAGATTGTCCGTGCAGACCGTTTCCGGCTTACGCCCTTCCTGCAGAGCGGCGAACATCTCGTCCAGGCAGCCTGCATGACCGCTGCTGCCCTTCCACTCCAGCTCCGCTTCCACCCGGCGGAATTTGCTGGAGAAGCCCGCAGCGGCATCAGGATCCTTGACCTCCGCATAAGGGGCTGCCGTCCCGTCCCATAATGCCGTTCCCTTGCTGCCGGAGATGCGCCAGTTCGCCTCCCAGGAGGTAGGATTGCCCTCGGAGGCCCAAGAGCCACGGTAACAGAACACCCCGCCGTCGGCATATTCAAAAATGCAAACCGCCGCCGCGTTCCCCGCATACCATGAACCCGCCGGGTTAAATTCGTGACAATACACCGAAATCGGGTCCTTCCCTGTAATAAACCGCGCCTGATCGAACGTGTGGATCGCCATGTCGAGCAGCAAGGGACTTTCCATCGCGTCGCGGAACCCGCCGAAATGAGGCCCAAGGAAGAAGTCCGCATTCACAAAGCCGATCTCGCCAATCGTGCCGGACGAAACAAGACTGCGGAAGGCGCGGATCTGAGGGTTGTAGCGGCGGTTTTGCATCACCGCATAGGTGCGCCCGGATGCTTCAGCCTGCCCGACGATCCGTCTCGCATCCTCCATCGAGGTGGCCATCGGCTTCTCGCCAAACACATGGCAGCCGTGTTCTAGCGCTTTTGCCGTTACGGTCGTATGACTCTCGGGGATCGTAACGTCGAATACCAGATTCGCCCCTCCTTCACGGATCGCCTCCGAAACATCTGTATAAGCTCCGCAGCTGAGGCCGTAAGCGGCAGCCATCTTCTCGGCCTGCTCCTTATACAGATCCACCAGCCCGACGATCTCCGCATCCTCTCGCTTAACTGCATACTCGATCCAGGCCTTGGACATCCCGCCGCAGCCGGCCACAACAATTCGATAAGGCTTCATGGTCATCGTCTCCTTTTATTGGGAACGGTTTCTTTTCCTCATTTTAATCTGTTCCTTGGGCGATGTCTTTACTCGATTGTGCGCTCTTCCTCTCGAATTTGGCTGCATAGCCTCCAATCCACCGGTGAATCGGGATGTACAGAACCGAGCCGGCAAGAGCGACGATCCAGGTAAAGCCGATCGCCCAAGGCAGGGACAGCTCCATTTGCCCCGCAAGCAGCCATCCGCCGATGATCCAAAGCACGTGGGACAAATATACGGCAAAGGAATAGCGGCCCAGCCACTCGATCCACCGGGCCCATCTTTGTCCGACCCATGCATACAGCCAGCTGAGCAGCAGGAGGGCAAGCCCGCTCGATATATACAAAACGGGAGTGTGATAAATATACAAATACACCTGCATCTCCACCATGGAATCGATCAGTACAAGATACAGGGGAATAAGCAATGCACCGAGGAGCATGATTCGGGCTCGGTGGCGCTGGAGCCAGGACAGCAGCTGCGAACGGGTCATAGAGAGAAGCATTCCTGCCGCGTAGTAACCGAACCAATGCAGCGGGAGATGGGACTCCGTTTGAATATAGAACGTATCGAACCGTCCGGCGAAAATATCCGCCTCCACCTGATAAAGCACTACCAGATGGACTAGAAGCAAGCCCCACGCCAACAGAGGATGTGAGCTAGACGGTAAGATTCGAAACAACCCTACGACTAGGGGAGTAAGCACAATAAAGCCTAAATAAACGATCATAAAATACAGATGAATCTCTGCGTAGCCGAGCAATATCCCCGCTGCGTCCTGCCGGACATAGTCCAAATAGTCCGTGAAAATATCCGGCGCCCCGGTATACAGCCAGGACCAAAGGAGAAAGGGAATGGCGACGTACAGCAGCTTTTTCCTATAGAAGGACAACCAGCTCTGTGTATGCCGGTATTTCTCGTACGTCATGAAGCCCAGAATCGCGATGAAAAACGGCACGGCAAACCGGAACAGCAGGTCTCCCCAGTGTGCCAGATAGAGCATCTCCTCCGAAATCCCTTCCTTCGGAACCAGCAGGAGCACATGAATGGTGATCACACCCAGAATGGCCCAGCCCCTCAGAAAATCGATCAAACCGCTGCGTGTCATATTACATCCGCGTCCTTAGCCCGCCATTCCGCATAAAATTGTTCCAGAAATTGCTCCATGAAGCGATGCCGCTCCTCCGCCACCCGGCGCGCCGCGTCTGTGTTCATTAGCTCCTTCAGCTTGAGCAGCTTCTCATAAAAATGATTGACCGCTGTTCCCTGCTCCTTCCGGTACTGCTCCGCGGTCATCTGTTCACGCGGCTGCAGCTCGGGATTGTGCATCGCATGGCCCTTCGCTCCCGAGTATGCGAACGTTCGGGCAATGCCTATGGCGCCCAGCGCATCAAGCCGGTCCGCATCCTGCACGACGCGCCCTTCCTTCGTGCGCATCGGGGTGCCGTGTCCTCCGCTGTAGGACATCGTCGCGATGATTTCCAGCACGTGCTCGCGATCGGCCTCGTCCAGGTTATGGCCCGCAAGCCAGGTGCGAACCTTATCCATTCCCGCTTCCTTGCTGGGATTCAGCTTCTCGTCTGCGACGTCATGCAGCAGCGCCGCCAGCTCGCAAATAAACGAATCCGCTCCCTCCCCTGCCGCAAGCCGCTTCGCCATCTCCGTAACCCGCACAATGTGCCACCAGTCGTGACCGCTGCTGTCCCGCTCCAGCTCTTGCCTCGCATAAGCCCTTGCCTGCTCAAGGACGTGTTCCGTCCGATTTTGATTCCTCATGATCAATCTCCTCCCCCTCCGTCACTGCCGCTGTCACTATCTCCGCCGCCTCCGTCAGAGCCGCTTCCGGAATCCTCTGAATGGGAGCCGGTACGGTAATCCTCGCTATCATCTTTAAACGGCCTTCGATGGGTGTCATCGTCCTCAGAAGGCCGCCCGTCTTCTCCCGTATACACCGGATCGTGGGTGTGGCGGGAGAAGCCCGCAGAGGGGCCTGCCGCCCCGGAATTCCCGTTCCCGCCGGATGAGGCTGCTTTCGCAAGCGAAACGATAATAATCGCTATCGCTGCGATCAATACGATCATAAACAAGACAAACATGCCAACCCACTCCCATCCGCTCGACACTAATATCAAACATGCAAATATTGTAACTCGCCCGGCATTTCCTTGCAAAGCCAAAGAAAGAGGCTGCCCCTTCGGGTAGCCTCTTTCTTTAATGCAGCTCCGCTTCAGGCTGCTCCGGCTGCAGCTCCTCCAGCAACGGGGGAAAAACATCCCTTAGCCCCTTCTCCGGGGAGAACGTATAGCCTTGGGCCAAGCGTTCCCTGGCCGTAGGGTGTACCAGCTCGATCCACTCGCGAATCACGCGATTGACAGCATCGTAAGCCTTCGTCGGCAGCTGATGGCGTTTATTCTCAAAAAATTTCAGCGAGCTGTTCGGCAAGCCGTCGTGCAATATTTGAGCGTAGCGGTGAAATAGCCGGTCCTTATCCCCGTATAGAAGAAGCATGGGGGCTGTAATCTCCTGCAAACGTTCCGTACATTTGTTGACATAGCTTTGCCTCAAATATTGCCGTTGGTTGCGAATATCTCCCTTGATGGCGGATGTATACAAGCCTTTAAATGTCTCCAGGGAATCCGCATTCGCCATGCAGAGCGCTGCGGCAAGGATGCGTTTGGCCCGCAAGGATGCCAGCTGAAGCCCCGTCCAAATTTCGCCGACCATCGAGAGGCTGCTGACCTCCGACATGGCGCTGATAAGGATGCCTCCATAGAAACGGTCCGGGTAGTTCATAAGCGCATGCAAAGCGACAGTACCGCCCGTGGAGTAACCGGCGATATACGCTTTTTTAATACCGAGCTCATCCATCAGCTCCCGAACGTCTTCCGCAAGCAGGCCGTACGTAACCGATTCCTTCGAATAGCTGCTTTCCCCATGGCCCCTTAAGTCAAACACGACCACCTGGTAACGCTCCGACAGCTGTTTCAGCTGATACATAAACATCCGGGAAGTAATCATCGGCGGATGAATGAAAATAATGGGCACGCCGCTCCCTTTGACCTGATAATGTATCTTCGTCCTGTTGACATTGGCAAATGGCATGCTCCGTCTCATCCTTCCCGTGCGGTAGTAGCTTGGCAGGGTTAGGGTTACCAACAATTAGCTGAATCATTCGAGGATACTTCGGATCGCCGAAAAAAAGATGCCGCCGTTACACACGATGTGTTTTGCGATAAACGGAGGGACTGAGATGAAGCTTCTTGGTAAACATTCGGCTCAGATAAAAGCCGCTCTCGTACCCGACGGCCTCCGCGATCCGGTCGAGCGTCAGATCGGTTTCCGTAAGCAGCGACTGCGCCTTCTGAAGACGAAGGGAAGTGACGTAATCCATCGGCGTCTGGCCGAAGGCGGCTTGAAAGCGCCGGGTAAACTGGACCGCATTCAGCCCCAGTTGAAGACCTACCTCGTGGATGGCTACCGGACCGAGCGCATATTGTTGCAGCTGACGAGCCGCCTCCTGCATCTTGGGGTCCGGGACACCCCCTCTGGCCGCCGCCTGCCGCCGGCGCTCCGCCTCCACGCTCAGCAGCACCCACAGATCCTGCCAGTAATGCTCCAGCCGCCTTTGCCTGAGATCATGAGCTAAGCCCTGCTGCATCGCCTGCTCCATGTATTGATACGTCGAGGCCAAACGGTGATGATCCTTCACGGTCAGATGGACGGGAGGACGCGGCGCCTCATCTCCGCCAGAATCCAAGCCGAAAGTATAAAAATAAAACGAAACCGGCTCCAGCACCTCCCGCTCAAACACCGTTGAAGGTGGGCAAAAAATGAGATCGCCGAAGCCCGCCTCCCCGGAGAAGCTTTCGATCCGATAACGGAATCGGCCGTCCGCTACCGCAAACAGCACCCAATCGGCATATTCGTCCTCGCGAAATTGAAACGCCGGCTTTTGCTTCCAATAAACGTGCGAAATCGTAATCGGGGCGATACGATGATCCCACATGCCGTAACCCCCCTTGAAATTTTGTATATGACAATCGTAAATCCGTGTATGTAAAAAGTAAATAGCTTTCGATACAATTGGTTATGTGAAATGTTATCCGCTTTCAATTCAAAGTGAAATTTTAGATATTATATTTAATCTCGAGGTGACTGAAGATGAGACATGAAACGATTCGGACGGACATAACCGTCATCGGCGGAGGGCTCGCCGGGGTGAACGCCGCCATTGCTGCCGCCAGGCTCGGCCGTACCGTCGCTCTTGTGCAGAACAGACCGGTCCTCGGCGGAAACGCCAGCAGCGAGGTGCGCGTATGGGTATGCGGCGCGACGGCGCACGGCACGCAACGATATGCACGCGAAACCGGCATCATGGGCGAAATGTTCGTCGAGAACCAGTTCCGCAACCCGGAGGGGAACCCGTATTTCTGGGATCTGGTGGTGCTGGAGGCGGTCCGGGCGGAGAAAAATATACAGCTCTTTTTAAACACAGACGTGCATGAGGTCGAAGCGGAGGGCGACGAGGACGATCGGCGCATCCTTTCGGTAACGGGCTGGATGATGGGCTCCGAGCGGCGCATTCGCTTCGAAAGCGAGATGTTCCTCGATTGCACCGGCGACGGCTTGGTCGGCTTCCTCGCCGGCGCCAAATTCCGTCTCGGCCGCGAAGCACATCACGAATATAACGAGGAATGGGCGCCGGAGGTTGCCGACGACATTACACTCGGCAGCACGATTCTGTTCTACTCCAAGGATGCCGGCCAGCCGGTGAAATACATTCCGCCAAGCTTCGCAAAGGATATTACGAAAACGACTATTCCGATGAAACGCGTCATTCGCAGCGGCGATTCGGGCTGCCATTACTGGTGGATTGAATGGGGCGGCGAGCTGGATACGGTGCATGAGAACGAGCGCATCCGCGATGAGCTGTGGTCCGTCATTTACGGCATTTGGGATTATATTAAAAACTCAGGCAAATTCGACGCCGGGAATATGACCCTCGAATGGGTGGGCACGCTGCCGGGCAAGCGGGAATACCGCCGTTTTGTCGGAGATTACGTGCTCAATCAGAACGATATTATCGCCCAGCGGGAATTTGAGGACCGGATCGCCTTCGGCGGCTGGTCGATCGACCTTCATCCGCCGCAAGGAATGTACTCCACGGAGAGCGGCTCGAAGCACATGCATATGGACGGCAACTACCACATTCCGTTCCGCTCCACGTATTCCGTGAACGTACGGAACATGATGTTCGCGGGACGCAATATCAGCGCATCCCACGTCGCCTTCGGTACGACACGGGTCATGGCCACCTGCGCCGTGATCGGGGAAGCGGCGGGGACCGGTGCTGCGCTGGCCGTGAAGCACGGTACAACGCCAAGAGGCGTGTACGAGAACCATCTGGCCGAGCTGCAGCAGACGCTGTTGAAGCAGGATGCCTCGGTCATCGGACTGCGCAATGAAGACGCAGCCGATGCGGCAAGGCAAGCGACCGTTACCGCCTCCAGCACTTTACGCCGGCTTGCTGTAGAAGCACCGGCGGAGGCCGTGAAGCTGGATACGGATCTGGCCCTGCTGCTGCCGGTAGCACCGGAGCTCGAGAAGCTGGAGCTGCTTGTGGATGCCGCCGAGGCAACCACACTGCAGGTCGAGCTCTGGAGCACCGGCCGTGCCGAGAACTATGTGCCTCACACGTTCGAGGTGTCCGGCTCCGCGGCGATTGACGCCGGTGAACGCCAGTGGGTGAGCGTGCCGCTGGCATGGAAGCCGGAAAGCACGCAGAACGCCTTCGTTATCGTCCGCGCCAATGCGGCCGTATCCCTGCTGGCAAGCGACCGGCAGCAAACGGGCGTACTGTCCTTCAAGCGGGTCGGCGAAGGCCGTACGGTGAAGCAGCTGGAGGATCACACCCCGACGCAGCCCGTCGTCCAATGGTCGATGCGCGGCTTAAACCGCAAGCCGTTCTGCTTCCGCGCTTATCCGGAGACATCCGCCTTTGCCGCGGAGAACGTAACCGACGGGTATCTTCGCCCCTATGGCGGCCCTCACCTGTGGGTGTCGGAGCCGCTCGCCGGCGGGGAAGCTTCGGTTGAGCTGAGCTGGAGTGAAGGAACGGCGATTCAAGAGGTGCATATCGTCTTTAACGACGATGTGAACGAGGATTTGATCAACCTGCACCACCACCGGACCCCGTTCGAGGTCATCCCGGAGCTGGTACGCGACTACCGCGTGGAAGCGCTGGTAGATGGGGCATGGACCGTGCTACACCGGGAGACGGCGAACCGCAAGCGCAAGCGGGTGCATCGTCTGGACGCTCCGGTGACAGCCGCGAAGCTGCGCCTGGCGGTCGAAGCGACCAACGGCACGCCTTATGCCGAGGTATACGAGATTCGAGTATATTAAGTATGGAAAAAGCCTGCAGCGAGATTATCCGCTGCAGGCTTGTTTTTTAGCCGCCGGGGTGGAAGGCTTCCGCCTCGGCTAGGGTAGGCAGCGCCGGGATCGCCCCGCGGCGCGTTGTAGTTAATGCGCCGACCTTGTTCGCGAAGCGGAACACGTCGTGCACCGTCGCCTCGTCGCCGAGGCGACTGACCATGCTTTCGGCCGTGACGCCCAGCTCCACGAGCCGGTGCAGCATGGCGCCGACGAAGCTGTCGCCGGCGCCGGTGGTGTCCACCGCGTGCACCGGGAAGCCGGGCACGCGAATGCGCGCGCCGCCGGACGTGACGACGCGGCAGCCTTCGCCGCCCAGCGTCACGACCAGCACGCGGGCGCCCAGCGCCAGCAGCCGCTGCTCCGCGGCGGCGGCGTCGCTCTCCTCGGCGAGGAACGTCAGCTCCTCCTCGCCGACCTTCACCACATCGCCGAGCCCGATGTGGGCCAGCACCTCCCGACGCATGCGATCCGCGTCAGGCCACAGCATCGGCCGCAGGTTCGGGTCGTAGGACACGAGGCCTCCGGCCTCGCGCACCCTACGAGCCGCCTCCAGCGTGGCCGAACGGCAGGGCTCGGCGATCAGAGATACCGAGCCGAAGTGGTACACCGCCGCGTCCTCCAGCCACGCGGCGTCCACCTCCTGCGCCTCCAGCAGCATATCGGCTGCCGGCTCGCGGTAAAACAAAAAGTCCCGCTCGCCGTCCTCGCGGAGCGAGACAAAGGCAAGCCCCGTTCGCGCCGCATCCGTCTCCACGAGCCGGGCATCCACGCCGGCGTCCTCCAGCGTGCCGCGCAGGAACTGCCCGAACGCGTCGCGTCCCGTCTTCCCGATGAAACGGGCCGAGCCGCCCAGCTTCGCTACGGCCGCCGCTACGTTGGCGGGTGCCCCGCCCGCAGCCTTGCGAAAGGCGGGCACATCGGAGAGCGGTTGTCCGTTCGTCTCCGGGACGAAATCAATGAGCAGCTCCCCTAAGCATACGATTCTCTTTTTCCTGGATTCCGACATGATATCCCTGCCTCTCAAGCATTGTACCTACCAAGATAGCACAAACCGATCCACAATGACAAAGGCGTGCCCCGCAATGCAAAAGAACCTCCGCACCGGGAAGGCAGAGGTGACAAGTTAGGCGAGTGTCAGCATGCGCCGGCCGGGGCCTACGACTAGGTCCCTACCCATTTTTCAAATCCCGGGCCTCTACCCACCCGTCTTTCGTCCCCGAGCATATAGTAGTATTGTACCGAGGCCACAAGCCCCGGAGAACTGAAGAATCTAAAGGAGGAATAACATATGACAGTTGCAGGCGGCTACACTTCCACAGGTGCGATTCTGGTGCTCTACATCTTGCTGGTGATCATCACTTTGGGCGGCTTCTTAGTATAAGGATCATCTAATTGAAAAAGCCGAGCCGGAGAGCTTTGACTCCCGGTTCGGCTTTTTCTTCTTACCTTATTGTTGAAAATGCGTCTGATAATTTTGCTGGCCCTGCGCCATCGGCGCGATGCCCTGCATCATGGTGCGCATGGTATGGTTCGCCAGCTGAGGAGCCTGGTAGAAGCCGCGATAGTTCATGTATTGGAACATCTCGTAAGCCATCTCCTGGCAAATATTCGCCGAGGTCGCATGGAACGAGCGGATATCCGGATCAACGCATTCCGAAGCCCAAAGCATCGACATCATCGATCCGGTTTTGTGCATATTCAGCGCAAGCGTCGCGATCGTTTGGTCGGAGAGCTCGGTTGCATTCGGATTCGGCGCCTGCATCTGAGGCTGCTTCAAGCCTGTCTGCGGTCTTTCATACACGTGAAAATGCGGCGTGTGCGGCGCCATCGCCATGCCGCGGCCGCGCAGCAGATTGGAGAGGAAGTTGTAGACCTCGATCATCCGGCGCTGCTGGTTAAACAAAATATCCTTCAGATGCGTGTCCTTGGCCATCGCAAACATCACGCCGTACAGCTCGATGTTCGCTGCCTTCGTTCGAATCGCTTCCTGGGTCTCCAGGAATTCATGTGCGGCATAACGCGGCTGCTCGATTTGCATTTCGAAATCCTCCACTCACTTTTCCTTGAATTTGTTCCATAGAACGAAATTAGGATGCCTTACCTTCTCCGAAGCTATGTACAAGCTCCCGGAAAAGCTTCGCAAGTGGCGGAATCGGGCAAAGCATGCGTTATTCGTAAAGCCCTTCCGCTACCGTACCGTCAGGGTAAACGATATACGTATGGACAGTCCGCTGAGCCTCCGTTCCTTTCGCATACCAGAGGTCCATGCGTTCGATTGCGCCTTCGGTTGTCCAGCGAATGAAGAGCTGCGCGTCAAGCTTCCCTTTAAGCAAGCCCTCCGTATCCACATTCAGGCCCCCGTGCTTATAGTCGGCGCCCGCGCCAAAATCATACCTCGACACCTGCTGCCTGCTGCTGTCGATCAACGTGACGAAGGAGGGCTCGCCGATGATCGGCTTCACGTCCTTCTGGGACATTCCCCGCTCCAGCCGGTACTGAACCGACCATACCTTTTTATCCGAATCGCTGCCGCTCGCCGGTGAAGACTGTACCGAGACCGTCCGGGTAGTCTCATCGTAACGCGCCCCTGCCCCCAGCTGCTCCGCCATGAAACGGACAGGCACATACGTATGACCGTCGTAATTCAGCACGGCAAAGCGGGACCCCAGATCCTTGGTTTCCCCGTTGAATTGAAGCGTAACCGGGAATAACGTCGCTCGGATTTCATCCGATGCATATAGCGTAGTCGACGCCGCCAAGATCACACCGCATAACAGTCCTAGCACAAATTTTTTCATCGGGTAACACTCTCCTTTTGTTCGATGCTCTATGGTGATTCCTTCGATTCATGTGTCCAAAGCCGATGCTGCCGGCGATATTGCTGCGGGGTAGTGCCCGTCAACTTGCCGAACAATCTTGTAAAATAGTTTGCATCCTCAAAGCCGAGGCCGAATGCGATTTCCGATATGCGTCGGTTGCTTAGGATCAGCTGCCGCTTGGCCTGCTCCATCTTGAGCTGATGCAGAAAGGCCAGCGGGGACATGCCGGTATGCTGCAGGAACAGCTTGCGTAAATGCGACTCGCTGAGCAGCACGAATTCAGCCAGCTCTCCGATTGAGGGCAAGTATTCAGGATGACCTAACAAATAATCGACGATCGTATGAATCCGGCTGTCCATCGCAATCGAAGCAGCCGTGTCCGCCGGAGGCGAATGGGCCGCATGATCGAGCAGCGCGGACAAGATCCGCAGCAGGTCCGCTTGGAGCAGCAGACTCTGACCGATCCTTTGCCGTTCGGAAGCGTGGACTAGCATATGTTCAAATAAAGGCGCCAGCTCATGAGCCGGATCTTCCGTCCGGACAGGCAGGCGGAGCAGCTCCGACCAGCTTCGGCCGCTCAAGAAGGAAATTTCCGCATCGAAGTTGACGCTGATCAGCGAGATTTCATTCGAGATGGCATACACGGCGACCTCCGAGCCGGAGGGCAGTAAGTAAGCGCTGCCGCTTTCCCCGGAGTAGGTTGTCCCGTTGACGCTAAGAGAGAACCGGCCTTGCCGGACGTACCACAGGACGTTATGCTGAAGCTCTCTTGCGCCGATGCGCCAGCTGCTGTCCAGGGCATAATCCTTCACGTGCCAGAACCGGACGATAAGCGATTCGATAAACAGCTGCAGGGGAACCATCCACTCTCCTCCTAGCATGCCCTATTTCCCTCATCATAACGGATTTATACAAAGGATGCCAAGCCTTGAATACTGGAAAAACCATGGAAACCATTGGTTCTGCTGCGGAAAGCATAAAAACGGCGACCGTCGCGCGGCCGCCGCTTCTTTAGGTTGCAGGTATGACTCCCTTGATGCTGTCGTTCAAACGAAACCGGTCCTCTCCGCTCACGAGATAAGTGCGGATTCGGCTTGTGTCGCCTCCCCACTCCTCCATAAGAAATTTCACCTCCGGTGTAGTGTATCGTACCGAAAAAGCGACGCGGGGAATATTCGAATCGTTGCGGTCCGAGCCATGGAAGGTCGCTTCATTGAAAAAAGCGATTTGGCCCGGGGACATCTCGACATCTACGGCCTTCGATTCGTCTATCAGCTCCGCCGCGATCCCCTGCGCAAAGGCGCTGCTCTCGTCGCCTGTCGAAGCATGCTCGACGATGCTGCGATGCGTCCCCGGAATGACCCGCAGACAGCCGTTTTCGCGAATCGACCACCCGAGGCTCACCCAAGCCGTAGCGTTAATTGCGGGCTCCATAGGCCAATAGTTGATGTCCTGATGCCATGGAATGTATTTGCCGTTTCCCGGCTCCTTATACCAAAAATGCATCGCCCACAGCACCAGATCGTCCCCAAGAATTTGCTTCATTGCAGCTACGATGCCGGGATGCGTAGCCAGCTCGTAAGCCCAGCGGTGACGCTGATGCCAGGCGGATAAATTCATCCCAGCCGGGCCCGGCTCGTACCTGGACTGTCCTAGAACCCCGAAGAAGCGCTCATAGTAATCATCCGCCTCTTGCAGCGTAAGCCCCTGAATCGGTCCGCAATACCCTTCCTCCCGATACTGCTCAATAGAAAACGGCTGTCCCCTCGTGATCATGCCCATCGGCCTCCTTCGTTGTCGCTCTTCTCCTCCTTAGTGTACTTTCGGTCCCGGTTCGCTGGTACCCCCCGAATCGCTGAAAAGTAGCACAAAGTGATCATTGCGTTTTCGCGAGATTCGACCATTTTCCGCAGAAAAGGACTTTATTCCTAGGACTCTTTGTATTAAAATTGGAGGAAATAGGCAAAAAAGGGGGATTTTCCGATGAAGAAACGAGTGGCTGTCCTAGGCGGCGGTGTAGCTGGTATGACTGCGGCCCATGAACTGATGGTACGCGGATTTGAGGTAGAGGTGTTTGAATTCAAAAAAATTCCGGGCGGTAAAGCGCGGAGCATGCCCTTCGAGGGGTCAGGCAAGGATGGGCGTCCGGACCTTCCGGGGGAACACGGCTTCCGGCTGTTCCCGAAGTTCTACAAGCATGTCATTGACACGATGAAGCGTATTCCTTACGGCAAACAAACGGTATATGACAATCTGGTGGAGGTGCCCCGGCTGAATATTTCGACGGAAACCCACCCGATGGTCGAGCTCGTCACCAAGATGGAGCTGACACCCGGTAATATTAAAACGGTGATTCACACCCTTTTCGATAACGGCCTGGGACTTACGATGGAGGACATCGACCAATATACGGACAAGCTGTGGCAGGTAATGACCAGCTGTGACGAGCGCCGCGAAGAGGAGTACCAGCGCATCGCCTGGTGGGATTTTATCGAAGCGGCCCAGCACTCCCCCGCCTTCCAGAAGGTATTCGCCAACATTACGCGCACTCTGGTAGCCTGCAAATCGACCAAAGCGAACACCAAGACCGTAGGTACGGTAGCCGCGCAAATGACAATGGACCTGCTGACGCCCGGCACCTCCTTCGTGCGCATCCTGAACGGTCCGACCAATGACCGCTGGATTCAGCCCTGGCTCGACTACCTGCGGGCAAAGCAAGTAACCTATCATCTTGATGCCAAAGTGGAGAAGATCGATATCCGGGACGGTCAGGTGCAGAAGGTGATTGTCACCCGCGACGGGGTTACCCACGAGGTGGAAGCGGACTATTATGTCGCCGCCTTTCCTGTAGAGGTGATGGCTACGTTCATCACGGATGAAGCGGCCGATGCGCACGTGGACCTGGATAACATTCGCCGTCTGTCCAGCGCGGTGGATTGGATGAACGGCATTCAGTTTTACCTCAAAGAGGACGTTCCCGTTACCCCGGGTCACGTGATGTATTTCGATTCCCCATGGTCGCTGACGTCCATTTCGCAAAAGCAGTTCTGGCCCCACGTTGATCTCAGCCAATATGGTGACGGTACGGTCAAAGGCATCCTCTCCGTCGATGTGTCGGACTGGACTACGCCGGGAGAGCTGCATAAAAAGCCGGCGATGGAATGCACGGCGGAAGAAATCCGCGAAGAGGTGTGGTACCAGCTGAAGAAGGGGCTGAATGTCGGCACGGAGATTTTGCGGGATGAGGTGCTCCACTCTTCGTTCCTTGATACCGATATCCAGTTCACAAACGGCGGGCAAAACTGCGTGAATATTGAGCCGCTGCTCGTCAACGAGGTCCATACCTGGCCGCTAAGACCGTATGCCTACACCAGCGTTTCCAACCTGTTCCTGGCCTCGGACTATGTTCGCACGAATACGGACCTGGCCACTATGGAAGGAGCCAACGAAGCGGCCCGACGGGCGGTAAACGCCATTCTGGAGGCATCCGGGGTCGAAGCGGAGCGTTGTGAGGTGTTCGAGATGTACCGATACGAAGCCTTTCATATCGACTGGCTCGCGCCTTGGCATTCGAATGATCGTACCCGCTTCCGCAAGGATGAACCGTGGGACGGCAGAACGGCAATCGGAGAATTGTTCGCCTGACGCACAACTCATCTCAAATCTGTTGTATAATTATGGGATCATATCACAACTGAGGAGCCTGGACATTTGATCTCGATATCCGATTATGACTTGGTTGAAACCATATATGAGGGAACACGGACACTCATCAGCCGCGGCAGGCATCAAGCCACGGGAAGACATGTCATTGTCAAACGGCTTCGTTCCGACCATCCGCTGCCGGAGGACGATGCGAGGCTGCGCAGGGAGTACGACATCGCAAGAAGCGTCAATCTTGCGGGGGTTGTACGACCGCTCGCCATGGTTCCCGACGGCAGATCGTATGCGCTTTTCCTAGAGGACTTCGGAGGCGAATCCTTGCACCATCTGCTCGCCCGAAGGCGCCTTGAGCTGAGTGAAGCGCTCCAGCTGTCAGTGAAGCTGGCGGCGATCCTCGAATCGCTGCATCGAAGCGGCGTCATCCATAAGGATGTGAAGCCAAGCAATATCATCGTGGATTCCTCCTGCGAAACCGTAAAGATCACCGACTTCGGCATCGCTTCCCTGCTCGATACCGAAACCTCGGAGCCGCTGAGTCCCCGGGAGCTGGAGGGTACGCTGACCCACATGTCTCCGGAGCAAACCGGGCGCATGAACCGGGTCATCGACCGGCGGACGGATTTTTATTCGTTCGGCGTAACCATGTATGAGCTGCTGACCGGGCAACTGCCCTTCACCACGACTGAGCCGATGGAGCTCATTCACAGCCATATTGCCAAAGCCCCTCTGCCTCCCGCTCAAATGGATTCGAGCATCCCGCAGTCCGTATCCGATATCGTCATGAAATGCCTGGCCAAAAACGCCGAGGACCGGTATCAGAGCGCTTACGGACTGCTCTGCGATCTGGAGCATTGCTATGAGGGACTGCTGTCCTCCAGCTTGTCTGATGAGTTCGCGATCGGCACCAATGATCGGAAGGATTCCTTTTATATACCTCAGCGTTTATACGGAAGGGAGCAAGAGCTCGAGCGATTGCATGCCGTGTATGAGCGGCTCTCGTTCAGCGAGAGCATCTGCGTGCTTGTTTCAGGCTACTCCGGCATCGGCAAGTCCAGCTTCATTCTCGAGATGATGAAAAGGGCGAATGAGGACGAGGGACAATTCATTCTAGGTAAATTCGATTCCCTGCGCCGCCACGTGCCTTACTCCGCGTTCCTGCAAGCCTTTCGCCTACTGATCCGCCGGCTTGCCTCCGAATCGGGAGAGGAGCTGGAAACCAAGGCGAACGCGCTGCGTAGCACGCTTGGCGAGCATGCCCCCGTTCTCGCTGAGGTTCTTCCTGAGCTGGAATGGATCTTAGGGCCGCAGCCCCGGGTAGAGCCGCTTCCGGCATCGGAAGCCAAGCAGCGGTTTCACACCGCCATTCGCCTCTTCCTGACATGTTTCAGCGCGCATGGAACCCCTCCTGTTCCTCGACGATCTGCAGTGGGCAGACCAAGGCTCGCTCCAGCTGATGCTCTATCTGATCGAGGAGGCCAAGCTGGAATCGTTCCTCATCATCGGCGCTTATCGCGACAATGAGCTGCAAGAGGCTCATGCCCTGAACTGGCTGCTTGGCGAGCTGGACAAGAAGGCCGATGCGGAATCGATCGTCCTGCAGGCGCTGGAGCCTGAAGACGTGCTCCGCATGCTGTGCGACACGCTGAACTGCGGACCGGAGGATTGCCGCCATTTGGCAGGCATGCTGATTCACAAAACGGGAGGCAACCCGTTTTATCTGAAGCAGTTCCTTACCGAGCTGCACCGCAAGGGCTTGCTTTATTTCGATTATGAAGAGGCAAGGTGGATGTGGGATTCCTGCACCATTCGCGAGCTGAACTTAAGCGATCATGTGCTCGGCATGGTCGGTGACAAGATCGAGGCCCTTCCGGCGGAAGCCGTTCAGGTGCTTCGTCTCGCTTCCTGCATCGGCTTTCACTTCGATTTACAGCAGCTGGCCATTCTCGCCGGAGATTCGCAGCAGGAAACGCTCGATTCACTTTGGGAAGCGATTCAAGCCCACCTGATCATGCCCATCGGTACAGCCTACAAATTTTTGCCGTTTCAAACCGGAGATCAGCCGTCGGACTCGAGCACACCGGGTCATGAGCCGATTCGGTTCAAATTTTTGCATGACAAAATTCGTGAATGGTGTTATGAGCATGTTCCCGTGCTGGAGAAGCATGCCATTCACCTTCGGCTCGGGCGCTTGCTTGCCGAACGCTTGGAGCATCAGGGGGATGAGGCGCTGTTTGAAACCGCCAACCATTATAACGCAGGCTCCGCATTGATTGAAGACCAGGAAGAGAAGGAACGGCTGGCTGTTCTGAACCTTAAGGCCGGTCGCAAGGCCGTCGGCACGGCAGCCTATTCGGCGGCAGCCGCCTTCTTCGCCGGCGGTCTTGACCTGCTTGGCGAAGAAGGCTGGCACCAGCGCTATGACCTGGCCTATCCTCTGCAGCTCGGCATGATGGAGGCCGACTATTTGAACGGCCGCTTCGATGAAGCGAAAGCGCAGTTTACGCTTCTGACGACACGCGCCCGAACCCATCTCGACCGGGCGGAGGCTTACAATATCATGGTCATTATGCTGACCAATATGGTTGAGCATGAAGCGGCGGTCGCCATCGGTATGGAGGGACTACGCAGCCTTGGCTTGAAGCTTTCATCCTCCCCCGGCCGTACCGACATTTTGCTGATCATGGGCAAAATCCGGATGCGTATGGGCCGGAAAACCGTACAGGATCTGCTGCATCTGAAGCAGATGACGAACGAAGAAACGATGATGCTCGCCAAGCTGATGATGAATGTGGGGACGCCGGCTTATTTTGTTAACGCGAATCTTTACCTTTACATGCTTCTCCAGATCGTGAATCTGTCCCTGAAGCACGGGAACACCTTCGAGTCGTCCAACGCCTATAATGCTTACGGGCTCATGATCGGGTCAGGCTTCGGTCAGTTTGCTTTGAGCGAGGAGTTCGGTCGACTCGGGGTAGCGCTTAGCGAACGGTTTCACCAGCAAAGCCTGAAGAGCAAGAGCCGGTTTACGTTCGCCGTGTTCATCAATCCATGGAAGCGGCATATGCGAACGAGCCTTGACCACCTCTCCAAATCGTTTCACGCGGCGATGGAGGCGGGGGACCTTGTGTTTGCGAGTTATGCGGTGACGTACACCATCTTGATGTCGGATTTTTTAGGAGTGCGATTAAGCCAGGTTCAGGAGGACATTCGGCGTCAGCTGCCTTTCGTAAGGCAAACGCACAGCAAGGATACGGTGTATATGCTGGAGCTGCTCAGCCACGTGCTGAACAACCTGCAGGGTGTGGAGGAGCCTTCATTCGTGCTGGCGGCTTCACCTGAGGAGGAAGCCCATCGGGTGAAGAAGCTCGAAGCCTGCTTCAACCAAGTGATTTTGCAAGTGTATTACATGAAAAAAATGAAGCTCTACTACATGTTCGAGCGTTACAAGGAAGCGCTGGACGAGGCCCGCCGCTCCCAAGCGCTTGTGCATGTGTCTCTGGCGCTCTTTCACACCGTCGAGCATTACTTCTATTACGCGCTGACGTTGGCAGCGGTCATCCCCCACCTCTCCGGCCGGGAGCGGCTGCTTGAGGAACGGAGGCTTCGGGGCATTTGCCGGAAGCTGAAGACGTGGGCGGAGCATAGCCCCGACAACTACAAGCATCTGTACCAGCTGGCGGAAGCCGAGCGTTACCGGGTTGGCGGCAATGCCCGCAAAGCCGAGCCCTGCTACCATGCCGCGATCCACTCGGCACGCTTCGGCGGGTTTACGCAGTTCGAGGCCTTGGCAGCCGAGCGGGCGGCACGTTTCTACGCCCAGAGGGGACAGGACCAGGTCGGCAAAGTATACATGGCCGAGGCGTACCAGGGGTACGTCCGGTGGGGAGCGAAGGCGAAGGCCAAGCTGCTTGAGCGGATGTTCCCCGACTGGCTGCTGCTGGTGCCGCCTAACGGCCTTGGCCTCTCGGCCCATTCGACGACAACGATGTCTCCGATTTCGCTTGATCTGGCCGCTATCGTCAAGGCCTCTCAGATGATTTCCGGCGAAATCGTCTGGGAGCAGCTCATGCAGAAGCTGATGCGGGTCGTTATGCTGACAGCCGGAGCTACTCGCGGTGTCTTTCTCATGAAAGAGAAGGACAGTCTGATCGTGGAGGTGGAAGCGGAAACGACCGCGGAGGGGGAACAAATTCACATTTTGGACTCCCTGCCGGTAACGGTGTACGGTAAGCTCCCGATGTCCATTGTTTATTATACGGTACGGACAGCGGAGCATCTGGTGCTCGAGGATGCCTCCTCGGAGGTCATGTTCCAGAACGATCCTTATGTGCAGAACGGCAGCGCACGATCAGTATTTTGTCTGCCCGTGATGTATCAAGGCTCGGTGACAGCCGTCCTCTACCTGGAGAACTCGCTGGCCACCCATGCCTTTACCGAGGAACGCCGCACGGTGATTGACATCCTTGCCTCTCAGGCGGCCATTTCGCTGGAGAACGCCCGCCTTTATCAGCATATGGAGGACAAGGTGCGAGAGCGGACGGAGGAAATCCGCCGAATGGAGGAATCCCGCCGCAACCTGCTATCGAATATTTCGCACGACTTAGGCACCCCGCTAACTTCCATCCAGGGCTATGTCGAGGCTTTGATTGACGGCGTCATTACCGAGCCTGCTCAGCAGCAGAAATACTTGAAGGTCGTGCATTCTCGCGTTTTGAGCATTCGCAGGCTGATTAAGGACCTGTTCCTTCTGAGCAAAATGGAGACCCGTCAGCTTCAGCTAAGCCACAGCAACTGTGAGGCCGCCGAGCTGCTGCAGCAGCTGTACCAGAAGCATGAGATCGACGCAGAGCAAGCCGGGCTGAGGTATGAGCTGCTGCTGCAGGAGCCGTTGAAGCAAGGCGGCTTCGCCGTCATCGCAGACCCGGACCGGATCGGACAAGTCATCTCGAATCTTGTCTACAATGCCATCAAGCATACGCCGCGAGGCGGATGCTTGCGGCTTGTGGGCGGGGTCAGCGTCGATGGGGGGGCCCTCCTCGTTCAAGTAACGGATACCGGCAGCGGAATTGCCCAAGAAGATCTGCCCCATCTCTTCGACCGGTTCTACCGCGGCTCCAAATCCCGCAATTCCGCCGACGGCGGCAGCGGCCTGGGCCTTGCCATCGCCAAAGAAATCGTCGAGCTGCACGGCGGTGAGATCGGGGTTTCGAGCGACTGGGGCCACGGCAGCTGCTTCTACTTCACCCTGCCGCTGCAGGTGAAGGCTGCTCAGGTAGTCTCTGTCGGCTGACGGTCACATGCTCGCCGCTCTTCGGAGCGGCGGGCTTTTCTATGCGCGAGGAGATTTCCTGGCACCGTGTAATCGCATATTTCACACTAAATAGTTGGTATTCGCACCTTAGGGGCCTTGCAATGGCAGATTTGCCATTGCAGGCGCGGATTCCCCTTAACTGATATCCGCTTGGACCTTGCAATAGCACATTTCACACTAATCCAGGGATTTCGATGCATTTAGTTCTTGCAGTGGCAGATTTGCCATTGGGCTCGAATGCCACCGCTACACTTTTCCTGTATTTCGTTCCGTTGGATTCTTATCCCCGTGGCTCAGTTCCGATGAGGTTGAGATGTCACCATCTAAAACATTACCTTGCCTATGTCCACCTATTCGGGTCTCGTACCATAGCAGCACCCGTCCTCTTCATTCGATTCCTTTGGACTTTTATCCCCATGGCTCAGTTACAAGGAGGTCGAGATGCCAGCCGATGCTGAGCTACTGAGCGAAAGGGATAACGTTTCAAGGCTGTGCGGATATGCTCCTTTTCTGCACATGAGTAACGCCAAAAACGCCCGCAATCTCATCGAGATACGGGCGCTCACTTAATCGAATCGCGACGATAAACCCACCTTGTCTATGTCCAACTATTCAAATCCCGCACCGTAGCGTCACCTGTTCCCTATATTCCGTTCTGTTGGAGCCTTATCCCCATGGCTCAGATACAGTGAGGTCGAAGATGCAGGCCCACGCTGAGCTACTGAGCGAAAGGGATAACGTTTCAAGGGTAGTACGGGTATGCTCCTTCGCTGCACATGAGTAACGCCAAAAACGCCCGCAATCTCATCGAAATACGGGCGCTGAAACCAGCACTAGCTTCTGTCTCTTTCCTCTTCATCCAGCGATTCCGCCAAAAAGTCCACCAAATGCAGGGCTTCCATCTTGCCCTGCAGCTCCGCACGTTGGACGCCCCACTTCATCTGGAGCAGGCAGCCGGGGTTTGCGGTTAGAAGAACCTGCGCCTTGGTGCGCTCTACATTCTCCATCTTGTGGTCCAACACGCCGGCGGACATCTCCGGCTGCGTCAGGTTGTAGATGCCGGCGGAGCCGCAGCAGCGGTCGGCGCCCTGCAGCTCGCGCAGCTGAACGCCGGGCACCGAGCGGACGAGCTCGCGAGGCTGCGACTGCACGCGCATCACATTGCGCAAATGACAAGAGTCCTGATACGTCACGACCTGCGAGGTTGAGCCTGCCTGCCGCTTCAACGGCAGAGGGCGGCCCTCGGCGAGCAGCTCCGACACGTCGCGGACGCGGGCTGCAAATTGCTTGGCGGGACCCGCCAAAGCTGCATCCTGATGAAGGAGGTGGTCCGCCTCCTTCAAGCTGGCGCCGCAGCCGCCGGCATTGCTCGCAATCCAATCGATGCGAGCTCCCCCGAAGGCGGCGATGTTCTGCTCGGCCAGCCTCCGGGCGCTGGCCGTTTCACCCGCGTGCGCGTGAAGCGCACCGCAGCAGGTCTGCGAGGTCGGGATGACGACCTCGTATCCCGCACGGCGCAGCAGGCGGACCGTGTTCACGTTGGTATCCGTGAACAGGACGTCCATGATGCAGCCGCGGAACAGCCCCACGCGGGCAAGAGGCTCGCCGGTCGCGGGAATGACGAGCAGCCGCGCCCCGTCCGGCGCCTGCTCCTCTCGCGCAGGCAAGCCGAGCCGCTGCCAGCGCAGCACAACTCCGTCGCTGCCCGCCTCGGGCAGCACGGCTTCCATTTCCCGCATATGCTGCGGGAACAGCTTCATCACGCCGGCCGCCCGGGCCAGGCGCTGCAAGCCGCTGCGCTGGTACAGCCGGAGCAGTCCGCCCATCACGCGCATCCGCCCGTGATGAGGGAACAGCTGCTCCATGAACAGCTTGCGCAGCGAACGCACATGCCACGGATAATCCGTCTCCGTGGCAATCGCTTCCCGAGTCTGCTCGATGAGCTGCCCGTACTTGACGTCGGACGGGCAGGCCGGCTCGCAGGCCCGGCAGCCAAGGCACAGATCCATCTGCTGCTTGAACGCCGCATCCGGCTCCATCAGCCCGTCGGCCACCGCCTTCATCAAGGCGATCCGGCCCCGCGGTGACGCCGCCTCCAGACCAGTCTCCTGGAAGGTCGGGCACGCCGACTGACAGAAGCCACAGCGCATGCAGTTCGTAAGCTGGTCCGAGTCGAGCGTCTGCTTCAACGTTTCGGCTAACCGTTGTATTTCCGTCGCCATCCTCACGCACCGCCCTTCGCTGAAGCCTCGCCCGAGGCCCCGGATTCCGAGGAAGCCGCCTCGGAGGCAAACACAATCCGCTTACGCGTCTCGGCGAACAGCTTACCCGGATTGAGCAGCCCATCCGGGTCGAAAGCCGTCTTCAGCCGCTTCATCAAATCAATTCCCGAGGATCCTACCTTCCACTCCAGGTACGGCGCCTTGACGTGACCTACACCGTGCTCCCCGGTGATCGTTCCCCCAAGCGCTATGGTGACCTCGAAAATTTCGGCAAAGGCCGATTCCACACGGTGGATCTCCTCTTCGTCGCGCGCATCCGTCATCGCCGTCGGATGCAGATTCCCGTCGCCCGCATGGCCGAACGTGCAGATCTGCACGTTATATTTGTCCGCGATCCGCTGGATCTCCAGCACCATGTCGGCAATCTTCGAGCGGGGCACCGTGGCATCCTCAAGGATCGTCGTAGGACGAAGCCGGGATAATGCCGCCAAAGCGCTTCTCCGCGCCTCCATAACCTTCATGCCCTCCTCCGGCGTGGCCGCAACCTTCACCTGAATCGCTCCGGCACTTCGGCAAATGTCCTCGATCAGCTTCAAGTCCCGCTCCACAAGAGATTCCTCGCCATCCTGCTCGATTGCCAGAATGGCCTGCGCTTCCACCGGAAGTCCGATCTTGGCGAACGATTCCACCACCTGGATGGTAGCCTGATCCATGAATTCAAGCGTACACGGAGTTATGCGGTTGGCGATAATTTGTGAAACGGTCTTCGCCGCCGACTGCAGGTCTGCATATACTGCCAGCATGGCGCGGCGATAAACAGGCTTCGGCACCAGCTTCACCGTCGCCTCCGTGAGGATGGCCAGCGTGCCGCCCGATCCTACGAGCAGGCGGGTCAGGTCATAGCCGGCTACATCCTTCACCAGCTTCCCGCCGGTACGCAGGATGTCCCCGTTCGCCAGCACCGCCTCCAGGCCGATGACGTAATCCTTCGTCGTGCCATACTTCAGTCCGCGCAAGCCCCCCGCTCCAAGGGCAATATTGCCGCCCATCGTGCAAATAATCATGCTGCTTGGATCCGGCGGATAAAACAAGCCCGTATCCTCCACTGCAAGGTGAAACTGCTTGGTATTCAGCCCCATTTGGAAGGTGGCGGTCAAATTCTCCTCATCAATCTCAATCAGCCGGTTCATCCGCGTCATCACCATGACCAGTCCGCCCTTCAGCGGCACCACGCCCGCACACAAATTGCTCCCTGCTCCCCGAGGGGTAACCGGAATTTTGTGCGCCGCACACACCTTCATAATCGCGGAAACCTCTTCCGTCGAAGAAGGGAAAATGACTCCGTCCGGCATCGATTGATACAGCGGCGTCGCATCGTAGCTGTAAGAAACGAGCGTTTCTTTATCATCACGGAACCATCCTGCTCCTACAATAGAAGCCAGTTCCTTGCGTACCGATTCAGCCAAAGTCATGCTTTATCCTCTCCCTAATCCAGACCTCACAAATACATCAGGTCATCTGATGACTTTATTGTAATCAAAACCACCCTTCGCGTCTACATAAAAAATCCCTTACAGCGATTCCCCTTGACCCAGACCCTGTCAGCCCGTGCCAATGTGACGAAAAAGCCACTTTCCCCTTTCTGTGTCATAGTTATCCAAACCTTTTAATCTTCCACCTCATATACTATATCAATTTCAAGCTAACTTAGAGAAAGGGTGATTGGGATGGCGCTGATATTTACGGATTCCTTCAACCGTGCAAGCACAAGCAGCTCTCTGGGTACAGCGGAAACGGGACAGCCTTGGCAAATTCTCAACGGCTCCTGGCGGATTAATTCGAACCGGGCGGAAGCCATAGGGTCTGGTAATCAAAATGCCGTGATCGATTCGGGCGAATCTGACGGTTCCCTCAAAGCAAAACTGAAAGGGAACGGCGGCAACTCCGCCTGGCTAACCTTCCGGGCTTCCAATGCCCAAAACTATTTTTTTGCAGAGGTTCGCTCCGACCAGAATTCCATCAACTTGTACAGACGGCAGAACGATCAGAACACGCCTCTCGGTACGGCCCCGATTTCCTATGTGGAGGGAGGCGAGGTCAAAGCGACCTTTACCGGAAGCTCTATCGAGATATTTTATAACGGGGCATCCAAGCTGAAGGCGGTTGATGCCTTTAACCAAACGGCGACCCGGCACGGCATCGGCTCCTGGTATACGGGCAGCTGGCATGACGATGTTTCCTTCGAAACGTCTACAGCCGGGGGAGGCAACCCGCCTGCCGGCAGCTACCGGGGGGTTGCGCACGTCGAAGATTATGGGGCTGCAGGCGATGGCCAGAAGGACGATACGTCCGCTTTCTTGAGCGCCGTTTCCTATTTGAACTCCGTAGGCGGCGGGCTGCTGCAGCTTTCCCGGGGCGACTACCGGCTGGCTTCCCTGACGGCTCCCATCCCCTTGGACAACATTATCGTCCGGGGCATCGGCATGAACACCAGCCGAATCCTGATTCCGAGTCTCGGAGACAATGTCCCCGCGTTTCTCCTCAGCAGCGCGGCGACCGGCTACGGCACCGGGATGGAGGATTTGTATCTCGTCGGTCCCGGGCCGAGACAAATCGGGGTCATTACAACAACAACCGTGGGTGTTGAGGCGACGAAGAAGTGCTTTTTTAACCGGGTCAAGATCGCGAATTTCAAATACGGCATCAACATTAACGGTGCCAGCCACGTGCAAATTGTCGGCTGCCGCCTGGAGGCGAACTATTACAATTTATATATGCAGCGGGATGAGGGCGATCATACGATTCTGGACAGTGAGTTTACAGGAGCGGCAATGGCGGGGATTGCAATCAACGGAGACAAGGAAGGTCATTCGGGCACCTGGATCCTGCGCTGCCACACCGGGTATTGCCCGTACGGCATTTATCAGCCCGCCCCTACGAATCCGGGTGCCAGCCAAGGCTTTTTCAACGGCTGGACGATCGATAATTTACGCTTCGAGGCTATCGGCAACGGGGCGATTTATACCGAGCGCTGGAATGCAACCGATAGCGGCACGGTAAAGGACTCCATCATTCGTAATGTCGGCTTCAGCTGGAGCGATTGGCAGGATCACGCCATTCTATCGAGACCTCGGGATTATGCCGTCGTCCTCGGCTCTGTCTTCGGGCGTATGGTGTATGAGCCGGGGGATGCGCCCTTCTACAAGCGGGCTGGAGGACTTGGCGTGTTTCGTCTGAATGGGAACGGAGCCGTCTGGCGGGGAGAGTTCGATTACAGCGACTTTACAGTAGGCGGCGACGGACGAAGCTACCTGATGCCCCGGTCCCCCCGGCCGGTTACGGTTACGGGGAGCACAGGGGGCAATGTCGTGCTCACCATGATTGCGGAGGACGGCTTCGCTACCTCCAACCCATCCAGGCCTTACCGGAAAATCATCCTTGAATTGACCGGCTACGTAAACAGCACGGGCACAGCCCAAACCATCGCCTTCCCCGCCCCTTTGGCAAAGCCTCCGATCGTGCTGCATAATACCGCCAACATCCCCGGACTCACCCTCGGGAATAGTCAAATCACGATTAACCCGAACAACGGTACGGCGTATAGCGGCACCATCATCCTCTACGGGTATTGACGGCATCCTAGCCCTCCTCCATGGAGGGCTTCCTCATGTTTCTTTCAAGCTCCATCGCATGACAGCCGAGGTGCCGCTCATGCCCTTTTCAACAAAACCGAGCCTCTTATACAAGCGGACAGCCGGATTCCGCGGATCCACGCTAAGCGAAAGGGCTTCATATCCTCTCTTCATCGCCTCTTCCGCCAGCGCTTGCAGCAGTTTCGTTCCTGCTCCTAAGCCTCTATAAGCGGGCAGCAGCGCAATTCCGAGCTCCGGCGTCGCTTCGTCAATAAACCCGTAGCCGGGTCGGTCTGCCTGGAACAGCCGCGCCGTAGCGGAGCCGATGGCCAGCCCGTCCTCCGTCTCCGCGATGAAGCCGAAGTCCCCCGGCCTTCCCCAATCCTTGATATAGGCTCCTATTCCCGGCGAATCGAGTATGTCTCTACCCGGTGGTTCCGCTCCGTCCGGCACATAAACCGACACATACAGCATCTCCCGCAAAAAGGGCACATCCTCCTCGGTCGCAGGACGGATCCGAATGGTTGTCGTCATCTATACCATCTCCTCTTCTCTTGATGACACTCTTACCAGCCTACCGCGTCCCCTCCCCCTTGGGTAGGGAATATTCCGCTATACTAAAAAATACCGCTCCGCACCTTCCGAGGCGCGAAGCGGTATTCCCATTATAGATGCTCCTCTGTCGCGGGGGCTTCGAGTGCCTCATCTTCCTTGTTGTCGCGCACCGTTTTCTGCAGCACGAAGGAGGACATGGTCAGAAACAGCGCCGTCATCGCATAATAGCCCTTCACGGAGAGCGGCTGCTCCAAGTTAATGATACCGATCAGCATCGCGGTCAGCGCCAGTACGAAGGAAACCCAAGCCAGGAAGGTGAAGGCGCCGGTATTGCGCTTTTTGCCGTTGTACTCGTCTTCGTGATTATCCCTTACCACCTTCTGCAGCACGAAGGACGCCATCGTGAGGTAAAGTGCGCTCACTGCGTAATAGCCCTTCACCGAAAGCGGCTCCTGCAGTGTATAAATTCCGATAAACATTCCGATAAATGCCGCAGCAAAGGATCCCCAAGCCAAGAAGCTAAACGCTGCCGTATTCCGTCTTTTTCTCATGAACAACACCTCATCTATTTTATTTTGTTGCCTGTTGTTAAGACCTGATCTTAGTTTCATTTTACCGGTAACCGGGGAAATGAGAAGTACTATCTTTACGTAGTACCGAGCCTATGCCGGAAGGATGCGTGTCATGCCAGTACCGAGCACTTTGCGCCAAAACATGCTACAATGACGGTACTTAAGCATGGTACGGAAAGTGAAGTGACGATGTGTATGATTCGGAAAGCTTATGAAGTTATCGCCGATACTTTGCGGGATCATATCCGCCAAGGGGAGTGGCCGGAAGGGACGCGCCTGCCTTCCGTGGAGCAGCTGGCCCAGCGCCATGGCGTAGGCCGTTCCACGATACGCGAGGCGCTGATGTCGCTGAAGACGCAGGGCTGGGTCGACGTGCGCCATGGAGGCGGCACCTTCGTCCTGCGGACAAGCGAGCCCTTGGCCGCGGAGGCTCCTGAAATCGAAAGTGCCGAGCAGCTGCGTGAGTGGCTGGAGCTGCGCTTCATCCTGGAGACGGAGTCCGCTGCCCTCGCCGCCTCCCGCCGAAGTGAGGCCGACCTTACCGGTCTTCGCGACATACTGGCGGACATGGGCTCCTCGAACGAGGAAGCGCTGCTGGAGAAGGCGGATGCGGCCTTCCATCTCGGCATCGCACGTGCCGCCGGCAACGGCCTGCTCGTAAGAACGCTGGAGGGGCTGTTTCTGTCCATGGGGTCGGTCATGCGGGAAAGCCGCAGGCTCTGGCTGTTCGCCGAACGAAGCGAATCGGACCGGCTATACGAAGAGCACCTGTCCATTCTGGACGCCGTGGAACGGCAGGAGGCCTCCCTCGCCAGGGAACGGATGTCCGCTCACCTTCGCAAGGTGGAGCAGGTGCTGCACCAGCTGCAATTCCGGTAAGGCTTCCACCCATTCTCAGGGAAATTTCAGTGATTTCTCAGTGTGGGAGTAATGCATTCCGCAATCATTCCGTATACAATGATAAGAAGACATTTTAGGCAACGAAAAGGTGACACTATGCGCATCGCATTCATGGACTCCGGCATTGGCGGGATCACGGTGCTTCACGAAGCGCTGAGACAGCTGCCCTATGAGGATTATATTTATTATGCAGATACGAAACACGTGCCTTACGGGACCAAACCGAAGGAGCTCGTGAAGCAAAGCATCTTCGAAGCGGTTACCGAGCTCCATGATCAGGGGATCAAGGCGCTGGTCATCGCCTGCAATACGGCTACGAGCATCGCAGTCAGCGAGCTGCGGGCCTCCTTTCCTTTTCCCATTATCGGCATGGAGCCGGCTGTAAAGCCTGCGGTAGAACGCGTACAGTCGCTTCATAAACGCGTTCTGGTTACGGCAACTCCGCTCACGCTGAGGGAGACGAAATATCAGGACCTGGTGGCTAAAACGGACAACGAAAGTATCGTCGACTCGCTACCGCTCCCGGAGCTCGTGACCCTGTGCGAGCAGTTTGAGTTTCGCGAGGAGGCGGTGCTTCCCTACCTCAGGGAGATGCTGCTTCCTTACCGGATGGAGGAATATGGCTCGGTCGTGCTGGGATGCACGCATTTCCCGTTTTTCCGCAGGCATTTCCGCAAGCTGCTGCCCCTGCATGTCGAGCTGATCGACGGAAGCGGCGGAACGATAAAGCGGCTCCGTCAGGTCTTGGAGCAGCACGGTCTGCTCTCCCGAAGCGGCACCGGGGACGTCCGGTACATGTCCTCGAAGGCGGAGCCGGGTGAGTTGGAGCGAATCCGTCAGGCTCATCTCCTGCTGAATGAAACTTTTAATGAAAATGATAATTAATTAACGAAATTTTCCCTCCTTCCATACGATGAAGAAGATATATGCTTGACAGCTAGGAGTGAGGAAGGATGACCAACGTACCAGAAGCTCCCTTCAAGGGAGTTTGGCATCAGTGGAGTAAAGATGTGGAGCTTTTCCGGGGGATGGTGGAGGCTCTTACCAATAATGCGACCGTCGCGTTCATCGTATGCAATCTCCAGGATCAAGTCATGTATGTGAACCAGACGTTCGAATCAGTGTTCGGCTGGACCTTGGAGGAGGTGTTCGGAACCCGTCTGCCTACTTTAAGAGAGCAGGATTGGCCTGAGTTCCACGAGAGGCTGCTCGGGCAGCAGTGGGAGCTGAAGCTAAGCGAGACCTTTCGGCTGAGAAAGGACGGTACCCTGCTTCCGGTAAGCGAAACGGTAGCTCCGATTAGAAGCCAGAACGGTGATGTGATCTCCTACGCCTGCGTCATTCGGGATATAACCGGCCGGAAGCACGCCGAACGGAAGCTGAAGGAAAGCGAGCAGCGCTTCAAATCTCTCTTCGAGCAAAATCCGGATGCCGTCCTGTCGCTGAATTTGGCCGGGAGGATGACCGATGTCAATCCGGCCGGCCAGCGTATGATGGGGAACAGGCCGGAATTGCTGCTCGACGGCAGGCTGGAGGAGTGGATCGTTCCTGAGGAACGGTCCGCCTTCAGACATCACCTTGAGCAGACGAAGAGCAGCGGTACGCAGCATTTTGACTCGGCGCTGACCGACTCACTCGGAAACCGGGTGGAGCTGAATATGAAGCTGCTGCCGATTTATGTTGATGAAGAAGTGGTCGGCATGTACTGTATCGCCAAAGACATTACCGGACATAAGCGGGCTCTGGAAACGATTAACTTCCTGGCATTTCACGATTCGCTTACGGAGCTGCCGAACCGCCGTCTGTTTCACAACCGGTTAACGGAGCTGCTCGGACCGGATTCACAGCCCGGTGAACGAGTCGCCGTCGTGTGGATCGACCTGGACGGCTTCAAGCAGATTAATGATACGCATGGCCATGCGGCAGGGGATTACGTGCTGGGCGAGGTTGCCGGTCGCTTGAGAAGCTCCGTGCGTTCACAGGACCTGGTCGCCCGGATGGGCGGGGATGAATTTACAGTGCTGCTGCGCGGCATCAGTGAATTGGACGATGTGGTGAAACTCTCCGAGCGGCTAATCCACGTGCTTGGCGAACCGATTCGCTACCGGCAAGAGCAGCTCTGCATTACGCCAAGTATCGGGATCGCTCTCCACCCAGAGGATGGTACGGACGCGGAGACGCTGCTAATACGGGCCGACACGGCGATGTATCAAGTCAAGCAAGGCGGGAAGAACGGCTTCCGCTTCTATAGTCAAGCCAGGTGATGATTCGACGCTTACGGGCAGCTCGCAGCTGTATCCGCAAGCGTCGATTTCGTTTCAATTGTGAGCTCGTTACTGAAACAAAACGGCACGGGTGTCGGGCTTCTTCGCAAGCGTGAGCTGAAGCGGCTCCTCCGCTTCCTCCTGCTGCAGCATAAGCCGAACGGCGTGCGGCTGCGAGTCGGCTGAGGCCTTCGGCTGCAGCGCCGTATCCTCCGAGAGGGTAAGGGCGAAGCAAAACAACGCCTCTTCCATGGCATGAAAATCAATAGGTGCCGCTTCCCCTTCATAAACGACCAAATCCAGGTAAGCGGCGGTGCCGTCAGCAGCCGTTTCCCAACGGAACGGACCGAGTCCGCTCATCCCCCCGTACAGGCCGCGTACCGTCAGCACGGTTTGCCCTATCCTCGTCCGGTATACCTCATCTCCTAGACGTTCCCATGACGGCGCTTGACCGGTACAACCGGTTTCAAGCCGGATCCGCAGATCGGATGCCGTCATCCTTCCGTGAATAGGGTCCAAATTCACATGAGTATCCCCGCCATCCAAAGCGAACTGAATCCCGTATAGCACGGAACCATGCTTTTGATTACTCTTGAACACCGCCGAGCAAAAGTCGTAGCCGTCGTGCAGAACACGCAGCCGCACATAACATTGTTCCTGTTCACCCGCGTCCAGATAGGCAAGCAGATTGCGGCACTGATTCCACATCACATTGTGATTGAACGTGCCCAGCGAATAGCTTGGCGTCATATAAGTATATGCCGTCCGGGTACTGAATGCCTGATTCGGGGGTAAATCCTGACGCAATTCCCGGACTCCCGGCAGCTCTGCGAACAGCTCCAGCACCCGCTCCGGGCATACTACCCCCTGACCATACCATTCGGTATCGTATTGGAATTCCTCTTCGCTTATAAAAGGAACCTCCCCACGGCAGGCTGCGTGCAGGAACGAACGGCGTACCGGATCGAGGAACGAAGAATACGAACGGGCATGCGGCCCGGACCACTGCTTCAGCAGCGGATGATAATGCTCTGCTATCGTTTGCCAGGTTCCCTCCAGCAGCTCGTTCGTGATTTGCCTCGCCTCCTCCGAGGCGGTATGCACCGCCAGTGCGGACAGCTCCAGTATCGCCAGCGTGCTGTAGGGCGGGCTGTTGTATTCCAGGAACGCTCCTGTTTGCATCGTATAATCGTACAACCGTTTCAGCCGTGCAAGGCCGTATTCCGCGTAACGGGAGTTCTCCAGCCGTTCCCCCGCAATTAACGTGACAAAGGCCCCCATGATTGCGATATTCGTATAATCCGGCCCCACATTCCGCTTGATAATGGCTTCGCAGCTAAGGCCGATCGCCTGACGGATAAGTCCCGACAGCTCACTAGAAAGCACGTCCCCATGCCGGATCAGTACTAGCAGCAGCCTTTTCCCGATAAAATCAGCCCAATTCCAATCCGGTGGCGACATCTTCGCAAGAGGCTCCTCCCAAAACCAGGACCAGATTCCGAATGTAGGCGATTGAGGGTCTTGGTCCTGTAGGGAGACCACTTGACCCATGATATCGAACGCCCGCTGCCGATACGTCAGATCTCCCCCATCCAGAAGAGCAAGCGCATAATCCATGGTCTCCCGGACCGGATGGACAAAGTCAGCCTGTTTGATCGTCGTATGGTAACCCGGGCTAGAAAAAGGGCAGCGGAGCATCTTGATTTCCGGATTGTAACGGGCATGCAAGGAATTGAGCTTTCTCTTCAAATGGTCAAACCATTTGCTGTCCAAGCCATGAAGCTTGCCTCTATCGCGGCTGATATTCATTCTCTGTTCACATCCTTATGCCATCAAGATGAGGCTCGGGCAAATACTGTGCTAGCAGCATCAGTACAAGACCCTGGCCGTATAATGTGGGGTAACAAGCGATCCGGTTGTACGCTTCCACGGACTCCATTACCGGCGTACCGCCAGATACCCCCGTGACGGTGCCGGCCGCATCAATTTTGTTTAGTACGGCCTCTGCCGCCCGATCCGCCGCCCCTTTCATAGTCGGACTCAGCAGACCTTCCCGGATACCCAGCACAATACCGCAGGCGATACCGGCGCTTCCGGACGTTTCCTGGTAAAAGTCCGGCCGGTCCATAACCGTCGGCCACAGCCCGTTCTCCTGCTGGTAACGGACAAGCCCTTCCATCAGCCTCCGGTATCGGGATCCGATCTCTTCCGGTATCTCCGTCCCTCCCGCCAGCTCGCGCAGAATCATGGGCGTTCCAACTGCCACCCATGCATTGGCTCTTGTCCACCTTGCGGCTGACATATGGTCCCGTGTGATGCAGTTCCACCCATGGAACAGCACCCCGGTTTCCTGATCCTGCAAGAGCCGCAGATGGAGAGCCAGCTGCCGAAGCGATTCCTCCGCGAAGTCTTGACGTTTCGTCAGACGGGCCAGTCTGGCCAGGAACAACACTGCCATGAAGACGGTATCCGCCCATACCTGCTCCGGAAAATTCGCGTTTTCCGTTACGGTATGCTCGAATGCACCCTCGCGCGTCCTCGGCGCCTCGTTCATCATCCACTCCCCGATACGCAGCGCCGCTTCCAAGTAATACGGATCGGACGACTTGCGGTACAGCTCCGGGAAAATTGCGAATGGCGCCATAGAATTAATTACCTTAAGCTGCTCCGATGCCCCTTTGTTCCTGCGGGTCCATTCCGTCAGATACGTCAGAAGCTCTGCATCCCCGCTCTGTTCATAGTAAGACAAAATCGCAATGACCCCTACACCGGGCACCCAATCCCAGGCGTTGATATTCATTCCCCAATTGCCGGCATGATCCTTCCTCATCTGCTCGTATACGAGTGCGGCAGCTTGTTTGACACGCTGCGCAGTTATCGTCATTTCCATCTGTATACCAGCTCCTTTGCCCTCATGATATCTACTACCGACTATAACGGATACATCTTACAAATGGCTTGGGGAATCTTCTCCTTGTATTGGGGAATTGTCTACAATTTGCTACAATGGACTGAACGGCTCGAATCCGAGAGGGGGAGAAGGGAATGGAGCAAAAGGACAAATTCGGGAGCCAGCCCGACCACTGCATCGATATTGTGACGAACCGGATGCTGGAGGAAGCTCCCGTTCTGTGCGCCTTCCGCGACACGCTGCTTCGCCAGCCCATGCTTCACTCCCATCAAGGCTATGAGGTGTATTTATGTATACAGGGAGCCGGCAGCTTCCTGGCCGGAGACCGCGTCTACACCTTATCGCCCGGAGCCCTCATCATCGTCAGACCGATGGTGCTTCACTTATCAAGGCCGGACGAACGCTTGGCGTTTCAGCGCTTCGTTCTCTCGGTAGACGAGAATTATATGGAGGCGCTGCTCCGTCAGGACGATCAGCTCTGCAGCGGCTTCGGCCGCCAACTGAAGACGGAGGACTCCTTCTTCCTTCCGCCCGCCGCCAGCTCCATCGCCATGCTGCAGGATACGCTCTATCATTTGGAAAAAGAGCTGCTGCACAGAGAACCGTATTTCGAGGCCTCCGTCAAAAGTCTCCTCATGAAGTGCCTGGTGGATATGGCTCGTCTGGTGCGGTTCTCCCATGGGCCTGTACGTTCAGAAGCCGGCTTGACCGCGAAGGTCGAACAAATTTTAAGCCACATTGCCGAGCATTATGAGGACCCTATCCATATGGATGAGGTAGCAAGCCGCTATAAGCTGTCTCGTTCATATATGTATCGCATTTTCAAAGAGTATACCGGCTATGCGCCGAACCAATACCTTCTTGCCTTCCGCATTAACAAAGCAAAGGCCCTGCTCCTCCATTCGGAGCTGTCCGTCATTGAAGTTGCGGCACGTTCCGGCTTTCAGGATGTTTCCCACTTCTGCCATACGTTCAAGAAACAGACCCGGATGACCCCCAGCGCATTCCGCTCCCTTCATTCCCTGCCTGCCGGAAGAAGGGAATAAGCGCAAAAAAGCAGGGAGGCCGCTCCCACGGCTTCTCTGCTTCTCTACCTCTCTACTTCTCTACTTCTCTGTCTTCGTATGGTTTTCAATTCCCCATCACACCTGCAGCCGCGCTGCCGCGTAATCCCGCATCCAGAGACATACCTTCCACAGATCGGCTACAGGCGCACCGGTATGCGGCAGCGTGTGAAGGTACGGCGGCGGTCCGAATTCCGGCGTAAAGGTGACCGCTTCGGCTCCCTGCTTCGCCCTCTCTGCGACGATTCGCTCCCACCATCCCATATGGACGGCAAGCTCGCGGGAATATTCCGGTGCCGACGGATCAGGCACCTGCGGTCCCTGCGCATAGCCGACACGGCCGTGAATGTGGATCGTACGGGATATGGCTTGATCCAGGTAGGCCCCCATGTCGGGAAGAAGCGATTCACATACGCACACCCAATGACTGAAGTCCGCCACCAGCCTCAGCTCGGGGACATCCTCGAGCAGCCTCCCTGTCGTCCAAGGGGCGAACATCGCACGTCCGCGGTGCGTCTCGTGACCGATCGGCAGGCCGATCTCACGCTCCACCCCTACCGCCTTTCGGTAAAACAGCAGCTGGTCCTCATAACCCATTACATCCCGGGCACTATGCGCATTAATCAGCACAGGGTTAAAGCCGGCCGCTCTCTCCACCTGCTGCTCGAAGGACCGGATATGCTCCTCTACGCTTGAGCCCGTCGTAAATACCATCGCAATATAGTCCAATCCGTGCTCCTTCAGCAAGTAGCGGAAACGCTCCTCGTCTTCCGCTGACGGCATCGGAGACTCCACCCCGCTATAGCCCGCTTCAGCTATACATGCGAATTGCTCCTCCAAGCTGCCCTGCATTCCCCATAAGGCTTTCACAAATTGCAATTTCAACAAGGTATGCTCCCTTCGTAAGCAGGTTCATCAATGCGCAGCCGTTACTTTGTGCTCCGACCCGCAAGGTCCCCCGTTATCCTCATACAGCATATCCGTCACTTCCGACCCGTCCATCCGGTACATCGGCTTATAGTAGTGAGAAATCTTCGTAGAGGAAATGCTTGCATAGTGGCAAATGAAGGCTCTGCGGAAACGGTCCTTCGAACGGTTCGGATACGAGCCGTGGATGACGCTGCCGTTAAAGAACAGGACGTCCCCCGCCTTCATATTCACGGGAACGACTTGATAACCCTCCGGCACATCCACCTCATCCTTCGTGAACGATTCGGCCGGGTTTGCCTGGTGCGGACATTCCACGTCGAAGCGGTTGGACTTCGGGACGACGACGAGCCCTCCGTTTTCTTCATCCGCCGGGTCCACCGCCGTCCAGGCTGCAATACAGGTGCCCGGCTCCACCCGAAGGTAGAAGTTATCCTGATGCAGCGCCTGCCCCCGCGCGCCTGGAGGCTTGAAGTAGAACATGCTCTGGGCCGCCAATGGCTCCTCGCCATACAAATCCGCCAAAATGTTCATGACCTTCGGATGCACCATATAGTCCATGGCAAGACGATTCACTCGGTGCGGATGCATCATGCGAGGGTACAGCTTCAGAATGTCTCCGTTCGCCTCTTCTTCACGGACGGGCTCGAAGCAGCCGGGAATCGGACCTCCCGCATGAAGCTGCATGAAGTTGTCCCTAATTTGGTCGACTTCGTCTCGAAACAGGCCCTCCACCACCAGAAATCCATCTGTCGCAAACTGCTCTTTCTGTTCTGTAGAAAGCACGCCCCCAAGCTTATGTCCACTCATTCCAATCTCCTCCATTGTTTGAAAATCATTGCGGCTTCTCTGCATTCATCATAAAATGAAGTTCACAAGGAAGGAATGAAGCAAATGGCTAAAAACCATAACGATCCTGCTGTCGAGACCAAATCGCCGCCGCCCGGCATCCTGGTGTCCGGTCATTTTACCGAGCCCTTCGGGTACGTTACGAACCGCTCCAAGGGAACGCGCGATTGGTTGATTACCTTCACCTTGGCCGGGGAAGGCGAATACCGGATGGGCTCTGACGCCTATCGCTGCGGAGAGGGCGACGTCGTGCTGCTGTCTCCGGGAACCCCCCACCATTATTTAACCCCCGAGGGAGAAACGTGGGAATTTGTATGGGCCCACTTCGTGCCGGAGCCCGGCTGGTCCGAGCTGCTGCGGCTGCCGGCGAAGCTGCCGGGGCATCATGGTACCCATGTGAAGACTAAGCTGCTGCGAAACCGTCTCATGGACGGGTTCCGCCGCCTCATTCAAGACAGCCGGGAAACGACCTATTGGGCCAACCTGCTGGCCATGAACGATATGAAGGAGATCCTCATTCTCCTCCAGCAAAACCTCGATGAACGAAACACGCTTGATTCCCGCGTGGAGGATACGATGCGGTACTTAAGCAGCCACCTCAAGCAGCAGCATTCTATTGAGGATTTGGCCAAGAGGGTTCTGCTCTCGCCCTCCCGGTTCGCGCATCTGTTCAAGGAACAGACCGGCGATTCGGTCATCGAGACGCTGCTGAAGCTGCGCCTTCGGCATGCGGCCCGGCTGCTGGAGCACACCGCGCTTCAGGTAGGCGAGATTGCGGAGGAGGTCGGGTTTCGCAGCCCCTTCTACATGACTAAGCAGTTTACCGCGCTTTACGGCCAAAGTCCCACCCGGTATCGCGCTAAGCACCAGCAGACGCAGCGGCATAGAAGAACGCACAATGCACAGGATTCTACCACATGACTGCGCTCCCGGGCTGAGTGTCAACTAGAGGCGTAAGGCTATGCAAAAAAAAAGCAGGGCGCCGGGCGGCATCCTGCTTTTTGATTTGTGCATCTTAAGGCTGATAGGTTCCGGAACCCATCGGCTCCATGCTCCGGTTGTAAGCTACAATACGCCAATCCGCATTCGCTTGCCCTTGCGCAATTTCGATATCCATCTCCCACGGCATCTCATAGCTGATACCCAAACGCCGGTCCCCTTGGTACACAGCGACGGCGAAAGGCCATTCCTTGCCCTCCGGCTTCGCATACGCCATGATCTTATGTTTGCCGGCCGGCAAGGAGGCTGCTGCAAGCCGGTCGTAGGTGTAAGAGACCGGGCTGCTGGCTCCCTGCTCCACCTGGCTCAGAAACCAATCCGAGCCGATCAAGCGGCGGTACTTGCCGTCCAGGTACAAATTTTCCCCCAGGTCGTAGACATACTCCATCTTCGACCTTACCGCTTGCGCCCGGCTGAAATTGAAGTACAGGATCGCCTTCACCTGTGGGAACATGCGCGGCAGCAGGCCGTACATATAGCCAAGCTGCCCTTCCGCCCAGCTCTCGTAAGCCTTCTCCCCCTCCAGCACGGTATGGGCTACAGCGCCCTCGGAGATCATAATCGGCTTATGGCTGTATTTTCGGTACAGCGGCTCAAAATAATCAATGACGTTGTAGTCCAGATGCTCTTTGCCGCCCGTCAGCGGAGTGGCGTAGAGCGAGAACCCGACCCAGTCCACGTACGCATCACCCGGATAATACTCATCGATATTGTTCGCCGGCAGGAAGTTCGGTGACCATACCATCGCGACATTGGGCGCTTCCTCCGCCATAATGTCGTGAACCAAGCGAAACTTCTCAATATATTTCTTGGGATCGCCGTACCAAGGTACCCAAGCTCCGTTCATCTCCGAAGCATAGCGGAGAAATACCGGGATCCCCGACGCCTTGGCCTCTTTGGCGAAGGTCCGGACATACTCGTCGTCCTTGACGTCGTCGAGTCCATACCGGGGCTCCCAACCGATCTGCAGGGAGCCCCCGAGCTCCTTCACCCGATCCGCCGTCCGTTTTGGAAAATAGGTCTGCGTATCCGCCTGAAATTTCCTCCAGCCGACATACGATAAATACATTGCATGCTTGCGTCCGTACACGCCCTCAATGCGGCTCGTATCATACCCGACCCTCCGATCCGCCCCCAGCATGCCAAGGTAGGTTCCGTGCACCGGCTCGTGCAGGGCTAACGGTGCCTTCCGTTCCGGCAGCGGCTTCGCCAAGTAGAGGCTGGAGGCGGCCAGCGGCGGCACCGCCTTCCCTCCATCCGCAGCAACGGGCTCCTGCGAAAGTCGAAACGCCTCGATCCGCGCCCGATAATCTGCGGCTACATCCATGCGCCCCTGCTCTTCCGCAGCCAAGGCTCGTTCCTTCCACCAAGCATCCGGCTGAATCGGCTTGGCTACCTCGGCAGCCTGCTCACCCACGCCCTGCAGCGGCTGCTGCCCCCACCAATTCGTCGAGTATAATCCTCCAAGCGTAAGAACTAGCCCGATACCGGAGCACAAGGCAAGCTTTCGAGACGGCAGCATGGTCGGTTTCCCCATTTCCCCTAATGTATATATCTCTATCATACTGTGCGGCCATCGCTTCGAACAAGACCCATGAATAAGGAAACGGGTGCCTTGCCAAATTAAAACATGTCAGCAGTGTAAAAAGAGGGGTGTAACCATGTTGTTTCGTCGAAGCTATCGACTTCTTATCACCGGCTTATTGCTTGCAGCGCTCACCATAGGCGGTATTGTCGTGTCTCCGCATACATCCTTCTCCTTCCATACGGGGACGCTCAAATACGGCTCCCGCGGAGGGGATGTGTACGAGCTGCAGGGGCGTCTGCAGTTTATCGGGTTTTATCATGGAAGCATCGACGGAATTTACGGCTGGGGCACCTATCAAGCCGTGAGGACGTTTCAATCCCGCTTCGGCATGACGGTAGACGGTATCGCAGGTCCCCAAACGAAGGACAAGCTCTACCAGGCCACTAAGGCGTGGGTACGACCGGGAGGATACGGCCGGTTTAGCAGCAATGATGTTACGCTGCTTGCACGTGCCGTCCACGGAGAAGCCCGTGGGGAGCCTTATACGGGGCAGGTTGCGGTAGCTGCCGTCATTTTGAACCGGGTGGACAGCTCCTTGTTCCCTAACACCGTATCCGGCGTCATTTTTCAACCCGGCGCCTTCACGGCCGTTGATGACGGCCAGATCTGGCTCGAGCCCAACACAACCAGCTATCAGGCGGTAAGGGATGCGATCGACGGCTGGGACCCTTCCGGTGGGGCGATCTATTATTTCAATCCGGTAACGGCCACCTCGAAGTGGATCTGGAGCCGGCCGCAAATTAAGCAGATCGGCAAGCATATTTTTTGCAGATAAACTCCCATCCCTATACATTTTTCGAATAAATAGGCATTTACCCCTTCTTTACGGGACGAATAACCGATATATTGCTTGTAAAGGAGGCATGGTAAATGTCTATTTATAACGAAACCTCACTTCCGGGTCTGCATACCGGGCGAGCCGGCTCCCCGAAAGCCGCATATATTCAATATTCTCTTCCGAAGTCGTTAGGCAAGCAAGTGGTGCTCTGTACGCGCGAAGGCACTTATCAAGGGCAATTATCAAAGCTAGACCAAGATACGATCGTGATCCGGGATTTGGCACAAGAGCGGCAAATCGAAATCCGATCGATTTATGCGATTTTCGCCCAGGATTAATGAAAAAACAGCAGCCGATCCCCAGTAATGGCGGATCGGCTGTTTTGCCTTGTCGTGTAATTTATTTTTGTACTCCATAAAATTTGTACAGATCGTCTAGCATCAGGTTCGCTGCCTTCACTCCGCCCGCTGTGTTCCAGATGGCATCGCTCACGCGATGGGCATTGCCTGACTTCACCACGTTGAGATTTTTCCAAAGCGGGTCGTTCGTCCACTCCGTCTCGGTTGCGCTTGCTTTGTTGTCTCCGGTCTCATAGGTGAAATAGAACAGCGTATCGGCCTCAACCTCCGGCAGACGCTCCTTCGTAATCTCGTCGGCGAACGTCTCCTTGCTCTTGGTCTCCGGTCTAGCAATACCAATTTGCTTGAAAATAACACCCGAGAATGTATCGGTATAGTAAATTCTCGTCTTGCCTGCCATGAAGCGGACGACGGATACCGTCTTCTTCAGCTTGTCGCCGGCTTTGGCGCGCAGGTCCGCAACCCGGTTATCGAAATCGCCGATAACCTTCTGCCCTTCCGCCTTTTTGTTCAGCGCCTCAGCGTACAGAGCGAAGTTTTCCTTCCACTCGCCGCGAAGTGTCTCGGATACCACAGTCGGTGCAATCGCCTTAAGCTGATCATAGATTTTCTCATGACGGAGCTTGTTGGCAATGATCAGGTCCGGCTGTAGACCGGCGATCAGTTCCATATTCGGCTGGCTCTCCAATCCTAGCTCCGTAACTCCTTGCATCTCCGCCTTGATATGGTCATACCAAGGATTGCCAAGGAAGGATTTCACCGCGCCTACCGGTTTCACGCCAAGGGCCAGAAGCGCCTCCGTTCCTTCGTTCGTCAACACAACGACCTTCTTAGGCGTCCCTTTGATCTCAGCCTCGCCCATAGCATGCTTTACTTTACGCACCTCTTGGTTTGGCGCCGGAGCCGGAGCCGTACCCTCTGCAGCGTTCTGCTCCCCAGTAGCCTGCTTGCCGCATCCCGCCAAAACGAGAGCAAACACGATCAAAGCAATCATCGTCTGAACAAATCCAAATCTTCTTTTTCTAATGGCCAAGCCTTGTAGCATAACAATGGTGCCTCCCTTTATGTAGATTACCTAAATGATAACGATTATCATTCCCAAAAGATACTATACATGCTGTAATGCTTGGTGTCAACAAAATTATGATAATGATTCTCAGAATCATTGACAGATCAATTCCTTATAGCCTATCATGAGAATGGTTATCATCTGTTTATCATCTTATGGGACAACGCTGGAAAGTAGGCCGCTTCATGACTTCTAAACCATTATTAATAGGTTATCGCACCGCAGGACTGCTGGCTTGCTTTATCGTGCTGGTATTATGCGTAACCGGCAGCGTGCTGTTCGGTGTTACCGATATCCCGTTTCATCAATTCATTGACGCTTATCGCGCCTTTGACGGCTCGAATGAGCATCTTATTATTCGTACGGCTCGCGTTCCCCGGGCTTGCATCGCCGCCATCGTCGGCGCAGGCCTTGCCGTATCCGGAGCTCTCATGCAAGCGTTGACGCGCAATCCGCTGGCTTCCCCCAGCTTGCTCGGCGTCAACTCCGGCGCCTCGCTGTTTATTGTCATCGCCTCCGCTTACCTTGGGGTGTCCGGACTGCAGTCTTTCACCTGGATTGCCTTCGTCGGCGCGGCAGTGAGCGCAGTGGCTGTTTATGCTCTTGGCTCAATCGGAAGGGACGGAATGACTCCAGTGCAAATTACTCTCGCAGGCGCTGCCGTCACGGCCCTCTTCGCCTCCATGACGCAAGGAATACTTCTGTCGAACGGGAAGACCTTCGATCAGGTGCTGTACTGGCTCGTAGGCTCTGTCGCCGGGAGAGATCTGGCGATGCTGAAGACCGTGCTTCCTTACGTACTGGTCGGTTTTGCCGGGGCTCTGTGGATTGCAAGACATATCAATATTCTTGCCATGGGCGAGGATGTGGCTCGCGGACTCGGCCAACGAACTGTTTGGATTAAGCTGGGCGTCGCCACGGTCATCGTCCTGCTGGCCGGAGGAGCGGTATCCGTAGCCGGACCGATTGCCTTTGTCGGCTTGATTATTCCTCATATCACCCGGTTCCTGATAGGCACTGATTACCGCTGGGTCATTCCGTACTGCGCGCTCCTTGGCGCCATTCTGCTAGTCGGCGCGGACCTCGGCTCCCGCTATATCGCAATGCCCAAGGAAGTTCCCGTCGGCGTCATGACGGCTATCATCGGAGTTCCTTTCTTTGTGTATATCGCCAGGAAGGGAGCGTCGCTCTAATGAAGAAACTGCTTACGCTGCGCAACCGGGGCGGCTCCGTCTCCTTCCTGCTGCAAACCCGCGCCCTGTGGGTTACTCTTGCCCTGATAGTCGTCGTTGCGGTTATCGCCGTTCTGAGCATCGGTCTCGGCAGCTCCAAAATGGCCCTCTCCGATGTGCTGCGAACCTTATTCGGTTACGGTACGTCGGCACAGGAAGTTATCATCTTCAAGCTAAGGATGCCTCGCATCCTGATCGCTATTCTGACCGGATCGGCCTTGGCTGTGGCCGGCGCCATCCTCCAGGGAGTGATCCGCAACCCTCTCGCCTCACCCGAATGGGTAGGGATTACGGGAGGGGCAACGCTGGGCGCGGTAGCCTTCTTCTTCTTCTGGGCCGAGACGCTGACGATTCACCTTCTCCCGGTGGCTGCCATGGTCGGGGCTTTCGTCGTCTCCGCCTTCATCTATGTCACCGCCTGGAAGCACGGGGTGTCTCCGCTGCGGCTCGTCCTAATCGGCATCGGGATGTCTACGGCGATGAGCTCGCTGACCTATATGCTGCTCATCTCGGGACCGATGGTGCTCGCCAATAAATCTCTGACCTTCATGACCGGCAGCATTTATGGGGTCTCCTGGGATAAAGACGTCTACGTGCTGCTGCCATGGGTGGGCGTGCTGATCCCGCTGGCGTGGCTGTTAGCCCGTCACGTCAATGTCCAACAGCTCGGCGACGACGTCGCCGCCAGTGTCGGCACCCGCGTTGAACAGAAGCGGCTGGTGCTGCTTCTGCTTAGCGTGGCTCTGGCCGGATCGGCCGTAGCCATAGGCGGCGCTATCAGCTTCATCGGCTTGATGGCGCCGCACATCGCCCGCAAGCTCGTCGGCCCGTCCTTCGGCGGTGTGATTCCGACGAGCGCTTTGATCGGGGCGCTGATTCTGCTGCTGGCCGATCTTGTTGCCCGTACCGCCTTCGCGCCGCTGGATATTCCTGCGGGGGTGTTTACCGCCGCGATCGGCGCACCGTTCTTCATCTACTTATTACTTCGACAGCGGGCAGGCCGCTGAACCGTATAGAGGAGTGTACTTACTTATGACCATCCTGGAGGCAAAGCACTTATCGTTATCGTACGGCGGCAGCACAAGTCCGATCTTCTCCAACCTGGACCTCATGATCCCGAAGGGGAAGGTCACCGTGTTTATCGGCAGCAACGGCTGCGGCAAGTCCACCCTGCTGCGCTCCATGGCCAGGCTGCTGAAGCCTCAGGAGGGCTCGATCTTGCTGGACGGACGCAATATCGCGGAAATGCCGACCAAGGAAATCGCCAAGCAGCTGGCCATCCTTCCACAGGGGCCCGTTGCCCCCGAAGGACTGACTGTGCTCGAGCTCGTGAAGCAAGGTCGCTATCCGTACCAGAGCTGGCTGCGGCAATGGTCCACTGAGGACGAGGAGCAGGTCCGCTCGGCGCTGGAAGCGACGCATCTGAGCGACCTGGCGGAACGCGCGGTCGATTCGTTATCCGGCGGACAACGTCAGCGGGCCTGGATTGCCATGACCCTGGCCCAGCAGACCGATTCCATACTGCTTGATGAGCCCACTACCTACCTCGATATGACGCATCAAATTGAGGTGCTCGACCTGCTGTTCGAACTCAATGCTTCGCAAGGGCGGACTGTCGTGATGGTGCTTCACGATATTAATCTTGCCTGCCGCTACGCACATCATATTGTCGCCATTAAGGATAAACAAATATATGCGCAGGGTAAGCCCGAGGATATCGTCACGGAGTCGATGATCGAAGCCGTCTTCGATCTGAGGTGCCGGATTATGCCGGATCCGCTGTTCGGTACGCCGATGTGTGTGCCTTACAGCAAAGGACGGTTATCCGGCGATAAACAGGCTGCGGCTAAGCCCGATCCGGTTATGCTTCATTAAGAGATAACGACCCGGGATTCTTTTGCACGGGATGATTGGCATTCCCCCTTCAGTAGGATTATACTAGTACTTATAAAAACTACTTGCCAGGGGGTGCCGGACTGGTGACGAATGCCAAGCCGCAGATTCATGCAGCGAAGATCGTTGTCCTGCACCAGGACCGATTGGTCCTCGTGAAGCAGACGCGCAGGGGAAGATCGCATCCCACCTTCGAGCTGCCCGGTGGAAGAATGCATACGTATGAGAGCATAGAGGAGGCGGCCTGCCGCGAGCTGAGAGAAGAAACCGGTCTCGTAACGGACAAGCTGACGGAGCTTGGCACGTTCTCCATCCCGACAAGCCCGATTACCGTGACGCTTTTTTTCACAAATGCGATTCAAGAGGCGGGATCTCAGCAGCTCGACCCCGATGAGGACATTGAGGTTGTATATGTAGAAACCGCGGAAGCTTTCCGCAACATCGGCAGCGGCATTTGGCCGGATACGAGGCTTGGCTTCGGATTGCTGCTTGCCCGCGCGAGAGGCCTCCTGTAAGACATTTTCGAACAAAATAAGGGACTGTCCGGTATACTTGCCGGCAGTCCCTTTTTTGCCGGATCTCACGTTCCTGCCGGCTTACTGCATGGGTGTATTCGATTGGCTCAGCTGATTCTGCATTGCCGTTTGCTGCTGCTGCATCGCTTGCGCCTGCTGCTGGAACAGCGATTGCTGCATGCTTACCTGTTGAAGCTGCTGCTGGGACTGGTCGATTTGCTGAGTCATTTGCGCCAGCACGGAGAACGATTGGATCGTTTGAGCTACCGTTCCGAGCATTTGAGTTACTTGTTGAATGGTTTGCTGAAGCTGCTGGAACGATTGCTGCTGCTGCTGCTGAGCCTGCGTGCGGAATTGCTGCATTTGCTGCAACAGCTGATTTACCTGCTGTGCGCCGCTCGCTTGGCCGCTCGAACTCATCGTGCTGCTGGAGCTTGGACTCATGATTTGGCTGGCCTGTTGCTGCTGTTGGCTTTGCAGCTGGGACAGTGTGGATTGCATTTGCTGCAATTGAGCCCTCAGCGGGATAAGCTCCTCGCCCAGTTCTTCTTCTACTTTGCTTTTGGCAATATTTTCTACCAGCTTCTTGTCCACCATGCCTGATTCCTCCCTAGGTAAATTATGGTTCGCCCTTGCGACCGGAATTCCGGCGAATGCCGGCTGTACATAGTCGGTCTGAAACAAAAACCACCGCGCAAAAAGAAACCCAAGAACGCCTAAAATCAATAGCAAGGCAAGGCCCATGAAAAGTATGCACCTCCTTCTTTTTGAGGTACATAGGTATTATGCCAAGGTCGCTTTAGACTATGATAAACGGCACGACGGTAAAAGGAGGGAACCCCGAACGGGGCTCCCCACAGAAAAAAACTCCCGCCAGGCAAGGCGGAAGCTTTGAATTTCATACGCTTTTTCGAACATATTCCTCCGGAGACAAGCCAACGATGGCTTTGAAATCCCGAATAAAATGGGAATGATCATAATAGCCGAGCTCCAGCGATAAATCTACCCATTCGGCTACCTCCCCGTGCTCTATCCGCTCCGCGGCTTCATGCAAACGATATCGCTGAATGACGTTCTTGGGACTGACCCCTACATAACGCTCGAACAACCGCTGCAAGGAACGTTTGTGCAGGCCGCACCGCCTGACGACATCATCCACCCTCAGGATGCTGCGATCGTCCCGAATCTGATAAACGAGACTGCTTACCAGCGCAATGTTCGGATCCCGCTCGGGTAAGCAATTCAAAAAGAAATCATCCACCCGCCGGACCGCCGCATCGTCTCCCTCATGTACCGAAAATAACGTTCTCTCCAGCTGTTTACTTGGTTCCCCAAACACGGTTTCCACAGGAACGACTCGTCCCGTTATGCCTGCCACCGTGCTTCGCCAAAACGGCTGAAAGCCTCCGGGCTTAAACTTGACTCCAACCACACTGCCTTGACCCTGCAGCAGATGGGTTGATGTCGTATGAGCAATCCCGTAAATGGCGCTGGCGCCGGGCTCAAATACCAAATTAACGTTTGGATGGGCGATGACCGTTTGGGCATACGGGGGCTCGCCGCGCAAATCCCAGCGAACGATCCAATAATGCTGGATAAAATAAGCCGTCTCCTCGGAAGGAAGATGTCTAGTAAGCGTATATTTTTGTTCGCCTGCCTGCCTTCGAAGGATTCCTTTTGATTTGGGCAGCTCAGGAGAAGGGCTTGTCATAGCGTGAGGCCTCCGTTGTCGCATTTTTACAATACAGGGGAACCATAATTGCTTATAGTTAGAGTATCAGCTGCTGCACTCGATGACAATGATATTTTGCGGCTATGGGAGGTAAACTATGAACGAATTGGTATATCATTTCTACATTAATGCAAGTCCTCAGAGGGTATGGGAGGTGTTTGTTTCGGACGAGGGAGTCAAGCAAACCTTCTTCGGCTGCACAATTCGCTCCAGCTTCCGGGTCGGGGAGGAGTTCGCTTATATCGGGCCTGGGAACGACGGAGATGAAACGGTTCATGTCTACGGAACCATTCTGGCCTTCGAACCGGGCAAGGTATTCAGCTATGCCGAGCATCCGGGGCCCAGTTATCGTGAGAATCACGCCGAGCTTGAAACCCGCGTAACCATGACGCTTGAGCCTTACGGTGAATGTACGAAGCTGACGCTGGTGAATGACCAATGGCCGGAAGGGCATCCTTCCTATCAGAGTACGCAGGAGCATTGGCCTATGATTTTGAGCAATATTAAAACCTACGCCGAAACAGGGAAGACACTGAATTTCGGATGGTAAAGGAAAAAGGCTGGACCGCGGAAGCTACGGGTCCAGCCTTTGTTTAGTTAAGCGGTGGTCGGTGCCGCACCGGCTCCGGTATTGGTTGCTTTCGGTTTGTTCTTACGGGCAAAGGCTTTGCGAAGGATCGGCAGCAGGTAGTAGTCAACACCGAAGCGTCCTGCATTCGCTGCACCAGCGATAACGACCATGCCCAGGAGGATTAACCAAGGGTTCGTGCTTACGGTTCCGGCGAACATGAACATGAAGTTCATCATGAGTCCGAAGAAAGCGGCCGCCGTGGTCAAGCATCCGAGGATGAGGCCGAGGCCTACCAGAAATTCCCCGAGCGGAATCAGGACGTTAATGATCTTTACGTTCGGCAGGGCGAAGTTGTTCACGAAGGCGGTGAAGGTCGGGTATACGAGCTCGTTGGTTGCTTTGTCGACAATCGGTTTTGCAACGGCATTCTTCAGGAAGCCTCCCGCATCGAACCCGCCGGTCAGCTTGTGCCAGCCGGCCGTGAGCCATTCATACCCGAGGTACAGTCTCACGAAGAGCAGCAAGCCGGCTGCGTATTTGTTTTCTCTGATAAAGGTTCCTAACATGGTAACCATCTCCTTTAATGGATAGTGAATATTTTCACAAGTTCTTTTAAAAAATATATGCGGTCTATCGCTGTGCTTGAGAAAGCTGCTTATTAAGAATGGATTGCCGTTTCCTGTTCATGACGTCTGATCCCTTCCTTTACTCTGACTTGCTTGATCCTTGCTACACCTTTATCTTAACACCGGTTGCAAGAGGTGTATGTGACTTTTCTCACATCGTCTGCATCAAGCAAAAAATGATTTTTTAACTGAGAAGGCTCTATCTTATGGCAGGTCTGGCAGCAGCTCCGGCGCCCGGATTCTTCATATTCGGCTTGTTCTTATGAGTGAACACCTTGCGAAGAACCGGCAGCAGGTAGTAGTCAACACCGAAGCGTCCTGCATTGGCACCGGCCAAGACTACCACGCCGCCCAGCAGCACCAGCCAAGGGTTCGTGCTTACGGTTCCGGCAAACATGAACATGAAGTTCATCATGAGTCCGAAGAAAGCAGCCGCGGTGGTCAAGCAGCCGAGGATGAGACCAAGTCCTACCAGAAATTCGCATCTTGACGTTCGGCAATGCGAAGTTGTTCACGAAAGCGGTAAAGGTCGGATATACTAGCTCGTTGGTTGCTTTATCAACAATTGGCTTCGCTATCCTAACATGATAACCATCTCCTTTTGGTATGTGAATATTTTCACTTATTTATGAAAAAGAAGGCTTTAGTAACTAGGTCAGTTGAGAAAGCGTCGGAGCGTGGAGGATCTTTCGATTGTTCTCATGGCTTCTGATCCCTCTTTCTTGCTTGATGTTTTGCCTTGTGTTTCCTTCCTTGCTACACCCTTATCTTAGCACGGAGCAAACCCATCGTATGTGATATGAATCACAAGGATTTTATTTTTTCATTTTTTCGCAAACGTCCAATCCCTTTACCTTCCTTGGCATACAATACAGAAGTTTGTTTGGAAGGGAGGCAGCTATCCATGACCTATGCAGGCGGTGTTGGTGTTGGTGCAGGCGCTGGTTACAGCAGCGCAGGTGTGGTTCTCGTACTGTTCATTCTCCTCGTTATCATTACTCGCACATTTATTTAATGAAAGCAGGCCGGCCTTATTGTTAGGGTCGGCCCCTTTTTTTGCCCAAACGATTCCTAGAAGCTCATCCAAGCTGCCGATAGCCTCTAGTTTAGTGTTTTTCCTCCTATTTCACACCAGCTCTCATAAAATTGGGACATACTAAGAGCAAAGCCTGTTATCTATTTTCCGCCTACCCCTTGACGCGAAACCAAATGGTTTCGTATAATTTAATTATGAAACCTTTTAGTTTCGCAATAATATATCATTCAGGAGGCCACCACTGATGCCACAAAACGATCAAGCTACCTTACCGGATATTCGACAAACCATTGAACTGAAAGCGCCGCTGCAAAAAGTGTGGGCCGCCGTCTCTTCTTCCGAAGGGATTGAAAAATGGTTTATGCCCAATGATTTTCAACCGGAGCTGGGCTATGAGTTTACCCTTCGTTCCCCTTATGAAAATTCTCCTTGCAAGGTCATCGAAATTAATCCTCCTCATTTGCTCGTATTCACTTGGGGCGAGGATTGGGTCATCACCTTCGAGCTGAAGGAAATCGACGGCGGCACCGAATTTACGCTGATTCATTCCGGTTGGATTGCCGGGAAAACAACGGTTACGGGAGACACACACAATGTCATTCGCGACCGCATGAACGGTGGTTGGAATTCTGCCGTACTTCCAAGATTGAAAGCTTACGTCGAGGCGTAAGGCATGACAGCTTCTGCCGCGAAGCATGATGTGTTTCAAGCGATTGCGGACCCGACACGCCGTCAGTTAATCAGCATGCTGGCCGATAAGGAGATGCCGGTTACGGTCATCAGCAGCCACTTTCCCATGAGCCGAACAGCGGTGTCCAAGCATCTTCGGGTGCTTGCGGAGGCCGGGCTCGTCAGCGAAAAGAAGGTCGGACGCGAAACCCGGTACAGCCTGCAGCCGGAGCCGCTGCTTGAGCTGAAGCGCTGGCTTGCCTACTACGAGCGATTCTGGGAAAACCGGCTCCAGGTGCTCAAGCATTTGGTGGAGGAAGACGAGACCGCTCCCGCTGCGGAAGGTCCTCGTCTTGTGGAATAAAAGCTTCCCGTTGGGGAGCTTTTTCTTTTTTTCTACGAAACGGGGAAGACTATGCGGCGTATAGGTAGAATAAATGAATTTTGCGCTTGAGGAGTGGTGTATATGGTAGAGTCTCGGGAGGAGCTTACAGCCGCGTTGCGTCAGGTGGAGGCTTGGGAAGCCGGCCAGAAGGATCTGTGGTTCTGGGAGAAGCTGGGCCGTTTGCCCTTCGAGGTGCTTGATCGAATTACACCCCAGTCGATTCAGACGAAGATTGGCGAAGCGCTTGGCGACCTCGGCGCTTATGTGCAATCCGGCGGGCAGTATCTTGTGTCGGATACTTCGGTACTGAAGGCCTTCCAAGCCAAGGTGCCGGACGTGACATTTGAGGAAATCCGCGGCTTGCCTATCCGTACGATGGATGCAGTGGCGGAAGAAATTTCGCGCCGAAGCACGCTGGCTGCAACGGCCCAAGGAGCGACCACAGGCTTCGGCGGCGTGCTGACGCTGGCCATTGATATTCCTGCGATTCTTGGGATGTCGCTGAAGCTGATTCAGGAAATCGCTCTCGCTTACGGCTATGACCCTCGCGAGCAGCATGAGCGGGCTTTCGTCATCAAATGTCTGCAATTCGCCTCCTCCGACATCGTCGGGAAGAAGGCGATCCTTCACGAGCTAGGCCATTACGGTCAGCAAGAAGCACAAAACCAGATGATTTCCCAGCTTCAGGGCTGGCGGGAGGTATTCCAGACGTACCGGGATAACTTCGCATGGAAAAAGCTGTTCCAGCTGGTGCCGGTGCTTGGCATGTTCTTCGGCGCTTACGTGAACCGCTCGGCGATTCAGGATTTGGCCGAAGCCGGACAAATGCTGTACCGGAAGCGCAGAATCCTGGAACGGCTGCAGGCCGAATAGCACAAAAACACCGCAGCGGCCATGGTCTGGACCATGGAATCGCACGGTGTTTTTGTGCTGCTTTATGTTACATAAGTGCATCCAGTGAATAGGCGCCGGCACCGGTTAAAGCAACACCGACAGCAACGGCGAGAAGCACGAGCGGGTACTCATATCCATTGGAGGTTGCCCAAATCCCGTTGGGACCGTGCACCTTGAAGATGGCAACGAGCATCGTAAGCGCAATGAGCACCGCGGCGACCGGAGTAAATAAACCTGCCGCGAACAACAGCCCGCCGATCAGCTCCATAAGCCCCGCCATGACTGCCATAGCGACGCCCGGCTTGATACCGATCGATTCCATCCAGCCGCCTGTTCCTTTCGGGCCATAGCCGCCGAACCAGCCGAACAGCTTCTGCGCCCCGTGCCCTACAAACAACAGCCCGATCACCAAACGAACAATCAATAATCCTAATCCCATAGCTACCATAATACCATCTACCTCCTATAAATTTAAGAATCTTTAATTTAAGATATTTAGCAGTTTTGAAGGCTGCTCTAGAAAGCAACCTTTTAAGTGCATTTTTTTATTTTATCTCCGCGTTAAATATCTTGATTTAAAGATAAATCAAAAACGTCATGCTGTCAACTCTTTTTTTATAACGGCTACAATTTTATTGCTCTTTTTGGTTTCACCACGGAATGTGCATTAGCTTCGATTGACGCCCCCGCAGATCAAAGTTTAAGATGATATCAGATATATATCCCTTCCGCGAAGGAGTTGTCGAGTATGACACAAGCTAGACCTCCTTGTTGATTTTGAACCTCCACGCGTGCACGTGCCCCTCCGTGCTCGTTTTCGTTACCACACCTGCGAAAACGAACCTATGTGAGGAGTGCACCTATGGACACTTTATCCAACATTCGCTGGCTGTATGCCATCCGTTTTTTTCACAGCCTGATTCCGGCTTATGTGATCGAAAGACTGTTCTGGGAGCAGCGCGGCATGACGATTCCGCTGGTCGTCTATGCCGAAATCATCTATGCCGTCACCATCGTATTGCTTGAGGTTCCCACCGGCATCCTTGCCGACCGATGGGGACGCAAGCGCATGCTTATCGCGGCAGCGGTCTTAAGCTGTTTCGAGTTTTTGATTCTGCTCTATGCTTCGGAGTTTTGGCACTTTGCCCTGGTAGTCTTTCTTGCCGGGATTGCACGAACGGCAGCCAGCGGCTCCGAGAATGCGCTGCTGTACGATTCGCTGCTGCAGCACGGAAGAGAGCAGCTTTTCGAGAAGCATCTGGGTCGATTGAACGCCCTGGATTTCATTGCGGCTATCTTGGCTGCTCTCAGCGGCAGCTGGTTAGCCGGGCGATTCGGCTTCGAGCTCAACTACTGGATTTCGCTAGGCAGTGCAGTGCTTAGCCTCACGATCTCCTTCTTCCTGAAGGAGCCTAAGGCTATCCAAGCCGCTTCGAGTACGGAAAAACCGCTGCCGATCAGGCAGTATGTCGCGGGCTCCCTGCGATTTTTCCGCACTCGACCGGACGTCCGTCTTGTCGTGCTGACAGGGATGGTCACCGGCGCCGCGGTTAGCTTCATGGATGAATTTTGGCAAATTTACATGAACCGGCTCCACATTCCAGTGGCCTTCTTCGGCACCGTATCGGCAGCGATGATACTGCTTCGCGTTCCAGGCAGCGTCTTGGCTTATGCGCTGATCAGCCGGTTCCGCTACCGGCCTCTGATCCTCGGCGTGACGAGCGTCATTGCCGTCGGCTTCGGCTGCATGGCACTCGCGGGCGGCTATGCCGGCTTTGCCGCTGTCCTCCTGATCTGCCTGTTTTCCGGCATCATGGAGCCCCTGGCCTCGGGTTATCTGCACCATCGTATCGCGGACTCCTCCATGAGAGCGACCATCGATTCGTTTCAGTCGCTGGGAGAGAACCTCGTGCTGATTGTGACGGGCCTTGGCTTCGGCTGGCTCTCCGCGAGATACGATATTTTCGGCGGCTTCGGCTTTATCGCAGCGCTATGCGGAGCGTTCCTTATGTACGCCTGGTTCGCTTCCCGCAGGATCGAGCCGTAACAAGTCAAACCCCTACAACCAGGCCGGTTGTCGGGGTTTCCCGATTGAGCGCAACGATTCGGACTAGACAAGGTAGGCAGCCCCATTTCTCCGATCCCGGATCACATGCCCGCCATCCAGCTCCAGCTCCACAAAGCCGGCCATCTCGGACATTTCCGCCTCGATCGGCTCCTCGCGGCCCAGCAGCAGCATATTACGCTGCTCCTCCTTATCGTCCCCGGGCAAATAAAACACCCGTGTATACCGAAACACCTCTTTCAGCGTTGTGTGAATGGAGCTCACCCGCTTATCGTTCCACGGTTTGCCCATCAAATTCAGCAGCATCATCCCGCGGGACGCAAGCTTTTCCTTTGCCGTCTGAAAGAACTCCAGCGTTGTTAGATGCGCAGGCGTTCCCGCTTTGCCGAACGCATCCAGCAGGATGCAGTCGAACGCGCCGCCAGCCTGCCCGTTCAAGATCCTCCGTCCGTCCCCTATCACAACGTTATCCCACCGGTAGCCAAAATACTTCCGACTGAGCTCCACAACCTTCTCGTCAAGCTCGGCCACTACGAACCTTTCACCGGGATAACGACGAGCCATCGTCCCGACGCCGTGCCCAATGAGAAACGCCCGACGAAACGCCGGGGCGTTAAGTTCCATGCAGTGCAGGATCGCCCTCGGGTATTCAAGAACGACGCGCTCCGGGTCGCGAAGATCGATGGCCCCCTGTACTGCATCCTCGGCAAACTGCAGACAACGGAATTTGCCCAGCTCTCCATACAATTGCGTTGTATCAAAGACGATAATTTCATTATGCTCCGTTACTTCTTTAGTCAATAGATGCACGCCTGCGCTCTCCTTTTCCGCCTGCCTTCAGCTCAAGCAGGGAACAGATCAACTCCCCGCGAGGAAAGAAAGTCCAGCGCTTCCTCTACGATGTCCTCCTGAAAGCCGAAGGTTGCACGCAGCATGTCCAGCCAGTCGCTTAGCCGCGTATATTCATGTACCTCGGTCCCCTTGTCCGTCTTGACGAGCAGCTTATGATTGATGACAGAGTAAGCCTTTCCCTCTCGAAACAAGGTCGCTGTAATTCTTCGCATAAAAGGGTTCTCGTCCTCATCCCTTAGAGAATGGGTGATTGCCTCCTCGAAGCTTTCGAGGCTGACGGGCTGCCATTCGATGCATTTGGCGACGAAGCTCTGCCCGTTCATTCGGCGATCGATGAGATATCTTAGGTCACCGAGCCGGGTGATCTCCACTTCCTCCCCGAATCGGGTGAACCGGGGCTGCTCCTCCAAGAGGAGCGGCTCAAAGAGCGGAGCCCCATAGCCAACATCCACGTAATAAGAACGCCCCTCCACCGTAACCATAAGGGCCAGGTGGGTATTCCCGCCGGCAGCTCGTACGAGGTCGACTTGAAAGCCCAGCGCCTGCAGCAAGCGGCCGAAGTGCGCATTCAGTACATAACAGTTGCCGCCCAGCCCTCTGTCTTCCATGCCCGCAAGGTGCGTCTCCAGCGGGGGCAGCCATATCAGGCCGGTCCTTCCCCGGTGAAGGTAGTAATGGATTTTGCTGATATTCTCAAAAGGAATTCGCTCCAGATGAAGCCGAATCAGGCTTCGCAGGTAAGGAAGCGAGGGCTTCCTGACGTCCGCTCCCAGAAAACGCACATATCGTTCTATCGTTTCCATTGGCTCCCCCTTAAGGCTTCCAAACCATTAAAATGACGATAACCATGCTGAGAATGGTAGCCCACATATGAAGATTGCGTACTTTAGCGTACATGGCGGATATTACGGAAGGAGCCTTCTCTTCCGCAGCATCGTTAGATGCATCCAACGAGCTTTGCAGCTTTTTGGCCGCAGGGTTCAAGAAGCCCACGACCAATACTTCGACGGCAATGAACAGGAGCAAGGATCCTGCAATCCAGCCTTGCAGGAAGGGGCCGTAGGAGCCGAGCCAAAACAAAACCGCTCCCGAAACGACAGCCAAGGTGCCGAATACCTTGGGGAACATCTCCAATCGCGTAACCTGCTCCAGGGCACGCCCCATCTCCCGGACGGAGGGCTCGGCCCGCAGCAGCATCGGGAAGGCCAGCGTAGGCCCGATCCCTAGAATCGCCGATACAACGTGAAACAATATAAGCCATTTCATACACAGCACCGCTTTCATCGATATGGTGGTTGAATACCTCTCCATCATATCCGGCGATGCCTCCTTCTTGTATCGGTAGAACTACGTATTTTCTCAGATCCGTTAGCTTCCTTCGATATGAGGTGCTTCCTTCTGCAGCCCCTTCTCTACGATATATCGCGTCAGTGCCGCCCTTGAGGTCAGCTGCAGCTTCTGATAGATTCGCTCCAGATGCGTCGTGACCGTACGAAGACTTATAAAAAGCGCCTTAGCAATCTCTGCATTCGTCTGTCCTTGAGCGACGCATACGGCGACTTGACGCTCTCTTGCACTCAGCACCGTATGGAACGGCTCCTTCGTTTTACGCCACTCCAGCTTGGACCGCTCGATGACCTGGCGGAACAGGGGGCCCCATGCATGGCCTTCTATGACGTCGGCTGAAGCGAGGGCTTCTCCCAGACGCTCGGACAGCTGCAGGAGCTCTTCGTCAAGGATGTGCTCCAAGCGATTCTTCCTTGGGTCCGTTTCTTCATGGCACACCACCCCGACGAGCTTCCCTAAAACAAAGAGCGGAAAGGCAAAATAGCTTGTCGAAAGCGAAGGCACCCGGTCGCCCGAGCTCTCCTGCTGCTGCGCCTGTTCTCCGGGCTGCAGGTGGTATACGTATCGCAGCTGCGATCGAATGTTATGCAAGCGGATCACCCGGCGATTCCGCATAACCAAAGCGGCCAGCCGCTCCATCGGCTCAAGAGCGGCCGGATGGGCTCCGGCGCCCGGAACACCCCGCGAGGCCAGCAGCTGCGGTACAACGGAGCCCCCCTCCTCCCGTGGAATCCAGCAGGACAGCCGCTGCCAATCGAATTCGGCGGCAAGGGCCTGCAGCAGCTCGGCATGACGCGGTGGAGCCGGCTCCAGCTGGGGCGCCTCCTCCAAGCAAGGGCGGACGCATACCACTTGGAATACGAGGGCGGCACGCAGGAGGACCGGCTCCGCTAAGCCGGCAAGCCACGAAACGGCTTGAAGGTCCTGATGCATCAGGGCAAAGAGCGGTCCCTCCTCCTCCGAACGCAGAAAGCGGAGCGTCAGCTCCCAGTGCAGGCGGTCGCTTGGGTTTACGATTTTCAGAAGGGCGCCCCTTTCGGTTTGCAGGTTCAGTTCCGTCTTATACAGCAGCTGATTCGCTATAGCCACATGCTCCGAATCCACATACCATACCCTGGACAAGTTCGCAATGTTAGGCACACCCTCCTTATCGCTTGTAACGATGACACAAGGCGCGACGCCCTGAAATGCTGGCAGTAATTGAGACGGCAGCACCGTTCTACCTCCTTTCCCCTAGTAGAGCTCCGGCATTAGGGCCCGGCGTCTGCAAATACACCTTGCTTACTTGTAATCCTACAGCTACACATTGCGACGCTTCAAAGGACACAAGCGGGGTCAGGTTTGGAAAATAGGCCGCAATCCGTTGCCGCTGCAGCTCCAATACCTCAAAATCCTCCATTGTCAGAGACTGATGCCGTCGAAAGGTTCCTTTCAGCTGATACGATTCATTATCGGTTCCAGCCGTCATCAGCACAGAGAGCGGGCCAGGATGAGGGCGGGCCTCGCTCAGCCGCTTCCATTGGCTCTGAAGAATCGAAACCCAGATCAGCTCCTCCTCCGAATGGAGCCGAACCCCATACCCCCTGCAAAGGAAGGGAGGAACCTCATGCCAAGCTGCCGATACATGGATGAAGAAGGGAACCTGTCTATGGACAAATCGAAGCAGCTCCTCAGGCCATATGCTCATAAGTACTCCTCCTTTCTTGGGGAACATCACCGTCATGATTTTGCTTCTATGATAGCATAAAGCGATGAGGCTGAAACGGAAAAGCTCTTTGCGACCCTTCCGATACATGGAAAATTGAGCAAGATGTCGTCCGTAATACGCATATTCGCATCCCCCCTGCCTGCCATACAATGTATTATCCTGAAGGAAAGGAGGAATGCCGTATGGTAAACCGTCAGCTATGCAACCGCTTGGCCCGGATCATTGGAGGATCCGGAAGTATTACGAACGGTGCGTGTGTCGTCCAAACCCTTCGGAAGCTTAATGTGAAAATTTTTGGACGCCGCAGCCGCTCCCCTCTTACTCTGCCGTTCGCACTGTCCGTGGAAGCCAAGGACGCCAGAGGCCGTACCTTGAACCTGGGAGAAACCGTCATCCTGGAAAGAGAAATCAACCCCTTCGTTTCGGAGCTGCGCAAGCGCGGCATCAAAGTAACCGCCATTCACAACCACTGGCTATTCCAAAGCCGCTCTTTTAAATATATCCACTGGCAGTCCGTCGGAGATCCCGTGCTTTTCGCTCAAAAAAGCGCCGCAGCCGCCAGAGCGGTTGGCATCCTTCCCAGAAGGTAAGCAGCTGCACCAGAACAGGCCTAAGGGCCTGTTTTTCTTTGTTTGCGTCCATGGCTCCCTGTTTGTCCCTTTTTATATTCCTTGACAGGAATATTCGGTTTACTATACTATTTTCTTTGAAGGGAGTAACCGATATGGGCGCGAATTTGACAACCTTGAGTGCACTGGCCGAGCCCAACCGATTACACATTGTCGAGCTTCTGCGCGAAGGTCCACTTACGGTAGGCGAAATTGCCGAACGTCTGGAGCTTCAACAGCCGCAGGCCTCGAAGCATCTTCGTGTACTCAGTGATTCCGGGATCGTTGAAGTGCATCCAATCGCCAATAGGCGGATTTATAAGCTGCAGCCCCAGCCATTTCAAGACCTGAACGAATGGATGGATTCCTTTCGCCGGCTGTGGGAGGAACGGTTCGACCGCTTGGACGATTACTTGGCGGAGCTTCAAAGAAAGCAGGCACAAGAGCAGCCGCTTAACCGAGATCCATCCGGTGAATCGTAAGCAGTTAGCAGCAAACGGCTGTTATTTTACACAAAAAAGAAGCACTCCGGCCCCTATCCCAAGATGGATGCCTGAGTGCTTCTTGCTTCTAATGCCCGGACGAAGCCGCAAGACCTACCTGCTCTACGAGCGCCTTGCTCTCTTGGTTCATGCCGATGATCTTGACCTTCCTGCCTAGCTGCTCATATTTCAGCTTGGCTTTGGAAATGGCAGTCACCGCCGAGTGATCCCACACATGGGATGCACTGAAATCTATCACTATGGTGTCCGGATCGTTCCGGTAATCGAACAAGTCAACAAAGTGGGACATCGTTCCGAAGAACAGCTGCCCGGTAATGCGATACACCTTGGCACCGCTCGGCTCCACAGCTGTATGTGCCTTAATCTTAGCGGACCTCCAGCCGAAGATCAGCGCGCTTAGCACGACTCCGGAGATGACACCGATCGCAAGGTCCGAGGTAATGACCACGATCGCCACCGTAACAACCATGACCAAGGCATCGGCCCGAGGGATTTTGGCTAAGGTCCGAACCGAATTCCAATCGAAGGTGCCGATGGAAACCATGAACATTACTCCCACAAGCGCACCCATCGGTATTTCTTGAACCACTTTGCCTAATACTAAAATCAGGAAGAGCAAGAACACGCCGGCTACAAGGGTTGACAGCCGGGATCTCCCTCCGGACTTCACGTTGATGACCGTTTGCCCGATCATCGCGCAGCCGGCCATGCCTCCGAAGAAGCCGGTAATGATATTGGCCAAGCCTTGGCCCTTCACTTCAACGTTCTTGTCGCTTTTGGTTTCCGTCATTTCATCGACAATCGTAGCCGTCATCAGCGACTCGGTGACCCCGACCACCGCCAGCGCCAAGGATAGAGGCAGGATCGTCATAATAGCTTCCCAAGAGAGCTTCATGTCGGGAATATGGAAGAAGGGCAGTGCCTGCGTAATTTGTCCCATATCGCCCACGGTTCTCAGGTCCAGTCCTAAAGACATGGAAAGAGCTGTCATTACGATAATAGCTACCAGTGCGGATGGCACCGCCTTGGTTAAAAGCGGCAGCAAATAAATGATCGCCAGCGTTCCCGCCACCATCGCGTACATCATCCAATTCGCGCCGCGGAAGTTCGGCAGCTGCGCCATGAAGATGATAATGGCGAGGGCATTCACAAAGCCAGTCACGACCGAATGAGGGATAAAGGTAATAAATTTACCGAACTTAAGCACGCCCATAAGATACTGAATGATACCGGTCAGAACCGTTGCAGCGAATAAATACTCGACGCCGTGCTTGGCGACTAACGGGCCCATCAGCGAAGCCATGGCGCCTGTCGCCGCTGAGATCATCCCCGGGCGTCCTCCTACAATGGAGATCGTGACCGCGATTGTAAAGGAAGCATATAAGCCTACCATCGGGTCCACTCCCGCCAGGATGGAGAAGGCAATGGCCTCCGGAATCAACGCCAAAGCAACCGTCATTCCGGACAGCACGTCCTTGCGGGTGTTAAAAAACCAATGGCTTTTCAATTTTTGGTACAGCAAAAAAAGCTCACTCCTTATTCTTTAAAAGTAAATGACTTTCCACTTTCAGAAAAGTCGGGGCCGATGGTCAACGGTTTATATTATACACATTTCGGTCACATATCTCTACCCCTAGTTGCTATTTACTAGTGATCTTATCGCAGCTTCGAGCTTGGTTCTGGCTTCCTTCACGGCTCGTTGAATCAGCAGGTTTGTCTTGTGCTCCTCGTAATCCTCTTTCTCATATTGCACCCGCAGCTCCGCCCGGCCGTCCTTCAGTTCTCCGATCACAACCGATACTACTCTCGGCGGTTCTCCTTCGTTTCCGAGCTCCCAGGCGAATATGGTGATACTGCCTCGATAATCCCCCGCCCGAGCATCCTCCCGATGCTCCAGAAGCTCCGACAGCTCTACCTTCGAATATTGCTTCATGCGGAATAGACCTCCTTTATATGCCAAAAAAAGCGGCCGTTTCCCAGCATCATACTAGGAAACGACCGCCGTAAGCAAGCGCGCTTATTCACGTATACGGTAGCTTGGCAAATGGCTCAGCGCAAGGAGGACGTCATGCTTGTCGAACATTCCATCGCCGTTCAAATCCTGCCGCTTGACCATCAGCTCGAGCGTGATGACATACACCCTCTGCTCGGCTGCGTAAGAGCCGTAAACGGCCCTAATCACCGAGTCACCCCCTGCCAGCCCCTTCAGCATGCCTGTGTTCGGGTCGACGCTTACGAGCGACGGACTAAAGGAGGTAAACGTCACTCCGGTCGTCAGCGCTTCCCGGCTCCCGTCGGAGTATATGCCCCATACCCGGGCCGGGACCGCTGCTCCGAAGGTTAAGAACGGGAGCGTATCCATCTCGATATAGTTGATATGTCTCTCAGGCGGAGGCGTCGTCCCTCCTGTAACGGTTACCGGCAGCTGGGCACTGTAGACGCCGTACGTTACCGTAATGACGGTAGACCCGTTGGAGAGTCCAGTCACCATGCCAGCAGAGCTTACTGAAACAATGCTGCCGTTATAGCCCAGGAAAGCTGCGTGATACGTCACATCCGTCACCGTTCCGCCTGCATACACCTTAACCGCAACCGGAGCCGTGCTTCCCACCGTCAGGTCCAGCGCCTCAGGAGCAAGGAACATCGGTGACGTATCTACATGAATTTGAAATTGCCGGTACCTATATACATCACCATATTGCGGCTCGCCATCGCTTAGCAGCACTGTGACGATGGCGGTTCCTTGTGCATTCGGCTTAGCCTGGAACGTCAATGTGCCGTCAGCGGCGATTGCCGGCTGCACGTCGAACAGCTCAGGCCGGTCTGTCGTTACTTCGAAAACCAGCATCTGACCTTCTTCGTTAACAGGTCCCGGGCTGATTCCGATCGCCCACAGCTCGGAGACCGGGAGCGAATGGGTCACGGTCATTTCCGTTCCCTTGAGGTCAAAGCTCGGCGGATCGTTCACAGGGGCCACCGTAACGGCAACCGTAGCGATATTCGATGCCCTGCCGGTTTCATTCGCTTGGAAGGTGAAGCTGTCCGGGCCGAAGTAATCGGGCTCAGGCTTATACTCAAAAGCCCCCGTCACCGCATCCTTCAACGTAACTGTGCCGTGTGCAGGCGCCGTAACGATCCGGAAGGTTACCGGATCGTCATTGCCGTCATATCCGAGCAGCCTGCTGTTCAGGACTTGATCCTCCTCTATCGTGAAGGAGGTATGATTTAAGTATTCTTTCACATCCGATGCGGTCAATCCGTTAACCTGACCATAGAGTCCGCCGATCACGTCGACAGCAGAGCTTTGAACTAGATAATCGAACGGAAAATAATTCGTAATATTTCCGTAGTACAAATGATTCGGATTAATGCCCTCATGCTCCAGCTTCGCCAGCTCCGACCCATAGACATCGCGGTTGAAAAAGACAAGGTCGTCCATCCCGCCCACGAAGCCTTCCGCCTGTCCCGGCCGATTGCCCAGCGTGATGGATTGGAACTTGGTCTGCGCATACGTACCGACTTCGACGGAGCCGGAGCCTTTCATTTGACCGTTGATATACAGCTCTGCATAGATGTTGTAGAACATAAAACCGAGCTGCGACCACTGATTGAGCGGAAGCTCTTCCGTAGAAACAAATTGCTCCACCCAAGCGCCGGAAGGGTTCGTATAGGCCACGTGCACCCGATTGTCCTTCAAGTACATCCAGATCCCCTTCGTCCCTGCCCCCGGAGGCTGATGATACAAGGTCTGTACAGGATTGCTCGACGTCGGTGAGCTATCCAGCTGAGGATATACCCGCATGGCGATGGTGAAGACGCCGAGCTGATCGTTCTTATTCGGAATGACTACGGACTCGTTACTTCGGAAGTAAAGCGCCCGATCGGCTCCGGCCCGCGGCGCCAAGGAATTGCCGTAGGAGATGTAGAAATTCCCCGAAGTGCTCAGATTACCGGCCGCATCCATAAACTGATGCCATACGCTGCCGGTTCCGTCGATCTTGAAATAGGTCTTCGTAGCGAAGGGCTTCCATGGCTGCCATGTCACGCCGTCATTCGAGAATCGCATGGACACGGCATCGCTTCCAGGCTGAGGGTTCAATTCCACCCAGCGAACGGAGCTCGTGCCCGGCGCCCATACGCTCACAGTCGGTGCAGCTCCGTCTATGTGGAGTGTCGGATAGCTTGGCGCAGGCAGCGTCCCTGTGGCATCGTAATCCCAACCGCTTCGAATGCTTCCGGACGCCACATTCAAGGCTGTCGCCTTCAAGTCCGAGATGCCGTCGCCGGCTGCAACCACATAGGTAAACCGGAGCTTATTCGAACCGCTCCCCGAACGGTAGACCGCCTGCTTTCCGCCCGTCATCTCCAGATAGGGAGACCCGGACACCCATACCGGCTCCGAGTAGGTCAGCTCGAAGGTTACGGCTTCCCCAAGCTTATACGACCTTTCGGAAGGAGCGTCAGGTACCGTGATGGTTCCGATGGTCGGCCGCGTAGAGCTGTACAAGCTCTGCACCTCCGTCTCGGACAGCGCACGGTTGTACAGCCGCACATCATCGAGGGAAATATTGGCCGCGTACCATCCGGTCCCGAACTGGCCGATGGTCAGGTCTTGTCCATTCGCGCTGGAGAAGTCTATCTTATCGGATACGTTTAGCAGCTCCGTTTTGCTATTCTCTATATCTCCATCAATGATCAATTGAATTTTATCGGTGGCAACGACGACGGCCACGTGATGCCATTCGCCTGGAGGACCGTCTGGAGGATTGCCTGTAGGATACGTATAATCCATAACAAGTCCATTTTGGCCGCTGTAGGCATCCATTGATTTATTAAAATAGATTTCATCCGGATTGGCCATATAATCCAGGTTGATGACAAAGCCCTCGGTGTCGCTTTTCTTCGCAAGGATCGACTGGACTCCTTCATCCAGCTGCGTCCAATACCCATCCGTCCCCTTCTTGCTATCCACACGCAAGTAGAAGGAAGCGGTCAGTTCATTCTGCAGCGCAAGTGTAGAGCTGTCCGGGATACGGATCACCCCGTTACTTCCCGCCGCGGCCACTCCATTCCCCTTGATTTGGACCGCCTGACCGAACTTCGTACCCGGGACCAACGTCACATCACCGCTTGCCGTTCCGTGATTCGCCATCCCCGACAAATCCATATAGCCGCTTTCGAAATCGAGCTGCAGTACAAGGCCGTCGATGATCAGCCGTTTCGTCTGGGCAAGCCCGTTGCCGGCGGCCGGGTCCGGCATCGCCACGTTGGCATCGTAGCCATCCATCCCCTTGATGCTTCCCCCGTTCAGAGCCAGGCCCGTGACGTCCAGCGCCTTCGTTCGCTTCGTTCCGTCCACCGTATAAGTAAAATGCAGCGTGTCCGTCCCTGAGCCGCTAGCATATACCGCCTTGGCCCCATTATTCAGCGTGAGCTCGGGAGAGCCGGTGACGTTCACCGCCTTGGAAAACTGCAGCTGGAGATCCACCGTCTCCCCGTTCTTCAGGCGACCCTCCTTATCCGCATCCACCCTACTGATAAAAGGAGCGCTATCCAGCCGAAAGCTGTCAATCCAATGGGCCTGATAGGATCCGCCCGTGCTGGCCGAGAATCCGAGGCCCGCGAAGGAATTGTCCAGCGGACCGTCCGCGCGGAACACCAAGCTGCCGTCCTTCCATAGCGTGACCCGATGGTTCTCCACGCGAAGGCTGACATCATGCCAGGCGCCGTCGCTCAGACCGGCGACAGGCACCAGCGCCATCGCATGCCAGCGTGTAGCATCCAGCGGATCCGGCATATGCCTGGCATTGTCTTTGAACAAGGCGATATGGCTGCCGTCCGGATCATATTCGCCGTTATGGACGGTATCGAACTCGACCCCGTAGCCGTTGCCCGGCTCGAAGCCCATTCCGCCGCCCGAGGCCGGTTCCAGATTTTGCCGCTTATTGAACATAAACACCAGACCGTCGCCCCCGTCACCCGGTATCGGACGTTCGATCTTGAACTTGAAGCTCACTTGATAAGGCGGCGCCACGCTCTGCTTGAGCCAGATCGTCCCTACCTGGGAGCCTTTAGCCTCCGTCAGCCGGACGGTTCCGTCACCCTGACGCGACGCATTCCCCATAAAGTCCCACAAGCCGGAATCGACAGTAAATTCATCCTGTATGGGCTCGGCATAACTCCGCGGCGCTGCAAAAAAGCAGCAAAAGATCAGCAGCATCAGCACTGCTGCAACAGCATTATTTTTCAAAGAATATCCAACCCCGCTCCCGTATCAATTCTACAAATTGCGACAAATACATCCGCCTGTCAACAAAGCTATGAATCTATTATACTTCCAAGAATGGGCAATGATAAGTCATAGTTTTGGTGTTTTTTCATACGAAAGTCCCATGTTTCGCTGCCATCATTTGTACAAATCCATTGTGATTCCCATCACATTCCGATGCCTTGTCTTCTTGGTAAAGTGGTACCCATGAGAAAAACAATTACGAAAGATAAATTGGAGGAGATTCGTTATGTTTTGCTACCAATGCGAACAAACGCCGACAGGCGGCTGCAAGGTGATCGGGGTATGCGGTAAGGACGAGAATATCGCGAGCTTGCAGGATACGATGATTTTTGCTTTGAAAGGGATTGCGGCCTATGCCACCCACGCCCGCCAGCTTGGCTACAGCGACCCTGAGGTGGATAAGATCACGCATGAAGCGCTGTATATGACTCTAACCAACTCCAACTTCAATCTCCAGGAGCATATCGATATGGCGATGAAGGTGGGCAGCGCCGCCGTACGCATCATGGATGTGCTTGACCGCGCGCATACGACGCATTTTGGGATCCCACAGCCCGTTACCGTTTCGCAAAACAAAATCGAGGGCCAATGTATCGTCGTTACAGGACACAACCTCTACGCGCTGGAGGAGCTGCTCAAGCAAACTGAGGGCAAGGGCATCAACATCTATACCCACTCCGAAATGCTGCCCGCTCACGGGTATCCGGAGCTGAAGAAATATCCTCATCTCAAAGGGAATATCGGGAAGGCCTGGTACGACCAGCGCCGTCTGTTCGAGAAATTCCCCGGCGCGATTCTGGCGACGACCAACTGCGTGATGCCGATCAAGGGCTCGTATGCCGACCGGTTCTTCTCTTATGAAGTAGCCGGACTTGAGGGGGTCACCAAAATCGTGGGCGAGGACTTCTCTCCTCTGATCGAGAGAACCCTCCAGTTGCCTGCAGCGAACATCGATTCGGAAGCCGTGCTGACGACAGGCTACCACCACGAAACAGTGATCGGGCTCGCGCCGGAGATCATTCAAGCCGTAAAGGACGGCAAAATCAGACGTTTCTTCGTCATCGCCGGCTGCGACGCCCCGGGCTCGGGCGGGGAGTACTACCGCGAGCTGGCTACCTCGCTGCCGAACGACACGGTCATTCTCACCACCTCCTGCGGCAAGTTCCGCTTCAATGACGTCGACTACGGTACGGTAGGGGATACGGGCATTCCGCGCTACATCGATCTGGGGCAGTGCAATAACTCCGGCTCCACGGTCAAAATCGCGCTGGCGCTGGCGGACGCCTTCGGCTGCTCCGTGAACGAGCTTCCTGTCAGCATCGTGCTGTCCTGGTTTGAGCAGAAGGCCGTCGCTATTCTCCTTGGTCTGTTCAGCTTGGGAATCAAGGACATCCGCATCGGTCCGAAGCCGCCGGAGTTCATCACGCCCGGCGTAATGGATGTGCTCGTGCAGACGTTCGGCTTGAAGCTGATCGGCAACGCACAGGAGGATATGGCCGACATGCTGGCGCATTAACAGCGTCATCGACCAGCATCGGCCAAACATTCAGCGAGCTTTCAGCCCCTGCTCAGAACGGTTTCAGCCATCCCCCGCATAATAAGAGGCGATGAAACCATTCTGAGTATGGGGAGTTTACGGGGCATGAATAATAAGAGATCGTATGTCAAATTGACCCTGGATATCGTCATGGGGACGACGTTCGCTTTGCTTTTTAACAAAATGGTGCTAGGCGGTCTCGCCTTTCACGAAATTGCGGGCACGGCCATCGCGTTTGCTTTCATCACGCACATTCTGCTGAACCTCAAGTTTGTGCAGAAGATTACGTTCCGCCTGTTCGATAAATCACTGCCGGGCAAAACGCGCCTCAGCTACGCCTTGAACGTCATCCTGCTGATCACGATGGCCTTCGTTATTGTGAGCGGACTGCTCATTTCTCGGGTGATTCTACCGGAGTTCCGCTATGGAAACGAGAATTGGTTTAAAATCACCCATATGGGCGTATCCTTCCTGACGTTGATCCTGATCGGCATTCATATCGGGCTGCACTGGCATTGGGTCATGAAGGTGACGAACCGCCTGCTGAATCTCAAGCTGCCCAAGACAGCCGCTCGTACCGTCATGACAGCCGCCGCGGCCATCGTGCTGCTGTTCGGAGCTTACGAGGTGTACACAACCGACTTCCTCTCCAAGCTTCAAATGCTCGGGATGGTGGTAAACGCCTCCTCCGCTCCTGCCGGGCATGGCGGGATGCAGAGGCCGGCAGGCGAGGGACGGCCTGCGGCCGGAGCAGCCGAAGGCGCGAAGCCGCAGCGCGGCGCAGGAGCCCGCGGCGAAGGGATGCCGGGGGGCAGCCGCGTGAGCCCGAATGCAGTGACGGTTGCCGGGACCTACTTCGGCATTATGGCTGTGTTTGCAGGAATCACTTATTATGCTGATAAGTGGATCGGCCGGCGACGCCGGGTGGCGGTAGAGTAGGCGTCATCATCCGTTAGGCGGTTTTCTGCGATAAAGCAGCAATCCGCTGCCGCGACGCCCTTTGCGCGTAAGATTTCTGCGGAAATACAAAAATTCCAACACCACCGTGACGGGTAAAGGCTTATTGTCCGGTCAGAAAGTTGTACGATCTCACAAATCTTATCGTTGACCGCCCTTTTCTCGAAACATTGCTGCACATTATCACAAATCCCACATCATCCGCAAAGCTCCAATGTCTCTTCTATAGAGAGAGTTGGAGTTTTTTTTCATTTGGCCGGGAATCCTACTACCATCTCACACAACTGATTAATGTGTCGTTATCCATGTTTAGTCTTCGTTATATCAAGAACGGCGATGGTGCTGTATCTTTATAACTGTAAGGCGAAAGCGCATTCATAAAAAATAAACACATCATCCATATTGGAGGGTCACACTTTATGAAAAATACACGAAAGCGTTGGTTTGGTACGGGAGCAGCCGTTCTGCTTACAGCTTCACTAGTGGCGGGCTGCGGCGGCGGTGCAGGAGGAGCGACTCAGGGAGCATCGGATGCGAAGGCGCCGGCGGCAAAGCCGTTCGAGGGCAAGACGCTGAACCTTGTAACAGCGAACCATCCTTGGGGAGACGCGATCAAGCCGCTGCTCCCGGAATTTGAAGCTGCCACCGGCATGAAGGTTACAGTACAGGGTTTGTTCGAGGACCAGCTGACGCAGAAGCTGACCGTGCAATTCACCTCAGGCTCCGCAACCCCGGATGTGTTCATGTACCGCCCGCTTCAGGAAGGCAAGCTCTTCTACAAGAACGGCTGGGTTCAGCCGCTGGATGAGTACGTGAAGAAGGATGCGGCGTATGACTTTAACGATTTCTCCAAATCCGCAGTAGGCTCGGCAACAGTTGACGGGAAGCTTGCGGGCATTCCGATCATCACCGAGCAGGAGATCCTCTACTACCGCAAGGATCTGCTCAAGCAAGCGGGCATCGAGGTGCCGAAAACGCTTGATGAGCTCGTAGCCGCAGCCAAGAAGCTGCATGATCCATCCAAGGAGATGTATGGCTTCGTCGCCCGCGGACAGCGTTCGCCGCTCGTCACGCAGGTGTCCTCCTTCCTCTATTCCGAAGGCGGAGATTTCACCAAGGGGGATCAGGCTTCGATCAACACGCCTGAGGCGATCAAAGCGTTCACGACGTACGGCACACTGCTGAAGGATTACGGCCCTCCGGGCGTACTGAACATGTCCTGGCCGCAGGCGATCGGAATTTTCGCCCAAGGTAAGGTAGCATTCTATACCGATGCGAACTCCATCTACCAGAACGCAACGGATAAAGAAAAATCAAAAATCGCCGATCAAGTAGGCTTCGCCGTATTCCCTGCAGGCAAGGCCGGTTCCAAGCCTTACAACATTACCTCTTGGGGTCTCGCTATGAATGCGAAGGCAGCCAATAAGGATGCGGCTTGGGAGTTCATTAAGTGGGCGACGAGCAAGGAAATCGTGCTCAAGACCCAACAGAAGGGTAACCCCGGTCCCCGTGCTTCCGTATGGGAGAAGCCTGAGGGCGTTACCGGATTCCCGGCGGAGCTCGTTCCGATCATCAAGGAAAGCGCCAAAGGCGGCGTAGACCACGACCGTCCGGTTGTGATCAGTGTAGGCGAAGCCCGTGACGCTGTCGGCGAGATCGTACAGAAGATCATTACCGGCGAAGGCAACGTGCAGGAAACCGCAGATAAAGCGAACAAGACGCTGCAAGCCATCATCGACAAAGACAAAACGAAATAATCCATCGCTGACATAGGCTATCACGACAAAGGGTCAAAGGTGTATCCCAGCCATTGGCCCTTTTGTTCTTCCGAGAAAGGAGTGCTTCATACTGTGAGCTACAACTGGTTTGACCGACATCTCAAGTGGATCTATACGCTTCCGGCCGTCATCTTCGTCCTGGTCATGATGCTCTTCCCGATTATTTACACCGTACGGATCAGCTTCTTCGAATGGAGCATGTCCGCTACGACCCCGCCAAAGTGGGTGGGCCTGGATAACTATATCTCGCTGTTCCTGGACAGCCGTTTCTGGAATGCCGTCAAGTCGACCTTCTCCTTTACTATAGGAGCCTTGTTTATTGAAGTCGTGCTCGGCGTCGCCATCGCCGTCCTGCTGTCCAGAGAATTCCGCGGCAAAAATATCGTCAAAACCATCTTCCTTCTCCCGATGGTCGCCACTCCGGTTGCGATGGGTCTGGTATGGCTGCTGATCTATGAGCCAACCATGGGCGCTGCGAACATGATGCTGAAGGCGATGGGCTTCGAGCCGCTGCTGTGGCTGGCCTCTCCTCAGCAGGCTATACCTTCCCTCGTCATTGTGGACGTATGGCAATGGACGCCGATGATCGCCCTGATCGTGATGGCGGGCATTTCCACGCTGCCTACCGATCCTTACGAGGCGGCGGATGTGGATGGAGCCAGCGGCTGGAGAAAGTTTATCTCCATTACGCTGCCGCTTTTGAAGCCAACGATTATGGTTGCGGCAATGCTAAGGCTGATCGATGTGCTGAAAACCTTCGACATCATCTATGCTACGACACAGGGCGGCCCGGACCTGGCCTCCGAGACGCTCAACATTTACGGTTATGTGCTCGGCTTCCAGTACTTTAAGCTGGGTATGGCCTCCGCACTGCTTGTGCTGTTCTTCCTGCTCGTTATGAGTTTGACTTTGTTTATGATCTGGATGCGTAAGCGATTGGAGGGATCCGCCTCATGATGAAGAAAAAAGCCGGTCAGCGCTGGATTTACAGCGGCTTGACATTTCTGGTGCTGCTCCTGTTCGCCTTCCCGTTCTTGTGGATGCTGCTTGCCTCCTTCAAGACGCAGGCGCAGATCATGTCCACCGATCAGCTGTTTGCCTTCAAGCCGACAGGCGTGAATTATATCAACGTATTTCGGGAATATGACTTTATGCAGTTTATATGGAACAGCTTAGTCGTAGCGCTGGGCTCGACGTTCTTCTCTTTGCTGCTGGGGCTTCCTGCCGCTTATGCGATCGCGAGACACGGACTTCACAAGCTGGGACTGGTTATTCTGGTGGCCCGGATTATTCCGGGGATTACGTTCCTGATTCCATGGTTTATCCTTTTCTCCAAAATCAATCTGGTGGACACCTACACCGCATTGATTCTCAGCCACATGCTGGTCGGACTGCCGTTCATCATCTGGATTATGATTTCCTTCTTCGAGGCGCTTCCTACCGAGATTGAGGAATCGGGCCTGATCGACGGCTGTACGCAGCATCAGGTGTTCCTTCGCATCATCATGCCGATCTCCGGACCGGGTGTGATTACGTCGTCGCTGCTATCGTTCATTTTCTCATGGAACAACTTCATGTTCTCGATCATTCTGGCAGGTGACAAAACGAAGACGCTTCCGATCGCCGTATTCAACTTCATGTCGTATTCGGAGATCAACTGGGGCGCGCTCATGGCGGCCGCCTGCATTATTACGCTTCCGGTCCTCATCATTGCCTTGCTGGCTCAGCGATATATCGTGAGCGGACTCGCAGCCGGCGCCGTAAAGGGATAATGGAATTTGATTCCGCTCCGGTTGGGATACTATAATCTAGATTCAGTGACGTAAGAAAGGGGGAAGCCGGATGAAGCTTAGGTTATCGATGTTTACCAAAATCGTCATCATGGTCGTGCTCCTGCTTACTCCGGTCTTCGTGTTATACAGCTATTCCAACCGTGTGGCGAACAACGTCATTCAGGATCAGCTTCAAAGCTCGAATTTGAACCAGCTGTCTTTCTTTTTGTTTCAGCTGGACTCGCATATCGAGAACTTGTCGATGTTTCCCGTCATTTTAAGCCATGACCCTTATATACGCGAATTTGTCGATCCCTCGGTGCCCCCGGGGGATACTCTGTTACGGGAGCAATCCCGGGTGCAGGAAAAGCTAGGACTGCAAAGCGTCTCCAGCGCCTGGTCGAACGACCTGACGCTCTTGATGCCGCGGGAGAAGAAGGTCATCTCCTCGAATATTTTCGTAAACGGCAGCGATGCGGGCTGGCCTTGGCAGCAAACGCTTCACGGCACATGGACGTATGGGACGGACGTCTCCCGCGGCGGCGCGCAGGGCACCTTCAGCAAGGATATTAGCGAGCCTTCCCATGTGCAGACCTATGGCGAAGCCCGGGCGGTGTATCAGGTTCGTTTTCCCGTGCAGAATATTAGTGAATGGTTGGATATTTATAAAAAAGATAAGCAAAGCGATCCCTTCCTTTATTCGCCCGGTCAGGAGCCCATTGTGACCAGTACGGCTGCGAAGCCGGCCATCCGGTTGATCAGCGATAGATTAAGCGCGATGGACTTGGCGGAATCCGGACAAACCCGTATGGTTATCGGGGATACGGAACATCTGGTAAGCTATGTGAAATCGCGCCAGCTGGGCTGGTATCTTATTGATTATGTGCCGGAGCAGCGGATACTTACGCCGATTACGAAGACGAGAAACGGGTTCTACGGGTCCATCGGTCTCCTGCTGCTGGCGGGAGTGCTCGGCTCCTTCCTGCTGTATAGACATGTGCAGAGGCCGCTAGTCACTTTGATCCGCGGGGTGCAGCGCGTGGCCCGGGGGGATCTGTCCGCTCGCGTAAAGCCGGATCCTTCATCCCGTGAATTTCATTATTTGATCGGGCGGTTCAACGGGATGGCCGAGCAAATTCAGGAGCTGGTCGAGGATGTGTATGCCGAGAAGCTTCGCTCCCGGGAAGCGGAGCTGAAACAGCTGCAATCGCAGATCCATCCCCATTTTCTGTACAATTCCTTGTTCTTTATTATTAATTCGGCCTTGCTCGACGATAAGGATGCGGTTGTCAGGATGGCGGAGAGTCTTGCCGAGTTTTGCCGATACTCTACCCGGGTGGAGACACAGTCCGTAAAGCTTCGGGAGGAACTCGAGCTGGTGCGTCATTATTTGACGATTCAAAATATGCGGATGCAGCGCCTCGAATATGAAGTAAGCGTACCCGAGTCGATGCTGGAGGAAAAGGTGCCGCGGCTGCTGCTTCAGCCATTGGTAGAGAATGCCATCGTGCATGGCATTGAGCATCGTGTGGGAGGCGGCTTCATCCGCATTACGGGGGAGCAGACGGAGAAGCTGAACCGAATCGTGATTGAAGACAGCGGCAAAGGGCTCACGAGCGAAGAGCTGCTGCGCTTGACAGCCCAGCTTAACGAGCCTATGACGGAGCAAATCGGCTGCGGGACTTGGAATGTGCACCGCCGTCTGTATTACCAGTTCGGCGAGGGCTCCGGGCTGTCTTTCGAACATGCCGTAGGCGGCGGCGTTCGGGCGGTGCTTGAGTGGAATCGAAGTCAGCCGGTGCAAGGAGGGGCGAAGGATGGTACAGCTCTTAATCGTGGATGATGAGATGCACGTGGTGGAACGGCTGGCTAGCACTATCGATTGGCAGGCCATCGGCATAGAACAGGTGCACAAGGCTTACAACGGACTGGAAGCGATGGAGCTGATGGAGCAGGCCTTGATCGATATTGTCATTACTGACATCCAGATGCCCGGGATGACCGGTTTGGAGCTGGCCGCCATGATACAGCGGCGGTGGCCCAAAACGAAGTGCCTGCTGCTGTCGGGGTATTCCGAATTTGAATACGCGCAAGAAGCGCTTCGCTACGGTACGGAGGATTACTTGCTGAAGCCGGTGAAGGAGCCGGAGCTGGTGGCCGCCGTGGGGAGGGTGATGGAGAAGCTGCGGGAGGAATGGCAGGAAGTCGTCTCCCGGCAACGGCTCGCCTACACATTGAAGGAGAACCTGCCCCTGCTGAGAAGTACGCTCCTCAGCGATGTATTGCAGGGCTTGCGGATGTCGGAGGCCTCGTTGCGGGAGAAGATGGACCTGCTTGGACTGGCCGGTCATACGAGCCAGAGCTTTTCCATTATGATGATCCGGCTGGAGGAGGCCTTCCTGGAATTTGACCCCTCCCGATTGTCCCTGATGGAGTATGCGATCGGCAACATGGTGGAGGAGCTTTTCGGTGATCGCTATGACAGCTGGAACACGAAGGACCCTCACGATTATTTGGTCTTCGTGATGACGGAGAAGCAAGGAACAACCGATCCTGACGGCGCCGCCTGGTTCGAGCGGACGGCAAACCAGCTGCAGGCGGCGGTGTCCACGTATCTCAAGGGCACGATTTCCATTCTGGTGAGCACGTCGGGGAATTTTCCGGCGGAGCTGCGGCTGCTTTACAGCCGCTCGGTGGAGGCCTTCCGCAGGCACATCGGCCGCGAGAAGGAGCTCTTCTTGCGCATCGGAGAGGAGCTTGGCCAGCTGGCGCCGGAGGTATCGTCCTTGCAGAGCCTTTATGAACCGCCCACGCTGATTCACCTGCTGGAGGCCTCGCGCTGGGAGAGTATAGAAGAAAAGCTGCAGGCTGCCTTCGAGGAGATGGAGCGTAAGCAGGCCGAGTCTCAGGAGCATGTGATGGAGGTGTATTTTTCCATCGCCTCTGCGTACACTTACATTTCCCACAAAAACGGAAGGCAGCTGTCGCAGCTGATCGCCGAGGACTACGGGAAGCTGACGGAGGGCGTACCGTTTCGGACGCTGCAGCAGCTGAAGGACTGGGCGTACCGCACGCTGCGGCGTATTCGGGAGGATCTGGAACGGCAAACGCAGGATACGCGCCACTCGGTCATCCGGCAAATCCAGCAGTTTATCGAGCACAATATCTCGAACGATGTTTCCCTACAGAAGATCGCCGAGCACGTGTTCCTGCATCCGGTCTACGTATCGAAGATCTACAAGCTGGAAACCGGTGAGAATCTAAGCGATTACCTCCATCGCGTCCGTATGGACAAGGCGGAGTACCTGCTGCGGAGCACCGAGGAGAAGGTCTACGAAATCGCCGCGCAGCTCGGCTACCAGCGGCCTCACTCGTTCAACCACGCCTTCAAGAAGGCGTTCGGCAAGACGCCGCAGGAGTATCGGGATCAGCATAGCGTACGTTAAAGGCGGGGGCGGCGACGCTCCCGCCTTTAATGTACCTGCGCGCCGCTATTGGCTCGGATTCTCGCGCATTCGCCCCATTAGCGGCACGGCATGCCGCTATGGCACACACACACCCCCGGCTCCGACGCCGCTACCGCCTACACCCCAAAAAATCAAAAAGCCTACCTAACCCTCTTCAGGTTAGATAGGCCTCTCTTTCCTTACAGCACCTTCGTCGTCCAAGACTCGCAGTTCCACGTATCCGTCACGACGTCGCGGTAAAATTCCGGCTCGTGGGAGATCAGCAGAATGCTGCCCTTGTACGCCTTGAGCGCACGCTTTAGCTCATCCTTCGCGTCGACGTCCAAGTGGTTCGTCGGCTCGTCGAGCACCAACAGATTCGTCTCGCGGTTGATCAGCTTGCACAGGCGAACCTTCGCCTTCTCGCCGCCGCTTAATACGGCTACCTTGCTCTCGATATGCTTCGTCGTAAGTCCGCACTTCGCCAGCGCGGCGCGCACCTCGAACTGAGTGAAGGACGGGAACTCATTCCACACTTCCTCTATGCACGTATTGTAGTTGGCTTCCTTCATCTCCTGCTGGAAGTACCCGATCTCCAGCAAATCGCCCAGCTGAACGCTGCCGTCCAGCGACGGAATTTCGCCCAGAATGCTGCGAAGCAGCGTCGTCTTCCCGATGCCGTTCGCACCGACCAGGGCGATCTTCTGGCCGCGTTCCATCCGCAGGTCCAGCGGTCTGGATAACGGGCTGTCATAGCCGATCACAAGCCCCTTCGCTTCGAAGATCAGCTTGCCGGAGGTGCGGGCTTCCTTGAAGCTGAACTGCGGCTTCGGCTTCTCCTTCGCAAGCTCGATAACGTCCATCTTGTCGAGCTTCTTCTGTCTGGACATCGCCATGTTCCGTGTCGCGACGCTCGCTTTATTCCGCGCAACGAAGTCCTTCAGGTCGGCGATTTCCTGCTGCTGGCGCTTATATGCCGATTCCAGCTGCTGCTTCTTCATCTCGTAAACCTGCTGGAAATGCTCGTAGTCCCCGACGTATCGGGTGAGCTCTTGATTTTCCATATGATAGATTAAGTTAATGACGCTGTTCAGGAACGGAATGTCGTGCGAGATCAGGATGAACGCATTCTCGTACTCTTGCAGATAACGCTTCAGCCAAGTGATATGCACCTCGTCAAGGTAGTTGGTCGGCTCGTCGAGGAGCAGAATGTCCGGCTTCTCGAGCAGAAGCTTCGCGAGCAATACCTTCGTCCGCTGGCCGCCGCTCAGGTCGTTCACGTCCTTGTCCAGACCGATATCGGTCAGTCCCAGGCCGCGTGCCGTTTCTTCGATTTTGGCATCGATCATGTAGAAGTCCTGGCTCGTCAGCGTGTCTTGAATCGTACCGACATCCTCCAGCAGCTGCTCGAGCTCCTCCGGAGACACCTCGCCCATCCGGCCGTACATGTCGTTCATCTCTTGCTCCATATCGAACAAGTATTGGAACGCGCCCTTCAGGACATCGCGAATCGTCATTCCTTTCGTCAGCACCGCGTGCTGATCGAGATAACCGACCCGCATCCGCTTCGACCATTCAACCTTGCCCTCATCCGGCTGCAGCTTCCCTGTAATGATGTTCATGAAAGTGGACTTGCCTTCGCCGTTCGCACCGATCAGGCCGATATGCTCGCCCTTCAGCAAGCGGAAGGATACGTCCTTGAAGATCGCACGGTCTCCGAAGCCGTGACTTAGTCTTTCTACGTTTAATATACTCATTGGAAAAATAACACCTTTTCTATTTAAATAGGATTCTCCTTTCTATTATACGCTCTAGCAGGCCTCTAGCTCAATGTGCTGAAATTGGTTACGCGCCTTCCGCCCATTCCGCCGGATTCTGAGCCTGGTACAGCTCCTTGTAGTATCCTCCCAGCTCCATCAGCTGCTGATGGCTGCCGCTCTCGACAATGCCCCCGCTCCGCACCACAAAAATCGTATCCGCCTCTAACACCGTCGAAAGCCGATGGGCAATCATGATCACCGTCTTATCGCGGGATAGCTGCTCTATCGATTGCTGAACGAGCTTCTCGCTTTCATTATCAAGAGCGCTGGTCGCCTCATCCAGCAGGATGATGGACGGATTCTTGAGAAACACTCTCGCGAGCGCCAGCCTTTGCTTCTGGCCTCCCGACAGCTTCAGACCCCTCTCCCCGATCTCAGTATCGTAACCACCCGGCATAGCACTAATGAATTCATGGGCAAAAGCTTTCCTAGCCGCCGCAACGATCTCCTCGTCGGTTGCGTCCAGCCGCGCCATGCGCAAATTATCCCTTACGGAGGAGCTGTAGAGGAAATTATCCTGCGTCACGATGCCCATCTGCTGCCGTAAGCCGGCGATGGAGTAATCCTTGATGCTCACGCCGTCGATCCGTACCTCACCACCGTCCGCATCGTACATCCGGGTCAGCAGCTGCATGATCGTGCTTTTGCCGCCGCCGCTTTCGCCGACGAAGGCATACGTTTTTCCTTTTTCTAAAATAAAGCTGATCCCCTTAAGGACCGGCTCCCCCTCGCTGTAGCCGAACGTAACGTCACGGAATTCGATCGATTGGCGGAACTCCTGCAGCTCGCATGGCTGCTCCTTCTCTTGGATGGTGACCGGCGTCTGCAGAAAATCGAATACCCTCCCGATCGCAACACTCCCCTCGGTAAGGGCAGGGAAGGCTTGCACCAGCGCCGTGACAGGGCTTCTCATCCGGTCCACGTAAGCAAAGAAGGCAAGCAGCGCACCGAGCGTCAAGCTTCCGTCGATCACCGACAGACTGCCGACCAGCACAATCAACAGCGGCGTCACGTCACTCAGCACGTTCACTGAGGCCAGGGAGAGTGCATTGACCCGGGCTTGCCGGTCGGTCAGCCGCTCGAAGCGAACCAAGTGCTGCTCCAGCTCTTCCTTATCCTTCTTCTCTGCGGAAAACAGCTTGGAGAGGAAAGCCCCCTGGATTCTTTCGAAAATAAACCCGCTAAGCACCGAGCGGTAGCTCATCATCTGGCTCGTGGTCGTTTTCAGCCTCCTCGAGAGAAGGTGCGCCAGAGCGAACTGAATGCCCACCAGCAGAACGGCCAGCAGCGTCAGCTTGAGGTCCAGCGTCAGCATCACGCCAATGACGAAGCTCAGCACGACCGTCTCGATCCACACGTTGGACAAAGCGGCCGTCAGGTAGCCTCTCACCCGTTCGATGTCGTCGAAGAAGCGCGTGCCGATCTCTCCGCTCCGGTGCTGTGTGAAATAGCTCGTATCCAGCGCATGCAGCTTCTGGAAAGCATCCGTGCGAAGCTCCTTCAGCACGTTGTTGTTGGCCTTATGCAGAAAAAATTGCCTCACATACTCCATCGGGCCGCGAATGACGAAGAATACCGCCAGCATCCCTGCTGCGATCAGCAGCAGCTGCTGTGTTTTGGCGGAATACGATAAAGCCTCGTTCTGAAGCAGGTCGTCGAACATGTATTTGATCACGAGCGGGACGGATAGCGGAATGAGGAATCGGAACAGGCTTCCTACGAAGCCGAGGAGGTACAGGCTCATCTGCTTTCGGACGTAGGGGACAAGCAATTTCATGTGATTCATGAAGCTTCAGCTCCTTTGCACAGGTACGTTGATTTGCTTAGTACCAGCTTACTGTGAAGGAGCTTAGCGTATCGCGCAAACACTGCGGGTAGGGAGCGCATAAGGTGAAGGACGCCGCGCAAAACTTTGCGTTGCGCACGCAAAAGGAGAATAAAAAGAAGGGATAAAGGAAGCTAAGCCTCCCTTATCCCCTCACCTGAGCGTCATTGTGCCAGCCGCGCAGCCGCCGGCTTCCTCGGCCTCCGAAGGAAGCGCCGATCCACTGCATACGCGAGCAGTATAGCCACGCCAATCGTCAGGAGCAGCGTGCCGTACGTCTCCATAGAGAACGGCTTGCCGGACAGCTGGATATCCTGAGCCCGATATTCAAGCCGCTTCACGGCATGCTTCGCCGTCAGCACGTCCTCCTGCTTCGCCAGGTCCTCCAGCTGCACCTCGAAGAGGAAGCGGTCCGGCGCATCGCTGTGCACATACTGCAGCGCCGCCGCGCCGCTCCTGTCGCTCCAGCGCTTCGCTTCCTTCGCTGCGAGCGTTCTTGCCTGCTTACCCGGGACGATCATTTTCTCGACGGACGGGGCCGCCTCAATGGTATGTCTGGCAATGACCCTCAGCCCGTGCTTGGTTTCCAGCGGCTGAATAGAAGAGGCAACCGACAGCACGCGCGTCGTACCGGAATCGGAGTAGATGTCGAAGGAAGAAGCAATCGCCATTTCCTCTACCCCCTCATACAGCAGTACGCCCGCTTTAAGTTTGTTCCACTGAAACATGTTGTTTAGCACATAGATGCTGAACCGCCAATCCATAGAGAATGGAGTAACGACCGGATTTTGCTGGAAATGATAGGACGGGTATTTCAGGTCTTTGGCCAGCTGGGCTGCCTTCGGCTCTCCCAGCTGCTTGGAGATGACATAGAGCACCGCATCGATTCCGGAAGATATCCCCGCTGAAGACATCATTTGATCTCCGTTGGTAACATAGCGGCGGTTCTGTACCCAGTTCACCTCCGGGTACTTCCTTGTCAGCACCGCCATGGTCTGCCAGTGCGTGGCGCTCGTTTTTCCGTTCAAAAGTCCGGTCGCCGCCAAATTATCCGCACCTGCACAAATGCTTAGCAGAACGGTAGATTGATGCTTCAGGAGCCACTGGCGGATCGGCTCGTATTTCCCTGCATCACTCATGTTCATATAGGGAATGGCGATGATGTCGGGGCTGCGGCCAAGCAGCCGGTCGAGCTCTTCGAAGGAGTAGTGAGGGACTACCTCCAAGCCGCCCGTTAAGGTCCTCACTTGATTGTCCGACGCAACAGCGTATACGTTGTAGGCTCCTGTCATGGCGAACATCTGATAGGGAATGGTGAAATCCATGCCTTCCGTATTTTCGTTCCCCAGCAGCACAGCCACAGTTGGCTTGCTCGAGTCATGCTTCGGCTTCGCGAGGCCCGTAAGGTCCGGCAGCGGCTCCTGGCGCACAGATGCCCAGAAATTTTGCTGAGAATTGGCATAACCGACAAAGCCGACCGCTCCGGTAAATATCGTTATTATCACGATAAAGACGACAATACGCATTAACAGTTTCATAGTATCCTCCTTGTTATGGAACCTTCACCACATACGCTGCGGTGAATACTTGCCCGTTTCTCTGGAATTGTCCCCAAATCTTAAATACACCGCTCCGCGGGAAGCTCGCCTCGAAGACGGCGTCCGGACCCGTGCCTTGGCCCTCCTCCGCATGGACGTGCACGTACCGTTCTCCGTCCTCCGACAAAATCACTACGTGGCCTATCGCACCCAAATACTGCTGCAGATCGGTAATGGGCTGACTCGAGGACTCCTCGGTCAAGGTAAAGGTCAGCTTCGTTTCCTTCTTGGCCTCCAGGCTATCCAGGGCCAGCGTTACCCGCTTCCCGTCTATCACCCGGACCAGCTTCTCATCCGGCACAACCGGCACCGCTTCCGATGGCTTGCCCTCCACCTTCAGCCATTCCATCTTGGTCATCGAATCGCCGTCCGTCGGCTTGAAATCGGCAATGAACCGGTACTCCCCCCCTGCCGGGAAGACGTTATCGATTTCGAATACGCCGCCTCCCTTATGCTCCGGATGAATGTGATTGAAGTAAGACAAATCCTTGCTGATCACGATCAAATGCAGCAGCTTCTCATGGTTGACCTGAAAACGATCCACAGGGGACCCGTCGCTCTTCTTCACCTCGAGCCGAATGCGCTTGCCGATGCCCGTTTCGGAAGCTCCCGCATCGGTCAGGCTCCAATCCGACTTGACTTGATCCGCCAGCAGACGCTGAACCTGACCGGCGCTTGCCGCGGGGACTTTCTCCTGATCCCATGAAGGCTTGGATCCGCAGGCGGATAAAATCGCGGTTAACAGTACTATCATCAGTATCCTTTTACTCATATCGCAAAGCCTCGCTTAAATGAATTTTGGCGGCTCTCGAAGCCGGTGTGAAGCTGGAGATCAGGCTGATCAGGATGCCGAACAGGGCAACCAGAGACAAGATGAGCCCGGAAACTCCAAATTGGAACGTCAAGGAGTTGATCTCCATGAACGTCGATGTGAGATAAATGAGCAGGATGCCGAGCACGCAGCCGATGACCGTTGCCGCCAAACCCATGCCTAGACCCTCCAGCATGATCATTCGAATCAATTGCCCTCTCGTAACCCCGACCGCACGCATCATCGCCAGCTCGCGGATCCGTTCCATAATGTTCATGAGCAGCGTATTCGTAATGCCGACGCCGGAGATAACGATAGCCAGCACGACAAGGAAGTTAATCACGCTGAACGAGCCGGTTAGCGTCGCCCCGACCACCGAAACAAAGTCCTCCGGCCCGAACATCTTCTCGATCCGGGAGCCGAACTGGTTAAACACGGCTTCTCTCAGCTGCAGCGGCGAAGCCTCCGCCTTTTTCAGCACGAGTGCATTTCGCTCAAACTTTAAGCCGAAATGGTCGCGGAAGTCACTTATTTTCATAAAAGCTCCGAAGCCGCTGTTCTTCATTGTGTTAACGACTGCAACCACTTTAAATGCTTTCGTTCCTTGAGCCGTATCCAGCGATATGCTTTCGCCGATGCGGCCGCCCCAGATGCCGTACGCGATTTTATCCAAAATGATCTCGTCCGGAGCCAGCCGCCCGATCCATTCACTGTGGGTTCCCTCCGAGGGACGGAACAGCGGGAAGCGGTCGATCCACTCCGCGCCTACCCCATACACCCGCAGCTTGCGCTTCTGGCCGTCCAAGTTCCAGATTGCCGATTGCAGCGCATACGTCTCGGCTTCCGCCACTCCTTCCAGCTTGCGGATTTGCTCTAGATCCGTCTTCTCCGCATGGTGAAACATAACATCCAGATTACCGCCGTAGGAGGCGAAAATGGCTTTCTCGTACGATTGAATCAGCGCCGAGTTGAGGGAGCCCATCAGCAAAATCATGGCGATCCCCATACAAAGAATGACCGAGGTCATCGAGGTGCGGCTGAGATTCCTTGTCAAATTGCGGGTGGCGATTTCACCGCTGAAGCCGAACAGCGCCCGGTATACAGGCTCAAGGAGCAGCACGAACCCACGCAGCAAGTAGGGGAAGAGCAGCCCTACACCGAGCAGCATCGGTACGATAACCAGAAGATGCTTGATCAGGAAGCCCGATAACAGCAGCAGGATACCAAGAACGCCTCTCCACCGTGGAAGGACCGCCTTCTCCGACCGTGCCTCCTTCAGCACGGCAATGACGCTGACCCGACCCGCCTGACGAATCGGATACATGGAGGCAAGCAGCGGCACCAGCAAACCTGACAGCACCGAAACCCCAAGCCCCTTCCACAGCACCATGCTTCCTGCCTCATGCACACTGAACAGCATGAAGATCGCCAGCTTCAGAACATACGCAAGACCGAATCCAATGACCAGCCCGATGACCGTCCCGGCAAAAGCAAGCAGCAGCACCTCCGCCAGCACAAAGCTTCGCAGCTGCTCGGGTGTGTAGCCGATCGTTTTCAGTACGGCAAATTCTTTCTTGCGTTCGTTAATGCTCACATACAAGGAATTAAAAATAACAAAGGCGCTTAACGCGATGCCGAGCAGCCCGGCGATATATAATGCCAGGAAGAAGGTTCCCGCATCATTGAATTGCGCGTCGAAATCCATAATGACCGGCTGCATGTAGATTTGGTCGTAGCGCTTCGTCAGCTCGTCGATTCGCTGCTTCACGGCCTCTTCATCCGCTTCGGGCATTGCCTTCAGCTGAATGGTCTCCACCTTCCCGGTTAAGCCGAACCATTCTTGAAGGACAGGAAGCGGCACGACGACCGTCCATGGATGGTACTTCGCCATCGACCAGCTCGAAGGTCCCATCAGCTCCACGGTGTACTTCACGACAGCTGTGATCGGAATCTCCTTCACTCCTTGATCCGTCTCGATCGAGAGAGTATCGCCCACGTCCGCCTTCCACACCTTCGCCGTCCGGTCTGTGATGACGGCACCGTTCCCTGTGAGGCTACCCTTTACGAGAGCGAAATTCGTAAGCGCCGTATCGGTGCGGCTGTAGCCCTTCAAATCCACCCGCTTCTGTATGTCTGTAATGCCTTCTTCCTTCAGCCGAAGCTGGGTGCTCTGCTCTACCACCGCCATAGCGGTAACATCCTTCAGCTTCTGGACCTCATAGTACACGGCTTCCGGGAAGAAGGTTTCCATGCCGTTGATCGTGTAATCCGCTTTGCCGAAAGCCGCCTTTAAATACAGAGGGAACGCCTTCTTGGCGGTATCGACGGAAGCGATGACGCCGAAGGTAGAGCCGACGCCGATAATAATCGAAATCAGGGTCAGCAGCGTGCGCGTCTTGCGCCGCATGAGATTGCGCCATGCTATGTGCCATAGGTTCACTTCAGCTCACTCCTTCCAGCCCGTACTGGGCAACCTCGCCGTCCCGCAGTACGATGACCCGATCCGCAGCTGCCGCCGCCTGCCGGTCATGGGTTACCATGACGATGGTGATTTGCTCCTCCCGGTTCAGCCGGGAAAGAAGCTGCAATATATCCTGACCGTTCTTCCGGTCCAAATTCCCTGTCGGCTCGTCAGCCAAAATCAGCTTCGGCTTCATAGCCAGCGCCCTGGCGATCGCTACTCGCTGCTGCTGGCCGCCGCTAAGCTGTGACGGGAAGCTTCCCGCCTTCCCCTCAAGATTCACCTCGCGGAGCAAGCGCTCGACTGTCGAATCGATTTCCGCCTTCGGCGCCTTATTGGCCGCAAGGGAAAGGGCGATATTCTCGGCCACGGTCATCATCGGCAGCAGCTGATAGTTCTGGAAGACGAAGCCGACCTTCTCCCGGCGGAACAACGTCCGCTCCTTCTCATTCAGCTGCTCCAGCTGTACGCCATCGATTGTGATGGTGCCGTCCGTCGGAAGATCCAGTCCGCCGAGCAGCTGCAGCAGCGTGCTTTTGCCGGAACCGCTCGGACCCATAATGGCGATGAACTCTCCCTTCTTCAGGTGCAAATCGGTTGGCTTCAGGGCAGTGAAGCTGCCCGCCTCCAAATGAAATACCTTGGTTACGTTCTTCAGTTGGATCATCGTTCGTCGTCCTCCTACAGGCAGCTCTCGGCTGCCTTCATTGATATGAGATCATCATATACCCGAACGGAATCCTCGAACGCGCAAACGATGCATCGCCACGCGCAAATATTTGCGGTCTTCGCGCAAAAAGCGACGGAGCCGTCCGCACTGGGTTCAGGAATTAGGATGCCGGCGAGTGCTTATTTGCTCCATTGGCTCCTTCCTTGGTGCAATAAAACAATGGCAAGTGCTTAAGCACATTCTACGGGCCTCCAAAGCCGGTTTTGCCGGCAATTGGCAGTCACCGTGTGCTTATGCGTCTCCCGAAGATAGCCTACCTGAGCAATAAGCATCTGCCGTTGTCTTATTCCTGCCCGTAGACACAAAAAAACCGCCGCGAATGACTTTCATCATTCGTCGGCGGCTGCTTATTCCGTTGGGGAATCGGCCTTCGAGCGCTTCCAGGCCTCATGAAGGCTCCATACCTTCTTCCACAGGTCCTCTTTCTCCTGCGGACTATACTTCACGAGTCGCTCGCCAAACACATCACCTAACACCTCAAGCCATCGGGAGCGAGTCGTCAGCTCCGTCTTGGTCACGTCCGTTCCCTCCCTTTTGCTCCATATGCAGCCCCGAAGCTCGTTACTGCCGGCAGCATGCCTATGACGAACGAGGAACAGCTGGATCCATGGCGATTCCGGCGACGTGCTGTAATGCTCATGCTTCGGTTGAAATACATCCAGGCCATCTACCGCCTCAGGAGCAAAGTCAGCCCCTGCGAAGGAAGCTCCGGGGTCGTGCTCCAAGCGCCAGCCCCCCGAGCTAACAGCCGATGCCGTCACGCGGTATCGGAACGGTCCTTGCTCATAGCTTCCTGCACGCAGCGGCAAAGGCTCATAAGGCATATCTCCCAGCCCGACATCCGCGATCCACCGCTCTTCCTCTCCGTTCTCGTGCGGTAAGCTGACCGTGAGCCCGAGGTGAAAGGAATTGATCCGAGGCTCCTGCCCCAGCGGCTGAACACCGGCTCTGTGCCGGAAGACGGTGAAGCCGAGGGAGCGCAGAAGCTCGCTGAAGGCGCCGTTCAAGTGGAAGCAATAGCCGCTGCGGCCGCCGATCATCAGATTCACGGATGATCTGACATCAATAGGTGCGGGGAAGCCGGCCACAATATCGATCGTTTGCCATGGAAGCTTCTCCATATGGGCTCGGTGAAGCTCTCTCAAATATGCGAGGCTTGGCGGCTGAATATCCGGGATGCCCAGTCTTCGTAGATAGAGACGGATTTCTTCGTTCGTCATCATGCCATGTATCCCTCCCATAAGCTTTGTAATGAAAAATCCTGCACTATGAATTCGACGTAACCGTTGGTGCATCCTGCGCTCACCGGCCAGCTGCTCTGCAGATCGGACTCCATCCTGTTATAAATTCTAATGTTATAAAAAAAAGCAACCACTCTTAGAGAGTGATTGCTTCTCCTGCTATCCGGATAGGCCGATATCAAACAGCAGGAGCTTCCATGCCCATGTTTGCCCATTCTTCTTTGGCAGGACCATACACCCCCGGCACCGGTAAACCGGCTTGCCGCATCAGGATCGTGAATTGGCCACGATGATGAATCTCATGCTTCACAAGCGCATTTAAGGTAAATCCGTTTTTCCAAAGCTCTCCATACAGGTCGGCTTCCTCCAGCAAAGTCTCATCCGTCCATTGCGTGCGGATTGCATCCAGCATGGATTGAACGGTTGTCCGGTAAGTTGATGCGATTTCGGCGGCCGATGCCGGCGGCTCGTTATGTTCATAAGGCGCATCGAACTTCAGGCCCGTGCGGTGAAGCATATCCGGTATCGTGGTCACGATATGCCATGCCAATCTCCCGAGGGTCCGGTAGCCGGGCATAACTTCCTGCTTCAGGGATGCATCGGTCAAGAGGTCCAGCAGCCTCTGGGTGCCCTCCGCTTCGTTGGTATACTCCGCTATAAAATTTTGCAATGATGTGTACATAAGATTAGCCTCCTAGTCATTTTTTCAGGCCGGGGATGAATCCGGCAGCTTTAGTATACTTGGGGTCCACTGACAGCGTGTTGTCAGCAGACTTCAAAATTTATTACGGAAATTGCCCATAGAGCTCAGCGATTCGCCTGGCTTGTCCGCTAATTTCTTCGGCAAGAAATTCCGGCTCCAGCACGCGCACATCCGGTCCGTAACTGAGCAGCAGCCCGTAGAGCCAACTGTCTATAGGAAGTTCCGACCTTACGAGCAGCGATCCGTCCTCTTCCACCGTCATCTGCTCCGGACCAAAGCATTCCTCAACCCGTACTCTCACTCTCGGATGAAAGCGAAGCACCATCGTTATGTAAGGCCCCATTTTCCACCGCCCCCATTTGGCATCGAGATCCACCAAGCGTTCCTTCCGGCGGGGGAACACTTCCATATCAACCCGGAGCTTCCGGATTCGGGAAAGCTTGAATGTCCGGAAATCTTTTCTCAGTCTGCAGTACGCGTACAGATACCAGGCACTTCCTTTCCAGGCAAGCCCGATCGGCTCTACGGCCCTCTCCTCCGCCTCTCCTTCGGGGCTTAAGTAAGTCAGCCACACCACGTTACGGTTCTTTGCCGCCAGCCGAAGCTCAGCCAGCTTGTCCTTATCCGTGTCCACCCTTGTCCACGGGCTCATACCTATAATCAGCTGCTCTCCCGCTTCCTCTATCCGATGCTGCTCGGATTTGGCAAAAAGTGCATTGATCTTGTCCAGCAAATGATCCAATTGTTGATCCTGCAGGGTCGTCTGCATTCCTTTCAGAGCCGTAACAATAGATAACAGATCGTCGAGGGTGACGATTTGCCTTTCAATGCGAAATTCGTCCATGATCTCATAACCGCCATCCAACCCAGCAAACGAAGCGACAGGAACTCCCGCGTCATTAATCGCTTCAATATCTCTGTAAATCGTGCGCAGCGAGACCTCAAACCGGTCGGCCAGCTCTTGGGCGCCTATTCTCTTGCGGCTGAGCAGCAGCATGGTAATTCCTAGCAATCGTTGAAGCTTCAATGATAGCAACCTCCCGGGATAAGACCCTTACCTTATTTCGCCAAACCCCATCTGCCGTACCGTTCTTTAAGAATGTTCGGCTCCATGTCTTCATTTTACCTGATACAACAAAGTAGAGATAACCCCTCGTTCCCCCTCGAGAGTCAAAAAAAATGACGCCGCAAGCGGCGCCACTCTCTCTAATATAAATCCTCAGTCGGCAAAATCCCTAATATCTTCGCCTTCTTAATCACTTCCACGCGCGAGCTCGCTTGCAGCTTCTGAAAGAGCTCCGTCAGACTGTACTCGAGGGAACGCTGGCTGATCATCAGCGCCTGGGAGATCTCCTTGTTGCTCTTTCCCTTCGCCAGCTCCCGCAGCAGCTTATCCTCCTCCTGCGTGATCGTCGTCTCCTCCCGTCCCTTGTCGCCTTGGACCACGATCTCCTGCCGCCTCAGCTGCTTCAGCAGCTGCATCGGGACAATCGCTTCCTTCCTGGCCGCGCAGCGAATCGCTTGAATGAGCTGCTCGCGCGTGGAGGTTTTGGCAATGAACCCGGAGACGCCCGATTCCATCAGCAGATTGAAATGCGGCGCGATCTCAAAGCCGGAATAGATGAGGATCACGGCATCCGGCACATAATCGAGAATTTTCCTCGTCAAATCGGCGCCGTTCACATTCGGCATATAAAGGTCGAACAGCATGACGTCGAATTTCTTCAAACGCACCAGATCCGGCACGCAGTATACATCCGTTTCGATCGTCACCTTCATCCCCGGCTCGGATTCGATCAGCATTTTCGTCCCTTCTACCACCGAGCGGTGGTCGTCCACCAATAAGATTTCCATGTCCCTCACCTGTCAGTTAATTTTTTGGAAAATGAATCGTCACCCGAACGCCCTGCTGCGGAGCCGATTGAAACTCGACCTTCCCTTCCAGACTGAGCACCCGCTTCTCAATCCCGGCAAGCCCCATGTGCTGGAAGGAGCCGTCGAATGCGGACAAATCCATCCCAACCCCATCGTCGGCGTAATGGAACCGCACGGCATCTGCGCTTTCGTCCAGCGTCATTGTGACTTTCTCGGCCTTCGAATGCTTGGACGCATTATTCAGCAGCTCCTGCACGATGCGGTACATCCCCAAGATTTGCTCCTCGCTCAGGCCGTCCAGCTGCTGCCCCGCCTGGAATTCGATTTCGTAATTGGCAAACATCCGCGTGTATTGAAATAAGCTCTTCAGCGACTCAACCAGCCCCATTTTCAGCAGGAACGGCGGACGCAGCTCATTGCAAGTAATGCGAATCTGATGGATCGCGTCCAGCAGCCCTTCCTCGATCTGTCTGAGCTCCTCCTGCCCCGCATCTCCGAAAAATCCCGCCGAACGCAGCGACTCCAGCTTACGGTACCATATGATCAGGTCCTGCAGCACGGAATCGTGCAGGTCGGCCGACAAGGCAAACCGTTCCTTTTCCGAAAGCTTAAATAACAGTCTCAGCATCCACTTCGGCGTCTGGCTCGTCGATACCAGATCCTCGAGCCGCTTCATCAGATCTTCAATCAGCCTCAGGTTATCATACAGAAGCGTTACATAATGCACGGCGGTCTCCAGCCACTCTTCTTCTATCGGAAGGAAGGTGCGATCTGCAGCGATCCGCAGGTACACGGGATGCTTTTTCTCCCCGATCGGAATCCAGGTGGCTTGAGCCCCCATCGCCTCTGTCTCCTGTCCTCGCGGCACCTCCTCGATCGATGCATCACCCACCTGCAGAACGTTCCTTACTTCCTCCAGCAGGCGATGCTCTAGCTCGGAAACCTTCATGACATTGGCCAAATCACTCGACAGGCCGTTCAGGCTTTGCTGCAGGAACTTATACCGCTCCTCGCTTTGGATCAGCTCCCGCTCCTCTTGCTTCCGCTTTGTAATGTCCTTAACGATCCCGTGAACGCCGTTAAGGCTCCCCGACAAGTAGATCGGCACGAACGTAATGCTGACAATCCGCTCTCCTTCGTTCGTATGGCTTAGGCGGCACTCGATATCCCTCGGCTTCCCTTGCTGCAGCACCTCGAGAAGGCATTCGTACACCTGCGGATGGTCCTCGTCGTAGATCATGCCGAGAAAGCAGCGGCCCGTCAGCTGGGACATGCGAATGCCCGTAATGGCTTCAAAGGACCGGTTCGCATTGACAAAATAAAAGCCGTCCAGCTCGATCGAAAACACACCGTCCAGGTTGTTCTCGAACAAAGATTTATACCGCTGCTCGCTTTCCTCGAGAGCCAGCTCCGAACGCATTTTCTCCGTAATATCAATGATCATGCCGTCCAGCCGCTCCACAGCCCCCGTATGATCCTTCCAAGGATGAACGACCAGCTGGCCCCACCGGGTTTCCCCCTCGATATGAATGTAACGGATCGGCTGACGGACGGATAGCCCTTCATCCAGCTTCCGCTTCACTTCCCCCATGAGAATCGCGTTATCGTCAGGGTGGATGTGATCGTGCAGCCGAATCGGGTTATGCATAATCTCCCGCCGAGGGATGCCGGATATCCTCTCGATGCTCTCCGAGCAGAACGTGTATCTTGTAAAATCCTTATCGGTCGACCATACCGCCGCGTTGACGTTGTCCAGAATGTTCTCCAGCAGCTGTTCGGCCTTCTTCCGTTCGGAGATATCCCTGGCGACGGCCACCACGTACTTGACATCCCCCTGATGATCGAAAACCGGCCTAACCCGGGCTTCGATATGAATTGTATGGCCTTCCGCATGAACAAGGCGATACGTCAGCTCCACCGGCTGCTTGGTTCGCACAACCTCGGCATGGACCGATCTCACACGGTCCTTGTCCTCCGGATGTATGACATCAAAGGCATCCATCCCCTCATAATCCGCGATCTGATAGCCTGACAACGCATTCATGGAAGGGGAAACATAGCGGACTACCGCCTGATTGTCCACCAGCACGATGGTATCCCACGTGTTCTCGGCGACGAGCCGCAGCCGTTCCTCCCGTTCCGCCGCTGCGGCATCGTCCTTCAGCACAGCGGTATAGGCAACGGTAACGTTATCCGTATCTACAATCGGCACCAAGGTAACCGATGCTTCGGGAAGCTCCCCGGCGCTGCCATACCGGCTTTCGAAAGCCCGGTTTCCCCACAGGAATTGCCCCTCCAGATTTATGATATACATGGGATCGGGGAGATTCGTCAGCCACTGCCTCGCTCCCTCGATCACCTTCCGATAAGCTCCCATGCCGATCTCCTTTTTATGGCCGTAATGAATGATTCAGTGAATAGCTACATTATATCGAATCGGAGAGCATCCTGCCGCGCAAAAAAATAGGGAATGCCCGCAAAAAGTGCAGGCATCCCCAAAGGAAGCTTATTTCTCTGAGAACGAATAGATCGACTTCGCCGAGAAGGTTTGGGTAAAAGAGCCGTTCGCTAAGATCACATCCGCCATGTTGGTAAGATTGTCGGTAGCGCTTGTCTTGAGCTTGGCAGCCGCCGTGGAGGCGGGCGAGAAGCCGCTCACAGTGGCGGTAATATCGGAAGAGGACGTGTTCACGACGACAAGCTGCGACTTTCCGGTGGAGTTGATTTTGGTGGCAGCGACGAGCAGGGACGGGTTGCTGGAGGTGGCTTGAATGCGCTGATAGCCCGGTCTCATCACACGGCTGAAGTTCCCCATGGCGTAAAGCACCTTGCTGACGGAATACGTCCCATTCGAAATATTCAGGTTGACGAGCTGCTGGGCCAGAGCCTCATCCTTGCCCACGCTCCACCAGTACAGAAAGCCTCTGGCTGCATTGGAGCCCCCTGTGGTCAGCGTACGCTGGATTTTGGCCGCAAGCTCTACGGCCTGCTCCGTATCATAGGCCGTGTCGCCGGGCTTCCACAGGTTATTGACCTCGTCCTTGAAATTGAATTCCGTTTGCAGCTTCGGCTTGGATTCGTTATACAGCGTGCTGTTGTTATTGCCGTAATTGTGATAGGCGATGTAGTCTACCTTGCTTTTATTAAGCGGCATATTGTTCAGGAAGTTCATCGCTACATTCTCGGACGTAGCCTCGGGGGCTGTCAGCTTGATCTGGGTGCGGAGCCCCCGGTTTATCAGCGCCGTATCGATGTGGCCGATGGCACTGTCCATCTCGGCATTGTAGTATCTGGCCGTTGCCCATTGGGTATTCTCGTAATCGGCTTCATTCTGGACACTCAGCCACTTGATGTTGTAGCCGAAATCGTTCTTGTATTTCTCCACCCACCTGGTTACGTAGCTGGCAAAATCCGCGTACCGTGCGCTTAGCAAGTGGCCACCGTTCGTAGATCCGCTGTCCTTCATCCAAGACGGAGGACTCCAGGGCACCGCATAGAACTGCATGGGGCTGTACCTGGCCAGAGCTTGATCAGCGAACCATCGTTGATGAGCATCGGTGCTCCAGTCCTCGGTACAGCCATTCCAGCCGCAGTAGGACACTTCGATCCCGGAGGAGTCCTCGCTCGGCTTGAACGGGTTGATCTCCCAGCGGATGATCGTCAGCCCGGCGTTGGAGCCGCTGTTTAAGAACAGCTTATCGAGTATGGCGGTTTGATTCGCGGCACTCATATTGTTTTTGAGGTAATGCACCGGTTTATTCGCCGCCGCTCCGAAGCCGTCGATGGTCTGAAACGTCGTCCCTTTGTCGATCGTAATGGTGTCGGCAGCCGCGGCTCCCGGAATAAGAGACGGAAATGAGGCAAGCAGCACACAAGCAGCGGCAAACGCCAATGACCTTGTGACGATCCCTTTGCTATCCAGCTTCAATATGAATTCACTCCTCACGCAGGTAAGTTACCTCCTGGCCGCGCGTTACCGGGAAGCTGCTGTCATTGTAAACGCATACAATTATTTCCGTCTATAGTCATTACCGTACTTTCTTTCCGGGATTTATCGTTATCATCGATCTCAAGTGCATCGTCCCCGGGAGCCTTCCGCCTGCATTGCACTTCATGCAATGGAATGCCCCTACTTAGCCCCATTCGGATTCGCTTCATTGCAGTTTTTGCAGTCAAACCCACCCCGTTCCGTGCAAAAGAGGCTTAAAAAGCGAAAGAATGCCTTGTTCGCGCGAACCGCATTGCAGAAACTACATTCCAGTAATAAAGCAAGCTGCAGCCCCATGGAATCCATTCGGCTGCAGCTTGCTCTGATTTACTTCACTTCCAGCTTATTCGATAACGAAACCGGCAGAGTGGAATCCTGAGGATCCAGCTTATCGACCACAAATACATGGATCTGGTATTGCGCATCCCCCGGATCCTGCACATCGAAGTGGCCGGTCAAGCGGCCGGAGCCTGCGATGTCCGTCTCCAGCGCGACGTGGGAGATCGGCGTGCTGCCCTTCAGCAGCTGGAAGTACACGACCTCCGTTCCAGCATGGTCGGCCGCTCCCGCTGTGCGGGACACATCGACCTTTGCGCTCAGGCCTCCGGTTCGGTTCAGTTGGCCGTTGAGTGCTAACGTGAACGGTTTATCTCCTGCGGGCACGACGCGGACGGTCCGCACCGCCGGAATCGCCGCATTAAGCGCATTGTCTTTGACGTTGTAGGTAAGGGTGTACGTACCGACCACCGCCGTATTCACGGTGCCGGTCACTTGAATCCGACCGCTGATGTCGCCGTCTACGTTATCCGCAGCCGTGGCGCCGGCATCCGTATACGTGCTGCCTACCGTTACCTCCACCGTCTCGGATCCGTTCAGCGTAATAACCGGCTTTTCCGTGTCTACCGGACCGGATGCAAGCTCAGCCACCTGGAAGTCATCGATTCGTCCCGGCTGATTCGCTACCCGAATGCCTGCCTTGCCTTGCGTTAAAGCGGGAGGGCTTTGCGGGAACAAGGCTCCGTTATCCACCTCATCGAAGATGAGATTGTCGTCCACATAGCCTCTCAGTCGGTTGCCGTCAATGACCAGTCGAAGCTGGTACCAATTGCCGACAAGATAAGGATACGGCATCTTTTTGCTGTCCAGCTCTCGGATGTTACCGTTATGGATGCGTCCGAGCACGACATAGCCTGTGCTGCCGCCCGGCAAGCCGTTCTCGCCGTTATGGATGCGCAGCATATAGAAATTTTTGGCGTCGTCGGAGGCTCTGGCAATGACTCCCGGAAGGGAAGTGCCGACTTGGGGCTTCACTCTTGCCCGCACCTCGTAATTCGTCCATCCGCTTTGACCTACGGTAAAGGCCATGCTGCCCGTCGTATGCTTCTCCAATACCTTGCCGTCTTCCTCATCGACGACCCTTAGATGATTCGCGGCTCCGTTCGGCGTAGCCCCGTTGTTCCAGCCGGTTCCTGCAGCTTGGTCATATGAACCGCCGTTGAAATCCTCCTCGTGCAAAATCGCGCCTACCGGTGCCGGCGGGTTCGCCTGGATGTGCAGGATGTACTCTGCAGCCGTTCCTGCCTCGGAGGTGACCCGTACCTTCGCTGTTCCCGCTCCGTTCACGAGGACGCCATCGGTAATCTGTACGGCCGACAGATTGCTTGCCGTAGGAACCGCCTCCAGTACCTTCACATAGTGCGTGCGAGAAGGCACGGTGATGCGGTACTCGGTTTTGCCGGGAACAAGCGCAATGCTGGTTTGCGGCAGCTCCGTGCGGGGCGCGGTCAACGGATCGGAGATGACCGAAATCCGCAGGCTGCTCAGCGAGGTGTCGGAATTGGCCGTTCTCAGCGTAAGGTTATAATAGTTAGCGCCATTGCCTTCGGTCGACAAAGCGGCTACCGTATATTGCTTCTCCTGGCCGACCCCGGTGAAGGTAACCTGGCCGGATACCGGAGAGGCCGCGGCATTCGCCGTTCCATACACAGCCGCAGTAATCGTGGAGGTCGTCGTGTTCGACGGCACCAATACGGTGTAGCTGTTGACCTGCGGATCGAAGCCGGCGATGCTCGCGCCGTTCACTTGAATGTCGCCCAGCAGCGGCACGATCAGGTACACTCTGACGTCGTCGAACGCTGCCTTCGCCTCATGGCTGCGCAAGCCGAATCTTCCTGCCGTGCGGCTCGTATCGGTATGCTGCAGCACCTTTACTCCGTCGACATAGCCTGTAAGAGTCGTCCCTACTACCTCCAGGTTGAGCTTATACCACTTGCCTTCCATTAGATAGTCATTCGGCAGGTTGTAGGTACTCAGTGTGGTGTTGCTGCCGTTCACCCGCTTTTCCAGAATCGCTTGACTCGTACTACCGTTTCGGAACAGTTTGAAGTAATACAAATCGTTATAATTGGTGCCTGCCCGTGCCAGCAGTCCCATCTGGGCTTTGCCCGCAGCACTGCTGCCCGGTATTTCTTGGACGCGGGCTTCGATGCCATAATCCTTCAAATTTTCTCCGAAGATCGCGAAGCTGGGGGTCGTATCGTAGACACCGGTAGGCTGTACATACGTATTGTTGGTGACGCTGTCCGTCACGAGAGTCCACGGCGTATCCAAGCTGCTATAGCCCTTTTGGGTCCAACCGGACAAGTCCTTCTCCTGCGCCGTCTCAAAGCCGCTCTTATACAGCGCCTCCGCGAACACCTTCACATCATTAATCGACAGCGGTCCATCGAAGGTTGAGCCGGTTACCGTGAGCTTCACATAACGGGCCTTGGTCTTGAAAAACTCCAGGCTGTTACCCATCGGAGGCACATAGCTTGGGTCCGAGCCGTATGTTTTATCCGTTACGGTAGTAAACGTAGTGCCATCCGAGCTGGTGGCAATCGAATATTTGTATCCTCTGGAAGCGCTATTCGTCCAATCGATCTGCATACCGGCCAAATAGTATTCCTTGCCTAGATCCACTTGAACCGTCTGAGGATACGTGCTGTCCGCAGCGACGGAAGCCGTAGAGCTGATCCCGTCCACCACATTCAACCCGTTCGTCATACCCGGTGAGGTGGTGACCGTTTTGCCTGCGGAAACGATATTCTTAATGCTGGGATCCACCGCCTCCAGCTCAAGCAGCATGACTGCATTCTTCTCAAGCGTTTGGCTGAACACAAGATTGTCGCTTACATTAACTACGTTTTCCTCCACCACTTGGAGCTCATCGATCTTGTTATAAGCGAAATTGCTGTGCGTCTCGTCGACGAGATACTTCTTGTAGCGCAGGCTCTTGCCCTGGAAGCCCGCCGGCAAATTCTTCACGCTGATGTTCACGTTCGAGGAGGCAATGCCGTCCCCCTGCTTGTTCCAGACCATCAAGGTCGCCTTCGTGTCGCTGTTCTTGGTTGCCAGCATTCTCGTTCCGTAGATGGAGGTATCCCCTCCCGTCGACTTCACACGGGTATCCCCCAGCCGGGCAAACATCCGCATCGTGTTGAAATAAGGAGTAAAGAAGGTTTTGCCCAGTACCTCGTAATATTTCAGCTTATCGGCGGTTCCAATCAGCTGGAAGGTGTTGATGTCGGTATTGCCCCATTTGATATCTACTCGTGCTATGGCCGGAGCGCCCGCTCCCAGATCGAACTTCAGCCACGTCCAGTAATCCGCTTGGGTAAACATCGTGGCATCGTTGTTGTCCGTAACGGCCGCAAGGTTGACGTCATTCGTCGGATTCGGAATGGGAATCGGGTTGTTACCACTGTCATAAAAGCGGATTTCCTTAATCTTCATCGGCTTGGAGGAGGAGGCCGATTCTCTCCAGCCCCGCAGATTCAAGTATTGCAGCGGTCTTGGATCGCGGTTCGTAAAACTTTGGAACTCCGTCGTATTCCCGTTGCTGAGTGCGTAATCGACATCAAACTGGTTCTTGAAGTAGGCGTTCAGCGTATGCACCGCAACCCAGTTCATCGGGATGTCCGTGCCGCCGCGTGCATAGAAATAGGCCGAATCGGTCATAAAAGCCGCTTGCTTCGCCAGCCCCACATTATTGGTCGGGTCGCTTAAGCCGCCGCCTCCCTTCCAGCCATACTCACTGACAATCGTAGTGGCCTGCGGGAAAAATTGACGCAGATAAGCTTTCATCTGAAGCTCTTGCGTCTCATTCATTCGAACATCTTCCTGATAACGGTGCCAGGACACGAAATCCACATGATAGCCTTGCTGATAGGCGATATCGACGAATTGCTTCTGTTTTTCAAAATTGTAGCCGGACAAGACCGGGCCCCCGACCTTCAGCGTATGTCCCGCTAGGCCTTGAGTGTTGACCCACTGGACCGCCTCCGACATCCCTTTATACATCCGCATATAGCCGGGAATATCGTCCTTAACATGCCCGTAGAACGCAGGCTCCAGGTTCGGCTCGTTGCCCACCTCGATATATTCGAGCTCCGGGTTCTTCTCCTTCAAGGTGTAGATGATCTTTTTCATCGCCTTGTCGAATTCCGGCCAGTTCATTTCGGTTTCACCGGCGATCAGGCGGTTTTTGCCCGGGTTGGCGTCTCCCCCGTAGGAATAAGCAAGCGAAATCAGCAGAGAGTCGGAGAACTGCGACATGAAGTCGTACGTTTCTTTGCGTGCGTGCTGCAGATCCGCATTCGTAGCGTTCCGCGGGTCCTCAATGGAATAAGCGAGATAATCGCTGTTGCTGCTATCCTTATTGTAATACCAGTTGATCTTGACGAAATCGCGGACAACCTTCGTCTTGATCCCCTTCAGTTCATCGACGACATGCACCGGCAAGGGGGTGTAGTTCGTGTTGTTGAACTGCTCTGTACGAACAAGCGTCCCTTCCGAGACCGCATAATCGGCCTCCAGATTCAGGCTGGCCGCCTGCGCCGTCTGAGGCGCATAGCCTGCGGCTGCAGTGGCCAGCAGCGCAGCCGCGGCCAGCAGAGCGAACTGCTTCTTGACGCTGCGGTAAAGCTTGGTGCCTACGTATGCCATCCTTACATTCCTCCTCCAAGGTTATAAATGCGGTACAGCATCACAGCGGTTTCGGCACGGCTCGTGCTGCTCCGCGGGTGCAGCATGCCGTCGCTGCCCTCGATGATGCCCTTGCCGATCAGCTCCGCGATTGGGGCGGCCGCGTAATCCGCAACATCTCCTGCATCGTGGAAGCGGCTCAAGCCAGCAGGGGATGCCGAGCCCTCCAGCTTCCCTGCGATGCGCAGCGCGCGTGCTGTAAGCGCCATCATCTCTTGCCGGGAAATCTCCTTCTGCGGCAGGAATCGATTGTCTCCTGCGCCTTCGCTGATGCCGAGGCCCTTGGCAATGCCCAGTGCTTCGTAGTAGTAGTCTACCGGCGATACATCGCTGAAGCTGCTGCCAATGTCTGCGGTTAGTCCCAGGGTCCGGACTAGAAGCAGCACAAAGTCTGCACGCTTGATTGGCGCTCCCGGAGTGAACTCCTGCTCGGAGATCCCTGCGATGATGCCTTTGGCCGCAAGCGCCTCGATTGGCTTCTTGGCCCACGCATGCTCCGCAAGATCAGCGAACGTTTTGACGACATGAACCACGGCGTATTGGCTGAAATGCGTCGTCTTGAACTGCACCATGCCCGAAGCCGCATCGTAACGGCCGCTCGAAACCGGCTCCGGCTTGCCGCTCGCGTCAAGGTACCATACCGTAATACCCTCCGGGTTCGCCAACTCGCCTGCCGAAGGCAGGTACGGCACCGAGACCAAGACCGGCGCTTCGTGATTCGCCCAAGTGATCGCTTGCCCATCCAGCTTCACGCTCAGATCTATGACCGGCCGTTCACCAACCACTGCTCGGACTTGCTCCTGAAGACGCCCGGGGTCCGCCTTGGCCACATGGAACGATACGGTGGCCGCGCTTCCGGCCTGGCTGCTCTTCAGCATGTTGCCCTGCACCGTAACGATTGCCAGCTCCGTTCGGAGCTCCAGCTTCAAGCTTCTGCCGTTCTCCGTTACAAGGGAGGCCGGTAAAACAGCTTCGTAGGCCTTGGCTCGGTGCGCCTTGGGCAGCTCGATGACCAGCTTCGAGCCTTTGCTGTCCTTGATAAGGGCTATCGCTTGATCAATGATGTCCTTGGTTACTGCAGCCTTGGCTGTTCCGGAAGCATCCGTACGGTCGATCGCTTGCAGCATAAGCCCTACGGACCCGTCCGGCAGCATCGCAGGACGCCCGGGCATGCTGCCTCCGCTATTCCCGCCTCCAACGCCGCCATTGCCATTGCCGTCATCATCGCCATGGCCACCGCCGTGACCGTTATCATTTCCGCTCCCATTGTCACCCCCACTTCCGTTACCGTTGCCATTTCCGTCTCCGCCCCCTGCCTTAGCTGCAACCGCAAAGGTAGTGACCGCCACATTGCTGCCCGAGCCCACCTTAACGGTGTACGTGCCCGCAGGAGCATCATTAGGCAGGGTCACCGTCTTGCCGCTCTGCAGCTGATCCGACGTCAGCTGGTCCATCTCCAGTACCGTGGTGTTCGGTCTGAAGATCATGACGATGACCTCCGGCAGGCCCGTTGTCCCTTGAATCGTAAATGACTCTCCCTGTACCTTGGACCCGATCGGAGCCAGTACGGCTGCCGGCTCGGCGGCATTAGCAACGCCCGCCGAGGTCAGCATCACGAAGATCAGCATCATGCACATCATTCGCTTTTTGAACAAACCATTCCCTCGCTTTCCCATAGTAATAATAGGTTATATAGACGTACTCCTCCCCAAACGAACCGTTACCTGATAGGCTCGCCCCGCCTCATACGGAAGCAGAGCCCCTTCCCATGCCGTTCCGTCAACGATCGGCTCCGCAATGCCGCGCGCGTTCATCTCGGCGCAGACGGCATTAGCGGGAGCAGCGTCTTGACAGAATAGATGAGCGCCATCGAGCTTCAAACCGATTCCCTTCTGCCGCGCCGTCCCTGACCGTTGATCGGGTCACTCCTAGCTCCGTCTCCTATCAGACACAGCTCGTTGGCACCAAGGCCGCCTGCCCTATGCTCAATCGCATACACACCTTTTCACCTTACTTCTCCGGCTTGCCCCGGTACTGCCCCGGGGTCATTCCCTCCATCTTACGGAAGTAACGAATGAAATTGGCCGGGTTGTTATATTTCAGCTTCTCGGCGATATCGGTTATGGTCATGTCCGTATCGCGCAGCCAGCGCTTGGCGACATTCAGCCGGTACTGAGCCAAGTAATCGGCAAAATTGATTCCGGTTTCCTGACGGAACACGCGGCTGATGTACTGCGGGTGGTAATTGATCCGCGCCGCGCACTTCTCCAGCGTAAGATCCGTATCGAACGCCTCCTCGATCAGGCGCTTGACCTCCTCCGAAATGGTACGGAACTGAGTATCCCGCCGCTGCTCCAGCAGCACGATCCCCGGTTCGATGATCTGCTCGTAGAACCAAGTCTCGATATCCCGTTCTGCATGAAGATGCAGCAGCTCCTCGAACAGCGAGCCTTCCTTTCCGTTAAGCTCATATAAGGAAATGCCCGAATCCTGAAGCAGACGGCTCACATCAACGAACAGCCGCACCAGCGACAGCTGATAATCATTAGGATTTCCCGCCGATCTGGAAACGTTCTCAATGAAGCCGGCCAGCGCCTCTTTCGCACGGCCCGCGTCGAAGGATTGAATGGCATCCGTCAGCTGCGCGGCATGCTCCTTCGGATAATGCAACTCATTGCTTTTTTTCGGCTGAACATCCTCTATGAACAAGGCCGCCTCTCTTCCCAGCTGAACCCGGTACTTCAAAGCCGATACGCACTCCTCATAGCCTAGGGCGGCATCCGTCCAATGGTCGAAGCTCCGGCTGATGCCCACACTGGCTTCGATGGATAAATACCGCTTCACGGCTTCCTGTACGGATACAGCCACACGGAATACCTTCTCCTTGAACGATTCCTCCGAGCCGGCCTGCGTACCGACGATCAGTACGACCGCATCGCGATACACGATGGGAGCCAGCCGTTCCTGCTTGTCAACGAGCTCCGATACGATATTGCCGATGGCGAAGAGCAGCAGGTCGCGGTCCTTCTCATCGAAGCGGCTTCCCTCCAGATCGTCGATTTGAAACAGGAGCACCCGCATCCGTTCCCAAGCGAGCGTATGGCCGTAATATTGCAGCCGCTCCTGGATTTCCGACGATTTGGCTTCACCCGTCAGCATTTTGCGAACGAGCAGCTCCGTCATGTACTCCTGCTGCCCCTCCAGCTGAAACTGCAGCTTCGATTGGTTGGACATCAGCGACTCGATGCCTTCTGTGATCACGCCGAACTCATCCTTGCCCTCCCGCGGAGCCCGTACCTCCGAAAGCACGCGGTAAATACTTCGCACAGGGCTGTATACGCTTCGTGTTCCCAGCACGGCAATGGCGACGGAAATGCCCAAGGCGATGATGCTGACCCATAATGAGGTCCACGCAATCCCCTGCGCCCGCTCGGTCATTTCGCTGATCGGCAGCACAGATACATAGACCCAGCCGTTATAGGTCGACTTCCGGTAGGAAATTGACATATCCTCGTCAGCTATTTTCGAGGTAAGCACCCCTGTAGCTTCCCCGGACTGCACAATCCGGCGCATGAAGTCCTCCTGCGACAAATCCTTGCCGATCAGGCCGCTGTCCTCATGGGCGATTATGCGGCCTTCATCGACAATGTAAATCTGGCCCATTTCGCTGCCTTCCAGGTCGATCAGATTGTTCGTTTCCCTGGCGGAGAGCACCACGGCCAGCATGCCTTGAGGATTGAGGGAATTTATCGGCCATTTCTTTATATTCAGAATCGTCAGCTTATTGGCCGTAGGGTCGATTCCCGTTTCATACCGTCCAGACAGATCGAGACTGGCCCACTTGGAGCCCTGCTGCATGGCTGCAAACCTGGCGAGCAGCTCCTTCATCCCCGGGTAGCTGTAATCGTCCAGCCCCGAATTGCTGATCAGCCAATCCTTTTCCATACTGTACAAAAAAACATCCCGAATCCCGAGCTCAAACGTCTGGATGCCCACCAGGCTATCGTAAAGATCGGCGATGATCTCCGAATCCTCGGCGGTCAGACGCGTTCCGATGGCCTTCGTAATCAAGGGCGTATTCAATAGCTGCGATGCGGAATAATCAATCGTTTTGAGCGTTTGCTCTACGCGCAGCTGCGTCTGCCGCAAAATTTGCGCGTTGCTTTCGTTCACCTTTTCCAGCACGGTACGGGAAGAGTAATTATAGGAGTACCATCCCAAAATGAGCACCGGAAAAGCCCCCACCGCGAGCGTCAGCAATATGAGTTTGCGAAAATACTTATGTGTTTTCATGCGCTGTGTCTCCTTCAACGACTCGTCCTGATTGCCCTAAGTATATAAGAAAAGCTCCTATCGAAGCCCTTTCGAGGAAGTGCATTCGTGCTTAAAGGGAAGCTTTTCTTGCAATATCAGAAAGGCGAACCTCCGGTTCGAACTTATCCTTTCTAATATTATCAAAAAAAAGGGGCCTGTGCCGTGGGGATTCACACAGACCCTAACCGCGGGCAAGTCGTTCCTCTTTATTTCTTGGCAGCTTTGTTATATTCGGCGGTGTATTCTTCGATGATCTTGCTGCCGCCGTTTTGCATCCACTGCTCCGTAACCTTCTTCCAAGCATTCTCGTCGATGGCACCCATAATGAACTTCGTTCTTGCATCGGCGATCAGCTTGTCGAGCTCCTTGCCCTTCTCGCTGTAGGTGTCGGAGATAAAGGCATTCACCGGATTCTCAATAGCGATCTTGGCATTTTCCTTCCATACCTTGTCGCGCTGATGCACCAGCTCGGAGCCGTACGTGGTGACCTCGTCTCTCAGCACCGCAAGCTGCGAGGAATCGCCCATGCCGTATTCCACGAGCATTTTCGGATCGGTTGTTTTCTTGTATTCTCCGTTCTCCACCGTATACTGGCGTCCTTCGATACCGTTGTAGAGCATGTTCTGCATCTCTTTGTCCGACAGCTTGTCAAAATAGTTCAGAATCTGCTTCACCTCAGCCTCTGTCTTAACCGAGGTTTTCGGGATCATGAAGATCCCGTAAGAGCCCGAGCCGGCGATTGTCCGCTTGCCCTTCGGCCCTTCCAAAGCGCCGATCAGCGTCATCTTCGCCTTCGGATCTACCTTCTTCGCCTGCTCCTCGATTCCGTTGGCATCGTTCAGGTTCGCTACCCACGCGCCCGCCGTGCCTTTATTCATCACCTGACGGCCATCCTTCACAACCGCAAAGTCGAGATTCATCAGCTTCTCGTCATACAGCTTCTTATAGAACTTCATCGTCTCCATATACGCCGGGGACAGATGCGCCGGGCTTGCCTTGCCGTCCTTGATCTCCCAGTCCGCCGGACCGCCATGCCATGCCAGCATCGTTCTCCAGCCCGCAGGCTCCTGCTGTTCTACAAGGCCGATCGTATCGTTCTTGCCGTTCTTATCCGGATCGTTAAGCGTAAACGCCTTCATTACATTGTAAAATTCATCGATCGTATTCGGCTCCTTGAGTCCAAGGTTATCCAACCAATCCTTGCGTAGCGTGATTCCGTCTCGGGCGAGGTCACGCTCCCGGTAAATCCCGTACACCTTGCCGTCGATGGAAATGGCATTGAGGGCGATCGGATTCATGCGGCTTAAGTTTTTGTATTCCTTCAAATAAGGTCCGAGCTCCCAGAACATGCCGGAGCGAACCGAGTTTACAATGAAAGGGGCTTTCTGGTTCAGTACGGTAATGACGCTAGGCAGCTCTCCGGAAGCAACGGTAGCGGACAATTTGTCCGAATACGTGGCGGACGGCACCCAGTTGAACTTCAGCTCGGTGTTCGTAACCGATTGGATCTTCTTGAAAATCTCTCCGTCGGTCGACATCGGCTCCGGATTGAAGCTCGGCAGCATAATCGACATCTTGTAAGGCGCTGCAGGCTTGGAAGCATCGCCGCTGGCCGCCGGCTTACTTGCGTCGTTCGTCGCCGCCGCTCCGCCGCCGCAGCCAGCCGCAACACCTGCGGTGAGCGTCAGTACGGAAGCCATGAGAACGGATTTGCGAAGCGTTTCGGATTTCATTTGTTTCATTTGAAGTCCTCCCTTTTGTTCAATGATATAGTTATCGAGAAACTGTGTAAACAGCTTACCCTTTGACGGAACCGAGCAAAACGCCCTTGGCGAAATGCTTCTGCAAGAACGGATACACAATCAGAATCGGCAGTGTGGAAACCACGATCACGGCCATCTTGATACTTTGCTCCGGTGGCTGAACGAAGTCGGCCTCAAGCGCCGTGGAATCCCCGAGCCCGCCGCCGTCGGACATGATAACGATCTGCCGCAGCAGCACCTGAATCGGCCACTTGGTGGAATCGTTAATGTAGAGCACGGCGCTGAAGAAGGTGTTCCAATGCCCTACCGCGTAGAACAGCGAGAAGGTCGCGATAGCCGGCAGCGAGAGCGGCATGACAATGCGGAACAGAATGCCCGGGTCGCTGCAGCCGTCGATTTTGGCGGATTCCTCCAGACCCTCCGGCATCTGCTGGAAGAAGTTGCGCAAAATAATCAGGTTAAATGCGCTGATAGCGCCCGGAATGAGCAAGGACCAATAGGTATCGATCATGCCGAGCTCCTTGACGATCAGGAACGTCGGGATCATCCCACCGCTGAACAGCATCGTGAAAATAACCGCCATTTGGATCGGCCTGCGGTAATCCAGATCCCTTCGGGCCAACGGATAGGCCATCAGGCACGTCATGAAAATATTGATCAGTGTACCTACGACAGTAATGTAAATGGTCACTCCCATGCTTTTCATCAAGGTGCCGGTGGAGAAGATGTACTCATACGAGCTCAGCGTAAATTCGGTCGGGAACAGAATGAAGCCTCTCTCCAGCAGCTCCTTCTGGGTAGCGAACGAGCCCGCAATGATATAGATGAACGGAATCAGGGTCGAGAGTGCGAAAATAAGCAGCAGCGAGATATTGACGGTATCGAATAGCCTGCTGCCTAAGGAACGGTCTTTAACCATGGGACAGCCTCCTTTCCAAGTAAAATTACACTATGCCTTCCTCGCCCATTTTTTTGGCGATATAGTTGGAAGCCGCGACTAGCACCAAGCCGACGATCGATTTGAACAAGCCGACAGCCGTACTGTAGCTGTATTGCCCCTCCGAGATCCCTGTGGAATACACGTAGGTGTCGAACACCTCGCCTACCTCGCGGTTCATCGCGTTCAGCATGAGCCAAATTTGCTCGAAGCCGGTGTCGAGGAAGTTGCCGAGCCTTAGAATCAGCAGGATGACAATCGTCGAGCGAATCGCCGGTATCGTAATATGGAGCAGCTGCTGGAACCGGTTCGCCCCGTCCATGCGTGCCGCTTCATAGAGCTGCGGGTCGACGCCTGCCAAAGCCGCGAGGAAAATGATCGTTCCCCAGCCGGTCTCCTTCCAGATCACCTCGGCGGTGATGAAGGTACGGAACCAGTCGGCGCTGAGCAGGAAATTGATTTTCTCCCCGCCGAGAGACTCGATCGCCTCGTTAACCAGTCCTCCCTCGGTTGTGAAAAACAAGTACACAATCGATACGATAACGACCCAGGACATAAAGTGCGGTACGTAGACGACCGTTTGAATCGTGCGCTTCAAAAACTCCATCCGCAGCTCATTCAGCATCAAGGCCATAATGATCGGCAAGGGAAAGAAAAACACGATATTGTAGATCGCCAGGATAAACGTGTTTTTCAGCAGCTGCCAGAACAGCGGGTCGCCGAAAAACCGGTTAAAGTGCTTCATCCCTACCCATTGACTATCCCAGAAGCCAAGGAACGGCTGATAATTTTTGAAGGCGATGAGTACTCCGTACATGGGTAAATACTTAAAAATGAGAAAATAGAGGACGCCGGGGAGCAGCATGATATACAGCCACCGATTGCGGAGCATGCGTCTTGCACGCTGCTTTCGATATATTTTACTCTCCGGGACCTGGGCGGCTATGGCCGTTTCCGTGCGCATCGTGTTCCTTCCTTTCTGTTCTTACATCGAATGATCGTGCCGCCGATTGGCTCCGGCTGCTACTCCTGCATCATAGGGGAGGCTCTTCATTGCCGTCCATAGTCATTCCTGCACGAGTTCCCCCGCACATCTGAAACCCTGATAAATCAATGGTTTTTCCAGGGTATAGTCATCATGAAATAAGCTATAGTCATTGTTTGACTATAACTTATTGATACCTGCCTGTGACGCCTGTCACATCGCTAAGGCCCCGGGCATGATAAAGTATAGATGTAAGGAAGAAGCAGAGAATCATTAGAAAGGAACTTGAGCGATGAACACAAGAAAACGTTCCTCTGCACGATCCTGGTTGACTTATTTCAGAATATTATGTGAAAAATTTCACCACTTAACCTAGGAGATGATGGTCATGATGGCAAAATGGCTCAGAGAAAATAAATATGCGGCAGGGCTTCTGCTTTTCGTCCGGCTGTACCTCGGATATCAGTGGCTTACGGCAGGCTGGCACAAGCTTACAGGCGGCTTCGATGCCGGCGGATTCCTCAAAAATGCCGTCGCCAAACCAATTGTCGATAAAGCGACGGGCGATCTGGTTTATCCGACCTTCACCGCATTCGTTGATCGTTTCGCGCTGCCTAACGTAAAAATCATTAACTTCCTGATCCCGCTCGGTGAATTCCTGGTTGGCCTCGGCTTGGTCCTTGGCGGTTTGACCGCTGCCGCAGCCTTCTTCGGTTTGTTGATGAACTTCATGTTCATGTTCGCCGGCACGGTAAGCACGAACCCATGGCTGGTACTGATCGGCGGAATCGTAATCCTGGCCGGTGCCAACGCCGGCAGATTCGGCCTCGACTACTATTTGCTCCCGGCGCTGCGCAAGCTGTTTACGCATAAGAAGGACGGCGCCGCCGGTACCGGTACGAAGCCTGCTCCGGCGCATGGATAATACAAAACCCGCAGCCAGCCGGCTGCGGGTTTTCTCCTACTACCAGTTATAAGGTAAACCTTCTCGTAAGCTGCTCCAACCGCTCGGACATCATCTTGAGATGTTCTGTGGAGTCGGTCATCTGCTGCATGGCCGCCAGCTGCTCCTCCGATGCCTGGGAAATGCCGTGGAACTGCTCGGACGTGTAACGGATTAAACGATCGGTTTCATCCGCAGAAGCCAGAACCTGCTCGGTCCCCGCGGCAATCTCTTCGGAAACAGCGGATACCTCTTGAATTTGCGCCGCTACCTTGTCCACTTCGTTGACAATCCGCTCGAACGCCTCTCCCGCCTTGGCTACGACAACCAGACCGGCCTCCACCTCTTGCGTCTCCGCGTTGAAGCCTTTCACCACCTTCTCTGTGCTGGTCAGAATCGCATCGATCAATTCGTTGATCCGAGCCGCCGATTCCTCCGATTGCACCGCAAGCTTCCGCACTTCATCGGCCACAACGGCGAATCCTTTGCCGTGCTCACCCGCCCTCGCCGCTTCAATCCCCGCATTAAGCGCGAGCAGGTTGGTTTGAGTCGAAATGGCTCTGATAACGTCTATGATCTGCCTTACTTGACCGGAATGCTCGGTCAAGTAATCCACGTCCTTAGCCATCCCCTGAGCCGAAGCCTGAATCGACTCCATTTGCCTGACAGCCTCCCGGATGAGCCCGTTTCCGCTTCTTGCCGCAGCGGACGCCTCTTGGGCCGCCGTTGCGGAGACGGATAAGGAATCGGCCACGCGTTGAACGCCTGCTCCTACCTCATTCATCGACTTAAACGTTTCTTCGCTGCACTGAACCTGACGCTTCGCCGTTCCGGCGACTTCTGCAAGATACGCGTTGATTCTCTGATTCGAAATGCTCGTGGCTTCCGCACTCTCCGCATGCACACGGGTAGACTGCCGCAAATCCTGCACGCTTCTTTGGATTTCCTGTATCATTTCTCTCAGCACGGTAACCATCGTCCGGAATGCTTGGGCCAGGCGATGAATTTCGTCCCGACCCTTGACTTCCTCGCGTGTTCTTAAATCGCCTTCCTGCACCTTCTGTATATCCCGGGTCAGCCTTACCACCGGAGAGACAATCAATCTCGAGAAAATATAGGTAATAACAATCGCTGCCAATAAAACCGCTCCCATGGTGTAGAGCGTTTTCTTTTTATTTTCCTTGAGCAATGCATAAACGCCCGATGCATCAAAGTCCGCTCCAACGATGCCCAGCATTTCGCCGGAGGGGGTGACGATCGGGACATACGCCGACAGCACCGCGCCGTAGGCTTCCGTCTCCATAAGCTCGCCTACCTGAGCCTTGCCCTCATGAAGCGCAGCGATTTGCTCCTTACCCATCTCCTCCTCCACCGAGCCGAGCGGGGAGAAATCGTCACTTGGGGCATCCAGCGGCATTCCATCTACCATATAAATGTATTGCGAACGATCCCCTTGCTTGCGCTCGGCCATTGTGTATAGATACTTCAGATGGTTGGCCTCGCGGATTTGATTCAGCTGAAGCCTCAGCTCCCGATAATAGGCGTTCTCTCCCGTCTCCGGTGTAATCCCCCGGTATTTTTCAATTTGAATTTGCTTGGATGCATATTCGGCAATGCTTCTGGCTTGTTCCCCAACGGAACGGGTAATCAGATCAACGGAGGAGGTATAAAGCTGATAGCTTACGAGTGAACCGGATAATAACAGGATAAGGGAAAAGACGAGCGTAATGCGCAGATGAAGGCTCTTCAAGCAGGATCTCACCTCTGAGTGTAATTAGTATTAGGTTGTTAGACTCATATGGTATTAAGATACCACATTTTCCGATAGGATTTGACAAAATCTTTTTAATACACAAACAGCTCACCTCCAATTCCGGCATGGTGAGCTGTTCCGTCGATTAGTCTTCCATAGATTTCTCCAGACGCTGTTTGACTTCAGGCCACTCCTTGTCCGTAATGCTGTAGTAGACGGAGTCCCTCACATAGCCGTCGGGCAAAATCATATGGTTGCGCAATATTCCTTCCTTCACCGCTCCAAGCCGTTCGATCGCCCGCTGCGATCTGAGGTTGCGGCTGTCCGTCTTGAGCTGTACCCGAATCATTCCCAGCGACTCGAAGCAGTGCTTCAGCAGCAGATACTTGCACTCTGTATTCACGAAGGTTCTCCAAACGGCCGGGGTTAACCAGGTGGAGCCGATCTCCACCCCTCGATTCGCATGCGAAAAATCAAATAGTCGTGTGCTGCCAACTATTCTGTTAGACGACAGCTCACTGATGACGAAGGGTATGGCATTGGATTGCTCGAGTGCTTTCGCTATGTAAGCCCGTGCATCATCTAGGGATTCGATTCGTCCTTGGGTGAGCTCCCAAATCTCCGGGAACCTTCCGGCTTCATAAATTCCTTCATCATGACCCGCTTCCATCGGAACCAATTTGATTTTATTACCAATGAGTATAGTGTTTTTATTTATATTTTCCATCATAAGGCTCTCCTCTTAATTAAGCTGTAAATCATTTTAACATAAGATAAAAAAATTCCGAGAATAATTTATATATTCCTTGACGGGAATATTCCTATTATGGTATATTAAGTTCATCAAAGAGAGCCACGATAACACACGGCATCCAAGGAGGTATCTGCTCCATGCTATGAATACAACCATGTTAAGCGCATTGGCCGAATCGAACCGATTGCAGATTGTAGAATTGTTATGCAGCGGTCCTCTTACGGTTGGAGAGGTCGCAGATCGGCTTCATATTCGCCAGCCGCAGGCCTCTAAGCATCTGAAGGTGCTGCTGGAAGCCGGGCTTGTCGAGGTCGAAGCCGACGCCAACCGGCGCATTTACAAGCTGAGGCTCGAGCCTTTTAAGGAGCTGAACGCTTGGCTGGAGGGCTATCGCGACATCTGGGAGAATCGTTTCGATAACCTGAATCATTATTTGCAGCAGCTTTTCCAAAAAGAGCAAAAGCAGGAGGAATAACCGATGGTACAAGGACCTTCCCTAGGCAATGCACAAACGTCCATACAAGGACGGGAGCTTCAGGTGAAACGCACGTTTCAAGCTCCCCGGGAACTCGTGTTCGAGGTATGGACTGACCCGAAGCACCTGCCGAATTGGTGGGGACCGAGCGGGTTCACGATTACGATTCATTCGATGGAGGTAAAACCGGGCGGCGCTTGGCGCTACATCATGCACGGCCCGGACGGGACGGACTACGACAATGTCATCCGTTACCTGGAGGTCGTCCGGCCGGAGAGGCTCGTCTACAACCACGGCGATACCGAGAATGAAGAGCAGTTTCATGTGACGGTCACCTTCGTCGCCCAAGGGAACACAACGGAGCTGACCATGCTAAGCCGCTTCCCGTCCGCCGAGGATCTGCAGATGGCCGTGGAGCAATACGGCGCCGTCGAAGGCGCGAAGCAGACGCTGGATCGTCTGGAAGCCGAGCTTGTCAAGCTGACCATGTAGCTTTTGCTATGAAAACGAATATAAATGATGCCGTAATGGCTAAGGAGGAATCATATCCATGTCAAACCATACTTCTTACCCTATGATGTCCCGAATTGAAGGCCAGACCCTTGTGCTGGAGCGCGTCTTCAATGCTCCCCGCTCCCTTGTATATCAAGCGTTCTCGGAAGCGGAGCATCTGAAACATTGGTGGGGTCCGCGCGGCTGGGGGCTGACGGTTTGCGACCTTGATTTCCGCGTGGGCGGGTTCTGGCACTACTGCATGAAATGTTTGGATAAAAATCAAGGCGATTTCTACGGGATGGAGTCCTGGGGCAAGTCCGAATACAAAGACATCGTCCACGACGAGCGGATCGTTCAGACCGACTGGTTCTCCGATGAGGAAGGGAATATTGCCGAAGGAATGCCGGGTTCGTTGATTACCACCATCTTCGAGGACTTTGAGGGTAAGACGAAGCTCATCAGCCGAGGGGAATATCAATCTGCGGAAGAACTGCAAAAGGTGATGGATATGGGCATGCTGCAGGGCGTTACCGAGACATGGGACCGCCTGAGCGAGCTGCTGGAAACATTGAAATAACCGGGAAGATAAGCAAGCGGAGGATCTGTAAAAAGATTCTCCGCTTCTTTATGCTTTACCGGCCTTTACGTCTCGGTTGATGCATACCACTGAGCTATGGTAACAAGTCCCTCCGATAAGTAAAAAAACCTGCGCAAAAGCGCCGACGTTGTTCTGGCCACGATCCAATATTTCGCGTCGCCTCCTCGCCACCCCCCTACGTGGAAAATCATGCTAAAAAATAGGGAGCTTTCTGTCGATAAAATATATATTCTGTCAAAAAAAAGAAAGGTGATGATCCGCAACTCATGTTTTCCGGAACAAGAAAGCTCCTTCTGATTCTACTTGTGACCCTGCTTGCTTCTTCCGGGCTTCTCGGCGGCACCGTCTCTTACGCGGAGGAAATATCCAAGCTGGTGCTGAACAAGAACGAGCTCACCATGGAAGTAGGAGGCACGGCGAGCCTTACGGCTACCGCAGTCTATGTCAGTAACAATACGGAATCGGTCACGATCAAGACGGACTGGAACTCCGGTGACCCGGACATAGCAACCGTGTACGCCGGCTCCGTTACGGCGAAGAAGGAAGGAAAGGCTGTCATTACAGCTACCTATATGGGCAAAACGGTCATTGTGAACGTTACCGTCACCAAGAAGGTTCGTTCCCTGATTAAGGATAAGCAGAGGATCGACCTGCGTAAAGGTCAGGACGAGCAAATCAAGCTCACGGCCTATTATGACGACGGCACCTCCGAGGAGGTCACCTCGAAGGCTGAATGGAACATCGACAACGGTCAGGTAGCCACTGTGGTTAACGGCCTGGTGACTGCGCAGGGTGCCGGAACCGCTATTATTACGGCCAAGTACATCGGTCAAAGCGTATCCATTCCTGTCAGCATCGAAATCGTCAAAAGAGTAGACCCTTCGTTAAGCCGGGTATCCTTGCTCTTGAACGGCACGGAGACTATCAAGCTTGAAGCTACTTATCCCGACGGCACGAAGGAAGATGTCACCGATCAAGCGGAGTGGGAGTCGGCGGATCCTTCCATTGCCGATGTATTGAAGGGGACCGTCACAGGCTACGGCCCAGGCCAGACGGAGATTGTGGCCACGTACGGCACCAAGTCGACCACCATCAACGTCGAAGTCGATCGCGCAATCAAGCTCGGGCTGGACAAGAGCAGCCTACTCCTGGACAAGGATGCTACGTATCAGGCTAAGCTCACAGCTACCTACAGCAACGACAGCACGGAGGATATCACCGAAAGAGCCGTTTGGACATCCAGCAATAAAGAGGTGGCTAGTGTAGTAAACGGCCGCATTGTTGCCCACGCTATCGGTGAAGCGATCATTACCGCCAACTACGGGGACAAAAGCGCATCGCTTCAGGTTGACGTCGAGGTTCCGCGGCGCCTGGAGCTGAACAAGGAAGTCGTCTATTTGCAGACAGAGCAATCCGAGCAGCTTACATTAACTGCCACCTATGCCGATGGAACTTCCAAGAATGTAACCGCCTTTGGCGTATGGTCCGTCGATAAGGAACAGATCGCCTATGTAGCGAAAGGGAAGGTTACGACCTACCGCGCCGGCGAAGCTACGGTGACAGCCGAGTACGGCGGGAAGACGGTCACCGCCAAAATCGCAGTCGACATCCCTATCAGCCTGATTGCGAGCAAGAAAGCCGTCAGCTTCCAAAACGGCGGAAGTGAGCAGATCACGCTAAAAGCCATTTATTCGGACGGACGCGAGACGGACATCACGGATAAGGCCGAATGGACCTCCAGCTCCACCTCCGTCGCCGAGGTAAGCAAAGGGCTGATTACCGGCGTGGGTACAGGGGCTGTCACGGTTACGGCCAAGTATGGCACAAGACAAACGACGGTGCAGGTTTCGGTAGGCGTATTGAAAAGCTTGACCAGTACGGCGGAAAGCAATCTCTCCTTGAAAAAGGGAGCCAAGCAAACGCTGGAGGTAACCGCGGCTTATGTAGACGGGACGACCAAGACAGTTACGAACGAAGCGACATGGGCGAGCTCCGACACGAAAGTCGTGAAGGTCGATGCGGGTGTTGTTACGGCATTAACCTCGGGTAAGGCTAACGTGACGGCTGAATTTGACGGTAAAACGTTAACCTTCGAGATTCGTGTCGATTTGGCCGATAAGCTCATGGCGACTCCTTCCTACGTTTCGATCGATTTGGGAGAGAGGAAGCAGCTCAAGCTGGAGGCTAAGGATGGTACAGGTCAAACCATCGATGTGACCGGTGAAGCGGAGTGGACCTCCAATAATCTTCAGGTTGCCGAAGTTAGCGGCGGTCTCGTCATCCCTGTCGCGCGCGGCAAAGTGAACGTCACCGCCAAGTACGGCGGCCAAACGGTCACCATTCCCGTTGAAATCGGCGTTGTGGATGTGCTGGAAATCAATAAGAAATATGCCGTTATGCGCACCGGCCAGACGCTGCAGCTCGAGCTGCTGGCGACCCTGACCGACGGAAGCAAGAAGGATCTTGCCTCCTCGGCTCAATGGAAATCCAGCGCTTATAAGATAGCCGACGTATCGAACGGAATGATCACCGCCGTAAGCTCAGGCAAAGCTACCATCACCGCTACGTTCGGAGGCAAGACCGTATCGATCCCGGTAGAGATCGACGTACTGAAGTACTTAAAGACTGACGTTGTCACCTTAACTATGGAGACAGGGAAAACCGCCGAGGTAAAGGCGACGGCTACCTTCTCCGATCAAACGGAGGCCGACGTTTCGATCGACGGCTTATGGAGTACCTCGAACATTCGGGTTGTCGACGTGAAGGACGGGATCTTAAAGGCAACGGGGAAAGGCACGGCTACGGTTACCATATCGTACGCCGGCAAGAAGACGAGCGTTTATGTGACAGTGAAATAAGGCAAAGCAATGGAGCAGGCCCCTGGGGTCTGCTTTTTTCCTTTTCATGTGTGTATGGGAACTTGGGAACAATAGTCATTGCTCTTATTCCCATATTAGGAAAGTAGGGTATGTATGCCGTCTCTGCAAGATCCGCAAAAAATGGAGCAAGTGGGTCAATTTTATCGGCGGGTAACGGCCGCCAATAAAGATTTTATACAATATTGGCAATCGCACACCTTTCTTCACTGGGACTGGTGGACTTCATTTGCCCTAACGATCGTTCCTTGGCTGCTGTGGATCCGCTATAGGCACAAAAGCAGCACCGCCCGGCTCTTATTCGCCGGCTTTTTTGTCTTGATCGTTTCCTCCTGGCTGGACTTTATCGGCATCAGTCTAGGTTTATGGTTCTACACGGGCAAGCTTGTCCCCACTATGCCCAGTTATATGCCATGGGATGTAAGTCTCCTGCCTGTCGGCGTTATGCTGCTGATCCAAGCTAAGCCGCGATGGTCTCCCTTGCTGAAGGGATTGATTTTTGCATCCCTATGTGCCTTTGTCGGGGAGCCGATTTTCATGTGGCTTGGTTTCTATGTCACGATTCATTGGGAAATGTGGTATTCCTTTCCTATCTACCTGATCATTTACCTCCTTGCAGACCGGTTAAGCCGAGTTCGCAGCTTTGATCCCATTCAATCATACAGATGATACAGCGCTTGTCGCTCATAAGAGCTTACAATAACAGCCCGGGATACAGGTTCCCGGGCTGTTGCTGTTATTATTACGCCTCTGCCGGAGCCGGGAGCTCTTCTCCCTGCTCATTCACACCCAGTGCGTGTCTGGCCATGACTTTATATTCTTCCAGCCCGGACTTCAAAGCAAATAAGCCGATGAGTACGGGATAGGCGGCCAGTCTTTCCACAATATGCTCGTGCATTCGCGGCCATACGCGGCCCCCTGCCTTCTCGTACCGAACCAGCAGATCCGCCAATCCTTCGTTTCCGAACAAGGCATAGTAGTTCGTAAAGTCCGCAGCCGGATCTGCGACCTCCCCTTCGGTCCAATCCAATAGCCCGGTTACCTTGCCCTCGGCATTGACAAGAATATGTCCCGGATGAAGATCGCCATGTACGAGGCCCGTGTAAGGCGGCCAGTACGTCTCATCGGCCAGCCACTGCTGCCAGCGGTCCCATAAGACTCGGGAGACTCCGAAGGCATGCCGGATATCGTTCATTTGCTCCGCCATTGCAGCTCGCACCTCAGCCGGCTCCTTCACACGTACTCCGTCCCGTAGAGCTTCGTCGGAACGGATCCCATGCAATGCCGCCAGAGCTTCGGCCAAGGACTGGATGAAGGCTTCGGGGATGGCTTGCGGGTCCATATGCCAATCGTAGCTCTTGGTTTCCATGTTGATGGTAGCCATTGGAGTTCCTTCGAGCATGCGGTAAGCGATCAGCTCCTGCGTATGAACCTCCCAGCTCGGCACGGATACCGGCAGCCGGCCGGCTGCAAGGCGCAGCACGTTCCGCTCGTAGGCCGCCGATTCGATAACATCCTCTCGACGGGGCGAGCGAAGCACCCAGCGAGCGCCTTCCTTGCCGTTCGCAAAGACGGCAAAGAAATCCAAGCCGGATTCATTGCTCATGGCTGTAGAAGGCTCCACTTCAATACCGTGATTCCGGGCCAGTTCGAGTATATGCTGTACTGAATTCGTTTGATGGTTAATCGTCATCACCAATACACCTCATCCATTCGTTTATTGTTATAATGGTTGCTTATCCTAACGTAAACGAATGTACCCGATCCCCATCGTCATGTACCTCCTAAATGTATCCTGCAGCGTTATGATAATCCAATTGCTTAAGGGGTCACAAGGGAGCGTTTATTTATAAAAGGACTTTCCGGCACTCTTTTAAATCCGAAGACAGCTATACCTTTGCAGACGAAAGCGCCTTCCTCCCTGAACGGCCTAGTGGTATACTTCCCCTATGAAAGGAAGAAGGGAATGGGTATATGACCTTATTTTACTATATGGCTTCAACCAAAGAACTCCCCACCGGCTCCTTCGGCCAGAAGAAAACGACAATGAAGCTGATCGATTATTTAACCGACATCAATCCTTCCGCTAAAGAACAGGTCTCCATGCAAGCCTTGCTGGAGAAACACTCCCCTCAAGATCTCCATATCGATATTTATGAAACGGAAGAGGATGCGGCGGGTTTATATGTTACTGGTCCGATGCAGGGCCAAGATACCTACAGCGTCTTCCGATTTCCTCTCGTGTACCAGGTCAATCCTGAGGGAGGAGCCTTCCGCGTCAGTCTGGACATGCGAGAGCAATATCCCGACTCCTACCGGAATGCAAGGAAATGTGTATCCGAGCTATTCAGCTATTTGTACCGGAATATGGAGCCTGGTGAGGAGGTCGAGCTTTACTCCTGCTGGGCGCATGGAAGCGAGCGCTTCCTGGAGCCGCGGCGTAAAGAGCTGGACCTTATGATTGATCTGACAACGTTCCGAGTAGAGGATGAGTTCCATTGGGAGGAACGGCAGTATATTGTTGTGCGCAGATAGGGCTAAGTAATGCTGCGAAAAGACCGCCGAAGCTTCAACGCTTGCGGCGGTCCATTCACTATTGGAACTCGCGGGTCTTGTAGAACACCTCCGTTTATTGCGGAGGCACCGCGCTGGGGTCCATATACACCACTTCCCACAAGTGGCCGTCAATATCCTGGAAGCTTCCATAATACATGAAGCCTTGATCCTGTGATTCGTTCGAAGGCTTCCCGCCCGCTTCAATCGCCTTATTCACGATCTCGTCAACCTGCTCTTTGCTGTCGGCGGAGATGGCCAGAATCACCTCGGTGGACCGGCCCGCATCGACAATGGACTTCTTCGTGAAGGTCTGGAAAAATTCCTCGCTAAGCAGCATCGAAAAAATATTGTCCCCAATGACCAAGCATGCGGCTTTCTCATCGGTAAATTGAAGATTAAATTCAAAGCCTACCTTCGTATAAAACTCCATCGATTTTTTCACGTCTTTCACGGGCAAATTCACAAAAATTTGTTTCGTCCGGAATGCCATTTCCTATCACCTCATCGTTTATTTTCCACAATCAGAATATACCATACAAGGAATATTCCTGTAAAGGTATATTTAAACGAAAAAATCACCATGCCTCCTATACTCATGAATCGAACTGAACATAGATAAGCATGGCAGCTATAGAAAATATGTTATTTTCAATGATTCGACGCAATACGAGTACAAATGCGCAGCTGATTGCCGTCCGGATCAACGATCGTCATCATTCGAAGCCCTTCCAGGCTCTCATTCGGTGCTTCCGCAATACGGACCTGCGCTTTCTCCTTCAATTCCTCATACCAGCTATCGACATCCGGAACGAAGAAATGAATCAATCCGCCTACCTGGCAGTCTCCCGCATGCTCGGTCAAATAAAGCGTCATGTCATCCCTCGTCAACTGAGCAAAAACAGGGAAGTTCGTTTCGAACCGATGCTCCCAGTCAATATGAAAGCCCATGCCCTCCACATAAATCGGTTTACTTCTGGCATAATCGGTTATGCGAAAGGATGGAATCACCCGCTGCATTTTCAATTTCCCCTTTTTCATTAAATGGTATGAGCCGGCCCTTACCGGTTGACGTGAAAATCCGGAGCCTTGTCCGCTACAAGATTCAAGACAACGTTATGCTCGAGAAGCGCCTTAAGACCGCAAAGCACCATCGTGTATCCGCCCATTGAATCGATGGCTTGTCCCACAATCTCATCCCCTGTACCAATAAACCCTGAGTTCGTAATGGTAACGAAGGTTTCGTTATTCGCGCGCGGAGTAAAAACCCATTCGATCTCCGTTTGATCCGACGACACAACCAGAATCCGACGGTTCGACTCCAATTGCCTCACGTACACGTCATCTCCTACGCCGTACATCTCCCAATCCCAACGAATCTGCTTTCCTTCTTCCAGTCGGCCGCTGCTCTTGGTAAACCAAAACCGGGTCGTTATGGCCGGGTCGACAAAAGCTTCAAACACCTCATTCACGGGCTTTCTTATCAGCATCTCCGCTTTGACAATCGGCTGCTGTGTCAACATGGTCATGCTCTGTACTCCCTTCCATCAACAGGATTCCCTCTCATTATAACGCAAAACCCCCTTTTCCATTTCTTGTATTTTGCTAAACACGCAAAAAAGCCCGCCGCGTTTATTTCGCAGCAGGCTTGGAAGCCAGCACCTGTGCCCCTTCTTGGGCCGGTACTTTCTTATGTCGAAGGGCCAGGGTAAGCGGCAGCGCCACAACAACAAGCAGAGCGCTGATTAAGAACACCTCTTGGATGCTCACCGAAAGGGCCCATACAGTTGCTTTACTGTCCGTCGCTCCCGCCTTGCTCAGGTGTGTCGAGGTTCTCGTGGTCAGGATGGAGCTGAAAATGCTGACGGATAACGCGGCCAAGCCCTGGCGAATCCAGTTCATCAGCGCTGAGGCTTGCCCCGACAGCTCGCTTGGCACAGAGCTCATCCCTGCGTTCGTTACCGGCATGTTACTAAGGGCGATCCCGATATACCGGACCGCAATCCAGGCTGCAATAAAGAAGGTCCCGGAAGCAAGATCCAGCCGGCTCAGCGCCCAGGTAGAGATGACCATCAGCACGGCACCGCTAAGGATGAGCCGGAACGGGCCTACCTTGTTGTACACCTTGCCGACCCCGAAGGAAAAGAGCGCCATAGCCAGCGTCCCCGGCAGCATGACCAGACCGGTATGAAGCGTCGTCGAGTGCTGAATCTTCTGCATATAGATGGGAACCAGGAACGTCCCCGCATATAGTGAAATGGTAATGATACAATTGAGAATCAAGCTGTACGTGAAGCGTGGAATTCGGAACAATCGCAGCTGCAGCAGCGGCTGCTTTACCTTGAGGCTGCGAACGATAAAGTACGTGATCAAGAGAAGGCCCGCTCCCAGGAGGGTCAGCGTCTTCCACGAGGTCCATCCCCAGCTGCCGCTTTGGCTAAATACGGTGAGTAATGAGCTGGTGCCGAGGATCACGGACACAAAACCCGGCACATCGAGAGTAACGCCGCGGCTTAAACGGTAATACGGAATATTCCTCGCGGCCGCCGCAATGGCTATTAGTCCGACTGGGATATTTAGGGCAAACAGCGCCTTCCAGTCCCAATATTCCGTTAGCCATCCCCCGATCGTAGGGCCGAAGGCCGGAGCCAGCATGGCGGAGGCGCTCCACAAGCTTATGCCGAGCGCCTGCTTCTCCTTAGGGATGACCTGGTAGATGATCGTCATCGTCGTAGGCATGATGATGCCGCTGAACAAGCCTTGAACGATTCGGAAGGCAATCAGCGATTCCACGTTCCAAGCGAACATACACAGCGCTGAGGCTAGAGTAAAGCCGACCAAAGCCCCTACATAGAGCCGCTTATAGCTCAGCTTATCTCCAAGAAATCCGATGACCGGGGCAATGACCCCCGTCGCCAGCATGAAGCCGGAAATCATCCATTGGACGGTATGCAGCGGCGCCTGAAAATCGTCCATGAACACCGGCAAAGCCACGTTGATGGTCGTCGTGCTTAGTACAGCCATGAAATTCCCGAAGAAAATGGCGGCTATGATGCTCCAGAATGGGGGCGTATTTGAATTTGAATTTGAATTTGAATTTGAATTTGAATTTGAATTTGAATTTGAATCCGACATCGAAACCTTCCTTCCCCTTTTCCGAAGATAGTTGTATCACGAAAGTATTTAGTTGTATTATACAACTATATGACGTGATGTCAATCACGTATGCGAACACCGTCCTGTCCATTTTTAAAAATGAAGTTCATATGCTACCATAAGCTGTATAGAAATTAGCTGTCGATGAGGTGTCTATCGTTATGAATCAGCCTTCCCTGGAAACCGTTGAGCTTGAGCTTGCAATCCTGCTTCGCCGGGTAACTTCCACCAATAAGCAATTAGGCACGCTTGATCGATCCGCTTACTTGCTCCTGCACCAAATCGCTTCGCACGGCTCGGCCGGAGTGAAGGCATTGGCCGATGAATTCTACTTGGACATCTCTACGGTGAGCCGGCAAACCTCCGCACTGGAGCAAAAGGGCTATGTCACCCGCATTCCCGATCCGTCGGATGGCAGGGCTTACTCCCTTCAAATCACGGAGCTCGGCCTGCAGGAGCTCGCGAACACTAGACAGGCGCGCTTAGCCCGAATAACGGAGCTGATGAAGGAATTTACCGAAGAGGAGCAGGAGACCTTCGGAAGGCTGCTGGTGAAGTTCAACCGAACCTTTCGGAAATAAGACGACGGGAGCCATCCTGCGATCCTACAGAAGCGACTTGAAGGAATGACGGATGACGTCCCCGCGGCTAATAATGCCTACCAGCACGCCGCGCCGTTCTACGGGCAGCTTCTTAATCCGTTTTTTGCCGAGGAGGGCCGCAATATTCTCAATATCCTCATCCCATGCCACGGTGAAAACCTTCTTCTGGGCTATTGCCAGCACATTCACATTCAAAATCCGCTTAGCCCTCTCCTCATATTGCTCATCATCCCCGTGGATCACTCCCATATAAAAGAAGAAATCCACCACCTGATCCTCATGCTTCCCGATGTATCGCATAATGTCTCCGTCACTAATATAAGCGACAATCTCATTGCGATCATTCACCACGGGCATTCCGCTGATCCGGTACTTGATGAATTTCTCCACAACAGACCTGACCGTATCATCTACCTTCACCTTATAGACCGGACTGATCATAATTTCATGAGCTTGCATTCCTGCTTCCTCCCCATAGGAAAACGATGCAGACCGCCTTCGATCTGCATCGTTTCATTCATCGCATCTTGTTATTGTAAAGCCGGCTTTGCCTCTTGCGCCTTTTCCGTCTCGCCCTCCGAAGGTACTTTGTTCGAGGTACGAAGCGGAATTTCCCGCAGGAACACAGTAAGAACGAACGCTACGACGACTAGCGCGGTACCGGCCAGGAATACCGTCGTAAGTGAAGTGCTAAGCGCTTCGCGCAGCATGGCGACCATCTCTACAATGATCGGCTTGACGTTAGCCGGCATCGAGTCCATCAGCTGAGCTAGCCGCGGCTGATCGAGCAGCATGGATGGATTCTGAAACGGAGCCAGCTGCTGCGCCAGCTGAGGATCCATCGTAGAAGTGTTGAAGCCCGGATGGGCAGCTGCAGCCTTCGTCAGGTTGTTCTTTAGGCTGGTCGTCATGATCGTTCCCATGACGGCGATCCCGATCGTTCCTCCCAGGTTTCGGAACAGCTGCGAGGATGCCGTAGCGACCCCGAGGTCCTTAGGGCTGACTGCGTTTTGCACGGTAAGCGAGAATACCGGCATCCCTACGCCTAAACCAAAACCAAAGACAATCATGGCTACCACAGCCAGCCATACTGTATTCATATATGCCATAATGATCATGCCGATGATCATAATCGGCAGACCCAGCAGCGCGTATCGCTTATATTTTCCCGATTTGCTTATCCATCTGCCCGTAATGGTGCTTAACACGACCATCGCAATGGACATCGGCATAGTCACATAACCGGAATAGGTTGGGGAGATGCCTTCTACCCCTTGCACAAAGAAAGGAAGATAGATCAGCGCGCCCATCATACCGGCATTCATTAGGAAGCCGACACTGTTCGAAATCGTCACGATATCGTTACGGAATAAGGACAGCGGAAGCACAGGGCTTTTCGCTTTGGTTTCCGCAAAGATAAAGGCGATCAGGAATACCACTGCGGCTCCGAACAAGCTAAGCACTTCGGTGGAGCCCCAAGCATACTTGGTACCCGCGAAGGAAAAACCGAGCAGCAGCGGGACAATCGTTAAAGTAAGGAAGAGTGAGCCTAAATAGTCGATCGACTCGGAAGGCTTCCGTTCTACCTTCGGGAAGAGCATTAGAATCATAAAGAAAGCGACAATGCCGAGCGGAAGGAAAATCCAGAACAGCCATTTCCACTCGAGATGATCAACGAGCCAGCCGCCGAGTGTCGGCCCCAGCACACTGGAGAAACCAAACGCCGCCATCATGACTCCCGTCCATTTGCCTCGTTCACGCGGCGCGAATAAATCGCCCACCGCTGTAAACACTGACGACATGATAATGCCGGCACCGACCCCTTGAATTCCCCGGTACGTGATCAACTGAAAAATATCCTTCGAGAATCCGGTTAACAACGCACCAATCATAAATATAACAATCCCCGTAAGGATAAACGGCTTCCGGCCGTAAATATCGGACAGCTTGCCGACAAGCACGGTAGCGATCGTTGAGGTCAGCATGTAAATGTTGATAACCCAGGTATAATAGTCCATCCCGCCGAGAATGGCAATAATTCTTGGCATCGCGGTGCTGACAATCGTTTGATTGATCGCGGCGAAAAACATGGCCGTGACAATGGCAACCATGATGGTTACCTTTCGTTTATGAGATAATTCCTCCACGTATGATTCACTCCTTTATTTCTGTCTTTATCATTTTCTCCAGCATCGCGGTGACCGAATCTCTCTCTTGCGGCTCGAGTCTGGATAAATAACTGCTCAAAATGGCGTTCTTCTTCCTTATCATCAACGCCACCCTTTCCTTCCCTTCCTCGGTAAGCTCGACCAAGATAGCCCGGCGGTCCACAGGATCATCTCCCCGTTTCACATATCCGGACTTCTCCAGCCGGTCGATCATGACCGTGACGGCGCTCGGCTTGACCTCCAGCTTCTCTGCAAGCTGGGTGATCTTGCACTTCTTCTTGACGTGAATGTAGAACAGCACGAACATTTGCGGGCCGGTAATGGGGGAGTCTCGAAGAATTTCGGACTCCAGTCCACGCCTTAGCGCCATTATGGCTGTCTGAAACCGTTCAATGAGATGCTCTTCCAATGACCTGCCCCTTTCGATAGGATTACTTGTTTCAATGATATAAATATTAAACTGTTTAAACATAATCGTCAAGCACTTTCCTCGATAGAATCAATTGTATTCTTCTCCAACCCGGGAAGATTATGTAGCCTCTCGGCATGAAAAAAGCAGTCTAGGCCAAAATAAGGCATAGACTGCTTCTTCTTAATAGCTTCTATTGCTTGGGCAGAATCAATACACTGCCATCGGTCATCTGCTTCAATGCAGCGGAAGCCGATTCGATCTCCTGAATCGCCCAATGATCCTGAGCTACGTCCGGCCAGCTGGAGGCTGTCACCGCCGCCGCGGGACGTTCAAACAGTCGGTTCAGCACCTTCACTGCTTCCGCACGGTTCAACGGGTTGTCCGGCTGGAACGAGCTGTCCGGGTACCCTTGCAGAATGCCGGCGCGGGAAGCCTTCTCGATCGCTTCGAAAGCCCAATGCTCCCGAGTATCGGAGTAACCGCCGCTCTGTGCGGCGCCCGCAGACTTGGAAAGCAGTCTTGCTGCGATGCTGGCCAGCTCTCCGCGGGTAATCGCGTCTTCAGGACGGAACAGCCCGTTGTTATCGCCAAGCATCAGCCCTGTACGCTGCATATGAGCAATGGCTTCCGCCGCCCAATGATCCGGAGCGACGTCAGGATAGCCTTGAGCTTGGATTGGCAGCGGCTCCCCTTTGGCACTGCTTCCCTGAATGCGAGCTACAATCGTTGCCAGCTCCGCGCGCGTAATGGCTTTCGAAGGACGGAACGTTCCGTCCGGGTAACCGGACAAATACGGCTCCAGCACCTTCAGCGCATCTGCATTTTTTTGAATAATGGTAAACGTACTGAATTTATTGATTTGAATCGCAATACCGGCAAGCTTGCCGTCCGCATCGTAACGAATTTCTCCTTGCTGCAGCGCCTTCTCTCCATCGCTGTGCTCGATGTATACGGCGAGCTGTGACAGGATCCGTTTAGCTGCTGCCGTATCGGCCGGCAAAACCAAATGATTCAGCGGCAGCAGGAGCTCCGTTGTATATCCGGCATAATTCGTTTCGATTTTGACAGGCTGACCGATCACGCTGACCGGCTGCCCCCCTGCCGCTTGCTTCACCAGCTCCGCGTTCTGAACGCGGGTCGTTACATCGCTTCGCTCCGTTTGCTCCCGAATCGGAACCACCCGGAAGTAAGCATCCTTGCCGTCTTTACTAAGCTGCTGCAGCGACGCTCCCGGTAAGGAAATTTGCGCGTCCGGAAGCAGGATTTGCATGGACATGCCGCCTTGAGCAAGCAAGCTCACGGATTCGGCACTTAAGCTGACAATTCTCTCATCGGCAGGTGCGTCAGGAAGATCCGTCACGTAGATACGGGCAGTTGTATCCTTGTTCTGTATGGATTTCTCAACGATGCTTTTCGCTGTCCCCGCATCCAGTTTCACCGTATCCAGCGTCCGTCCCTCTTCCGTACGTGTACGAACGATGGAGGTTTGCTCGGCCCAGCCACCGACGCCGCCCGAAATCGGCGCTTGACGAAGGTTGCTTGGCATCGGCGGCGAAGAGTTGTCCTCTTCTAACCCTACCACATCGACAGAATACGTCTGCGAAGCGGTTCGGTCTGCGGACTCCACATTCACGATCAAGGTATTCACCCCGGGGATAATGGCCGGCTGGAAGCGGCCTCCCCCTCTTAGAGGTGTCCCTTGCACGGTAACCACGGCTTGGGGATCATTAGCTACTGCCGTTAAATTCACTCTATTACTGGTCGTCTGTCCTGTTGTGCCATACGAAAGCTTATACGGACTGAAAGGACGAGACAGCACCGTATCTACCTGAAGGCTCGACAGTAACGGCGGCTCTGCAGGCACTGCCTGCTGACGCAATACGGAAACGGTATACACAACCTTGCTGCCGTCCTGAGCGTGAACCTCAATGGTAAGCGTCTGTGCATCCTTAACCAACGGAATCGATACAGCCGAACCGCTCAATGCGGCTTGACCGTTGACTTGAAGCGAAGCATCCGGCTGCGCTGCCGTCGCGCGGAGCGTAATGGCCGCGGCACTATGCGGCACGGATACCTGGTAGCTGCTTGTATTCGGTGTGAAGGCGGAGAGCAGCTCCGCACCACCCGAGATCAGACTCAGCTGATTGAGCTGAGCGTTGCTGCTTGGATTACGCCATACGACGACATTGTAGGTGCGCGTTTGCGTACCGTCCAGTGAAGTAACGAGAACCGGAATCGCATTCTCGCCGACCTGCAATGGGATCGGCTGGGAGGCTAACCCGCTTGGTACCGATTGTCCCTTCACCCGAATGCCGGAACCGGCCTTCAATGCCCCCGGAGTCAAGGTAACGCTCTCTACCGCATGATCTACATAAACGGGATAGCTGTCCTCCGTTCCTGTGAACGGCGAAGCGGCGAGCTCCTTACCCGGCATTGCAGCCGTTACGTCCTTCAGCTTCAGTGTACGCAGCACCGCTGCATCGGAGCCTGTACCCGTCAATTGCAGCGTGTACAGCTTCTCCGTTCCGCCAACAGGCTGAACACGGATCGATACATTGCGGCCGGACGCAGGCACTTCTACCTCCACATAGCCGTTTGCCGTAAGCTGCTGTCCGTCTACCGTTACTACGGAATTCGCAGCCATAGGCACTGCGTAAATACGTACCTTATCTGAATTGGCCACCGCTTGATACGAGGTCGTGCCAAATTGGTAAAGCATGCTCATCTTTGCATTGCCTGTCGTCAGAGCTGACAGACCCTCAGGAGAGCTAGGCATAGCTCCTGCCAAGCCACGCAGCACTTCAAAGCCATATTCCGTCTTATTGCCGCTTTCATCCGTTGCCGTCATGGTGATCTGGTTGCGATCCGCATTCGACACCCAATCCAGCGGGGCATAGTAAGCGAATCGACCCTCATCATCAAGAGGAACGCTGACTCCATTGACGGTCAGCTTCGCCCCGATATCTGTTTGTCCGATAATGTAAACCTTGCTGTCGTCAACTACTTTGCCGTTTAATGCGATCGGTTGGCCCTGATTATCATCCCCTGCGGACGCGATCAATAACGGTCCGGTGCGGTCGATGACCAGCTTGCGGTAAGCGGTGCTTCGATCACCGCGCTCGTTGACCGACTCGATCAGCAGGTTGTACTCCCGCTCCTTCAGCACGCTGACGTTAAGCAGGTCCTGCAGCTTGAATGCGTAAGTACCGCCGGCGCTTACTATTCCGCTGCCTACCTGCTGACCGTGAACCGAGAGCGTAAGCGAAACGTTCTGATCCGCACCTACCTGTAAGGAAGCCTGCTCCGTCGCGGTAAGCAGCATGGTTTCTGCACTTCCGTCAAGCGCCGTATAGGTACGCTGGGCAACGGGTTGGGAGCCTGCGTCAAGCGATACAGCCAAGGCCGCCGGCAGAGGAGCAGGCAGCTCCGTAGTGACTGTCTCGGATTGCGGGCTCCAAACGATACGTCCTTGCTCTTGTCCGATAGCCGACACGCTAAAGATGTAGGATGTACCTGTTGGCAAACCGGCCACAACAGCAGCCTGATCGTTCCCCGAAACCGGAGCTACGTCCATCAGCGGAACGAGAGGTTGATTGCCGGCGGCATCCAGTCCCCAAATACGGTACGACGTTACATTCCCGGACACCGCGGAAAATCGAAGCGATACTTCCCCGTTCCCAGAGATGACCTCAGGTCGCCCAGGTGCGGGAAGCGTGTAAGGAGCCGTTACCTGAACCGACCCTTCAGCAACGGCATAGACAGGGGCCTTATCGGCATGAACCGCCGCTACAGACACACGATAGACTCCGGGTAATGTCTCTGCAGGAATGGCCAGCACCTTACTTCCGGAGGCGGACAAGCCGTCCGCAATCACTTCACCGATATATTGATCGGCGTTGTCGGTAAGCATGACCGTTACCTTCATATCCGGTGCGGCATTTTCCGTTGACCATGTGAGCTGTATCCGGTTATCCGCTCCGCCGGCTTGCGTTACCGAAGCCTTGACGGCGGACGCAGGAAGCAGCTTCTGAATTTGCAGGTCGACCTTCTTTACATTTTTTACTGTCCATTTACCCGAAGGCGCGTTCAGCAGCGAAACATACAGGGTATCCCGTCCGTCCACAGCCGGGGTCGGGGTCGAGATCTGCGTTTGCTGCAGCGGATCTCCGCTCACGCTTGCGTTCGGCATCCGGTCCGATGCCGGCTGCAGGTAGGCGTTGCCTCCCGGAGCATCAAAATTCAGCGTATACGGTTCGCCGCTCGGAGAAATGAGAACCGTTTCCTCATTACCACCGCTCACCGTAAGAAGGTAATTGCCGGATTCCGCCAGCTCGAAATACTTGCTGTAACGCCCTTCCATAAGCAGCGGCTTGATGGATTTGAATTTCCGGCTGTTCTTATAGGCGACTACGCTGGCGAAACGGCTGCCGGTCGCCTTCCATTCGCCTTTCAGATTCGCTCCTTCGAGAAGAAGAGTCAGCTTTCCCTGCGACTCATCCAGTAAGGCGTTCATTCCGTCTTGATTCGGATCAAGCTGCAGCGGATAAAGCTCACCGCCCGGAGTGTACACCTTCGTCTGTGCATTCGCTCCGTAGATCTCAACGATGGCTTGCCCTAAAGACGTGTTATCCAATGCAAATGCCGTAGGATAGGCCTCAGCTTGAACCCATTGTACAACATCGGCCATTGTCGTTTGCGCCGGTGCAAGGTGTAAAGCCGCTTGAGGGCTATTGCCCGCGCTGATCATCCAAGTGCCCGCTTCCACGGCATTGAGAAGCACGTACAGGTTGCCTCCGGCATCGCGATAGGCGTTCCAGTCCGGCTGGCTCTGCTCGGCTTGCAGGCTGTAAGGCCGTCCGTCCGGCTTATATACGATGACTTCTCCGTTAGCCGCGCCGATTTGGAGCAAGTAGCTTCCACGTTCCTTTATCGAAAGTGACGTGACAGGTCTATCCGGCGCTTGGCCCCAAAGCTCAATCAACTGGTTGAGCGGCGTCGCTGCGTTGGCGAACAATAGCTCATGGATGCTGATTTGGGTACCGCCGCTTGTCGTCAGCTTCCAATGTCCCGGATAAAGCGATATGCGCATCCAGGTCACGTTCGCTGCTTGGTCGTAAGCGACATCTGGAGTTGCGACTTTCCCCGCGGTGTGACCCGGAGCCGTACCGGTAAGGACAGCGGATGAGTGGTCCCCCGCAATGGCAATCAAAGCTTGGAACGGACGGTCTACGGCAAATGCCGTGCTTACCTGTCCGCTCGCCGCGTTAACCTCCGAGGTCATCGGCGGTGTCTTATCCAGCGTCGTCAGCTGTCCCTCAACCATTCGCGCCGGTACACCCGGTTTCGCGGTATCTTCCGGCTGGAAGGCCAGGCTGATGGGCTTTAAGTCATAGGCTCTTTTCAGTGCCGCCGAAGAAGCGGATGCCGAAGCCACCTTGACCTGCTTGCCCGAATCCGGCTTGCTCAGCAGCAGCTCTTCCGCCAGATCCAGCCACGGCTCCGCCGCTTCCATAAAGTCGGAAACATTGTTTACGAAGTCCAGACCCTTCTCCCACCACGATTTCTTCGGAGGCTCTGCTTCGACCTCGAACAGGATGGTGTTGTTTTTGAAGGTATACTTGACATTCGCCCCTACGCCGTTATGACGGAAGGTCCCGACGATTCCGGATTCATTTACACTCAGCGTAACGTTATTTACCGTAGCCCCGCCGATGCGTGGAATCCCTTTAGGAACATAAACGGTTCCCTTGATTACGCCGTTGTAGCCTTTTTGATTAAAGGAGTACGAAGTAACGGCTCCCTTGACCACTTCAAATACATTGATGTCACCCTTCGCCGCAAAGCCCGGGGACGAGAAGCCTTTGATTCCTGCGGCCTTAGGATCCGTCACTGCTGTCATGCTCATGTTGTTGACTGGCAGCCAGTAATAATATTCGATGCCGCTGGCGTTAAAGCCGTAGGAGGAAACGTCCATATCGATGGCGTCGGTTCCTACCAAGTTGAACTTGTAATTCACCTGAGGGTGCTTCAGTTCAGGTACAATCACGTCCATGACGGAGCCGGTGACGTCGAACTTCTGGGGAACCTGTGTTTTTTCCGCCAGCTTGTCTACATTACCGTACAAGTAATTTACCTGCAGTCCCGTCGAAGCGAGCTTCGCCTTGCGGTACATGCCGAAGCTGACGCTGTCCAGACGGCCCTGCTTTGTTTTCATATACAGATCAAAGCTAAGATCCGTACCCGGCAGGCTGCCCTTGCCCTGCACGCCCACATAAGGGATGCGGCTCTCTACGACAAATTTGGTATCCTTTGCCGTGAATGGACCTACCTTAAAGCTATTGTTCATTGTGTAGCTGCCGGACAGATCGAACCGGCCACCCGAGAACCGGAGGCTATCCACCGGTACGGATTCCGCAACCCGCTGACTTCCGAGCTGCATACCGACCGAAAGCTGCCCCGTCAGGCGCAGGCCATCCTTGGTGAAAACAAGAGAGCTCGCCTTTACCGGCATGTTCATGTTTAAATAATCCGTTGCCTCACTGTTGCTAAAAGGTAAGGAGAAGCTGTCCGACGTGATGATAAATGGACCTTCCATTAGCGTGTAGGATAGGTTCGCCCCTTCGGAGCCTCCGCCATTCACGTAAAGACGGCCCTCTCCGCTGATAGTAGCTTTTCCGTTCGCGCCGCTCTTGTCTACGACAAGCCGGCTTCCTTTGAACAGGATCGTTTCGTTGATCGTCACCGGTTCAGATGTATCATTGAGCACATAAATACTCGGTGCGGACGGATCTTCCGTAAACGGCCCTTGTACCACCAAGCTGTCCACTTCGTTGCTTGTCGACGTGCTAGGTACTTCTACCTTAGCAAAGTTGCGCGGCTTGTAGAAGTCGAGCACCGTGACCAGCAGCGCATCCGTGAAGACGTAATGCTGGTAGAAAACATGCTCCAAGTGCACACTGTATTTTCCCGGAGGCAGTACTGCCTTCGGGTCAGGCAAGGTCAGCTCCAGCTGGCGGTCATTAATAATATTATAAGCCAGCGGATATTCGGCGCCCGTGGAACTCTTCAGGAAGTAATGAATTCCCTCCAACGGCTTGCGCAGCAAATTGGTGACCCCTGTGCCAACCGCAACCAGACGCATCTTGTCCTTAACGTGTAGGACAGATGCCCCAACGCGATCGTAATCGACATCGGGCTTGGCCATGTTGGGATCGTCCTTCAACACAAAACGTTTAACTTCAGTATAGCTTGTGCCGATTTCATTCGTCGCATAGCCACGAAGCTCGTATTCCTGCTGCCAGGTCAGCCCTGTTAAAGTTACAGTAAAAGAACCCGTTCCTTGATTTCCCGAACCGGTATAAGGCACGTCAGTCCAAGCAGCATTCCCCTGCTCCGTAAACGTCCGGTATTGGACTCCTCTTGAGGTAATAGCTCTAGTACCGTCATTATATACATTTGTAATTACACTAACCGTATCGTTCGTATGCTGCGGGTCAAAATTGATTAGAGGCTCCAGATCCATCTTTACCCCTGGCGCCGTTGGCGGCGTATAGCCGAACACCCAAGTTTCGTTCACATTCCCGGCAGGCATACCGCCGACAACACTGCCGAAAACCTTATCCATAATATTAATATGGCTGCGGCTTCCACCGAATACAACGAAATTTTTGCCGTCGAATGCCATGCTGGCATCACTTAACGGGAAAGGCAGCTTATTGGGAACGGTTTGCACCTCATATTCCTTGCCCGTACTATCTTTATTGCTTTGATATACGGTTTCCATGGATACATTAAGAGGGTAGTATTCCCATGCACTGCCGGTCCAGCCGTAGGCTAAGCTGCCCCGCATAGGCGGATACATGGTGGACGGCAATTTCAAATTCTCCACCAAGACAGCATTATACATATGAACGTAATCCCGTTCCCCGCTAAAAAATACTACGCGGCGTCCGTCGTAGGCCATAGCTTGTCCCCAACGGCCATATGGCTCAGGACCATTATTCGAGCTCCAGGATTTAGCTGCACGATCCCACTTCCATAATAATGGACTGCTATCATCATGAGTTACGTTATTGGTAGCGGTTTGTCCTACGTAAGATTGGGTAATCGAACCCAAATTACCTCCATATAAAATCGCGGTGTAGCCATCATAAGCCATCCGTCCGTTATAAATCGGTGGCGGAGACTGGATCGGCTGCTCACGGGTCCAGGAAGCTCCATTCCATAGCCAAGTATCGCCAAGCAGCGTCTTGGAAGCTCCGCTTCCCGTATAACCGCCGAACAATACCAATTGTTCGCCGTCATAGGCAAGTTGGGCCCCTCCGCGGGCTGAAGGTGCGTCAGCGAGCCCGGTAACTTGCTCCCACTTGGCGTCTGTTCCATTCCAGAACCAAGTATCGTTTAGTACTCCTGCCTGGCCTTCGCCCCCGAACAAAAGTACCTTCCGACTGACCGGGTCATAGGCTATCGCCGCCCCTTTACGATTGGAAGGCTTGAGGGGAAGATTAAGTAATTCCTGCCAGGTTTGCTGACTGCCATCCCAAATCCATGTCTCGTCCAACAAACCAGTACTTCCTTGACCGCCGAACATCACCACATTTCCTGCGCTTTCGTCATAGGCCATAGCCGCAGATTGTCGTGCATCAGGTGAAATATTTAGAGAGATTCTCTTCCAGGCGTAATCCGTAAGCTTATCATTGATTACTTTGGGCTGGACCGTCGTGTATGTATTCGCCCCCACGGTACTTCCGCCGCCATAGGTTTGCTGCGTAACCGTTCCTTCGGCCTGAGCTCCGCCTAACACACCGGGAAGCAGAGGCAAATACTGCAGCAGCAGGGCGGCCACCAACAGCTTGGCCACTCGGGTGTTCCACTGTTTTTTCATTCTCCTACCATTCGACAAAGAAGACATCAAGCGATGAAACATATTGTTCACTACCATCCTCTTTTCCTAAAATCCAACAAAACAGTCCTCAACTAGGACTACCACTACTCCTTCCCTGCCGTAAACTGTCGAAGTATGTCAGTTGGTGATGCTTTCTATATCGGCATCTTCCCATTCCTTTTTTAGTCCTTTTTGATTACACGATATGAAACTTTAGTCCTAAATCAAGCAACAAAAAACAGCGCATCTCGAAAGACACGCTGTCCTTTATTATATGGCAGCCTTGATCATCGTACCGGAAAACGGATATTCAACTGGTACCCGTCTCCTTCGGGCGAGCTTATCTCCAAGCTGCCTCCAATTTGCTGGATCCGTTCGCGCATGTTCGTTAGGCCGAATCCCATGGGCACCTCCTGACGGAAGGACTCTCCATTGTTCCATAGCTCGAAGAACACGGATTTCCCGTCATGCCACAGCTCGTAACGGAACGCCTTCGCCTTCCCGTGACGAATGCCGTTCGTCATCCCTTCCTGCAGCGTGTGAAAAATCACCTTCTTCTGAAGCAGACTCAGATAAGGCAAGGTACCTATGGTTCCATTCACTTCTACCCCTGCGGCCATTTCCGTAAGGGAGGACAGTTCGTGCATAGCCTCCTCCAGATCATACTCCACTCCCGCCGACTGCATGCGGTGAACGGATTCCCGAATATCCTGCAGGCTCTTGCGAACCAGCTCCATGGACAGGTCAAGCCTGCTCAGACCCTGTTCCACTTCCCGGGCCAGAAGCTTCTTGGCGGCTTCAATCTGCACGAGCGTCGTAGTCAGCGTATGGCCCACGACATCGTGAATATCCCTGGCGATTCGAGTGCGCTCCTCCAGCACAGCCATTTCTGCGAGCGCCTCGGAGCGCTCCCGAATCGACTGCCGGAGCAACCGGTTGGCCCCTTCCAGCTCTAAGGTCCTCTCCTTAACCATATGCTCCAGCGCTACGGTAAATTGGTGATGCTCCCGCCGAATCCGGACCATCCTCGTCACCATAGCCATACCAAGAGAAACGACGAAGATCAGGACCCCTAGACCCGCTACATGCTCGAAAAAATAAAGATAAGGCGTCGTGGCGAAACGGAACGTGCCCGGCGAGCTGACCAAAATCAATCCCGCTGTATGCATGATCGTGCAAAGGACGGCTGACAGCATGCCGCTGATAATCCATCCGGTCTCCGGGTCCGCATCGGATCGAATGCGCTTGATGAGCGGAACGACCGCCACGACCGCTTCCACTGCCAGCAACGGCAAGAACAAAGCATCGTATACGGCCCGGTACGTGCCGAAGTCTGCAGCAATGCCCAAACCGATGCAGACCGCGCTTAGGGAAAAGGTAATATTGGCAAACCAAAGGAGAAGCTTATTCCTGGGACCGCTTAAAAAATGATATAGAAACATCAAAAAGGCCCCTGTCGCTATCGCCCCCGGCATATCGGTGAAATAAAGCAAAATATCCGGCACAGGAAACCGTTGGATGCTCATCGTGCGCAGTAAATACGCGGCTCCCCCACAAAAGGTAATAACGGCAAACCATAAGTACGCGGAATCTTTGGGAGCGCGGAGATATACGATAGCGGAAACCAAACCTAACATGCCGAACAGCAGAGAATAAATCAGACCCATCGTGTCGTACCGAAGCATCTCTGACTGCAAGGCCGTTCCTTCTCCCAGGATGTACTGCCCGAGCTTCAATCCCGGTACCGCCGGATCGATTCGTACAAGAAGCGTCTGAGGCTTCCCGCCTGACGGCAGCTCGTACATCCGCCACATATACCCCGGATGATCGTATCGATTGTCTTCCTGCCTATTGACCTCACCCAGTAAAGCGCCATTGACATAAACAGTGTACTGCTGCTGCCGCTTGATCCACAAATGGGGGTCCCGCCAGCCGCCTTCCTTGCCGGGCAGCGACCGTTTCACCCAGAATACGCCTTTGTTCCGAAGCCCCTCCGTTGTACCCTGCAGCTCGTCGATCGGCCTCCAAGCAACGGAACTCTCTTCCGGTATACCGTTTCGGACAGGCACCTCTCCCATGAAGACCTCCCAGCGTCCGTCCTTGCGCAGATCCAGAATCCGTTCCCCAGCGTCCAGCCTGTCGGATGCGCCTACGATGCCGAACACCATGACCGTATACAGGAGTAATGCCATAACGGTAAGTATCGTGTTACGAAACGGTTTTACTGCAGACAACAAGGGCGGCCTTCCTGATCCCCTCAATCTTCACCACTCCCGCTTCCATACAACTTATATTAATAAGAAGTATAACGCGCTTTGAATGAATGCGACAGTAATTTGAGACGCTTTGTGACAAGTATGACCGGAATCTGTGACTTAGTCATGGGTATTCCTACCCGTACATAACAGAAAAAAGCCGACCTTCCCCGGGTCGGCTCTCCGCATCATGTTTGGGCTCTGACGCCTGCGGATTCAAACCGCGGGCGTCTTTTCGGTTTATTATTTTTGAGCATTTTTATCCGCGACGGTAACAGTAACTTCGCTCTTCTGTCCATTGCGGATCACGGAGATCGCGGCTTGATCCCCTACCTTCAGCTCCTTCACCTTAGCGCTGACCTCGGAAGCATTGGCAACCGCCTGTCCGTTGATCCCGGTAATCACGTCATACGTCCGGATCCCGGCTGCGAAGGCAGGCCCCTTCGGATCGATTTGCGCTATGACGGCGCCTGTCGCATTGTTCAATCGAAGGTCCTTGCTCCATTCGGCATTCACGTCTTCCATCGCAATACCAAGGTACGGCACCGGCTCCTTAGGAATCGTTACGTTATTTTTCAAGTTATCCAAGACGGAAGCTATCGTAGTTGTAGGTATCGCGAAGCCTATCCCCTGCGCCTCGGCGTTGACCGCTGTATTGATTCCGATCACTTCACCGTCCAGATTCAGCAGCGGCCCTCCTGAGTTACCGGGATTAATGGACGCATCCGTTTGCAGCAGGTGTTTATACCCCCGCGTGCCTTGCTCATCCGGAATGGTAATCGGCCGTTCCTTGGCGCTCAAGACGCCGACGGTCACTGTTTGATCGAATCCATACGGGTTCCCGATCGCAACAACCCAATCCCCGATATTCGACTCATCCGGATTTCCCAGCTGCAGATAAGGGAAGTCCGCCTCACCTTCGATCTTAAGCGCCGCGAGGTCGAGCTCGTAGCTGTTGCCAAGCAGCGTCGCCTTGAACGGCTTGTCGTATCCTTGTACCGTCACCCAAATTTCTTCGGCTCCTTCAATCACATGCTCATTCGTAAGAATATAACCCGACTTTTCAAAAATAAACCCGGTCCCCATGCCTCCGTCCTGCAGAGCCCCCTGGCCCTCGTTCGCTTGTCCTCCGAAAAACTGGCGGAAAAACGGATCGGCTGCCGAAGCTCTACTGCTCGCCTTTACCTTCGTCTCGATTTTCACCACAGCCGGACTCGATTGCTTAACGATTTGCGAGATGTTCCCCGTCGAATTCACGCTTAGGGAGGCGCTCTCCACCCCGCCGCTGTTCTTCGAATCCGCAGCAGCCGGCTTACCGGCCGAAGCACTGCTTACAGCAGCTACCGCCGCTGAGTTATGCGATGTAAATAAATTCAATTCGTCCGAGGCCAGCATTAAACCTCCTGTCAGGACGGTCCCTGCCATAAAAGCGGCAAACGTGCTCTTCCATTTGGATCTTGGTCTATTGTACTCTGTATCGTTATTCATATACTGAACCTCCATCGTGAAGTCATAGCGGGCTGCTTATCGCCCTTACAAGGAACAGTATAGAAGCCGTTGCTTAAACCAGGGTTAAAATGAACTGAAGGCTAGGTGAGAATCCGCTGAAAGCAGGCTGAATGCTGCAACGAAAAAAAAGGTCCCATGACCAATTAGGTCTGGGACCGTACCATATCAACTCATGAATTTGAGGCCGATAGCGGCGCTTAGTACCATGCACATGAACAATATTCTTCTCCAATCCTTCGACTCTCCATAGAACAAGATGCCGACGATACCGGAGCCGACGGTGCCGATGCCCGTCCAGATGGCGTAGGCCGTCCCCATAGGAATACTTTTCATGGCCAAACTGAGGAGCGAGAAGCTCATGATCAGCCCTACGATAAATACTAGAAACGAGGCGGCTGCTTTTCTCCTGGTGATCATATTCATGCCGATCACACCTACAACCTCGAATAAGCCGGCAAAAGCAAGAAACATCCAGGCCATTATACAGCACCGCCTTTAGGCTCAGGGTTACTCGTTACCAGCTTTAGCCCCATTACGCCGGCGACCAAAACCACGATCAGTACGATTTTGAGCACACGAAAGGGCTCCCCGAACACGATCATTTCCGTTAGAACCGTGCCCATGGTCCCAAGCCCGGTAAAGACGGCATACACCGTACCCACCGGCAAACCGGAGCCAATCGAACGAATTAATAAATAGAAGGAAAACGCGATAGCCAGCACCGTCCCCGTCCACTCCAAATAATGATGAGAATGCTTCAAGCCCGTAACCCAAAGCACCTCAATGACAGAGCCGATAAATACAAAAACCCATCCCTTGTTCATTTCAAATCACCTCCGGTTGCGATTGAATGCCGCGCCAATAAACAAGCCAGGAGGCCTGAGCCCGTTTCAAAGCACGCTCTGCGCCGCCGAAAAACAATTCCACGAACAATCCGTCCAGAACTGCGGTATAGGCCGTAGCAGCGATCTCTTCATTCACGGCTGGACTGATGCTTTTGTCCGCGATCGCCTTATGAAATATGGGAACCAGCAATTTTTCCAGCTGATCGACAAAATCGTTGCCGCTGTCGACCGTCTTCTGCTTCAGATGGACGGGCGGAAAAAATACCGTTCTGAGAAAAAAGTTGGTATTGCGATCCTGTACATAACGATCGAGATACTGCAACAGGAAGCCATACAGAACCTCTTTAAACGGTTCCTGCTGCGTTCGATGAAAATAATGCCGGACAAAATCCAATTCTCTGCCTAGCGCGTCGTGGAACACCTCGAGAAAAAGCTCATCCTTCCCGCTAAAGTGCGCATAGATGGACGGCTTCTTGATACCTACCTCACTCGCAATATCCGCTAATGACGCCCCGTCATAGCCATGGATAGCGAATTGAGTGAGAGCCGCTTCTTTGATGCGTTGTACTGTCATGATAGCCACCTCCCTAACGGTCGTTAGGTAATTCTAGCACGGAGAAGTTAGTAAATCAAGAAGCATCCAGCAGGTATGACAGTTAGGCAAGCAGCTCCTGCTTCAGATATTGGTACAGCTTGGAGCCGGCCTGATGCGTCGGGTATTCCGACGGCTTGGAGAGAATGCCGAAATTCATGGAGATCAGACTCCCGCTTAAGGCTCGGATCGTCGTCCCTGCCGGAACAGGCTCCACCATGATCTTAGGCACAAGAGCGATTCCTAGTCCGCTTTCCACATAAAATTTCAAGGCAGTCATACTGCCGATCTCCATCGTATTTATCGGAATGTTTCCCGCTTCCTGCAGCACCATCTCCAGCTTTCTGCGGTACGGACAAGCTTCTGAAGTAATGAGCAGACGATCATCCCGCAGATTCTCCGGCACAATTACAGATAATGAGGCAAGCGAGTGAGCCTCCGGCATAAGGAGTACAAACTCCTCTTGGAACAAGGGCTCGAAATAGATCTCGGACCCCAGCTCGGGTGCCGAGCCTAACGCCAAATCCAGCTCCCCTTGGAGAAGCCGTGCGGTCAACCCCGGTGTATTCCCGAATTCCAGGGAGATCCGAATGTTCGGATATTGCGCCATAAATTTCTTCAAGACGCAAGGCAGACGGTAGCTGGCTGTCGGCTCCGTCACCCCCAAACGGATATTCCCGCTCTCCCCTAAGAGCAGATCCGACATGTTCGTCTGTAATTGCTCCATCTGCTTGACGATAGGCAAGCTCTGCTCGTAGAACAGTCTCCCCGCTTCCGTTAATCGGATTTTTTTCCCCCGTTCGAGCAAAGTGACGCCCAATTCGGATTCGAGCTTCTGGATTTGCATCGTAACCGTGGATTGCACATAATTCATTTCTTCCGCCGCACGGTGAAAGCTTCCGTACTTCACAATCATTTGAAATGTTTTTACGGTTTTCAGATCCATCGGCCGGCTCCTTTGATTACGGTTCATTTTATTTGAATTAAGTATTCATTTAATTCAATTATACAAATACATTTCTTCGCTGTACAATCATGCTTATTAGTAATTCAGCTAAAGGAGATGGATGACACAGATGAAGGTACAAGATAAAGTAGCCTTAGTTACCGGCGGGGGGACAGGGATCGGCAGAGCCACCTGCCTTGCACTTGCTGAAAGAGGAGCCCTCGTTGCCGTCAATTATTCGCGCTCCCAAGCGGAAGCGGAAGAAACGGTACAATGGATTGAGCGGCAAGGCGGGCACGCCATAGCCGTACAGGGGGACGTTTCGCGGGACAGCGACGTTAAGGGAATGGTACAAGAGATAGCGCGGCAATTCGGGACGATCGATTTGCTTGTGAATAATGCCAGCGTGACCCGGCATATCCCGCTTGGCGATTTGGAGGAAGCAACGGAGGAGGTATGGGATGAGCTGTTCGATGTGAATGTCAAAGGAATGTTCTACTGCGCGCGAGCTGTCGCCCCTTACATGAAGAAGAACAAGCAAGGAGCGATCGTCAATCTCGGCAGCATCGCGGGACAAACCGGCCTAGGCTCTTCTCTCCCCTACGCCGTATCCAAGGCGGCCGTACACGGTCTGACGAAGTCGCTGGCCCGGGCCTTGTCTCCCGATATACGGGTCAACTGCGTAGTACCGGGAGCCGTTGCGACAAGGTGGTGGGCCGGTAGAGAAGAGCAGATGCACAGGCTGGCGCCTCAGCTGCTGCTGCAGCGCATCGCGGCGCCCGAGGATATCGCTTCCTTGATCTGTACGGCTTTGGAGCAGGAAGCGATGACAGGCCAGATCATTACCGTAGACAGCGGACAAACGCTGTAGAGCTTAGCTTTGATTGCTCCGCTCGCTCCAGCGTTGAAATGGAGCCAAGCTGCTGGCCGGGCTAAGCTTCTCCAGCGAAATGCTTCTTTGCTCGGCGGGCCGTTTCATTTCCTCCCAGTAGTTTTTCAAGGGATCAGGGAACTGAACCGCGGCCGCCGCTTCTTTTTTGCTGCAGGCATAGTAGACAGCTTTGGGCTTCGCCCAGTAGATAGCCCCCATGCACATGGGACAAGGCTCGCCGCTGGCGTAGACGATGCAATCGCTTAAATCCGTTGTCCCCAAGGCGGTACATGCCTGTCTGATGGCGAGCAGCTCCGCGTGGGCGGTAGGGTCGGATTGCAAGTGTACGGTGTTGACCCCCTGACCGACGATGACATCTCCCCGTACGACCAAGGCTGCAAACGGACCGCCGCCCCGATCCACATTGTGCACCGCCATCTGAATCGTTTCGTTCATCCATTCCTCATGCGTTTTCATTTCGATTTTCCCCCTATTTCCGAGTTGGGCACTCGTTATTGGGCAACGAGTTTTACTTTTTCTCCATGACAGCAAAGTAATTTTCTTCACGATCCGCAAAGTTGAATACTCTTCCGGAAGGAAGGCTCACCATTTCCCCCACGGTGACATTCTTAATCTTTAGGTCGTTATACAATTGATCGAGATCGTTTGAGAAAAACATTAAAGAAGGGGTACCGAGATGCAATCCCGGGGACATCTTCGCTATAAGCTCCTTATTATGAAGAATGATGCTCGTTTCCGAATCCTTAGAGGGAGCGAGTTCAATCCATCTCATGTCCCCGTTGCTTTCCTCGGAAATGACTTGAAAGCCTACGGTTTCCGTCCAGAAGTTTCTCGATTCATCTTGGTTATTGACGTACAGCATCACTTGACCGAGTTTGGTAATCATAATTTATCTCTCCTTTGAATATAATTAATGATTCAGCTTGTCTTCCTTCCAAAGTATAGCATATACAGAGGGACCTTTTTTTTTCATTTGCTTTCATACCAAACTTACCCGTCATCGTACGAAAGACCTCTTCTTTGTCAGCAGAGGTTCGTTTCGTGAGCGATTGCAGCTAGGCTTGTTTTTTTCCTTCCTTAAGCATGACGAGCTCTTCCATGATGTCGGCTTGTAGTTTTACGGTCCTGCTAAGCATGAAAAAACAACGGCCGCCGGAGACAGCCGTTGTTTGGTTTGTCGTTATTAGGATCCGATCCCACCCGGCGCGGTCGATTCGAGCCTGCGGTTGCAGATAAAGAGCGCGGTGACAAGCGCCGCGAGCGTACTGACAAAGCCAAATAAGAACAACCCGTGAAAGCCTGCGATGCCCTGTGTGTGGGTTACAATCGCTCCCATGATGGTCACCCCTACGGCCGTGCCGATATTCCGGCAGAACATTAGGAACGAAGTAGATATTCCCCGTTGATGCGGCTCGGCCAGCTGCTGTACGGCAATAATCGCTACGGTCGACGTCAGGCCGAAGGCGAGACCGACGACGGTAAGGCAAACGGTTGCGAAGCCGACACCTGACTCGGCATTCACCAGCGTGAGCAGTCCGCCGGCCAGAACGAGCAGCACGTTGCCCGCGATGAGCAGCTTGCGGAAGCCGTATTTCAGCACCCACTTACCGGCGGGGACCGCCACGACCATCCAACCGGCCGCCAGACCGAGCAGAGGAAGGCCGCTCATGAACAGGCTGGCTCCGGCAAAGCTCTGCAGAAACAGCGGAATGAAGCTGCCTACCCCGAACAGTGCAAGACAAGCGACGAAGCCGTTGATGTTGACCCACCGAATCGTTCGGTCACTCAGCATGCCGAGCGGCACAAGCGGGGACGCCTGCTTCCTTTCGAACAAATAGAACCAAATGAGGAATAAGGCACCGACAACTCCGAATATGACCCGATTTTCCTCCAGGACCGTTACAAGCAGCAGCAAGCTTACCCCGATCGTAAACAAGATCGCACCGATGTAATCCACCTTGGCCGGCTTCGGCTCGTACACTTCCTTATAAGGAAGCAGCATAAGAAAGGCCAGCAAACAAATGGGCAGGTTCACGTAGAAAATCCAGCGCCAGTTCAAGTATTCCACGAAAAAGGCACCGAGCATCGGAGCCAGCAGCGCCGCGAGTCCCCACATCGATGTGAACAGCGCCTGGATTTTCCCCCGATTTTCCACCGAGAACAAGTCCCCTGCGATAATCATCGGGAACGGCATCATTACCCCCGCTCCGATCCCTTGCACCGCCCGGAAGATCACGAGCTGCACCATAGACTGGGACAATCCGCACAAGAGCGATCCGGCGAGAAAAAGCAGGATACCGCAAGCAAACACCCGCTTCCGTCCGAACAGATCGGAAATCCGCCCGGCTACCGGCGCCAGCACCGTGTTGAAGATCATATAAGCTGCGAACGACCAGGCATACAGATCGAAACGCCCCAATTCTTCGGCAACGATAGGCATAGTCGTGTTCATAATGGTCGAGTCCATCGATGCCACCAGCATGGCCAAGACGATGCTGATTAAAACAGAGGTACGACTTTTCATTCCCCTGCCCCCCGATCGGCTGGAGCTCGCAGCGTACGATGAACCTGACTGCGGGCAGGCCACTCTCTATAGATATTTTCCGTCATTGTACCATCATCCTTTTATGTATAAATGTATTCCGCAGCTGCCTTACGGATTTGGCAAGCAATTCTAATCATATCATAAATTCGTTACTTTCCTACACTTCATTGCCTTCACAGTGGACACCATCGCTTCTGAGCGGGTTATCTTTTGTTGGAGTGGACAGTCCGTCCTTGCAGTCGAAATAATTCTCTAACTTTTATACAGTCACTTACTTTTATTTATTAAAACTATGTGTTATACTTACTATTGTAAAGTCACTTACTATTAATCAGATCGGAGGTGGTACGGGTGGAGCTCGATTACAAACGATGTCCTAGCTTTGAAGCCGCGTTTGAATTATTGGGAAAACGATGGACAGGACTGATTATACGTGCGCTTCTGAGTGGGCACAAACGATTTACGGATATCTCCAAGATGATTGAGCAGATGAGTGATCGAATGCTGTCCGAACGCTTCAAAGAGCTAGAAACGGAAGGGATCGTCGTCCGTCGGGTATATGACGAAACGCCGGTTAGAATCGAATACGAGTTAACGGAGAAGGGCCGCGCGTTAGAACCCATGATGAAGGAATGTGAAAAATGGGCGGAGGAATGGATTTCTTAATAATCAATTATTGATCTACCAAGTAGAGGGAATCATAATAATCCATTGGAAAAGGAGCTATTTATATGAATAAACACACTACCGGAATTCACCACATCACGGCTTTTGCAAGAAATGCTCAAGAAAACCTTGATTTTTATGCCGGTGTGCTCGGGCTGCGTCTTGTCAAAAAAACGATCAACTTCGACGCCCCCGAAGTGTACCATTTCTACTTCGGTAATGAATCCGGGAGTCCGGGTACTATCATGACATTTTTCCCTTGGGCCACGGGACGGAAAGGACGAATCGGCGGCGGACAGGTTGGCATTACCACCTTCCTTGTGCCTGCGGGTACGATGGATTTCTGGGAGAACCGATTACTGAAATTCAATGTACCTCATAACCGTACCGAAAGATTCGGAGAAGCGTATCTGCAGTTTACAGACCATGACGGGCTGCAGCTTGAAATCACGGAGCGCCAGGAAGGCGCAAATAGCGAATGGTCATTTGGCGGAATCCCCGTGGACAAAGCGATCAAAGGCTTCGGAGGTGCGGTTCTTTACAGCACATCACCCAAAGAAACCTCCGCTTTGCTGGAAAATGTCATGGGCCTTGAAAAGATTGCGGAGGACGCGAACTGGACTCGGTTTAAGGGAAGCGCGGAAGTCGGGAATATCATCGACCTGAATGTGACCCCGGTAGAGCACGGGTCGGGAGGATACGGAACCGTTCATCATATTGCTTGGCGGGCCAAAGACTTTGCCGATCACGAGGAGTGGAGAAGCCACGTTGCACAAAATGGATATCAGCCGACGCCGATTATAGACAGACAGTACTTCAATGCGATATATTTCCGTGAATCGGGCGGCATCTTGTTTGAAATTGCAACAGATCCGCCGGGGTTCACCCGAGACGAGGCTTTTGATGAGCTGGGCACCGGATTGAAGCTTCCCGAACAGTATGAGCCCCATCGGGCACAAATCGAAAAGCTTTTGCCGCCTATTCAAGTTCGTGAACTGGAGGTCGAGTAACGATGAAGCATATTTTCCAGAAGGGTTCCGACCCTGCCGCTCCTACGCTCGTTCTATTCCATGGTACGGGAGGTACAGAGCAAGACCTGCTTCCGGTGGCACAAATCGTGTCACCGGCCTCATCGGTATTAAGTATCCGAGGGAACGTACTTGAAAATGGAATGCCGCGTTTTTTTAAAAGACTTAGCGAGGGTGTCTTTGATGAGGAAGATCTCCTCCTTCGAACAAATGAGCTTCATGAATTTCTTGGTGAAGCGGCGGCTGCCTATGGGCTGGACCGTAGTCAATTCGTAGCCATCGGTTATTCCAACGGTGCCAATATTGCCGGCAGTCTCTTGTTTCACCATCAGGGGGCGTGGAAGGGAGCTATTCTGCATCATCCGATGGTCCCGCGGAGGGGCATAGAGATACCGAAGCTGAATGGGATCCCCATTTTTATCGGTGCAGGGACGAATGATCCTATCTGTACCCCGCAGGAGACGGAGGAATTGGAACAGCTCCTTCGCTACGCCGGGGGCAGCGTAACGGTTTCTTGGGAGTCATTCGGGCACCGCTTAACCCATTCCGAAGTGAACACCGCGGCCGCTTGGTTTCAGAGTCATTGGGGATCGAGGTGAACGGACGATGCTGAGGATTGATCCGGAATCACAAAGTGAGAGGGACGTCTATAAGCTGCTCACGGGAAGCATTGTGCCAAGGCCCATTGCCTTTATCACAACCCTTTCCCGTAATGGGGTATTGAACGCGGCGCCATTCAGTTATTTCAATATTGTCACCGCGAATCCACCGCTGATTTCCATCTCGATTCAACGGAAGAACGGACTATACAAGGACACCTCTCGAAATATACTGGAAACCGGTTCTTTTGTCGTTCATGCTTCGGATGAAACAAACATCGAAGCCATCAATCAAACGGCAGCCAATCTTCCGCCGGAAGAAAGTGAAGTCTCTCTTGCCAAGCTTACCCCGGTTCCCAGCGAAAAAATAAGTGTACCGGGGGTTGCAGAAGCAAAGATCCGTATGGAATGTGTTTTAGAAAAAGCAATAGAACTCGGGGGAACGCCCTCAGCCCCTGCTTGCGATTTAATAATCGGTAAAGTCGTTTACTTTCATATCGCAGAGGATTTGTATGAAAATGGACGCATACATGCCAATAAATTACTGGCGGTCAGCCGCTTAGCCGGCAGCAGCTATGCTAAGCTGGGCGACATGTTTGCGTTGGACCGACCGAATTAAAGAACCGAGGGGAGTCTTCGGGCTCCCCTCGGCTCTTTCAATCATCCTCATTTGACTTTCGTCTGAACCACGCCACTTTGACTCCCCACGATGAGTATATCGGTCCTATTTACGAATAAGCCGTTTTCTACAACGCCCGGGATTCCATTCAGCCTTATGGATAGCTCCTCCGGATTGGAGATGACTCCGAAGCGGCAATCGATAATATAATTTCCATTGTCTGTTATGTACGGCGATTGCTCCGCGCGGCGTAATTGGGTTTGACAACCAAGCTGCATCAGCTGCTTGTTTGTGATGTTCCATCCGAACGGGGCCACTTCGACAGGCAAAGGAAACCGGCCTAAGCTGGAGACGCACTTGGATTCATCCACAATAACAATAAACTGGGAGGATGCCGATGCTACCAGCTTTTCACGAAATAACGCTCCGCCGCCGCCTTTGATTAATTGATACTGAGGATCAACTTCATCGGCTCCGTCTATCGTTAGATCAATCCTATCGACTTCGTTGATATCCATGATCGGAATTCCGAGCTGAGCTGCCAATTGTTCCGTATTGCTTGAAGTACAGACGGCCCGAATTCGTAATCCATCCTTGACTAGCTTGCCAATCTTCATGATGGCCCAGTAGGCTGTTGATCCTGTGCCTAGTCCTACGATCATTCCATCCTTCACGAATTCAACTGCTTGTTTTCCTGCTATCTTCTTAGCATCCATGGTATCATCCCTATTTAATCTCTTGGTCTTGGGCCGGGTCCCATCCCCGCTTCAGTTACGGTAAGTATCGGTTTCACTTCCAGGTCGGAGGTTACCCGTATTTGACAGGATAACCGAATATGCCCGTCCGGTTCGATTCCTTTGTTCTGGAACAATCTCGTTTCCAGTGCTGATACAGGCGGCAGAACGCCCTCGAGCACTTCTACTCTACAGGTCCCGCACTGCGCATGACCTCCACACATATGCATAATATCTACACCGTGGTCCTCGAGAGCCAGAACTAATTTTGTACCTTCTTCGGCATCAAATATTCGATTACATACGGATACTTTGGGCATCTGTGATTTTCGACTCCTTATTTGCGCTTCACTTAATAAATGACGTCCTCACGAACATTGTCAATCAATTTTTTGTTTTAGTCAAACGGATGGCAAACGGAATGGCGCCAGCTAGGAAAAAACACATCTATGCATCGGTTCGCACACCGATGATAACGTTGGCATCCAGTTCCTCGGAACGAACCCACTTGGGATTCAATCCGAATTGAGTAAACAGATCGGCAGTCAGCGGCGCCTGCTTTTCGCTAGTTTCGACTAGTAGAACGCCCCCTTTTTCCAGCCAATGTGAAGCTTCCGCTACAATTCTTCGTTGGACGTCAAGTCCATCCGTTCCTCCATCAAGCGCAATCCTCGCCTCGTGGTCGCGGGCTTCCGTTGGCATGAAGGGGATGGCCCCAGTAGGCACATAGGGAGCATTGGCTATCATAACATGGACGCGGTTATACAGCCGCACAGGCAGGGGATCGTAGAGATCTCCCTCATACACCAAGCCTTTGTCTAAGCGGATATTACGACGGGCGCATTGTACTGCTGCAGGGTCGATATCAACCGAGTGTAATTCAATACGCCCCACCAAAGCGGCTAAGGCCGCGCCCAAAGCTCCGGAACCGCAGCACAGGTCAACTACAACGTCGCCCGGTCGAGTGAGAGCCACAGCCTGACGAACTAAAAACTCGGTTCGTTGCCGCGGAACGAAAATTCCCGTATCCAATTCAATTCGTATCCCACAGAAATCCGCCCATCCGATAACGTGTTCCAGGGGATAACCGGCAACTCTGCGATCCACCAGCTGTGCTAATTCGCTATCATTCCGTGAGGAAGACATAAGCAACCGGGCCTCTTCCTCGGCAAAAACACAACCGGCAGCTCGCAGCTCCCTAACAATTTTTTCCCATATGGCACTTCCATCTTCGAGATAATCCACATATCATCCTACTTTGGCATGGAATTGTATTCACTCCATTCTATATGTGTTCACTGTTTCCCAAAATGTAAAGTTTCTTTATACAAAAACTATCTGCTCATTTCGAGCGAGGCTCCCGTATTTACCGCCGCTTACTCATTGTTTTCACCTATTACTATTATGTTTATTATATATTAGACAAATAATAATCTGTATCCATATGATGTATTTATAACATGAACGAGGAGGGCTAATCTGATGTCTATCTACGATATACAAGTCAAATCAATTAGCGGCAAGCTCGTTGAATTATCAATTTATCGTGGAAAGGTTCTCCTTATTGTCAACACTGCCAGCAGGTGCAGCTATTCCCGACAATTCGCCGATCTACAACAGCTTTATGAAAGTCACCGTGAGAAGGGGTTTGAAATACTCGGCTTTCCTTGCAACCAATTCAACGAGAAGGAGCCGGGGAGTAATCTGGATATACATGAATATTGTGAGAGCCACTTTGGAGTGAAGTTTCCGTTATTTGAAAAAGTGGAGGTTAGGGGATCGTCTGTTCATCCTTTATATCAATATCTCACCCAACATGCACCCTTTCAGGGTTTCGATACTCAGACCTCGAGTGGTCAATGGATGAAGGAGTTTCTGCAAGAAAAGTATCCGGACATCTGCGCCGGTGACGGGGTCAAATGGAATTTCTCCAAGTTTTTGGTCGACCGGAATGGCAATGTATGCAATCGATACGAAACGACGACAGAACCATGTGATATAGAGCCATGTATAGAATCATTATTATTAAAGCAGTAACCGACTCGGATTGGTGACCAAGAACGACGAATGTCCCATTCACTCCCACATGCGCCTCGTGAAAAAATATGCTTTAATATACCAAAGGAGCGTGATTCGATGGACATCAAATCGTTTTTATATCCCAAAAAAGAGGTTTCTTATCTTCTAACGTCCTCTACTATGAAAGAAGCCATGGATAAATTGGAAGCGAGCAATTATACGGCCATTCCGATCTTAGACGATAATGGTTTATATTACGGCACGCTATCCGAGGGAGATTTATTATGGAAGCTTAAAGCCACACCCGGCCTTGGCTTCGATACAATGCACGAAATTCCTGTCGTATCCATAAAAAGACGGATGAAAGTCGAATGCGTCGAAATCGGCGCCGATCTGGACGATATGTTGACGTTGGCGGCCGACCAGAACTTCGTTCCGGTCGTAGACGCTGATCGGGTGTTCCTCGGAATTATTCGCCGCAAAGATATCATCGAATACTATACACGGAATATTACTGACTAGTTTGAAAGGATCAGAAGGCTGCCGTTCGCCGGCAGCCACAAAATTTTAACCCCTTTTGCAACCTCATGTGTTTGTTATCTTCATTCTTTAAACTCCCTCAGAATATTTTGAGAGTTCACTTTAAACTATTGAACTACGCCAAAGAGATTTCCATCAGGATCTGTTAAGTGGAATCCACGCATCCCATCGAATGAATGTATTTCCCCAACCTTTGCTCCCGATTCAGTAAGGCGACGGTGCGTTTCCGTAACATCGTTTGTGTGAAAGTTAAAATACTGTCCTACATTATAATTATTTTTGGGGAATTCAAGCGTTTTAACCTCTTCACATTGTACAAGACAAAATACAACCGAACTGTTATACATCCTTACGACCGTTGCTTCCGGCGCATCATCATGTATGACGGTAAATCCAAGTATGCTGTTATACCATTCCACAGAGCGCTTTAGATTGCTGACCGGAATAAAGACTCCAAACCCGTCAAATAATGTACTGCTTGATTTTGTCATAAGCATCGTTCCTTTTCATTTTTTTCACTCGATTAATAAACGTAAATGGAGATCAAAACCAAACAACGATCTCGAATTATTCCGAAATGACTCCAAATAAGTTGCCATCGGGATCACTGAAGGTAAAAAACATTTTAGAGCCTGATCTCTTAAGACTGCTTAGGTGAATTCCTTTATTAGCCATTCCGATATACGACCGATATATTGCGACAGGATCGCGTCTCCGAAAAGCGTCTACCAATGCATCGAAATTTGTTGGAGAATGCGATTCTATTTTGGTTTGAGTAGCTGTTTTTTCTAAAAATGAGGTATGAGCCAATTTTTTGAGACGTAGTCGTGCACGCCCCAATGTAACTTGCACAGTCGGTTCCTTCATTTGGACGATTTCAGCCGTTTCCTTAGCCGTAAAATCGAATATGTCCATCAACAATAAAATGACGCCCATTGAAGCCGGCAACCTTTCTGCGACCAGCTCCAATAACTCCCTGGTAGACATTAGAGGATCAAGTTCACCCTTTTCATAGCTTAGATCATATGGGACGGTAACCATTTTTTCTTTTCTTTTTGCATCTATCCAGACGTTTCTCGTCATTCGGTACAGGAAAGCCTTCGTTACAGCCCTTTCTGGGTTAGCACGAAGTGCCTCGATCAGTTTGATCGAAGCATCCTGTGCCAAATCATAAGCATCCCATTCATTACCCGTAATTCGCAAACTGTATTGATTTAAAATAGATATCCAGTCCATGTTAATTATTTCTTTTATAGAGCGAGAATTTCCTTTAGAAAGACGAACGATTTGTAAAAAATTAATTGTCTATTGTTGATGCTGCCCGTTACTTCAATGAAAATATGGAGTAGCTGCCGCGGCAAACTACTCCCGGACCGTTTAACTGTCGTACCCAGTTAGTTTAGCAACTTGGTTTTCAGTACATCTACTATTTCACCAACAATAAGTGATGTGTGTTGTTCGCCTTTGATTATAACGTCTGAATTGGGTTTGACTGACTTTTCCATCTCCAAATAAGCTGCCCTTCCTCTAAGTAGATAGTTTGTTAATTCTTCGTGGATACCTGCAATTGATTCATCCTTGTAATTTAGTATTATTCAACTTACTGATTAGTTGATTTGTTATTGTGGATTTTCCCCCACCAGATACGGCAGAAATTGAGATCACGCACGGCTTTTGTTTCAGATTAATCACCTCAAGGCACTTAGTAGACTACAGTTTTTTGGCATTATTAAATCTATGTATACCAAATCCTTTGAAGTCAGAAGCTAATATTGCTTCTCTAAGAGGATATAAATTCGTTGTGAATCTTAATTCGATTCCTTTTTGGAGTAGTCTCTCTAACAAATTCCCATACGTATCAACTGACTTTGGCTTAACAGTTTGACGTGAAATATAATAACCCGCAGTCTTGTCAAAAAGCTCAAAGCCTTCATCGTCAAAGCAATATCTATAAACGATCTGCTTTGAAATCCTCGTATACCAATCACTTTCCACCGTAACTATGGTATCAGCAATTGAATTATTGAAGAAAAGCTGCAAATGTTGGTCCGTTGTCGCCTCGTCCTTCCTACACACAATACGGGGACAATCCCTCGGGAAATAGTATGTAAACTCACGCTCTTCATCAATTGCCCAGACTACCGCAGGGAAATCTGGACGATTTTGTTTCTCTTTAGGAATAAATACTTTGATACTATCCTCTTCACTGAAATGAAAAAGCACGTAAACCCTCCTCGAAACAATTACCTTTATATTCCATATGGGTATTGTATTATCCTCCCGTTACTTCAATGCACAGTCTTCAATAACTGTTCATCGAAGCTTTGAGTACAGCCCAAACCAACGATTTTATCGATAATCCCTGCCACGGTAATCAACTCGTTAGTATTTAAATACACCTTCACCTTATCCGAACCAAGACTCTCATATCATTTTTTCGCAGGATTTCCTTTGACTACCCCGAGCTTCACGACTTTCTCGCCGCGACGAATGATTCCATTTACCAGAAAAGAAGCAAAGGCTCTTCCGTACCCGCGCCCTTGTTTTTCCGCTGCCCAAAAAACCGGATATGATGACGTTTGGTACAATTTTGCTCGTGTACGCTTACCCCTTTGCTATACCCTGGATCGACCGACCTGAAGCAATAAATTCCCTTTCGAACGAATATACAATCTGCTCCTCCAACAGTTGCCCTTCCATATACTTGCGGACTAACTGCCTCCCCGTTTCACGGGTAATGTCTCTGTACCACACCCCATCGGGATAAGCGATAACGACGCAAGCGTCTGCACAGCGTCCATTACAACGTGTGCGGGTTGTATGAATAACGTTGTCGGCATCAAGCTTTGTAATTTCTTCCCGAATCGCCTGGGTCACTTCCTCAGCACCACGCTTCATGCAGCTGCCACCATTACAAATGAGCAAGTGACATCTGGTCTGTTGAAGGTTCCATGTTGTCATGAATGCCTCTCCTCTCCTCTAGTTTTGACAGTATAAGGTCTAGATACTATAATTCCGTTATATTAATCGTAACATTTACGATTATAAACGGATATCACAGCATATACAAGAAGTGGACTTATGTTTTCATCCAAAAGCTCTCAGAACTTACCGACTAACGGTCCCCCCGTGTCCGGTTCCACGCGAGTACGTTACTAATCATCAGCATGGTGCTGTTGCTAAGCTAAACATTACATAAATGTAAGGGAGAGATCAGGCATGATCAAAGTTCCTGTCATCATCCTAAGTGGATTTCTGGGAAGCGGTAAAACGACATTACTCTTGAGACTGCTTCAAGAGGCGGGTGATCGCCAACTGAAGTCGGTCGTATTAATGAACGAATTGGGACAAACCGACGTGGACGGCGGGCTAATCCGTTCCGGTTTACCGAATGCATCGCTCGAGAAATTACTGGACGGATGCATATGCTGCAGCAAAAAGTCCGAGGTGGCTGCCTGTGTAAGACGGCTTATTGATCAACAGCCGGATGTTCTGTTTATTGAACTCACCGGTGTTGCCAATCCGGAGGAGGTCGCCGATGCGTTAACAGAGCCTTACTTGCTGAATCGTGTGGAACTTAGACATATCGTTACCGTACTAGACTCGGAGTGGGTCCTGGAGTATAACAGCCTATTTAATACGGACCACGCACTAAAGCACACGCTACGTCGCCAGATGGAGGCTGCAGACACCATCCTTGTTAACAAGACCGATCTGGTTGCGCCATCCCAACTGATAAAGATTGAAAAAGCAATAAAAAAACAAAATGATAAAGCTATCATCCACTTCACCCAACATAGTCAAGCAGAATCGACGGATTTGTTTTCCAGCTTGCAACCATTGGACCACGGCACGCCCATTGTAAGAAAAAGCTTTAAGGTTATCGGAGGACCTATTCGTAAAAAAGAAACGTTGGCCGGCCACAGACACGATCATCTCCATCATAAGCGCAATGATCATGAAGGGACTGTAACCACTCCTTCATTCAGTAGAATTCAAACAATAACGCTTTCCGTGCCTGAACATGTGCCGATTACGGTCAAACAAGTTGAGCAATTTATTCAACGATGGGGAGATCTATTGCTTCGAGCAAAAGGGTATGTGACGGTTTCTGATAAAAAGCTGAAAAATAGACTCGTTCAGTTTGCCGGCAAACGAATCTACTGGGATATTTCAGATTACCACGGTCCCTCATATCTCGTTCTCATCGGGATCGAGTTGAACCGACAGCGAATTGAACAGGAATGGAACCATCTCCTAGGTTAGAGCTCTGTCCGGCAAATCGCATAGCGGGTCAGTGCATCTCGGAGCATCACAGAAAAACAAGCGCGAGTGGGGCGGCTAATTCGTTAGGCTTCCCTTCTTCCACCGTTTGACAATTTATAGAGTCCCCTGTATAGTCGTTATTAGTAATTATTACATTTAAATCAGGAGTGATTATCGATGACATTGCCATCAACTTCAACGGATCCTAAGGTTCCCGTCACTGTACTGACTGGATTTTTGGGTGCTGGAAAAACCACGTTGTTGAATCATGTGCTAACCGCGAACCATGGTGAGAAAATTGCCGTCATTGTGAACGAATTTGGTGAGGTCGGGATTGATAATCAACTGGTCGTCGGTGCTGATGAGGAAATATTCGAGATGAACAACGGCTGTATTTGTTGTACGGTACGCGGGGATCTTATTCGAATTCTTGGGGATTTGATGGATTGTAAACGCGGTGTTGGCAGTCGGAAGCTTGAATTTGATCGCGTGCTGATTGAGACTACCGGACTCGCTGATCCTGCACCTGTAGCACAGACCTTTTTCGTTGATGATGAAATGGCAGAATTTTATCGACTCGATGCCATTGTTACCGTTGTAGACGCCAAGCATGCCGGACAGCATTTGGATGAAGGACATGAAGCACAGGAGCAGGTTGCCTTCGCCGATGTGATCTTGCTGAATAAGCTGGACCTGGTTAGCAGTGAGGAGCTTTCGCAATTAGAGCAGCGGCTGCGTACTATGAATCCAGCTGCGAAGCTGTACCATACCCGTAAATCTCAAATTGATATAGACCACATTCTAGGAATCAATGCATTTGATCTGGATCAAAAGCTTGAGATCGACCCTGGCTTCCTTGAAGAGGAAGATCATGATCATGACGATGAAGTCACATCTCTATATTTCCGTGAGGAGCGTCCGCTCGACCTGAAAAAGCTGGAGAAATTCCTTGGCATTTGGTTGTCAGAACACGGGGAGGACACATTCCGTTACAAAGGTGTGCTTAACATTAAAAATGTAAATCAGCGAATCGTATTCCAAGGTATCCACATGCTGTTCAGCTCCGATTCGGACCGCGAATGGCGTACCGATGAGACTCCCAAAAGCGAGTTCGTCATCATCGGAAGAAATCTTGATGAAGCTTGGTTCAGGGAACAGTTCAACAGTTGTATAGCCTAGTTGATCGGACCGGAGCTTGAAGCTCCGGTTTTTTTCTACTTCCGGATATAATCCGATACATGAGGTGATTGTTTATGACTTCCGTTATACCCAAACGGAGAATAATGATACAAGCGGCAAGCTCATCCGTGAAATATTGGAGCCACATGGATCTGTTGCAGTACAATATCGAATCGTCAGGGATGATTATCATGAGATTCAGGGAGTATTACAAGAAGTCGCCAGTCTCCATTCCGTTCACGCAATTTTGCTTAATGGAGGGACAGGCATTGCCAGGCGTGACACAACCTATGAAGCCGTGATTTTTGCTAACAGCTCCGTATTTGGGTTAACATACTAAAACTCCGTATGCTCATTCAATAGAGTATGATCGAATTTCTGATGGACGGCTTGTTTAAGGGGTGCTGGATAAACGGTACATGTTAATGACATCATAAACCTCCCTTACTCATTGAAAAAAAACGGACTCCCTGCTCATGAGAAGTCCGGTTTTTCATGTAATGATGTACGAATTATTGCAATGCCTTCAATAGATTGGTTAAATTTTTATTCATAAGGGTTACATAATCTTCCCCTGCTTTTGCTTGTTCTTCTGTAATTCCCTCAAGTGGGCTTAAAACTAAAGTTTGAATATTCAAATCGTTTGCCAAGGTCTTCGCCAGCTTATCGGAAACCAGTTCTTCAAATAAGATATATTTCACTTGATTCTCTTTTACAAATTTAGAAATCTCCATAAGATCTTTAGAGGTTGGTTCCGCATCAGGAGCTAGGCCCATAATAGGAACTTGTCGCAATCCATAATCACGAGCCAGGTAACCAAAAGCTTGATGCGAAGTTACAAACTCTTTTCTGTTGGTTTTGCTGATCTCGTCTTTAAATTTTGTATGCAGCTGATCCAATTGCCCGATTAATTTATTATAATTTGCTTCATAATCTGCTTTATGTGCAGCATCCGCCTGGATTAATCCGTTTTTCACATTTTCAGCCATCTTCTTTGCTTGCAGTGGACTTAACCATATATGGGGGTCAACATTCGACTCTTCCTCATCGTGCCCATGCCCGTCTTTTTTCTTCTCCTCATGCTTATGCTCATCCTCTTTTTCATGCTTATCCATCGTTGCAGGGATAAACTCAGCCCCCTTGCTCGCCTCGACTAAGACCAATTTAGAATCCTTCTTCACACCATCCAAAAAGTCGTGTACCCATCCCTCAAAACCAGCACCGTTATATATAAAGAGCTGCGCTTGGTTTAGTCCTTTTAAATCTTTACTTTTCGGGCTCCAATCATGTGGTTCAACACCTGTAGGAACAAGATTAACTACATTGACATGTTCTCCGCCGATTTTCTTCGTAAAGTCATATAGCGGGAAAAACGTGGTGAAGACATTGACCTTTCCTTCAACAATAGCAGCTTGACCGGCTCCACATCCAGCTATAAGAAGCGAGCTGATAAGTAGGGTAACAAGAAGATAGATTACCTTTCTCTTACTTTTCATTCTTAGTTCTACATCCTCTCAATATATTATGTTGCATAAAAAGTCCCTATATGAATTTTATGCGTAATTATTACGAATATTGAACATACTAGATGTTACTAGATAACGACATGTTTTGTAAAGTGTATTTTTTACGAATAAATTCGTGCCTTAATGACAAAAAGAAATGAGCAGGGAGAATCCAGACCCTGTCTATACAGCTTCGTGCTCTACTCCGAAGGTGTCGTTACGCTAATCAAGAGTAATGTAAATTGCCAATATAGTATCCGATGACGCAAATAAAATATATTGACTTAAAATAGGAATGAACTATAATGATATTTGTTATTAGTAATTATTACTATTTAATAGAAAGGAGTTTATTATATGTATCGAATCATTTCACTTGTATTTTCGATCGTTATTTTCCTATTGTCCTCCGTATCCGTATCGGCACATGGAACAGTAGAGCGTAATACCGAGGAATGGCCTGCACAAGGCAGACTCTTCGTTGCGGATGCAAATAACGGCGATCTGGCTATCATTGACTTACCTGAAGGGAACGTCGTTGCTCGTTTATCCACGCCTCCCTATATTATGAGTCTTGGCTTAACCCCGGATAGCCGGCATTTATTCGTCACGCGAGGCCGCAATACGGAAACCGACCACGTAACCGTGGTGAATACGGCTTTTGATACCATTACAGGCAAGGCTGGACTCCCTTTTATTTCAAGGACCTTCGAAGGCTTTTCCCCGAGCGGTGCCCGGCACGGTTATATGACCTCGATCGGTGGCGCAGCATCGATGGTGAATGAATCAAAGGCCGAGTTGCTCACTTTCGATGGAAATTTTGACGGGTTAGGCGCTGTATCGGTTCGTAAATATGAGCTTGCAGGAAGCGCCCATTATCACTATGCCGAGGCTGAAGGGTATATTTATGTAGGGCATCTCCAACAAGGCCTGGTGCAAATTTTGGACAGGGAAACCGGAGATGAGGTAGCGAGGTTAAACGGCTGTCCTGTTCTCCATGGCATCGCTCACGATAATGAATCCGGCCGCATGTTCTTTGCTTGTCAGAACAACACCCTAGTAGTAGGAACGCGCGGTGCCGAAGCGAAGCAGATCGTATCTCGAATCTCCTATCCAGAGAAACAGAGAGTCGCTGCTTTTATGGAAGGTAAAGAGCGTATCTTCTGGGGGTATACCGAGGGAACCTTACCCATGCTCTACCGGCTTGATGCCGGACGTCAGCCTTATACATATGAAACGGTCCCTGTCGCCTCCTCCGTTCGTCAGGCCATCTCAGCCGATAAATCATACCTGCTCATTCTAAACCGGGACGGCAAACTGGAGATCCGAAACTCTGCGAACGGTGAACTGCTGCGGAGTGTGGTGGTAGGCAAAGGCTGGAGCGCCGATTTTCATGAGCATACGGACAAGGCTATCCTTCCGGATATTGTAACACTAGGTAGCCATGCTTATGTCAGCTTGCCCGATGAAGGTATCATCGCACAGATAGATCTAGATAACGGGAAGCTGATCCGTAATCTGAACATCGGCGGACAGCCGACACGTATGGTTGTTCTGGCTCAAGTCGACTCTCACCTGGAAGAAGCGCTGGCTTTAAATGTAACGGAAGCCCTCATTCAGAGAGGAGATCAAAGCTTCAAGATCACAACTTCTTCATTATTCAAGGACCATCTTGTATGGATACGGTTACGGGATGCCGCTGAAGCGATCGGCGCACGAATCGAATGGCTTGCCGAGTCATCAGGCATCGTTATCACAAAGGACTCGCAAAACATAAGGCTGGTCATCGGCAATACCTTCGTTGAAGTAAACGGTATCCGAAAAGCAATGAACGACGCACCTTTAATTGTAGAAGGTAATACTTATATGAACACCATCGATCTTTCTGAACTCCTGGGCATCCGCATTGTGTTTGATGAAGCAACCCAAAACGGCGGAAAGCATAATGAAAATCATAAACCTAATAGTACGCACGATAACGAGCATGAGCATGAACATGAGCATTAACCTTTACCTGCAACGAAACAAAAGGGGATCGGCTGAAAAAGCCATCCCCTTTTGTTTTTCGTCTTCTGTCAATTCATACTGATGACGAATCCTAGCTTCTCACACCAACTCCGAAAAATGATACCTGCTCAAACGGCTTCCATATCAAGAAATCAATTACTTCGTTAGTGTAGGTTTATATTTTTTCTCCAACAGCATTGAGTGGTCAATCCCCAAAGTTCAATTAAGGGGGGGCATTCAATAACCGATAAGTTATATAATTTCCGAAGCTTGCGAATATTGGATCCAACCGAGTTCATTCAAACCACTTCGATATCCCGACTACCATAAAGAACTAGTCGAAAACAAAATAAAACAATACTTTATTTTCCTTTAACAAAAAATGTTCGGTGAAAAATATAGTTTTAGACTGGAGTCGTTGATTTAACGCGGTTTTTGAATTGATGAATCGTCAGCTTTTGGAAAATTAGTTTTAGACTGATCCATTAAAGAAGCAGCGGCGGACCAAGACTTGAAAAATAAAGTCTTAGACTGCCGCTGTAGTCTTTCAAAATAACGTACCCTATAGTATAACAATGCATCATCTTTGAAGTCCCCAAAGGAGTTAATACACAATGAGGACTGGGCAATTTGATAGCTGTGAAACCTTGTGGCTGACACTTCCAAGCATCATTTCTTTTATGCCACTTAGCCCACGGCTTCCAATAATAATGAGTTGCTGCTCGGTATCCCTTGCATATTTTAATATTTCATGTTCAGGATCTACCTTAAGATGAACTGTTCCCGGATTAATTCTGTGCAGATTCTAATTTGGATTTGGCTTGTTGCAACTGTTCCAAACTCGCTTTCTCCATTTCGTTCAATATTTCTTTCAAGAAATTCCCTGGTAAATATGTCATGCCATTCGATACATATTCCTGGCTGACATTAACCAAAGCAACTTGAGATTGTTTGTTTCGGGCTTTTTCAACGGTTGCATCGAGGAGTTTGTTCGTTATTTCATCTTTATCAATTTCCACAATAATTTTATCAAACATATTTCCGTCCTTTCCGTGGCAGCTCGTAGTTATTTCGGCTACCTATAAAACGGTTTCTTGCTGCTCCTATACCGAATAAAAAGAGTAAGACCGAAGCGCAAAGTAGAATGAAAAGTGGCAGGTTCCAATTATTTGTCGCATCATGCAGATATCCTATAAGGGCAGGACCGATTGCGGCAAGAAGATATCCGATCGATTGCGCCATGCCAGACAGTTCCGCAGCTTGATGCGCATTTTCAGTACGTAACCCGAAAAACATCATGGACAAACTGAAGGCGAAGCCTCCACCAATTCCGAGTATGATGATCCACAACAGAATGATACTGGAGCTTCCGTAAAGAAGTCCGAGCGTTCCCATTAAAAGCAAAATGGTTGTGATGACCACTAACAACCGTTGGCTAGACATGTGCCCAGCAATAACAGGGACAACAAAGGTAAATGGAAGCAGAGCTAACTGCATGATCGAGAGATACCATCCTGATTGGTTGGAGTCAATTCCTTGCTGCTTTAAAATTTCAGGCAACCATGCGATCAACACATAGAAAACCATGGACTGTATACCCATAAACAAGGTTACTTGCCAAGCAAGAGGGGATCGCCAAACATTCACATCGTTACTGGCCGTCTGTTGACTCGACGTGGTTGTTGGCTTCATTTGATTTCTTAATTGGGGTAACCAACAGAGGATCGATGCAAAGCTTAGAATCCCCCATATTCCCAATGCTCCCTGCCATTTTAGACCTGCGTTCACGGCTAGCGGTACACTGATTCCCGATGCGATTGCTCCACATAAACTCATTGAAATGGAGTAAACACCTGTCATGGAGCCGATTTTATTTGGGAAATCCCTTTTGATTATACTTGGCAATAATACATTACATACGGCAATTGCGAATCCAAGAATTGCTGTCCCAATATACAGATTAGCTGCGCCAGATAAAGAACGTATTACAATACCAACAGTCAGAAAGATGAGAGCAATCAAGATGATACGTTCAACCCCATACCTCCGTCCTAATTTTGGTACTAGAGGTGATAATAAAGCAAAGGCAAGTAAGGGGACCGTTGTGATCAGTCCTGTTAATGTATTTGAAATATGAACGTCATCCCTTATGAGGCTCACTAAAGGACCGACTGAAGTTAAGGGAGTGCGTAAATTAGCTCCAATAACAATGACGCCAAGAATTACCAGCCCCATAGAGGATGGTACAGCTTTTTTATTTTGTTTGTTCGGCACTCTACATTTCTCCTTCCCGAATTCATACGTACTATTTGTTTCCTGCTGATTGAAAAAAACTATGCAATACATTCGCGCGAACAAAAAAAAGTATATTATAGTATACTAATTTTATCAATAAGTATTTTATAATATACAACAACTCATCTAAAAACAAAAAAATACAACTCTAAATTCCCATCATGGAATTCGGAGTTGTATTTAATAATTGGATTTTTCAACTTTTAGAAACCATACTTTAAGGATATATGGAGCACTGTTTCGCTATCCGTATGATTGGTATAAGAATGAGGACAATCTGCACGAAAACTGATCGTATCATATTGTTTCAATGTGTAAATCTCTCCATTAACTTGAATTTCAATGGACCCAGTCATGACTGTCGCAATTTCAGTTGTATTCACATGATGACCTTCAGGCTGATACGAGCTATTTGGCTGTAAGTAAGCCCGACACATTTCAATATCGTTACTTTTAAAGACTGGTTCAATGATCCAATTTTTTTGATCATTAGAAAACCGCAGTCCTTCGCCTGCTCGATACAAACTAGCAGAGTCTTCTGATTTGAACAAAGCCAATAGCGGTAAAGATATACCTTTTGAAATTTTCCATATAATCGCCAAAGTTGGATTTGTCTCGCCACGTTCGATATTCCCCAGAGTAAGTTTGCTTACGCCCGTTAATTCCGATAAGTCGTCTAAGCTCATGTTTTTTTCTTTTCTGTACTTTTTCAAGGCAACGCCGATTTGTAATACAAATTCTTTTGATTCATCGATTTCATCCATGAGATTCACCTCAACAAAAAACAGTTATAGCTAGTATATTATTTATCTAGATTCTTTTCCATACGATTAGTATTTGATGGTGGACTACACTCCTATGAAAAAATAATCTGCCCGTTAATGAAACTTCGTCAGTCTAATACTTTATTTTCTTCTGATAAAAAAAGAGGGCTTTCGCCCTCTTCTTATTCCACCGTTACACTCTTCGCGAGGTTCCGCGGCTTATCAACATCGTTTCCGCGAGCCAGCGAAGCGTAGTAGCTCAGCAGCTGCAGCGGCACTACCGACAGCGCAGGCGTCAGCAGCTGATGGGTAACCGGGATTGCGAACGTGTGGTCAACGACCTTCGCCAGCTCCGTCTCACCCTCCGCATGGATACCGAACACATGTGCCCCTCTCGCTTTCACTTCCTTAATGTTGCTCACGGTCTTTTCGAACAGGTCGTCCTGAGTTGCCAGCGCAATCACAGGAATTCCCTCTTCAATCAGAGCCAGCGTCCCGTGCTTCAACTCTCCTGCTGCGTATGCCTCCGAGTGAATGTACGAGATTTCCTTCAGCTTCAGCGAGCCTTCCATCACAACCGCATAATCCAAACCGCGGCCAATGAAGAACAGGTTGTCGTGCGTTGATACCTGCTCTGCAACATCCTTAATAACTTCCGCTTGCTCCAGAATTTGCTCCACCTTCTCAGGCAAAGCTTCCAGGCCGGCAATCACTTCGGCAATATATGCCTCTTCTTGCGTACCCAGCGTTTGCGCCAGATACAGTCCGAACAGATAGAACGCGATCAGCTGCGAAGTATATGCCTTTGTCGAAGCTACGGCGATCTCAGGACCTGCCCAAGTCGTGATGACATCATCCGCCTCACGGGCTACAGAGCTACCGACTACATTCGTGATCGCAACGACACGTGCGCCGCAGCGCTTCGCTTCACGCAGAGCGGCAAGTGTATCCGCAGTTTCACCGGATTGGCTCACCACGATAACCAACGTCTCCGGAGTAATGATCGGGGAACGGTAGCGATATTCGGAAGCCACGTCCGTTTCTACCGGAATGCGTGCCAGCTTCTCAATAACAGCCTTGCCGACAAGACCCGCATGATACGCTGTACCGCAAGCAACAATGTGAACATTGCGTATGCCTTTGATTTGCTCCGGCGTCATGCCCACTTCGTTCAATACTACACGGCGACCGGAGTCATCAATCCGACTTCCCATAGTATCACGGTAAGCCTTCGGCTGCTCATGAATTTCTTTCAGCATAAAATGATCAAATCCGGCTTTTTCCGCCGTAATAATATCCCAATCGACATGGAATAATTCCCGGGAAATAAAATTCCCTTCCAAAGTCATAAGCTCCACGCCGTCCCGAGTCAGAACAGCCATCTCTCCATCGTTTAGAATATACACATTGCGAGTGTATTCGAGGATCGCCGGAATATCCGAACCGATGAAGTTCTCGCCTTCGCCTACACCGATGATCAGCGGGCTGAAGTAACGTACCGCTACCAGACGATCCGGTTCATACTCCGTCAGTACCCCCAGGGCAAATGCGCCTTTCATACGTTGTACAGCCTTCTGTACGGCCTTAACAATATCGCCCTCATACAAGCTCGCTACCAGATGCGAGATTACCTCTGTGTCCGTTTCCGATACGAAGACATGCCCTTGCGCGGCCAGCTCTTCCTTCAGACTAATATAGTTTTCGATGATCCCATTGTGAACGACAGAGAACTTCTGCGAGTTATCCGTGTGCGGGTGTGAGTTCACATCCGACGGCTTGCCGTGAGTCGCCCAACGAGTGTGACCGATCCCTGCCGTACCTTGCAGCGGCTGCTCCTCCAGCTTCGATTCTAGCACCGCCAGACGCCCCTTCGACTTCTTTACCTGCAAGCCTTCCTGTGTATAGACAGCTACACCGGCAGAATCGTAACCGCGATATTCAAGCTTCTTCAAGCCTTCAATCAGAATCTTCTGGGAGTTTTGCTTCCCAATATAACCAACGATACCACACATATATAAATACCTCCGAATGTTTGAATGAAATGTAAATCGAATAGCACAAGTTGAAAAAAGTGCAGCACAAAGCTAACCCCGCTCGAAAACTTGTCGGCCCAGTCACCCGGACGTTTTGATTTTCGAATTTACGGTACGGATCATACCGGAAGGTCCCCGCCGAATATTTCGAACACCTTCACCTCGTCAACTTCAAGATCAGCTATCGTTTTCCATGAGTACCGTGTCTAGGGAATAAAGTGAGGCCCAGCAGCACAAGCTATCAGCATAGGACCTATAGACCGAATCGGCATTCACCGTCAACTTCAAAGCATTAACCTTCAAGTTCTGGCGCTAGTCGTGATTTTATTAAAACCTCTATCCACCTTTCGTTTCATTTTGACATATAACCATCTTATTCATTTTGCCTATCGAGTGCAACTGATATTTTCATGATATTTTCAGACAATCTCTGCCATGAATGCAAAATCCCCCAAAACCGGCTCAGGTTCTGAGGGATTTATCTTCAAATGCTATACCAGCTCGCGTTCAATCACTGCTGCGATATCCCGAACATAAGCCTCAACCTGCTCCTTATCCGGACCTTCGGCCATAACCCGAATGAGAGACTCCGTACCGGACGGACGAACCAGTACACGGCCGTTGTCGCCTAGCTCTTCCTCCACCTTGCGAATGGCTTCCTCCACAGCAGCATTACCGTTCAGCTTGCTCTTATCCACTACACGAACGTTAACCAGCGTTTGCGGATATTTGCGCATGATCTGCTTCAGCTCGCTCAAGCTCTTCCCAGTCTGCACCAAAGTATCCACTAGCTGCAGCGCCGTCAGGATGCCGTCCCCCGTCGTATTATAATCGAGGAAAATAACATGCCCCGACTGTTCACCGCCGAGATTGTAGCCGCCCTTACGCATTTCCTCCATTACATACCGATCGCCCACGGCTGTCTTAGCGGCCTTGAGTCCTACCTTCTCAATCCCCTTGAAAAAGCCGATATTACTCATGACCGTCGTTACAATCGTCGAATGGTTCAGCTTACCCGCTTGATTCATCGCGTGTCCGCAAATGCTCAGAATGTAATCGCCGTCGACTTCCTCGCCTTTTTCATCAATGGCAATCAAGCGGTCCGCGTCCCCGTCAAAGGCAAGGCCCAGCTGTGCCTTTGCTTCAAGCACCTTCTGCTGCAGCTTCTCCGGATGCGTCGATCCGCAGTGGTCGTTAATATTGCGGCCGTTCGGCTCCGCCCCTATCTCCACAACCTCCGCGCCTAGTGCCCGGAATACCCTAGGAGCCAGTTCATAGGCCGAGCCGTTCGCACAATCGAGAACCACCTTCATGCCTTCAAAAGACGACTTCACCGTCGATTGGATATAGTCTAAGTAAAGCTGCTTCGCTTCTTCATCATCCGTCACGGTTCCGATGTCCCCGCCCACCGGACGAGGCAGCTCGTCAGTCTCCGCATCCATCAGCCGCTCAATTTCAAGCTCTGTCTCATCCGACAATTTATAGCCGTCACCGGCGAAGAACTTAATGCCGTTGTCTTCCACCGGGTTATGGCTTGCAGAGATCATAACGCCGGCATCCGCCTTCAGCTTACGCGTCAAATAAGCAACCGCCGGAGTAGATACGACACCCACTCGAACCACGTTGGCTCCGATCGATAAGAGGCCCGCCACCAGCGATGCTTCCAGCATCGGACCCGAGATACGCGTGTCTCGACCGATAATAACTACCGGCTTCTCTACTTGCCCTGCTAATACATAACCGCCGCAGCGGCCGATTTTATATGCCAGCTCAGGTGTCAGACCGGCGTTAGCAACGCCGCGTACCCCGTCTGTTCCAAAATACTTCCCCATGTTTCCCTCTCCCCTAGATGCTAACCATCTATCATAATGATGCTCAGCTAGGCTCTAAGAGCCTGCTGAGCATATATTACCTTATTATCCACTCTTCAAAACGTGCTCGTCAACACACATTATTGCGCCGGAGTTGCAGCCGCCTTAGGCTGCTTCTCGCTGATTTCTACGGTAGCCTTAAGATCCTGCTGCGTTCCTTTCTTCACGAAGGTCGGAAGATTCCACGTTACTGAAACCTCATGCCTTCCCGGAGGCAGGTTGCTCACATCTAGAATCGCCTGAATATCCTGCGGCTTCAGCATGCCTAGAATATCCGGCGCACCTTCCACCGTAAGGTTCAGCTGGCCCTGCTGCGGCGAGATCACAGTTGTATTGAACCCGTCGTTTTGCCCGATGATCGAAACTGGAATCCCAGCCAGTGTCTTCGTAACGGAAGGAACAATGTCCACCGTAACCGTAACCTTTCCGGGATCGAGCTGGGTTGCTTTGTTGCGCAGCGGGATATCGAGAGTAAACTCCTTATCCTCCTTGAGCTCCGCTAGGTTCACCTGCGGTCCCTCGTAGAACTCCAGACGATCCAGCACGCTCTGAGGTCCGTAGACGGTTACCTTATCTACGCTTTGGCGAAGCGATCCGACGGCAAATCCCGGAGGAGGCTCCCCTACAAGCTTCAGCTGCAGCGGCACAAGGGTAAACGGACTTGTAATCGGCACCTCCACATCAACGACGGCCGGACTGATGACCGCCTTTTCCATCGGCTTCCCGTCTTTATCGTATGCAACAAGACGCACCTTGTTCGAAACCGGCGTAGTAGCCTTCTCCACACTGATATCCGCCCGTACCGATTCCACTGTATCCGCGCTGTCGCTAGGAACCGTTACCGTCACCCGGTTCGGCTTTGCAACAGGCTGCCCGGCCTTTAGTCCAACACCCGGGATACCCGTAACATTTACTGTGACCGGCATCGATTTGTTTTCCTTCTTATCGACAACAACCTTCACCGTTCCCGGATTTATCTTGACCGTGACATTCGAAGGGAAGTTAACCGGTGTTACCGCCAGAATATGCTCACCCTTGCCTACCTTGGTTAAATTCACTTCCACGGAATATTCCGCAGTATTGAGCAATTTTTTCAACACCGAATCCCGCCCTGACAACGTCACCGATACTTGTGCAGGCTCGATCGATTGCACAAAAAACTCATTCGCATCGTAGATAGGGGTTACCGTTACGTTAGAGATTGTCTCATCCTTAATGCCTGTATTATTCGAGCCCGACAAGGTGGAGCCATCCATTCGTAGAACGGCCCACAGCAGAATCCCGATAATTAATGCAATCACCTTAACGACATTCGTATTGCGCAGCCAACGATCCATTTAGCGCAGCCTCCATTTCCAAATGGAGCTTTTTTCTTTTGATTTCACCTTCGGCTTCAGCTCTTCGAATAGCTTGGCCAGCAGCGTGTCCTCCTTCACATCGCGGAGGATGTGTCCGTTCAGCGCCAGCGATACTTGCCCCGTTTCTTCCGACACAATCACACACAGGGCATCGGACACCTCGCTCATTCCGATCGCCGCGCGATGCCGGGTTCCCAGCTCTTTGCTGATAAAAGGATTCTCCGACAGCGGTAAGTAACATCCCGCCGCCATCAGCTGATGCTTCCTCATAATGACCGCACCATCATGAAGCGGCGTATTCGGGATAAAAATATTGATAAGCAGCTCCGAGCTAATGTGAGATTCAATGGAAATCCCTGATTCGATGTAATCCGTAAGTCCGGTTTCGCGTTCGAACACCATCAGAGCCCCGATCTTACGGCGGGACATATAATTTACCGCCTTCAGCACCTCATTGATGCGACGGTTGATCTCCTGATCCTCTTCCACTGTCGTTCGGCTGAACAGCGTGCCGCGGCCAAGCTGCTCCAGCGCTCGTCGAAGCTCCGGCTGAAATATAATAAATACCCCAACCAGACCGAACGTGAACATCTGGTTCATCATCCATTGCAGCGTATTCAGCTTAAACCAGGAGCTCAAGGCCCATGTCACTACAACAACCAAGATGCCTTTCAGCAATTGGATAGCCCGCGTTCCGCGGACCAGTAAAATCATCTTATATATCACGTAACTAACGATTATTATATCGATGATATCGGTAATTCGTATTTCCGTCAGCCAGTCCATCGCGCCGCCCCCAGCATTTCGCGGTGTATTTTCTCTATCTTTCGAAAGTGCTCCCTTCATCATACCATAAATGCAACAAAAAACCCTCCCTTTCTACCATAGTTTAGGGAGAGTTTATGAAAATTGGGTCGCTCGACCTATTTCGTTTGGGAAAGCTGAGTAATGAATTGCCCCGTCTTAAACCACAGCCAACTGAAGGCTTCGTCGATCTGGGTTACTTGTCCGGAGATATGAGCCGTCGAGGCTAGATTCATTCTTCCGTCAATCACTGTGATGTCCCCACGAATGTCTCCCTCTACTTCCAGCTTTCCGTTCTCGACCGTCAAATTCCCTGCTACGGTCTTCCCTGCCGGAACATAAACCGTATCCCCTTGAATGACTACGGATTGCAGATCCGTCCCTTTCACGATCAGCTCTTGATCATTATCCCACATGGATAGGAAGCTGCCCATCATCACGACGAAAAACACAGCAGCCACCGATGCCGCCGGATGTTTCCGAAACCAGCGGGACCAAGAGCCTCTCCGCTTCTCGGGAGGCAGTGCGCTCATGATGCGCTCCGTCAATCCTTCCGGGACCTGCGGTGATGGCCATGCTTGTACCAAAGCCTCTACCTTCTCCAGCTGCTGCAGCCGTCTGCGGCAATCCATGCAAGCAAGGAGATGCTCCTTCAGAGCCTTCTTCTCTTGACCCTCTAAATCACCGTCTAAATATTGATGCAGCATCGGGAGGGCTTCTCTACAATTCATCATGAGCCCCTCCTTTCTTCTGTCAAATTACACTTGTGTATTACCATACGATTGATTCGGGCGAATGTTTCAACGGAATGCAATTTTTCCACTACAAAATAGCCTCCAACTTTTTCCGTAAAAATTCACGTCCCCGGTGTAAGCGCGTTTTAATCGTCGTCACAGGCATAGACAGCGTATCGCTTATTTCCTGTAAGGAGAAATCCTGAAGGTACCGCAAAATTACGATCGCCTTATATTTCTCCGGCAAGGTTTCGATCGAATCCCGGATCTGCTGCTGCGTTTCAGATAGTGTAATCTGATCCTCAGGCCCAGCATCCTGGCTCGCTAGGGTAGCGTACCAGTCTCCCCCTTCGCCGTCGCTTAGCTCCGCATCCAGCGAGTAGCTCGCCTTCTTCTTCCGCAGCCGGTCAATACACAGGTTTGTCCCGATGCGATAGATCCAGGTCGAAAACTTCTGCTGTTCATCATACCGGTCCAGATTCGTATATACGCGCAAGAACGTCTCTTGCACGATCTCCTCCGCCTCATGGCGGTTATGCAGCATCCGGTATGCCAAATGATAAATCTTATCCTTATACAGCTCCACCAATTCTTCAAAAGCGACGCGGTCACCGCTTCTTGCTAGTTTGGCGAGCCTGGTGTCCATCGAAATCACCCATCTACCTCCAAGATCCGCTACAACCTTATGGGATAAGGTGCGGATTCGTCAGGATGCCGCTTCACTTTCAGCTAGCACAACTCCTGCCAATAGTAAGAGCATACCAAACCATTACCCTATCTGTACATACTCATGCGGAAGAAAATTACCGGTCCGCCGCGGGTCAAGGCATTTCCATACCTTTACTGGCCATTTCCATTTTAAACATTCCTACGGCTTTATAGCTGGTTTGGTTTCAATCCTTCATACGGCACCTCGGCCTGATGTATAACCATATTGTGCTCCAAGGAGATGCCCAGGAATCAAAAAAAACCGAGCATCCCCTGTTTTAGCGAGATACCCGGTTTGTACATAGTTATTACTAACCGCTGAAATCAACCGGTATTCCGGAGACCTGCAGCTATTCCGTTAATGGTCAGCAGAACCTCCCGGAGCAGAAGAGCATCGTCGTCTCCTTGCTCACGAAGTCCTCTAAGCTCTGTAAGCAGTTGTACCTGCATGTAGCTAAGCGGATCAACGTATGGGTTACGCAGACGAATGGATTCTTGAATGACCGGTACGTTATCGAGAATTTCCTGCTGTCCGGTAATCTGCAGAATCAGCTGAGAGGTACGGTCATATTCTTCCTGAATCAGGTTAAAAATACGTTCAGCAACCGAGGAATTCTTGATCATATTTCCGTATTCTTTCGCGATAAGCAGGTCTGCCTTGGCGAGAGCCATCTGCAGATTGTCAATCAGCGAACGGAAGAACGACCAGTTCTGGTACATATCCTTCAGTACGTTGAGATTCTCTGGGTTGTTCTGATAGTAGCTGTAAAGGCCCGTACCCGCTGCATACCATGCCGGAAGCAGATAGCGGCTTTGTGTCCAGGCGAATACCCATGGAATAGCTCGCAGATCCTCGAAACGGTCACTGTTCTTACGCTTGGAAGGGCGGGAGCCGATGTTCAGCTCGCCGATCTCCGGCAGCGGCGTCGATTCTTTGAAGAACGTCAGGAAGTCCTCATCCCGGAAAATCAAATCCTGATACTTCTGCTGCGCTTTCTCGGAAATATCACGCATAATGGCATCCCAAGCCGGCTCGGAAGGGTCAACCTGAGGGTTCCGTGCGCTAAGCGCGCTGATGATCAATGCCGATGTCGCTTGCTCCAAGCTGCGGTATGCAATCCCCTTCATGGAGTAACGCGAGGACAAGACTTCCCCTTGCTCGGTAATCTTGATGCCGCCGCCAATCGTATCAGCCGGCTGAGCCATAATACTGCGATTCAGAGGCATCCCCCCGCGTCCTAGAGCTCCTCCGCGACCATGGAAGAACTTCAGCTTCACGCCGAATTTCTTCGCTGCAGCCGTTATGCTGCGAAGCGCTACGCGCAGCTCCCAGTTCGCTGTGATCACGCCGCCGTCCTTGTTACTGTCCGAATAGCCAAGCATGATCTCTTGCAGATGATTCGTGCTGACAAGGCTGTTCCGGTATGCCGGGATCTGATACAGTGTGGTCATGATCTCCGGTGCGGCATGCAGGTCGTCAATCGTTTCAAACAAAGGAACAGATTGAAGCGTGCATGTGATCGATCCGTCTGGATTGTGTAAGTATAGACCGGCTTCTTTGCCGAATACGAGTACCTCCAGCAAATCGCTTGCCGCTTGAGTCATGGAAATCAGGTAGGTCGAAATACAATTCCGTCCGAACTCTTGCTGTGCCCTTTGAATGACGCGATATACATCAAGAGTTTCCTTCGTAGAATCAGAGTATTGCATGTAAGGCGAAGTGATCGGACGCGGTTCATTCAGAACCTCTGTCAGCAGCTGTACCTTCTCTTCTTCGGACAAGGCTGCATAGTTTTCGCAAAGACTCATTTTGGCAAGAATCTCTGTCATGGCTGCTTCATGCTCTTTACTATGCTGTCTTACGTCCAGACTGGCCAGATGGAAGCCGAATAGCTCAACCTGGCGTATCAGCTTCGTAACATAAGAATCGGCGATAAAATCCGCATAATGATTGCGCAGGCTGCGTTCAATGATTTTCAAGTCCTCAATCAGTTCATTCGGATTATTGTACTTACGATTATTAGCAAGGCTCGCGTTATCCGCATTGCTGATCTTTTCGATCATGTATTTCACTTTAATGCGGTAAGGTTCCTTCTCATTACGCCACTCGTCGGTACGAAGATCGATGTTGTCACGATCCTTCTGAATCGACTCCAGCAGCTCCGGGGTCACTTCAACAATATTCTTGCTGAAGCTCATGTGTCCCAGCAACTCCTGAAGTAGCTCAGCATACTTGCTGATTGCCAGCTTCCGCTGCATGGAGAGTGTCTCCCAGGTGATGTTGGAGGTTACCGAAGGGTTACCGTCACGGTCGCCGCCGATCCACGAACCGAACTTCAGGAACACCGGCACATGCCAGGATTGCTCCGGATAGTATTTGCTCAAGCAGCGCTCAAGCTCTTGGTATACCTCAGGCAGAACATCAAACAGCGTCTCGTCAAAATAGTACATCCCGTTACGTACTTCATCGATAACGGTTGGTTTACGGTCACGAAGCTCATCCGTTTGCCAAAGCGTAATGACTTCGCCAAGCAGCTTCTCCCGAAGCTGTTCTCTTTCACGGAAGGTCAAGCTCGGATTATCCAGCTCCATTACATCTTTCGCGATCCGTTGGTGAATGTCCAGTACAGCTCGGCGTGTCGCTTCCGTTGGGTGAGCTGTCATGACCAGCTCCAGGGAAATACCTTGCAGAATCTCCTGAACCTCATCTGCAGGAATATTCTGCGCCTTCAGACCGCGAATGATATCCTCGATTGAGCCCGGCTGTACATTCTCTCCGGCAGTGCGTTCATAGTCGCGTTTACGACGAATCCGGTGATTTTGCTCGGCAATATTGATAAGCTGAAAATATACGGCAAAAGCCCGAATCACCTGGTGACGAATTTCGGGTGCTAATGCATTAATCGTTTCCTTAAATTCTGCGAACAGCTCAGGTGTGAATTGGGCACGAAGCGTTTTGCTCATCTCTCTTATTTTCTCTACGATGACAAGCAGCTCGTTGCCGCCTTGATGAACCAAAACCTCGCCGAGGATATGGCCCAAAAACCGAACATCCCTGCGCAACAAATTGTTCGAATTGTTTTTGTTTAAAATTGTGACTGAATCCGACATGGTTTTCCTCCATCCTTACTAATCATAATGAGTATTTTAACACATCCTGGCGGAACGATGTAGTCCTTTTTCACGTTGAAGTGCAAAATTGTCTACAAAAATAATTGCCAGATTTGGTGTCTTTAATTCTCCTGCCTATATTTATCCAATTTATCCTCTCGCGAAACCCTGAAATGAAAAAAGCCCCTATGTCAATAACTGACATAAGAGCTTACGTTAAGCGGGTGATGGGAATCGAACCCACGCTACCAGCTTGGAAGGCTGGAGTTCTACCATTGAACTACACCCGCAGACGATGGTCGGGACGACACGATTTGAACATGCGACCCCCTGGTCCCAAACCAGGTGCTCTACCAAGCTGAGCTACGTCCCGTAATATAGAATATGAAGCTTTAATGGCGTGCCCTGAGAGATTCGAACTCCCGACCTTTTGATTCGTAGTCAAACGCTCTATCCGGCTGAGCTAAGGGCACATATGTTATGGAGCGGAAGACGGGACTCGAACCCGCGACCCTCGCCTTGGCAAGGCGATGCTCTACCACTGAGCCACTTCCGCATTATGAAACTGGTGAGCCATGTAGGACTCGAACCTACGACACCCTGATTAAAAGTCAGGTGCTCTACCGACTGAGCTAATGGCTCTTGAAGCATGGCTGGGGATCTAGGATTCGAACCTAGGCATGACGGAGTCAAAGTCCGTTGCCTTACCGCTTGGCTAATCCCCAACAATACTGGTGCCGCCGAGAGGACTTGAACCCCCAACCTACTGATTACAAGTCAGTTGCTCTACCAATTGAGCTACAGCGGCATATGGTGGAGGCTGACGGGATCGAACCGCCGACCCTCTGCTTGTAAGGCAGATGCTCTCCCAGCTGAGCTAAGCCTCCAGGTATTGCTATGACCCGTAGGGGATTCGAACCCCTGTTACCTCCGTGAAAGGGAGGTGTCTTAACCCCTTGACCAACGGGCCGAAAAGCTTCCAACCGGGATCGAACCGGTGACCTCATCCTTACCATGGATGCACTCTACCTACTGAGCTATGGAAGCAAGCTCCCCGAACAGGACTCGAACCTGTGACAACTCGATTAACAGTCGAGTGCTCTACCAACTGAGCTATCAGGGAATAATGCTTGGCGACGTTCTACTCTCCCAGGACCCTTCGGTCCAAGTACCATCGACGCTGGAAGGCTTAACGGTCGTGTTCGGTATGGGTACGCGTGGTTCCCTTCCGCCATCATCACCAAACCGGATTTTTCGTCAGAAAATATCCATCAAGGCTTGCGCCTTGAAAACTGGATTCGAAACTTCAGCAAATGTCATTAGCTGTGCTGCCGATGCAGCATTTTGGATAAGCCCTCGACCGATTAGTATTCGTCAGCTCCACACGTTGCCGCGCTTCCACCCCGAACCTATCTACCTCGTCGTCTACAAGGGGTCTTACATACTGGGAAATCTCATCTTGAGGGGGGCTTCACGCTTAGATGCTTTCAGCGCTTATCCCTTCCGTACTTGGCTATCCAGCCGTGCCTCTGGCGAGACAACTGGTACACCAGCGGTACGTCCATCCCGGTCCTCTCGTACTAAGGACAGCTCCTCTCAAATTTCCTGCGCCCGCGACAGATAGGGACCGAACTGTCTCACGACGTTCTGAACCCAGCTCGCGTACCGCTTTAATGGGCGAACAGCCCAACCCTTGGGACCTACTTCAGCCCCAGGATGCGATGAGCCGACATCGAGGTGCCAAACCTCCCCGTCGATGTGGACTCTTGGGGGAGATAAGCCTGTTATCCCCAGGGTAGCTTTTATCCGTTGAGCGATGGCCCTTCCACTCGGTACCACCGGATCACTAAGCCCGACTTTCGTCCCTGCTCGACCTGTATGTCTCGCAGTCAAGCTCCCTTATGCCTTTGCACTCTTCGAATGATTTCCAACCATTCTGAGGGAACCTTGGGGCGCCTCCGTTACTCTTTAGGAGGCGACCGCCCCAGTCAAACTGCCTACCTGACACTGTCCCCGCACCCGATCAGGGTGCCAGGTTAGAACTCCGATACGATCAGGGTGGTATCCCAACGGCGCCTCCACCGAAGCTGGCGCTCCGGCTTCCTAGGCTCCCACCTATCCTGTACAGATCGTACCAAAGTCCAATATCAAGCTGCAGTAAAGCTCCATGGGGTCTTTCCGTCTTGTCGCGGTAACCTGCATCTTCACAGGTATTAAAATTTCACCGGATCTCTCGTCGAGACAGCGCCCAAGTCGTTACGCATTCGTGCGGGTCAAGAATTTACCTGACAAGGAATTTCGCTACCTTAGGACCGTTATAGTTACGGCCGCCGTTTACTGGGGCTTCGGTTCACAGCTTCGGGTTACCCCTAACCGCTCCCCTTAACCTTCCAGCACCGGGCAGGCGTCAGCCCGTATACTTCGCCTTGCGGCTTCGCACAGACCTGTGTTTTTGCTAAACAGTCGCTTGGGCCTTTTCACTGCGGCCCCCTCGGGCTATTCACCCTACCGAGGCACCCTTCTCCCGAAGTTACGGGGTCATTTTGCCGAGTTCCTTAACGAGAGTTCTTCCGAGCGCCTTAGCATGCTCTGCTCGCCTACCTGTGTCGGTTTTGCGGTACGGGCACCTTCTCCCTGGCTAGAGGCTTTTCTTGGCAGCTTGAACTCATGACCTTCGCTACTTGAATTTCGCTCCCCATCACAGCCCAGCCTTAACGGTTAGCGGATTTGCCTACTAACCAGCCTCGCTGCTTGGACGGACATCCATCAGTCCGCGTCACTATCCTTCTGCGTCACCCCATTGCTCATAACGGTTCACGGTGGTACAGGAATTTCAACCTGTTGTCCTTCGACTACGCCTTTCGGCCTCGCCTTAGGTCCCGACTTACCTCTGAGCGGACGAACCTTCCTCAGGAACCCTTAGGCTTACGGCGGACAAGATTCTCACTTGTCTTTTCGTTACTCATACCGGCATTCTCACTTGTAACCGCTCAGCTGTCCTCACGATCAACCTTCACTGCTGTTACAACGCTCCCCTACTGCCCATAAATGGACTCATAGCTTCGGTGGTGTGTTAGCCCCGTACATTTTCGGCGCAGAGTCACTCGACCAGTGAGCTATTACGCACTCTTTCAATGGTGGCTGCTTCTAAGCCAACATCCTGGTTGTCTTTGCAACTCCACATCCTTTCCCACTTAACACACACTTGGGGACCTTAGCTGATGATCTGGGCTGTTTCCCTCTTGACAATGGATCTAGCACTCGACTGTCTGACTCCCGGGTTAAAGTCTGCGCATTCAGAGTTTGACTGGACTTGGTAACCCTTGGCGGGCCCCGCACCCAATCAGTGCTTTACCTCCGCGACTCATCACCCGAGGCTAGCCCTAAAGCTATTTCGGGGAGAACCAGCTATCTCCGAGTTCGATTGGAATTTCTCCGCTACCCCCACCTCATCCCCGAATTTTTCAACATTCGTGGGTTCGGGCCTCCAGTGCGTGTTACCGCACCTTCACCCTGGACAGGGGTAGA
>NZ_JASKUT010000001.1:3607500-3670000 GCF_030167925.1 Paenibacillus silviterrae
CGACTTGCATGTATTAGGCACGCCGCCAGCGTTCGTCCTGAGCCAGGATCAAACTCTCCAATAAAGTAAAGTTCGACTTGCTCATTCAAAGCTAGCACGAATCTTTCGATCCGTTGTATTTCACTCTCTCGTTGTTCAGTTTTCAAAGGGCAATTGCTGTCGTTTGTTGTCATCCGTTTCAGCGGCGACTTTATCAATATATCATATTCGCCTATATACTTGCAAGCACTTTTTTTAAGGAAATACTTAGCAATGACTCAAGCACCCTTGCGAATGCTTGTCCCGTTTAGCGAACGAAAGATAATTTATCATAAACCAATCTTAGAAGTCAAGCCCTCGATAAAGAATTTTTAATGATGCATTCGATTTCTCGCATATCTCGAGATTTCCTTAGGCGAAGCAAGTCGTGCATACATACGGAAGATCACCTTGTAACGGGACTCAATCGCTGTTTTTATGTCGGTATCGATTCTTTTATCGTTAAGATCAAAGAGCATTTCGTCCAATTCTTTGCGAAGCACGTAATCAAGCTCTCTGCACTCACGCTCATTAAATAGAAAACCAATCATCCCTTTGGCGGCCCCTTTCAATAACCAAATCTTCAGTTTACAGACAACAAAAAAGGCATACCATCAAAGCTCGTTGTTCATGGTTTCAGTAAATTCTGGGCTTTTATGCATGCCTTATTCATCCAAATCAGTGTTATGCCTTACTGTTATGCACAGATTTTGGATATTTTATTAGTCTGTGTTGGAAGATTTTTTTAACCCTTAACCAGCCAGAGGGTAACGGTGCTTTCAATGACAGCCGCTAAGAATAGGATAACGACGAGCATTATGGCTAAAGGAACCAATGACTTCATAAATACCTTCAGCTGCTCCCTCGACTTGGAAGAACGTGCCGGGCTTACTAACGCGAATAGATTTTTGAGGATCAAGAGACCGAGTCTCAGCCCTAACGCACTGGCCACGATAATCGCCGGAATTTCCAAAATGCCGTGGGGAACGATCCCTTTGATCAGCGCCCATAAGGAATCCTGCTTAACACTGACTGCCCCGATATATCCCAAAAGAAGCCCGTTCCCGATTAGAAAGAAAAGGGGGAAAATTCCAATGAACACCCCAAGCGCGATAATTAATAGTGATTTCGACGCATTGTTCCAAAATATGACCCAAAACAGCGTCCATTGTGGCTGCTCCGTTTCTTCTACCGCCTTCGAGATCTGTTTAAGAGCTGCGAGCTGTGCGTCGAGAAATGCCTGAAACTGCTCGGAACTGGTTGCCCCCAATACAATCCCGATCACAAATACAAGTGCGGATGCAATTAAGTAATGCTTCATAACTTTCAGTTGCGATAATGCAGCGGATAAATTCATTGTCGGCCGTTCCCCCTTCTAAATAAGTGAGCATATGTTGATGGTACGAGCATACATTTTAGTATCAGATAATGAAAACAAGCCTTTCTTGACGTTAGGCATAAGGAGGACAGGGAACGTGAATTATTTTTATGTAATGAACGGCAAAAAATTAAAACAAGCCCTCATCATTGTCGTAGCCTTTGTATTCGCCATTGGCATCGTGTATTCCGAGAGAGAGAATGTCACTGTGTTCTCCCCAAGCACTCCTGCCGCCATCTACAGTGTACCGACCGATAAAAAATTGGTGGCTCTGACCTTCGATATCAGCTGGGGTGAGAAGCGCACGGAGCCCATTCTTAAAGTGCTTCAGGATAAGAAAGTAACTAAGGCGACTTTCTTCTTATCTTCTCCTTGGAGCAAGAGCCATCCGGACATTGTAAGCAAAATTACTCAGGGCGGATGGGAAATCGGCAGCCACGGGCACAAACATGTGAATTACAGCAGCCTGACCGACGAGGAAATCCGCACGCAAATTCAGACGGCCCATCAGATACTCGGTGAGGTTACCGGAAAAGCACCAAACCTCATTCGACTTCCGAACGGAGATTTCGACAAGCGCGTGCTTCGTATCGCTAACGAGCTGAATTATACCGTCGTGCAGTGGGATACCGATTCACAGGATTGGCTGAACAAGGGTGTCGATACCATTGTCAATCGTGTTGTATCTAAGGCTCATCCCGGGGATATCATTCTAATGCATGCCAGCGATTCGTCCAAGCAGACGCACGAGGCTCTCCCTAGAATTATCGATGAGCTTCGAGCTAAAGGCTATGAGTTCGTTTCCGTCAGTGAGCTCATGAAGCAGACTACAGTGGATAACAAGCCTCCCGTGGAAGATCAAACCATGAAACGAATCCATTAAAACTATATACGTAAAAAGTGAAGAGCCGTTACGCCGGCTCTTTTTTGGTTTCTACAATTTTCGTTAGGATTAAAATTTGCCATACGTTGCAAAGATATAAGGGGACCAGCATAAAAAAGGTGGAGGCTGCGTTGTTTAAACGGATGGACGGCAAAGCTTCCAATGCCGTTACAAACACAAGGAAGAAAAATGTCGGAATCCAAGCCGATTTATTCGTTATTTTTACCTTTCGGGCGGCAACGATCCAAGACAGGACTACTAAAGTAACTGGAAGCACTAGAAAGATGGCCCAGCCTTCTTGCCCGGTAGAGCCAGAGTAGCGGAAGTACACCAAGTCAACTAACACAATGCCTACCAGTATTAACTGGATTAAATCCCAGGTCAGCTTGTTCCTGATCATTCCCATCATAATAAAGCGGACGATCAAATAAGCAAAAAAGCCCATCTGACTTAACACACTTATGGTAGCTCCGGCCAGCAGCATGTTTATGATGTTGAACCCTATTTCCTTGCCGGCTAGTGTCATACTTTGATCAGTTGCCTGTAATAGTAGCCCTGCCGCTAACGCAGCTATGGAACCGATAACCAACGTTGTCCAGAATAAATAAAACCATTTACGCAATGTCACTTTATGTACCCCCATAGACTCGTTTATCAACACTTAATTGTACCAACCTTCACCTGAAAAAGCCAATATAGGCTTGATTGAAACAAGTCCTCTTAATCCATACTAAGTACAAACCGAAGGAAAGGAGCCTTGTTCTGATGAAAGCCAAATGGATCAGACTTGTGCCTGCGTTTGCAATGGTGTGTCTTATGACTGCCTGCGGCTCCGACACTCAAGCCTCAACGACCAATGGTGCCGGCGGCTATAAGGAAACCAAATCGATGGTACTCGATATTCTTAAGACAGAAGACGGGATCAAGGCCATTCAAGATGCCAACACAAGGAACAATACAAAAATTCAAATGTTATCTGCAGGTGATACAAGACAGCTTCAGCTTGCAGTAAAAGATGTGCTGGTGGATACGAACAGTACAAAGTTTTTGAACAACATGATCACTGATCCACTGTTCGCCGGTCAATTCGCCAAGGCGATCCAAAAGGAAACGAAGCAGCTGCAAAAGGATTTGATGAAGGATCCCGAATACCAAGTGCAATTATTAAATGCTATGAAGGGTGCGGAGTTTCAAGCCATGCTGCTTGACACCATGAAGAGTCCGCAGTACAAGCAGCAAATGCAAACGGCTATTCAGGAATCGTTACAAAGCCCTCTCTTCCGGGTTGAAATGATGAACCTGATGAAGAAGGTCTTAGAGAATGAATCCAAGCCGAAAGCTATGCAAAGTGGCCAAGGCGGTGGCCAAGGCGGTGGCGGTCAAGGTGGCGGCAGTGAAGGCCAGGGCGGCGGCGGCCAAAGCGGTGGAGGTCAAGGTGGCGGAGGCCAAGGCGGTGGCGGAGGAAGCCAAGGTGGCGGCTCCAGCGGCGGATCCGATAGCGGCGGAGATGGCGGCGGAGATGAGAAAAAGAAGAAAGAGGAATCATCATAAGCTCATAAAAAAGGACTGGCCCCAAGCCAGTCCTTTTTTATGAGCTATGCTTTTTCAATAACTTGGCGGGCCATATCCAAGTAAATCTGTCCCGTAGCACTATCTGCTTTATAAACAGATGGGCTGTAATCCGGTTCCGACACATGGTTATCCGGTACGCCTAATGGAATTTGCGCTAATAGCTGGGAATGCAGCTCTTCCGCCAATTTAGCGCCGCCGCCGCGGCCGAAGATATAATCCTTATTGCCGCAGGAGGAGCAGGAATAATAAGCCATATTCTCTACTACCCCTAGAATTTCATGGTCGGTATGAAGCGCCATTGCGCCCGCTCTGGCGGCTACGAAAGCAGCCGTCGCATGAGGTGTCGTAACAATAATCTCCTTACTCTGCGGAATCATCTGGTGAACGTCTAATGCCACATCACCGGTACCCGGCGGCAGGTCAAGCAGCAAATAATCCAGCTCCCCCCATTCCACTTCGTTGAAGAAGTTGCGGAGCATTTTGCCGAGCATAGGTCCACGCCATATGACGGGGGTATTCTCTTCGACGAAGAAGCCCATGGAAATTACTTTGACACCAAAGCGCTCAACAGGGATAATCCGATTTTCTACCACATTCGGACGCCCTTCAATCCCCATCATATCCGGTACGCTGAAACCGTAAATATCCGCGTCCACCAAACCGACCTTTTTGCCCAGCCGGGCTAAAGCCACGGCTAAATTTACAGTAACCGTCGACTTCCCTACGCCGCCCTTACCGCTTGCAATGGCAATGAAGGAAACACCGGATCCCGGGTCCAGAATGGATTGTGCTTTGGCTGCAGGTGCAGGTTCGCTCGTTACCTCTTGTTTTCTCTTAGCCGCTTCATTCCGCTCGTAATCCGACATCACCCGAAACCGAAGATGTACATTGCCGGCGCCCACCTCTAAGAAGGCATTCGTAATATCGTGCTGCAATTGATTTTTATAATTCTCATCGTCCTTTGAAAGGATAACGGTCGCGGACACATGATCCCCTTTCACCATGATGTCACGCACCAAGTACAATGCAGTTAGCGGAACGCCAAATTCGATATCTTGAATATGTCCGATTGCTTCTAATAATTGCTCTCTTGTAACCACACCGTCACCTCAGCCATTGTATGTACTCATTCCTGAGGAGTATTATACCACAAAATTAACTTTCGCTAACCTTCTCGCCTGAGTAGTATCGCAAGATCCCCTGATAGATGGAGGCAGCCACCTTCTTCTGGTACGCAGGGTCTCTTAGCAGTCTTGACTCCTCAGGATTGGAGAGGAAGCCGACCTCGATTAAAGTGCTCGGCATTTGAAGGGTTTTCAGCAGGTACATTCCATTGTCTAACGGTTTCGCGAGCCGGTCCGTATTTTTCAAGTTCCGCTTTATCTCTTCCTGCACTAAAGTGGCCAATGTCCTGTTGTCTTTATGGTTGGAGGTATAGAACGTCTGGGCGCCGGACCATCGGCTGGAAGGAATCGCATTCATGTGAATACTTAAGAATAAATCCGCCTTTTTCTGATTAATCAACTCAGCCCGCTTTAACAGATCCTCCGTCTTACGTTTGCTATACCCCTTCGTATTCGGGTCAGCCAGATCCTTATCCTCTTCTCTGGTGAGGACAACCATGGCGCCGGCCTGCTGCAAATAGTCTCTCAGATGCAGCGTAATGGCAAGATTAATATCCTTCTCAATGACTCCATCCTTACTTGCCGCGCCCCCGTCAGGGCCGCCATGACCCGCATCCAGCGCAATCGTCTTGCCCGAGAGCGGCATCGTCCAATAGGTCCAAGTTTTCGTTGCAGGAAGCTCGTACGTAAACATGAATACCATTAAGGCTATCAGCATAGCTGACATAGCCAGCTTTAAACCGCTGTGAGCCGTTAACCAGACGACGACCCTTTTCTTCCTTCCGAACATGAAAAAATCCACCTCACATCCCCATAGAGTCAATACTCATCTATATGGGACAGGGTGGACAATTATACCTTAGTGCTTATACGTGGTACTCAGGTTCCTTCATGCCCTCGATCAGCACCTTGGCCACTTCCGGACGAGTGAATTCAGGCGGCGGGCATTGGCCGTTACGCAACAAAGCTCTTACCTTCGTGCCGGAGAGATGCATATGATCCGCTTTATCGTGCGGACAAGTTTTGCTGGAGGCCATATTTCCGCATTTGGTGCAGAAGAAGCTATGCTCGAAGAAAAGCGGTGTAATTCCGAGCTCATCGCTTGTAAAGTTACTAAAGATCTCTTGCGCCTCATAGGTTCCGTAGTAGTCGCCTACACCTGCATGATCCCGGCCCACGATAAAGTGGGTGCAGCCGTAGTTTTTACGAACCATGGCATGGAAAATCGCCTCCCGTGGGCCTGCATAACGCATTGCCGCGGGAAACACTCCCAGAAACACTCTATCCTTCGGATAGTAATTCTCAAGCAGGACCAGATAGCTGCGCATCCGTACGTTCGCGGAAATATCGTCCGATTTGGTTTCCCCTACCAATGGATTAAGGAAGAGGGCGTCCACAATTTCCATAGCGCATTTCTGAATGTATTCATGAGCGCGGTGTACCGGATTCCTTGTTTGGAAGCCTACAACTCTCTTCCAGCCCTTTGCTGCAAAGATCTCCCTTGTCTTGGCAGGATCGAAGTAGAAATCCTCGAATTTCTCCGGCTTTGGCCGGTTCAGCACTTGAATCGGTCCGCCTACATACGTCGATGGTCTCGTGAACAACTTCTGTACTCCCGGGTGGGTCTCGTTGTCTGTTTTAAATACTTTCACTGCTTCGTTCTTTTGGTCAATTTGGTAGATGCTCTGTACGTCGATAATACCGTACACAACGCCGTCGTTCTCGCCTACAAGAGCTACTTGCTGCCCTTCCTGAAGCTTAGAGGCAACCTCTGCTTCAACGGCCAACGTAATGGGAATACTCCATACCGTGCCGTTAGCAAGACGCATACGTTCTACTACCGAGCGATAATCTTTTTCACCTAGGAAGCCAGTAAGTGGGGAAAAGGCACCAACGCCGATCAAATCCAAGTCGGAGATCGTCCAAGCATTAATCTTCAGCTGATATAAGCTCTTCGCTTGCTCAAGAAGCTGTTCTCTCTGAGCCCCTTCAGCAACCCGATTGATTAATGTTCCGCCATGCGGAAGAATGGTTTCTGCCATTTCACTTACCCCTCCATATAGCTTTCGCTTATTTATGAAGACCGCATTCCGTTTTCTCGTGACCGGACCAACGTCCTGCTCGTGGGTCCTCACCAGGCATTACTTGGCGAGTGCAATGGGAGCAGCCGATGCTAGGGTAGTGGTTATCATGAAGTGGGTTATAGATGATGTTATTATTACGGATATAGTTCCATACATCTTCCGAAGTCCAGTCGGCAATCGGGTTGAACTTGACAAGTCCGAACTTTACATCGTATTCAACCTTCTTCGCATTGGCGCGAGTAGCCGCTTGATCCCTGCGGATACCTGTAATCCAAGCATCATAATTTTTTAAGATATCCGTCAAAGGATCTACCTTCCGAATGTTACAGCATTGGTTCGGATTGGATTTCCACAGCTCGTCACCGAATTGACTTGCCTGCTCTTCCAAAGTGATCTTAGGGAGCACTTGCACGAACTCAACGCCATAATGCTGCTGAAGTCGGTCACGTGTCTCATAAGTCTCTTGAAAGTGAACGTTCGTATCCAGATAAAAGATATCCGTCTTCGGGCTGATCTTCTGCAGCATATCAACGAGCACCACATCTTCAGCACCAAAGCTGCAGGCCAATGTGATATTAGGGAATTTCTCAACGGCCCAAGCAATTAGCTCCTCCGGACTCTTGGTTTCAAATTCCTCAGCGGCTGTGTTAATTAACTTTTCCTTTTCAAATAAATTCATAATGGAATTAGGCCTCCTATAAAATAAATCCGAGTATGATCATGTGATTTGTTTGTATTAGTATAAATTATAGTCGGTGGCTACTTTTTGTCAAATCAAATTTTTCTCATAGGCACTACCCTATTGTATTTCTCAACATTTGAAAAGGTGACTATCATTTTTTTCAGAAATAAAAAACCTTCCCGCCATATAGACAAGAAGGTTTCTTCTGGTATCGAAAAATTAACGCTTGGAGAACTGAGGCGCACGACGAGCGGCTTTCAAGCCGTACTTCTTACGCTCCTTCATCCGTGGGTCACGCGTCAGGAAGCCTGCGCGCTTCAAGGAACCGCGGAATTCCGGGTCAGCCTTCAAGAGTGCGCGGGAGATCCCATGACGGATTGCTCCAGCTTGTCCGGAAATACCGCCACCATGAGCGATAACCAGTACATCATATTTACCAATAGTTTCAGTCAACGCTAATGGTTGCTTCACGATCAGCTTCAGTGTTTCCAAACCAAAATACTCATCCAACTCACGCTTATTGATAACGATACGGCCTTCGCCCGGTACCAAACGAACGCGTGCTACCGAGTGCTTACGACGACCAGTGCCATAATATTGTACTTGTGCCACAAAACAGTCCTCCCTTTATTTTAACCGCGAAGTTCCCAAACTTCTGGTTGTTGTGCTTGATGCGGATGCTCAGCGCCTGCATATACTTTCAACTTCGTCTTCAGAGCGTTACCGAGACGATTTTTTGGAAGCATACCATGGATCGCATGCTCCAGAACACGCTCAGGCTTGTTCTTGATCATATCCTGAGCTGTAGTTACTTTCAGACCGCCCGAGTACAGGGAGTGGTTGTAGTACTTCTTCTGTTGCAGTTTCTTACCAGTCAGATGAATCTTCTCTGCATTGATGATGATTACAAAATCACCTGCATCAACGTGCGGAGTGAATTGTGGCTTATGCTTGCCGCGGATAATGCTTGCCGCTTCACTTGCCAGACGGCCCAGGGTCTTATCGGTAGCATCGATGATGTACCATTTGCGCTCTACTTCATTTGGCTTCGCCATGTATGTGGTACGCATGAAATATGTTCCTCCTAAATCTATATCGGTCATGGTTCATAATAGTTGATACAGTTCGGTTTCAAGACCCGGGGCCGTGGGATAGCCGATCAAGAAACACCAAGTGTTATTTTACTACATTATTCTGGACTTTTCAAGGACTATTTGCTTGCTCATCGTAAAATACTTCCCATAGCATTAAACCATGAGCAACTGCGGTCGGTCCGGCCAGCTTGCGGCTCTTCCCCTCCAGAATCGTTCGCATCTCCTCACTGGAGCGTTTCCCCTGCCCGACTTGAAGCAAAGTACCAACGATAATACGCACCATATTGTATAAAAAACCGTTGCCGGTCAAATAGATATGCATAGCATAAGAATTCCAGGCCGGATCTACAGGCTCACATTCAATCCTCGCCTCGTAGATGGTCCTGATTCTTGATTTTTCCGGTGCGGTAAGGGGAGAACAGTACGAGGTGAAATCATGCTCGCCTACGAGGTGCTGCAGCCCCTCTCTCATCGCCTCTACATCCAAAGGTGCATAGTGATGATATTCCAAATGCCGGAGAAACAGATTCGGGTATCTGCCGTGGCGAATGGTGTAACGATAGGTTTTCCTCTTAGCCGAACGTCTTGAATGAAATTCGAGGGGAACCTCCATCGCACTCCATACGCGGATATCGTCAGGAAGTCTGGTGTTCACTGCTAAACACCAATTCTTCAAGGGAATCTGGGATTGCGTGATAAAATTAAACACCTGGTAACGGGCATGTACTCCCGCATCCGTTCTTCCGGATGCCGTAATTTTCAAGTCCTCACCCGTCAGTAGTTTGATCGAGTGTTCCAAATGGCCCTGAATCGTATTCAGACCCGGTTGAACTTGAAAGCCGTTATACGCCGTTCCGTCATAGCTTACCGTCATGCAAATATTTCTCACGGCTTGCCTCCATGCCTTACGTAAACCACCGCATCCCCTAGATAGAAAGTCCCCCCAGGGAAAACGATCCTACAGATAGAGCTTCGGATAAAAAATTACAAAAAAAAGGGCTTCATCGGAATCTAACGATTCCGTCCACCCTTTCCCCGTTCTTCTTAAGCTCGATCAACTAGCTCCAAGTATACCATAGGCGCTGCATCGCCGCGACGAGGGCCCAGCTTCAAAATGCGTGTGTAACCGCCTTGGCGCTCAGCGTAGCGAGGAGCCAAATCGGAGAACAGCTTTTGAATCGCATCTTGGTTTTCGTTAGCAGCTTCACGACGAACGAACGAAGCTACTTGACGACGAGCGTGGAGATCTCCGCGCTTTGCGAGTGTGATGAGTTTTTCTGCGATGGAGCGCAATTCTTTCGCCTTTGCTTCGGTTGTTTGAATGCGCTCATGTATGAACAGATCCGTTACCAGATCGCGGAACAACGCTTTACGCGAGCTGGAATCACGGTTCAGCTTTCTATATGCTGCCATGTTTGCAAACCTCCTTCTGCTTGATCATGAGGAAGCGTAGCTAGGAGGTCTAGTCTTCCATCCGAAGCCCCAAGCCAAGCTCTTCGAGCTTTTCTTGTACTTCTTCGAGAGATTTGCGACCCAAGTTACGAACCTTCATCATGTCTTCTTCGGTTTTCGTAATCAATTCTTGTACCGTGTTGATGCCGGCACGCTTCAGGCAGTTATAAGAACGAACGGAAAGATCCAGCTCCTCGATAGTCATCTCGAGAACTTTCTCCTTCTTATCCTCTTCTTTCTCCACCATAATTTCTGCATCCTTCGCTTCGTCAGTCAAGCCAACGAACAGCATCAGATGCTCCGTTAGGATTTTAGCGCCCAAGCTTACCGCTTCTTCAGGACGAATACTTCCATCGGTCCAGACTTCGAGGGTGAGTTTGTCATAGTTGGTCACCTGGCCGACGCGAGTGTTTTCGACGCTGTAGTTGACACGGGTGATTGGAGTGTAGATCGAATCGATCGGGATGACGCCGATAGGCTGATCTTCCTTCTTATTCTTATCCGCCTGTACATAGCCGCGACCCCGGTTTGCATGAATTCTCATGTGGAGCCGGGCATCTGACGACAAAGTAGCAATATGCAGATCCGGATTCAGAATCTCTACATCGCTATCCCCGCGGATATCTCCAGCTACGACAGCACCTTCCCCCTCAGCATCAATCTCCAACACTTTCTCTTCGTCGGAGTGAATCTTAAGGGACAGTCCCTTCAGGTTCAGGATAATCTCCGTAACGTCTTCCATCACACCCGGAACGGTCGAGAACTCATGCAAAACGCCGTCAATCTGCACGGACGTTACAGCAGCGCCCGGCAGAGATGACAGCAGAATGCGGCGAAGCGAGTTTCCAAGCGTAGTCCCGTAGCCTCTCTCCAATGGCTCTACGACAAATTTGCCGTAGCTGCCATCTTCACTAAGAGTTACGGTTTCTATTTTCGGCTTTTCGATTTCGATCATGGGTAGAACCCTCCTTCAAACGTCGTTTCCCTCTGGATAACTTAAGACGTATAAAACGCGTAGTATTCCCATCCAAATAGTATTCACACTTTTTGGATATTTATACCACCTAGCTTAGCAATCCTAATTAGACACGACGGCGTTTTGGAGGACGGCAACCGTTATGAGGAATCGGAGTCACGTCTTTAATCAGGTTTACTTCCAAACCTGCTGCTTGAAGAGAACGGATTGCTGCCTCGCGGCCTGCGCCCGGTCCTTTAACCATAACTTCAACAGCCTTCATGCCATGCTCCATTGCAGCTTTTGCAGCGGATTCAGCAGCCATCTGCGCAGCGAACGGAGTGCTCTTACGGGAGCCCTTGAAGCCAAGGTTACCGGCGCTTGCCCAAGAGATTGCGTTGCCATGAGGATCTGTGATCGTAACGATCGTATTGTTGAACGTAGAGCGGATATGAGCCACTCCAGAGTCAATATTTTTCCGGTCACGACGTTTCGTACGAACGACTTTTTTAGGTTTAGCCATTTAATAGTTCCCCCCTTTACTATTTCTTCTTGTTAGCTACCGTACGACGAGGACCTTTACGTGTACGAGCATTAGTTTTAGTACGTTGACCACGAACAGGCAAGCCGCGACGATGACGAACGCCACGATAGCAGCCGATCTCGATCAAACGCTTGATGTTCAGGGAAATCTCACGACGAAGATCGCCTTCCACCTTGAGGGTTTTGTCGATTACATCACGGATTTTGCTTACTTCATCCTCTGTCAGGTCGCGAACACGAGTGTTCTCGCTGATCCCTGTTTGAGCGATGATCTTTTGAGCCGTTGTGTTGCCGATACCAAAAATGTAAGTGAGCGCAATGATTACGCGCTTGTCACGAGGCAAGTCTACACCAGCAATACGTGCCATTTATGCAAGCACCTCCTTAACCTTGTTTTTGTTTATGCTTCGGGTTTTCACAGATTACCATAACGTTACCTTTGCGGCGAATGACTTTGCATTTTTCGCAAATCGGCTTGACCGATGGTCTTACCTTCATGGTGTTTCCCTCCTCTAGTCTACCTGGGGCAAACTATCTTCGTAAGCTTAGATCCGATTTATTTAAAACGATAGGTTATACGGCCTCTGGTCAAATCATAGGGCGAGAGCTCCACTGTCACTTTATCCCCCGGAAGGATACGAATAAAGTGCATTCTGATTTTACCGGATACGTGAGCAAGTATCTTATGACCGTTCTCCAGTTCTACCTTAAACATTGCATTCGGAAGAGGTTCAATCACTGTACCTTCAACTTCAATTACATCTTCTTTGGCCACAGTCATTCTCCTTTCTCTTGTGCTTCCAGTTGTGAATTGTTCGCATACTTCATAAGCAGATCCCGCAGTTTTCCGTTGGTGACACGACCGGTCTCCAGCAGGCTTTCTCTCACGTAGGAGCTAATCACCGGCAGGAGCTCCAGATGAAGCAGATTTTTCTTTTTAGGCTTATCGAACTTCCGTTTGCAGCCGTCGGCAATCCATACAAATCGTTGGTCTACGACATTGATTATGACAGCATACATACCGGAACCACTTCCCCGATTCACCTTTACGATTTGTCCGATTTGAGGAGCTTGTGTCGTTGACATCATGCTTCCTACGCTCTTGGGAGCGTTAGAATTTCATAACCGTCGGACGTAATCGCTATGGTGTGCTCGAAATGAGCGCACAGTGTGCCATCCACTGTGACGACCGTCCAATCATCCTCGAGGGTCCGGACATACCGTTCTCCTACGTTGACCATCGGTTCAATCGCTAACACCATACCGGGCTTAAGCCGCGGTCCTCTGCCTGCGATCCCGTAATTCGGAATTTGCGGCTCTTCGTGCAGCTTCGTTCCGATTCCGTGACCCACATACTCTCGTACAACCGAAAATCCTTCATCTTCAATGCATTTTTGAATCGCATGAGAAATCGTGTAGAGCCTTGCGTCCGGCTTCGCTTCGGCAAGTCCTGCGAATAAAGACCGTTCCGTCACTTCCAGGAGCTTCAGTGCCGTATCCGATACGTTACCTACCGCGTAGGTCCAAGCCGAGTCCCCATGATATCCTCGAAATTGAGCACCGATGTCGATACTAATGATGTCACCATCTTTAAGCTTTCGTCCGCTGGGTATACCGTGAACCAATTCATCATTGACTGAAGCACAGATACTTCCAGGAAAACCGTTGTAGCCTTTAAAAGATGGGATTGCGCCTTGACTGCGAATATAGTCTTCTGCGATTTGATCGAGCTCTTTGGTTGTAATATCGGGCTGAACAGCTTCCTTCATGAGTCGATGCGTTTCGGCTACAATCCGGCCCGCCTCTCTCATTAGCTCCAATTCAGCAGCAGACTTACAAATGATCATTACGCTTGCCCTCGCAATAGTGAACTGATTTGTGCAGTAACCGTATTAATCTCTTGCTCACCGTTAACCTCACGCAATATTCCCTTGTTACGATAATACTCAAGCAATGGTGCCGTTTTGTTGATGTACTCATCCAAACGAGTACCTACTTTTTCTTCGGTGTCATCCGAACGCTGGTACAGTTCACCAGAACATTTGTCGCAAACATTGTCACGTGCAGGGGGGTTAAACAAGATATGATACGTAGCTCCACAGGACTTACAAATCCGACGACCTGTTAAACGTGCAAGCAGCAAATCACGATCTACTTTCAAGTTAACCACATGTTCGATAGCCGTTCCCATCGAAGTTACAATCTCATCAAGCGCCTCCGCTTGGGAAATCGTTCTCGGGAACCCATCGAGCAGGAATCCTTTACTGCAATCCGGCTGCTGAAGTCGCTCACGAACGATTCCGACCGTAATCTCATCAGGTACGAGCAAGCCTTGATCCACATACTTTTTCGCTTCGACACCAAGCGGCGTCTCTTGCTTCATTGCCAGACGAAATGCATCGCCTGTCGAAATATGAGGAATCTGAAATTCGTTAATGATTCTCTCCGCCTGGGTACCTTTCCCTGCTCCGGGAGGCCCCATAAAGATGATATTCACCGTGACTTCCTCCCCATCGCATCTTTCGATGCTAACAGCACAATAGGTGCCGATAGCTTGAAACGACTATCAGAACCTATCTGCTATTTATTGATAAACCCTTTATAGTGACGCTTGATCAATTGGCTTTCGATGGTTTTCATCGTTTCCAATCCAACACCGATTACGATCAGCAAGGAAGTTCCACCGATACTAACCGATGCCGGCAATCCAGCCAATTTGCTGAAAAGCATTGGAATGATCGAGATCGCGGCCAAGAAAAGAGCTCCTGATAATGTAATTCTGGTCATCACTCTGGTTAAATAAACCGATGTTGTCTTGCCCGGGCGAATACCTGGGATGTAGCCGCCGTTCTTCTTCATTTGATCCGCCATTTGCTCAGGATTCATCTGAACAAAGGTGTAGAAGAAAGTGAAGCCGATAATGAGCAGGACATACAAGGTCATACCAAGAGGATGCGTATAGTTCAAGTTCGTAATAATCCAATCGGCAACAGGATTCCCTCTCCAGAAGCTGGCGATCGTCGGTGGGAATACCAGAAGCGATAAGGCAAAGATAACAGGGATAACTCCAGCCGCATTAACCTTCAAAGGAATGTGCGTAGATTGTCCGCCGAACATCTTGCGTCCTACCACTCGTTTAGCGTACTGCACCGGTATCTTACGAATACCTTGCTGTACGAAGATAACCCCAACGATTAACGCCACGATCACGATCGCAATAATGACGACCTTGATAATATTCAGGAAGAGCGCATCCCCGGCATCCGTAAACTGAGATTGATAGATGTGTTGAATGCCTGTTGGAATGGCAGCCACGATCCCCGCAAAGATGATAATGGAAATACCATTTCCAATGCCGTTCTCGGTGATTTGTTCCCCTAACCACATCAGAAAAGCAGTACCCGCCGTTAAAACGATAGCAATCAAAGCATACGTTGTAACCGTTGGATTAATAACCAATCCGTTATAGATGTTATTAAATCCGATCGCAAGACCGAATGCTTGGATAATTCCAAGAACGATCGTGCCGTAACGAGTAATCTGCGCTAACTTCTTGCGACCGACTTCTCCTTCTTTAGCCCACTGTGTAAATGCCGGGATTACGTCCATCGACAATAGCTGAACTATAATCGAGGCCGTAATATAAGGCATGATCCCCATTGCAAAGATGGAGAACTGGAACAAGGCGCCACCGGAGAAAGTGTTAAGCAAACCAAACACATCGCTTGAGTTTGCCTGGTCTTGCATTTTAAGTATATCTGTGTTGATGTTAGGTACCGGAATAAAAGCACCAATTCTGTAGACGATCAGAACCAGTAGGGTGAAAATGATCCGTTTCCGGAGATCGTCTACTCTCATAATATTGGATATGGTACGGAACATTAAATCACCTCGGTTTGACCGCCGGCAGCCTGGATTTTCTCTACCGCAGATTGGGAGAATTTGTTGGCTTTCACGCTAAGCTTAACCGTGATTTCACCGTTACCCAGAATCTTGATGCCGTCCAAAGTATTTTTTACAATACCGGACTCAACAAGAACCTCTGGAGTTACTTCCGTACCTGCCGCGAACTTGTTCAGATCCTCAACGTTGACAACAGCATATTCCACACGGAATGGGTTGTTGAATCCACGCTTCGGCAAGCGACGATAAAGCGGGTTTTGACCACCCTCGAAACCAGGACGAACGCCACCGCCGGAGCGAGCGTTTTGACCCTTGTGACCGCGAGTTGCTGTCTTACCCATGCCGCTACCAGTACCACGACCAACGCGCTTACGGGAATGACGGGATCCTGGTGCAGAAGAAAGTTCATGCAATTTCATCGTTTGCACCTCCTCTAGTCTTTTTATCAAGCGATTTATGCTTCGATTTCTTTTACTTCGATCAGATGAATAACCTGATTCACCATACCGCGAATAGCAGCATTATCAGGTTGAGCAACCGTTTGATGCAGTTTGCGAAGGCCAAGAGCGGCAACAGTTTTACGTTGCGTTTCAGGACGACCGATCAGGCTGCGCTTGAGCGTAATTTGCAATTGCTTAGCCATGGTATCCCTCCTAACCTAAAAGTTCTTCTACGGTTTTGCCGCGAAGCTTAGCAACTTCTTCTACACGCTTCAGACGCTGCAAGCCTTCGAGGGTAGCATTAACCATATTCATGGAATTGGAAGAACCAAGGGACTTCGTCAAAATGTCGCCTACACCGGCAAGTTCAAGCACGGCGCGAACAGGTCCGCCGGCGATAACGCCAGTACCCTTGGAAGCTGGCTTCAGAAGAACTTCACCAGCGCCAAAGTGGCCAATGACCAAGTGAGGAATCGTTGTTCCTACGATAGGAACATGGATCAGGTTTTTCTTCGCATCTTCGATGCCTTTGCGAATCGCATCAGGAACCTCGGAAGCTTTACCGATACCAGCGCCTACCCAGCCCTTACCGTCACCCACGACTACGAGTGCGCTAAAGCTGAAACGACGACCGCCTTTAACTACTTTCGCTACGCGGTTAATATTAACCACTTTTTCAGATAGCTCTAAAGTATTGGGATCAATACGCAAGTCCTTTACCTCCTTGTTTGTAAATTTGATTAGAATTCAAGACCTGCTTCACGAGCAGCGTCGGCAAGAGCTTTAACACGTCCATGGTACAAGTATCCGCCGCGGTCAAAAACAACAGAAACCACACCGGCTTTCTTAGCACGCTCAGCGATCAATGCACCGACTTTCGTCGCGGCTTCAACGTTACCGCCATTGCCGATGTTCTCTCTCAGTTCTTTGTCCTGAGTCGAAGCGGCAGCGATCGTTACACCTTTTACATCGTCGATCAGTTGAGCATACATATGCTTAGAGGAACGGAAAATGTTGAGGCGTGGACGCTCAGTCGTTCCTTGAATTTTCTTACGAACGCGAAGATGTCTTTTCAGACGAGCTTTGTTCTTATCGCCTTTAGTAATCATTCGAGGGTCACTCCTTTCGATTCGGATGAGAAATGGGTTTAGCTTAACGCCTTAAGCTACCTTATTTCTTCTTACCAGCTTTACCTTCTTTACGAAGAATGCGCTCGCCTTCGTATTTAATACCTTTACCTTTATACGGCTCAGGTTCACGAACGGAACGAATTTTTGCAGCTGTTGCGCCTACGAGCTCCTTATCGATACCTCTAACGATAATCTTCGTGTTAGATGGAACTTCGAATTCGATCCCAGTAGCCGGTTCGATCTCAACAGGATGGGAGTATCCAACGTTCAGAACCAGCTTATTGCCAGTCTTGTTCGCACGGTAACCTACACCAACCAGTTCAAGGTTCTTAACGAAACCTTCCGTTACACCGCTAACCATGTTCTGAACCACACTGCGTGTAGTACCGTGCAAGGAACGATGCAGCTTATTGTCGGATGGACGTTCTACGTTCAGAACTTCACCTTCAACCGTAATTTTCATATCTTTGTGCAGCTCGCGAGTCAAAGAACCCTTCGGTCCTTTCACTGTGATCACTGTATTATCAAGGGAGACGTTAACTCCGCTAGGAATTGCAATTGGTTTGCGACCAATACGGGACATGTGTTGCACCTCCGTTCATTTGAAAATGGGAATTACCAAACGTAGCAGACAACTTCTCCGCCGGATTTGGATTGACGAGCTTCTTTATCGGTCATTACGCCCTTAGACGTAGAGATGATCGCGATACCGAGGCCACCGAGAACGCGAGGGATCTCCTGGCTCTTCGTGTACACGCGCAATCCCGGCTTACTGATTCTCTTCAGACCGGAAATAACGCGCTCTTGGTTCGGGCCATATTTCAGGAACAAGCGGATGATACCTTGCTTGTTGTCTTCGATATATTCAGCGTCACGGATGAAGCCTTCCTTCTTCAGGATCTCAGCGATTTCGCGCTTGATCTTCGAAGCTGGGATTTCTACAGTCTCATGACGAACAACGTTAGCATTGCGGATGCGTGTAAGCATATCTGCAATTGGATCGGACATAACCATGTGTGTAAACCTCCTTCCCGAAACTTTGGGTTTTACCAGCTAGCTTTTTTCACGCCAGGGATCTGGCCTTTGTATGCTAATTCGCGGAAACAAATTCTGCAAATTTTGAATTTCCGTAGTACGGAATGCGGACGACCACAGCGTTCACAGCGCGTATAAGCTTGAACCTTGAACTTGGGAGCACGCTGCTGCTTAATCTTCATCGAAGTTTTTGCCACTTACCTATTCACCTCCGATAATGCCGCTGTCATTACTTCACGAACGGCATTCCTAATTGGTTTAGTAATTCACGGGACTCTTCGTCCGTTTTTGCCGTTGTTACGATAACGATATCCATACCGCGCACTTTATCCACTTTATCGTACTCGATCTCTGGGAAGATCAACTGCTCTTTCAGACCCAGTGTATAGTTACCGCGACCGTCGAATGCTTTGGTCGATACACCGCGGAAGTCACGTACACGTGGAAGAGCTACGTTGAATAATTTATCAAGGAAGTGATACATACGGTCGCCGCGAAGAGTTACCTTCACACCGATCGGCATATTTTCACGAAGCTTGAAGCCTGCGATGGATTTCTTTGCTTTAGTGATAACCGGCTTTTGACCAGCGATCAGCTGCAAATCGTTAACGGCTGTATCCAGCACCTTGGAGTTGGAAACTGCTTCACCAACACCCATGTTGATAACAACCTTCTCAATTTTCGGAACCTGCATAACAGAAGTGTAGTTGAACTTCTGCATCAAAGCAGGAGTGATTTCGTTCAAGAAACGATCTTTCATTCTTGCTGCCATGAATCAAGGACCTCCTTTCTTACCTAAGTCGATTAATCGATGACTTCACCGGATTTTTTCGCTACGCGAACTTTCTTGCCGTTATCCAATACTTTGTAACCTACACGAGTTGGTCCACCAGTCTTAGGGTCAACCAGCATAACGTTAGATACATGGATTGGAGCTTCTTGCTCGATGATTCCACCCTGAGGGTTTTGTTGTGTCGGCTTGGAGTGCTTCTTGATCATGTTCACTCCTTCAACCAGTACACGGTTTTGACGAGGATAAGCTGCCAGAATGCGGCCTTTCTTGCCTTTGTCTTTACCAGTGATCACAAGAACGGAGTCATCTTTCTTCACGTGCAATTTATTGTTATGGGACTCAAGTTTCTTTGGTTGCTTTGGCATTTTGATTTACACCTCTTTTCACGAGAGAACTGAACACTTGATTAGATTACTTCCGGAGCCAGAGAAACGATCTTCATAAAGTCTCTGTCACGAAGCTCACGAGCAACAGGTCCGAAGATACGAGTGCCGCGCGGGCTCTTATCTTCCTTAACGACAACTGCTGCATTCTCGTCGAAAGTGATGTAAGATCCGTCCTTACGGCGCGATCCGCGTCTTGTACGAACAACAACCGCCTTAACTACATCACCCTTTTTGACAACGCCACCTGGTGTTGCTTCTTTCACGGAACAAACGATCAAATCACCAATGTTAGCTGTACGACGACCCGTACCACCCAACACACGGATACACATCAGTTGCTTCGCGCCAGAGTTGTCAGCCACAGCCAGTCGAGTAAATGGTTGAATCATTGTGTATTCCCTCCTTCCGGAATTGGTTCACGCTGCTTATATTAAACGATAACCGCTTTTTCTACGACCTCAACCAATCTCCAGTTCTTATCCTTGGAGAGCGGGCGAGTTTCCATGATTCTTACAACGTCGCCGATTTTCGCTTCATTGTTCTCATCATGAGCTTTGAATTTCTTCGTGTACTTAATACGCTTGTGGTACAAGCTGTGCATCTTGTAGGTCTCTACAGCTACAACGATGGTTTTGTCCATCTTGTCGCTTACGACTTTGCCCACTTGCGTTTTACGCTCGTTGCGTTCAGCCATCGGAGATCCTCCTCTCTAATTAACTAGTGATACCCAATTCTCTTTCACGCAAAACGGTCTTAGCGCGAGCGATTTCTTTACGAACCTCACGAATTTGAACCGGGTTGTCGAGCTGGCCAGTAGCCAATTGAAAACGGAGGTTAAAGAGCTGCTCTTTAAATCCGTTGATTTTTTGTTCAATCTCAGCAGTGGTTAAGTTGCGGAATTCACTAGCCTTCATTTGCTTCACCGCCTACTTCTTCTCTTTTCACAAACTTCGTCTTGATAGGAAGCTTGTGGGAGGCAAGACGCATTGCTTCGCGAGCAATTTCTTCGCTAACGCCGGCAAGTTCAAACAGTACTTTACCTGGCTTAACAACAGCAACCCATTTTTCAACGTTACCTTTACCGCTACCCATCCGGACTTCAAGCGGCTTTTGAGTGATTGGCTTGGCAGGGAAAATCTTGATCCATACCTTACCACCACGCTTGATGTAACGAGTCATGGCGATACGAGCAGCTTCGATCTGACGGTTGGTAACCCATGCCGGCTCCAGAGCCTGCAGACCGTATTCACCGAAATGTACTTCAGCGCCGCCTTTTGCGTTACCGCGCATGTTGCCGCGGTGCTCTTTACGATGTTTTACACGTTTTGGAACTAACATGATTAGTTGCCTCCTTCCGTAACAGCCTTTTTCTTAGCCGCCGGAAGAACTTCGCCACGATAGATCCATACTTTTACGCCGATACGACCATATGTGGTATGAGCTTCTGCTGTACCATAGTCGATGTCCGCACGCAATGTATGAAGAGGTACCGTACCTTCGCTGTATCCTTCCGTTCTGGCGATTTCCGCACCGCCCAGACGACCGCTTGTCGATGTCTTGATACCCTTTGCTCCGGCTCTCATCGTTCTTTGGATTGCTTGCTTCAGTGCGCGACGGAAAGATACGCGGCGCTCCAGCTGCTGAGCAATGCTTTCTGCAACGAGGACAGCGTCAAGATCAGGGCTTTTGATTTCTTGGATGTTGATGTGAACCTTTTTGCCGTTCGTCAGCTTTGTCAGGTAGGCGCGAATCACTTCTACCTCGGAACCGCCTTTACCGATTACCATACCAGGCTTCGCTGTATGGATAGTTACGTTAACGCGATTTGCTGCACGCTCGATTTCAAACTTAGAAACAGCAGAGTCTTTCAGCTTTTGCTTGAGGTACTCACGGATTTTTACGTCTTCCATCAGAAGATCGCCGAAATCTTTACCTGCGTACCATTTGGATTCCCAGTCACGGATGATACCGATCCGAAGACCTACCGGGTTTACTTTTTGACCCACACGTTATCCCTCCTTATTTCTCAGATACCACTAATGTGATGTGGCTGGTACGTTTATTGATGCGGCTCGCACGACCCATAGCGCGAGGACGGAATCTCTTAAGAGTCGGACCTTGATCAACGAAAGCCTGGGAAATGACCAAGTTGTTTACGTCCAAAGAGTAGTTATGCTCTGCGTTCGCAATCGCGGAGTTCAGAACCTTCTCGATGATCGGAGAAGCGGACTTCGGAGTGTGGCGCAGGATGGCGATCGCTTCACCTACTTGCTTACCGCGGATCAAATCAACCACGAGTTGAGCTTTACGAGGAGCGATACGAACATATCTTGCAATAGCTTTTGCTTGTTGCATGGATGTACCTCCTTTCATTTACGCTGAATCTATTCGATCGAAATCAATCTTATCGCTTGCCCGTCTTCTTATCGGAATCAGTGTGACCTTTGTAAGTACGGGTTGGAGCAAATTCACCCAGCTTATGTCCGACCATATCTTCGGTTACATATACAGGTACATGCTTCTTGCCATCATAAACCGCAAAAGTGTGACCGATGAATTGCGGGAAAATCGTCGAGCGGCGAGACCAAGTCTTGATCACTTGCTTCTTGCTTGCTTCATTCATGTCTTCCACTTTTTTCAAAAGGTAACCATCGATAAAAGGACCCTTTTTCAAACTGCGACCCATGCGTATTTCCTCCCTTCGTTAAAACGAGTGGTTATATTACTTCGTACGACGACGAACGATGTACTTGTTGGAATGCTTGTTTTTCTTCCGTGTCTTGTAACCAAGGGTAGGCTTGCCCCAAGGAGACATAGGAGATTTACGTCCGATTGGCGAACGGCCTTCACCACCACCGTGAGGGTGATCGTTAGGGTTCATTACGGAACCGCGAACTTCTGGACGTTGTCCAAGCCAACGGGAACGACCGGCTTTACCGATTTTCACGAGTTCGTAGTCTTCGTTACCTACGGAACCGATGGTAGCGCGGCAAACCTTCAGGATCTTGCGAACTTCACCGGAAGACAAACGAACGGTTACGTAAGTTTCTTCTTTACCGAGAAGCTGAGCTTCAGTACCGGCTGCACGAACCAATTGTCCGCCTTTGCCTGGTTTCAACTCGATGTTGTGGATAACTGTACCTACCGGGATGTTTTCCATCGGAAGCGCGTTACCGATTTTGATATCCGCAGTTGGTCCGGAAACGACTTGATCGTCTACCTTCAGTCCTTTAGGAGCGAGGATATAACGCTTCTCACCGTCCACGTAGTGAATCAAAGCGATGTTAGCCGAACGGTTCGGATCGTATTCGATCGTAGCAACGCGTCCTGGTATTCCATCCTTGTTCCGCTTAAAGTCAATAATACGGTATTTACGCTTGTGACCGCCGCCTTGATGACGAACCGTGATTTTACCTTGGTTGTTACGGCCTGCTTTCTTGCTAAGAGGCGCAAGAAGCGATTTCTCCGGTGTGGATGTTGTGATTTCTTCGAAAGTAGAAACCGACATCGCACGTCTTGCAGGAGACGTTGGTTTATATTTTTTTACTGGCACGTGGATTCCCTCCTTACTTCAAAAGTTTCTATTAAACCGATTCAAAGAATTCCAATTCTTTGCTGTCTGCGCTAAGCTTCACGATAGCTTTCTTCCACTCGGAAGTATAACCGGAGTAACGGCCATAACGCTTCGGCTTTGCAGGCATTCTCAAAGTATTAACATCAGTAACCTTCACTTTGAAAATGGACTCGATCGCTTGCTTGATTTCCGTTTTATTCGAGCGCATGTCGACTTCGAAAACGTATTTCTTCTCAGCCATCATTTCGCTAGTACGTTCAGTAATAACCGGGCGCTTAATAATGTCGCGAGGGTTTTTCATTACGCAAACACCTCCTCTACCTTTTGCACCGCGTCCTTAGTGATGATCAACTTGTCATGAACCATTACGTCCAGAACGTTGATACCGTCAGCAACTACGAACTTCACACCAGGAATGTTGCGTGCAGACAATGCTACATTCTCTTCATACGAAGCTGTTACAACCAAAGCTTTGCTCGCAACCTTCAGGTTACCCAGGATTGCAGCGAATTCTTTCGTCTTAGGAGCTGCCATAGTCAGCTGATCCAATACGATGATATTGCTAGCAACTACCTTAGAAGACAAAGCAGATTTGATCGCCAAACGACGAACTTTCTTAGGCAGCTTGTAAGAATAGCTGCGCGGAGTCGGACCAAATACGGTTCCGCCACCCTTCCATTGAGGAGCACGGATACTACCTTGACGCGCACGACCCGTACCTTTTTGCTTCCAAGGCTTACGGCCACCGCCGCGAACTTCGGAACGACCTTTAGTTTTATGAGTACCTGCACGAAGGGAAGCACGCTGCATCAGTACAGCTTCGTTCAAAACATGAACGTGCGGCTCGATACCGAATACGGAATCAGACAATTCCACTTCGCCAACCTGGGCACCACTAACGTTATATAATGCTACTTTTGGCATCTGTTAATCCTCCTTTCTCGCTTTCTTAGGCTTTCACCGAAGATTTAACCGTAACGTAGCTGTTCTTAGGACCCGGAATGGAGCCTTTTACAAGAATTACGTTGCGTTCTGCATCCACACGAATAACTTCGAGGTTCTGCAATGTAACTGTTTCTTTACCCATATGTCCTGGCAGGTTCTTACCTTTCGGAACGCGGTTCGCTTGGATGGAACCCATGGAACCTGGACCGCGGTGGTAACGCGAACCGTGAGTCATTGGACCTCTGGATTGGTTATGTCTCTTAATTACGCCTTGGAACCCTTTACCCTTGGAAACGCCTGTTACGTCAACGAATTCGCCTGCTGCGAAGATGTCAGCTTTAAGCTCCTGACCTACCTCGTAGTCACCGATTTGAATGCCGCGAATTTCTTTAACGTAGCGCTTAGGTGTTGCGCCTGCTTTCTTCGCATGGCCCAACTCAGGTTTATTCGCTCTTTGCTCTTTCTTATCGTCAAAACCGATTTGGATTGCTTCGTACCCGTCATTCTCCAAGTCCTTCTTCTGGAATACAGTGTTAGGACCAGCCAGAATTACAGTAACCGGTACAACCAATCCTTCCGGAGTGAACACTTGAGTCATTCCAAGCTTCTTACCTAAGATACCTTTAGTCATCGTTGACACCTCTTTTCCTCTCATGCATTGTATTTAACGAGCTGTTACTATCTATTACAGTTTGATCTCAATATCCACACCGGATGGCAGATCCAAACGCATCAAAGCGTCTACGGTTTGTGGTGTAGGATTCACGATATCGATCAAACGCTTATGTGTGCGCATCTCGAACTGCTCGCGCGAGTCCTTGTACTTATGAACCGCACGCAGGATCGTGATAATTTGCTTCTCAGTCGGAAGCGGAATCGGACCAGATACTCCTGCCCCGGAACGCTTGGCTGTTTCCACAATCTTCTCAGCGGACTGATCCAGAACTCTGTGATCATAAGCCTTCAAACGAATACGAATCTTTTGCTTTGCCATAGTATTCCCTCCTTCTATCGCCCAATTTAGTATCGGACATACTCCGTGAAAATCTCCTGACGCGGTCCCTATGGCAAAGGGGCCGGGTGTGTCAGCAACCTCTCACATCATCGCAACGTCACAGACCAACGTTCACTATTATATAAAAAATGAAAACATAATGCAAGTTTTTTTTCATGCATTCGCCTAAGAAAAATACTTACTTATTATAATAGAAGAAACTTTAAAAAACAAAGGAAAAACCCTCCACCGAAGTGAAGGGTTTCTTCTATTATATAGGTTGGCGAATTACTTCTGGATTGAAGCAACTGCGCCTGCGCCTACTGTACGTCCGCCTTCACGAATCGCGAAGCGAGTACCTTCTTCGATCGCGATTGGGGAGATCAGTTCTACAGTAACGGAGATGTTATCTCCAGGCATAACCATCTCTGTACCTTCTGGCAGGTTGATGATACCAGTAACGTCAGTTGTACGGAAGTAGAACTGAGGACGGTAGCCAGTGAAGAAAGGCTTGTGACGGCCACCTTCTTCTTTAGTCAGAACGTAGATTTGAGCTGTAAAGTTAGTGTGAGGCTTAACGGAACCTGGCTTCGCAATAACTTGTCCACGCTCGATATCTTTACGGTCTACACCGCGAAGCAATGCGCCGATGTTGTCACCAGCTTGAGCGGAGTCAAGCAGTTTACGGAACATCTCAACACCCGTACATACGGATTTGCGAGTTTCTTCTTGAAGACCGATAATTTCAACTTCGTCACCAACTTTAACAACACCGCGCTCTACGCGACCTGTAGCAACGGTACCACGACCAGTGATCGTGAACACGTCCTCTACCGGCATCAAGAAAGGCTTGTCAGTGTCGCGCTCTGGAGTTGGGATGTAAGTATCGATGTGCTCGAACAGCTCAACGATCTTGTCAGCCCAAGGACCATCTGGGTTTTGAAGTGCTTCACGAGCAGCGCCGCGAACGATTGGAGTGTCGTCGCCTGGGAACTCATATTCGTTCAGCAGGTCGCGAACTTCCATTTCAACCAGTTCGAGCAACTCTTCGTCTTCAACCATGTCACACTTGTTCAGGAACACAACGATGTAAGGTACGCCTACCTGACGGGAGAGCAGGATGTGCTCGCGAGTCTGTGGCATTGGGCCGTCAGCTGCGGATACAACCAGGATCGCTCCGTCCATTTGAGCTGCACCAGTGATCATGTTCTTAACGTAGTCGGCGTGACCTGGGCAGTCAACGTGTGCGTAGTGACGGTTAGGAGTTTCGTATTCAACGTGAGCAGTGGAGATTGTGATACCGCGCTCGCGCTCTTCTGGAGCTTTGTCAATTTGGTCGAATGCTACAGCAGCACCGCCGTATTTTTTGGAAAGAACCGTTGTGATTGCCGCAGTCAAAGTTGTTTTACCATGGTCAACGTGACCGATAGTACCGATGTTAACGTGCGGCTTATTGCGTTCAAATTTCGCTTTTGCCATGAGATAGAATGCCTCCTCAAAGTAACAATTTTATATTAGGCGCCTTTGTTTTTTGCCACGATCTCTTCGGCAATCGACTTAGGCACTTCCTCATAATGAGAAATTTCCATGGAGTACACACCGCGACCTTGCGTACGGGAACGAAGCGTCGTGGAGTATCCGAACATTTCGGAAAGAGGTACCTTAGCACGAATGATTTGTGCACCGAACTTGGCGTCCATACCTTCGATACGGCCGCGGCGGGAGTTCAGGTCGCCCATAACATCGCCCATGTATTCTTCCGGAACGGTTACTTCTACTTTCATGATTGGCTCAAGCAGAACCGGCTTACACTTCTCAGCCGCTGCCTTAAGCGCCATAGAACCGGCAATTTTAAACGCCATTTCACTGGAGTCTACATCATGGTAGGAACCGTCAACAACCACGGCTTTGATGTCAACAAGCGGGAAGCCTGCATAGACACCATTTTTCATGGATTCTTCGATACCAGCTTGAATTGGTGCGATAAATTCACGAGGAATCGATCCACCCACAACCTTGCTCTCGAATTGGAACCCTGTGCCTGGCTCAAGAGGTTCGAACTCAACCCAACAATGTCCGTATTGACCACGGCCACCGGATTGGCGTACGAACTTACCTTCAACTTTAGCCGCTTGCTTGAATGTTTCGCGGTATGCTACCTGTGGTTTACCCACGTTGGTTTCTACCTTGAATTCACGAAGCATACGGTCAACGATGATCTCAAGGTGAAGCTCACCCATACCAGCGATGATCGTTTGGCCTGTTTCTTCATCTGTATGTGCACGGAATGTCGGATCTTCCTCAGAAAGCTTGGACAAAGCTACACCCATCTTATCTTGGTCTGCTTTGGTCTTCGGCTCAACCGCGAGCTGGATAACCGGCTCAGGGAAGTTCATCGATTCCAGGATTACCGGATGCTTCTCATCACAGAGTGTGTCCCCTGTAACGGTATCCTTCAAACCAACGGCAGCTGCAATATCACCAGCATAAACTTCCGTGATTTCTTGACGGCTGTTGGCATGCATCTGAAGAATACGACCGATACGCTCACGCTTGCCTTTAGTTCCATTCAAGACGTAAGATCCGGAGTTCAGAACACCGGAATATACGCGGAAGAATGTCAGCTTACCAACAAACGGATCCGTCATGATCTTGAAAGCAAGTGCAGAGAACGGTTCATTATCAGCAGATTTCCGTACGACTTCTGTACCATCATCGAGTGTTCCTTTGATATCAGGAACATCAATTGGAGAAGGCAAGTAGTCAAGCACAGCATCCAACATCATTTGAACGCCCTTATTACGGTAAGAGGATCCGCAGATAACTGGGAAGATCTTAACGCTAACTACACCTTTACGAAGGCCGCTCTTGATTTCTTCGACGGAAAGCTCTTCGCCTTCCAGATATTTCATCATGAGCTCTTCGTCCAGTTCCGCTACTTTCTCTACCAGTTCAAGGCGAAGCTCTTCAACCTTGTCTTTGAGGTCAGCAGGGATTTCGACTTCCTCAGGGTCTTTACCCAGGTCGTCCTTGTAAACATATGCTCTACGCTCAACGATATCTACTACGCCTTTGAAGTCGTTCTCTGCACCGATAGGCAGCTGGATAGCTACTGCGTTTGCACCGAGCTTCTCACGCATCGATTCGATTACCTGAAGGTAATCCGCACCGATGATATCCATTTTGTTAACGTAAGCGATCCGAGGAACGCCGTAGCGGTCCGCTTGTCTCCAAACGGTCTCGGACTGAGGCTCAACGCCTTCCTTCGCACTGAATACGCCTACGGCGCCGTCAAGTACGCGGAGGGAACGCTCAACCTCAACTGTGAAGTCAACGTGACCCGGGGTGTCGATAATATTGATACGGTGACCCTTCCACTGAGCTGTAGTAGCAGCGGACGTGATAGTGATACCACGTTCTTGCTCCTGCTCCATCCAGTCCATTGTCGCAGCACCCTCGTGAACTTCACCGATCTTGTGCACGCGGCCTGTATAGAACAGAATGCGCTCAGTAGTAGTTGTCTTACCGGCATCGATATGCGCCATGATCCCGATGTTACGTGTATCCTTCAGAGAAAACTCTCTTGCCATCAGGAAATCTCCTTCCTACACTTAGGAATTTGAATTTGGATTCTACCAACGATAGTGCGCGAACGCTTTGTTGGCTTCTGCCATTTTGTGTGTGTCTTCGCGCTTCTTAACCGATGCGCCAGTGTTGTTGCTTGCGTCGATGATTTCTTGAGCAAGTCTTTCTTCCATCGTCTTCTCACCGCGCAGGCGGGAGTAGTTTACAAGCCAACGAAGTCCCAAAGTAGTGCGGCGCTCAGCGCGAACTTCTACTGGTACTTGGTAGTTAGCACCCCCAACACGGCGAGCTTTAACTTCAAGAACAGGCATGATGTTCTTAATCGCTGTTTCGAACACTTCCATTGGTTCTTTACCCGTACGCTCTTGAATCAGGTTGAAGGCATTATAAAGGATGCGTTGTGCAGTACCTCTTTTACCATCAAGCATCATTCTGTTGATCAAACGGGTAACCAATTTGCTATTATAAATTGGATCTGGCAATACGTCTCTGCGAGTAACTGGACCTTTACGAGGCATAGTTATCCCCCTTTCTCAAAAAATTCATTCTGTCATTCTAGTGTATTACTTCTTCACTTTCGGACGCTTAGCGCCGTACTTGGAACGAGCTTGCTTACGGTTGTTCACGCCTGCAGTATCAAGCGCACCACGAACTATGTGGTAACGAACCCCTGGAAGGTCCTTAACACGACCGCCGCGGATCAGCACTACGCTGTGCTCTTGCAGGTTGTGTCCGATACCCGGGATATAAGCAGTTACCTCAACACGGTTAGTCAAACGAACACGCGCATATTTACGAAGAGCGGAGTTCGGTTTCTTCGGCGTCATTGTACCTACACGAGTACATACACCACGCTTTTGAGGAGCGCTCAAATCCGTCGCTTCTCTCTTCAAGGCGTTGAAGCCTTTTTGCAGAGCAGGGGATTTGGATTTTACAACTTTTGCTTGACGTCCTTTACGAACGAGCTGGTTAATTGTTGGCATGTGGCCACCTCCTTCTAAGAAATAAGTCCTTTCTGATTCCAAGCCCACAGATCCAGGCGAATCGTAAATGAACAAAGGAAAAGTTTTTGCCGCCAAGACTCAGAACAAGTTTTCACGACAAAAACATGATGACTTCATTCATTCACTACCGCCGCCATAGCAGCGCCTACTTCAATTCCACACGCTTTACCTAGCATTTTCATGGATTCCACGTATGTTACTTTAACCCCCAACTTCTTGCAGAGGTTAACCATCTTTATCGTAATTCGCGGATCTGCATCTTTCGCAACAAACACTTCCGTGGCCTTGCCTAGCTCCACGACCTTGGTTGCCTGCTTCGTGCCGGTAATTATATTAGCCGCCTGTTTCACTTCTTCATAAGACATAGAAACATCCTTTCAGAGGGACAGGTGATTCATATAAAATGGCACACTTTGATATATTAGCACTTAGAAAAAGCAGTGTCAAGGAAAGCAGCTGGTCTTCACAAAGAATTTATTTGGAAATTCACAAGAAGACCAGCAGTTCCCATTGTTACTCTACGGTTACAGCTTCCACTTCGTTCTCTACCGCTTCCGTCTCATCCTCATTCGGGTTGGTGATACGGATGTTGCGATATCTCGACATCCCTGTACCCGCAGGAATCAGCTTACCGATAATAACATTCTCTTTCAAACCTAGCAACTGGTCAACCTTACCTTTGATCGCCGCGTCCGTGAGAACGCGGGTCGTCTCTTGGAAGGACGCTGCAGATAAGAAGGAGTCCGTCTCGAGAGAAGCTTTGGTAATACCGAGAAGAACAGGTTTAGCGACTGCTGGCTCTTCTCCAGCAAAGAGCGCCACCTTGTTCGCTTCTTCATATTCATGAATGTCAACGAACGATCCTGGAAGCAAAGTAGTATTCCCTGCATCCACAATACGTATCTTCCGCAGCATCTGACGAATCATAACCTCAACGTGCTTGTCGTTGATTTCTACGCCCTGGTTCCGGTATACGCGCTGAACTTCCTGTAGGATATAGTTCTGCACGCCGCGGATCCCCTTGATGCGCAGCATTTCTTTCGGGTCGATGGAACCTTCGGTGAGCTCGTCGCCCGCCTCTACGTTCTGACCGACCGTCACACGAACACGGGAGCCGTAAGGTACGGAATATACCTTGGATTCCGCTTCACCGCTAACTTCAATCTCGCGGCGCTCTTTCGCTTCACGGATATCTTTAACCACACCGTCGATCTCGGTGATGATCGCTTGCCCTTTTGGATTCCGAGCTTCGAAAAGCTCCTGAATCCGCGGAAGACCTTGCGTAATATCATCTCCGGCAACACCACCGGTATGGAACGTACGCATCGTGAGCTGAGTTCCAGGTTCCCCGATGGACTGGGCTGCGATGATACCGACCGCTTCTCCGATCTCTACATGCTGGCCTGTAGCCAAGTTACGTCCGTAGCATTTCTTACATACGCCATGGCGCGTGCGGCAGCTGAGAACAGAACGGATTTGCAGCTTCTGAATATCGGCGTCAACAATTGCATCTGCAATTCCAGATGTAATTAGCTCGTTTCTGGACACAATAACTTCACCGGTTTGCGGATGACGGATCGTCTCGAACGAATAGCGTCCTTCAATACGGTCATACAGATCCTCAATAACTTCCTTGCCATCCTGAATACGGCTAACAATAAAGCCTTTATCCGTACCGCAATCTTCGTCACGAACGATTACGTCTTGAGCAACGTCTACGAGACGACGAGTCAAGTAACCGGAGTCCGCCGTACGAAGCGCCGTATCAGCCAAACCTTTCCGTGCACCGTGCGTGGAGATAAAGTATTCCAATACCGTCAGACCTTCACGGAAGTTCGATTTGATCGGCAACTCGATAATTCTACCGGACGGGTTGGCCATAAGACCCCGCATACCGCCCAGCTGGGTGATCTGCGATTTGTTACCCCGCGCTTTGGATTCCACCATCATCATGATGGAGTTGTATTTGTCTAAGGATTTCATCAGGATATCCGTGATTTCATCCTTCGCTTTACTCCAGATGGCAATTACGCGATCATAACGCTCTTCGTCCGTAATGAGACCGCGGCGATATTGATTCGTAACTACCCGAACCTTCTCTTCCGATTCTCCCAAGATGCGTTCCTTCTCTTCCGGTACCGTAACGTCGGCAACGGCGATCGATATACCCGCACGGGTTGAATAGGTGAAGCCGAGCTGTTTAATGTTATCCAAAATGATGGATGTCTGCGTCGTGTGATAACGACGGAAGCACTCTGCAATGATCGTTCCCAGATAATCCTTACCTACCGCCTTCTGCTCCGGCAGTTCCTCAAACTTCTTGCGGATATCTCCGCCCTTCTCGAATACAAAGAAGGTGTCAGGAATGCCGTTCAACAGATTTTGCTTTGTAGGCTCGTTAATGAATGGGAAATCGGCCGGATAGATTTCGTTAAAGATAATCTTACCGATCGTTGTTACGAGCATCGCTTCCTGCTGCTCCGGAGTAAAACTGGTTTTACCCAAAGCTTTTGCCGGAATGGCAACACGCGCGTGCAGGGATGCATCTCCGCGATGGTACAAGGACACGGCTTCATGAACGGTACGAAGAATCGTTCCTGCTCCCTTAGCAGTCTTGCTGTCCATCGTCAAGTAGAAGCTACCGAGAACCATATCCTGAGACGGAGTAACAACCGGCTTGCCGTCCTTAGGGTTCAAGATATTGCCTGCTGCAAGCATCAGAATTCGTGCTTCCGCTTGCGCTTCCGCAGACAATGGTACGTGAACGGCCATCTGGTCCCCGTCAAAGTCAGCGTTATACGCTGTACATACGAGCGGATGCAGCTTAATCGCACGACCTTCTACGAGAATCGGCTCAAACGCCTGAATCCCGAGTCTGTGCAAAGTGGGGGCACGGTTCAGAAGAACCGGATGCTCCTTAATGACTTCTTCAAGAACGTCCCATACCTCAGGGCTCACGCGCTCTACTTTGCGCTTCGCACTCTTGATGTTGTGGGCCAAGCCTTTATTCACAAGCTCCTTCATTACGAAAGGCTTGAACAATTCGAGTGCCATTTCCTTCGGCAGACCGCATTGATACATCTTCAGGCTCGGTCCTACTACGATAACGGAACGGCCGGAGTAGTCAACACGTTTACCCAGAAGGTTTTGCCGGAAACGACCCTGCTTACCCTTAAGCATGTGGCTTAGGGACTTCAGCGGACGGTTACCCGGTCCGGTAACAGGACGGCCGCGACGACCGTTGTCGATCAAAGCGTCGACCGCTTCCTGCAGCATCCGCTTCTCGTTCTGAACAATGATGTCCGGTGCGCCGAGGTCTAGCAGTCGCTTCAGACGGTTGTTCCGGTTGATTACGCGGCGGTACAGATCGTTCAAGTCGGAGGTGGCGAAACGACCGCCATCGAGCTGAACCATCGGACGAAGCTCCGGCGGGATGACCGGAAGCACATCGAGTACCATCCACTCAGGCAAGTTTTTGGAGTTCCGGAATGCTTCCATTACCTCCAAACGCTTGATCGCACGGTTACGACGTTGACCTTGCGCTGTTTTTAGCTCTTCTTTGAGCATATCGACTTCCTTCTCGATGTCGATATCCATAAGGAGCTTCTTGACTGCTTCAGCGCCCATACCGGCTTGGAAAGCATAACCGTACTTCTCACGATAGCTGCGGTATTCCTTCTCCGAGAGCAATTGCTTCTTCTCCAGAGGTGTATCTCCTGGATCCGTCACTACGTAGGAAGCGAAGTAAATGATTTCTTCCAAGGAACGGGGAGACATATCGAGTGCAAGACCCATACGGCTCGGAATTCCTTTGAAGTACCAAATATGCGATACAGGGGCCGCGAGCTCGATGTGACCCATCCGCTCACGACGCACCTTTTGACGAGTTACTTCGACGCCGCAGCGATCGCAGACAACGCCTTTATAACGTACACGTTTATATTTACCGCAATGGCACTCCCAGTCCTTGGTCGGCCCGAAAATTTTCTCACAGAACAAGCCTTCTTTTTCCGGCTTCAGCGTTCTGTAGTTAATCGTCTCCGGTTTTTTTACTTCACCTCGGGACCACGACCGGATCTTATCCGGAGAGGCCAAGCCGATTTTCATAAATTCAAAGTTGTTGACGTCCATGAAGGAGCAACCCTCCTCATTTGTGGTGTAACAAGCATGTAAAAAGTTATTCTACACCCATTTCCGCGCCTTCAAGATTAAGGTTCAGCTTATCGCTTGTTACCTCATCATCATCGTCCGCTTCCTTCATTTCGATCTCTTCTTCGTTCTCGGTCAGGATCTTCACGTCCATACCCAAGCTTTGAAGCTCTTTGATCAATACTTTGAAGGATTCCGGAACGCCCGGCTCAGGAACGTTCTCACCTTTGACAATCGATTCATAAGTCTTCACGCGCCCTACGACGTCGTCAGACTTGACGGTCAAGATCTCTTGAAGTGTATAAGCGGCACCATAGGCTTCAAGCGCCCATACCTCCATCTCACCGAAGCGCTGACCGCCGAACTGCGCTTTACCACCCAGCGGCTGCTGCGTAACAAGCGAGTAAGGACCTGTCGAGCGGGCATGGATCTTATCGTCAACCATGTGCGCCAGCTTAATCATGTACATGACGCCGACGGTAACTTCGCGTTCGAATGGCTCACCTGTACGACCGTCGTATAAGAGGGTTTTCCCGTTACGCTGCATACCGGCTTCTTCCATGGTATCGAACACGTCATACTCGCGCGCGCCGTCAAATACCGGGGTTGCTGTATGAATACCCAGATATTTCGCTGCCATACCTAAGTGAAGCTCAAGCACCTGACCGATGTTCATCCGGGAAGGAACCCCGAGCGGGTTCAATACAACCTGCACCGGTGTGCCGTCCGGCAGGAACGGCATGTCCTCTTCGGCCAGAATACGGGCGATAACCCCTTTGTTACCGTGACGTCCCGCCATCTTATCGCCTTCGGAAATCTTCCGCTTCTGAGCGATGTAGACACGTACGAGCTGGTTCACACCAGGAGGCAGCTCATCGCCGTTCTCACGGGTGAACACCTTCACGTCAACAACGATACCGTCGGTACCGTGAGGCACACGCAGGGAGGTATCACGGACTTCACGTGCTTTCTCACCGAAAATCGCATGGAGCAAACGCTCTTCCGCCGTCAGCTCGGTTACCCCTTTCGGCGTTACCTTACCGACAAGGATGTCGCCGGCAGCAATCTCAGCACCCACGCGGATAATTCCGCGCTCGTCGAGATTTTTCAGCGCATCTTCCCCTACGTTCGGGATGTCGCGTGTAATTTCTTCCGGCCCCAGCTTGGTATCCCGCGCTTCGGACTCATATTCTTCAATGTGAATGGAAGTGTACACATCTTCCTTCACAAGCTTTTCGCTAAGCAGGATCGCATCCTCGTAGTTGTAGCCTTCCCAAGTCATAAAGGCAACGACGACGTTACGTCCAAGAGCCAATTCGCCCATCTCCGTGGATGGACCGTCGGCTAGAATATCTCCGACGCGAACTTGCTCGCCCTTGCGGCAAATCGGACGCTGGTTGATGCAAGTACCTTGGTTGGAGCGCATAAACTTATGAAGCTTATGCTTCACCAGATCGCCGGTTACAAGCTTGCCGTCGACCATATCCTGACGACGAACCCAAATCTCATTCGCCGAGACGCGTTCTACGAAGCCGTTCACCTTAGAAACGATACAAACCCCAGAGTCCTTAGCCGATTTATGCTCCATACCGGTACCTACGAGAGGCGCCTTAGGGATCAATAGTGGTACGGCCTGCCGCTGCATGTTGGAACCCATGAGCGCACGGTTGGAGTCGTCATTCTCCAGGAACGGAATGAGCGCTGTTGCAACGGATACAACCTGTTTAGGCGATACGTCCATGTAGTCAACGCGATCCTTAGGTAGAACGAGGTTATCATCCTTGTAACGAACGATAACAGTATCGTTCTTGAAGCGGCCTTCTTCGTCCAGCTCGGCGTTCGCCTGAGCCACAACGTAGTTATCCTCTTCATCCGCTGTCAGGTAAGCAATCTGATCCGTAACACGACCCGTCTTAGGATCAACCCAACGATATGGGGCTTCGATGAAGCCATATTCGTTAATCCGCGCGAACGTGGACAAGGAGTTGATCAGACCGATGTTCGGACCTTCCGGCGTCTCGATTGGACACATACGGCCATAGTGGGAGTGGTGAACGTCGCGGACTTCGAAGCCTGCGCGCTCTCTCGTCAAGCCGCCGGGACCGAGTGCCGACAAACGACGCTTATGCGTAAGCTCGGCTAGCGGGTTCGTCTGGTCCATAAACTGCGACAGCTGGGAGCTTCCGAAGAACTCCTTGATCGAAGCGATAACCGGACGAATATTAATCAAAGCCTGAGGCGTAATGACATTGGCATCTTGAATCGACATCCGCTCGCGTACCACGCGCTCCATCCGGGACAAACCGATACGGAACTGGTTCTGGAGCAGTTCGCCTACGGAACGAAGACGACGGTTACCCAGGTGGTCGATATCATCCGTGTTGCCGATTCCGTGCAACAAGTTAATAAAGTAATTGATAGAAGCGATGATGTCAGCAGGCGTAATATGCTTGACCGACTTATCAATCTTCCCGTTCGCCGTCACCTTGACGATCTTGCCGTCTTCCAGAGGCGAATATACATTGATGCTCTGCAGCGGAATACGATCGGACTCCGTAACGCCGTTGACAACAGCGTACTCCTTAAAGCCTACGTTATCTTCCAAATGCGGCAGAATCTCATCTAACAAACGACGGTCAATCAATTGGCCGGCTTCCGCTAGAATTTCACCCGTCTCCGGATTTACTAGCGTCTCAGCCAGGCGTTGATTAAACAAACGATTCTTGATGTGAAGCTTCTTATTAATCTTGTAACGACCTACATTTGCCAAATCATAGCGCTTCGGATCGAAGAAACGGGCAACGAGCAGGCTGCGCGCGTTATCCAGTGTAGGAGGCTCACCCGGACGAAGACGCTCGTAAATCTCAATGAGAGCCTTATCCGTAGAGTCCGTGTTATCCTTATCCAGGGTGTTGCGAATGTACTCGTCATCACCCAGCAAATCTATGATTTCCGCATCCGTACCGAAACCGAGAGCACGCAGCAACACGGTTACCGGAATTTTGCGTGTACGGTCGATCCTTACATAGATGATATCCTTCGCATCCGTTTCGAGCTCGAGCCATGCACCGCGATTTGGAATGACGGTAGCGGTATATGTTTTCTTTCCGTTCTTATCAACCTTCGTGCTGAAGTATACACTCGGAGAACGAACCAGCTGACTGACGATAACCCGTTCGGCGCCGTTGATAATGAATGTACCGGTTTCCGTCATCAGAGGGAAGTCTCCCATGAAGACCTCTTGCTCTTTGACCTCGCCGGTTTCCTTATTAATCAACCGTACCTTTACTCGAAGCGGTGCGGCAAACGTGACGTCACGCTCTTTGGATTCGTCTACCGAATACTTAGGCTCTCCTAAGCTATAGTCGATGAATTCCAGCACTAAATTCCCCGTAAAATCCTGTATCGGGGAAATATCCTGAAACATTTCACGCAATCCTTCATCAAGAAACCACTGATATGATTTCTGTTGGATTTCAATCAGGTTCGGAACTTCCAAAACCTCATGAATCCGAGCATATGACCTGCGCTTACGTCGACCTAATTGAACAAGATGACCCGCCAACTTAGATTCACCCCTCGTGTCTACTCAATAGAACAAAATAAAAGCCCCTAACCGAAGTCTTCGTAAGGTAGGACCGCCGAAGTATTTCTTCATAAGGAAGCTTCCGCGCCGCATGGTTAGACGAAATTTCATGTCACCGCAATTTTCTCCATACTTGGTAGGGTTTACTTAAAATTTAAACATTATACGTAATAAGTTAAATTTTTATTCACCCTGGGTATGAAAATAATTCTTGACATTTTAGCAAACTAAAGACAAATATCCCATTGTTTATACTGACATTATATGATAATACCATATATAAAAATTCAAGTCAAGGATAATTCCATGTAAGGAATATATCGTTTATCTTCATTCCACTACAAGGCCCTTTAGATAAACGATATATTCCTTGCAAATTATTTGGTAGCTTTGAGAATCCGATAACCCTTGTCCTTATCTACTTCCTCCACGGAAGAGAACAGCGTCTCCATCTTGGCGAAGGCTGACGGCGCGCCTTGTTTTTTCTGAATCACGACCCACAGGCTTCCACCTTCCACAAGAACCCTGCTAGCCTGCTCAAAAATTCGATGCACGATCTCCTTACCCGCCCGAATCGGAGGATTCGTCACGACCGCATCAAAGGTTTCATCCATCACTTCATTCAGCGTATCACTCTGAAGAACCCGAACGTGGGATACACGGTTACGCGCTGCATTGTCTTTGGCTAGAGCAATAGCCCGCTCATTGATATCGACCATCGTTACATGACCTTGGGGGACTAATGTCGCTAAGGAAATGCCGATCGGCCCATAGCCGCATCCCACATCCAGCACTTTCGCATTAGGCTCTAAAGTTACGGTTTCAATTAAGAGCTTCGATCCGAAATCGATTCCCTTCTTGGAGAAGACACCCGCGTCCGTCTGAAAGGTGAAGCGTTTGCCGCGAAGAGTCTCTTCGATCGTATGAATGTCATGCGCCGTCGAAGGCTTAGACGAATAATAGTGCTCCGACACTAGATCACCTCCTCAATTTCGGTCTTAAAGCAAAACCCCTTGGAGAGGGTTAGCTCTACAAGGGGCGGTTGAGGCTTGAATTACTTCACTTCTACGGAAGCGCCAGCTTCTTCCAGCTTTGCTTTGATGGATTCTGCTTCTTCTTTGCCGATTTTCTCTTTCAAAGGCTTCGGTGCGCCGTCAACCAGGTCTTTTGCTTCTTTCAGACCAAGACCAGTGATTTCGCGAACAACCTTGATAACGTTGATTTTGGAAGCACCAGCGTTGTTCAAGATTACGTCGAACTCAGTTTGCTCAGCTACTTCTGCAACTGCGCCGCCAGCCACTACAGCTACAGGAGCTGCTGCTGTTACGCCGAATTCTTCTTCGATTGCTTTCACGAGATCGTTCAGTTCCAATACAGTCATGCCTTTAATGGCTTCCAAGATTTGCTCTTTGCTCATGGTTGAACCTCCAATATAGTAATAGATTAGTTTTAACTTACGAGTTCGAAGCGATTAAGCTTCTTGAGCGCCGCCTTCGTTCTTCTCTGCAACAGCTTTAACCGCAAGGGCGAAGTTGCGCATAGGAGCTTGAAGCACGCTGAGCAACATGGACAGGAGACCTTCGCGGGAAGGCAGATCTGCCAGTGCTTTGATTTGGCTGTAATCAACAACTCGACCTTCAACAACACCAGCTTTTACTTCCAGCTTGTCGTTCTTCTTAGCGAAATCCGTCAAGATTTTGGCTGGAGTTACGATATCGTCCTTACTGAAAGCAATGGCGGTTGGACCGCTCAAGTACTCGTCAAGCTCAGACAATTCAGCACCCGCTGTTGCGCGGCGTACCAGAGTGTTCTTCAGAACCTGGAATTCAACGCCTGCTTCGCGAAGCTGCTTACGGAGCTCAGTAACTTGAGCTACGTTAAGACCGCGATAGTCAGTTACGATTGTGCAGGAGCTGTCTTTCAGCTTCTCCACTACTTCCGCAACCTGTTGAGATTTCTGCTCGATGATTTTCGCGTTTGCCATTCTTGCACCTCCTACAATTGAAAATACTTACTTTTAACCACAACTGGAAAACTTACCAGACCCTTGTACATGATCCGCTCGAGTTCACGGTCTGCGAGACATTTCGCCTCCGAAAAAGCAAAATGCCTCCGCAGACTCGGCGAAGGCATGATGATACACGAATTCTCGCAATTAAGCAAAGAAATACGATCTTATATCATAACACCTCGGCAGGAGATTAAGCTTCTTGCGAAGCACCTGCTGTCTTCGGTAAGTTATATTCGTTTGTCAGAACCTTAGTTAGATTAGCATGGCGACTTCGGAAAGTCAACTGCCAAGCTATTCCACGCTGCAAACGCAGCTTATCTAAAGGTTTGTACGTTTACGCGAGCTGCAGGACCCATAGTGGAGGATACCGCAATGTTCTTGAGGTATACACCCTTCGCAGCAGCCGGCTTCGCACGGTTTAGTGCATCCACAAGCGCCTTGAAGTTTTCAGCAAGCTTCTCAGCATCGAAAGATACTTTACCGATTGGAGCGTGGATTTGACCCGCTTTATCCAGACGGTATTCGATCTTACCTGCTTTGATCTCCTGAACAGCCTTAGCTACGTCAAACGTAACCGTACCGGCTTTAGGGTTAGGCATCAAGCCCTTACCACCCAGGATACGACCCAGCTTACCTACTTCACTCATCATATCAGGTGTCGCTACGCAAACGTCGAATTCGAACCAGCCTTGCTGGATCTTGTTGATCATGTCTTGATCGCCTACGAAATCAGCGCCAGCTGCTTCCGCTTCTTTGGCTTTGTCGCCTTTAGCAAATACAAGAACACGTTGAGTTTTACCAGTACCGTGCGGTAATACAACAACGCCACGAACAGCTTGGTCTTGTTTACGAGGGTCTACGCCCAAACGTACTGCCACTTCTACTGTCTCGTCGAATTTCGCGCGAGCAGCTTGCTTAACCAATGTGATCGCTTCAGCAGGCTCATAGAAAGTCTCTGGGTTGATCAGCTTGGCAGCTTCTACGTATTTCTTACCGTGTTTCGGCATTCACTTTTCCTCCTATGTGGTATTAGCGGAATATCCTCCCACTGTGTGTTCCTACTCCGGTGGACCGGCCGTCGGAATCTTAGGACGAGCTCTCGAATTAGTCTTCGATCACTACGCCCATGCTGCGAGCCGTACCTTCAACCATACGCATAGCAGCCTCTACGGATGCAGCGTTCAGGTCAGGCATTTTTTGCTCAGCGATTTCGCGAACTTTCGAACGCTTTACGGTTGCAACCTTCTTCTTGTTAGGCTCGCCTGAACCTTTTTCGATACCGGCAGCTACACGAAGCAATACAGCCGCTGGAGGTGTTTTTGTTTCGAACGTGAAAGAACGATCCTCGAACACCGAGATTACAACTGGAATGATCAAACCAGCCTGGTCTGCTGTACGAGCGTTGAACTCCTTACAGAATGCCATGATGTTAACCCCTGCTTGACCAAGTGCAGGACCGATTGGCGGCGCCGGATTTGCTTTACCTGCAGGAACCTGCAGCTTTACCATTTTGATAACCTTTTTTGCCATTGTGTGACACCTCCTCGTACGTAGTATGGCCGGGTTCTATCAACTAAAGCTTCTCTACCTGGTGGTAGTCGAGCTCCAGAGGAGTCTCCCGTCCGAACATGTTGACGTGAACCTTGAGTTTGCTCTTGTCGACCAGAATCTCTTCCACGGATCCGACAAAATTGGCAAAAGGTCCGACTTTCACACGCACACTATCCTTGAGCTCGAAGTCGATCTTCGGCTTCGGCTCTTCCATGCCCATGTGCTTGAGAATCGATTCTACTTCCTCAGGCAGCAAAGCCGTCGGCTTCGAACCGGAACCGGTCGAACCAACAAAGCCCGTCACCCCAGGCGTATTCCGCACGACATACCAAGAATCGTCCGTTTGGATCATCTCCACCAGAACATAGCCGGGATACACCTTGCGCATCACCGTCTTCTTCTTGCCGTCTTTATTCACAAGCTCTTCTTCCATGGGAACCAGCACGCGAAAGATCTTGTCCTTCATATCCATGGATTCGACGCGCTTTTCCAAGTTCGCCTTTACTTTATTCTCATACCCGGAATAGGTATGTACGACGTACCATCTTTTCTCCATTTCCATACGTTCGCCACCCGACACTTAAATTATTCGAACACGAGGCGAATCAGCTCAGAAATACCCAAGTCCAGAACGTAGAAGTACACCGTCACAAAGACGACTGTAAAAAGCACCACCAGCGTGTAGCTTGTCAGCTCCTTGCGCGTAGGCCATTTTACTTTTTTCAATTCGGACCAGCTGTCCGCAAAAAAGGAAAATGTGTTGCCGAATCCCTGCTTAACTCTAGCCAAAAAGGACACAACTACACCTCCAAAAACTTAGCGGGTTTCGCGATGAGCGGTTTGCTCATTGCAGAACCGACAGAATTTCTTCAACTCCATGCGGTCTGGATGGTTACGCTTATTTTTGGTAGTTGCGTAGTTTCTTTGCTTGCAGTTTGTGCACGCTAACGTGATAATTACCCGCATGATGTACACCTCCTACGTCTAGCCTTAAGATTTACAACCTTAAACGATCAGCAAAAAAAACGCCTCGCGGATTAAGGCTACCTGAACACTTTAGCACACGCGTAACACCATGTCAAGGAAAAGAGATTAACAAGGAGCCGCCTCAAGCCTCATTTTCTCCAGTATTCACCATAAAGCGCGCCTCTAAACCCAGACAAAGGGGATCTCGAACTCCATCCCACAAAAAAAGCACCTTGCATCAAGCAACGGTGCCCAAACTATGCGTCTCTTACTTCCAAATATTTCTCGAGCTTACGCTTAACCCGCTGAAGCGCGTTATCAATCGACTTGACATGACGGTCCAGATCGACAGCAATCTCCTGATAGGAGCGCCCGTCCAGATACAGCATCAACACTCTTCGCTCCAGATCGCTTAGAATTTCGCCCATCTTATCTTCTAACCCGCTGAACTCCTCTTGATTAATGATGAGCTCTTCAGGGTCGGAAACGCGGGATCCGCAAATGACATCAAGCAATGTCCGGTCGGAATCCTCGTCGTAAATCGGCTTGTCCAACGACACATAGGAATTCAAAGGAATATGCTTCTGGCGAGTAGCCGTTTTGATAGCCGTGATGATTTGGCGTGTGATACAGAGCTCTGCGAACGCCTTGAAGGAGGCGAGCTTGTCGCCGCGGAAATCTCGGATGGACTTGTATAAGCCAATCATGCCTTCTTGCACGATATCTTCTCTGTCGGCGCCTATCAGAAAATAGGAACGCGCCTTGGCACGAACAAAGTTTCTGTACTTGTTGATCAAGTATTCGAGCGCTTCGCTGTTACCGTCCCGGACCGCTTCGACAAGATCTTCGTCGGCCTTGAGGTCGTATTCGTACATTCTCAACTCTTTGACGTCGACACTCACCACAATCCCTCCGGCCCTACTCTTGAAAAGATAGGATTAGTATACATTATGTAATCTATTATCGTCAACCGGATTTCCGCTAGTAAAAGCTACATTTGACAGCGTTCTACCGCCCTCTGCGCCATTTTTCGAGCAGGTCGCGAACGTCCTCTTTCAGCCTGCCTTCCACCGCACCGGGGCGCACATTTTTGTTCTCGTGAATTCGCTGCCTGATCTCCTGTCTGGATTGACGGACCTTCACCAGCAGCTCTCCGGACGGAAGCCTCGCCGCCCCCTTGCCGAAAATGACATGCTGCTCCGTCATGTCGTTCGTCGCCACGTAAATTTGTTTGCGGCGGCCGATGTTCTCAGTAACCAAGCGCTCTATCAATTCGTCGGCTGTCTCTTTTTCCTTGGTATAGTAGACCGATAGCTTCCGCTGCAAATACTTCTTGCCAAGCCCGGGCACGTAGTATGCATCGAAGACCACGATCACCTTCATCCCCGAAAAAGACTGATACTCCGCCATAATGTCGATAAGCCGATCCCGGGCCTCCTCGAGACTGAGCTCCTTCAGCCGCTGAAGCTCGGGCCACGCGCCGATAATGTTATAGCCGTCTACGATTAAAATTTCTTGAATCATCGAGGGAATCTGCCGCCCTATCGGGCGGCCATTCGTTGTCGCACAACCTCGTACATAAATACGGATGCGGCAACGGAAGCGTTCAGGGAGTTGATCTTCCCGAACATGGGCAGCTTGAGCAGGAAGTCGCATCTTTCCTTGATCAGTCGCCCCATTCCTTTCGCCTCATTGCCGATAACGATGGCGAGCGGCAAATTCAGATTCGTCTCATAAATCGGCTGCGTTGCCCCAACATCCGCTCCGGCCACCCATACACCCTTTTCTTTCAGCTCTTCTATGGTCTGGGAAATATTCGTCACCCTTGCTACAGGGACATATTCGACGGCCCCTGCCGACGTTTTGGATACCGTAGCCGTTAATCCGACCGAGCGCCGCTTCGGGATAATCACGCCGTGAACTCCCGTGCAATCGGCCGACCGGAGAATGGATCCCAGGTTGTGCGGATCTTCGATCTCGTCGAGAATGAGAATAAACGGCTGTTCTCCCCGCTCCGCGGCGCGGGCAAGAATGTCGTCCACTTCCACGTACGCTTGGGGCGCCACTTGGGCTACCACACCCTGATGCTGGACGCCTGCAGCCATCTGATCCAGCTTCCTTTTATCGGCGAACTGAACGATGACTCCGTTCTGCTTGGCCTCGGCGATAATAGGCTGGGTCAGCTGCTTCTGAGCCTGCTCGGCAATCCATATCTTGTTGATGCTCCGTCCGGAACGCAGCGCTTCCAGCACGGAGTGTTTTCCCGCCAGCACTTCTTGCTCATCCATGAAACAACACTCCTCCTTTATAGATTCATTGATTTTCTTTCGAATTGTGCTTTTCTAGGGAAAGCAGCATCAGCTCTTGGAGCCGCTCCCATTGCTTTGTGTAATATAAGTAGCCCAGCAGGCATTCAAAGGCCGTGCTATGCCGGTATTCCAGCACATCCGCATTCTTGGCGGTCGTGCCGGATTTGGCGTTGCGCCCCCGCTTCACGATGTCAAGCTCCTCCTCCGTGAGCCTTGGGAGCCACTCGGTCAAAGCGCGAGCCTGCGCCTTCGCAGAGACGAACTGCGTAGACTCGCGGTGCAAATGATTCGGGCGATGATTCGGCTGCCCGATGACGTATTGGCGAACAAACACTTCATAAATGGCGTCCCCTAAGTAGGCTAGAACGATCGGGTTCAAGAGCTTGGGGTCCTTGGAAGGGGGAAACGCAAACAAATTGCCGTCCAGCGGCGGAAATGCCGTGTTATCACTTTTCATTATTTTCTCCGCCAACGAATGCCTTGAGGAGTATCCTCCAGCAGTATTCCCTTTTCGGTAAGCAAATCCCGAATTTCGTCCGCACGAGCCCAGTTCTTGGATTTTCTTGCCTCCGTACGTTCGATTATCAGCTGCTCGATTTCCTCGTCCAAGAGCGCTGGCTCTTCTTGCGCTAGTATGCCCAATACCCGATCCATCGCAGCAAACTGATCAAGCAGCAGCTGCAGAGAGCCTGCAGTCACGGTGTCTTGCGCCATGTATTGGTTTGCCGCATTCACAAGCTCGAACACGGCCGTAATCGCATCCGGCGTATTGAAATCGTCGTTCATCTTCTGTTCGAACTGCTCTTTGACCCCTGTAACGGCAGCCTGCACCGCGGGCTCCGCCTCTCCCGCTTCAGCTCCCGCCAAACGATGCTTCAGCCCGGCTAAGCAGTTCTCAATGCGCTGCAGACTTCCCTTCGCCTGCTCAACAGCGTCGTCGCTAAAGTTCAGCGGATTCCGATAATGACCGGATAACATGAAATAACGAATGATCTGAGGGCTAATCGTCTTCAGCAGCTGGTTCACGTTCACCCCGTTGCCCAGCGACTTCGACATTTTCTCATTGTTGATGTTGACGAAGCCGTTATGCATCCAGTAGTTGGCCAACGGATGGCCGGTCGTACATTCCGACTGGGCAATCTCGCATTCATGATGCGGGAACGTCAGATCCTGTCCGCCGCCGTGAATGTCGATGGTATCCCCAAGATACTTGTGAACCATTGCAGAGCATTCGATATGCCAGCCGGGGCGGCCTTCTCCCCAGGGGCTCGACCAGCTGATCTCCCCCGGCTTCGCTCCCTTCCATAACACGAAGTCCTGCGGGTTTTCTTTGCGCTCGCCTACCTCAACCCGGATACCGAACTGCAGTTCGTCCATGTTCTGATGGGACAGCTTGCCGTATTCCGGGAACCGGGAGGTACGGAAATAGACGTCACCCTCGCTTTCATAGGCATATCCCTTCTCCACCAAGCCGGCGATAAACGCAATGATTTCCTGAATGTTCTCGGTCACCCGCGGATTCAGCGTTGCCTCCTGCACGCCCAGACCCTTCGTATCCTCATAAAACTTCTGGATAAAGAGATTCGCAATATCAGGTACGCTGGATCCCATTTCATTCGCCTTGCGGATCAGCTTATCGTCAACATCTGTAAAGTTGACCACGTAATTTACGTCATAGCCGATCGATTCCAAGTACCGCCTTACAACGTCAAAGAAAATGACTGGTCTGGCATTCCCGATATGAATATAATCATATACGGTGGGCCCGCAAACATACATTCGCACCTTGCCCGGCTCGATCGGCTTGAACTCTTCCTTCGTTCGAGTCATCGTATTGTACACTTTAAGCGTCATGAGTATCGTTTCCTCCAATAGTTTGCTTTACCTTCGGCGTCTGTGCCGCTTTCACTTCGTCAAGCTGCTGCTGCAGCTGACGGAACATTTCGATCACCGGGTCCGGCAGATTGGCATGGTCCAGCCGTCCCACTCTCACGCCGTCCCGCTTAATAATACGCCCTGGTATCCCTACCACGGTGCTGTTCGGAGGAACCTCCGATAAGACAACTGCATTCGCACCTATCCTGGAGTTATCTCCTACCATGAAGGAGCCAAGCACCTTCGCCCCAGCCGAAATGACCACATTGTTGCCGACCGTCGGATGGCGCTTTCCCTTCTCCTTGCCGGTTCCCCCCAGCGTTACTCCATGGTACAGGAGGACATCGTCTCCGATCTCGCAGGTTTCCCCAATCACTACCCCCATGCCGTGGTCGATAAAAAACCGCCGACCGATCACCGCGCCCGGATGAATCTCAATTCCAGTCATAAACCGGCTGGTCTGAGAGATGATACGCGCAATCGTAAACATGCGTTTCTTATAGAACCAGTGCCCCAGCCGATGCGCCCATAAGGCATGCAAGCCGGAGTAGGTAAATACTACCTCGAACCAGCTCCGCGCGGCGGGGTCATTTTCGAATATGGTTTCGATATCTTCCTTCATTCTCTTGAACATAAATCTTCCCCACCTTCTCTCCCAAGCAAAAAAAGAAAAGCCTCCACAGCCCAAAGGCTGCAGAGGCGTGACGACGCGGTTCCACTCTGCTTGAAGCGTACGACCCCGGTCGAGGCGCTTCATCTTGAATCGTTCGTATCGTGAACGGTACGGCAAGGACTATTGCATTAGAACGGCAGGTCATCCTTACGGCTCGCGGGTGCACTTCCGTCGATACAGGATTGGACTACTTCCACCTTGCGTAATCCTCTCTGAAAATCCTCGCATCGCGTACTTTCCCGGTCTTCGCCTTTGCTATATTATGTTCAAGTATATCGGAAACCGTTTCGGTTTACAATAATTTCTTCAAGCGGCTGATTACCGTCTCCTTGCCCAGCAGATGCAGCGTCACATTCAGATCCGGACCGTGCATTTGCCCGGTCAGCGCCACACGAATCGTCATAAACAGCTGTTTTCCTTTATAGCCGGTTTCCGTTTGCACAGCCTTCATCATGGCCTTCAGCGCATCCACGTTCAGCTCGGACGCTTGCTCCACCTGCGTCAAGAAGCTGCCAAGCACGATCGGAGCATGCTCCTCCTTCATCATGGCGGCCGCTTCCTCGTCCTGGAACGTAACCTCATCACGGAAGAAGAGCTCGGACAGAGGCACGATTTGGGCTGCATAGCCGAGCTGCTCCTGATACAGCGCTACGAGCGTATGAACCCATTGCTGCTGCTCGGCCGTCAGCGTCTCCGGCAATCGTCCCGCTCTTTGCAGGTGAGGTACGGCTAAGGCTACGATACGGGCAGTATCCGCCTTCTTGATGTACTGATTGTTCATCCAGTTCAGCTTATCCATGTCGAACACGGCGGGGCTCTTGGACATGCGATCCAAATCGAACTGCTCGATCAGCTCTTCCCGGGTAAACATCTCTTCTTCGCCCTTTGGCGACCAGCCGAGCAGGGCAATAAAGTTCATGACCGCCTCCGGCAAATAGCCGAGATCCTGATACTGCTGGATAAATTGAATGATCGATTCATCGCGCTTGCTCATCTTCTTCCGGTCTTGATTCAAGATGAGAGCAAGGTGAGCAAACTCAGGTACAGGCAGGCCGAGCGCTTCATACATCATGATCTGCCGCGGTGTATTGGTCAAATGCTCTTCCCCGCGAATGACAAGTGTAATCTTCATCAAGTGATCGTCCAAAATCACGGCAAAATTGTACGTCGGAATGCCATCCGGCCGTACGATGATGAAGTCGCCGATTCCGTTGGTTTCAAACTCGACCTCCTCGCGGATCTTATCCGTGAAGCCGATGATGCGGTCCTCCGGAACACGGAAACGGATGGACGGCTTGCGGCCCTCGGCCTGGAACGCTTCTATCTGCTCGGCGGTTAGGTGACGGCACTTTCCCGAGTAGCGAGGCATTTCGCCCTTCGCTTCCTGCTCCGCACGCTCCTGCTCCAGATCGGCTTCGGAGCAATAGCAGTGGTATGCATTGCCTTCACGGAGCAGTTGATCCACGAACGGCCGGTACAACTCGAGGCGCTCAAGCTGGCGATACGGCCCGTAGGGTCCGCCGATATCGACGCTCTCATCCCATTCGACGCCAAGCCACTTCAAGCCGTCGAGCTGATTGGACACGCCCGACTCGACATGGCGGGTTTGATCCGTATCCTCGAAGCGGATGATGAATTGTCCGCCCATCTTGCGGGCGATCAGGTAGTTAAACAATGCGGTCCTTGCGCCCCCGATATGCAGGTGGCCTGTCGGACTCGGTGCGTATCTTACACGAAACGTGGTCATAGTGGTTAGCTCCCCGAAAAAATAATAATTGTTATGATAGCACACCTTTTACCAGACAGACAACCGCCTGCGATGCAATCCCTTCACCACGGCCCGTGAAGCCGAGCTGCTCCGTCGTCGTGGCCTTTACATTCACTTGGGTCAGCTCCTCCGCTTCCAAGGCAGCAGCGATCCGCTCCACCATCGCGGGAATGTGCGGCGCCATCTTCGGCTTTTGGGCGATAATCGTTGCATCCACATTGCCTAGACGATATCCCGCTTCCTTAGCCAGTCCCCATACATGCACCAGCAGCTCATAGCTGTCGGCATCCTTAAATTCCGATGCCGTATCCGGGAAATGCTTGCCGATATCGCCAAGCCCAAGCGCGCCCAGGATGGCATCGCTAATCGCATGAAGCAGCACGTCCGCATCGGAATGCCCCAGCAAGCCTTTCTCGTAGGGAATCTCTATCCCTCCAATGATGCATTTGCGTCCTTCTACCAGCTGATGCACATCAAAGCCTTGTCCTACACGAATCATGATTTCTTCTCTCCCCTGACGTTCTGAAGGATCCATTCCGCCCAGGGCAGATCCTCCGGTGTCGTGATTTTGATATTGTAATAATCGGCCTCGACGACCTGAACCGCGGTTCCCAGCCGCTCCACGAGCATCGCGTCGTCCGTCCCCAGAAAACCTTCGGCCGAAGCATGCTCATATGCCTCCAGCAGCAAGGAAAGACGAAAAGCTTGCGGGGTTTGAATCGCCCACAAGCTGCGCCGGTCCGGAGTCGCTTGAATCGTTCCCTGTGCATCTACGACCTTGATCGTATCCTTCACAGGCACCGCGAGCACAGCCGCCCCCGCCTCCTGCGCCTTCGCCCAGCAAGCCAGGATGTGCTCCTCTGCAGCGAACGGCCTGACTCCATCATGGACCATCACCCACTCGATCTGGGAGCCTAGCGACTTCAAGCCCAGATGGACGGAGTCCTGCCGTTCCTTTCCCCCGGTTACAATCGATTGAATCTTATGTAACCCGTATTGCTCCTTATAGCCTTTACAGCGCCGGATGTCTTCCGCTCCAGTTACGAGCACAATCTCGTCCACGGCATCCATGCCCTGAAATAATTCGAGCGTATGTACTAGAATCGGCTTGCTGCCGAGCATTAAGTACTGCTTGCTTTCCTCCGACCGCATGCGCGAGCCCTTGCCCGCCGCAACGATCACTATTCCGAGCTTACCCGACATTCCCTCGCCACCTGCCACTACGGTATTGGCTCAGGATCTTACCCAGCAAGCCCCTAAGCGCATCTCTCTTATCATACCGCTTTAGAGCGCTTTTTCCAATAGCTTGGGCTTGGCGAAAATCATTCGTCCCGCCGATGTCTGCAGCACGCTCGTTACAAGGACATCCAGCGTAGTGCCGATGAACTCCCGACCGCCTTCTACAACGATCATCGTTCCGTCATCCAGATAGGCGACGCCTTGTCCATGCTCCTTGCCGTCTTTGATCACCTGCACAAGAATTTCTTCTCCCGGCAAGACCACAGGTTTTACCGCATTGGCCAGATCGTTGATGTTCAGTACCGATACTCCCTGCAGCTCGCATACCTTATTCAGGTTGAAATCATTGGTAATCACCTTACCCTGAAGCACCTTAGCCAGCTTTACGAGCTTGCTGTCGACCTCTGAAATTTCCTCGAAGTCCCCTTCGTAGATGAGAACCTTCACATCGAGCTCCTTTTGGATTTTATTCAAAATATCCAAACCTCTCCGGCCGCGGTTTCTCTTCAAGAGATCCGAGGAGTCGGCGATATGCTGAAGCTCCTCCAGCACGAACTCGGGAATCACCAAGGTGCCTTCGATAAACCCGGTTTTGCAAATATCCGCAATGCGGCCGTCAATAATAACGCTGGTATCTAGGATCTTATGCTCCTCGAAGCCTTTGGCCTCCCCGTTGTTATTGCGCCCTGAGCCCCGCGGCTTGCCAAGCAAAGCGATCAATTCCTCTCGCTTCGTCCTTCCGAACCGATACCCGGCGTAAGCGAACAATCCGATTCCCACCACGTGCAGCAGCGGATTCGACAGTGCCGTCCCCCGAAGCGGATCCAGCAGCAAGGCCGATACGAGCAGACCCACAGCCATGCCAATGGTGCCTGCCAGCAGATCCGCCACAGGTACTGATGTGATGCGGTCCTCTCCTTCTTGAAGTACACGCATGACATAAGTGACAACAGCGGAGCTTACCGAATAGAACAACAAAGCTCCCAGCGCAAACATCCACAAAGCCCGTCCTCCGATAGGTTCCATTCCCAATACCGGTTCTATGAAGGCAAAAAATGGCTGTCCGATTGTATTACTCCATTGTACTCCAAGTACTCCGCCGATAACTGCAAACAGTAGCTGTAACCATCTTTTCAACATAGAATCACCTCCGTACCTTCTTATACTCATTACTTACTCGTTATCATTATGAACCAAAACTTTCCTGCCTAATCGTGGTTCGGAAAAAAACAAAAAAGCATTCATTCTCCGAACCTGAGTGTCCGGAAAATAAATGCTTTTCATTTTCTAAAAACCATATCCAATTGTCATTTACAGCGTTGTCGTCTTGGACTCCGCCTCGTCTAATGCTTTTCCTTTTCGCTTGCGGAAGAAGAGCCGATCAACGTTTTTTTTTAAACCGTACAGCGCATAAAGCACAAGAGGTACGAAGATCATCTTCGACAGCAGTCCTGGGAACATAATTGCCAGTCCAACCGCTACAATGACTACGATCGGGGTTATCCAGATCGCGGCCTTCGGAATGCCGACCTTCTTGAAGTTCGGGTATTTCACGGTGCTGACCATCAAGTAGGAAAGCAGCAGCGTCGATAAGAACAATACATACGTATTGAGCTCATTGTGGAACAGCGCCAGCGTACAAAGAACACCGCCTGCAGCAGGAATCGGCAAGCCGATAAAATATCCCGGTGTACCGGCCACAACGTTAAACCGAGCCAAACGCAGAGCGCCGCAGATCGGAAAAATTGCCGTTACGATCCAAGCCGCTGCCGGATTCATGCTGCTGAACGCTACAACATACATGATAAATGCCGGCGCAACGCCAAAGGAAATGACGTCGGAGAGTGAATCCAGTTCCTTGCCGAACTCGCTTTGCGCATTGAGCGCACGCGCTACCCGACCGTCCAAACCGTCCAGCAGCATGGCGACAATAACCATTATCGCTGCCAGTTCAGGGTTGTTGTTGAAGACGAGAATGATCGAAATAATTCCTAAAAACAAGTTCCCTACGGTAAACAAGTTCGGGAGGGATTTCGCTATCATGTTTTTTATCCACCTCTGGTTATACTGTACCCCAATCTAATGTATTATATTAGGCTACCCTCTGATTGTATGCAAGTTATATAGGTCTGTCAATGAGAACCTGAACCAGCTTAAATATGTCGATCGATAAGAACCTGATCCTGAATCCGCTTCAGCCCCTCTTTTATCGTCCGAGCCCGTACCTCGCCGATGCCATCCACGTCGTCCAAATCATCGATTGTAGCTGTCATCAGCTGGGGAAGCTCTTGAAAGCGTTCCACCAGGTTCTGGATAATGACAGAGGGAAGACGCGGAATCTTATGAAGCACCCGGTAGCCGCGCGGCGATACGGTTTCCTCTGCGCTATTAGGGGCACTCGGGTACCCAAGAAGTCTGGCGATATGATAATGATCCAGCATTTCATCCGTAGCCAGCCGTCGGAAGGATTGCATGATTTCCTTGAATTTATCTTCATGCTGCTCGCGCACATAGTCCTTGATAAGAAGCAGTGCCTCCTGCTCCGTATTGCCTACAAGCTCCTCCAGCTGCATGCTGATTAGTCGACCTTCGGTTCCAAGCTCATTAATGTAGCGCTTGATTTCGGATTTAATGCGAAGCACCATCTCTACCCGCTGAATGACATTCGTGACATCATGGAGGGTGACGAGCTCTTCGAATTCGGATGCACCCAGGTTGGTCATGGCCTGATCCAGGACGGATTTGTATTTCTCCAGCGTTTGAATTGCCTGGTTCGCCTTCGTGAGAATGACGCCGATGTCCTTCAGGGCATAGCGGAGGTTACCTTGGTATAGTGTTATAACGTTTCTGCGCTGCGAGATCGATACGACCAGCTTGGAGGTTTGCTTCGCTACCCGCTCGGCCGTTCGGTGGCGAATCCCCGTTTCAATCGAAGGAATGGAGGAATCAGGGATCAGCTGTGTGTTGGCATATAGAATCCGCTTCAAGTCCTCGCTCAGGATGATGGCACCATCCATCTTGGCCAGCTCATATAAGTAATTCGGGGAAAAATCGCAATTAATGGAAAAGCCCCCATCGACGAGCTCCATCACCTCTGGGCTGTAGCCCACGACGATAAGAGCGCCGGTCTTGGCCCGCAGTACATTCTCCAGGCCTTCGCGAAACGCAGTGCCGGGAGCGACCAGCTGCAGGAGCTGGCTCATGACATCCCGCTTCGCTTCTTCTTTGCTCATGTGTTGTTCCCTCCGGAGGCATTTGGTTGTTCGACAGTCGACGTGGCTTCAGGGCTCCATAGGCTCCTCCGGCTGCTCTTGAAAACAAGTTTCATTTCAATACCGATAGCGGGTGAAACTTGTTTTCAAAGGCAGCACGTAAACTCTACGGACTCCTATGGACCCTTCCGCCAAGCAACTGCTCAACCAAATGCAGATATTTAGTAAGTGTGCGGCTTCCGGAGAGGAAGCCGCGGATATTATTCGAAAGCGGCCTTGAGCGCTTCAGCCACTGTGTTGACACCGATGATCTGGATGCCGTTTGGCGGGGTCCAGCCCTTCAGGCTTTTCTCGGGGAGAATGACCCGCTTGAAGCCCAGCTTCTCCGCTTCGCGCACGCGCTGATCGACGCGGGAAACCCCGCGAACCTCGCCCGTAAGCCCTACCTCGCCGAAGATCACGTCGTAGGGGCGCGTAGGCTGCTCTCGCAGGCTAGAGGCGATACATACGGCGATAGCTAGGTCTACCGCCGGCTCATCGAGCTTCACCCCGCCTGCGACGTTGAGGTAGGCGTCTTGATTTTGCAGGAACATGCCCATTCGCTTCTCCAGCACGGCGATCATGAGGTTAAGTCTGTTATGATCGACGCCGGTTGCCATCCTTCTCGGAGAAGGAAAATTCGTAGATGCCACAAGAGCCTGAAGCTCCACAAGTACCGGTCTGGTTCCTTCCATGCTGGCAACAACCGTCGAGCCGGCTACCCCCAGGGGACGCTCGGACAAAAAAAGCTCGGACGGATTGTTCACTTCAACCAGGCCCGTTTCTCTCATTTCAAAGATTCCGATCTCATTCGTCGAGCCGAAGCGGTTCTTCACCGCCCGCAGCAGCCGATAGGAATGATGACGCTCCCCCTCGAAATACAGCACGCAGTCAACCATATGCTCCAGCAAACGTGGGCCGGCGATTGCGCCTTCCTTAGTAACATGGCCTACCAGGACCGTTGCAATCCCTTTAATTTTGGCGATTCGCATAAAATGCCCCGTACATTCACGTACCTGAGACACGCTGCCCGGAGCCGAAGTAACCGCCGGGTGGAACACCGTTTGGATCGAGTCAATAACCATAAAGTCCGGGTTGATCTCGTCAATCACCGCTTCGATATGCTCCAGATTCGTTTCGCTGAGCACGAATAATAATGGAGACACCGCCTGCAGACGGTCGGCTCTCAGCTTCGTTTGCCTAACCGATTCCTCGCCGGATATATACAGCACCTTTTGCTGCTTTTTCGCTAATTCATAGGAGGTTTGCAGCAGCAGCGTGGATTTCCCGATCCCCGGATCGCCCCCGACCAGAATCAGAGAGCCCGGAACGATCCCTCCGCCCAAGACACGGTTCAGCTCCTTGTTGTCCGTTACGACCCGTGCTTCCTCACTACTTTCTATATTTATGATCGAAACTGCTTTTTCTTTCGTTCGACTTGCAAAGGCAGGAACACCTGCCGTTTTGGATACGGTTTCGATCTCCTCTACAAAGCTGTTCCATGCCTGGCAGCCCGGACATTTCCCCAGCCACTTCGGGGACTCGTAGCCGCACTCCTGACAGCAGAACTTCGTTTTACTTTTGGCCATGCTTCCCCCATCTTCCGCCTCATCAATAAGTACACATCAAAGTTTACCATTTTGACTAACTAATGAAAACCCCGCTAGCTCGTCTACACCAAAAAACAGTCTGCCGGACGAGCACTAGGCTCCCCCAGACAGACTGTTCTGGTTGATATAAGGTATTACGAAGTTACCTCTTGGTTACGTTTCACAGTCAACTCACCGTTCTCTTCATCGATCGTGAGCGTATCCCCTTTAGAGATAGTGCCGCGCAGCAGCTCCTCGGACAACCGGTCCTCAATATGCTTCTGAATCGCTCTGCGAAGCGGACGTGCACCGAATGCCGGATCAAAGCCTTCCTTCGCCAGGAACGCAAGCGCCTTGTCTGTCAGCTGGAAGTCAACCTCCTGCTCTCTCAGTCGCTTACGCAGATCGTCGGCCATCAAGGTTACGATCTGTGCAATGTGCTGCTCCTCCAGAGAGTGGAACACGATGATTTCGTCGATCCGGTTCAAGAACTCCGGACGGAAGCTTTTCTTCAGCTCGCCCATCACCTTATCCTTCATGTTAATGTAATCCTTAGCGGAATCGTTCGCGGCTGTAAAGCCAAGCGTCGAATTGCGTTTGATAACATCGGCTCCTACGTTGGACGTCATGATGATCAGCGTATTGCGGAAGTCCACCGTGCGGCCCTTGGAATCGGTCAAACGACCATCCTCAAGCACCTGCAGCAGGATGTTGAATACTTCCGGATGTGCCTTCTCGATCTCGTCGAGGAGAACGACGGAGTAAGGCTTACGGCGAACCTTCTCGGTCAGCTGGCCGCCTTCTTCGTAGCCGACATACCCAGGAGGCGCTCCGACGAGCCGGGAAGTGGAATGCTTCTCCATGTACTCGGACATATCGATTCGAATTACCGCATTCTCATCCCCAAATAGGGATTCGGCCAGGGCGCGCGCAAGCTCCGTTTTACCGACACCCGTAGGTCCTAGGAAAATGAAGGAGCCCATCGGGCGCTTCGGATCCTTCAAACCGGCTCTCGCCCGGCGAATCGCGCGGCTTACGGCCTTCACCGCTTCGTCTTGCCCGATCACACGATCGTGGAGGATCGATTCCATCTTCAGCAGACGCTCGGTTTCTTCTTCCTTCATCTTCACGACAGGGATGCCGGTCCAGCTGGCAACTACCTGTGCGATATCGTCCGGAGTCACCTCGGAATCGGTGCGGCCCTGCTTCTCTTTCCATTCGTTACGAGTAGTATCGAGCTCCTCGCGAAGCTTTTGCTCGGTGTCGCGAAGAGATGCGGCTTTCTCAAACTCCTGGCTTTGTACGGCGGCATCTTTCTCCTTGCGAATATCTTCCAAACGGCTTTCCAGCTTCTTCAGATCCGGCGGTACCGTGTAAGAGCGAAGTCTTACCTTCGAGCTGGCTTCGTCAATCAGGTCGATAGCCTTATCCGGCAGGAAACGATCCGTAATGTAACGGTCGGACAGCTTCACCGCTTGCTCGATCGCTTCATCCGTGATTTTCACACGGTGATGCGCCTCATAGCGGTCACGCAAACCGTGCAGGATTTGGACCGCTTCGTCGACCGACGGCTGATCTACCGTAATCGGCTGGAAACGTCGCTCCAGAGCGGCGTCCTTCTCGATATATTTGCGATATTCGTCCAGCGTGGTCGCACCGATACATTGCAGCTCCCCACGAGCGAGTGATGGCTTAAGAATGTTGGAAGCGTCAATCGCTCCCTCCGCTCCGCCGGCACCAATCAGCGTGTGCAGCTCATCAATGAACAGAATGATGTTGCCCGCTTGACGAATTTCGTCCATGATTTTTTTCAAACGATCCTCGAATTCACCACGGTACTTCGTTCCGGCTACCACGGAGCCCATATCCAGTGTCATGACTCGCTTATCGCGAAGCGTCTCAGGAATTTCGTTGTTCACGATCTTCTGAGCCAAGCCTTCGGCGATCGCTGTTTTACCAACACCCGGCTCCCCGATCAGAACTGGATTGTTCTTCGTACGGCGGCTGAGCACCTGGATCACACGCTCGATTTCCTTGCTCCGGCCGATGACCGGATCCAGGTTTCCTTCCTTGGCGTACGCCGTTAAGTCACGTGCCAGCCCATCGAGCGTCGGCGTGTTGACATTCGGGTTGGTGCCATGGCTTTGGGAAACCACTTCGCTGCTGCCCAGCAGCTGAAGCACCTGCTGACGCGCCTTGTTCAGGCTCACTCCCAAGTTGTTCAGCACACGGGCTGCTACACCCTCGCCCTCACGGATGAGTCCCAGCAGGATGTGTTCTGTTCCCACATACGTGTGGCCCAGCTTACGGGCTTCGTCCATCGAAAGCTCAATGACCTTTTTCGCTCTCGGTGTATAAGCAATGTTGGAAGGCTGTTCCTGTCCCCGGCCGATTAAGGATTCGACTTCGTCTTGAATCTTCTCAAGACCAAGGCCCAGTGCAATCAAAGCCTTCGCTGCAATACCTTCACCCTCGCGGATCAAGCCAAGCAAAATATGTTCAGTTCCAATATTATTATGACCTAAACGAACTGCTTCCTCCTGCGCTAAGGACAACACTTTCTGAGCGCGTTCCGTAAATCTGCCAAACATCATAGTAACACCTCCAAAATTGGTCTAAAAAAGAAGCGCGATTCCCATAACGGATCTTCGGCTGATATTTTCAAGTAGGTCTAGGTAGTCTGAGCCAATTTTTCCCGGATGAGCTGAGCTCTCCTTATGTCTCTTTCTTCAGGGGTGAGCTTTTCTCCTGCTGCCTTTTGCAAAAAACCCGGCTGCGTCATCACCAGAAGCTCATTCAGCACATGCGGCGACACATTCTTGATAAATCCAAGATCGATGCCAAGCCGAACATCCGACAGCCGCTGAGCCGCTTCCTTCGAGTCCATAATCGCTGCATAAGACAGAATCCCGTAGGATCGGCTGACCCGGTCCAAAATTTTAGGCTTTGTCTCATACGTCAGCTTCTGCCGCGCGGCTCTTTCGTGCTCGATAATTTGCCTTACAACACCGTATAGATTATCGATAATTTCTTCTTCCGATTGGCCGAGCGTGATTTGGTTCGATATTTGAAACAGATTGCCCAGCGCCTCGCTGCCTTCCCCATACAGCCCTCTTACCGCAAGTCCAACCTGGGTAATGGCCGTCAAGATTCGATTGATCTGCTGGGTCAGCACCAGAGCCGGAAGGTGAAGCATTACCGAGGCTCGAATTCCCGTTCCGACATTCGTCGGGCAGCTTGTTAAGAAACCCTTCTTCTCATCGAACGCATAATCCAGCTCAGCTTCGAACAGATCGTCGATCTGATTGGCCAGATCCCATGCCTCCTTAATTTGAAAACCGGGGCACAAGCATTGTATTCGAAGATGGTCCTCTTCATTCACCATAATACTAACGGATTCGTTATCGCTTAAAATAACGGCTCCGTTACGGGACTCATTAGCGAGTGCCGGACTGATCAAATGCTTCTCCACAAGAACCTTGCGTTCGAGCTCATTCAGCTCAGACAGCGGAAGCAGCGTGAAGTTGCTAATCGTCTTCAAGTCTTCATTATCTAAAATCGGAGATACCCGATTGAGTACCTCTAAGGATTGTTGATTGGTTGCCAGCATAGGAAAAGGGTAGGTCTGCAAATTACGAGCAATACGGATCCGGCTGCTGATGACGATGTCCGAATCGGGCCCATCCCCCTTCATCCATTCGCTAAGCGCATGTTCTGTAAACCGACCGGCGTTTGACATTGAGCATCCTCCTTGCGTGAACGGATTGCTGGCCATGTTAACCCTCAGCCACTTTCTTCTCCAGCTCTCGGATTTGATCGCGAATTTTGGCTGCTTGCTCGAATTCTTCATTCTCAATCCGTTGACTCAGGTCCTTCTTCAGCTGCTCGATCTCTCGCTTATGCTGGATTAACCCGCCGGAGCGTTTAGGGACCTTCCCCGTATGGACGATATTCCCGTGTACTCTTTTAAACAACGGATCCAGCTTTTCGCTGAAATGCTTATAACAGGAGCTGCAGCCAAACCGGCCTATTTTGCCGAACTGGGAATAGGTAAGTCCGCAATGTTCGCATCGGGTCGGCTGAACCTTGTTAGCCAAGGCGCTGTGAGCCGACGGTTCAAAATCAAGCAAGCCGGAAAGCAAATTATGAATTGAAAAGCCGTTCGGCGTACCGGGGATTAATTCCCCCTTCTCCCGTGCACAAGCTTCACATATATGGAATTCGGTCTTCTCACCATTCAAAATCTTCGTAAAATGAAGAGTTGCCTGTTTCTTCCCGCATTCCTGACAAATCATCGTTTGTCCCCTCCTCGGGTGGCTTTGGCAGAAGTAGTTTACGGTTCTGTTCAATGGTTTAACCAACTCTTATTTGGTCAATAAGGAAATCAGCATCGCCTTTAAAATCTTGGCACGAAGCTCATCGCGAAGCGGCAGCTTAAATGCCAGCACTTCCCTTGAGATCGCCGCTTTCATCAGCGCTGCCTCCCTAGAGGATATATATTGACCTTCCTCAAGCTGATATAGCAGCCCTTCCGAAGCAGACTGATCAATATGGGAACTGATGGTTTGGAAAATATGGTCGAGAAGGTTCCCGTGTGAATTCAGTTCAATCCTCTGAATCCGGATGTACCCCCCGCCGCCACGCTTGCTTTCTACAATGTAGCCCTTCTCCAAAGTAAACCTGGTACTAATTACATAATTGATCTGGGAAGGCACGCAGTCAAACTGATCGGCCAATTCATTACGCTGAATTTCCACGACGCCTTCAGGACTTTGCTGTAAAATCTGCTTCAGGTACATCTCGATGATCTCGGAGATGTTGCGCATCAATTCACCCCCGCATTACAGAAGTAGATTGACTTTGACTTTCTTTGACCTTGATTCATATTATAGCAGGTTTATGTAATTTTGCAACACCTGCCCCGAGTTGTTCCTAGTTTGCATCCTTTTGACTAGTGTTGACCAATCCGAAGTGCTTTAACAACTTACAAGCTCGAATTTTTATGGTACCATACAACTATACGGAAGCAGAAATTAAGATATGGGAAGGCTGAAAACCATATATGTTTGAAACCTTAAAACGGCAAGCAAGAACCCTTAAGCAGCATGTGTTTGTTTTATATTTGTCCTATAAGGATCCTAGAGTCCCTTGGTATGCACGACTGTTTACCCTTCTTGTCGTAGCCTATGCATTTAGTCCGATCGATCTCATTCCGGATTTCATTCCGATTCTTGGATATTTGGATGATCTAATCATCGTGCCTTTGGGGATCTACGTTGCTATGAAGTTAATTCCACAGCCAGTCCTGCAGGACTGCAGAGCCATGGCAGAGGAAATTCGAAAGCAAGGAAAGCCGAAGAATTGGTTCACAGGTGCGTTATTTATCGTAATATGGATTATATGCGCTGTATGGCTTGGCATGATTGGTTACAGGATGTTTGTGGATTGATGGAGACTACGTTGGGTGACAAGGGCTATGCATGTTTACGTTCCGGCCCTTTTTCTTGAGGATGGGGTTTGGGTGAATTTTTAACGTTACATCATTGATAACTCCACTAGCTTGTTGCTTAAGAAGATTTTTTCATCTAACACGACTAAAATTCGGTTGTGTCAATGTTTCACCAGCATTGTAACGAGATAATTTAACGTTATAACCAATGATGCCGCAGAGTTATTACATGTAAGGTGACTTTATAGTCTTATTATGCAGAAAAGCCTCTGGGTAAGCACCCAAAGGCTTTTCATTTGCTTGGCGACGTTCTACTCTCCCAGGACCCTTCGGTCCAAGTACCATCGACGCTGGAAGGCTTAACGGTCGTGTTCGGTATGGGTACGCGTGGTTCCCTTCCGCCATCATCACCAAACGTGATGCTTCTGCCAAGAAACATCTAGGTTGTTGTTCAAAGCGACTTGCACCTTGAAAACTGGATTCGAAACTTCAGCAAATGTCATTAGCTGTGCTGCCGATGCAGCATTTTGGATAAGCCCTCGACCGATTAGTATTCGTCAGCTCCACACGTTGCCGCGCTTCCACCCCGAACCTATCTACCTCGTCGTCTACAAGGGGTCTTACATACTGGGAAATCTCATCTTGAGGGGGGCTTCACGCTTAGATGCTTTCAGCGCTTATCCCTTCCGTACTTGGCTATCCAGCCGTGCCTCTGGCGAGACAACTGGTACACCAGCGGTACGTCCATCCCGGTCCTCTCGTACTAAGGACAGCTCCTCTCAAATTTCCTACGCCCGCGACAGATAGGGACCGAACTGTCTCACGACGTTCTGAACCCAGCTCGCGTACCGCTTTAATGGGCGAACAGCCCAACCCTTGGGACCTACTTCAGCCCCAGGATGCGATGAGCCGACATCGAGGTGCCAAACCTCCCCGTCGATGTGGACTCTTGGGGGAGATAAGCCTGTTATCCCCAGGGTAGCTTTTATCCGTTGAGCGATGGCCCTTCCATTCGGTACCACCGGATCACTAAGCCCGACTTTCGTCCCTGCTCGACCTGTTTGTCTCGCAGTCAAGCTCCCTTATGCCTTTGCACTCTTCGAATGATTTCCAACCATTCTGAGGGAACCTTGGGGCGCCTCCGTTACTCTTTAGGAGGCGACCGCCCCAGTCAAACTGCCTACCTGACACTGTCCCCGCACCCGATCAGGGTGCCAGGTTAGAACTCCGATACGATCAGGGTGGTATCCCAACGGCGCCTCCACCGAAGCTGGCGCTCCGGCTTCTTAGGCTCCCACCTATCCTGTACAGATCGTACCAAAGTCCAATATCAAGCTGCAGTAAAGCTCCATGGGGTCTTTCCGTCTTGTCGCGGGTAACCTGCATCTTCACAGGTATTAAAATTTCACCGGATCTCTCGTCGAGACAGCGCCCAAGTCGTTACGCCATTCGTGCGGGTCAGAATTTACCTGACAAGGAATTTCGCTACCTTAGGACCGTTATAGTTACGGCCGCCGTTTACTGGGGCTTCGGTTCACAGCTTCGGGTTACCCCTAACCGCTCCCCTTAACCTTCCAGCACCGGGCAGGCGTCAGCCCGTATACTTCGCCTTGCGGCTTCGCACAGACCTGTGTTTTTGCTAAACAGTCGCTTGGGCCTTTTCACTGCGGCCCCCTCGGGCTATTCACCCTACCGAGGCACCCCTTCTCCCGAAGTTACGGGGTCATTTTGCCGAGTTCCTTAACGAGAGTTCTTCCGAGCGCCTTAGCATGCTCTGCTCGCCTACCTGTGTCGGTTTGCGGTACGGGCACCTTCTCCCTGGCTAGAGGCTTTTCTTGGCAGCTTGAACTCATGACCTTCGCTACTTGAATTTCGCTCCCCATCACAGCCCAGCCTTTCGGTTAGCGGATTTGCCTACTAACCAGCCTCGCTGCTTGGACGGACATCCATCAGTCCGCGTCACTATCCTTCTGCGTCACCCCATTGCTCATAACGGTTCACGGTGGTACAGGAATTTCAACCTGTTGTCCTTCGACTACGCCTTTCGGCCTCGCCTTAGGTCCCGACTTACCCTGAGCGGACGAACCTTCCTCAGGAACCCTTAGGCTTACGGCGGACAAGATTCTCACTTGTCTTTTCGTTACTCATACCGGCATTCTCACTTGTAACCGCTCCAGCTGTCCTCACGATCAACCTTCACTGCTGTTACAACGCTCCCCTACTGCCCATAAATGGACTCATAGCTTCGGTGGTGTGTTTAGCCCCGTTACATTTTCGGCGCAGAGTCACTCGACCAGTGAGCTATTACGCACTCTTTCAATGGTGGCTGCTTCTAAGCCAACATCCTGGTTGTCTTTGCAACTCCACATCCTTTCCCACTCAACACACACTTGGGGACCTTAGCTGATGATCTGGGCTGTTTCCCTCTTGACAATGGATCTTAGCACTCACTGTCTGACTCCCGGGTTAAAGTCTGCGGCATTCAGAGTTTGACTGGACTTGGTAACCCT
>NZ_JASKUT010000001.1:3675000-3737500 GCF_030167925.1 Paenibacillus silviterrae
CGGAGTTTTCGCTGATATCTCCGTAGCCGATCGCGATTTTAATCCGCTCCGCCACCTCGCGGCGCTTCACCGATTTCAGATGCTCCAATTCTTCCTCAAGCTTCTTAAGACCCTCTTGGGTTAGGATGACCTGTTTCTCGCTCATTACTACATATCTCCCGTCGTGTGAAAGATTTTCATATCTCGAGCTGCATTACCCGCTATGAATTCACTGATAATGATAATATATGAACGACCCATGCCCTGATGACTCAGAACGATGCCTTGAAATTACTATTGACTGATTATATTTCAAGCTTTTCCAAATGTCAATGTAAGCCAAAACACCCGAATTTCTGGTCAGTGTCAGTGATAGGAAACCGTGATCTCATCAGGGGCAGCCCCTTCTTCGTCACCACTATCGTTCATCTGCTCCACAAAACGGTCTAACAGCATAACCATATCGTCGCGCCGCGTCTGCTCCATAATGGCGTCTTTGATTCGCGCCGCTCCACGCAGCCCTTTAAGATACCAAGCCATATGCTTTCGCATTTCCTTCACGGCGACATGCTCGCCCTTCAGATTAACGAGCCGATCCATGTGCAGAATCGCAATGCGGATTTTCTCCTGCGGCGTCGGGTCCGGCGGAAGCTCGCCCTTCGTTAAATATTGAATGGTCCGGTACAGCATCCAAGGATTGCCTAAGGCGGCCCGTCCGATCATGACACCGTCCACGCCGGTATGGTCCAGCATGCGCTGCGCGTCCTCCGGAGTAAATACGTCACCGTTCCCGATCACCGGGATCGACACGGACTCCTTTACTTCCTTGATGATATCCCAGTTCGCTTTCCCCGTATACATCTGTACGCGTGTGCGCCCATGGACCGATACGGCGGAGCCGCCGCCGTTCTCTACAGCCTTGGCGTTCTGAACGGCATAGACATGCTCGTCATCCCAGCCGATCCGCATTTTCACCGTTACGGGCTTATTGACCGCCTTTACTACGGTGGTTACCATCTGTTCGATTTTACCCGGGTCTAGAAGCCAACGGGCCCCAGCGTCGCACTTGGTGATCTTCGGGACTGGGCAGCCCATGTTAATATCGATGATGTCGGCGTTCGTCTGCTGATCGACAATTTTCGCAGCTTCCACCAGCGTCTCCGTATCTCCTCCGAAAATCTGCAGGCTTAGCGGCTTTTCCCGCTCATCGACGAACAGCATTTCCATCGATCGTTTGTTACCGTGCAAAATGGCTTTGTCGCTGACCATTTCCGCACAAACCAAGCCGCAGCCGAATTCCTTCGCAATCAGGCGAAACGCCGGGTTGCATACGCCGGCCATCGGGGCCAGCACTACTTTGTTCGGGGCAATGACATTGCCGATTTGTAACGTCATATGGTTTCACTCCTTTCGAGCGGTTTATTTCGCGTTCAATTGACAGTAGCTGTAAGCTCTTCCGGGTCAATCCCGAGCACATCCGAAATTTTACGAATAATTTTGGGATCGGGTCTTCGCGTTCCCCGCTCAATCGAGCCTAGAACGGCTATAGAGATTTCGAGCCGGTCGGCCAGCTCATTCTGTGTCAATCCCTTCAGCTTGCGGAATGCGCGAATGCGCTGTGCTATCGCTATATTTTTTTCCATAATTTCACGCCTTCCTTTCCTTCCGCCCGCTCTAAGTATAGGTTTAATCTAGCTGCTTGCTCGGGGGCGGATTTCTGCATGACCTCCAGAAGAGGCACCAGAACAAAGGCGCGTTCCAACATACGCGGGTGAGGCAGGATTAATGCCGGGTCATCTTGAGAGCAATCATCGAACAACAGCAGATCCAAATCAATGGTCCGCGGACCCCAGCGGATATCCCTTTGACGCCCTAACGCTTGTTCCGTATCTACCATACGTCCAAACAACGCCTGAGCCGTTAAGGACGTACGAATTTCTATGACCATATTCAAAAACGGGTCTTGCTCCGTATAACCGACCGGATCGGTCTCATATATACCCGACTGTCCGGTAATCCGTATCGCCGGATGGTCCTCCAGCCGTCGCATTGCTTCCCGTAGATACCTTTCCCTGTCTTCCATGTTGGAACCTAAACCAATGTATGCAGTATGCTCTGGTAGTCGGGCGATTTCGTCATCCATGTTCGTTATGCCCGCTTTCTATGAATTTCCACTGTCACACCGTCAAAATGAATCGCCACCGGAGGGTGGGGCTTCACGACGCGAACAGTCAACGCATTTATACTAGTATAAGTTCGCAGCACTTCGGATGCAATATGCTCGGCCAATGCCTCAATCAAGCGGAACGTTTTTTCCTCGACAATCCGCTTGATCAGCTCATGCACCTCGGCATAGTTCACCGTGTCCTCAATGCTGTCGGTACGCCCCGGCCGATCTAACGGCAGATGAAGCTCCACATCGACAACGTAGCGCGCTCCCAGCTTGTTCTCCTCGGCAAATACACCGTGGTATCCGTAAAATTGCATGCCTGACATTGTAATTTTATCCAACAGGGGCACTCTCCTCTATTCGAGCTCTTTCTGAGCCAGCATGGCATCCGTCATGACAGCCGTTCTCTTCATTGCTTGCACATCATGCACGCGTACGATGCGGCAGCCTTGGACAATGCCGTATACCACAGTGGCCCCCGTACCGAAGACGACCTCGTCAGGGGGAAGCTCCAGCGTACGATGAATCATCCTTTTGCGGGAGGTGCCCAGCAGCACCGGATACCCGAGAGCCACAATCCGGTCCAAATAGTTCATCAGCTGAAGATTTTGCTCGTGCGATTTGGCAAAGCCGATCCCGGGATCGAGAATGATCTGGTCATCGCGGATTCCCGCTTCATGCGCCCGGTCTACGGTGCGCCGCAAGTCTTCTATTACGTCATGGATAAAGTTAGCATACACCGCCTCATCTCGATTATGCATAAGCACGATCGGGGCGTTGTGGGACACCGCAACGGACGCCATATCCAGGTCCTTTTGCAAACCCCAAATATCATTGATGATATCCGCACCGGCTTCCAGCGCTTGCCGGGCTACTTCCGCCTTATACGTATCTATCGAAATCGGGGTCGTAAGACCCGCTTCTCTAATGGCACGAATCGCGGGAATCACACGCCGAAGCTCTTCCTCTTCCGTTACAATCGCCGCTCCCGGCCTGGTGGATTCCCCACCGATATCAATGATGTCTGCGCCCTCTGCAACCATAAGTCGCGCACGCTCCACTGCCGTATCTATATCCACATAGCGTCCTCCATCCGAGAACGAATCGGGAGTCACATTCAAAATTCCCATGATCAAGGTTCTTTCGTTCAGAGGTAGCGTTTGATGCTTGCAGTTCAATCGCCCTAAGGTCATGTCGCTATACTCCTCCTTTTGCCGCCGATCGGTACCTACCTAGCAGCTGCCTCGCAATTGGCCCTGCTTTCCCTTCGCTCACGGTAAAGCTCTCGCCTTGACTGTCATATAGTGTTGTGATCGGAACGAGCTCCTGGATGGAATTGGTGATGAAAATTTCGTCGGCCGCTCGCAGCTCCTCCCATCGATAGAAACCCTCCTCCGGGTGCAGACCCCAATCCGCAGCCAGCTCCAAAACGAACCTTCGGGTAATGCCGGGCAAAATGCCGGTGTGGGTGGATGGGGTACAAAGCCGCTTCCCCTGCAGATAAAACACATTGCTCACGATGCCTTCAGCGATATGGCCGCCCGCATCCAGCATCAGCCCCTCTGCCCCTGCGGCGTAAGGGTATCCCGCAAGCTCCCGCTTAGCCAGAATGTTGTTCATATAGTGAAGCGACTTTTGCCGAAGCGGTCCCTCCGGTGTATTACGGCGAAGCTTCAGCAGCTGCAGCGCTTTTCCCTTCTCGTAGAGAGCTTCGTTAGGCTGAGGAAGAGGTTTCATATAGATAACCGTTGTCGGCTCTTTGTATTCGTCCGAAGGTAGACCCAGAACATCCGTTCCCGCTGTGACCGTATACCGAATATAAGCGTCTGTCAGCTCATTCGCCTCCAGTAATTCTTGAACGATCCGGTTCACCTCGCAAGTCTTCGGAGCATGTTGAATCTCTAGCTCCCTACAGCCCGCAGTCAGTCGCTCCAAATGCCGTTCCAATAGAAAAGGGCGGCCGCCGTACGTGCGAAACGTCTCAAACAAGCCCATCCCGTAAAGAAAACCGTGATCGAATACCGAGACCACGGCTTGCTCTTCGTTTATGATGTTACCATTCACATAAAGCTTCATGCCTTGCCCACAGCCGTCCGTTTCAGGAAATTGCGCAGCATCTGATGTCCGTGGTCCGTAATGATGGATTCCGGATGGAATTGGACACCCTCGATCGGATATTCCTTATGGCGTAGTCCCATAATTTCGCCTTCCGGGGTTTCCGCACTGATCTCCAAGCAATCGGGAAGCGTCTCTTTCTTCACAATCAAGGAATGGTAGCGCGTAGCCGTAAACGGCGAAGGCAGACCTTCGAAAATGGACTTCCCGTCGTGCAGAATCGGAGAGGTTTTGCCGTGCATCAGCTTCTCGGCACGAATGACATCTCCTCCGAACGCCTGTCCGATGGATTGATGGCCGAGGCATACACCCAAGATCGGAATTTCTCCCTTAAACCGCTCAATCAGCGCCAGGCTGATTCCCGCTTCATTCGGTGTACATGGTCCGGGCGAAATCAGAATATGATCCGGCTTCAATGCTTCGATCCCGTCCAGATCAATCTCATCGTTACGGCGTACCACTACCTGTTCCCCCAGCTCGCCCAAGTACTGCACCAGGTTATAAGTAAACGAATCGTAATTGTCGATGACCAAAATCATGATTACATTCCTCCCGTAGCGCAGCTGTGCAGCTCGCTGTATTGAATTGCCTTCCACATCGCCTTGGCTTTATTAATGGACTCGATGTATTCCCGCTCAGGCACAGAGTCGATGACGATACCCGCTCCGGCCTGAACATAACCGGTATCCCCGGCAGCAACTAATGTTCGTATCACTATATTAAATTCCATATCGCCGTTATAGTCAATCCATCCGATGGACCCCGTATACGGTCCCCGTCGAACCGGCTCCAGCTCCTCAATGATCTGCATAGTGCGGATCTTCGGAGCCCCGGTAATGGTTCCTCCCGGGAACGTCGCCGCGATGACATCATATGCATCCTTGCCCGGCGCCAGCTCCCCTTCGACCTCGGAGACGATATGCATCACATGGGAATAATACTCGATGACCATAAAATCCTTCACGCGAACCGTACCGTAGGTCGAAATTCTCCCTAAGTCGTTGCGCTCAAGGTCGACGAGCATGATATGCTCGGCCCGTTCTTTCTCATGGAGGATGAGCTCATTGGCCAGCTCCCGATCTTCGTCTTCGTTCTTCCCTCTCGGACGTGTACCCGCAATGGGCCTTGTCCGAACCTTGCCCCGCTCAAGCTGGACCAGAAGCTCCGGTGAGCCCGAGACGAGATGATAATCACCGAAACGCAGCAGCCCCATATAAGGAGAAGGGTTCACGACCCGTAGCCATTCATAGATCTCCTCAGGACTTTGGCTCAGCTTCTTATGCTGCCGAACCGATAGGTTCACTTGGAATACGTCGCCCGCGCCAATATACTCTTGAATGCGGCGAACAGCCGCCAAATAGCTTTCCTTCGTAAAATCGGGAACGATCCCCGGGATCGATTCCACATCGATTTGCATCCGGTCCTTAGCAACGGAATCCAGCTTGTCCTGATAAGCCTTCTGAGCTGCGGTGTCCGATTGAATACCGGCAAGCCGATCCCAGAGCTCTTTCATTCTCTGCGCCTGCTGTAAGGCCAGTTCATACTTACCGCGCAGCCCCTCATCAAGACCTGACTCAGGCTGATTAGCTTGATGAACCGCGCAGTACAGCTGGTTCTCCTGATGATCAAGAACCCAGAGCTCGTCCACCCGGAGAAAGGCATAATCCGGAATCGGAAGATCCGCCTTCGCCTGCGACGGCAGCTTCTCGATCGTACGTATGACGTCATATCCCCAGAAGCCTATGCAGCCGCCGATCCACTTGGGGGCGCCTTCCACCCGAGGTGAACGGTACGGTGCCATCCATTCCTTCACCAGATCGAGCGGCTTGCCATCCGCCATACTCAAGGTGCCGTCGCTTTCTGTGATGGCAGCCCGGCGATCCGTCCCTCGAATGACGGAGGAGGCTTTCAATCCGAGGAATGTATATCTTCCGCCCTTCCCGCTTTCCAGGACAAACGACTCCGTTGATGCTTCCTCCCAAGCCCGCTGCCAGGAAATCAGCCGATCTTGGGGTAAGCTATGTTTGATCACTAGAGGCAGCACGGAATATGTCCGCGACCACCGAAGCCAGTCTTCATATGTTGTCAGGATCATGCTCCGCGCCCACCCTTCTCCCCTACTTACGATATTGGGATAAGTATACTTGAAAAAGACTTCCCCCTCAACTGTTCCTGAGGGGGAAGTCTGTGTCGGTTTCTCTATTATTGCTCTTCGAATTGATACAATGGTGTGGAAAGGTAACGCTCCCCGTTACTTGGGATGATCGCTACGACCCGCTTGCCGGCTCCAAGCTCCTTCGCTACCTTCAAGGCCGCGAAAATAGCTGCACCCGACGAAATTCCGCCGAGGATCCCTTCTTCTCTAGCGACACGACGGGATGTTTCAAACGCATCGTCGTTCTCTACAGGAATCACGCCATCATAGATGCCGGTATTCAGGATATCCGGCACGAAGCCTGCGCCGATTCCTTGAATCTTATGAGGACCTGGCTTGCCTCCTGACAATACAGGGGATGCAGCAGGCTCAACCGCGTAAATCTTGATGTTCGGGAAGTTCTCGCGAAGCACGCTGCCCGCGCCTGTAATCGTACCGCCGGTACCGATACCTGCGATAAAAGCGTCCAGCTTGCCGTCATGCGATTGAATCGCCTGTACGATCTCAGGACCGGTCGTCTCGCGGTGAACTTTCACGTTCGCTTGGTTCTTAAACTGCTGCGGCATAAAGTAATTCGGGTTTTCTGCTTGCAGCTCTTCCGCACGCTTAATGGCACCCTTCATGCCTTCCGCTCCAGGCGTCAGCACCAGCTGAGCACCGTAAGCGCGAAGCAGGTTGCGGCGCTCCATACTCATGGTCTCCGGCATAACAAGAATAGCCTTATAACCTTTCGCTGCAGCGACCATGGCAAGACCGATACCGGTGTTACCGCTGGTAGGCTCAACGATCGTATCGCCCGGCTTAATACGGCCTTCCTGCTCTGCAACCTCGATCATGCTGATGGCGATCCGATCCTTAACGCTCGCACCCGGGTTTTGGAATTCCAGCTTCACGTAAACTTCCGCGCTGCCTTCCGGCACGACACGGTTGAGCTTCACCAAAGGTGTATCTCCGATCAGTTGTGTAACGCTTTGAACCAGCTTAGCCATTGTGCAATCCCCTTTCGACTATGAAAAAATAATATCCGAGTAAAACGCTAGGTATTATAATCTCATATTATCAACATGCCCATAAGTTGTCAATACTTATCCTGCTAAAGCGTAACAGTTACGTTCCACTTTTTTCGAAGCTCCTTGATCATTTCCTGCATAGGCGGCGCTTCTCTCAAGGCAAGCTCCTTACGAATTCGTTCACGAATTTCCTCGGGGCTTCCCTTGGATGTCTCTTTTCTTTCTTTTACCTTAAGTATATAGAGCTGTCCGCTCTCTTCAATCGGCTTGCTGATCTCGCCCGCCTTCATCCCCTTGGCGGTCTTCATGAGAGCCCCCGGAACGAAAGGATCATCCGCCTCTACCCAACCGAGGTCTCCGCCCGCATCTCTCGTAAAATCATCCAAGGAACGTTCCTTAGCGATCTGCTCGAAGGGGATTCCTTTGGCTGCGTCATTCAGCACCTTAGCGGCTTGATCGCGGTTGCTGACGACAATTTGCTGCAGACGCAGCCGTATATTCGGCTTAAACTCGTCCTGATGAGCCGCGAGATAAGCATCCACTTCCTCGTTCGTGATCGTTACGCCCCGAATGGTCAGCTTCTCGACCAGCAGCCGATACGTAATGTCCTGTTGAATCGCTTCAGGGGTCAAGCCAAGCTGCTCCTTCATCGCCTCGTAAAAGCGCGATTCGCTCTCATATCCCTGCTGCATCCGTTTCAATTCCTGCTGAACCTCTTTTTCTTGTACGGAAATTCCTTGCGCGTTTGCTTCCAAGCGAATGACTTCATGATCAATGATTTGATTCAACTGTTCCCGGCCATATTTGTTCAATAGCTGCTCTTCTAACTGTCTTAAGGTAATGGTCTGGTTTCCAATGGTGGCAATGGTCCGTGTATTGCCTTCTGGCTGTCTTTGATCCGGTTTCATATCGGCGGCAGGCTGCTTGTAGGAATTGTACAACAATACGGAGGAAAGGACGATAACGGCGATCAGCAATACCGCAATGATACCCCATACAATCGTTCGATTTTGCATTCCTCGGTTCCCCTCGTAGATCCAAGCTTTCCAAGCTGGTGCTGCTTAGAGCTGCTGAATTAATTCCCTTAGATCGTCGCCTGTAAACTGATATTTCTCATTGCAAAAATGGCAAACCAGCTCCGCCCGGCCCTCCTCCTCGAGAAGGCTCTCCAGCTCTGCGCGGCCTAAGCTGATCATCGTTCTTTCTACCCGGTCTCTCGAGCATTTGCACTGGAAGCGGACATCCTCACGGCGCTCCAAAATTTGCACATCCGGCAGCAATGTCTGAAGGATGCTCTCCAAATCTTCGCCTCGTTCCAGAAGCGTAGTGATCGGAGGAATGTGGCTCAGCTGCTGTTCGATCTCCGAAATTTCCTTGTCGGTAAGACCCGGAAGCAGTTGAACGATGAAGCCTCCTGCTGTTTTCACTGTATAATCCACGTCCACCAGTACACCTAAAGCTACGGCGGACGGCGTTTGCTCCGATTTGGCGAAATAGTAGGTGAAATCCTCCGCAAGCTCCCCGGAAATGATCGGGATACTGCCGCTGTAAGGCTCCTTCAAGCCAAGATCCTTAGTCACATAAAGGAATCCGTCGGTCCCTACCGCTCCGGCTACATCCAGCTTGCCGACAGCATTGAGCGGCAAGTCAACGTCCGGATTACCCACATATCCCCGTACCTCGCCCCGGGCATCGGCATCCACGACAATTTGACCGATCGGGCCGCCGCCCTTGACTTGCACGGTGAGCCGCTCGTCTCCTTTAAGCATGGCTCCCATCATCGCCGCAGCCGAGGCCGTTCGCCCTAGAGCGGCTGTTGCTGTCGGAGTCGTCTGGTGTCTGCTGCGCAGCTCCTCTACCAGCTGTTTCGTTAGTATGGCAAAAGCCCTTACCTTCCCATTGAGCGCTGTCGCTCGCAATAAATAGTCCTGCACCGGAATGTTCTCCTTTGATCTATCCACAGTATGGTCTCTTTCGTTTTGAAGCTATTGAGCGGTTTCACAGCTGCTTAGCTGTTCCGTTCATAAATAATTTGGAGTCCCTGGAGTGTCAGCAGCGGGTTCACCAGCTCAATGGTGCGGGACTCCGAAGCGATCAGCTCGGCCAGCCCGCCCGTAGCAACCACTTTAGGCTGACGGCCCGGGAATTCTTGTTTGATCCGATCGACGATCCCGTCCACCTGTCCTGCGAAGCCGTAAATGATACCGGCTTGCATGGAGGACACCGTATTGCGCCCGACGACGCTCTTCGGTTTAATCAATTCGATGCGCGGCAGCTTCGCCGCCCTCTGGTAAAGCGCCTCGGTGGAAATACCGATGCCCGGGGCTACAGCCCCTCCTATGTATTGTCCGTTCTCATCCACATAATCAAAGGTGGTGGCTGTGCCGAAATCGACGACGATGCAAGGGGGACCGTACAGCTCAATGGCCGCCACCGCATTCACGATTCGATCCGCGCCGACCTCTCTTGGGTTCTCATAGCGGATATTGAGCCCGGTTTTCACACCTGGCCCTACTACCAGCGGCGTTTTCTTTAAATATTTTGAACATAAGTTCTCCAATTGAAACATGAGCGGAGGCACAACGGACGAGATGATGACACCCTCAACCTGCTCCAAGCCGATCTTAGCGTGATGAAACAGGTTGTAGATGGTCATGCCGTACTCGTCTACGGTTGACGAACGATTCGTGCTGAGCCTCCAATGATGCAGGAGCTGCTTCCCCTCATAAATACCTAGAACGATATTCGTATTTCCTACATCAATAACTAAAATCACGGCCGGACCCCTTTCCGGTCATTCAGATCCAAGCTGATGTCCAGAGCTTGAACGGAATAGGTCAGTCGTCCCACCGAGATCACATCAACTCCGGAATCCGCAATTTGCTGAATCGTATCCAGCGTTACGGAACCGGAGGCTTCTACCACTATATGCGGAGCGGCGGATTTAATACGATGTACCGCTTCCTTCATCTGCTGCGGCGCCATATTGTCGAGCATGATCACATCCGCTCCGGCAGACAACGCCTGCTCCAGCTGCTCGAAGCTTTCGACCTCCACCTCAATCTTCATGGTATGAGGTATGTTAGCTCTTGCCGCCTGAATAGCCTGAGCTACGCCGCCGGCGCCTTTGATGTGATTGTCCTTAATCATCACGGCATCGAACAAGCCGAACCGGTGGTTATGCCCGCCACCGACGCGAACTGCATACTTCTCCAGCATGCGATGCCCGGGAGTCGTCTTTCGCGTATCCACAAGACGAACCGGGCGTCCCTCCAGCCGATCGACGAACTGACGTGTCCGCGTTGCCACACCGGACATGCGCTGCATCAGGTTCAGGGCCAGACGCTCTCCGAGCAGGATACTTCTAGTGCTTCCGCTTACTTCAGCAATCACCGTACCGTAAGAGACGGCATCCCCATCTTGAGCCAGCGCCTGAAATTGTAGATTCGGGTCTACCAGTGCAAAAACCGCTTGAGCGACAGGCAGCCCGGCCAGGATGCCCTGATCTTTCACATGAATAATTCCTTTCGACTCCTGACCGGCAGGAATCGTCGTCATGGTCGTAACGTCCCCCATGGCGATATCTTCATCAAGCCACTGCTGCAGGTTTTGGTTCAGCGTTCTGCTATTCAGCTCCAACATCGTCGATGCGTCCCTCCGTAATGCCGTGGATTCGGTTAAACACCGTATGCTTTCGCCATACCAAGTCATCCCGTTCCGGGAAATCTTCCCTATAGTGTCCCCCGCGGCTCTCTTCTCTAATCAAGGCTGCTTGCGTGGTCAGCAGGGCACAGGTGAGCAGATTGGCGAATTCGTACTCCTCCCGTTTGTTCAGATGCGCATCAAGCAGCGGCAGGTGCCGCTTCAGCTCTTCATAACCCTTCAGCAGGCCGCTTTCCGACCGCTTTAAGCCGACATAGCGAAGCATCACCTTCTGCAGCTTCAGCTTCTTCTCTACCACCGGTGTAAGCGCTATGTCCTTACGCGCCTGGCTGCCGCGAACGTCTAGCTCTCTCTCAAGCGGCGGCAATTCGTTAATCCGCTCAATAATTCGGCGCCCGAACACAATCGCCTCCGAGAGTGAATTACTGGCCAGTCGGTTGGCACCATGAACCCCTGTAGAGGATACCTCCCCGCAAGCAAAAAGGCGCTTTACCGCCGTTTCCCCATACAGGTCGGTCTCTACTCCCCCCATCATGTAATGGGCGGCGGGAGCAACAGGAATCCAATCGGAGGATAAGTCCAGCCCATGATGCAGGCATGTTTCATAAATCGTAGGGAACCGATGCTTCACCGTTTCCTCCGACTCATGAGTGAAATCAATATATACAAAGGTTGACTTCGTATTTTCCATCTCGCTGACGATCGCCCTTGCTACGATATCCCGCGGGGCAAGCTCGAGCTGGGGATGGTACTTCTCCATAAAGCGCTCTCCGTTAATGTTACGAAGCACCGCCCCTTCGCCGCGTACCGCCTCCGAAATGAGGAATCGGGGTGCTCCCGGATAACATAGGGAGGTTGGATGGAATTGAACGAATTCCACATCCCGAATGTCCGCTCCAGCCCGGTAAGCAATGGCAATGCCGTCACCGGTTGCAATATCAGGGTTTGTCGTATAACGGTACAGCTGCCCGGCTCCGCCGGTGCATAGAATCGTTGCGTTGGCCCTGACGAACACTCGTCCTCCGTCGGGCCTCTGAACCAGAGCCCCGAGACACTCCCCATTCTCGGTTATCAAATCAATAACAAAGTGATCATCCCAAATCTCGATGTTCGGGTCCTGTTTCGTCTTCTCCGAGAGTGCCCTTACGATCTCCGCACCAGTCGCATCGCCCTGTGCATGAAGAATGCGCCGCTGACTGTGGGCGCCCTCCTTCGTCAAAGCGTAATGCCCGTCCTCCATATCGAATTCCGTGCCGAGCTTGATCAGATCGTTCACGCCGGCCGGTCCTTCATGAACAAGCACATCTACCGCTGCAGAGGAGCAAAGCCCCGCACCAGCGATCAAGGTATCCTGACGATGATAGGCCGGGGAATCCTCGTCGGAGATGACGGCGGCAATACCGCCCTGCGCGTAGCGGGTATTGCTGTCCAGCAGCGACTTCTTCGTGATAATGAGGACCTTATGGTTCTCGGCGGCCTTTAAGGACGTGAATAAACCGGCAATACCGACTCCAATCACAATGACATCCGTATGTACATGGGGCAATTCCCCTATGTTGAAGTCGACCAAATAACGCGGTATCATATGAATTCCACCTGTCTAACAGGAAAGTAGCGCATGCTACTTTACTTCCAGCATGCGCTCCAGGGATGCTTTGGCTTGCTCAGCTACGTGCGGCGGTACGTAAATTTGCGGCTTCATCGTCTCCAGGCATTTAACAACCTTCTTCAGGTTATTTACCTTCATGTTCGGGCAAACCAAGTATTTCGTTGCAAAATGGAACGTCTTGTTCGGGCTGTCTAACCGAAGCTGATAACCGGTTCCGTCTTCCGTCCCGACAATAAATTCCTGACAATCGGATTCCTTACAGTATTTAATAATAGCGGTAGTGCTGCCGACAAAGTCACCCATCTTCACAACCTCAGGACGGCATTCCGGATGAACGACAAACTGGGCGTTCGGATATTGAGCCTTCATTTCTTCTACGTCTTTGACGGTAAGCATATCGTGGGTGTTGCAGTAGCCTTCCCAGATGATCATCTTCTTGTCCGTAAACTTGGAAACGTAGTCCCCGAGATTTTTATCCGGAACCCAGATGATTTCGTCGGAGTCGACGGAGTTGATGACCTTGATGGCGTTGGCGGACGTACAGCAAATATCCGTTTCCGCTTTAACGTCAGCCGAAGTATTAATGTAAGCTACCACTTTGGCGTTCGGATGCTTTGCCTTCAGTGCTTTCAGTCCGTCCACGTTGACCATATCGGCCATCGGACAGCCTGCCCGCTCATCCGGAATCAGAACGGTTTTGTTCGGGGCCAAAATCTTAGCGCTCTCTCCCATAAAATGAACTCCGCAGAAAACAATGACATCGGCATCCGTCGTTGCCGCTTTCTGCGCCAGCAGGAAAGAGTCACCGCGAAAATCAGCAACCTCTTGTATTTCGTCACGCTGATAATAATGGGCAAGAATAATAGCGTTTCTTTCCTTCTTCAGCTGAGCAATGCGTTCTTTTAATTCTCTATTTTGTTCCGCCTTGCGCTCCAATGCCAATGCTTCCATAGGACACCTTCCTTTTAAGTAACCCCTTAGACTTGGTGAAAATGTTCACAAGCATCTTAAAGATTTACACCTAATTTACACGGAGAAATACCCGGTGTCAATGCTTAAATACCTAGAAATTCCTTTAAAATTTCAGTGTAATCCTTACTATCATACCGACTCTTACTTCTTAGATGTAGTTTCTCGCGGAAGCCGCCATTTTACCCCGGTAGATAAAAGGAAAAACCGGCACCTCGCGGCAACCGGTTTTTCCTCTGTTTACGTTACTCTTTATTTCCCTTATCATCCTCGTCGGATGGCTTCTCGTTTGGCTGCTTATCCTGGGCCTGCCCTTGGATGTTGACCTTGACATCGTCGGTCTGAATCGTAATGGAGCCACCTTCTTCTCCACCGTTTCCATCCAGCTTGCCATTCTCGATCAGCTGGCGAATTTGTTCCTTCTCCAGCGTTTCCTTCTCAATCAGCGTTTCGGCAATCAAACGCACCTGATCGCTGTACTTTGTGAGAGTTTCCTTGGCTTGAGCATAGCAGTTGCGAATAATGCTCTGCATCTCCTGGTCGATCTCGTAAGCGATGGAATCACTATAGTTCTGCTCGTGTCCAATATCGCGTCCGAGGAATACTTGACCTTGGGAGGTACCGAACTGCATCGGTCCGAGCTTCTCGCTCATCCCGTATTCCATGATCATTTTCCGTACGATAGTTGTTGCGCGTTGGAAGTCGCTATAAGCGCCCGTACCGATCTCGCCGATAAACAGCTCCTCCGCTACGCGCCCGGCAAGGAGACCGGTTACCTTGTCAAGAAGCTCCGACTTGGTATTCATCATTCGGTCTTCGCCTTCCTTCGGCAGCATCATGACATATCCGCCAGCGCGTCCGCGCGGGATGATCGTCACTTTGTGGACTGCCTCGGCATTCTCAACATGATAGCCGACGATGGTGTGTCCAGCCTCGTGGAAAGCGACCATCCGCTTCTCCCGTTCGCTGATGACACGGCTCTTCTTCTGCGTACCGACAATAACGCGGTCGAAGGCTTCTTCCAACTCATCCATCGAGATGTCTTTCCGGTTACGGCGGGCTGCAATCAGAGCCGCCTCGTTCAAGAGGTTCTCCAGATCAGCACCGGTGAACCCGGTAGTGTAGCGAGCCAACGAATCCAGCTTCACGTCTTTGGCCAGCGGCTTATTGCGCGCATGCACCTTCAAGACGGCTTCTCTACCCTTTACATCAGGACGGTCAACCGTAATTTGACGGTCAAATCGGCCCGGACGAAGGAGAGCAGGGTCCAGAATATCCGGACGGTTCGTGGCAGCCACGATAATGATGCCTTCATTCGCGCCAAAGCCGTCCATCTCCACAAGGAGCTGGTTCAGCGTTTGCTCGCGTTCGTCATGTCCGCCGCCGAGTCCGGCGCCGCGCTGACGACCTACGGCATCGATTTCATCTATAAAAATAATACAAGGGGCGTTCTTCTTAGCGTTCTCAAACAAATCCCGTACACGGGAAGCACCGACACCGACGAACATCTCTACGAAGTCGGAACCGCTGATACTGAAGAAAGGAACTCCAGCTTCACCGGCTACTGCACGAGCAAGGAGTGTTTTACCCGTACCCGGAGGTCCGTTAAGCAAAACCCCTTTTGGAATTCTTGCTCCAACCGCTGCGAATTTTCGAGGATCCTTCAGGAATTCTACAACCTCTACAAGTTCCTGCTTCTCCTCATCGGCACCCGCAACATCCTCAAAAGTAACCCGCTTCTTCTCTTCATTATAAAGTCTGGCTCGGCTCTTACCGAAGTTCATGACTTTACCGCCGCCACCCTGCGCCTGATTCAATAGAAAGAAGAACAGGATGAAAATAATGACGAATGGGATAATGGAGGTAAGGAAGCTGATCCAAACATTGTCCCCTTCCATCTTCTCGATGTGCACACTGCCTACTGGAATGTCGGCCTTGTTAATTAAGGCCATCAGTTCCGTCGTATCATACGGCGCCCGGGTCTCAAAGTTCTTCTTGTCTGGTTCGGCAGTCTTAAATTTCCCCCGAACTAAATAAGTTTGAGCGTCATATTTGACAACGATGGTCTCGACATTCTTCTCGATCAGCGCCGTACGAAGCTGGTCATAGCTAATAGCGGCCTTCTGATCATTTTGCTGACTGATGAAATGTACGATACCCACCGTGACCAAAAAAATGAGCAGATAAAAGCCTGTATTGCGAATAATCCGATTCATCCCCTACCTCCTCTCAAAAAACGGCAACTTTGTATATTGTACCACAGCAAGTCTTGCCATCACAAGAAATGCTATTGGGAGTACACTTCCGGCTTCAGGATCCCGACATACGGCAGATTGCGGTACTTTTCGGCGTAATCGAGGCCATATCCGACGACGAAGGCATCAGGGATAACGAAGCCCTTATAATCGGCATCAAGCTCCACCGTCCTGCGCGCGGGCTTATCGAACAAAGCTGCAACCGTGATGGAAAGGGCATTGCGCCGCTCCAGCACATCAATCAAATAGCTGAGCGTCAGCCCGCTGTCGATAATATCCTCCACGATCAGAATATGTCGTCCTTCCACAGGCACGTCCAGATCTTTAATGATCTTTACGACGCCCGAAGACTTAGTCGATTGCCCGTAGCTCGAGACAGCCATAAAGTCAATCTCCAGCGGAACCGTAATCTGCTTTACGAGATCGGACATGAAAATAAAAGCGCCCTTCAGCACGCAAATGACAAGCGGATTGCGTCCTGCGAAATCGCGGCTGATCATTTCCCCCATTTCCCTTACTTTGTCTTGAATCACTTGCTCCGAGTAAAGAACTTCTTGAATGTCGTTTTGCAAGAGAGAACCTCCTACTTGTGATGAAATCAAAAACTATAGTATATGAAGGCCTGCATCAGGAGTTTAAGCCTCCCGGCATAAGCAGCATCATTCGTAATACACAGCGTGACTGTTCCGTAACGGCGGCGGCAGCTGAACGTCTTACCCCCGGCACCCAGATGAGCTCCCCCGAGGCATCCGTAATCATAGGAATCCGTTCACGGACGGAAGGCGGTATTTTGCTGTCGATGAACATATCTTTTACCTTTTTGGAGCCGTTTAGTCCGGCAACCCGCATTCGGTCCCCCGGTTGCCTGCTTCTTACTGTAAGCGGGAAGGACAAGGCATCGGCATCGAAAAAAGCTGTCATGTGATTCGCAGATGATCCCTCCAGGCGGCCGGTCTCCATCCACACACAGTGCAGACGTATCTCCGCTTCGGGGATGTCCAGCTCCGTCTGTCCCCATTGGAGCGGATATGCGTACGGAGAAGGTGGTACCACCATCCTATGAATTAGCACACGATCATATTCCCGGGTCAGAACAATGTTCTGAGCAACGGGATATCGATAATTGGAAGGGGCACGCCTCAGAACATCCGTTCGGATCCTCTCTACATTCAGGAAATCTATGGAATCAGGCCCTGCAGAGAGATAACTTAATATTAGTTTAATCAAACGCCTTTGTAAAGCAAGCGGCACATCCGCAAACCATTTTGCCGACCAGGAATAGAAACCGTTTTCCGCTCTTACGTATTGCTTATATAAAGAGAATACTTTCTGATCCATATATTCATTCTCGGCAGCCGCCACTTCCGCCAGCCTTACAAGCGCCTCCTCCAAGTTGCCGTTATATTGCCTGAGATAAGGAAGCACGCTGAGCCGAAATTGATTGCGTGCATACTTCTGCTCCAGGTTGCTGCTGTCGATGCAGTAGGAAAGCCCGTGGGCCTCGCAATACCTCAGAATTTCCTCCTTGTATATACGTAGAAGGGGGCGTACAAGTTCCAAACCTTCGCGAAGCTTTCTTCGGGCGGGAATTCCGCCTAGCCCTGAAGGCGATGTGCCGCGGACAATACGCATGAGCAGCGTTTCGGCCTGATCGTCGGCGTGATGTGCCAGCGCTATACGCGTTGCATGATTTCGGCCCGCCACCTCGGATAGAAAAGCATACCTTAGCTCTCTGGCTGCCACCTGAGCATTCTCTCCCGTTTCTTCTATATAAGAAGGAACACGAATCGTTCCGATTTCGCAGGGCATCCCCCATTCATCGCAAAGGCGCTCGACAAATAAAGCCTCGCGGTCCGACTCCTCACCCCGAAACCCGTGATTGACATGAGCTGCGACAATACGAAGCTCCCATCGGGGCGCAAGCACAAAAAGGAGATGAAGCAGCGCAACGGAGTCCGGACCTCCGGAAACCGCCACCACGATGCTCTCTCCTCGTTCAAAAAATCGCTCAGAGCTGATATGCTGCTCAATGCGTACGGCCAAATCGGATTCCATCATCAACGTACCTTTCGTATCCATGCCTTAACTTCCTATTGAAAAACCATAAACAAAGCGGCTGCAAACAATGCGAGCGAGGCAAAAAAGCAAATCTTGAGCCAGCTGCCGACCTGTCCCCGCAGCTTGGTGCGCTTCCCGGCCAAGCTGATTTTACGCCAGTCCTGCATTGCTTGCTTCGAGGTTGCGTACTCTCCCTGCAGCATTCGGCGAATCAGGGGAGCGACTCCGGCAAGGGATGGACTGCGCCCCAGCATTTCGAGCAGCAGATCCACCTGCCGGTTCTGCGGCAGAAACCCGGAATAGCGCTGCAGCTTCCGCTCCGTATCGCCGCTTGCCAGAAGCAGTACGGCGAAGGAAAACAAGTCATAGGACTCCTCGGCTTTGCGGGAACCCGCCCCCCAAAAGCCCCGGTCATAAACCTCCGTAAACTGCTTCACGGACCTTCCCTTCTCGGTGACGCCTCCAAAGTCGATAAGCTCGACGTCCCCATAGCCGGTAACAATCATGTTCTCCAGCTTAAGGTCGCCGAATATGTATCCTTGACTGTGAAGCTCCGTCAGCTTGCGCAGTAAATTGAGCCCTACGAGCCGAATCCAATCGCTCCCATTCTGCCTTAGGAACTCCCCCAGCGTCTGACCGCGAATATATTTCACTACGCAGAAGGGATAGTCTGTGCCCTCCATTTGGAAATCATCCACATCCAATAGGTACTGACTGAACGAAGTGGATGATTTCGACAGCGCTTTGAGCGCGTTTACCTCAGACTGGTGGTCGAGTGCATCATATCCCATCTTGAGTGCGTAGAGCTGCTTCCCAAGACGCACCAAATAAACCTTACCGTTCGCACCTTCACCCAGCAGCCGTTCCACGCGATACTGAGCCTTGTTCCATTTGCCTTGAACGATCGCCCCCGCGGATAACGCGGGCTCAAACGACGTAGTCACTCAGCATCCCTTCCTTGCCGGCAGCCGGCTTCTCTGCCGCCGTTCGACTTGTCCTATGTATTTCATCGGCTCGGTCCGCCATAAAATGAACTACTTTCAGTATTGCCGGACCCGTCGGGGTAGTGCCCTTCATGCTTAATTTATAAAACAAACGGTTTAAATTTGCAAGGTCGCTTGTCCAATCCAGATCCATCTCCACTTCCTGATCCCCTGCAAGATTTGCCGGAAAGTGAAATACCGAGATCAAGCTTTCCCCGCTCCTGGCCTGCAAGCTCAGCTGCAGATCGTAGATCGCTTCCCTGACGGCATGCAGCTTCGGCTTCATACTGGCGCTGGTATCGATCAGCAAAGCGACCTGAATCCGGCTCGTTTCCGTCAGCTCATCGATCACATGCACGACCCTTCCCCGGGACTCCGGGGGCAATGCCTCCAGCTTGCTGTCACCCAGAATGCTTTTCAGCTCCTTACTCACGGCTTGTTGTATGGTAGTCACGACGGTTTTGCGAGTCATCATTTGTACGGTTTGGGAAAGCTGTCTTGAAGAAACGATCCGGCTCATCCCGCCTCCGGCCCGCGCGATTTCCTGAATTTCGGCGGCTCCCTGCTCTCCAAGCTCCTGCCCGTCCGTGATTCCGATGACATTCACAACGATGCCTTCGGCTTTGGCATGAGCCGCCGCCATCACCGGACTGAGGCCCACATTCGAGCAGCCGTCTGTAATCAATAAAATTTGCTTCACGATCCATCCCCCCCGCTATTCTATTATCTAGCTTTGCCATGATAAGAGAATTCTAAACTTGGGGAATATGGATCGGTTATGGCAAAGCCTAGACCTCCTAATCTGGAAATAAACCTGATACGTTAAAAAGGATTGTTCCTGGCGCCCCTAAAGGCATACAAGAACAATCCTTTTCTCTAGCTTACCGTCCGAGGCCGCTCGATACGCTGCATGCCCGGCCAGCGAATGGTAGCCCATTCCGGCTGGAACTTTTCCACCTTGGCCACAACCACCGTCATATCGTCATAAATGTCCCCATGATGATATCGGACGACCCGCTCCAGCAAAATATCTGCAATGTCCTGCGGCACCGTGGCATCGACCTCGGAAATCAAGCGCTTCATCCACAGCTCCTTATTGACCGCATGCCCTGGCGCATCATAGATGCCGTCCGTCATCATGATCAGAATGTCGCCGTCCTGCAGTTGAAGGCTCACCAGATCCACGTCGATATCATGTAAAATGCCGACCGGCAAATTGTTGGCCGTTACCGGGAATACCTCGTTCCCCCGCTTAATGAAGCTTGGGGTCGAGCCGATTTTCATAAACGTCGTTTGCGCGTTGTACAGATCGATCAAGGCTACATCCACTGTGGCATATACCTCATCGGAGGAACGAAGCATAAGGACTGAGTTGACGGATTTGATGGCCAGCTTCTCATCCATGCCGGACTGCAGCAGCTGCTGCAGAATCGATAAGGCGGTGCTGCTCTCCGCGCGGGCCCGTTCTCCGTTGCCCATCCCGTCGCTTAACGCTACGGCAAATTTCCCGTTGCCCAGCTCGATCGTGCTGAAGCTGTCTCCGGATAGCAGGTCGCCGCCCTTCGCCGCGCCGGCAATCCCGGTTTCCACCTCGAATTCCTTGGCCGAGCCGAAGAGCACTGTGCTGTAGCCCTCGCGGCGTTCAAGGGCCGTTTCATTTTTCACTGCGATATTCTCTCCTAGGATTTCGGAAAGCAGCGGAGCGATAATTTTGCGGCATTCGTCAAAGCCCTTCGTATATTGATGAATAATCTCAATCTCAACATTTCCTTCATCCAGGCTGATGACATCGATGCTGTGGATCGACAAGCCAAGCTCCTCTAGCGCACTGCGGATCTGCTCCTCCTGCATGAACAGCTCCTGCCCCTCCCGCTTGATCTCCTTGGCCAGATCCTCCATGACCTGAGACACACCGGATAGCTGCTCGGCCACGAGCTGGCGGCTATCGATGATTTGTTTTTTCCAATGCTGGTCATTCTTGTACAGATCATACTGGGCTTTCATCACATCAAGCACCTGATCCGGCTTAAGGCAAACCTTCTTCCACTCCGGCAAAATGTCCTTGCGGCTCATCTCCCCGCGAACCTCCACCTCGGTCATCATATCGGTCATGAATTTATAGGTTTGATAAAACTTCTCATCCCAGCATTGCTTGCGCTTCCAACAGGTGGAGCACGATTTCTCCGCTACGGAGTTCATGAAATGGCCAACTTCCTCTTCCTTTCGAATCGGCTGCGCCTCGGCGGTAATTTGCTTAAAGCTGCGGGACAATTGGCGGAACACCTCCGAGAACTGCTCCACCCGGCTCGCCGTTATATCGCGAACGCGTTTGGCGTAATCATGCTGCGATTTGAGGTTCTCTTGAGTGCCGGGAACATACTTTGCCAGTGTCTGAATCACGCTACGAGGCGTCAGCAGGAACAGCGCTACCGCAGCAACCGACTCCCATGTGGAGCTGAGCACCTCGGTCTGGTTGCCGATATAAATGGACAAGATCGAGGAGCCGAGCAGCATGCCGAGGGCCACGGCCATTTTGCGGCCCTCCTTAAGCAAGCCTGCAAGCATACCGGCAAAAGCAAGCAAGCTCATCTGGTAGATGGCACTTGAGCTCGCGAGACTTAGAATGAGCCCGGTGATCACTCCCACGGATGCACCCAAGGGAGCGCCCCCTACCAAGGCGAACAAGAGAATCAGGTAGCGTGACAAAACGTGTTCCACGGTTACCGGGCCCGCGGTCCAGCCTACCGTACCCGTCATGACGGAGGCAAGCAGGATGATCAGGCAAATCACTTCTTCGTTTTTCAAGCTGTAATTTCTGCGGGTTAAGGTGAACACCGGAATGGCTTGTAGGAAAATATGCGTTAAAATTAAGCTTAACATCGACTCTACGCCGGTCATCATCAGGTTATACCAGGATAGCTCCGCGGCAGCCAAGTGAGCGAACAGCTGTACGAAGAACGACGCGGCGAACACGATGACAGGCGCATAAGAGATATCCGACCTTTCGAAGCGCTCCACTCCCTTCTGAATAAGGAGGAACACAAGCATCGTGGAAACCTGATAGCCCATATGCTTCGGATCGGCCGAGAACAAGCTGCCTGCGGCTAAGAACAACCCCGACCAGTAAAGCAGCTCCTTCCGTAAAAAGTACATCGCGGCAAAATAAGCGATTGCAAAGGGAGACAGCTCGTCCAGGATCATGGCCCGTCCAAGCAGGAAGCCCATCATCAGCAGCAAGATCGACCACTTCTTCGCGACAAGCGACTGCACCATGCGGTTCTCTACGAAAATACGGGTTGTGCCTTGACCTAGCTTGCTCCAGAAATTGATCCACACTTTCTCCACCTGTACTAAAACCTGTTTTCTTTGCATATGTATAATACACCGCCTATGAACTTATTCGTGTCACCCAGTATACCGGGTAACCTTCAGGAAGTTTGTCAGAATGAGTTGGCGGTACCAAAGTTTTTTCCGACAAAATCGGTTGGGTGTGCGAAATGTGTGGAGCGCAGTCAGGCCGGACGTTGTAAGCGGTACCACAAAACGGCGAGAAACCCTAACTGGAACGTACGTTTGTGTAAAAGTCTTTGCAGAACGGCACTGATTCCGTTACAACCTGTCGATTCGGAGGGCCCGGAGTAACGATACGACAAAAGAAGTCTTCTGCCGAGCGCTGCGACAAGATGCGAGGGCGGGAGGACAACAAAAGAAGACCCTATCCGCGAAGGAAATCGCAGGATAGGGTCTTTCGTATAGCGGCAGAGGGGATCGAACCCCCGACCTTACGGGTATGAACCGTACGCTCTAGCCAGCTGAGCTACGCCGCCAAGACAAACATGAGTATATAATAGGCTGAAGTGCCTGTCAAGAGTCCGCTGCAAAGGTAGCTTTTTCATGAAACATCAGAATCATTGAGCTTCTCTCAAAACTTATAAATTCTGATGTTATAAAAAAAGCCGCCCGCAGTAAGCGAGACGGCTTCCGATCTTCCATCTATTAGTCACGACGAGCGCCGCGTCCACCACGTTTGCCCTCTGTGTTCTTCTTCAGAGAAGAAATACGGTCTTCGCTATCCTTTAGGAAACGGGCCATCTTATCTTCGAACGTAACTGACTTCGGTCCGGGAGGTCTACCACCGCCACGGCCGCCACGATCTCCGCCACGGTTAAAACCGCCGCGATCCCCGCCGCCGCCTTGACGTTCGAAACGAGCAGGTCTAGTTGGAGCTGCATCCACCGGCTTATCCACCGCTTGCTTGATCGATAATCCGATTTTGCCGTCTTTGTCCACATTAATCACTTTGACAGTGACGATGTCGTTCAGCTTCAGATGATCGTTTACATCCTTGACGTAATTATCTGCGATCTCCGAGATGTGCACAAGGCCTGTAACCCCCTCAGAAAGCTCAACAAACGCCCCAAAGTGAGTAATCCCTGTGACTTTGCCTTGCAGCTTGCTGCCCACTTCAATTGCCATAAAGTAAAATGTTCCTCCCTTAAATAATTGAGAAAAAGAAGCCAGTTTCCGGCTAATGCCGATTATAACTTACGAAAGTAAAGCGGTCAACTGGTGCATGCCCTACTTCTTCTGAGGCTTGACCTGATGGAAGAGAATCTGGTTCTCCTTCACGTAGTTCATATCCCTCTGGATGATCTGCTCGAGGTATTCGCGGTCATTGAGTCGCTGAATATCCCGGTTCAAATCGGAGTTTACCTTTTGAACTTCAGACAGCTTCTGATCGAGTGCGCTTACCTTCATGCTCCGTTCGCCGATTTTCCCGTGCTGATTCCACAGGGTAATCCCGGCCCAGCTGAAAAAACAAGCAAGCCCAATCAGGAGAATCCGCTTTCTTCGACCTGATCCTTTGCTCTGCATATCCGCCTGGATTGACTTTGAAGTTGCTTGCAACGATCGAATCCTCCTACTTACGGTCAAAAAGCCAACCCCATAAGGCTGAGAAAGCATGACCGGTTCTCTTCATCCATGCGGGTACAGGTATGCCTCGCAGCGCACGCCACAATGGGCGTACAAGCCATAACAGCAATTTCCACGCAGGATAAAGCAATTGTAACACAACTTTATACAGGAAAATAGCCATCGCGGATAAAAATCCTAAAAAGATCACAAATACCCTGTATAACCATACAATTGGCGTCACAATCAACAAGTCGATCATGCGAAGGATAAAACGGTAAGTGGAGATAACCGCACGGATCAGCCAAAGGAAGATGCGGATGATGATACGGCTCAGCAGCCCGAAGTAGAAGCAGATCCCAATTCCGATGGCTAGAAAAACAAACGGCCGGACTTCTCCCTGATTGCTTTCATAGAGCAGGTAAAAGACGACTACGGTACCGATCACCCAATACAGAAGGTCAAGGAGCGCTTTGAGCCATAAGGGTACTTTCAGCTGGCCGGCCAGTACCCGGTACAGGTCGTATAGCGTCCCCAGCACAAGCCCCCCCGAGAACATGGACCCGAGCGTCAGGAATTGGACGTCCAGGGTCACTTAAACAGCTTACCCAGAAATCCCTTGGGCTTGCCTTGGGAGTTTGTGTCGAGATAGGCCAGCTCATTGACATACCCCTCGATGGCCACCAAGCCTTGGTCAAGGCTTAGGTTTTTGATATGTAAGTTCTGCCCCCGGATCATGAGAAAGCCGCATTCGGTCTCGAGGAGAAATTCTTCGCTGTCGAAGCTCTCTACATTGAGTACACCGGATACTTCGAGCAGCTTACGGTTGAGCATTTTGATTTCTTGACGTTTGACTTTGCCCGGCTCTGGCATGGGATGAGGCCTCCTTGATACGCTTTGCTTGGTTTGGCGCGACAGAATCTATTCACTTGGAAGCCCCGAGTCGTGCGCCCCTCTGGCCGCTCTTGAAATCAGCTTCTCTCTCAGCAAACCGCACAGCGGTTAGAACCTGATTTCAGAGGCGGCGCGTAAACTCTACGTTGTTCTGCACGACTCTACGCTTGCGCTAAATAGGTTCAAGACCAAACCAAGCATAGCTTGTTTAGTAAAAATATATGGGGCAAGTCCGAGTTTAGAACCAAGTATCAGCAGTTCGTTGCAATGCAAACATGGAGGGGCAGCGTTTGCGAGGCAATATAAACTTCTATCGAAGCCCGTTCACAGAAGTGCATTCATGGCCAAGAGGAAGCTTTTCTTGAAACATCAGAATCCTTGGGATCCGCTCAAAACTTATAATTTATAATTTCTGATATTAAAAGAAAACCTCCGGCCCGGACGTTCTTTTAAAGACTTCCTACTTCTGGTGCATGGGGAGGGATAGGTTTGGGGCACGGCCTGCTCATCTTTGAACTAGCATAATTCTGCGAATATGCAACTTTTTAATGCTAACTAATCAAAAACAAGAGGATTTCTGCGTATATACAACATTCTTGGGCCAATTATAACGTTCTCAGCCATTACTCTCTCTTAAAGATGCCTATTCTCACAAATCTCGTTCTGAACTTCGCTTGGGATCGTAGATTTCTGCACTATAGCAGCATTCCATTCCTTACCCAACACGTGACGGTCTTTGAGCAAGGGCAGGAGTGGGTAATCTCAACTTACTGGCGAAGCCCTTTCACAGAAATGCTTTCGTGGCTAAAGAGGAAGCCTTTTTTGATATTCCCGATTCTTGTTCTTCGTTCGCTTCGCGCTTCAAAGAGCATCTTACATATCAAATAAAAAGAGACCGAGCATTTGCTCGGTCTCTTAGGACCGGTCACAAGGACCAGTCATCCTTCTTATGCATTTCTTCCTTCAGCAGGGTGTACATCTTCGCCGCATCTTCCTTGCGAGTCGACTCCGACAGAAGCTCTACGCGGACGGTGACGTTCTTCTGGCCGAACTGAATCGTCAGCTCGTCCCCGACCTTCACCGTGCTGCTGGGCTTGGCGTCCCGTCCGTTGATCCAGACACGGCCCTGATCGGACACGTCCTTCGCCACCGTGCGGCGCTTAATAAGCCGGGACAGCTTCAGAAACTTATCTAAACGCATTCCTTACTTAACCGCTTCTTTAAGCTTGTTGCCAGCCTTGAATGCCGGAACCTTGGATTCAGGAATGGAAATTTCTTTGCCTGTTTGCGGGTTGCGTCCTACACGTCCGGAACGCTTGCGAGTTTCGAATGTACCGAAGCCGATCAGTTGCACTTTGTCACCGTTCGCCAGCGCGTCGGTAACTTCGCCCAGGAAGCTGTTCAATACGGATTCTACATCTTTTTTAGTTAAGCCGCTTTTTTCAGCAATGCTGTTGACCAAATCTGTTTTGTTCATGTTCTTCGATATCCTCCTCTAAATATGGCGCTTACCCTATGTATTCTTTGCGACTCAGGAAATTCCTGCTAGTCTTGTCGATTTATCTGATTTTTTTTTGCCTGCTGCCACAAAGACTCCATTTCTGATAAATCAGTCTGGTCAAAAGATTTGCCCTTTAAACGCAGCTGCTGCTCGATATATTGAAAGCGGGTCAAAAACTTGCGGTTGGCCTCAGCCATTGCTTCCTCCGGCTCTACCTTCAAGAACCGCGCAAGGTTCACTACGGCAAAAAACAGATCGCCAAGCTCCTCCTTCTGCTCTGCCTTCGTCTGGTGCGCGATCGCATCCTTCACTTCCTGCAGCTCGGATTCGACAACAGGCAGCACCTCCTCCAGCGTGCTCCAATCGAAGCCGACCTCAGCCGCCTTCTTCTGCAGCTTGTACGCCCGCATCAGGCCCGGCAGCTCGCGCGGAACGCCGTCCAGAACGGACTGCTCCTTCGGATCGATCCCCTTGTTGCGTTTTTCTTCCTCCTTGATCGCCTGCCAGTTCACGAGAGCCTCCTCGGCGTCCTCCGCCTGCGTCTCCCCAAATACGTGAGGATGACGGCGAATCAGCTTCTCATTCAGGCCTGCAATGACATCGAATACCGAGAATACGCCTTCCTCAGCCTCCATCTGGCTGTGCAGCATGATCTGCAGCATCAGGTCGCCGAGCTCCTCGCACATATGATCCGGATCCTCTTCGTCAATCGTTTCGATGACCTCATAGGCTTCCTCAATGAGGTTCTTACGGATGGATTGGTGCGTTTGCTCCCGATCCCAAGGACAGCCCTCGGGGCTGCGGAGAATTTCGACGATCTCATGCAGTCGGGCAAATGTCCGGTTGCGCACAGCATCCTGCTCTGTACGAGGAACCCAGACTAGCGACAGGTTGCCGTAGCCCTTCACCCGATCGAGCTCATATAACGGCACTTCGTGAATCTCCTCTTGTCCCGGCACCCCAAGAGCATGTCCGACCGTCACAACATAGTCGTCCGGGTACAGCTCCATCAACGTGAGTTTCAGGTCAGAAGCCGTCAGCGTATCGTACACCTGCCCGATGATCGTATGTAAAAGCGGATTGAGCGTATAGGCCGAGAGCGAGGTTGCATCCAGCAGCTGAAACCCTTCAATGGGGTCCAGTCCAAGGCGGACGAACGCCTGATCGAGGAAGCTTTCGCCGCCCAAGATCGTGAGGGCTACACCTTCCTGAGGGCAGCGCTCCTTGAGCAGCTGCACCGTCCGTTCCGCCACCATGGGATGACCCGGGACGGCGTACACGATGCCGGAGGTACCGGCATCGGCAGGCAAATAGGCGGACAGCGCCTCCGCTGCCGGGTTCGGCACGATCTCGGCTTGCGGGCCGGCAGGCTCCTTCGCCTTACGGATCAGCGCGTCCGCAATGGCCTCGTAGACCTCCTCGAAGCGGTCATGCGCTTCGTAAACCTTGTCGAAGGATGCGATGGGAATCCGCATCCGCTCAAACATCGCCACCACGGGATGCTCCCGGGTGCGCAGCCAGATGGCGCCGGACCGCTGACCGGCGCCAATCAGCACGCTCAGGACGCCGAGCGTGAGCTGGCTTTCGTCGCCGGTACCGAGGCCGACGACCGTAATTTGCGGTTGCTGGGTAAACATAGGCAATCGCCTCCTTGGTTTGCTGCTGCCGCCTTAGCGCAGCAGCTTCAATTTGCGCAGCAGAGCGAGGGGCTTCCCCGCCAGCTGTGGAATGAGCTGAAGCTCGGCGGCCGTAATGACGCCGAGCTTCAGCAGGGCGAGCGCATACGCGAGCGCCCCTACGGCGACGCCGCCGAGCGTGGTGACCGTGGCCACGGCCCGCCCGGGCAGGGCCGCGGGGAGCCGCGCGAGCAGAGGCGCTGCGCCGTGCGTCACGGCCAGCAGGCCGAGCGCCATGAAGCCGATGCCGAGCAGCGGCTTCATGGCCGTGAGGCCGCCCGCGGCCGGGACGCTGGTGGCGCGCAGCGCGTGCGCGTTCGCGAGCGTGCCCGCGAGCGCGTAGGCGACGACGGCGGCGACAGCGGCGCCGTCGATGCCGTAGCGCGGCACGAGGGCGAGGCCCGCGGCGATCTTGACGCTTGCGGCGAGCAGCAGGTACACCGCCGGCGCCACGATGGCGCCGAAGCCCTGCAGCACGCTGCCGGCGATAATATGCATCACCGAGAAAACCGCGGTGAACGACAGGATCACCATCGCCGTCGTTCCTTCGGGTCCCTCGTAGAACATGATGTTCATAGGCTCCGCCAGCATGGCAAGCCCGACGGAAGCCCCCAACCCGATGAGCCACGTCACCTTCAGCGACATGGCCGTACGCTGCCGGACCGCCAAAGCATCCCCGCGCCGCTTGGCCTCCGCAATGGCCGGCACCAAGGCTCCGGTCAAGGAGGAGGCAATCATGGCGGCCAGGCTGACCAGCGGGATCCCATGGTTATAAAGACCGAATTGATATAACGCCTCCATCTCGCTCAGACCGCTATGAATCAGCACTCTCGGAACCAAAAAGGAATCGACCAAGGTCAATACGGGGAGCGCAATCGAGCCTAAGCAGATTGGGATGGCATACAGCACAAGCCTCCCCAGCAGTCGGATATCGAGCCGGCGCTGCTCCTTCCAGGACAGCCTTGCTTCCCCCCGCTTCACCATCCCCCTTGGGCTTGGGCTTCGGCGCCACAGCCACAGCAGCACGAACAGCCCGCCGACCCCACCGGCTACCGAGCCAAAGGTCGCGCCTGCGGCGATCCACTCAGGCCCATACCCTACATGCATAAACCAGAGCAGAAGCCCGAACATTGCCGCGACTCTTACCGTTTGCTCCACCACCTGCGACCAAGCGGTCGGCACCATGTCATGGAAGCCTTGATAATACCCGCGAAGGGCCGAAAGCAAAGGCACCAGCAAGAGAGCGAAGGAGACGCTGCGAATGGCGAGCGCCGTCTGAGGTACGCCAATCCATCCGGCAATCCGGTCCGCTCCCCAGTATAAGCCCGCGAAGCCCGCCAAACCGGTGACCGACAGCATTACCAAAGATACTTTGAGTACCCGTCTGGCTTCCCCATACCTTGCCTCCGCCGTATAATCGGCGACGAATTTCGCTACGACCAGGGGAAATCCAGCCGTTGCCATAAATAAAATCAGTATGTATAAAGGATACACGGCATTATAAATGCCGAATACTTCATCCCCGGCAATATTTTGCAGCGGTATTTTCTGCAGCGTTCCGATCAGCTTGGAGGCTACCGCCGCCAGACCCAGCACTGCCGCTCCTTTTAACAAGGTCTCTCCAGGCTGAGTCCCCTTCGTCCTTCTCTCCATCCCGCTTCCCCTTTGCGTTCCGCATGGCTAGTTTCCACTACTTCAACGCCTCATTATACCCCAAGCCCGCCTCATTTCCCAAGCACAAAAAAGCTTCCCGAACCTCGTCCCGCGAAAGGAATCGATTCAGGAAGCCCTTAGTCGCATTATTGTTCCATCTGCTTGGCCAAGAAACCGGCAGCGGTCTCGGCCATCTTCAATTCCATTTGCCCCATCTTCACATTCTCGTCTTTGTTGACAAGAATAACCGATCCAATCGGGTCTCCGCCGGCGACGATCGGTGCCACTACGTACGAGCTGTAGTTTTCGTTAACATCCTTAATGATTTCGTAAGTACCCGCTCCGCTCTCCAAGGAGGCTTTGCGATTTTCCATGCACTGCTCGACGATCGCGCCAATTTGTTTTTCCAAGAAATCCTTCTTCGAACCGCCGGCGATTGCAATAATGGTATCCCGGTCCGAAATCATCGTAATGTGGTTCGTGCTTTCATATAAAGACTCGGCATACTCCTTAGCAAAATCCCCCAACTCCCCGATGGGCGAGTACTTCTTCAGAATCACTTCTCCATCGCGATCCACGAAGATTTCAAGCGGATCCCCTTCACGAATGCGCAGTGTGCGGCGAATTTCTTTTGGAATTACGACCCTGCCAAGATCGTCGATACGACGAACGATTCCAGTTGCTTTCATAATTCTAGATGCCTCACTTTCCTTGAAGAGTTTGATACGACTGGATAAACCATTGTATACAAATGGAGGGAATTCGACTAACCATAGTATTCTTCGATTCCCAATAACTTATGCATGTACTGCCTTAGCGGGCGGTGTGTCCGCTGGGGTCTATGTACTTGCCGCCGCTGTTTACATTATGTCCAAAAAAAAGAAAACAAAACAAGGCACCCGGTAACGGGTGCCTTGGTAATTACTTCTGCTGAGCAGGAGCCGGTGTTGCCGGTGTCGCCGGCTTGTCCTCCGGCTTCGGCAGGTTGTTTTTCTCAATAAGCGTAGGCAATTCCTTCTCGACAAAGTCGTATACAGTCGTTTCCGCCGCTTCCGAACGCAAAGAGTCTTTGACCTCATCGAACGTCTTCGTCTTGCGGGACTCTACCTTCATCACGTGGTAGCCGTACTCCGTTTCTACAGGTTCGCTAACCGTATTGAGCGGCAGCTCGGCAGCTGCTTTCTTAAACGCCGGTACCCATTGGGAGATCTCGACGTTCTCGTACTTGCCGCCCTGATCCTTAGAGCCCGGATCCTCGGAATACTCCTTGGCCAGTGCGGCGAAGTCGCCGCCCTTCTTCAGCTTATCCTGTACTTCCTTCGCAATTTTCAGCGCTTCTTCCTTCGTACGCTTCTCCTGGCCCGTAGCCGGATCCGAGGTGCCGATCAGAATATGGCTCACAGTCGCTACATCATAAGCATTTTTATCCTGCTCGAGCCGCTTCTTGTAGGAATCCTGCATTTGTTGATCCGTTACCTTGCTCTCAATGGAGACAATGGCCTGATTGCTGCGCAGTATAAACTGCTCCACGTCTTCCTTCGTGAGGCTGGCATCCTTCAACTGCTGGTCCATGCCGCCCTGCATGTCGAGGAACGTTTTTATCTGCTCCATTTGCTCCTTGGTCTTCTTATCGGCTTCCGCTTTCGCCTTATCATCGGCACGGGAAGACAGCACCTTGAAGGTAACGAGCTGCTTCATCATATCCTGTTGAAACGCAGGGTCTTCTTTAAATTGAGCGTAATCTTTATAGAAGAAGGTGTTGATCCCCAAAAACTTATCAAATTCGGCGCGGGTAACCTGTCCGCCATCCTTATAAGTTACGACGACTTCGCCCGGCTGACCCGGAGCCGCCGCCTGTTCATCTTTCTTTCCGCATCCCGTTGCTACAGCAAACGTTAGTACTACAGCCATCAGGGCGGTAAGCCCCTTAGCTACCTTTTTATTTTTACTTGGCCACATTCTGCAGCTCTCCCTTCGATTTCAGCGCACGCTTGTATTGTACCAGAAACCTTTCGAGTAATTCGATGGTTTGTTCTGGCTTCAGACCCTTGCCTTTCAGTTCGATAATAATTTGAGGGCCTGAAATGAGCTTGACCCGATTCTCAAATTCTCCGGCGAGCTGGAACAGCTTCTGTCCGTCCAAATTACCGTTCTGGCTTGGATGAATGCGAAGCTCGTAATCCGCTCCTTTTTGCGAAATCGTCTCAATCGCGTACTCGCTGCCGTATACACGAAGCTTAGCTACCGTCAGGAGGTTGAACACCGCCTGAGGCAAATCGCCAAACCGATCGACGAGCTCATCATGCAGCTCTGCAATTTCTTCCAATGACTTAGTCGCTGCGACCTTCTTGTAGATCTCGATCTTCTGGACGCTGTCATAAATATAATCTCCCGGGATGTATGCATCGATCGGGATATCAATTTGCGTCGACCAGGCCTTTTCCTCATGAACCGCTTCGCCACCAAGCTCGAGCTCCCGCTTCCGCTTCTTGATTTCCTCTGCAAGCATCTGCGAGTAAAGGTCGAAGCCGACCGAAGCAATAAAGCCGTGCTGCTCGGCACCAAGCAAATTGCCGGCTCCGCGGATGGACAAGTCTCTCATGGCAATTTTAAACCCTGATCCAAGTTCTGTAAACTCTTTTATCGCCTGCAGACGCTTTTCCGCTACCTCTGTGAGCACCTTGTCGCGCTGGTACGTGAAGTAAGCGTACGCCACACGGTTGGAGCGACCTACGCGGCCGCGCAGCTGATACAGCTGGGACAGCCCCATTTTGTCGGCATCATGGACGATCAGTGTGTTGACATTCGGGATATCGACCCCGGTTTCAATAATACTGGTGCTGACCAGCACATCGAACTCCCCGTCGAGAAAATCGAGGATGACCTTCTCCAGCTCCTGCTCGCCCATCTGCCCGTGAGCTACCGCAACCCGCGCATCCGGAACAAGCATGGAGATTTGCTCCGCCATCTGGTGAATGCCTTGAACCCGGTTGTACAGGTAAAAGACTTGGCCCTCTCGCGCCAGCTCGCGCTCGATCGCCTCGCGCACCAAAGCGAAGCTGTGCTCCAGCACATACGTCTGTACAGGGAATCGATTCTCCGGCGGCGTCTCAATGACCGACAGGTCGCGAACCCCCAGCATGGACATGTGCAGTGTGCGCGGAATCGGCGTTGCCGTTAGCGTCAGCACGTCCACATTGGTCTTAAACCGTTTCAGCTTCTCTTTGTGGGAAACGCCGAAGCGCTGCTCCTCGTCCACGATCAGAAGGCCCAGATCTTTGAACTTCACATCCGCCGAAAGCAGCCGGTGCGTTCCGATCACAACGTCAACCGTACCGTTCTTGACCCCTTTCATCGTCTCCGTTTGCTCCTTCTTGGAACGGAAACGGCTCAGCACTTGAATGTTGAAAGGATACCCCGAGAATCGCTCGCGGAACGTCTCGTAATGCTGCTGGGCTAGAATGGTGGTCGGAACCAGTACCGCAACCTGCTTGCCGTCGATAGCCGACTTGAAGGCCGCACGGATCGCCACCTCCGTTTTACCATAGCCTACGTCACCGCAGAGCAGGCGGTCCATCGGGCGCGGACGCTCCATGTCCTTCTTGATCTCCACTATCGCTCGCAGCTGATCGGTCGTTTCCTCGTACGGGAACATGCTTTCGAATTCCTGCTGGTAATTGTTATCGGGCGAGAAGGCATAACCGACGGTGGCCTCGCGTTCCGCATACAGCTTAATGAGGTCATCTGCGATGTCTTGCACCGCCGAGCGCGCTTTACTCTTAACCCGGTTCCAATCCGTGCCGCCCAGCTTATAAATCTTCGGCTCCTTGCCTTCCTCGGCGCCGACGTACTTCTGAATTTGATCGATCTGCTCGATCGGCACCGACAGCTTGTCGCCGCCGGCGTACATAATGTGCAAATAATCCTTATGAATGCCGTTGATTTCTAACGTGCCGATGCCGACGAATTTCCCTATGCCGTGGTTGACGTGCACCACATAGTCGCCGACCTTCAGCTCCTGATAATTTTTGATGCGCTCCGCGTTCTCGATCTTCTTCTCGACCTTGCGCGCCTTCCGCTGCTTCTGGGTAAAGATTTCCCCTTCGGTGATTACCACCAAATGGACGCTCGGCAGCTCGAAGCCGGTTTGCAGGTTGCCCTCCACAATAAGCGGCGGCTCGATCTGATAATCGTTCAGCACCCGCCGGATCCGGTCTGCCCGCTCCTCGTCACTGCCGAGGATGATGACCTGGGTACCGGCCTTCTTCCAGCGCTCCATCTCCGTCTTAAGCAGGTTCATCTGCCCGTGGAAATTTTGCATCGCCCTTGTCGTCAGATTCACGATGTTCTGCGGCTGCGTTTGCGGTACCTGCCGCAGGAAGATCGACATGTAAAGCGTAGGGTACGGCTTGCGATGCAGCAGCGATTCATACGGCTTGGAGAGAACTAGCGACGGCAGGCACTTGCCGTCTTGGAGCGACATGGTCATCCATTCCGCTTCATCTTTCTCCAGCTGCTTGGCGGTCTCCAGCAACCGGGACGGCTCATCCAAGAGCAGTACCGTATCCTTTGGCATGTAGTCCAGCAGCGTTTGCCGTTCCGGATACAGCAGCGATACGTATTTGAATATGCCTTGGAACATTTGGCCCTGGCGCAGCATTTCGATTTCATGACCCATGCCTTCGAGCAGTCTGTCCTTCACCGTGCGGTCCGTCATCTTCTCCAGCTGCTGCTGAAGAAGCTCATAAGCATGCTGAGCCGCCGATTGTAAACGGTTACGGTCAGCCACGATCTCGCGGCACGGCGTAAGCACCAGCTCCTCGAATTTCTCGATAGAGCGCTGATCCGCCGCATCGAAGGAACGTATGGAATCCACTTCGATATCGAACAGCTCGATCCGATAGGGGTTCGGCGAGGTTAGCGGGAATACGTCGATGATTCCTCCTCGCACGCTTAGCTCCCCTTTGTTCTCTACCCGCTCCACACGCTCGTAACCGAGCTCCACCAATCGGTGCACCAGCTCCTCCAGCTGGAGGGAGTCGCCTGTCTTGATCTCGACCTTAGCTGCTGCGATGGATTCCCGATGCGGCAGAATACGGCGCATACCGGCATAAGGCGCCACCACGATGCCGCGGAAGCCGTCCGCGAGCTTCGTCAGCGCATCAATCCGGCGAGCCAGCAGCTCGGGGCTTGCTATCGCCGCTTCGGCGGCCAGCAGCTCCTGGGCCGGGAAGAGCAGCACTTGCTCCCGCGGGACGAGCTCGGCGAGATCCTCGAACATTTTTTGTGCGGCGAATAAATTGTGTGTTACGATAAACAGCGGCTGCTGCAGCTCCTGCTGCAGGGCTGCGAGCATGACCTGCCGTGAGGATCCGGACAGTCCGGCGATCAACTGTTCCCGCATGCCTGCCCGGACTCCTTCCGCCACACTGCGGAAATCCGTATCAGCCGAGAACGCCTGGATTAAAGCTTGCAAACAAGACACCCCTCTCACCACGTAAACCATGCAAGTTCATTCTATCTCGATGTTTAGGTGCTTCCTATATACATGTACCTAACACGTAAAAAGCCTAGAGCGAGTTCGCCCAGGCCGTTTTACTAGGAAAGAAATACTGCGGCGCTGCCTTCCTCCGGCTATTGCAGAGGACTTCCCAGCAGCATCAGCTCCGGATTGGCTTCCAGCGCTTCCTTGCAGTAATCACAAACCACTTTGACGGTGACATCCCCATTCGGGTCATACGATATTATATCTCTCCGCTCTTCAGGGGTCAAGAAATGAAAGCCGAGCTGGTACTCGCTGACCCCATCCTGCTGGATCTCTCCAATCGACGTTTGGCAATGACGGCAAGTGTATTTAACGGACACAGGCTGTTCCTCCTCCGAACTAATGAATTCAGCAATCGCTTTTACTCATTATGACCAATTCGGGAGAAAATTAGCCTACCTGCCCAGCTAACCGTTAAATTTCGCCATCGTCTTCTCAAAGGAATGCTGCAGAGCAAATTCCATGGCGTCACAAGTCGTATCGAGCACCTGAGACATCCCCTGCTTCTCTTCCTTCGAAAACTGGCTCAATACATAATCCGCGATATCATAGCCGGGAATGGTCGGACGGGAAATCCCCATGCGGATCCGGTTAAAGGACTGCGTGCCGAGATGCTGAATGGTGGACTTGATCCCGTTATGCCCTCCGGCACTGCCTTGATAGCGCAAGCGAATGCTTCCGAAGGCCGTATCCATATCGTCATAGATGACCACCAGGTCCTCGATTGAGGCTTTGTAGAAGTCCATGAACGCCCGCATCGACTCGCCGGATAAATTCATGTATGTCATCGGCTTCAGAAGGTATACCTTCTCCCCCGCTACATGCCCTTCACCGAGCAATCCCTTGCATTTATTTTGCGTAACCTTAATGCCATGCTTTTCTGCAAACCGGTCAATCGCCATGAAACCGATATTATGGCGCGTCGTTTCGTACTGCTTGCCCGGATTGCCAAGCCCTACAAACCATTTCACTTGCGTTCCTGCTCCTTCCGGTACTGCCTCGTCAGCCTATCAATCTACAACTCTATTATACCATCTTGATCCCGATAAGCCCAAATTCGACACGAACTTCCCATGAAGGATCTTTACCTAGCGTTTCCATGTTTCTTCCTTATCATTCCTTACCCCATTCCTTGCAAAATAACACACCCAAGCCAAAAAAGGCGTCTGCAACCTGCAGACGCCTATGTCTCTTCTTATATACCTTAGTTTTTGTGTTTTTGTTTTTTTGCCTTTCCCTTAGCCTTCTTTAAGCAAATGCCAAAAACACCAAAACTAAGCCTCAGCCTTAACCTCTTCGTTCGCCTCTTCTCCGGCACCCGCAGGTGTATCCGCCTTCTCTGCAGCCGGCTCGTCATCCACCGGCTCGGCCGCAGGCTCCTTCTGCGGAGCCAGGATGGTTGCGATCACATCGGTAGGCGTAGATTTCAGCTCGATGCCGGCCGGCAGCACGAGATCGGAGACCAGAAAGCTGGAGCCGATCGCGAGTCCGGACACGTCAACAGGGATGCTGGCCGGAATCTGAGTCGGCAGACAGCGTACGTCCACCTCGTGGTTTTGAATTTGAAGGATGCCGCCCTCCTGCACGCCTGCGGGCTCCCCGACAATTTCCAGACGAACCGTTGTGTTCACCGGCTCATCCATATTGATCTGATGCAGATCGACATGGAGCAGCTGACGGCTGACCGGGTCACGCTGCACCTCATTAATCATCACGGGCTGTTTACCCCACTGAGGCAGATCCATCTCGATCACTGCATTCGGGCTGGTTCGAAGCAGAGCCAGAAGCTCTTTCTGATCGATCGCAATCGATGTCTGCGTTACTTTCTTTCCATATACGACAGCCGGCACCTTTCCTTGGGCGCGGAGCTGTTTACGTTCACTCTTCGTCGGTTTGGCATTGCGTGCTTCTGCTTGTAAAGTAACTGCCATATTGAAAAACCTCCTTCAGAATAGGCCATTTAAGGTAGCTTCTACTACTTTGCCCAAATGAAGGAGGTTCTAAAACCCGAGCTTACGACTTTTCCGTTTTTGCTTTCTTCTTGGCCGCGAACTTCGCCCTCAGCTTATCCGCGTAGCCTGCTTTGTTCACTTGGCGCTCCCGCGCAATGGCCAGGTCGCCCGCTTCGACATCATGCGTAATCGTGGACCCCGCCACCACATATGCACCTTGTCCTACCTTCACCGGAGCAATCAAGTTCACATTGCTGCCGATAAACGCATCCTCTCCGACTTCCGTCAGCTGTTTGTTGAAGCCGTCGTAGTTGACCGTGATCGCTCCGCACCCGAAGTTTACGTTGCGACCGATGACGGCATCCCCAATGTAGCTAAGATGCGACACCTTCACATCGTCCGCCAGCTTGGCATTCTTGATCTCTACGAAGTCACCGATCTTCACATTTTCGCCAAGATCAGCTCCCGGCCGCAAGTACGCGAACGGGCCGACGGAAGTGCCTTGACCGACTACCGCTTCTTCCAGCACCGAGTGCTTAATCGTGACGCCGCTGCCGATCCGGCTGTCCTTGATCTCCGCCTGAGGCCCAATGACGCAGTCCTCGCCGATCACGGTCGTTCCTCGCAGCACCGTGCCCGGTTGAAGCACGGTATCAGAGCCGATTTGTACATCCGCCTCAATATAGGTGCTGGAGGGATCAATGAAGGTAACGCCATTCAGCATATGCCGCCGATTGATTCGCTCCTTCATGAACTGCTCCGCTTGGGACAGCGCAAGACGATCGTTGACGCCGATGGCTTCCGCCTCTTCCTTCAGGATCGAGCCCTCCACCACGTGGCCGGCAGCTACCAGAATCCCGATCACATCGGTAATGTAATACTCGTTCTGCGAATTGTCATTCTTCACTTGAGCAAGCGCCTCGAACAGCTTGCGGTTATCGAACACATAGGTGCCTGTGTTGATCTCCTTTACAAGATGCTCCTGCTCCGAGCAGTCCTTCTGCTCCACGATCCGGGCAACGAAGCCGCGTTCATCGCGGATAATTCGCCCATAGCCCGCAGGCTCCTCCAGCAATGCCGTAAGAATGGTCGCAGCGGCTCCCTTCTCTTGATGAAGCTGGATCATGCTGCGCAGCGTCTCTTCCGACACGAGCGGGGTATCTCCGCAAATGACGATCGTCAAGCCTTCCTCCCGTGCCAGCAGCTCTTTCGCCTGAAGCACGGCATGGCCCGTTCCTAGCTGCTCTGCCTGAAGAGCGTATTCCGCCCGCTCTCCCAAATATCCCTTCACTGCTTCGGCCCCGTGACCGACAATAACAACCGTTCTTGACGTCTGGAGCTGTTCCAGCGCCGATACGACATGTCCTACCATCGGTTTGCCGCATACGGGATGAAGCACTTTATATAACTTCGACTTCATACGTTTTCCTTGACCTGCCGCCAGTACAATACCGAACAATTTCACCGGCTCTTCACTCCCCATCTCTAAACTTTCCGTAGAAACCCACTCCTTATCTTACTTGAGATAGGGCAAAAAGAAAAGAGAGCCTGTTCGGCTCTCTCTTGGTTTCGATTAGGCTCCCTCTTCGATAACCTCTTCTTCCGTAGCGGCCCGCTCGTACTCCGCTAAGACCGCAGCTTGGATCTTCTCACGGGTTGTAGAAGAAATCGGATGGGCGATATCACGGAATTCGCCATCCGGTGTACGTTTGCTCGGCATTGCTACGAACATACCGTTGTTACCGTCGATTACACGAATATCGTGAACCACAAATTCGTTATCAATGGTAATGGATGCAATGGCTTTCATTCTACCCTCGGAGTTCACCCTACGAAGCCTGACGTCAGTAATCTGCACTTGTGTTCACCACCTTATTATCCATCTTAGAGACTTGTGCTATAAATTCCACATTTTAGTGCAAATTCCTGCTCAAAATATTGGAAATCGTTCGATTTTATAAATACTTTATATATTTACGCGGATTCGACAGTGACCGCCGCAATAAGCTCTATTTCGACAAGCACATCCTTGGGAAGTCTCGCTACTTCCACAGTTGAACGAGCCGGCTTATGGTCTCCGAAATAGGAAGCGTAGATTTCATTAACTTGCCCGAACTGATTCATATCCTTAATGAACACAGTCGCCTTCACGACATCCTTGAAATCCGCTCCGCCGGCCGTGAGTACCGCTTTCAAATTACGAAATACCTGATGTGTTTGCTCTGCTATGCCGCCCTCTACAACTTGTCCGTCCAAGCCCAAAGGGATTTGCCCGGAGGTGAACAGCAGATCTCCAAAACGAATTGCTTGCGAATAAGGTCCGATGGCCGCCGGCGCTCCTTCTGTTGCAACTTTGTGTAATGTCATTAGGATTCACTCCTATTCTGTGAAATAGTTTCCTGGTTCTACCGAAATTTGCTTCGTCTTGGGATCCACAGCCGACAGCTTCGCTAGAGAGATGTAGTTTTCCACCAAATGCTCCTCGACTTCTCCCGATTCGACGAATACGCCGACACCCTTCACCGTTGCTTTAAACTCCTGAAGAAGATCCATCATGCCATGAATCGTACCGCCTACACGCATAAAATCATCGATGATCAGGACACTTGACTCTTCCTTCAGCGCCCGTCTGGAAAGAGACATCGTCTGAATTCGTTTATTCGAGCCCGAAACATAGTTAATGCTAACGGCCGAGCCCTCCGTTACCTTATTGTCACGCCGTACGATGACAACCGGCAGGTTCAAAAAGGAGGCCGTAGCATAAGCAAGCGGAATCCCCTTCGTCTCCACCGTCATCACAACGTCAATGTCCTTCGCAGCAAACACGGAGGCAAACATCCGGCCTACTTCATTAAGAATAAGCGGCTGCCCCATAATATCCGACATATACAAGTAACCGCCCGGCAAAATACGCTCCGGCTGTTCCAGCTGACGGCAAATTTGTTGAATGAAGGCCAGCGAGCTCGCCTTCGACACTTTCGGAATAAATTTCACGCCGCCGGCTGCTCCTGCTAAGGTTTGCAGCTCTCCAAGTCCCTCATCCTCGAACACTTCCTTAATGATCGCGAGGTCCTCACTGATAGAGGATTTGGCTGAATTATATCGGTCTGCGAAGGTCGTTAATGGAATTAAGGTATGGGGGCGAAAAAGCAAGTATTGCGTCATCTCGACCAATCTTGCGCTTCTTTTTAACTTTTTCATTGGTACACCCCCGTTAGTGTGCATAATCGTTATCAATTTCCGAATATTATAATGAAAATATATCATTCATGTACGCCTTTGTTCAAGTGAGCCATGAAAATTAGTCTCACATCAACATAACACAAACATGACACAGTGTTAAGTTAGCAGGCGAACCGCATAAACATCCTTGCAAAAGCCCCGTAATCCGTTATAAATCCTCGCCACCTTGGCCTCCTTGGAGACCAAGCCGAACACCGTTGGACCACTGCCTGACATCAGCACCCCGTCCGCTCCAAGCCGTATCATGCAATCCTTCAGCTGCTTCACCTCCGGATAAAGGTCCAGCGTGACCTCTTCCAGCACGTTGCCAAGCTCTTGGCAGAGCTGGCCGAAGCGTTTGGACCGAATCGCTTCGAGCACGTTCGCCGTGGAGGGGTGTCGGCTGATTTCATTTGCCCTCAGCTTTCCGTAAATTTCGGAGGTGGACACATTAATCGGCGGCTTGGCCAACACGACCCAGCATTGCGGAGGCGATTCGATTGGCTCCAGCTTCTCCCCGCGCCCTCTGGCTACCGCCGTCCCCCCGGTCACACAGAAAGGCACATCCGAGCCGAGCTCCGCTCCAAGCTTTTGAAGCTCGTCCACCGGGATTCCGAGCTTCCACAGCCGATTCAAGCCTCTCAGTGTGGCCGCTGCATCACTGCTTCCCCCTGCAAGGCCTGCGGCCACCGGAATTTTTTTATCCAAATGAATGTAGACTCCCTGCTTTACTTCGTAACGTTCCTTAATCAGCCTAGCTGCCTGAAAAGCAAGATTCTTCTCGTCCAGCGGTATGTATCCGGCCTGGCTGGAGATGATAATCGTGTCCCGCGGCAGCTCCTGCATCTCGATCCGATCGGCCAGGTCCACCATGGTCATAACCATCTCCACCTCATGGTAGCCGTCCTCGCGCTTATATAAAACATCCAATGACAAATTAATTTTTGCCGGAGCTTTCTCGAATACTTTCATCCAGGCCACCTTCTTCGCACTGTGTCTAGTCTGCGCCTCATTACGGCAAATGTTTATATTCCCTATATTATACCATTTAGCGCAACAAAAAAAGCTAAAGCCACCTCTTGCGCGCTCTAGCTTTTCCTCCTATCGATTTTTACTGTCTGTACGGATTTCCTTCTTGCCCTGCCGAAGTCGGGCGATACGTCGTGCCGTACCCTGTGAAAGGCTGTGCTCCGAAGGCTTGTCCGGCTCCCTGCTGCGGAATGAACGATTGCGGCTGCGCATACGGCGATGGAGGCAGTGTCATGACAACGGGCTGCTGCACCTGGCTTGAGACGGGCTGCTGAACGGGCCGAGCCTGTCCTTGCATCTGGGTACCAGGCTGCTGCGCCTGTTTCATCGATTGCTCCGCGATCTGCAATGCGCGCTTTACCATGTTCCCTGCATCCTTCGTACGGATGCCTCCCCAGCCTTCCTGCTTCACCGTATCATAGAAACCCAAATCCTTGGCCAGCTCGTATTTAAAATCTTCCGACATCACACCGCGGCGATTTCTGCGTGACATATCGATCAATCCTCCTTGTTCTAGTTAATTCATAGTATGGTACAAGCATCGGTAAGCCATGCACCCTCACAGCTTTCATCTTTTCCCAAAAACTCATATTATAGCGTATAAAGTCCAAGCCATTGGGATATCTTATACATCCCGGGGTGGTACAAACTCATTTCAACAACGAAAAAGCGACTATCCCTGGCCGGATAGTCGCCTATAGCACAAATATATAGCTATTGTTGTATCGTAATACGCATTTGTCCGTTGTCGTTGCATACCGTGACCTCAACGGACTCCGTCAAAATGTCTGCATAGCTGTAAGAGACTCGCTTAAAAGCGTGCTGCTCTTCATCGAGCTTTACAATAAAAACGGAAGGGTAGGTTTCCTCCAAAACACCGGATCGTTCGATCGTCTTACGACGACCACCATTAGCTCTTAACATAATCTTCTGTCCGACATGAGGTTCCAAACTACGTTTGATTTCCAACAGCGCATTTTTTGCCATTGTCAACTACCACCTCTTTCCTATAAGATTATAACCCAATGGATATAGTATGTCAATTTAAACCGATAATTATAGCAGTATGACAATCTTGTTGTCAACGGTAAAAATCCTTGTAACAGCGGGTTTTTAGGCAAATTCCGGCTTGCCATGTTCACACATTTGTCGATATTTACAAAAAAAAAACGCCCTAAGGCGCTTATTTTGTACTAGAATACGTAATTCTGGGCACACCTCTGCGGTAGCTCCCCTTGGTTTCCAACCCTCCGAGCCCCTCAAGTCCGCTATGCGTCAAGCTAATTACGTCCACGAGGTTTACGGTTTCCTGAATCGGTGTAAAAGCCAGCTTAGCAGCAATACATAGCGGGTCCAGTGCATGTATCAAGACACGTGCCGGAGAGCTCGCGAAATTGGCCCCTGCCTGCAGCAAAGCCTCAAAGTGGGATTGGCAGGCCCCTGCAACCACAACCAAGGTATCGCGGTTTTTCTCATACTGCCGCGCAACACGAACCGCATTAACGAAATTATGTGAATTTTTATAGCTGCTTAATTGAGAAATGTCCTGCCCGTTCCTATGCTTCAGGATGCCATCGTGTCCCGTGATGACGACGATATCGGGACGAACCTGTGGGAGCAGCCGGTACAGTGCTTCCGCCATATTGGCTTCAGGTACATAGTATCCTTCTACGGGTACCCGCAGCTCACCGTACAGCGCCATGCATTTACGCAAATACGATGCGTCTCCGTCCAGATGCAGCACCTTTCCCGGCATTTCAAAATAACCGGAAGTGCCCTTCCCCGTTATGCCTGGAGTCATCGCGGGGACCACTTGGTTCCTGCGCATGGATTCGGCCCAATGCGGCCGCATTCCTGATAGATTCTGTGTGTATTCTGCCGTTGTAGGCTCAAGATCCAGGATCGGCGCATCCGCCATTAATCGCAGCTCCACTCCGCGAAGAATCGCTTGCTGCATCTTGATGTCCTGAATCTTAAAAATGACGTCGCCGCCATACGACTTCCGAGTGACCAGGTCTCCCTGCTTCATGGCTTCATCGCCTCCTCGTGTATCGTATGGCGGATCTGGGCAAATGGTGCATTGCGTTACGACATGTTACCCTCTAACGCCTTATCTACACAGTACGCGAGCCAGAATGGTGCTAAGACGGGCATATTCCGCAATGGAAAGCGTCTCTCCCCGCCGGGAGGGCTCAATACCCGCTTCCTCCAGAACGGCCGTCAGCTGATCCTTTGTTTCTTTGGTGAAATACTTCGAGCTTAAGTTGTTATATATCGTTTTGCGACGCTGCACGAAGCTGGCCTGAACCACGTCGAAGAAGAAAGCTTCATTTTCTACCTGTACAGGCGGCTCCTTCCTTACCTTGAGCTTGATCACGGCCGAGTCCACATTCGGTTGGGGAATAAACACAGTATGCGGAACAATGGTAACAATCTCGGGTTCGCAATAGTATTGGACCGCAATACTCAAGCTTCCATACTCCTTACCACCGGGCTTTGCCGCCATTCGATCGGCAACCTCTTTCTGGATCATAACAACGATGTTCTCCAGGGGCAGCTTGTCCTCCAAAAGCTTCATGATGATCGGAGTTGTAACGTAGTAGGGCAAATTGGCCACGACACTAACGGGACCCACATCCTGAAACCGCTCCTGAAACAGCTGCTTCAAATCCAGCTTCAGCACATCGCCATGCACTACAGCCGCATGGGGATAAGGCTCCAGCGTTTCGGCCAGCATCGGCAAGAGGCGCTGGTCGATCTCTACGGCTACCACCTTGCCGGCCCTCTTCGCCAGCTGCTGCGTGAGCGCGCCGATTCCGGGCCCGATCTCTAGCGCCCCTTTGTCCGCTGTAAGCTCTGCGGCGGATACAATTTTATTCAGCACATTCTGATCGATCAGAAAGTTCTGTCCCAGGCTTTTCTTTAAGGTAAAGCCGTATTTCTGCATTAATTCCTTCGTTCGTTTGGGTGAAGCGATATCCTCGACCGCTTGTCCTTCTTTGCTCACTGCTGCAGCTCTCCTGTCTCTTCGTAAAATTGCTCAAGCGCCGCCTGAAACTCCTCTTGAGAGATTTGAAACATCCGGCACCGGTTATAAAACTGCTTACCGTTACAGTAGCCTATCCCTAACAGCTTGCCCATCCTCAGGCGACGGTCCGCCGCTTGCGGGTGAACAATCAGCCCGGCGTCCATAAGGTCCTCCCACGAAATTTCCGTAGCCTTACTCTCGTAATCCGTTCGAACGTTATCCAGGGCCCGGCGAATGGCTTCCACCGAAGCATTCTCCACACCGATGTCTCCTTTACTCGTTGCGTCCTCCTGCGTCAGGAAGGCATGCTTGCATCCAGGTACTCGGGAGGCTATAATCTTGCGAATGCGCTCACCGGCATGATCCGGATCCGTGAAAACAATCACGCCGCGCCTTTGCTGGGCCAGCTTAATGCGTTTGATGACGCTTTGGTTAATGGCGGAGCCCCCGGTTTCGATCGTCTCCGCTTCCACGGCTCGTTTGATGGCAACCGTGTCATCCTTGCCCTCTACCACAATGATTTCCTTGATCACGCGCTTCTTCAACCTCTTTCATGAAAAGCGAAAAAAGAAGAGGACCTGCGCCTTGTCGGACGCAAGCGATTGCCTCTTCTTTCTCACATTATCTATATCATGATTCTGCCCTGCCCTGCCATAATGCATACAGGGCGGCTATCCGCTCATTTTCGCTGTTGAGCTCATACACGCAAGCGGTTTGATCCCGTCCATCACAATTAATCTGCTGTCGGCTTCTTCGGTCCGATGATATACATTGTGTACCCTCGTTTCGTACCAAAACGTTGGGCATTCTGTAAGCTGTCAAAGTAAAGATCGATGATATTTCCCTTGATCGCGCTGCCGGTATCCTCCGCACGGCGGAATCCGATACCTTCAATGTAAACCCACCAGCCCATGGGAACCACCTTCGGATCCACTGCAATGGTTCGGCCTTCTGTCACTTTCGTGCCTGAGGAAGTTATTCCGTATTGAGGGTGCTCTGCACTTTTCCCTGTCGATACGGCACTGGCGGTATAAGCTGTTACGGTGACGTTGTTGATCACCTGCTTATAGCCGAAGGTAACGCCTGCTTTGGTTACCTGATCCACAGTGGGGGAGCCGGACGACAGCACAACCACCGGGTTTTTCGTACCTACCGCTACGATTTTCTTGATACTCTCGGACTGAACCTTTTCATCGACGATTTGCTCTGCTACGAGTATACCGTCTTCAAACACTTTTTCCTTGGTTTTCAGAACAACGCCCTCTTGACCTTCCTGTACGACTTGCTCTTTGCCCTTCAGCAGCTGGGGATCATTCTTCTTCACGGTCTCGAATGCAATCGATTCCGTAATTTCTTCCGTCTCTTTTTTCACTCTAACGATCTCGATGGCTGCACCGCCCGATAATGGCTCTCCCATTCCCGGCGACACCTTATCGAGCTCCCCTACGGCGATGTTCGATTCGGCAAGCGCGGCTTCCACTGTCTTCGCGACCGTGTACACCGTCTTCGTTTCTCCATCTGCCGTAACTTGAACCGGTATGGCCTTTTCGATGACAACACGGTCTCCCGACTTGACCGCACCCTGCAGCGGCTGAGATACCTTGTCATTCTGGCTTACGGCTATCCCTTGCTCATCCAGTATGCGCTGTAGAACGGAATGCCTTGTCTGGAACGTCTGCTCCTGACCGTCTACAACGATTGATACGCGCTTAGTGGCCGTACCGTACAACATCATTAAGAACATGAAGACAATAGCGAATGAAAGTAACGCAGCAACTGAAATCATACGCAAGTTTTCATGCTTCCATCGCAATGCGAAGGTCATGCTGGATGATCGTCTTACATGGGTTTGTTCATGAGTCACAACGCCCACTTGTTCGGTCCTCCTTCAAAGCCCCGCCGTCGACTATTTTGCATGATTCATCTGACGCGACTAAGGTTATTTGGTATTACCAAGGTCCAGCCGTTATATCTGAACATCAGATCTTAAGACTTGCCCTTGTCCCCACCTCCTTTGATTCACTTGTATGAATCGACCGGGATGAATATCCCTAAGTGGACAACAAAAAACAAGCCAGAGAAGAGGAACCTTCCCGTGACTTGTTCTCATTTTAATCTTAAAATGAAAAAGCAGCACACGACAATTGTTACCTCTCTCTTAACGCTTACGAGGTTAGCTGACGGATTCGGACATGAGAGTTGCCCTACTCAGAAGCTGCTGAGGCTTCTAAGATTCACCCCTGAAAATGCGTCTGCAGTCATATGGACTAGCTGCTGCATAACGCGATGCGGTTCCCCCGTTTCCCTTACGGAAACTCAGCGATGTTGGAAATTTGGTAATTTGTATTAAGTTAATATTGAGTTTACGATGGTACGGCTGAGTTGTAAAGTATACAAACTCGTGAAATTGGGGTTAATTTCATCCAATTTTCACTCTTTTAGCCGTATTTTGCAAATAAACATACTTTCCTCTTCGTAAATCTCCTGATTTCACCGATTTGCTCCATTTATCCCTATTTCGACAAAAAAGGGCGTGGTCAAATGTGCACTTAATCTATGTTAGTCTAAAAAGCTTGGACGCATTGTCGGATGTTATCATACCTAGGTCTTCCGTACTAATCCCCTTGATTTCCGCCGCGGCCTCGGCAACGTAACGGACATATGCCGATTCATTGCGTTTGCCCCGAAACGGGTGCGGGGTGAGGTAAGGAGCGTCCGTCTCAATGAGCAGACGATCGAGCGGAACCTTCTCTAGCACCTCCTTCGGCTGCTTGGCATTTTTGAAGGTGACCGGCCCCCCGAACGAGATATAAAAATTCATATCCAGGCACTCCTTGGCAATTTCCCAGCTGCCGGAATAACAGTGCATCACGCCCCCTACTTCCGCAGCTTTTTCCTCACGAAGCACCTGAACGACATCCTGATGCGCATCCCGGTTATGGATCACAATGGGCTTTCCCACTTTACGTGCCAATCTTATCTGATCGCGGAAAATGCGAAGCTGAATATCCTTCGTGCTCTTATCCCAATAGTAATCCAGTCCGATTTCACCGATTGCTACCACCTTAGGGTGCCGACAAAGCTCCTCAATCCATTCAAGATCGCCTGGCTGCATGTCCGCTGCATCTGTCGGATGCCAGCCGACCGCTGTATAGATGAAGTCATATTGCTCCGCTAACGCGAGGGAAGTCGGAATCGTTTCACGGTTAAAGCCGATATTGATTATACGGGTGACGCCATTTGCTAATGCGCGCCCGATCACCTCTTGTCGATCCTCATCGAACTGTGCTGCGTTCAAGTGAGCATGTGTGTCTGTAAGCATAAAGTTCTCCTTCACGTTTCTACAATATAGATGTATTCCAGTCCGGCATTCCCCATGGGGCTGTTCAGCCACATTGTGTTCCTGTTTTTGTATTTTCTATATAATGGATATTACTCCAAATCAAAGAGCTTCCTCAATGAGGGCAGCAGAGCCTGGCTGTGATTCAGCAATAGCTCCTGCGGGTAATAAAGATGGTATTTCCCCATCTGGATTCCGCTGATGGAGCGAACGATTTCGGATTTTCTGGAAATTTCCGTCAGGTTGTCGTCCTCATCCAAGAGAAGAATCGGAAGCTTTTCGTCCTGCTCACCCGGCCGATAAATATCATAGGATTGGTCGGATGGGAAGTCAATCTCAAGGTAATATGCAGGATCCACGCCAAGCTGCTGCATCTGTGTCCGCAATGCCTCTACTAATGAAGCATCCATGCGTTCCAACGTCACATACTTGAACAGGTTGCGGCTCAGGAACCGTGAGGAAAGATCCGCAAGGATGCCGTCCTCTTCAAACGTCCATTGCATGAGAACCGCTTGCATCAGCGCTTCATCCAGCATGTGGTAATCTGCCACCGTCAGCTCTTGGCGGAACAGCCGTAGCAGCGGGGAAACCATGAATCGGAAGCGATATCCCTCTTCGTAGAGCTGTTTGGCTCTTTGGAAAACTTTGTGGAGAACCACCTCAGCACTGCGGGTAACCGGGTGAAAATAAACCTGCCAGTACATTTGGTAACGGGACATCAGATAGTCCTCCACCGCATGCATTCCGCTTTCCTTCACCACCATATGCCCGCGGTAAGGCCGCATGACACGAAGAATTCTTTCCAGGTCGAAGGTGCCGTAATTCACTCCGGTAAAATACGCATCCCTAAGCAAATAATCCATTCGATCCGCATCCAGCTGACTTGATACGAGACTAACCACAATTTCTTTATGGTAGGTTTTGGCGATCACGCCGGCAACCCTCTCGGGAAAGTCAGGCGCGACCCGTCTGAGGACCTGGTTCACCTCCGTATCCTCTTCAAGGACAATGCGGCAGGACCAATTTTCGTGATTCGTTCCGAATGTTTTTTCTATGGAGTGGGAGAACGGGCCGTGACCGACATCATGCAGCAAGGCAGCGCATAGGCAGAGCAAGCGTTCTTCCTTAGGCCAATCATCGTATCGGTTCCGTTCAAACTGGCTGATGATTTTTCTTGTGATCTCGTACACACCGAGGGAATGGGAGAAACGGCTGTGCTCCGCTCCATGAAACGTCAGAAAGCAGGTGCCCAGCTGCCGGATCCGGCGTAATCTTTGAAATTCTTTGGTGTTGATGAGATCCCACACGGTTTCATCCTGAACGTATATGTATTTATGTACCGGGTCTTTAAAAACCTTTTCTTCCTTTAAGGGACTCGGGCTCGCCATGGGACATCTCCTTTTTTCTTTTCGTCTTTTATTCGACATAAATGTTGAGCAATGTCGAGACATATGTCGAAACATGTCACTGTAGACTTCCATTGTTTTATATGGTTTTTGGTATTTTATTCTAGTTATTTCGAGTTGCTTTTAAGGCCAATCCATCATTCTATGCGAAAAAACACCGGTTTTTAAGCATTTTTTCTTATCGTATCACAAAAGAATTGAATTACCTACATTCGCCTCCAATAATTAACATAGAAAACTAGTAATTTGAGGTTGACTATTTTGGGAATGGTTGGTATCATAGGAATTAAGAATTATGTCGAAAGATGACGATTAATTTCTCAATTTTCACTTCCGGGAGAGGGGAATTTTTATTATGATGAAATCTACAGGTATCGTGCGTAAAGTTGATGAGCTGGGTCGCGTTGTTATCCCGATCGAACTGCGCCGCACGTTGGGTATTGGTGAGAAGGACGCTTTGGAAATTTACGTGGACGGCGAGCGCATTATGCTGAAAAAATATGAGCCTGCTTGCATCTTCTGCGGTAATGCCGAGAACGTCTCTTACTTTAAGGGAAAAATTGTATGCAATGAATGTTTAACGGAAATGCCAATACCTGTGACAAAATAAAAAAAATAGGTTATAATAAGATATAGGCAGTAACTTAACTAATGGTAATTCTAACCTTTTTCATATCTCCTCTATGTCCCTAGTTCGTATCAACGAATTAGGGATTCTTTTTTTTCACAGACCAGGCTCCTGGAGCTCAGGCGCCTTAGTCTGCGCAGTTCTCTACTCCTTCACCCGAAGCAGCTGGTAAAGCTCGCGTTTGGGAACACCCCTGTCTTGAGCTGCACGCTTCAGAGCCTCCTTAGGGTCAAGCCCTTCCCTCTCATATTGTAACACATGCTCCTCGGGTGAGAGCGAAGACCACCAGTCCGCAGGGGCCTCCGCTGCTGCTGCTTCCGGGTCGGTGCCTCGAATGACAAGAACATACTCGCCCTGCGGCGGGTTCGCCTCCAAATGCTCCAAACATTCGGTCACGGTCCCCCTTACCGCTTCTTCGTACCGCTTTGTCAGCTCTCGTATCAAGCTAATGTCCCGATCCGCTCCCAGCACAGCTGCAATCGCTGTAAGTGTCTTTACCACCCGATGCGGCGATTCGTAGCAGAGGATGGTGCCGGTTTCTCGGCGCAGCTGGGTCAGCTCCTGCTCGAGCGGCTTCTTGTCCCGCGGGAGGAAGCCCAGGAACAGGAATCGTTCCGTCGAGAAACCTGACATGATTAATGCGGAAAGTGCGGCATTAGCCCCCGGAATGGGTACGACATCGATTCCCGCATCAATCGCCATTCTTGCCAGATCGGCGCCAGGATCGCAAATCGCCGGCAAGCCGGCATCGCTGACTAAGGCAATGGATTCTCCGGTGAGCAGAATACGAATCAGCTCCGGCCCGCTTGCGTGTTTGTTGTGCTCATGGTAGCTGACCAAACGGGTGTTGATTTCAAAATGGGTCAGCAGCTTACGGGTTTGCCTCGTATCTTCTGCGGCAATCCACGCCACTTCCCGGAGGGTGCGTACGGCTCGAAACGTCATATCCTCCAGATTGCCGATCGGCGTAGCTACCAGGTATAGCTTCCCGTAACGCTTTTCTTCCGCGTAGCTTTTTTGTATGTTCATCGATTCCCCGCCTTGGTTATGTACTGGTATGCTGCCCGATATCACTGTGGGCGAGCGATTCGCTCCGGCCGTAATAAACCTCCATCAGCTCATCACTGTATTCCGTCTTATTCTTGTATACGATTAACGGAGGCAGCATCCTAACTTCCGGCTTGCCGTCACGCAGCGCTTCGATTAGCACCATATTTGCCTCGAGATCGGCCCGCGGATGCACAAACCGGATTCGCTTCGGCTCTAGACGATACTGCCTCATCGTGCAGAATATCTCCACCAGCCGGCTCGGCCGATGAACCATCGCTACACGTCCTCCGCTTCGTACCAGCCGTGCGCTGGCCCGTACCACGTCCTCCAGTGTCGCATGCACCTCATGCCGCGCCGCGGCAAAATGCGGGTTCATGTTCTGATCCCCGTTCGGAACCGGCAAATAGGGGGGATTGACGGTAACCACATCAAAGGCTCCGTTGCCCAGCTCCGCCGCGGGATCCCGTAGATCGCCGTGAATCATATGAATCCGATCCTCCAGCCCATTCAGCCGGATATTGCGCCGTGCCATATCGGCAAGCCGATCTTGGATCTCGACACCGGTAATATGAGCTTTCGTTCTCGTCGTCAGCAGCAGCGGAATCACTCCATTGCCTGAACAGAGATCGACGATTCTTCCCCTAGGGGGTACATAACAAAACCTGGCCAGCAATACGGCATCCAGCGAGAAGCTGAACACCTCATCGCTTTGAATGATTCGCAAATCATGCGTAAGTAAATCATCGATCCGTTCCGTAGGCTGCAAGGTGACCTTCCCGTTCTCCAACACACGACTCCTCTTTCTCCAAAAAAGCCGTAGGAGCGAGAAGCTCTCTACGGCTGGTCTTTATTTATTTAAAAATGATAAGCAGAACAGGCAATCGCCTTCCGTTCTCAAATGTCCGTAGTAGACATTACAAATATGAAAGCCCTCTTGATAAATGCGGGCCAGATTGTCCAAGCCTTCCCCGGTTGTCGCTTCTTTGACCGAAGGGGATTGATCCTGCGCCTCCTCCTCATCTGGAGAAGGAACGGGATCGGCATCCTTTTTTAACAGCTTGCGCAGCTGTCCGTTTTCTATACTAAGCCGTTTGTTTTCTTCCAACAGCTCGATAATTTGCTTCTTCATTTGACCAAGCTCGGTATAAAAGGCACCGACTTGCTCTTCCATCTGCTCGATTTGCACGAAAATGTCTCTTTTATCCACGCTTTCACCTCAGGGCCGCAGCAACAGAACATTAGTGCTGTTCCACTACATCATCCAATGGAAGATCCATTACCTTTTTCAATTCGAAAATTTGTACTTTGGCCAAGCGCTCGCTTACATTCAAGGAAATCAAGCGTCCGTTCCCGTAGGAGGTAACGACCTCACTGCCCACTCGTGGAAGCTCATCCTTTGCGCTTTCATAATTATCATGCTCATATTTCAGGCAGCACATTAATCTTCCGCACAAACCCGAAATTTTCGTCGGATTCAGCGACAGGTTCTGGTCCTTGGCCATTTTGATTGATACCGGCTCGAAGTCCCCCAGAAACGAGGAGCAGCACAGAATCCGGCCGCATGGGCCGATTCCTCCCAGCATCTTCGCTTCGTCGCGTACGCCGATTTGCCTTAGCTCAATCCGTGTTCGGAAAATACTGGCCAGATCCTTCACCAGCTCACGAAAATCAACGCGGCCTTCTGCGGTGAAGTAAAAAATAATTTTGTTCCGGTCAAATGTATATTCAACGTCCACCAGCTTCATCCGAAGCTGATGGTCCTTAATCTTGTCCTGGCATATGGTAAACGCGTTCTTGGCCGCCGCCTTATTATCTTCTACCAGCTGAGCGTCTTGCGTATCCGCAATCCGGATGACCTTCTTGAGCGGAAGCACGACATCGGCTTCTCCAACGGTCCGGCGTCCGATGACGACCTTCCCGTATTCGATGCCTCTTGCTGTCTCTACAATGACGCTGCTGTCCTGCTCTACCGGAAAGTCGCTGGGATCGAAGTAATAAATTTTACCCGCCTTCTTGAATCGAACCCCCACAACGGAAAACAACGTTACACCCCCTTAAGCTGCATTAATATCGTTTCCAGCATGAGCTGGGGATTAGCATGAAATCGCAGCTTCTTCTGCGTGTCGATGGTCTGCTCCAGGCACGCAATCCAATGCTCTAAGGGATACGTCAGAGCCTGCGGCGCCATCCATTCGGCTTGATCGGCGTACACCAACGCCTCCCGATTGCCCAGATGCAGCTGGACCATATCCTTGAGCCATAAGATGAGCATGTCCATGAAAGCAGTCAGCTCCTCCGCGAGCGCGCCCTTCGTCAGCTTCTGCTGCGCGGTAAGCAGCGCCGTCGGAAGCCGAGTAAAGCTCTCTCTTGTTAATTGTATCACTAGATTTCGGACTTCTGCAAACCCATTTGTTTGAATACGTTCCCGCGCAGCTGCAGGTCCGGCAGCCATGTGCACGGCCACCTTCACCAATGCCGGCGGCAAGCCCTCCTCCAGCAGCTGCTGTGTCATTTGAGACCGGTTCATGGGAAGGAATGATATCCATTGGGCTCTGGAACGAATGGTCGGCAGCAGAGCATTCCCATTCTCCGTTATCAGTATGGCAACGATCTGCGATGTCGGCTCCTCCAGAAACTTGAGCAGGCTATTGGCAGCCTGTACGGTCATTTTCTCCGCCTCATGAATAATGTACATCTTCACGCCGGAGGCGCTGGCACGGTACGAGAACTGCTTCTGCAGCTCGCGGATTTGATCGATCTTAATGGAGGCGCCGTCCGGCATGACCGTGTGAAGATCTGGATGGTTTCCGTGCTCGACCTTTCTGCAATCGAGGCATTCCCCGCATGCGTCATCAGGCAGCACCTTGCAATAAATCGCTTGGGCGAACGCCAGCGCCATCGCTTGCCTTCCTGTGCCCGCCGGACCCGTAAATATATAAGCATGGGACACCTTGTCCGCCCGTAAGCTGTTTTGCAATATTCGTTTGACCCGCTCTTGACCTTCTACCTGCCTAAAAGACATAGCTTTCCTTGCTCCTACCTTACCCGGCTTGTCCGACGGCTCTTGTTAAAAGGCAAGATTAATTAACATGCCCCGGATTTCACCGATTTTATGCAATAAATCAATGCGTCCCTGCTCACTCAGCAGCATCTCATCCGCCAAGGTCAGCAGCTCCTGATCAATCTCCTCCAGCAGCTTGTACCGCTTGGAACGACCGCGGCGGTCCCAGCCGCGCGTATCGCGAAGCTGAACGCCGCGTCTGGCCGTCTCCTCCAGAAACTGCTTTATCAGCAGCTTGTACTGGCGAAGCTCACGCACCGTCATCGACTTGGCCAGCCGCTGGCCTTGGTTGTCAATCTGCTGCAGGATCTGCTTCAGCTGTTCCATGCTTGCCCGTTCATGGTGATGGTTCATCATATCCGAGAACGATTTTTGCTGTGTCTGCTGGGCATGCGTATTGTCACTGCGGATCAGTTCCTTGCCGAGCGGCCGCCAACCCGGATTAATCTTCATGCGTCTTCGCTCCTGAATTCAATTAGAAGTGCTCGAACCGCTCTACCGGCATCACGAACACCGCTGCACCGCCGACCTGTACCTCCACAGGGAAAGGAATGTAAGAATCGGTCGTGCCACCCATAGGGGATACCGGTGTAACCATTTGCTCGCGGATTTTGCAATTCGCCTTGATGACTTGGAGAACCTCGTTCACCCGCTCATCCTCGGTACCGATCATGAAGGTCGTGTTCCCTGCTCGAAGAAAGCCGCCCGTACTCGCCAGCTTCGTCGCACGAAAGCCTTCCTTAATCAGTGCATTGGACAATCGGTTGCTGTCTTTATCTTGAACCACCGCGATGACTAATTTCATAATAACCTGCCTCCTTACATATGGGAAGTAATCCATCCTACCTGTCGGGCCAGCAAACGTTTACAACATATGTGAGGTCTGGGATGAAAGGTTGCTAACTCCCTATAGTAATAATTAGACAAGCCTACTGAAAATTCCTTCATTAATGTATATGGAAAATGCAAGATAGGATGCTTTATTTCATTATACTCTAGAAGGGAGGTTTTGGTTCACCAGGATCGCCAAGCTTTCGAAAACCTGTTCCATCGGCAAATCCGCATTCACTATTCGTATTCGCTCAGGGAACATGTCCTTCACCCGGTAATAGCCCTCCCGGACCCGCCGGTGAAAATCATGCGTCTCCATATCGAGCCGATTCACTTCGCGTCCCCGGTCAGCGTCTATCCTGGCTAGACCCACCTCCGGCGATACATCCATCAGGATGGTCAAGTCCGGCATCCAGCCTTCGATCGCGAACTCATTGATGCGAAGCACCTCAGGGATCCCTAGCCCCCGGGCATGGCCTTGGTAAGCCAGGCTGCTGTCTACGAAACGATCGCATAGGACGGCCTTTCCAGCTTGCAGAGCGGGAATGACCTTCTCGACCAAATGCTGCCTGCGGGCCGCCGCGTAGAGTAAAGCCTCTGTTCTGCCATCCATAGAGGTATGCGCGGGATCCAGGACGACGCCTCGGATTTTCTCGGCAATCGGGATGCCGCCGGGCTCTCTTGTGGTGATGACCTCATAGCCCTTTTCCTCCAGAAGCTCGCCGATTTTCCGTATGGCCGACGTTTTGCCTGCGCCTTCGCCGCCCTCAATTGTTATAAAGTAACCCGGTCTCACTTCTTGCAGCTCCTCTATTTCGATGATATTCCTTTAACTATACCACATCGCCGGCAATTCAGGTAACTTGAGCGCTCGTATAGGTTGGTATCGTGCCTGTTGCAGCCACATCATGACCGTGAAATCTGGAGCCCATTCGGGCCAATTGCTCCAGGTATACGATCGCTTGTTCGGAAATGATCTCCCCGGGATAGAGAAGGGGAATTCCCGGCGGGTAGGGAATAATCATCTCTGCAGCCACCCGTCCCTTTGCTTCGACAATTCGCGTGTAAGCGATGTCTTGTTGTGTACGAATAATTCTATGAAAATGCACCGGCTCTGACAGCGACGGCATCTGCAAATGAGTGCTTAGGACCGGTTGCGATGATTGGGAAGCCGGGTCGGCTGTCTCTTCGATGCGGCTTATTGCGGTTAGCAGCGCATCCATATCCTCCTTCGTAGTCGCTAAGGTACACACCAGCAGGACATAGCGCGGATCGGCCATTTCAGGGTAGCAGCCCAGCTGCTCCAGCCTTTCCTTCAACTCGAAGCCTGTCCAGCGACCTTCAGCATCATAGAGTAAGATTTTGAACGGATCCTGTGTCTGGTTGGGCAGATATTTGGGCCGATAGGCTTGTATACGCTTTGTGCTCCTTAGGCACTCATCAAGATAAGTAATCTGCCCGATCCCCTGATCCAGAAGCTCCCTTCCGTGCTCCTGCATTTGCATGCGGCATACATCGAGGCTGGCCATAATGGGATAGGATGGACTTGAGCTCTGCAGGATACCTAAGTAGCGTGCCACTTCCTTACGATCCAGCCGATCCCCTTGCAAATGTAACATCGCCCCCATCGTCATGGAGGTCAGCATCTTGTGAGTTGATTGCACCGCTCCATCCGCACCCGAGGCCATAGCGGATAGCGGCAGCGCAGGATGTAAGCCGTAATGAGCGCCATGGGCTTCATCCACCAGCAGGACCTTGTCCTGCTTATGAAGCAGCTCTGCTAATGGCTGCAGGGATGTTCCCAACCCGTAATAGCTTGGGTTCGTGACCAAAAGGCCCTTGGCCTCCGGATACCGCTCAAGTGCCTCTGCCGCCTGTTCTGAGGTGAGGCCTACAGGAAGGCCGCTATCGGGATCCACCTTCGGTGTAATGAACACAGCCCGTGCACCGGAAAGCATCAAGCCGTGTATCACGGATTTGTGTGCATTTCTTTGAACAAGAAGAAGATCTCCTGCTTGGCATGTCGCCATAATCATGGCAAGATTGCCGACTGTGCTACCGCCGACAAGGAAATGGGTATGTTCGGATCCGAATACTGCGGCGGCCAGCTCCTGTGCTTCCTTAATAGCTTCTTCCGGATGATGCAAATCATCCAAGCCCGGAATTTCCGTCATGTCGATTTCGAGAAGGGACTGAAATACTTCCTTTGCACTCGGATGTATCCCTTTTCCAAGTTTATGTCCCGGGACATGAAAGCTGTGCGGACGCGCCGTTCGATGTTTAAGCAGCTGTTCATATAAGGGAGCTTTTCCTGTGCTCATGCTAATGCTCCTTTACTTATAGGTATGCTGGTATTGTAACAAACAAAGAGACCCCCACCAACCTTCGGTTGATTGAGAGTCTCTATTTTACGCTGAATTAGGCGTTCTTTTTATATAAAATTTGCTTCATTTGATGGATGAAGAACGGATACTTCGCATCCCGCACGTCCGTTCTTACCATTTCGGTCTCGCAATCCTCGCAGATGAAGGTTGATATGATCATAATGCCGTTTTCTTTGCTATGCCCGCAAATGATGCAAGAGTTTGTTATTTCTTGCTGTAATGCGTCACCCATTGCTGTCACCTCTATTCTTTTTATCTATCAGTATCGCCGGATTCTCTTAAATCTAAACCTGAGCCTGATGATATATTTTTATGAAAGTGGGGGAAAATGGGTTCCTCGTTCTTATAATTTGGTACAAGAAGACCGATATATTGATAAGAATAACAGAACTAACGACAAGGCAGGCTGGTACTAAGTGAACGATCGTCATCTATCGAAGGAATCCACTATCTATCATTACCGCTTATTGCAGCGTATTCATCATAAACCTGCTGTGCTCTACTCGTACTGGGCATTGCTTCTAATTTTGCTGGCATGGGATATCATTCAATGGAATCCATGGCCGTTTGCAGCTGCGTGGCTCATCGTCCCTGTACTGCATCTGACGATAACTTATTTCTCCCTTCGTACGATGGACGGCAAATCCCCGAAGGGTTGGGGATGGGCGTTTGAATTGCCCTGGTTCGGGTATCGCCCTAACAGTTACATTTCGCTGGAGAAGCTGTTGAAGGTGCACATGCAGCTCTTATTCATTACCTTGGTCATCGTCGGATGCTTGTTCCCCTGGCTGTCACTAAATGCGCTTGGGCATCTCGTTTTCATTCATCTTTGGTTGATTTTCCCGCGATTTGTCATCCTTCTCAAGCTTCACAAGCACCTTCACACCGGTTATGTAAAAATCAACGAAGCCGACACGTCCTGCTACGCTCAGTAGGGCGTATTTTTCTATTTTAGGGGCGGTCGGTAGATAATGAGTTTTTCTGCGTAATGACATAAATCGTATAGGATAAACCTCTTGCGAGGTGAAATTTCTGCTATTGTGCAAAATTCAATTGCGATATACATCCTAACGTGGCGTTCCGGCCAAGAAAAGTTGCATTTTCGCAGAAATATCCGTAAAAAACGATGAAAACTGATGTCGATTGTTGTACATTCGCACAAATAACAACTCGATATACGAAAAGAACCTCTTGGATGAGATCCCAAGAGGCTCTTTTATTGCTTGGCGACGTTCTACTCTCCCAGGACCCTTCGGTCCAAGTACCATCGACGCTGGAAGGCTTAACGGTCGTGTTCGGTATGGGTACGCGTGGTTCCCTTCCGCCATCATCACCAAACCGGATTTTTCGTTAGAAAATATCCATCAAGGCTTGCGCCTTGAAAACTGGATTCGAAACTTCAGCAAATGTCATATGCTTTATAGGATAAGCCCTCGACCGATTAGTATTCGTCAGCTCCACACGTTGCCGCGCTTCCACCCCGAACCTATCTACCTCGTCGTCTACAAGGGGTCTTACTAATTGGGAAATCTCATCTTGAGGGGGGCTTCACGCTTAGATGCTTTCAGCGCTTATCCCTTCCGTACTTGGCTATCCAGCCGTGCCTCTGGCGAGACAACTGGTACACCAGCGGTACGTCCATCCCGGTCCTCTCGTACTAAGGACAGCTCCTCTCAAATTTCCTACGCCCGCGACAGATAGGGACCGAACTGTCTCACGACGTTCTGAACCCAGCTCGCGTACCGCTTTAATGGGCGAACAGCCCAACCCTTGGGACCTACTTCAGCCCCAGGATGCGATGAGCCGACATCGAGGTGCCAAACCTCCCCGTCGATGTGGACTCTTGGGGGAGATAAGCCTGTTATCCCCAGGGTAGCTTTTATCCGTTGAGCGATGGCCCTTCCATTCGGTACCACCGGATCACTAAGCCCGACTTTCGTCCCTGCTCGACCTGTTTGTCTCGCAGTCAAGCTCCCTTATGCCTTTGCACTCTTCGAATGATTTCCAACCATTCTGAGGGAACCTTGGGGCGCCTCCGTTACTCTTTAGGAGGCGACCGCCCCAGTCAAACTGCCTACCTGACACTGTCCCCACACCAGCTAATGGTGCCAGGTTAGAACTCCGATACGATCAGGGTGGTATCCCAACGGCGCCTCCACCGAAGCTGGCGCTCCGGCTTCTTAGGCTCCCACCTATCCTGTACAGATCGTACCAAAGTCCAATATCAAGCTGCAGTAAAGCTCCATGGGGTCTTTCCGTCTTGTCGCGGGTAACCTGCATCTTCACAGGTATTAAAATTTCACCGGATCTCTCGTCGAGACAGCGCCCAAGTCGTTACGCCATTCGTGCGGGTCAGAATTTACCTGACAAGGAATTTCGCTACCTTAGGACCGTTATAGTTACGGCCGCCGTTTACTGGGGCTTCGGTTCACAGCTTCGGGTTACCCCTAACCGCTCCCCTTAACCTTCCAGCACCGGGCAGGCGTCAGCCCGTATACTTCGCCTTGCGGCTTCGCACAGACCTGTGTTTTTGCTAAACAGTCGCTTGGGCCTTTTCACTGCGGCCCCCTCGGGCTATTCACCCTACCGAGGCACCCCTTCTCCCGAAGTTACGGGGTCATTTTGCCGAGTTCCTTAACGAGAGTTCTTCCGAGCGCCTTAGCATGCTCTGCTCGCCTACCTGTGTCGGTTTGCGGTACGGGCACCTTCTCCCTGGCTAGAGGCTTTTCTTGGCAGCTTGAACTCATGACCTTCGCTACTTGAATTTCGCTCCCCATCACAGCCCAGCCTTACGATTAGCGGATTTGCCTACTAACCAGCCTCGCTGCTTGGACGGACATCCATCAGTCCGCGTCACTATCCTTCTGCGTCACCCCATTGCTCATAACGGTTCACGGTGGTACAGGAATTTCAACCTGTTGTCCTTCGACTACGCCTTTCGGCCTCGCCTTAGGTCCCGACTTACCCTGAGCGGACGAACCTTCCTCAGGAACCCTTAGGCTTACGGCGGACAAGATTCTCACTTGTCTTTTCGTTACTCATACCGGCATTCTCACTTGTAACCGCTCCAGCTGTCCTCACGATCAACCTTCACTGCTGTTACAACGCTCCCCTACTGCCCATAAATGGACTCATAGCTTCGGTGGTGTATTTAGCCCCGTTACATTTTCGGCGCAGAGTCACTCGACCAGTGAGCTATTACGCACTCTTTCAATGGTGGCTGCTTCTAAGCCAACATCCTGGTTGTCTTTGCAACTCCACATCCTTTCCCACTTAAACACACACTTGGGGACCTTAGCTGATGATCTGGGCTGTTTCCCTCTTGACAATGGATCTTAGCACTCACTGTCTGACTCCCGGGTTAAAGTCTGCGGCATTCAGAGTTTGACTGGACTTGGTAACCCTTGGCGGGCCCCGCACCCAATCAGTGCTTTACCTCCGCGACTCATCACCCGAGGCTAGCCCTAAAGCTATTTCGGGGAGAACCAGCTATCTCCGAGTTCGATTGGAATTTCTCCGCTACCCCCACCTCATCCCCGAATTTTTCAACATTCGTGGGTTCGGGCCTCCAGTGCGTGTTACCGCACCTTCACCCTGGACAGGGGTAGATCACACGGTTTCGGGTCTACGTCTACGTACTTATTCGCCCTATTCAGACTCGCTTTCGCTGCGGCTCCGGCTTCTCACCTTAACCTTGCGCGTAAACGTAACTCGCCGGTTCATTCTACAAAAGGCACGCCATCACTCATTAACGAGCTCTGACTTCTTGTAAGCACACGGTTTCAGGTTCTTTTTCACTCCGCTCCCGCGGTTCTTTTCACCTTTCCCTCACGGTACTGCTTCACTATCGGTCACCAGGGAGTATTTAGCCTTGGCAGATGGTCCTGCCGGATTCCGACGGGGTTTCACGTGTCCCGCCGTACTCAGGATCCGTCTAGAGTCTCGGTTGCTTTCGGTTACGGGGCTGTTACCCACTTTGGCCGGCCTTTCCAGACCTGTTCGCCTACCAACCTGCACTCACATTGACGTCCTACAACCCCAAGGGGCAAGCCCCTTGGTTTGGGCTGTTCCGCTTTCGCTCGCCGCTACTGACGGAATCACTTTTGTTTTCTTTTCCTGAGGGTACTTAGATGTTTCAGTTCCCCTCGTCTGCCTCCTACACAGCTATGTATTCACTGTGTGGTACGTGAGTATTACCTCACGCGGGTTTCCCCATTCGGACATCCCCGGATCAAAGCCTGCTTACGGCTCCCCGAGGCATTTCGTCGTTCGCCACGTCCTTCTTCGGCTCCTGGTGCCTAGGCATCCTCCGTGCGCTCTTATTAGCTTAACCTCAGCTAAAAGATTGTTCATCTCGCATTCGCTCAATAAACCATCGTATAGATGTTTCGACATTTTGCTTTGTTTCGATATCCAGTTTTCAAGGAACAAGAGTTCTGAAAGGCATTGCGCCTTTCAAAACTGAACAACGAAGAGAGTAAATTTTATGTCCGATGGCCTACAGCCATCATGGACTCCATAGAAAGGAGGTGATCCAGCCGCACCTTCCGATACGGCTACCTTGTTACGACTTCACCCCAATCATCTACCCCACCTTCGGCGGCTGGCCCCTTGCGGTTACCCCACCGACTTCGGGTGTTGTAAACTCTCGTGGTGTGACGGGCGGTGTGTACAAGACCCGGGAACGTATTCACCGCGGCATGCTGATCCGCGATTACTAGCAATTCCGACTTCATGCAGGCGAGTTGCAGCCTGCAATCCGAACTGAGACCGGCTTCTAAGGATTCGCTCCGGATCGCTCCTTCGCTGCCCGTTGTACCGGCCATTGTAGTACGTGTGTAGCCCAGGTCATAAGGGGCATGATGATTTGACGTCATCCCCACCTTCCTCCGGTTTGTCACCGGCAGTCACTTCAGAGTGCCCAACTGAATGCTGGCAACTGAAATCAAGGGTTGCGCTCGTTGCGGGACTTAACCCAACATCTCACGACACGAGCTGACGACAACCATGCACCACCTGTCTCCTCTGTCCCGAAGGCCTGCCCTATCTCTAGGACATTCAGAGGGATGTCAAGACCTGGTAAGGTTCTTCGCGTTGCTTCGAATTAAACCACATACTCCACTGCTTGTGCGGGTCCCCGTCAATTCCTTTGAGTTTCACTCTTGCGAGCGTACTCCCCAGGCGGAGTGCTTACTGTGTTTACTTCGGCACCAAGGGTATCGAAACCCCTAACACCTAGCACTCATCGTTTACGGCGTGGACTACCAGGGTATCTAATCCTGTTTGCTCCCCACGCTTTCGCGCCTCAGCGTCAGTTACAGTCCAGAAAGTCGCCTTCGCCACTGGTGTTCCTCCACATCTCTACGCATTTCACCGCTACACGTGGAATTCCACTTTCCTCTCCTGCACTCAAGTCTCCC